>OZ245847.1:0-2237500 GCA_965228915.1 Rhodospirillales bacterium | reverse complement strand
TCCTGGCCGATCACGCGGCCGCGCAAGGCATCCTCCATGCGGAGCAGCTTTTCGCGCTCGCCTTCCAGCATCTTGTCGACGGGAATGCCGGTCCAGCGCGACACCACCTGGGCGACGTGCTCGGCGGTCACCGATTCGTCGACGATGTGCGCCTCGCCGGCGGCCTCGGCTTTTTCGAGGGCCTCCTGCAGGCGCGGGATTTCGCTGTAGGTCAGCTGCCCGGCCTCTTCCAATCTACCTTCCCGGATCGCCCGGTCGGCCGCCATGCGGGCCGCGTCGAGCTCTTCCTTGAGTTTGGTGGTGTCGGCGAGAGACGCCTTCTCGGCTTCCCACTGGCTGGTCAGGTCTTCCGATTCGGCTTCGAGCGCCTCGAGCTCCGTTTCGATCTTCTCGAGCCGGTCGTGCGACGCCTTGTCGCTCTCTTTCTTCAGCGCTTCGCGCTCGATCTTGAGCTGGATAATGCGCCGGTCGAGTTCGTCGATCTCTTCCGGCTTGCTGTCGATCTGCATTTTCAGACGGCTCGCCGATTCGTCGACCAGATCGATCGCCTTGTCGGGCAGGAAGCGGTCTGTGATGTAGCGCGCGCTCAAGGTTGCGGCCGCCACCAGCGACGCATCCGTGATGCGAACGCCGTGGTGCAGTTCGTACTTCTCCTTGATCCCGCGCAGGATCGAAATCGTGTCCTCGACGGTCGGTTCGGAGACGAACACCGGCTGGAAGCGCCGTGCAAGCGCCGCGTCCTTCTCGACATATTTTCTGTATTCGTCGAGTGTCGTCGCACCGACGCAGTGCAGTTCGCCCCGCGCCAGGGCCGGTTTCAGAAGATTGGACGCATCCATCGAGCCTTCGCCCGCACCGGCGCCGACCAGCGTGTGCATCTCGTCGATGAACATGATGATCTGCCCGGCCGCCGCGGTCACTTCGTTCAGGACCGCCTTCAACCTCTCCTCGAACTCGCCCCGGAATTTGGCGCCGGCAACCAGCGCACCGAGATCGAGCACCATCAGGGTCTTCTGCTTGAGGTTTTCCGGCACGTCGCCGTCGACGATGCGTTGCGCCAAGCCCTCGACGATAGCGGTCTTGCCCACGCCGGGCTCGCCGATCAGCACCGGGTTGTTCTTGGTGCGGCGCGACAGCACCTGAATGGTGCGGCGGATTTCCTCGTCACGGCCGATCACCGGGTCGAGCTTGCCTTCCATCGCCGCCTGGGTCAGGTCGCGCGCGTATTTGTTGAGGGCGTCGTAGTTGTCCTCGGCATTGGCGCTGTGCGCCGGGCGGCCCTTGCGGAATTCGTTGATGGCCGAGTTGAGGTTCTGCGGCGTGACGCCGGCATCCGCCAGAAGTTTCGCGGCGACGGTGTCCTTGGCCATGGCGATGGCGAGCAACACGCGCTCCGCGGTGACGACGCTGTCGCCGGCTTTTTCGGCCAATTGTTCGGCCTGGTCGAAGAGGCGCGCCGATTCGGGAGCCAGATAGAGCTGGTTCGCGCCCCCGCCTTCGACTTTCGGAATCTTGTAGAATTCGCGGTTGACGCTCTCGATGGCGCGGCCGCGGTCGCCGCCGGCTGCGTCGATCAGGTTGGCCGCGAGGCCTTCCTTGTCCTCAAGCAGCACTTTCAGGACGTGCAGCGGCGTCAGCTGCTGGTGATTGTTTCTTAGCGCCAGAGTCTGCGCGGACTGTATGAAGCCCCGCGCACGGTCGGTAAAGTTTTCAAAATCCATGTCCATTTCCTTTCGATGCGCCGGGTGTCAACGCCCCCAATAGGGCAGCGATAACCCCTCGCGGTGTATGGATATCTTACTCCAAATATGGCCTGCCGGGCGAGCGCCGCAAGTGCATGCGGCTGAATAAATTCCACGCCGCGGCGAAGTTCTCCCAGGGCCATGGAACCGCTTGATAACGCCGCAACAATTCGACATATGCAGTTTACATTTACAGCTTAAAACTAAGCCGTAAAATCGGTCTCATGACAGAGGAGGCGCTGGGCCGACCATGGCGCAGGGCGAATTCGACATCCAGGTGCTGAAAGACGACCGCTGGGTCACGGAAGCGATCCGCGGCAGCGAGATGGATGCCCGCGCGCTCGCAAAGACCTACCTTAAAAACTCGCGCTGCGCCGGCGCCCGGGTTGTCGCCAACCAGGTCAAAGGCGACGGGACTGTCTCGGAAAACGTCGTCTTCCAGGAAACGCAAAACGTCAGCGGCGATAAGCCCATCAAGATCCAGCCCCTTGAGGCGGCACCGCTCTGGTGCAAATCGCCGAAGGATTTCTTCGGTCTCGAATGCCGGATGGTGCTGAACCGTCTGTTTCGGGAATACCTCGAAGAAACCAAACTGACGCCAACCGAAGTACTGCACAGTTACAAGCAGCTGCAACGCCTGTTCGACCGCGATACGCTCCGCCTCTCCGCCGTCAGCCACATCGCCACGCTTCAGGTTAAGGGCCGGGAAATGTCTGCCAAGGACCGGCAGGCGCAACTGAACAAGATTATCGATCAGATCACCCATCAGGCCCGCGAAGCGCAGTCGATCAAGCTGCCGAAACTGAAGGGCAAGTTCTCGGACACGCTGGCCGCAATGCCGAAAGTGGAGAGCCATCCCGTTGAATATCTGGCCATGGTCGTGCTGGCCCGCGACCTCACCGGCATCCCGAGTTGGACCGGCAAGATCGACCGCCTCTGCGACATGGCGCTCCATGAACATGATCGCACCGCGCTGCTTCTGCTCGACACCGTGATTGCCGATCTGCTGGGCGCCAACGTCATTCAGGAGCTGCTGGGATGGCAGCGCTCTCTCGGCAGCGCCATCATCAGCATGCTCGACCTCGCCGACGGCGTCTTCGACACGACAGCGAGCGACGCCAAGGAAACGGCGGACCGGCTTTTAACACTGTTCCAGGAGAATGCGTTACCGGCGAGCCAGCGGGTGCTCGTCGACCGGGCGCTACGGCAACTGAAATCCTCCGCCCCGCTCTACAAAGCCGATCCGTCCAAGGAGATGGAGGAATACCAACGCGTGCTGGCGCGGCTGCTGGTGCCCGGCGGGATCCTGTCCGGTGCGCAGGCGGCCGAGGCGCTGACGCTCAGAGGCTCACAGTTCGTCGAGGCCGGCGGCAAATCGGGCCGCCGCGCCGCCATCGGCGCAACTGTCGAAGCGCTCCCCGACCCCGCCCGCGGCGCCATGTATCTGGCCGAGCTTTCGAAGACCGAACTCAACGAAGACCATATGGACGACATCATCACGCAACTCGACGTCGTCTTCAGCGCGCGGGTCATCAACCAGCTTTGCCAGCAGTCGATGTCGCACAAGGACAGGATGGTGACCGCGACCGGCGCCTATCAGGCGACCGCATCGTCGGCGTTGCCCGACGACATCAAGGCGCAGGTGACGGAACATATCGACAGCGTGCTTGAGCGTTACCTGCTCGACGAGAACATCATCGACCGGCTAGACAACCCGGGCACGCACATCCGCGACCGTGCCGTCCGGCTGGTGAAGTTCTGCGGCGCCGGTGTGCTCCCCGAGGGCAAGGCCCTCACACTGGCCCGCAAGCGCATCATCAAGCTGTTGAAGCAGCCGAACTTCGATCAGCATTTCATCGAAGGCATCGGCGATCCGGCGAAGGCCGAAAAGGCGCTTCGTGATTTTCACAAGCTGCTGGTGCAGGGCGGCCTCGCCTGAAGATTTGACAGGGAAATGACCGCTCGCCAATCTGGCTGACATGACGATTACGCTCCGCGATATCTGCCGCTACCCGGTCAAGGGCCTGAGCCCGGAGCGCTTGGAATCCGTGTCCCTGACGGAAGACGGCGCACTGCCCTACGACCGGCAGTATGCGCTGGCGCTCGGCTCGACGCCCGTCTCGGGGGCGATCTCGGACTGGATGCCGAAATCGAGCTTCCTGTGCCTGATGCGAAACGAGAAACTGGCGCAATTGGAGACGGTGTTCGACGACGGGACACAAACTCTGACCATCAGGCGCGCGGGCAACCAGGTCGCGCGCGGCCAGCTCACGCAGAAGATCGGCCGCACCATGATCGAGGATTTCTTCGCCGCCTTCATGAAAGACGAAGCGCGCGGCCGCCCCAAACTGGTCGAAGCCGCCCCGGGGCACGTTCTGTCCGATCACGACAGTCCGGTGATCTCGATCATCAATCTGAATTCGGTAAAGGATCTGGCGCGCGTCGTCGGCCGGGAAATCGACCCCCGGCGCTTTCGCGGCAACTTCATGATCGACGGATTGGATGCGTGGGCGGAGTTCGATTTGTGCGGCAGGCAGATCGCCGTCGCCGATGCAGCGCTCGAGGTCGTCATGCCGATCGACCGTTGCGCCGCGACCAACGTCAACCCGGCGACGGCCGAGCGCGATCTCAATCTTCCAAAAGACATGATGCGCGGCTACGGCCACATCGACTGCGGCGTGTTCGCACGCGTCGCCAAAAGCGGCGACGTCAGCGTCGGTGACGAATTTAAGGTAATCTGAAGACCGTCAGTCGGCGGCAGATTGATCCGTGTTTTCAGCGGTCACCTGTTCAGTCTTACGAGAGCGGCGCTGGCGCGGCTTGCGCGGCGCCTGTTCGGCGTCGTCAGAGGCGTTTCCGGCTTCCTTGGATTCCGTTTCGCCGTCGGCGCCATTGTCATCGGATGCGGACTGATCGCCGCCGTTGCGGCCACGCGACACCGTGCGCTGCAGACCGTTGTCCGTATCGCCTTTATTGTCGTCTTTATGGTCGCCTTTGCTGTCGCCCTTGTTCTCGCGCTTGTTTTCGTTCTTGTTGTCGTTACGGGCTTCGGACTCGTCATTCTGATCGTCGAAATCGTCGTCGTCCCGGTTGCTGTTCTGATGGCGGTTCTGATTGTTGTCCCGGTTCCGCCCGTCGTTGTCGGAATTCAGAATGCGGTAGTAGTGCTCCGCGTGCTGCAGGTATCCCTCCGCAAGGATGCGGTCTCCGGCGGAATAGGCATCGCGCGCGAGAGACTGGTATTTCTCCAGAATCTGCTGCGCCGTCCCGCGGACTTTCGCCTCGGGGCCGTTACTCTCGAAAGAGCCGCCTTTTTGATTGGGATAGCGGTTACGGGGATTCCCGCGCGACCGCTGACGTCTGTTGTTGTTTTGACCGTGTTTCATTGTCTCAGAAGCTTATCTGTGCAAGGCAGTGTCCACGCCGCACCAAGCCTAGGCCCGGTTGAGAATACTCACCCGAAAAAAGGAAACCTGGCGTGATACTGTGGGCTTTTGGACGCCGTTCGGCGTTCCCCCCTCAACCTCGAAAGGCTGAACCGTGAGGACGTTAGACCCTAGACCTCACAATTCCAACACCTTTTTTGTAAAAAGAAATAGCGCGCTCGGTGCCGGCAAGATCGCATTTGCGGGGTCCGGCAACAAGCCGGTGCGCGGATGCTATTTCCGAGACACCATCCGCTTGCCCGATTCCAACTTCCAGGACCAGCGTGCCGCCATCGTTCAGCGCCTGCATCGCCACCGGGATCAGCGTTCGATAAGCGTCCAGCCCGTCAACCCCGCCGTCGAGGGCGCTCAGCGGTTCGTAATCGCGAACATCGACGTCGAGTGCTTTGATGTCGGCACTCCGGATATAGGGCGGGTTGGAGACGATTAGATCGAAATTGCCCTCGATTCCCGTCGACCAGGATCCCTGGACGATCCGCGCGCGTTTTTCGAAGCCGAGCGCGCGTGCGTTCGCCGCCGCGATTCGGCACGCGTCGCCCGACATATCCAACCCGACACCGATTGCGTTTTCGAAGACGCTCAGCAGCGCCAACAGGATGCAGCCGCTACCGGTGCCGAGGTCGAGAACGGTTTCCGGCGCCGCCCGGTCCTTGAATAACGCTTCCACGAGTTCGATCAGCGTTTCCGTATCCGGCCGCGGGATCAACGTCGCCGGCGTCACGAGAAAGTCCATGCTCCAGAATTCGCGCCGCCCGGTGATGTGTGCGAGCGGCCGGCCTTCGCAGCGCGCGCTGAGGATCGCGTAATACGATTTCAGATCGGCCGCCGAAAGATCGTCGTCTCCGCGTGCGAATACCTGCGCCGGCGTGATGTCGAGAACGTGGCCCAGCAGCAATCGCGCCTCGTTTCGGGGATTGTCGATACCGGCCGCCGTCAGCGCCGCCTCGCCTTCCGTCAGCGCCGCCGCGATCTCCGTCATTCCATGCTCGCAAGGCGGCGGGCGTTGTCTTCCGCCAGAAGCGCTTCGACCACATCGTCCATATCGCCGTCGATGAAGCTGTCGAGGTTATGCAGCGTCAGGCCGATCCGGTGGTCGGTGACCCGGCGCTCGGGGAAATTGTAGGTGCGGATGCGTTCGGAGCGGTCGCCGGAGCCGACCTGATCCTTGCGCTGCTGTGCGCGTTCCGTCGCCTGGCGCTCGCGTTCGGCATCGAAGAGGCGTGCGCGCAGCACCTTCATCGCCGCCGCCTTGTTCTTGTGCTGGGATTTCTCCGACTGCTGCGACACGACGATGCCCGTCGGGATGTGCGTGATGCGTACCGCGCTGTCGGTGGTGTTGACGTGCTGACCGCCCGCGCCCTGGGCGCGGAAGGTGTCGATCCGGAGGTCCTTTTCCTCGATGTCGACGTCGACGTCTTCCGCTTCCGGCATCACGGCGACGGTGGCCGCGGAGGTGTGAATGCGCCCCCCCGATTCGGTGACCGGCACGCGTTGGACGCGATGGACGCCGCTTTCGAACTTCAGATAGCGGAACACGTCCTTGCCCGAGATCTCCGCGATCGCCTCCTTGGCGCCGCCGATGCCGGTGTCCTGAAAATGGATGACGCTGAATTTCCAGCCCATCCGGTCGGCATAGCGGTGATACATGCGGAACAGATCGGCCGCGAACAACGCCGCTTCGTCGCCGCCTGTGCCCGCGCGCACTTCGAGGATCGCATTCCGGCTGTCGGCCTCGTCCTTGGGCACCATCAGCAGTTTGACGGCATCCTCGAGTTCGGGAAGGCGTTCCTTCAACTCGTTGCATTCTTCCTCGGCGAGGGCGCGCATTTCGGCATCGCTATCCGGATCATCGGCGATCTGGGCGGCGTCGATGAACTGCTGGCGCGCTTGCTGGAATGCCCTGATCGCCGCCACGATGGGCGAAAGATCGGCATACTCCTTGGAAAGCGCGGCATACTTCTCGCCCGAGACGCCGTTCGCCGACATCAGGTGCGTCAGCTCATCGAAGCGGGACGTCACGCGTTCAAGATGCTCTTCCATACTCACGTGTTCTTGTCTCCATCATCCGTAATCCCGAACAGGTCGCGGACCAGCCGTTCGATCTGTTCGATGTCCTCGCCCGAACGCGCCATGGTCCGCAGCCGTTCGCTGGGCCCGTGCAGTAATCGCTGCAAAAGCAGATGCGTCGCCTTCTCGGCATCGTTGCCGGCTTGTAACAGAACGCTTTCGCGCACCGCCGCCGCATGCCGGTGCAACGCGCCGAGCGCGGGGCCCGCCTGGCGCCCGCCATGCCCCTTCATAAACGCATCGACCTCCGTCAGCACGATCCGCTCCGCGGATTCCGCTTCGAAAGACCGGCTCGCCTGCCCCTCCATCGCCAGTCTTTCCAGATCGGCGAGGTCGTACAGGAAGGCGTCGTCGAGACGGTCGACCGCGGATTCCACATCGCGCGGCAGGCTGGCGTCGACGATAAACTGCGGCAGCGACCGGCGCGCCTTGAGAGAAAGCCGCACCATGTCGGCGCTGACCACGATCCGGCGTCCGCCGACGGCGGTGATCACGATGTCTGCACCGGCAAGCGCGCCCTGCAAATCCGCCTCGCCCACGATCTGCGCCTCAAGCCGCTCGACCATCTCATGAGACGGCCGGCCGAAGTCGCAGACCGACAACATCCGAAGCCCGGCGCGGCGGAGCTCGTCGGCGATCACCTCGCCCATGTCGCCGGTACCGAGCAAAAGCGCATGCGCGTCCTCGAGCTGGCCATGCACCTCCCTCGCGATCCCGACGGCCACCGCGGCGATGGAAACCGGACGCTCGCCGACCGCGGTTTCCGTGCGGACGCGCTTGGCCGTGGTGTAAGCCGATTGCATCAGCCGCTCCAGGTCGTCTGCCACCATGCCCCGGTCGCGGGCCAGCCGGTGACACGCCTTGACCTGGCCCAGCACCTGCGGCTCGCCGACGACGACGCTGTCCAGCGACGACGCAACGCGGAACAGATGCCGCACGGCCTCCATCCCGGTGAACCGCAACAACGACTGGCCGAGCTCGTCCGCCGTCACGTCGCCGTGTCCAGCCAATACCTCGCCGATCGTGGCCGCGTCACGGTCCGCATCGGCGCTCGCGGCGATCACCTCGACCCGGTCGCACGTCGACAGGATCACGGCCTGGTCGATATCGCACTCACGAAGACGGTCGAGAAATACCGGCACCGCTTCGTCCTCGACGAAAAGCCGGTCGCGCAAGGACAGACTGCCGGTGCGATGATTGACGCCGACGACAAGGGGAGTGCGGGACGTGAGAGAACTCCCGGCCACGGTAGCTAGCGATACTTGGCGAGGTGCGCTTCCAGGTCCTTGAGAGGCACCTCTGTCTGTTCGCCGCTCTGCATGTCGCGCACGGTCGCGGCGTCGCGCGCGAGTTCATCTTCGCCCAGAATGACAGTTGCGATGGCGTTCAACTTGTCGGCCCGTTTCATACGCTTGCCCATGTTGCCGCTGTACCCGAGATCGGCATGATAGCCCGCTTCGCGCAACGACTGTGCAATTTTCATGGCCGCGCGTCCGGCATCGCCGCCAACCGGCACCACGGCGATCGGGCGGACCGCGCCGGCGGCGTCACCGACCATCATGGCGAGGCGTTCGACGCCCGCCGCCCAACCGATCCCCGGCATCGGACGGCCGCCCATCTGTTCCATCAGGCCGTCGTAGCGGCCACCGGCGAGGACCGCGCCCTGCGCGCCGAGCTTGTCCGTGACGAACTCGAAGGCGGTGTGCGAATAATAATCGAGCCCCCGCACCAGGCGTGGATTGATGTGCGTCTCGACGCCGATATCGGCGAGTCCCTGCAATACCTCGTCGAAGAAATTGCGCGAGTGCTCGTTCAGATGCTCGCTCAGCAGCGGTGCTTCCGCCATCACGGCGCGGTCGCCCTCGTCTTTCGAATCAAATATCCGAAGCGGGTTCTTCTCGAGCCGGGTCAGGCTGTCTTCGGAAAGCTTGTCCTTGTGACCATTGAGGTAGGACACGAGCGTTTCCCGATAGTCCTGGCGGCTTTCGGTATCGCCCAGCGTGTTGATCTCGAGCTTCACATCGGCGGCGACACCGAGCGCACGCAGCAGATGCGCGCCGACGGCGATGACCTCGATATCCGCCTGCGGCCCGGGCACGCCGAGGATCTCGACGTCCACCTGGTGAAATTGACGAAGACGGCCCTTCTGCGGGCGTTCATATCTGAACACCGGACCGCGCGCGAAGAACTTCACCGGCACCGCCTGCTGCAATCCGTTCGACATGAACGCACGCGCGATGCCCGCCGTGAACTCGGGGCGGAGCGTGATGCTGTCGCCGCCCCGGTCCTCGAACGTGTACATTTCCTTGGTGACGATGTCGGAGGTATCGCCGAGGGTGCGTTTGAAGACCTCGGTGAACTCGAACACCGGCGGTGTCATTTCCTCGAAACCGTAAAGAAGCGCGATGGCGGCCGCGGTATCGGCGACATGGCGCTGGGCGCGCATGTCTTCGGGCAGCAAGTCATGTGTACCGCGTACAGGTTGCAGCGTCGCCATGGTTCCGGACCCTGTCAGCTACTCGGCGGCGTCGGACGCCGAGCCGCTACCGTAGCGGGTCTTCACGTAATCTTCGACGATGCCCTGGAATTCCTCGGCGATGCCCGGCCCTTTGAGGGTCATGCGTTTTTCGCCGTCGATAAAGACCGGCGCCGACGGCGTTTCGCCGGTGCCCGGAAGTGAAATGCCGATATCGGCGTGCTTGCTTTCGCCGGGGCCGTTGACGATGCAGCCCATGACGGCGACGTTCATTTCCTCGACGCCGGGATAGCTCTCGCGCCATTCCGGCATGCGGGTGCGGATGTAGGTCTGGATCTTGCCGGCGAGCTGCTGGAACACGGTCGATGTGGTGCGCCCACAGCCGGGGCACGCCGTGACAAGCGGCATGAACGACCGGATACCCATGGTTTGCAGGATCTGCTGCGCGACCACGACTTCTTCCGTTCTGTCGCCGCCCGGTTCCGGCGTCAGCGAAACGCGGATGGTGTCGCCGATCCCTTCCTGCAGCAGCACCGCGAGCGCCGCCGTCGAGGCGACGATGCCCTTGGAGCCCATCCCCGCTTCGGTCAGCCCCAAGTGCAGCGCGTAGTCGCACTGGCGCGCCAGCGCGCGGTAGACACGGATCAGGCTCTGGACTTCGGACACCTTGCACGACAGCACGATCTTGTCGGCGCTCATCCCCAACTCGCGGGCGAGCTCGGCGCTTTGCAGCGCGGAGAGCACCAGCGCTTCCTCGGTGATGTCCTGGGCCGATTTCGGGTTCTTGGAATTGGCGTTCTCGTCCATCAAGCCGATGACGAGATCCTGATCGAGGCTGCCCCAGTTGACGCCGATCCGGACCGGTTTGTCGTATTCGAGCGCCACGTCAATCATGGTCGAGAACTGCTTGTCGCGCTTTTCGCGGAAGCCGACGTTGCCTGGGTTGATCCGGTATTTGGCCAGCGCTTCGGCGCAGGCCGGGTTTTCGGTCAGCAGCTTATGGCCGATGTAATGGAAGTCGCCGACCAGCGGCACGTTGCAGCCCATCTTGTCGAGCGCGTCGCGGATATGCGGCACCGCCTTGGCGGCTTCATCCCGGTCGACGGTGATGCGCACGATCTCCGAGCCCGCACGTGCCAGCGCCGCGACTTGATCGGCCGTGCCCTTGACGTCCGCGGTATCGGTGTTGGTCATCGATTGGACGACCACCGGGCCGCCGCCGATGGATACATCGCCGATCATGACCGGGACGCTTTGACGTCGGATAATGGGGGCGGTCTGCATGCTCATGGCACTTTCCCGTTTATCGGCTCGCCGCCGTGCCGGCCTTCAGCCGTTCGGGATCGAGCGACACGTTCTTCCGGACCGCACCGACGCCGCCGATTTTCGGCACTTCGGTCCCGTCGACGGTGATGTCGAGCGCGCCGGCGTTACCGGTGTCGAGGATCAGGCCCTGCCTGTCCGGCACGTTGAAGGTCTTGCCGGCGCTCATCAGCCCGGTGAACACGATCGTACTGTTCGCCGGATCGCGGATTTCGACCCAGCTGCTCGACGTGGCGCGAATCACGATACCGGATGTATTCGCCGTATCGCTGCTATTCAAGGCGGCGGTTTCAGGCGGCGCCGGCGACTGCTCCGTCGATGAGCCGCTACCGCCGGTCGCCTGGCGCAGCACGAGGGTATTCAAATCCTCGGCGGTCACTTCTCGTTCCGTGGTCGGCGCGGCGGACGGTGCCGGGGTTTCGGATTGGGATTCCGTCTGTGGCTGGTTTTGAGTCTCGGTCTGAGGCGGCGTCGCTGCCGTCTCGGCCGTCTCGGTGACCGGCGCTTCGGTCGGCGCCGGCAGTTTTTCCGTCGTCAACGTATCCGACGACGAACCGGCGGTTTCGGCCGGCGCGGGGTTGGGCGTCTCAGCGCTCGCGGAGGCCGAGCTCCCGGTGCTCTCCGCCGGTGCCGAGGCGGGTGCTTCCGAAGCAGGCGCCGACGGGGCCGATGCACTCTCGCTTGCCGTCTGGGCCGGAGCCTCGGTCTGAGTCTGCGGCGCCGTCGCCGAAGATTGCGTCTGCGTCGCGGTTGCCGTGGCGCCCGAAGAGACGTTGCTGCCGCTTGCCGCCGGCGCGGGCGGCGTTTCCGCCATCGGCGCGGCCGTGGTCACCGGCGCGTCGCCGGTCACCGGCGCCGAGGCACTTTCAGCCGTCTCGGCAGCGCTCTCCACCGTCTTCGTCACGGCATCGCTGGCGGTTGCGGCGGCTTCGGCGGCGGCTTCGGCGCTGCGCTGCGCGGCCTCGCCGGCGGCGTTCGCCATCTGTTCGGCGGCGGCAGTGGTTTCGCGCACCACTTCCTCGACACCGGTCGCCGCCTTGTCGGCGTCGCCGGTGGCCGTGCCGGCCGCGTTGCTGTCCTTCGGCGCATCGTCACCCGTGACGAGGTGCTTCAGGTGATCCGGGACCGGCGAAATCAGGTCGGACAGGATGCTCTCGTCCGTGGTCGTCACATACCAGCCGCCGTAAACCAGAAGCGCGATCAGAACGCCGACGAAAACGATCGCGCCCTTCGGCACGCCGCTGTCCGGCACCGGCGTCGGAAAGGCGAGGTCTGTGGCGCTCTTCTGGCCGGTCTGTTCGAGGCGGTAGCGGCGCACCACCTCGTCGCCGTCGAGGCCGAGATGTTCGGCATACGAGCGAATGAAGCCGACGGCATAGGTGTTGCCGGGCAGATCGCCGTACCGGCAATCCTCGATCGCTTCGAGATAGAGATAGCGGATGCACAGGATGTCGGCCACGTCGCGCAGGTCCTCGCCGACGCGCAACCGGGACGCGCGCAGCAACGCGCCGACTTGCGGCGCACGTTCGCCCGCGTCCTTCTGTGCCTTGTCCTTGGTCTGGTCTTTATTGCTCATACGGCTTGTTCAACCCGTCATTGCAGGACGCGGCCACATTTGCCGCGCTTTTCCCGGGTTCGCTCTCGGTCGTTATTCTCACAATTCGCCTTTGATTTACAAGGGTAAATAGGGATTCCGCCGCGCCGAAAGCATGTTTCCGGCACCCCATCAGACGGCGACGCCGTGATTGAGGGCGAAGTTCCGCAACTTGCCGCGCAGACTGTGCTCCGGCGAGCCCAGAAGCGGCGCTACGAATCCCTGCAGGTCTTTGACGTTCAGCGATCGCGTCATCTCCTTTACCGGGCCGATGCTCGGGTTGGCCATCGAAAGCCTGCGATAGCCCAAACCGACCAGCGCCATCGCTTCGAGCGGGCGGCCCGCCATCTCACCACATACCGTCACCGGCACGTTGGCGGCGTTGCAGGCGTCAGCAACCGTCTTCAGCATCCTGAGCGCCGCCGGCGATAACGTGTCGTATCGGTCCGACAGGCGCGGATTGCCGCGGTCCGTCGCAAACAGGAACTGCATCAGATCGTTCGAACCGACCGAAAGAAAGTCCACCTCGTCCAGAAGCTGCTCCATCTGGAACAGCAATCCCGGGACTTCCAGCATCGCACCCGCATTGATCTTTCGGCCCGGCGCTTCACTCTCGATCTCGCGGGTCAGAAGCTTCTTGGCGGCGATGAATTCCTCGATTTCGGTAACCATTGGGAACATGATCGAAATATCGGTCTCGCATTGCTTGGCGGCCCGGACCATCGCCCGCATCTGGCGGCGGAGCAGCATCGGCCGGTCGAGACCGACGCGGATGGCACGCCAGCCCATGGACGGGTTTTCCTCCTCGTCGCTCTCGATATACGGCAGCGTCTTGTCGGAGCCGACATCGAGGGTGCGGAACGTGACGTGACGGCCGTCCGCGGTTTCCAGAATGCGCCGGTAAAGTTCGGTCTGGTCGTCGATGCTCGGCAGTTCGGTCCGCATCATGAACTGGATCTCGGTCCTGAATAGGCCGATGCCCTCGGCGCCGAGGTCGCGCATGTGCTCGACATCGACCAGAAGACCGGCGTTGGCTAGCAGCGTAACGTGCTGGGAATCCTTGGTGTCGGAGGGCAGCGGGATCAGCTCGTTGTAATATTCCTTCCGCTCCTTGTGGACGCGGATAGTGTCGAGGAAGCTGCGGCGGATGTCGTCCCCGGGGCGCAGGAACACCTGCGCGCGGTCGCCGTCGACGATGATCGGATCGCCTTCGCTGACCCGGTCCATCACCCCCCTGATGCGGCCGATGACCGGAATATCGAGGGCGCGCGCGATGATCGCCACGTGCGCTGTCGGCGATCCCTCCTCCAGGATCACACCGGTCAGATGATCGGCGTCGTAGTCCAGCAACTGCGCCGGGCCGAGTGTCTTCGCGATCAGCACCGCACCGTCCTCGAGCTTGGAAAGATCGGGACCGCTCGGCTCGCCCAGCAGATGCTGCAGCAAGCGATAGGCGAGATCCTCGAAGTCGTGCACGCGCTCGCGCAGATAGGAATCGTTGACCTGCGCCATGCGCGCGCGCAGATCGTCGAGCACGCGCTGCACCGCCGCTTCCGCGGTCAGGCCGGCCTTGATCGCCTCTTCCATCCGTTTGATCCAGCCCTGGTCGCGGGCGATCATCGAATAGGTTTCCATGATGTCGCGGTGCTCGCCGCTGGCCTTCATGTGCTCCGACGTCATCATGTCGTCGATGGCGCCGTGCATCTCCACGAATGCGGTCTGCAGCCGCTCCAGTTCGACGTCCGGGTCTTCCGCGACCAGCCGTTCGATCCGGAAATGCGGCCGGTGCACGACCGCCTGGCCGATACCGATGCCGCCGTTGAGGCGAAGTCCCTCGAGCCTGAGCGGCGCCGACGCGAGCCCGTCGGCGGGCAAAAGCTCATGCGGGTCGATCAGTTCGCCGCCGGCCACCAGTTCCGCCAGCACCATGGCGACGGTCTGAAGGCTTTCGACTTCTTCTTCGTTGTAGTTACGCCGGGTCCGGTTCTGCACCGCCATGACGCCGATGACGCGCCCGCTTCTCAGGATCGGCACACCCATCATCGAATGGAACACTTCTTCACCCGTTTCCGGGCGGTAGGCGAAGCTCGGGTGCTCCTGCGCGTCGGCAAGCGCAAAGGGCCGGGCTAGCGCCGCAATTTCACCGACGATACCCTCGCCGACCCGCAGCCGCGTGTTGTGGACGGCGGACGGCTTGAGGCCGCGCGTCGCGAACAGTTCGAGGATGTCACCCGCGCGGCGGACGTAGATCGAGCAGACTTCCGCCACCAGGTCGGCAGCGACGATTTCGGCGATTTCGTCGAGGCGCTGTTCGGCGGTCCCGGTGCCGGCCATCAGATCGCGGACACGCGCCAACAAACGGCGCGGCGCCGGGGTCATCTTGGCACGTGGCGTTCTCTCGGACATGCGTCCAGCTTCCCTGTTCGCGGGCGCGCCCCGGCGGCGGGGACGAAGATCAGTCGGCGTCCAGACCGTACGCCGTGTGCAGCGCGCGGACCGCGAGTTCCGTATACTCCTCGGCGATCAGGACGCTCACCTTGATCTCCGAAGTCGATATGACCTGGATGTTGATTCCCTTTTCCGCAAGCGTCGTGAACATCCGTTGCGCAACACCTGCGTGCGACCGCATTCCGACACCGATGACGGAGATCTTCGCCACGTTCTTATCGGCGCGGAGTTCGGCGAAGTTCAGTTCGCCGCGCTTGCCTTCAAGCGTCGCGATCGCCCGTTCAAGATCGGCCATCGGCAGGGTGAAGGTCAAATCGGTCGCATTGTCGTCGTGCGAAATGTTCTGCACGATCATGTCGACGTTGATGCCGTTGTCCGCCAGCGGACCGAAAATCGCCGCCGCGATACCGGGCTGGTCGGGAACCGAAACCAGCGTGATCTTCGCTTCGTCGCGGCTATACGCAATGCCGCTTACCAATTCCTGTTCCACGATCTCATCCTCATCAACAACAAGGGTTCCGGGTTCGTCAGTGTAGCTCGACAGCACCTGCACGCGCACGCCGTGCTTCATCGCCAGTTCGACGGAGCGGGTCTGCAGCACCTTGGCGCCGACCGACGCCATCTCGAGCATTTCCTCGTACGTGATCTTGTCCAGCTTGCGCGCCTTCGGCGTGATGCGCGGGTCGGTCGTGTAGACGCCATCGACATCGGTATAGATATCGCAGCGATCCGCCTTTAGCGCCGCCGCCAGCGCGACCGCGCTGGTATCCGAGCCGCCGCGGCCGAGCGTGGTGATCCGGTTGTCGGGTCCCAGACCCTGAAAGCCCGGCACGACGAGCACTTCGCCGCGTTCGAGCCGCTTTTCCATTTCCTCGGTCTCGATGCTTTCGATCCGGGCCTTGCCGTGCACGCCGTTGGTGTGGATCGGTATCTGCCAGCCGAGCCACGAACGCGCCTGGATACCGATATCCTGCAGCGCCAGCGCCAACAGACCGACCGTCACCTGCTCGCCGGTGGAAACGATGGTGTCGTATTCCCGGGCGTCGTAGAGCTTGCTGACCGAGGTCACAAGATCGACGAGCCTGTTGGTTTCCCCCGCCATCGCGGAGGGCACGACCGCAACCTGGTTGCCGGCGTCGACCTCGGCCTTGACGCGCAGCGCCACGGCCCTGATGCGTTCGACATTGGCAACCGACGTACCACCGAATTTTTGAACGATCCGCGCCATATTTCCGTAAACTTTCCGGGACGGGTTCCGGAGACAACCCCCGGAAAAACCTCAGGAATACCCAAGCCTGTGCCATCCGCATGGTTTGGGTTGAAGCACGGGCGGCGCATACATACTCTGTGACCTGTCCGCAAGCAACCCTGATAGACGCTTTCGGGCAACTGAATTCCCTATTGAAAGGCCCGGCCATGGCCCCCGATACCGCGACCGCCGAAGCACCCAAGACCCAGATGAGCGGCACCGCCGACACGGACGAGGTCGCCCGCTTCGCCGCCATCGCCGAGGAGTGGTGGGACCCGAACGGCAAGTTCCGTCCGCTGCATCAACTGGCGCCGGTCCGGCTCGCCTTCATCCGCGATCAGGTGACGAAACGTTTCGGCATCGACCCGGACGCGGACGAGCCGTTCAAGGGGCTGACATTCCTCGATGTCGGCTGCGGCGGCGGGCTGGTCACCGAGCCTTTGGCGCGGCTCGGCGCCGGCGTCACCGCCATCGACGCCGCCGAACGAAATATCGAGGTCGCCAAACTTCATGCGGCGGAAGGCGGCCTCGACATCGACTACCGGGTCATGCAGCCCGAAGACCTGGCCCAGACCGGGGCGCAGTTCGATGTCGTGATCAATCTGGAAGTGGTCGAGCACGTCGCCGACCTGAACGCGTTCATGGCGGCGTCGGCGGCAATGGTGAAACCGGGCGGCGGGATGGTCTTGTCGACCATCAACCGGACGCTCAAATCCCTGGCACTCGCCAAGGTGATGGCGGAGTACGTATTGCGCTGGCTGCCGGTCGGCACGCACGAATGGCGCAAGTTCGTCAAACCGTCGGAATTGGCACGCGGTCTCAGACAAGCCGGAATGGAGATCACGGCGCTGGAGGGCATGCACTATGACCCGCTTTCAGACCGCTGGCGGGCCGGGCCGAACCTCGACATCAATTACCTGGCTTTCGCGAAAAAGGACTGACGCGTCAGGAGTTGCGGCGGATCGTCGGGATGCGAAAAACCTCGATTCCCTCTTCGTCGAGTTCCTGTGTTTCCTCGTCGGTGGCTTCGCCGTAAATCCCGCGCTCGTCCGCCTCGCCGTAGTGGATGCGGCGCGCTTCGTCGGCGAACTGATCGCCCACATAATCGCAGTTCGCCTCGATTTCCTTGCGCATCTGCTGGGCGACCTCGAGGATCCGTTCCGCCACTTCGCGGGCGCGGGCTTCGGGTGTGGTCGCCGAACTCGACGATTTGCTGATGCGTGGGCTCATCGGCGCTTTCGTCACTTTCGTATCGCCGCAGTGCGGGCACACGATGTCGCCGCTCTTTGCCTGGGCATCGAACGCCGCGCTATCCTTGAACCACGCCTCGAACTCGTGCGTGTTCTTGCACCGGACGGAATACTTGATCATCTGCTCGCCGAACTCCGTGAAGAACGGGAATTAACTCTGATATAGTGCAAAACTGATAGAAAAAAAGCGTTAACAGAATTCACTTACCGCCGAGACAGCGATTCCCATGGCCGACACCGAACGCCTGCCGCACCACCTCCGCATGACCGAGCCGTCCAACTGGTTCCGGAAATATCAGCCCGTGATCGCGGAAACGGGCAGCGTCCTCGACGTCGCTGCCGGCGGCGGACGGCATGTGAAACTGTTCGGCGACGCCGGCCACCGCGTCACCGCCGTGGACCGGAATATCGAGGCGCTGACGCCTTTCGCTGAGACCCATGGCGCGGAAATCATCGAGGCCGATCTGGAAGACGGCTCAACATGGCCGTTACGAGGTCGCACGTTCGATGCGGTCGTCGTCTGCAATTATCTTTTTCGCCCGCGTTTCGACGACCTGATCGAATCGCTCGCGCCGGGTGGGGCCTTGATCTATGAAACCTTCGCGCTGGGCAACGAGGTCTATTCCAAGCCCCGCAACCCGGAACATCTTTTGAAAAGCGGCGAACTTCTCGAATTGGTCAGAGGCCGTCTTCAGGTCGTCGCCTACCGGCATGGGATCATCGACAATGGTGAGTGCCCGGGCGTCAAACAGATGATCTGCGCCGTCAACAATCTGGATACCGGGGAACGCGACGACGGCGAACCGGCGCCGCTACATCTACCAGGTGGTTGACCGTCACCCCGGCCCCGGGCCTGCGCCCGGGACAGTCTCCGTCCGGGGTTCAGTGCGGATCTGTCACGTCGCTCGCCCTGGATTCCGGCCTTCGCCGGAACGACGTCAGCAAGAAAGATCGATTACAACGTATAAGGCCGGTCGTGCTGCAGCGACGGAATGCGTTTGCGCGCCTCCAGCGATTTGGCCGGATCGATGTCGACGAACGTGACGCCCCGGTTCGTGCCGCCGTCGGCCAGCACCTCGCCCCACGGGCCGACCGCCAGCGAATGACCGTATGTCTTGCGCCCGCCGGCATGATCGCCGGTCTGCGCCGGGGCGAACACAAACGCCCCGCATTCGATGGCCCTGGCCCTCAAGAGAACGTGCCAGTGCGCCTCGCCGGTCGGGCGGGTAAACGCTGAAGGGGCGCTCAGCATCACTGCGCCGGCGCGCGCCAGATCGCGGTATAGATGCGGAAACCGCATGTCGTAACATACCGTCATCCCGAACGGTCCCCAGGGCGTTTCGGCGATGCAGGTTTTTGTGCCGGGACGGTAGGTGTCGCTTTCGCGGTAGACGTCTCCCGTCCCGACATCGACGTCGAACAGGTGCATCTTGTCGTAGCTGCCGGCGATATTTCCGTCCGCGTCGATCAGAAACGACCGGTTGGCGAGCTTGCCCGGGGTATCTTCGGATTGCACGACGATGGAGCCGACCAGCACCCAGATGCCTGATTTCGCAGCGCCGTCGCGCAGTCTGTTCAGCGTCTCGTCCTCAGCCGCCGGGCGCGCCTTCTCGCGGCAGGCGGCGCGGTCCGGCTCGATCATATTGCAGACTTCCGGAAACATCACGAAGTCGGCGCCGCCCGCGGCCGCGTCGGCGAGAAATTCTGCATTGGTTTTGGCGTTCTCGGTGGGATCGGGACCCGCCGAAATCTGAACGAGGGCAGCCTTGAACGTTCCCGTCACGAAGCAAGGCCGAGGAGCGGGTCGAGCTTGCCGTCGGCATCCAGTTTGTGGATGCCGTCACAATCCCCGATATGCTCGCCGTCGACGAAAATCTGCGGTACCGAGCGGGAGCCCGCCATTTCCGTCATCTTCTTCCTGAGCGACCCGTTCATCATCACGTCGTGCTCGACATACTCCACGCCCTTGTCGGCGAGCAGGGACTTGGCCCGGGCGCAGAACGGGCAGAATGGGGTCGTGTAAATCTCGATCTTCGGCATTGGCTCCTCCGCGAAACGTCAGGCGTCGCTTCCCTGAAATATAGGTGTTCCCGCGGCCAATCAAAGCCCCGTTGTCACGGCGCGCGCAATCGTGACCACGTCGACCGCCGACGCACCGGCGCGCAGCAGCGCCCTGGCGCAGGCTTCCGCCGTCGCACCCGTGGTCATGACGTCGTCGACCAGCAGGACGCGCTTGTCGCGCAGCATCGAGACATGACGCGGCCGGACCCGGAACGCGCCTTGCACGTTCCGCCGCCGGGCGGCGCGGGACTTACCGCCCTGCGTCCCGGTCCGGCGTTTGCGGATGAGGAGATCGGGGACGGCACGCGCATGACCGGCACGCGCCAGCGCGTTCGAGAGCAGCGCCGACTGGTTGTAACGCCGGGACAACAGCCGCGACCAGTGCAGCGGCACCGGGCAAACGATATCCGCGCCCTCTAACAACGCCGCCGCCGGCCGCCTGAGCCAATTGACCAGCGCCGGGGCGAGATCGGTCCGGTCGGCGTGCTTGAAGGCGAGGATCATGCCCCGGCTGGCATCGTCATAAACGAACGCGGCGCGGGCCCGTTCATAAGGTGGCCGCGCCCGCATGCAGTCGGCGCAGAGCGCCTTCTCGCCCGCATCGAAGGGAAACGGCACACCGCACGCATGGCACTGCGGCGCATTTAAAAACGTCACCGCTTCCCAGCAAACCGGGCACAGTCCCCCCGCGCCCTGCACCGGCACGTCGCAGGCGGCGCAGACCGGCGGCCACAGGTGATCGATCATGCCCGACATCGCGCTTTTGAGGATTGGCGCCAAACGTGTCATATAGCCTCCATGAACGCACCCGCGGACCCGCAACCCGACAGCATGAACGTCTTCGACCGGCGGCTCGTCCGGCAGCGGCGGAGCCGCGCCGCGGCAATGCTCGACGATCACGACTTCCTGTTTATGGAAGGGGCAGAGCGGCTTTGTGACCGGCTGCTCGACATCAACCGGACATTTTCGCTCGGGCTCGATCTCGGCTGCCACGGCGGCGAGGTCGCAACGGCGCTGCCGCCCGGCAAGATCGAATCCCTGATCCAGGCGGATCTCGCGGAAGCCATGGTCCGCCGCGCCGGGGATCGTCAGCGGACGCCGCTTCTCGTCTGTGATGAGGAAACCCTGCCCTTCGGCCTCGCGGCGTTCGATGTCGTGGTCTCGAATTTGAGCCTGCACTGGGTCAACGACCTGCCGGGCGCGCTGTCGCAGATCAGGATGGCACTGAAACCGGACGGGTTGTTTCTCGCACAGGTGTTCGGCGGCATGACGCTGAGCGAACTCAGGAACGCCCTCGCCGAGGCCGAAATCGAGGTCGATGGCGGTTTGAGCCCCCGCGTATCGCCCTTCGCCGACGTCCGCGATCTTGGATCGCTTCTCCAGCGCGCCGGATTCGCACTTCCCGTCGTCGACAACGACGTCTTGACGGTCAGCTACGCGGAACCGATGAAGCTTCTATCCGACCTGCGCGGCATGGGTGAGACGAACGCGGTCCTCGAGCGCCGCCGCCAGCCCCTGAAGCGCGAGACCCTGATGCGCGCGATGGCGAAATACATGGAGAAGCACGCGGATCCGGACGGCCGCATCCCGGCCACGTTCGAGATCATCACCATGACCGCCTGGGCCCCGGCGCCGACGCAGCAGAAACCGCTCAAGCCCGGCACTGCGACGGGCCGGCTCGCGGACGCGCTGGATACGGAAGAAGTGCCGCTGGGCGAGAAGGCCGATCCGAGCAAGGGTTAGACCGCGCAACTGCCGTCACCCCGGCGAAGGCCGGGGCCCAGAGCGGGCATACCCCGCCGGTTGCCCTGGGTTCCGGCATGCGCCGGAATGAGATGGTGAAGGCCCCAACAGGAAAAGGGCCGTGCGCTGCACGGCCCCTCCCTCAAAAGCTCCTCGTAATTGCTCCCTGGGAAACGGGGGGCTTACGAGGCGTATGTCACGCCCTTCTCGTCGAAGAGCTTTTTCAGTTCACCAGACTCATACATTTCCCGGACGATATCGCAACCCCCGATGAACTCGCCTTTGACGTAAAGTTGCGGAATCGTCGGCCAGTTCGAGAAATCCTTGATGCCCTGGCGGATGTCCATGTCCTGAAGGACGTCGACGCCCTTGAACTTGACGCCCATCATGGTCAGCGCCTGCGCCACCGCAGCGGAGAATCCGCACATCGGCTGCACCGGCGAGCCCTTCATGAACAGCACCACGTCGTTGCCTTCGATCTCGGTCTGAATTTCCTGAAACGTCGGATTGTCGCTCATTGCGTTGTCCTCATTCTGCCGGCCGCATATGGGCCGGAATACTTTAAAGAATTTACTCGGGAGCGGAGGTCTGCAGCGCCAGCGCGTGAAGCTCGTTGCCCATGCGGCCCTGCAACGCCTGATACACCATCTGGTGCTGCTGGACGCGGGATTTTCCCGCGAATGCCGCCGACACAACGTGCGCGGCGTAATGGTCGCCGTCGCCGGCCAGATCGTTGATCGTGACCTGCGCGTCGGGCAGCGCTTCCCTGATCAGTTTTTCGATTTCGCCGGCGGCCATGGCCATAGCGGCATCACTCCTTGCCCTCTCACGTTGCTGATATGGCGCTTCGCGGGGAAACCGTCAACCCTCGGCAAATTAGGGATATACGCGCCTTTGCGTTGTTTTCCCGGGGGCAGCCTGATATACGTCCGCCAGTTTTCCACACCCGGCGGGAATGGCGGCATGGCCAGACGCAGACAGGTCTACGAAGGCAAGGGGAAAGTCCTCTTCGAAGGGCCGGAACCCGGCACGTTGGTCCAGTATTTCAAGGACGATGCGCTCGCCCAGAGCGACGGCCGGCACGGCGTGATCACCGGCAAGGGCGTTCTCAACAACCGGATTTCCGAATACCTGATGATGCGGCTGACCGAGATCGGCGTGCCGACCCATTTCGTGCGCCGCCTCAACATGCGCGAGCAACTGGTCCGCGAGGTCGAGATCATTCCGATCATCCTCTGCGTGAGGAACGTCGCCGCCGGCAGCTTCGCCGAGCGATTCGGCCTCGCCGAGGGCACGCCGCTGCCGCGCTCCATCGTCGAGTACTATTATAAATCCGACGAACTGCGCGATCCGATGGTATCGGAGGAGCATATCACCGCGTTCGGCTGGGCCTCGCCGCCGGATCTCGACGAGATGATGGCGATGGCGCTGCGCATCAACGATTTCCTGAGCGGGCTGTTCTTCGGGATCGGCCTCAAGCTGGTGGATTTCCGGGTTGAATTCGGCCGTTTGTGGGAGGAAGAGCACGTGCGCGTGATCCTCGCCGACGAGCTGAGCCCCGACAACTGCCGGCTCTGGGACCTGCACACGGGCGAGAAACTGGATCGCGACCGCTTCGAGCGCGAACTCGGCAACGTCGAGGAAGGCTACCAGGAAGTGGCGCGCCGGCTCGGGATTCTGCCCGAATCGGGTCCGGGCGACATGCCGGGACCAACTGCCATCCAATAGAACGAGTTGAACCACAGAGGCACAGAGACACAGAGGGTTGCGGCACTTGACCGGAAAATCGGCGCTTATCCGTCCGGGTTTTCAATTCTTTCTCTGCGCCTCTGTGCCTCTGTGGTAAATTTCCGCCCGAATCGGCGGGCACCTAAATGGAGATTTGATTCTTGAAAGCTAAAGTTCACATCACCCTCAAGAACGGCGTTCTCGACCCGCAGGGCAAGGCGGTGCAGCACGCGCTCGCCGGTCTCGGTTTCGCGGGCGTCGAGGACGTCCGCCAGGGCAAGTTCATCGAACTGGAGCTGAGCGAGACCGACCCCGCCAAGGCCGAGGCGCAGGCCGAGGAGATGTGCAAGAAGCTCCTCGCCAATACCGTGATCGAGAATTACGCCGTCGAAATCGTAGAGGGCTGAGCCATGAAATCCGCCGTCATCGTCTTTCCGGGTTCCAACTGCGACCGCGACGCCAAGGTGGCGCTCGAGGACGTTACCGGTGGCGAGGTCGTCATGCAGTGGCACGGCGACGCCGACATGCCGGACGTCGATCTGATCGTGGTCCCGGGCGGGTTCTCTTACGGCGATTATCTGCGCTGCGGCGCCATCGCCGGCAATTCGCCCGTTATGCGCGAGGTCAAGAAGCGCGCCGACGCCGGCACGCCGGTGATCGGGATCTGCAACGGCTTCCAGGTCCTGACCGAAGTCGGCTTGCTGCCTGGCGTCCTGATGCGGAACGCCAATCTGAAATTCGTCTGCAAGGACGTGCATCTGGCGGTCGAGACGGCCTCGTCCGTCTTCACCGGAAAATACAAGAAGGGCCAGGTCATCCGCATCCCGGTCGCCCACCACGACGGAAATTACTACGCCGACGACGACACCATGAAGAAGCTCGCGGACGACGACCGGATCGCGTTTCGATACGTGTCGGCGGACGGCATACGCGGCAACGGCGCCAATCCCAACGGCTCGATGGACGATATCGCCGGTATCCTGAACGAAAAGCGCAACGTGCTCGGCATGATGCCCCATCCGGAGCGGCTCGCCGATCAGGCGCTCGGCGGCACCGACGGTCGGCCGATGTTCGAAAGCGTTCTGGCAACGTTAAGTTAATTTCCGCCTGCCATATTTCAGTCAACTTCGCGTGCGCAGCATGTTCCCGGTTTAACTGAATACTTTTGTTGTGTATGTTTGATTTAACTACGATTCGCACGCCGAATTGCTCGGATCCGTGCAAGCAACTTTTTTGAGGTTCGATACGATGCGAACGATTGGCAAACTTGCGATTCTCTGCGCTGCGGCCATCGCGGCGTCTGCACCGGCCAAGGCGGCCGACCGTGCGACGGGGACATACATCGGCGGCGGTCTCGGCGCTAATTTCGCCGGCGACAACGACGTCGACGGCGGCGGCATCGACACCGGCGTCAATCACGAAGCCGGGATCGCCGGCGTTCTCGCGCTGGGACATTCCTACGCGAACGGGCTGCGCGGCGAAATCGAACTCGGTCACCGGTCGAACGATGTGGATAGCGCGGGCGGCGTCAGCACCGGCGGGCACTCCAACGTCCTGAGCGGCATGATCAATGGCTATTACGACTTCGCGACCGGCACCTCCATCATTCCCTATCTCGGCGCCGGTATCGGTATCGGGCGGCTCAGTATGAACGCGTCGCCGATCGACAGCACCTCGATCAACAGCGCCGGCACGGGCTTGGCGCTGCAGGGGATCGCCGGTCTCGCCTACCCGATCAACGAGAGTTGGATGGGAACGGTGGAATACCGTTACTTCAACCTTCACGGTGTCGAGATGAACACCCGCGCGGGCGGCCAGGTCGATGTCGATTACGACGCGCACACCTTCATGGTCGGCCTGCGGTATACCTTCGGCGCCGAAGAGAAAAAGCCGATGGCCCAACCGGCGCCTGCGCCGAAACCGGCCCCGGTCGCCGAGAAGAAACCCGAACCCAAACCCGAACCGCCTAAGCCGGAGCCGGTGGCCAGGAACTACATCGTGTTCTTCGACTGGGACAAGGCGGATATCACCAGCGAAGCGGCGTCTATCCTCAGGACTGCCGCCGAGAACGCGAGAAAGGGCGGGATCAGCCGTATTCAGGCCACCGGCCACGCTGATACGTCGGGCACGAAAAAGTACAACCTGAAGCTTTCCGAACGCCGCGCACGCGCGGTTCAGGCGGAACTGAACAAGCTGGGCATCGCCACAAACCAGATCGCCATCGACTGGAAGGGCGAACTGGAACAGCTGGTGCCGACCGCGGACGGCGTGCGCGAGCCGCAGAACCGCCGGGTCGAGATCGTCTTCCCGTAAGGCACATCAGACACCTGAAACGACTTGAGGCGCGGCCTGGCCGCGCCTCTTCGTTTATGTGCAGTATTTCGGAGAAACTACTTCGACGTATCGACGACGATAACTTCCGGACGGCACGTGCTCGGCACGTCGACGTCACTTACCGGACGCTGCATCGAGAAAGACGCGAGTTGCGCCGGCTTCAGGCCCTCTAAGGCCGTAAACGTGCGCAACGTCCGCTGGCAATACTGATCCCGGTGCGAGATCGAGCGCTGCGAGGCGCGGTTGGCGAGCGCCGTCACATAGGCGTTCAGCGCCTTCTCGGCCTTGCCGCCATGAAGGTGCTTGAACAGCACCTTGAGCGCCATGCCGTGATCGACGAGGCTGTCGCGGAATTTACGGACGAAGCTGTTGTATTCGGGGCGGGCCTCGCAGGTGAGCGCGGCCACCATCAGATCGGTCTGCAAAGCGCGGACATGAAAGGCGGCTTTATCCGAGCCGTCATTGCAGGTCGCCGCAAGGGCGGACCCCGCCGTCAGAGCGGCGATTGCAACGGCAGTCGCGAATCCAAGCGTTTTTCCCCGCATATACCTCTTCCCCAGACGTCGAATCTGCCCTGAAGGTCCCACGTTTTATGTTTTGCTTCAAGGGGTTTGTGGCGAAACGGTGGCAAAAGGGTGGCAAGCGACGAAAGGTGTGTCACGTTCGCCCTGCATTTGCTATGAAGCGTCGCAACGCCAATCGACAAGCCACGGGACAGGACCTTGAGCGAGATCACCCCCGAAATCATCGCCGAACACGGCATTTCCAAAGACGAATACGCGAAAATTCTGGAGATTCTGGACGGCCGTACGCCGAACCTGACCGAACTCGGGATCTTCTCGGTGATGTGGTCGGAGCACTGCTCCTACAAGTCGTCCAAGAAATGGCTGAAGACGCTGCCGACCGAGGGCCCGCAGGTCATCTGCGGCCCGGGTGAGAACGCCGGCGTCGTCGATATCGGCGACGGCCAGGCGGCGATTTTCAAGATGGAAAGCCACAACCACCCGTCCTATATCGAGCCCTACCAGGGCGCGGCGACCGGGGTCGGCGGCATCCTCCGCGACGTCTTCACCATGGGTGCGCGCCCGGTCTGCAACCTGAACGCCCTTCGTTTCGGCAGCCCGGATCACCCCAAGACCAAGCACCTGGTTTCCGGGGTCGTCGCCGGGATCGGCGGTTATGGGAACTGCGTCGGCGTCCCCACGGTCGGCGGCGAGTGCGAGTTTCACCCGAGCTATAACGGCAACATCCTCGTCAACGCGATGACGGTCGGTATTGCCGATCAAGACAAGATCTTCTATTCCGCCGCCGCCGGCGTCGGCAACCCGGTCGTCTACGTCGGATCGAAAACGGGCCGCGACGGCATCCACGGCGCGACCATGGCGTCGGCCGAATTCTCAGAGGATTCGGAGGAGAAACGCCCGACAGTTCAGGTCGGCGACCCGTTCACGGAAAAACTGCTGATCGAGGCCTGCCTGGAACTGATGGCGACCGACATGATCGTCGCCATCCAGGATATGGGCGCTGCCGGTCTCACATCCTCGTCATTCGAAATGGCGTCGAAGGGCGGCATGGGAGTCGAACTCGATCTCGATCACGTGCCCCAACGCGAAGAGAACATGACCGCCTACGAAATGATGCTGTCGGAAAGCCAGGAGCGAATGCTCATGGTGCTCAAACCCGGCCGCGAGGACGAAGCCCGCAAGATCTTCGAAAAGTGGGAACTGGATTTCGCCGTCGTCGGCCACCTGACCGACACAGGTCACATGGTGCTCAAACACAAGGGCGAGATCGTCGCCGATCTGCCGATCGACCCGCTGGCGCTGGCCAGCCCGGAATACGACCGCCCGTGGGAACGCACCCCCGCCCCGGCGCCGCTGAACGCCAACGACGTGCCCGCGCCGAACGATCCGATGGCGGCACTGGAAACCCTCGTCGGCACGCCGGCACTGGCGTCGAAACGCTGGATCTGGGAACAGTACGACCACATGGTCATGGGCGACACGCTGGGCATCGGACGGCCGGGCGGTGCAGACGCCGCGCTGGTCCGCGTGCATGGCACTAAAAAAGCGCTCGCCGCGACGTCGGACTGCACGCCGCGCTATTGCAAGGCGAACCCGGTCGACGGCGGCCGCCAGGTCGTCGCCGAAGCATGGCGCAACATCACCGCGACCGGTGCCAAGCCGCTTGCGATCACCGACAACATGAACTTCGGCAACCCGGAAAAGCCGGCCATCATGGGGCAGTTCGTCGGTTGTATCGAGGGCATGCGCGAAGCTTGCACGGCGCTCGACTTCCCGGTCGTGTCGGGCAACGTGTCCCTCTACAACGAGACCAACGGCCAGGCGATCCTACCGACGCCGACCATCGGCGCCATCGGCCTGATGGACGATTACGAGAAAGCCGTCGGCATCGGCTTCAGAAACGTAGGCGACGCGATCATTCTGATCGGCGAGACCAACGGTCATCTCGGCCAGAGCCTCTATCTGCGTGAGCTGCAGGGCCGCGAGGACGGCCCGCCGCCGCCGGTCGATCTGGCGCTCGAACGCAAGAACGGCGACCTGGTGCGCGATCTGATCCAGTCCGGCCTCGCCAATGCCTGCCACGACATCGCCGACGGCGGCTTGCTGGTGGCGATCGCGGAAATGGCGATGGGCGGCGGCATCGGCGCCGAGATCGACGTCCCCGCAGGTCCGGTACCCACGCACGCCTGGCTGTTCGGCGAGGATCAGGCGCGTTACATCGTCGCGACGAACGATCCGGACACGGTCATGGCCAAGGCCCTCGAAGCCGGTGTGACAGCAGCACGGATCGGCACCACGGGCGGCGACGCGCTGTCGCTCGCGGGCGGCGAAAGCACGGCCCTCTCGGCCCTCAAGCAAAAGAACGAAGACTGGATGCCCGGCTTCATGGGCGCGGCGTAACGCCGGATCAGACGCAAGCGGCGGCTTACGGGTTCCCGTCCAACGCGTTCAGCCCGGTCCGCGCGCGCCACGCGGCTTCGATTTCCACCGCCGACCTCCCGGTTTGCTGTTCGTAATCGCCGCTGGTGTAGATCCGCTTGAAGGCAACCATATCGGACTCAAGCACGACCTCGAAAAGGTACCGTGCGAAGCTGCCTGCCAACAGATATGCGTTCCGCCGCGCGTCCTGATCGATGGCCGCGAGCGGTATTTTTCTACCTTCTGGTTCACGGCCACGATTGCGGCGGAAAAAAGCCTCCGCCTCGCTGAACGTGCGAACTTCGCTGCCGACGCCACGACGCAGGCGACGAACGATCACCGCGTCCAGGTTTTCCCCATAGTTCGGATATCCGGCAACTTCGCCGAACCGGTCCTGCGCATAGACGGCGATCCCCTCACGCAACGCTTCCGACACCTTCTCGGGCATAAACAGATGGGTCATCTCGTGCGCCACGATGACGGCGTTCCGAGCCACCACGCGGGGCGGGAACCCGATTGCGCCGCGATCCGCATACGAGCGGGAAACAGCCAGGTTCGGATCGATCTCGATGTATACCGGCACCGGCAGCGATCTGCCGAAAAAGCCGGAAAGGCGCTCGAATACTCTGTCCCCGCGCTGTGCCAGCGATGTCATCTCCAGCTCGCCGATGTCCGCCTGTGCCGCCCGCACAACCACATATCGCCCTGCCGCGACCCGTTCATCCGGCGTGGCGCACCCTTGCAGGCAAAGAACGATAGCTGCCAGCGACAGCCAGTGACGCCAATCCTGAAACCTCTTCAATCTGTCACGCCCTTCCCGCATGCGATCAAACCGTCCATCACCATCGGCATCTCGCCCGGCGCGAAAATGTCGACCAGGATACGCTCGTACCACGGCATGTTGTCGCGCCAGTCGATCAGATCGGCGATCAGGCGCGGTTCGGCGACAAACGTTTCCGATGTCTCGCGAAACGACACCCGGCATGCGCCTTTTTCAGGGCCGGGCGCAAGCTCAAGCGTCCGGGTCTCCCCACCGCAGTCCTTGAGCCTGCGCACCAGTTCATAGATCACCTCTCGCTTGCCCTTGCAGGCGAAGGTCAGGCTCTTTCTCAGCGTCCAGGCGTAATCGTCGGCGTCCATTTCCGTGGCATCGCCGTCGACGGTTTGGAGCGTGCAATAATGTTTGGGGCCGTGGATGTCGGCCGGCCAGCCTGCGGGTGTGTCGCGCTTTTCATACATGTCTTCGCAAAGCTGCTTGAAGCCCGGCGCACTGACCGGCGGCAGGTTCGGACCTGCTGCTTGCGCGGCGCTCCCCAGCCCGAAAAGCACGATCAACAAATACGTTGTCCGTCTAACCACTAAGATCCACGTCCAGAAACGGCATCTTGTCGGGCGATCCGGCGGCGAACAGCCATTTCGGTTTCTCACCGAAGCGCTCGACACCCGGCAGAGCCACCAGTGACGAACATACGGTCATGAAACCGCTGCCGGTGCCGACGTTCATGGCGCCGCGCTCGCCGTCCGACGCCTGCTGCTCGCGGCTTCCCAACAGCGCTTTCCAAGCCGTCCAGTCGCCGCTCTCGGGATCGGGCGCGTCGGCATCGCGGAATCGCGGCAGATACGCCTTGATGCGGGCCGAGTCGGTGTCGTTCAGATCATTGGCCGTCAGCATCGAAAGTCCGGGGCCGATTGGCGACACCTCGACATGCCCTTCCCCGGTGGAGCGGAGCCAATACGCCTCGTTCGCGTCAGCGATCAGCATGTTGAAGCTGCGGTACGCCTGACCGTCCAGATTGCCCAACGCCTCCGCCGCTTCGCGTGCCTCGGCATGGCTCAGCGCTTCTAAAGGCAGTTCGCCCCGGGAGCGCTTGTCGGCTGCGGGGCCGAGCGAGCCCGGCCGGTTCAGCACCGCGGCGAACAGGCCGTCGTCGTTAAGCCCCATCCACGTGCCGCCGGCTTCCTCGTCGATCCCGGCGATGACGTGCGGATGGTCGTCCCAGTGCCGCGCCGGCGGACGCCACAGACGGGACGACATTTCGTCGCGGTTGGCGGCAATAAGGGCGGGCCACGGTTGATCGGGTCGGCGGAGAATAACGACAGTGCACATTACAGAAAAATAATATGCATTCGGCGCAGAAACCAGCTATAGCGCGGCTTGCGGCTTTACCGTCGCCGGACTATTTTTGGGACAGATAGAATCAGTTCAGGGGAGCGTATCGATGGCCGATTCCTTTTCCAAACGCGAAAAAGGCGAAGAGCGGAAGTATGAGATGGACCAGCAGTTGCTGTTCCGGGCGGAAAGCCGTCGCAACAAGCTGCTCGGCCTTTGGCTCGCAGAAATCTTCGGCCTGACCGGCGATGACGCCGAAAACTACGCCAAGGAAGTCGTGGTCGCCGATATGGACGAGCCCGGCGTCGAAGACGTCATGCGCAAGGTGATGAAGGACATCGGCGAAAAGAACGCGCCGGTCACCGAAGCGCAGGTCCGCGCCAAGATCCAGGAACTCGAAAGCGTCGCCCTCGATCAGGTCAAAAAAGAAGCCTGATCCTCAGTCGCTGCCGAACACGCGGGCGAAAATATCGTCGACCCGCGCCGTGTGGTAACTGACCGAATCCTTCTCCAGCAGCTTTTTCAGATCCTTGGCCGGCAACACGTCCGCCAGTTCTGGGTCGTGGCTGAGGAAGAACGCGAGCCGGTTGTCGTGGGCGGCGGCTTCCTTCTCGACGTCGTCGAGAACCGGCGGCGTGTCCGGATTGTCCTGATCGATCCCGAAACTCTTCCAGACCCGCATCGCGTTGCGCTGCACGATCTTGTAGGCGTCTTCGCGGCTGACGCCGTTCTGCGTCAGATACAGCAAAACCCGCTGCGCGTCGTGAATGCCACCGAACGCGTTCATGTGGTTCAGCATGTTGTCGGGATAGACGACCAGCTTGTCGATCACACCGGCCAGACGGTTCAGCGCGAAATCGAGGGTCACGGTCGCGTCGGGGCCGATCATCCGTTCGACCGACGAATGCGAGATATCGCGCTCGTGCCAGAGCGCCACATTCTCGAGCGCCGGCACCACGGCCGAGCGCACGATCCGCGCGAGACCGGTCAGATTTTCGGTCAGGATCGGGTTCCGCTTGTGCGGCATCGCCGACGAGCCTTTCTGCCCCGGCGCGAAGTATTCCTGCGCTTCGCGGACTTCGGTCCGCTGCATGTGCCTGATTTCGATCGAGACGTTCTCGATCGAACTCGCGATCACGCCCAACGTCGCGAAATACTGCGCGTGCCGGTCACGCGGAATGACCTGCGTCGAGATCGGCTCAGGGATTAACCCCAGTTTCTTCGCCACATGCGCCTCGACGCGCGGATCGATGTTGGCGAAGGTCCCGACGGCCCCGGAAATGGCGCAGGTGGCGATGTCGGCGCGCGCCGCCTCGAGGCGCGCCTTATTGCGGGCGAACTCGGCATAAAAGCGCGCGAATTTCAGACCCATCGTCGTCGGTTCGGCGTGAATCCCATGCGAACGGCCCATCACCGGCATCAATTTGGTCTCGAACGCGCGGCGCTTGAGGGCCGCCAGCAGCTTGCCGATATCCGCCAATAAAATGTCCGCAGCCTGTTTCATCTGAACGGCAAGACAGGTATCCAGCACATCCGACGACGTCATGCCCTGATGCACAAAGCGCGCGGGCTCGCCGACCTGTTCCGCCAGTTCGGTGGTGAACGCAATGACGTCGTGCTTGGTCTCCAGCTCGATCGCGTCGATGCGGTCGATTCGTTCCTGTGTGTAGGGCTTGTCGCCCTTGGCCCAGATTTCCTTGGCGGCCTCCTTGGGGATCACGCCCAACTCGGCCATGGCGTCGCAGGCGTGCGCCTCGATCTCGAACCAGATGCGGAATTTGTTGGCCGGTTCCCAGATGGCGGTCATGTCGGGACGGCTGTAACGCGGGATCATACGGGGTCTCCTTCTGCGGCGGGGCGATCATACCCACGCGCGCCCGATTTTAAAGCCTGCAATCGGCTCCGGCGAGGTTTCATGACAACGCAACACCGCTCGCGTATAAAGGGGCAGCATGGATTCGCAAGTCACCGAGACCGATCAACTGGTCGAAATTCCCTACGTCGACGCAACCGAAGCGGGCGCGATCGATGTCGCGCGCGCCGAAACCGGCCGTTTTCAGGCGGTGATCCGCGCCGGGCGTGAACATTACGGATCGCTCGCCATCGGCATCGGTGACGTAGTGTCGAAGGGGTGGCTGAAACGTCAGAATAACCGTTTGATCGACGAAATTGCCGCCGTCGATGCGGAAGCCGGCAAGTCCGGCGCCTGGCTGCTCAATCTTTCTTATGAATGGAGTTGCACGACCGGCGCCGGCCCCGACCCGTCCGGCAACGGCAACCGGATGCTCAGGACCCTCGACTGGCCGCTCGACGGCCTGGGCGAGACCGTGGTCGTCGCCAAGTTCAAGGGCAAGTGCGGCTCCTACTACAACGTCACTTGGCCGGGCTTCGTCGGCGTGGTGACCGCCATGGCGCCGGGCCGATTCTCGGCCGCCATCAATCAGCCGCCCTTCCGCAAATGGACGAAATCGTGCTGGATCGACTGGGGGATCAATCGCGGGCGTCTCATGGCGCGCCGCGCCCTGCCGCCGACGCATCTGTTGCGCGAGATCTTCGATACCTGCGCGACCTATGACGAAGCCAAGGAGCGCCTGATGGAAACGCCTTTGGCGATCCCCGCGTTCTTCACGCTTAGCGGCACCGGCCCGGAACAATCCTGCCTGATCGAGCGCGAGGAAGACGACGGCACCGTTCACGACAATCCGACATCCTGCGCCAATCACTGGATGGCCCGCAACGTGCCGGGCCACTACCGGGGCGTCGACAGCGTCGGCAGGCGGACGATGATGACCGAAACCCGCGACGATGCCGAAGACGGATTCGACTGGGTGCAGCCGCCGATCCTCAACGATACGACGCGGATCGCGGTCGTCGCCAATGCCCTCGAAGGGAAACTGATGGTGCGCGGTTACGAACGCGACGGCGTCGTCACCCGTGACTTTCGACGACCCGTTCCGTCCTGAACACCAGGAACCACGCCAGCGCCACGATCTGGATCGCGGCGACGATGCCGAACGCCCAGCGATAGCCGTCCGGGTGGAAGCCCCCGCTTTCGGTGAGTGGCCAGAAATCGATGATGACACCGACGCCCCATTGCACGCCGAACGCGCCGAAGAACGCCAGAAGGTTGACCGCCGTTACCACCCGGCCCGCCAGTTGGGTTGGGAAGCGTTGCGTCAGGCCTGCGTAACAGACGATCCCGTACGTCGCCGTGAAGGCCCACACCATCCACGTCGTCACGGTGACGGGTACGATCTCGAACACGACGATCAACTGCATCACGATGAAGATGCTCATGCCCGTAACCGATATCCGGATCGCGCCGACCCCGCGTTTCGAGAGATAGCCGGTGATGATGGCGAGGCACGTGTAGCTCGCGACCATCGCAATGGCGACGTACGAGAGCGCATCCGCGGTTTCGCGGTTGTTCAGCCCCATCACGTCGTGGAACCACGGGCCCAACCAGAGGCTCTGGATACCGAGAAACGCCGCCTGTGAGCCGACGCAAAGCGGCGCCACGCGCCAGAACAACGGCGACCAGAACACCCGCCGGACGCCGCCGATGGCTTCGCGGAAGGTCTCGGTGCCATGTGCCGGTTCGTTGCGCCTGGGGACGACGAAATAGATCATCATCGACATGCCAACGGCGACCGCGGTCAGCACCCAGAACACGCCGCGCCAGCCCAGCATCTCTTCGATGGCTTCGATCGGGGTGGTGCCGATCAGCGCGCCGATGCCGCCCGCCACCATCTGATACCCGTTGACCGCCGGCAGCCGATCCTTCGGCAGCCACAACGCATAGGCCGTGAATGCCGCCATCAGGCATGCCGACGTGCCGAGCCCGATCATCCCACGTCCGAGCACCAGCAGCGCCAGCGAACCAGCGAGCGCGAAGGTCGCCGTACCGGCCGCGGCGACCAGCAGAAGAAGCGCCTCCATCCGGCGCGGCCCGTAGCGGTCGAGCAGCACCCCCAGCGGCAACTGAAACGCGGCGAACGCGAACAGGTTGGCGCTGGTCAACAACCCAAGATCGGACGCGCTTAGGCCCAAATCCTCGATCAGTGCCGGTGCGATCACCGCGTTGACGACTCTGAGCAGATAGGAAAGCAGATACCCGAGCGCGAACGGCACGAATACGCGAATGAAAATAGCCTGCAATGTCTTCTCCCAAACCCGGCGATATTAGGCCCGCGCGCCCGGTAAAGTCAGGTTTTTTAGTGTTTCTGAGACAATTTTACGGCCGACGATGACAATTGCGTCATGTTCGCGATTTAGTGTGTTGAGAAGGTTGGTATTTCTGCCATCATCCGGATCAACGCCCAGGCAGAGGCAGAGGATATTCGGGAGACGTTGATGGCGCAGGTGGCTCGCGTCAGTCGAGGGTTTATGGAACGCATGGGGCGTTTGTCGCGCCTCAAGCTGCTCATACCGTTGCGCCGTAGTCCGCATTCGCCGGAATACTCGGCGCGTGGCGTCGCCGTCGGCATGTTCTGGGCGATGACGCCGCTGGTCGGCATTCAGATGTATCTCTGCTTCATGACCTGGCTGCTGTTCAAACCGCTCAAGAACGCCAATTTCAGCCTCGTCATTTCGTTCGCGTGGACGTGGGTGACGAACGTCTTCACCATGCTGCCGATCTATTATCTTTTCTACGCCACCGGGCAGGTCATGCGCGGCGAGTGGAACAACATCACCGGCTACGACACCTTTCTGACGTCCTGGCACTCGGCATTCGATGCCGGCGCCGGCTTCTGGCAGGCGGTTCTCGATCTCATGGCGCTGCTGGCACGTGAACTCGGACTGTCGATGGGCATCGGCTGTCTGCCGTACGCCATCGTCAGCGCCTGGCTCAGCTACAAGTTTTCGCTGAAATACATCCGCCGCAGACGACGCAAGAAGCTCGAAAAACGGGTCCGGCAACACGCGACCAAGCCCCCGAAAAAGGAGCAGGCAACCGCTGCGATAAAGCCGGCGGCGACTCAGTCCCCGGAGCGGCCGAGCGCCTGAAGCCGGCTCGCGGCGGCCGCCATGGCGTCGCGCCAGGGCTTCAGGGCTTCCGCTTGGCGCAGGGTCTGCATCCCGGCCTCCGTGATCCCGCCCGGCGTCGCCAGTTGCTGGAGAGTATCGCGCGGATCCTTTTCCGGCGTTTCCGCGATCATCGCGCCGGCGGCGCGCATCATATCGGCCGTGACCTTGCGGGCGGCCGTTTTCTCGACACCGCTTTCGATCAAAATATCGGCGGTCTCGCCGGTCAGCGCGAACAGCCAGCCGAACCAGCCGCCGAGCGCACTCGCCGCTGAAAACGCGTCCTCATCGCCGATCGGCGTCACGCGGCCGAGCGGCGCCAATGCTTCTCTTGCCTTTTCGACATCCGGATAGAGCGGGATCGCGCTTTCACCGTATCGGCTGGCCAGGACCGGCATCGCGCGCGCCGCATCGGCCGGTGCCGCCGCGCCCCTTAGTGCACCCGCCGTAATGCCCGCCGCCGCCGAGATCAGCACCTGCCCCTCCCGCCACGGCAATAATCGGACCGTGGCGATCACATCGGCGGGCCGGGTCGCGATGATGACGACGTCCGAACTGCGGACCACATCCGCATTGTCATCGGCAACGCGTATCCCATAGGTCGCGCGCAACAGCGACGCCTTTTCCCGCCCGCGCGGCGAGACGATCAAGTCTTTTGACAGTCCTGCCCGCGCATATCCCTCGGCGAGCGCAAATCCCAAATGGCCGATTCCAATGATCCCGATCTTCACGATTTTCCTCCGCCTGCCGCCGCGATGATTTCCAGCATGTCCTCGATCCGCGTACACGGGATCGCACCTGTTTTTCCAAGCTCATCTGCGACGTTGACCGGCAGGCCGGTATTGGTGCCGTCGGGGACGGCATTCAGCCGGCCGCCGACAAACACCTGAGGCCGGTAGCCGTCAGGCTTCATCTCACCCGCGAGGTCGCGGACGAAATCGGCGGCAACCCCGTTGTAAGTGCTGATCGCGATCACGTCCGCCGAGGCCGCCTCGGCGGTTTTCAGAAGATCGTCGGCGTCGACGCCGATCCCGCCGTCCACGACCTCGATCTCCAGTTTCGACAACACCTGTTCGACCAGCCGCTTGCCGTATTCATGCACGTCGGTCGTCGCGATGCAGATTTTCGGCCGGCGGTGTTTCAGGCCCTCGACCAGCCTGGGGTCGAGACCGGTGACGATGCCGTCGGCCCGGTCCGCGATCTCGCTGACGACGCTCGAGACCACCACCGGCGCGCGGCCGTAGTAGCCGCGTTCATCCCGCTTGCCGGGGCCGAAGGCGCGTTCCAGCGCCGGCGCGCCGATGCGGCGGATCGCCAGCAGCATTTCATAAGCGTCGTCGGTCGCATAGCCGAGCTCGCCCAGACCGTTCAACACGTTGTCGAAAAACGTGCGTCCCCCGGCAACGATCTCATCGGCGAGCGCGCGCACGCTTTGCGGTGGGTCGGCCGGCAAGAGTTCGGACGTCCGCTCGGCGAGGGTGGCGGCGAAGACTTGCGCGTCGGCGATCTCGTCGACGCTCGGGATGCGGCGCGCTTCTGTCACCGGGATCGGCGTCACGGCATGACCGCTCGGCGCCCAACGCAGCGCCGCCAGATCGGCGCTCAGATATCCGGCGAGAACCGCATAGTTCGCCGCATCGTCGTCGGCGAAGCGCGTCGTGTTACCGTAGATCATGGTGCCGGGACCGGGCGAGGCCTCGGCCAGTGCCAGATGGAACGCCTGACGTTCCTTCAACCCTGAGAACGTATGCCCGTAACAGTGTCCGATACGCCCGCCGATCAGATGCTCGACGATGTAACGCTCGATCAGCGCCGCGCCGAGCGTGCACGCGAGGTCGGAAAACCTAGCCGCAAAGCCGTCGTCGAGATTGGAATGAACGATGATGTCGACCGGTTGCGCGGCGCACATCGCGATCGCCTCGACCGTGGCCGCCGCAATCAAGGCATCGTCGTCCCAGTCCGGCAGGCGGAAGGTGAAGTACTGGCCGAGATTGCCGATACTGGTCGCACCGGCGCGCAAGGCGGCCTCGGTATTTTCGACCGCCGCCGGCATACCGATCACGAAATCACCGAAATGCGCGGCGGCGTCGGTGGCTTCGGCGACGAGGTGAAAATCGTCGTCGCTGCGGAGCACCAGCCCGGTGCCCCTGTTACGGCCGTCGCGTTTGTCGGGTGGATACCCCATGCTCCAATCTAGGCAGATTCCGTATCTGTCGACGCGCCCGCCGGCGTCCGCCACACGTTCGGAGATTTCCGCCATGTTGGCCGCCGTCACATCCGGGTCACGCCAGCCCGCCTGGGCATGAAACATCGGCTTGAGGTCCGCCGCCATCGCTTGCTTGAACTCGGTTTCCGATGCGACGCCGCGCGCGCGCTGGAACCGCGCCTTCGGCATATCGATACCGGCGGCGCGCGCTCGCCCGCGCCGGATCAGTTCGATACCTGCAGGCGGATCGGATTCCGGCAGTACCCGGTCACGGGAAAATTCGGCTGACATGGCGCAAGCCTCACGCAAGGCGTCTGTTAAAGCAAGCCCATAGCCTTGAATGACCGGTGCCCCGTCCGCGTGACGATGACATGGTCGTGAAGCAGGATTCCCAGACGTTCCGCCGTTTCGCGGATTTCCCGGGTCATGTCGATATCGCCGCGGGACGGTTCCGGATCGCCGGACGGGTGGTTGTGCAGCATGATGATCGCGCTTGCGCCGAGTTGCAGGGCGCGTTTGACAACTTCGCGCGGATAGACCGGGGTATGGTCGATGGTGCCGCGCTGCTGCTCCTCGTCGGCAATCAGGACATTCTTACGGTTCAGGAACAACACCCGGAAATGCTCCCGTTCGGCGCGGCCGAGGCGCATCCGGCAGTATTCGATCAGCCGGTCCCAGTTCGACAGCACCGGGCTGTCCATGACCGTTTCCTGGCCGAGCCGTTGCGCCGCCGCCTCGACGATCTTGAGCGCCGCGATCGACGCCTCGCCCATGCCGTCGACCTCCGAAAGCGTTTCCGGCGGCGCCGCGATCACGTCGGCGAAAGAACCGAAGCGCTTCAAGAGACGTTTGGCAAGCGGTTTGACGTCGCCCCGCGGGATCGCGCCGAACAATACCATCTCGAGGATTTCATAGTCGGGCAGGCGCTCTCCGCCCGCCGCCAGAAAGCGGCTCCGCAACCGTTGACGATGGCCGGCGTGTTCGCTCCCACGCGCCACCGTCATCGGATCACACCTTGTAGGGCGGGCAGTCGAGACCGGTGGGCGACAGCGTGAAGATCTCGTAGCCGTCGGCGGTCACGCCCAGCGAATGTTCGAACTGCGCCGAAAGCGAGCGATCCTTGGTCACCGCGGTCCAGCCGTCGGCGAGAATCTTCACGTCCAGCTTGCCGGCGTTGATCATCGGCTCGATGGTGAAGAACATGCCTTCGCGTAGCACCTCGCCCTCTCCCGGGCGGCCGAAGTGCATGACGTTCGGCGCGTCGTGGAAGACGCGGCCGAGACCGTGACCGCAGAAATCGCGCACCACGGAATAGCGTTTCTTTTCGGCATAGGACTGGATGGCATGGCCGATGTCGCCGAGGGTCGCGCCGGGGCGCACCATTTCGATCCCGCGCCACAAACATTCGAATGTGGTTTCAACCAGCTTCTGCGCCTTGATGCTCGGTTTGCCGGCATAGAACATGCGGCTGGTATCCCCGTACCAGCCATCCAGAATGACCGTCACGTCGATGTTGATGATGTCGCCGTCGCCGAGCACCTTGTCGCCCGGAATTCCGTGGCAGACCACGTGGTTGATCGAGGTGCAGATGGATTTCGGGAAGCCGCGGTAGTTCAGCGGCGCCGGCACCGCACCGCGTTCCAGCGTCCAGTCGTGGCAGAGCGTGTTCAGTTCTTCGGTGCTGACGCCCGGCTTCACGTAAGGCGTGATGAAGTCCAGGCATTCGGCGGCCAGTTGCCCGGCCTTGCGCATTCCCTCGAAACCCGCGGCATCGTGAATCTTGATGTAGCGGCCGTCGCGCGCCGGAACTTTTGCTGCCTGTTCGTTCATGTCTCTATCCATAACATTTCGTTTTATGTAAGCCTTTCCGGGCTTTTTTCACACCCGGCGGGAATTTTTTTACAGGCTCACAGGAATTTTGCGCGTCACCACGATTTCATCGGGGCTCAGCGTGCACGCATAGCAGACCACCTCGACCCCGGCCTTCATCGCCTTCGCGAGTTCGTCCGCGTAGGTCGGATCGATATCGTCGGCAACGGTGAACGTCTCCGCGTCCTCGCGCTGCACCAGATAGAACATCACCGCCCGGTGACCGTCCTTGACCATGTCGGAAAGCTCGACCAGATGCTTGGCACCACGCGACGTGACCGCGTCGGGGAACTCAACGGGGCCGCCGTCCAGATTGCGGCGCATCGTGGTGTTCTTCACCTCCACGTAGCACTTGGGCTTCTCATCGTCCTCGAGCAGGATATCGATCCGGGAATTCTTGCCGTACTTTACCTCGCGGCGGAGCGACCCGTAACCCGTCAACTCGTCGACAACGCCGTTCTCGATCGCTTCGGAAACGATCAGGTTCGGCAGCGACGTGTTGATGCCCACCAGCGTCTCGCCGATGCGGATCAGCTCCCATGTGAACTTCAGCTTGCGGTCCGGGTTGCGGGCCGGCGACAGCCATACTTCGGCGCCCGGCTCCTTGACGCTTTCCATCGATCCCGAATTGGCGCAATGCGCGACGACGACGCTGCCGTCGTCCAGCTCGACGTCGGTCAGAAACCGTTTGTAACGCTTGATCAGGCGCCCACGGATCAGGGGATCTGGAAACTTCATGCAGCGCTCTTAAACGACACCGCCCGGGGGTGCAAGTCCCGGCGGCAAACGCTCACGCCTCGAGGTCCATGCGGTCGAGGAAGCCGAAGCGGAAATCCCGGGAGTTGTTGGGGTGGTCTTCGCGCAGAAACAGCGAGGTGTCGTTCTTCACCATAATGATCTCGCGCGCCGTGTTGACAACGCGACGGTCGATGTCGAAGAAGCGGTAGAATTCCTCGACCAGTTCCTTTTCGCGGGCGACGACATTGCCGTCGACGATCATGGTTTCGTACATGTTCATGAAGACGGCGATGGCTTGCGCGGGCGTCAGCGTCCCCTCAATAGAGACCAGGAACTTGTCGAATGGGTACTTGGCGACATAGGCGAAGGCGTCCGCCGTCATCCGCTGGATCTGCGTCGAGCTGAGTTCCCGGCGGCTGACGTGCTTGCCGAAAATGCTGACCAGCGAGGCACGCTCTTCGGGTAACGCCTTCTTGTCCGCCATGACCACGTAAGCAGCCCCGACGGCTAGCGCCTGAAGAGGCGTCAGTTCCGGCATTCCGTCCATATTCGCATATCCCCCGAAATGGCGATGGATTTTGCACATTCCCGCTTTTTTATTATAATAAGCAGGTCGAGAAGCGGCCACCAATAAGGTGCGTTGACGTAGAAGACGCCAAAAGGACCCTTTGAATCAACGGGTTGGTGAATGGCGTTAGAGGTTTCATTAATCGCCAGCGCGGAGCGCCTGCAAGCGCAACGCGATCAAAGAACCGAGCTTGCCCGCGCGCGTCAGCGCGAGGATGCGGTTCAACGCGCCCGCGAGGTCGAGCGCCAGGCCGAAGAGCGGCGCGCCGCCGAACGGACCGCGGAAGACATCGACCGCGCCCGTATCCAGCGCGAATACCAGCGTAACGTCGCCGACGCCCGACTGATCGAAGACCAGATCGCTCGCGATGTGGTCGACCGCCGGATCGACGAAAGACTTCAACAGGAACAAGACGATCTTCAGGCGTTTTATGCCGACGAACGCGACCGTCAGGCCTTCATCGAATCGCAGGCCAATTCGCTGCCGCCGCTAACGCCGACGGCCCCGCCCCCGGCCTCCGAAATCCAGGATGTCGCCGCGAGCCCGAGCGCCGGGCCGGCAAGCTTCGAACAGTTGCTCGCCGAACGGAATACCAGACTCGCCGACCGCGCCGAAGCCGAGCGCCAATTCACCGTCGCACAAACGCAGGACTTCGCCCGGTCCGTCCGGTCGGTCGAGGAACTGCAGACCAACCCGACCGCGTTCCCCGCCGAACCGACGCGCGGTTCCGTGGTCGATTTCTCGGCCTGATCTGCTTCCCGCCTTGCCGATATGCCTGACTTGAGCGGCGACATCGATCAACGGATCGATGAGGCCCTTTCGCACCAGCGCGACGGCCTGCTGGACGACGCCGAAGCCATTTACCGCGACATCCTCGCAAACGCGCCGGATCACGCCGAAACCCGGCACTTCCTGGGACTTGCGCTGCATCAGCGCGGCGATCATATGGGCGCACTTGCGGAACTAGAGACGGCGGTCCGGCTCGCGCCCGGCGTCGGCCCGTTCCGTTTCAACCTGGGCCTCGTCCAGACTGCCGCCGGCGCCTTTGAAGACGCGGCCCATTCGTTCAGAGGTCTGATCGACGAAGGCGCCGATGCGCCTGACCTGTTGAACGCCTACGCCGTTGCGCTCAGGCATACCGGCGACCGGGACGAGGCCGAGCAGGTACTTACGCGCCTCACGCAAAAGCATCCGGCGTTCGCAGGGGGGCATTTCAACCTTGGCAATCTGTTGCTCGCGGCGGGACGCCTTAAAAACGCCGTCACCTGCTACGAACGCGCGCTTGAGCTCACACCCGGCAATACCGAGATCATCAAGAACCTCGCCGCCGCGCTGCAGGGACAAGGGCAGCTGGCGCGCGCCCGGGCGTTGTTGGAGCAGGTTTTGAAATCGTCGCCCGACGACGCGGCGGCGCTCAACAACCTCGCCAACATCCTTCGCCAGAAAGGCGACCTCGGCGGCGCCGAAGCTGCGCTCGACCGGGCCCTCGCGCTTGAACCGGATCTGGCGGACGCCGCCTACGCGCTGGGTGCGATCCGCATCACCCGGAACGACGTCGCGGGAGGGCGCAAGGCCATGGCTGCCGCAATCCATGCTCGTCCGGGCTTTACCAAGGCCCGGTGGGCCGCGGCATTGGCGCTGCCGCAGATCTACGCTTCCGTCGATGAAAGAGCGGACGCCCGGGACACATGGCTGTCGGGACTGGAGCGGATCGTCGAAGACGGCGTCCCCGACGCGGGCCCACCCCTCGACGCGGCGTTCGACGCGATCTCCGAGATACTCCCCTTCGCGCTCGCCTATCAGGGGGAAGACGACCGCGCGCCCATGACCGCGTGGGGGGAACATGTCAGCGCCATCGCCGCGAAGGCTTTGCCCGCCGTCGCCGAGCCGCCGCCCCCGCCCGCGCGCGCAAGAAAGCGGATCGGCTTCGTTTCCGCGCACTTCAGATCCCACACTATCTGCAACCTGTTCAGGGGGTGGATCGAGGGCGTGAACCGGGATGAATTCGAGGTGCATCTGATCTCGAGCGCAGGCCCCGGCGACGACGCAACGGCGGCCCTGGCGGCGAAGACCGATGCAGCGCACCTGTCACCGATGGGCACGACCGATCTGGCCCACCATATTCAAGCGCTTGAATGCGACGCGCTGATTTATCCGGATATCGGCATGGACCCGCGCACCCAGGTGCTGGCCGCCCTGCCCCTCGCCCCTCGGCAGTTGATGAGTTGGGGCCATCCGGTGACGAGCGGATTTCCGACCGTCGACACCTTCATCTCCTCCGACCTGATGGAGCCCGAAGACGGCGCACGGCATTACCGCGAAAATCTCGTGACGCTGCCGGGACTTTCGATCACCTACGACCCGCCCACGCATCCACCCGAAGCCGTACCGCATGACTATCTGTGCGCGCAGTCGCTGTTCAAGGTCATGCCGGAGCAGGACGAGGCGTTCGCAGCGATCCTGAAAGAGACGCCGAACCGGAAGCTGGCGTTTTTCGCACATCCGATCAAGGAAGTAACGGCAGCGTTCCGAGCGCGATTGGCGGGGGCGCTGCGCGCGCAGGGCATAGATCCGGACGCCAAGCTCGACTTCATCCCGCCCTGCGATCGGAAAACGTTCCTCAAACACCTCGCCGGCGCGCGGGTCGTGCTCGACACCTTCGGCTGGTCGGGGGGGAATACGTCGCTGGAGACGGTCGCCATGGGCACGCCCGTCGTCACCCTCCCCGGCCGGTTCATGCGCGGACGGCACACGTACGCGATGAACAGCATGATGGAACTGGACGGCCTGATCGCAAACGACGCCGGAGACTATGCCGAGATCGCCGTGCGGCTGATGACGGACGACGGTTTTTTAAACGACACCCGCGACCGGATCGCGGCGAACGCGGATCGCCTGTTTACGGACGCGCGCGTCATCCCGGCGTTCGACGATCTGCTGCGTTCGATCTGATCTCTTGCGCCTTCAGGTGCGCGACCAGCGGATAGAGCGCCGACAATATCGAGATGACGAGGCCGACGCCGCCTTCGCGATACGCCTTGCGGGCGACATAGCATTTCCAGAACCGTGACAGCGCCTTGCGCGCCAGGCGTCTGGTTTTCGCCATCTCGCCGCTGGCGGCCAGTTCCTCGGCTTTCAGCGACGTGTTCCTGTTGAAGCGCTTGATGAGACCGGAAACGTCGTCGACAAAATTGTGACGGATGCCGCCGACGAAATCGGCCCCGCGCGTGCCGGTGAACGAGACGTTGGGGTGCACCCGCTCCATTCCCCAGGTCTTGTGCCCTTTCCTGAACAGGCTGCCCCGAAGATCCGGGGCCAGCGCCGCCATCCAGCCGTATTTCACCCACCGCGTACCCACATAGTTGTGGATCGGCGTGAAGAAGAAATCCGCATCGTCGGCGTTGACCGCGGCCGCGATCTCCGCCGCCAGGGCGGCGTCGACCCATTCGTCGGCATCGATTTCCAGTATCCACGGCCCGGCGCAGGCGTCGATCCCGGCGTGGCGGCGCTCCCCTTCAACCGGCCACGCGCCCTCGATATATTTCACGCCGTGCTTCTCGGCGATCGCTTTGCTTGCGTCCGTACAGCGGTCGAGCACGACGACGACCTCGTCGGCGAACCGGAGCCGCGACAGACAGTCGTCGAGGCGGGCTTCCTCGTTATGGGCGACGACAAGGGCGGAGAGCTTGGTCATGAACGGATGCTAGCAAATGGCATGACGCGGCGAACGCAAAAACAAAGGCCGGCATCCATCGGATACCGGCCCTTGCGAATGCTTTCCGAACGACGGATCAGCGCGAGTAGAACTCGATGACCAGGTTCGGTTCCATCTGCACCGGGTACGGCACATCTTCCAGCTTCGGCTGACGGATGAAGGTACCGGTCATGCGCTGGTGGTTGACCTCGACGTAGTCAGGCACTTCGCGCTCGGAGCTCTCGGAGGCGAGCAGCACCAGCGGCAGCTGGCGGGACTTTTCCTTGACCTCGATGACATCGCCTTCCTTGACCATGTAGGACGGGATGTTGACGCGCTGGCCGTTCACCTTGACGTGACCGTGGTTGATGAACTGGCGCGCGGAAAAGACGGTCGGAACGAATTTCATGCGGTAGATGACGGCGTCCAGGCGACGTTCCAGAATGCCGATCAGGTTTTCCGACGTGTCGCCGCGGCGGCGGACGGCTTCGGCGTAATACTTACGGAACTGCTTTTCCGAGATGTTGCCGTAGTAGCCCTTGAGCTTCTGCTTGGCCATCAGCTGCAGGCCGTAATCCGACGGCTTCTTGCGGCGCTGGCCATGCTCGCCGGGGCCGTAATCGCGGGTGTTGACCGGGCTTTTCGGACGGCCCCACAGATTGACGCCGAGGCGGCGGTTAATTTTGTACTTCGAAGACTGACGTTTGCTCATTTTTCGATCTCTCTACGTTCAACCGGATGTTATGAGCCCGGTAGTCCGACCCGCATTCGCGGCGGCGGGGAATGGCGAAACTAAGCCGCCAGCCCACATTCCCGGGCATGAAGGCGCGGAATATAGGGAAAATCGGGGAAATGTCAAAGGGTTCGGCGCGTTTTTATGCGTCGATCCCCAATCGCCGGGAAAGCGCCTGTTGCCCCTCTCCGGTCAGGATCACCTTGCGGCTGTCGGGAATCCGCTCGATCCAGCCGTTGTTCAGGAATGTATCGGCGAGCGCGGCGCCAAGCGCACCGCCGACATGGGGGCGCCGTTCGCTCCAGTCGAGACAGCGGCGCGCCAAATGGCGGCGCTTGCCCTTCAAATTCTCGAAATCGATGCCGAGATCGGCGAAAAAGCCGAAACCTGCGTTCGTCGGGTGGAAATCCTTGTCGTCCTCGGTGATGTAACCGCGATCTTTCAGCGCATCCGCCACCGCAACGCCCAGCACCCCCGCGAGATGGTCGTAGCACATGCGAGATTCCCTGAGTTCCTGCAATAGTTTGGAGGGTTTGCGGTGCGCCACCGGCTGGTCGGGCAGAAGATGCGCCAGCGGTTCCAGCGCATCGGCGACCCGGGCGTCGGAAAGGCGGTAATAGCGGTGCCGGCCCTGCTTTTCGACGACGATCAGGTTGAGATCGCTCATCTTCTTCAAATGCGAAGACGCCGTTTGCGCCGTGACGCCCGCGTGAAGCGCCAGTTCCGTCGCCGTCAACGCCTGTCCGCCGGCCAGCGCGGCCAGCATATTGGCCCGCGCGGGCACCCCGATCACGGCGCCGATGCGGGCTGCAGCCCGGGCGTCGGTTTTCTCCCAGCCATCGTTAAACATCTGAAACTCCTTTTACATTCATATTTCGATGATAACCGAATCGTTATTGAATGACAATTGGAAGCTTCACGTTAGATTGTCGATCAACGAAATCGAGGAGCATGCCGATGAACAAGAACGACTTCCTGAAACGCCACGCCGAAGGCCCGATGATCCGCATGCCGAACGCGTGGGACGCGGGCTCGGCCCGGATCATGGAACATGCCGGCGCCGACGCCATCGGCACCACCAGCGCCGGGATCGTCTACACGATGGCTAGGCCCGACTACGAGGGCGACCTCAGCGGCGACGAATTCCTGCGCGTCGTCGAGAATATCTGCCAAGCCGTCGATATCCCGGTCAGCGTCGACAGCGAGGACGGCTACGGCGAAACCCCTGATAAAGTCGCCGAGACGTTCCGCATGATGATCGAGGCCGGCGCCCGGGGCGGCAGCATCGAGGATCACCGGCGCTTCGGCGGCGACGAGCTCGCAAGTATCGGAGAGACCGTGGAGCGGATCCGGGCGGCGCGCGAAGCCATCGACAAAGCGGATGTGCCGTTCGCCTTAACGGCGCGGGCGGAATGCTTCCTGGTCCCCCACAACGATCCCATGACCGACGCGCTTGAGCGGATCAAGGCGTACGAAGCCGCCGGCGCGGACTGCCTTTATATTCCCGGCCTGAAGACCCGTAACCAGATTAGTCTGCTGCTGGAAACGGTCTCGAAGCCCGTCAACGTGCTGATAGGCATGCGGAGCTTCGACATCCCGTTGGATGAGCTCGAAGCCATGGGTGTCCGGCGTATATCGACCGGCGGCAGCGTCATGTGCGCGACGCTGGACCTTGTTCGGGATGCCGTGGCGGGATTGGCTGCGGGCCGCCTCGATTATCTGGACGGCATGATCCCGCACGCGGACCTCACGGAAATTTTCGCCAATCAAAAGCAATAAGGAAGACGAACATGCTGTTCCCCAACCTCATCGGCACGCTTTACCTCTGGATCATGCGTCACCGTCAGCGCCGCCGGCTCCGAATCATGGAGCCGTGGCAACTGGCCGATCTCGGCCTCAGCGGCCGTGACGCGGAATTGGAAAGCAGGAAGCCCTGCTGGCGGGCGTAACGGTTACTCCGCGGCGTGCGCAGCTAGGCCCGCCAGATAGCGTTCCTCGGCTTCGGCGAAGCACTTGCGCGTCGTCTCGACGTCCCAGGGACGCTCTTTCAGGGTTTCGTGATCCCACTCGCTGCGCGGCTCGTCGGGTTCGAAGAAGTCGCCGCCGTAAACGTGGATCGCCGAGGTGAACTTGCCGAGCGGGTTGGTCACCGAATGGATGATGCTGTGGCCGAGCGTCGCGACCTGACCGGTCCCGAGCGAGTCGGCACCCGCCGCCTCGAGCCCATCGTCGGTCTTCTTCCAGAAGACGTTGTCCTCGCGCCCATTGTAGAGGCCGATCACGGCGAACATGTTGTGATTGTGCGGGATCAGGGTCATGTACGGCGACCAGATGAAGTTGATGACCGTCAGGTCGTCGGAACGGTGCAGCAGATCAATGCCCGCCTTCTTCGGCTCACCCAGTTCCTTGATGATGCCGTTCGGGTCCGAAACCGCTTCCTGCACCAGTTCACGGACGGCCGCCTGGCCTTCCTTGACGGCGACGCCGCATGCTTCGATGAACCCTTCTTTGCTGAACATGATCTCACCTCATATATCGAATGTCGTATATGAAGATATGCAGCAACGAAGTGCGACTGTCCAGCCGGGAGCGGATCAGGCTTCCAGTTCGGAATCCCAGTAAAGAAAATCCCGCCAACTTTCGTGGAGGAAGTTTGGCGGGAATGAACGTCCGTTCTCCTGAAGGGTGTGGCAGGTCGGCCTCGCGGGTTCCCGCATCGGGAACATCTTCGCGTGCTTCGGCAGCTTGTGGCCTTTCTGCAGATTACACGGGGAGCACGCCGTGACGACGTTCTCCCATGTCGTGCGCCCGCCGCGGCAGCGCGGCACCACGTGATCGAAGGTCAGTTCCTCCGCCGCCATCCGGCCACCGCAGTACTGGCAGGTAAAGCCGTCGCGCAGGAACACGTTGAAGCGCGTGAACGCCGGACGCCGGTTCATGGGAATGTATTCCTTGAGCGCGATGACGCTCGGCAGGGCGAACTCCTGCGACGGCGAGCGGGCTTTCACATCGTATTCGGAAATGACCGAGACACGGTCGAGGAAAACGGCTTTAAGGGCTTCCTGCCATGACCAGAGCGAGAGCGGAAAGTAGCTCAGCGGACGAAAGTCCGCATTCAGGGCCAGGGCGGGATAACCGTCTATGGACATCGAATACTACATCTCCTATCCGGTTGAGATGAGAATACACGATATTGAAAGAAAGCAAAATAATTGCGCATGAATCTTTCGTGACCCGGCGTCACTTCTGAAGCGTCTCCATATCCACTTCGAAAACGTCCGACAAAAAGAACATCCCCGCCTTCACCGCGTCGTCGTCGAGACCATGGCCGAGACCCGGCCGACCGAGACCGTCGCACGGCACGCCTGCGAGACGAAGCACGGAAAGCGCCGCCGGCATAAAATCGAAAGGCACGACCTCGTCCGCCTGGCCGTGACAAAGCAGCACCGGCGGTTTCACAGTGATCTCGTCGGGCAGGCTTTCGACGTCCACCAGCATGCCCGAATACCCGAGGATTCCGGCGCACGGGTTTTTGCGGCGCAAACCGACATGCAGCGCCATCATCGTGCCCTGCGAGAAACCGACCAGCGCCATGTCCTTGTCTTCGAGGCCGAGCGCGGCCAGCTGCTCGTCGATATATTTGTTCAGGATCGGCGCCGCCTTGCGCACGCCTTCCCGGCGGGCATCGTCGGAAAAGTCCTGCAAACTGAACCATTGATACCCGACCGGCCCGCCGTCGAACTGGAACGGCGCATGCGGCGATACGAAACGCGCATCGGGCAGCACTTTCTGGAAGAACGGTGCCAGCCCCATCAGATCGTCACCATCGGAGCCGACACCATGACAGAGGATCACCAGTTGCTTCGGCGTCCGCCCGCCCAACGGCTCCAGCGTCGGTCCGCTGAGCTTCGGCAGTTCGGGGGTTTCGTCGCTCATACTTGCATGCTCCAAAGAATAAGGTGCACAAGTGGTAGCGCATTACATTCGCCATTGTCACCCCGCGCCGCATATCGAGGCCAGGAGAACCATGTCCGCCGTCACCCGTTTCGCGCCCAGCCCGACCGGATACCTGCACCTAGGTCACGCCTATTCGGCGTTGTTCGCCCGGCGCGCGGCAGCAGACGGCGGCCGTTTCCTGCTTCGGGTCGAGGATATCGACCGGGGCCGCTGCCGCCCCGAATTCGAGGACGCGATCTACGAAGACCTGGCATGGCTCGGGTTATCGTGGGAAACGCCGGTCCGGCGGCAGTCGGAGCACTTCGACGACTATCTGGCCGCGCTCAATCAACTCACGGACGCGGGTCTGACCTATCCGTGCTTCTGCACCCGCAAGGAGATCGAAACTGAGATCGATGCCGCCGGCGGCGCACCGCATGGCCCCGACGGCCCGGTCTATCCCGGCACGTGCCGGCATCTGTCGACATCCGAACGTGAGGAACGGATCTCGGCCGGCGAGGCCCACGCGATTCGGCTCGATATGGACGCGGCGGTCATGCGGACCGGCGCATTGACGTGGAACGATGCCCGGGCCGGCGAGGTCGCTGCCTGTCCCGAGCGCTTCGGCGACGTGGTGCTTGCGCGCAAGGACACGCCGACCAGCTACCACCTGTCGGTGACACTGGATGACCATATCCAGGGGATCACGCTGGTCACGCGCGGCACCGACCTGTTCGAGGCGACGGACGTGCATCGGCTGTTGCAGGCGCTGCTGACGCTGGACGTACCGTCCTATCACCACCACCCCCTTTTGACCGGCGACGACGGCAAACGCTTCGCCAAGCGCGACAAATCACTCACCATCCGGGAATTGAGAGAGAGCGGCAGATCGCCGGACGACGTCATTCGCATGATGGACGGCTTCATCGATGAATAAATCGCTGTTTCTCCTCATCCTGCTGCTGGCCGCACCCGTCTCTGCGGAACCGGTCCACACCGCGACGGTGACGGAAATCGTCGATGGCGACACGGTGTTCATTGATCCGCCTTTTAAGGACGGCAACGAGATCCGCCTCGTCGGCATTCAGGCGCCGAAACTCCCACTGGGTCGCAAGAACTTCCCGACATGGCCGCTGGCGCCGGAGGCCAAACAGGCGCTCGCCGATACGATTTTGGGGAAAGAAGTGACGCTGACGTTCACTGGCGCCCGGCGCGACCGCTATGCGCGCTGGCTGGCGCATCTTCATGTGAAAGGCGGTGGTGAGCCACTTTGGGTGCAGGGCGAGATGCTGCGTCTCGGCATGGCGCGGGTCTACAGCTTTCCGGACAACCGGGGGCTGGTCGGTGATATGTTGGCGAAGGAGCGGGAAGCGCGCCACGCCGGGCGCGGGATCTGGGCGCTGCCCAATTATGCGATCCGAAATGCCGATGCGGCAGCGCTTCTGGATGAGCTCGGCACCTTTCAGATAATCGAGGGCCGGATCGTCGACGCGGCGGACGTCAAAGGCACGGTCTATCTGAATTTCGGCCAGGACTGGCGCGACGACTTCACCGTCGCCATCGATCGCAAGGCACTGAAACTGTTCGAAGATGTTCAACCGCATCCGCGCGACTGGACGGGCCGGGCGATCCGCGTCCGGGGCTGGCTGACCAAACGCAACGGCCCGATGATCAAGGCGACGCACCCCGAACAGATCGAGCTTCTGGCGCGCTGATCGCCATCAAATCGCCTTCGTTGAGATATACGCGATGGATGGGGTAAGCTCCCATCGAATAGTCTGACACTTGGCCTGGAGTAGACATGAACCGACGTTTCGGCTGGATTTTCTGTTCGCTCCTGATCGCAGCGACGGTGGTTTCCGGCTGCACCACTAACCGCGCCACCGGTGAACAAAGCTTTACCGCGTTCATGTCCGAAGAGGACGAGAAAAAGGTCGGCGCCGAAGAGCATCCGAAGATGCTGGAAGCGTTCGGCGGCACCTATGACGACGCACAGTTGCAGGCCTATGTCTCCGAACTCGGCCGTAAGCTGGTCGCGCAATCGGAGACACCGAACGCGCAGTTCCGGTTCTTCGTCCTGAACGACGACACGGTGAACGCCTTCGCGCTGCCGGGCGGCTATGTCTACGTCTCACGCGGTCTGATCGCGCTTTGCGAGGACGAGGCTGAACTGGCCGGCGTCATCGGTCACGAGATCGGCCACGTCACGGCACGCCATTCGGCGCAGCGCTATTCCTCCGCCGTCGCGACCAACCTGGGCCTGACCGCCGTCGGCATTCTGGGGAGCGTATTCGGCGCGCCGAGCGGTTTCGGCAATATCGTGTCGTTCGGGGCGCAGGCGGCGCTGCAGAGCTATTCACGCACCCAGGAGCTCGAGGCGGACAGGCTCGGCGCGCGTTACATGAGCCGCGCCGGGTACGACCCCCACGGCCTCACCGATTTCTTCGCCAAACTGGGTATGCAGAGTGACATCCAGGCCGACATGGAAGGCCGGCCCAAAAACGGCCATTCGATCATGTCGACGCATCCGCGCACCGCGGACCGGATCGAGCAGGCGCGGCGGCTGGCCGCCGAGCAGACCCCGCCGAATGCGAAACGAAACCGCCAGACCCTCCTGACCCAAGTCGACGGCGTGCTGTTCGGCAAGGATCCGAAGGAAGGGTTCATGAAGGGCGATGTCTTCATTCATCCGGAACTCGGCTTTCGTTTCGAGTTCCCGCCGAATTTCAAGGTCAACAACGGCAAGTCCGATGTCGTCGGCACGAACGGCAAAGGCGCCACGATCATTTTCGATATGGAGAGCCCCAAGGTCGCGACCGGCATGCCCAATCTGGTCGAATACGTCGGCCGCCACTGGGGCGCCAAGGCCAATCTGCAGATGCAGAATCTGGAGCGCCTGACCATCAACAGCCTGGAAGCTGCAACCGGCACAGCGCGCGCCAACACGAACCAGGGCGAACGCGACATCCGCCTGATCGCGATCCGCGCCGCCAGGGACCGCATCTACCGTTTTGCGTTCCTGACGGAGCCGGGCGTGACGTCGCAGATGTCGCTCGAACTACGCAAGACCACCTACAGCTTCAGAAAGCTGGCGCCGGGCGAAGGCGATAACATTCAGGCGCCGCACATCCGGCTGCGCACCGTCAACCCGGGCGACACGCCGGCGACGTTCGCGCGCCAGATGCCGCTCGGCAAATACAACGACGACTGGTTCAAGGTGTTGAACCTGAATGTGGTATCGGACGGCCTTGCCGCAGGTGAGCGGGTCAAGATCATCAGCAACTGATTTGGGTTGGGATTACGGTCTGGATCCCGCCGCCAACTGGAACAGGTGGGTGAGAACCGTCAGCGCTTCGTCGTAAATGCCGCCCGCCCCGCTTTCGCGCGGCCCGGCGACGTTCAGCACCTGCGGCTTCTTGGCTTCCAACCACCGCAAGGCCGCCAACGGCGAGTGCGTGCGCCTGAGATCGATGATGTGATAGGGCTTTTTCAGTTCCTGGGCGATGGCCAGCGTTTCGGCCGTGCCGCCGCTCGGCTCACCACGGGTCAGGATCAGCGTCGCGTCGCTGTCGATGACGTTCTGGCGGGTCCGGGGAAGGTAGGCCGAGCTCTTCATTTCCTGCATCGGGTATTCCGCCGGGATCGGTCCGTCCTCGGCGCGACGCCCACGCGGCACCCAGCCGCCGCATCGAAGGCCGAGCTTGAGCGCCGCATCGAGCGCGGCGCGGTCGACGCCGGTCTGTCCGCCGGAAACGACCTTTTCGGGCAACACCCCGCCGGGCTCCTTGCCGGAGCCCCCGGACACCGTCGTTGCCGACGGCGCCGTCACGGGCTTCAGGCCGCTTCCAGGATTTGTTCGAGCTTGGTCGTCGCTTTGTCGACGTCGGTCTTTTCGACGGCAGCAAGTTCGGACGCCAGACGGTCGCGGGCCTGTTCGTAGATCTGCCGTTCGGAGAACGACTGATCGGGCTGCCCGACATTGCGGTGCAGGTCGCGCACGACTTCGGCGATGGACACCGGATCGCCGGAATTGATCTTGAGATCATACTCGGCGGCGCGGCGGCTCCACATGGTGCGTTTGACGCGCGGGCGGCCTTTAAGGGTCTGGATGGCTTCATCCATACGCTTCTTCGACGAAAGTTTGCGCAGGCCGGAATTGGCGGCTTTGGCAACCGGCACACGAAGCGTCATGCGGTCGCGGTCGAAGCTGATCACAAAGAGTTCCAGCTTGTGGCCGGCGATTTCCTCTTCCTCGACGCTGAGGACCTTGCCGACGCCGTGCGTCGGATAGACAACGAAATCACCGGGATTGAATAGCAGTTCGGCCATGTTGGGTTCTTTTTCTCTCACTTATCAAAACTCACCCGCCCCGAAACGGCGCGGATGAGGGATACAAATCTTCGGCCCGACGTTGGAATGGGGCCCCGTCGGGCCCCGAACGCACGGTCATTTTCAAGTAATATAATACCACAATTTTGCGCTGCAGAAAAGAGCAGCGCGGGGCCGCCGATTTGACAACCCCGCGCTAAAATTCTCTTTATTCTATAGTAAGTTAATCGCCCTTGCCCGGGTTTTCGCTCAGCAGTTCCTTCTTGTTCGGCTTGCCGTCCCATTCCTCGGAATCCGGCAGCGGATCACCCTTACGGGTGATATTCGGCCAGACGGCGGCGAATTTCGTATTGATTTCAAGCCATTCCTCGACGCCGGGCTCGGTGTCTGGAATGATCGCCTCGGCCGGGCATTCGGGCTCGCAAACGCCGCAATCGATGCATTCGTCCGGGTGGATCACCAGGAAGTTCTCGCCCTCGTAAAAGCAATCGACGGGGCAGACTTCGACACAGTCCTGATACTTACACTTAATGCAATTCTCGGTAACGATATACGTCATTTATAGAGTCCTCACTCGGTACTATCCAAACCCATGCGTTCCAAAACCCTTTTGCGGGCCATGCCGCTGTCGCGATCGGCGACGTAAAGAAGCCCCGCAACACGTCTCACCAGGTTCGCCTCGTAGTCGTGCAATACACCGTCCGCGTAGACGACCTCCCACAGCATCTCCATCATATCGACGCGTTCCGCGTCCGAAAACACATCGCGAATCTGACGCGTCGCGGCATAGACCCGGTTGGCGTCCCGGTGCTGGGCCACCGCCGCGTCGATCAGATGCCCCGCATCATCCGCCGATAATCCGAAACGATCAACCAATATGCCCATGATCGCATCGCGCTCGCGTTTATCGAATTCCCCATCCAGCAGCGCGGATTCCACCAGAACCGCGACCGCCGCGGCGGCCATCACCTCGGTATCGTCGCCGGCGGTTTCGGGCGCCGCCTGATCCCCGCTCAGGAAGGATTTGATTTTCGCAAGCATGCGGTTGGGTATCACACGGTCATCAGCGTAACAACCATGATTAAACTGCGGATTTAGCTTGTATCGCCCGTTTCAGGACGGCACCCTCCGGCGCATGCAACGTGGCGAATACCTGAAACAGCTCTCGGCGTCGTCGGAACGGAACAAGGATCCGATCCTGGATGTGCTGAAGCGGGTGCTGCCGGGAAGCGGCCTGGTGCTCGAGGTCGCGAGCGGCACCGGTCAGCACGCGGTGCATTTCGCGAGCGCTATACCGCATCTCAAATGGCAGCCGAGCGATATCAATCCCGAGTTTCGCGCGTCCCAGGACGCCTGGCGCGCGGAAGCGAACCTCGCCAATCTGCACCCGTCCGTGCATCTCGACGTGACCGAAAAGTCGTGGCCGGTCGTGGCCGCTGACGCCATCGTCAATTCGAACATGATCCATATCGCGCCGTGGCAGGTCTGTATCGGCTTGCTCGACGGCGCCGCCCGTCTCCTGCCCCAGGGTGGTGTCTTGTTCATGTACGGCCCTTACCGAATCAATGGCGAACACACGGCAGACAGTAACGCCCGGTTCGATCAATCCCTCAGGATGCGCGATCCGTCATGGGGCATTCGCAATCTGGGCGACGTCATAAGCGAAGCCGCCTCACGCGGCCTCGAACATATCGAAACCATCCAAATGCCGGCCAACAATCTGTCGGTGGTGTATCGGAAGGCGGCTGCCGTTTAACCCCTCACCCAGACCCTCTCCCGAGGGAGAGGGAACCCCCGCACCGATACCTCTCTCCTCGGGGAGAGAGTGGCGCACTTGCGCGCCGGGGCTATCTTCCCTTCTGGCGCCGGCTGAACACCATCGTTTGATGCGCAAGGTCTTCGTTCGCGCCGGTCCAGGCGTAGGCCAGCAAGGCCGGTTCACGGTCCGAGGTGGTGATGGCGTGATTATGTTCGGGCACGTTGATGATCATCGAGCCTGGAACGTATACCCCCGCATCGTTCTCGGAGGTCGCGCCGGAGAGGCAGATGTAACTCTCCGTGATCCCCTTGTGCGCATGGGCGGGATAGGTGGTGTTGGGCGCGAACAGAACGAGACCCAGGGTCAAATCATTACAGATAACGGGGCCGTTGGGCGACAGGATATCCGCATAGGCATAGCGATTAACCAAGTGTTGCGGCAGTTTTTCGTAACCGTATTGCCAAACCAGGCTGTCTTTGATTTTTTCGATGGCGCGCACCATCGAGGACATGGAATCGCGCTCGCCGTTATCGAGCGCGCGCCCCAAATGCGCGCATACCGGCAGAGACTTCGGCTCACCGAATCGCACGATAGGCTTTGCGGCGATGCATCGCGACAATCGCTCGCGAACGGTTCGCATATGACTACGAATGATCTTGCTGCCGCCCGCCGATCTGAATCGATATGCGCTATGGAATTCGCCAAGCAAATACCCCCAATCGGGTATGTCTGCCAGATGCTGCTCCTCGGTCATGGACGGCTCCGTATGCAGAAAGAGTACCAGCGGTTACGTGTAGCTGCTGAGTGCCGATACTATGCCAATCGTCGCGGCCGTGGGTTTGATTTTTTAAGCGGCGGTCGGACTTCGGATTGGCCCCGCTTGTTACGGAGATGACGGCCAGAGTTTTTACGGAAGGCCGCGACATAGCCAGCGCGGCCATCTCCGAACCGCCTGAACTTCACCGCCCCTTTTTGCGCTTTTTCTTCTTACCCTCCGGTTCCCACTTGGCGCGAGCCTTGTTGGAAACGCCCGGTCTGTCGAGACCCAGTTCGTGGGCTTCGAGGCGGCGGATTTCATCGCGGAGTCTCGCCGCTTCCTCGAACTCCAGGTTGGCGGCGGCGGCCTGCATCCGCTCGTTCATATCCTGAATGACTTTCTGGATGTTGTGGCCGACGTGCTGGATCTCGCCGCTGACACCCGTGTCGACGGTGACGTAGTCTTTTTCGTACACACTCTCGATGGCGTTCGAGATGTTCTTCTTCACGCTTTCGGGCGTGATGCCGTGCTCTTCGTTGAACGCCTTCTGTTTCTCGCGCCGGCGGTTGGTTTCGCCGATGGCGTATTCGAGGCTGTCGGTCATCTTATCGGCATAGAGGATGACGCGCCCATCGACATTTCTGGCGGCGCGACCGATGGTCTGCACCAGCGAGGTCTTGGAACGCAGGAAGCCTTCCTTGTCCGCATCCAGAATGGCGACCAGCGCGCACTCCGGAATATCGAGGCCTTCCCTCAGCAGGTTGATGCCGACCAGCACATCGAACGCGCCCAGTCTCAGATCGCGGATGATCTCGATCCGCTCCAGCGTATCGATGTCGGAGTGCATGTAACGCACCCGAACCCCGTGCTCGTGAAGATACTCGGTCAGGTCCTCGGCCATGCGTTTGGTGAGCGTGGTCACCAGCACGCGCATGCCCTTGGCGGCGACGTCGCGGCATTCTCCCAAAAGATCGTCAACCTGGGTTTCCACCGGACGGACGATGCATTCCGGGTCGATCAGACCGGTCGGCCGCACCACCTGCTCGACGAACACGCCGCCGGTGCGTTCCATCTCCCACGGACCCGGCGTCGCCGAAACGAAGATCGTCTGCGGGCGCATGGCGTCCCATTCCTCGAACTTGAGCGGGCGGTTGTCGACGCACGACGGCAGGCGGAAGCCGTACTCGGCCAGCGTGGACTTACGATTATAGTCGCCCCGGTACATGCCGCCGATCTGCGGGACCGTGACGTGGCTCTCGTCGACGATCAGCACCGCGTTTTCCGGCAGATATTCGAACAGCGTCGGCGGCGGGTCACCCGGATTGCGGCCGGTCAGATAGCGGGAATAGTTCTCGATCCCGGCGCAGTGGCCGGTGGTTTCCAGCATTTCGATATCGAAGGTCGTGCGTTCCTCGAGCCGCTGCGCTTCGAGCAGTTTGTCCTGCGCGCGCAGTTCCTCGAGCCGTTCCTTCATCTCTGCCTGAATCAGCGGGATCGCCTGCATCAGGGTCGGGCGCGGCGTAACGTAGTGGCTGTTCGGATAGACGGTGATCTCGGAGAGCGCGCCGGTCTTCTCGCCGGTCAGCGGATCGATCTCCCAGATCCCCTCAAGCTCATCTCCGAAGAACGACAGGCGCCAGGCACGGTCTTCCATGTGGCTCGGGAACAGTTCGATCAGGTCGCCCCGGACCCGGAACGCGCCGCGATAGAAATTCTGGTCGTTGCGCTGGTACTGAAGTTGCACCAGCTTTTTCATCAGCTCGCGCTGCTCGATAGTCATCCCGGGCTTCAGCTTGACCGTCATCTCGGAATAGGTTTCGACCGCGCCGATACCGTAAATACACGACACCGACGCAACGATGATGGTGTCCGGGCGTTCCAGCAGCGCTCGGGTCGCGGCGTGGCGCATGCGGTCGATCTGCTCGTTGATCGAGGCATCCTTCTCGATATACGTGTCGGTGCGCGGCACATAGGCTTCCGGCTGATAGTAGTCGTAGTAAGAAACGAAATACTCGACCGCGTTGTCCGGGAAGAAGTCCTTCATCTCGGAATAGAGTTGCGCCGCCAGCGTCTTGTTGGGGGCCAGCACCAACGCCGGTCGCTTCAGGTTCTGCAGGCAGTGCGCGACCGTGAAGGTCTTGCCGGACCCGGTGACGCCCAAAAGCACCTGCTCGCGTTCACCCGCGTGCAAGCCTTTCGTCAACTCCTCGATGGCCTGCGGCTGGTCACCCGACGGCTCGAACGGCGACGTCAGTTTATAATCGGCGGCCTCGGAAAATGCCGGCCGGGCTTCGGGAATGAATACGGGGCGCGTGTCCATGCCCCTTATATAGGGGACGCGCCGCCGCTAAGCGAGTCGTGAACCGCAACGGCGGTCACCACATATCTGAGCGGTCCGCCCGGGTTCCATTCGGTAAACGGATAACAGGTCACGAGTGTCAGAATATCCGCCGCCGGGTCGATGACGATATCCTGATTGCGGACATCGAGGACGGTCTTCTCGACGACCACATATGCGGTTTCGACAGCCCCCGGACGCTGGACCTCGATCCGGTCGCCGATCCGGACGTCCTTAAGGAATAGGAAGTGGGTGTCCCGGTGCGCCGCAACGACGCTGTGACCGTGCTCGCCGGGATAAGCGGTGCCGTCGACGTGCCCGGGTCCGAACGGCAGGGAGCGTCCGTGCGCGCCCGCCAGCACGATCAACGACACCTGTTGCCTCGGGACCCAAATCCGCGCCACGGGGCGCGTATCGGCCCAAGGCCAAGGCCGGGGAGCGGCCCCGTACACGGGCGCTGCTGCCCAGGCTCGTTCCAGCAGCACCTGCGCCAGGGCCGCCTTGGCCGGGATGTAAAGGCCGTATCCCGCCAGCACGAGACCCGCCGCGATCAGGACGATCCCGGTGATCTCGCGCAACCGGCGGGGCGTCGGCCGGCTCATGCACGTCCGGCCTTGGAACGGCGCACCAGCCACCCGGCGGCCAGAAGTAGCCCGCCGATCAGCAGCGCCAGCGGCGCCGGCGTTGCAGTCTGCGGCACACTGGCCAGCTTGTTGACGCTGTTGGCCATGGTCCGGCGCAGCATCGGATTGGCGCGGTCGAAGGCGCGCGTCTTCGTCGGCCCTGGTTGAGGCGCAGGCGCACCGGTCTCACCCATTACGTGATCGCGCGACCAGCCTTCGGGCATGTTGGTCGGCACTTCGGCGGACGCCGGCGCCAGGTTGTCAGGCCGCGCTTTGAAATTGTCGATGGCGACGAGACTGGTGAACCGGCTCACCAGGTCGAACTGAAGCGCGGTGTTGATAATGTCGGCCTTCACCGCGTCGCGGTCCTCGGCCCGGCGCATCCGGCCCTCAAGACTCCTGATCTTCTGACGCGCCCAGAGCGCCGCGATCCCGGGCCGGGCCTGGCCATTCATCACCGGCACCTGTGTTTGCCAGACCTTGTCCCCGATCCGACCGGTGACATCGACCGCAGTCGTCCCGGCGGGGAGCGCGGCCAGCACGGTGACTGGCTCACCGCGATAGAGATCCGGGACTGGATCAGGCCAGGTCTCGGCCTCGCCGCCGCCCTGCCAGTCAAGTGCGACATCGGTCAACGCCGGCATCTCTAGCATCCTGAACAGCGCCGTCATCCGTTCCGCCACGTCGTCCGCATTTTCAATGAACGTGAACGTGCCGCGGCCGGCGTGCGCGGCGCGCGTCATCAGATAGCCGTTGGGCGCGGTGCCGATCCCGACCGTGAACAGTCTTGCGCTGCCGATTTGCCGGTCGATCACGTCGAAAAGCGCCTGTTCGTTGCCGACCGCACCGTCGGTCAGCAGCACCACCTGAGTCAGGCGGTCGCGGGTGCGTTGCCGCGCCAGCGCATGCGACAGCGCCTTGACGATTTCCGTGCCGCCGTCGGCGTCGAGGGTGCTGACGTAGTCCTTGGCGGCCGCGATGTTTTCGGGCGTCGCCATCACTTTCGCGGGGCGGAACGACGACATGGTGTTGGAGAAACGGATGATCCGGAACCCGTCATCGGGTGTCAGCCGGTCCAGCGCCAGTCGAAGCGCGGCTTTTGCCTGATCAATCGATGCGCCGTGCATGGAGCCGGACGTATCGATGACAAACACCAGATCGCGCGGCGCGCGTTCGACCGGCTGCTCGCCCGCCGGCGGGCTCAGCATCAGGAGCGCATAACGGGTGCCGTTGACTGTTTCGGTGAACAGTCCCGCACTTGGCGCATCATCGGCGCGGGCGTTCCAGACCAGCGTGAAATCCTTGTCGGCGGGGACGGTATTCTTCAGCGAGATTTTTGCCCTGCCGTCACCCAGATTTTCGATAGCGAGGTCGTGGCTCGGGCTTTCGATCGCAGCGAGCGGGAACCCCGCGTCCAGATCGATCTTGAGCGTCACCGGATTGCCCGGCCCCTCGTCCGCCGTCCGGACCGGCGGCGTAATCAGGTGGGCGTCGGTAACTTCATCGGTCGGCGGCGCCCAGCCCGTGGACTTGAAACCGTTGACAGTCTCTCCGGGGATGTAACGCGGCCCGACCACCAGCGGCATCCTGAGACGGAACCCGCCGTCCCGCATTTTTAACGTTTCCTGAAAGCCGATCTCGACCGTGATGTGCTCACCCGGCGCAATATTGGCGAGCGAGGTCGTGAAGATGTTGGGGCGCTGCTGTTCGACGATGCTGGCGCGCTGGCCGTTCGACTTGGCTTCGTTATAGAGCCGCCGCGCCTCGCCCTTTTCTTCGATCCGACCGTCGACGACCCTCTCGCCGATGGTCATTTTCAGCTTATCGACGGCACTGTCGGCGGGCAGCGGGTAGGTGTAGATCGCCTCGCTCCACTGTTTGGAGGTGCTTACGAAGGTGTGGCGCAGCCGGTAACGGACGACTAAGCCGCTGACGGCGGCGTCGATCTCGGTCTTCAAGAGCGGCGCAGGCGTCACCGTGCCGGGTTTCTCGCCCGGAAAGAACAAACCGCCCTCGTCGATGACGGAAGGCGGCAGGTTCGGCTGGGCGATGGCGCTGGAAACGGAAAAACCGAAGAAGAACAAAACTGTAAAGGATGACGGACGGAAAAATGCTGTGACCGACGACATGACGTGCGGGCTCCCTGGAGATGATGGAGCCGAGATCAGACACCGGCATTTTGGCGTGATTTGGCGGAAAATAAGATGAAATCGGGGCAAAGCTTGCCGAGACCGGGAGCACGGCCTAAAGTTCCGCCGGTTTTATGCCAACCCTGCCCAACCCAGCCTGCGGAGTTCACCGATGTCCATCGTCGCCGACCGTCTGAGCGTCATCAAGCCGTCCCCCACCATCGCCATTACCCAGAAGGCCCGCGATCTCGCCGCCGAAGGCCGCAACATCATTTCGCTGAGCGCGGGGGAACCCGATTTCGACACCCCGCAGCACGTCATCGACGCCGCCAAGAAGGCGCTGGACGAGGGCATGACCCGCTACACCGGCGTCAACGGCACGCCGGAACTGCTTGATGCGATCATCGCCAAGTTCAAACGCGACAATGACCTGGAATATACACGCGACGAAATTCACGTCAGCTGCGGCGGTAAGCCGGTGATCTTCAACGCCATGATGGCGTCACTCGACAAGGGTGACGAGGTCATCGTCCCCGCGCCTTACTGGGTCAGCTACCCGGATATCGCGGTGCTGTTCGGCGGCACGCCGGTGATCATCGATTGCCCGAAGGAAGCCAAATTCAAGCTCACGGCCGAGCAACTCGAAGCGGCGATCACCCCTAAGACCAAATGGCTGGTCCTGAACTCACCGTCGAACCCGACCGGCAGCGGCTACACCGAAGACGACCTGAAGGCACTCGCCGACGTGCTCAAGAAGCACGAACAGGTGTGGATTCTGACCGACGATATCTACGAACACCTCGTCTACGACGGCTTCAAATTCAAGACCATCGCCCAGGTCGCGCCGGAACTGAAATCCCGCACGCTCACCATGAACGGCATGTCGAAGGCGTACTGCATGACCGGCTGGCGCGTCGGCTTCGCCGGTGGACCGAAGGAACTGATCAAGGCGATGACCATGGTGCAGTCGCAGTCGATCACGCACACCGCCGCCGTGTCGCAAGCGGCGTCCGTCGCCGCGCTCAACGGGCCGCACGAGTTCATCGAGGAAAACAACAAGGTGTTCCGCGAACGCCGCGATCTGGTCGTCAGCATGCTGAACCAGGCGCCGGGTCTGAGCTGCCTGACGCCGGAAGGTGCGTTCTACGTCTATCCGTCGTGCGCCGGTGTCATCGGCAAGAAGACGCCGTCGGGGAAAGTCATCGAAAACGACGAGGATTTCGTGGTCGAGCTTCTGGACGCGGAAGGCGTCGCCGCGGTGCATGGCGAAGCCTTCGGCCTCAGCCCGCACTTCCGCATTTCCTACGCGACCTCGACCGACGTGCTGGAAGACGCGTGCGAGCGCATCCAGCGGTTCTGCGCGTCACTGAGCTGATCGGGGCGGCGGCGTTTAAGCCGCCAACCCTTTCTGCATCACCGCCGTCATCCGTTTGATGAAGTCCTGCGGATCGATCACCGGCTCGCCCTCGACGATGCGCGCCTGATCGAGAAGCAGATATGCCGCGTCGTCGAGCACCTTGTCGCTCGCATCCTTTTCCGCCACTGCCGCCAGATGCTTGATCAGGGCGTGCTTCGGATTGACCTCGAGCACGCGCGGCGATGCGGCATCGATCTGGTTGTGCGCCTTCAGGAGCTTTTCCAGATGCATGTCCATATCGCCCTCGTCGGCGACCAGGCAGACGGGACTGTCGGTCAGGCGTGACGACGTACGCACGTCCTTGACCTTGTCGCCGAGCGCCAGCTTGAACGCGGCGGTCAGCGCATCGATGGCGGAACCGGCCTCTTCCTTGTTTTCGTCATCGCCGTCTTTATTGTCGGCATCCTTGATCTTGGACAGATCGACGCCGCCGCGGGTCGCGGACTTGAAGGGCTTGTCCTCGAACTGTCCCACCGCCGGCATCCAGAATTCGTCGACCGGATCGGTCATGAACAGGACTTCGATTCCCTTTGCCCGGAAGCCTTCCAACTGCGGGCTCTTGGCCGCGGTCCGGGCATCGTCGGCGGAGATGTAATAGATCGCATCCTGGCCGTCCTTCATGCGTTCGACGTAGTCCTTCAACGACGTCCAGCCGTCGACGGCAGAGGACTTGAAGCGCGCCAAGTCCAAGAGCCGGTCGCGGTTCTCGAAGTCCTCGTGGATGCCTTCCTTCAACACCATGCCGAAGGTGTCCCAGAACTCGGCGTATTCTTCCGGCTTCTTGTCCGCTTTCTTCTTCAACTCGCCGAGCACGCGCTTGACCAGCGCCTTGCTGATCTTGGCGACCGCCGGGTTGTGCTGCAGCATCTCGCGGCTGACGTTGAGGTCGATGTCCTCACTGTCCACCACCCCTTTGACGAACCTGAGGTAGCCCGGGATCAGCGCATCGCAGTCATCGGTGATGAAAACCCGGTTCACGTAGAGTTTCAAATGCCCCTTCCGTTCCGGATGAAACAGGTCGAACGGACGCGATGAAGGGATGAACAGGAGGTTGGTGTAACTGACCACCCCTTCGGCTTTGTTGTGGAGCACCATCCATGGCTCATCGAAGGCCATGCCGACGTGGTGGTAGAACTCGTTGTACTGTTCGTCGGTGATGTCTTTCTTTTCGCGGGTCCAGAGCGCGGAAGCGCTGTTGAGGGTTTTGTCCTGATCGCCGTTCTTGGCCGCCTTGAGGACCACCGGCTGGGCGATGTGATCGGAATACGTCTTCACCACGTTCTCGACGCGGACGTCTTCGAGGAATTCCTTGGCGTCTTTCTTAAGGTGCACGATGACGTCGGTGCCGTGGCTTTCGCGCGCGGCCTCCTCGATCTCGAACGAGCCGTGCCCTTCCGACGTCCAGCGCCAGGCGGTGTCTTCGCCGGCCTTGCGGCTCACGACCTCAACCTTGTCGGCGACCATGAACGACGAATAGAAACCGACCCCGAACTGCCCGATCAGCGCCATCTTGGCGTCCTCGCCGCCGGCCTGCGCTTCCTTGAGGCCTTCCATGAAGGCCTGCGTGCCGGACTTGGCGATGGTGCCGAGGGAATCGATCATGTCTTCCTTGCTCATGCCAACGCCGTTATCCGAAACCGTCAGCGTCTTTTTCTTCTGATCGATCGAGATGCCGATCTCGAACGCGCCCGAATCTTCGACCAGGTCGGGTTCGGTCAGCATCCGATAGCGCAGCTTGTCGCAGGCGTCTGAGGCGTTGGAGATCAGTTCCCGCAGGAAAACTTCTTTCTGGCTGTAAAGGGAATGGGCCACGATATCGAGAATCTTCCCGACCTCGGCCTGAAAGGAATATGTCTCTTTGCTCATGCTCGTTATCACCCCCGAATTCGTCGAACGGCGCGGCCAAGAAGGCGGAAGCGCCATAACCACGCCGGATATGTGGAGATTTTCAGGCTTTCGCAACCCCCGGAACGGCGAAAACCCGGGGTTCAGGCGTCTTCCGGCGGAGCCGGCTCGCCGATGTCGCGCACGGCCTGCATCAGCTTGTCGATATCGATGGGCTTGGTGAAGCCGGTGTTGGCGCCGATCTTGACTGCGGCGCGGATCGCATCCTCGCCGGGCATGCTGCCCATACCGGCGGATACCGCAATGATGAAGGAGTTGGCGTTCTTGGCGCGGATGTGCTGGATCGCCTCAATGCCGCCCATGCCCGGCATGAAGATATCCATGATGATCACCTTGAAATCGCCGTGCTCTGCGGCGGCGACCACATGTTCGGCGCGCATCGCCTCCACCACCTCATAGCCGGCCTGGCGCAGCGGCCGGGCCATTGCGAGCAGTGAAAAATGATCATCGTCGACGACAAGAATGCGCATGCCGTTCGTTCCCTCTTGAGCGCCAGTATCTTAGCGTCCCGGGCGTTGACCGCAATCATCCATCGACAACCTGACAACAGACATACAGGCTTGAAATCCGCCACGCATCGCGCCAGTGTCGATGTATGGCTGCGGCTTTCGATGAACCGGGGCGGATCAGCGCCGTTCTCGGCCCGACCAACACCGGCAAGACCCATTACGCGATGGAGCGGATGCTGGCCCATGCGTCCGGCATGATCGGCTTTCCGCTCAGGCTTCTGGCGCGGGAAAACTACGACCGCGCCGTCTCGATCAAGGGCAAGGATCAGGTTGCATTAATCACCGGCGAGGAGAAAATCCTGCCAAAGGACGCGCGCTGGTTCCTGTGCACGGTTGAATCGATGCCTGTCGACCGCGCGTTCGCCTTCGTGGGCGTCGATGAAATCCAGATGTGCGCCGACCCGGACCGGGGTCATATCTTCACGGATAGGCTTCTGCATGCGCGCGGCCGCAGCGAAACCATGTTCATGGGCGCGGAAACCATCCGCCCGATTTTAAAGCGCCTGGTGCCGGGCGCTGAGATCGTGACCCGCCCCCGGTTCTCGGTCCTGACCCATACCGGCCCGGCCAAGATCAACCGCCTGCCGGCGCGCTCCGCCATCGTGTCGTTCACGGCTTCCAACGTCTATGCCATCGCCGAGTTGATCCGCCGCCAGCGGGGCGGCGCCGCGGTGGTGCTGGGCGCCCTCAGCCCGCGCACCCGGAACGCCCAGGTCGAGATGTATCAGACGGGGGAAGTGGATTACCTGGTCGCCACCGACGCTATCGGCATGGGCCTGAACATGGACGTCGATCACGTCGCGTTCGCGGCGCTCAAGAAGTTCGACGGCCGAAGAATACGTCACCTGACGGCCCCCGAACTGGCGCAGGCGGCGGGCCGCGCCGGACGGCATATGAACGACGGCACGTTCGGGACGACGGCCGAAGCCGGCACGCTCTCGGACGAGATCGCCGAACGGATCGAAGAACACCGCTTCGATGCATTGGAACATATCTATTGGCGCAACACCGATCTCGACCTTTCGTCCCTCGCGGCGCTCCGCAGCAGCCTCAACCAGCGCCCGACGGTAGCCGGGCTCAGCCGCACCCGTCCCGCCGACGACGAGATGATCTTCGACCGCCTCCGCAAAGAACCGGACGTGGTCGCGACCGCCAAGGGGAAAAGGCGCGTGCAGCTTTTGTGGGACGTCTGCCAGATCCCGGATTTCAGGGGCGTGATGAGCGACGCGCACGCCAACCTGGCGATGTCGATCTACAAACACCTGACGTCGGGCGCCGAGCGGTTGGCACCCGATTGGGTGGCGGCGAACGTCAAGCGGCTCGACCGCACCGACGGTGATATCGACACACTCATCGGCCGCATCGCCGGGATCCGGACCTGGACCTACGTCTCGTTCCGGAACGACTGGGTCCTGGACGCCGAACATTGGCAACAACGCACCCGCGCCATCGAGGACCGGCTGTCGGACGCGCTGCACGAACGCCTGACACACCGCTTCGTCGACCGGAAGACATCCGTCCTCATCAACAAGCTCAAGGACAATCCGGACCTGACCGCCGCCGTCCGCGCCAATGGCGAGGTGCTGATCGAGGGCGAGCCGGTCGGGCGATTGCTGGGTCTCCGCTTTCACTTCGACCGGCAGATCGAGGGCGATGCCGGGCGCGCCGTCGCCAACGCGGCACACCGCGCCGTCAGGAGCGAGGTTGCCCGCAAAGCCCGCATCATTGCCGAGAGCGCAAACAAGGACTTCGCGCTCGAATCCGCTGAAGACGGACGGCTGCCCCGGATTCTGTGGCGGGACGTCGAGATCGCCCGGCTCGTTGCCGGCAAGTCGATGCTGCGCCCGGAGATCGCGGTGATCGCCGACGACCTGTTGGACGCCCATGAACGCACGGCGGTGGAGCGGTGTATCCAGACGTGGCTCAATCAGCGGATCGAACGGGTTTTTCAAGATCTGTTCGGGATGCAGTCGGACGAGTTGAAAGGCGCGGCGCGCGGACTCGGGTTCCAGCTTTTGGAGGGCTTGGGCTCGCTCAGGCGCGGCGACGCGTCGCAGCAGATCGACGCCCTGAACAAAACCGACCGCAAGCAACTTCGCGACCTCGGCGTCCGGATCGGCCGCGACATGGCTTATATGCCCGCACTATTGAAACCAGAAGCCGTATATTGGCGCGCGCTTCTGTGGTCGCTTCACCGGGGGTATCGGGATATCCCCGACCTGCCGGCGCCCGGCCGGGTGTCGGTCCCGATCAGCAAGCGCGACGATCTAGATTTCCTCGAAGCGTGCGGTTACCGGCCATTGGGCCCTCTCGCTGTGCGCATCGACATGGCCGAACGCCTGACGTCGAAGGCATGGCTGACGGCGAAGAAAGGCCCGTTCGCGCCGACGCCCGACCTGCTCTCGCTGATCGGGGCGACGCTCGACGACTTTCCCGGCGTCATGCGTGCCATCGGATTCAAACGCATCCAGAAAAAGAAAGACGACGGCACGCCCGAGGACCGCTACCGGCCGATGCGCGCCAAGGAACGCGCCCACGCGCCGCAACAGCGCCGCAAGCGGCCGGCGAAGCCGGCGCCCGCGCCCGATCCGCATTCGCCGTTCGCCAAACTCAAAGACCTGTCGCTCGGGGGGTAGCTTGGCCGGCGACACCATCCGCATCGACAAATGGCTTTGGCACGCCCGTTTCTTCAAGACCCGGACGCTGGCACAGGGCTTCGTCACCGGCGGCAATGTGCGGGTCAACAAACAGCGGATCGAAAAAGCCAATCACAGCGTCAAACCGGGCGACGTGCTGACGTTCGTCCGCGGTCCGCATGTACGGGTAATCGAGATCGTCGCCCTGGCCGCGCGGCGCGGGCCGGCGACCGAAGCACAGACGCTTTATAACGACCTTTCTCCACCGGCACCAAAGAAAGACGACCCCGACCGTCCGGCCCCGGTCGCCGAGCGTGAGCGCGGTGCCGGCCGGCCGACCAAGCGCGAACGGCGCGAGATCGACCGGCTGAGAGGCGATTGACGTCGGCGGCTAATCCGCCGCAATCCGGTTCGTGACCGTCATCCAGTGGCTTTTCGTCAGGTCGAACCTGAGGAAGCCCTGCACGTCGCGGAAGTTGTTGGCCGTCTGGATGAACCCGGCGCGCTGCAGCACCTTCACCGAACGCACATTGTGATTCATCGCGATGGCCTGGACATGATCCAGACCCTGGTTTTCGAACGCGTCGGCCAGTACGGCGCGCACCGCTTCGATACTGTAGCCCAGGTTCCAGTGCTCTTTTCTGATGGTATAGCGGAGCGTATAGCCCCCGGCGTCCTCGCGGTACCAGAGCCCGCATTCGCCGACATCCGCATCATCTTCGTTCCGGCGCATGTTCAGCATCCCGAAGCCGTCCTTGTTGAACGCGGTCAAATAGCCGTCGAACAGGTCCCGGGCCTGCAGCCGGTTCATGGCCTTGGCATGGGTGTTGGCTTTCAAGAGCGGGTCGGCGTGCATCTTGGCGAACGCCTCAAAGTCGGTTTCTTGATAGGGCCGGAGCGTCAGCCGGTCCGTGGTCAAACTCGTCATCTTACTTATCCTGCAATTCTGCCCGGGCATTCTCCCAGGCGTGGCGGTCAACATCGAAGCGCAACAGGCCAGGCTGGCCCATGTGCGCGTTTTCGGTCAAACGACCGCCCAATCGTCGCAGTATGGCGACGGCGCCCTTGTTACGGGACTGGGTCACCGCCCAGAAGGACATGACGTCGGTGTTCGAAAAAAGCCACGCCGTCACCGCCTCGTTCATCTCCCGTCCGTAGCCGCTGCCCCAGTACGCATGATGCATGATAAACCGCATCGAGACGCCGGGCTTGTCGGTCCGGTGCCAGAAACCACATTCGCCGACGAATGCCGCGTCATTCTTAAGACGGACCGCGAAGATGCTGTGGCCGTATTCTTGCCAGCAGTGCAGATATCGGGCAAATGTCTCGGCCGCCTCCTCCGGAGACAACGTCTTGGAATCCTTGAGATAATTCATGACCACCGGATCCGCGTGCAGTGCCGCCATGGCGGCCGCATCGGCCTCTGCGTAAGGCGTCAGGATCAATCTCTCTGTCTCGATCACGGTCATCAGTATATCCAAACAAAAAACGCGGCGCCCGCAAGCGCCGCGTTTCTCATGAAACTTGTTCGCCGAAGGCTCTTAACGGCCCCGTTCCACGTACTCGATGGCCGCCATCATTTCCTCGGCGAGCGTGAGGTGCTTACGCGCCTCCTCGATTTCGTGTTCCGTGGCCGAGGCTACTTTCTCCTTGGCTTGTCGGAGACGCTCCTCCGCGTCCTGACGATTAAGGTCATTCACCAGAATGGCCTCTTCGGTCAGCACGGTACAACGTTCCGGCGACACTTCGCAGAAACCGCCGGCGACAAAGATCTCTTCCGACACCTTGCCGCTTTCCATCACCTTGATGACGCCCGGACGGACCGTGCAGATCAGCGGCGAGTGGTTCGGCAGGATACCGACATCCCCTTCGGCACCCGGCACGACGACCATCTCCACCGGCTCCGATTTCAGGAGCCGTGCCGGCGAGACCAGTTCAAATTCGACCGTGTCGGCCATTTAAGTCTCCTTCGACGCTCGCTTAGGCAGCTTCAGCCGCGAGCTTCTTGGCTTTCTCGACGGCTTCTTCGATGGTGCCGACCATGTAGAACGCCGCTTCCGGCAGGTGGTCGTATTCACCGTCGACGATGCCCTTGAAGCCCTTGATCGTGTCTTCGAGCGACACCAGCACGCCCGGCGTACCCGTGAACACTTCGGCCACGTGGAACGGCTGGGACATGAAGCGCTGGATCTTACGCGCGCGGGCGACGGTCAGCTTGTCTTCTTCGGACAGTTCGTCCATCCCCAGAATGGCGATGATGTCCTGAAGGTTCTTGTAGGACTGCAGGGTCTGCTGGACCTGCGTCGCGACGCGGTAGTGTTCTTCACCGATGATCCGCGGATCGAGAATACGCGAGTTACTGTCGAGCGGGTCAACCGCCGGGTAGATGCCGAGTTCGGCGATCTGACGCGACAGAACGGTCGTCGCATCGAGGTGCGCGAACGAGGTGGCGGGCGCCGGGTCGGTCAAGTCATCGGCCGGGACGTAAATGGCCTGCACCGAGGTGATCGAACCCTTGTTGGTCGAGGTAATGCGCTCTTGCATGTTCCCCATGTCGGTCGCGAGCGTCGGCTGATAACCCACCGCCGACGGGATACGGCCGAGAAGCGCCGAGACCTCGGAACCCGCCTGCGTGAAGCGGAAGATGTTGTCGACGAAGAACAGCACGTCCTGGCCTTCCTCGTCGCGGAAATATTCGGCCTGCGTCAGACCCGTCAGCGCGACACGGGCACGGGCACCCGGCGGTTCGTTCATCTGACCGTACACCAGCGCGGCCTTGGAGCCGTCGCCTTCGAGGTCGATAACGCCCGATTCGATCATTTCGTGGTAGAGGTCGTTCCCTTCGCGGGTACGCTCGCCGACACCGGCGAACACCGAGTAACCGCCGTGGCCCTTCGCGACGTTGTTGATCAGTTCCATGATCAGAACCGTCTTGCCGACGCCGGCACCGCCGAACAGACCGATCTTACCGCCCTTGGCGTACGGCGCGATCAGGTCGACGACCTTAATGCCGGTGGTCAGAATTTCGGTTTCCGTCGACTGGTCGACGAACTCGGGCGCCGAAGCGTGGATCGGCGCGCGCTTTTTCGTCTTCACTTCACCGCGCTCGTCGATCGGCTCGCCGATGACGTTGATGATGCGGCCGAGGCATTCCGGGCCGACCGGCACCGAGATGGCTTCGCCGGTATCGGTAGCTTCGAGACCGCGTTCCAGACCTTCCGTGGAGTCCATCGCGATGGTGCGGACCATGCTTTCACCGAGGTGCTGCGCAACCTCGAGGACCAGCAGCTTATCCTGGTTCTGCACGTGAAGTGCGTTCAGGATCGCCGGCAGTTCGCTTTCGAACTGCACGTCCACAACCGCGCCCATGACTTGGGTAATTTTACCGACGTTGTTTGCCATCGTTTAGCTCCGTTGCCTTCCGGCTTCTGGGTTATCAGAGCGCTTCCGCGCCCGAAATGATTTCAATCAGTTCCTTGGTAATCACGGCCTGACGGGTCCGGTTGTAGGTCATCGTCAGGTTGTCGATCATATCGCCCGCGTTCCGCGTCGCGTTGTCCATGGCGGTCATCCGCGCGCCGTGTTCGGACGCCGAGCTTTCAAGCAGCGCCTGGAAGATCTGCGTGGCGACGTTGCGCGGCAGCAAGTCTTCGAGGATTTCCTCTTCTTCGGGTTCGAAGATGAAGACGGCACGCGGACCGTCGGTCTTCGTCTCTTCTTCTTCCTCGTCCGCGTCGTCGACCGAGAACGGGATCAACTGTTGCGGCGTCACGATCTGGCTGATCGCGGACTGGAATTTGTTGAAGATGACGGTGCAGACGTCGAACTCGTCGTTCTCGAACAGTTCCGTCACCTTGTCCGCGACCTCAACGGCCTCGTCGAATTCGACGCCGCGACGGCCGATATCCGTGAAACTGGCGACAAACTTGTCGCCGAACTCACGGCGCAGCAGATCCTGCGCCTTGCGGCCGACCGTGATGATCTTGAACTCGGTGCCGTTCGACGCGCATTCGCGCAGACGGCGCCGCGCTTCGCGCACGATCGAGCCGTTGAAACCGCCGCACAAACCGCGGTCCGAGGCGACGACGACGTAGAGCTGACGGTTGCCGCCCGTGCCCGTGAGCATCTTCGGCGCACCTTCGGTGTCACCGACGCTCTTGGCGATGGAGGTCACCATGCGGTGCATTCGCTCGGCGTAGGGACGGGCGCTCTCGGCCCCTTCCTGCGCCCGGCGCAGCTTGGCCGCCGCGACCATCTTCATGGCGGACGTGATCTTCTGCGTCTTCTTGACGCTCGAGATCCGGCCTTTGAGGTCCTTCAGATTAGCCATTTGGCGTCTACCCGGTCCTTACCTGCGCTTACGAGAAGTTCTTCGAGAACTCTTCGAGCATCTTGGTCAGCTTTTCCTTGGTATCGTCGGAAAGCGAACCTTCTTCGCGGATGGTCTTGAGGATGTCCGCACCCTTGTCGCGGACTTCGTCGAGCCAGCGCTTTTCGAACTCGGTCACCTGGTTCAGCTGGATACCGTCGAGGTAGCCTTCGACACCGGCGAAGATCACCACAACCTGCTGTTCAACCGGGAGCGGCTGGTACTGCGGCTGCTTGAGGAGTTCGGTCAGGCGCGAACCGCGGGCCAGCAGCTTCTGCGTCGACGCGTCCAGGTCAGAGGCGAACTGCGCAAAGGCTTCCATTTCACGGTACTGGGCCAGTTCCAGCTTGATCGAGCCGGCGACCTGCTTCATGGCCTTGATCTGCGCGGCGGAACCGACGCGCGACACCGACAGACCGACGTTCACCGCCGGGCGGATGCCTTTGAAGAACAGGTCGGTTTCCAGGAAGATCTGGCCATCGGTGATTGAAATCACGTTGGTCGGAATGTACGCCGACACGTCACCGGCCTGGGTTTCGATGACCGGCAGCGCGGTCAGCGAGCCGTTGCCGGCCGCATCACCCATCTTCGCGGCGCGTTCGAGCAGGCGCGAGTGAAGATAGAAGACGTCACCCGGATACGCTTCACGCCCCGGCGGACGGCGAAGCAGCAGCGACATCTGACGATACGCGACCGCCTGCTTGGAAAGGTCGTCGTAGAAGATAACCGCGTGCATACCGTTGTCGCGGAAGTATTCGCCCATGGCGCAACCGGCGTAGGGCGCCAGGAACTGCAACGGCGCCGGGTCGGACGCGGTCGCGGCGACGACCACCGAGTATTCGAGCGCGCCGTAATCTTCGAGCGTCTTGACCAGCTGCGCAACGGTGGAGCGCTTCTGCCCGACGGCGACGTAGATGCAGTAGAGCTTCTTGGATTCGTCGTCAGTGTTATCGTTGATCGACTTCTGGTTCAGGATGGTGTCGATGATGACGGCCGTTTTACCGGTCTGACGGTCACCGATGATCAGCTCGCGCTGGCCACGACCGACCGGGATCAGCGAGTCGATGGCCTTGAGGCCGGTCTGCATCGGCTCATGCACCGATTTACGCGGGATGATGCCCGGCGCCTTGACTTCGACCAGCGCGCGTTCCTTGGCACCGATGTCGCCCTTGCCGTCGATCGGGTTGCCGAGGGCGTCGACGACGCGGCCCAGCAGTTCCTTACCGACCGGAACGTCGACGATGTCGCCGGTCCGTTTGACGGTGTCACCCTCTTTAATCGTGCGGTCGTCGCCGAAAATAACGATACCGACGTTGTCGGTTTCGAGGTTCAGGGCCATCCCCTTGATGCCGCCCGGGAACTCGACGAGCTCACCGGCCTGCACTTTATCGAGACCGTAGACACGGGCGATACCGTCACCGACGGTCAACACCTGACCGACCTCGGCGACCTCGGCTTCGTTCCCGAAGTCCTTGATCTGTTTCTTGAGGATATTGGAAATTTCTGCGGCTTTGATTTCCATCAGCCAATCCCTTTCATGGCGAGGCGCATTTTCTGCAGTTTCGTTTTCAGTGAGTTGTCGATCATCCGCGAACCGACCCGGACGACAAGACCGCCCAGCAGCGTTTCGTCAACGCGCTGATCGATCTGAACCTTCGAGCCGATCGCCTGCTTCAGCGCATCTTCGATAGCGGCGACCTGCTTGTCGCTCAGCGCCTTGGCGGAAACCACCTCGGCACTCACTTCGCCCCGGCTCGTCGCGAGCAGGGTCAGATACGCCTTGATCATGCCGGCGAGCGCGAACAGACGGCGGTTCTCCGCCACGACACCGACAAAATTCCTGGTAAGGGTCGAAAAGCCGGCCGCATCCGAAATCGCGTCCATGGCCTTGACCTGGTCGTCGCGCGAGATCACCGGCGACTTGATAAGGCGCGCCAGATCTTCGCTTTCGCTGATCATCACGCCGAGTTGCTGGAGGTCACCGGCGACTTCATCGAGTTGCTTGTCGTAATCGGCCAACTCAAAGAGCGCCGTCGCATACCGACCTGCCAACCCGGTCGCGCCCGAACTATCCGCTGCCACCTGGGAAATCCCTCTCGTTCGGCCTTACGGCCCGTTGTTTTATGCTTCTGACGCACCGTGAGCCCGGCTTTCGCCAATCCCACGACATCCCCTGTCCCGCAGGGTATCCCTGCGAAAGCGGGGAACAGGTATCATACTGATTACGGCTGCGCAACCCGGCTAAAGTCGCTTTTTTGCGGCGCAAAATCGCTTTTGTTATCAGGTATTTGCCGCCTGCATTCCACAGCCTCTGAGGAAAATTAGTGCCCCCCCTTAAAAAAGCCTGCAATCGCCCTTAAAAGAACGAGACCGGATCGACATCGACTTGCACGCGGACTTTCTTGGCAATCGGCGCACGGCCGATCCAGTCCCGCACCATCGCCTGCGGATTGACGCCGCGGGGCGCGGTCAAAAGCAACCGCCTGCGATGACGGCCGCGCAATAAGGCCAGTGGCGCCGGCGCCGGGCCCAACACCCGGATATCCTCGCCGCGGGGCGCCGTTCGCGCCAGCCCCGCGGCGGCACCGTCGACGGCCGCCTCGTCGCGTCCTGAGACAATCAGCGCCACAAGCTTCCCGAACGGCGGCATGTGCGCCTGCTCGCGCGCCTGGCTTTCGGCATCGATAAACGCGTCCCGGTCCCCGGCGGCGAGTGCCTTCATGACGTTGTGATCCGGCATGTAGGTCTGCAGGAACACCCTTCCCGGCCGGTCGCCGCGCCCGGCGCGGCCGGCGACTTGATAAAGAAGCTGAAAGGTTTTCTCGGCGGCCCTGAACTCACCGCCCGACAGACCGAGATCGGCATCGACGACACCGACCAGCGTGAGGCCCGGGAAGTGATAGCCCTTGGCGACAATCTGCGTGCCGATGATGAGGTCGATTTCCTTCTCCTCGATCATGCGGACCAGTTCCGCCGCCTGTTTCGGCCCATGCACCATGTCGCTGGCGGCGATGACGGTGCGCGCTTCGGGGAACAAGAGCTGAATCTCTTCCGCGAGACGCTCGACCCCCGGTCCGCACGGCACCAGCGAATCGTGATCCTCGCAATTGGGGCACTGCTCGGGCGGTTTGGTCTGAAAACCGCAGTGGTGGCATTGCAGCCGCCCGACCAGCCGGTGCTCGACCAGCCATGCCGTGCAACGCGGGCACTGCAACCTGTGACCGCAGGTCCGGCACAACGTCAATGGGGCATAGCCGCGCCGGTTCAGGAACAGCATCGCCTGATCGCCGGCCTCGAACGTTTCCGCCAGCGCTTCCGCCAGCATCGGCGACAGCCAGTGGCCTCGGGCCGGGCCGTCCTGGCGCATATCGACAACGGATACATCGGCGAGATCGGCGCCGCCGTGGCGCGCGGGTAAAGTCACTTCCCGATAACGCCCGCGTCTCACATTCGTAACGCTTTCCAGCGACGGTGTGGCGGAGACGAGCACGGCGGGAATGTCCTCAAGCTGCGCCCGCACCACGGCCATGTCGCGGGCGTGGTAGACGACCCCGTCCTCTTGCTTGAACGAGCCGTCGTGCTCCTCATCGACAACGATCAGACCGAGATCGTGGAACGGCAGGAACAGCGCCGAGCGTGCGCCGACCACGACCCGAATCTTCCCCTCCGCGACCGCGCGCCAGGTATCGCGGCGTTTGGCCGCTGTCAGTTCCGAATGCCACATCGCGGGTTCGCTGCCGAAACGCGCCTCGAACCGGGCCAGCCACTGGGCGCCCAACGCGATCTCGGGCAACATGACCAGTACCTGCTTTCCCGAAGATAGCGCCTTTGCGACCGCCTCGAAATAAACCTCGGTCTTGCCCGATCCCGGCACCCCGTCGATCAGGGTAACACCGAATCCCTGCCCCACCCCGTCACATAGGTCGGCGGCGGCGGCGGACTGCACGTCAGACAGCGTCACACCCTCCCGGTCCGGGTCAGGCTCGGGCCAGTCGCTCTCCGGTTCGATTTTGACGGATGCCAGCACACCCGCGTCCGCCAGCCCCTTCACCACCGACGCGCCGCATCCCGCCTCGCGGGCGATGTCGGCGGCGGGCAACGGCGGGTTGTCTTTCAGAAACGCGATGACCCGCTCGCGCGCCTTGGTGGCGCGAACGTCCGGTGCATCATGGGCGAGGGTGTAGGCTGTTTGCGGCTTGGGCGGGTCGAGCGCGTCGGGCACGCTCAGCGCCATCCTGAGGACCGCGCCTTGCGGATAGAGCGTGTAACGCGATACCCAGTCGACCAGTTTCACCAGCGCGCCAGGCAGCGGCGGCGCATCCCGTGGTCCGTGAATCTCGCGGAGCTTCTTCGAATCGACCTCGCCCGTCGCCGGGCCCCACACCACGCCGGTCGCACGCCGGTTTCCCAGAGGTACGTCGACGATGTCGCCCGGCATGAATTCCTGAACGGCGCCGACCAGATAATCGTACGGTCCCGCCAGCGGCAGCGGCAACAAAACGGCGACGCGGTCGCCCGGACCGAAAACGTCCAAACGCGCCCCATTAACTTCTGCGAAACGATCATCGTGCATTTCTTATGTATTAAGGCGAAAGCCGGTATAATGAAACGATTCGCGAACACAAAGCTTTCACTGGGAGAAGGCGATGAGTGGAGAACTTTCCGACGCCCTGGATGCGAACGACGACGAGGCCGTGGCCCTGAACCCGGACGACGTCGCTGTATTCCTGATGCAGAACCCGAACTTCCTTGCGGAACATCCGGAGATTCTCGATTTCGTCGAACTCCCCGACCGCTTCACGGCCGGCGGCGTGGTCGACTTTCAGCGCTATCAGCTTCAACGCCGGGACAGCGAGATCGACGAGCTTCGCAACTGCGCCCAGGATGTGATCGAGACCAGCCGGTCCAACATGTCGATCCAGACGCGCACCCACGCATCGATTCTGGCGCTACTGCATGCGAGCACGCTCGAACAGCTATACAGGATTATTTCCGATGATCTGCCGATCCTGCTCGACGTCGATGTCGCGCAGGTCGGGTTCGAACCGGCGACCCATGCCAACGTGACGATCTTAAGCGAGCACCTGCGCACCCTGCCGCCCGGCACCGTCGATGCTATCGTCGGTGCCGATCAGGACGTGCAACTCTATCGTGAGTTCTGGGACGACGGGGTCGTGTTCGGTAGCGCCGCCGGTCTCGTGAAGTCTGCCGCCATCGCACGCATCAAACCGGGCGTCGCCATGCCGAGCGGCTTGATCGCACTCGGCGCCCGCGACAACACGTTCGCACCCGGTCAGGGGACCGAACTGTTCTCGTTCCTCGCACGGGTGATCGAAGCCTGCGTCATGCGCCTTTCCGGCGAGCAGCCTTGATCGGCCTGCCGGTCCAGCCCGCCGTCGCCACCGCCCTCGAAGACTGGATTTCCTGGCTTCGTCACGAACGCCGCCTGTCCGAGAAAACCGTCGAAAGCTATTGTCACGACGTCGCCGCCTTCATGCGGTTCCTCAACCGTCATCTGGGGTTCGCCCCCGGGATCGCCGACCTCGCCGATTTGAGCCGGGCCGATCTCTGGGCCTATCAATCCGACCGCCAGGCGGACGGCCTGACGCCGACTTCGATGGCCAGGGGTTTGAGCGCGCTAAAGAGCCTGTTCACTTTTTTCGACAAACGCGGCATCTGCACCAACGTCGCCGTGACCAATGCCGAGATGCCGCGGTTGCCGAAATCGGTTCCCAAACCGATGAGCGTCGAGGAAGCGTTCGAGACGTTGGACGCCGCCGAGGACATCGCCCGCGAACCCTGGCACGGCAAGCGCGACCGCGCGCTGTTCGCCCTTCTTTACGGGTGCGGGTTGCGGATCGGTGAGGCGATCTCGCTCAACCGCCGCGACGTCGCCGGGCTGGAGCGGATCGTCGTCACCGGCAAGGGCAACAAGCAACGCGTGGTGCCGATGCTCAGGATGGTCGCCAAGGAAATGGAAGCGTATCTCGCGGCGTGCCCGTATGACACCGGCCCCGACGGGCCGCTGTTCGTCGGCGCGCGCGGCAACAGACTAAACCCGGCGCTGGCGCAACGCGCCATGCGGGGCGTGCGGGCCGTCCTGGGTCTGACGGAAACCGCGACGCCGCACGCGCTCCGGCACAGCTTCGCGACGCATCTTTTGTCGGGCGGCGGCGATCTTCGGACCATTCAGGAGTTATTGGGCCACGCATCGCTCTCGACGACGCAGCGTTATACCGCCGTCGACGGCGAGCGCTTGCTCGATATCCATGCCGCCGCGCATCCCCGCGCCCGGCGCAAAAGTGAAGGTTAGGGTTAAGGGGCGAACCTGACGGCGAGGCGGTAGAGCACCAGACCGGTGAGCGCCAAACCGACGACCACCTTGATCGCCAGATCGTACCCGCCCGCTTCCCACAACAGCGAGCCCGCCACCGGCGCCATGGCCCACGATAAAAGATAAGGCACGGCGACGGCGCCGCTGATCGCACCGAAGTTCCTGGTGCCGAGGACTTCCTTGGTGATGACCGGCCGCATGATGCTCGTGACGCCGTGACCGCTGCCCTGCAGGATCACGAACATCACCACCAGCGCCGCGGTATACTTGGAAAAGAACAGCGCGGTGCCGGCGCAGGCGACGCCGACGAAGCACGCGGTCGTGATGCCGTGACTGCTGACCCGGCGCTCGGCCGCCATCATCGCCAGACGCCCCGCCACCTGCATCGGTCCGATCATCGAGGCCGCGATCACCGCCGCATCGCGCGACAGACCGCGGTCGGTGAGGATCGGCAGAATGTGATTGATGATGACGCCGTGGTTGCCGCCGAGGATCGCGAAGCCGATGGCGAGGAACCAGAACGCCGGCTTCCTGAGGACGCTGCCGACACTGAACCCGGGCTTGCCCGCCGCCCCGTCTTCATGCGTCTCGGCCGCGCTCGCCTTTTGGTGCTCACTTTCGAGAAAACTGGACGCCGTCCACACCAGCGGCACGCCGACGAACACGACCAAGCCCGCCATTGTCCAGGTCGCGGCGTGCCAGCCGAACGCATCGGCGATGGTGTTCGAGAGCGGGAACGAGAGCGTCCCCGCAAGCCCGGCGACCAGCGTCACCAGCGTGATGTCGCGCCGGGCCCTATCGCCCCGGGTCCGGGTGATTAATGCGAAGCAGGTTTCGTACAGGCACCCGCCGAGACATGCGCCAACGCCCAGCCAGATAAAGCCGAACACCCAGACGGAGTTTGCGAACGGCAGGATCGCCACCAATACGGCGGCAATCAGGGCGGCGAAGGTGAGGACGTGTGGGCCGCGCCCGTTGTCGACGAGACGTCCCGCAATCGGCGCGAACACGGCCGCCATCAGGATGGCGCCGGTGAACGCCGCCGTGATCGCCGTCTTCGGCCATGGCTCGGCGGCTTCCCACTGCACGAGGAGCGCCGCAAAAATGTAATACAGACCGGCCCAGTATATGGTTTCGCCGATCGCCAGGAATGTGATGGCGCGCCGCGCGGTCATCGCGCTCTCCGTCAGGGAAGTGGGTTAGATAACCAGAAACTGATACCCGACACCGGCCAGCGTGCCGCCGGTCAGCGCCAGAAGGATATAAAGGACGAAAACCGGCCGTTTGACCAGTGCGAAGACGGCGATCGCCGCCGGGATGCTGGTGATGCCGCCGGCAACCAGGAACGCCATCCCCGCGCCCGGGCTGACGCCCATACCGATAAGCCCGTCGACCAGCGGCAGCGCGGCGTAGCCGTTGAGATACGCGGGAATCCCGACGAGCACCGCGGTCGGGATTGCCCAATTGCTGCCGGTGCCGAGTACCTGCGCGATCGCCTCGCCCGGCACGTAGGCGAGCATCAGGCTCTCGACGAAGAACGCGATGGTCAGCCACTTACCCAGGAACAGGCTCGCCGAGAGCGCTTCCTTGCGGAACGACTGGCGGCGCGCGCCTTCTTCCCAGAACCGCCAAACCACCGGCTTGGGCGATCGCACGCTGGATGCGCCGCAGCCGCCGTTGCCGACGCCCGGCAACAGCGGGTCGTCGAACAACCCGCGGCTTTGCAGCGCCCAGGTGACGTAACCGCCCATCAGGCCGATACCGACGGCGGCTGCCGTCTTGGCGACGGCGAACGTCGTGCCGAGGGTCGCTGCGGTGAGAACGAACATCGACGGATCCATGACAGGAGACGCGAGCCAGAACGCCATGACGGCGGGCAGCGGTACGCCCATCGACAGCAGCGCCGCGATCAGCGGAATGACGCCGCACGAACAGAACGGCGACAGCCCGCCAAACAGCGCCGCGAAGACGATCATGATCCCGAGATTGCCGGAAAACACCCGCGCGATCAGGCTGTCGGCGCCGCTTGCTTTCGCATATGCCGCAAGGCCGATGGCGAGGCCCAGGAACGGCGCGATCTCGATCAGGTTGCGCGCCGTGAACGTAAGGGATTCGGGGACCTGCGCCGTATCGAAGACGGCGAGCAAAACGAAGGCCGCGCCGGCGACCGTCCACGCCATCTGATTTTTTAACGCGACGGTAAGGCGCTCGACGATGCCCGCCTCCGCTTTTGCCGCCGCGGGGCCGCAGCACGACCCCGCCGGCTTGACGTCTTCGATCTTGACCGGCGTGCTTTCGTTCATGCTGCGTCGTCCTTGTCCAGAAGACCGAGACCCTTGCAGCAGTCATCGGTCAGAAAATCGAGCAATCCGCGCATCTGATCGTAATCGGCGCGGGTCGTGAGGATACGGCCGTCGCGTTCCTGCTTGACGAGGCCGGCGGCGGCCAGCGTCTTGATATGGTGCGTCAGCGTCGAGCCGGGCACGCCGAGCGCTTCCTGCAACGCACCTACCGGCGCGCCGCCGTCGCCCGCCCGCACCAGCGCGCGGTAGATCCCGAGACGGGTTGGATGCCCAAGGGCGGCGAAACATTCAGCGGCAATTGTCTCTTTCATGGTGCCGTTATATCCGGCCTTTTTGCACGATGCAACGATATTTCTAGAATTATCGAATTAATGGTGGGTGTGACGGGAATTCAGCGTTCCTTCTCCCTTGGGAGAAGGACGGGATGAGGGGGTGTGGTTCGGAAACGACGCGCGGGCCGGGGGACCCCCTCACCCGACGCCTCCGGCGTCACCCTCTCCCTCGGGAGAGGGTTTCAGATCAAATATGGATCGCCCGCCCGTCAACGGCGAGGGCCGCTTCCTTGACGGATTCGGGCAGGCCCGGGTGGCCGTGGCAGATGCGCGCGATGTCTTCGGCGGAGCCGCCGAATTCCATCACGTTGACGACCTCCTGGATCAGGTCGCCGCCCTGCGGGCCGATGATGTGGCAGCCCAGCACCTTGTCCGTTTCCGCGTCGGCGATGATTTTGACGAAGCCGTCGGCATCCGCATTACAGCGCGCCCGCGAATTGGCGGAGAACGGGAACTTGCCCGCCTTGTACTTCACGCCGTCTTTCTTCAACTGCTCTTCGGTCTTGCCGACCGCGGCGACTTCCGGGTGCGTGTAGACGATACCCGGGATCGAGTTGTAGTCGATGTGCCCGGTCTGACCGGCCATGATCTCGGCGCAGACCACACCCTCGTCTTCCGCCTTATGCGCCAGCATGGCGCCACCGATCACGTCGCCGATGGCGTAGATGCCTTCCACATTGGTCTGGAAATCCTCGTCCACCTTGACGAAACCCCGGTCCGTCATCTCGACGCCGACCTTGTCGAGACCCAAACCTTCGACGTAAGGACGGCGGCCGATGGCGACCAGCACCACGTCTGCTTTCAGGTTTTCTTTCTTGCCGCCCTCGGCGGGTTCCATGGTCAGCGTCACGCCGGACTTGTCCTTCTTGGCGCCGGTGACCTTGGTCTTCATCTTGAACTTAAGGCCCTGCTTTTCGAGGATCCGCTTCATCTGCTTGGAGACTTCGCCGTCCATGCCCGGCAGCGCGACATCGAGGAATTCGACGACGGTGACTTCGGCGCCGAGACGCCGCCAGACGGAGCCCAACTCAAGCCCGATCACCCCGGCGCCGATGACGACCATCGATTTCGGCACTTTTTGGAGATCAAGCGCGCCGGTCGAGGACACGATCTGCTTCTCGTCGATATCGACACCCTTGAGCGGCGTCGTTTCCGAGCCGGTGGCGACGATAATGTTCTTGGTTTCCAGCGTCTGCTTCTTGCCGCCCTTGGCCTGCGGCGTGACTTCGACCTTACCCGGCTCGGCAATGACACCCGCGCCGACGAGGTAGTCGACCTTGTTCTTCTTCATCAGGAACTCGATCCCGCCGGTCAGGTCTTCGACAACCTTGTCCTTGCGCGCCAGCATGGTCTTAAGGTCGAGCGAGACCTGCGCCTTGATGCCGTGCGCGGCGAATTCGTGACCCGCCATTTCGAAGTGATGCGAGGACTGCAACAGCGCCTTCGACGGAATGCACCCGACGTTCAGGCAGGTACCGCCGAGCTTGCCGCGTTTTTCGACAACAGCCGTTTTCAAGCCGAGCTGCGCCGCGCGAATCGCCGCGACGTAGCCGCCCGGCCCGCCGCCGATGATGACGACATCATAACCTTCGCTCATATCCTTACCCTCCGTCTGGGTCTTATTGTCGCGACGTTCTCAGTCTTGCACAGGCGCCGCTGAATTTTTCTTACACGTCCAGCATGATCCGCTGCGGATCTTCCAAGAGGTCCTTCATGCGGACCAGGAACGAGACCGCCTCGCGGCCGTCGACGATCCGGTGATCGTAGCTGAGCGCCAGATACATCATCGGCCGGATCTCGACCTTGTCGCCGACCGCCATTGGCCGCTTCTGGATTTTGTGCATGCCCAGGATCGCCGACTGCGGCACGTTGAGGATCGGCATCGAGTTCAGCGAGCCGAACACGCCGCCGTTCGAAATGGTGAACGTGCCGCCCATCATCTCGTCCATGCCGAGCTTGCCGTCGCGCGCGCGGCGGCCGAAGTCGGAAATCGTGCCTTCGATCTCGGCAAACCGCATCTGGTCCGCGTCCTTCAGGACCGGCACCACGAGCCCCTGCGGCGTGCCGACGGCAACCCCGATGTTGTAGTAGTTCTTGTAGATCAGGTCCTCGCCGTAGATCTCGGCGTTGATCGCCGGCCATTCCTTGAGCGCGATGCAGGCGGCGCGGACGAAGAACGACATGAAGCCGAGACGGATGCCGTGCTTCTTCTCGAACTGATCCTTGTATGTCGAACGAAGCTCCATCGCCGCGCCCATGTCGACCTCGTTCCAGGTCGTCAGCATGGCGGCGGTATTCTGCGCCTGCTTGAGACGCCCGGCGATGACCTTCCGAAGTTTCGTCATCCGCACGCGTTCTTCGCGCGGGTCTTCCGGACGCGGCGGCAGATCGGCGGACGGCGTGAATCCCTGCGACGACGGCGCTGCAGCACCGCCCGGCGCAGGCGCGGCGCGGCGCTTGGCCGAACCGGCACTGATGGCGTCCATCACGTCGCCCTTGGTGATCCGGCCGTCGGGGCCGGTCCCCTTGATCAGCGACGGGTCGAGATCGTTGTCGTCGACCAGCTTGCGGACCGCCGGCGACAGCGGCGGACGCGAGGCCTGCTGCGGCGCCGCGGCGGGCGGCGGCGGGGGAGCGGCCGGCGGCGGCGGCGGTGACGCGGTCTTGGCTTCTTCCTTCGGCGCTTCCTTGGCCTCTTCCTTTTTCGGCTCCTCTTTCTTCTCCTCGGCCGGCGCGGCGGCGGCGCCCTCGGCGCCCTCGTCGAGTGTCGCCAGCACGGCGCCGACACCGACGTCGGAGCCCTCGGCGGCGACGATTTCCTTGAGCGCGCCGGCGGCGGGTGCGTTCACCTCGATCGTGACCTTGTCGGTTTCCAGCTCGCACACGGCTTCATCCTGCGCCACCGCGTCACCCGGTTGCTTGAACCATTTTGCGACGGTAGCCTCAGTCACGGATTCGCCGAGCGTCGGGACTTTGATTTCAACGGTCATTTGACTTTTCCTTGATCTCTGAACCTGGAGGTCCGCCTAGCGTTTCTTGGCCGGCGCCTTTTTGCCGCCCACCCTCTTGGCGGCCGGCTTTTTGGCCGTGGATTTCTTGGATGCAGTTTTCTTCGCCGCGGGCTTTTTGGCCGCCGGCTTCTTGGCCTCCGCCTTGTTCACCGCGGGCGCCGCCGTCGACTTGACCTTACGCGCGGGCGCCGATTTGGCGGGCGCACCCTCGACGGTCAGCGCGGAATCGACCAGCGCCGCCTGTTCCGCCATGTGCTTCTTGGCAAGACCGGTGGCCGGCGCCGCGGCGGCCTTGCGCCCGGCGTACCGGACGTTCTTCGTGGCGTGGCCCATGCGTCGAAGATGGTCTTCCAGCGGTTCGCGTATATAGGTCCAGCTACCCATGTTGTGGGGCTCTTCCTGACACCACACGACGTTGGCGTTGGGGAAGCGCATCAGTTCTTTTTCGAGCGCCTTCTCCGGGTAGGGATAAAGCTGCTCGACACGGAGGATGTAGACATCCTTGATGCCCCGCTTGTCTCGCTCTTCGGCGATGTCGTAATAGACCTTGCCCGAGCACAGTACCACCTGCTTGATCTTGTCGTCGGCAACGAATTCGCCTTCGTCCCAAAGAACGCGGTGGAAGCTCGTGCCCTCGCCCATTTCTTCCAGTTTCGAGACGGCGCGCTTGTGACGCAGCAGCGACTTCGGCGTCATCAGCACGAGCGGCTTGCGGAAGTCGCGGTGGATCTGACGACGCAGCACATGGAAGTAGTTGGCCGGTGTCGTGCAGTTGCAGACCTGCATGTTGTCTTCGGCGCAGAGCTGGAGATAGCGCTCCAGGCGCGCCGACGAGTGCTCCGGCCCCTGCCCCTCATAGCCGTGCGGCAACAGCATCACGAGGCCTGACATACGCAGCCACTTGGCTTCGCCCGACGAAATGAACTGGTCAATGATGACCTGCGCGCCGTTGGCAAAGTCGCCGAACTGCGCCTCCCACAAAACCAGCATGCCGGGTTCCGCCAGCGAATAGCCGTATTCGAAGCCGAGCACACCGGCTTCCGAGAGGGGGCTGTTCAGCACTTCGTAGGGCGCCTGACCGAAACGAAGATTGTTGAGCGGCGTAAACCGGTCCTCGTTCATCTGATCGACGAGCACCGAATGACGCTGCGAGAACGTCCCGCGTTCGCTGTCCTGACCGGAAAGGCGCACCGGGTGGCCTTCCAGCAAAAGCGTACCGAACGCCAACGCCTCGCCGGTCGCCCAGTCGATTCCTTCGCCGGTATCGATCATCTTCTTCTTGGCTTCGAGTTGACGCGCGATCTTGGAATTCAAATGGAAGTTATCAGGAATACGGGTCAGCCCGTCGCCGACTTCCTTCAGACGCTCCAGCGGCACGCCCGTGACGCCTCGGCGGTCTTCCCCGCTTGCCACCGACATCCCGGCCCATGCGCCGTCGAGCCAGTCGGCCTTGTTGGCCTTGTAGTTCGACGCCGCTTCGAAATCCTCGTCGAGATGGCTCAGGAAATCCGACATCTCCTGATCGACTTCGTTCTGCGTCATGACGTTTTCGCGCACCAGCTTCTGCGCATAAATTTCGCGGGTCGTCGGGTGCGACGCGATCTTCTTGTACATCAGCGGCTGCGTGAACATCGGCTCGTCACCCTCGTTATGACCGTGACGGCGATAACAGATCATGTCGATGACGGCGTCTTTCTTGAACTTCTGGCGGTACTCGGTCGCGATCCGCGCCACGTGCACGACCGCTTCCACATCGTCGGCATTGACGTGGAAGATCGGCGCCGCGACCACCTTGGCCACATCCGAGCAGTACGGCGACGAACGCGAGTGTTTCGGGTTCGTCGTGAAGCCGATCTGGTTATTGATGACGATGTGGATCGTGCCGCCGGTCTTGTAGCCGCGCAGGTTCGAAAGATCGAAGGCTTCCGGCACCAGGCCCTGGCCGGCGAACGCGGCGTCACCGTGCAGCAAAAGCGCCATCACCTTTTCGCGCTCGCTGTCGTTGCGTTGGCGCTGTTTGGCGCGAACCTTACCGAGGCAGACCGTATTGACGCATTCCAGGTGCGACGGGTTGGCCGTCAGCGACAAATGGACCGAGCGGCCGTCGAAGACACGGTCCGACGACGACCCCAGGTGGTACTTCACGTCGCCCGAACCGCCGACGTCGTCGGGGCTGGACGAGCCGCCCTGGAATTCGTGGAAGATCGCCTGGAACGGTTTGCCCATGACGTTGGCGAGCACGTTGAGACGCCCGCGGTGCGCCATCCCCAGCACGATCTCCTCGATCCCGAGCTGCGAGCCGCGCTTGAATATCTGTTCCATCGCGGGCACGAGGCTTTCGCCGCCGTCGAGACCGAAGCGCTTGGTGCCGGTGAATTTCTTGTCGAGAAACTTTTCGAAACCTTCGGTTTCGATCAGGCGATTGAGGATCGCCTTCTTGCCCATGACCGTGAATTCCGGCTGATTGCGGATACGTTCGATCCGCTCCTGGATCCACGACTTCTCGTCCGGGTCCTGGATATGCATGAACTCGACGCCGATAGAACCGCAATAGGTCTGCTCCAGCACCCGCATAATCTCGCGCATCGTCGCCTGCTCAAGACCGAGCACGTAATTGATGAAGATCGGCCGGTCGAGGTCTTTGTCCTGGAACCCATACGACATCGGATCCAGTTCCGGGTTTTCTTCACGTTCCTGAAGACCGAGCGGATCGAGGTTGGCGCGCAGGTGACCCCGCACGCGGTAGGCGCGGATCAGCATGAGCGCGCGGATACTGTCCATGGTCGCTTCGCGCACCTGGCGGCCGCTCGACACCGGCGCCGCCGTGGCGGCACGTTCAGCGGCGGGTTGCTGACCGGCGGTCATTTGTTCGGAGAGGGTTTCGAGCGCGCCCTGGTTCAACACCCCGGCATCGGACGGCGCCCATGACGCACCGCGGCGTTCGGTCATCAGGTCACGGGCGTCGTCTTCCAGAGACGCGAAGAAGTCCTGCCAGCGATGGTCGACCGAGTGCGGATCGTCCAGATAGCGTTCGTACAGTTCGGCGACGTAAACCTGGTTGCCGGAATAAAGAAACTGTGTCGGGTCCATACCGTCCATGTGACTAACGCCCGAAGGCGCCTCCCTTTTTCATTCCACGTCCCCCTCCGGCGGCAGGCCGTCTTCCCGCCAGTGGTCCGTCGGTTGTGGTGTCATCGTCATCACTTCAACGCCATCGGGCGCTTCGAAGCGATGCCACGTGCCACGCGGCACCACGACGAATGTCCCGGCGCTCATTTCCAGTTTGTTTTCCTGGCCATTGATCAACATGAAAACCGCGGTGTGGCCGTCGATAACCTGGACAAGCTCGTCACCGTGCCGATGGCGTTCCCATTCGCTGTAGCCACGGAACTTGGCTGCGAACACGGCGCCGTTCTCGGTCTCCGCCAATCTCGCGAACGCCGCATCGTGTTCGGGCCCCGAAGACGTCGGAGTCCGGTCTTCAAGACCCGATAGCGACGCGAACGCCACCTCGATATCGACGGGGCTCACCGGCATGCGAACGTCATTTCCCGAGCGCCTTGAGCATCGTTTCGCCGATGCCCGCGGGGCTGTCCGTGACGTGGATGCCGGCCGATTTCATGGCCTCGATCTTGTCGCCGGCGCCGCCCTTGCCGCCCGAAATGATCGCGCCCGCGTGGCCCATACGGCGGCCCGGCGGCGCGGTCAGACCGGCGATGAAGCCGACGACCGGTTTCTTGGTCTTGCTGTCTTTCAGAAGCTGCGCGCCGTCTTCCTCGGCGGAGCCGCCGATCTCGCCGATCATGACGATGCTCTCGGTTTCGTCGTCGCCCAGGAACATCTCCAGACAGTCGACGAAGTTGGTGCCGTTGACCGGATCGCCGCCGATACCGATGCACGTGGTCTGGCCAAGGCCGGCCGCCGTGGTCTGGGCGACGGCTTCATAGGTCAGCGTGCCGGAACGGGATACGATGCCGACCGTCCCCTTTTTGTGGATGTGGCCCGGCATGATGCCGATCTTGCATTCATCGGGCGTGATCACGCCCGGGCAGTTCGGACCGATCAGCCGCGTCGACGAACTCTGCAGCGCGCGCTTGACGCGCACCATGTCGAGCACCGGAATGCCCTCGGTGATGCAGACTGCCAACTCGACGCCGGCATCGATCGCTTCGAGGATCGCATCGGCCGCGAAGGGCGGCGGCACGTAAATAACCGAAACGGTGGCGCCGGTCTTGTCGACGGCGTCGGCGACGGTGTCGAACACGGGCAGATCGAGATGCTTGGAGCCGCCCTTACCCGGCGTCACCCCGCCGACCATCTTGGTGCCGTAGGCGATCGCCTGTTCGGAGTGGAAGGTTCCCTGCGCGCCGGTGAAGCCCTGGCAGATGACCTTGGTGTCTTTGTTAACGAGTACGGACATCAGGAGGCCTCCTTCACGGCTTTGACGATTTTGTCGGCGGCGTCGCTGAGATTGTCTGCGGAGATGATCGGCAGGCCGCTGTCGGCCATGATCTGCTTGCCCTTTTCGACGTTGGTCCCTTCGAGGCGCACGACCAGCGGCACCGAGAGGTTAACCTCTTTGGCCGCCGCGACGACGCCGTCGGCGATGACGTCGCAACGCATGATGCCGCCGAAGATGTTGACCAGAATGCCTTCGACGTTGGCGTCAGCGAGGATGATCTTGAACGCTTCCGTGACGCGTTCCTTGGTGGCGCCGCCGCCGACATCGAGGAAGTTCGCCGGCGAGCCGCCGTAGAGCTGGATGATGTCCATGGTCGCCATCGCCAGACCGGCGCCGTTGACCATGCAGCCGATTGTCCCGTCGAGCTTGATGTAGTTAAGCTCGTGCTTGGCGGCTTCCAGTTCGGCCGGGTCTTCCTCGTCCTCGTCGCGCATCTCGGCGACGTCGGGATGACGGTAAAGCGCGTTGTCGTCGAAGTTGACCTTGGCGTCGAGCGCGATCACGTCGCCGGAACCGGTCACCACCAGCGGGTTGATCTCGACCAGCGACATGTCCAGGTCGGTGAACGCCTTGTACAAAGCCATAATGAACTTGGACGCCGACTTGACCTGATCTCCCTCGAGCCCGAGGCCAAACGCCAGCTTGCGCGTGTGGAACGGCATGATTCCGGTCGCCGGATCGATGGCGACCTTGATGATCTTTTCGGGGGTCTTTTCCGCGACCTCCTCGATCTCCATGCCGCCCTCGGTCGACGCCATGATCGTCAGGCGTGAGGTTTCGCGGTCGAGCAGCATGCCGAGATAAAGCTCGCGCGCGATGTCGCACCCTTCCTCGATATAGAGGCGTTTGACTTCCTTGCCCGCCTCGCCGGTCTGCTTCGTGACCAGAACGTGGCCCAGCATTTCGCCGGCGTTCTCGCGCACTTCGTCGACCGACTTGGAAACGCGCACGCCGCCCTTGCCGTCCGGCTTGTCCTGAAAACGGCCGGCGCCGCGGCCGCCCGCATGAATCTGGGATTTGACGACGCAGATGCCGCCGCCAAGCTCCTCGGCCGCCTTCACCGCCTCGTCGACGGTGTAAGCGACATGCCCCTTCGGCACGGCAACGCCGTACTTCGAGAGGAGTTGTTTCCCCTGGTACTCGTGAATGTTCATAGCCTATCCCCGGTTGGGCCGCCCCCGGACCAGCGGGAGCGGCGTTACCCCTGCGGTCCGATTATTTCTTGGCAGCTGCCTTTTTCTTGGCTGCCTTTTTCGCGGGCGCTTTCTTCTTCGCCTCGGCCTTGACCTTCTTGACGACCTTATTCAGGTCTTCGACGGCCTTGACTGACTGCTTGAACATTGCCTTTTCGTCGGCATCGAGATTGATCTCGACGATGCGCTCCACACCCTTGGCGCCGATCACCACCGGCACACCGACATAAAGGCCTTTGACGCCGTATTCGCCTTTCAGATAGGCGGCGCACGGCAGCACCCGCTTTTTGTCTTTCAGATAGCTTTCGGCCATCGCGATCGCCGACGACGCCGGCGCGTAGAACGCGGAACCGGTCTTCAGAAGCGAGACGATTTCGCCGCCGCCCATGCGCGTGCGCTGAACGATGTCGTCGACCTGCTTCTGGGTGATCCATTTCATCTTCACCAGATCCGGCAGCGGAATACCGGCCACCGTCGAGTAGCGCACCGACGGCACCATGGTGTCGCCGTGACCGCCGAGCACGAATGCCGACACGTCCTCGACGGAAACGTTCATTGCTTCGGCGAGGAAGTACTGGAAGCGAGCACTGTCGAGCACGCCGGCCATGCCGACGACCTTGGCATGCGGCAGGCCCGAGGCCTCGCGCAGCACGCCGACCATGACGTCGAGCGGGTTGGTGATGCAGATGACGAACGCGTTAGGCGCGTACTTCTTGATGCCGGCGCCGACCTGTTCCATGACGTTGGTGTTGATCCCGATAAGATCGTCACGGCTCATCCCGGGCTTACGGGCGACGCCCGCGGTGACGATGATCACGTCCGCACCCTTGATGCCGGAATAGCCCTTGGTGCCGACCATCTTGGAATCGAAGCCCTCGACCGGCGAGCTTTCGGCGATATCCAGCGCCTTGCCCTGCGGGATGCCGTCGACGATGTCGAAGAGCACGACATCACCCAGTTCCTTGAGTCCGACCAGGTGCGCGAGCGTGCCGCCGATATTACCCGCACCGATGAGTGCGATCTTATTTCTTGCCATGAAATCCGTTCCCGTAGCTTTGAAAAGAGATGAAAATGCCGCTTTCCGCGGCCATTCTTTGGATTCGTAACGCCTTTAGCTATTGGGGGCAAGGATTCACCGGCTTTTCGGACCTTTCGGTCCATAATGAAATACAACAAGCGGCGGCAATTATCGCAGGGGATGAAGACAGTGGCATGACAGCCACCGCCGGATGCTTGGAAATCGAACCGGCCTTCAGGCGCCGGCGCGTGCGCCCTCGTCCTGGTGCGCGAGGGCTATGTAATCGGCCGACTGCATCTCCATCAGCCTGGACACCGTGCGCTCGAACTCGAACGCGCCGTCGCCTTCGGTATAGAGTTCGTTCGGCGCCACGGCGGCGGAGCAGATCAGATTGGTCTTGGCCTCGTAAAGCGCGTCGACGAGCGTCACGAAACGTTTCGCCACGTCACGGTTGTGCGGGCCCAGCTTGGGGATGTCCTTCAGGATCACGGTGTGAAAACGCCGGGCCACTGCAAGATAGTCCCCGGGGCCGAGCGGTTTGGCGCACATGTCGTTGAAATCCATGATGGCGACGCCCTCGGCGGCACGCGGGATCTCTACGGCCCGGCCGTTGACCTCAAGTCCCATCGGCCGCGGCTGGGCGCCGATGGTCAGGCTCTCGAAGTCCTGCTCTAGTTTTGCCGACGCCTTTTCGTCGTTCGGCATGACGTAGGCTTCCATGCCCTGCAGCCGTTCGAGGCGGTAATCGCGGACGGCGCTCACCTCGTAAACGTCCATCTTCTTCTGGATCAGATCGATGAACGGTAGGAACCGGTCGCGCTGCAGACCGTCCTTGTAAAGATCCTTCGGATGACGGTTCGATGTCGTGACGATGACCATGCCGAGATCGAAGAACGCTTCGAACAGGCGGCCAAGGATCATCGCATCGGCGATGTCGGTGACATGGAATTCGTCGAAACACAGAAGCCATGCGCGCTCGTTGATGACGCGCGCCAGCGCCGGCACGGGATCCTTGCTGTCGGGCACCTTGCCCGCCTTCTGGGCTTCTCGGAAGGCATGGACACGGCGATGCACTTCCTGCATGAACGCGTGGAAATGGACCCGCTGCTTGTTTTCGACAGGAACGTGGTCGAAGAACAGATCCATGATCATGGACTTGCCGCGCCCGACCCCGCCCCAGAGGTAGAGCCCCTTGGGCGGCTGCCGTTTCTTGCCGCCGCCGATGCCGAGACGGGCCGCCCAACCCTGCTTGCCCATCTGCGCGTTATAGTCCGCAAGCTCCTCGCCGAGCTTGCTGAGTAGTTTCATCGCGTGAGCTTGCGCCGGGTCGGCGTTGATCTTCCCCGATTTTACGAGGTCTTCGTAGGCAGCCTGCGGTGACGGCATCTGCTGCGTTCCCCCTCGGCCGTCGTCAGGCGGCGCCGCGCGCCGGGGCGGGGACGACATTGGCGAAGACTTTTTCCATCTCGCGGCGGACACGGTACGCGGTACTGTCCTGCGGTTTTTCGACGTCTGACCAGCAGATCACGGCATCTTTCGGCAGCGGGTGCTTGAGCGTGATGCCGTGCGCGAGTCCGATCGGAACCGCATCGGCTTCACGAGAATCGGCCGCCGTCATCAGCCGCCCCCAGACGGTGTACCCGCCCTCGCCGTCCAGCGTTTCGCCGGCCTCGAGATCGCGCTTCGCGACGGCGACGACATCGCCCTTCCAGTCGCGCGGCGTGCCGGTCGGCAAGTTCATCAGACCCGCCCAGGCGACACTAACGCCGAGTTCGAGGCCAATCAGATGATACGGGCGCCAGAGCGCCGAATACTTGCCGCTCTCGTCGGTAATCAGTCCGTAGTCCGAAAAACACCGCTCGACATAATCCGTCGGCGCCTCGAACGTCACATAGACGCCCCAACGCAGATCGTCCGGGATATCGATGCCTTCCCGGGTGCGGCTGGAAACCACCTCGACCGTGCCCTTCTTCTCGAGCACGCCGCCGTCGGCTGCGGGAATGAGTTTCGACGCCAGTTGCCCGGTCGCGCACGGCGGGAACGTCAGGCCGCCGGCCGGCGCTTCCAGGCCGCACGCGTTAGCGACCGCGGCCATTTCGATCGCCGACTTGGTGCCGTCGAGGAACGAGTTGAACATCTTGGCGTTCATGCCGCTTTTCTCGGCGCGCTCGGCGGTCAGACCGTAGTAATCCCAGACCGTGTCCGGCGTCGAGGCGTGAAATTCGGGCATGTAAAGCGTGCCCTTGCCGGCGCAAACCACATCGAGCCCGATGGAGCGCGCCCAGTCGACCTGCTCGGCGATCAGCGACGGCTGATCGCCATAGGCCAGCGAATAGACGACATCCGCGGCGTCGGCCTTGCGCTTCAAAAGCGGCCCCGCCAGTACGTCGGCCTCGACGTTGACCATCACCACATGACGGCCGCGCTCGAACGCCGCCAGCGCATGCTTTATCCCGGCTTCGGGCACGCCGGTCGCTTCGACCACGACATCGAGGCCGCCGGCGTTGATCAACTTGTCGCTGTCGTCCGTCACCCAGGTGCTGCCGTTGGCAAGCGCCTTCGCCGCCGACGTCGCGCCGATCTGCTCGTCGGTCCAGCCGGTCTCGACCAGCGACGCGCGGGCGCGCTTCACGTCCAGATCGGCGACTGCCAACAAATGCATGCCCGGGGTGCGGCGGACCTGGGACAGGAACATGGTACCGAACTTCCCGGCGCCGATGACCCCGACCCGGAGCGGTCGGTCCTGGCTGGCGCGCTCTTGCAGCAGATGGCTGAGGTTCATGATAGGCTCTCCTTTGCGGGCGCCGACTTTAACACCGCTTATCGAAGCTTGAAACACCGGCGACGCCGCGCCAATTACCGGGAAACGGACCGGACGGGACCATGGATCAGATATTGACGCACGAAGGGATGATCCGCATCGGCGTGTTCGCGGGGGTCCTCATCGCCATGATGGCACTGGAAACACTATTGCCCCGCCGCAAGCGGACACTCGGGCGCAGAGACCGATGGCCCGCCAATTTGGGTATCGTCGTCGTCGATACGATCTTGGCCCGGATATTGATCCCCCTCCCCCCTGTCGCCGTTGCGCTCTGGGCGGCGGAGAACGGGATCGGACTGCTCAACATGATGGACGCGCCCGCTCTGCCGGTGATCGCCTTCTCCGTCATTTTCCTGGACCTCGCGATCTACGCCCAGCACGTGGTCTTTCACAAGGTGCCGATCCTGTGGCGGCTTCACCGGATGCACCATGCGGATACCGAGATCGACGTCACCACGGGCATTAGGTTCCATCCCATCGAGATCATCCTGTCGTTGCTGATCAAGATTGCGCTGGTGCTGGCGCTCGGCATTCCGGCCGTCGCCGTGATCCTGTTCGAGGTCGTGCTGAACGCCTCGGCGATGTTCAATCACGCGAATATGAAACTGCCGCTCCGGCTCGACCGAATTCTCAGGACCGTGATCGTTACGCCCGACATGCACCGGGTGCATCATTCCTGGCACCCCGAAGAAACCGACAACAATTACGGCTTCTGCCTCTCGGTCTGGGATCGGATGTTCGGGACCTACACCGCGCAGCCCCGCGACGGCCACGACGCCATGACCATCGGCCTGCACCAGTTTCGAGAAACCGAAAACCGCGGCCTCACCGGCCTGTTGTTGATCCCGTTCCGGAACGGCGTCAGCCGCCGTTGAGTTCTTTCATCATCTCGGCGGTCGCGCGGTCGTCCTCAAATGCGCTATCCTCAAGTGCCCTGATCACGCCCTTGATGTCGTCGGGCTGGCGGTTCTGGCTCATCTTGAGCTTGATCTCGATCTTCTCGACCGGCATCTCGAGCGCGACGATTCCCTTGATCTGCCTGGACAACATACCCTCCGGCAGATCGCCGGTCGACCAGTTCCCCGTTTTGTCGCTTTCAAAGGTCGAAACCAGCGCATCGAGAACGGCAATCGCACCGGCTTCATCCTCGACGGCGCGCGGCTTGCCGTGCAGATGAACGGCGGCATAGTTCCATGTCGGCACCAGTCCTTCGTGAGCGTACCAGTTCGGCGAGACATAGGCGTGCGGACCGGAAAAAATGGCGACCGACGGCGACTTGCCGTCGAAGCGCCCGCCATGCGGATTGGCGCGCGCCACGTGCGCGATGATGCGTCCGTTGGGGCCGCCCTCATCCAGCCACAACATCGGCAGGTGCGAAATATCGGCGTCGGCGCCGCTCTCGCGCGGCAGGGTCATCAACATGCCGAACGCGTGGTCGGCAGCGATGCGCCGCGCCAACGCCTGATCGTCGCTCGAGAAAAACTTCGGAATATACATGGCCGTCACTCCGTTGCGCCGTTGTCTGGCATACCACCGGCACCTATATAAGGGTCACGGTCGCGCTACCGTCTAGGGGAATTCGGAGGCCCCGGACAGAGCCTTTATCGCGGCCCGAGAGGGAACCATTTTCCGGAGCAACGGGGACAGGACCATGGACGAAGACATCTTCAACATGACGCTGAGGAAATTCCTCAAGAACGTCGGCATCACCTCGCAGCGCGAGATCGAGGGCGCCGTGCGCGCCGCCATCGACGACGGCAAGCTTTCCGGCGACGAGAGCATCGACGCGAAGGTTACGCTCACCATCGAAAGCCTCGGTCTTTCCACCGAGATCGACGGCAAGATCGATCTCAAGTGACGCGCGCCTAGACCATCGCGCGACGAAACAAAAAAGCCCCCGGCGGAAACCGGGGGCTTTTTGCGTACTATGATGAACTGTGTCAGCGGCGCTGCACGAGCGCCTTCTTGATTTCCGCAATCGCCTTGCCCGGGTTCAGACCCTTCGGGCAGGTGTTGGTGCAGTTCATGATGGTGTGGCAGCGGAACAGCCGGAACGGATCGTCCAGGTCGTCGAGCCGCTTTCCCGTCGCTTCGTCACGGCTGTCCGCGATCCAGCGGTACGCCTGCAGCAGGATCGCCGGGCCCAGATAGCGGTCGCCGTTCCACCAGTAACTCGGGCAAGATGTCTGGCAGCAGAAGCAAAGAATGCACTCCCAAAGACCATCGAGCTTTTCGCGCTCCTCCGGGCTCTGCAGACGCTCGCCGGTCGGCGGCTGGGTGTCGGCCTGCAGCCACGGCTCGATGGAGCGGTACTGCGCGTAAGGGACATTCAAATCGGGGACCAGGTCCTTGATCACCGGCATGTGGGGCAGAGGATAGACCTTCACGTCGCCCGGAATTTCGTCGATGGACTTAGTGCACGCGAGCGTGTTGGTGCCGTCGATGTTGAAGGCGCAAGACCCGCACACCCCTTCGCGGCAAGACCGGCGGAACGCCAGCGTCGGATCGATCTCGTTCTTGATCTTGATCAGTGCGTCCAGGACCATCGGCCCGCATTTGTCGAGGTCGACTTCGTAGCTGTCGATACGCGGATTCTGACCGCTGTCCGGATCGTAGCGATAGATGCGGAAGGTCTTGATGTTGGAGCCGCCGGAAGCCTTGAAGGTCTTGCCTTCGGTCACCTTCGAATTGGCGGGAAGCGTGAATTCAACCATGGTTCAGACCTTCCTCAGTACACCCGGGCCTTGGGTTCGATGTATTCGACCTCGTCGGTCAGCGTATAGGCGTGCACCGGCCGGTAGCCGAGCTTGCACCCGCCCTTTTCGTCGATCCATGCCAGCGAGTGCTTCATCCAGTTCTCGTCGTCGCGATCCGGATAATCCTCGTGCGCGTGGGCGCCGCGGCTTTCGTGACGCGCTTCGGCGGAATACATGGTCGACACCGCGTTCGGCACCAGGTTGGTGAGCTCTAGGCTCTCGACCAGATCGGAGTTCCAGATCAGCGAGCGATCGTGCACTTTCAGATCCGACATTTTGGCGGTCACCGCGTCCAGTTTCTCGACGCCTTCCTTCAAGACTTCGGCGGTGCGGAATACGGCGGCGTTGTTCTGCATGACGCGCTGCAGTTCGCCCCGGATCTGTGCCGTCGGTGTGCCGCCGTCGGCATGGCGGACCGCATCGAAGCGCGCGATGGCCTTATCTGCCGACGCTGTATTGAGCGGCGGCAGCGCCGCGCCCGGCTTGACGATCTCGGCAGCCCTGATCGCGGCGGCACGGCCGAACACGACAAGATCGAGCAGAGAGTTGGTACCGAGACGGTTGGCGCCGTGCACCGACGCCGACGCGCATTCACCGATGGCCATCAGGCCTGGCGCGACCCGGTCCGGATCGTCGTCGGTCGGGTTCAGCACCTCGGTGCGGTGGTTGGTCGGGATGCCGCCCATGTTGTAGTGCACGGTCGGCAGCACCGGGATCGGCTCCTTGGTCGCGTCGACACCCGAGAAGATGCGCGCCGTTTCGGTGATCCCCGGCAGGCGCTTGTGCAGGACATCCGCGCCCAGATGCTCCAGGTGCAGGTGGATATGATCCTTTTCGTCGCCGACGCCGCGACCGTCACGGATTTCCATGGTCATTGCGCGGCTCACGACGTCGCGGCTGGCTAGGTCCTTGGCGGTCGGCGCGTAACGCTCCATGAAGCGCTCGCCTTCGGAGTTGGTCAAATAACCGCCCTCGCCGCGCGCACCTTCTGTGATCAGGCAGCCGGCCGAGAAGATACCGGTCGGGTGGAACTGAACGAACTCCTGATCCTGCAGCGGCAGGCCGGCCCGCGCAATCATGCCGTGACCGTCACCGGTGCAGGTGTGCGCCGACGTGCACGAGAAATAGGCGCGGCCGTAACCGCCCGACGCGAAGACCGTCATCTGCGCCTGGAAGCGGTGCAGCTTGCCGTCGTCGAGGTTCCACGCGACGACGCCCTGGCAGACACCTTCGTCGTCCATGATCAGGTCGATCGCGAAATACTCGATGAAGAATTCGGCGTCGTTCTTGAGCGACTGCTGGTAAAGGGTGTGCAGGATCGCATGGCCGGTACGGTCGGCGGCGGCGCAGGCACGCTGCACCGGCTTTTCGCCGAAGTTGGCCATGTGGCCGCCGAACGGGCGCTGATAGATCTTGCCGTCCTCGGTGCGTGAAAACGGCACGCCGAAGTGCTCCAATTCATAGATCGCCGGCACCGCTTCGCGGCACATGTATTCGATAGCGTCCTGGTCGCCGAGCCAGTCGGCGCCCTTGACGGTGTCGTACATGTGCCAGATCCAGTTGTCTTCGGCCATGTTGCCGAGCGACGCACCGATACCGCCCTGGGCGGCGACGGTGTGGGACCGGGTCGGGAACACCTTGGAGATACAGGCGGTCTTAAGGCCGGCCGCGGCCATGCCGAGCGTCGCGCGCAGACCGGCACCGCCGGCGCCGACGACGATGACGTCGTACTTGTGATCAACGATCTCGTAGGATTCAGGCATCCGGATCAGCTCCCGAAAGTCAGGCGGATAACGGCGAACACGGCGCAGGCGCCGATCAGATAGACGGCGAATTTGACGAGGATCAGCGTCGTCAGCTTGGCGGCTTCGCCATGGACGTAATCCTCGATAATCACCTGCAGGCCGAGAAAGGCGTGGTGAAACATGGTGACGATAAGCAAGATCAGCAGCACCGGATTATAGTGCGTGCCGACCCAGGCCTTGAACGTCACGAGGTCGGCGCCGACCACGGTCGACGCGGAAAGCACGAACCAGATCACCAGCGGCACCAGCGCGATACCGCTGATCCGCTGCACCCAGAAGTGATGCGCGCCTTCGTGCGAGGCGCCGAGGCCGCGGACCCGGGCCAGTTGCGAACGGAGTTCCATGATCAGCCTCCCACCGTGTAAGCCAGTACGAACGTGGCGATGGTGAGGATCACCGCAAAGACGACAACAGCGATGCCGCTGGCGCGGAGCTGCGTCATTTCGAAGCCCCAGCCGGCGTCCCACGCCAGGTGGCGGATACCGTTCGCGAGGTGATACCAGAGCGAGAACACCACGCCGAGCAGCACCAGCTTGCCGATCCACGACCCGAGGATCGCTTGCGCAGTCGCAAACACCTCGGGCCCGTACGTGGCCGCCATCAGCCAGTAGGTCAGCAGGATCGCCCCGCCACAGAGCGCCACGCCCGTGATGCGGTGGGTAATCGAGAGGATCGACGTAATCTGAGGTTTGTAAACTTGAAGGTGCGGCGAAAGGGGCCGATTCCGGGTGGACATGGTGAATGCCTTTCTCTGGGCAATGCGCGCATTCGCTGATTTCTCAACCGTGAGCTAGTGGTAACCGCGCGTTTGGGGAAAGTCAATTTTTCGTGGTGCGTTGCAGCAACACCGCGGCACGCCGAACACCGCTTCCACTTTAGCAATGCCCGGATTTGGCCGTCATGTGCCGCGCGTGTGGACAACCTGTGGATAAAATGGGGAAAACGCGACCGTTTTTACACAGGAAAGTAACGTTACCCCCAACATTCCACGTAGCGGTGAAAATCGATACGGCGCATTGTTTATCTGCACGCGAGTACACCGTCGCGGTGTTGCCGGTTTTCCGGCGGCGCCGGTCGCGGCAGAGGCGGGGGAACTTCTGGTCCCGCGCCCGAGCTTCGACGCCACTTACTGCCTGTGGCCGGGTTTCGGCCCGCCACTCCGACCGCTCGCTGCCCAGGTGAGCGGGAGGCGCGCAAGGTGGTGACGATGTGTCCGATTGCGACCGGGGCGCTTCGGCGTCCGGGGAGCGAGCGCGGAGAACGAGGCCGATCTCTGCCCAGGGTGCGGCCCCGCTCGAAGCGAGGACATGGTGTCTCATGGGCGAACGGAGCCTGGCCGGCTCCAAGAGGCGTCAGGTGCACTGATCCAGCAGTGCCGGGTGGAGGTTTCCCAGGACCGATACCGCTGACGCCTCTTTTATTTTGCGCGTCGTCAGCGCGGCATCAGTACCCAGTAATCGAGATCGAGGACGACATGTGCAAGGTATCTGCCGTCGTCGCCCTTTAGCGGGAAGTCGGTCGGCGGGTGATCCTTGGTGGCGACGGTCCTCAATCTGAGTGCGCCCACATCGCTGCGACTGTTGCATTCCGATTTATCGAGGACTTCCGACCATGCGAACACCGTATCTCCGGCAAAAATCGGGTTGGTGTGCGAGCCCGCGTTGATGGCGGCAATGCGGAAGGCATTGGCGAGCCCGTTAAAACTGAGCGCGCGGGCGATCGAAATCACGTGACCGCCGTACACCAGCCGTTTGCCGAAGCGGCCTTGCGCCTGCGCGAACTGGTTGAAGTGGACCTTGGCCGTGTTCTGATAGAGACGCGTGGCCATCATGTGCTCGGCTTCCTCGACCGTCGTGCCGTCGACATGATTGATCTTCTCGCCGATATCGTAATCACCCCAAAGATCGCCGCTGCCGGCGAGAGCTTTGTCGTATCCTGCGAAGTCGGTGCCTTGCGGCATCACAAGGTCAGCCGCGTCGACCGCCGGTTTCAGATCGGGGACGCTCGAACCCGGCGCCGGGTTCGCGGCGTCGCGCTTGTTGACCATGACCCAGCGCTTGTAATCGACGACCATCTCGCCGGTCTGCTTGGTCCCCGTTGAACGGACGTAGACGACCCCGGTCTTGCCGTTCGAGTTTTCTTTCAAGCCGATAACTTCGGACGTCGTCGTGATCGTGTCGCCTGAATAGACGGGTGCGCCGAACACGCCTTCCGCGTAGCCCAGATTGGCAACGGCGTTGAGAGAGACTTCGGGGACAGTCTTACCGAACGCGATATGGAACGTCAGCAGATCGTCAACCGGTTGCGCCGCATAACCCAAACCTTTTGCGAACTCGGCCGACGACTGCACCGCGAAGCGGCCCCCGTAAAGCCCGGTGTAAAGGGCGATATCGCCGTCGGTCACGGTCCGGGGCGTGGCGTGCCGGAACACCTGGCCGAGGCTGAAATCCTCGAAATAGTTGCCGGGGTTGGTTTTGCCCGCGTTCGACGAAGACATGTCAGGTGCCCCGGACGTTGATGGCGTCGGCAAGGGCCAGCACGCGCTTGGCGTCCTCGACGTGAAGATTCTCGATGAGCTTGCCGTCGACGACGACGAGCCCCTTGCCTTCCTTGGCGGCTTCGGCGTGGGCGTCGATGATCTTCCGCGCCCAGGCGACCTCGCTCTCCGCCGGAGCGAACACCTCGTTCGCGGCGTTGATGGTCTTCGGATGGATCAGCGTTTTGCCGTCCATGCCGAGTTCCAAGCCCTGTACGCAGGATTTCCGGAACCCCTCGTCGTCGGAAAGATCGAGATGCACGCCGTCGAGGATCGCGATCCCCGCGGCCCGCGCCGCCATGATGCAGTGCTGGAGCGCATAGAGGAACGGGAGCCGGTCCGGCGTATGTCGGCAGCGAAGGTCTTTCTGCAGATCCGACGTCCCCATGACGAGGCAGCCGACGCGCGGGTGTGCAAAGGCGATTTCGCGCGCGTTCAGGATGCCGAGCGGCGTTTCCATCATGCACCAGATTTTCATATCTTCCGGCGCCCCCGCTTTCTCCAAAATCGCGACGGCTTCCAGGACCATCTCTGCCGTCTCGACCTTCGGCAGCACCACGGCATGGCACTTCATCCGGGCGACGGCGGCGATATCGTCCTTGCCCCATTCGGTGTCGAACCCGTTGGTACGAACGCCGATCTCGCGCGAACCGTAGCCCCCTTCATCGAGCGCCGCCTTGATTAGGCCGCGCGCCTCGATCTTGGCTTCCGGCGCAACGGAGTCTTCGAGATCGAGAATCAGCGCATCGGCCGGCAGTTCCCGGCCTTTCTGCATGGCCCGGGTGTTGGATCCCGGCATGTACAGAACGGATCGTCTCGGGCGGGCGGCGGGGTTCGTCACGGTCAACTCCAGTCTCGTTTTTGTGCGGTGCAATGGACTACAATCGGCGCAACTATAAAAGTCAATGATGCTATGGCAAGCTCACCCGATGGACGTTATCTCCCTGCAATCGCGCGTCAGAACCGGCTACGTCGGCAACGCCATCGCCGTGCCGACGCTTGAGCGTGTCGGCGCGACGGCGCATCCCGTCGACACCGTGACCTACGACCATCATCCGGGACACGGCCCGGTCACGCCGGAAATAACATCGCTGACAGACGTCCGGTCCGGGCTCGATAAGACGCTCGATAGGTGCGGGGACGCTTTCGCTTTCCTGAGCGGCTATCTGGCGAGCGCCGAACAAGGCCGGGCCGCCCTGGACTTCGTTGAACGGGCACGCGCCGGCGGAAAGTCGGTGGCATGGTATCTGGACCCGGTGTTCGGCGACGACCCGGAGGGAGTTTACGTCGATCCGGCGATCGTCGATTTTTTCCGCGACGCGGGCATTCCCGCGTGCGATGCCGTCCTGCCGAACCGTTTCGAACTCGCCGAACTCACGGGCATGAAGGTCGACGACGCCGCCCAAGCGGTCGCCGCGGCCCGGCGCTTGTTGGCGCAAGGCCCGGAGCTGGTTTTCGTCTCGTCCGTGCCGGGCCCGGACGGCATGATTTCGAACGTGCTCGTCACGCCGAACGGCGCCACGGAGATCACCGTCGCCAAACGCCGGCTGCGCGCCAAAGGCACCGGCGACATGCTGAGCGCCGCCTTCACCGGATTCCGGGCCGCGGGCGCGGATTCGGCCAAAGCGGCACAATCGGCGGTAGCAGCCGTCGACACCGTGGTAGCGGACGCCAGCAGCCGGGACGCGGTTGAACTTGATCCAATTAAGTTGTTGAATTTATTAAATTTTAGTGCAAATCGAGCAGTGGTAAGTACGTACACCGAATCGCTTGAATAGCTCCCGACAAAATGAAACCATAAAGGCCTCTTGGGGTTTATCAACGGAGCGGGTCAACCGTGACCGATTATCTGCGCGACATTTCCATCATGGTCGTTGAAGACCAGGAATTTTCCGCCGGTTTGTTGAAGAAAATGTTGCGGGTTCTCGGTGCGTCCGATGTGCATATCTTCGAAAACGGCGAAGATGCATGGGAATACTTCAAGAACAACACGGTCGACCTCGTCATCACCGACTGGCAGATGGGGCCGGTCAACGGCATCAAGCTGACCCAATTGATCCGCAAGAGCCCCGAAAGCCCCAATACCTTCGTCCCGATTATCATGGTCACCGCGTTTCGCGAACGCGAGCACGTTTTCAAGGCCCGCGATGCGGGGGTCACCGAATATGTCATCAAGCCGGTATCGCCAAAGGGGCTGTTCAGCCGGATCGAAGCCGTCATCGAACGGCCGCGCAGGTTCGTCCGTGTCGGCGAGTTCTTCGGCCCCGACCGCCGCCGTCACCACGGTGAATTCAAGGGCGAGGACCGCCGCGGCCAGGGCGCCAAGCCGAAACCCGATCCAAAAGCCGCCGCGGCCGCTAAAAGGCAGGACATGGAACAGGACGAAATCAACACCACCTTCAACCCGGACGACGCCGACCGGGTCAAGGCGGACTGACTTCCCCACAACAAAAACGCCCGCCGCGGCGGGCGGCAGGCGTTTCCGTCATTTCAGATCCAGGCGACCGGATCAGGCGGCGTCTTCCATGTACTGACCGATCAGCGTTTCGGCGATCTGCACAGTATTGAGCGCGGCACCCTTGCGGAGGTTGTCGGAAACCACCCACATGGAAAGCCCGTGCTCGACCGTCGGGTCGGTGCGGATGCGGCTGACGTAGACATCGTCCTCACCGGCGCACTCTTTCTGGGTCACGTAACCGCCGTCGGCACGTTCGTCGAGAACGGTGATGCCCGGCGCGTTCTGCAGCGCCCGGCGCGCTTCGTCCACTTCGAGCGGACCGTCGAATTCGAGGGTCACGGCCTCGCCGTGGCCGACGAATACCGGCACGCGCACGCAGGTGGCGTGAACCTTGATCGCAGGATCGAGGATCTTCTTGGTCTCGACGACCATCTTCCATTCTTCCTTGGTCGAGCCGTCGTCCATGAACTTGTCGATGTGCGGAATGCAGTTGAACGCGATCTGCTTGGTGAACTTCTCGCGGTGGTCTTCCGTCGGCTCGTTCATGTAGATGCCCTTGGTCTGGGCGAACAGCTCGTCCATGCCCGCCTTACCGGCACCGGAAACCGACTGGTACGTCGACACGATGCAGCGGTTGATCGGCACCAGGTCGTGCAGCGGCTTCATCGCCACGACCATCTGGATGGTCGAGCAGTTCGGGTTGGCGATGATCCCCTTGCGGGTGTAACCGGCGATGGCGTCCGGATTCACTTCCGGCACCACCAGCGGCACGTCCGGGTCCATGCGCCAGAACGACGTGTTGTCGATGACGACAGCACCGGCGGCGGCGGCCTTCGGGCTGTAGATCTCGGACACCGAGGCGCCCGGCGACGACAGCACGATGTCGATGCCCTTGAAGTCGAACTTGGCGAGGTCCTGGCACTTCAGGACATCGTCGTCGCCGTAGCTGACTTCCTTGCCGACGGACCGTTCGGACGCCAGCGCCACGACCTCGTCGGCCGGGAAGCGGCGATCCGCCATAATCTGCATCATTTCCCGGCCCACGTTCCCCGTGGCGCCGACAACAGCAACTTTGTAACCCATTTCCTTGTATCTCCTTTGGGGGTCATCTTTGACCCGCCGATATCACTTAGGGCATGGTCTGCATACGACTTCGGCCCGCGAGTGTCTCAGCGGGCCGTTTCATCAAAACACGAAAAAGCCGCCCGCTATTGCAGGGTTTTGGTCTTTTTCGCGGTGTTGGTCGCAAGCAACATGCAAATTTCCATCAAATCGCCGGAAATCACCCGTTGATCCCGGTCGAAATCGCGCGGACCATAACGTGATGCGTTAGAATACGCAAGATACTTACGTTATTGGGGCCATAATATCCGCTGATGATCATCCGCTATCTCGCGCTCATCCTGATCTGCCAGTTGGCCGGCGAAACCGTGCAGGTGGCGACGGATATTCCCGTTCCGGGACCGGTGATCGGGATGGCGATCCTGTTCACAGGGCTGTTGATCAAACGCGGTCTCCCTCAAGGCCTGGACACGACCGCGGGCGGGCTGCTGCGGCATCTTGCGCTCTTGTTCGTGCCGGCCGGCGTCGGCGTGATGCTGCACGTGCCGCGCCTCGCCGACGAGTGGTGGCCGGTGTTTCTCGCCATCGTCCCGGGCACGCTCTTCGCCATCGCCATCACCGCGCTGATCATGGAGCGGTTGGGCCGCTCCACCTTGCGCGACGAGGATAAGGTATGAACCCGCCGGATCTCGCGCAAATCTGGGTGTACCTGGCACAGAAGCCGCTGACGGGGCTGACGCTGACCCTCTGCGCCTACGTCGCCGGCGACTGGCTTTACGAGAAGAGCGGCCGCAACCCGTTATTAAACCCCGTCCCCATCGCCATTCTTTTGATCGCCGGGCTGCTGTGGACGACCGGCATTCCCTACAAGGATTATTTCGAAGGTGCACAGTTCGTGCACTTCCTGTTGGGGCCGGCGACGGTCGCGCTCGCGGTGCCGCTCTATCAGCAACTCGAAACGCTGAAGTCGTCCGGTCCTGCATTGCTGATCGGTATCCTCATCGGATCGGGAACGGCGGCGGGGTGCGCCTACGGGTTCGCCTATCTGGGCGGCGCCAGCATCCAGACGCTCTTGTCCATCGCCCCCAAATCCGTCACCGCGCCCATCGCCATGGGGATATCGGAACAACTTGGCGGACTGCCGTCCCTGACGGCGGTGTTCGTGATCCTGACCGGGATTACCGGCGCCGTGCTCGGACCGCTGGTCTTGAACCTGACGCGGATCAGGGACTGGCGGGCGCGCGGCCTCGCGATGGGGGTCGCAGCGCACGGGCTGGGGACGTCCAGGGCGTTCCAGGTCAACGCGGTCGCCGGCGCCTTCGCCGGGCTCGCGATGGGATTGAACGGTTTGGCGACGGCGATCCTGATCCCGCTGATTTTCGCGCTGGTGTTCTAAGCGCTATTCACCGCGGGCATGCGCGTACAGAAGCGTCAGCCATTCCGGATCGGGTTTATAGAAAAACTTGTTCCCGCCCTTCCCCGCCGACAGAAGCTTGTTGGCCCATTTCGCCTTGCCGAGCTTGAGGGCATCGTCGCAATCGCCCGCCGTCATGTCGTCCTCGGCCCAGGCGACGAGGATCAACCCATCGACCTTTGCCGCATCCTGCTTGATGAACTTGTTCAAAGGTCCGCGGTATTCCGTACCCGCCTTGCCGCAGGCCGAGAACGCGACATAGTTGATGCCCGGTTTTCCCATCAACGCCGCCACCGTCAAGGCGATCATCCCGCCCTTCGAGTGCCCGGCGACGGTGATCTGATAGCTCGGCACCCCGGCATCCAGAAGTTGCTGCACTTGTTTCGCAACGCCCGCTGCATAGCGCCCGATGTTGGTCAGCCCCCTGGCCTCGCCGATGACGGCGAAGCCCTCGGCCTCGATGGCGTCGAGAATTTCGTAATATTCGTACGCCTCGTGCACGCCCTGCCGCTCGACATAGATACCGTGCAGATAAAACATGTAGCGCTTGGCGGGATCGATCGTATCCGGAAACTTGCGATCCGCCGCCGAAGCGGAAACGCCGGAAAAAAGCACGCCGGCGGTCAGCACGCCGAGCAAAAGACGCAACACCATCACCGAGGCTCCTTTCAGAGAGAGCGCCGATTATAATCCCGTTCCCGGACGCGGAAAATACGCAAAGAAAAACCGGGGCGTGACGGCCCCGGCTTTCCGAAACTCAAGTGCTACCGGCGATCACGCCGCCAGCTTGTCCAGTTCGGCGCAGACCTTCTCGCCCATTTCCTGGGTCGAGACGAGCGTCATGCCATCCTGCATGATGTCGCCGGTGCGGTAGCCGGCGTCGAGGACGTCGGCGCAGGCTTTCTCCAGCATGTCCGCATCCTCGCCCATGTCGAACGAATAACGCAGGCACATCGCGAACGACAGCACCGTCGCCAGCGGGTTGGCCTTGCTTTCGCCCGCGATGTCGGGGGCGGAGCCGTGGACCGGCTCATACAAAGCCTTGCGCCGGCCGCTTTCGTCGGCCGCGCCGAGCGACGCGGAGGGCAGCATGCCGAGCGAGCCCGTGCACATCGCCGCGCAATCGGAAAGCACGTCGCCGAACAGGTTGTCGGTGACGATCACGTCGAACTGCTTGGGCCAGCGGACGAGCTGCATCGCGCAGTTGTCGGCGTACATGTGCTCGAGCGTCACGTCCGGGTAGTCTTTCGCGACCTCGGTCGCGATCTTGCGCCAGAAGACGCCAACTTCCATGACGTTGGCTTTTTCGACGGAGTGCAGTTTCTTGCCCCGCTTCTGCGCCAGTTCGAAGGCGGCGCGGACGACGCGCTCGATCTCGTCGCGGGTGTAGGAGGTCGTGTCGACGCAGCGTTCTTGGCCTTCGTATTCCTGCATACCTTTCGGCTGGCCGAAGTAGGTCCCCGCCGTCAGCTCACGGACGATCATGATGTCGAGGCCGGAAACCACGTCGTTCTTCAGAGACGACGCGTCCGCCAGCGCCGGCATGCAGGTCGCAGGCCGCAGGTTGGCGAACAGATCCATCTCTTTTCTGAGCTTCAGCAGACCCGCTTCCGGACGTGCGTCACGTTCGACGTTGTCCCACTTCGGGCCGCCGACGGCGCCCAGCATGACGGCATCGACGTTCATGGCCTTGTCGAGCGTGGCATCGGCGAGCGAGGTCTTGTGCGCGTCATACGCCGCACCGCCGACCAGATCTTCCTCGATATCGAACGAAACGTGACGGCGTTTGTCCATCCAGTCGACGACGCGTTTCACCTCACCCATGACTTCCGGGCCGATCCCGTCGCCGGGCAGCATCAGCAGCTTTTTATTCGCGGCCATGTGTTTCCCCTTCCCTCTTGTTTTTCTTATTCTGCAGCGGTCATGGCGCTGTTGAGCCATGCCATGCTGTTTTTCTTCTCGTCTTCGAAGCTGTCGATCTTCTTTTCGTTCTGCAGCGTCAGCCCGACATCGTCGAGACCTTCGAGCAGGCACTTCTTCTTGAACGGATCGATGTCGAACTTGACCTCGCCGCCGTCCGGACCGGTGATGGTCTGGTTTTCCAGATCGACGGTCAGCGTCGCGTTGGCGCCGCGCTTGGCGTCGTCCATCAGGTCTTCGAGTTGTTCCGGCGTGACCTTGATCGGCAGGATGCCGTTCTTGAAGCAGTTGTTGTAGAAAATGTCGGCGAACGACGTCGAAATGACGCACTTGATGCCGAAATCAAGGATCGCCCACGGCGCATGCTCGCGCGACGAGCCGCAACCGAAGTTGTCGCCGGCGACCAGGATTTTGGCGTTGCGGTAGGCTGGCTGGTTGAGGACGAAATCCTCGACCTCGTTGCCGTTCTCGTCATAACGCATTTCGTGGAACAGGTGCTTGCCGAGACCCGAGCGTTTGATGGTTTTCAGAAACTGCTTCGGGATGACCATGTCGGTATCGATGTTGATCATGTCCATCGGCGCGGCAACGCTGGTTAGTTTTTCGAATTTTTCCATGTCTCAAATCCTCCGTGTTTCGTTACCGCGGGGTCAGTCCAGATCGCGGACGTCGACCAGGTGGCCGGTGACGGCGGCGGCCGCAGCCATCGCCGGGCTCACCAGATGGGTGCGGCCCTTGAAGCCCTGACGGCCCTTGAAGTTCCGGTTGGACGTCGACGCGCAACGCTCGCCCGGCTCGAGCCGGTCGGCGTTCATCGCCAGGCACATCGAGCACCCGGGCTCGCGCCATTCCCAGCCGGCTTCGATCAGGATCTTGTCGAGACCCTCGGCTTCCGCCTGCTCCTTGACGAGACCCGAGCCCGGCACCATCAGCGCGACCACGCCGTCGGCGACCTTGCGGCCCTTCGAGATCGCGGCGGCGGCGCGGATGTCCTCGATCCGGCCGTTGGTGCACGACCCGACGAACACCTTGTCGACCTTGATGTCGGTGATCTTCATGCCGCCTTCGAGACCCATGTATTCGAGCGCCAGCTTGGCGGATTCCTGCTTGGCCGGGTTCGGGAAATCTTCCGGACGCGGCACGGTGCCGTTGATCGGCGCCACGTCTTCCGGGCTGGTGCCCCAGGTGACCTGCGGCACGATCTCGGAAACGTCGAGCTCGACCTCCTTGTCGTAGGTAGCGCCTTCGTCGGACGGCAACGTCTTCCAATACGCGACGGCGGCTTCCCACGCGGCGCCCTTCGGCGACATCGGCCGGCCCTTGAGATATTCGAAGGTCTTTTCGTCCGGCGCGATCAGACCGGCACGGGCGCCGCCCTCGATGGTCATGTTGCAGACCGTCATGCGGCCTTCCATCGACAAGTCCTTGATCGCCTGGCCGGCGTACTCGATCACGTAACCGGTGCCGCCGGCGGTGCCGATCTTGCCGATGATGGCGAGGACCAGGTCCTTCGCCGTGCAGCCCTCCGGCAGCGCACCGTTGACGGTGATGCGCATGTTCTTCAACGGGCTCTGCAAAAGCGTCTGCGTCGCCAGAACGTGCTCGACTTCGGAAGTGCCGATACCGAACGCAAGCGCACCGAACGCGCCGTGTGTCGCGGTGTGGCTGTCGCCGCAGACGACCGTGGTGCCCGGCAGCGTAAAGCCCTGCTCCGGACCGATGATGTGGACAATCCCCTGACGCACGTCGGTGACGTCGAACAGCGGCACACCGAAATCCTTGCAGTTCTTCTGCAGGGTTTCGATCTGGATACGGCTTTCCTCGTCGGCGATAAAGCCGCCGCGTTCCGTCGTTGACACGTTGTGGTCCGGCACGGCCAGCGTGAGTTCAGGACGGCGCACCTTGCGGCCGGTGGCGCGAAGGCCCTCGAACGCCTGCGGGCTGGTGACCTCGTGGGTGAGGTGCCGGTCAATGTAAAGCAGGCACGTCCCATCGTCCTGCACGTTGACCAGGTGACTTTCCCAGATTTTATCAAACAGCGTTTTCGGCTGCGCCATCATTCCCTCCACATCGTTGTTGCCGCCGCCGGGCCAATCCCGGCGGCAACGTCTGGGGGACCGCTCGGTCCCGGTTTCTTATTCTTCGGTGGCCGTATCCGCGGCGGGCGCCTCGGCTTCGGCTTCTTTGGCCTTCTTGATCTCGCGGGCCTGGGCGTCGCGGGCGCGCTTTTCTTCCTGCGCGACACGCTTCTCCTCGGCGGTCAGCTTGGCGGAGTAACCATCGGTCTTTTCCGCGATACGAGCCGACTTACCCTGACGGCCGCGCAGGTAGTAGAGCTTGGCGCGACGGACGTCACCACGGCGGATCACATCGATGCTGTCGATGCTGGGCGAGAAGACCGGGAACACACGCTCCACGCCTTCGCCGTAAGAGATCTTGCGGACCGTGAACGATTCGTTGATGCCGCTGCCGGTACGGGCGATGCAGACACCTTCGAACGCCTGGACACGCTCGCGCGTGCCTTCGACGACCTTCACGTTGACACGGAGCGTATCGCCGGGGGCGAATTCCGGAGCCTGCCGATCGGCGGCGAGGCGTTCCTGCTGCTCCTTCTCGAGTTGTTCGATGATGTTCATAGTTCAGTTTCCTTCTTGGCTTAAATATTGCCGCGCTCGTAGCGTTCCCACAAGTCGGGACGCCGCTCGCGCGTAATTTCCTCGGCCTGGGCGTGACGCCAGGCGCGAACGTTTTGATGGTGACCGGACAGCAGGACCTCCGGCACTTCCAGCCCATGCCATTGGCGCGGGCGGGTGTAGTGCGGATATTCCAGCAGGCCGCTTTCGAAACTTTCCTCCTGAAGAGATTCCTCGGCGCCGATAACCCCCGGCAAAAGACGGACGCAGGCATCGATCAGGGTCATCGCCGGCAATTCGCCGCCCGACAGCACGAAATCTCCGAGCGAAACTTCGTCACCCGGATAGGCTTCCATCACCCTGGCATCGATCCCTTCGAAGCGTCCGGCAACGGCGATCAGTCCCGGCCCGTCGGCTAAATCGCGGACCCGGTCCTGAGTCAGCGGCTTGCCTCTGGGCGTCAGGTAGACGAGCGGCAGATCTTCCGCGCCTTCACGCGCGGCCTCGATGGCGCGGCCCAGCACATCGGCCCGCATGACCATCCCCGGCCCGCCGCCGAACGGCACGTCATCGACGCTGGCGTGCTTGTCCTCGGCGAAGCTGCGGATATCGACGGCATCCAGCGACCACAGACCGCGCGTCAGCGCCTGTCCCGTCAGGGACACGCCGAGCGGACCCGGAAACATGTCCGGGAAGATGGTCAGCACGCGGGCGCGCCACATCTTGTCTGCCTCTTGGTCGTTCACGTCGTCTCGTCCTCTACGCTTTCGTCTTCTTCTTTTCCCGGTGGATCAAACAGCCCGTCCGGGGGATCGATCGTTACCTTGCCGCCTTCGATGTCCACTTCCGGCACTGCCGCCCGCGTGAACGGGATCATGACGTTGCCGGAAATCTCAACCACCGGACCGGCGCCGAAATCGAAGACACCGATCACTTTCCCGATCCTTTCGCCGGAGACCGTCACCGCTTCCAGCCCTTCCAGGTCCGAGTGATAAAACTCGTCCTCTTCGGGCTCCGGCAACTGGTCACGCTCGATGAAGAGTTCCGTCTTCTTGAGCGCTTCCGCCGCCGTGCGGTCTTTGACCCCTTCGATCCTCGCCAGAACCACGCCTTTTTGCGTGCCCAGAACCTTCAGATCGAACCGCCGCTCGCCCGTCTTGTCGAAGAGCGGTCCGTAATTCCCGATCGCGACCGGGTCGTCGGTGAAGCTCTTGATGCGAACGTCGCCTTTGATACCCCGGACCCCGACGATAACGCCGAGGCGGACAGAATTTTCCAGGCGCGTGGGCATGGGCGGACGTCAGGACCGTTCCGTGATCAGGCCTCCTCTTTCTTCTCTTCTTCGGCCGGGGCCTCTTCAGCAGCGGCTTCCTGAGCCGGCGCTTCTTCAGCAGCGGCATCTTCGGCCGGCGCCTCTTCAGCAGCAGCTTCCTCGGCCGCTTCAGCTTCGGTCGGCGCTTCGGCGGCAGCAGCGGCTTCCGCAGCGGCGCGCTTCTTCTCTTCGGCTTCGGCCATCCGCTCCTGCGCCTTGGCTTTCGGCAGGTGCTTCTTGGTCTGCTCGTGGATCACCGGCGCTTCGGCCATGTCCACGGCAGCCAGGAACTTGGCGACGCGGTCGGACGGCTTGGCGCCGACGCCGAGCCAGTACTTGATGCGGTCCGCATCGAACTTGACGCGTTCCGGGCTGTCCTTGGCGAGCATCGGGTTGTAGGAGCCGACGCGCTCGATGAAACGGCCGTCACGCGCGCGGCGCGAGTCGGCGACAACGATGCGGTAGTAAGGGCGTTTCTTGGCCCCGCCGCGGGAAAGTCGAATAGTCAATGCCATGTGCTTTTTAGTCCTTCTCAGTAGTCGTCGTTAAGTCGTCAGTTAAAACTTCAACGACACGGCCGAACGTGGCCGCGGCGTTATCTCATGCCGGGGGGCATGCCGCCCCCCATCGGAGGAAAGCCGCCCGGCATGCCGCGCATCATGCCCGCCATCCCTTTCTTGCCGACTTTCTTCATCATCTGTGACATCTGTTTGTGCTGCTTCAGCACGCGGTTCACTTCCTGCACCGTGGTGCCGGACCCCGCCGCGATACGGCGGCGGCGCGAGCCGTTCAGAATTTTCGGGTTGCGGCGCTCCTTGGGGGTCATCGCCAGGATGATCGCTTCCTGGTGCGCCAGCATCTTGTCGTCGACGTTGGCGGCCGCCATTTGCTGCTTGGCCTTGGCCGCGCCCGGCAGCATGCCGAGAATGCCGTCGAGGCTGCCCATCTGGCGGATCTTGCGGAACTGGTCGACCATATCCTCCAGCGTGAACTCGCCTTTCATCATCTTCTTGGCGAGTTTTTCGGCCTCTTCCTCTTCGACGACCTGCTGGGCTTTCTCGACCAGGCCGACAACGTCACCCATCCCGAGGATCGAGCCGGCGACGCGGTTCGCATCGAAAGCGTCGAGCGCGTCCATCTTTTCGCCGGTACCCAAGAGCTTGATCGGCTTGCCGGTGACGGAACGCATGGAGAGCGCCGCACCACCACGCGCATCGCCGTCGACACGGGTCAGCACGATGCCGGTGATGCCGACTTTTTCGTCGAATTCCTTGGCGAGGTTGACCGCGTCCTGACCAGTCATAGCGTCGACGACCAGAAGCGTCTCGGACGGCTTGGCGACGTCGCGGACCTGCGCCACTTCGCCCATCAGTTCCTGATCGATATGAAGGCGGCCGGCGGTATCGAGGATGACTGCATCATAACCTTCGGTGCGGCCGGTCTGCATCGCGCGCTTGGCAATCGCCACCGGTTGTTCGCCGAAGATCGGCGCCAGGACCTGCACGTCCGTCTGCTGGCCCAACTGCTGCAGCTGCTGCTGCGCGGCCGGGCGATAGATATCGAGCGACGCCATCAGGACTTTCTTCTTGTCGCGGGTCTTGAGGCGAAGGCCGATCTTGGCCGACGTCGTCGTCTTACCCGAGCCCTGAAGACCGACCATCAGGATGCAGGCCGGCGGATTCACATCGGTGTTGAGGCTTTCCGGAACCGACCCACCCAGCATCTCCACCAGATGGTCGTGGACGATCTTGACGACCTGCTGGCCCGGCTGAACCGAGCGCAGCACTTCCTGCCCGACGGCTTTTTCGCGGACGCCGTCGATGAAGGTCTTGACGACGGACAACGCGACGTCGGCCTCCAGCAGCGCAACGCGGATTTCGCGCAGCGCGGCATCGACGTCTGCTTCCTTCAGCGCGCCCCGTTTCTTGAGGCCGTCGAAGATGTCGCCGAGTTTATTCTGCAGGCCTTCAAACATCGCCAATTCCCGTACTTACCGGATGACCGAACACACACAACGCGTTACGCGCCAACGCGCGAAACTCGCGGATTGGCGGCGCCCCTCGAGGCGTGGGTTTCGGATTACCCTGAAATCGCCGGCAAATTATGTTCGGACGGCCGGGAAGTCAAGCTTAACGGGCGCTCCCGGCGAATAACCCTACGGCAACTCGTTGAACAGGTTCTTGAGTTCGTCGCGGGTCTGACCGTATTCCTCGGCGACGAGGATCTTGTCGATGGTCTCGCCGTCCGTCGACAGCGGCATCCGGGTCGCGACGTAGAACGTGTAAAACCCTGAATCCAAGGGGACTTCGGTCAGGTAGGTATGCGGTTCAGCGGTCTTATAGACCTCATTATATTGCGCCCAGACGCATTCGGCATAGTCGCTGGGCGTCAGGTTCAGCACCGACTTCCCCGACAGATCGTAATGATGCATGCCGGTTAGCGCCGTCCCCCAGTAGCGGTAAATGAAATCCGGCCGGTCCCCTCGCACGTCCACAACACACAATTTCGGCAGCAATTCCGACGGTAGATCCAGCAGGTTGATGTCCGCCCATGACGGCGCCACACCCCCCGCTTGTGCGCGCTTCTCGTTCCAGTAGTAATAGTTGGTCGTAAGGTCCTGAAAGTTGTGGTTCTGTAAATTAAGCGTCTTGAATCTTATGGTCGGCACGGCCTCATGGCTCCGGAGAATAAATTGGAGGGCGACTGATAATGAATCGCGGGGAAGGTATATTAGAAAATACTGATGATCAATCGCTCATCGTCTGGACCTTTGCAACCGTTGACCCCTTAACGGCTTCGGCGCACGGTATCGGGATGATAACCGCAGACCTTGATCGTCGCTTGAACCGGTATGGCCTTTCAATTCGTGGCGCTTTTCATCCGGGGCCGGACGATCTCCTGATTTCAGGTATGGATATTAGAACTCTCGTGCTGATCGGCAATAAGGGGCCGGCGATGTGGCGCGTTTTTTCCGAAGCCATGGCGGATGTGCCACACCCGCTGGACACCTGGACGAAAGACGTTTTGTCCCCGATTGCCGCCGAATTCGGGGCCCGCGTCGTGTTTCCGTTCGAAGGTCCGCCCTATCATCCGTTCCAACGCTGGGCGCTTGCCGCGGACGACGTATCGCCGTCGCCGATCGGACCGCTGATCCATCCGGTTTACGGCATGTGGCACGCGTATAGGGCCGCGTTCCTGTTCGCGGACCGGCTGGATATCCCGCCGCACGGCCCGAGATCGCCGTCACCTTGCGAGACATGCGCCGACAAACCCTGCCTGACGACGTGCCCGGTCGGCGCCTTCACACCCGGCGGCTACGATGTGCCGGCATGCCGCGGCCACATCGGTTTGGATGGTGAAAACGACTGCCTGGCGGGCGGCTGCCTGGCCCGACGCGCCTGTCCGGTCGGCCGCGACTACATCTATGACGCCCCGCAGGCCGCCTTTCACATGCATCATTTCCTTTACGCGGATTAGTGCGGATTTCACCTTCGCTATGGACTTCCGGGGGGTCTGGGACCTATATCGTGCGCCATGAACAGCGGTTTGCCATTTCGGAAGATGCATGGGCTCGGGAACGACTTCGTCGTGATCGACGCACGCACGCGCCCGGTCGCATTCGACGATGCGCAAGCGAAGCGTATCGCGGATCGCCACACCGGCGTCGGCTGCGACCAGTTCATCGTGCTGGAACCGCCTCAGAACCAGAATGCGGACGTCTTCATGCGCATCCGCAATCATGACGGCGGCGAGGTTGGCGCATGCGGCAACGCGACGCGCTGCATCGCCGATCAACTGATGAACGAAATGGGCACCGACCAAGCCGTGATCGAGACGCTGGCCGGCAACCTGAAGACCTGGCGGGCGGACGGCGGGCTCGTCACCGTGGATATGGGGCCGGTCAACACGGACTGGCAGTCGATTCCACTGGCCCGCGAGATGGACACGCTTCACGTCGATCTGACGATCGGGCCGCTCAGCGATCCGGCTTGCGTCAACGTCGGTAACCCGCACGCGAGTTTCTTCGTGGACGACGCCGACGCCATCGACCTCGCGACCTTCGGTCCCCGGATCGAAAACCACGATCTGTTCCCCGAACGCACCAACGTGCAGGCGGTGCAGGTGCTGTCCGACAGTAAGATCCGCGTCCGGGTCTGGGAACGCGGCGCGGGCATCACGCTCGCCAGCGGCTCCAGCGCCTGTGCAACGGCGGTCAACGCGCACCGTCGCGGCCTGACCGGCCGGCGGGTCGAGGTCGAACTGATCGGCGGCACGCTGATCGTCGAACATACGAGCGACAACCGCGTCACCCAGACCGGGCCGTTCGCCACCAGCTTCGAAGGCGTGATCACCCCGGATCTCATGGGGGCAACCGCATGAGCACCCCTGAAGTCATCACCATGGGCTGCCGGCTCAACGCCTTCGAAAGCGAGGTCATCCGCGACCACGCCGGGCGCGCCAATCTGAATGACGCGATCATCGTCAACACCTGCGCCGTGACGGCGGAAGCCGAACGCCAGGCGCGCCAAACGATCCGTCGCATGCGACGCAAGAACCCGGGCAAGAAGATCATCGTCACCGGCTGCGCCGCGCAACTCAATCCAACGGTTTTCGCCGACATGCCGGAAGTCGACCACGTCATCGGCAACGAAGAAAAGATGAAGGCCGAGACATTCGCCGGCCTCAACGGACATCCCGAAGTCAAGGTCGCCGACATCATGACCGTGCGCGAGACCGCGTCTCATCTGGTCAAGGGTTTCGACGGCCGCGCCCGCGCCTTCGTACAGATTCAACAAGGCTGCGATCACCGCTGCACGTTCTGTATCATCCCCTTCGCGCGCGGCAACAACCGTTCCGTGCCGCTGGGCGCCATCGTCAAGCAGACCCGCGCGCTCGTCCGTGAAGGGTATCGCGAGATCGTGCTGACCGGCGTCGATATCTGTTCGTATGGATCGGACCTGCCCGGCCAGCCGCGCCTGGGCGAGATCGTGAAGCGTCTTCTTGTTCAAGTGCCCGAACTTGAGCGGCTACGGCTGAGTTCACTCGATCCGGCGACGATGGACGACACGTTGTTCGATGTCCTGGCGAACGAGCCGCGCCTGATGCCGCATTTGCATCTCAGCCTGCAGGCGATGGACGATATGGTCCTGAAGCGGATGAAGCGGCGTCATCTCCGCGATGACGCGATCCGCGTCGCCGAACGCGCGCGTAATGCGCGGGCCGACGTCGTGCTAGGTGCCGACCTGATCGCCGGGTTCCCGACGGAAACAGACGAGATGTTCGAAAACACCCTCGCCGCCGTGAATGAAATGAACCTGACGCATCTCCACGTCTTCCCCTATTCCGAACGCGAGGGCACGCCCGCCGCAAAGATGCCGGCGGTCGAGGTTAAGGAACGCAAGGCCCGCGCCGAACGGCTGCGCATCGCGGGCGACGCCGCGCTCGCCGCCTTTATGAAGGGGCAGATCGGTCGCGACGTGCAGGTTCTGATCGAAAAGGACGACCGCGGTCTGACCGAACACTACGTCCCCGCCATGATCGCTGGCGGCGCCGAGGCGGGCGAGATCGTGACGGGCCGGGTCACGGGTGTTGCGGGCAACGCACTCACGGTGCAGCGTCTCTCATGAGTGACGGCGAACCCACAGGCTGGCTCGGGCGCCTGCGCCGGGGCCTCGGCAAATCGTCCGACAAGATCGCAGGCTCCATCGGTTCGCTGTTCCGAGGCCGCAAACTCGACCAAGCGGCGTTGGACGAGCTTGAGGAAGTGCTTATCACGTCGGACATCGGCGTTGCCACGTCGGCGAAGCTGGTGAACGCGCTCGCCAAATCCAAGTTCGACAAGGATGTCACGGACGAGGAAGTCCGCGAAGCGCTGGCCGACGAAATGGCGGCTGTGCTCGACCCGGTGGCGCAACCGCTTGAGATCGACGATGCGCACAAGCCGCACGTAATTCTCGTTTGCGGCGTTAACGGGTCGGGCAAGACCACGACCATCGGCAAGCTCGCCAACCGCTTCAAAGCCGAAGGCAAGTCGGTGATGCTGGTCGCGGGCGACACGTTCCGCGCCGCCGCCGTCGAGCAGTTGCAGGTCTGGGGCGAACGGTCCGACTGCCCGGTCGTGTCGGGTGCGCACGGCGCGGACGCCGCGGGGCTTGCCTACGGCGCGCTCGAACAGGCGAAACAACAGAACATCGACGTCGTCATGATCGATACCGCCGGCCGTCTGCAGAACCGAAAGGATTTGATGGCGGAACTGGAGAAGATCATTCGCGTCATCAAGAAGATTGACGACACGGCCCCGCACACCACGCTGCTCGTCATGGACAGCACCATCGGCCAGAACGCCCACAGCCAGGTCGAGACGTTCAAGGATATGGTCAACATTTCCGGCCTCGTCATGACCAAGCTCGACGGCTCGGCCCGGGGCGGCGTCGTCATCGGTCTCGCCGAAAAATTCTCGATACCCGTCCACGCCGTCGGCGTCGGCGAAGGGATCGACGATCTGCGCCCCTTCGAAGCCCGCGCCTTCGCCCGCGCGCTTATGGGGTTACCGGCCGCCTGACCGGCCGCCGGTTTCATCGATGCAACTCGATCCTTTCCTGATCGCCATCGTCCTGGTGGCGGCGTTGACGCACGCATCGTGGAACGCGCTCGTCAAATTCTCCGGCGACAGACTGTTGATGGCGACCTGCGTCCAGGGGATGGGCGTGGTGTTGGGGAGCATCCTCGTCTGGTTCGTCCCTCTACCAACATCGGAGGCCTGGCCCTTTATTTTCGCCAGCGTCGCCATCCACACCACCTATCACCTGACCCTGATCAACGCGTACCGGGTCGGCGATCTGTCGTTCGTCTATCCCCTGGCGCGGGGCGCGGCGCCGCTGATGATCGCGGTTGGGGCGGCGATCTGGGCGTCGGAGTTTCCGAATGGGATGGCGATGGCCGGAATCGCGCTGGTCTCGATCGGCATCATGTCGATGGGGTTCGAGAAAGCCCTTCGGCACAAGGGCAACGTTCTGCCGTTCGCGCTGGCGGTCCTCGTCGGGCTTCACATCGCCGCTTATTCGGTCGTCGACGGGATCGGCATCCGAAAGGGCGATGCCTTCGCTTACATCGTCTGGCTGCACGCGCTCGAAGGTTTTCCGTTCTTTTTGTGGGTGATTGCCTTTCGGCGCTGGGATTTTGTGAATTTCGTCGCCGTCAACTGGAAGCAGGCGGCGGCGGCGGGCGTGCTCGCCAAGCTCGCCTATGGCCTCGTCCTCTATGCCTTCGTCGAAGGCGCACTGGCCTCCGTGACGGCGTTACGCGAGACATCGGTCCTGTTCGCGGCGGTCATCGGCGCCGTAGTCCTGGGTGAGAAATTCGGCTGGCAGCGGTGGCTGGCGGCGGCGCTGATCGTCACCGGCGTCATCGTCATTCAGCTTTCCGGATAAGCGGGCTTGGTCACCGCCAATCGACGGATTAAGCTTCGCCGGACAAAACGAAGGGCCGGTCCGGTCCACGCATCTTAGGGAGAGACATCGTTATGCTTTACGAGCTTCGCATCTATCACTGCGCCCCCAGCCGCATGCCGGCGCTGCTGAAACGCTTCGAGGAAGTGACCCTCAAGAAATGGGATCAGCACGGCATCCGCCAGGCCGGGTTCTGGACCGTCGAGATCGGCGACAACAACCACGATCTCTATTACATGCTGGAATGGGAAAGCCTTGCCGAACGCGAAGAGAAATGGACGGCCTTTCAGGCCGACCCGGAATGGATCAAGGCGCGCGCCGACAGCGAAAAGGACGGCCCCATCCTCACTGGCATTTCCAACCATATCCTGAAGCCGACCGCGTTCTCGTCGGTGAAGTGACGACCTACCCTTCCGCGATATCCGGGTAGACAAACAGCGCCGGCGTGCCGCCCGTGTGCAGGAACAGCACCGGGCCGGCGCCGGCCAGTTTCCCGGTCCTTGCGTAGTCGACCAGCCCGGCCATCGCCTTGCCGGTATAGACCGGGTCGAGGAAGATTCCTTCCGTCCGCGCCAGAAGCCGGACCGCCTCCGACATTTCCGGGGTCTCGACGCCGTAGCCCGGCCCGACGTAGTTGCCGTCGCAGTTGACCTCGATCACGTCGACAAGATCGGGTCGACCAATGAAGCCGCAGGTTTCCGACACCAGCGCCTGGACCTTTTTCCGCTGATCGGGGCCGGGGCGGCTCACGCACATGCCCATCACCGCGATTTCCAGACCTGCCAACGCGAGCCCGACCAGAAGCCCCGCCTGCGTGCCGGCGCTGCCGCTGGCGTGAACGATCAATCCCGGGTGGACGCCCATTTCGCGAAGCTGGCCCGCCAGTTCGAACGCGCAGACGACGTAGCCGAGCGCGCCTAACGGGTTCGAGCCGCCGACCGGCACCACGTAAACGTTCTCACCCGCCGCCGTCAGGTCGTCTTTCAACGCTGCGATGGCGGCGTCCATGTCGGCATCCTTGTCGATAAAAGTCGGCACCGCCCCGAACAGATGATCGAGCAACGCATTGCCGTTGCGCTCATACAGATCGTCGGTGCGCACGCGTTCCAGAACGCAGTGGCATTTCATCCCGAGACGCACGGCCGCCGCCGCGGTCTGGCGAACGTGGTTGGACTGGGTCCCGCCGGCGGTGACGATCACCGTCGCGCCTTCCGCCTGTGCCTGGGCCATCAGGAATTCAAGCTTGCGGACTTTGTTGCCCCCAAGCGCGAAACCCGTGCAGTCGTCGCGCTTGATCCAGATCTCATGGCCATCGAGGGTTTTCGAGAGGTTCGGCAGATGCTCCAGCGGCGTCGGTGCGAACGCCAGCGATACGCGCGGGAATTTCTCCAATACGTCCGCCATCAGGGGGTCGTGACCGGCATGTCGATGGGCCCTTCGGCACGGCTGTGCACCAACTGATCGACATAGTCGTTGCCGCTGCCGGTCATTTTCTCCGCCGGGCCGTGCCAGATGATCTTGCCGTCGTGCAGCATCGCGACCTTGTCCCCCAGCCGCTCGGCCCCCGCCATGTCGCTGTCGATGGAAATCGCCGTGCAGCCGATCTGCCGCACGAGATCGAGGATCAGATCGTTGATCACGTTCGACATGATCGGATCGAGACCCGCCGTCGGCTCGTCCAGCAACAGGATTTCCGGATCGCCGAAGATGGCCCGTGCGATCCCGACGCGTTTCTGCATCCCGCCCGAAAGCTCCGCCGGCGACAGATCGGCGACGTGCGGGTCGAGCCCGACCATCACCAGCTTGTCGATGGCGGCATGCTTGACCTGATCCCGGTCGGCGTCGCTCTTCTGTAATGCGCGAAAGCCGATGTTCTCCCAAGTGCTCAGGCTGTCGAACAGGCCCGAGCGCTGGAACAGCATGCCCGTCCGCGCAATGAAGGCGTCGCGTTTGTCGCCCTTGAACCGGGCCGTGTCCTCACCGCCGACGACGACCTTGCCCTTGTCGAGCGGGATCAGACCCAAAACACATTTCAAGAGCAGCGTTTTGCCCGAGCCGGACGTGCCGATCAGCACCAGCGACTCGCCCTCTTCGACGTCGAGGTCGACACCCTTGAGAACGTGCTTGCTGCCGAAGCTCTTGGTGAGGCCGGAAATACTTATGAATGCATCGCTCATGCCGCCTTATCCCACGATGCAGGGTTTGGCGCTGTCTTGAACCATTCGGTTTCACGCTCATAGGCACGCCCGAGGCGATAGAGCGTCGCCTCGTCGAAGGGCCGGCCGACGAACTGGATCGACGACGGCAGGCCGGATTTGGCGAAGCCGGTCGGCACGCTCAGTCCCGGCAAGCCGAGGAAGTTCACCGGCCGAGAACAGTGCCCGACCCGCTGCAGCATCGCCGCCGCGTTGGGGCCGTCGCGGACGTCGGTTTCCTGGATCGTCGGGATGTCCATGATCATCATCGGGGTCATCAGGGCATCGACTTTTTCGAACACCATCGCGTTGAATTCGGCGAGCAGCGCGGTCCTTAAATTCAGCGCCTGCACATAGCGCGTTGCCGGGGTCGCGAAACCGCCGGCGAAACGCGCAAACGTCTGCTTGCCGTATTCATCGCCGCGCGTCTCCATCCAGCGCTGATGCAGCGCCGCCCCTTCGGTTGCCGTAACCAGGCTGGTGAGCGCATTGGAATACTGGATCGCGTCCGGCAGATCGACGTCGACGATTTCTGCGCCGGCTTTCTTCATCACCTCGACGGCGTCTTGGAAACGTGTTGCGAGTTCGTCGGATATCCCATCCATAAAATGACTCGTCGGCAGGCCAATCTTCAGACCCTTCGCGCCATCCTCGATCCCGCCCAGATAGTCACCGACCGGCACGTCGGCGGAGGATGCGTCGTCGGCGTCATATCCGGCGATCACCGACAGCATCAGCGCATTGTCCGTCACCGTCCGCGTCAGCGGGCCGATGGTATCGAGGGTGTGCGAAAGCGGCATCGCACCGAAACGGCTGACCCGGCCCATCGTCACCTTCATCCCAACCACGCCGCAGCACGCTGCCGGCAGCCGGACCGAACCGCCGGTGTCGGAGCCGAGCGCGCCGAACGTCGCCCGCGCCGCGACGGCGGCGCCCGAAGCGCTCGACGAGCCCCCCGTGATGTGCGCCGGATTCCACGGATTGCGGACGTTGCCGGTGATCTCGTTGTGACCGGTCACGCCGAGCGCGAACTCGACCATGTTCAACCTGGCGATATCGAGCGCGCCCGCATTGTCGAGCCGTTTAAGCGCGCCGGAGAGTTGATCCGGCATGAAGCCTTTGCGGATTTTCGAGCCGCACTCGCTCGGCCGGCCCGGGCGGTAGAACATGTCCTTGTGCGCGAGCGGCACACCGGCAAGCGGTAGGGCACGCGCATCAGCATCCGCTTCCTTGGCCTGGCGCATGGCGTCGCCCTCGTCGATACCGGCTAGGAGATTGAGGGACGAGCTATAGGATTTGAGACGCGCAATGGATGCGTCGGTCACTTCCGACGACGACACCTTGCCAACCGCGATCGCATCGGCGATCTCGGTCAGTGTGGCGTCACACGGATTGCTTGGAAAATCGGTCACGAATTCACTTTCCGCCCGCAACAGGGGCCAGTTCGCGGAGCAGTTTGTAGTAGCGCGCGGGTTCGGTGTCGAATACGCGGCCGCCGCCGGCATCGCGGACGATCTCGCCGACCGATTTACCCGAACGTGCGGGGTCCATGATCTCGCGTTCGCCCAGATCGACCGCCTGAACGGTCTTCATCCAGTGTTTGAAAATCTCGTCGCCGGTCATGGCTTTTTCACCCAGTTTCCGGCGGCATCCTGGACATATTCGCCGCTCGCCGCCTTGCCGATCGCCTTTTCGGCCGCCAAGCGTTCGACGGTGTCGATCGGAATCGAGTTCTTGCGCGCGATGTCGCGATAGAGCTGACGGCGCTGCAGATTGATCTCGTCGACCAATTGCTGGACGCCCGCCGCGTTCTTGACGATCCCGACGTACCCGTCTTGCCGCTCGCCCACCAAGCCGCGCGCCTGTGCCTCCTGCAGCGACAGGGATTGTGCCGATGCGGCGCTCGCAAGGGTCAGCGACAAGATGGCAACGGCAATCAGATGCAAAAACTTGGTCATCATGGTCTTTCCTAGAACAGCGCCGGGTTGTTCTTGAGGGCCTGGTCGATGTCCTTTTCGACGCGGACCCGCACCTCGTGTTCGATCTTCACATTCAGATTGATGACGATGGGTTTTTCCGGGGCCTCAACTTTGACCCTGGGCTCGCAGGCGATGATCGGAAATGAAAGTGACACCGTGGCGAGTACAGCACAAATATTACGGTACGACATCGGTCGCGCTCCGCCTGTTTACTCCTCCTACGGTTTTCCGGAAGGACCCTGCACCTGGTCCCGGATATTCCCCGGAAGGTCTTGAACAACGCTAGCGCTTTGCAGCAGGTCCCGCAAGGCTCCTTGCAGGCTGACGTTAAGCTCAATGCGCTTACCGTCGTAGAGCGCCGGGTTGGCGCCGTCGAGCTTGGCGGTCGCGGTGATATCGCCTGAAAGCGGGCCATTCATCGACACCTGCAAATCCGTATAGCGAAAATCGGAGAGCGCGAGAGAGAGGAGTTCCGCCATCTCGCCGCTTTGTTTCAAACTTTCGAGGGCCACCTCGGACCGGAATTTCAGCTTCCCGTTCTTCAGCGACCAGATGCGCGCATCGTCGATCACCGGGCCGTCGTCGGTGATGCGCACAGGGATACTGCCGGCCAGGGTGCCATCGGCTTCCAGGCCGTCAATATCGAGATTACGGGCAAGATCGGCCGCATCAAGGTTCTTGAGGTTCGCAATAACCAGATCGGGCGGACGGTCGAACGGAACGTTGAGATCGCCGATCTCCAGCGTGCCGCCGGCGACGGGCCAACTCGCCTTGACGATATGAATCGCATCCGTGCCCGGAAGGTCGAACGTGAGTGAGCCGCCCCTCAGCGGCAACCCTGCGTCCAGCAGACCGACACTCAACGTCTGCGGTTCGCTCGTTTTAAGATTCAACAGGTCGCTGATCTCGATTTGACCGCTGACACCGCCGATCTCCGCCGGCGCCGTACCGAACGACACGTCGTCGAGTGAGATCTTCGCCGTCGATGTGGTGCGGCTGCCGGTCCAGCCGATCCGCGCCTCGGCTTTCACGCCGCCCAAGGCATCGGTGACAAGGCCCTTGAGCGGCGGAAACAGATCCTGCGGCCGGACGCGTCCTTTTTTGAACGTCCATTGCGGCAAATCCGCTTGAAGCGCGCCGCGCCGCTCGGAGACACGGTAGCGGGCGTCGACCGCCACCACCGGACCGGCCGAGAAACCGAGTTCGCCCTTGAAGCCGATGGCGGACGGATTGTATTGCCCCTTGCCGCTGAGCGTCAGCGGCGCGACCCGGATCGGCCTTCGCGTATCTGCGAGGGTCGCGCCGGCCAGATCTACGCGGGCGCCGAGCAAACCGTCCTTGCCTTCGAGGCTGAATTTTCCATCGATGGCGGCGGCCGCGAGATCGAGGCCTTCCGCCTTGAGGTTCCCGCCCTTGGACGAGAACTTCGCCCACCATGTGCCGCGCGAGGCATCGAAGCTCGCCGTGCCGTCGAAGCGGGGAAGCGTCCCCGACAGCGGATAGGGACCGGCATCCGTCAATGCGATCTCGGTACTGTTGACGACCGCCGCGATGTCCATCCGCTTCAACCCCTGCTCGCCGGTGACCGCATGTATGAGCGGTGTGTTCTCACCCTGCGAACAGACGGAGATCGGCCCCGGCCGCAATTGCGCATTCTTGAAAGCAATGGCGGTGGCGCGCACATCGGCGCAGCGCTCCGGGAACACCCGGATGCCGTCCGGGCCGTAACCGATATTGCCGGCCAGCGATATCCGGCCGCCGTCGATGGAGATATCGGCGGAAGGCGATCCCGAGAACCCCGCATCCGCGGCGAATTCCAATTGCAGTTCCCGGAGCGGGCCGGAAATGCGTATGCCGATTTGATCGGCGACGACTTCCATCTTGCCGATACGCATCTGCCACGGGTTTAACCTGACGGCCACATTCTCGAACATCAGACCGTCGGTCGTGGCAGGCCAAAGCGTGCCGCCGGTATCCCCTGCGAACGGAAACCAGCCATCGAACAGGCCGTCGAAGCCGCTCGCGATGCGCAGCGGGTCCGCCGCCGTCGGTCCGCCGGCCAGAAACGGCACACCGGGAAGACCGCTGAGCGTGAGGGCGAAGCGCCGGTCGGCGGCGGCGCCGGGCATGCCCAGATCGAAATTCAGACCGGAAGCCGGCTGCAGCCGCCAGCCGCGGGGATCGACCGCAATATCCATTTTGCCGTCGAGGGTCGCGTCGACACCATTAGGCGCGGCAATCCCCAGATGCGTGAGATCGACCCATCCGGAGATCCCGTCCTCGGCGCGGACCGCATTGAGCGCGACCATCTCGGGTAAGGCCTGAAAATCCCGCCGTGATCCCGAGATATCGAAATCGAGCGCACCGACGACGTCGATGGGAATCGGTAACGCAAACGGGCCCTTCAGCCCGTCGGTCGCCACCTCCCCGGAGAGCCGGAGCCTGGCGGCGGGTTCGAATACGTCGTCGGTCGCCGCCTTAACCTGCATGGAAAGGCCTGTGCCGGTGCCGCCCAGCAGGAACTCGACCCGCGCCGACTTACCGCTGACCTCGCCCGCCAGATCGACGTTTCCGATGGGCACACCGTCGATCCGCACATTCTGGAGCGTCAACGAACCGCCGCCCTGAAGCGCATTCGAGATATCGCCCTTGATGTTGACCGCCCCCTTCATCTCCGTGAACGCCAGGCGCGCGTCGCTCGACGCGTTCTGGATGTCGAGCGTGAGCTGCAGTTGATTTTCGGGGTCAAGGATGCCCCGGGCGCGTCCGCTGACCTGCGCTTTCGGATGTTGCAGAGCGAACTGCAGGTTGGCGTCGGAGCCGATGCCGTCGGTCAGCAGCACCACACCCTCGACGGCGGCATCCACCTCACCGAACGGCGATGTTATGTTCAGCAGTCCCGCAGATACGGTCAGCGGCCCCAACAGACGCCAACGAGGCCCGGCCGCCGCGTCTGCAGGCGTTTCGAGAAACCGTTGCAGCACTCCGTAATCGACACCCGTGGCATCGACACCGAGGGGCGTCTCGGGCTGCTCGATCTGAACGCCGTCGATGATGCCGCGCGCCAGCCGACCCGGCGAGTAATCGATCGTGATGCGCCGGGCCCGTACGTTGCTGCCGGACCCAAGGTCGATATCGCTGACGGAGGCTTGGGTGAGCCCGACCGCCGAAATCCGGAACCGCGCTTCCGGAAAGCCCTTGTCGTCCAGATAGCCGCCTATCGCCCACGCCACGATCCAGGGCATCGTGACATAGGTAGCGCCGACGGCGGCGGCGGCAATTGCCACGAAAATCAGAGCCAGAATGGATCGCTTCATGCGTGAACGTGTTTCACCAACAGGAACTGCAACGGCGGCCAGCCTATCAGATGATCGGGCGTATGAGCAGGCATTGCGGCATGCTCATGCCAAGTTTTCGACCCGTCAAGCGTGCGCCCCCTTTCGCGGGCGGGAATTCACGTCCATATATTAGGACCATGTCCGAAAACATCACCATGTCCGACGTCACGCGTTCCGTGCTGGAATTCTGGTTCGGCGGCCTCGACGAGAAGTCTGCCGAAGAACGCCAGCCGTTCTGGTTCAAGTCGACGCCGGAAATCGATGCCGAGATCGAATTGCGCTTCGGCGAGATCCATGAGAGCGCCAAACGCGGTGACTTCGACGGTAAGGCCGAAACAGCCGACGATTATCTGGCCATCGTGATCGCGCTGGATCAGTTCCCGAGAAACATCCATCGCGGCACGGCGTACGCTTTCGCCGGCGACCCGCTGGCGCTCGCGTGGGCTAAGGAAGCCATATCGAAGGGCTTTGATAAACAACAGCCGGCACCGCACCGCCGCATGTTCCTTTATCTACCGTTCGAGCATTCGGAGAATCTCGCCGACCAGAACGAGTCCGTTCGATTATTCACGGAAATGGGATATAATGATTACACGGGTTATGCGGTCGCACACCGCGACGTGATCGAAGCATTCGGGCGCTTTCCGCACAGGAATAAAGCACTCGGGCGTACATCCACAAAGGACGAGGAAGACTACCTGAGCCGACCGGGGGCCGGCTGGTAACCAAGGATCAACAAGAAAATGCCATATATAAAATCCATCAAAACAGTCTGCTCGCTGGCCATCGTGGCCGCAATCCTCGGCGGCTGCACCACAGTCGCAAACCAGGATAAGATCAACACCGGCACGTTCCGCCAGTTGGAGGAGGATCGTAACATGGTCCTGCTCGAAACGCCGGAGTACGAAGGGACGACCCCGACCCGCGTCACCTACAACGACCGGCGGCTGATCGAGGAATACACCCTCTACCGCTCTCAGAAAGGTCAGGCGGAAGTGCTCTACGCTCAGGTGTCCCGCCATCACCGTGGCGACACGGCGCTCAACTTCCAGAAGCTGATCGCCGACTCGCTCAGGATGTGGCGGTTCAACCAGGACAAAACGCTCAAGTTGAGCGAAACCTTTCTCGTAAAAAATGCCGTCGCCGAATTCTGGGTCCAGCCCTATCGGCAGGTTGAGACCGGCCGCGAATGTGCCGGATTCTCGGCAACATGGGACACCCGCCCGAACGACCGGCAACTGAGGCCTGCCAAGGCGCTGTTCGGCTATCACTGCGCCCCCAAGGGCACCTCGTTCGGCCCGAACGACTCGCAGAAATTCATGCAAACGATGCAGATTCGCGGCGTCACCGTGCCGCTGAAGATCGAAACCGTCTACCAGATGAACAAGGACGATGCGCCGCCGCCGGCCAAGGACGTGCAACGGACCTATCTGGTGCTGGCGCAGGATGGCGGCGGCGGGGGCATTGCCGGCATGCCGCAGTTTCCGCTGTTGATCGCGGCGCCGTTCACGGACTTCGACGGCCCCTGCAGCGACTGCTGAATCCGACCAAACATCAGTTTCCGAGGTTTATTTTAATGCTTGTCCCGGGCTCGGTGACGTCGAACGCGGCGTCACCGAAACTCGGCGGGCCGAGAAACACGTCAGCATCGTTGGAAAAGCCGTAATCCTCCAGCGGGATCCCAAAGATGCCCTGATCGAAATCGTGATTGCCGTTTTCGTCGTGATAGACGGCGATTGCGTAGCGTCCGGGTTTCAGACCGTCAAAAACCGTCTTGGCTTTGCGCCCGGACGGGATGATCTGGGTTTCCGACAACATGCCGTCCGATTTCGGGAACGCGGGCGGATTGTCGTAGAGCGCGATATGCACGTCGCCTTTGTCGGATGCGAGACCTACAATTTCGACCTCGAGAGTAGCGGCAAACGCCGCGGGCGGCAGAAGCACACTCAGCAGATTGAGGAGAAAACCGGAAAACAGCCGCCGTCCCATGACGGCGCCCGTTACACGTTGATGTTCAGGTAATATCCGCGCGGCGCGTTCTGATCGAGCGGTTGCCCCTGGCTCAGGAGGCCACGCAGGCGCTTCAGGCCGGCCTGTTCCTGCGGCGACTGCGCGTGCTCGAGAAATTGCGCGCGGGAGCGCACTTCGCGTACCGCGTCGGATTGATAGTGACTGCGTACCGGTTTGGCGGCACCCGCGCCACTGAATGTGACATTGACCCCGTCTGCCATAGCTAACCCCGTCCCTTCCACGCATGAACGCTAGCGGGAAAAGGGTTAACGGGCGGTAAACCGTTGCCGGTTCAACACCCCGATCGCTGTGGATAAGTGTCCTGTTCTCAGGGATGACGAAAAATCTCGAACCGCGGCGCGCCGCCGTCACGATAGACCTCGAGCGCCCAGGTGATGCTCGGGAACGCGAGTTCATCCCAGGGAATGTCGTCCCAGTCGAACAACGCCGCTTCACTGCTTTCCGGCCCCGGGTCGAGTTCCGGCCCGGTCATGACGGCCTGATAGATCATGTAGATCTGCGAGATTCGGGGAATCTCGAACATGCCGAGGAAATCGCCCATTTCGACACTGGCGCCGGATTCCTCATAGACCTCGCGCTTGGCACCTTCGTCGATCGTCTCGTTCAGTTCCAGATAACCCGCCGGGATGGTCCAGAAACCGACCCGGGGCGCGATGGCGCGGCGGCACAGCAGGATCTTGTTTTCCCACGTGCACACGGCGCCGGCGACGATGCGCGGATTGTCATAGTGGATGAAGCCACAGTCCACGCACATCATGCGTTCACGGTCGTCACCCTCCGGCACGGCGCGGACGACGGGACCCTGAGCTTGTTTTTCGGCAACGCTTTCGGTCTTGTCGTTCATCTGAAATTCGGAATATCCGACCCCTGGTCGAAACCGGTCAACGATCCGACGCAGTGTGTCAGGAATAGCAATCGCCTGCAAATGCGGCTGCGAAACCGGACCCGGGGTGGTATAAACGATTCCCTCGGGATTGGCCGGGGGGTTAGGGGAAGCCATGGCGATCCGCGCAGCGCGCGAAGACGACACGGACTACGACACCGCGAGCGCCGGGTTCGGCGATCGGACGTTCCTGGGCGGGTTCAGCCTGGGCGCCCGGTCGTGGCTTTACTTCCTCGCTTGCCTGCTCGCCGCGGTCGGCCTCGCCGCGCTTTATTATCACGTCGATCAGCGCCTCGATCAGTCGTTGCAGAACCTGCAGCGCGCCGCTCGGATCGACGAGTTGGCGAACACCGTGGAGCGCGGGACCTACAGCCTGCAGGCGCGCCAGCGGAAGTTCCTGCTGACCCGCGACACCGAGATCGCGGATGGGTTTTCCGCCGATCTGGCCGACGTATCCGCGGCGCTGGACGAGCTTTTCAGCTATCCCGAGGCGCAGCCGCTGGCGCAGCATGTCACGACGATCCGCGACGGGCTGGTGCAGTACGACCAGCAGTTCCAGACGTTTCTGAACGCGGAGCGCGAGATCGGCGCCAATACCGACGACGGCCTGAGCGCGCAACTGCGCCGCACGTCTGCGGAACTGCGCGCCGCGTTCCGTGACAGCGGGCACGCCAATCTGATCAACCAGATCGAGCGCATCGATCAACAAGGCGAGGAATCGATCCTGTCAGGATCGAAGAAAGGCGTCGATGAAATCCGCAAGCGCTACGAGGCGCTGCACGCCTTCGTCGATGCCGCCGAGCTCACCGGCGCGCAAAAAACCCGCATCGACGACCTGCTGAAGCTGCACGAGACGCAGATGCTGTCGATCATCAATGCCCGCTTCGAACTCGCCGATCAAACGCGGCGTTTCGAGGAGTTGTTCGATTACTTCGTGCCGAGCCTGACGGGAGTCGCCGGGTTCGCCGAACGGCTTCGTATCCAGGCCGCCGCCGAGGTGCGCAACATGCAGCTGTTCACGCGTTACACCGTGGCCGGCGGCTCGCTCGCGATCATGCTGTGGCTGTTCTTCTTCGGACTTTTGCTGATCAAGAGCCTGAGCGGCCCGGCCAGACGGATCGCCGACGCGACCGAGCGGATCGCCAGGGGCGCCAGCCACATCACGGTTCCGGCGCAGGGCAACAAGGACGACTTCGGACGTATCGCCCGCATGCTCGACGGCTGGGCCGACACCATCATCGAAGCCGACCAGTTGAGAAACGACCTCGAGCGCACCCGCGAGCGGCTGAATCTGGCGATCGGCGATGCGGACGAAGCCGCCAACCGGGCGCACGCTGCCGAGCAACGGGCGGAACGCGCCGAACGCAAGCTCGAGGAGGAGCCGCTGAAGGCACTGCCTGCCCCCGAACCGCCGCCGGCGCCCGAGCCCGAGCCCGAACCGGCATTCGAGCACGAATACGAGGAAGAACCACAGCCCCGGCGCCCGCGCGCGCGGCCGATCCCGGCACTCGACATCGGCGATGTCGCCCACGGCGGCCCGATTTCGTCGGTCAGCCAGCAGTTACAGAATTTCACCCAATACGTGACCGCCGCCGCCAACGACGTCGAACGCACCGAGGCACTGATCAAAGGCATCGATCAGATGACCGTACTGGTCGACGATATCGGCGAACTGGTGATGACGATCCGCGACCAAAGCAACCTGCTCGCCTTTCGCTCACCCGGCAAGGAAGCGGCGCGTGATGCGGAACGGGACGGCGACGACAATCTGGTGGCGTTCTCGTCCGAACGGCGCGCGACGGACGCGGACCGGCTCTATGCGCAACGGTTCGATCACCTGCGCGAGGCGACCGACCAGACTGAGCGCACGGCGCACCGGATCAAGAACACGCTTGCCGAGGTCAGCGCCATCGCCCGCGAGATCGCCGAGACCGCATCACATCAGGCGCTGGACGCAACGCACCGGCTGCTCAACCAGTCGGAATACCTGCAGAACATGCTGGACGACATCCTGAGCCGCGTACACCCGGCGAAACCGGGCGAACTGTCGGAACGGCGGGAACCCCGGCGGTCGAACGACGACCCGTTCGCGTAATCAACTGCACGACGACCCGTTCGCGTAATCAACTGCACGACGACCCGTTCGCCTAGTCCATCAGCGCGGCGACCCCCGGTAGGGACTTACCCTCGATCCATTCCAGGAACGCGCCCCCGGCGGCGGAGACGTAAGAGAAGCCCTCTTCCGCCCCGGCGCCCGCAAGCGCCGCCACCGTATCGCCGCCGCCGGCGACCGACAGCAGCTTGCCCGCCCCGGTCAGTTCGGCGACCGTCTGCGCGACCGCGTTGGTGCCGGTATCGAAGGGCTTGACCTCGAACGCGCCGAGCGGTCCGTTCCATAACACCGTCTTCGCGTCCTTAAGGCGCGTTTGCAGGTCGGCGATGCTCTTGGGGCCGATGTCGAGGATCATCATGTCGTCGGGCACGTCCGACAATGCGACGGTCTTGGACCCCGCCCCTTCCTCGAACTTGTCGGCGACGACGGCATCCAGCGGCAGCACGATCTCGCAGCCCGCATTGGCTGCCGCATCGACAATGCCGCGCGCTTCCGTCGCCATATCCTTTTCGCAGAGCGACTTGCCGATGCCGACGCCGTTGGCATAGAGAAACGTGTTCGCCATGCCGCCACCGATCACGATCTGATCGACTTTCTCGGCAAGGTGACCCAGCACCGCCATCTTGGTCGAGATCTTGGCGCCGCCGACGACCGCGATTACCGGATGCGCGGGGGTTTCCAACGCATTCGTCAACGCCTCGATCTCGGCCTGCATCAGACGTCCCGCCGCCGACGGCAGGAGGTGCGTAATTCCCTCCGTCGACGCATGCGCCCGGTGTGCAACCGAAAATGCGTCCGAGACGAACGCATCGCCATTGGCGGCGAGCGCGCGGGCGAACGCGGGATCGTTCTTTTCCTCGCCAGCGTGAAAGCGCAGGTTTTCCAGCATAACGAAACCGCCCGCCGGGCACGCCTTGACCACCTCATCCGCCCGATCGCCGATGCAATCGCTTGCGAACATGACATCCTTGCCGGCGATTTCAGCCAATCCTTCGGCGACCGGCCGCAGGCTCATCTCGGGAACTTCCTGCCCTTTGGGTCGGCCGAAATGAGAGATGATCACCACCTTCGCGCCTTTGTCGGCCAGTTCGTTCAGCGTTTCCAGCGCGCGGTCGATGCGCGTGGTGTCGGTGATCTTGCCTTCGCGCATGGGGACGTTGAAATCGACGCGGACCAGAACCCGTTTTCCGGCGACATCGAGATCGTCGAGCGTTTTGAGAGTAGCCATATCTTCCTTCTTAGCGCTTGTTGAAATCAGTTTCGGACGGCGACCGAGCATCCGGCCGCGATCATGAGCGAGCCTGCGGCCCGGTTGATATTGCGGAGCGCGCGCTCCGTATTGAACAGGCGGCGCGCCTGTATCCCGAGCAGCGCATATCCGACGAGCACACCGATCAGCACCGAGAGCACGGTCCCGACGATGGCGGCCCCGCCACCCAGGCTGAGGGTCTGCAGATCGACAAAAGTCGGCAGGAAACTCAGATAGAAAATGATCACCTTCGGATTGCCGAGCGCCAGGAACAGACCGCCGGCATACGTGCGGACGTGGCTGCGGCGCGTGATCGCAGGAACGGCCTCGCCGTCCGGCGAAACGCCGGCGGGCTGACGCCATGCCTTCACACCGAGATAAACCAGATACGCCGCACCGGCCCAGCGGACGACGATGAAAAGCTCGCCCAGCACTTCCGCGACCATGCTGAGGCCAAGGATCGCGAACAGCACATAGATCAGATCGCCGGTGGCGATACCGAGAATGAACGGCACCGTAGAGCGGAACCCGAACGCCGCCGAGCGCGCCACGGTCGCAACGACGCCGGGGCCGGGGGCGGCCATCCAGAGGAAACTCGCCATGGCGAGCGCGAGAACGATGCCGATGCTCATAGGTCTATTGCCCGTAGAGAGTCATTGATCGGCAGTGTGTATACCGGCCCGGCACGGGTTTTTCCAGATTTTCGGGCGCTCAATTCGTCCTCAGGGACTCGAGGCGTTTGCGGGCTTCCGCCGCTTTCTCGGTCTCGCCAAGCACTTCGTACGCGCGGATGAGCCGCTGCCACCCGGCGGGATCGTTTGGATTCTCTTCCAGCTTCTCGGCGAGGCGCGCGACCATGGAGCGGATGAAGGCGTTGCGTTCCTCGGCCGTCATCTGCTGGGCCGCCTCGACCTGCTCGCGGGTCGGTCCCGGTTGCGCGGGCGCGGCACCCTCCGCACCGGCGGCGGGCGCGTCTCCCGGCGCTGTCCGGGCAACCTCTTCGGCGAGGCGTTTCGCGGTATCGCTGGGCTCGATCGCAGATGCGTCGAACCCGCCCTCTTTGGCGGCACGGGCGATCTGCTCGCGGATCGCGGGCACGAACGGCGCATCCTTGGGCTGGATCGCGAGGAGGTCGGTCCAGGTCTGCGCCGCGCCCTCGAGATCGCCGCCCATGGCCTTATCGAGACCGACATAGAACCAGGGTTTCGGCAGCAACGGGTTCTTGTCCCGGGCCTCGAGAAAATCGCTGAAGATTTCCGGGGTGAATTCGCCGTCCCTCGCCATCAGCCGGGCTTCAGCCCAGTCGGCCAGCAGCTCCGGGTCGCGGTTGGTCAGTTCGACGGCGCGCTGATAGGCCGCCGACGCCAGCCGCGGCTCGCCGATGTTGGCATAAGTGCGACCGAGCAGCGTCCAGCCCCGTTCGTCGTTCGGGTTCTCGCGCAGGCGCTCCTGCAAACGGTCGGCGAGCTCACGCAGGCTGCGGCCTTCGAACCCCGCCTGTTCGGAAGCGCCCCGGACGTCGGTGCGCCCGGCGAGCGGGAAATCCGGCATGCCCGGCGTGCCGGTCTGCAGATAAAAAACGACCGAGACGGTGGGTACGGCGAGCGCGGCGACGATGACCGCAGCAAGCCCCTTGCGGGGCGTGCCGTCCGGCGACTTTTCCTTTTCCGCCGCGTCGGCTGCCGTCAGCAGGCGCCGCTGGATTTCAATGCGTGCAGCGTCGGCCTCGGCGTCGGCGATGCGGCCTTCGGCCTGGTCCCGGTCCAGTTCGGCGAGCTGGTCCTTGAAGACGTTGATGTCGTATTCGGCCCGCCGGGCCGCGCTGCCGGCGCTCAGCAACTGCGGCACCACGAGAACCGCGATGACGAAAACGGCCAGAATGCCGGCGAGCGCCCAGAACATCATTTGCCGTCCTTATCCAGGAGACGGGCAAGTTTTTCCTTCTCCGAGTCGCTCAGCGATGTCGGCGCCGCGTCCGGTGCGCCGCCCGCGCTGCGCCGGCGAAAGAACAGGAAAACGGTGCCGAGCCCGAAGAGGATCAGAATCGCCGGACCGAACCAGAGCGCGTAGGTCTTGAGCTTGAACGGCGGGTTCAACAGAACGAAGTCGCCGTAGCGCGACACGACATAGTCGATCACTTCCTGATTGCTGTCGCCTTCGACGAGGCGCTCGCGCACCAGCACGCGAAGGTCGCGGGCGAGATCGGCATCGGAGTCGTCTATCGACTGGTTCTGGCAGACCAGGCAGCGGAGTTCCTTGCCGATTTCGCGGGCGCGCGCTTCCAGCTTGGGATCGTCGAGGATTTCGTCCGGCTGCACGGCATAGGCGGGCAACGCCGAGATCAACATGAGCATGAGAACCAGCCACCTCATCCGCCCTGCTCCCGCAGGTGATCGATCAGGGGCTTCAAGGTCTCCGTCCAGACCTTCTCGTCGATCGGGCCGACGTGCTTGTAGCGGATGATGCCCTGTTTATCGACGACGAACGTTTCCGGCGCGCCGGTCACGCCGAACGCGATGGCGGCCTTGGACTTCGGGTCGTCGCCCGCCAGCGTATAGGGATCGCCGTGCCGCTTGAGCCACCCCGGCCCCGCCTCGCGGTTGGGTTCGCGCCAGTCGATGCCATGAATCGGCACCCAGCCGTTCTCCTTAATCTTCATTAAGAACGGATGTTCGACCCGGCACGCCACGCACCATGACCCGAACACGTTCACCAGCGACACCTCGCCCTTGAGGTCGGTATTGGCGAAACCCTTGTCGTCCCGCCCCTTGAGGCCTTCGAGGTCGAATGCGGGCACCGGTTCGCCTTCGAGCATGCTGGGCAGCTTTTGCGGATCGAGCGTCAGGCCAACGGCCAGATAACCGCCGATCACCAGGAACGCCGCCAGCGGCAGGATATAGAAGAGGCGGTTCATCCTAGGTCGTCATTCCGCGGGCTGCGCACCGGCCGGCGCGGACGCGCGCGTGGGCGCGCCGACCCGGAAGCGGCGGTCGGACAGCGACAGGACGCCGCCCATGACCATCGTCAGCGCGCCGATCCACATCCAGGCGACCAGCGGGTTGAAATAGATCCTCGTCACGTAGGATCCGTCGCTCTTGCTGTCGCCGATGACGGCGTAAAGATCGCCCGACAGCATGGTGTAGATCCCGGCTTCCGTGGTCGGCATCTGGCGCACGGTATAGACGCGCTTTTCCGGGAACAACTGCGTCACTACCTTGCCGTCCTCGGAAACGGTGAAGCGCGCTTCGGTGGTGAGGTAGTTCGGTCCCTGTTTTTCCTGAGCGCCGTCGAAGCGGAAGTCGTACCCGGATACCGTCACCGTCTCGCCCGGCCGCATGGTCTGCACGCTTTCGACCTTCCATGCGCCGGCGCCGGTCACGCCGAACACCGCGAGCGCGAGGCCAAAGTGCGCGAGAGTCATGCCCCAGTTGGCGCGCGGCAAATTGGCGAAGCGGCGCAGCGACTGACTTATCGGTATGCGGAACAGACGGATGCGTTCGGCAAGTTCGATCAGCGTGCCGATGGCGAGCCATGAGCCGATGCCGACGCCGACGATTCCCCAAGGGGATTGACCCGACTGCCACGACCACGTGACTAGCGCCATCGCCAGCGCAACCACGAAAGCGATCCACAGCGTCTTGAGCGCGCGCGTCAGGTCGCCGCGCTTCCACGCCAATAACGGGCCGATCGCCATGGCGGCGACCATCGGCGTCATCAGCGGGATGAAGACCGCGTTGAAGAACGGCGCGCCTACGGAAATCTTATCCTGTCCGTCGGAGATCGCATCGATGAACAGCGGGTAGAGGGTGCCGAGGAGCACGACGCCGGCCGCCGTCCCCATCAATAGGTTGTTGAGCAGCAACGCACCTTCACGCGAGATCGGCTGGAACAGTCCGGTGCTTTTAAGCTGCGGCGCGCGCCAGGCATAAAGCGCGAACGAGCCGCCGATGACGATCAGCAGCAACACGAGAATAAAGACGCCGCGCTCCGGGTCGGTCGCGAAGGCGTGCACGGACGTCAAAACGCCGGACCGCACCAGGAACGTGCCAAGCAGCGAGAACGAGAACGCGACGATGGCGAGGAAGATCGTCCATGCCTTCATGGTGTCGCGCTTTTCGACGACGACGCAGGAATGCAGCAGCGCCGTGCCGATCAGCCACGGCATGAACGATGCGTTTTCGACCGGGTCCCAGAACCAGAAGCCGCCCCAGCCGAGTTCGTAATAGGCCCACCACGACCCGAGCGCGATGCCGCCCGTCAAAAAACACCAAGCCGCCAAAGTCCACGGCCGCACCCAGCGCGCCCACGCGGCGTCGACGCGGCCTTCGATCAGGGCCGCGATGGCGAACGAGAACGCCATCGAAAAACCGACGTACCCGAGATAGAGCATCGGCGGATGGAACGCGAGACCCGGGTCCTGCAATAGCGGGTTCAGGTCCTGCCCGTCGGGCGCCGGCGGAAACATGCGCTGGAACGGGTTCGAGGTCAGCAGGATAAACAGATAGAAGCCGACTGCGATCAGCGCCTGGATGGAGAGCGCGCGGGCCTTCAGCGCCGGCGGCAGGTAGCGACCGAACAACGCCACGGCGCCGCCGAACACGGCCAGGATCAGCACCCACAACAGCATCGAGCCTTCGTGGTTCCCCCAGACACCGGATATCTTGTAAAGCATCGGCTTGGCGGAATGGGAATTCTGCACCACGTTGACGACGGAAAAGTCGGACGTGACGTAGGCGTGCGTCAGGCAGGCGAAACTGACTGCCACCAGGATAAACTGGAGGACTGCTGACTGGTCGGCGAATCGCATCCACGACAGCCGCCCCATTTGCGCGCCCAGCATCGGGATGACGCCCTGCACGCAGGCAACGGCGAGCGCGAGGATTAGAGCGAAATGTCCGAGTTCGGCGATCATTTGCTGCTCCCCTGCCATTGGCCCGATTTCTTGATGGCGTCGGCAACCTCCGGCGGCATGTAATTCTCGTCGTGCTTGGCCAGGACCTCGTCGGCAACGAACACCCCGTTCACGATGCGCCCCTCCGCGACCACACCCTGGCCCTCACGGAACAGGTCGGGGAGGATGCCGGTGTAGCGGACCGTGACGGTGTTCGCCGTATCGGTGACACGGAAGGTCACGGTCTCGCCGCCAGATCTGTCGACGCTGCCGTCCTCGACCAAGCCACCCAAGCGAAAGCGCCGGTCTTCGCCGACCTTGCCGGCGGCGATGTCGCTCGGGCTCTGGAAGAAAACGATATTTTCCTCGAACGCGCTCAGAACCAGCGCCGCCGCGCCGCCCAGCAGCACCAGCGCCACCAGGACGAACGATAGTCTTTTGTGCTTACGTTTCATCCGACTTCCCGGGCATCTGCGCTTCGATTTTTTCCAGTTCGGCGCGGGTCCGTTTCAGGGCGCGCAGGCTCACCACTACGAGACCGATAAGCACAAAGGCGGCGATCGCGTAACTCGGCCAGACGTAACCGGCGTGCTTGGTCATGGCGAGGATGCTGTCTGCGTTGTTCACGGCCAGACCCTCTTATGCCGCCGCCTGGCGGTGCCGAAGCGCACGCGTGCGGTTGACCATCAGCTCTCGGCGAATACGTACCAGAACCAGCCAGAAATAGTAAAACTGAAATGCCGCCGCCATCAGGAACAATGGCGTGAGCATGTCGGGATGGATCGTCGGCCCGTCCATCCTGAGCACGCTGGACGGCTGATGCAGCGTGTTCCACCAATCCACCGAAAACTTGATGATCGGGACGTTGACGAAACCGACCAAAACAAGGATCGCCGACGCCCGGGCGCCGCGCCCGGGCTCGTCGAAGGCGTCCCTTAAGGCCATATAGCCGAGATAGAGAAAGAACAGCACGAGCACCGAGGTCAGCCGTGCGTCCCAGACCCACCAGGTGCCCCACATCGGCTTGCCCCAGAGCGAACCGGTCACCAGCGCCAGAAACGTGAACGCGGCGCCGATGGGGGCCGTCGCCTTGGCCGCGACGTCGGCCAGCGCATGCTTCCAGATCAGCGCCACCGCCGCCGCCACGGCCATCGCCGAATAACAGAATAGCGCCATCCAGGCCGCCGGCACGTGGATGTACATGATGCGAACGGTGTGGCCTTGCTGATAGTCCACCGGCGACGAAAACAGCGCGAAATACAGGCCCCCCGCGAAACACACCAGCATCGCCGCTAGAAGCCACGGCTCGATGCGGCGGCTCAAACGTTGGAAGCGGGTGGGATTGGCGAAGTAATGCAGCATGTCTTTCTACGTATTTTCCTTGGGGTTTATAACACCTGAAACCGGTTATGCCACGGCTTCGCGAAGGGCGTGCGCCGTCACCCACGGCGTCAAGGCCAACGCCCCCATCAGCATGCCGCCCAACAGCATCAGGTTGGCTTTTGCGCCAGCGCCATAAAGCACCGCGTCACCGGCACCGACAGCAAAGATGAGCACTGGAATCAATAACGGCAAGACCAGCAGCGACAAAAGCACGCCGCCGCGTCTCGCGCCCAGAATCAGCGCCGCGCCGATACTGCCCAAGAGGCTGAGGACGGGTGTGCCCAGCAACAGCGTGATCAGCAGCACCGGCCAGATCTGATCGGGCACGTTCATCATCACGAACAAGAGCGGCGCGGTGACGATCAATGGCACCCCCGTGGTCAGCCAGTGCGCCAGCACCTTGACCAGCACGACGAGTTCGAGCGCGACAGGCGACAGCACCAGAAGCTCGAGCGAGCCGTCCTCGTAATCGCCCATGAACATCCGGTCCATGGACAGCATCGCCGCCAGCAACGCCGCGACCCAGATCACCCCGGGCCCGATCCGCGCCAGCATGTTGGGTTCCGGCCCGACGCCGAACGGAAACAGCACAACGGCGATCACGAAGAACGCGATCACCATGACGCTGTCGGCGCTCTGGCGCATGGCGAGGCGCATCTCGCGCCGGAACAGGACCGAAAACGCGTTCATGCGGCCGCTCCCAACATGAGCGTTCCGGCCGCTCTCAGGCCGAGGTCCGTGTGTGTCGAGATCACCGCCATGCCGCCGGATTCGAGATGCCGGTCGATCAGCCCCGTGAGCGCTTGGGTGGTGCTGGCATCCAGTGCCGTCGTCGGCTCATCCAGCAACCAGAGCCGGGCGCCCGACGTCAGCGCGCGGGTCAGGTTGACACGCCGGCGCTGACCGGCGGAAAGATAGCGCGCGGGAAGATCCGACAAATGCCCGATCCCGAGCGCCGAGAGCGCGTCAGACGCGGACATGCCGCCGGCGCCCGAAAGCTCGGCCCAGAACGCGACGTTCTCGAGCACGCTGAGTGCGGGCTTCACCGCATCGGCATGACCGATGTAGGTGAGACGCGCATTGTGCTCGGCGGGGTCATCGGCGATGTCTACGCCGTCCCAGACGATCACGCCCTTCACCGGCCGCATCAGGCCCGCCATGAGCCGCAGCAAGGTCGACTTGCCGGCGCCGTTGGCGCCCCGGAGCATCAGCGCGTGCCCGCTTTCGAGCGAGAACGCCGCCGCCGACAGGACCTGCCGTTCGCCGCGGATGCAGTCGATGTCGTGACCCGAGAAAACCGCCATTCTCACCTCGAAAAATGCCGGGTGAACCTAGCTCATGGGGCCGTTGAAGGAAAGCCGCTGGACGCCCGCCGCGACCAACCGGGGCGGGCAAAAATAAAACGGCCGGATCGCTCCCTGGGGGAAAATGATCCGGCCGATTAGTTTCGGCGTCTGGCGCCGATAGGGGACCAGAGAGGGGGGTCTCTGGTGTATAGACGAGGAGGTCTATGATCATGAAAATAGGCATTGAATGTGGCGCGAATATGGCACCAAACATTACAAATTTGTTAGGTTTCCCGCCGTTTCGCCAAGCCTTTGATTCAAGGCCGGGAATCAGTTTTCGCGGGCGTCTTCGATGACCTTGCCGTCGTTCGGCAGCGCGCCCTCGGCGACACATTCCGCCTGGCCCTTGAGCTTGCAGACCGCCAGAATCGTGTCGTTGATGCGACCGATGAGGGCATCGCCGGCATCCGCCGTCTCGCATTTCACGGTCATTACGTCGGCCTTGCCGTCATGCGTGACGACGACGCGCGCGCGTCTGATTTCCGGATGGCGGCGGACGATCTCGGCGACCTGGGCCGGATGCACGAACATGCCCTTCACCTTGGTCGTCTGATCGGCCCGGCCCATCCAGCCGGCGAGGCGCATGTTGGTGCGCCCGCACGGGCTGATCCCGCCGAGCGCCTTCGACAGATCGCCGGTGGCAAATCTGATTAGAGGATAGTCTTTCCTGAGCACCGTGACGGCGACTTCGCCTACTTCGCCGTCGGCGACCGGGTCGCCTGTGCCGGGGCGGAGGATCTCGACGATATGGCGTTCGTCGACGATCAGCCCTTCGCGGGCTTCGGATTCGTAGGCGATGTTGCCGATGTCGGCGGTCGCATAGACCTGGCCGCAGTGAACGCCGTAGTCCTCGATCTCTTTCCTCAATGCCGGAGGCAGCCCCTCGCCGGCGACACAGGCTTTCTTCAGGCTAGACGCGTCCTTACCCAATTCAGCCGCCTTCTCGAGCAGCACCTTGAGAAAGCTCGGGGTGCCGGTATAGCCGGTCGGTTTGATGTCGTGGATGGCCTGCACCTGGAGTTCGGTGTTGCCGACACCGGCCGGAAACACCGCGCATCCCAACGCGTGCGCGCCCGCTTCCAGCATCACGCCGGCGGGCGTGAAATGGTACGCGAAGGTGTTGTGCATGATATCGCCGACGCGAAAGCCGCTGGCGTAAAGCGCGCGCGCCGTGCCCCACCAGTCCTTGCCGTGACCTTCCGGATCGTAGGTCGGGCCAGGTGACTGGAAGATGCGCGCGAGCTGACCGACAGCCAATGTCGTCATCCCGCCCAGCGGATCGCCCTCGCTCTGGATATTGACCAGTTCCGATTTGCGGGTCACAGGCAGTTCAGCGAGAGCGGCGCGGTCTATGATCGATGCCGGATCGACGTCGGCCAGAATCTTCGCATAGTACGGCGCATTGTCCCTGGCGTTCCGGATATGATCCGGAAGCTGCGCGAAAAGCTGCTCTTCGCGCTCGTCCGGATCCCGAACCTCGAGATCGTCGTAGTACCGCTTGCCGGTCATGGTCAGCCGAGCCAGCGCTTGCGGCGACGGTAGTGTTTGACGTCGCGAAAGTTCTTCCGGCCGGACGTGGAGAGGCCGAGATAGAATTCCTTCACGTCCTCGTTCTCGCGCAGGTTGGCGGCGGGGCCGTCCATGACGACGCGGCCGTTCTCGAGGATGTAGCCGTAATCCGCATATCTGAGCGCGATGTTGGTGTTCTGCTCGGCCAAAAGAATGCTCACGCCCTCTTTTTTATTGAGGTCATCGACGATCTCGAAGATTTCCTCGACCAGCTGAGGCGCCAACCCCATCGACGGTTCGTCGAGCAGGATCATCTTCGGGTTCGACATCAGCGCGCGGCCGATGGCGCACATCTGCTGTTCGCCGCCGGAGGTATATCCGGCCTGTGACGTGCGCCGTTCTTTCAGACGCGGGAAATAGCTGTAGACCTTTTCGAGGGATTCGTTGATCGCCGCATTGCCGTCGCTGCGCGTATAGGCGCCGGTCAAAAGGTTTTCCTCGATCGTCAAATGCTCAAAACAATGGCGGCCTTCCATCACCTGAATGACGCCGCGTTTGACCAGGTCGTTCGGCGACGATGCCTCGACCTTCTCGCCGTCATAGACGATGGAGCCCTTGGTCACTTCGCCACGTTCCGCATGCAGGAGATTGGAGATCGCCTTCAGCGTCGTCGTCTTACCGGCGCCGTTGGCACCCAGAATGGCGACGATCTGTCCCGTCGGCACCTCAAGTGAGACACCCTTCAGGACGAGGATCACGTGGTTGTAGATGACCTCGATATTATTGACGGAGAGGAGCGTGCCGGCGTCCGATTGGACGCCGGCGTCATCCCCCACCACTTGGGCGGAACTGCTCATGTTAGTTGCAGGTCCTGGGCGTGATGTTGTTCTCCTTCGCATAGTTCGAGGAGTCTTCCTCGATCAACTTATCGATCACATCACGATCGGAAGTGTAGAAGTCGGAGACGAAGCTCCACTTCTTGGCTTTCGCGTCCCACTGCTGAAGCGCGACCTTGCCCGGGCCCGTGTGGTTTTCACAGGTAATCTTAACCGGGTAGGTAAACCCTTCGAGACCCAGAACCGCCAGTCGCTTGGCGTCGACGTTCAGGCTTTCGAAACCGTCACGAACCATTTCGCTGGTCACTTCCTTGGTGTTGTGGATGCGCATGGCGTTACGGATCGCTTCGGCGGTCCACATCGCGGCGACAAGGCCACGGTTGTAGAGCACTTCACCGATCCGGTCGCGGTCGCCGCCGCCCATGCCCTTGTCGTAGACGAACTTCTTGATGTCGTCGTGGGCACGGAAGTTGTCGCCCGCCGCGTGGAACGCGCCGGAGAGATAACCGTTGGCGTCGTCACCGGCCGGCAGCACGTCGTTTTCGGAACCCGACCACCAGACACCGATGAAATGATCCATCGGATAGCGGATCGACGCGGCTTCCTTGATGGCGACCTGGTTCATGACGCCCCAGCCCCACATCATGGTCCAGTCGGGACGCTCGCGGCGGATTTGCAGCCAGGTTGCCTTCTGTTCCTGACCCGGGTGGTCGACGGCCAGAAGCATCAGTTCGAAGCCGTGCTTCTTGGACAGTTCTTCGAGGGTCCGGATCGGCTCCTTACCATATGCCGAGTTGTGATAGACCAGCGCGATCTTCTTGCCCTTCAGCTTGTCCATACCGCCTTCTTTTTCACCGATATACTTGATGAAGACGGAAGCCTGGTCCCAATAGGTCGCCGGCAAGTTGAAGATGTATGGGAACACCTTGCCGTTCGCGGCCGAGGTGCGGCCGTAGCCCATCGAGAACACCGGAATCTTGTCTTCGGTGGCCTTCGGGATCAGCTGGTAGGTGATACCGGTCGACAGCGGTTGGTAGACCAGACCGCCCGACGGCGGGGTGCCCTTGGTGTTTTCGTAGCACTCGACGCCCTGCTTGGTGTTGTAGGCGGTTTCGCACTCGATGTACTTGATTTTTACACCTTCGATGCCGCCGTCGCGCTCGTTGAGCATCTTGTAGTAATCACCGTACCCGTTGGCGAACGGAATCCCGTTCGGCGCGTACGGACCGGTCCGGTAGACCGTGGCCGGAATGACCAGTTCGTAGGCGTCCGCGACCGCCGTCGTCAGCGGCATGGCGACCGCGGCGACCGCCAGTGCTTTCGTCAGAAGTTTCAGTCTCATGGTTGCCTCCCTTTTGAGGTTGTTTTGGCGGCTTTGCCGCCGGTTAAGCCCTTGGATGTCAGAATGTTAACGCTTGTCGGCTCGATTTGATAGGGCCAGCCCGTCAGTACGGGAACGGCCAGCGCCTCAGCTTCTCCTTCAGAATTTGCCAAAGCCGTGCCAGACCGTGCGGCTCGACGATCAGGAAGAAGATGATCAGCGACCCTAGGAGCATGACCTCGACGTGTTTCGCGGCCCCCACCGCGAACCCCATCCCGTCGACCATGATGGTCTTGAGGGTGATCGGCACCAGGACCATGAACGCGGCCCCCAGGAACGATCCGAGAATACTTCCCAGTCCGCCGATGATGACGATGAACAGCACGAAGAACGACTGGAAGATATCGAACGCCTCGGTCGGCTCGGCGGTGCCCAGCCAGACGTTGAAGTAAAGCGCGCCGGCGACGCCGACATAGAACGAACTGACGGCGAACGCAGACAGTTTCGCTTCAAGCGGGCGGATGCCGATCAGCTCGGCGGCGATATCCATGTCACGGATCGCCATCCAGCTCCGGCCGATGCGGCCGCGGACGATGTTCTTGGCAGCGAGCGCGAAGACGGTGACGATGGACAGACAGAACAGATACCGGACCGCGGGACTTGCCTCCGGTCCGGTGATCAGGAAACCGAACACTTCGCGCGGCGGCGATACGATCATGCCGGTCGGCGAGTAGTTAAAGAACCAGCCGACCTTGTTGAACAGCCACACCAGGAAGAACTGTGCCGCCAACGTCGCGACCGCCAGATAGAACCCCTTGATCCGGAGCGACGGCAGCCCGAAGAACATGCCGACGCACGCCGTAATCCCGCCCGACAGCAAAAGCACGATGATGAAGTTCATTTCCGGGAACGACGTCGTCAATTTATATGACGCATAGGCGCCGACCGCCATGAAGCCGCCGGTGCCGAGCGACACCTGACCGCAATACCCGGTGAGAATATTCAGCCCGAGTCCCGCCAGCGCGTAGACCAGCACGTGGATGAGGATGGCGTTGGCCCAGTAGTCGTCGATGAAGAACGGCACGACGCCGAACGCGACGAGAAGGAACGCGCCGACGAAGAACCTGTCCTGCGTAATGGTGAAGATCGCCTGATCGGCTTTGTAGCTCGTCTTGAACTGGCCTGCTTCGCGGTAAAACATGGACGTCTACACCCTCTCGATGATTTTTTCGCCGAACAGTCCCTGCGGACGGACCAGCAGGAACACCAGCGCCAGCATGTAGGCGAACCAGTTTTCGATGGCGCCGCCGACGAACGGTCCGGCGTAAACTTCCGCCACCTTTTCGCCGACGCCGATGATCAGGCCGCCGATGATGGCGCCCGGAACCGACGTAAAGCCGCCCAGGATAAGCACCGGCAGCGCCTTGAGGGCAATCAGCGACAGCGAGAACTGGATGCCGGATTTGGATCCCCACATGATCCCGGCGACCAGCGCCACGAAACCCGACACCGACCAGACGATGACCCAGATGGTGCGGAGCGAGATGCCGACGCTGAGCGCCGCCTGGTGGTCGTCGGCGACGGCGCGGAGCGCACGTCCGATCCGTGTCTTCTGGAAAAAGATCGCAAGCACGATCACCAGCGCCGCGGCGACGACGGCGGCGACGATTTCCAGCTTCTCGACATAGAGATTGTAATTATCCAGCAGATAGTCTGACGCGCCCTGCGGCAGCCCGATATCGAGCGGCTTGACGTCGGAGCCGAACAGGATATCGCCAACCCCTTCGAGAAAGTAGGCGAGACCGATGGTCGACATGAACAGGATGATCGGCTCCTGGTTGACCAGGTGACGCAGCACGAGACGCTCGACCAGCCAGGCGACGATCACCATCACACCCATGGTGGCGATGATGCCGAGCCATACAGGCAGCACGAAACCGAATAACTCGTAAAACCAGCCGTCCTCGGCGATAAAGTCGTAGAGAGCGAGGCCGGCGAACAGCGCGAAGACCCCCTGCGCGAAGTTAAAGATGCCGGAGGCCTTGAAGATCAGCACGAAGCCGAGCGCGACGAGCGAATACATCACTCCCGCCATCAGGCCGCTGATCACCGTCTCTAGAAAAAACAGCATAATCTATTCGCCTTGTTCGTCTTCGCCATGAGAGACGCCGAGATAGGCGTCGATCACGTCCTGGTTCGTCCGCACCTCGTCGGGCGAGCCCTCGGCCAGTTTCTTGCCGTAATCGAGCACGACGACCCGGTCGGAGATATCCATGACCACGCCCATGTCGTGTTCGATCAGCACGATGGTGGTGCCGAACTCGTCGTTCACGTCGAGGATGAAGCGGCACATGTCCTGCTTCTCTTCGAGGTTCATCCCGGCCATCGGCTCGTCGAGCAACAGCAGGTCCGGTTCCGCCGCCAACGCGCGGCCGAGCTCAACGCGCTTTTGCAGACCGTACGGCAGCGTGCCGACCGCGGTCTTTCTGATTGCCTCGATCTCGAGGAAGTCGATGACCTTCTCAACCATGGCGCGGTGTTCCATCTCTTCCTTCTCGGCGGGGCCGAGGCGGATCGCCTGCCAGAAGAGACCTCTTTTCATCTTGGTGTTGCGCCCGGTCATGATGTTGTCGAGCGTCGACATCCCGCTGAACAGCGCGATGTTCTGGAACGTCCGCGCGATGCCGTCGCGCGCCGCTTCCGACGGGCGCACCTGGCGGCGCGTCTTGCCCTTGAACGTGATCGTGCCTTCCTGCGGGTGATAAAAGCCGTTGATGCAGTTCAGCATCGAGCTCTTACCGGCGCCGTTCGGGCCGATGATCGCAAAGATCTCGTGCTCGCGGACGGCGAAACTGATGTCAGAAAGTGCCTTCACCCCGCCGAACGACAGTGAAATCTGGTCCACGGCGAGGATGGTATCCCCGATTGTTCTTTCATACGTCATGGATTGCGCCGCTTATTCCGCTGCTTGTGCCTGTTGGGGGGGATAGATCGTCGCTTCGCGAATCTTCACGTCGGCCCTGATCTTGCCGGTGCGCCCGTCCTCGAACGTGACGGTCGCCTCGACCGGGCAGACATCGACGCCGGAATAGAGCGCGTTGATCAGTTCGCCATATCGCTCCGAAACCGTGCTGCGCCGAACCTTGCGGGTCCGCGTCAGTTCGCCGTCGTCGGCGTCCAGCATCTTGTGCAGAATCAGGAACCGCTTGATCTGCGAGCCGGCGAGCGCCTCGTCCTCGGACAGGTCCTTGTTGACCTTGTCGACGCACTCGGCGACCAGTTCGTAAACTTCGTCGCGCATGGCGAGGTCGGTATAGCCCGAATACGCGAGCCCGCGCCGCTCAGCCCAGTTGCCGACCGCTTCCAAATCGATGTTGATGAACGCGGCGGCATAGTCCTTCTCATGCCCGAAGGCCACCGCCTCGGTGATAAACGGGAAGAACTTCAGCTTATTCTCAAGATACTTGGGCGCAAACATGGTGCCGTTGTTGAGTTTGCCGACATCCTTGGCGCGGTCGATGATCTTGAGATGACCATCGGCGTCGAAGAAGCCGGCGTCGCCGGTCATCACCCAGCCGTCATCGGTCTTGGTCGACTTGGTCGCTTCGTCGTTCTTGTAATAAGCGACGAAAACCCCGGGGCTCTTGAACAGGACCTCGCCGTTGTCGGCGATCTTCAGTTCGACATCCGTGGCCGGTGGTCCGACCGTGTCCGGCTTGATATCGCCGTCCTTCTGCATGCAGATGAACACCGACGCCTCGGTCGAGCCGTATAGCTGCTTGATGTTGACGCCGAGCGAGCGGAAGAAGTCGAAGATATCGGGGCCGATCGCCTCGCCTGCGGTATAGGCCAGGCGGAACCGTGAAAACCCGAGTTCGTTTTTCAACGGTCCGTACACCAGAAACTCGCCGATCGCATACAGGATGCGGTCGATGAACGAGACCCGCTTGCCATCCAGAAGATCGGGGCCGACGCGCAGCGCCACATCCATGAACGTCTTGTAAAGCCATTGATTGAGCTTGGTCGCATCCTCCATCCGGATCGACACTTGCGTCAGGATATTTTCGAAGATCCGCGGCGGCGCGAAGAAATAGGTCGGGCCGATTTCCTTCAGATCCTGCATGACCGTGTCCGAGCTTTCCGGGCACGAAACACAAAAGCCAGCCACATAGGACTGACCGTAAGAGAAGATATTGTCGCCGACCCAGGCCATCGGGAGGTAGGCCATCACCTCGTCGGTTTCGTCGAGGTTGTCCCATTCGACCCCGTTTCGGGCCGTGATCACCAGGTTGTCGAAGCTGAGCATCACGCCCTTGGGCCGGCCCGTCGTCCCCGACGTGTAGAGCATGATGGCGATGTCCGAGCCCGTGCCCTTCGCCGCCTCCTCCTCGAACCAGCCCGGGTTCTCAATGAGGAACTTACGGCCCGCTTCCATCAGGCTTTCGAGCGAGCGCACGAACGGCTGGTCGTAGTGACGCATCCCGCGCTCGTCCTCGTAGACGATCTCCTTGAGCTTGGGGCAACGGTCCATGATCTCGAGCAGCTTGTCGGTCTGCTCCTGATCCTCGACCACGGCGAAGCTGGCTTCCGCGTGCTCGAGCACGAACTGCATCTCTTCGGCGACGGAGTCCTGATACATCGGCACCGGCGTGCCGCCCAATGCCTGCGCCGCGGTCATCGCCCAGTAAAGCTGCGGCCGGTTGTCGCCGACGATCGCCAGACTGTCACCGCGCTCGAACCCGAACGCCTTGAGGCCGGCGGCCATCGCCGCGATCTGATCCTTGACCTCGGACCAGGTCCAGGACTGCCAGATACCTAAGTCTTTTTCGCGAATTGCCGGGCGGTCACCGATACGGCGCGCGTTTTCGAGCAGCAGTTTCGGAAACGTGTCGACGGCACCGTTCGACGGCTTGACGTCACCCATATGTTTTCTCCCTGCAGCATCCCCGATCTTTCGCCGGTGTCATGCTTTACTTGAAGAGAGGTTTACAAAACTCCCACCCGACGACAAGTCAAAAGATGGTGAGAGCCGAAGCGCTGTCTCTTCAACCACGCTTCGTTCGCACGCGGCGCTGCATCGCTTCCCCGATATCAGCAGACACCGCAATGACGTTTACGTAAACGTCATCGACCTTAATGCGCGCGTGAACCTACAATCAAGGAGAATCCCGGAAACCCTTTTTTTCTGCCCCTGCCCCCCAATCGAACGCGCGCTTGGCATCGACGGAAACGGCTTGCGTGATTACATCAGTGGCATGGACAAAGCCGCGAAAATGTGGAGATTCCACATCCAACACTCAACGTGCGCATGACCTAGGAGGGCCGCATCGTGTCTATTACCGGAACAGACAGCCTTGGAACCCGCAAAACCCTTGAAGTCGCAGGGAAATCCTACGATTACTTTTCGCTCGACGCCGCCCAGGCGGCCGGCATCGGCGACGTGTCGAAACTTCCCTACTCGTTGAAAGTGGTGCTGGAAAATCTGCTGCGCCGTGAAAACGGCCGCACGGTGACCGTCGAGGACATCAAGGCCGTCGGCAAGTGGCTGGAAACGCGTACCTCGGAGCACGAAATCGCCTACCTGCCGGCACGGGTGCTGATGCAGGACTTCACCGGCGTTCCCGCCGTCGTCGATCTGGCGTCGATGCGCGACGCGATGGTGTCGATGGGCGGCGACCCGGACAAGATCAACCCGCTGGCGCCGGTCGACCTCGTGATCGACCACTCGGTCATGGTCGACGAAGCCGGCAATCCGATGGCGTTCCAGAAAAACGTCGAGCTCGAATTCGAACGCAACATGGAACGGTACGAGTTCCTAAAATGGGGCCAGCAGGCGTTCTCCAACTTCCGCGTTGTGCCGCCGGGCACCGGCATTTGCCATCAGGTCAACCTGGAATATCTGGCGAAGGTGATCTGGAGCCGTGAAGACGACGACGGCCGCATGATCGCCTATCCCGACACACTCGTCGGCACTGACAGCCACACCACCATGGTCAACGGCCTCGCCGTTCTGGGTTGGGGCGTCGGCGGCATCGAGGCCGAAGCGGTGATGCTGGGCCAGCCGGTGTCGATGCTGATCCCCGAAGTCGTCGGCTTCAAGATGACGGGTAAACTGGCCGAAGGCATGACCGCCACCGACCTCGTGCTGACCGCCGTCGAAATGCTGCGCAAGCAGGGCGTCGTCGGCAAGTTCGTCGAATTCTACGGCGACGGCCTCGACAACCTGTCGCTCGCCGACCAGGCGACCATCGCCAACATGGCCCCCGAATACGGCGCGACCTGCGGTTTCTTCCCGGTCAGCCCGGCGACCCTCGATTACATGAAGCTCACCGGCCGCGACGACGAGAATATCGAACTGGTCGAGAAGTATGCGAAAGAACAGAGCATGTGGCGCGAAACCGGCTCTTCCGACCCGGTGTTCACCGCCAACCTCGAACTGGACCTGGCGTCGGTCGAACCCTCCATCGCCGGCCCGAAACGTCCGCAGGACCGCATCCAACTGTCGATGGCGTCGAAAGCGTTTAAAGAAGGCTTCAAGACGCTGACCGGCCGCGAGCAGGGCAAATCCGCCAAGATCGGCGACTACACCCTCGAGGACGGCGCCATCGTCATTGCCGCCATCACGAGCTGCACCAACACGTCGAACCCGGCGGTCCTCGTCGGCGCCGGCCTCGTCGCCAAGAAGGCGCACGAGCTCGGCATTAAGCCGAAACCTTGGGTCAAGACGTCGTTCGCGCCGGGCTCACAGGTGGTGCAGGAATACATGGACAAGGGCGGCCTGACCGAGCACATGGACGCCGTCGGCTTCAACCTCGTCGGCTTCGGCTGCACGACGTGCATCGGTAACTCCGGTCCCCTTAAACAGGAAATCGAAGAAGCGATTATGGAGGAAGGCATCACCGTCGGCGCTGTTCTCTCCGGCAACCGCAACTTCGAAGGCCGAGTGCACCCGCTGTCGACCGCCAACTACCTGGCCTCGCCGCCGCTGGTCGTCGCCTACGCCATCGCCGGCAACATGAACGTCGATATCTACAACGACCCGCTCGCCGAGGATAAAGACGGCAACCCGGTCTATCTGAAGGACATCTGGCCATCGAACCAGGAGATCAACGACTACATGACCAGCATCATCTCCGCCGACATGTTCCGCGAGCGCTATGGGAATGTGTTCGAGGGCGACAAGCTGTGGCAGAAAATCTCCGTCACCGGCGGGCAGACCTTCAAATGGTCACCGGGCTCAACCTACGTACAGCACCCGCCGTTCTTCGAAGCCGACGACGCGGCGACCGGCGAGCCGGAAGATTTCTTGGGCGCGCGTGCGCTCGCCATCCTCGGCAACTCGGTCACCACCGACCACATCTCGCCGGCGGGCAACATCAAGAAGGAAAGCCCGGCGGGTGAGTTCCTGCTCGAACACCAGGTGCGTCCGGCGGACTTCAACTCGTACGGCGCTCGCCGCGGCAACCACGAGGTCATGATGCGCGGCACCTTCGCCAACATCCGCATCAAGAACGAAATGGCGCCGGGCACCGAGGGCGGCTGGACTACACACCGCCCGTCGGGCGAGGTCATGTCGATCTATCACGCCGCCATGAAGTACAAGGAAGAGGACGTGCCGCTGGTGGTCTTCGGCGGCGCCGAATACGGCACCGGCTCCAGCCGCGACTGGGCGGCCAAGGGCACCCGCCTGCTGGGCGTGAAGGCGGTCATCGTCGAGAGCTTCGAGCGCATTCACCGCTCCAACCTGGTCGGGATGGGCGTACTGCCGCTGCAGTTCAAGGACGGCGTCACGCGCGAAACCCTCAAACTCGACGGGACCGAGACCTTCGACCTGACCGGCCTCAAGGACGGCATCACGCCGCGCATGGACGTCACGCTGACGGTGCATCGCGAAGACGGCTCGTCGGAGGAAGTAAGCCTGCTCTGCCGCATCGACACGCTCGACGAGGTCGACTACTACCTCGCCGGCGGCATCCTGCAGTACGTGCTGACGAACCTGAATAAGGCGGCTTAAGTTTCAGTCCCCGTCACCCCGGCGCACGCCGGGGCCCGGGGTTCCGGATTCCGGCTTTCGCCGGAATGACGACATCATAGAAATAAAAAGGGCGCCCCGAGGGGCGCCCTTTTCTTATGCGCGCGAGCTCCGCGCCCGCCACAATCTGGAAACCTGCGAAAACGTGATCAGATAGGCCGCCGCCGCGACGTAGGCGCAGACCGTTCCCCACGTGAGGCCGAACGCCGGCAGGCTGTACGCCGCCGTCACGCAGAACGACACCACGCCGCCGAGCCCGGCCGGGACATGTTTCAACACCGCCGCGATTTCCTCGCCGGTATAGGTGATATGAATGACGAGGATCAGCGGATAGAGCGTGATCGGGAACGCCGTCAGCAGGCCCGTCCACTGCGCGCCGACCTTCCCGGCAATCCCGGTGATCAGCAGGATCGCCGCCGTTGCCATCCCGGCCCGGAACGCCATCACACGCCAGCCGAAGCTGACCCGGGCCATGATCGGCGTGTTCGGCAGATACGCCATCAGTCTCGACGTCACATAAAGACAAACCGCGATCATCGGAATCGCGTAGACGAGGGGGATCGCCGTATAGCTCATCGCCCAGGCGCTGAGGGCGTAGCCCCCGTTCGCCCAGAGCGACGGCACGATCACGCCCTTGACCCCGCCGATCCCGCCACGCGCGGCCGCGGCCGCATACAGGTAGACGAACACCGCCGTCGTCACGAAGCCCGGCACCATGTGGTGCGCCGAAGCGGCGGCGAACGCCGCGCCCTGCTCCGCCCCCGTGAAGATGATGACCATGCCCGCCCCCAACGGCAGGCCCGTCAGCAATCCCGCGACACGCGGCCCGGCGCGCTCGGCGATCAACGACAATGCAACAACTATCGAGATCGAGCTGACGGCCTTAATCAGAAACAGGAAATCGATGACCATCCGATGAGCGGTCCGCAGGTGAAGACGAAGCAACGCAGAGTGATACCGGAATCCGGCACGCTTGAAAATGCCGCGTGGGCAGGACGGTGCGCACGGCACGCTCACCCGCTTGTGACTTGAGCGTGATAACGGAAAGCGCGTATCACAGGGTATGAACTGTGCTCGACATCCGAAGTGGCTTTATCTGGTCCCGGCCCTGTTGCTGGCGGTGACATTGGTCTTTTCGCCTCAGGCCCGCGCCGGCGACAAGCTTACGGTGGTCGAGCTTTATACGTCGCAGGGCTGCTCGAGCTGCCCGCCGGCGGACGCCTATCTGGGGAAGCTCTCTGGGCGTTCCGATATCCTCGCCTTGTCGCTGCATGTCGATTACTGGGATTACATCGGCTGGAAAGACCCCTATGCCCTGCATTCCAACACCGAGCGCCAGCGCACGTACGCGCGGTATCTCGGTATGGGGTATGTCTACACACCGCAAATGGTCATCCAGGGCATGGCTCATACCACCGGGTCGAACCGCGATTCGGTTGAGCGCCTGATCCGCGATCTCAAAGGCGCCAAACGCCTCGACGTCCAGCTCAACCAAACAGAAGATGGCCTCAAGCTCGATATCCCCGGCGGGACGTTCGATGACGAAACGGGCCGCATCCTGATCACCACCTTCGACGCGAAACACGAGAACGACGTCAGGCGCGGCGAGAATTCAGGCCGCACGCTGGCGCACTACAACGTGGTCCGCGACATGGCCGAGGTCGGCGTATGGAAAGGCGAACAGCTGTCGATGCTGATCAACGACAAGATGATCGCGATGAACGGCCGCGACGGTTGCGCGGTGCTGATCCAGTCCACGAAGAACGGCCGCATTCTGGGCGCAGCGAAGATCGACCTGACACCGGGTACGTAGCCCCGACCTCAGCTTCGTCACCCTGAACTTGTTTCAGGGTCCATGTCGACTTGATGCAAGTACCGGTGCTTTATGAATCCCAAATCAAGTTTGGGATGATGCCTATTGAGACGGCTTCATTTCCGTCCCCTGATTTGGACCCTCTCCGCCATCAGACAAAGGATTTCGAACATCATCGTGACGCCGACCAGCGCTGTGTTGCCCGAGGGGTCGAACGGCGGCGCGACCTCGACCACGTCGCCGCCGACGATGTCGAGGCCCGCGAGCCCGCGCAGCATCCGCTGCGCGTCGTGGGTCGAGAACCCGCCGATTTCCGGCGTGCCGGTGCCGGGCGCATAGACCGGATCGAGTCCGTCGACATCGAAGCTGACGTACATCGGCCCGTCGCCGACGACGTCACGCGCGATTTCGGCGACCTTGTCCGGGCCGAGGTCGAAATATTCCTCGATCTCGATCACCCGGATGCCCTGCGCCAATCCCCAGTCCTTGTCCTCGGCGGTATAGAGCGAGCCGCGAATGCCGATCTGCACGGTGCGCTTCGGGTCCAGCAGCCCTTCCTCGATGGCGCGGCGGAAGGGCGTGCCATGGGTGTACTGATGGCCGCCGAAATAGCGATCCCAGGTGTCCGTATGCGCGTCGAAATGCACCATCCCCAACGGCCGCCCGTCGAAAATCCCCCGCATGATGGGGAGCGTGATCAGATGATCGCCGCCCGCCGTCAACGGCATCACGCCCGCAGCATTGAGATCGGTATAGAATTTGCCGACGCGCTCCAGCGTGTCCAGCAGATCGACCGGATTGACCGACGTGTCGCCCATGTCGGCGCAACTCGCGAGTTTGAACGGCTGTGTGCCGGTGACGTGGTGCACGTTCCGGACCATCGTCGACAGATCGCGCATCTGGCGCGGCCCGTGCCGGGCGCCGGCGCGGTTCGTGGTGCCGCCGTCCCAGGGCACGCCGACGATGCCGATATCGACCTCGCTTGCCGCCGTCTCCATATCCACGTGCGGCAGACGCATGAAGGTCGGAATGCCCGCGAAACGGGGCAGGTCGGCACCGGAACGCGGCAGGTATTTCTTGTATTTCTCGTCCATCTTCCCTCTCACCGTTTGCGTCAGCCTACGCCATTCCGCCGGTGCTTAAAATGATCAAACATCCGTCATTCGACCGTCACGCGATTGCCACGATCAGCGCATAGAACAGGCGCCGTACCGGGGGCGCCCCGGCAAGACCTGGGAGACCAAGATGACCGATACCTATCCATTCCCCGCAAAGGGCGGCGTCGAGCCGAAACTCTCCGAACTGCTCGCCGATCCGGTGCTCATGACGCTCCTGGATAGCGACGGCCTCAGCATCGACGACGTGCGCGCCTGCATCGCCGACTGGCGGACCCGGCAACTGCACGCGGGCGGCTCGGTCCCGTACGCCGCCTGATAGGACAAACGCGCTCACCGGCAGTTGCACCTCCGCCTGGCGATCCCCATACTTTACCTGTTGAATTTGGATAGCCGACAAGGAGAGCCCCGACATGGCCAGTGACAGCCTGCATGCGCCGCGCGAACGTTTGAGCAAGGAAACCCTCCACATGCATCATGCGATCGTCTCGTTGATGGAGGAAATGGAAGCGGTCGACTGGTACCGCCAACGTGCCGACGACTGCGAGGACGAGGAACTGAAGGAAATCCTGCTCCACAATATGCGCGAGGAAATGGAGCACGCCTGCATGGTCATCGAATGGCTGCGCCGCAACAACGCCGACTTCGCCAAGGAACTTGAGGACAACCTGTTCAAGGAAGGCCCGATCTCCGGCCACCACGGCTGAGCGATATTTTCTTTGTCATCCCCGCGAAAGCGGGGGCAGGCTAAACCCGTAAGATGACTGAACCACAGAGGCACCGAGCGCACAGAGATGCTGCTGTTCGGTTTGCCTCTGTGACCTCCGCGCCTCTGTGGTTAAATTGTTCCCAGGTTCAATGATTGTCCTTAGTGGCGACTAATCACCGAGTATCCGCTTCACCCCTGCCCGGCCGTCGGACCGGCACCATGGTTTATGCCCGCCGAGGCCGCGGTTTATATATTCGCGCTCGGCGTCCGCCATCGCACCGACGCGGATTTCGGTGAGCGCATCTTCATCCAGTCCGGAAGCCCGTTCCAGGTCGGCGCGTTTGCGCGCATAGGCGTCGTGCACGGGTGTGCGCACGAGGCCGCAGAAGCTCGCCACCTCGTAATCGTAGATCAGCTTGTAATAGGGATCGGATTGATCGGCGGCGGCCATCGGTGCCGCGACCAGTACGAACGCAAAGACCGCGGCGTTAGCTCTTGGCAAAATACTCGCCGATGATTTCTTCCTTGGTATCCAGCGAGACATCGGCCACTTCCCTGCGCGCGCCCAACTGCGTCCACTGGATCTTCCAGTAAAGCTCATCCTCACTGCGCAACAAGCCAACGAACGCCTCATAGAAACTGACGTCGAAGAACGCGGTGACGTTTTCGTTCTCGCTCTGGCCGAACGGCAATTCCGCTTCCATGTCGCCGTAGTTCTTGAAGACCGCCGTTCCCACCATCGCACCGTCGTCCTGATATAAACGGACGATGATCGACGGCCGGGGCGCGGGGCCGGTCCTTTTATTCAGGATCTGGATGGCGTAGCGGGAAATCTTCTGAACCGTGGACGGCATCTGCGGGTTTCCTCGGGCAGTTTTCTGACGGTTAGGCCGCCGCCTGCGCGGCGGCGGCTTCGGTGTCCTTCATGCGCTTCATCGCGGCGCGTTTCTTGGACGCTTCGACGACGGCTTCCTCGCGGCGTTTCTTGATCTCGTAGATCACGGCGCCGATCAGCGTGAAGCCCATGATGACGACGGCCAGCGCCGAAATCGACGGATTGACGCCGAACCGCGCGAGGCCGGCGAGCTCGGTCGTCAGCGTACCGCGCGCGACCATCGTGAAGACGGTGGTGTTGTAGTTCTCGAACGAGGTCAGAAACGCCAGCACGATCGACGACAGGATCGCCGGGCGCAGGAACGGGATCAGCACCTTCCAGAACACCTGCGTGTGCGTTGCCCCCAGATCGAGCGCCGCTTCTTCCTGCGTCTTGTCGAAACGCTGCAGCCGCGCGATGAACACCAGCATGCAGTACGCAGATATGAACGTCGACTGGCCGACGATGGTCAGGAAGAACGGGTTGTTCGTGGTCTCGTAGTCCAATCCGACGATCGAGCCGAAGCGCTCCCAGAAAATCACCGTCGAAATCCCGATGATCACGCCGGGGACAAGCACCGGCGAGACGACGATGGTGTAATAGATCGGCCGCACGCGTTCTGAGACCTGCATCAGCATGATCGCCCCCGCGAGCGCGGTCGGCACCGAAAGGGCGACGACACCTGCCCCGATCCAGAGCGAATTGATGAACCCGTTCACCAGACGATCGTTCTCACCCAGCTCGACGAACCAGTTGAGGGTCGTGCCCTCCCAAGGGGTGATCGTCGGGTAGCTCGACGTGTTGAACGCGGACGCCGACATGATGATCAAGGGTCCAAAAAGATACAGGAAGAACAGGAGGATATACCCCCGAACGACCCAGGCGCGGAGTTGATTGCTGCTCATCGTTTCGCAATGTCCCCAAGTCCGACCTTGAATACCCGCATCATGATGCGCACGAAGATGATGCACGAAACCAGCAGCACGAAGGCGTAGGCCGAACCCTGCGGCCAGTTGCCGCCGGTGTTGTACCACTGGTAGATGATCTGCGTGAACCAGAGCGAGCTCGGCCCGCCCAGGATGTTCGGCGCCGCCAATGCGCCGGCGGTCAACATGAACACCATGGTGCACCCGGACGCGATCCCCGGCTTGGCGTGCGGCATGACGACGCGCAGGTGGATCTTCATCCACGACGCGCCCATGTCACGCGCGGCTTCGACCTGGTTCGGATCGAGGCTCTCGATCGCGTTATAGAGCGGGAAGATCATCAGAAGGATGTAGGCGTACGTCAGGCCCGTATAGAGCGCGACATTGGCCCCCAGGAAATCGTATGGCTGATCGAGAATCCCGAGCGCCATCAGGAAATTGTTGATCAGCCCCAGATCCGCGAAGATCAGCTTGAACGCGAAGGCGCGCAGGATTTCGTTCACCCAGAACGGCAACAGCAGACACAGGAATAGCAGCCGCTGACCGCGCCCGCGCACCGACTGCGCCATGAAGAACGCCAGCGGATAGCAGATCAGGAAGTTGATCAGCGTGACGATCACGCTGGCGAAGATGGTTTTCGCGAACACCTCCAGGTGCAGCCAGTTGAACATCTCGGAATCGCTCTCGCGCCCGAAGATCAGGTACTTGTAGTTCTTGAGCGTATAGACATCGTTCGGCCCGCCGATCTCGTTCGGTGTGAGATTGTATCGGAACGAGAAATCGAGCATGTAGAGCTGCGGCAGGATGATCATGAAGACGATCCAGCCGAGCGTGAAGATCAGCAGATATGCCGAGATCGCCAGGCCGTTCTTCTGCACGAACTGCAACGCGTTCAGGTTGGCCGTCCACTTGCCGGCCTCGCGCTGCACGAACGGCGCCACGATCAGCGCCGCGACGATGGCGATGAAAATCTCGACGAAGCCGAGACCGCTGTCGGCGGGCGGCTGTTGCGCCGGGTCCTGGATCACCAGCTTGAGCTCGTGATTGCCCGCCGGCAGGTCCGGCAGCTTGTCCGGATTGGTGATGGTGATGTTGAGGTTGCTGCCGCCGGACGACGCCGGTGCGGCGGGCGCGCTCGGCGACGGCGTGCTCGTGCCCGGCAGCGAGGGTGAGATGCTCGGCGTATCGGAACCGGGGAGCGACGGCGAAATTCCCAATCCGCCGGAGCTCGGCGGCGCCGAAGGCTGCTCCGCGACCTCCGGCTTTTGTTCCGCCGGCGTCGGCAGGCTGGGCGAGATTTGCATCTGCGCCAGCTTCATCTCCGTTGCGGCGGCAACCTCATTCATCGGCGAGCTCCCCGACCGGCAGCGCCACGGCGCGGTCCGGGTCGAACGTAATCTTGAGCTTCGTTCCCGGATCGCGGCGCTGCACGCCGGCGCGGTTGACGAGCGCCATCTTGAACGGTTTCAGGTCGTTGTCGGATTTCAGGAAGACGTGCAGGAAACTGCCCTCGAACTCTTCCTTGATGGTTTCCGTCTCGAACACGGTATCTCCTTCGGGATCGCCGCTTTCGGCGGGGCGAAGGACTTCCGGGCGGATGAACAGGTAAGCGTCGTCGCCTTCTTTCAGGCCCCGGTTGTTGACGCCGCGGAGCGGGCCGAACTGGGTGTCGAGGACCGCGTACTTGCCCTCTGCGCGCGAAACCGTGCCGCTGAAGGCGTTGTTCTCGCCGACGAAGCTGGCGACGAAGGCGGTCGCCGGGTTGTTGTAGATCTCGGAGCCGTTGCCGACCTGTTGCACGATCCCGGCGCTCATCACGGCGATGCGGTCCGACATGGTCAAGGCCTCGCCCTGATCGTGGGTAATATAAATGAACGTGATTCCGACGCGCTGCTGGATCGAGCGAAGTTCCGTCCGCATGTGCTGACGCAGCTTGAGATCGAGCGCCGACAGCGGTTCGTCGAGCAACAGCACCTGCGGTTCGACCGCGAGCGCGCGGGCGATGGCGACGCGCTGGCGCTGGCCGCCGGAGAGCTCGGAGACCATCTTGTCGCCCTGGCCGGGGAGCGCGATCAGGTTGAGCAGTTCTTCGGCGCGGCGGCGGCGTTCATTGTATTTCACGCCGCGCACCTCGAGCCCGAAGGCGATGTTGTCGGCGACACTCATCAGCGGGAACAGCGCCAGGTTCTGGAAGATCAGCGCCGTCGGCCGGTTGTTGGGGCCGATGCCCCGCATGTCCTTGCCGCCGATGCGCACGCTGCCTTCGGTCGGCTCGTTGAAGCCGGAAACGGCGCGGAGGATCGTCGTCTTGCCGCACCCGGACGGACCCAGGAAGCTGAAGAATTCTCCCGATTCGATGGTCAGGTTGCAGTTATCGACGGCGACGAAATCGCCGAAACGAATAGTGACCTGGTCAAGCTCGACGCTGCTCATCCGTCCCCCTTATGGACCTTTGCGTTCGGTCCTCCCTCTGAATGATCTTGTTGTTTTTGGACGGCTTGTGCCGTCTCGGCGTCATCGGCGTCTGCCGCCCGGGGATCCCGGGCGGCAGCGCGGAGATGATCAGGCGGCGACGAACTTGTCGCGGTACTCGGCGCGGATCGACGCGTACCACGCCGGCTCGTCCGGCCACCACCACAGCTTGGAAAGCGCATCGCCCGGATAGGCGAGGTTGAACGCTTCCTTCGACTTGGCGTCGAGCTTGTCGGCATAGCCTTTGACGACACCGTTGTAACCGGTCTTGATCGCCGAATCGGCGGCCGCTTCGACCGTGTAGATGGCGTTGACCAGTTCGTAGACTTCCGCCTTGTTCTTGGCGCCGATCGGCATGCAAAGGCCGTCGAGCCACGCGAACGCGCCTTCTTTCGGGGCCATGTACTGGACCGGCTTGCCGTCCTTGAACAGTTCGATCGCCGGGCCGTCCCAGGTCTGGCCGAGAACGCAGCCGTTCTGCATGAAGCCGGTTTTCTGGGTGTCGTGGTCGTTCCAGAACTGCTTGACCCAGGGCTTATGTTCGACCGCGAATTTCGTGATCTCTTCCCAGATCTTGCGCATGTTCTCTTCGTCCTTGTAGGCGTTGACGAACGGCGGCAGCTTGCCCGCCCCTTCGAGATAACGCCCGATGCCGGCCATCATCGAGTGCGGCCGGCCCTGAATCTTGCCCTTCATTTCGGGAATCCAAAGATCGCCGAGCGACAGCTTGCCGTATTCGGTCGACCACAGATCGGTGCGCCAAGACATCGCTTCGGTGCCCCAGATGTGCGGCAGGTGGTGCTGGCCGCCGCCCCAGGTCCAGGCTTCGGAAGCCTTCACGAACGCCGGCTCGACGTTGCCGAGATTGCTGACCTTGCCGAGGTCCCACGGCTGAAGCAGGCCGAGATCGATCCACTGGCCTTTGCGGTTGAGGGTCGGCGTGATCAGGTCGAAGCCGCGGCCTTTAGACGCCTTCATTTTATTCAGAAGTTCTTCGTTCGAACCGAGCGGTGTGACGTTCACCTTGATGCCGGTCTTCTTCTCGAAGCCCTTGATGAAGTCTTCGGTCAGATAGTTGGTCCAGACGATTGCGTTAATCGTGCCCGCGGCGAACGCATCGCGGATCACGAACGGCCCAACGGCGGCGGCGCCGGCGACGGCGGCCGTGCCCTTGAGCACCGTACGGCGGTTGAACGTTTTCGCCGCCTCGACCGTTTGTTGAGCGCTGGTTTTGGTTTTTGAAGTCATTAACGTAGCTCCCTGAGTCTGAGTGAGTAATTCGAAGCACAGGGGGCGGCGCGATGATTTTTGTGCGCTCTGGCCTACCCTGTTGAACTCTTCCCCCGCGTTGGTCCGCAAGGACTTGCTTCAATTATGAAACCCTACATGTCTTGTGGTCAACGGCCCCTTCATGACGGTTTGATGCAAGTGCGAACCTAGCTTCGTCGGGAATCGAAAAGTACCGTTAGTGCCAAAAACCCCGTTTTCTTGGAACCAATCCTTGCAAATGGCGGGATTCCGCTCCCCCGGCGCTTGCCATTGGCGCGGCCCGCGACTTAACTATCGGCAAGCCAAAAACGCCAATTTGCTGACAAACGGGGTGGAACCATGAGCACGACCATTCACCATTTCATCGATGGCCAGATCGTCGAAGGAAAGAGCGGCCGCACCGGCGACGTCTTCGACCCGGCGACGGGCGAGGTCACCAAACAGGTCTCGCTGGGTTCCGCCGACGAGGTCCGGGCCGCCATCGCATCCGCCGCCACCGCCCTGCCGGCATGGTCGGCGACGCCGCCCGCCAAGCGTGCGCAGGTGATGTTCAAATTCCGCGACCTTCTGATGCAGAACCACGACAAGATCGCCGAGGCGATCTCGGCCGAGCACGGCAAGACCTTCGATGACGCCAAGGGCGAGGTCGCGCGTGGGCTCGAGGTCGTCGAGTTTGTCTGCGGCATCCCGCATCTTCTGAAGGGCGAGTATTCCGACAGCGTGGCCGGCGGCGTCGACAGCGTCGGGATGCGCCAGCCGGTCGGCGTCTGCGCCGGGATCACGCCGTTCAACTTCCCGGCCATGGTGCCGATGTGGATGTTCCCGGTCGCGCTCGCCTGCGGCAACACGTTCATCCTGAAACCGTCGGAGCGCGACCCGTCGGCGCCGATGCTACTGGCCCAATTGCTGATCGAGGCCGGCCTGCCGAAGGGTGTGCTCAACGTCGTCAACGGCGACAAGGAAGCCGTCGACACGCTGCTGAGCGATCCGACGGTCGGCGCCGTCAGCTTCGTCGGCTCGACCGCCATCGGCCGCTACATCTATGAGACCGGCTGCGCCAACGGCAAGCGCGTGCAGGCCCTTTGCGGCGCCAAGAACCATATGGTGATCATGCCGGACGCCGATATCGACCAGGCGGTCGACGCCGCCGTCGGCGCGGCGTTCGGGTCGGCGGGCGAACGCTGCATGGCGGTTTCGGTCGCGGTCGCCGTCGGTGACGACGCGGCCAACAGCTTCGTCGAGAAAATGGCGCCCCGCGTGCGCGGCCTGAAGATCGGCCCCTACACCGACCGCGCCGCCGAAATGGGCCCGGTCATCACGAAGGAATCGAAAGAAAAGATCGAACGCTACATCTCCGAAGGCGAAGCGGATGGTGCCGAAGTCGTCGTCGACGGCCGCGGCATCAGCCTGCAGGGCTACGAGAAAGGCTTCTTCGTCGGCGGCACCCTGCTCGACAAGGTCACAAAGGACATGTCCGTTTATAAGGACGAGATTTTCGGCCCCGTCCTTTCGGTCGTCCGCGCCAAAACATATGAAGAAGCCAAGGGCCTGGTCATCGGTCATGAATACGGCAACGGCGCCGCGGTTTTCACCCGCGACGGCGATACCGCGCGCGACTTCGTGCGCGACGTCAACATCGGCATGGTGGGTGTCAACGTGCCGATCCCGGTCCCCGTGGCGTATCACTCGTTCGGCGGCTGGAAGGCGTCGCTGTTCGGCGATCACTCGATCCACGGCATGGAAGGGGTGCGGTTCTACACCAAGCTCAAGACCGTGACCGCGCGCTGGCCGTCCGGCGTCAAGGAAGGCGCGGTCTTCAACTTCTCCGCCGGGTCGGACGTTTAACTTAGCCGCCTCTCCCGAGGGAGAGGGTGTTACGGCCGATGTCCATGCACAACGGGTGCGTCCTTATAATGCCGGTGCAGGTCGTCGCGCCCGAAGTCGTTCACCGGATCGCGCCACAAACTGTGCACGTGGTTGCCGCCGCCCTGCGTGTTGTCGAACTCGATCAGGATGCGTGGGCCGTGAATCCGGTAATAGAACGGCTCGACCTCCGACACCGGACCGGCCCAGGCGAATTTGGTCTCCGCCCAACCGTCCTCGATCAACTTCATATAAGGTGCGCCGATCTCGCCCCGGGCGTTACCGACGTAGGCGTCGATCAACTGCAGCAGCAACAGTTGTTGCGATTCATCCAGGTCAGTGACCGGCATCCCCTCCCGCTGATCGAGAGCATCGCCGCGCCCCGGCCCGGCCACGATATTACCGAGCGCACGTTCGCCGATCACGGCTTTCGCTTTCTGCTCAGAGGTCATCGAACGCATCAGCCGGACGGCGAGAATGAACTCGTCGTACTGGATGAACTTGCCCTTGTGCTCGCCGGACGGCACCCGCATCGGGTTGGTCCCCAAAAACGTCGGCGTCACCGACACCTCGCCCTTGGCGGCGACGGTCACGTTGATCGACAGGTGATGCCCCTCGAGCCGCCAGCCCCAGGGAAACACGCCCGGTGTCCCGAACACGCTGATGAAGTATTTCTCCGGGTCGCGGTAGCTCAGCGACGAGCCCTCGATCTCGGCGAGGATCGCTTCCAGCGCCATGATCGCTTCCGCTTTCAATATCCCACGCGCCGAGAGCGTCGAACGCATCAAGGTCTTCGCATCGTCCCGCTGGCGCTGGATCATGTCGCCGATCTTCATCCCCTCGCGGCCACGGGGCGTGTAATGCCAGTCGAAGCGCTCATCATCCGTGAACGCGAACGACGCGTCGCCCGAGCGCGGCGCGAGCCCGGCCAGGAACGCCTTCGCTGCGGCCGCCATCTCGGCAGTCGGGGCCTCCTGCGCGGCGGCGGGGGCCGTCCACACCAGGGTGGACAGCATCAATGCAAATACGATCGAACACGGTTTAAGGCGGGTCACGTCAAAGCTCCCCTTCTCGCAAAGCCTTTGTTTCATATGGTGAGGGCGGCGCGGTTTTGAAACCGCGTATCACTCACGCGCCGCGGTTCGAGTCTCCGGAAACGCGCCGGTCTTGAGAAAGCTGACGGTATCGAACAACGCCGGCGCAAGACCTGTAAACGGCGGCGAAAGCGACAGCACCAATTCGGCATGGCCGATCCCGTCATAGAATCGGGCCACGGCGGCGACACCCGCGGCGTTGAGGCGCGCCGCCAGCAGCCGCGAATGCTTGGGAAGCACGGTGGTGTCGTCGGATCCATGCAGCAGCAGTGCCGGCGGCGATTTTCCGTCGACGAACGTGACCGGCCGGGCCGTGTCCTCGTCTTTGAGATCGGAAAAGACCATGCTGACGTAATCGATCTCGGACGGATAGAACGCATACGGGCCGGCCAACCCGGCCCAGCGGCCGAGGACCTCCTGCGACAGCCCTTCTTTATTCAGGTACGCCCCGTCCAGCGCGATCATCGCGGCGATATGCGCGCCCGCCGAATGGCCGACCAGGTGAATGCCCGTCTTCCGGCCGCCGTAGTCGCCGGCGTGTTCCGTCAGCCAGCGAACCGCCTTCGCCCCGTCCTCGACGAACGTGGGAAACGCGACGTCGGGATAGATGCGGTAATCGGCGACGGCGACCAAAAACCCGGCGCGAGCCAGCGCACGCCCGGCGAATGCGTAGTCTTCCTTTTTGCCGCGCTTCCAACTGCCGCCGTAGAAAAACAGGATCGTCGGCAACGGCTCCGACGCATCGACGGGCCGGTAGAGATCGAGCGCCTGGCGCGGGTGCGGACCGTAACTGATTCCCGCCATTTCTTCGACGCCGTCATCGGGGGCGACAGCGTTGACCATGTCGAGTCCGGAACAGCCCTGGACCAACAGCATAGCGAAGGTCAGGGCGGCGGCAAAAACGGTCGTCTTTTTGTTCAGGCATATGCGCGTCATGAATTTGATACGCACGAAGTCCGGATTTGGATGGCTGTCAGCGGACCATCGGCACGATACAAAGCGCCAGCAGGACACCCATGGCGACATTGAAGACACGGCGCCGCCGGTCGTCGGCGAGGATGCCGCGTAGCGCCGTCCCGAAACCGGTCCAGACCGATACGCTCGGAAAGGTGATGAGCCCGAAGACGGTGGCGATCAACAGAACCGAGATAAACGGCTGCGACGTGTCGGTATAAAGCGCCATCGCACTGATACCCATCATCCAAGCCTTGGGATTGACCCACTGAAACATGGCGGCCGCCATGAACGACATCGGTTCGGGCCGCGAGTCCGTCCCGCCGATCGCGCCCGCCGTGGCGATCCGCCACGCCAGATAAAGAAGATATATACCACCCGCGACCTTCAGCGCCGTGTGCGCCGCCGGATAGGCCGTCAGCAGCGCCCCGAGCCCCGCACCGACGCAGACCAGCAGCGTGAAGAACCCGCCGGCGATCCCGCATATGTGCGGGATGGTGCGGCGGTAGCCGAAATTCACGCCGGAGGCGAGCACCATCATGTTGTTCGGCCCCGGCGTGACCGAGGCGACGGCGGCGAAAAGCACCAGCGCGGTGAAGGTGTCGAAGGCCATGACGGGAACCTACCCCCGGCGCCGATTTTCCGGCAACACGCGCATTGTCGCCGTGACAATAAATCGTCTCTCTACGTCAGTGAAAAAAATTTCATTTGACTGAAAAATATTATCTGGCTTTGATTGGCCCATGAACACCGTGCCGAAATCGATGGACGACGACGCCAACGCCCGCAAGATCGGCGCGGAAATCCGCGATCTCAGAAAGGCGCGCGGCCTGACGCTGGAAGAGCTGGCGTCGCGCATCGGCCGCTCGGTCGGTTACGTTAGCCAGGTCGAACGAGGCCTGTCGCCGCTGACGATCCCCAACCTGAAATCGATCGCCGAGGAACTGGGGATCGGGGTCAACTGGTTCTTCAGGGGCGAGGCGGCGGGTCAGTCGTCCGACGAGGAGGGTTTGATCGTGCGGCGCGAAAACCGGGGCCGGCTGGACTTTCCGGGCACCGGCGTCACCGAGGAACTGTTGTCGCCGAGCCTCAACGGCATGTTCGAAATGATTCTCGGCCGCTTTCAGCCGGGCGCGGAAACGGGCGACGCGAAATACGCCCAGACCGGCGAAGAAGGCGGCTATGTGATTTCCGGCGAGTTGGAACTGATCGTCGACGGCAAGGCGCACCGGTTGCGCGCCGGCGACTCGTTCACGTTCCCCCTTTCCGCCCCTCACAAATCGCGCAACCCGACGGACCAGGAAACCGTGGTCCTCTGGGTCGTCGCACCGCCCACCTACTAACCTTTATTCCAGGGACAATCTCATCATGGCCAAGGAACTTCCCAAAAAAGCGCGCGTCGTCATCGTCGGCGGCGGTGTCATCGGTTGCTCGATCGCCTACCACCTGACCAAGATCGGCGTCGAGGACGTGGTCCTGCTGGAACGCAAGCAGCTGACCTGCGGCACGACGTGGCACGCGGCGGGTCTGATCGGGCAGTTGCGCGACAACCACCACATGACCGAACTCGCCAAGTACACCGCCGAGCTTTACCTGGAACTCGAGAAAGAAACCGGTCAGGCGACCGGCTACAAGGTCAACGGCTCGTTATCGACGGCGACCAACGAAGGCCGCATGGAAGACCTCAAGCGCCGCGCCGACATGGCCAAGGTGTTTGGCCTCAAGGTCGATGTCCTCAGCCCTGAAGAGTGCAAGGAACACCACCCGCTGATCGAGATCCACGATGTTATCGGCGGCATCTTCATTCCGACCGACGGCCAGGCCGACCCGGTCGGCATCACCCAGGCGCTGGCCAAGGGTGCCCGCATGGGCGGCGCGCAGATCTTCGAGAACACCAAAGTCGAGCGCGTGCTGATCGACGGTGACAAGGTCACCGGCGTCGAAACCGAAGCCGGCACCGTGATGGCGGATCACGTGGTGCTGGCCTGCGGGATGTGGACGCGCGAGTTCGCAAGCCGCATCGGCGTCACCGTACCGCTGCATGCGTGCGAGCATTTCTATATCCTGACCGAGGCGTTCGAAGGCTGCACCCCGGATCTGCCCGTGTACCGCGACTACGATCACCAGGCCTACTACAAGGAAGACGCCGGCAAGATTCTCTTAGGCGCGTTCGAAACCAAGGCCAAGCCGTGGGGGATGGAGGGTATCCGCGAAGACTTCTGCTTCGATCAGTTGCCCGACGACTTCGACCACTTCGCGCCGATCCTCGAAGCCGCGCTCAGGCGCATGCCGGCACTCGAAAACGCGGGCATTCAGACGTTCTTCTGCGGGCCCGAAAGCTTCACCCCCGACGACCGCTATCATTTGGGGGCCGCGCCGGAAGTCGAGGGTTTGTTCGTCGCCGCGGGGATGAATTCCATCGGCGTGCAGTCGGCGGGCGGCGTCGGCCGGCTGATGGCAGGCTGGATCGTCGACGGCCACCCGCCGGGCGATTTCAACGGCGTCGACATCCGCCGCAACCTGCCGTTCATGCGCAACCGCAAATATCTCCATGACCGCGTGTCGGAAACGCTGGGCCTGCTCTACGCCACGCACTGGCCGTTCTATCAGTACGAAACCAGCCGCGACGTGCGTCGTTCGATCCTGCACGGGCATCTGGAAAAGCTGAACGCCTGCTTCGGCGAGACGGCGGGCTGGGAACGCGCCAACTGGTTCGCCCCCGAAGGCGTGAAGCCCGAGTACGAGTATTCGTACAAACGCCAGAACTGGTTCGAATATTCGGCTGCCGAACACAAGAACGTCCGCGAAAACGTCGGCGTGTTCGACCAGTCGTCGTTTTCGAAATTCCGGGTGCAGGGTAAAGACGCCTGCAAGGTGCTGAACAACATCTGCGCCAACGACGTCGACGTCGCGCCGGGAAGGATCGTCTACACCCAATGGCTCAACGAGCGCGGCGGCATCGAAGCAGACCTGACCGTGACCAGGCTGGCCGAGAACGACTACCTCGTCGTGACCGGCGCCGGCGCACAGGTCCGCGACTTCAAGTGGCTGACCTCGCACATCCCCGACGACGCGCATTGCATCGCCACCGACGTGACGTCGGGGTACGCGGTCATCAGCGTCATGGGCCCGAACAGCCGCGCCCTTTTGCAGTCCGCAAGCCCGGACGATTTGTCGAACGAGGCGTTCCCGTTCGCCCATTCGCGCGAGATCGAATTGGGGATGGGGCTGGTCCGCGCGTCGCGCATTACCTACGTCGGCGAACTGGGGTGGGAGCTCTACGTGCCGACAGAATTTGCGCCGCATATCTTCGAGACGGTAATGGACGCGGGTGCGGACCAGGGCCTCAAGCCTGCGGGCCTGCATGCACTCAATTCGCTCCGGATGGAGAAAGCCTATCGCCACTGGGGCCATGATATTTCGGAAGAAGAGACACCCCTCGAAGCCGGCCTGATGTTCGCCGTCAAACCGGACAAGGGCGACTTTATCGGCCGCGACGCCGTCCTTCGACAAAAAGAGGAAGGCGCGAAACAACGTCTCGTACAATTCAAACTGACCGATCCGGAACCGCTCCTTTATCACAACGAGCCGATCTACCGCGACGGCGCGATCGTCGGGTATCTGACATCGGGTATGTACGGCCATACGCTGGGCGGCGCCATCGGGCTCGGCTACGTCAAGAACGCGGGCGGCGTCGATGCGGCCTTCGTGAATGACGGGACGTACGAAATCGAGGTCGCCGGCGAGCGATTCGCCGCCGAAGCGTCGTTGAAACCGATGTACGATCCGAAAAACGAAAAAGTCCGCGTGTGACGTCCGTCACACATTGCCTGAAACAGTAGGCCTACCCTACGTTTAGCGTCTGTGTCATAGTGACGCGAGAAGCCGTTGGGGGAGAGAATTGAGTAGCGAGGGGCAACTGCAGCGCACGCAGAATGCGAGCGATCTGCTGAATCTTTTGCGAAATTGGGGAAAGCAGTCACAGGAACACAATACCCTGCTGCTGATATCTCTCGGTGTGCTCGCCACCGACGACGCGGATGAAGAATTCTGGAAGGACTTCGACAAGACCGTCGCCTCCTTCCGGCGCCGCCACCACGCCGTTGATTATACGCTTTCGCAGACGGACCGGGCCTGTCTGGTCAAGATCACTGAATACAATCAGGTCACGCTTTTTACCGACGCCAAGGTCGAGCTGCTGCGCCTGATCCAGCATTACTTCCCCGACCAGTTCGGATTGATCGACCAGTCCCGGCTGCTGCGGCCGATCGATCTCCGCTTCAAGATGCCGAACGCGATCCGCTTCGTCGAACGTTACGAGGAGATCGAAAAAGGCGAGAGCAGCGGCCCGGCGAAACCGGCCCAGTCCAAGCGCAAGCTGCGCCGCCTCGGCGAACAGGACATCGACCGTGTGGTCGAGGTCAATCAGCAGATCGGCACCGCGTCGTTCGCCAAGGTGTTCGTTCGCCAGCAGAAGATGGTGGAGATCCTGCCCGGCGGCCCCCCGCAGGACGTGATGCACGAATACTTCGTCGGCATGGACGCGCTGAAATCGCACGTTTTCCTGGACGTGGAACTGCGCGGCAGCGGCAATATCTTCAACCAGTTGACCATCACCCTCGACCGACTGTTGCTGGATGCGTTCGGCGACGCAAATCCCTCCCGCGCCGCGTGTTCCATCAACCTCAATGTGGAATCCGTGTTTACGCGGGCCTTTCAGAAGTTCCTGGAAGAAGCGGACGAAAAATCTTTCGAGAACCTGGTGTTCGAGTTCCGTCAGGCCAACGTATTGCAGCAATACGACGAATACGAAGTCGCGGCGAACCTGATCTCGTCGCGCAAGGGCCGGATCGCCATCGACGCGGTGTTTCCGGAGACCGTCGGCATCGTCAATATGAACCGGCTGAGCGCCAACTACGCCAAGATCTTCTGGCGTCAGGGCGCGGAAACCGTGCTGCAAAACCTAAGCAAGGAGATCGAGGCGCTGCAGGACGGCGGCACCCAGGTCATACTCGCGCGGGTCGACGACGACCTCGGCATCCAGGTCGGACACGATCTGGGGATCACGATGTTTCAGGGATTTCACATCGACAAGATGTGAGCGGTCAGGCTGCGGCCTGCATCCCTTCCGAGGGAATAAGGCCGTCTTTCTCGGCATCGAAAAACACCCGTTCGAGCCGGGCGAAGCGGATCACCCGCAAGACGCCCTCCCGGACGCGGGAAAGACGGAAACTGCGGCCCGAGACGCGCGCCGCCTGCAGCACTTCGACGAGACCAGCGAGGCCGGCGCTGTCGATCCGATAGACGTCCGACATGTCGACGACGATACCGTCGCTGTCGGTCAGGGATTTCAAGAGCAACTGACGGGTTTCGTTGACGCGGCGGAAATCGAGATCGCCGGAGACGCGGATCGTATGCATGATACCCTCCCATCGGGCTGTGACCGGATGGATTGCACCCGGATCCGGCACTGCGGACCGTTGCATAATCCTCTAGGATTGCGGCCGGCGTTTGCCCGAAAAAAGGTTATTTCGTGGCGGGTTCGGTACGCAGTCTGTGCGCCGGGAGAATGATCGTCACCGTGGTGCCGTCGCCCAGGCGGCTCTGGATCGACACGTTGCCGCCGTGCAGTTCGACCATCGATTTGACGAGACTGAGCCCGAGCCCGGTGCCCTCGCTCTGCAGGCCGGGCGGCCGGCGCAACTGGTTGAACGGCTCGAGGATTTGCTTGAGGTCCTTCTCGGGAATACCGAGACCGGTATCGGAAACCCGGACGACCGCGTTGCCGTCCGAATCGATATGGCCGGTCACGCTTATTTCCCCCTCGGCCGGCGTGAACTTCGTCGCGTTGGAAAGCAGGTTGAGCAGGATCTGCTTGATCGCGCGCTCGTCGGCGTAGACGCGGAACTTTCCCTCCACCACATCGGTGCTGAGCACCAGACGCTCGGTGTTCGTCCACGCCCGCGCGATCCGAAGCGAGTCCGCGATGGCGTGACTGAGATCGAATTCGCTTTCCGTCAACTCGAACTTGCCGGCGTCGATTTTGGAGAGGTCGAGGATATCGTTCACCAGCTTCAACAGATGCCCGGCGGAAAAATTGATGTCTTTCGAGTATTCGAGATATTTCGGATGATCGAGAGCGCCGAGGTCGCCGCGGATCATCATTTCCGACAGTCCCTGGATCGCGTTCAGCGGCGTACGCAGTTCATGGCTCATGTTGGCGAGGAAGGTGGACTTGGCGCTCTCCGCCTGGACCGCACGTGCGCGCTCCAGATTGAGATCGAAATTCCGCTGTCGGAGTTCGATCGTGACCAGCCGGAGCGCCCAGAGCGGCACCAGCAAAACCAACAGCGTGAGACCGGCAATAATGACGCCGAAGATCGCAAAGTCTTCCTTGATGAGGGCCGCAGTGGCGGTCTCGTCGACATAGACTTCAGAGATGGCGACGATCTGCCCGTTCCTCAAAATCGGCACGTACGCTTCCGCATAAACCTCGGGGTGGTCCGGTGTGTCCGTGCCGTCGTGAACTTCGGCAAACGGTTGACCGGTAAAGACCACGCGCGCCGCAGTGGCGTTATGCTGTCCGAGATCGTGGGGCGCCGCGTTACCCCGTGTGAAACTGTCCGACACCAACTGCAGACGGCCGTTCGGGTCGAACAGCTTGTAGCGGAATACGTCGCCGAACTTACTCATCCGCTCCAGGAACTCCCGCTCCGGCGGTGTCGGCGCGCCACCCGCGGCGATTTCCTCCATCCGGTCTATGGATGCGCCGATGTAGGACGCCCAGGCGACGGCTTCACGCTCGGCCTGCTGGCGAATCAGACGCTCGCTGACCCCTTCCAGGATCATGATGCTCACGAAAATGAGCGCGCACAAAGACACGACCGATGCGACTGCCATCGGGCCGATCCGTAACCATAAACTGCGCGTGTCGTGCTGTGGGACCATTCATGTGTCCGGTCGTCTTAACGGGCTGCGAAACATGCCGTTTTCGCTTTATGCACGCATCCGAAATTAGGTAAAGCGCAAGCCTTATCGCGCACAAGTCACGCGAACACGCGGCCGTTTTTACGAATGGAAACAGCAATTTAGATTGCGACCAAGTGTCGCCGCATCGCGTCGGGATGTGGGAATCCCTTAGACCCGTGCGCCATCGGATCAGGCGGCGCTTTCGTCCAACAGGGTTTCGCCCGGCCTGACCCGCGAAAAGTCGACCGGTTCGGTGCCGAGCGTGATCTCGCCGTCTTTCAGGCGGACGACGGTGTAGGTCGAATTTTCGAGATCGCGGACGTCCGGATAGTCGGCGCGGAAATGCGCACCCCGGCTGTCTTCGCGCGCGGTCGCCGCGGCGACGACCGATTTCGACACCAGGATAAGGTTCTTTAAATTAAGCCAGTCGTGCCACGTCAGGTTATAGGCGAGGTTGTCGCCGGCGACGCCGATCGTGTCGAGTTCCCCGTCCAGTTCATCGAGCGTGTCCTTGGCGCGGGCGAGACTCGCGGCATCGCGGACGATCCCCGCATCCTCCCACATGTGATCCCAAAGCTTGGTGCGGACCTGGTCGATCCTGGCCGCCGGACGTTCGAGGGGCTGCGTGCAGAGCCGCACGGCGGCATCTATCGCATCCCGGTCGGGCTCGGCAAGCGCGGCATTCGGTTTGATGTCTTTTGCAATCGTGTCGCCGGCGATACCGCCGAACACGGTTGAGTTGGCGACCCCGTTGCCACCGAGCCGGTTGGCGCCGTGCACACCACCGGTGTCCTCGCCCGCCGCGTAGAGCCCGGGAACCTCCGTCGTGCAATCGGGCTCGAACACGACCCCGCCCATCATGTAATGCGCCGTCGGCACGACCTCGACATTGCCGCCGACGAGATCGAAACCGCAGTCCGCGCAGCGCTCGACCATGCCCTTGAAGCTCTTCTTCACCATCGCCGGGTCGAGGTGCTTCATCGTAATATAAAGCCCGCCGTGCTTGGCCGTCACGCCGCTGCGCATTTCCTGGAACATGCCGCGGCTGACGATGTCGCGGGTCGCGCGTTCGCCGCGCTCGTCGTACTTGTGCATGAATCGTTCGAGGTTGCCGTCGAGCAGATAACCGCCGGCGCCTCTGAGCCCTTCCTCGATGATCGTACCGGTGATCCTTGTATCCTCGCCGGCGATCAGCCCGGTCGGGTGGAACTGCACCATCTCCATGTCTCTTAACGTGAGGCCGAGGCGCAACGCCATCGCCATCCCATCACAGGTCTTGTCGCCGGACGGGGTGTGGAACTTGTACATCGTCGGCCCGCCGCCCGTCGCCAGAAGAACGGCGCCGGCCCGCACCATCCGGAACGCGCCGGACCGCATGTCGATCATCAGCACGCCTGCGACGCGGGTTTTATCCTTCGACGGGATCAGCGCCACGGCGCGGTGGTCTTCCATCCGCTTGATGTCGCGCGCCCAGACTTGCTCGGCGAGGCGGTTGATGATCTCGATCCCGGTCAGGTCGCCTTTATGGACGGTGCGGTCGAAGGTCTGCCCGGCGAAGGCCTTCTGGTGGACGGTGCCGTCCGGGTTGCGGTCGAAATAGCAGCCGAGTTCGTTCTCAAGCTCGCGGATGCGAACCTGCGCCTGCTCGACCAGCGTCCAGGCCAGATCCTGGCGGTTGATCCATTTACCGCCCTCGATGGTGTCCATGAAATGCCGTTCGGTGCTGTCGCCGGGGGCGATGGCGACGTTGTAGCCGCCCTGCACCATGCGCGTGCAGCCGCACTTTCCGAGCAGACCCTTGACCGCGACCGTGACCTCGAGATCGGGATTGGCAGCCTTGGCGTGCAGCGCACCGAACAGGCCGGCACCGCCCGATCCGAGAATCAGCACGTCGGTTTTCAGGTCTTCGATCTGGATCTTCGTGGACATGTCAGCGTCCTCCCGGGTTTAAAAGCAGCAAGCCACCGGCGGCGATCAAAAGCGCCAGCACGCATTGCCTGAAACGTCTGTCGTCGAAATGGCCGTAAAGCCGGACACCGATCCACGCGCCGAGCGCGATTGCCGGCACGGCAACGGCGAAGCGCGTGCCGGTCTCGGCGGTGACCAGTCCGCCCGCCGCCAACCAGCCGAGCGCCATGCCGTGCATGGTCAGGATGTAGGGTTGCGTGACGCCGCGCGCCTGTTCACGCGGCCAGCCGCGCTGCGTGCACCATATGGCGGGAATGAATCCCGAAAGCCCGGCGAACCCGCCCAGCACGCCACCGATCCAGCCGACGAACCCGTCGAGCGGACGGCCGCCTTTCTTGATCACCGGCAGGTTGGCGAGCATCAGCATGACCGCACCGTAAACGACCAGCCCGGCGCCGGCGACCAGCTTAAAGGTCGCGGGATCAATGACTTTCAACAGCTGCGTGCCGATGGGCACGCCGACGGCACCGCCGATCACGAACGGCCACAAGTGTTGGAAATCCAGATGGCCCTTCATCATGACGAGCATCACCACATGCATCGCGAAGAAACAGGCGACGATGAGCGGCACGGTTTCGGACGGCTGGAAGAACTGCAGCCAGATGGCGGCGGCCACCAGCGCATCGCCGAAACCGGCGGCGCCGGCGACGAACGACGCCGCCAGGGCCCCGGTCAGGATGATGGCGATCTCAGGTCCCATTGAGCAGGAAGATCAGCCCGGTGCAGAGCGCGACGCCGGCACCGACGGCGACGGCGATGCGCGAGCTTTCGCGGGTGCCGATGAATTCGAGCGCCAAAAGTCGCAGCCCGCCCGTCAGGTGCGCCGCCAACAAAACCACGAGGCCGGTTTCCATGATCTTGGCGAGCGGCGTTGCGGACCAGCTCAGAAACCCGTCCATCGCGGCGGCGCCCTCGATGGCGAGGCCCAGCACGTAGAAATGCGCCGGCAGGAACAGCGCCAGCAACAGACCGGATATCCGGTGCAGCACGAACGCCCAGTAATGCGGATGATTGCGGTGCGCGCCGGTCTTCATAGCGACGCCCCCGCCTGATAGAGCCCGATAATGGCGCGGAAACCCATGACCAGGATGATGAGGCAAAGCACCGCCATGACCATGTGCGTGATCTTCGGGCTGAGCGTCGTCATCTCGTTGAGGATCGTGCGCACCCCGATCGGCGCGTGGATCGCGACGGCCACGATGAACACCGCATAGAACACGAACCAGAGGATATTGCCGGACACGCGGCCGATGATCTCGGCGGCGCTGAGGCCGTCCTGGACGGCGTAGATGATCATCGCCAGGTGAACGAGCACGCAAAGGCCGAGCACCGCCGCGGACAGCCGCTGCCAGACCCAGAGCTTGGTTTCGACGCGGACGCTCGCCATCAGTCGTCGCCGCCCAGCAGTCCCTTGAGCGCGGCCTTTGCGGTTTCGCGCTTGAGCCCGGCGATGGAGTGCGTCGGGCTCAGATGTTTCGGACAGTGTTCGACGCAGCCCTGTTGCGAGTGACACGCGTGACATCCCGCATCGCCGGCGACCGCGGCGAGGCGCACGTCATTGCCGCCGTCGCGTTCGTCGTTGACCAAGGTCCAGGCGCGGTTGAGCGCGGCCGGGCCGAGGTAATCCTTGTTCCAGTCGACGATATCGCACGCCGCGTAACAGACGCCGCAGCCGATGCATTCGATTCCGGCGGACGCCTGTTTGCGCTTTTTGTCGTCCGGCTTGATGAAATCGAAGTCGTCATGGCGGGTCTTGGTCGGATGGAACTTGCCCTCGGCGCGGTTCATCTTGTCGAAGAATTCGGTCATCTCGCAGGCGAGATCCTTGACCACCTGCAGATTCCTGAGCGGGGCGACCTCGAGCGTGCCGTCGCCGGCGACCTTGTCGACGTGGGTCCGGCAGGTCCAGCGCGGCCGCCCGTTGACCGTCATGGCGCACGACCCGCAGACCCCGACCCGGCAGGCGAAGCGATAGCTCAGCGTCGGATCGATGTTGCGCTGGATATAGGTGATAACGTCGAGGACGGTCTGCGACGGCTGCCGCGGCACCTCGAATGTCTCGAACGCGCCCTCTTCGGTGCCGCGCCAGACGGAAACGTGGATGGTGTTGCTCATGGCCCGGTTATACGCCCATGGCCGGGCGCAGGCCAGTGAAAAGCATGAAATTATATTGATTTATCATACAGATACTTGATTTATTTTAATGATAAAACCGGCTTCATGCAGCAGCGATCACGCACCCCAGACCGTCTTTCGGATGCAGCCACGGCTGACCGCCGCTATCGCGGACGTCGAGCCCGGCATCTTTCCAGCACGACCGGGCCTGAGCAGGATCGGCGCACTTGATGGCGTAGCCGGCGAAGAACGGCGATGCGAATGCGGCCTGATCAAACGCGCCCGGGAATTTCGCGGCGAAAGCATCGGGCGTATAAACCCCCAGCGTACCGCGCGGGGTCCGGACGCGGGCGACCCCTTCGTCGGTTTCGAAGTCGTTCGCATCGGCGAAGGACGCCAGGAACTTGACCGGGTCGGACGGGTCGGGCGCGACGATGAAAATCTCGTCGACGCTTTCGGCGCCGTTGGCGTGGCTCTGGTATTCCTTTTTCCAGAACAGATCGGGGCGCCACTGTTTACAAGTGAAGAACCCCATGTCCGGCAGGCTCGTGTCGTCAACGAAGGTCAACGAGAAGCCGACCGTTTCCTCGCGGCCGTCCGGCAGCTTGGCAAGGCGCTGGAAGTCGAACGGCGCATAGACATGCAGGTCTTTTTTCAGGAACTCGTTGCGGTCCTTCGTCTCATCCGAACTTTCGAGCACCAGCATCGACATCCCATCGCGCGACTTCAGGAAATCCCGGTTGAACGCAGCGAACGAAAAATCGTCGCCCGACGCTTCGGTGATGTCTTCCGGTTTGGTCACGGCCAGTACTTCAAGAAAGCAGCCCTGCAATTGCGCGAGCGTGTTCCCGGTGCCGAACGGGTGCTGCGCCGGCGGCGTCATCGTAAAGCCGAGCGCTTCATAATCGACGCGCGCCTTTTTCAGGTCGCCAACGCATAAAACGAGATGATCTATTCCTCGGGGCATGACCGGGCCTTTCGTGTCTAATATGCTGGGCGAGGATAGGGAGCCGCCGCGCCGGTGACAACCGGTGCGCAAGACGGATCAGGGAGAATCGAATGCCGACCGACCGTATCGCCGGGATACGCCTGGAACGCCTGCAACTACCACTGACGATCCCCTACAAGCTCGCGTTCGGGCCGGTGACCGCGTTCGACACGGTGATCGCCGAAGTCGTCGACGGAGACGGCAACACGGGGCTCGGCGAGGCGACGATCCTGACCGGCTACACGCCCGAGACCATCGACGGCTGCTGGCAGTCGATACAACGGATCGCGAGCGAAATCACCGGCGGCTCGTTCGAAGCCGCCAAAGCCGCCGCATTCGAACATCATCACGATGCACCGTTCACGGTGACCGCACTGGTCACAGCCGTCGAAATGCTGGAACGGCATCCGGTGTTGTCGCCAGGTGATGATATCGACGTGCCCTTGCTGGCGATCCTGAGCGCATCCGACGAGGAAGGTATTGCAAAGGAAGTCGCCGCGCACGCCGGCGCCGGCTACACGACCATCAAGGTCAAGATCGGCTGGGACGTCGATGACGACTTGAAGCGCACGGCGTTTATCCAGTCGTGCCTGCCCGAAGGCGTGAAGATTCGCATCGACGGCAACCAGGGCTTTTCCAAAGAAGACGGCGTCAAATTCGCATCCAGCGTCGATCCCGAAAACGTGGAACTGCTGGAGCAGCCGTGCCACATGGACGATTGGGACGCATCGAAAGCCATCGCGGACGCCACCAACGTGCCGTTCATGCTGGACGAAAGCATTTACGGCGAACGCGAGATCGAGCGCGCCGCCGAAATGGGCGGTGTCAGCTACATCAAGCTCAAACTGATGAAGGCCGGCAGCATCGACAATTTGTTGAAGCAACTCCAATTGATCCGCGACCTCGGCATGAAGCCCGTGCTCGGCAACGGCGTCGCCGCCGATCTCGGATGCTGGATGGAATGTTGTGTCGCGCACCGAATGATCGATAATGCAGGCGAAATGAACGGCTTTCTGAAACCCACCCAGCCCCTGTTCCGCGATCCGATGCGCATCACCGGCGGCAACGTCCGCCTGCCGGCCGGCATGCCGAAGCTGGCCGAGCACGACCGTTTCGTTGTCGACACGGCGCGTTTCGGCGAGATCTGACACGTGTTCGGCCAACCCGCCGATATCGTCACGATTCTCGCCCTGTCGATCTTCTGCGGCGGTCTCGCCAAGGGGATCAGCGGCGTCGCGCTTCCCATCGTCACGCTCTCGATCGCGCTCAATTTCGTCGAGCCGCGCGTCGCCCTTACGATGCTGTGTTTTCCCATCGTCGTCACCAACGTCTGGCAGATGTTCGGCGCGGGCAGCATCGTCAAGCCGATCAAGCGGTTCTGGGTGCTGGCGGTCGTGTTTCTGATCTGTCTCTATATCGGTTCGCTGCTGATCACCGTCGTCGAGACCTGGGTGCTGTTCGCCGCCATCGGCGTCACGGCACTGATTTTCTCGGTCTCGCAGTTCTACAAGCCCGACGCCGCACCGCTCAGCCCGCAGGCCGAGAAAATCATCGGCCCCATCGCAGGCGCCGTAGCCGGTCTAATGGGCGGACTGACGACCGTCTGGGGGCCGCCGATCATGATGTTCCTGTTCATGCTGAGGATGGACAAGGACATGTGGGTGGCGTCGATCACAGGGCTTTATCTGCTGGGCGCGTTGCCGCTCACGATCTTCTACATCAACAACGGTCTGCTTGCCGGGAACATGATGTGGTTATCTGCCGCCGCCTGCGTGCCGGCCATGGCCGGGATTCTGATTGGCGAACGCATCCGCCGCTTTATCAACGAACAATTGTTCCGCAAGCTGTTGCTGGCGACGATCTTCATCGTCGGTCTCAATATGATCCGTCGGGCTGTCATGGGGATGTAAGCTACCTGGAGTAAAGGTTGGGCCGGCAAAACTTGGTCTGAACGCGCCGCTTGATTTCATACTCCATACGGAGGAGGACAATTCGATTTCAAACGCCATGCGCACCGTCAATGTCGGTATCGACGACCTCTCGTCGAGCCTGAAAACCGTGCACGCTTATTGGGACGTGTTGCGGAACGGCCGCATTGCGCCGTCATGGTCCGAATTCGATCTGATCAAGCTGCCGTTAGATCTTTTGCCGACGACGATGGTCGTCGACATCCGCGAACCGCTCGAAAACAGCATCTTCCGCTTCTGGGGCAGCAAACTTACTGAAATTCACGGCGAGGACATGACGTCGCGTCATCCCTACGACCTGACGCCGCCGGCGTTCGGCAAGCAACTCCTGGCCGACCACCGCCAGGTGATCGAAGCCCGAATCCCGATGGGCTGGCACTACTCATTTCTCGCCGCCGGCGGCTACATGCATTCGCACGGACTGATCCGCCTGCCGCTGTCGAACGACAACGAACGCATCAATCACATCGTCGTCGTCGTCGATTATTCGCCGGAAGCACTGGAACTGATCCGCCTTGGACGCGAGAAGCACCAGCAGACGGTTAGCGGCGGGCCCGAGCAGCCGCTGCACTGATGCGCGGGCCAACGGCTATTCAGCCGCCCACGGGAACGGGATCAGGGTATCCAGCCCTTCCGACAACTCGTAGACGCTCGACACTGCGAGTTCATGGTCGAATGGCAGGTTGTCGCGCTCGGCCCGCTTGCGGAGTCTCTCATGGTGATAGTCCATGACGTCCTTCGGGATCGGCATGTCCCCACAATCGAATATCCGCAGATACCCATCGGCGTCGCGCGCCGGCATGATGCGGCTCTTCATGTAGTTGTTGGGTGACCAGGGAATATCCATGACCCCAGCTTCGCAAGCGCGGATGGTGCCGATGGCGACGTCGCCGTCGCCCATCTCGAGCACCTTATCCATGACCGGACGCACCTCGCGGGCGATCATGTCGCATTCGGTCTTGAATTCCGGCATGTCGTCGAGGCGGATATGCCTGGCCAGGTAGATCGCCATCCGCGTCGACCTGAGTCCGGCCGCATTGGCTTCGGGCGTCGGAATGCCGAACGCTTCATGCGACGATTTCGTCGTCACACTGACCGCGCCGCCGATGGCCGCCAACGTTCCCCCGTAAGCGACCAGCGCCTCGCACTGCGCATCGTCGTAAGGCCACGCTCCCATCCAGTGCAGCGACGTCACGGGCGTGAAGATGTCGTCGTGGCCGAGTTTCTGCAGATATTCCTGCGTCAATTCGCGCGCCATCCTGATCGCCGCGGCGTCTTGCACGAGATGCAACGTCTGACCCAACTCGAGACCGTAGTTCTTGACCCCCTGCCCGACCGCCAGCAGCGCATCGATGATGCAGGTCAGGATCGCGATCGACGGCGGGATGTTGGTGCCGGTCAGGAACCCCGGCTGACGCCGGTGCAGTTCGACCCCCATCTCCTGATATCGCGCCGCCAGCCGGTCCAGATACTGATAGTTGCGGATGCCCTGCTCGATGGTGATTTCTTTCGTGTAGGAAGCGGTATAGGCGAGGCCCGAGCCGAGATATCCCGAATACCCTGCCGCGAAGCCGACTTCGGACGTAAGCCGCGGCATCGCCGTGCCGGACAACACGATGGCCGGCTTGTCGATCGCCTCGATCAGTTGTCGCGTCACCTTCGGACCGTAGTTGACCATCGGATAGCCGTTGAGCATGGAGCGTCCGGCCTTTTTCGATTCCTCGACCCCGTTGGCCGCGTTCTGCCATTGCTCATTTCGCGTGTAGCTGTCGGTGGTCGTCGGGACGATGTCGGCATGCCCCTCCTTGTCGAGACAGACCATCAGCTCTTTTTGGAGTTCCAGCGTGCCGAAGCCGCCACGCGGCTGCGTCAGGCAACGGCCCTCCTCGTCCGCCTTGCGCATGACCCAGCCGAGTTGCTTGTGCTTCGGCATCGACTTGTGAAACGCGGCGGCTTCGTCCAGGTCGATCTCGGCGCCGGTCGGCCAGCGCGCGAGGTTCTTCTCGCGCATCCGGTCGAACACGTCGTCGGGGATGCGTTCGGCAGAGAATTTGAGCCCGTCCGTATCAGGCTGCGGGTGACCGTCCATGGATACCTTCCTTCCGGGATGCCGGATTTTCGGCAATGTTGTTATGGGCGAAACGCAACGCCGCGTCAGGCTCGACGCCGGCCAAGAGGCCCACGGCATAGAGCGCGTACGCACTGTCGATCAGCAGCGCCGGGTCTTTCGGTCGGAGCGATTCCGCGTCGTTCGTATCGAACAGACCAGCGCGAAGAATGTCTTCGGGATCGTCGCCGTGGACCAGCACGCCGCCGGTGCCGATGACCGTGCCGACCGCGCTCAGGTCTTTACCGTACTGCACCATCACCGGGCCGGTCAGGGTCTGCTTGATCTCGACCGTGCCCGCGTGCCGCTTCATGGCGCGGGCGACGGCGCTGCGGGCGAGGGCCGCGTCGAACTGCCGTTCGCCGTCGGTCTCCGGCAGGCGTTCGACATCCTCCTCGATCGCGCCGAGAAAGTCCTCGACCTCGTCCACGGAGAACCCGGCGTCAGCCGCGAACGTCTCGGTCCCCGCCGTCTCGACGATGGTCCTGGCGTTGTGCCGCATGCCGAGGTCGCCCTCGACGGTGCGCTTGGCATAGGGTTCCGGCAGGCCGTACTGCACCACGCTGCCGTCCGCCGGCGCACCGGTGGCGATGGAATGCACGTCCGTCGTTGCGCCGCCGACATCGACCACCATCAACGGCCCCCAGCCGGCATGATTATCGTTGCCCTCGGCCAGCAGTCTGGCGCCTTCCATGACCGCGGCGGGCGTCGGCATGAGGACCGCGTCGAACCGCGCTTCGGCCTTGTCGATTCCCTTGGCGTGGACGATCCGTTCGATGAACACGTCGCGGATCGCGGCGCGCGCCGGCTCGACATCGAGCACGTTGAATTCGGGCATCACGTTTCCGGCGATCCGGGCATCGCCCCCGGCCACCGTGAGCGTCTCCGCGATGTCGTCTGCGGCCACCCGGTTGCCGGCGATGATCACAGGGCACGCAAGCCCCGCCTTCGCCAGCTTGTCGGCGTTCCAGCGGATGGCTTCCTCGTTCCCCCCGTCCGTGCCGCCGGCGAGCAAAAGAATGTCCGGGTTCTGCGAGACGATCCCTTGCGCGTCTTTTTCCGTCAGTTTGTAGGCGTGCGCGCCGATCAGCTTGGCGCCGGCGCCGAGCGCGGCCAGCCGGGCCGCTTCCGCGGTCAGTTCCTTGACCAATCCCACCGTGATCATGGCGAGACCGCCCGCTGCCGACGACGACGCCAGGCGGTGCGTGAAATCGGGAAGCGCACCCAATTGCTGTTCGAGATCTTCTAGCGCCGCGTCCAGACCCAAATTGACGTCGCTCGTCACGGTCGACGGCCCCTGTCCGGCCCCGAGGATGGTGCCGGCATCGAGATCGATGGCCCGCAACTTGGTATAGGTGCTGCCGAAATCGATCAAAAGGGCGCTTCGGCCCGTCATGCGGCTGCTCCGTTCGCCTTGTCCTTCAGATCTTCGTCGAGCGCCTTCACCACATCGGGCGTGCGGGTGCCGGGTGGAAACGCGCGGTCGAACCCCATCGCGATGTAGCGTTGCTCGACGTCCTCCCATGCCTGCTTGCCGACGACGAGATTGCCGCCGACATAGAGCGTGATGTCTTCGAGACCCGCTTCGATGCACATGTCTCTAAAACCACGGCAGTCCAGTTCGCCTTGACCATAGAGCGACGACACCAGGATCGCGTCCGCCGCCGTCTCAATCGCCGCCTTGACGAAATCCTCGGCGGGCGTCAGCGCGCCCAGCGCCACCACCTTGAAGCCCTCCTTCTCCAGCGCCATCGACAGGATACGGTTGCCGACGATATGGGTGTCGGCACCGATGACCCCGGTGACGAGGGTAATGTTGCCGCGCTGTTCCGTCGTCAGACTCATTCCGCCGCCTCCGCGCCGCTCAGTGGCACCTGCAGGGTTTCGCGCATGGTCTGCTCGATCAGGCGCGCGGTTTCGCGCAGGCGGTCGATCTTTTGTTCCGCAAGATTGAGCGACATCCGCGCCGCCGGCGCGTGCAAGGACAGGCCGGCAACGACCCGGTTGCGGGCATCGAACACGGGCACCGCGACGCCGATGATGCCAATGGTGTTTTCCTCGCTGTTGCGGGCGTAGCCCTGACGGCGGATCAGCTTGAATTCCGCTTCCAGCAGCTTCGGATCGGTAATCGTGAAATCGGTGAATTTCTCAAGCGGCGATGCACGGATGATGCGCCGGCGGCTCCGGGTCGGCAGGTGCGCCACCAGCAGTTTGCCGAGCGCCGTCGCATGCATCGACACATGCGTGCCGACGCCCATCTGCAATCTGAGCGGCCACGAGCATTCGACCCGGTCAATATAGACGACGCTGTCACGATCCAGCACCCCGAGATTGCAGGTCTCGCCGATCTCGTGAACGAGCCCGGACAAAATCGCACGCACCGGGGAAGCATGCATGAACGCCGACATGGCGTCGGTCGCCAGCGACATGAGATTGGGGCCGACCAGATACTTGTCGCCGTCCGGCGCGCGGGTGATCATCAGCGTCTCTTCGAGTTGTTTGACGACCCGGAAAACGGTCGGACGCGGCAGGTCGGTGCGCTCCGCAATGTCGTTGAGACTGGGGGGCTTCGGTGCGGTCAGGATTGCCGAAAGAACGGTCATCCCCTTGCCGAGCGCCGAACTCGTGTCCGGCGGAATGATATGTGACAACGGTTCACCGTCAGGCATGAGATCCTCCCAAATCCAGGCAACGGAAAAGGAAGTGAAGCAGTTTCGCGCACATATGGCAATTAATCGGCATGATTTGTCTCGATTTCTATTAAACTGACACGAAATTAGGGATTTGATGCATCCCCCAGTTTGCGACAGCATGTCGAAGACAAAGAGGGCCCCGCCATATCCGCTTCTGAAAATCCCTACGCCGACAATTGGGCGCTGTTCCGCCGGGGGCTCCTCGACGGCTTCAGCCTGCCCGCGTTCATGGTCGCCGCCAGCATGATCGGTTACGGCGCACTGGTGCATTCGGCGGGCCTCAGCCTCGCTTTCGGCGTCGTTTCGACGCTCGGGATCTGGGGGCTGCCGGGTCAGGTCGCGCTGATCGAATACATGCTGCTGGGCGCGCCGCTGGTGTCGATGCTGATCGGCGTCTCGCTCGCCAATATGCGGTTTCTGCCGATGAGCATGTCTCTGGCGCCGCTGTTCCGCGGCTCGAGAACCGGCTGGCGGCTCAGATATCTCTGGGTCCAGTTCATGTCGGTCAACACCTGGGTCGGCCTGCTCAGGCGTGTGCCGGAGCTGAGCCCGGACCAGCGCGGGCCGTTCTATGCCGGGTTCTCGACGATCTGCATGATCGCCGGCGCGGGCGGCGTTTCGGCGGGCTACCTGATGGCGGAGGCGATGCCGTTCTATGTCACCGTCACGCTGGTGTTCCTGAACCCGATCTATTTCGCGTTCGTGTTCGCGGCGATGCGGGCGCGGGCCGGGTTGTTGGCGTTTGCCGCCGGCGCCGTCGCCGGACCGCCGATGTATATCTTAACGCCGGAATGGTCTCTCCCGTTGGCCGGAATCGTCGCCGGCAGCGTCGGCTATTTCGCCGACCGGCTGTTGAAGGCGCGGGCATGACCGGCGAAGTCACAGGCATGACGACCGCGTCGATCTGGGCGCTTTTGGGAATGGCCATCGCCGTCACGTATCTTTGGCGCGGATTGGGGACCACCATCGTCGCCGGGCTCGACCCGGACAGCCCGGTCCTGCAGTGGGTCGCGTGCGTCGCCTATGGGCTACTGGCGGCGCTGATCTCGCGCATCATTTTCCTGCCCGTCGGCGTGCTCGAAAATACCGAGCTGGTTGACCGCGTGGGCGCGGCCGTGTTCGGCTTCGTCATGTTCTTTCTGTTCAAGAAGCACATCGGCGTCGGGACGCTCAGCGCCGCGGGCGCGTTCGGCGTTCTGGTCTGGGCGCGCAGCCAGGGGATCATCTGATTATGCGCGGCCTTCTCCATCGGATATGGCTGCTGGCCGCCCTTACCGCCGCGTCCCCGGCGGCGGCGCAGACCTGCACCGCACCCGCCCCCGTCTGCAAGGCGGCAGAGAGCGTCGTCATGATCTCATCGTTCGAGCCGGTCGGCAGCGCCGTCGTCATCGGCGACGGTCTTCTGGTCACCAACCGCCACATGGTCGCCGACAATCCGGCGGCGAAGATCACGCTACCCGACGATACGGTCGTTCAGGCGCGCGTCGCGCCGACCGACTATCAGGGCGATCTGGTCGGGCTGGTGGCGGCCGGCGTCACAGCGCCGGTTCTCGCGCACAATGAGAGCCCGACGCTGAAAACCGAGCTTTACGTCATCGGCTTCGACGTCGGGCGCGAGGCGGTTCGTGTCTACGCGCCGGGGCGGCTGATCGTCAAGCGCGCCGACACCTCCCTTGCGCGCCTGCATCACGACGCCCGCTCGCTGCCAGGTAATTCCGGCGGTGCACTGGTCGACGCCGAAGGCCGTCTGGTCGGCATCGTCGCGTCGGGCGGCGAAGGCCGGAACGAGGCCATCGCCGTTTCCGAAATCGAACGCCTGCGCGCCGCGACGGGACCGGACAAGATCGAAGCCTCGCAACTGATCGGCCGCGAATATGTACGGTGTGTCGAAAGCCTCGACCGCGTGCGCCGGGCGCGCGATCCCCTGACCGACGACATCTCCATCGAGATCGAGGAAGCCTGCCTCGCCACGTCGAACCGGCAATTGATGGACGAGGCCGGTAAGATTTTCGGTACCCGGCGCGACCTGAAGCGCGCGCTCAAGATGCTCGAAGCCAGTTACCGGATGGACCCGAACGCACCCAACACGCTCATCTCGCTTGCGGTCACCTATCACATCGCCGGCCGGTTCAAGAACGAAATCCCGCTCCTTTACCGCATGCTCGAATTCATGCCGGGCGATCCGCAAATCCTGCGCCTCGCCCTTCAGGCCGGCATCTGGGGCGGCGATCAGGACCTCGCCGACCGGGCGATGAAAACCATCGAGACGGAATTGCCGCAAATGGCGCCGCCGGCCAGGCGCTTCTATGACGACCCGCCGCCGGCGCCGAAACTCAACTGATCGGAATCAGGGGCCGTCCAGCGGATCCGGGATCCAGCCGTACCGGGTCAGCTTCTCTTCCCCCATTGGCCGCGCACGCTTGAGGATCCAGTCCCTGAGTTCCGGGCCGTGCCAGTCGGGATGGGCGGCGAGCGCGCGAACCGCGAGCGCCGTGATGCGCGGCACAGCAAAGCTGGACCCCGACGCCTTCCCCGGTACGCCGCGATGATCGACGACCTCGATCCGTTCGCCGGGCGCCATGATGTCGACGCTATCCGCCCCCCAGTTCGAGCCCTGCGCCAGGCGTCCGTCCGGCGTCGACGACGTGACCACGATGGCGTTCGAAAGCCCGAGCGCCGCCGGATAGACCGGATCGCGGTCGATGTCGCGGCCGTCGTTGCCCGCCGAGATGATAAACAGCATCCGCGGGTGCGTGCGCGCGGCGTCGTTGAACGCCTGCCATTCGTCCCGGCTGTTGGAGCCCATCGCCAGGTTGACGATCCGCACCCCCTGATTCGAAAGCCAGCCGACGGCATCCGCCATTTTCGTCATGTCCGGGCGCGGATATCTGACGGGAACGACACGCGCTATCGGCGCCTCGCGGATCAGCACGCTCATCACCGCCGAGCCGTGATGCAGCGGAAAGAACGGCGTGCGGCCGGTATCGGCATCGAACGGCAGCTCGTCGCCGTCCCAGAAATCACGGCCGATCAGCTTGCCGTCTCTCGTTCGGGCGAGATGCGCCTTGAACGGATCGATGGTATAATTGACACCGCTGTCGATATGGCCGACCGCCACGCCCCCCGGATCAGCGGCGGGGGGTGCGGCCGGGTTGAGTTGAATATCGCCGGTCTTTGTCTCGAGGTCGTCGGCGTAGATGCGGATCTCCTGCGCGCGACCCGCATCGTCGTAGGCGATCTCGCGCGCCTCGGTGATCTTGCAAGCGTTGTTCAACGACACGCTGAACAGCGGCTTTTCGTCCAAGAGATCAATGGCGATCTTGCGCAGTCCGCCGCCCGGGAACAGGACGCTGACGTCGAGGTGGCGGCCGTCGGGGAGCAGCAGCACCGTTTTCGCCCGGCCCGGCGCACCGCGGAACGAATCCACGACGTGTTCGATGATGCGAACATCGCCGACGGCACGAAAGCGTTGCGGATCGCTGTAGGGTTCGTCGCAAACGGTGCCGATCAAGGGCCGGATCGCATCCTGGGGCGGGGCCGCACGCGCGCCGGTCACGGCGGCGGCGATCAGCACAGCCGACGCAAATGCCAGACGATATGAAAAACGGCGCCGCAACATCGCCGGAAAAGGTGCGCCGGGCGCCGCGGTCAGTCAATCCGTGTATGGGGGCTGCGGGTACCGGAGACGGGAACACCCGTATCTGGCGGCAACTTACAACGGGGGGATGGCTGCCGCCGGGCCGTTACGGCCCGCCTCCGGATTCCGACCCGCTGACGCGAGGTCGTCACTTGATCTTTCTCAGGTAATCCTGATGCTCCACTTAAGGGCGTTCGCATCTCTGCTGCAACCGTTCGCGCATCCGGAGCGCGCATACGATCAACGGACGATGCTTGCAGCGGACCGGCGCTTGCGTTGCAAGATCAAGAAATTGATCCTGAAACGCGTAAAATGCCGTAAGTTGTTGATCGCAAACGGGGGCGGTTTTTAAGCGGCGAATGTTGAGGAAAGCCAGGTGACGCCGACACATTTCGACATCTACGTGCGCCAAGGGGGTCGCTGGCGCCGCTTGGAACAGATCGAGGGCGGGGACAAGGATGCAGCGGTTCTGCGCGCCGCCGAACTCGACAAGACCGGCGGCTTCGACGGAGTCCGCGCGATGGCGGTCGTCGAATACGGATCGGGCCGTGCGCCGCTGGAGACCCTCGCCTGGATCAGCCCGCACCTGAACAAGATGGCGAACGTACAGCGGCAGATGAAAAAGGCCGCCCGCGCCGCCGCCAGTGCCGACGAGACGCCCGAGTTCAACATCGAAGAGCCGTCGCCGGACCTGGTGCAATCCTATGTCGACGAACCGGCCGACCGGGGAGATCGCCCCAAGGCCGCGACACCGCCCCCCGCGCTCACCCGCGAGCCGGCACCGGAGCCGCCCGATCCGTTGCGCACGGCGGCCAGGATCGCCGGCGCGGTCGCCGTCGCCTTCGGCATCACCGCGGTGCTGTTCGTGCCGGTGTCGGCGGGGATCAGGGGTCTCGGCCAGAACATGAACCTGGGGACGCAGGCGATCCAGAACAGCATTTTCGGCGCGACTCTTCTCGTGTTCTTGGTATCGGCCGCCGTGCTGATGGTCTGGGTCTATCGCGGTTACCGCGAACAGATGGACCGTGCCGAGGTTTATGCGCCGCCGCCCGTCACGGCCGCGCCGCCCGCGCAAACCCGCCGCCGGGTTTATCAGGACGAGTTGAACCTGCCGCGCCGTCCCAGAAGCGAAGCGCCCGCACCCGCCGCCGGCGAACAAGATCCGGCCGACGCCGCGCCGGGCTCGCACGAGCCCAAGAACGTCAGCATGACCGAACAGATGCGCCGTTCGGTGCTGGAGTTTCTGGTGAATTCGCTGGCCGCCATCAAGGACGAGGTGCCGCGCATGAACCAACACGTCAGCTTCGGCCTCAACCTGTTCGGTGCCGGCGCGGCGGAGCGGTATGGCGAGCATGCCGGTTTGAAGAAGGTACAGTCGTTCGTGCTGGTCCGCGAAGCGGTCGGCGCGCTCGGCAATTCGGAAGAGCGCATCGATGCGTTCTGCCGCAATTTCGAGGAATACCGCAGCCAGGAACGCTACCGGATGATGATCAATGCCGGCCGGCAAACGATGGAGAAAAGCATCCAGGGGGACCCGGCGCCGTTCGTCGATTTCGCTGACACGGTGAAGTTATGGACCTCCGATTCTGCGGCGCGCGCGCAATCGCAGGGGATCGTCTGCATCATGTTCACCGACCTCGTCGGCTCGACGCAGATGACGCACGAGCGTGGCGATTATGGTGCGCAGGAAGTGGTCCGCATCCACAACGCCATCGTCCGCACCGCACTGGCGTCGCACCACGGCAAGGAGGTCAAGCATACCGGCGACGGCATCATGGCGAGCTTCACATCCGCCGCCAACGCCGTCCGCGCGGCGATGCAGATCAGAGAATCGCTGACGGAACACAACGCCGGCGACGAGGCGCTTCAGGTCCGGGTGCGCATGGGGCTTAACGCCGGCGAAGCGCTTCAGGAAGAAGACGACTTCTTCGGCACCACCGTGCAACTGGCGGCGCGCGTCTGCGACAAGGCCGGCGAAGGAGAGGTCTTCGTCACCGACAACGTGCGCGAGCTGTCCAAGGGTCAGGGCATCGAATTCGAAACGGCGGGTAAATACGATATGAAGGGTGTGCCCGAGCCGATGACGCTCTACCGCGTCGGCTGGACCGTCGATTAGGCGGACGCGAGCCGCTTTACCGCGAGGTCCGAAATCGCGGTGTCCTGCACCCCGCATCCGGTGAGATCGCAGACCGTAATCTGATCGTCGCTGGTGCGTCCCGGGTGTGCGCCCGCCGTCACCTGCCCCAGTTCGACGACCGCGCCGTCGAACCCGGCCTTTCTGGCACTTCCGAGTTCGCCGCAATCTCCGCACTGTTCCGGGCTGTCACAGACAACAAGCTCGGCTTTCGAGAACAGCGCCGGATCGAGCTCGTTCTTGCCGGGCGCGTCCGAGCCCATGGCCGTCACGTGGGTCCCTTTCGCAACCGCGCCGGCATTGAAGAGCGGCCTCATGGAAGGCGTTGTGGTGACGATCACATTGGATAAGGCGGCCAGTTCATCGGCATCCGCCATCACCTCGACGTCGAACGAGACGTCATCAGCAAACGCGTTCGCTTTCGAAATGTCGCGGCCCCAGACCCGGACCTCGGCGATATCTCGCACCAGCGACAACGCCTCGAGCTGCAATCTCGCCTGCAGACCAGTGCCGACGATCCCGGCCCGCACCGGCCCCTCGGGCGCAAGATGCCTGGCCGCGACCGCGCCCGCCGCCGCGGTCCGGATATCGGTCAGGTAACCGTTATCCAGCAACACGGCGCGGACGTGTCCGGTTTCCGCATCCAGCACCGTCATCATGCCGCCGAGTGATGGCAGCCCCAGTTTCTTATTCTCGAAAAAGCCGGTGCTCATCTTCACGCAGAAGCCGTCGAAGCCTTCGACATAGGCCGTCTTGATATCGACCTCGCCGTGTTTCTCTGGGATATCGAGGCGCAGAATCGGCGGCATGATCGTCTTGCCGGCGCTGAGCGCGGTGAAGGCGTCGGCGACGCAATCGATCACGTCCATGTCGAGTTGGACGCTGTCGCGGAGCGCCGCTTCACCGATAACGGGGGGTGTGGTGTCGGTCATTGTGCGGATCACCTTAGCAAATAACTCCAACCCGTCATCCCGGAACCGAACTCGGGCTTCGCCCGGGAGAGGGATCCGGGCCCCATCCACAAGCGCACCCAATCCGTTCTGAGATTGCGAGGTCCCGGGTCTCTGGCAGTTCTATGCAAATCATGGATTTGCAGAAAACCCGCGCCCGGGATGACGGCTGATGTGATCAGCCGACGATCTCAACAAACCGGTCCATGTCCACATTACAGCCGCTGACGACGATGGCCGTCGGGCCGGGGCGAAGGTCGAGATTGCCCGACATCAGCCCGCCGACACCGACGGCGGCACCGCCTTCGGCGACGATGCGGTCCTCACGAAACAGGGTGCGCATGGCCGCCGCGATTTCGTCTTCGCTCAACAACAGCGTCTCGTCGATCAGGCGTCTGGTGATCTCGAAGGTGTAGGCGTTCTCAAGGCCGATCCCACCACCAAGACTGTCGGCAAGGCTTTCGACCTCTTCGACCGGCACGGGCTTGCCCGCGTTCAGGCTTTCGATCATCGCCGCACCCCGGTCCATCGTGATGCCGATCAAACGCGCATCGGGCTTCAGCGTCCTGACCGCCGTCGCGATCCCGGCGAACAGTCCGCCGCCCGAAAGCGGCACCAGCACGTTGGCGACGTCGGGCATGTCTTCGACGATCTCGAGGCCCACCGTCCCCTGCCCGGCGATGACGTGCGGATCGTCGAAGGGGTGGATATAGGTGAGGCCGTCTTTGTCGATACGCTTAACCGCGGCGGCTTCGGCGTCGTCCTGGGAGCGGCCGGCGATTACCACTTCGGCGTCCAGTTTGCGGATCGCGTCCACTTTGACCGCGGGGACCAGTTCCGACATGTAAACGGCGCACTTGATGCCGAGCGCCTTCGCCGCGAAGGCGACCCCGCGTCCGTGATTGCCGGTCGAGACCGCGATGACGCCGCGCTTCTTTTTCTCGTCGTTCAGGTTCAGCAGCGCGTTGGTCGCACCGCGCAATTTGAACGCGCCGGTGTCCTGCATGGTTTCGAGCTTGAGCCTGACCGGATGACCGGCGTGCTCACTCAGGAAAGGCGACAGCCGCAGCGGCGTCCGCGTCACGCGCCCGGCGATGCGCGACTGTGCGACGCGGATATCGGTCAGGGTGACGGGGCGTGGGGCGCTCACGCGGCCCCTATCCCGACCAGGGTTCGGCGATGACGGCGGCGCAATCGCCGCGGTTGATCAGACCCGGCATATGGCGGCAGACGATCTGCCCCGAAATCCCGGCGACGAGATCGGTGGGGTCGCGGTCCGGGTCTTCGAGATAATGCACGCGGGCGATGACATCGCCCTTCGTGACGTGCTCGCCCAGATCCTTGCAGATTTCGAACAGACCCTCGGTGCGGGCGCTGACGAAGCTGTCGCCGCTCGGCGTGTGGATCAGCTTCGACGGTTCGGGGATATCCGGATCCCCGGTGACGATCCCGGTGTGCTTGAGGATATTCATCACGCCCCGCTCGGCGACGGCGATCGTTTCGACGGTCGACGTCGCGGCACCGCCCAGTTCGGTCGAGACAAAGACCTTGCCCGCCTCCTCGACCACCGTGTCGATCATGCCGACCGCGTCCAGCTCGGTCAGGATCATCCCGTAGGGCGCGCCGAACGCCTTGAGAGCGGCGAGCGTCGCCTGCATCTGCTTTTCGTCCGGCAGGTCGTGGATGATGCCCATCGGCAGAAGGTTCATTGACCGGCCGCCGGCATGGATATCGACGACCACGTCGGCGCGGCTGATCAGGCGCGACGTCACGAAGTGCGCGATCATGTTTGTGATATCGCCCCGCGCATCGCCGGGAAAGGCACGGTTCATGTTGCCGCCGTCGATGGGCGACGTGCGCTTGCCGGCGCGGAACGCCGGCAGATTGAGCGCCGGCACAATGATGACCCGGCCGCGAATGTCCTTGGCCTTGAGGCTGGCGCGCAGTTTCGTGAGCGCGATCGGCCCTTCGTACTCGTCGCCGTGATTGGCGCCGGTGAATAAAACCGTCGGGCCGTCGCCGTTACGGATCACCGTCAACGGCATCGGGATCGAGCCCCAAGACGATTCGTCCCGCGACCACGGAATGACCATCGTGCCGTGCTGCTTGCCCTCGGCATCGAGATCGATATCCAGGGAAATCTTTGAAAACTCTTCGTCGCTCATGGCCGAAGTGTGGGGGATGCGGCTTTGCTATTCAATACACCAGTCGTCATCCCGGCCAGGCGAGCGTTGCGAGCACGGAGCCGGGATGACGAATGAGCGTGCCGCGATGTCTGAATCAGTACCCGACCGCGCAGCCGTCCTTGCGGGGTTCTGACCCGCCGATAAGGATGCCGCGTTCCCAGTCGATCCAGATCGCCTGGCTGCCGCCGATGGGCTTCGCGGGCTTGATGCGCTTGTGGCCCATCTTCTCCAACGCGGCAACGGTCTCGGCGGGGATCGTGCCTTCCATCTCGACGTCCATCGAGCCCGCAATCGGGAACACGCGGGGCGCATCCTGCGCCTCCTGGATGTCCATCCCGAAGTCCAGCAGCTTGGTCAGGAACTGCATGTGGCCGAACGACTGGTACTGCCCGCCCATGACGCCGAAAGGCATGATCGCCTTGTCGCCCTGGCCGAGCATCCCCGGAATGATCGTGTGTAAAGGCCGCTTGTTCGGCGCGATGCAGTTGAGATGCCCCTTTTCCAGCGTGAAGCCCTGGCCGCGGTTGGTCAGCGTCACACCGGATTTCGGCGCCATCAGGCCGGTCCCGAAGTTGGAAAACAGCGTATTGATGAAACTGCAGGCGTTGCGGTCCTTGTCGACCACCGAGATATAGACGGTGCTCTCGTTGACGGGCGCGCTTACGGGCGGCAACGGATCGAGTGCTTTCGCCGGATCGAAATGCGCCGCCAGTTCTTTCGCGTGGGCGTCAGACAACAGCCAGTCGGTGGGGACGTCCGCCTTATTCGGGTCGGCGACGAAGAAATTGCGGTCCTGATAGGCGAGACGGCCGAACTCGATCTCCATATGCAGACGTTCGACCGACAGCGGATCGACGCCTTCGGTGGGCACGTCCTTCAACATGTTCAACAGCAGAAGCGCGATTACGCCCTGGCCGTTCGGCGGGCATTCGTAGATGTCGTAGCCCCGGTAATTGGTCGAAATCGGCGTCACGTATTCGCCGGCCGCATTCTTGAAGTCTTCCAGCGTGTGAAGGCCGCCTAAAGACTGCAGGAACGACACGATATCTTCCGCGACGTCACCGGTATAGAACGCGTCGCGGCCGTGATCGGCGATCTTCTGCAGCGTCGCCGCCAGCTCCGGCTGATAGTGCATTTCGCCGCATTCCGGCACGCGGCCGTCCGGCAGGAACACACGGGTCGCATTCGGGCAGCCCCGGAGCAGCGCCTCGTTGCTCTTGAAGTCGGTGGAAACACGGGACGATATCGGATAACCGTCCCGCGCATACTCGATGGCCGGCTGCAGCAGTTCGCCCAATTCCATCGTGCCATGATTTTTAGTCAGCGTTTCCCACGCGTCGATGACCCCCGGCACGATAACGGCGTGCGGCGTCTGGCGCTCGAGGGTCGTAATCCCCTGCTCTTCATACCACTCCGGCGTCGCGGCGGCGGGCGCGCGGCCCGACCCGTTGAACGCGATCATGTCCTTGATCGAGCCTTCCGGCGCGTAAATACAGAAATTGTCGCCGCCGATCCCCGTCGATTCCGGCTCCACCACGCACTGCACGGCGCAGGCCGCGACGGCGGCGTCCATCGCATTGCCGCCGCGGCGCAGAATATCCAGACCGACCGCGGTCGATATCGCGTGCGACGTCGCCACCATACCATGTTTACCGAACGCCGGCGAACGGCCGGGCTTTTCCAAATCGCGCATCAGGGATCCCCTCAGGTAAGAAATAACGATATTTAGATTGATCTGCGGGAAAGGAATTACAATCTCTATGTGCGGTCAACAACGAAACCGTTTTTTCAGGCCTCTGTAGTACTGGATGCCCGAACACTGTTGCTGTAATCTTTTTGCAACTGCAACGGCCGACAGCCTACCAGGTCACGCAGGGCGCCTGAAAAAGGCGAACACCTCTAGGGAGACAAAAACTAATGAACCGTACTTTCACCGGCCTTGCGGCCGCTGTTACCACCAGCTTTGTGCTGTTTTCGGGTGCCGCACAGGCAGCCGACATCCCGTGCTCGACCGCCAAGATGGTCGTGCCTTGGAAGCCGGGCGGGGATACCGACCTGGTGTTCCAGGTCGTCGCCCGCGCGATCAACGAAACCGGCTTCAAGCCGCAGCTTCAGATCGTTCACATCTCCGGCCAGAGCGGCAACAAGGCCGCCAAGGAAGTGAAAGGCTCCAAGCCCGACGGGTGCACCCTGATGGCGATCCACGAGAGCCAGATCACCACCTATCTGGCGGGCCGCGTCGACTTCACGTGGGATGCGTTCGACACCGTGTCGCTGCTGACCTACACGCCGTCGGTGCTCGGCGCGAACGCCAATGTGCCGTTCGACGACATGAAGACGCTCGTCGATTACGCGAAGAAGAACCCGGGCAAGCTCGGCGTCGGTGTCACCACCGGCTCGACCAGCCAGTTCTTCAACCTGGTGATCGAGGATCAGACCGGCACCGAGTTCAAGTACATCCCGTACGAAGGCACGCGTGAACGCCTGACCGCGATCCTGTCGAACAACGTCGACGTCGGGGAAATGAACATCCTGACGGCCAAGAAGTACATCCAGGAAGGCACCATGAAGGCGCTCGGTATCGCCACCGAAAAACGCGATCCGCTGATGCCGGAACTGCCGACCATGAAGGAACAGGGCGTTGACGTGATCTACGGCCTCCATCGTGGCGTCGTCGCGCCGAAGGGTACGCCGAAGGACGTGATCGCGCATTACGAAGCAGCGTTCAAGAAAGCCATGACCGACCCGGCCGTGGTCAAGCACATGGACGAGAAAGGCACCTGGATCGTCTACAAGGACCATGCTGAATACGAAGAATTCTTCAAGAAGTCCTTCGAGCAGCATCTGAAGGTCGCCAAGAAGATCGGCATGTTCAAAGGCTGATCGGCGAAAAATCCCCCGGCTCCGCCCCTGAGGCGGGGCCGGGTTTTTCGTCGCCCGTCACAAGACCACGGTTGGAATCATGAGCCGCATTAACGCCGACGTCGTCATCGCGCTATTGTTGCTGGTCATCACCAGCGCGTTGTATCTCGACACTTATTTTTACGAGACCGTGCCCGGCGCCATCATCGGCGCCAAGATCTGGCCCCGCGTCGTCACCTTTTTCATCGGCGGCCTTTCGCTTCTTTATCTCATTCAATCAATCAGCGCGACGCGCCCCGAACCCAAGGACGACGGCGAACAGATAAACGGCATCGCCGAATGGTTCCACGTCAACCGCAACGTCGTCGCCTGCTTCGCGTTTTACGGTCTTTTCCTGGCATCGCTGAAATGGCTCGGCATGCTGATCGGCGGCATTCTGTTCGTGTTCGTGACGCTCTCGTACCTGGGCGAGAACACGCGCCGCAACTTCATCATCAACGCCATCGTCGCCGTCGTCTGCATGGGCTTCATGTGGGCGATCTTCACTTATGCGCTCGGGGTCATCCTGCCCCAGGGCGAGATTCTGCCACGCTGAGGGAACCGCCATGATCATCGAAAACATCGCCGGCGCCTTCGACGCGGTCTTCCACCTCAAGAACCTGGCCCTGATGTCGGTCGGCGTCGCCGCCGGCCTGATCACAGGCGCGATCCCGGGCTTCACCATCACCATGGCGGTCGTGCTCACGCTGCCGTTCACCTTCGGGATGAGCGCGATCGAGGGCATCTCGACCATGATCGGCGTGTTCGTTGGCGGTCTTTCCGGCGGGCTCATGGCCGGCGTGCTGACCGGCATTCCGGGCACGCCGTCGTCCGTCGCCACCACCTTCGACGGTTACCCCATGACCCGCGCCGGTAAGCCGGGCCTGGCGCTCGGCCTCGGCGTCTGGTCGTCGTTCTTCGGCGGCATGATTTCGGCGGTCTTTCTTATGCTGCTGGCGCCGTCGCTGGCCAAGATCGGCCTCGAATTCGGGCCGTGGGACTATTTCTCGCTGGTGCTGTTCGCGCTGACCATCACGGCGAGCCTTGCCGGCGAAAACATCATCAAGGGCGTACTCGCCGGCGCCGTCGGCCTTCTGATCACCGCCATCGGCGAAGACGAGATCAGCGGCGTTGCGCGCTTTACGTTCGGATTCGAGCCACTCGAACAAGGCTTCGACTTCCTGCCGGTGCTGGTCGGGCTTTTCGCGTTCAGTCAGTTACTGAGCGATCTTCGCGATACCGATCGCGCCCGCAAGCCGATGGTGCTCAGCACCACCAAAATCGCCATCGAACATTTCCAGGCGATCCGGGAAATCTTCAAGCACTACAAGACGCTGATCCGCTCGTCGTTGATCGGCATCTTCGTCGGCATCCTGCCGGGCGCCGGCGGCACCATCGCCAACATCCTGGCCTACGACCAGACCAAGAAAGCGTCCGACACCCCCGAAAAGTTCGGCACCGGCACCCCCGAAGGGATTATCGCGCCCGAAAGTTCCAACAACGCGGTCGAGGGCGGCGCACTGATCACCATGATGGCGCTGGGGATTCCGGGCGACATCGTCACAGCGGTCATGCTGGGCGCGCTTCTGATTCACAACATCGCCCCCAGCCCGACGTTCATCGTCACCGAGCCGATCCTCGCCTACTCGATCATGGTCGCGTTTGCGCTCTCGCTGTTCATCATGCTGGGCCTGCAGGCGATCTGCCTGCGCGTTTTCGTCACCGTGACGCGGGTGCCGATGTACCGGCTCGCGATCGTGATCCTGGCGTACTGCGCGATCGGCATCTTCACCCTCAACAACATCGTCTTCGATCTCTGGGTGCTGCTGATTTTCGGATTGCTGGGCTACGCCATGCGGCGTTACGGCTTCCCCCTCGCGCCGATGATCCTGGGCGTGGTGCTGGGCGACAACGCCGAGATCAACCTGATCCGGGCGCTGGCGACCGACGACAACCTGATGATCTTCTTCATGCGGCCTTGGTCGCTGTTCTTCCTGATGATCGCGACGGCGTCCGTCATCTTCCCGTGGTTCCAGAAGTACCGGGGCAAGAAAAAGTGGACGCTTCTGTTCTCGCCGGTGCTCGCGATCTCGCTCTCGATCCCGATGTTCATGATGGGCGGCGAGGTCCGGCCGGTCATCGCGGTCGGCCTGATCGCGCTCGGCCTCTACATCATCTACAAGCGTCATCGCGGCGGCTGGGAACTGAAACCGGTCGGCGCCGACGAGCACCAGTTGCGGGAAAGCTGACCGCGGGAACCGCCGCCCGGCACTGGCACGTTCCGGGTCGGTCCGCTACAGTTTCGCCTGCAGGCACATACACCTATTTCAAATCCCGGCCTTGCCGGGCCGGTGTTTTGTGCCAATGTCAAACAGACCGGCAGATTCCGCCGGTCCGGACCCGGCGCGTTTCCTGCCCGGTTCGGTAGCACCAAACCAGCGGCGACCGCGCGATATAACGGGCGGCGTCCGTAACTGACCAGGGAAGAACATACCGATGGAATGGGGTGACGACATCTACAAGGCGATCAAGGAGGCCGGCGTCGGCCAGGTCGCCTACGTCCCGGACGCGGGCCATAAGCGTCTGATCAACGCGTGTATCGACGATAACGACATCAAGGCGGTGTCGCTGACAACCGAGGAAGAAGGGATTGCCCTTTCCGCGGGCGCCTGGCTCGGCGGCGAAAAGTGCGTGATGCTGATGCAGTCGTCGGGCGTCGGCAACTGCATCAACATGCTGTCGCTGATCGAGACCTGCCGGTTTCCGTTCTGCGCCTTCGTGACGATGCGCGGCCAGTGGCACGAGTTCAATCCGTGGCAGATGCCGATGGGGACGACCACGAAACAGGCGCTCGAAACCGCGGGCTGCCTGGTGGACGAGGTCGAGGACCCGTCCGACGTCGGCGCCAAGGCGGCGGCAACGCTGCACAAGGCCTTCGTCGGCCAGCAATCTTCCGTGCTGCTGCTGAGCCAGCGCATGGTCCCCATCAAGACCTTCGGCAAGTAAGGAGGACACCATGAGTAAACGTGCAGAGAGTTTCCCCCTTCACCGCCGCGAGGTCGCCAAGACCCTACTTAACGCCCGCGACGACCTTCTCGTCGTGACCGGGCTCGGCTCCACCAACTGGGACTTCACCGCCGCCGGCGATTGTGCCCGCATCTTTCCCCTTTGGGGTGCCATGGGCGGCGCGGTCCCGACGGGCCTCGGCCTCGCGCTGGCGCAGCCCTCGAAACGCGTTCTCGTCGCGACCGGCGACGGGGAAATGCTGATGGGGATCGGCTCGCTCGCCACCGTCGCGGTGCAGGCGCCGAAGAACCTCGCGATCTGCGTCTTCGACAACGAACGCTACGGCGAGACCGGCATGCAGACCACGCACACGGCCTCCGTCGCCGACCTGGCGCTGACGGCGCAGGGATTGGGGATCAAGAATACCGGCACGATCACCGACGAGAGCGAACTCAAGGCGAATCTGGATGCGATCGTCAACGCCGACGGCCCGGTGTTCCGTTCGATCAAAGTGCGCGCCGAGCCGCTCGAGTTCGTGCTGCCGTCGAAGGACGGGGTACACCTCAAGAACCGCTTCCGCGCCGATCTTCTGGGGCCGGAGGCTCTTTGAGGTTTCGCACGGGTGCTGGATTCCCCGCACTTTTGCGCTAGCATGCGCCAACGACTTGTTGGGAGGACACCATGAACGCCGAAGATATGGGCGCCGTCGAGGCGTGCATCCAGAACTATTTCGAAGCGCTTTATACGGGTGACACCGACCTTTTGATGGGGTCGGTGTTTCATCCGAACGCGCACCTTTACGCCGCCAACATGGGCGGCGGCTTCGTCGACTGGCCGATGGACGAGTTCCGGAAAATCATCGAGAGCCGCCCGTCGCCCAAGGCCAGCGGCGCCGAACGCCGCGAGCGCATCGTCTCGATGGACGAGGCCGGACCGGACACGGTGATGGTCAAGGTCGAGGTCTTGGTCAGCACCCGCGAGTTCGTCGACTATCTGTCGGTCCTCAGGCTCGACGGCGAGTGGCGGATCATTTCCAAGACCTGCGTGATGATCAAGGACCATGCCGACGCGGCGGCCTGAGCAAGAATTCTTAGGGAGAGAATGACATGAGCGACCTGCAGAAATACCAGATGCTGATCGGCGGCGAATGGACCGACGCGTCCGGCGGCGAAACCTTCGAGAGCATGAACCCCTACACCGGCGAGAACTGGGCGAGCTTCCCGCGCGGCACGGCGGAAGACGCCGACCGCGCCGTCAAGGCCGCCAGAAAGGCCTTCACGTCCGGCGACTGGGCGAACATGACGGCGACCGCGCGGGGTCACCTCCTCAGGAAACTCGGCGACCTGATCGCGGCCAAGGCCGAGGATCTGGCCGCGACCGAGGTCCGCGACAACGGCAAGCTGATCGCTGAAATGGGCATGCAGCTCAAGTACGTGCCGCAGTGGTACTATTACTTCGGCGGCCTCGCCGACAAGATCGAGGGCGCGGTGACGCCGATCGACAAGCCCGACCACTTTCATTACACGCGCCACGAGCCGTTGGGTGTCGTCTGCGCGATCACGCCCTGGAACTCGCCGCTTTTGCTGGCGGGCTGGAAGCTCGCCCCGGCGCTGGCGGCGGGCAACACGGTCATCCTGAAGCCCTCCGAATTCACGTCGGCCTCCAGCGTCGAGTTCGCGCGCCTGTTCGAGGAAGCGGGCTTCCCGCCCGGCGTCGTCAACGTGGTCACCGGTTACGGCCACGAAATCGGCGCGGCGCTGACCGAGCACCCGGGTGTCGACAAGATCACCTTCACCGGCGGCTCCGAAACCGGGCGGCGCGTCTATCAGACCGGGGCTTCGCAGTTCAAGCGCGTCTCGCTCGAACTCGGCGGCAAGTCCCCCAACATCGTGTTCGACGACTGCGACATGGACAATGCGGTCAAGGGTGCGATCTCGGGGATTTTCGCGGCGACGGGCCAGACCTGCATCGCCGGTTCGCGCCTGCTGGTTCAGGAAAGCATCCATGACGAGTTCGTCGACAAGCTGGTCGATCTGGCGAAGACCGCCAAGATGGGCGACCCGATGCTGATGGACACGCAAGTGGGACCCGTCACGACGGTCCCGCAGTATGAGAAAATCCTCAGCTATCTGGATGTCGCCAAGGGCGAAGGCGCGGAAGTCAGGCTCGGCGGCGACAAGGCCGATGCGGGCAAGTACTTCGTGCAGCCGACCGTCTTTACAGGGGTGAACAACAAGATGCGGATCGCCCAGGAAGAGGTCTTCGGGCCCGTCCTTTCCGTCATCCCGTTCAAGGACGAGGAAGAGGCGATCGAGGTCGGCAACGACGTGATCTACGGCCTCGCCGCCGGGGTCTGGACCCAGTCCATGCGCCGCGCCTTCACCATGTCGGCGAAGCTGCGCGCCGGCTCGGTGTGGGTGAACACGTATCGCGCCGTCAGCTACATGGCGCCGTTCGGCGGGTACAAGCAGTCGGGCCTCGGCCGCGAAAGCGGGCAGGAGTCGATCAAGGAATTCATGCAGACCAAGTCGGTCTGGATGTCCTACGCCGAAGACACGCCCAACCCGTTCGTCATGCGTTGACGAGCGAATGAGCGCGCCGAAAACCGTCCTGATCACCGGCGGGTCCCGGGGCATCGGCGCTGCCGTCGTCGGGCGCTTCGCCGCCGAGGGCTGGCAGGTCGTCTTCACCTACGTCTCCAACGACGCAGCCGCCGACGCCGTCGCGTCGGAAACGGGGGCGCGGGCGGTGAAGGGCGATGTCGGTTCGGAAGCGGATATCCTGGCGCTGTTCAAGATGCTGGATGACGAAAAGATCGTCCTCGGCGCGCTCGTCAACAACGCCGGCATCACCGGGCCCAAGCGCCGCATGGAAGAGGTGGCGTGGGACACCGTCATGGATGTCTTTCGGGTCAATGTCGCGGGCTCGGTCGCGATGTGCCGGGAAGCCGTGACGCGCATGTCGACGAAAAACGGCGGCAAAGGCGGTGCCATCGTCAATCTCTCGTCCACCGCGACATTAGCGGGAAGCCCCAACCAGTGGATCGATTATGCCGGCTCGAAGGGGGCCATCGATATCATCACCAAGGGGCTTTCGCGAGAGGTCGGCGAGGAAGGCATAAGGGTCAACGCCGTCGCGCCCGGCTACACGCTGACGGATATGGCGCGGAAAGGACAGATCGCCGAACGCTTTCACGAATTCAAGCACGAGGTTCCGATGGGACGTATTGGGACGGTCGAGGAAGTGGCGGCGGGGATCTACTGGCTCTGCACCGACGACGCATCCTACATCACCGGCTGCATTCTGCCGGTCGCCGGCGGGCGGGTTTAGGCCCCCTCACCTGTCCTCTTCCCCACTTCGCGGGGAAAAGGGACCCTGTCGACATAGGTCGTAAACTAATCCCTCTCCCCCTTTTCAGGCGGAGAGGTTAGGTGTGGGGGATAAGCGTCTACGGCCTAAAATTCAGCATCGTCTGGATGAACCGCTGCAGCACCGGGCGGATGCCGGCGGCGAGATCGTCGCGGTAATTAAACGGATACGTTTCATCCATATACGTCGCCCAGCTGAGTTCCAGCTGCACCGCGTGCACGTTGTTGGCCGGGTCGCCGTAATGGCGCGTGATGTAACCGCCGATGTAGCGACCGTTCATTTTCCACGTATAGCCCGCGGCCTCGCCGGCGACAGCTTCCAGGTCATTCTGAAGGCGCGGATCGCAGCTTTCGCCGTTGTTCGTCCCCAGATTGATGTCCCAGAGCTTGCCCTCGAAGAAGCGCGGCAGTTCGCTCTTGATCGAGTGCGCATCCCATAAAAGCGCGTAGCCGTGCTCCGCCTTGATGGCCGCCAGAGTCTCCGCCAATTTCGCGTGATAGGGCGTGTGATAGAGGTTGCGGCGCTCTTCGATCTCTCTATCGTCCGGTTCCTCACCCTCTTTATAGATCGGCTCGCTCTTGCCGGTCTTGAGCGGCAAGAGCCCCTCCGTGTCCTGTCCGGGATAGAGGTTCACGTTCTCCGGCGGCCGGTTGAGATCCACGCAATACCGGCTGTGCGTGGCGCAAAGCATGTGCGCCCCCATGCCCGGCGCGAAGTCGTAAAGCATCGGGATGTGCCAGTCGGTGTCGGCGACCAATAGTCCCTTGTCCGTCATACGCGGCTTGATGTGGTCGGGAATGTGCGTGCCGGGATGCGGCGCGCTGATCAGAAGCGGCGTCGTGCCGGGCGTGAATTCGAAGATGTCCATTATTCGGCGGCGTTGTCGATGACGGCTTCGGGCTTGTCGTACGGGCGGTCGTGTTTCAACGACGGAATACGGCCGCGCACCTTGGCGACCTCGGCCGGATCGATCTCGGCGATGACCATCGCTTCCTCGTCTTCCGGGCCTTCGGCCAGAATTTCGCCCCACGGACCGACGATGAGCGAGTGCCCATAGGTCCGGGACTTCCCGTGATATCCCGACTGGCATGTCGCGAACACGAAGCACCCGGTTTCGATGGCTCGTGCGCGAAGCAGAATATGCCAGTGATCCTTGCCGGTCTTGTGCGTGAACGCCGCCGGCACAGTCAGGAAATCCGCGCCCGCCTTGGCGAGGTCGCGGTAAAGGTGCGGGAAGCGCACGTCGTAGCAGATCGACAGCCCCATCTTGCCCCACGGTGTGTCGACGAGCACCGCACGCTCGCCCGGCGTCAGGCTGGCGGACTCGCGGTAACGGTCGCCGGCGCCCAGATCGACGTCGAACAGGTGGATTTTTTCATACGTCGCCTGAACGATACCCTGATCGTCGATCACATACTGCCTATTGTAGGCGCGGCCGTCGGGCGCGGGTACGGCGATCGATCCCAGGTTCATCCAGACCTTGAGATCGCGCGCGAGATCGGCGAACAGCGGCAGCGCCGGGTGGGATTCTTCGGGCAGCGGGCCGGTGTGAATCCCCGCCTCGTCGATGTCGTAGCAGGAAAAGAACTCGGCGAACTGTAGAAGCTGCGCCCCCTGGGAGGCCGCATCCTTGGCCATTTCGGCGGCGCGGCCCAGCGTTTCCTGCATATCGGCACCGGCGCAGGTCTGCACCAGCGCAACCTTGAATTTATCAGCCATGTCACTCTCCTGTTTGTTTCAGGTTTAACGCCGATCGGCGGCGGGATCACGTATTTTCCGCCACTTATCCCCGGACTTTTGACGACGGGGCCCGGGTGCTATCACTATGTAAAGAATAAACAAGGGGAGGCGCGCTCATGGCAACCGATGCCAGTGGCGGCAATATCTACGAACAGGGTCTGGACAAGACCCCGGCCAACTATCAGCCGCTGACGCCGCTCAGCTATCTCGACTGGGCGGCCCGGGTGTTCCCGGACAAGACCGCCGTGATCCACGGCCCCCACAAATATACCTGGTCCCAGTTCGACGAACGCTGCCGCAGGCTGGCGAGCGCGCTTCAAAAGCGCGGCGTCGGCGTCGGCGATACGGTCTCGGTGATGTCGCCGAACGCGCCGGCGATGCTGGAAGCGCACTACGGGATTCCGATGTCGGGCGGCGTGCTCAATGCGCTCAATTACCGGCTCGACGACGAGACCATCGCCTTCATCCTCAAGCACGCCGAAACCAAGGTACTGATCACCGACCGCGAGTTCTCGGGCGTGATCCGCGACGCGGTGGCGATCCTCGACAATCCCGATCTACTGATCGTCGACGTCGACGACCCGCTCGCCAGGGGCGGCGAGCCGATCGGCGACCTGACGTATGAGGAGCTTCTCGAGGAAGGCGACCCCGCCTACGTCTGGGAACCGCCCGCCGACGAATGGCAGGCCATGTGCCTGAATTACACGTCGGGGACGACGGGGAACCCGAAAGGCGTCGTCTATCATCACCGGGGCGGTTATCTGAACGCGCTCGGCAATGCCCTGGTGTTCAGGCTGGGACCTGAAAGCGTCTATCTTTGGACGCTGCCGATGTTCCACTGTAACGGCTGGACGTATACATGGGCGGTGACGTCGGTCGGCGGCACGCACGTGTGTTTGCGGAACGTCGATCCCGCCGAGATCTTTCCATTGATCGAAGAACACAAGGTCACCCACATGTGCGGCGCGCCGATCGTCCTCAACATGCTGGTGCACGCGCCCGCCGAGGTGAAGAAGACGTTCGATCACACCATCGAGGTCGCGACCGGCGGCGCCGCGCCGCCGTCCACCGTGATTTCCCGAATGGCGGAAATGGGCTTCAACGTGACGCATCTGTACGGCTTGACCGAGACCTACGGCCCCTCGACCGTGTGCGTGTTTCAGGACGACTGGGCGGACCTGCCGCTCGAAGACAAGGCCCTGAAAATGTCGCGCCAGGGCGTGCGGTATCCGACCCAGTTCCACCAGACGGTGCGCAATCCGGAAACGCTGGAACTTGTGCCCGAAGACGGCGAGACCATCGGCGAGATCATGTTCCAGTCCAACACCGTCATGCGCGGATATCTCAAGAACCCGGACGCGACGGCGGACGCGTTTCGGGGCGGCTGGTACCACACCGGCGACCTGGCCGTGCAGCACGCGGACGGCTACATCGAGGTCAAGGACCGCTCCAAGGACATCATCATCTCTGGCGGCGAGAACATCTCGTCGCTGGAGGTCGAGGAGACCCTCTACAAGCATCCGGGCGTGATGGAATGCGCCGTCGTCGCCATGCCGTCGGAGAAATGGGGCGAAACCCCGGTCGCGTTCGTGACGCCGACGGCGGAAGCCGCGGGCGCGCTGGACGAGAAAGAGCTGATCGATTTCTGCAAACAGCGCATGGCGCGCTTCAAGGCGCCGACGAAGGTCGTGTTCGGCCCGCTGCCCAAGACCTCCACCGGCAAAATCCAGAAGTTCGTGTTGCGCGAAAGCGCACGGGAGTTGGAGCGTGAGAAGGTGCACGACATCGCTGATGAAAAGGACGACTGAATGACCACCACTCTGATGGGCGGCAAGACGGTGCTGGTCACCGGCGCCTCTTCCGGCCTCGGCCATCACTTCGCCAAGATCCTCGCCGCCGCCGGCGCCAGGGTCGCCGTTGCCGCCAGACGGGTCGAGAAGCTCGAAAACCTGGCGGGCGAGATCGCCGACGCCGGCGGCACCGCCGTCGCCGTGGGGATGGACGTCACCGACCGGGGCAGCGTGACGGCGGCGCTGGACGCGGTCGCGGCCGAGCTTGCCGTGCCCGACGTCCTGATCAACAACGCCGGTATCGCGACAGGCGCCGGCGCGCTCGACGTCACCGATGCCGATTGGCACAAGGTCATCGACACCAATCTGGAAGGTGCCTGGATCGTCGCCCAGGAAACCGCCAGAAGAATGAGGGACGCGGGCGGCGGCAACATCGTCAACACGGCCTCGATCCTCGGTATCCGCGTGTCGGCGGGCGTCGCGCCCTACGCGATTTCCAAGGCCGGCGTGATCCAGATGACAAAGGTATTGGCGCTCGAACTGGCGCGCCACCAGATCAGGGTCAACGCCCTCGCCCCCGGCTATATCGAGACCGACTTGAACGAGGATTTCCTCAACTCCGATCACGGCCAGGCGATGATCAAGCGCGTGCCGATGCGCCGATGCGGCAAGCTCCACGATCTCGACGGGCCGCTATTGTTGCTGGCCTCCGAGTCATCCAGATACATGACCGGCGCGGTCATTCCCGTCGACGGCGGGCATCTGGTGAATACGCTTTAGGGAGAAGTTACACATGTCCTACGCAGACCGCGACGGGGTGAATATCTATTACGAGGAAACGGGCAACGGTACGCCGATGCTGTTTCTGCACGAATACGGCGGCGACAAGCGCAGCTGGGAACCGCAGGTCCGGCATTTCTCGCGCGATCACCGCTGCATCGTCATGTGCTCGCGCGGCTATCCGCCATCCGATGTGCCGGAAGACGAAAGTCTGTACGGCCAGGATCACGCGATAAATGACGCGCTCGCCGTTCTGGATGCGGCGGGCGTCGAGAAAGCCGTGGTCGTGGGGCTGTCGATGGGCGGCTATACCGGGCTGCGCCTCGCCATCCATCATCCGGACCGGGTCATCGCCCTGGCGGCGGCGTCGGCGGGTGCCGGATCGCTCCGGGAAGGGTTGCAGGTTTTCCGGGACGAGGCCTTCGCGCGCTCCGAAGACTATCTCGAAGCCGGCAGGATGTTGGCGGAGCCGTTCGCCAACGGTCCGACGCGCACGCAACTGAAGCGGAAGGACATCCGCGGCTGGGAGGAGTTCCGTGATCAGCTCGCCGAACATCCCGCCATCGGCGCCGCCTATACGCTGCGCCATGTGCAGGGCGGCCGCCCGTCGCTGTTCGATTTCGAGGCCGAGTTCAACGCCTGCGCCGTCCCCACCCTGCTGATGGTCGGCGACGAGGACGACGTGTGTCTCGACGTCAACGTGTGGCTGAAGAGAAACATGCCGACGTCGGGGCTCCGCGTCTACGCCAAATCCGGCCACCTGATCAATCTCGAGGACCCGGCGACATTCAATTCGGAGATCGCGGATTTCCTCAGATCCGTCAAAGCCGGGACCTGGCCGGTGCGCGAACCCTTTGACGGCAACTATGCGGGCATCGGCCCGAGATAACGCCGGGCCTTGAGCCGCCCGCGCCCAGCGGCCAAAATCCGGGGAAATCAAACCCAAGGGGAAGACATGGATTTCACGCTATCGCCCGAGGTCGAGGAAACGCGCCTCGCCATCCGCAAGTTCGTCGAAGAGCGCATCATGCCGCTTGAGGACGACCCTGCGAGCTATGACGACCACGAAAACATCAATCTCGACTTGTTGAAACAGATCCAGGCGGAAGCGCGCGACCGGGGACTGTGGTGTCTGTCGATGCCGAAGGAACGCGGCGGGCGCGGCTTCGACACGGTGGGGATGGCGGCGTGCTACGAGGAAATGAACCGTTCGATCTTCGGCCCGGTCTGCTTCAACGCCGCCGCCCCCGACGACGGCAACATGTATGTGTTGAACAAGGTCGCGACGGATGAGCAGAAAGAGAAATGGCTGCAGCCGATCATCGATGGAAAAGTCAGATCGTCCATCGTCATGACCGAACCGGCGCCGGGCGCGGGCTCGGACCCGGGCGGCATGATGCTGACCCGCGCCGAGAAGAAGGACAACGACAAGTGGGTCGTGCAGGGCCGCAAGTGGTTCATCACCGGCGCCGGCGTCGCCGATCACTTCATCTTGCTGGCGCGTACATCCGACGAGCCGCGCCGCAATTTGACGGCGTTCCTGTTTCACAAGGACGACCCCGGCTGGGAGATCGAGCGCCGCATTCCGATCATGGGCCCGGAAGAACACGGCGGACACTGCGAACTGGTCTTCAACGGCATGGAGATCCCCGACGAGAACCGCCTGATGGGCGTCGGCGAAGGGATGAAGTGCGTGCAGATCAGGCTGGGGACGGCGCGCCTGACGCACTGCATGCGCTGGCTGGGTCTCGCCAAGCGCTCGCTCGAGATCGCGAACGAGTACATCTCCAACCGTGACGCCTTCGGCTCGAAACTGTCGAAACGCGAAAGCGTGCAGCTTCTCTTGGGGGATGCGGCGATGGATATCGAGGTCGGCCGGCTGCTGACCATGAAGGCCGCGTGGGCTTTGGATCAAGGCTCGCGGGCGCGCAAGGAAGTCTCCATGGCCAAGGTCGCGGTTGCGGATGTGTTGTTCAAGGCGGTCGACACCGCCATCCAGCTGAACGGCGCGCGCGGTTATTCGAAGGACACGGTGCTGGAGTGGATCTACCGTTACGCCCGTCAGGCCAAACTGGTCGACGGCGCGTCGGAGGTGCACAAGATGGTCCTTGCCGGCGCGCTCAAGGAGAACGGCATGGACTTCTGGTCCTGGGGCGAGCCGACCGCGTAATGAGCAGAAACGACGACGCCGTCACCAATATGGACCGGGACGCGATCAAACGGCTCGAAGTCTGGATCGCCCGGCAATCGGGCGGGCGCGCGCAGGTCAGCGATCTGAAGCAGCTTTCCGGCGGCGCGATCCAGGAGAACTGGGCCCTAAAGCTCGACCTCGACGGCGGCGACTGGCCCGGGTCTCACGATCTGGTTTTAAGGAAAGACGCGCCCTCCAACGTCGCCGTCTCGCACAGCCGTGCGGAAGAGTTCGCAATCCTGAAACACGCCCATAAAGTGGGGGTCACGGTGCCGACGCCGTGCGTGCTTTGCGAGGATACGGATGTACTGGGGACGCCCTTTTTCATCATGCACCGCGCGGAAGGCACGGCGGCCGGCCACAAGCTCGCCAAGATGGACGCGAACGACGCCCTCGCCGAAGACCTGGGACGCAACCTCGCGCGCATTCACTCGATCCCGGATGCGGACGATCTTTCGTTCGTCTCCAAACCCGACGGGCCTGCTGCCATGTCGTCGGTGAACGAATATCGACAACACCTGGATGCGCTCCCCGGCTCGCACCCCGCCCTCGAATGGGGCCTTCGCTGGCTGGAAGAGAACGCCCCCGATAACGGCGACATCGTCTTCTGCCACCGCGACTATCGCACCGGCAACTACATGGTCGCCGACGGCGAGCTGACGGCGGTGCTCGACTGGGAGTTCGCCGGCTGGTCCGACCCGATGGAGGATGTCGGCTGGCTGACCGCCAAGTGCTGGCGCTTCGGGGCGGTTGAGCGGGAATGCGGCGGCGTCGGCGCGCTTGACGCACTGATCCGGGGGTATGAATCGGAGAGCGGCCGCACCATCCACCGCGACCAGATCCTCTACTGGCAGGTGATGGCGACCATGCGCTGGGCGGTGATCGCGCTTCAACAAGCCGATCGTTTCGTGACGGGCGGCGAGCGCAACCTGGAGCTCGCCTTGACCGCCCACATCGTCCCCGAGCTGGAATATGAGATTTTGACCGAGACCGCGCCGGACGATCCGGCCCCGAAGCCCGAGACCGTCTCGCCCGTGCGCCCTGCCCCCTCGCTGGCGCCGCTATTGGGGATCGCGCGCGACGTGATCCGGGGCGACCTCGCCAGCGTCTTGGACGGCGATCAGCGATATAAGGCGCTGATGGCGGCCAACGCCCTCGCCATCGTCTCCCGTCAGATCGCAGATATGGATCATCAAGATGACGGCGCGGCCGAAGCCCTGGCCTACCGTATCCGCGCCGGGGACGGCACGCCCGAGGATCATGCGCTTTTAATCGCCCAGGTCCGGGCGACGCTGAAAGAAAGCAATCCCCGCGCGCTCGCCTAGGCGCATTTCGCACAAAAAAAACCCCCCGGGGACGAACCCCGGGGGCGAGTTTTAAACAGGGAGGCTTCACGTCTGGGAGACGCGAGGGGCCGGAGACCGGTCCCTCTTTTCCGGGCAGGGCGCCCGGAAACTGGGTGGAACCCTCTGGAGATCAGCGTTTTCAGCGCGATCATCCGGTTCCGAATTCCGTATTCGCTGCTGCAATGCAACATCGAATGCAGGGTTTATATAATCCGGGTGTGTGCGCGCACCAGAGAAAAACGGGAAATGCAGCCATGCGTTCAGCGCATAACTAGGGGCAGCGCTGTTACTTCTTCAGGGGCGCAATTTTTTCGACGATGAAATCCCGGAACGCGACGATTCTGGCGGAATCCCGCAACTCCTCAGGATAGACGAAGTACATGTTCAGTTCCGGCCCCTGCAATTCCGGCAGGACTTCGACCAGGCTACCCAATTCACGGCCCATGTATTCCGGCAGCGCGCCGATCCCAAGCCCACTTTGCACTGCACGCAAAATCCCATAGATCGAGTTGACCCGAAGCACGGGCTTGCGCGGCCGTCCTTCCTTGGCGTGTTCGGTCAAAAGCCAGTTGAGGTTGGCGGCCGGCGGGCGCGCATCGTCGCCGTACACCACGATGCGGTGCTTATCCAGATCGCGGGCGTTTTTGGGCATGCCGTTCTGTTGCAGGTATTCCGGCGCCGCGTAGACCCGGTAGTGCAGCGTCATCAGGTGGCGTTGCACGAGGTCCGGCTGGGTCGGCGGCGTCAGACGGATCGCGACGTCGGCCTGGCGCATGGACAGATCGAGCTCGGTATCCGCCAGCACCAGCGACACCTCGATCTCCGGGAACCGGTTGACGAATTCCTTCATGCGTGATGCCAGGAACACCGACCCGAAGGCGACCGTCGACGAGATCTTCAAGGCCCCTTGCGGGCGTTCCTTGTTCTCGGCCAGTTGCGACTGCACGCGGGCCAATTGGGCGAAGACGTTGTGCGCGGTCTGGAACAGGGTCTCGCCCTGCTCGGTCAGGATCAGCCCGCGCGCGTGACGATGGAACAGGGGCGTCCCCAGGCTCTGTTCGAGCGCGGACACCTGGCGGCTGACCGCCGACTGGCTGAGATTGAGCGTTTCGCCCGCATGGGTGAAGCTGCCGGCTTCGGCGACGGCGTGAAAAACCCTCAGTTTGTCCCAATCGATCGCCACCGCCACCCTCCCCGGCCGGCTTCGTGATGCGCGGCCGGCCTATTCGGCGGCGGCCGCTTCCTGATCTTCGTGCTCGGCCAGGAACTTCTCGGCTTCGAGCGCGGCCATGCAGCCGGTGCCCGCGGCCGTCACCGCCTGGCGGTAGACCCGGTCCTGCACGTCGCCGGCGGCGTAAACCCCCTCGACGCTGGTCTGGGCCGTGCCCGGCTTGGTCTTGATGTAATTGTCTTCCCACATCTCAAGCTGGCCCGCGAACAGCTTGGTGTTCGGATCGTGGCCGATGGCGATGAACACGCCGTCGACGGCCAGGTCCTGCGTCTCGCCGGACTTCACGTTTTTCAGTCTCGCGTGGGTCACGCCCTTGCCGCCCTGCTCGCCAAGAATTTCATCGAGCGTATGGTCCCAGATGACCTCGATCTTGTCGTTCTTGAACAGGCGGTCCTGCATGATCTTCTCGGCGCGCAACTCGTCGCGGCGATGCACCAGATAGACCTTGGTGGCGTGGTTGGTGAGATAGAGCGCTTCCTCGACCGCGGTGTTGCCGCCGCCGATGACCGCGACTTCCTTGCCACGATAGAAGAACCCGTCGCAGGTCGCGCACGCCGAAACGCCGAAGCCCATGAAAGTCTGTTCGCTTTCGAGGCCAAGCCAGCGCGCGCTGGCGCCCGTCGCGATGATCAGCGTGTCTCCGAAATATTCGTCGCCCCCGTCGCCGACGGCGCGGAACGGGCGTTTCGAGAGATCGACCTCGACGATGGTGTCCTCGATCATTTCCGTGCCGACGTGCCTGGCCTGCTCGTACATCTGCTCCATCAGCCACGGCCCCTGGATCACTTCGGCGAAGCCCGGATAGTTCTCGACGTCGGTGGTGATGGTCAGCTGCCCGCCCGGCTGGATGCCCCGCACCAGCACCGGCTCCAGATTGGCCCGCGCCGCATAGATCGCCGCCGTATACCCGGCAGCGCCGGAGCCGATGATCAGGACTTTGGTGTGGCGGGTTTCGGACATGGGTCTCTCCTCGGGCGGGATCGGCGGTCTATGGTTAATTCGGATGGCTTCCTAAATAAGCCGAACCGCGCGCCGACGCAACGGACGGTTGGCGCCCCCGCCCCGGAACGCGCCGTTCCGGCAAAATCACTCAAAAGACGCAACTTTGTTGCGCAATATCATTGCGTGTACGCAGGGAAAGGTGATACGACATGATTCAAATTCAAAGGACACGCCGTTGCAAAAAGTAAAACTCGACGCCATCGATCTCCGGATTCTCCGCGACCTCCAGGACGACGGCCGCATCACCAACGTGGATCTGGCCGCGCGCGCCGGCATCTCGGCGCCGCCGTGCCTCCGGCGCGTCCGCGCCCTCGAGGAAGCCGGCTTCATCCACGGCTACCACGCCGAGATCGACGGCGGACTCATGGGTTACAAGGAGATGTTCTTCGCGCTGGTCGGCCTCGACAGCCAGTCGCAGACCGTCCTGACCGCGTTCGAGGAGCTGATGGCAAGCTGGCCCGAGGTGCGCGAGTGTCACATGATCCGCGGGACCGACGATTTTCTTTTGAAAGTCGTGGCACGCGATAAAGAGCACCGCGACAAGCTGACCATGCACATCACGTCGGCCGACCACGTCACCACGGTGACGACGCTGGAAACCATCCGCACGTCCAAGAACCAGCCGGGCGTCCCGGTCGACCCGGAATCGATGGACGACGAATAACGAGTGCTAATCCCCTCACCTGTCCTCTCCCCCACTCTGGTGGTGGAGAGGGACCCTGCCGCAACGTTGAATCAACGAATCCCTCTTCCCCTTTAGGGAGAGAGTTCAGGTGATGGGGCAAACAAGGTTCGCCCCACTCAGCTCCAGTTGACCTCGCAGATTTCGTAGGACTTGCCACCGCCCGGCGTCGCCACTTCGACGACATCGCCGATGGTCTTGCCGATCAGCGCGCGCGCCAGCGGGGACGTGACGGAAATCTTGCCTTCGTCGAGATTGGCTTCGAGCGCGCCGACGATCCGGTACGTGGTTTCCTCGTCGGTGTCGGTGTCTGCGACCAGAACGTATGCGCCGAACTTGACCGTGTCGCCGGTCATGTGAGCGGTGTCGATGGCTTCGGCGCGGCTGGTCACGTCTTCCAGTTCGGCGATGCGGCCTTCGATAAAGCCCTGCTTTTCACGCGCGGCGTGGTATTCCGCGTTCTCCGACAGATCGCCGTGCTCACGGGCTTCGGCAATCGCCTTGATCACCGCCGGCCGTTCTTCGGACTTCAGCCGTCTCAGTTCCTGTTCGAGGGCGGCGAGGCCCTCGCGCGTCATCGGCACACGTTCCATGTTTCCCCGGCCGGCAAATCCGGCCCTCCTCTTGTCTTCCCTTACAAAATACCGCGCCGGATCACCCAAAGGCGATCACCAACGCGACATGAATTAAGGGAAAAGCCTAATACGAGGCTTCAAAATAAGCCTGCAGCGGCGCGACTGCAAGTCCGCCGGCGCCACCCTCGGCGATGATGGCGGCAATCGCCTCCGCCGCCGCACGGGCCGCGGTCATCGTCGTGTAGTGCGGCACCTGGTTGACCAGCGCGGTGCGGCGGATCGAGTAGCTGTCGGCGATGGAGCGTGCGCCCTCGGTCGTGTTGATCACGAGTTGCACATCCCCGTTCGTCAGCGCGTCGACGCAGTGCGGCCGGCCTTCGAGCACCTTGTTGACGCGCCTCGCCGGCACGCCGTTGGCCTCCAGGAAGCGCTGCGTGCCGCCGGTCGCGATGATCGAGAAACCGAGCCCATGGAGGATCTTCGAGATCTCCAGCGCCTTGTCCTTATCGCCGTCACGGACGGAAATGAACACGCCACCCGACAGCGGCAGGCTCATGCCCGCGCCCAGCTGCGATTTGGCGAACGCGCGGTGGAAGTCCTTGTCGATGCCCATCACTTCACCCGTCGATTTCATTTCCGGGCCGAGAATGGTGTCGACCCCCGGGAAGCGCGAGAACGGGAAGACGGCTTCTTTCACCGCCACGTGCTGCATCGTGCCGCGCTTCGGCAGATCGAAGCTCGCGAGCTTCTCGCCGGCCATCAGGCGCGCGGCGATCTTGGCGATGGGGACGCCGGTCGCCTTGGCGACGAACGGGACAGTGCGCGACGCACGCGGGTTCACTTCGAGAATATAAATGTCTTCGCCCTGCACCGCGAACTGCACGTTCATCAACCCGACGACGTTCAAAGCCTTCGCCAGCACGATGGCCTGACGTTCCAGCTCGTCGATGATCTTGGCGGAAAGCGAGAACGGCGGCAGCGAACACGCACTGTCGCCCGAGTGGATGCCCGCTTCCTCGATGTGCTGCATGATCCCGGCGACGTAGACGTCCTCACCGTCCGAAAGCGCGTCGACGTCGACCTCGATCGCGTCCTGAAGGTAGCTGTCCAGCAGCACCGGGCTCTTCCCCGACACCACCACCGCTTCGCGCATGTAGCGCTCCAGCGCCGTGTCGTCGTGGACGATCTCCATCGCGCGGCCGCCGAGCACGTAACTCGGCCGGATCACCAGCGGATAGCCCACTTCTTTCGCGACCTTCATCGCCTCTTCGTGCGAGCGCGCGAGGCCGTTGGCGGGCTGGCTCAGGCCGGTCTTCTTCAACAAGTCCTGGAAACGCTCGCGGTCTTCCGCCAGGTCGATGGCGTCGGGCGACGTCCCCAGAATGGGAATGCCCGCCTGTTCCAGCGCGGCGGCCAGTTTCAGCGGCGTCTGCCCGCCCAGCTGCACGATCACACCCTTGAGCGTTCCCTTCGACTGCTCGACCCGCAACAGCTCGATCACGTCTTCGGCGGTCAGCGGTTCGAAGTAGAGTCTGTCCGACGTATCGTAGTCGGTCGAGACCGTTTCCGGGTTGCAGTTGACCATGATCGCTTCGAGACCGGCGTCTTTGAGCGCGTAGGCCGCGTGCACGCAGCAGTAATCGAACTCGATGCCCTGGCCGATGCGGTTCGGTCCGCCGCCCAGGATCGCGACCTTGTCGCGGGCGGACGGGTCGGCCTCGCACTCGGGCGCATTCAGGCCGTCGCCCTCGTAGCACGAGTACATGTATGACGTCTGCGAGGCGAACTCTGCGGCGCAGGTATCGACGCGCTTGTAGACCGGCTTCACACCCAGCTTGTGGCGGGCTTCGGTGACGTCTTCGAACGTTTTGCCGGTCAACTCGGCCAAGCGCTCGTCGGAGAAACCGAGCTTCTTCAGGTTTAGCATGTCCTGCGTGTCGTCGGGGATACCGTTTTTTCTCACACGCTCTTCGGCGTCGACGATGTTGCGGATTCTCTCCAAAAACCAGATGTCATATTTACTGGCGCGCTGGATATCCTCGTCCGACATGCCGAAACGCATGGCCTGCGCGATATAGCGGATGCGGTCGGGGCGCGCTTCGGTCAGCACTGCCTTGACCGTGTCGGCGTCGATGCTGCCGTCGGGGCGGACCGCGCCTTCGATCTCGATCTCGTTCAAGCCCGTGAGCCCCGTCTCCATCGAGCGCATGCCCTTCTGCAGGCTTTCCTCGAACGTCCGGCCCATCGCCATCGCCTCGCCGACCGACTTCATCGAGGTGGTCAAAAGCGGTTCCGTGCCCGGGAATTTCTCGAACGTGAAGCGCGGAATCTTGGTGACCACGTAATCGATCGTCGGCTCGAACGACGCCGGGGTGACACCCGTAATGTCGTTTTGAAGTTCGTCGAGGGTGTAACCGCAGGCGAGCTTCGCCGCGACCTTGGCGATCGGGAAGCCGGTCGCTTTCGACGCCAGCGCGGATGAGCGCGACACGCGCGGGTTCATCTCGATAACGACGAGCCGCCCGTCTTCCGGGTTGACCGCGAACTGCACGTTGGAGCCCCCGGTGTCGACGCCGATCTCGCGCAGCACCGCGATCGAGGCGTCGCGCATGATCTGGTATTCTTTATCCGTCAGCGTCAGCGCCGGGGCGACGGTGATGCTGTCGCCGGTATGCACGCCCATCGGATCGACGTTCTCGATCGAGCAGATGATGATGCAGTTATCGGCGTGGTCGCGGACGACCTCCATCTCGAATTCTTTCCAACCCAGCACCGATTCCTCGATCAGCACCTGGTTGATGGGGGACGCCTGCACGCCGGACGTCACGATTTTTTCGTATTCCTCGGCGGTGAACGCGATGCCCCCGCCGGTGCCGCCGAGCGTGAACGCGGGCCGGATCACGGCCGGCAGGCCGACGATCTTGAGCGCGTCCATCGCCTTCTGTTTCGACGCCGTCGACAGCATGGTGACTTCCTTCACCTTGCCGTCCTGGTCGGGGATCTCGATCCGTTCGTATTCGCCGGTGAAGATTTCCGAGCGCGGTACGCCGAGGCCGATCTTCTCCATGGCGTCGCGGAACAATAATCTGTCTTCGGCCTTGGCGATGACGTCGGCGCGCGCGCCGATCAGCTCGACGCCGTATTTCTCGAGCGTGCCCCGCTCATCCAGCGCCATGCCGGCGTTGAGGCCGGTCTGTCCGCCCATGGTGGGGAGCAGCGCGTCGGGGCGTTCCTTGGCGATGATGTTTTCCAGCACCTCAGGGGTGATCGGCTCGACGTAGGTGGCGTCCGCCATCGACGGGTCGGTCATGATGGTGGCGGGGTTGGAGTTCACCAGGATGACCCGGTAGCCCTCTTCCTTCAAAGCCTTGCAGGCCTGCGCGCCGGAGTAGTCGAACTCGCACGCCTGGCCGATAACGATCGGCCCCGCGCCGATGATCATGATGGATTTGATGTCTGTTCTTTTCGGCATTACGCCCTCGTTTTGACCACGGAGGCCGAAGATGGAACCACAGAGGCACAGAGGCACAGAGAATCTGGCGCTTCGTCCGAAAAAGAGCCTCTGAACCTCACATAGCCGGAACTATGAATGATGCTGCCCGAGACAAAAGCCGGGACCCGTTGACCGGCACGGTCATCGGTTGCGCGATGGAAGTCCATCGCGCGATGGGACCGGGATTGCTTGAGTCGGTCTACGAAACCTGTCTGGCACACGAACTCGGACTCAGAAACGTCCCCTTCGAGCGGCAAGTTCACTTGCCGCTCATTTATAAAGACCATCGCCTTGAGGCCGGTTTTCGCCTGGATTTTCTGATTGGACGACGCGTCATCGTCGAGCTGAAAGCTGTCGAGCGATTGCTGCCTGTCCATGAGGCCCAACTGCTGAGCTACATGAAACTCAGCGATGTCCGAAGGGGTCTGCTCCTCAATTTCAATGCCGACGTCCTCAGAAACGGCATCAAGCGGCTGGTACTTTGAACAACCACCCCTCTGTGCCTCTGTGCCTCTGTGGTTCATCACCTGCATTCTTAATTCGCCTCGTCCATCAGATCGGTGAAGCGTTTGAAGAGATAATGACTGTCGGTCGGGCCGGGCGACGCTTCGGGGTGGTACTGGACGCTGAACACCGGGTGGCCTTCGAGGCGGATGCCCTCGTTCGAGCCGTCGAACAGCGACACGTGCGTTTCCACCACACCCTTCGGCAGGTTTTTCGCATCGACCGCGAAGCCGTGGTTCTGGCTGGTGATCTCGACCTTGCCGGTGGTCAGGTCCTTGACCGGCTGGTTCCCGCCGCGGTGGCCCTGGTGCATCTTCATCGTCGTGCAGCCGAGCGCGCGCGCCAGCAGCTGGTGGCCGAGGCAGATGCCGAACACCGGCTTGCCGGTCTCGATCAGGTCCTTGAGGACCGCCTCGGCATAGACGCCGGTCGCCGCCGGGTCGCCGGGACCGTTGGAGAGGAAGATGCCGTCCGGTTCGTGGCTAAGGATTTCGTCCGTCGACGCGGTCGCCGGGACCACGGTGACGTTGCAGCCGGCCGCGGCGAGGCAGCGCAGAATGTTGCGCTTGATGCCGTAATCGATGGCGACGACGTTGTATTTCGGGCTTTCCAGCCGGCCGTATCCTTCGCCGATGGTCCAGGTGGTTTCCGACCAGTGATAGGTCTGGTGGCAGGTGACCTCCTTGGCGAGGTCCATCCCTTCGAGGCCGGGCCAGGCTTTCGCCTTCTCGATCAGCGCCGGGATATCGAAGTCGCCGTCCGGCGCGTGAACGATCACGCCCGAGGGCGCGCCCGCGTCCCTGATCTTGCGGGTTAATCTGCGTGTATCGACACCCGAGATGCCGGGCAGGTCCATCGACTTCAGCCACGCGTCGAGATGCTGGGTCGCGCGCCAGTTGGCGGGCTCAGTGATGTCGCCCCTTAAAATACAACCCCGGGCGGCCGGGGTTGTGGTTTCGATGTCTTCGGGATTGGCGCCCACGTTGCCGATATGCGGGAACGTGAAGGTGATGATCTGGCCCGCGTAACTGGGGTCGGTCATGATTTCCTGGTAACCGGTGATCGAGGTATTGAAGCAGACCTCGCCGACCGCTTCGCCGGCGGCGCCGACGCCCCGCCCCCAGAAAACGGTACCGTCCGCGAGAACGACTGCTGCGGTCGCACCCCTGGGCGCGTGCAAAGACTCCGCACCCTTGTGATCGGGCGCAGTTGTTTCTACTTGTTGTGTCACGATATATGCCAGCCGGGTCCGGTTTTGACTGGCGAAGTAGATACGCAAAGGCCCCCGCCGCGTCAAGAGGATGCGGGAATTATTTTTATCGTGCTATATCAATAAGTTAGAAAATTGAATCCGGTTGTCAGCGGTGCCCGGTTAGGATAACGTCCGGGCCGCTCGACCATTGAGGAGAAGATTCCATGCTTCGTCAGCAGCTGAACGACATGCTCAAGGACGCCATGCGGGCCAAGGAAGACCGCAAGGTGTCGACGATCCGCCTGATCAACGCGGCGCTCAAGGACCGCGATATCCAGGCGCGCGCCAAGGGCAACACGGACGGCATCTCGGAAGAAGAGATCCTCGGCCTGATGCAGTCGATGGTGAAACAGCGTCGCGACAGCATCGAGGCGTACTCCAAGGGCGGCCGGCCCGACCTCGCCCAGCAGGAAGCCGAAGAAATCTCGTGCATCGAGAGCTTCCTGCCGCAGCAGCTTTCCGCAGACGAACAGGAAGCCGCCATCGACGAGGCCGTCACCAAGTCCGACGCCGACAGCATCAAGGACATGGGCAAGGTCATGGCGTATCTGAAAGAACACTACGCCGGGCGCATGGATTTCTCGAAAGCCGCCGGCGCGGTGAAAGCCAAGCTGGGCGCTTGAAGCCCCTCTCCCCGGGGAGAGGGTGGCGCGCAGCGCCGGATGAGGGGCCCCTCATCCTGGCCTTCTCCCATGGGAGAAGGAATGCCAGCTTGAATATCCCGCCTACTCCTCCGAATGGCGGCTGTGGATAAGTCGGCCAAACACGGGATAACTGATCGATTCCGGGCCCAGCATGCCCTTCCACGATCCCCCTGTCGGGAGTATCTTAAACCGTTCACTTGCGGAGCGGGCATGAGCACCTTTACCCCGGAATTTCTGGACGAGATCAGACGGCGCGTGTCGATATCCGACGTGGTCGGCCGCACGGTCCGCTTGAAGGAGCGCGCCCGGGGCGATTTCTGGGGCCTGTCGCCGTTCACCAAGGAAAAGACGCCGAGCTTTCACGTGTTGGAGGACAAGGGCTTCTATAAATGCTTTTCGACCCAGAACTCGGGTGACGTATTCACGTTCCTGATCGAGGTCGAGGGCATGTCGTTCCCCGAAGCGGTCGAGAAACTGGCCGCCGAGGCCGGCCTCGACATGCCCCAGGACACGCCCGAGGACCGCGAGCGCCAGCAGAAGCGCAAGACCCTCGCCGACGTCAACGAAGCCGCCGCCCGGTTCTTCGAGAAGATGCTCAGGATGCCGGAAGGGCGCGGTGCGCTCGAATATCTCAAAAACCGCGGCCTCGACGATGCGACGATCCGCACCTGGCGGCTGGGGTTCGCGCCCGACGCCCGGGGCGCGCTGAAATCGGCGCTCGGCCGGGACGGCATTTCCGAAGAGTTGCTGATCGAAGCCGGGCTTCTCCGCGTCCCGGAAGGCCGTGATCCCTATGACTGGTTCCGGGGCCGGGTGATGTTCCCGATCCAGGACCGCAGGGGCGGCGTCATCGGCTTCGGCGGACGGATTCTGGGCGACGGCGAGCCGAAGTATCTCAACAGCCCGGAAACACCCCTGTTTCAGAAACGCTACGCCCTTTACGGCCTTCACATGGCCGCCGCGCCGGCGCGCAAGGCGGGGCGCATGATCGTCTGCGAAGGGTACATGGACGTGATCGGCTTGAATGTTGCCGGGTACGATAACGCCGTCGCCCCCCTGGGGACGGCGCTGACCGAAGACCAGTTGAAGGACCTCTGGCGCGTCGTGCGCGAGCCCGTCATGTGCTTCGACGGCGACGAAGCGGGTCAGCGTGCCGCGTTTCGCGCGGCGGAGCGCGCGCTGCCCATCATGCAGGCGGGCCAGGCGCTGCGCTTCGCGATTTTGCCCGCCGGCGAGGACCCGGACAGCCTTGTCAGATCGCAGGGCCGAAAAGCGTTCGAGGACGTGCTGGCCGGCGCCTTGCCGTTGTCCGAGATGATCTGGCGCGAGGTCACGCACGGGCGCATGCCGAACACCCCCGAAGACCGCGCCGACGTGCAGCAAAAACTGGACCAGCGCGCCCGAGATATTTCGGACGCCACCTTCAGACGGCATTTTTCCGACTATTTCTCGCGCAAGCTCTGGGGCGAACGCGGCCGGCAACCGCAGGGCCGCGGCGGGTCGGGCGGTTTCACGCCGCGCAAGGGCTTCGGCAAGGTGAAGCTGGAGGGCGCGGTGATGGCCGATGCCCGCGCCGAAACCAGTTCGATCACCCCCGCCGACGTGCTCCGCGAGCGTATTCTGCTCACCACCCTGATCAATCACCCCGAGATCTTCGACGAGATCGAGGAACGCCTTGGTATGCTTGAGTTTTCGGCGGTCGAGCTTGACAATTTACGCCAGCGGGTCTTAAACACCCTCGCCCGGCATGAAAGCCTTGACTCCGAAGGTCTCCGCAACCACCTCTCGGAGGAAGGATTTCGTGCCGAAATCGGCATGCTTTTGAGCAAGAACGTCTACATGCATGCCCGGTTCGCACGGCCGGACAGCGACGTTAAGGAGGCTCTGGACGGGTGGACCGACACCTGGCAGAGGCTCACCGCGAAAGAGCACGACGGGGAATTGCGTCAGGCCGAAGCGGCGCTGGGGGAAGACACGACGGAATTGACGTTCGGCCGCATGAAGGCCTTGAAGGTCAACTGAATTTGGGGTCGCCGGCGGCCGAGAGCGCGCCGGGCGTATAGGGGTTCATACTATTGGCCAAAGCACAGACTAGCGAAGCGCGTACCACCACGGAAGAAAGCACCGACAGCCCGCTGCTCGACACCCTGGGCGCCGCCGTCAAGAAGATGGTGACCAAGGGCAAGGAGCGCGGCTACGTCACCTATGACGAGCTGAACACCGCGCTGCCGCCCGAGGACGTTTCCTCCGAACAGATCGAAGACACCATGGCGATGCTGTCCGAAATGGGCATCAACGTGGTCGAGAACGAAGAGCAGGAAGAAGCCGCCAACGACGCGTCGGCCGACGACAGCGAGGAAGAGAACGAGAAATCCGCCGCCGGCAACGTCGACGAGAGCGACCTCGGCCGCACCGATGACCCGGTGCGCATGTACCTGCGCGAGATGGGCTCGGTCGAACTGCTGTCGCGCGAGGGCGAAATCGCCATCGCCAAGCGCATCGAAGCCGGCCGCGACATGATGATCGGCGGCATCTGCGAGAGCCCGCTCACCATCCAGGCCATCGTCCGCTGGCACGACGCCCTCGTCGCCGAGGAAATCCTGCTGCGCGAGATCGTCGACCTCGACGCCACCATGGGCGGCGGCCCGGGTCAGGCGCCGCAGGGCGGCGAAAGCGACGACGAGGAAGACGAAGAAGAGGTCGAGGCCGCGCCCGCCGCCAAGGAGGAAAAGACCGAAGAGAAAAAGGAAGAGGCGCCCAAGAAAGCCAAATCCGACGGTGAAGACGGCGAAGAAGGCGAAGGCGAGGAAAGCTCGAGCGACGACGACGAGGATGACGAGGACGACGAGCACAACAACCTGTCGCTCGCCGCGCTCGAAGAAAAGCTGAAGCCCGAAGTCATCGAAACCTTCGAGCAGATCGCAAAGACATATAAAAAGTTCCAGCGTCTGCAGGTGATCCGCATGGAGTCCATGCAGGGCGGGGACGAGTTCAAGGCGTCGCAGGAAAAGCGCTACGCCAAGCTGCGTCAGGAACTGATCGAGTTGATGGAGGGCGTGCACCTCAACAACGACCGCATCGAAGCGCTCGTCGACCAGCTTTACGGCCTCAACCAGCGGCTCGTCAGGCTCGAGGGCAAGCTGTTGCGCCTCGCCACCACGTCGCGCATCCGCCGCGAGGACTTCCTCGAGAACTACCGCGGCAACGAGCTCGATCCGGACTGGATCAAAAAGTGCAAGAAGATGCCGACCAAGAACTGGCAACGCTTCGCCGAACGCTACCGTGACGACGTGATCGAAATCCGCCAGGAAGTGGCCGAGGTTTCGGGGGCCGTCGGCCTGCCGATCCAGGAGTTCCGCCGCATCGTCGGCATCGTGCAGAAGGGCGAGCGCGAAGCCGCCAAGGCGAAGAAGGAAATGATCGAGGCCAACCTGCGTCTCGTGATCTCGATCGCCAAGAAATACACCAACCGCGGCCTGCAGTTCCTGGACCTGATCCAGGAAGGCAACATCGGCCTGATGAAGGCGGTCGACAAGTTCGAATACCGCCGCGGCTACAAGTTCTCGACCTACGCGACCTGGTGGATCCGCCAGGCGATCACGCGCTCGATCGCCGACCAGGCGCGCACCATCCGTATTCCGGTGCACATGATAGAGACCATCAACAAGCTGGTCCGCACGTCGCGCCAGATGCTGCACGAGATCGGCCGCGAGCCGACGCCGGAAGAACTGGCGAACAAGCTGTCGATGCCGCTCGAAAAGGTCCGCAAGGTTCTGAAGATCGCCAAGGAGCCGATCTCCCTCGAAACGCCGATCGGCGACGAGGAAGACAGCCATCTCGGCGACTTCATCGAGGACAAGCTGGCGGTGCAGCCCCTCGACGCCGCCATTCAGGCGAACCTGCGCGAAACCACGACCCGCGTGCTGGCGTCACTGACGCCGCGCGAGGAACGCGTGCTGCGCATGCGCTTCGGGATCGGCATGAACACGGATCACACGCTGGAGGAAGTCGGCCAGCAGTTCTCGGTCACCCGCGAACGTATCCGTCAGATCGAAGCCAAGGCGCTGCGCAAGCTCAAGCACCCGTCCAGGTCGCGGAAACTGCGCAGCTTCCTGGATTACTGACCCGGAATATCGATAAGCCTCAGTCGGCGAGCGCCATTTCGACCGCGGCCTGGCAATGCAGGTCGGTGGTCGAAAACGTCGGCAGGTCGATGTCGCCGGGTTTGATCAATAGCGGGATTTCGGTGCAGCCGAGGATAATCCCCTCCGCGCCTTCGCCGTTCAGCTTTTTCATCAGCTCGATGTAGCCTTGCCGCGTTTCCGGCGTGAACCGGCCCTTGACCATCTCCTCCATGATCGTGCCGTCGACGTAATCGCGTCCGGCCGCGTCGGGCACCATGGTCTCGATCCCGAATTCCGATAAAACGTCCTGATAGAACGTGCCCTCCATCGTCTTCCTGACCCCCAAAAGCGCGACGCGCGATAATCCGGCTTTCCGGATCGCGTCTCCCGTCGCCTGGGCGATGTGCAGGAACGGGATGCCGATATGAGGCTGGATTTCGGGGACGAACCGGTGCACGTCGTTACAACAGATGACGATGAATTCGGCGCCGCCCGCCTCGACGCTCCGGGCCGCCGCGAGAATCATCTCCGACGCCGCCGCCTCGTCTTTTCTGATATTGACGTTCTGGACATAAGCCTCGCGGTTGACGCTCTCCAAGATCAGATGCGACGAACTAACCCCGCCCAGCATCTTTTGCGTGATCTCGTTGAGCAGCCGGTAATATTCCGCCGTCGAGACCCAACTCAATCCGCCGATCAGCCCGATTTTCTTCATGGAGTGCACCCCTTCGTTCCGCCGTTCGCTATTCATACGCCGGTTCGGCGGATTTGAAAAACGACGGCGTCCGCAGGCGTCGCCGGCGGCGCTACATGAAATACCCGGTCATTCGACCGAGCAGCAGCACCGCGATCCAGACGGCGATCGAGAGCGCGGCGGCGATCCGCAGTTTCCGGTTGGGCTCGGTCGGGTTGAGGATGCTGTCTTTTGCCTGCACCAGTTCGCTCCAGCGCGAGATCGAGCGCACCCAGCCTATGTTGATCAGCCCGACGCCGATCACGGCGAGCTTGATCACGAACAGGTCCGACAGCGCGTAGTCGACGGGTTTGACGATGAACAGCGCCGCACCGCTGACCGCCGCGATGGCGAGCCCCGACGCTGCGACCGGAATCAGAACACCCGCCAGCGTTCGAATACGGCCCATTTTGATAACCCCCATGAGCCTGAGATCGAACGGCACGATCGCGCCGATCAATAAAGCCAAACCCAGAATGTGCGCGGTGTTGACCAGCGGATATGCCCAGAACGAGCCGCGCAGCCATACCGCCGGCTCGGACGATGCAATCGTCGTGAGAATGTCCACGTCGTCAGCCTCCCTGCCTTTTCAGACGCGGTGCCGGCGCGTTTTCTCCGCCGTTATCGGTTTATTGCCGCCGGAACGTCAGTTCCGGTCCGGATAGAGATCGTACGTCTTGCCGTCGATGATCACACGCTCGGCCTTGACCAGCCGCTCGGCCGGGTCCTTGGAACGGTGACCGCTGACGGTGATCTCGCGGCCCTGGGCAAAGTGCGCGTCGGTCAAACCGGCGCGGTCGTTGCGCCACGGCTGGCCGACCTCGATTGTCCAGTTCTCGCCGTTGACGTCGATACGGACAAGCCCATGCGGGTTGCCGAGGCGCGCCAGCACGACGGAACCGGTAATCTCGAAATTGCCGTCTTCGGCCCAGCGCCAGCCATGATGGGCGTTCGCGGGCGCAACCGGTATCACCGCGGCGAAACCAGCGACAAGACAGAGGCAGAGGGCGTAACGAACGATCTTCCTTCTTTCGAAGTTCATCGGAAACTCCCGTTGCAGTTCATATCGTTCTTGCACATGAGGATCGCCCCGGCAAATGACAAGCCTGCGGCAATCGTCGCCCGGGCGCGAATTCGCCCTCGCGTCAGCGGCGGAAAAAGGGTATCAGATGACCGCGCTGAAACCAGTTCCAGCCCTGGTGGGCCTGTAGCTCAACTGGTTAGAGCCGACGGCTCATAACCGTCTGGTTGCAGGTTCGAGTCCTGCCGGGCCCACCACTTTCTCCCACCGAGCCGTTTGTTCCGATGCATTTCCGCTGCGCATGCCGCAGGCGTGCGACGGCTGCCACATTATCGACAATTTGAGGTGTTTGCCTGCAGGTCGCGCCGTCGGGCACCGGCGGCGCGGACATTCGGGAGACATCACCATGAAAAATCTGCGCATTGTCGCCCTCGCGGCGACGAGTTTCGTCATTCTATCCGCCGCCGGTACGGCTGAAGCGGCCAAGACGACGGTCACCATGTTCCTCGCGACCGCGAACGGTCAGGGCGCGGAAATCGGCACCATCAGTTTCAAGGACACACCGGCAAGGATGCAGATCAGACCGCGGCTGCTGTCATTGCACGAAGGCACGCACGGCTTCCATCTCTACGCGCACCCGACGTGCGCGCCCGAGGACAAGAACGGGGTTTCTGTCCCGGCACTCGCAGCGGGCGGTCCGGTGAAATTAAATGACGGCTCGCCCGTCGAACTGCCGAACCTTTACGTTCATTACGACGGCGCGTCCTATGACAAGGAAATCGCACCGAACGTGAAGGTCGCGGATCTCTATGGGCATTCGATCGTTCTCGACGCCCTCGGCCCGGCCTATGAAGAAAAAGCGCCCGCCCCGGTCGGCGGCGAAATTCGCCGGGTGGCCTGCGGCGTGGTCGACGGCAAATGACCGGATGAGTTTGTGATGCCAGGCGATGGCGGCGCGCAGGTTTCTGCATTTCGCTTTCCGCCTTCGTCCATGCAGGCTGTTCCAGGCCCTGCCGGCGACGACATGACGGTCCTGTAATCTCTGTTGACAGTCCACCTCACCGAACTAGGTGAGTGTGGAAGACCACATTGGTGGTCGCCAGATCAGGGCGCTCCGCCCGGCCATGTTCCAGCGCCTTAGCGGCTGCGGAACCGATGGCCCCGGATTTGCGGAGCGCGCGCCGGATCGTTTTGCCCCTTGGCATGCGCCGGCGTGAACCGCGGGCGAAGGCCCGCAACCGAATCAACGGAGGTATCACATGAGAGCCCATAAGCTTCTCAAGACATTCACACTGACCAGCGCGGTCGCCTTGACCGCGGTCGCACTCACCCCGGACGCCATGGCGGCCAAGAAGCCCATGACGTATCCGGACGGTTCCTGGGTGACGTTCACCGGGACAGTCGCCGAGTCCTCGCCGACCGGCTTCTACATCGATTACGGCAACGACACCGTATGGGTCGAAGTCGACGATTGGGACTGGTATGCGCACGGCTATGCCGCATTGCCGGGCGACAAGGTCACGGTGTCCGGCCGCGTCGACAAGGACGGGTTCGAAGCTCGCAAGCTCGAAGCGGCGTTCGTGTACTCGCACGAGAACTTCACCTATCACTATGCAAACCCGGCCGACGAAGAGGACTTCGGCTATATGGTTCATCCCTTCGCGGTCGACCCCGCCTTATCGACGATGAGCGTCGTCGGCACGGTGGACAAGGTCGAAGGTGACGAGTTCACGCTCGCGACGGGCTACGCCAACATCACGGTCGACACCGAGACGATGCCGTACGACCCGCTCGACGATGTCGGCGCACAGGTCATCGAACCGGGCGACTATGTATCCGTATCGGGTGTCATGGCGCCAGGGAGCCTGGATGACTTCTTCGACTCCCGCGAACTGGTTGCGAGCCGTATCCTCACATTGAACGTCGAGGATCGAACCAACGCCGACAGCTAAGACGTCCCCGTCCTGAAAGGACGTCGATTGATACCGGTGCGGCACCGCCGCGCCGGTGTTTTATCGCCGGTCCGGCAGCGCCCTGCCGTCCGGCATCGTCAGACAGACCGCATCAGCAACTGATCCCGTCCCAACGTACCGGCGACGTGCTCGACGGTGCGTTCACACAGAGCACCAAGCGGTACAGACCCGTGCCCGCGATCGGCGGTGAGCGGTGGACGACGCCCATGCCGCTGGGACCGCTGCTCCCCTTGAAGACCGCCACGCCGAACGCCGGCACCCGGTTGAGCGGGCCGGCGTAGTCCCGCTGATCATCAAGTGCACGCCCGGCATCGGCCGGATCGACATATTCCGTGCCGGGCCCGATGTACGTCGTGATCAACCGGAACGGCACGCAGTCACTATGGAATTTCCAGCATCCGTCGTGCGTGACCGCTTCGAGGCGGACGTCGACGAGATCGCTCCCCGCGATTTCGGCAAAATGCAAGACGACCCCTGAGGCATCGTCGATGAAAGGCTGAGCGCCGGCCCGCACCGATGCCCCCGCGTCCGAGAGCATGACCTTAAGCGCCGCGTCGGCTTCGTCGGGCGCGATAAGAACGCGGCGGTGCGGCAACCATGCCCGCGAGACCACCCCGAGCCAGTTCTTCAGCGGAGATGGCGCCTCGCGCGTCCAGATCGCCATGACGACGTTGGGCTCGTGAATACGGGCCAGGATGTCGCGGTCGTCGCCTTCAACGTACGTCCCGTTCGGCGGCTCCGGTCCTGAGGGACCGGGGCCGGTTTGAAGGCGCGCGCTCAATATTCAGCGGCGAGTTTGAGTGTCGCGGTGTGGCCGCTGTTGCCGGTGCCGCCTTCCGAGACCGAGTAGTCCTCGTCGTGCAGGAATTCACCCGTGATCGAGAAATGCTCGACGATGCCGACCGTGACCGCGGCGCCGTAACGGTTTTCGGGGAGGCCCAGCGCCAGCGCCTCCCTGGTGCCCTGCGCGGTCGCCGCGAACGTGGTGTCGTGACCCAGGATCGAGGTCGCGTACGCCGCCTCGACGTTCCACGCCGCCGGCTTCGCGCCCTGGCCGTTGAACGCCACCTCGCCCGAGCGGAACGACTTCAGCGCCGACATGTAGCCGGCCCGGAGCGTCACGTTCGAAAACGACACATCACCGTGCACGTCGTAACCGGAGACGTACTTGTCGATCGCCGTCGCGTTGGTGCCGAGATTGTCGGTGAGCGCGTCGGAATCGGCCATGTTGTTGATGTAGCCGGCGCCCAGGTTGTAGGCGACGCCGTTCGCTTCGCCGCCGTAGCTGGCGGCCAGCCCGAACTGGTCGATCTTGTCGCTTTCGCCGGTTTTCTGCGTGTCGCCGTTGTAGAGATAGGCTTCGAGCGCCATGCCCTCGTAGGCGACCCCGCCCAGGATCGCCGCTTCCTTGACCTCGCCCAAAGACTGGGTCAGCGGGTCGGAGCTGAGATCGGTGTCGAAGCCGCCGAACGGGACGGCCCATTTACCGGCCTGCATATAGAGCGGAAACTTCTCGGTGTTGCCGAGCGTGGCGAAGGCCTCGTCCAGCGTGATGTTTTCGTTGCCGTCATCTTCATAAAGGAATTGCACGTGGGTCGAGAGATACTCGTGCGGCTGGGTGTCGACGAAGAACTCGACGGTGGCGAGCGCGATGTCCGAGGTGTCGGCGCCGGAGAACGCTTCCGAGTTGGTGGCCTCGACCTCGGCAACGCCGCCGAGCGAGACCTTGTCCAGAAACGACGGCTTGCTCGCGGCTTCGGTGGCGGCGGCTTCGGCCTTCTCGGCCTTGCCCTCGGTCTGCTCCAGCCGCGCGCGGAGCGCGTTGATCTGTTGCTGCTGCTTCTCGATCAGCCTCACCAGATCGTTCAGTTTCGGGTCCTGCGCCTGCGCCGGGCCGCTCAGGCCCATCATCAGCGCCGCAGCGCATACCGCGCTTCCCAGAAATGGGCGTGACAAAGCTTTCATGGGTTTCATGGGTCTCTCTCCTCACTCGTCTTTTTCAGGGTTGTTCTGTGTGGCGACAGTCGGGCGTGGAAGAAGTCCTCCACCCGCACCGCGCCGGGTTAGCCGCCGGATGAAAGGCAGTCTTTCAGCGCACGCGCCATATTGCGGATCAAGGTGAAATAGAGATCCGGCCCGTCGGCGAGCTTCGCGCCGATGGGATCGAGCATGCCGGTCTTTGCAGACGTGTCTTCCGTCACCGTCTTGATGATCTTGGGTTCGAATTGGGGTTCCGCGAACACGCACGTCGCGCCCAGACCGCGAATCTTGTCGCGAATTTCCTTTACTCGCCCAACGCTCGGCGGCACCGCCGGATTGACCGTGATCGATCCGGACGCCGGGATATCGAAACGGCGTTCGAAATAATGATAGGCGTCATGGAAAACGATGAACCGTTTGCCCCGGACAGGCGCCAGCGTGTACTCGATCTCGTGGATCAGGGCATCTAGCTTGGCTGCGAGCTTCTGTTCGTTTTTCTTGTAAGCCGCCGCATGCGCCGGGTCGGCCGCCGACAAGGCTTCCGCAATCTCATGCGCCATGGCTTTGGCGTTCAGAGGGTCGAGCCAGATGTGCGCATCGACCTCGTCGCCGTGGTCGTGCTTTTGGCCTTCCTCGTGCTTGTGGCCCTCTTCGTGCTTGTGATCATGTGCGTGGCCATGATCGTGCTTGTGTTCCTCGAAGCCGCCGCCTTCGCGCAATTCAAGCTTCGCCAGACCATGCGCGTCCATCAGCTCGACTTTTTTCGCCTTGGCGCCGAGCGTGGCCAGCGGCTTTTCCATGAACGCCTCCAACTCATGACCGATCCAGAACACCACGCCGGCGTTCTGCAAGGCCCGCGCCTCGGACGGCGTCAGGCTGTAGGTGTGCGGCGATGCCGCGCCCTTGACGATCAGGGTCGGCGTGCCGATCCCCTCCATGACGCCAGCCACCAAAGAATGAATGGGTTTGATGGAGACAACCACCGGGACGTCGGCGCGCGCCGGCGCCTGCGATGCCAGAACGGCAAGCAATGAGACGGCAAGGCCTCGAACGATCTTCATTTTGTTCACCTGCTAATTTGTAATTAAATAACATTACATAATGTTATAATATTACATTACAGGTCTGGCAACCTTGGTTTTGCGACCCGCCCAAAGACGACGCATTAAACCTCGAAATGACGTTCGATTTTCCGAGAGAGACTGCCGCCCCGGAAGGAAGATGGATCAGCCGGCGATCTGCCCGATCCCGCCGCGGACGGCGCCGGCGTCGACACTGCCCCAGAGCACACGATGATCATCGGGAAGCGCCCTGCTGTTGGGCATGGCCAGCCAGACCCGCATCAGCAACCGGTCCTGCCCCGTCGACTTGTCGTCCTCGAACGGGGTGCGCGCGTGATAGGTCACGTGCGAGTTGAGCAATTGAATGTCGCCGGGTTCGAAGCGCATGTCGAAGGCAAGCTCGTCCGCGAGCGTTGCGATCATCGCCAGCGCCTCGGCCTGGCGTTCGGACAGCCTGGGCACGCCGGCGGCCTTCTGCGCCGCCTCGATATAGGTCATCGAAAAATGGCTGGTGAAACGGCCGTCGCGAATGCCGAATACCGGAAGATCGTAGGTGTCGTCGGCGGATCCCGCCTCTTCGCCGAGGCGGCTGCGGCACACCGGTTCGAACAGCACCCGGGCGAGTTCGGGCCGGCGCTTGAGCATCTCGTTCATGACGCTGACCGAACTGCAGATCCGACTGACGCCGCCCGATGCCGCCTGACGCACGCACAACAGCCCGACCACGTCGGTGCGGTCGGTGTGGAACCTGAGCGCGCCGTTGTTCAGCGTCCGCGCGTAGGACGACAGGAACGGCTTCCCGTCCTCACCCCCGCCTTCGATCTGGCCGTAACGCTTGCCGACGTCGCCACCCTCGTTGCGGATAAAGCGCATCAGTTCGCCGCGCTTGTTCTGAAACACGGGCCTGCCGATATTCAAGGCAAGGCCGAAATAGAGCTTCTGAAGTTGCGTTTCAGTGTACTTCGCGACCGGCAGCCCCTTGAGCTTCATCATCCCGGACCCGTCCTCGAGCTCGGCGCGGATGTCGCCGATCAGATCCGCCATGCCGGGCAGTGGAAAATCTTCGGCCATGATCTCGCGCCAGCCGATACCGCGCGCTTCGACCCCGGCCAAGGCCCGATCCAGCTCTTCGATATTCCCGTCCGATAACCGCCGCACCCAGCGGTCCGAGGCCGCCATTTCGCGCCCCTGCCACGCGCACGCCCCCTCGATCGGCCGGATGTCGGGCATCAGTGGAGGCTGCCGGAGATGTTGCCGCGCAGGAAGCGGCGGCGCTGGCGCAGCGGGTTGTCTCCGGTCGCGCTGTGCCACGTGCAGCGGTTGTCCCAGATCAGGGTGTCGCCCATGCGCCACCGGTGGCGCGCCTGGAATTTCTCCTGACCGCACCAGGCATAAACCTCGTCCAGAAGATCGACCGCCTCGTCGTCGGGCATGCCGAGGATTCCCACCGTGTGGATCGGGTTGACGAAGATCGATTCCTTTCCCGTCTCCGGATGCACGCGGATCACCGGATGATCGATCAGCGGCTTGTCGCGGTCGGCGGGGTCGAGGCGGTTCTGCACGTCGGCCGAGCGCCCGCCGAAGCGGAACGTGCCGCGCAATCCCTCGATCTTCTTTCTCAGCGCCGCCGGCATTTCGGCCAGCGCCTCATACATATTGGCGAACAGCGTGTCGCCGCCCTGATCAGGAATTTCGAGGGGGTGCAGCACCGTCGCCTTGGCCGGCACCTCCAGATAGCACATGTCGGAATGCCAGCCGAGCCCACGGCGGCTTTCGAAGGCGTCGACTTCCCCATCCTTGTTCATGTTCGTCATGACGATCAGTTCATCGAATTCCGGATGGCGGTATTTCCTGGTGACGTGGATTTGCGGCACGCCGAAAATCTTTTCGAATTCGACGACCTGGGCCGGCGTCAGTTCCTGACCCCGGAACACCAGTACGCAGTGTTCGAGGAACGCCGCGTTGACGGCGCTCTTCGTCTCGGCGTCGAGCGGCCTGGTGAGGTCGACGCCGCGCACTTCGGCGAGCAGCGACGCCCCGATCCTGGTGATTTCCATACCCATGGCCCGCATTCTATCCACGATGTATGGTGTCGGCCAATATCTGAAAAGCGGCAAGATGACAGATTTTAAGATACGCCCCGCAACCGCCGATGAATTTGCGACCGCCGTCGACTGGGCGGCGGATGAGGGCTGGAACCCGGGGCTCGACGATCTCGGCCCGTTCCACGGCACCGACCCGCAGGGCTTCGTCATGGGATATTTGGACGACGCACCCGTGTCATCGATCTCGGTGGTGAAATATCCCGGTGATTTCGGGTTTCTGGGTTTCTACATCGTGCACCCGGATCACCGCGGCACCGGCCTCGGCATCCAAACATGGGATGCGGGAATGGCGTATCTGAAGGGGTGCACCGTCGGTCTCGACGGCGTCGTCCAGCAACAAGACAATTACAGGAAAAGCGGCTTCGTTCTCGCCGGGCGCAACATCCGCCATACCGGCGTCCCGGAACCGCTCGGCGCGGATACGTCCGGTCTCGACATCCGGCCCGTGCAGCCGGACGACCTGGACCGGGTCTCAGCATTCGACGCCCGGCACTTCGCCGTTCGCCGCGACCAATTCATCCGCGCATGGATGACGCCGGACGCGAGCGACTCGCGCCGAAGCCTGATTGCACTCCGCGACGGCGAAAACGCCGGTACGGTGACCGTCCGCACCTGCCGGGCGGGCCACAAGATCGGCCCGCTGTTCGCCGACGACGAACGGGCGGCGGCGGCACTGTTCGATGCCGTCATCGCCACGCTCCCGTCGGAGGCGGAGATTTCACTGGATACGCCGGAAGACAACAGCACCGCCGTCGGGATCGCCCGCCGCGCCGGGCTCGCCCCCGTGTTCGAAACCGCGCGCATGTACCGGGGCGCGGATCCGGACTTGCCGATCGAGCGGATTTTCGGGGTCACCACGTTCGAGTTGGGGTAAACCGTCAGTCGACTTTCGGCCGGATCTGGACATGCGCCGTCAGGGACCGGACTCCGTCGATCCCCTTGATGACCTGCTTCACTTTCTCAAGCTCCGGTGCCGACAGCGCACGCCCCAGCACGTAGACGTGACCGTGCACGGAGCGCCAGCGGTAATTTCGGGAATTGACCCCGGACGCATCGAGAAGCTGCGCGTCGATCTTGGTCTCGATCACGGTGTCGTCGACGAAGCCCTCGACCGAGCCCTTCTCGCGGTCGACCTTGGTGATGACGCGAAGCTCGTTATAGAGCCATCTCACCCGCTCGACGGTCTTCACCAGTTCGCCGGCTTTTTCTTTCTGTTCCGCAGTTTCGACAATGCCGGTCAGCATCACGCGCTGCTCGTAAACATCGGACGTGATCGAGATGACATCGGAGGTCATCTTGTCGATCACCTTGGCGGCGATGGCGGCCTTGATCTTCACGTCCGTCGCGGCGTCGGCGCTGGAGCGGTCCTCGACCGCGTGCTCGACCGCGCCCTTGATCGCCGATAAAGGATTGAGATCGAGCGCGGAAACGGGCGCGGCGGCAAGCAGCGGCAGCACGATGGCCAGGACCGGAACGACAGCGCGACAGGACATGATCACACCCCAAAAACAGTTGCGTTTCGACAAGGCTAGCCCGGCGCCGTAAAGCCGTCCATCCGCGAATAACCGTGCCGGGATTTGCCGGCCGGTCACTTTGTGCCATGATCCCGGTCCGCACCAGGGGAGGAATCATGTCAGAAACGCCAACAACCGCCGCCGGCGGACCGATCCGCATCCGCCGCGTCGATGCCTGGGCGCTCCGGATCGATATCGCACGCCCGGTCGAAACGTCGTTCGGCATCATGCGGAACCGTCCCGCCGTATTCGTCCGCGTCGAGACCGACGACGGCTGCTTCGGCTTCGGCGAGATCTGGTGCAACTTCCCGTCCTGCGGCGCCGAGCATCGCGTCAAGATCGCCATCGAGGAGTTGGGGCCGCTGTTGACGGCGGAAGCCTTCGAAAGCGCCGAAGACGCGTTCCGCATCCTGACGCAGAAAGTGCATGTGCGCGTCCTGCAGACGCTCGAGATCGGTCCGTTCAACCAGGCCGTCGCCGGCATCGACATGGCGCTCTGGGATCTTGCCGCCCGGCGTGCCGGCAAACCGGTCGCGACGATGATCGACGCCGACGCGGCGGCCCGCGTGCCGGTCTATTCGAGCGGCATCCACATCGGCATCGCCGAGACCGTCATCGCCGAGGCGCGCACGCAGGGTGTGCGCAATTTCAAAGTCAAGGTCGGCTTCGATATGGCGGACGACCTGGCGCAGCTTCGAAACCTCGCCCCCGGCATCGCAGAGGGCGAACGGCTATTCGCCGACGCCAATCAGGCGTGGGATATCGGGTCTGCGCTCGAATTCTGCGAAGGTGCGGCGGGCGCCGGACTTCAATGGCTGGAAGAGCCGCTGCGGGCCGATGCGCCGCTCGCCGACTGGTCGCGGCTGGCCTCCGTCGGCGGCATTCCGCTGGCGGCCGGCGAGAACGTCACCGGCCTGCAGGATTTCAAACTCGCCGTCAACGGCGGGCACCTCAAGTTCGTGCAGCCGGACATGGCCAAGTGGGGCGGCTTTTCGGGCTGCCTGCCGGTGGCGCGGATGATCCGGGATGCTGGCCTGACCTATTGTCCGCACTATCTGGGCGGCGGCATCGGCCTTGTCGCATCGGCGCACCTGCTGGCCGCGGTCGGCGGCAGCGGCATTCTCGAGGTCGACAGCAACCCGAACCTGCTGCGCGAAGCGATCCCCGGAACCGCCATCGAGAACGGCGACGTCGCCATCAGCGACGCACCCGGCCTCGGGATCGAGGCGATCCCGTCTGAATTGATGGAGCACGTGAGGCTGCACAATCATTGGCCGGCATGATCGAGTTTCGTTGCCGAGGGTCGGCGATCCGGCTTAACTTATCGGCATGGACATAAAGCTGATCCGCACTTTCGTCGCCATCGCCGCGCTCGCCGCCGCGCTGCCGCACCCGACCCACACCCACGCCCAGGACGTGTTCGACCGGCTGCAGTCCGAGCAAATGTCGATCTTCGATTACGGCGTCAAACGGCTCCGGAGCGCGGCGCTGCAGATCCTGCCCAAGCTGCAGCAGCAGGGCGATCCGAGACCGCAGTCGGAAGTGTCCTTTGTCCCGGACAAGCGCGAGATCCGTGTCACATTCTTTTTGCCGTCGCAGATCGAAGCGATCACGCCTGCGATGTGCTGGCAACGCCGCAACCAGGCGATCCGCGAGTTGTTCTTCATCGGCTCGACCAACTATCCGGTGCCGATCAGCAACGAACAACGCGTCATGCGCAGGCTCGGCGCGATGTTCACCAAGGAACCGATCGAGGTCGGCAACACCACCCAGGCGACCGGCGAACGGTTGTCGGAATCGACCATCGTGCGCACCGTCATCCCCAACCCGGGCACGACGCAGCCGATCGTTTGCGAAGCCCGCGTCTCGGACCTGCGCCTCAAGTAACCCCCCGCCCGCGAATCCGTTTGACTTGAAACCGGTTCGGCCATATTGAGCAATCGTTCCGCGCCCGTGAAAGCATCGGCGATTGTCGCGCGACGACCGGCCGGACACCGGAGCCTCTGGGAACGATGCGTATCCTGGACCAGGCGGACCAAACGCCGCCCAGCCGCACCGACGCGGCGTCGACATATCATACGAAATCGAACGGTCATCGGGCGGCGCGCCCGGGTCGTGCGTCATGCTGAGAATCCGCAAGGTCCAGGACGACACCACGCCTGCCAACCTGGCCGTCATCCACGAAGCCCAGGCGATCATGCGCCGCCAGTTTCCGGGTATTCCCGAAGCCGACATCGACAAGCTGCCGGACCAGTTGCGCGATCCGATCTCGTACGGCTTCGTTTCCAGCCTGTTCGTCGCCGGGGACGCGCACGACCGTGTCAAGGGCCTGGCGTTGATGTTGCTGTTTACCGACATCAACGTCTGCTACCTGGAGCTCATATCCGCGGCGCCGGGCGGCTCGGGCCGCGGCATCGGCGACGTGCTGTATTCGCGTGTTCAGGAAGAAGCGGTGGCGCTCGGCGCCGACGCGCTGTTCTTCGAATGCCTGCCCGACGAACCGGCGCTCAGTCCCGACCCCGATATCCGCGCCCAGAACGAGGCGCGGCTCAAATTCTATGAACGCTTCGGCGCGCGGCCGATCGTCGGCACCGCCTACGAGACGCCGATCGGCCCGGACGCGACCGACCCGCCCTATCTGGTCGTCGACATGCTGGGTGGCACGGATGCCCCGTCGCGCAGACTGGTGCAGGACGCGGCGCGCGCCATTCTCGAACGGAAATACATGGACGACGTGACGCAGGATTACGTTGAGATGGTGGTGGTCTCGATCACCGACGATCCGGTCAAACTCCGCGACTACCGCTACGTCAAACCGCGCCAGCGCCGGACCGCCGACCCCCTGTCCGCGCAGGTGCCGGTGGTCGTCAACGACCAGCACGATATCCATCACATGCACGACCGCGGCTATGTCGAGGCGCCGGCCCGGGTGCGCGCCATCCTCCACGAACTCGATGCCGCCGGCATCGCGCGCCGGGTGCCGCCCCGCCATTACCCGGACCGGCATATTCTGGAAGTGCAGGATGCGCGGCTGGTGTCTTACATCCGCCGCGCCTGCAAGATGGCGGGCGCCAAGAAATCGATTTATCCGTACGTGTTCCCGGTCCGCAACCAGGCTCGTCCGCCCAAGGAACAGACGGTGCTGGCGGGCTATTACTGCATCGACACCTTCACGCCCCTGAACGAGAACGCCTGGCTCGCGGCCAGACGCGCCGTCGACTGCACGATGACGGCGGCGGATCTGGTGCTCGAAGGCGCCAAGTCCGCCTACGCCCTCGTCCGCCCGCCGGGGCACCATGCGGAATCCGAAGTGTTCGGGGGGTTCTGCTATCTCGCCAACGCGGCGATCGCGGCGAATTACCTGTCGAAATACGGCCGCGTGGCGATGCTCGACATCGACTATCACCACGGCAACGGCCAGCAGGACATCTTTTATACGCGCGCGGACGTGCTGACCGTATCGATCCACGGCGACCCGAGCTTCGCATATCCGTATTTTTCCGGCTTCCGCGATGAAAAGGGCCTGGGCGACGGCGCGGGTTATAACGTCAACCTGCCGCTGCCGGAAACCATCGAGCCGAAACAGTACCACCGCGTACTCGCCGATGCGCTCGCCCGTATCAAAAGGTTCGATCCGACGTATCTGGTGGTGCCCGCCGGCTTCGACACTGCGAAGGGCGATCCGACCGGGACGTGGCCGAACCTGGCGCGCGACTTCCGCGACATCGGCCACGCCATCGGCAGCGCCGGATACCCGACCCTGATCGTGCAGGAGGGCGGTTACCGGGTTCGCACACTCGGCGCCAACGTGCGCAACTTCTTTACCGGGTTGATCAAGGGGCAGAGCGACGCCGGGATGACCGACGGCACCCCGGCCCAACCGCCGGCCCAGCATCTCGATCTCGGTCAGGTGCGCTGGCGCGATGCGGTCAGGCGCAAGGACGCGGAACGCATCCGCGCACTTGTCGCCGCAAGCGGCGCCTTCACCCCGGAAGAAAGCGCCATCGCCGCCGAGCAGGTCACGCGCCGGTTGTCCAACGGCGTCGCGTCCGGGTACGAATTCGTCCTCGCCGAGTTCAAGGGCCGGCTCGCCGCCTATGCGTGCTTCGGCCGCATCGAAGGGACCGAGGGCTCATTCGATCTCTACACCCTCGCCGTCGATCCGGAACTGCAGGGCGAAGGGATCGGCGGCATGCTTCTGGAAAAGGCCGAGGCCGCGATGAAGGCGCTCGGCGGCGTCAGCGTCTATGCCGATACCGCGTCGTCGGACAACCACCGCGATGCGCGCGCGTTCTTCGTCGGCAACGGGTTTCACGAACAGGCGCGGCTCGAAGACTTCTATCGTCCCGGCAGCGCCAAGGTGATCTACGAGAAGCTGCTCGACCGCTGAAATCCATCGCACCGAAAAAAATTTGCAATTGAGAATGATTTTCACTTGCACGAGCTTCCCGACATCGATATGAGTCAAATGAGAATGATTATCACTATCATTCACTGTGACGGATCGACACGAGGGGAACTCGATCATGTGCGAAGCCTGCGCGAGCCATCTGAAGCCCGCCGCCCACAAGGCGCAGCGCCGCAAGATCTGGGATCTTAGCGACGGCTGGCACTGCTCCATCGTCGGCACCTGTCTGAGTCTGCGCGACCTGCGCGCGCTCGGGCGCAAGCTGGGCCTTGAGCCGAAGTCCGGTTTCCCCGTCGATTACCAGCTGCACGGCCACTTCGTCGGCCACGCGGCGACCCGCAACAAGACGTCGAAATTCTTGAATTCACTCCTCGATCGTAAGCATGCGTCGGCAATCCGCAGGCTTGCGAAGACTTCCTCTCCTGATGATCTCACCCGTGCATGGGAGGAAGCGCTCGAGGCCGGGGATATTCCGGGCCCTTTCTGGGCCTTGATGAGCCATCCGGATACCCCGGCGAGGTTGGCGGAACGCATGTTCGCAGACGTGCACATGCTCTCTCACCTTGTCGGCGCGAGCAATCGCGCCGACATCCGCCGCCTCAACCTTTTGGAAGAGACGCTCGCCGAAGCGCGCGAAGACCGCGACCGCGAACGCCGCCACCATGCCGAACGCATGGCCGAGAAATCCCGCATCATCGAAGACCTCGAAGAACGGCTTTCCGAAAACGCCGGTGCTGGACTGCGGCCGATCCGCATCGCGGACCTGGCCACGCATGAAGTCGCCGCATCGGAAGCCGACGCGCTTCTGGGCGAGAACAAGACGCTGCGCGCCAAGATCGATCAGCGCGACCGCGAAATCGCGCACCTCAAACGAATGATCGACGGCCTCCGTGACGAAGCCCGGGAAGTCGAAAACGCGCTCGATACCATGCATGCCCCCGCCAACGACTTAGGCAACGACGGACGGCCCCGGCCGAACCTGGCCGGCCGCTGCATTCTTTACGTCGGCGGCCGCCCGCAATCGGTGAACCGCTACCGGCAGCTTTTACAGAACTGGAACGCCGAGCTTCTGCATCACGACGGCGGTCAGGAAAAATCCATCCACGAACTGGCCAGCGCGATCGCCCGGGCCGACACGGTCGTCTTTCCGTGCGATTGCGTCAGCCACGATGCGGTCTGCAACGTCAAGAAGCTGTGCCGCCAACTCATGAAGACCTACGTGCCGCTGCGCACCAGCGGTCTGGCGCCCCTGGTCGCGGCGCTGCACGCACAAAACAACCAAGCCGGAACTCTGCCGGATGAACGCCCCGTCGAGCAATTCGGCATGAACTGACGGGATGCCCCCGGGCACCCGATCGAAAACCGGTGCAACGCCGGAAGGAGAGGGCAATGACGGAACATGTTGAAGCGTTGATGGTGTTGCTGTCGCAGACGCCAGTGCAACGCGGTTTGACTTTCACGCGACCGACAAACTAACGTGATCATGACGACTATGGTTCCCACCGGGCTTTGCCCGGGGATTAAAAGGGAACGCGGTAGGGTGGACCTTGACGGCACCCGATCCGCGGCTGTCCCCGCAACTGTGAGCGGCGAGTCCGGTCCGGATAAAGCCACTGGGAAACCGGGAAGGCTGGACCAAAGACGTAGACCCGCGAGCCAGGAGACCTGCCATGGTCTCGTCACTCAACCTCTGGACGGGGAATCCGGGGGTGCGGCCAATCCGCTAGTGGTGACGAAAGTCATCGCGATGAGGATGAGCAGCCGCCACGGTTACCCATTCCCATCCGAACAACGCTCGGGTTCTCGGACCCGAATTTCATGTGCGGTCACACGCGTGGTGCGTGTGCTCGCCTTCAACCGTTCAGCACGGCCCGCCCCCAACGGGTTGTGCGTTACGACATCACTTTAAGGAGAATACCAATGGGCAAATATTCAAAACTGATGATGGGCACGGCCATGGGCGTGGTACTGATGTCGGCGGGCACCGTCGGCGATGCGCAGGCGCAGGATCCGAAACTGAACGATCTGGTGAGGCTGATCGAGAAGCAGCAGCAACAGATCAACGCGCTCCGCGCGCGGCTGGAGCAGACCGAGGGCAAGGCCGAGAAGGCCGAAGCCGCCGCCACCGAAGCCGCGAGCAAGCCGTCGTTTCTGGACAAGGTCTCGCTCGGCGGCGTCGCCGAGGTCGAGGCCACCAACTCGGAAGCGTTCTCCGGCGCCGACACCTCGGACATCACCCTTGCGACGGTTGAGTTCTTCGTCGACACCCAGCCGCACGAGTACCTCTCGACCCACGTGCAGTTCCTTTATGAAGACGACGGCAACGAGAACATCACGCTGGACGAGGCCTTCGCCACGCTTGGGAATGCCGAAAAATTCCCACTCTACATGCAGGCGGGTAAATGGGCGGTGCCGTTCGGCGGCTTCGACACCGACATGAGCGCCGACCCCCTCACCCAGTCGCTGGGCGAGGTCAAGGAAGCGGCGATCCTGGGCGGGGTCGCCTACGAGGGCATGGCGCTCGAAGCCTATCTCTACAACGGCGACACGCAGAAAACCGGCGAAAGCGACAAGATCGACCAGTTCGGGCTGGCCGCCAGCTACGGCGGCGAAGCGAACGGCGTCGCCTACAACCTGGGCGCCGGCTACATCAACAACATGGCCGATTCCGACGCGCTCACCGACAATCTCGGCACCAACGCGACGGCGATCGACAAGTACGTCTCCGGTTACGACGTGCACGGTGACGTGTCGTTTTCGAACGTGACGCTCCGGGCCGGGTACATGTCGGCGCTGAAGTCGTTCCGCTCGGGCGAGGTGGCGTTCAACGGCCAGGGCGCGAAGCCGGCGGCGTGGAACGTCGAGGCGGCGTACGCGACCTCGATCCTGGGTCACGACACCACGTTCGCGGCGACCGCGCAGGGCACCAGGGAGGCGCTGGCGCTGGGCCTCCCCGAAAACCGTTACGGCGCCGCGGTCACCGTCGGCATCGTCGAGCATTTCTCGATCACGGGTGAATTCCTGCACGACGAGGACTACTCGGTCTCGGAAGGCGGCACCGGCAACAGCGGCCACACCGCGACACTCAAACTCGCCGCCGAGTACTGAGCGAAGCAAACCTGAGAGGACCAAATTAAAATGTTCAAGAAACTCACACTCACCGCGGCCGTGCTGTTTGCGCTGCCGACGGGCGCGGCCGACGCCGCCGACACCCGGGGCGTGGTCACGACCTACGCCGACATCGCGCACGCCATGTACTCGGATGCGCTGGCGACGGCGGAAACGCTGCGGGGCGCCATCGGCAACCTGACCGCAGCACCCAACGAGATCACGCTGATGGCCGCGCGCGCGGCTTGGCTCGCGGCGCGGGTCCCCTACCAGCAGACCGAGGGCTACCGCTTCGGCAACCCGGCCGTCGACGACTGGGAAGGCAAGGTCAACGCCTGGCCGCTGGACGAAGGGCTGATCGACTACGTCGACGCCAGCTACGGCAAGACGGCGGACGCCAACCCCTATTACACCGCCAATGTGATCGCCAATCCGAAGATCTCGATCGGCGGCAAGACCATCGACGCATCGATGATCACGCCGGCGCTGTTGTCGGACACGCTCCAGGAACTCGACGGGGTCGAGGCCAACGTCGCCACCGGGTACCATGCCATCGAGTTTTTGCTCTGGGGCCAGGACCTGAACGGCACCGGCCCGGGCGCGGGCGCGCGTAAAGCGAGCGACTTCGACATTAAGAACTGTACCCACGGCAATTGCGACCGCCGCGCCGCATATCTTACCGCCGCCGCCGATCTGCTCGTCGCCGATCTCAAGGACATGGTGGCGAAGTGGGCGGACGGCGGCGAGGCGCGCGCCTACGTCACCAACGACCCGGCACAGGGGATCGGCGCTATGATCCAGGGGCTGGGGTCGCTGTCTTACGGTGAGCTCGCCGGCGAGCGCATCAAGCTCGGCCTGATGCTGCACGACCCGGAGGAAGAGCACGACTGTTTCTCCGACAACACCCACAACTCCCACTACTACGACCAGGTCGGCATGGCGTCGATCTACAACGGCCGTTACGTGCGTGTCGACGGCAGCGTCGTCGAAGGCCCGTCCCTCGCATCGCTGATCGCCGCCAAAGACGCAGGCGTCGCCGCCGTCATCGAAGGGGCGATGCAAAACGCGACGGCGAAGATGGCGGTCATGAAGGCGACCGCGGACGCCCGCGTCATGGCCTACGACCAGATGCTGGGGGAAGGTAACGAAAAAGGGAATGCGATTATCCAGGCGGTGGTCGACGGTCTCGTCGCCCAGGCCAAGGCGATCGAAAAGGCGGCCCCCGTGCTCGGCGTCAGGGCGCTCGCCTTCGAAGGCTCCGACAGCCTTGATAATCCGAACGCAGTCTTTAAATAAGGTCACCTGCATCCGGTGCGGGCACGTTGGTCCCGCCCGCACCGGATTTTTTGAAAGCACGTTATGTCTCTAATCCGTCTCGTCGGCAGCGTCCTGCTGCCGGTTGTTCTCGTTTCCGCCACCGCGCACGCGGCGAACGAAGCGGAGATCGTCAAGCCGACGACCGATTTCATCGCCGCCGAAAAGTACGAAGTCAATTCAGGCGGCGCCGCCACCGTGCGTCCGCGCGACAATGCGGACGCATTCTCGCAAAGCTCCGCCAATCTCTCGCTCGAAGACGAAATGCGCTTCAAGATCGGCAACGGTTTCTTCAAGCGGCTCTGGGTGTCGGCGCCGGCGTCGACCCAGGCGTCCGACGGGCTGGGCCCGCTGTTCAACGCGCGCTCGTGCCAGCGCTGCCACCTCAAGGACGGCCGCGGCCACCCGCCCGAAAACGAACACGGCACCGCCGTTTCGATGTTCCTCAGGCTGTCGATCCCGCCGCGCGACGACAAGGACCGCAAGCTTTTAAACGAGCACCGGGTCAACGTTATCAACGAGCCGACCTACGGCGGCCAGTTCCAGGATTTCGCCATTCAGGGCATCGACCCCGAAGGCAAGATGCGGATCGATTATACGGAGAGCACGGTCACACTCGCCGACGGCACCAAAGTCAGCCTGCGCCATCCGTCGTACAGCGTGACCGGCCTCAATTACGGCCCGATGCACCCGGACGTAATGATGTCGCCCCGGGTCGCGCCGCAGATGATCGGCCTCGGCCTGGTCGAGATGATCCCCGCCGACGCGATCCTCGCCCACGCCGATCCGGGCGATAAGGACGCAGACGGCATTTCAGGGCGCGCCAATCTCGTGTGGGACCAGCAGACGGGCAAGGTCATGATCGGCCGCTTCGGCTGGAAGGCCGGCAACCCGTCGATCCGCCAGCAGTCGGGCGGCGCTTTCAACGGCGACATCGGCATCTCGAACCCTGTCGCAGGTCAGCCTTACGGCGACTGCACGGAGAAACAAACCGCCTGCCGCAACGCGCCGAACGGCGCCAGCGACCAGTACGACAACCTCGAAGCACCCGAAGACGTGCTTGAACTCGTCACCCATTATTCGCGCAATCTTGCCGTACCGGCGCGGCGCGACGTCGACAACAAGACCGTGCTCAGGGGCAAACAGATATTCTACGAAAGCCGCTGCGTGTCCTGCCACGTGCCCAAGTACATCACTCGCACCGATCCGGACCGGCCAGAGCATTCGCACCAGCTGATCTGGCCATACAGCGACTTTCTGTTGCACGATATGGGCGACGGCCTCGCCGACAACCGCCCCGAAGGAGTCGCCGACGGCAAGGAATGGCGCACGCCGCCCTTGTGGGGCATCGGCATGACCAGGACCGTCAGCGGGCACACATACTTTCTGCATGACGGCCGCGCCCGCAATCTGATGGAGGCCATCATGTGGCACGGCGGCGAAGCCGAAGCCGCCAAGAACGCCGTCGCCGGTCTGAACAAGAAAGACCGCGACGCCCTGATCAAGTTCCTGGAGTCCCTCTGATGGACAAACGTCTTCTGATCGCCATTACCATCAGCATTCTTGCGATCCTCGCCCTGCCCGCGCTGGCGGCGGAACCGGATTATGCAGCACTCAGGGATGCGGTCGTCGAAGACCACATCGATCCCGGGTACAGGCAGTTCGACGAGAAGGCAAAGGGCCTCGATTACGAGATCAAGGGGCATTGCAAGAACATCGGCGAGGACCCGGACAAGCTGGCCGCGCAGGGCGCCTTTCACGGCGCACTGGACGCCTGGCAGGCGGTGCAGCATATCCGCCACGGCGCCGTCGCCGAGAACGACCGCCATGCACGGCTGCAGTTCTGGCCCGATCAGCGCGGCATTACCGAGCGCCACATGCGCAAGCTGCTGGCCGAACCCGTCGACGAAACGATCACCGGCAACTTCGCGGGCGCCAGCGTCGCGTTGCAGGGCTTCCCGGCTCTGGAGCGCTTGCTGTTCGACGACGAACCGCTGGCGCAGCACGTGCTCGACGGCGAGAAGACGTCTCGCTGCGTGCTGGCCCAGGCCATCGCCCACAACATCGCCACCATCGCCGGCGAACTGGCGGCGGCGGACGAACGGTCCGGCGACGCCAAGACCTTCGTCACGGACACCGTCAACGACCTGGTGATCGGTATCGAGTTCATTCAGTCGCTGAAGCTGAAACTACCCGCTGGTGCGCGCAAGCCGCGCCCGCACCTGCTCGAGGACTGGCGCGCCAGGCGCAGCCTGCGCAACATCGAAATCAATATCCGCGCGCTCCGCGAGCTCTACAAACTGCTGGCCGCCGATCTTGCCGACGAGGATGAGAAGGTGTCGCAGATCCTCGACGCCTTCGACCGGATCGAGGACGACATCCGCGCACTCGGCGAGAACGGCAAGATCGTGCTGGAGGAGGAAGACGGACCGGACCGGTTCCGCGCCCTCGCCGCCCGGATCGAAAAGCTGCGCGACGGCATCGTCGCGACGCTGCCGAAGAGCCTTGGCGTTCGCCTCGGCTTCAACAGCCTGGACGGCGACTAGACCTTGACCCTGAACCGCCGCGCCTTCAACACGTCCCTGATCGCGCTCGGTCTCGGCATGATGGTGCCGGGCGGCGCGCGGGCGGCCGCGGCCAAAGGCGGGTTTCTCTCGACCGGCTACGACGAACTCCGCGCGCGTCACCTGGTCAGCCGCATCGGCGCGGATCTCGACATTATGTGGGATCTCCAGCTACCGGCGCGCGGTCACGGCACGGCTGTCCGCCCCGGCAAAGATGAAGGCCTCGTCGTCGCCCGGCGCCCCGGCGAATACGCGATCGCGTTCGATCTCGCGGACGGGCATGAGCTTCACCGCATCACCCCCGCACCGGGAAGGCACTTTTACGGGCACGGTGTCTACAGTGACGACGGCAAGACGCTCTGGATGACCGAGAACGCGTTCGAGACCGGTATCGGCGTCATCGGCGTCTATGACGTCAGCGCCGGATATAAACGCGTTGCTGAATTTTCATCGGGCGGCATCGGGCCCCACCAACATCTTATGATGAAGGACGGCAAGACGCTCGCCGTCGCCAACGGCGGCATCCGAACGCACCCCGACAAGGGCCGCGAGAAACTCAACATCGGCACCATGCGCCCCTCGCTCGCCTACATCGACCCGATGAGCGGCAGGATCACCGATCAGGTGTTTTTCGAAGACCTGCGCCAGCAGAAACTTTCGATCCGCCACATGGCGACCCTTGCTGACGGCCTTGTCGCGGTCGGTTGTCAGGATCAGGAAAGCGACGGTCGGCATTTACCGTTGGTCTATATCCACGACCGCGCAGGCGATCGTGGGCTTCAGCCGGTGGCGATCCCGGAAGACATGCTTGAGCGCTTCAACGGTTATTGCGGCTCGGTCGCCTGCGACGCGCAGGGACAGACGCTTGCGGTGTCGTCGCCGCGCGGCGGTCTGGTGGGGTTCTGGGCGTTGCCGGCGGGGACATGGGAAGGCCATATCGAACTGGTCGACGGCTGCGGCCTGGCACCCGGCGCCGTACACGGCATCGTCGCATCGAGCGGCTCGGGCCGCGTCGGCAATTGGGCGGAACCCCTCGTGCCGTCTGAGTCGGCGGAACACGCGTTCCGCCGCTGGGACAATCACATGACGGCGATTATCTGAGCCGGCTTACGAGTCGCCCTCTTTCTCGAACATGTGCTCCTGCAGGTAATTCTGCAGACCGGCCTGCTTGATCACGTTCTGCTGGGTTTCGATCCAGTCGATGTGCTCCTCGGTGTCGTCGAGGATGTCTTCGAGGATTTCCCGGGACACGTAGTCCTTCGCCTCCTCGCAGACCGCGATGGCGGCCTTGAGCATCTTCTGGTTGGCCATCTCGAGTCCAAGATCGCTGTCCAGGCATTCGGGGACGTTCTCGCCGATCTTGAGCTTGCCGAGATCTTGCAGGTTGGGGAGCCCGTCCAGCATGAGGATGCGCTCGATCAGATAGTCGGCGTGTTTCATCTCGCCGATCGATTCGTGGTAGACCTTGTCCGCCAGTCCGAGGAAGCCCCAATCCTTCATCATCCGCGCGTGCAGGAAGTACTGGTTGATCGCCGTCAGCTCGTTTTTCAGGATCCCGTTGAGCTGTTTGATGACTTTCGCATCGCCTTTCATGATCGCCTCCTTCGATGTCTCACCGTTGCCTCTGTTTAACGCACATTAGAGAAATTGTCATTTTTTCTATATGTCATTGATAATGAATTGCATTTTTAAACGCACGATGTCGTGAATTTTTTGCTATTGACAATCATTCTCATGTCGAATGATAATCATTCGCAGAAAAAGGGAAAGCCCTGAATATCCGAGTTTGCGAGACGATTATGTATATCTGCAACTGTAACGGCATCACCGACAAGGAAGTCGAAACCGCGGTCAACGCGGGCGTCGAACGGTGGGACGACGTACACGCGTTCTACGGCTGCGAGCCGTGCTGCGGCCAGTGCCAGTGCGAAATCGTTGAAGCGATCGTCGAGCGCGACAGCAAATCCGGCAAACGCCTCCCCGCCGCGGCCATGGCGATGGCAGGTTGACATGATGATGTGGCGCTCACTTAAAGCGGGTTCGATCCTGGCGGCGCTGCGCCAGCCCAGCAAGCCCTCGGCCGCACCCAAGCAGGCCCCCCAAAAGGCCGCCCCCGCGCAGCCGAAAACGGCGCACTGATCTTTTTCTATTCGAACGCTTAACCGGTGTGGCTGTACATGAGCCGCCCCGGCACCGGCATTTTCGCGCGCGCGATCACGCCCGCGTCCGATACCGTGATGAACAGTTCCGAATTGTTCTCGCCGCCGAACGCAAGGTTCGTCGTGGTTCGCCCGATATGACTGCAGTCGACGGTCAGAAATTCCTCGCCGTGCTCGTCGAAGGCATAGATGCGCCCGCGGCTGGCGTGGCAGACATAAAGATTGCCCTTCTCGTCCAGCGCCATTCCGTCCGGGCCAATAACGCCGGCCGGCAGACGCGCGAACAGCCCCACTTTCGAAGGTCCTTCCGGGAACAGCGGCACGCGCCATACCTGCTGGGCGCGGGTCATGGCGACGTAGAGCACCTTGTCTTCCAGGCTGGTGACCAGGCCGTTCGGGCTCGGCCCGTTTGAGATCAACCTGTCCAGCGTGTTGGTGCCGGACGCGACGCGGTAAACGCGCCCCGTCGGGTCGTGCAGACCGGTCGTGCCCTGATCGGTGAAGTAAAGCGTCCCGTCGGCGCCGAAGAACAGATCGTTGCAGCCCTTGAAGCCTTCGCTCCTGTTCGACGAAAACCGGTCGCGGGTCGCGCCCGTTTTCGGATCGAGCATTACGATCCCGCGCTTGTAGTCCGCGATCTGGATCGCGCCGTCGGGAAGAACCCGCAATCCGTTCGGCCAGCCGTCGTATTCGGCCCCCACCGACCAATCGCCCCCGGGCGTGATCCTGAAGATGCGGCCCCAGGGGATGTCCACGCACCAGAGATTGCCGTCCTTGTCGAACGACGGCCCCTCGAGAAACGACGGCACGTCGCCGCCCGGTTTATTGGCGTCGACCCAGTCCGACGGCTGACCGCTGATGTGCAACGTATCCGGCAGTTTCGTGAATACCTCGGCGCGGATCTCGGTAACGCTCATCGATGCTTCCCCTGTTCTTGTTCGATTGAGCGGATAGAAAACCCGCCCCGGCCCCGCGGCGCAAGCCTCGAAATCGGCGCTCCGGCTTCCTATCTGTTCGGTAAATGGAGAACGCAGACATGCCACCTGATGCCCTCGACCGCAGACAGTTCATCGGCCAGTTCATCAGCCTGGGCGCGGCCGCCGCGGCGCTCGGCCTCTCGGGGCTGCCCGCCCGCGCCGCCGCACCCGACATCCTCACGAAACCGGTGCCGAAAACAGGCGTCCGCGTCCCGGCAATCGGCATGGGCACGTGGATCACCTTTAATGTCGGCGAAGATCAAAAGCTCCGCGATCAACGTACCGAGGTGCTCCGGACATTTTTCGAGATGGGCGGCGGCATGATCGACTCGTCGCCGATGTACGGCTCGTCCGAAGCCGTCGTCGGTTACGGGCTTCGCAAGCTCGGCGCCCCCAAGGGACTTTTCGCCGCGACCAAGGTCTGGACACCCGTCGGGATGCACGGCAGGGCGCAGGTCGAAGACTCGTTCAGACTATGGGGCGTCGACACGTTTGATCTTTACCAGGTGCACAACCTGCTGAACTGGGAAGACCATCTCGAGACGCTGCGCGCCGGGAAAGCCGCCGGGCGCATCCGCCACATCGGCATCACCACATCGCACGGCATGCGCCACGCCGAGATGGAAAAGATCATGTCGTCGGAAGACATCGACTTCGTGCAACTGACCTACAACACCGTCGACCGCGCGGCCGAGAGCCGGCTTTTGCCGCTGGCGCAAGAACGCGGCATCGCCGTCATCTGCAACCGCCCTTACCGGCGCGGCAGCCTGATCGACAAGGTACAGAACCACCCGCTGCCCGCCTGGGCCGCCGATGCAGGCGCTCGGAACTGGCCCGAATTCCTGTTGAAGTTCATCGTCTCGCACCCTGCCGTCACATGCGCCATCCCGGCGACGACGCGGGTCGAGCACATGGCCGAAAACATGGGCGCCATGGCGGGTCCGATGCCGGATGGGCAGATGCGCCGGCGCATGGCCGATCATGTGGCGACCCTGTAAGACATGGACCGGCTGATCCCGTTTTCCCCCGATGTCTACGTCGGCATGTTCGCCCGCTACAATCAGGACGCGTGGCCGGCGGCCGCGCTCGCGGTCCTGCTCGGTGTCGTGACGCTGATCTGCATCCATCGCCGCGAACCGCGCGCCGGGCGTATTCTGGCGTTCAGCGTCGCGACATTCTGGATCTGGACCGGCTGGGCGTTCCACATCAATCAATACGCCAACCTCAACTGGGCGGCGGTGGTCTTCGGCTGGGCGTTCATCGCGCAGGGCGCCTTGACGGCATTCTGGGGCGGGGTCCTCGGCAGGTTCGACATCACCGCCGATGCGCCCGGTCGCCGGCTCGGGTACGCGCTGATGGCGGCGGCGCTTCTCGTGCCGCCGATGCTCGCCGACGCCGCCGGCGACAGCCTTTGGACGGCGCAGCTTTTCGGGACCGCGCCCGCGACGACGGCGCTGATCGGGATTGCGGCCACCAGTTTTATAAACGGCCGGGTCGCGCGCTGGCTGCTCGCATGGCCTTTGATCTGGAGCGTCTGGGAACTGGCGTCTGCCTATACCATGACCCTGCTGCGCGACGCGCCTTTACCGGCGATCGGCATCGCCGCCGCCATTCATCTGGTTATTCGCGCCCGGCGCTGAAGCCGCGCGCGCGGCCCCGTGCGAACCGCGCACAATGATTGCCAGAAGGCCGCTAAAGCGATATCACATCGGCCAAATCCAGACCCCATTCCAGAGGACCGAGCACCGATGGCCAGCTACCAGTATTCCTATGTCATGCAGGGCGTTTCCAAGACGTTCCCCGGCGGCAAGGAAATCTTGAAAAACATCACCCTTTCGTTCCTGCCCGACGCCAAGATCGGCGTGCTGGGCCCGAACGGCGCCGGGAAGTCCACGCTCATGAAGATCATGGCCGGGATCGACACCGACATCTCGGGTGAGGCCTGGGCCGCCAAGGGTGTGCGCGTCGGCTATCTGGAGCAGGAACCGCAGCTCGACCCTAAAAAGACGGTCGAGGAGAACGTCACCGACGGCCTCGGCGGCGTGAAGGACCTGATCGACCGTTTTAATGAAGTTTCCGCCAAGTTCGCCGAACCGATGGACGACGACGAGATGAACGCGACCATCGCCGAGCAGGCCGAACTGCAGGAAAAGATCGACGCCGTCGACGGCTGGGATCTGGACCGCACCATCGAGATCGCCATGGACGCGCTGCGCTGCCCGCCGGCCGACAGCTCCGTCGAAAATCTGTCCGGGGGTGAACGCCGCCGGGTCGCGCTCTGCCGTCTTTTGTTGCAGAAGCCGGAAGTGCTTCTGTTGGATGAGCCGACCAACCACCTGGATGCGGAATCCGTCGCCTGGCTGCAACGGCATCTGAAAGATTATAACGGCACGGTGGTCATGGTGACCCACGACCGCTACTTCCTCGATAACGTCACGGGCTGGATTCTTGAAATCGACCGCGGCCGCGGCATCCCGTACGAGGGCAACTATTCGTCGTGGCTCGAACAGAAGCAGAAACGCCTGGCCCAGGAAGAACGCGAAGAGACCGCCCGCCAGCGGACGCTGTCCGAAGAACTCGAATGGATCCGGCAGTCGCCCCGCGCCCGCCAGGCGAAATCCAAGGCGCGTATCACGGCTTATGAAGAGCTGCTCGCCAAGTCGCAGGACAAGGCCCCCGGTTCGGCGCAGATCGTCATCCCCGCCGCGCCGCGCCTCGGCAATCTGGTGATCGAAGCCAGCAACCTGAGAAAAGGCTTCGGCAACCACCTTCTGATCGACGATCTGTCGTTCAAGATTCCACCCGGCGCGATTGTCGGCATCATCGGCCCGAACGGGGCCGGCAAGACCACGCTGTTCAAGATGATCACCGACGTCGAGAAACCCGACGGCGGCGACATCCGCATCGGCGACACGGTCAAGCTCGGCTACGTCGATCAGTCGCGCGATGCGCTCAACGACAACAAGACCGTTTGGGAGGAAATCTCCGGCGGCCTCGACGAGATCGATCTCGGGAAAAGAAAAATGCAGTCCCGCGCCTATGTCGCGCAGTTCAACTTCAAGGGCGGCGACCAGCAGAAGAAAGTCGGCCAGCTATCGGGTGGTGAGCGCAACCGCGTGCACCTCGCCAACATGCTGAAATCCGGCGCCAACGTCCTCATGCTCGACGAGCCGACCAACGACCTCGACGTCGATACGCTCCGCGCCCTCGAAGAAGCCATCGCCGATTTCGCCGGCTGCGTGCTGATCACGTCACACGACCGCTGGTTCCTCGACAGATTGGCGACGCACATCCTCGCCTTCGAAGGCGACAGCCACGTCGAATGGTTCGAAGGCAACTACGAGGACTATGAGGAAGACAAGAAACGCCGCCTCGGCGACGACGCGCTGGAGCCGCACCGGATCAAATACAAGCCATTGCGGCGCGATTAGGCCGGCAAATCAATTGTCTGCTTTTGATCCATTGCAGACCAACCAAGTTTACAATCAGGATGCGGTATCGTTAATTTCGCGCGTCGGGACACCCCTGTTTATTGGCGGCGAAGGCCATGCGGTTTTTTATGATTCTGATACTTGCTGCCGGGTTGGCAGCTTGTCGAACTGTCGGCGGACTCGACTGGTCCTTTGCCAAACAGAAGGGATTACCGGCAGATTTCGTTGTCAAATCAAAGTCAGGCGGTTGCGATCCCAAAATTGAAGACTTCGAAAATTGGGTAAGTGGCGCGGATGAATGCCTAGCCATCAAAGTATTTCGTTCACGTGATCACTTCTCCGGTCCGCCGACGCTCATTGTAGCGGTTCATGGTGACGGTGCATCGGGGCCTGCTGCCGATAGCGCGCCCGAAGTTTGGAACGATCAAATTCGCGCCAACATACTTCATCTAGACGAGTTCAAAAACTCCGACACATTAATCGTTGTGATCGCACGGCTAGGATATCCAATCTATGGCGTTGGACGTTCTTCAGGTCATCGGCCCGAGCCCAATGGGCGCCGCGCCACCTACACGCCGGACTACGCAACACCTGTTATTCGTGCGACCGAGCGTTTGGCAAATAAATACGGTGCGATTAAGGTTGTCGGCTGGGGGTCATCCGGCGGCTCGGCTACGCTAGCCATTGGCGCGGCCCTCATGCACTCGGTCAAGTTTGACAAGCTGCTATTAGGTGTCTGCCCGTGCGACGTCCCGACTTGGGAATCCCTTCACGGTTGGGACTACTCCGCTGCACACAATCCTCTAAATTACGCCGGGAAGATTCCTCATGACACTGAAGTAGTCTTGATCGTCGGTAATAAAGATACCAACACATTACCTGGATTGTCGGAGACATTCATGAAGGCCCGGCAAACCTCTGGCGGCGCCGTACGCATCGTCTATACAGACGGCGGACACAGTAGTACGAAAGATACGGGAGCGCATGTGAAGGAGCAGATTAAAACTTTTTAGTCAGTTTTTGCCCAATATCCTTCGATCGCTTCTGGCTAAAAGCGGAAATCCGCCGGTCAAATCGGCACTTCACTTCAGGCGCAACAAAGACAAGCCCTTACAGCGCGATTAATCGGCGATTTTTCTTATCGCAGCAGTGTTATCGACGCGAGCGAAGCAACGCGGACGTGTTGGTTCGCAGTGTGATTCCGATTACCATAGTTGACACTGGAAATTCGTTGGAAGGCAGGCGAACCGATGAGACCTCTCGAAAAGCCGATTGAACTTTTCCTATACCGGAGCCGCTGGCTTCTCGTCCCGATATATGCCGGTCTCGCCGTTCTCCTCATTTTCATGACCGTAGTGTTCGTTTCCGACCTCGTCGAACTCGTCCCACAACTCCTGAAGTTATCCGAAAAGGATGCGATCCTCGCTGCTCTGTCGCTGATTGATCTGGCACTGATCAGCAGCCTCATTGTGATGGTGGTGATCAGCGGCTACGAGAACTTCGTCTCCCGCCTCGACCTGGACCAGACCGATGAACGACTCGCGTGGGTTGGCAAGCTCGATGCCGGCACGCTGAAGCTTAAGGTCGCATCTTCAATCGTCGCCATCTCGTCGATCCATTTGTTAAAAGCATTCATGAACGCCGAGCACATTGCCAACGACAAGTTGCTATGGCTCGTCGTCATTCACCTGACGTTCGTTGCATCTGCATTGGTCATGGCATTTATCGAGAAATATCTGAACGTCTGGACGGAAAGCACCTACCAAACTGCCGGCGCCGACAAATGATCGAGGGATATCGTCGGTCAGACTTGTCGGCGCGCGCCAAGTGGGCGGGCCAGACTTCGGGGCCGATGTCTCTTTTTCACGGCACCTTCGATATCTTCACGTTCGCCATTCTCTCCAGCGTCCGCGCAAGGTCGGTCATGTCGCTGTCGCGGCCGAGTTCCGTCATGCATTGCCGGTAGAGCGTGCGGATATTCATCCCCAACCACATCGGCGCATCGAACAGTTCCGCCTCTTGCCGCCACATTTCGAGGTCTTTTTCGATGATGTGCATTGATGCGCCGTAATCGAACGCACGGTTGAGAACGTGATTGGGAATCTTCACTTCCGTCGCGGTATTGCGGCCCGACGATGAATTGATCACGTCGATCATTTGTTGAGGATCCAGGCCGGCCTTGGCGCCCAACATCATCGCCTCGAGCGCAACGGCCAGGTTGCCGAACGAGATGATGTTGTTCGCAAGCTTCATGGTTTGCGCGGCACCGGGATTTTCACCCAGGTAGGTCGCCTTGCCGGCGATAACCGAGAATACCGGCTCCAATCTGTCGAACGTTTCCTTGTCTCCCGAGCACATGATGCCGAGCGTGCCGGCCGTTGCGCCGGGCGGGCCGCCGGAGATCGGCGCGTCGAGATAGGCCCTGCCCGACTTTGTGACGGCGTCGGCCATTCCCACCGAATGCGGGCTGCCGAACGTTCCGAAATTGACGAAGGCTCTGGCGCGATCCCCCGCCAGAACGCCATCCGCACCAATCACGACTTCTGTCGCTGCGTCGGCGTTCGGCAGGCAGGAGATGACGATATCTGCCTGGCTTGCCGTCTCTCTGGCTGTGCCGGCAACGGCGGCACCCCGTTGCGCCAGAATATCGGTCGCGACGCTATTGGTGTCGCAAACCACCAGGTCATGGCCAGCATTCACTATATTGGTGGCGATAGGGCGGCCCATCGCGCCTATCCCGATTATTCCCAAACGCATTTAATCCCTCCGGAAGTCGAATAAAAATCCACAGCGGCTACCACTCAAGTTCTGTGCTATAGAGTTATCTCGAATTTGGCCAGCCTTAACGCATGTCGCGACACCACCTATGGACGCCCGCAACCGCCGCAAAGGCGCCGTCGCTGTCACCGCCAGTTATGCGCGGGTCCTTTGCGCGTTCTCAAGCAACCGCGCCACCATCATCTTGGTGACGTAGAGACCGAACTCGGGGTTGTCGGCATAGAGTTGCAGCGTCTGTTGCTCGGAAATCCGCATCAGCCTGCAGTCGGTCTCGCAAACGACGGACTGCGTGCGGTTCTTGTCGGGCGCGAACATGGCGATCTCGCCGATCAAATTTCCCGGTTCGATCACGACCCCGATTTCCTCCACCTTCGCCCGGCCCTCCATCAGATAGTAGATATCGCTCGCCGCATCGCCGCGCCTGAAAATGTAATCGCCGGCCCGCATGTCGACTTTCGTCATGAAGGGAATGAGCGCGCGCGGATCGAACTCGGCGTGCGCCATTTCATGAAGCCGTTTCCTGAGCCGCAGCGCCTGCACGAGACGCAGCACGTTCAACGGCAGCAACGCGCCATGGAGGAGAATGATGTTCCAGAGTTCCGCATTGAGGCCGTAGCCGAGAAACAGACAGTTGCCGACGATCGCGACCAGCCGGAGCGGGATCAGGGTCTTCATCCAGAAGGTGACGAACACCGCGCCCGACGCGATGTAGCCGAGAATCTCGATCCAGTTCATTCAGTACGTCTCGCTTCATTTTCGGGCAGGTACATTGGCGGCGGCAGGAGGCAGCATTGTTCGGCGGTTGCAAATCACGTTCGGACGTCATGTCTTTCAAGCCCAAACCGGGCCCGGAATCAAGGCGCATACTCTAAGGCTCAGCCCCGAAGGCACCCAGCCCTAATTCTTTCGAAAAGGAACAATACGAGACCTATTGCGTTGCCCGGCGGCTTTCGCCCGAATCATCGTCTAGAGCGTGAGCGCGGACGACCAGGCAGCATCGGGCGCTCAGGCCATCCGCAAAAGACGCTCACACGAAATCCGGGCCGTGCACCCAGGCCACTAAAGAAAGCCGGTTGCCGGACACCACCGGGGCAACCCGGTGAAGCGTGTGCGCCGGGAACACCACCGCGGCACCCCGGTCGGCCGGCACCTTGAAGGGGCGGCCGTCGGCGTTCAGTTCGAATTCACCGCCGACATAATCCTCAGGGTCTGTCAGTTGCACGGACATGGTCAGCTTGCGCCGCCCGGCGACGGTGCCCCGGCCGCGGTCGATATGCCAGTCATAATAATGACCGGGACCGTAGGACGCGAGTTGCAGTTGTTCCTCGAATCCGTCGAGCGCGTAACGGAACACGTCCCGGTTGGCGTCCGCCGCCAGCCGGGTCATACGCCGGGACACCCATTCGAACCCATCCGCTTCCGGCAGCCAGACGAGCGCCGACTGACGCACCTTCTGATCGAAGCGGCCGGCGACCAGGCCGCCGTCTTTCGCATCTAGGTCGGCGAATGCCGCACACAGGCGTTCGCATTCGTCGGCAGAAAAGGCATCCCTGATGATCGCCCAATGGCGGGGCGGTTTCCCGTCCCCCGGACCGGGCGGAAGCTGCGTCACCGTTGTTGTTTGAGACATCGAAAAGCCCTGCATAGACATGCAACACTCTTGCACGCGCGTCCTATAGGCTCATTTTCACGACTTGGATAGATGGAAAACGCGGGCCGAAACTGGGAACTGGTCACGCCGGGCACGCGCGTTAATATCGGAGCCGACTTCAACAATAACGACAGGAAACATTCTCATGCCCGGCCAATCGCGCGACTACGATCCCAAGACCTTCAAAGGCCTGACCTTCCACGACAGGACAAGCGCCTTCGCCGACGGCTCGGATTCCCCCAGCGCCTACCTCGAACGCTGCCTGGACACGGTCGCCGCCAGAGAACCCGAGGTCAAATCGCTTGCGGCCATGAACGAAGACACAGCGCGCGCCGCCGCCGACGCCAGCAGCAAACGGTGGAAGGAAGGAAAGCCCCTCTCCACCATCGACGGCATCCCGGTCGGGATCAAGGACCTGCTCGAAACCAAAGACATGCCGACCGGGATGGGCTGCGCCGCGCTGGAGGGGAATTTCCCGAAAAACGACAATGCCGCCGTCTGGGCGCTGCGTCAGGCGGGCGCGGTCATCTTCGGCAAAACCGTCACCGCGGAACTGGGCGGCAATCATCCGGGACCGACGACCAACCCGTTCGACCCCGCGCGCACGCCAGGCGGCTCGTCATCCGGTTCGGCGGCGGCCGTCGCCAGCGCCATGATGCCGGCCGCGATCGGCACCCAGGTCGGCGGTTCGATCATCCGCCCGGCGGCGTTCTGTGGCAACTTCGCCCTGAAACCCAGCCAGGGCGGCATCCACCGCGGCGAACGCCAGACCACGTCGATGAGCACCCACGGCCCGCACGCCGCCTGCATCGAGGACATGTGGCAGGTCGCCATCGAGATCGCCAGCCGGACCGGCGGCGATCCGGGCTATCCGGGCCTGACCGGGCCATTGACGACGCCCCATCCGGCCCGCCCGGAACGGCTGATCGTCCTCGAGACCGAGGGCTGGGCCAGGCTGGACGCCGCGACCGTGTCCGCGTTCGAACAGGTTCTGGAAGGCCTGCGGCGCGCCGGGGTCGCGTTGCTCAGACGCACCGATCATCCCTGGGTCGAAAGCATGGAAGAAAACATCGCCAACGCGACCGAAGTCTGCGGCACGATCACGGCGTGGGAAAACCGTTGGTACCAGCGCAATCTCGTCGACCGCCATCCGGATGGGGTCAGTGCGCGCACGCAGGCGACGCTCGCCAAGGCCGAAAAGATGACGCCCGACGATTACAAACGCCTGTTGCTGGAACGCGAACACGCACGCACCTGCTATCGGACACTGGCGCCGCTCGCCGATGCGGCGATCACCCTATCCTGCCCGGGCCCGGCGCCGCTCTGGGCAGGCGACAAACCGGGCGCGCCGCTGGCGCCCCGGCCGACCGGCGATGCGGTGTTCAACTACGGGAGTTCGTTGCTGGGTGCCCCCGTCGTGACGATCCCGCTCATGGCCGTCGGTGGGATGCCCGTCGGCCTGCAGGTCATGGGGCAGCGCAACACCGACGCCCGCGTCACCGCGCTCGCCCGCTGGATTCACGAAAACGTCGAGCCGGTCGTGGTGGCGGCGTCATAGATAAAGCCCCGGACCTTTTGCGCGCCCTGATCCGGCGCGTCAGAAGATTTCGGACAGCGGTTTACTCGGTTTTTCCAGAATGTTGCCGATCGTAACGATCTGGGCGACGTGCCCCGTCTCGTCGATCAGCGGCAGCCGCAGCCGCCAGTATTCCCGATGGATGCCGTCCGGCTTCAACACGTGCGTATGGAAGACGAGCGCCGCGCCGTCATTGTAGATACGCGCGCATTCGCTGAAGACCTTGTCGCTGAAGAGCGGGTTCTCCCGCACAGACATACCGGTGCAGTCGTAACCGATGAAGGTCGTGTTTCCCGACCCCCAGAACCGGTATCTGAAATCCAGCGGATCGGTCAGAACATCGGCGACGATCGTAAACGGAATGATCCTGGGGTCGAGGTCGAGGAGTTGGAAGTCGCCCTTCAACGGCAGGGCTTTGTCGCCCCTGAGACCGTCCCAGTAAGCGAATGCCCGGCGCAGGCTTTCGGGGACGTTCGCGTCCTCCGGGTCGAGTACCGTTACGCTTGCTTTCGCCGTTTCGTATGGTTTCACGATACCCCTCCGGGAGCCGGTAACGCGGCCTCCCTGCACCGTAGGGGCGATCCGCCGGCATCACAAGAATCGGACAATACCTAACGGCGATACCCGACCCGGGCTGCCGACCATCGCAGGCCGGCGGTTCCGGACGAGCCGGCCCTACTTCGGCGCGCCTTTCAGCGCGTTGCGGCGCATGGTGTAGAGCGTGCTCGCGACGATGATCGCCGCGCCCGCGAGCGTCCAGACCGTCGGGATTTCGGCGAAGAACACGACGCCGATGATCCCCGCGTAGATCAGCCGCACGTATTCCATCGGCGCGATCGCCGCCGCCTCGCCGACCTTGAGCGCCTGGATAAACATCCACTGCATCAGCGACATCAGGCTACCGATCATGACGATGAAGATCATCTCGTGAAGGCTCGGCATCACCCACTGGAAATACGTCGGCACCGACATCACCAGCGTGATGGAGACCGAGTGGAACACCAGGATGGTAGACGCGTTGTCGATCTGCGAGATCTTGCGCAGCAGGATCTGCACGGCCGACACGAACAGCGCCGACGTGACCGCCATCAGGGCGTATATATTGATGTTGTCCGGATCGGGGCGGATGATCACCAGCACGCCGACGAAACCGACGATCACGCTGGTCCAGCGGCGGACCCCGACGACCTCGCGCAGAAAGACGATGGCGAGGATGGTCGTGAACAGGATGCGCGCGAACGAGATCGCCGTCACCTCCGCGAGCGGCATGTTCACCACCGCGGAGAAGCCCAGGTACATCGCCACCATCGAGAGCGTGGCACGCAGGAAATGCATGCCGTAGATGCTGGATTTGAACACCGTCTCCCGGTTCTTGAAGATCACCGGCGAGATGATCGTCAGCACCATGAGCTGGCGGAAGAACAGGATCTCGATCACCGGAATGGTCTGGCCGACATGCTTGATCAACGACGACATCAGCACCGAGACCAGCGACGCGACCAGGATGATGATCGAACCGCGGATGTTGCCGGACAGCGCCTGCCAGCGTTGAGCGTATTTTTGCATGTCGCGTAATTTCAACCGGCGTGCCGCCGGAAAACAACCGAGATGCCATGTGATATGCCGGATATCCGCCGCTTAGTCAAAAGTCCGGCGGCGGCGGGCAAAGATGAACCTGTCCCAAACGCGTCGGGCGGGCACCGGCCCGCCCGTGAAAACGCCTGTCGCGTCGTCGTTCAGAGAACAAAAATATGCAGCAAAAGCCACACCAGCGCGACCAGGCCGAGCGCGACCAGTCCACCACCGATCATGATGGACGACAGGTTCTTCAAGGAAATCTGATTCTCATTGCTCATGTGACGCCCCCCTTTCAGGTCCGTTGTTTTCGTCAATTCTGTTTCGGCGCCTGAAACCGCCTTGCGGCGACGGCCCCGTCGTCTTCCGAGATAGGGTCCCTTGGCCCGGCAGGCAAGTTGATTCTTGCTGATTGTTGTGCCAGGCGGCCCGCCGGAGCGACCGGGTGCGCGCCCCGGTACGCTGGATTGCGGCTATCGGCTCGTCGAAAGCGGGTGACCTTTCAGGTGACTGCCAGAGCCCGTCACCCCGGCCCCGGCTTCCGCCGGGACAGGCGCCGGCCGGGTTCCAGACCGACAAGCATGCTTGCCCTCGTAAAATTCGCAGTGATGTGTGTCCCCGCAAGACGAGGCTATGCTAGGGTTCAACGGAACGGACTTACAGACACGGAACCACCATCATGAGCGACACCCTCGTTTCCAACCTCGTCACCGACCTCAAGACGGCGCTTAAAGGGGTCCACGATCCCGCCGAAGCGATCCGGCGCGCGGCACCGCTGGTCGGAAAGATGGCCGATGACACGTCGTGGGTGAAACCGGAATACTATAAATCCGACGAGGAACAGGGATTCGGAATCAATATCCTCAACGAAGAACCCGACAACACGCTGCTGGTGGAGGTGATCTGCTGGGCGCCCGGGCGCGGCGTCGCGCCGCACGATCATCAAACCTGGGGCGTCGTCGTCGGCATCGACGGCACCGAGGTCAACGTCGACTGGCGGCGCAAGGACGACGGCTCGACACCCGGGTTCGCCGATCTTGAACTCGCCAAAGAGACCGAGATCACCCGGGGCGTGGTCTGCACGCTGATGCCCGACGACATCCACGGGGTCCGCAACGACGGTGACGTGCCGTCGGTTTCGCTTCATGTCTACGGCAAGACGCTGGCGCGCCTGAACCGGTCGGAGTTCGACCCCATCAACAAGACGCAAAAGCCGTGTCCGCAGCGCAAGCGGACCATGGCCGACGCCTGAGGGAGCGGACGGATGAGCACAACACACGCGGGATCGTGTCTTTGCGGCGCGGTCAGTTTCGAAGTCGAGGGCGATTTCGAGCGATTCTTTTTGTGCCACTGCAAACGCTGCCGCAAGGGCACCGGGTCGGCGCACGCATCGAACCTGTTTTCGTCGACGGCGACGCTGAAGTGGCTCAGCGGCGAGGACAAGATCCACACCTACCGAATTCCCGGCGCACGCCATTCCAAAAGTTTCTGCACCGAATGCGGCGCCGCCGTGGCCCGGCTGACGCCGGACGGCAGCACGGTGATCGTGCCGGCCGGCAGCCTGGACACGCCCGTCGACCTGCGCCCGGTCGGACATATCTATTGCGAGGACCGGGCGAACTGGGACGATTGCCTGCACGACCTGCCCGAGTTCAACCGGCTGCCTGACGCCTGATCGCCGCGCGGGTGGATCGGTCACGCCCCGCCATGTCAGAATATCCCCATGGTTGACGATTCCGATACCGTGAGACGACGCTCGCTGCTGCCGTTCGCCGCGTCGCTGCAAACGCTGGTGCACGGCAGATTATGGCTGCAGGTTTTGATCGGCATGGCGCTCGGCGTCGTCACGGGGCTGATCATTGGTCCGACCACGGGCTGGCTCTCCACCCAGACGGCATCGGTTGTCGGCAACTGGCTGGCATTGCCGGGTCAGTTGTTCCTGGCGCTCATTCAAATGATCGTCATCCCGCTGGTGTTTTCGTCGATCATCAGGGGGCTGTGCTCATCCGACGACATCGAGCAACTTCGCAAACTCGGTGGCCGCGCCATCCTGTTCTTCGTACTGACGACGGCGCTCGCGGTCACGCTGGGAATCGGTCTGGCGCTGGCAATCCGTCCTGGCGATTTCGTCGACGCGGCCAACATTTCCGGGGGCCTGAACGCCGCAAAACAGGCCGGCCGGGCGGCAGAGGCGGCGGCGCCGCAACTTGCGGACCTGCCGTCGCACGTTCTCACGTTGCTGCCGACCAATCCGCTCTCATCGATGGTCGAGAGCAATATGCTGCAGGTCGTCATTTTTGCGAGCATCTTCGGCATCGCGCTCGTCGTCATGCAGCGTGACAAGGCGAAGCCGGTGCTCGACCTGCTGGCCAGCTTGCAGGAGGTCTGCCTGACCGTGGTCAAATGGGCGATGTGGCTGGCGCCGTGGGCGGTTTTCGGCCTGATGGCACGACTGACCGCCGAAACCGGGCCACAGGCCCTGTTGGGTGTCGCCGTCTATGTCGCGACGGTTCTGCTGGGGCTCGCCTTGATGCTGGGCGTCCTGCTGGCCATCGGCTGGTTCTATGCCCGCGTCAGGCCCGGCGCCTTCATCGCCGCCGCCAAGGACGTGATGCTGCTGGCGTTCTCGACATCCAGTTCCGCCGCCGTGATGCCGCTTTCGATCAAGACCGCCGAGCAAGCGCTTAACGTACGGCCCAACGTCAGCCAGTTCGTCATTCCGCTCGGCGCCACCATCAACATGAACGGCACCGCCCTCTACCAGGGCGTCGCGGCGATCTTCATCGCGCAGGTCTTCGGCGTCGACATCGGCGCGGGCGGCCTGACGCTGATCGTGCTGACCTCGGTCGGCGCATCGATCGGCTCGCCCGCGACGCCGGGCGTCGGCATCGTCATTCTCTCGACGATCCTGATCTCGGTCGGCGTGCCCGCGTCCGGGGTCGCCTTGATCATGGGGGTCGACCGCCTGCTCGATATGAGCCGCACGGTGGTTAACGTCTGCGGCGATCTGATCGCCTGCACCGTGCTGGACCGCTGGGACGGCGGGCCCGAACCAATCGATAGGAAAACGTAATGCGTATGATCGAACTTCCCGGCGGCGAACGCGTGCCCGCCCTCGGCCTCGGCACCTGGTTCATGGGCGATCACACGTCCGAGTTCGAGCGCGAGGTCGCGGCGGTCCGTTACGCCATCGAGCACGGCATCCGGCTGATCGACACCGCCGAGATGTACGGCAGCGGCGGCGCGGAGGAGGTCATCGGCGCCGCCATCAGGGACTGCGGCGTCCCCCGCGAAGAATTGTTCATCGTCTCGAAAGTACTGCCGGGGAACGCGCACCGCGATGACACGATCCGCGCCTGCGAGCGCTCTTTGAAACGTATGGGGACCGACTATATCGATCTCTATCTGTTGCACTGGCGCGGTTCGGCGCCGTTCCAGGAAACGCTCGACGCGTTCGAAGAACTTCAGAACGCGGGCAAGATCCGCCGCAACGGCGTTTCCAATCTCGACAGACAGGAGCTGGAGGAGTGGCTTTACTGCCGGGGCGGGAACGCGGTGGCGACAGATCAGATTCTCTATAACCTGAGCCGGCGCGGCCCGGAGTGGGACATTCTGCCCTTCTGCCGGGACCGCGGTATCCCGGTGATGGCCTATTCCCCCCTCGAACAAGGCCGCCTCGCCGGCGATCCGGCACTGGACGAGATCGCATCGAAGCACGGCGTCAGGCCCCTGCAGATCGCCCTCGCCTGGGTGCTTTCGCAGCCCGGCGTGATCGCGATTCCCAAGGCCGTGGTTCACGATCACATCGATCAGAACATCCGGGCGCTCGACATCACGCTCGACGCCGACGATTTCGAAGCGCTCGACCGGGCGTTTCCGCCGCCGACGGGACCCTCTTATCTGGAAATGCTCTAGCGCCTTCGGTCAGGTGACCGTGACGCAGGTGCACTGCGCTTCCTTGGCGACCTCTTGAGACGTGCTGCCGTAGACCAGCGATTTCAGCGCGCCGATGCCGCGCGTCCCCATGACGATCATGTCGGCGTCTTCGCGCACGGCGGCGCGGAGGATCATGTCCGTCGCGTCGCCCTCGCCGATCTGCTCCCTGACGTGCTCGACGCCGGCCTCGCTCAGGATCGCGCGGGCCTTTTCCACCGCAAGATCCGCGATGAGGTGACGCAGTTGAAGCTGCTCCTCGGCCTGCGCCGCGGCGTGCACCCCCTCCATCATCCAGGCCGGCACGTTCCACAAGTGCGGTTCGCGCCCCGCCGGCGCGGGGTCGACGAGGTGTTCGGTTTCCGCGATCGCGCGCAGCGAGTCCGGGATCGGGCGGTCGTCGATCGCCGAGAGGACGACGACGTCGGCGCCTCTCGATCTGGCGATGTCGGCGCCGACGTGCACGGCGCGTTCGGCGCACAACGAACCGTCCGTCGCGATAATGATGGTCGTCATCGGTTGTTCCCCCCGTCCGAGTTCCGGTTTCCGTCCGAATCAAACGCGCTTCGGGCGCGCCGGGCGTTGATCTAGGTCAAGCGGCCGCAGCGAAAAGCGGCAAAACCGGGGAAACTTTTGTGACAGGACCGGGATTCAGGACGCGCCGCTACTTCGGATTCCGGTTCCAGACGTCGAACAGCGTCTCCCACTGATCGCTCTGCTGAGAGGCGAAATCGAAATGCGTCACGATGTTGGTGACGCGCCGGCCGTCGCCCGACAGCGGCAGCCGGATCGACGGAACGATCAGGCGGCGCGCCAGTTCGCGGGTCGATGCGGCGTCCCACAGGAACGGCATCGGCGCGCGGGTTTCGAGAACGGTTTTATAGTCGGCCAGCACCTGCTGGCGCCGGTTCTCGTCCAGATATCCCATGTTGGTGGTCAGCAGGGACTGGCCGGTGCGGTCGAAGTAAAGGACGTCCGTCAGGCCCGTCCCCCAGAACCGGAACGTGACGTCGAACGGATCGTCCCGGATGTCGACGACGTGCGAATACCTGATCAGGTTGCCGGGCAGTTGGATCAGATCGAAGTCGCTCCAGGTCGGGGCGAACCGCTCGCCGCGCACCGCGTTCCAATGCTCGTAGATCCTGCGGCAGCCGCTGTCCATGATCTGGTCCAGCGGCACTTGCACGGAGGTAACGGCGACGCTGCCGAGCGACGTATCGGTGTGGCTGTCATCGGACAATCACGTCTCCATTAGTCAAACGAAATGGCGCGGTGGCGAATGCGGTTCGACACAGAACGCAAGACATCTTAGCAACCCAAACCCGCCGCCTGAACCAGGATGCGACGATAGGACGAATCCTAAGGAGATTGCCTCTTAAGGTAAAGCGCCGGCGCCATCGTAAACTCAGACCGGCACGTCGCCTTCCAGGCACATGCGGTGCAGGATGCGCCCTTCGGACGGGTCGTAGTCGGTGTGCGCGACGTGAAGCAGCGCCCGGTTGTCCCAGATCACCAGATCGCCGGGCCGCCATTTGTGGCGGTAGGTCACGTCCGGGGTCAGCACCCGGTCGAGCAGTCTGTTGACGAACGCCTTGCTCTCGTCCGGCTCCCAGCCCTCGAAGCGCGCCAGCTTGCCCGGATGGACGTAGATCGCCTTCTTGCCGGTTTCCGGATGAGTGCGGATGAACGGATGCGTCTGCGGCCGGGCGGTGAAGGTGGCGCGCGTCGCATCGTCGACGTAGCCGACGTCCTGCTCGATGGAATTGACGGTCTTCAGCTTGATCAGGTCCGCCTGCTCGTCCTCGTCCAGGCGTGCGAACGCCGCCTGCATGTTGGCGAAACCGGTATCGCCGCCCTTCGACGGCAGCTTGACGGCGTAAAGCACCGTCATCTTCGGCGGCTTCGGGTGATTGGTGTGATCGGTGTGCCAGTCGCGGGACCCGATCGGCATCACCTTCCCGTCGTCGCGCTTGGTGTTGGCGACCCGGCTGTCGAGCACGGCGATCTCCGGGTGTTCGGGCATCAGCAGTTTCGACAGGTGCTGTCGCATCGGATCGCCGAAGATCTTCATGCTTTCGACATACCGCGCCGGGCTCAGGTCCTGGTCGCGGACGACGAGCACGAGGCGGTCGCGGAGCGCGCCCCGCATCGCCTCTGCGTCGGCATCGGAAACGGGGCGCGAGAGGTCGACGCCCGTGGCTTCGACCCCGAACAAATCGGACAAGGGTGTCAGATTGACGGTCATGGATGTTGCTTCCCTGAATTATGTTTATTGGCCCAAGTCTATTTTCCTTGGCGCCGGACGAAAAGCCCCCCGATTCCCGCGGCGGACCGAGGCGCGCCCACCATCATTATTACCGATCAATAATATAAGATGTTTAAATTATACTTATCGTAATGGGTCGCCTACCGTGGTTGTGACAATGGCTGGCGGAAAGGCCGTAACTCGCGCCCCCAACCGGGACATGGCGCTTGAGAACACCCCAACGCCCGCGCCTACGAACACAACACAATGGAGACGTAAAATGGACGGAAACGACATGAAATCAGGCGGCAAGTGCCCCGTGATGCACGGCGGCAATACCGCAAGCGCCTCGTCGGTCACGGAATGGTGGCCGAATGCGCTCAACCTCGACATTCTGCACCAGCACGACCGCAAGACCGACCCGATGGGTGACGGCTTCAACTACCGCGACGAAGTCAAGAAGCTCGACGTCGAGGCGCTCAAGAAAGACATGCACGCGCTGATGACCGACAGCCAGGAATGGTGGCCGGCGGACTGGGGTCACTATGGCGGCCTGATGATCCGCATGGCATGGCACGCCGCCGGGTCGTACCGTCTCGCCGACGGGCGCGGCGGCGGCGGCACCGGCAACCAGCGTTTCGCGCCGCTGAACTCGTGGCCGGACAACGTCAGCCTCGACAAGGCGCGCCGCCTGCTGTGGCCGATCAAGAAGAAGTACGGCAACAAGGTGAGCTGGGCCGACCTGATGATCCTTGCCGGGAACATCGCCTATGAATCCATGGGGCTGAAGACCTTCGGCTTCGGGTTCGGCCGCGAAGACATCTGGCATCCGGAAAAAGACGTTTACTGGGGCTCGGAAAAGGAATGGCTGGCGCGTGGCCGCTACGACAGCGACGACGATCCGGAATCGCTCGAAAATCCCCTCGCCGCCGTGCAGATGGGCCTCATCTACGTCAACCCGGAAGGGGTCGGCGGCAAGCCCGACCCGGCGAGGACCGCCCTTGAGGTCCGCGAGACGTTCAAGCGCATGGCGATGAACGACGAAGAGACGGCCGCGCTGACCGCCGGCGGCCACACGGTCGGCAAGACCCACGGCAACGGCGACGCCGAGGCGCTCGGCCCGGACCCGGAAGCCGCCGACGTCGACCAGCAGGGCTTCGGCTGGGCCAATCCCAACATGGACGGCAAGGCGGCCAACGCCGTGACGTCCGGCCTCGAAGGGGCGTGGACCACGAACCCGACGGTGTTCGACATGGGCTACTTCGACCTGCTGTTCGGTTACGAGTGGGAGCTCAAGAAAAGTCCCGCCGGCGCCAACCAGTGGGAGCCGGTCGACATCAAGGAAGAGGACATGCCGGTCGACGCCACCGACCTCAAGACGCGCCGCATGCCGATGATGACCGACGCCGACATGGCGATGAAGGTGGATCCGATCTACAACGAGATCTGCCGGAAGTTCATGGCCGATCCGGAATACTTCAAGGACACCTTCGCCCGCGCGTGGTTCAAGCTGACGCACCGCGACATGGGTCCGAAGGCGCGCTACATCGGCCCTGACGTCCCCGAAGAAGACCTGATCTGGCAGGATCCGATCCCGGCCGGCCCGACGGCTTACGACGTCGACGCGGTGAAGGCGAAAATCTCGGGTAGCGGCCTCTCCATCGCCGAGATGGTGTCGACAGCCTGGGACAGTGCGCGCACCTATCGCGGTTCCGACATGCGGGGCGGCGCCAACGGGGCACGCATCCGTCTCGCGCCGCAAAAAGACTGGGAAGGCAACGAGCCGGAACGCCTGTCGAAGGTGCTCGGCGTGCTCGAGCCGATCGCCGCCGAAACCGGCGCCAGTGTCGCCGACGTCATCGTGCTGGCCGGTAACGTCGGTATCGAGCAGGCCGCGAAAGCCGCCGGTCACGACGTGACGGTCCCGTTCCAGCCCGGCCGCGGCGACGCGACCGACGAGATGACCGACGCCGACTCGTTCGACGCCCTGGAACCCGTTCACGACGGCTACCGTAACTGGTTGAAGAAGGACTACGCCGTCAGCGCGGAAGAGATGATGCTCGACCGCACCCAGCTGATGGGCCTGACGGCACCGGAAATGACGGTGCTGGTCGGCGGCATGCGGATGCTCGGCACCAATCACGGCGGCACCAGGCACGGCGTGTTCACCGACCGCGAAGGTCAGCTCACCAACGACTTCTTCGTTAACCTGACGGACATGAAGTACAAATGGGTCCCGAAGGGCGACGGCACCTACGAGGTCCGGGACCGCAAGTCCGGCGAGGTGAAATGGACGGCAACCCGGGTCGACCTGGTGTTCGGCTCGAACTCGATCCTCCGCGCCTATGCGGAGGTCTACGCGCAGGACGACAGCGAACGGAAGTTCGTAGACGACTTCGTCGCCGCGTGGACCAAGGTGATGAACGCGGACCGGTTCGACCTGGTCGACTGATCCAGCGAAGCGCCGTAACGGGAAATACCGGCCTCGATCGGGGCCGGTATTTTTCTGTGCTCGGCCCGCGCGGCAGACAAACATGGTCTCGGGCTCGCCGATGTGTAAAGTGCCCACATGACAGGCATGAACGACATCGACCCCGCCCAGCACCGGCGCGGCTTCGTCCTGACGCTTTTCGGCGTCCTGGTGCTGACCCCGGATACCCTGTTGATCCGCCTCATCGATATCGATCCCTGGAGCATGAACTTTTGGCGCGGCGCGTTGATGGCTGTCAGCCTGTTCGCCGTCTACGCCGGCGCGCGCCGGGGCGCCTTTTTCAATGATATACGCGAGCTCGGGATCGCCGGGCTTTGTGTCGCCGTAATCTATGCGCTCAACGCCATCAGCTTCGTTTTCGCCGTCGAGAACACCCGCGTCGCCAACGTGCTGATCATCCTCGCCGCGACACCGCTGATCGCCGCGCTTCTATCCGTGATCGTCTTGCGCGAACGGGTCGCCGGTGCGACGTGGGCCGCGATCGCTATGGGGATGTCGGGCGTCGTCATCGTCGTCGGCGACGGACTCAGGACGGGCACGTCGTTGGGCGATGCCTTCGCCCTCATCACGGCGAGCGCGCTTGCGGTGACGTTCATCATCATTCGCCGCAACCGCCACGTGAACATGGTCCCGGCGGCCGCATTGGGCGCGCTCTTGTCGGCGCTTCTCGTCGCGCCGCTCGCCGAGCCGATGGCTGTGCCCCCAGGCAACTGGGGGCTGCTTCTGCTGCTGGGCTTCGTCGTCATGCCGGTTTCGTTCGGGCTGATTACGCTCGGCCCGCGCACCCTGCCCGCGCCCGAGGTCGCGTTGCTGATGCTGCTGGAAACAGTGCTGGGACCGTTGTGGGTCTGGCTGGTAATCGGCGAAGCGCCGAGCGACACGACCTTCATCGGCGGCGCCATCGTGATCGCCGCGGTCGTGCTGCAGTCTGCGTGGCGGCTTCGACGACGGGCCGTTACTCGGGAATGACTTCCAGATCTTTCAGTGCGCCGAAGTTCTCGGCGTGCTTTTTCATCTGCGCGACATAGACCCGCATCTTCAGATCGCTGTGCAGGATATGCCCGACCAGCCAGTCGTGCAGCAGATGCGCGGTCTCGGCATGCACACGCCCGAGGTGCTCGTCATCCGTCTCTTCCAGATGCTTAAGCACATCGTTTAGCGTCTTGATCAGTTCCTGATGCTCCTGATGATGATCGGCGGCTTCCGGATAGTTGACCATATTCTGAAGCTGCTCTTCGCGGCCGAAATGGGTCTCTGTATAGAATTTCAGCGCATAGAGGATCTGGCGCGCCTCGTTGCGGTCGAGGCCGTCCGCCGCCAGCGTCTCGAAACGATTAATGATCTCGATCAGGTGGTGGTGATCCTGATCGATGATGCCGCCGTCGTCGATCGACATCTTCTCTCGCCATTCGATCATGAAAACCAGTCCCTATGTGTCGGCACAGAACAGCTTACGCGCGTCCGCCATTTCCTTCTCATCCAACCGCACCTCGAAGGCTTCGACAAGGGACGAAAGCTCTTTCGCCAGTGGATCGTCGGAAACAAGAATGCCGACGAAGCGCTCGACGATGTCACGCTTGTTTTCGGGCACACGGACGTCGACGTCGTTGAGCCGCGCGGTTTCGTCGGGGATGCGGCCGTCGCGCTCGCCGCGCAGGTAGGGGACGTAGTCCATGTCCGTTTTCATGATGTGCCCGGAAAGCCAGCGAGTCAGGAAATGGCTCAGCTTCGCGGTGTCGATCGGCGGCGTGCCGGCGTGAAAAATCTCGCGCAGGCAGCGGACGCGGCGCTGCATGGCGCGGTGCGTGCGCACATGCTCTTCCGTGGCCGGGTAACCGGCCTGGATCATGAAGGTTTCCTCGCGCTTGAAATGCTCCATGACACAAGTCTCGAGACAGCTGATCGCCTGTTCGATTTCGGCGTCGCTGCGGTTTCGCACCAGCGCCTCGGTGAGATTGCCGATCTCCTCGAACAGCGCCTTGTGGTCGCGGTCGATGGCCTTGATGCCGGTCTCGAATCTGTCGGACCAGGCCGGAATTTGTTCGGGCATTTCACTGTTCCTCACGCCTCGGCGGCATCGCCGCCCTCGCACCGAACATAACCATCGCGGCGAAATATGCCGTGATCTATGTCAATCGGGGTCATGTTGTTGCCGGGGCAGTTGCGGCAGGGGCGGCATGGGGCGATACTTTGCAGGTCGCGGTTAACCGGAGGGTCGCATGCGCGCGTTTCTGATTTTCATCGTCGGCGGTTTGTTGGGCGTCGCCGGCGGGTTCGCCATCGGCATCTTCGTCTATCCCTACATCTTCCTCGCCGACATCGTCGCCGACGAGCAGCTGCAGAACGCGGCGGATAAGCAGATCGTCGCCACCGGCACGTTCATTCACGCCGATCCCGCCGACCCAATACATTACGGCAAGGGGAGCGTCACCGTTTACGCCGACGCCCTGCAGACCAGCGCCGATTTCGAGGTCGGACCGGGACCGAAGTACCACGTCTATCTGGTCCCCGACGCCAACGTCACGCCCGACACCGCTGTCGACGCCACGATGTACGTGGATCTCGGCCGGCTCCGCGCCTTCAAGGGCTCGCAGGTATACAGAATCCCGGCCGGCCTCGACCTCAAGACCTATAAAAGCGTGGTCATCTGGTGCGAGCAGTTCGGCGTGCTGATCTCGCCTGCGACCCTCGAGTACAAATAAACGCCGCCCGCCACGGACCGCTCATCCCAATTCTCCTAGACAACGAACCCGGGACATCCGATGGTTTGGCCGTTTGGGGGGCTTAGAGACCGATAAGGTTCGAGGTGAGACGAGGATGAGCAACTACGATTACGATCTGGTCGTCATCGGATCCGGCCCCGCCGGACAACGCGCCGCCGTGCAGGCGGCGAAGCTGGGAAAACGGGTTCTGGTCGCCGAGCGACAGGCCGTCGTCGGCGGCGTCTGCCTGAATACCGGCACGATACCGTCGAAGACGCTGCGCGCCGCGACCATGCATCTGTCGGGCTATCACGAACGCAGCATCTACGGGTCTTCCTACAAGGTGAAGGAAGACATCACCATGGCCGACCTGCTGAGCCGTGCCAACCACGTGCGTCAGCTCGGCGTCGATGTTGCGCGCCATCAGATGCAGCGGAACGGCATCAAGATCATCGAAGCGGGCGCCGCCTTCGTCGATCCGCACAGGATTCAACTGACGCCGGTCAACGGCGCGGCGCCGACGGAAGTCACCGCCGCCAACGTCGCCATCGCCGTCGGTACGGTGACGACGCGCGACCCGAACATCGCCTTCGATGGGGAGCATATCTTCACCAGCGACGACATCCTCTCGCTCGACGCGCTGCCGAAGAGCCTGACCGTGATCGGCGCCGGCGTCATCGGCATCGAGTACGCGACCATCTTCGCGACCCTCGGCGTGCGCGTCACGGTGGTCGACAAGCGCACGCAACTTCTGCCCTTCGTCGACGCGGAGATCATCGACACCCTGGTGCACCTGATGCGTCAGGAGCGCGTCACCATGCGGCTCGGCGAAGGCGTCAGCGCGGTCGAGGTCGTCAACGGCGAGCAGGGCAAGAAGGTCCACATCGAGTTGGAAAGCGGCAAGCACATCAACACCGAAACCGCGCTCTACTCGATCGGCCGCACCGGGGCGACGGAAACGCTCAACCTTCCGGCGGCCGGGCTCAGCGCCGACGACCGGGGCCGGATCAGGGTCGACGAACATTATCAGACCGAAGTGCCGCACATTTACGCGGTCGGTGATGTGATCGGCTTCCCCAGCCTCGCGTCCACGTCGATGGAACAGGGCCGGCTCGCGGCGTGTCATGCCTTCGGCGTCGATGCGCACAGCTTCCCCGACCTGCTGCCCTACGGCATCTACACGATCCCGGAAATCTCGATCGTCGGGCGCAACGAGCAGGAACTGACCGACGCCGGCGTCGCCTACGAAGTCGGACACGCGTCGTATCGCGAGATCGCGCGTGGCCAGATCGTCGGCGATCAGGCCGGGCTCCTGAAGCTGATCTTCGATCCCGATACGCGAAAGCTTCTGGGCGTGCACATCATCGGCGACGGTGCCTGCGAGTTGATCCACATCGGCCAGGCGGTGATGTCGCTGGGCGGCACCATCGATTACCTGATCGACACGGTCTTCAACTACCCGACCTTCGCCGAGTGCTACAAAACGGCGGCGTTCGACGGCATCAACCGGTTAGGTTGAACGCCGATCCCGTTAGCGTTTTATGGCGCGCGTGAACTGTCCTAGCCTGCATCTCTTCACCCAGAGATGCGCCTTACAGGCAGCCGGACAGAACCATGCTCGACCAGGAAACGGCCCCCTTCGCCTATATCAACGGCACCGCTGACGACTGCACCGCCGGGAATACCCTTCGCCTTATCGAATACTGGCGCGAACGCATGCCTGCCGAAGGCGGTCTGCCGTCGTGGCGGGATTTCGACCTGATGGATATCTACGACATCGCCGCCGCGCTCGCGGTCAAAGACGTCATCGACGGCGGACAGGATTTCATCAACCGGTTCTGGGGCACCAGCCTGACGGTGGCGTTCGGTTTCGAAGGCACGGGCAAGCTGGTCAGCACGTACGAGCCCGTCAGTATGCGCAACGCGGTGACCAAGCGCTACCGCCATGTGGTGCGGCACCGCGAAACGTCGATGGCGCGTGGCTATATCTCGACCATGCCCGGGCGCGAATTCCTGACGTTCGAGCTCGTGCATCTGCCGCTCCGCGGCAAAACGGACGCGGTCGAACACATCATCTCCGGCTATCACTTCGGCATCGCGGTGCCGGAAAGCCGCTGCTGACTTAAGCCAGCAACGCGTCCTCGAACGGAAATTCGGACAGAAGCTCCCATCCGGTTTCGGTGATCATAAGCTGCTGTTCCAGCTTCACCCCCTCGCCGCCGTCGTCCGCGCCGACAAAACTCTCCACGCACAGCGTCATGCCGGGTTCGACCACCCCGTCATAGCCCGTCGCCGGGAAATCCCCGTGGTGATAGAGATAAGGATATTCGCCGGTCATGCCGCAGCCGTGCGCCGACAGGTAATAGCGGTTGTCGTAATAGCGATCCGGGATATCCCAGGCGCGCTCGGCGTATTCGCGAAACGTCAGGCCGGGCTTCAGGATGTCCATATTGTGATGCACCTGTTCGTAAGCCAGCTTGTAGATCGTCTTTTGATGGTCGTCCGGTTTGCCGGGGCCGCTGTGGAACGACCGCGAGAAATCGGCGTAATACCCATGACAGCCGACGACGTCGGTATCGAGCAGCACCATCTCGTTTTCGCCGATGACGTTGCTCGAGCTTTCCTGGAACCACGGGTTGGTGCGCACCCCCGCGTTAAGCAACCGCGTTTCGCAGTAATCGGCGTTGCGTTCGATCACCGCCTTGTGCAGCACCGCCCATAGCTCGTTCTCGGTCATGCCGGGCCTGAGCGCCGCGCGCAGTTCGCCGACAGCGGCCTCGGTCGCGCGCAGCGAGGCGACGACGCACTTGATCTCTTCGGCGGACTTGATGGCGCGCGCCATCTCGACCGGCTGCTGGGCGTCGACGATGCGAAATCCCTCGCCCGCCAGCGCGATGGCCGTCCCGGCGTTGAGACGCTCGATCCCGAGCGTCGCATCGCTACCGACCAGATCGCGGACCGTCGCCGCCATCTCGCGCGCCCACGCTTTTTCGCGCTCGGCGATCTGCGGACCCGCGGCGACGAAGCCGGCCGTCACGGCGGGCCGCACCTCGTCCACGGTTTCGAATCCCGCCGCCAGATGTGCCGCGCCGGTGAACTCGAACAGGATCGAGCGATCCTGCGTCAACAGCAGATAGCGCGCCGGCTGGTTGCGTGACGAGAACACCTGCATATTCCGGGTCCCGGTGGCGTAGCGGATGTTGACGGCGTCCGACAGGATCACGGCGTCGATACCGTATCTCGCCATCTCGCCGCGCAACCGGTTTTGGCGGTACATGCGCACGGCGGCCAGGTCGATGCCGCGGCTTTCCGGCGCCGACGCCAGAAGTTCCAGATCGCCGGGCGCACCGCGCGCCCCATGCCAGTCCAGTTCGGCCATTTTCTCCCCTCCCCCGCACGGTAGTTCCGCACCCATGCAGCAGCAACGCACGGCCCCGGGCTTTGCGCATTGGCGAAAACGACATATTTTGGCCGGGATGACAAACGCACCGCGGGAGAGTGACCTTGCCGACAGCCCTGCCCCGACTGAAACCGGACCCGGTGCCGGCGGTGCACCCGGTGCCGGAGTACAACGCCGACGCGCGGCTCAGCGCGGTCTATCACGACACCAAATCGGTGCTCCAGGTGCCGTGGATGGGCGTGGTCACCATGGCGTTCGCGCATTATCCGCATTTCTACGACGCGCTCTGGGGCGGCATGCGGGAGCTGGCCGCGAGCCGGGAGTTCGTCGCCGCGTGCCGCGATCTGAGATCGTACGCCGAGGACCGCGCCGCCACGCTCGGCCCCGCGCCGATGCGGGATCTGCTGACCGGTCTCGGCTACGCCAGGCGCGAAACCGCCAATATCCGGGGAATGATCGAGATCTTCTCGCACGGCAACATGCCGTACCTGATGATCGCGACCGCGGCGCGGCTTTTGCTGGAGGGGCAGGCGCTGTCATCGGAACAGAGCGTGACGCCTGAAACCGCGCGTCATGGGCCGTCGGACGACAGGTTCCTGACCCTGATCGAGCCGCACCACGCCGACCGCCCGACCGCCGCCGTCTATGACGATATCAAGACGCGACTCGGTCTGCCGTTCGTCAACACCGACTACCGGGCGCTGGCGCGCTGGCCGAGTTACTTCGCCCCGGCGTGGGGCGATCTGGCGGGCAAGGTTCAGTCGAAAGAATACGAAGCGGTGGTCGCCGCGGTGCATGACTTCGCGGTGACGCGGATGCTGGCGCTGCCCAACCCGGGCGGATTGACGCCGGACATACTGACTGAGGCCGCGGCCGACGATGCGACAGCCGAAGAAGTGCTCGACGTGGTGCGGCTGTTCCAGTGGCTGTTGCCGGGCCTGATCGTCAACGTCGCCTATTTCCGCGCGCAGTTCTGACCCGCGTCAGGTGAACGACAGGTCGGGCTCTGGCAGCTTTTCGATTTCCGGTTTGGCGAACAGATAGCCCTGGAAGTAATCGGCGCCGATGTCGCGCAGCACCTCGAAGTCCTCGACGGTCTCGACCCCCTCAGCGATGACCCGGATATCGAGGGCGTGCGCCGTGGCGACCGCGCCCTCGGTGATTGTTTTCTTGATCCGGTCGCCGGCGATACCGTTACAGAGTTGCATGTCCAGTTTCAGGATTTGCGGACTGAAGCGGTTCAGAAGATTCAGCCCCGCGTATCCGGCGCCGAAGTCGTCGATCGCCGTGATGAACCCGCGGTCCCGGTATTCCTCGAAAATCCCCATGAGGTGCGCCGGATCCTTGACCGGCTCGGCTTCGGTCACTTCAAAGATGATGCGGTTGATCGGCAGATCGAACTCGTCCGCCGCCTGCATGGTGGCGCGGATGCAGGTTTCCGGCCGGTAAACGGCGTTCGGCAGGAAATTGATCGAAAGGTTGCAGTCGATCCCGAGCGCCGACGCGATCTGGATCGCCTTGACGCGGCAGGTCTGATCGAAGGTATAGCGGTTGTCGTCGGTGACGTGTGACAACACCTGGCCGGCGCCGGCGCCGTCCGCGCCCCGGACCAGGGCCTCATACGCGAAGACCGTCTTTTCGCGGGGATCGACGATCGGCTGAAACGCCATCGTGATGTCGAGGTCCAGGGGCTTGGCCTCCAGGCATTGCTTGCAGCCAAGCGGTTTGAAATCGGGAAGATTGTCGAATTTTGTCGTCATAACAAGGTATTGAACGTCACGTTGTCTGCAGTCGGTTTTGGTGATGTATGGGCTTTAACGAAATCGTTCAAGCCCTCGCCGGCCCGGATAAACCCCGATTCCGCAGCAGACGGCAAGCCCTATTGGGTACAGCCTTCACCGTATTCGCGCAGGTGCTCCTCGCGGATTTTCCTGTGATCGCGGCTCCAGTCGACGTAGGTCGCGATCTGGTCGACACGGCGGCCGTCGTCGGAAAACGGCATCCTCAGCGACGTCTGCACATACGGCAGGCCGTTCTCGCCGGCCTTGATGGTGTATTCCGAGCCGATCGCCTCGTGGCATTCGACCACCTCGACATACTGCGCGCGGGTCTGCTGCGCCGTGACCGGCGAACGGATTTCGTTGATCGAAAGATTGGTGAAGTCCTTGCCGTGCAGATCGACCGACGCCGTGCCCCAAAAGCGGTAAACGAAGTCCAGCGGATCGTAATGCACGTCGACCACCAGGAAATAGGGAATCAGCGACGTCGGCAACTGGAACCAGTCCCATTCCGCCCATGACGGCGACGGCCGCCCGCCCTTGAGACGCAGCCAGTATTCATAAGCGATCTGGTAGTTGGGTTGATCGAACCGGACCGGCGAGCGCCGAAGGTAGTCTTCCTGAGCCATGACGTGTCCATATATGACAGCCTGCCCTGTTCTTTAGCACTTACTAATTCGCGGGACAGCATAAATTGCCGAACGCGGCACCGCCGGGACACGTGCCCATTTTCGTATTGCAATTAATTCTCATTTGCAATACGAAGGATCAATTGCAATTATACCGGACGTTCTTCATGTCAGCCGTTGTCGCCATCATGCTGGTCGCCGCCTGCGACCCGGACCTGCTTCATTGCCTGCCGGTGTTCCACTGGGACAAAACCTGGGTCTCTGTCGGCGAATGCCGCCGCGACCGCCACCACGTCGCCGGCATCGTCGAAACGCGGTTCGACGGAAGGAAAACCGTCATGACCGATTGCCGGCTGTATCTGGACGAGCACCGCGCCATGCCGCGCCCGACCCCCGCCATCGCCGACGGCCGGGCACTTTTCTAGTGACGCGCAGGCCCGGATCGTCACTGGACGCGGCGGCGGCCTCTCCCCATGTATTTGATAACCGCCCGCGCCCGACGCGCCGGGCTTGATTTGAAAGGGAGAGGACAATGGACGAAACATCCGGTTACGTACCGCCGAAGGTCTGGACCTGGGACAAGGAAAACGGCGGCCATTTCGCATCGATCAACCGCCCGATCGCGGGCCCGACGCACGACAAGGAACTGCCGGTCGGCAAGCATCCCCTGCAGCTCTATTCCAAGGGCACGCCCAACGGGGTCAAGGTCACGATCATGCTGGAAGAACTGCTGGCCAAGGGGATCGAAGGCGCCGAATACGACGCCTGGATGATCGAGATCGGCGACGGCGACCAGTTCGGGTCGGGCTTCGTCGATATCAACCCGAACTCCAAGATTCCGGCGATGGTCGACCGCTCCGGCGCAGAGCCCGTCCGCGTGTTCGAGTCCGGGTCCATTCTTTTTTATCTCGGTGAGAAGTTCGGCGAATTCCTGCCCACCGCGCAGCCGGCCCGCACCGAATGCATGAACTGGCTGTTCTGGCAGATGGGCAGCGCGCCTTATCTCGGGGGCGGCTTCGGCCACTTCTACAACTACGCGCCGCAAAAATGGGAATATCCGATTAACCGCTTCGCGATGGAGGTCAAGCGCCAGCTCGACGTGCTCGACCGGCACCTCGCCGACAACCGTTACATGGTCGGCGACGACTACACCATCGCCGACATGGCGATCTTTCCGTGGTACGGCGTTCTCTGCCTGGGCCAGCAGTACGGCGACGCAGGCACGTTCCTCGACGTCAAATCCTACGAGAACATGCAGCGTTGGACCGCCGAGATCTCGGCCCGCGAGCCGGTCAAACGGGGCCGCATGGTCAACCGATCCAAGGGCGACCCGAATTCCGAACTGCCGGAACGCCACGACGCGTCGGATTTCGACGGCAAGACCCCGGTCTGACTACTTGGGCATTTCCGGCTTGAGATACGGCGCGGTCGGCTTCTGCGTGGGATCGAAGGGTCCGGGCACCTTGTTCTTGATCGGCTTCAGCGTCTTGATGTAAGTGGCGAGCGCATCGGCGTCGGCGTCGCTGAGCGCCGCGTAGGACGGGAACGGCATCACCGGGACCAGCGCGCGGCCGTCGGGTCGGACGCCCGAGCGGATGGCGTTGACGATGTCTTCCTTGCTCCATGTGCCGAGGCCGGTTTCCTTATCCGACGTCAGGTTCGGCGGATAGAACGTGCCGACGTCCGGCACCATGAAGCCGACGTCCGATCCGGACAGATAACGCTCCATATCCGGCCGGCCGCTGAGCGCGCCCGGCGTATGGCAGCCGGTGCAGTCCATGATGGCCAGCAGGTAGGCGCCGCGCGTCAGTTTTTCGGCGTCGCCGGCGGCGGCCGGGCGAACGGCGAGGGCGTGAACTGCGTGAAGCACCAAAACCAGGCAAACGAGACGGAACGACAGGGCGCGCATTTAAACCTCCCAAGCGGCAGGACGACCCGGATGGGCGAAATTACATCCGCCCCGAGCCGGCGGCAATGACGATCCGCGTCAGAACGGCATCCAGCCGCCGGCCCACAACCAGATGCACGCCAACGCCATCGACACCAGCGTCATCGGTATGCCGGCACGGGCGAAGGTCATAAAGCCGAGGAGCACGCCTTCACCCTTCGCGCGCTCGGCGACGATCAGATTGGCGAGGCTGCCGACCAGCAGAAGATTGCCGGCAAGCGTGCTCAGAAGCGCCAGCCCGTAATAGGCACCTTCGCCGGCGTCCGGCCAGAAGGTCGTGATCAGGATCACCGCCGGGACGTTGCCGATGCCGTTCGACAGCACCAACGTCAGCGGCGCCATGACGTGCAGGCTGTCGGGCAACAGCCCTGCGCCCGCGACCCGACCCATAATGTCCGCGGCAGACCCGGTGCCCGCGAATGCCGCCGTCACCGTGAACAGGCAGGCGATCAACAACAGCAGGTGCCAGTCGACCGCGCCCAACAGCCATCGGCTGCCGACGCGGCGGCTGATCAAGAGCACCGCTGCCAATGCCAGGGCGCTCACCGCGCGGGGCAGCGGCGTTGCGAACAGCATCACCAGCACCGCTACCGCGATCAGGCCTTTGGCGATCTGTCCCCGGTCGTGGGCGGGCGGCCCGGCGGCAACGGGCGGACCGCTCTCGGCAACGAACGCGTTCCGCCACACCACGCGGACGGTGACATAGACGACGAGCATGGCCGCCGCCGCCGGCACCCCGCACACATATATGAAATCCCAGAAATCGAGACCGGCGATCTCGCCGATCAGAATGTTCTGCGGATTGCCGATCAGCGTCGCGGCCGACCCCGCGTTGGATGCCCCGGCGAGCGCCAGCAGGTAGGGGCGCGGGTCGAGACCGCGATCCGACATCCCCCGGCACAACAACGGCGTCATCGCGAACACGACGATGTCGTTGGCGAGCACCGCCGAGAGCAGGCCGGCGACCAGCACGGTCAATGCCAGCAGCCGTTCCGGACTGGCGTCGGAAAGCACGATGCGGCGTGCGCACAGATCGTAGAAACCGGCCCGCGACAACTGCGCCGAAACGATCATCAGCGCGAACAGCAGCACCAGTGTCGGTGCATCCTGCGCGTTGCCGACATCGGCGAGGCCTGCCGCGCCCGTCGTCAGCAGTACCGCGACCGCTAGAAGCGCGATGCCTGTCCGCTCGAGCCTGAGCCCCGGCACCCGCCCCATGGCCATGCCGGCGTAGGTGAACAGGAACACGCCAACGATGATCGCGGATGTGGCCTCGGGATCGAACATGCTTTTGATTAGCACTCCCGACGGCCCGTCGCACCCGAATACGGTCCGCAACGAAAACGGGGGCCGCCCACAGGCGGCCCCCACGTCGGACGGAGATGCGTCAGACCGAGGTCATTCGACCTTGCCGGTCCAGACCGAACGGTCGATGTTCAGATCCGCGTACTTGTCGGGGTCCAGCACCGGCCGCTCGACGCCGGCTTTCAGTTGCTGCCCGAAGTCGACGATCATCCGCTTGGCGATCGGGAACAGCATGGCGAGCGCCAGCAGGTTGACCACCGCCAGGATGCCCATCATCGGGTCCGAGAAGAAGAACACGGACGTCGCCCCCGGCGCGACCGCACCCAGAAGGACGATGCCCATCAGCGCGATGCGGAAGACGTGCAGCGCCATCGGATTGTGCGTCATCACGGTCAGCGCGTTTTCACCCAGGTAGTAGTTGTAGATGATCGAGCTGAACGCGAACAAAAGCACCGCGCCGGTCAGGAAGTACTGGGTCCATTCCCCCAGGTGGGAGACCAGCGACTGCTGCGTCAGCGCGACGCCGTCGATGCCCTCGGCGCCCGGCACGTAGACGTCGCCGAGCAGGATCACGAACGCGGTGCACGAGCAGATCACGATGGTGTCGATAAACACCGAGAACGACTGCGTGATCCCCTGGCTGATCGGGTGACGCACGTCCGCCGCCGCGGCGACGTTCGGCGCCGAGCCGAGACCGGCCTCGTTCGAGAACAGGCCGCGGCGCACGCCGTGCGCGATCGCCGCCCCCATGCCGCCGCCGATGGCCTCGTTGAAGCCGAAAGCGCTGGAGACGATGTCGCCGATCACGCCCGGCAGGTCGCCGATGTTGAGGACGATGACGATCAGCGCCATGCCGATGTAACCGAACGCCATGATCGGGACGATGACGTCGCAGGCCTTGGCGATACGATGGATACCGCCGTAGACGATGAAGCCGGTGCCGACGGTCAGCAAGACGCCGGTGATCATTCGGTCGATGCCCATGCTGTCCGCCGCCGCGCCGGCGACGGTGTTGCCCTGGAATGCCGGAAAGCCGATGCCGAACGCCGCGATCAGGCAGATCGCGTAAATCACCGCAAGCCATTTATAGTCCGGGCCGAGACCGTGCAGGATCGTCCGCGCCGGACCGCCGCGGAACGTGTGTTCGTCCTCGCGTTCCTTGTACAACTGCGCCAACGAACATTCGACGAGGCTGGTGGCCATGCCGACGACGGCGATCGCCCACATCCAGAACACCGCACCCGGGCCGCCCAGCGTGATCGCCACCGCGACGCCCGCGATGTTGCCGCCACCGACGCGACCGCCGACCGACACCAGCAACGCTTCGCGCGCCGAGATCGCGTTCGGATCGCCCGACTGGTTCTTGCCGGACAGCACCCGGAACATGCGGAGGAAATATCTGAACTGAACGAACCCGCTGGCGACCGTAAAGAACAGCCCCAGCACGACCAGGAACGGCACCAGCGCCCATCCCCACGTCAGATCCCCGATGACGCCGAATAACGATTCAAGAAACTCCATAAGAAATTACCCCCTTGTAAGAGAAAGATTGAACGCGTCGTCAGACTTGCCGATCTTCCCAAGGCGTTTCTTATGAAATCATTCTGGCGGCAACTTATCGTCGTAAGAATCGAAGTATAGCCGAGATTCGTGTGTTCGGTGAAGTTTCGACCCTCGCCGGTTCACGTGCGGTGGCGGCATTCAAAGTCAGCGGTCCCAGCACCCCGGTTCAATAGTCCGTGCGTGTCCGGCAGCGATGCCGGTGCCCGTGACGGCGCCGGGTCCGCTTTACTCAGATCGGCAGCGTCACATAGACCGCGGTGCCGATGTCGGCCTCGCTGGAGATCGCCAGCGTGCCCCCATGCGCCTCGACCAGCGATTTAACGATGGAAAGGCCGAGCCCGGTGCCGCTTTCGGCGACGTGCGGGTTGGACTGGCCTTTCGCGAACGGTTCCGTGATCCGCGCCAGAAGATCGCCGGAAATGCCGACCCCGGTGTCCGTCACGCAGACCGTCAGTTCGTTCGGCTGGGCCCGCACCGAAACCCCGACCGCGCCCCCGGCCCTGGTGAACTTGACCGCGTTGGCGAGGATGTTGAGAAAAATCTGCGCCACCGCCTTGCGGTCGGCGTGCAGCTCGGGCGTGTCGTCGGGGATCTCGAGACCGAGGGAGATGTCGCGATCCGCCGCCGACTGCTGGACATTGCGCATGCAGTCCCTCAGCACCTCGGCGATGGCGAAACGCTCTTTATGCAGGGTCCGCTTGCCGGCCTCGATGGCGGCGACGTCGAGGATCTCGTTCACCAGGCGCAGCAGGTGCTGGCCGCTGTCATGGATGTCGTTGGCGTATTCGCGGTAGCTGTCGCCGCCGAGCGGCCCGAAATATTCGCCTCGCAGCATTTCGCTGAACCCCAGGATCGCATTCAGCGGTGTGCGGAACTCGTGGCTCATGGTGGCGATGAACTGCGACTTGGCCCGGTTCGCCGCTTCCGCGTCGGCGAGCGCCTCGCGCATCGCGTCCTCCGCCTTGACCAGATCGGTCAGGTCGACGCTGATCGAACCGACCTTGGTGATCCGGCCGTCGCGGTCGTGAATCGGGAACTTGGTGATGCCGATCGTGTGCGGCTTGCCGTCGACGAAGTAACGCTCGACCCGGCGATAGAGCGGCTTGCCGGTGGCAATCACGTCGTCTTCCTGGGCGTTCATGACGCGCGCATCATGGTCTGGCTGGAAGTTCTCGATATGGTCGGAGCGGTGCCCCACCATCTGCTCCAGATCGGCCCCGTACCACGACAGGTACGCCCTGTTGGGCCGCTCGATGACGTGGTTGCTGTCCTTGATCAGGAGCCCGAACGGCAGATTCTCGAAAATCGAATCGAGCATGCTCTCGTTGTCGCGGAGCGCCTCGGTCCTGGCCTCGATATCGCGGAGCTGACGGGTGAAGTGGACCGCGATCAGGACCAGACCGGCGAACACCAGCCCTGCCGATACAAGATAAGCGTACCAGCTGTAGTGATAATGCAGCGCGACGACGATGTCGTCCGCAGCGGCGTCGCCGATGATGCCGGGCAGCGCCAGGTTGGCGAACAGGTTGGCCGCGAACAGACCCGTCACGACCCACAGACCGGCGAGCACGCAGGCGACGCCGACCAGCGCGCCGCTGCGCCTGAGGTCGTCGCGGCGGCTGAGAACGACGACAGTCGCCGCCAGCGAAATGCCGATCAGCAAAATGTCGACGCCGATCATCGCCCCCCAGGGCGGTAGCAGGCTATGCTTCATCCCAAAACGTGTGCCCTCTCAAAGACGAAGACGACACCTCTCCCACGGGCGATTATATCGACGTTATGCGCGCGGAACAGGGGTTTTGGCGATTTTGACGGGTGGCGTCAGTCCTTGCCGGGGCGGCGGAACTTCACGCCGAGCGCTTCCTCGTAAACCTTGAGCATCGAGCTTTTCGGCTCGTCGCCGTAGCCCGCCTCGATCGCCGCCTTGTAGCTGCCGACCATGGCGTCGACGACCGGCAGCGCGGCGCCGGTGTCTGCGGCCATGCGCTCGACGTTGACGATATCCTTGTAGGCGGCGCTGAGGGTGAAGTCGGTGTCGAACAGGCCGTCCAGCATACGCGGCACGAAGTATTCCGACGCGAAGCTCCTGGACGAGCCGCTCATCACGATCTCGGCGACCTGTTCGGGGTCGAGCCCGACGGCGACGGTCAACGGCAGCACTTCCGCCAGGGCCGCGATGTTGACGTTGTAGATGATGTTGTTGAGCGCCTTCATCGCCTGGCCGGTGCCGACCGGACCGCAGTGGATGACCGACGTGCCGACCTGTTCGAGATACGGTTTTACCATCTCGAACGCCTCGTCCGAGCCGCCGAACATGACCGTCAGCGTGCCGTCCTTGGCGCGGAACGGCATGCCCGAGATCGGGCAGTCCCAATACGCGATGCCGAGCGCCGCCGTTTCGTCGGCGAATTTCAGGGCGTCGGTGCGGTCCAGCGTCGTCGTGTCGACGATGGTCAATCCTTCCGGTTTGGCGCTGGCGATGCCCTCATCGCCGAAGATCGCGGTCCGGACCTCGGGGGCGTAGGGAAGGCACATGAAGATCAGTTCGCACGCCTTCGCCATCTCGGCCGGCGAATGGCAGGCCACCGCGCCCGCTTCGACGAGCGGGCGCATGGCGCCGTCGTGCGCGTCGTAGACGCTGAGCGAACCGTTCTTCTTGAGCATGTTGAGCGCCATGCCCGCGCCCATGCGGCCAAGGCCGATAAAGCCGATTTTCTGCACCGATGTCCTCCCGAAACTTTTGACGAGGGGACAGTTTACGGAGCCGCCGCCCGGCCAACAATGCCGATCATCGAACGCCGGTTTAAATCATCGGAATGATCGTAGCGCATCGGCGGACTAACGCCCGGCCCTTGAAAAATGCTATGGTTTTTGGTGTGCGATTCGCGCATCCGCGCGGCCGCCCCGCAGGTATTTGGGAGTTGCAACATGGCCCCTAACAACAAAAATGCCGACAAGAACACATCCGGCGACAACGACGCCGTCCTTCCCGACATCGTACCCTCGGCGCTCGACGACAAGACCCACGCCGAGATGCGCGCGCTCTACGCCGAGAGCACGGAGACGCTCCGCTTCGTCAAGACGCACCAGTGGAAGACCCTCGGCGCGACGCTGCTGACGTTTCTCGGGCTGATCTTCATCGCCGGCTTCATCGGCGCCGACAAACCGCTGACCCAGAAGTTCATGGCGATCACCATCCTGATGACCACATCGGTGATCTTCACCCTGATCATCTATCAATTCTGGATGCACAACGAATCGCGCAAGATCGACGCGCTCGCCGATCACATGTCGAGCCTGTTCCAGGAAATCCGCGCCATCAAATCCAGACGCGAAGGCAACCTGCATCGCTACACCCTGCTGATCTTCATGATCACGTCCGTCGTGTTCGGCGCCGTCGTCGTGCACCTGTCGCTGGCGCAGGTCGCCGGCGGTTAGACCGGATCCGGGACGATCCTCAGTTGATCAGTCCGGACCGGGGACGATCCTTAATTGATCAGTCCGGATCGGGGACGATCCTTAATTGATCAGTCCGGATCGGGGACGATCCTTAATTGATCAGTCCGGATCGGGGACGATCCGGAGCGGCAGGATGTCGCTGTCGACGGTGATGATGTCGTCGGTGTCGGCGCGGATGCACGCGCCCGCATAGGTGCCCGACGCGGTGAACGTGCAGACCTGCACGTTCTTGCCGTCGATCTTCGGCAACGGGAACATCTCCTGATAGATCTGATCGCGGTCGTCGAAGTTGCCCGCCGTTTCCGAGACCACGTTCTCGTCGGCGTCGATGATCGCGATGTTGTGCCCGCAGCGCCCGACGATCGGCTTCACCACGTAGCCCGTGGCGCGGAGGTCGTCGTCGAGATCGAAGCTGGTTCTGAGAAGATACGGATGGCCGGGGTAGAGCATCCAGAGCACGGGAAGGATCGCCTTGTTTGAGGGGATCAGCGTCCACAGCGGTTCGAACACCATCACCTCCGGGCGCAGCAGTACGTCGACCAGTCGCGGCGGCTCGGTGGAGCGGTCTATGGTCTTGTGCAGGCGCAGGTTTTCCTCGTCGTCCGAAATCTGGTCGCGGATCTGATCGAGCGCGGTTTCCCACGCCCAGGTCTTCCACACCCAGTCGATGTGCCGCCCGTCCTCGTCGGCGACCTGGCCGTCGTCGCCCCACTTCAGGCTCGAGACGCCCTTGACGATCTTGCAGTCGATGCCCGCCGCCTCGATCGCGGATTTCATGTACTGGGCGTGATAGGTTTCTTCCAGGTCGCGGTCCTGCATGATGTGCAGGAATGCGCCGGCGGCGGATTCCTTCCACGCGTCGACCAGTTCGCGGTGCAGCCTGAGGCCAGCCGAGCGGCCGTCCGTGCACCCGTAGTGCTGCGCCCACAACTCCTGCACCTTGCCGGTCTCCATATGACACGACGCGGAATCGCAGTTGTACTCGTAGACCTTGAGGCCACGCGACGAGAGCGAGAAATCGAAGCGCCCGGTGATCATCTCGTTCCTGCGATTGTCCCAGGACTGATGGATGCGCGGCCAGATCGCCGGCGGCAGGTTGAAGCGCCTGAGAAGCTCGTCGTCCTGCAGGACGAAGTTGGTCGCGTGCATGAACATCGCGTGCAGTTCGTTGGTGGCGCGTTTGATTTCCTGGTTCGCGGTCTCGGTCAGGCACAGATACTTGAAGCGGTCTTCATCGTTCTCGGCGAGCTTGCAGCCCTCCATCGAGGTGATGAACGCGGCCTCGTCGGTGCGCCCGGGGTCGAGCCAGCCGTCGGCCGCCTGTCCCCGGTCCGGCACTTCGCGGAGGATCAGGTCGAACAGGTCCGGGTTCACGTCCTCGATGATCTCGGCGTGCGTCGCATCGTCGGTCTGGATGACCCAGCCCATGATCCCCGCGTCCTCGAACGTGCAGTCGATCCAGTAGCCGCCGTCGTCGTCGATCGTCACCGCAAGCTCGCGCGACCAGGCCTGACCCGCCGGCCAGACCTTGTCCTCGACGTTCTGTTCGACCACGCGCACGCAATCGTCCAGCACTTCCGTCACCACGGCGACGTGACCGGTGACGTCGAACTCGCCGCCCTCGTTCCAGATCAGCAGGCAGCCGGGCTCGGGCCGGCGCTTGGCGCCGTTGGCGAACGACTTCAGAGGCAATTTCGAATTGTCGCCGGTGCGGGTCACGAACCTGAGCCGGAAAATGTCGTAGGCCATGGCGATGTCGTCGAAGACATAGCCCTTGTTGACGTAAAGCCACCGCCTGGCCAGTTCGACGCACTGCCACTTGTAGCCCATGAACACGCCGTCGACATAACTGCGATAGGCCTGGCGGTTGGGAAGGTCGGTCTTGTCGGCGCTTGGGTAATGGCTCGAATACACCTCGACGCCACCCTCGGCGATACCGAGGCAGGTGCCGAACTTCTCACGGTGCTGGACGTCCAGGTTACCCATGCGCGTTTCCCCGCGGCCGGCGCGGCCGGCCCGTCGTCGATTTCGATGATACAAGAAAAAGCTCCGGCGCAGGGCACCGGAAACGCGCGTATATTTACCGACGCGGAAATTTATACAAGTGAAAAATGCGGTGGCGGTTATCCCTCTCCCCCTGAAGGGGGAGAGGGACTTGGTGCAAACGTTTCTTCCACCGTCGTGAGGAAGGATGGAGAGAGTAACCGCTTACTTGATCCCGAGAATCTTCTCGGCTTCCGAGAGCGCCTTCATCGACTCGTCGTGCTTGCCGGACTTGTGCATGGCTTCGCCCTTGGCGCGCAGCCCCTTCACCTTGGCCATGTCGGCCTTGGAAAGCTCGGTGGTCTTGAGCGCTTCATCGATGGCCTTCATGTGTTTCAGGCATGAGCTGGCGAACGCGGCCGACGATGCGAAAAGCATGACCGCGGCGGCGATAGCGGCGAAAAGACGTGTCTTCATGGCGAATATTCCTTTGTTCAGGCGCCGGCACAGACCGGCGCGGGTTGCTCCCCCCAGGGCGCGTCTGCGCCACGCCGTATATTAACGCAATCGCCCGAATTCCGGTATCGGAATGACGTGCACCGTCATCACGGTCTGGTGATTACACCTGCCAGACCGGTCTGGCGCCGGAAACCGGGTCATCCTCGTCACCGGCCTGACGATAACCGGAAAGCACATGGCTCACGCGGCCGTCCCGGGACAGCGGCAGGTCAACGCCCTGTACGACCACATGTCCCCGCTCGAGCGCGCGGAGATCGCCGACGACGATGCCGATTCCGCCGGCGCCGGTAAGGGTCTTGAAATACGGGCCTTCGTACTTCTCCCAGTTGGCCCTGCGGTTGCGGTAGACCTCCGACATCTTCTTGCGCGTATAGTCGATGCCCCACCAGTCGGTCAGCGCGGTGCCCCAGAGCGCGAACTCGATATCGAAGGGATCGTCGATGATCTCGGCCAGCGACAGCCGCCCCCACCAGCCCGCGAAATCCTCGAGCGGATCGAAATCGCGCCAGGCCGGATAGCGTCCTTCGCCCGACTTCGCGCGCCAGATATCGACCAGCGGCGCGAATGGCCCGAAACTGCCCGCGTCGAGGTCGTCCGCGAAGATGCGGTAGGTCCACCCCTTGATGTTCCGGTTCATTTGGGAAGTGTAGTCCAGTTGATGTCTCCGGTGGATCAAGTTCATGCACTGCTGGATGGGTACCGCGGCATCGGCGAAGACGCTACCCATCCCGGCGCAAGTCGGCTAAAAACGACTTATGACCGCTGACGACGATGCGCCCGCATCCGACGATTCCGAACCCGCGCCGCCGCTGCTCCGCAACAGGGATTTCCTGCTGTTCGTGCTGTGCCGCACGACGAACGTCATCGGCGTCCATGCGTTGACCGTCGCCGTCGGCTGGCACGTCTACCAGATCAGCGGCGACCCCGTCGACCTCGGCCTGATCGGCCTCGCCCAGTTTGCCCCGGCGTTGCTTTTGTTTTTGATCGCCGGCATCGCCGCCGACCGCTTCGAGCGGCGCGGCATCATCGTCATCTGCAACGCGGTGCACGTGGCGGCGGTCGGCATGCTGATCGCGCTGTTCCACGCCAAGGCGGTCGCGGTCGGGCCGGTCCTGGCGATCCTGGTCGTTCATGGCGCGGCGAGATCGTTCTTCCACACGACGACGCAGGCGATCCTGCCCAATCTGGTTTCGAAACAGGTTTTTCCGCGCGCCGTCGCGTTCGCCAGTTCCGCCAACAAGGGGGCTCAGTTGCTGGGCCCGGCGGCGGGCGGACTTTTGATCGCGTGGCTGGATCACGGCGCCTACACCGCGATCCTGATCGCCTTTATCGTCTCGGGCGTGGCGTCGGCGGCGATCGGCCGGCGCATCAAGGTGCTGGCGCCGGAACCGTTCAGCCTCGCCACCATCGCCGGCGGCTTCAATTACGTCTGGCACAACAAGATCGTGCTCGGCGCGATCTCCATCGACCTGATGGCGGTGCTGTTCGGCGGCGTCATGGGATTATTACCGGTGTTCGCCGCGGACATTCTTCATGTCGGGCCGGACGGCCTCGGCCTGATGCGCGCCACGCCGGGCGCGGGCTCGCTGATCGTCGGGCTGATCCTGACGCAGATGCCGGCGCCGGGGCGGATGGGACCGGCGCTGTTCGTCTCCGTCGCCATCTTCGGGTTGTCGATCGTGGTGTTCAGCCTGTCGACGTCGTTCTGGCTGTCGATCGCCGCGCTGGCGGTCTACGGCGCCGCCGACATGATCAGCGTCTACGTGCGCCAGACCCTGGTGCAGATCGCCACGCCCGATCACATGCGGGGCCGGGTCAGCGCCGTCAATTCGGTGTCGATCAACGCGTCGAACGAGCTCGGCGACTTCCGGGCCGGGATCATGGCCGGCGGCATCGGCAGCGTCGGCGCGGTGCTGGTCGGCGGCGTCGTCACCGTCGGCATCGCCGGCCTGTGGGCCTATCTGTTCCCGACCATGCGCAAGGTCGACCGGCTCGACCAGTACAGGACGTAAGCGGCCATGGCGGGAGCGAAAAACGACACCGCCCGCGAACTGGAAAAGCTCAGGAAGCGCGCCGACCTGCTCGACAACTGGATCCGTATTCCGGGCACCAATATCGGTTTCGGGCTCGACGGCATTATCGGCCTGCTCCCTGTCGTCGGCGACACGGCAACGCTGATCGCGGGCCTCTCCATCGTCGCGCGCGCCCACAGGCTCGGCGTCCGCGGCCGGGCCTTGTTCGAGATGCTTCTGAACGTGGGGATCGATTACGCCTTCGGCACGATGCCGGTATTGGGCGACCTGTTCGACTTCTTCTGGAAATCCAACAAGCGCAACATCCGCATCCTCGAAAAGGAAATCGCGAAACGGGACGGCCGGGACACCCCCTGAAGCCGGTCACCCTGACATATGTCAATGCGGGCGGGCCGCCCGCCCCCTAGACCGGGGCCATGGACACTTTTTATCAGATCGAGACGGGCGGCGGCACCGGCGCGGATACGCGGGACGCCGTACAGATATCGGTATGCGGGACGTGTATCGATTGCAGCCATTCGGGCGAGGCCGGGATCGGCGCCGGGCAGGCGCTGTTCGATCTCCTGGCCGACCTTTTGGCGGACCACCCGGCGTGGGACGGGATCGAACTTTCGAAGATCCGCTGCCTGATGGCGTGCACCGAAGGCTGCGTGCTGACCGTCGCCTCGACGGGCAAGATGAAATACTTACTGGGGCGGCTTTCGCCCGACCCGGATCTCGCCGAACAGATTCTCGATTTCGCGGCGATGTACGCGCGCTCTTCTTCCGGCGTCACCCCCAACCACGAATGGCCGCCCCTTTTGGCGCCGCATTTCATCGGCCGCATCCCGCCCACCGAACCGAACGATCCGGCCTGGGACGACGACGGCGCCGATCTGTGAGCGGCGGCGGCTTTTTATTCGGCTCAAAAAGAAAAAGAACGGCGAGGTCCCGGACCGGCCGTTCGTGAAAATTGGCGTCACACGCCGCCCTGGAGCGCGCGTCTCGCCACGCCCCGAGGTTTTTTAAATCTTGTGGACTCGACTACTCGATTATTTCGAGATTTTCAGCGGCCATCTTGCCGCCTCGGCCTTCAACCAGTTCGTAGCTGACTTTCTGGCCTTCGGTCAGTCCTGCCAGGCCCGACTGTTGTACGGCGCTGATATGCACAAAGGCATCTTTCGAGCCGTCTTCCGGCTCGATGAAACCGTACCCCTTCGTCGGGTTGAACCATTTGACGGTTCCGTTGGGCATCGCATTTCCCTTTCTCGACATCAATTCACCGGAGCTGCAACCGCGCAGGACTCCTGCTTAACGTTCACGTTGTCGGGAAGTAACTGGGCTCGCCGTGGATACGGGTGGTCAGAAAAACTCACGACTGTGCACGTCACTTGAGGATAGCGAATCCTCAGCGATTCTCAATTGAATAATTTAAGTAACGCACGTAAGGCGATTCCGGGAGTATTCGATTGCGGCGGAAAACCGCCGTCGACCGGGCCTTACGACGGATTCAGCTCAGCCGTCTTCTTGCGCAGTTCGACGAGCAGGCCGGCGACGGAGCCGGTGTTCTTGACGATCGAGGCGAACTCTTTCTGCAGCGTGATGCTCATCGACGCGCCTTCGACGACAACGTCCAGCACTTTATATATGTCGCCCTGGCGGCCGACCCGCCACAGCACGCTGATCGGCTTGCCGTCGACGCCGTCGGGCCGGACGATCTCGGTGTGCACCGTGGCGCGGTTCTCGTCGACCGGCGTCGTCTTGACGATCTTGAGCTGCTCGCCGGCGTAGTTCTCGAACCGGTCGACGTACATGACCACCATCAGATCCTCGAACAGGCCCAGGAATTCCTTCTGCTCTTCCTCGCTGGCGCGGCGCCAGTTGCGGCCCAGTACCCAGCGGCCGATGGTCTCGACCGCGAACTTCTCCTCGAACAGGCGGCGGAACGCGGCGACCCGGTCGGGGCGCGGCTTCTCGGGATCCGTCAGCGAGGCGACGGCCTCCTTCTCGAGGGCGTGGATGAAGGCGCGGGCGCCGTCTTCGAGTTCATCGGCCTGGGCGCCCGGCGCACAGGCGAAAAACACGGCGGCGATCATTGAACAAAGCAGACGTTTCATATGATTTGTAACTTCCAATTCACGGCCCTGAGCTTATGGCTTGCCTGACATTTCCTTACTGTCGGTGAAGTCCGGGAAATCGACCGGCGCCGAAGATACATCAGGTCCCGGCACCTTGCCATTGCTAATCGCGTTGGCGCGGGTCTGCCGGTAGACGCTGCGGACCGCAGCATACAGGTCGAGCGAAGTCTTTTCCAGATCGTCGGTCAGGTCCAGCAGGCCGGCACGGGCATGCAGCGCGGCGACGCCTGTCCGCGCATACGTCAGCTCGTCACGCCCGGTGTTGGCGGCCCACGCGTTGAACGGATCGGCCAGGAAGTCGACGACGCGGCCGATCGCATCACGAGGATTTGATGGGCCGAGGACCGGCAGCATCAGATACGGACCCGGTTCCGAGCCCCAGATCGCGAGGGTCTGGCCGAAGTCCTCGTCGTGCTTCTCGAGGCCGATCTCGGCGGCGAGGTCGTTGAGACCGCCGAGCCCGAACGTCGAGTTGACGGTGAAACGGACCAGCGTCGTCAGCGCGCGGTCGATTTCGCCCTGCATCACATCGTTCACGAAAATCACCGGCGCACGCAGGTTGTCGATCGCGGCGCCGACGCGCTGGCGGACCCAGAGCGGCACCTCGTCGCGGTAGGTGCGCGCGACGGGCTGGAACAATGCCTTGTCCAACGACCTGTTGAATGCAAACACCGAACGGTTGAAAGGTTCGATGGGATCATTTTCGGCCAAATATTCGTTATAAGCGTCTTTATCCGTTAAATTCGGCGGCGTCGCGCAGCCGGAAACGGAAATCATGCATAAAAACAGCATGAATATGCAGGATGCGCCGCGCATCAACGGCTGCCGCGCCGGGGCTTCTTCACCGGCATTTCGCAGGGTTTCTTGTCCGCGGGCGGCGTCTCGACACGCCCCATCCAGCGCTTGCGCCGGGCCTGGACCAGCGCCCGGCATGCCAGATCGTCCACCCGTTTTCTTTGATAAACGCGTTCCACGTCCCACCTCGTCAGTTGTCCGTGCGGCGCCCAGGCCGCTCATCCACATCCGGCATCCAGCCGGAAACCCGGACTGAGCCTAGCGCTCCGATGGTTAACGAATGGTGAGCGTCCGCCTCGCCGCCTGGTCGACGCGACGCGCGCAGCTGAAATCAAAGCAGATTCAAGCCACGTTCTACGCCACCGCCGCACACCAAAGCGATACCGACGCCACATGCCACCCTCGGCGCCACACGCCACCCTCGGGCGCCGCACGCCATCCTCGGGCGCCGCACCCCATCCCGGCGGCGCACACTATCCCGGCGGCGCACACTATCCCGGCGGCGCACACTATCCCGGCGGCGGCGCTGCCCCTCCCCCAGGCCGGCAACTTTTCAGTTGACATAAAGATATGTTTATATGTTTTATTCATTATCGATTTAGAGGAGCCGATGAACCAGACCGTACAACTCCTGAAAGCGCTTGCCGAGCCGACACGTTTGCGGATCGTCGCGCTCTGCCGGACCGGCGGCGACCTTGCGGTCAGCGAGTTCGTGCGCATCCTCGGTCAGAGCCAGCCGCGGGTCTCCAGGCACCTGAAACTGTTGACCGAAGCCGGCGCGCTGGCCCGCATCCCCGAAGGCAGCTGGGTGTTTTACCGGATCGACGACACCGGGTCCGTGGCGAAAATCGTGGCCGGGCTGATCGACAGCATGCCCAACGACGACATCACTTTTCAGCGCGACCGGGAGCGGCTCGCCGCCGTCAAGCGCGAGCGTGCCGAAGCCGCCGACGCCTTTTTCAGCGCCAATGCCCGCGAATGGGGCAAGATCCGCCGGATGCACGTCGATCAGAAGGAGGTCAACGCCTGCCTCGAACGGCTCGTCGGCGACAGGCCCCTGGGAGCGTTCCTCGACATCGGCACCGGCACCGGCGACATGCTGGCGCTGTTCGCGGACCGCATCGAACGCGGCGAGGGTGTCGATCAGTCCCGCGACATGCTGGCGGTCGCCCGCGCGACGCTTGAGCAGGAAGGCCTGAACCATTGCCGGGTGCGGCAGGGGGACCTCTATTCACTGCCCTACGAAAACGGCGAATTCGACACCGTGATGATCCACCAGGTCCTGCATTACGTCGACGACGTCGCCGGGGCCATCGCCGAGGCGGCACGGGTGCTCGCACCGGGCGGACGGCTTTTGATCGCCGACTTTGCGCCGCACGAGGTCGAAGACCTGCGCAAGACCTATCAACACCGCAGACTGGGCTTTGCCGACTTCGAATTCGACACTGCTTTTACCGAAGCCCGCCTCAACCTCGATCAAATCGAACATCTGTCGGGCGACCCGCTGACCGTCGTCGTCTGGTCGGCGAACAAACCCGGCATCAGCGTGAGACGGAGCGTCGGCGAATGATACATCGGCCCAGCAAGGGCGCGGAACCGCGCCTCATGAACGTATCGCGCGGCGGCCGCCCGCCGTCGCCGGCGATGATGATCGCGGCGCCGCTGCCCGACGACGTCACGGTGTCGTTCGAGTTCTTCCCCCCCAAGACCGACGCGGCGGCGGAAACTCTGTGGCATGCGATCAAGCGGTTGGAGCCACTCGATCCGTCCTATGTCTCGGTGACCTACGGCGCCGGCGGTACGACGCGTGAACGTACCCATTCCACGGTCACAAGGATAGCCAACGAGACATCGATGGCACCGGCCGCACACCTGACATGCGTCGGCGCGACCCGCGAGGAAGTGGACCAGGTCGCCCAGGCCTACTGGGACGCGGGCATCCGCCATATCGTCGCGCTCCGCGGAGATGCACCGGACGGCGCCAATCGATATGAGCCGCACCCCGGCGGCTATGCCTATGCCGCCGACCTGGTGGCGGGTCTCAAGAAAATCGGCGATTTCGAGATTTCCGTCGCTGCCTATCCGGAAACCCATCCGGAGGCGTTGAGTCCGGAGGCCGACCTCGACAATCTGAAACGCAAGATCGACGCCGGCGCGACCCGTGCCATCACGCAGTTCTTCTTCGATCCGGAGGTGTTCCTGCGGTTCCTCGATCGCGCCCGCGCCGCCGGTATCAGCATTCCTATCGTACCCGGCATTATCCCGGTCACCAACTTTACGCAGACCGCAAAATTCGCAAAGATGTGCGGTGCCGATGTGCCGGAATGGATGTACGGCCTGTTCGACGGCCTCGATGACGATCCGGAAACCCGCAAGCTCGTCGCCGCCAGCGTCTGCGCCGAGCAATGCCGCGTATTACACGCCAACGGCATCAACGAGTTCCACTTCTACACCATGAACAAGGCCGATCTCTGCTACGCGATCTGCCACATCATGGGCGTGCGCATGCGCGAAGCCGCCTGATCTTCAGCTGCGACAAATCACCAAGAGATATAGATATAAATGACCTGCCTGCATAACCACGACCGCCCCGAAAAATCCGAAGCGCCGACGGAACGGCCCGATATCGAACCGGCGTCCAGATCGGACATGCCCGCGAATCCGGCATCCGACCGCTCGGACGAACTGAAGCGCCACCTCGAAAAACGGATTCTGGTGCTCGACGGCGCCATGGGGACGATGATCCAGGAACGCAAACTTGAAGAGGAAGACTTTAGGGGCGAGCGGTTTAAGGATTGGCCGAGCGACCTCAAGGGCAACAACGACCTGCTGACCCTGACCAGCCCGGACGTCATCCGCGATATTCATCTGGGCTTTCTAAATGCAGGCGCCGATATCGTCGCCACCAACACCTTCAACGCCAACCGTATCTCGCAGGCGGACTATGCGATGGAGGCGTTGTCGTATGAACTGAACTATCATGCGGCCCGGCTCGCCCGCGAAGCGGCAGATCAGGTCATGCAGGAAACCCCGGACCGGCCCCGGTTCGTCGCCGGCGCGCTCGGCCCGACCAACAGGACCGCCTCGATCTCGCCCGACGTCAACGACCCGGGCCACCGTAACGTCACCTTCGACGAGCTGGTCGAAACCTATTCAGAGGCCATCGATGGCCTCATCGACGGCGGCGTCGACATCCTTCTGGTCGAGACCGTGTTCGACACCCTGAACGCCAAGGCCGCGATCTACGCGGTCCTCAAACACTTCGACGATGCCGGCCGACGCTGGCCGGTGATGATTTCAGGCACCATTACGGATGCGTCGGGCCGCACGCTTTCGGGTCAGACGCCGGAAGCGTTCTGGCAATCAGTGCGCCACGCGAACCCGATGACGGTCGGCTTCAACTGCGCGCTCGGCGTCGAGGAAATGCGCCCGCATATCAAGGCCGTCGCCGACATCGCCGACACCTTCGTCAGCGTTTATCCGAACGCCGGCCTGCCGAATGCCTTCGGCGGCTACGACGACACACCCGAACACATGGCCGAGCATCTGGGTGAGTTCGCCCGTTCCGGTCTCGTCAATCTGGTCGGCGGCTGCTGCGGCACCACGCCCGCGCACATCGAGGCGATCAAGGAAGCCGTCGAACACCATGCGCCGCGCGCGGTCCCCGAAAGCGACCACACCATGTGCCTGTCGGGTCTCGAGCAGCTTCGCCTCGACGACGTCACGGGTTTCGTCAACGTCGGTGAACGCACCAACGTCGCCGGTTCGGCCAAGTTCGCCGGCCTGATCCGCGACGGCAAGTTCGACGAAGCGGTCGAAATAGCGCGTCAACAGGTCATGAACGGTGCGCAGGTCATCGACATCAACATGGACGACGCGATGCTCGACGGCGCCGACGCCATGCGCACGTTCGTCAACCTGATCTCGTCGGAACCGGACATCGCGCGCGTGCCGGTGATGGTCGACAGTTCCAAGTGGGAAATCGTGACCGCCGGCCTCAAGTGCCTGCAGGGCCGCTCCATCGTCAACTCGATCAGCCTCAAAGAGGGCGAGGACGAGATGATCGAGCACGCGCAGGAAGCCAAGCGTTTCGGCGCTGCCGTCGTGGTCATGGCGTTCGACGAAACCGGCCAGGCCGACAGCTACGAGCGCATGGTCGAAATCTGCAAGCGCAGCTACAAGGTGCTGACCGAAAAAGTCGGCTTCGCACCGGAAGACATCGTCTTCGATCCCAATATTTTCCCGATCGCGACCGGGATCAAGGAGCACGACAACTTCTCGAAGGACTACATCCGCGCCGTCGAGACCATCAAGAATGAGCTACCGCATGTGAAGACGTCGGGCGGCCTTTCGAACATGTCGTTTTCGTTCCGCGGCAACAATGGAGTCCGCGAGGCGATGCACGCGGTGTTCCTCTACCACGCGACCAAGGCCGGTCTCGACATGGCGATCGTCAACGCGGGTCAGTTGGCGCTCTATGAGGACATCCCCGAAGAATTGCGTCATCGCGTCGAGGACGTGGTGCTCAACCGCCGCGAAGACGCCGCCGAACGTCTGCTCGAGATCGCAGATCAGGCCAAATCCGGGGCCAAGGCCCGCGCCGAGGATCTGTCCTGGCGGGAAGAGACGGTCGAGAGACGGCTTGAGCACGCCCTCGTCCACGGAATTACCGACTACATCGTCGAGGATACCGAGGAAGCGCGTCTCGTTTCGGAAAAACCGCTCGACGTCATCGAGGGGCCGCTGATGGACGGCATGAATGTTGTCGGTGACCTTTTCGGGTCGGGACGCATGTTCCTCCCCCAGGTCGTCAAATCCGCACGCGTCATGAAACAGGCGGTCGCCCATCTGGAGCCTTATCTTGAAGCTGACAAGAAAGAAGGCGACACCAAGGGCAAGATCGTCATGGCGACGGTGAAGGGCGACGTCCACGACATCGGCAAGAACATCGTCGGCGTAGTGCTGCAGTGCAACGGCTACGATGTCATCGACCTCGGCGTCATGGTGCCTTACGCCAAGATCATCGAGACGGCTCAGAAAGAGAAGGCAGACATGATCGGGCTGTCCGGCCTGATCACGCCCAGCCTCGAAGAGATGTGCACGGTCGCGCGCGAGATGCAGCGCGCCGATATGAACATTCCGCTGCTGATCGGCGGCGCCACCACGTCGAAGGCGCACACGGCGGTCAAGATCACACCCAATTACGAACACCCGGTAATCCATGTGCTCGATGCGTCTCGCGCCGTCGGCATCGCGAGCCGGCTACTGAGTGAGACGCGCAAGGACGCGCTGGTCGAGGAAGTCGCACAGGAATATGAAGCGATCCGCGCCAAACACGGCGGTCAGGACAGCGCGCGCAACATCATCGAGTTCGAGGACGCACAGGCCAACCGTTTCCAGATCGACTGGGCGAACGCCTCGCCACCAGCGCCCACCTTTACCGGCATCAAGACGTTCGACGCGTATGACTTGTCTGACCTGGTCGAGCGCATCGACTGGACACCGTTCTTCCGCACTTGGGACTTGGCGGGGACATATCCGCGCATCCTCGAAGACGATGTCATCGGCGAGGCAGCCCGTTCGCTCAAGGCCGACGCCGACGCGATGCTCAAGAGAATCATCGACGAGAAATGGCTGACGGCGCGCGCCGTTATTGGCTTCTGGCCGGCCAACGCCGTCGGAGAAGATATCGAGGTCTATGGCACGGATGGTCAGAACGCACCGATCGCCACCATTCACTGCCTGCGCCAGCAAATGCCGAAATCCGGCAAGCGGGCCAACATGTGCCTCGCCGACTTCATCGCACCGAAGGAAAGCGGCATCGAGGATTGGGTAGGCGCCTTCGCCGTCACCGCCGGGATTGGCGCCGACGCGCGCGCCGACCTGTTCGAGAACGCGGGCGACGATTACTCATCCATCATGGTCAAGGCGCTGGCCGACCGCTTTGCCGAAGCCTTCGCCGAACGCATGCACGAGCGTGTGCGCAAGGAATTCTGGGGGTATGCCGCCGACGAGGCGCTGGATAACGACGCGCTGATCAAGGAATCTTATCAAGGCATCCGCCCGGCGCCCGGCTACCCCGCGTGCCCGGATCATACGGAGAAGCGTGCGCTCTTCGAGCTATTGAACGCCGGCGAGAACGCGGGCATGGAACTGACCGAAAGCTGCGCCATGATGCCGGCGGCGTCGGTTTCGGGGTACTATTTCTCGCATCCGGATAGTGCCTATTTCGGGATCGGGCGCATCGGCAAGGACCAGGTCGAGAACTACGCTGCGCGCAAGGGCATGAGTGTCGAGGAAACCGAGCGCTGGCTGGCCCCCAATCTCGGCTACACGCCGGAGGTTTGAGCGTCGTTATGTAAAGGACAATATTGTCATCCCCGCGCACGTGGGGACCGAGCCATTCCGGCGTTTAATCTGGGGTCCCGCTTTCGCAGGAATGACAAATATTTGAACGGCAGCGCCGTTCATTTAGCCGGCACGAGCGAGTACAATGCCGCCATGCTTAGGCTGATGGCACTAATTGTCCCGGTCATACTGCTGACGTCGTGCGCCAACCGCCACGACGAGGGCAAACGCTCGGATTTGGAAGTGTGGCTGCTGAACCTTGGACAGATTGCCTACGATTCGGTGAAACAGGCCAACCGGCCGGACAAGGACTATTAAACCCCCGGTGTCTGGCCGCTGTCGGCAATCTTGGCGGCGCGGATCCGACGCTCGAGTTCGCGGCGTTCCAGTTCCCGGCGGTCGCCTTGGCGGCGTTCCTCGCCATCCCACCCCGGCACATCCTCGGCGTCTGCCTGTTGCTGCCGACGTTCCCGGGCGCGCCGGTCGCGTTCGCGGCGCTCCTCCTGACGGCGTTCGTGATCGGCACGCGCCTGATCGTCCATCGGCCAGAAGCTCTCGATGGCGTCCTTTTCCCATTGCTCGTCCTGAACGCGGCGCTCTTGCTGACGGCGTTCTTGCGCCGCTCGTCTGTCCTGCTCACGCCGTTCGGTCCCGTCCCAGCCGAGCACATCCGCCGCCGACATCTGCTTTTCGCGGCGGTCGCCGTCACCGCGGCGATCATCACCACGACGATCCGCGGCGCTGCGCTGATCCGTTTCGGTGAATTCGCGAATCTCGGATTCTACGGGTTTTTCGGGAAAATCTGCCATTACCGAATCATAGCAGCGATTTAGTACCGCTGGCGATGGGGGGTCTCAGTTTTCCGAAACCCGGCGATAGTAATCGGGGTCGAGCAGCACGTTCTCGGCGAGCGTGCGCATACGGCTGTAATAGCCTTCCTGAACGACCTGGAAATGCGGCATCGGCGCGACCGAACTGCCGCGTCCTGCGACGACCCAGACGGTTTTCGGGTCATCGGTTTTCACGAACCTGTCGCCGACTTCGATACCGTTTTTATTTCTTCTGAGCACAGTCTTTTTTCTCCGTATCGGGGACACCGACAAACGTATCGATACGCCTAAGCGAGACGAGATTCAAGATCGTAAAGTACGTATCGGGGACTATTATTTCTTACTTTTTGAACCCGCCGATTTCTTCTTTGCAGCCGTCTTTTTCTTGGGCGCGGCAGCCTTTTTCTGGACCGGCGCCGGCGTCTTGTCCGCAGCCGTTACGGAGGTTGCAACCGGGGCTTTAAGCATGCCGCCGGCTTCCATCTGCCGGACCACACTCTGCATCTGCGCGTAAAGCTGGATAAAGCCGCGCACCGGCATCGCGACATGCCCCGAGACCACGGACTGCGGGTTTTTCGGATCCCCGCCGGAGCGGTCGCTGGCGAATGAGATGCGCGCCACGTTGCCACGCAGGGAGACACTGGCGATTCGGTCCGCATAGACCTCAGGCGCGGTCGGATTATTGACGATTTCGGGCTTTTTGTCCGCCATGGCATGTCCTCCTCGACAATCGCGCGAATTATGCCCGCAAGCTTGCCATTACGCCATATGAATACGCCGGAACTCACGTCGAACCGGCATTTTGGCCATAGAATTCGGAATGGGAGAGGGACACACCCCGGCCCAGGATTTATACTCCGCGCGATGGATGACGACACCCTGACAACAACGACCGGTTTCGAAGCCGCGCCCGCACTGGTGGCCGGCATTCGCGATGCCGTGTGGCTCAGCCGCGACGGCGAAATCGAAACGCTGAGCCACCGCGAAACGCACGCACGGATCAGGGACGGGGTCCGGCCGATCGTCTGCCATAGCCGGCTGACAGCCGCGACGATCCGCGCCGGCGCCTTCCAAGGTTATGATATTCTTGAACTTTTCGCCTTCGTCAGGCCGGCTCTCTTCTGCCTGCCGACCCCCGGCGGCGTGGCCCAGTCGCTCAACCTGCCGCATCCGGAAGGCCCGGAACAAACAGCGGCGATGTTGTTTCAGGCCGCCGATATTTTGCTCGCCGAGCTCGTCGACGCACCGCCTGAAGCCAAGGACATCGCCTGGACGATGGCGCGCGCGGGCTGGCCCTGGGCCGCGGCGGTGCTTACCCGATTCGGGGGTGGCGAGGCGCCGCATTCGTCCGCACTCAAGGGCGCGATGCAGGTGTGGCGGCGTCTACCCGACTGGGAGGACCGGCCACGCGAGGCGCCGGCCGGCGGCTTGAGCGTCTCCGAATCGGAAACCCGCACCCGTCTGGGCATGTTGCTCGGCCGCACGTCGGAGCGGCGCCCCCAGCAGCAGCGTTATGCGGAAACCGTGACCGCCGCCTTCAAACCCCGAGATACCGAGGACGAACCCAACGTCGTGATCGCCGAAGCCGGGACCGGCGTCGGCAAGACGCTCGGGTACGTCGCCCCGGCCAGCCTGTGGGCGGAGCACAACGACGCGCCGGTATGGATCGCTACCTACACCCGAAATCTTCAAAGGCAGCTGGATACGGAACTGGACCGGCTCTACCCGGACCGGCAGTTGAAGCGCGAGCGCATCGTCGTCCGCAAGGGTCGCGAAAACTATATGTGCCTTTTGAATTACGAAGAGGCGCTCGGCCGCGCGCAGCTTGCCAACGGTCCCGACGCCATCGCACTCGGCTTGATCGCGCGCTGGATTCGCGCCACCCGCGACGGCGACATGGTGGGCGGCGATTTCCCGTCGTGGCTGACGCATCTGTATGGGCGCGAGGTCACGACCGACCTTACCGACACCCGGGGCGAGTGCATCTATTCCGCCTGTCCGCATTACGGCAAATGCTTCATCGAGCATACGCAACGCCGCGCCCGGCATGCCGACCTGGTGGTCGCCAACCATGCGCTGGTGATGATCAACGCGGCCATGGGCAGCGACCCGGAAACACGGCCATTAAGGTATGTGTTCGACGAGGCGCACCACCTGTTCAACGCCGCCGACGGCGCGTTCTCCGCCAACCTCTCGGGGATGGAGACCGCGGAACTCAGGCGCTGGCTGATCGGTGCGGAGGGGGGCAGCCGTTCCCGCTCGCGCGGCCTGAAAGCCAGGGTCGAGGAACTGATCGCCGGCAACGAGACCGCGGAGGACGCGCTCGAAGATGCGCTCCGCGCCGCGAAAGCGCTGGCCGGGCCGGGTTGGCACCAGCGGATCGGCGACGGCCGGCCCGACGGGCCGACGGAGAAATTCCTGTCTTTCGTCCGCCAGCAGGTCTACGCCCGCGCCGGCGATGCCGACGGCCCATACGATTTGGAGGCCGAGCCGCATCCGGCTATCGACGGGCTGACTGAGGCGGCGCTGGCGCTCAAGGAAGACCTGAAGGACATCCAGCGCCCTCTGACCGACTTGATGGTGGCGCTACACAAGATTCTCGCCGACGACGCGGACACGCTCGAGACCCAGACCCGCACCAAGATCGAAAGCGTGACCGCATCGCTCGAGCGCCGCGCAGTCAGCCAGCTGGCGGCATGGCGAGCGATGCTCGACGCCATCGCCGACGAAACGCCCGAAGAGTTCGTCGACTGGTTCGGCATTCAGCGCCTCGGCGGCCGCGACTTCGACATCGGCTTTCACCGGCATTGGGTGGACCCGACGCAACCGCTGGCCGAGACCGTCTACAAGCCCGCGCACGGTATCGTCATTACGTCCGCAACGCTGACCGACAGAACCGGAGATCCCGATGCCGACTGGCAGGCCGCGGAAGTGCGGACCGGCACCCGTCATTTGCCGGTGCGTCCGTTGCTGGCGCGCGAAGAATCCCCCTTCGATCACGAAAAGCACCTGAAGGTGCTTGTCGTCGGCGACGTCCGCAAGAATGACATGGACCAGACGGCCGCGGCATATCGCGAGCTGTTCAAGGCGTCGGGCGGCGGCGGACTCGGCCTGTTCACCGCGATCTCACGGTTACGCGCCGTCGAGAGCCGCATCCGCGAACCGTTGGAGGATGCGGGTGTCCCGCTGCTGGCGCAGCATGTCGACCCGCTCGATACCGGGACGCTGGTCGACATCTTCAGGGCCGAGGAGCATGCCTGCCTATTGGGGACCGACGCCGTCCGCGATGGGGTCGACGTGCCGGGCCGGTCGCTAAGATTGCTGATCTTCGACCGGGTGCCGTGGCCACGTCCGGATTTGCTACACAAGGCCCGGCGCAAGGCGTTCGGCGGCAAGGTTTACGATGAAATGCTGACGCGGCTCAAACTCAGCCAGGCCGTCGGCCGGCTGTTGCGGCGCGCCAGCGATAAGGGCGTGTTCGTGATGCTGGACCGGCAATTGCCGTCACGGCTTGAAACGGCGTTCCCATCCAACGTGACGGTCGAGCGGGTCGGCATGAAGGACGCCATCGACATCACCCGGACGTTCCTGGCCGAGCAAGATTAGTGGTGCGTTGCGCCCCAGATGCGGGCGATCAGGCCGACACCGAACAGACCAGCGGCGATCCATAAAAGCTGCGGCTGGTATTCCGGCACATCGACGAGCAACCCCGCAGGCGCTTTCAGCGAGCACAGGTCGGTCGTCCAGTAGAAGCATTCCCTGGCTATCTGAAACCGATCACCCAATACCTCGTGGAAAAACACGATCCACCACGCCGTCGCGACGACAAAAGCCGCGACTCCAAACAGCATCAGGAGATTTCCGGTTTTGCGAATCATGGCGAGGGCACCTGCATGGTCGGAGACTGGAACAAAAGCGAGAGGGTGATCACGGCCACCAATGTCGAAAACAAAATCGCCGCCGACGTCCGCTGCACATAGACATTGTAGTTCTGCGCCACGACGAAGCAAAGAGCACCGGCGGGAAGCGCCGCCATCAGAATGCCGACGGCCTTCCATAACGGGTCGACATCGAACACGTAAATAAAGAAGACGTAGGTCACCGCCGGGTGGATCAAGAGCTTGAAGATGGAGAGCGCACTGATCTCGCGGAAGCCGTAAAACAGCGGCTTGCCGACCATGAACAACCCGATCGAGAACAGCGCCGACGGCCCGGCCGCCGCCGAAAGGATCGAGCAGAACGTCTGCACAGAAACCGGCAGATCAAACCCGGTGAACGACCAGGATATCCCGGCCACCGACGAGACCATCAGCGGGTTGCGCGCCAGCGACTTGGTCACGCCCCATGCCGCGTTAAGCCCCTTTTCCCCCCTGAGATCGGCTTCGATCAGCACGGCGTAGAACGGGATCATCACCACCGTCTGAAACACCGTCGCGACAATCGCGGGCAGCGCACCGGCGTCGCCGAACGCAACGATGCAGAGCGGGATGCCCATATAGCCCGTGTTACCGAAAATCGACACCATGCCGAACATTGATTGCTCGGAGAGTTTGGTCCGGAATATCCAACGTGCGAAGAAAATCGCGACGACGGTTGTGATCACGCTCCCCGCCGCGAACGCGCCCAGAAACGGCCAGTTGAATATCTGCTCGGGATCGACGCGCGCCATCGAAAAGAACAGCAGGACCGGCAATGCCACGAAATAAACGAACTTGTTGATAGCTTCGGAGCTCGCCGCACCGAGAACACCGAAGCGTCCGCAAGCGTACCCGGTGAGAATGATCGCGAACACAGGCAGAACGACGTTGAAGATCGGTTCCATGTAACTCCCTGCGGGACCGCTAAAAATCTATCGGTTTCCCGCCAAACTCTTGTGGCGAGGCACACCGATATCTAAGCTCCGGGGCGCAACCGCACAAGGAACCATTCACGGGGCCGGAGAGAAACACCATGAGCACAATCAAAGGAACGAAAATCGGTTTCATCGGCCTCGGCCTGATGGGCAAGCCCATGGCCCGCAATCTCGCCAAGGCCGGTGCCGAAATGATCGTGCACAACCGCTCCCAAGCCTCGGTCGAGGAACTTGCGGCGGAGGGCATGACTCCGGGGGGCTCACCCGCGAAGGTCGCCGCTGCCGCCGATATCGTGATCTGCATGCTGACCGACACGCCCGCCGTCGAGAAAGTGCTGCTCGACGAGAGCGACGGGATCATCGCCGGGATCACGCCCGGCACCCTGGTCATCGACATGAGCACGACGAAGGTCCCGGCAACGCGCGCGATGGCCGCCGCAATCGAAAAGAAAAGCGGCCTGTATGTTGACGCCCCCGTTTCCGGCGGCACCATCGGCGCCGAGGGCGGCACGCTGACGATCATGGCCGGCGGCTCGGATGAAGCGTTCGAACGTGCGCGTCCGGTCCTCGAAGTGCTGGGGCAGAAGATCACGCATGTCGGCGGCGTCGGTACAGGCCAAGTCGCCAAGGCCGCGAATCAAGTCATCGTCGGGCTCAACATCGGCGCGGTCGCCGAGGCACTGACGCTCGCCAAGCATGCGGGCGCCGACCCTGCGCGCGTGCGCGAGGCGCTCGGCGGCGGCTTTGCAGACTCGCGCGTCCTCGAAGTCCACGGCCAGCGGATGATCGACGACGTCTTCACGCCGGGCGCCCGGGCCACGGTGCAGCGTAAGGACATGGACCAGGCGCTCGAACTCGCGGCCGAGCTCGGAATCGCCCTCCCGGCCACCGCGCTGAGCCGCGATCTCTATGACCGGCTTATCGCCAATGGCGGCGGCGATCTCGATCATGCGGGGCTGATCAAAGCCATCGATCCTGAATGAATCGGGCCCTCGCCGCTAAACCCCGAAAATCGTAGGGTTTTAAACATTCCCAGTGTGGCCAAAGCCATTAGAATCGGGTACTAGGAACCAGTCGCCAACGCAGGGATTCAAGCGTTTATGAAAGTTTGTCTTATCCGGCCGTCGATCGTGGTACCCGCTTCGAATCAGGTGGCCATGTTCACGCCGCCGCTGGGCCTCGCCTACATCGCAGGAACGGTCCGCGACGGCGGTTTCGACGTACAGGTAATCGACGGTGTCGGCGAAAAGCTCGATACCCGCCATCGTGTCGACAACGATTGCTACATGTATGGCCTGACGCCGGAAGAAACCGTCGCCCGGATCGATGACGATGCCGAAATCATCGGCGTGGCCTTCGGGTTCTCGTTCGAGTGGCCGGCCTGCCGCGATCTGACCAAACTTATCCGCGCACGCTTCCCGGACGCCCTGCTGATCGGCGGCGGCGAGCACGTGACGGCCGTGCCCGAACAGAGCCTGCGCGAAAGCGCGCTCGATATCGCCGTGCTCGGCGAGGGCGAGGAAACCGCGCTGGAAATCTGCAATGCGTTCGAGGCCGGCGACCTCGACCCCGCCAGTATCCTGGGCGCAGCTTACCTCGATAAGGACGGCAACGCCGTCATCAACGACCGCCGCCCGCGAAAGCGCGACCTGGACGACATCCCCCTGCCCGCCTGGGACCTGATGCCGATCGGCAATTACATGGACCGCGGCTACGGTTTCGGTATCAACCGCGGCCGCTCGATGCCGGTGCTGGCCAGCCGCGGCTGTCCCTATCAGTGCACGTTCTGCTCGAACCCGGCGATGTGGACGACGCGGTGGGTTGCCCGCGATCCGGACCTGCTGCTCGACGAAATGGCGATGTACCAGGAAAAGTACGGCGCCCAGAACTTCGATTTCTACGACCTGACCGCGATCGTCAAGAAATCCTGGATCGTCGAGTTCTGCCGCAAGATCGAGGAGCGCGGCATGAAGTTCACTTGGCAGTTGCCGAGCGGCACGCGCTCCGAGGCCATCGACGACGAGGTCGCAGCCTGGCTTTACAAGTCCGGCTGCCGGAATCTTTCGTACTCGCCGGAAAGCGGCTCGCCGAGCGTGCTGGACCGTATCAAGAAGAAGATCAAAACCGAGTCCGTTCTGGAATCGATCAATTCGAGCTACCGCCAGGGTATGAGCCTCAAGACCAACATCATGCTGGGCTTCCCGGGCGAAACCATGAAGGAGGTCCGCGAGACCTATGCCTTCATCGCCAAGATGGCGATTGCCGGCGCTGACGATGTCGCGGTATGGGCGTTTTCGCCGTACCCGGGCTCTGAACTGTTCGAACAGATTTACGCGACGGGCCGCCTGAAACTGGACGACGCCTATTACGACAGCCTGCGATCCTATGCCGACACGACGCGCACCGTTTCCTACAGCGAGAATTTCTCGGACCAGCAGCTCAAACGCTTACGCTGGATCGGGGTTGCGATCTTCTACCTGACGTCGTGGGCGTACCGGCCGCTGCGCCCGTTCAAGATCGTCTGGCACGTATTTACCGGGAAACACGAAACCCGCTCCGAGATGGCGCTCGCCAATATTCTCAAGCGGTTCAGGATGGGTGCCGGCGCCTGATTTCGGATTCTTTAGCGGCCGGCCCAGTGTCCGTCGGAGCGCGGCCACTTCTTGACGATCTTCCATTCGACCGGATCGCCGACCACTCTGCGGAGCAGGTAGGAGTACCCCTGCATAGGCAGATCGGTCCCGAGCACCTGGTTAATCACCGGCTTCATGGAATGCACCAGAATGTGATCCGGCTTTCCGTTGACGGCAAAGTTGCGGATGTTTTCGAACGAGAAATCATGATACGCAGCCTGATACCCCATGAATTCATCCCGGCGGTGATTGAGCGCATACAGTGTCAAAACGCCCGATTCACCGGTGCCGAGCGGATCCAGAATCAGCATCCGCGAGCCCTCGGGCATAAGCGCCGGCAATTCACGTCCGACGGCGCGGTAGAACGGTTTCGGATGCTCGAGATCGAAGCGAAGTTTCTCAGCGAACAAAAACGGTGCGAAAAGCACCAGGGCGAACAGGACCGGCAAAACGAACCGCTGCAGGTTGCGCCCGGCGAGGTATCGGCGGTAAAGCAAACCCGCCCCGAAAGCACCGAAAGCGACCGCCATCAATCCCAGATGGTGGTTGTATCGCCAGTATGACGCAACGCGAAGCGCGTCGTTTTCACCGAACTGCGTCACAAAAATCAGATAAAGAAACGCGTTGTACCCCAGGAACGATGCACCAATGAGGATGGCCAGCCTGTGGAATGGCGTTTGGCAGCGGATCAACCCGACGATGCCGCACGCGACGGCGACGAACATCACGCCGAAATAGGCGCTTTTTTTGCTGGCGACGATCAGCATCTGCTTCAGTATCGGCCACAGGATATGCGTGTTCCAGTCTTCGTAGGGCAGAAATGTCGCTTCCGCCCCCTGCGGCAGATTGGTCAGCACGTGATAGCGCCAGACCCCGTATATCAGCGCCGCCGGCCCGAGCAGCGGCACGATCAGCCTGGCAACAGCCGCAATGCTGATTCTCGGATCACGTAGTGCGACCAGCCCCATACCCCCAATAAGCATCACGACCAGTACCAGATTGGACTGCTTGATGTTTATCAGAACCGCCATCGCGAGACCGAACTGCCACGCCAACACCCGCGCCCGCTCCGTCTCGTTTTGCACCAACGCATCCAAAATGAAGTACGCAAGGACGGTTCCGATCCCGACCGCGGTCGCGGTGCTGGCATCGGCATAGATCGTCATGATCACTTTCTGGACGAACGTCGGGTTCAATAGCGTGGCGGCGAGAACTGCAAACAGCGCGCCTGTCCAAGCAAGCCTGCCATCTGCGGCCAGCGGACTCGCGGTGGCCTCGCGCCATAATCTGTAAGCGCCAACGCCGAATGTCAGCAGAAGAAGAATGTTCAGAACAGAACCGGCCGCCTCTACGAAATGGCCGGCAGCCATATTCGCCATGTAGACGAGAAACAGCCACGTGTAGGGATAGCCGGGGAAATATCCGCCGGACACTTCCCGTCCGCCAAACGGGAATTGCTGGGCTTCGAACATGTACCGCGCGGTCGGCAGCCAGTGAGAAAACTCGTCCCATTCCGACGCCATCCGCGCCGACGCGATAAGCAAGAGTGGCGCCGCCAGCACAAGGACGCGCCAAATCCCGGCAGGACCGGCGCGACGTTCGCGATACGCATACCAGACGGCGAGACAGGCGCCGACGGCGGCAAACGCCCAGAAGACATAGGAAAATGGGATCCGAAGGAAGATGTTGGCGAGCGTGAACACCAGCACCGCAATCGCCCAGCCGCCAAGAAAATCCGCCTCTGCGAGGCCATGTCCCGAAAAAACCGTCCTGCCGATCGCCGCCAACGCCGCGAGGGTCGCCAGCGCGCCGAAGATGATCAGAAACTGCTCGCCGCCGCTGTAGAAGTATTGGACGTAAACCGGAAGGTCGTTCATCACATTCCTTAAATATTTCAGTGTCTTGCGCGCCGCATTCGTATAAGGCACGTTGCCCGGCCGCACAAGGGGCGGGCCGTCGATGAACAAAAAAGGGGCGCTCCGGAGAGCGCCCCTCATTCGATTGGGTTGATGGGGAGAGCTTAGAAGCCCATGCCGCCCATACCACCCATGCCGCCCATGCCGCCCATGTCGGGCGCACCGCCACCGGCGGGTTCCTTGGGTTCCGGCTTGTCGGCGACCATCGCTTCGGTCGTGATCAACAGGCTGGCCACCGAGGCGGCATCCTGCAACGCGGTACGAACGACCTTGGTCGGGTCGATGATGCCTGCTTTGATCAGGTTTTCGTACTTGTCCGTCTGTGCGTTGTAGCCGAACTTGACGTCTTTCTGGTCAAGCAGCTTGCCGGCGACCACGGCGCCGTCGGCACCCGCGTTCTCGGCAATCTGGCGCAGCGGCGCCTGAAGGGCGCGGCGGACGATCGAAACGCCGACAGTCTGGTCGTCATTGTCGCCTTCCATCTTGGCCAGCGCCTTGGTCGCGTAAAGAAGCGCGGTGCCGCCACCGGCGACAATGCCTTCCTCGACCGCAGCTCTCGTAGCATGAAGGGCGTCGTCGACGCGGTCCTTCTTCTCTTTCACCTCGACCTCGGAGCCGCCGCCGACACGGATCACAGCAACACCGCCGGCCAGCTTCGCCAGACGCTCCTGCAGTTTCTCACGGTCGTAGTCGGACGACGTTTCCTCGATCTGCGCGCGGATCTGCGTGCAGCGGGCCTCGATGTCCTTCTTCTTGCCGGTGCCTTCGACGATGGTGGTCTCTTCCTTCGTGATCGACACCTTCTTGGCGCGGCCCATCATGTCGATGGTCACGTTCTCGAGCTTGATGCCCAGGTCTTCCGAGATCACCTGGCCGTTGGTCAGGATCGCGATGTCTTCGAGCATCGCCTTGCGGCGGTCGCCGAAGCCGGGCGCCTTCACGGCGGCGACCTTCAGGCCGCCCCGCAGCTTGTTGACGACCAGCGTCGCAAGCGCTTCGCCTTCGATGTCTTCCGCAATGATCATCAGCGGACGGCCCGACTGCACGACGGCTTCCAGAACCGGCAGCAGCGGCTGCAGGCTGGAGAGCTTCTTCTCGTGGATCAGGATGTACGGATCGTCGAGCTCGCAGGTCATCTTGTCGGCGTTGGTCACGAAGTACGGGCTGGTGTAGCCGCGGTCGAACTGCATGCCCTCGACGACGTCGAGTTCGGAGTGCAGCGACTTGGCTTCCTCGACCGTGATCACGCCGTCGTTGCCGACACGCTCCATGGCCGACGCGATCATGTCGCCGACTTCGCGGTCGCCGTTGGCCGAGATCGTACCCACCTGGGCGATCTCTTCGTTGGTTTTCACCTTCTGCGAACGCTTCTGCACGTCGGCCACCGCCGCGGCGACGGCCATATCGATGCCGCGCTTGAGGTCCATCGGGTTCATGCCCGCAGCCACGGCTTTCGCGCCTTCGCGAACGATGGACTGGGCGAGAACGGTCGCCGTCGTCGTGCCGTCGCCGGCTTCATCGTTGGTCCGGGACGCGACTTCCTTGACCATCTGTGCGCCCATGTTTTCGAACTTGTCGGAAAGCTCGATATCCTTCGCGACCGTGACACCGTCCTTGGTGATGCGCGGCGCGCCGAACGACTTGTCGAGAACGACGTTACGGCCCTTCGGACCCAGCGTCACCTTCACCGCGTTGGCCAGCGTGTCCACGCCCTTGAGCAGGCGGTCACGCGCATCAGCGGAAAATTTTACTTCTTTGGCAGCCATTAATAATCCCCTCTTGGGTTCTTGCTGGTTGGTTTCTTCTTATTCCCGCGGACCGGTTATTCGATCACACCGAGAATGTCGGATTCCTTCATGATGATGAGGTCTTCACCATCGACTTTGACTTCGGTGCCGGACCACTTGCCGAAGAGGACCTTGTCGCCCTTCTTCACGTCCAGCTTGGTCACCGTGCCGTCGTCGGCCTTGTGGCCGGAGCCGACAGCGATCACTTTCCCTTCCATCGGTTTTTCCTGGGCGGTTTCGGGAATGATGATCCCGCCGGAAGTTTTCTGTTCCTGTTCGACACGGCGAACCAGAACACGGTCATGTAAAGGCCGGAATTTCATGGAATTGGTCTCCATAACATTTTGATAATTCTTAAATTTCGATGATTGATTAGCACTCGATACGAGTGAGTGCCAGTGATGTAGGGGACATGCCTTGGGGTGTCAACCCTTCGGGGGCAGGGATTTCCTGCTTAAGCCGCGTCAGCCGGCGCCGTTGAACAGCACGGTGCCCATACCTTGGGTGTCGTACCCGCCGAGCTCCGCGACACGTTTCTTGAAGTTGTCCGAGGCGCAGAAGTCGAAGAACCGCTGCATCGGTTCGTCAAACCACGCGCGCCGGTCGACCAGCAGGTCGAAGCGTTCGCGCATCACCGGGACGAACGAAAGCCGGTATTGCTTCGCCAGCGACTTTAGCCCTAACGCCACGTCACCCGAACCGTCACTGACCGCGAGCGCGGCATCGGTCTCGGTCCGCGCCACCGGCGCCAGCTTGAGCGATGCCGGATCGATCTTCTGTTTTTCAAGAATGTATTCGAGCAAGCGTTGGCTTCCCGCCTCGGTCTGGCGTGGGACGAGCTTCAGGTCGGCTACGCTCTCGACCCCCGTGACCTTGTCGTCCAGATCGGGGCGGAAGATCAAGCCCCGCTCACGCCAGATCCACTGGCTCAGCACCACGGGTTTGTTCTGGAATGCGGCTTTGATCGTCTCGATGTTCCAGGTCCCGGTTTCGGGCTCATAGACATGCAGTCCCGAGGCGATGCCGTCGCCGGCGGCGAACCGCCCGAGCCCGTCCATCGAGCCGTCGAAGAACATCGCCATCCCGGATTTCGATTCACGCAGCGCCCATTCCAGCAACGGGTCGTGGCTGCCGAGCATGACGTTGGGGCGGGTTTTCGAGGTAGCCGAGTTTCCCAGCCCGGTGCTGCTTTCGCTCAGCCAGCGATCGATGGCACTTCGCGGAAACAAGAGTTTCCCCAGCGCCCGCGTGCAGGGAATCTCGTTGTTCGAGGCCAGTTCGTAGACCTTGCGCTCCTTGACGCGCAATAAAGCGGCCAGTTCCTTCGCGGTCAGAAATTCCTGCTCTTCGTCGGGCATGCAGTTGAAGGCTCAAGTTGCTGATTGACGCCAAGATATGCCGAATGTCCGAGCTTCGGCAACCGTGCGGCAGCCTTAACCGAGCAAGAGCATTAACGGCTGATGATCGGAAGCGTCGGTCGCTTCGTCGACCTGAATGTCCTGAACATTCTGCGCAGGCGCACCCGCCACGAAAAAGAAATCGCGGCAGTGCGGCCCCTGCGGCCACTGTCTTCGGTCGAAGATGCCGCAGGTCGGTGCATGCGGCCGGTCGCCATGAGCCACCCGCCACGCATCGACGAACCCGGCATCCAGCGGAGCCGACTTCGTCAAGGACCGGTAAACCTCGTCATCGGGGGCCGAATTGAAATCGCCGCACAATACTGCGTCCAGCGGGCGGGGCGTTGCAGCGTACGGCCCCTCTGCGGGGGCGAAGGCCGCATATCCCTGATTTTCCGCGATCTCGGACTGGACGTCATGCAGCCGCCTAGCCTGGGCCAGACGTTGCACTTCGGAATGGTACTCAAGATGTGTCGTCATTACCCGGAGCGGGCCAACCGCGGATTGCACGACCGCTTCGAGCGCCTGCCTCGGCATGTGCTTGCATTCGGTTTCCGGCGCCGGTTGCGGCAGTTGGTGGTTGAACACCTGCAACACCGGCAGACGCGACAGAATCATATTTCCGAACTGCCGCCGCTCGTCGGGGTGAATGCCCAGTCGATCGATCGCCGCACCGAATTGCGGTTTATATTCCGGGAACAAGGCCGCCAGCGCGGCCACCTGGTCCACCCCTTCGCCATTGTCCAGTTCCGGATTGAAGCGCGACACTTCCTGCAGGCAGATCACGTCGGCGTCCGCCATGGTGCGGATAACATCTGCGATCCGGACGAGATCGACACGGCCATCGACACCCAAACCGCACTGGATATTCCACGTCAGAACTGTTGTCATGCGCCGTGTCCGGTTTTGGCGGCGACGATCATATCGGCAATCTCGGCAAAGCCGTCACCGCCGTATCCGTCCGTGACGTAGGTCGGCGGGGCCGGGAGGCGATCTTCGAATTCGCGGACATTGGCGACACCGACGGAATTCGAGAAGAAGTCGAACATCGGCCCGTCGTTCGGCGAATCCCCGGCAAAGACATACCCTTGCTCGGCCGCATCCAGATCGACGCCAAGACAGTCGGCGGCAAACAGTTTCGTCATCGTCAACTTGTCGTAGCTGCCGAACCAGCCGTTGACGTGGATCGAGCTGACCTTGGCCGTCGCCCCGGCCTCATTCAGCAGTTCGACGATCTTGTCGATACCCTCCGAGCTCAGCGGCGGCACGTCCTCGCAGAAATCAACGGCGAGGTCGGTTTCCCGGTAAAGCTGATCGGCGGAGATCGCCGCACCCGGCACGGCCCTGACAATCCGTTCGCCCAACTCCTTGAGCCGCCAGCGCTTCTCGTCTCGGACGTCATCCGGGTCGACATAGCGCCGGTCCATACGCTTGTTCGCGCGGTCGTAGCGGAAATAGAACGCACCATTCTCGCCGACGACCCCGTCGACCGGCCACATCCGCGCGATATGGTCGCACCAGCCCGCCGGCCGCCCCGTGATCGGCACGACGGCGACACCCGCATCCTGCAATCGCTCCATCGCGCCATAGGCCTTGGCGGTCAAGCGTCCGTCGTTGGTCAGCGTATCATCGATGTCGGTGAACACCCCTCTGACGGCTTTGAGGTGTTCTTCGGGGAACGCGGCAATCGGCTTCATAGGGCTTTTTCCGAGGATGGCATTTCTTTGTTCTTGTGACCGGTCCGGGCGTCGAGCCAGCGCTGCAGTTCATCCGCCATCGTGGGGTCGCCGTGAAGGCCGAGTTTCGTCCGGCGCCAGAGGATATCATCCGCCGTCACCGCCCATTCGTTATCGATGAGATAGAGAACTTCACGCTCATAAAGACCGGCGCCGAAGTGACGGCCGAGGTCTGCGATCCCGGCGGCACCCTGCAGCAGCGCATGCGTGCGGGTCCCGTAGGTATGCACGTAGCGCTGCCGCAGGTTCTCTGGGAGCCAGGAATACTGTTCTGCGAGGGTTCGTGCGAATGCATCGATATCCCCATCCGCCACGTCACCACCCGGCAGCGGCGCCGAAGCGGTCCACGCTTGGCCGTCAACGCCCAGCGTTTCGGCGATCTTCGCCACAGCCCGCTCGGCCAACTTGCGGTACGTGGTGATCTTGCCGCCGAGGATGGAAAGCACAGGCGCACCCGAAGCGGTTTTTCTGAGATCAAGGCGATAATCCCGCGTCACTTGCTTGGCATCGTCATCGCCGCCGCCGAGTAGCGGTCGAACACCGGAGAACGAGCGGACGATGGCGTTCTTCGACACCCGCTCGGTGAAGAACCGGTTGGCGGTGTCGATCAGGTAGTCGATCTCGCGTTCCGACGCCTGAACATCGTCGAGGCTGCCGTCGAAATCTTCATCCGTAGTGCCGATCATCGTGAAATCGTGCTCGTAGGGGATGGCGAAGACGATGCGTTTGTCCGGATTCTGGAAGATATAGGCGTCGTCGTGATCGAACATTCTCGGCACGATGATATGGCTGCCGCGCACGAGACGAAGCGGCGTCACATGCGCCCCTTCGATTACGTCCGTCATACATTTTTCGGCCCACGGGCCAGCGGCGTTGACGACGAGACGCACCCTGACGTCGGTTTCTCCACCGGTGCGCCGATCCGCGAGTGTCGCCCGCCAGCCAGCGCCTTCGGGTTCGGCGCGTACACATTCGGTTCGCGTCAGGATTTTTGCGCCGCGCGCCGAGGCATCGATGGCGTTCAATACGACGAGCCGGGCATCGTCGACCCAGCAATCGGAATAATAGGCGGCCTTGGTCAGCTCGGGCTTGAGCGGCTTTCCCTGCGGCGAATCCTTCAACGAGATCGCGCCCGATCCGGGCAGCCGCTTTCGCGCCCCCAGATGATCGTAGAGGAAGAGCCCGAGCCGGATCAGCCACGCCGGCCGGACGCCCGGCGACTGCGGCAGGATGAAACGCAACGGCCAGATGATGTGCGGCGCATTCGCCAACAGGACCTCGCGCTCGGATAACGCGGAACGGACGAGGCCGAACTCGTAATGCTCGAGATAACGCAAACCGCCGTGAATGAGCTTGGTGCTCGCCGACGACGTCCCACCTGCGAGATCGCCCTTCTCGCACAAAATGACGCTGAGCCCGCGCCCCGCCGAGTCGCGCGCGATACCCGCCCCGTTGATGCCGCCACCGATCACCAGCAGATCGGCGTCGAATTCGCTTCCGGTCGTCTTCCCGTCCACTACTTGATCCCCGCGTGCATGAACGACTGAACGAACTGGCGCTGGAACAGCAGAAACGCAATTAAAAGCGGCGCCACCGCCAACAGCGTACCCGCCGTAATGATCGACCAGTCGACGCCCGACTCCGGCGCACCGAAGATCGCGAGGCCGACGGTCAGCGGCCGTGTCGACACGGAATTGGTGATCACCAGCGGCCACAGGAAGTTGTTCCAGTGATGGCTGACGGAAACAAGCCCGTAGGCGATGTATGTCGGCCGCGCCAGTGGGACGTAGACTTTCCAGAGGATCTGCAGGCGCGAACATCCTTCGACGCGGGCAGCATCCTCCAGCTCTTGCGGAATGGTCTTGAACGTCTGACGCAATAGAAAAATGCCGAACGCGCTCGCCATGTACGGCAGCCCGATACCGGTGATGGTGTCGACCAGGTTGAGCTTGCTCATCGTCACGTAGTTCTCGACGATCAGCACTTCGGGCATGATCATCAACTGGAGCAAGACCATCACGAAGGCAATGTTCTTGCCCGGAAATTCGAAACGCGCGAAGGCGTAAGCCGCAAGTGTGCAGAGCACGAATTGCGCCGCCAGAATCATCGTCACCAGGATGAAGGTGTTCAGGAAGTAGCGCGCGAACGGCGCCTGGTTCCAGGCGGTCTTGAAATTGGCCAGCGTCAGCGGTGCGAAGAGTTCGAACGTGATCGCATATTCACGCGGATGAAACGCACTCCAGAACGCATAAAGAAGCGGCAGTATCCACAAAAGGGCCAGCGCCCAGGCACCCGCGGTCTCCAGATAATATGTCCAGTTCCGGTTCTGGTTGGGGGTGCTCATCTGTAGTGCACCCGTTTATCGAGGAAATAGAACTGCCCGACGGCGATCAGCGCCAGCGCTAGCAGCAGCACGACCGTCAGTGTCGAAGCGTAAGCCTGGTCGAGGAAGCTGAACGCGACCTCGTAGATGTAATAGAGCAACAGCGAGCTTGCGTTGTCCGGCCCACCCTTGGTCAGGATGAACAGGTGATCGACGAGCTTGAAAGAATTGATCACCGCGTTGATCAGCACGAACAGAGTCGTCGGCATCAACAACGGGAACATGACACGGCGAAAGTAATACCAGCGACTGGCCCCTTCGAGGCGCGCCGCCTCCTCCAATTCCGGCGGCAGCGTCTGCAGCGCGGCCAGATAGAAGATCATGAAGAATCCGGCTTCCTTCCAGATCGTGATCGCGATGATGCAGCCGAGCACCGTATCCGGATCGCCGAGCCAGTTGTGACTGGGCAAGCCGAATACACCGGCGACCTGATCGAGGAGGCCAATCTCGGGCGTATAGAAAAACAGCCAGATGTTGGCGACCGCAATCATCGGCAGGATGGTCGGCGTGAAATACGCCATCCGGGTGAGCGAACGCAGCGGCAGCTTGCCGTTGACCCAGACCGCCATCAGGATCGCCAGCGCGATCGAGATCGGGATCGTGCCGACGGCGTACATGATGTTGTTCCAGGCCACCTTCCAGAACACGTCGTCACTCAGCATGTATTCGAAGTTGTCGAAGCCAACGAACTCGGACGGCTTGAGGGCCGTCCCTTGAGAAAAGAAACTTTTGGCCAGCGTCGCCACCGCCGGATAGTACGTGAACGCAATCAAGAAGATCGCCGCCGGCATCAGCAGCAACCATCCGTAAATATAAGACTGCGAAATCCGTCTGCTCATCCGGTGTCACGCACGCTCAAGTGTTCGGTTCAAAAAACGCACTGCCCGGGGGCCCCAACTGGGCAGCCCCCGGGACAGTATAGGCTTAGTCGTCAGCGGTAACGCTTTAACAGACGGTCAGCCTGCTTCTGGGCATCGCCGAGCGCATCGGCCGGCGACTTGGAACCGGTCAGCGCCGCCTGAATGGCATCATCCAGAAGCTTGCGGACACGGCCCGTCTGATAGGTCGAAAGTTCCGCCGTGGCGAATTCCAACTGGTCGCGGGCGACCGCGGCCGGCGGGAATTCCTTCACGTAGGCTTTCAGTGCATCGGTTTCATAGGCATCCGGGCGGGTCCCGAGATAACCGGTCTTGATGCTCCACTCGGCGGTGCGCTCGGGTTGGGTCAGGAACTTGATCAGCTTGAGCGCGGCGGCTTTCTCTTCGTCGGTGCTCTTCTTGAAGATATAAAAGTTGCCACCACCCGTCGGCGTACCGCGGCGTTTCATCGCCGGCAGCATGGCGACGCCGAAGTCGAACTTGGCGTTGTTCTTGACGGTCGTCAGGTTGCCCGTCGAGTGCCACATGATCGCGGTCTTCCCTTCGAGGAAGTTCTGGCGCAGCGTGCCCCACTCGATGGTGCCGGAGGGCATCACGCCGTGCTTCTCGCCCAGGTCCTTCCAGTACTGCAAGGCTTCGACGGTCGCCGGCGCATCGAAATACGTTTCGTTGCCGTCGCCGTTCATGAGGGTCTGGCCGTTTTGCATCGCAAGCGCGCCGAACATCCAGTACGGATAGCCGGTCGACGGAATCATCACGCCCCACTGATCGACGTTATCGCCCGACTTTTTGGTGAGCTTCTTGCCCATCGAGACAAGCTCTTCCCAGGTTGCCGGCGGCTGCTCGGGATCGAGACCGGCGGCGCGGAAAGCGTCCTTGTTATAGTACATGACGATGGTCGAGCGCTGGAACGGAATGCCCCAGGTCTTGCCCTGGGTTTTGCCGTTTTCCATCAGCGCCGGATAGAACTTGTCGAGCCAGGCCTTGTCTTCGGCGCTCTTGACGACATCATCGAACGCGACGATGGCGCCCTGCTCGATCAGCTCATAAATATCGATCGAGAACATGACCGACGTCTGCGCCGGCTCGCCGCTCTTCAGCGCCGCCAGCGCCTTGATGCGGGCGTCATTGTAATTACCGGCATAGATCGCGTTGACCTTGATGTCCGGGTTTTCTTTTTCGAAATCCGCGACCAGGCCGTCGACGATCTTGGTCAACGCGCCGCCGACCGCGACCGGATAGTACATTGTGAGTTCGATCGCCGAGGCGGTCGAGGTCAGGCCGAGGCTCAACGCCGCGGCTAAAGCCAGTTGCCCGGCCCTGCGTTTCAGTTTGGTAAGCATTCCTTGCTCCTCCGTTTTTCAGGCCCGCCGGACATCCGGCGGTCCTCCCTGCCCCGCGCCCGATTCACCGGCGCGGGCGTTGCGCATCCGGCTTCAGATCGGCAAAGCCCGGACGTTGTCGTCACGCCGGCCGCTGCCGGCATCGAATACGTGAACGTTCTTCGTGTCCCAAGTGACCCGGGCTTTGACCGGCTCGGGGACGCGGACGTGGCCGGGCGCCTGCACGAGAATGCTCTGATCCCCGACACGCGCGGCGACGATGGTTTCCGAACCGAGATAATCGGCGGATACCAGCTCGACCTCGATCCCGCCGGCATCGGTGATTTCCATATGCTCCGGGCGAATGCCGAACAGGCAATTGCCCGTCACGCCGTCGATGACCGGATTTTTTCCCGTGCCGTCAATGGCCGCGCCGTCGTCGACGCGCACGGTTCTCAGCAGATTCATCGGCGGCGTACCGATGAACGAGGCGGCAAAGGCGGTGGCCGGCCGGTCGTACAGAACGTCCGGGGCGCCCTCCTGCTCGATTTTTCCGTCATTCAGCAGGATCACCTTGTCGCCCATGCTCATGGCCTCGGCCTGGTCGTGGGTCACGTAGATCACGGTCATACCCAGACGTTGCTGCAGGGCGCGGATCTCGATCCGCATCTCCTGACGCAGCTTGGCGTCTAGGTTCGAGAGCGGCTCGTCCATCAGACAGATCGGATTTTCAGCGATGATGGCGCGGGCCAGTGCGACTCTCTGACGCTGGCCGCCGGACAGTTGCGACGGCTTGCGGTCGAGCAGGCCGGAAAGACCGACGATTTCGGCAACCCGTTGAAGGCGCGTCACCATTTCAGCGGGCGGCGTCTTGCGGACCTTGAGGCCGAAAAGAATGTTTTCCTGTACATCGAGATGCGGAAACAACGCATAGGACTGAAACACCATCGACAGCTTGCGGTCGGCGGCCGGTGTCGACGTCATGTCGTTGCCGCCGATAGTCAGCACGCCCTCGCTGACATCCTCGAGGCCGGCGATCATGCGGAGCGTGGTCGACTTGCCGCACCCCGACGGGCCTAGAAGGATCGCGAACGTGCCGTCCTCGACGCGGAACGAGACGTCGTCGACGCCGATGGCTTCGCCCCAGCGTTTGGTGATGCCGCGCAACTCGATGGTCGACATAGGCAGGTATGCCTTCGTTAAACCTAGACGTTTCCACAGGCCGCATTGAAGCGGCGCGTTATTGGTACCCTTAATCTGGGACCGTTATATGACTCGAAAATGTAAGTTTTCTTACACTAACTGTCAATTTCTATACATTCTGTGGGTAACCGGATCAGCCGGCGCTTTTGAGAGATTCCGCAGCGGCGTCGTCGCGCGCGACGAACAGATCGCAGCCACTTTGGTCGATGACGCCTTTCAGACCGGCCGGCGGCTCGCGGTCGGTGAACAGGGCGTCGACCTCCGAAACATGCGCGAAAGGCATCATCGCGTCGGTGTTGAACTTGGAATGATCGATGCCGACGAACTTGATTTTCGAGATTTCAAGCGCGGCCCGGGAGGCCTGGGCATCGCGGTAATGATAGTCGAGCAACTGGCCGTCTTCCGTCAGCGAACCGATCCCGAAGATGCCGTAACCGACGCGGAAATTGCGGATGAACTCCGTCGTCGATTCGCCGGTGATCGCCCGGTCGCGGTTCCGCACGAGCCCGCCCGTGAGGATGATCTCGAAGTCGGTGTGCTCGCAAAGCGTTGATACGACCCCGATGTGGTTCGTGATGATGCGCAGCCCCTCGTGCCCGATCAGGGCGTCGGCGACCGCTTCCATGGTCGTGCCGATGTCGATGAAGACGGACGCGCCGTTGGGGATCTGCTTGGCGATTTCGCGCCCGATCAGCGCCTTTTCCGCGGCATTTCTAATTTTCCGGTTGGAATACGCGAGGGTGTCGGTCCCCGGCGGCAATCCGGCTCCGCCATGGTGGCGCTGCACCAGGTTCTGTTCGGCGAGGAAAATGATGTCGCGCCTGACGGTCTGTTGCGAGACGCCAAAGCGCTCGGCCAGCATGTCGATGGAAACATAACCGCGATCCCGGACGAGACCGATGATTTCCTCCTGCCGGTCGTTGATGCCGGATCGCGTGGTCTCTGCCACCTCAGCCTCACCTGTTCAGATAACCCGTCAGCGAAGGATAGAGAGCGCAATTTCGAATGTAAATTAGTTTACAAAAACTTCACGTTGCGTGAAGAGAAAGCGGTCGCTCAGGATCGGTTGGCGAGACCGGGATACATCTCCAACATTTCCGCCCGCCAGAACAAGACGCGGTAATCCCGAAACCGGAACGCCGCCAGGGGGGTCGCGCTTTGCGGAAACTCTGGCAACTTTTCGAGGTAATAATACGCCACGACGACGGCGTTCGGATGATCCGCAACAAATGCGTTGGTCACCTTGTTATCGAGCCCGAGCTCCGCCATCGGCTTCGTCAGCCGCCCGAGGAACTGATACTGGCCGTGATACGTGCTGAAGTTCGCCAAAGGCACGCCCTTGTCTTCGTAAGCTTTCAACTCGCGCGCGATCGGCCGGAGGTCGTAGGCAACGGCCAGGGAATCCCGCGCCGCGAGATGAATAACGGCGACCAGCACGGCCATGGACAGTGACAACACGGCGACCCCACGGCGCACGTCCCGGCGCCCCCACACCCAACAGGCGACTGCGGCGGCAATCAGCAGGACGCCCCAGTAGGTATCGATCCGGTGGAACCAGATCGGCGCATCGAAAAACGCCGGATCGTCCGGCAGCAGCAGCGTGACCGTCCCGAGAGTGGAAAAGAACAGGGCGACGATCAGGCCGTCGAAACGCCGGCCTTCCATATCCCCGGTCCGCACCAGCAGGTGTGCGAACAGCAGGGCGAACGCCGGAAATTCCGGCAACAGATAATGCAACTGCTTACCCGAAATCAGTGAGAACGTGACGAACGCCGGCGCGACCCACGCCACCAGCAACCGGAGCCCGCCGTACCGAAACACCCCCGAAACACGTGCAGCGCGCCACAACCTGGGCCAGACCAGCCACGGCAAGAGAAGCGGTGCCAGCAGCATCGCATACCACCAGAACGGCCGCGCATGGTCGAAGCTCTCGACGATCCGACCGGCCGACTGACCCCAGAAGATCATGTTCCGGTATTCTTCGCCGCCGCGGATGCCGGCCGGGATCGCCCACGCGAGCGCGATCGCCGCTCCGAACAGGACACTCAGGGAAAGCCTGATATACCACGCCTTCCACGACACCAGCGGACGATCCGGGCCGCCCGGCAGCGCCCGCCCCCACCACGGTGCCAGCAATGCCACCGGCAGAATGTGCAACAGGATCGCCGGCCCCTTGGCAAGGACGCCGATGCCGATGGCAACACCGGTGACAAGCCAGCCGCCGAGCGCCCCCGTCCGCCACGCAGACACGACCCCGCCGATACCGGCGATCGCGCAAGTCGCCAGCATCATGTCGAACATCGTCAGGGTCTGGAATACGGTCCAGAACGCGCATCCGGCCAGGATCGTCGGCGCGAGGCGCGCGGCTGTCGCCTCGCCGGGCCAGATCAGGTTTGCGAGCCGCCCGGTCCACCACATCGCTACCAACGCGAACAACGGCGCCACCAACCGGGGCCACCAGTCGTTGACACCGAACACCGACCAGCCGGCCGTCATCAGCCAGAACAAAAGCGGCGGCTTATGATGATAGGGTTCACCGTTCAGATGCGGCACCAGGAAGTCGCCCCGAAGCCACATCTCCCATGCCACCGAAAGATAGCGGGTCTCATCGACCGGCAGCGGCGGGCGCAGCGTCACGGCAGCGGCCACAGCAATCAGCCAGCAGATCGCCCAAACGGGAATCCGGGCGGACACGTCGATAAGCTTCATTCCTTTGCCGCCTCGCTGGCACCTACGTCACCGGCGTCGACCACGCCGGCGTTGAGCAGCCTATGACTATCGCGATAACGGCGGTAGAGCCACACCCCAAGTGCACCTGAAGCGGCGAACAACACAACACTGACGACCAGCCGGGCGCCCGGTTCGACCGCAAAGCCCGAACCGACCAGCGCGAAGATCAGCATCTGCGGCACATAGCCGATGGCCGAACCGGCGATGAACGGCACGACATGGGCGCGCGAAACCCCGGCGAGCATGTTGGTGAGGACGTTGGAGCCGATCGGCAGGAAGCGGATCAGAAGCGTCGTCGTGAAGGTGTTCTCGCTCAGAAAGGCGTCCATGCGCTTCAGCTTGTCGGGAAACTTGTGCGCCACCAGATCGCGCGCAAGGAAGCGTGCGACAAGAAACGTCGTCAGGCAGCCGAGCGCCGCCGCCGCAACGCTGATCGCGGTTCCGAACACGAGATCGAATGCGTAACCGGCCATGAAGGCGACAGCCTGGCGCGGCAATCCGACCGCCGTGAACAACGCGCCCGCCGCCAGGAAGATCAACTCGCCCTTGATTCCCTCGCCGCGCACGTAGGTATCGATCCAGCCTTCATCTAGAATACTACCCAGCGGGGTCAGCTTGATCGCCGCGCCGATCCCGATCAGCAACGCAAACAAAAGAATGGAGCGGATAACGATACGCGGCGTCATTGCGTCTCTTGACCGTCGCCGGCGGCAATCCGTACGCGGTTCGGCCTGCTTTTCAGCCACATCACGCCGAACAGATCGACGATGCCGACCCAGAGCCGGTTGAACAGGCCGTACTTTGACGTGCCCCGTTCGCGCGGCCGGTGGTTGACCTGAACGGATACCACCCGACCGCCGGCGCGGATCGTCAGCGCCGGCATGAAGCGATGCATGTGGTCGAATCCGGGAAAGGCGAGGAACATGGCGCGCGGAAACACCTTGAGGCCACACCCGGTATCCGGCGTGGCATCGCCCAGTAGCGTGCCGCGCACCGCGTTGGCGACCTTCGACGAGATCCGTTTCAACCACGTGTCTTTGCGCTTGGCACGCCATCCGGCGATCATCAGAAGCGCGTCCGCGGAGCCGCCTTCGTCTTCGAAGCGGCCTAGGAGCGCCGGAATATCGGCCGGATCGTTCTGTCCGTCGCCGTCGAGCGTCGCGATCAGCGGGGCGGCGGCGTGCCGGACGCCGGTTTGGATCGCCTGTGACTGCCCGAAACAACCGTCATGACGGACCACGCGCAGCATCGGAAATTCGGTCTTCGCCCCATTCAGTTTCTCCACCGTGCCGTCGGTCGAACCGTCATCGACATAAACGATCTCGAACGGGCGCATACCGTCGAGCGCGGCGACGATTTCACGGATCAGAGGCAAGATGTTCTCCGTCTCGTCCTTGACCGGCACGACGACCGAAATATCCACCAGAGAAATGTCCCGACCGGCTTCACCCATGCCCGCGCGGTCTCCTCGAAAAAGCTTACGTTTTGGGTGCTGCGCTTTTACAACGCCCGCCCCCGGTGGGCCAACAAAAACAGGGATTTGGCCGAGAAATTTCGGTCATTCCGTGCGCAGCCGGTCGAGCCGCAGCCGCTGACGGGGATCGGTCAGCCGGCTGAGCGCGATCATGACCGCGCAAAACACGCCGAGGGCGGTGCCCCCGCCGATCAGGAACATGATCAACAGCTGATATTTCACCGCTTCGACCGGATCGACACCGGCCAGGATCTGACCGGTCATCATGCCCGGCAGCGACACAAGTCCGGCCGCCGCCATACCGTTGACGGTCGGGATCAAGCCCGCGCGCATGGCGCTTTTGAGCGGCTCCTGCATGGCTTCACGGAACGTATGGCCGAGCGCAAGGCGCGCCTCGATCCGCATCCGGCCGGTGTCGGCTTCCGCCAGCAACCGGTCGAGCGCGAGGCTGACCCCGGTCATGGTGTTGCCGAGGATCATGCCGAGGATCGGGATCGCATAACGCGGGTCGTACCAGGGCTCAGCATGGAACTGCGTCGCCAGCGCGAAAATCGTCACGATCGCCGCGGCCATCAGCATCGATGTGGTGCCGAGGCCATAGCCCCAAAAGCCGATGAAGGTCCGGTCCTGGCGCGCCATCGCCTCGCGCCCGGCGAATCCGACCATGGCGAGCCCGACCAGCAACGTCAGCCACGGCGAGACCGTATGGAACAACGCCTTCAAGACGAGCCCAACCAGCGTCAGTTGCACGACCATACGCGATGCCGCGATCAAAAGCCGCCGGGCCGTCCCGAGGCGGTAGTAGATCGAAAGTCCGGCGTTCACAGTCAATAAGGAGGCGGCGAGCGCGATGTCCCAATAGCTCAGCTGGATATAGCTCATGACGCTTCCTCGCTGAGGACGCCGTCCTGCATCCGGAACCGGCGCCCGGACATGCGCGCCGCCTGGCGGGCGTCATGCGTCACCATGACGACGATGATGCCGCCGTTGATCTTTTCGTGAAGCAGGCTTTCCACCTTGGCTGTGGTTTCCGGATCGAGCGCGGACGTCGGTTCGTCCAGTAACAGCACCCTGGGTCCCTGCACCATGGCGCGCAGCAGCGCGAGGCGCTGGCGCTCGCCGGTCGAGAGGCGGCTCACCGGCCACGACATCACGTCGCCGTGGAAGCCGAGCCGCACGAGGTAACCGGCGGCGATATCAGGGTATTCGAAATGATCGCCGACCCGGTCCGTCCACCAGCCGCTGTCGGCGGCCACGTAGGTCACGCGGCGGCGCCACTCGTTGGCGGCCATCGACCCGCGCTCGACCCCGTCGAGTGACACCCGGCCGGTACAGGGGTCCAGGTCGGCGATCGCCCTCAACAACAGGGATTTTCCCGATCCGGAGGCGCCACGGATCGCCACGCAGATTCCGTCCGGCACCTCAAGGCTGACCGGCTTGAGGACGGCACGCGAGAGGTCTTCGATCTTCAACATGCCCCATGGTGGCCGAGCCCGGGTACGTCGACAAGCGCGCCGTGATCGGCTAACAGAGGAAAACCGGCGAAAGGAAAGTACATGCCCGAGATTACACCGGCCCGGTTATGGGAAGAAACCGTCTCGTCCGAGTGGGTCGACTACAACGGCCACATGAATGTCGCCTATTACGTCCTGATCTTCGACCACGCGACCGACGCGTTTCTCGAACACATCGGCATGGATGAGGCACTCAGGCTCGAAACCGGCAGCTCGGTTTTCGTCGCCGAGGCGCACATCACCTATGACAACGAGGTCATGGAAGGCGAAAAGGTCTACGTCACGTCGCAGGTTCTCGACCACGACGAAAAGCGGCTGCACCTGTTCCATACCATGTACAATGCGAAGGACGAAAGTCTTTGCGCGACCAACGAACTGATGATCCTGCAGGTCAACCTGAACACGCGGAAAGTCGGCCCCTTCATCGATCACGTGCAAACGCGGATCGGAGAGATATATAAAGAGCACCAAACCCTCGCCCAGCCGGACAAGAAGGGCCGCGTGATCGGTATTCGCCGCAAATCATAGACGGCGCAACGGACGGAACCGCAAATGGCGCTGATTTCCCAGGAAGTTTTCGACCGCATCCCGACGGCCGTGATCGTCGTCGACGATAAGCGCCGCATCCTCCAGGCCAACAGGGCGGCACTGGAACTGGTCGGCATCAATGCGCCCGGCCGGGACCTGGCGCTCAATCTCCGTCACCCGAGCGTTCTAGACGGCCTCGACCGCGTTCTCAAGGGCGCGCCGGAAGCGGAGGGCGAATATACCCTTCCCGTGCCCGTCGCGCGCAGCATGTCGTACCGCATCGAGCGGCTGCCGAATGCGCCGCTGGACGACAGCGCCGTCGCGACGATTGTGCTGAACGACATCACCTCGGCCAAGAAAGCCGAGGAAATGCGCGCCGACTTCGTCGCCAACGTGTCGCACGAACTGCGATCCCCACTGACGGCATTGATCGGCTTTATCGAGACCCTGCGCGGCCCAGCCAGCGATGATATCGATGCGCGTAGCCGTTTCCTCGACATCATGTACCGGGAATCGCAGCGGATGGCGCGGCTGATCGACGATCTGCTGTCGCTGACCCGGGTCGAGATCAACGAGCACGTCCCGCCGCGGCACGCGGTCGACGTGACACGATCGATCAATAACGTGATCGAGGCCCTGGAGCCGCAGGCGGCGGCGCGCGGAATCACCTTCAACGTCGATTGCGCGCCGGATCTGCCGAAAGCGATCGCCGATTCGGACCAGTTGCATCAAGTTTTCCGCAACCTGATCGAGAACGCCATCAAGTACGGCGGCGAGAAGAATTCCATCGACATCAAGCTGCAGAGCGTCGAGCGCATACCCGGCACTGCCAGGCCGGGGGTTTCCATCGCCATCACCGATCACGGCCAGGGCATCCCCAAGGAATTGATCCCGAGATTGACGGAGCGTTTTTTCCGCGTCGACGAAGCGCGCTCCAGCGCCGGCGGCGACAGCATCGGCTCGACCGGGCTCGGACTGGCCATCGTCAAACACATCGTCAGCCGCCACCGCGGCCATCTCGCAGCTGCGAGCACGATCGGCAAGGGCAGCACCTTCACGGTCTATATTCCGACCGGTTTACAGCCCAGAAATGAACGAATCTGACCGGCTCTGACCGGTTCAAAGTCTTATCCACAGCCATCTCCGGCTATGTCATAAAACCGTAGTATTTCTGTCATATAATGTAAGCGGTCGAAGCGTAGGTTCCGCCGCGAATGGTTGCCGAGGTGGCGTTTGGACGCATCCGGCAGCCGCCATCACGGAGTTTTCTCCGAAACGCACTATAGGCAGGAGTCAGCCATGTATCGTAAGTTTCTCGGGGTTGCCGTCGTTGCCGGTATCGCTATTGCCGGTTCCGCGGCCGAAGCCCGCGACCAAATCCGCATTGTCGGATCGTCGACCGTTTATCCGTTTGCGACCGTCGTCGCCGAACAGTTCGGTAAAACCACCCAGTTCAAAACCCCGGTCATCGAAAGCACCGGTTCCGGCGGCGGCTTGAAGCTGTTCTGCGCCGGCGTCGGCGTCGAGCATCCGGACATCACCAACGCATCGCGCCGGATCAAGAAGTCGGAAGTCGAAAAGTGCGCCAAGAACGGCGTCACCGACATTACCGAAATCAAGATCGGTTATGACGGCATCGTTTTCGCCAACGCGAAATCCGCGCCGCCGATCAATCTCACCAAGCAGCAGATTTTCCTCGCGCTCGCCAAGAACATTCCCGATGGGAAAGGCGGTCTTAAGGAAAACGACAACATGACCTGGGCCGACGTTGACGCGTCGCTGCCGGCCAAGAAAATCGAAGTTCTGGGCCCGCCGCCGACCTCCGGTACCCGTGACGCCTTCGCCGAACTGGCGCTTGAAGGCGGGTGCAAGACCTTCGACTTCATCAAAGCCATGAAGAAGTCCGACAAGAAGAAATACAAAGCCGTGTGCCACGGCATCCGTGAAGACGGCGCCTATGTGGAAGCCGGCGAAAACGACGTCCTGATCGTCCGCAAGCTGGAAGCCAACCCCGATGCATTTGGCGTGTTCGGTTTCTCGTTCCTCGATCAGAACGCCGACAAGGTGCAGGGTTCGCTTATCGGTGGCATTGCCCCCGAATTCGAAACCATCGCTGACGGCTCCTATCCGGTGTCGCGTCCGCTGTACTTCTACGTGAAGGGCGCGCACGTCGGCAAAGTCCCGGGCATCAAGGAATATGTCACTGCGTTCACCGCCGAAAAGACCTTCGGTCCGGGCGGCATCCTCTCCGACAAGGGTCTGATCCCGATGCCGGATGCGGAGCGCAAGAAGTTCCAGAAAGACGGCGAGATGATGGCCAACAACATCTCGATGTAAGGACAAAGGGTCCCCGGTTATTTCGCCGGGGACCCCCTTCATCCCATTCGTTATTGAATATGCCAGACCAAAAACAACACTTCAGCGTGCTTCGAGGAAAATAGAAAATGTCATTCACCTTCGTTCTCGGCGCGCTCATCATCCTTACCGTCGGCGGCTTTTATCTCGGCCGCTCGCGCTCCTTGGCGAGCGCCGGCGGAACGGCGTCCCGGCTTCATTCGCGGCCCCACTATTACGGTTATTTTGTCGCACTATGGTGCGGCATCCCGACATTACTGATCTTGGGCGCGTGGACGGTGTTTCAGACCCCGATCGTCGAGATGATCGTCCAAAGTAACCTGCCCGAACGGATGCTCGAAGGCGATCCGGCGCAGATGTCTCTGATTATGAACGACATCCGCAACCTGGCATCGGGTAACATCACGTCCGGCGAGATCACGCCCGCAGTCCAGGCGGCCGCAGATCAGTACGTCAGCCTTTTGCAGACGAGCGGACTCGCCAAATTCGTCCTGATCCTCGTGATCGGCATCGCCGCGATCGCCTATGCGCGCGGCAAGATCGACCCGTCTCTCAGGGCCCGCAATCAGGTCGAAAAGACGATGATGACGATTCTGGTCGTCTGCTCTGTGATCGCGATCCTGACGACCATCGGCATCGTGATGTCGCTGGTCTTCGAATCCTACCGCTTCTTTGAAAAGGTCTCGCCGGTCGAGTTCCTGTTCGGCCTCGAATGGAGCCCGCAGACGGCATTGCGCTCCGACCAGGTCGGCGCCAGCGGCGCGTTCGGTGCGATCCCGCTTTTCGTCGGCACGCTTCTGATCTCGTTCGTCGCAATGTGCGTCGCCGGTCCGATCGGCCTGCTCTCCGCCATCTACATGGCCGAGTACGCCCCCTCGAAAGTACGCGGTGCGGTCAAGCCTTTGCTCGAAATCCTAGCCGGCATCCCGACGGTCGTTTACGGCTTCTTCGCCGCGCTCACCGTCGCGCCGTTCCTGCGCGACCAGGGCACCTTTCTGGGTCTCGATATTTCGTCCGAAAGTGCGCTCGCCGCGGGGCTGGTGATGGGCATCATGATCATCCCGTTCGTATCATCGCTTTCCGACGACGTGATCAACGCCGTGCCGCAGAGCCTGCGCGAAGGGTCGTATGGCCTCGGCGCCACCAAGTCCGAAACCATCAAACGGGTGATCTTGCCGGCCGCGCTTCCCGGTATCGTCGGCTCGTTCATGCTCGCGATCTCCCGGGCCATCGGCGAAACCATGATCGTCGTCATGGCCGCCGGCCTCGGCGCCAACTTGACGGCCAACCCGCTGGAAGCGGTCACCACCGTGACCGTGCAGATCGTCACGCTTCTGGTCGGCGACCAGGAGTTCGACAGCGCCAAGACACTGGCCGCGTTCGCGCTGGGCCTGGTGCTGTTCTGTGTCACCCTTTGCCTCAACATCATCGCCATGGCGGTGGTCAACAAGTACCGAGAGCAGTATGACTGATGCCGTTATGACAGATGTCCAAACGCCCGATCAGATGCGACGCGACCGCGCGGCACGTGCATCCGACGCCGTCCGCCGCAGCCTCAAGAAACGCTACGCCGCCGAAGCCCGGTTCCGAGCTTACGGAATCGGCGCCGTCGGCCTCGCGCTGGCCTGTATCGTCGTCTTATTTTCGACGATCATCTCGAGCGGCCTGCCCGCCTTCACGCAAAGCGCGATCACCCTCAACGTCGAGTTGAAGCAGGACGTGATCGACCCTGAGGGGACCCGCGACAAATCCACGCTGATCAACGCCAACTACCGGAAACTGGTTTTCGACACCCTTCTGGCGGAATTCCCCGACGTCACCAGCCGCCGAGACAAGCGTGCGCTGACGGCAATCCTGAGCTCCGGCGCCGCGTTCCAGGTCCAGCAACTGGTGACATCCGATCCGTCGCTGATCGGCCAGACCGTTGAACTGAGCTTGCCGGTCGCGGCCGATTTCGACCTCTACAACAAGGGCGTGATCAACAAAGGAACAGCCGAAAGCGACCGCCGCGTCTCGAACCAGCAGATGGCCTGGTTCGACACCCTCAAAGAACGCGGCATCGTCGAAAGCGAGCTCAACACGACTTTCTTCACCAACGCCGACTCCCGCGAGCCCGAGCTTGCCGGCATCCTGGGCGCCGCCATGGGGTCCTTGCTCACCATGCTGGTGACGTTGGCGCTGTCTTTCCCGATCGGGGTGTGCGCCGCCGTCTATCTTGAGGAGTTCGCGCCCAAGAACCGGCTGACGCAGATTATCGAGGTCAACATCAACAACCTGGCCGCCGTACCGTCGATCGTGTTCGGTCTTCTGGGCCTCGCGGTGTTCATCAATTTTTTCGGATTGCCGCGCTCGGCGCCACTGGTCGGCGGGATGGTCCTGGCGCTGATGACGCTGCCCACCATCATCATCGCATCCCGCGCCGCATTGAAGGCGGTGCCGCCGTCGATCCGCGAGGCCGCTCTCGGCCTCGGCGCATCGCGCATGCAGGTGGTTACGCACCACGTTCTGCCGCTGGCGATGCCGGGCATTATGACCGGCACCATCATCGGTATGGCGCAGGCGCTCGGCGAAACGGCCCCGCTCCTGATGATCGGCATGGTCGCCTTTATCGTCGATATCCCGGGTGGGATCACGGACCCCGCAACGGTTCTGCCGGTGCAGGTCTACCTGTGGGCGGACAGCCCCGAGCGCGCCTTCGTCGCGCGCACATCGGCAGCGATCATGGTTCTGCTGACCTTCCTAATTTTAATGAACGCACTGGCCGTCTTGCTTCGCAAGAAATTTGAACGGCGCTGGTAGGAGAGACCCATCATGGGCGAAGTAGATATGAGCAATAAAGTCGAGGTCACGGCGCCGATGGCATCCGCCGATGCCGCACGCGAGACCAAATTCCACACCCGCGGCGTTCAGGTGTTCTACGGCGAAAAGCAGGCGCTGTTCGACGTCGATCTCGATATTTACGAGAATGAGGTAACCGCGCTGATCGGCCCGTCCGGCTGCGGCAAGTCGACATACCTGCGCACTCTGAACCGCATGAACGACACCATCGATATCTGCCGCGTCAAAGGCAAGATCGAGCTCGACGGCACCGACATCTATTCCGATAAGATCGACGTCGTGCACCTGCGCGCGCGGGTCGGCATGGTGTTCCAGAAGCCGAACCCCTTTCCGAAGTCGATCTACGAGAACATTGCCTACGGGCCGCGCATCCACGGCATCGCAACCGGCAAGGAAGAGATCGATCAGATCGTCGAGGAAAGCCTGATCAAGGCGAGCCTCTGGGAAGAGGTCAAGGACAGGCTGGAAGAGCCGGGCACCGGGCTTTCCGGCGGCCAGCAGCAGCGGCTTTGCATCGCGCGGGCCATCGCCGTTCAGCCGGAAGTCATCCTGATGGACGAGCCCTGCTCGGCGCTCGATCCGATCGCCACCGCGCGCATCGAGGAGCTGATCGACGAGCTTCGCGACAACTTCACGATCGTGATCGTGACGCACTCCATGCAGCAGGCTGCGCGCGTATCGCAGCGGACGGCATTTTTCCATCTGGGCGACCTGGTCGAGGTCGGGGAAACCGGTAAGATTTTCACGACCCCGCAGGATCAACGTACCCAGGACTATATCACCGGCAGGTTCGGATAATCGGGAGCACCTATCATGGTGAAAGAACACGACCACATCGTTTCCAAGTTCGACGAAGACCTGAACCAGCTCGACAACCTGATCGCCGAGATGGGCGGGTTGGCGGAACACCAGTTCGCCGACGCCATCAAGGCACTGGTGAAACGTGACGGCGAGCTTGCCGAAAAGGTTATCCTTAGCGACAAGCGCATCGATGCGATCGAAGAAAACGTCGATCAGCATACGATATCGATGCTGGCGTTGCGCCAGCCGATGGCCGACGACCTGCGCGTGGTGATCACCGCGCTCCGGATCGCCAGCGTCATCGAACGCATCGGCGACTATTCCAAGAACATCGCCAAACGCACAGTCGCCATCACCCAGACACCGCCCGTGGGACCGAGCCGCACCATCGCGCGCATGGGCAACGTGGTGCAGGGCATGATCAACACCGTATTGGACGCCTACCTGCAACGCGACGCGGACCTGGCCGAGGACGTGCGGCTCCGCGACGAGGAAGTCGACGCGCTGCACACCAGCCTGTTCCGCGAGCTGTTGACGTATATGATGGAAGATCCGCGGAGCATTTCCGCCTGTGCGCACCTGCTGTTCGTCGCCAAGAACATCGAGCGTATCGGCGATCACGCGACGAATATCGCAGAACATGTTTACTTCCTCGTCCACGGGACGTTGCCGGAAGACAACCGGCCCAAGGACGATCAATCGAGCTACACCGTCGTTGGCGGTGAAGACTGAGGCTGAGACAACGCCATGACCGAGACTTCGCGTATACTGATCGTCGAGGACGACCCGTCCCTCGTCGAGTTGCTGCGTTACAATCTGGAGAATGAGGGCTTCGACGTCGCCGTCGCTCGTGACGGCGAGGCTGGGCTTGAGGCGGTCGATTCCGACATCCCCGATCTCGTGGTTCTCGACTGGATGCTCCCCAACGTATCCGGCATCGAAATCTGCCGCCAGTTGCGTCAGAAATCCGAAACCCGCGGCATGCCGGTCATCATGCTGACGGCCAAGGGCGAGGAAAACGACCGGATCCGCGGTTTGGAGACCGGCGCTGACGACTATATCGTCAAACCGTTCTCGCCGGCGGAACTGACGGCCCGCATCAAGGCGGTATTGCGGCGCGCGCACCCCGAACAGTCGGGCGAAGTGCTCACGTACGCCGATATCGAGATGGATATCACGTCGCACCGCGTGACCCGGGGCGGTAAGGCGATCAAGCTCGGGCCCACCGAGTTCCGCCTGCTGCGCTCCTTCCTTGAAAAGCCGGGCCGCGTATTCTCGCGCGAGCAGCTTCTGGACAAGGTCTGGGGGCGCGACATCTTCGTCGAGCTCAGGACGGTGGATGTCCACATCCGCCGGCTCAGAAAGGCGCTCAACGCGGAATCGGACGCGGATCTGATCCGGACCGTGCGTTCGGCCGGATACTCCCTCGACGCCGCCAAGTACTGAGGCGCATCCCGACTCTCTTAAATTTGAACGGCATTATCCTTTTCTTTAAGGAATACAACCCTATGCTTCATCTTTGAAGCTGGGGGCAAGAATGCCGCAATCGCGTTTGACCTTCGGACATATCCAGTCCGCGTTCCGCAAGACGATCCGTAACGAACACCTGTTGCTGGTCGGACTTGGGCTCGTGGTGGGCTGCATCGCCGGCGCCGCGGTGATCGTCTTTCGTGAAGCGATCGAGTTGATCGAGCTTTCGGGCTTCGGCATCACCACCAACATGCTGGCGCGATACGAACTGACGGTCGCGCCATGGAAGCTGATCCTGATCCCTACCGCCGGCGGCCTGATCGTCGGCCTGATCACATGGAAGTTCATGCCGGGCGGGCAGCCTCAGGGTGTTGCCGACGTGGTCGAGGCGTCCGCCATGCGCGCCGGACAGATGTCGTCGCGTATCGGGATCGTCTCTGCCGCCTGCAGCGCGATCTCGATCGGCGCCGGCGCATCCGTCGGCCGTGAAGGCCCGGCCGTTCATCTCGGCGCGTCGCTTGCAGGCTGGATCGCACGGCGGCTACATCTGTCGCGCTCACTTTCGAGGACGCTGCTGGGCTGCGGCGTCGCGGCGGCCGTATCGGCCTCGTTCAACGCCCCCATCGCCGGCGCCCTGTTCGCGACTGAAGTCGTCGTCGGACAATACGCCCTCAAGACCTTCGCGCCCATCGTCGTCGCCAGCGTCGCCGGCACCGCGCTGTCGCATATCCATTTCGGCGAGGTCTCGGCGTTCCTGCTGGGCGATAACTATATCACGTCGTTCTGGGAATTCCCGGCCTTCATCGGACTCGGCGTCGTCGCCGCCGTCGCCGCCATCGTTCTGATGCAAAGCATCTTCTGGGCACAGGAGATGTCGCCCAAGGTCAAACTGCCGGTCTGGGTCAAGCCCGCCATCGCCGGCGCCATCGTCGGCGTCATTGCGATCTGGCTGCCGCAGATCATGAGCGTCGGCTACGGTTTCGTCGAATGGGCGATCCTCGGTCAATTCGACGTGCAATTGCTGATCGCCATCGGCATCGCCAAGGTCTTCGCGACCGCGCTTTGCCTCGGCTTCGGGTTTTCAGGGGGTGTATTCTCCCCTGCCCTAGTATTGGGCGCCGCCGTGGGGTCCAGCTACGGCCTGATCGCCGCGGACGTTTTTCCGGCGCTGGCGTCGGGCGTCGGGGTCTATACCGTGGTCGGGATGGGGGCCGTCGCGGCCGCCGTGCTTGGCGCGCCGATTTCGACGACCCTCATCATTTTCGAAATCACCGGCGACTACAAACTCTCGCTCGCCGTGATGCTGGCCATCGTCGTCTCGACGGAGCTCACCCATCACCTTTACGGCGCGTCGTTTTTCGCCGAGACACTGAGAAGACGGAACGTCGATCTGCGCGATGGGTTTGAGGCCGAGGTGCTGGATGCGATCAAGGTGCGCCATATCCTCGATCACGGCACCAACGTCACCGCCGAGACTATTTCGATGGAGACCCCAATCAGTGCGATCCGCGAAAAGCTGAGTGCGTCGACCACCGGCGAGCTTTTCGTGGTTCAACCGACGGGCGAGCTTTACGGCACGATCACGCTTCAGGACTGCGGCGTGACCCTGTTCGATACCGAATGCAATGACCTGCTGCGCGCCGCCGATGTGGCGCGCCTGCACCCGCCGGTCCTGAACGAAGGCGACAACCTGGGCGTCGCCATGCGGATCATGCGCGAATCGGGTGAAGACCACATCGCCGTGCTGCGCGACCCGCATACCAAGGTCTTCACCGGCTGCGTGCACCACCGCGACGTGATGACGGCCTATAACCGCGCGCTCCTTAAGGTTCGCCACGACGAACACAATCAGTAAACGCCGCGCCCCACTGCGGCGGTTTTCAGAGCCCCGTCACGTGTTATAACCGCCGTATGGCTGATCCCTTCGAACTCGACGACGACCCGCGCCCGGCAGCCACCCCACCTGCACGCGCGCCCGGCTATCTGGATGGTCTCAACGACAGCCAGCGCGAAGCCGTCGAGGCGGTCGAGGGGCCGGTGCTCGTGCTCGCCGGCGCCGGCACCGGCAAGACGCGCGTACTGACGACGCGGCTCGCGCACATCCTGATGCAAAACCGGGCGGGCCCGGGCGAGATCCTCGCCGTCACGTTCACGAATAAAGCCGCCGGCGAAATGAAGGAGCGGGTCTCGCATCTGGTCGGCCGGCCGGTCGAGGGCTGGTGGGTCGGCACGTTTCACGCCATCGGCGCACGCATCCTGCGCGCCAACGCCGAAGCGATCGGATTGACCCCGCAGTTCACGATCCTCGACGCCGACGATCAGGTACGCCTGATCAAGCAGCTGATCGACGTTCACGAGATCGACGAGAAGCGCCTGCCGGCGCGCGCCATTTCGGGGATTATCCAGCGCTGGAAGGATCGCGGCTTTCTGCCCGAAAAAGTGCCGACGTCCGAAGCCGGCCAGGGCGACGGCAAGGTGCTCGAACTCTACAAGGATTATCAACAGCGACTGGGGACGCTCAACGCTGCCGACTTTGGTGATCTTTTGCTGTTGTGCCTGAAGCTGTTCCAGGAACAGCCGGAAGTCCTGAAGACCTATCAGCGCCGGTTCCGCTACATCATGGTCGACGAGTATCAGGACACCAACGTGGCGCAATACCTGTGGCTCAGGCTGCTGGCGCAGCAACACCGTAACATCTGCTGCGTCGGCGACGACGATCAGTCGATTTATTCGTGGCGCGGCGCCGAGGTCGGCAACATCCTGCGTTTCGAAGAGGATTTCCCCGGCGCCCGCGTGGTGCGGCTGGAACGGAACTACCGCTCGACCCCGCATATCCTCGCCGCTGCCTCGGGCCTGATCACCTATAACGAGGGGCGTCTCGGCAAGACGCTCTGGACCGACATCAACGGCGGCGAGAAAGTGCGCGTGCGCGGCGTCTGGGACGGCGAAGCGGAGGCGCGGCTCGTCGGTGACGAGATCGAGGCCTATCAGAACAAGGGCGAGCATCTGAGCGACATGGCGGTGCTGGTCCGCGCCGGCTTTCAGACTCGCGAATTCGAAGAACGCATGATTACGCTCGGCATTCCCTACCGGGTGATCGGCGGGCCGCGATTCTACGAGCGCCAGGAAATCCGCGACGCCGTCGCGTACCTGCGGGTCATCGCCCAGCCCGACGACGATCTCGCGTTCGAGCGCATCGTCAATGTCCCGACCCGCGGCATCGGCAAGACGACGTTACAGACCGTCCACACCTACGCCCGCGCCGAGCGGCTATCGCTGACCCGCGCCATCGCCAAACTGCTGGAGACCGACGAGCTTCGCCCGCAGGCGCGGAAATCGCTCAGCGACCTGCTCGCGACGTTCGACATGTGGCGGGTTCAGGCCGCAGCATCTCCACCGGCGGAACTCTGCAAGCAGGTGCTCGAAGACAGCGGTTATGTCGACATGTGGAAAGCCAAGAAAGAGCCCGATGCGCCGGGCCGGCTCGACAACCTGAAAGAGCTGGTCTACGCGCTCGAGGACTTCGAAACACTGGGCTCATTTCTTGAGCACGTCAGCCTGGTGATGGAGAACGAAGAGCGCAGCGACACCGAAAAGGTCAATATCATGACGCTGCACGGCGCCAAAGGCCTCGAGTTCGGGACCGTGTTCCTGCCAGGCTGGGAGGAAGGCCTGTTTCCGAACCAGCGTTCGCTCGACGAAGGCGGCCTGGCGTCGCTCGAGGAAGAGCGCCGTCTCGCCTATGTCGGGATCACGCGCGCGCGTAAGCACGCGATGATTTCGTTCGCCGCCAACAGACGCGTATATGGACAATGGCAAAGCGCGACGCCGTCGCGGTTCATCGACGAACTGCCGCTCGATCATATCGACATGTTTTCGGAAAGCGGCGTTTACGCCCGCCGGGGCGCGGCAACCACGGATATGATCGATCCGTTCGCCGGCGCCGACGACGTGCCACGCTCGCGCCGGCGTATGATCGAGGTCGACAGGGGCGCTTCCTACAAACCGACCGGCAACGGCACCGGGTTCGAGATCGGTGTCCGCGTGTTTCACCAAAAATTCGGTTATGGGAAAGTCACGTCCGTGGACGGCGACAAACTCGACATCGATTTCGAGAAGGCGGGCCAAAAGCGCGTCATGGCCAGCTTCGTGTTGCCTTCATGATGACGGCGGCGGCACCACTGCCGCTCTGGCGGCTGGAGGTCACGGTGCCGATGCACGCCGTCGCTGCGTTTGAGGGCGTCTTCGAGGGCGTCTCCGTCGCCGTCACGTCGATGGGCGACGACGGTATTCCGTGGCGGGTCGAGGGATATACCGACAGAGAGCCCGACACGGCCGCCATCGAAGCCGGCCTCGTCCTCGCTGCCGACGCCACCGGGGTCGAGGTTCCGTCCCTCAGCGTTGAGTTCCTGACCCCGCGCGACTGGCTTGCCGAGAACATGGCGACGTTTGCGCCGCTCACCCTCGGCCGATTTTTCGTCTATCCAAGCCATTACGACGGCCCGCGGCCGGCAGCCTGCATCCCGTTCCGGATAGATGCCGGGACTGCGTTCGGTTCCGGGACGCACCCGACCACGAAAACGTGTATGGCCGCGCTCGCCGATATCGCGAAGTCGCGATCCGCAAAAAATGCGCTCGACCTCGGTTGCGGGTCCGGCATCCTCTCGTTCGCGATCGCCAAGCTCTGGCCGGCGGATGTGCTTGCCGTCGATATCGACCCGGAGGCGGTTCGCGTGACGCGCGCCAACACGCGTGACAACGGTCTGCGGCATCGCATTCAGACCGCATTGAGCAACGGGTACATGAGCGATGCCGTCCGCGACAGGGCGCCGTTCGATCTGATCGTCGCAAACGTGCTGGCGCGCCCTCTGGTCGGCATGGTCCGCGACACGGCGAAGAATCTCATGCCCGGCGGCACCGTCGTGCTGTCCGGCCTTTTGAACCGCGACGCCAGGTGGGTGGCGTCGCGTCACCGCGCGGTCGGGCTCGTGTTCGAGAAGGAATGGCGCCAGGACGGCTGGTCGACGCTGGTGATGCGTAAACCGTACGGGAACCGGGCATCGCCATGATCGACCTGGATCGCCGCCGCCGTCTCGTGCATCTGCTGATGGGCATCAACGGCGCCGGCTTCGTGTTGGTCGGCACCTTGTTGGGCGGCGCCGCTGACCTGGGGTACGTCCCCTGGTACGGGATCGCCGGCGTGGCGATGATGTTTTTAGGGGTCGTCGTCCCGTTCTACCGCGAGTTCACATCGCTCAGACACGGGTTCGAGGAGGTCGAGCGCGAAACGCTCAAAACCTTTCGCCGCAACCGACAACGTGAGATCGGGCACCAGACGTTGCTCGATGCCGGGTCGCGCCCGCAACCCTTCGAACGAGTCCGGGGCCAGCCGCTGATCATCATCCTGATCACCGTGATCGCCTGGGGCCTCGCCGCCGCCGAAGCCGTACGCTGGCTGACCTGATCTATGCGTCTTCGTTGTCGGGCAGCGATTTGAACGCCGCCAACGCGCGTTCGCGGGCGCGCTTGTGATCGACAACAGGTTTCGGATAGGTCTTGCCGATCTCGATTCCGGCTTCTTCTAGAACATCGTCGGGCGCTTCCCAGGGCGCGAACAGGTACTTGTCGGGCAACGCTGCGATCTCGGGGACATATTTGCGGATGTATTCGCCTTCGGGATCGAATTTCGAGCCCTGCATGATCGGGTTGAAGATCCGGAAATAGGGCGCGGCATCGGCGCCGCAGCCCGCGACCCACTGCCAACTGAACGAATTCACCGCCAGGTCGGCATCGACCAGCGTATCCCAGAACCAGGCTTCGCCCGCCTGCCACGGCAACAAAAGGTGCTTCACCAGAAACGACGCCGTCACCATACGCACACGGTTATGCATGTGACCGGTCTTCCAAAGCTCGCGCATCCCCGCGTCGACCATTGGATAGCCGGTCATGCCCTTTTGCCAGCATTTCAGCATTTCGTCGTCGTCTTCCCACGGGAACGACTTGAAGCGCGCATACATCGGCTCTTCGGGAAGATCGGGGAGGTGATAGAAAACATGATAGGCGAACTCGCGCCACACGACTTCCTTGAGAAACTTTTCCGTCGCCGCCGACCAGCCGGCGGCTTTGACGGTTTCATGCCAGACCTGACGCGGGCCGATATTGCCGATGTGCAGAAACGGCGAGAGATTCGAGGTGACCGTATCTGCCGGGAAGTCACGCCGGTCCTTGTAGCCGTCGAGTCCTTCTTTCAGAAATTGCCGCAGACGCTGCTTCGCACCCGCTTCGCCCGGCGTCCAGCGTTCGCGCAAACCACTGGCCCAGTCCGGTTTCGACGGCAGCAACCTCCAATCGTCGAGGGCGCCGCCCTCAATCTCCGCATCGACGGCGGCTATCTGATTGGGCGCCGGCAGCGGCGGTGCCGGATCACCCTTGTCGCGGCAGGCATGCCAGAACCGGGTATAGACTTTGTAAAAGCCGCCCTGTTTGGTTTCGATGGTCCAGGGTTCGAACAGCAAGGCACCGTTGAAGCTTCGCACCTCACAGCCCCAGTCCTTGAGCGATTGCTTGATCTCCTTATCACGCTCGATTGCATAGGGCTCGTAGCAGCGGTTCCAATAGACCGCCCCGGCGCCGGTTTCGTCGACAAGGCGCGACAACTGCGCCCCGGCCGGGCCTTGCCGCAACACCAGCATAACGCCGCGCTCTTTCAAGGCATCGGCCAGCGCCGCCAGCGAGTGATGCAGCCACCAGCGCGCGGCACCGCCCGGCTTCCACGCCCCCGGCGCATGATCATCGAGGATATAGACCGGCAGCACCGGACGTCCGCTATCTGCCGCAGCGGCGAGTGCCGGGTTATCGGCAACACGAAGGTCCTGTCTGAACCAGACGATAATCGGGGATTTGTCGGTCATGAAAATACGGGGCCGAACGTTTCAGAGGGCATATACACATACCTACGGCTCGCACCCCCGGCTGGATCAGAACGCGCCTCACTTATCGACGCAATCGTACCCCCACATGGTCTTGTAGCCGGCCGCACCGAGCTTGACGTTGCCCCGCGCCACGGCCTTGCGCCCGTATTTCCCGCAATGCCCTTCGGCCAAGGCCGTCGGCTCGGTAAAGCGGATGGTCTGGATCGTGATTGCGGTCGGCGACGCGGCGACGATACTGTCCTTGTCGTCGGAACTGCAGGCGCCCGTCAGCAATGGCGCTAAAAGCGCCACCGCCAGCATAGCCGGAGATCTGAATGTCCGCCCAGACATGGGAGGATTATTGCGGAATCAGGCGCGCGCGTGCAAGGGAGCCGTCATTCAGGCCATTTCGCGTCGAAGAACGGCGCCGGCATCAGGATCTTGTTCTGCTGCTTTTCCAGATATCCCGCCTCGGCGCTGATCTTGAGATAGTTTTGCCAGTCGGGATCCGCCTGCATCGCGGCCCGCTTCTTAGCGCGGTCGGCAGCATCCTCGTAGACCCAGACATGCACGTAGCTGTTGGGATCGCCCGTTTCCGTCATCGCATAAAGCAACGGCTTGCCGAGATTGCGGGTCTGCGGTTCCCAGCCGTGCTGAAGATAGAGCTCCAGGTGCTTCTTGATGGTACCGGGGCGGCAGGTATAGGTGCGATGGTCGTAAATCATGTCGGATGTCCTCTGTTGAAGCGGAAACGAATTCCGAGGGCGACGGTACGACGGGAATAAAAAGAGTCCAATGCTGGATTGCCCTTTTGCTTGTTCCCACATTTAATGAAACGAAAGGGGGAAGTGAGACCATGACTTCAAGTGACGACGCCAATTCCAGACACATCGTATTTCTCGACCGCGAAACGCTGCCGGAACAGGTGACGGTCCGGGCACCAAATTTCGCGCACACCATGGACGCGTATCAGCGCACCCGGCCGGAAGAGGTCGTCGAACGCGCCAGGGACGCAGAGATCATCATCACCAACAAAGTTCCGTTGCGCGCCGAAACGCTCGCGGAACTCCCCAAACTCAAGATGATTGCGGTCGCCGCAACCGGCACCGACATCATCGACCTCAACGCGTGCAAGGAGCGTGGGATTGTCGTCTCCAACATCCGCGAATACGCCATCGCCACGGTGCCCGAGCACACCATGGGTTTGATCCTGTCGCTCAGCCGCTCGATCCGCCCCTACCACAATTCGGTCGCCGCCGGACGCTGGAAGGAAGCCGACCAGTTCTGCTACTTCGACTATCCGATCTTCGATCTCAGGGGCAAGGTGCTCGGCATCATCGGCGACGGCGTACTGGGTAAGGCCGTCGCCAAACTGGGCGAGGCGTTCGGGATGGAGGTCCGGTTCTCGACATACAAGGGTGTCGAGGGTATGGGGCCGCTGTATACCCCGTTCGAGCGCATTCTCTCGGAAAGCGACGTCATCACGCTGCACTGTCCGCTGCTGGACAGCACCCGCAATCTGCTGGGACCGGCCGAATTCGATCAGATGGAGAAGAAACCTTTGGTCATCAACTCGGCGCGCGGCGGTCTGGTCGACGAACAGGCGCTGGTCGATGCTCTGAAAAGCGGCAAGATCGGTGGCGCCGCGTTCGACGTGGTGACGACCGAACCGATCCCGGACGGACATCCGTTCCTCGATATCATGGGTATGCCGAACTTCATCCTGACCCCGCACGTTGCCTGGGCCAGCATCGAGGCCATTCAGGGCCTCGCCGATCAGATGGTCGACAACATCGATGCCTTCGTCGTGGGCAGCCCCAGGAACGTGGTCGGCGGTTAGACCGTAAACTTCTCGGTGCCGTCGTCGTACTGGATCGTGTAGAGGTCCTTGCGGCGGTCGATCCAGTTACGCACCGTGCCGAAATGCTTGTGGTGCGGTAATTTATCGAGATCGAGATCGTGGATCAGCACCATTTCCGCGTTCGGCGTGCACTCCGCAGCGATCCCCTCCCGGTCGAACGAGATATCGGACGGCGTATAAATTCCCGATTGCGCGTAATGGATTTCCGCCGTCGACACGTACGGCAGGTTGCCGCAGGCGCCGGCCACGGCAACGTAGACATGGTTTTCGATGGCGCGGGCGTGAGCGCAATAACTAACCCGCAAGTGTCCCGAACGCATATCGGTGTTGTACGGCACGAAGATGATGTTGGCGCCCTTGTCGGCGGCGATCCGCGCCAGTTCCGGGAATTCGATGTCATAGCAGATCAGGATTGCGATCTTGCCCCGGTCGGTATCGAAGACGTGCACCTTCTCGCCGCCGCTGACGCCCCACCATTTCACCTCGCTCGGCGTGATGTGGAGCTTGTACTGCTTCTCGAGCGTACCGTCGCGGCGGAAGAGATAGGCGATGTTGTAAAGGCGGTCGTCCTCGATCGCGAGATGCGAACCGCCGACGATGTTGACATTGTAGCGGATCGCCAACTCCGCGAACATTTCCAGATAAGGCTCGGTGAACTGATCCAGCGCGCGCGCCGCGTCCTGCGGCTTATCGGTGGTCATGATCGAGAAAAGCTGCGTCGTCAGAAGCTCCGGAAACACGCAGAAGTCCGAATGGTATTCCGATGCCGTGCCGACGAAATGCTCGCACTGCTGCGCGAAGTCCTTGAAGCTCTCGACCTTGTGCATCTGGTATTGAACGACGCAAAGCCTGGCCGTGCCGGGGTGGTTTTGGGCGCCTTCTTCGGGTCTGTAATCCGGGTTGCGCCAGATCATCAGGACCGCATTGCCGCAGCTTTCCTCGTCCTCGGCGAGATAACCCTCGATCACGCGGATGATCTCGAAGCCATTGGATAGCTGGGCGACGAGAACCGGGTCGTCGAGTTCGCGGGCGACGACTTTCTCGACGTATTCCTCCGGGGTCATTTCGTCGGCATGCTGGTGATAGCCGGGAATGCGCCCGCCGATGACGATCCCCTTCAAATTTTTCTCGACGACCAGCTCTTTCCTGGCTTCGTACAGGCGCCGGGCCAGTTTGTAGCCCTGATACTCGCGTGAGACGGCGATATCGATCCCGTAAAGATACTCGCCGTCTTCTCTGTGGTTGCGGATGAAGCCGTCGTCGGTGACGGTATCGAAGTCGTGCGCGCTCGACGCCACGTGTCCGGAAATCAAAAGCGATGAAGAAATGGCGACCAGTTCGCCCTCGACCTCGACGCCCATCTGACCTTCCGGAAAGGAGCGCAACTGGCTCAAAAACTGGGGTTTCCCCCACGGCTCGATGCTCTTGAAAACGTCCGTCTGCACCCTGAGAACGGCCGCATAGTCGGAAACCCGCAACGGCCGGACAACCACCTTGCGTTCGTATTTCTCAAGTTCCGAATCGTCCATTTTCTTTCCGTTTTATTGGGTGGCAATCGATGCCCCGACCTTAACGAACGGGCACCCTCTTTCCAAGCGAGCGTGTCATTCGGGGAGTGGAATAAACTCGTCGTCGCCGGGCACTTTCGGGAACTTTCCGGCCTTCCAGTCCGCTTTCGCCTTTTCAATCAGATCTTTGTCGGATGCGACGAGATTCCACCAGATCGTCCTGGGCCCGTCCATCGCCTTGCCGCCGCACAGCATGACGCGGCTTTCGCCGGTCGAAACGACATCCGGTTTCGCGCCCGGCACAAGCACCGCCATGGTGTGCTCCTTGACCAGCTCCCCGTCGATTTCAAGGCCGCCGGATACGACGTAGAGCGCGCGTTCCTCGTGCTCGTCGGGAATCGCGATGCGGCAGCCCGCACCCGCTTGTATGTCCAGATAAACCGTCGGCCACAAAACGTCGACATCGGCGCGCTTGCCGAAGGCCTCGCCGGCCAGAAGTTTCATGCAGACCCCGCCTTCGTCGAATTCAGGCAGCGATTCCCGCGGATGATGCTTGAAGTCGGGGTCGGTTTTCTCATGGGTTCTCGGCAGGGCGACCCAGGCCTGAATGCCGTGCACGCTGGAGGCTTTGGCGCGCTCCTCGTCACCGGTGCGTTCGGAATGAACGATCCCGTGCCCCGCCGTCATCCAGTTGACCGCGCCCGGGCGGATCGCCTGTTCGCAGCCAAGCGAATCCCGGTGCATGATCTCACCGTCGAACAGGTACGTAACCGTCGCCAAACCGATATGCGGATGCGGCCGCACGTCGATCCCCTTGCCGGGCGGAAACTCGGCCGGCCCCATGTGGTCGAAAAAGATGAACGGCCCCACCATCCGCTTCTTGGCGAAGGGCAGCACGCGGCGGACTTCGAAATCACCGAGATCGGTTGGACGCGGCTCAATAAGCAGCTCGATCGAGGAAGACATCAACACACTCCTTGTTTGTCGTTCCATCCCATATGGGGTGGGCACGGGAGCGTTACCAGCCGTCGCTTCGAGCTCCAACGTCAAGAAGGTGAAGTCAGTAAGTGACTGTCTTGGCGGCTTCAGCCAGTTCTTCCGGCGTCAGACTAAACGGTGCGTCCGGCGTCGGCTGACCGCGCTCGATCACCACCGCCTGCAACGGGGTCTCCAGGGTCACCGTGCGGCCGTCCCGGCCAGTAATCTCGACGATGCCGTTGTCGATCAGCGCCATCGTGAGCTTGTTCTCTTCCTGATGGCCCCAGAAGTCGGTCCCACGCACGCCGATGGTCGCAACAGGGGTTTTCAGGACCAGCGAGCCACCGTCGACCTTGTTGACCTTGCCCGAAATCATCCGGAAAACGCCCTTGGCGAGGGTCAGCACGCCTTCGCCCTTCTTGCCGGGCTCATAGACCATTTCGTCGATTGTGAGCTCCGAATTATCGCCGATGAACAACTCGCTGTCGTCGATCAGCCTGATCTCGACGCGCGTATCGTCGCCCGTCAGGATCGTATCCAGAAATCGGACATCGCTGCCTTGGCTCAGCGTGCGCGGCAGGTTTTGCGAAAGACCAGCGATATTGCCCCGCGCCCGCTCGACGTTGCCGACATCCATGCCGGCATAGTCCTTCAGCGACGCCTGTTCCTCGGCAGCGCGCGCGGTTGCGGCCCCGCCGAAAGCGGCAATCAAGAAAATCATTGCTGCTGCGTAACGTGCAGCACGCTTGGTTATCATCATCATTCTTCCTGTTGTCTTGATAAGGATACGGGCGAACCCGCCGTCTGGATTACCCGCAAATTAACGGGTGCGACCGGGGCCATAAAATCAGGGATACCCTGTGGCCTCATCATGACGCGTCGCCGGCACGATATCGAAGGCAATGGAAATACGCCGCGCGCTGCCCGCTAGCGGCACCGTCCGGTGATAGAAATGGCTCGGGAACAGCAGCATCAACCCGGGTTCCGGCGGGAAATACGCCACGTCCGGTTCATGCCGGGCGCGGATATCCTCGGGCGGGCGACCGAATTCGATCCAGCCGGCGCGCGCCGGGTCGTCTTCTCGGATACTCGCCGGCACCTCCACGTAATAAACACCCGAAAGCCACGCCGACGGATGAATATGCGGCACCTGGTGGCCGTCTTCCTCCATCACGACACCCCAAACCGAGAGCGTGACGTCGGCCGGACAGGCATCCAGGTACGGATGCGACGGTTCGCCCGTGAATGTTCTTATATAGGCGCGGAACCCCGCCTCGACCGCGTCCCGGAACGCTGCCACCGGTCCCAGCGGCGGGCTGAGGAGCTCTCCCGAATGACAGCCCTTGCGCGTGGCGTGCGCCTTGGGCGACGGCGTCAACGTCGGATGATCCAGCAAGTGCGTCGCCAGCGCTTTGTTGAAGATATCGATCCCGTCATAATCCGCCGGCGAGTCGAGCCGTCTTTGGAGAATAAAGCGCTCGGGATCGTCCAGGACCTTCGCTTCGCGCACGCGCCCGGCGTCGCGAAGCGCAAACGCCCGGAAGGCAAGCGCCGCCGGGTGCGAGGGGTTTCGGGCAAGGAAATCGTCAATCACTGCCAGCGCCGCGTCGGCGTTGCCCGCGGCCAGATCCATGTCAGCGAGGTTGACCGCCGCCTTGGCGAAGCCCGGATCGATGTCCAGCGCTCGGCGGTAGGCGCGCGCAGCCTCATCACCGTCGCCGAGCGCGGCGTAGGCCTCGCCGAGATTGAGCGCCGCCGCCGCATGCCCGGGCTCCAGCGCCAACGTCCGGCGATAGCGTTCGACCGCGACGTCGTGATCCCCCAATGACTGCTGTGCGACGCCGGTATTGAAATGCGCAGCCGCAAATCCCGGATCGATCTCGGTGGCGCGCTCCCCCGCATCTCGTGCGCCAGCGTCATCGCCCATACTGCTCAGCACCGCCGCGAGATTGGTGTGCGCGACCGGATCGTCCGGGTGTCGCGCGATCCACCCCTCCAATTCGCCCTTCGCCGCCGAGAGGTTGCCGGCCCCGCGCAGTGCCTCTGCGCAGCCGATGGTTGCCGCCGGGTGGTCGGGATCGCGCGCCATCGCGCGCCGGAACCACGCCGCCGCTTCCGTGTGGCGACCGTGATTGGCCAGCAGCACGCCGGCGTTGTAGGCAGGCTCGGCATAGCGGGGCGCCAGATCGTGCGCCGCCTCGTATGCGCTGAGCGCCGCATCCACGTCGCCCGACGCCGCCACGACGTTAGCAAAATTCATGCGGATTTCCGCATCCTTCGGCGCACGGTCCTGCGCCTCTTCCAGAAACGCGCGCGCCGCTGCCGGATCGCCGGACTGAAAGGCCGCGATGCCGGCGAGATTGAGAACTGCCGAATCGCGCTTTCTCGACGCGAGCAATTGACGCGCCAGTTTCAGGGCGTCGCCGGGACGCCCCTCATTGAGGGCATCGCGCACGCGCGCGAGGCGCATATCCGTTTTACGGGTTCGTTGCTTGGCCATCCCCGAACAATCCGACGTCACGCGTTCTCTCGCAAGTCCGCCGATCGGGGGATATAGTGAAGACATGACCGATCCGACGATGCCGCCCGCCCTTGCCGACGCCCTCGCCCACCACCAAAAGGGCGATCTTGGGGCGGCGGAAACCGGATATCTTGAAGTCATCGAGTCCGACCCGGGCAATGCCGACGCCTATCACCTTTTATCGATTTTGCGTCTCCAACAAGGCCGCGCCGAGGATGCCCTTCCGCTGATCGACAAGGTCATCGATCTCGCGCCGGAAGCCGCCGACGCGTACGGCAACAAGGGCACCGCACTACAAGCGCTGGAGCGATATGGCGAAGCTGCCTTCGCATTCCGCACCGCCATCCGCTTTGCGCCCGATGCCGCGCATCATCACTACAATCTGGGAAACACGCTCCGGGCCAACGACGACAAGCCGGGCGCCGTCCGCGCTTACCGCGATGCCATTCGCTGCCAGCCCGATCTGGTGCAGGCGCACTCCAATCTGGCGACGACGTTGTCCGAGTTGGGGCTGTTCGATGAAGCCGTGTCGCATTGCAAGCTGGCGCTCAAGTATCAGCCGGGGTTCGCCGACGCCCATTACAATCTTGGAAACGCCCACCGCGAAGCGGGACGCTACGCCGACGCCGTCGAATCTTATAACTCTGCGCTTAAGCACAATACCTATCACGCCGATGCATACTGCAATCTCGGTCTCACCGAGATGATCCGCCCGGGGCTCGAGCAGGCGATCCGCACACTGGGCAAAGCCGTCGACATCAAACCCGATCACGACATGGCGCGATTTTATCAAGCGGTGGCGACGGAAATGATCGGCGCCGACGCCACGAAACTGTTCAGCGACCTTCCCGATGACGACGCCACGGTCGATGCGTGGCTGGACAGTTGGAATTACGTCAAAAGCCACTCGACCCTCAAGACCGAGATCATCCACTGCCCTTATGCCCTGCTGAGCCACGCGCTCGGCGCGGCGGCGCTCGACGGGCTGATGCTGGAGTTCGGCGTGCGTCACGGTCAGTCGATCCGCCACATCGCCTCGATGACGTCCGAGAACGTGCACGGCTTCGATTCTTTTCATGGTTTGCCGGCGGCCTGGGGCGGCGAGCCGGAAGGCGTCTATTCGACCGAAGGCGAACTGCCCGACGTCCCAGAGAACGTGACCCTGCACCCGGGTCTGTTCGAAGATACCCTCGCACCGTTTCTCACTGATCATCCGGGCGACATCCGGTTCTGTAACATCGATTGCGATATCTACGGCTCCACGGCGACCGTGCTCGACGGCATCGCATCCCGGATCAAACCAGGGAGCGTGCTCGTCTTCGACGAATACCTGATCAACCCGACTTGGCGTGACGATGAGTTTCGCGCGTTTCAGGAAGCGGTCGAAAAATACGGCTGGAAATACCGCTATCTCGCCTTCGGGATCGTCACCAAACAGGCGGCGATCATCATCGAAGCCCGTTAGTCCCCCGAGAGATGCAGCACCACGTTGCGCCGGTGCGGCCGCGCCCGGTGTTCGAACAGATAGATCCCCTGCCACGTCCCGAGAACGGGCCGGCCACCGGTCACCGGAATAGATAGCGACACATCGGTTAAGGCGCTCCGGATATGCGCCGGCATGTCGTCCGGCCCTTCGGCGGTATGGCGGTAAAGCGACGGATCTTCGGAGACGAGGCGTTTGAAGAACACGTTGAGGTCGTGAATCACGTCCGGGTCGGCATTTTCCTGAATCGTCAGCGATGCCGACGTGTGGCGGCAGAAAACGGTCAAAAGCCCGCTCCCGGTCCCGCTTTCGCTACAAAATGCGACCGCGTCGCGGGTGAACTCGTAAAGCCCCTGCCCGCGGGTTGCAATCTCAAGCTGGGTTTGTGCGTGTGCCATGCTTTCCTGTTAGCATCCCCGTCGGAGTTTGCAAACGCGAGCGAAATTGATGCGCATCAGACAAGGCCCCCTGCCCGGCAGCGCCGCCGACGATATCACGCGCGGCGTGGTGCGCCTGATGACGGACATGGGATTTGCGCCGCTTCTCGAATTCCGGCTCACCAACAAGCGTCGGGTCGATGTGGCGGCGCTCGACCGGGACGGCAAGTTCCTCGTCGTCGAGGTCAAAAGCTCGCTCGCCGATTTCCGCGCGGATTCGAAATGGCAGGAATACCTGCCCTATTGCGATTACTTTTATTTCGCCGTGAACCCGGACTTTCCACAGGACCGGCTGCCGGACGATGCCGGCCTGATCGTCGCGGACGGTTATGGTGCCGCGATCCTGAGACCGGCCGGCGAATTTTCCATGAACGGCAACCGGCGGCGCACGCAGACCTTGCGCTTCGCGCGCACCGGGGCAAATCGCCTCGCCGGGCGAGACGACCCGCCGGTCTGAAAATCAACCGATACGGTGAAGGTGCTGGCCGTAGGCGTTGAGCCAGGCCTCCGCCTGTGCCTCGTGCGGTGTCAGTTGCTGCACCAGAGCATGAAAGCGTGGCCCGTGGTTGCGCTCGACGATGTGCGCGACCTCGTGGGCGACGATAAACTCGAACACGAACCTGGGCGCCAGAATCATCCGCCATGAAAAGTTGAGCGAGCCGTCATGCGCGCACGACCCCCAGCGCGATGTCGTGTCGCGCACCGTGATGCGTCCTACCTTGACGCCCAGTTCATCCGCTTTTGTCGCGGCAAGATCGGCAAGTTTCGTCTTCGCCTCTTTTTTCAACCAATCCAGCAAGCGGCGCGGCAGATGGTCGAGGTCGCCGGAGACGCACACCCGCCCGTCTTCGAGCCAGACGCCGCGCCTGGCGTCGGGGCGATGCTCGATCGTATGATCCTCGCCCAATATCGGGATCGTCCGGCCGGGTTCGAACGGAATGCGTTCAGGCAGTTTATCGAGGCGTCGTCTCAGCCATGCGTGCTGGCTTTCGAGGAAACCGAGTGCCTCCGCTTCCGACGCGTACCACGGTAGCGTCAGGGCGACCCCGTCGGTCTTGGGATCGACCCTCAGGATGATGCGCCGCGCCTGCCGGTTCCGTCTGAGCAGAACCGGCACGGCACGGCCATCTAGATCGAAGCTGAGTTCCTTGCGTGTGCGGCGCGCCGCCACGGGACCCGTCAGGCCGCGGCCGGGATCGGCGTGCCGACGGCGTCGAACGCGTCGAACAATTTCTTCCGGTCGGCGTCGCTGAGCGGCACGAACGGCGGGCGCAGGTTTTCCCACCCGGCCTGGCCGGTGTTACGTGCGGTCAGCGCCTTGAGCGCCGGCGGCAATGGGTAGCCGGCGATCGCCTTGCGCATCGCGCTCAGCGTCTCATGATTGGCTTCCACTTCCGGGGTATCGCCGTTGGCGACCCAGCCGTTGTAGACCGCACCGTTGAGGAACGACGAAACATTGGCGACCGCAGTAATGCAACCCGCGCCCCCCTTGCGCAGCAGCGGCAGCATCAGTTCGTCCGCGCCGGAGAAAACAGCGAAACCGGGGAACTTCTCGGCGGCGCCCGCCATATTGTCGAACACGCCCGAGCTGTCCTTCATTCCGACGACGGTTTTCGGATAGGCCTTCAGAAGCATCTCGATCAGACCGTAGGTGATCGGCACGCCCGACATCTGCGGGAAGTGATAGAGGAAAATCTTAAGGTTATCGTCGGCGATCCCGTCGATGACCTGCGAGAACGCGTCGAACAAGCCCTGGTCGGTCATGTTCTTGTAATAGAACGGCGGCAGCATCAGCACGCCCTTGGCGCCGGCGCCCATCGCCGCCTTGGTCAGCGCGATGGTATCGACCGCCGCGCAACACCCCGTGCCCGGCATCATCACGTCGCCGGGGATGCCGCGTTCGACGAGGCCCTCGATGATCGCGATCCGCTCCTTGAGACCGAAGGAGTTGGCTTCGCCCGTGGTGCCGAGAACGGCAAGGCCGTCGCAACCGTTCGACAGCAGCCACTTGCCGTGTGCCGCAGTCAGGTCCAGATCGGGCGACAGGTCGTCTTTAACGGCAGTGACAACGGCGCTGAAGACGCCCTTATAAGGTGAATGACTCAACGTTTGTTCCTCCATCGGCTTCGTACGTTTGTTGTTCATGGTTTAACCGCACCTACTTGGGCCAGTCTACCACATAATCCTCGAGGTCCTCGACATCGCGCTCGGATACGATCCGCCCGAACACCGATATCCCCGCTTCGATCACGGTATCCGTCGTGCCGGACACCAGCGGATGCCACCAGTTCAGGTCCTTGCCCTCGGCAAGGCGCCGGTAGGCGCATGACTTCGGCAGCCAAGGGATCTGCCCGACATTCTGCGGGGTCAGGCGGCGGCAGTCGGGCACAAACCGCTGTCGGTCCTCGTAACTGGTGCAGCGGCAGGTATCCAGATCGAGCAATCGGCACGACACGTTGGTGTAGAGAATCTCGCCGGTCACCTCGTGTTCGAGCTTGTTGAGACAGCATTTGCCGCAACCGTCACAGAGAGATTCCCACTCCGGGCCGGTCATCTCGTGGAGTGCCTTCTGCTTCCAGAACGGCAACTCACCCTTAGCTCTCTTCTTCTTCAAACCGAACATCTCTTATGTCCTCTCACTCACCGTCGGCACGCTCAAGGTCGATCAGGTGAATGAACGAACCGACCACACGCCGGTCGGCGAGGCCGGTCTCTCCCAGTACGCGACCGCCCGCATCTTCGGCGCGGAACAGCGGCAGGCCCGGTCCTTCCTCGATCACCGTCGCAAAGTGGAACTCGTGGCCGCGAAAGCGCGTTCGCGCACCGCCGAGCGGCCCGGCCTTGGCGAGCGCCAGGCGGCGGTAACCGATATGCAGCCGCCGCGTCGCGAAGCTCGTTTCAAGCGGCAACAGCCCCGCCATCGGATGGCGGCGCCCGTCGGCATCCGTCAGTCCCTGACCGAGCACCATGTAGCCGCCGCATTCGCCGAAGATCGGCTTCGAAGCGTCAGCGGCCTGCTGCAGACCGTCCATGAAGTCCCAGTTGGCCGCGATGCGGCCGGCGTGCAGTTCCGGATACCCGCCCGGCAGATAGATCGCGTCCGCTTTCGGGTCCGGGGCCTCGTTGGTCAGCGGCGAGAAGAACGTCAGCTCCGACCCGGCGGCGCGCCAGCCTTCGAGCACGGCCGGATAGGCGAACGCGAATGCATCGTCGCGGGCGACGGCGATCTTCTGGCCAAGCGGCGGGATCAGCAGCGGCGCGTCCGATTTCGGGCGCACCGGCCACGGCCGCATAGCGCGGCGCATGGCGGCGATATCCAGATGCTCGCCGATCCAATCGGCGGCCTTGTCCAGGAACACCTCGAGGTTACGGTGTTCGCGCGCCTGCACCAGACCCAGATGCCGTGACGGCAGTTCGAGGGCATCGTTCCGGGGCAGCGCGCCGAAAATCTCCAGATCGGGCGCGATCTTCTTCATCGCGTCTTTCAGAATCTCGACATGCCTGGTCCCGCCGACCCTGTTGAAGATCACCCCCGCGACATCGACGCCGGGTCTGTGATCGGCGAACCCCTTGGCGAGTACGGCGGCGCTCGCCGCCTGTTTCGACGCATCGATCACCAGCACCACCGGCCAACCGGTGATCTCCGCGAGCGCGGCGGTGGAGCCGTCATGCCGGTCGTCGGTCTGCACCGCGCCGTCGAACAGCCCCATCACGCCCTCGCAGACGATGTCGTCGGCCTTGGCCGCCATATCGCCGGCCAGTTCGGCCAGCGTCTCTTCCCGCATCGCCCATGGATCGAGGTTGCGGCACGGCCGGTTGGTCGCGGCGGTATGAAAAGCGGGATCGATATAGTCGGGGCCTGTTTTGGCGGAGATCACGTCGATCCCTGTCTCGCGCAGATGACGCAGCAATCCGAGGGTGATCAGGGTCTTGCCGGCGCCCGACGACGGCGCGGCGATGATCAGGCCGCTGCCGGGGACGCCCGATAGGCGGCGCGCGGTCACAGAAGCTGTCCGATCCTCTCGGCCATCGCCTTCGGGTCCGTGCCGTGCGAAAAATGCGTCACCAGTTTCCCGTCCGGCCCCATCAGGTAGATGATCGAGGTATGATCGACGAGGTAGTCCTGCGGGTCGTTCCCCGCCGGATCGTTCTTGCGGTAATAGACCCGGTATTCGCGGGCGACCGCCTTGATCTGTTCTTCGGTTCCCGTCAGACCGACCGTACGCGGATGGAAGAACGACACGTACTCCGCCAGATGTTCGGGCGTATCCCGCGCCGGGTCGACGGAAATGAACACGGGAACGACTTTCTGTGCCTTCTCTTCGCCCAGCATATCGAGCACCGCCGCCATGTCGCTGAGCGCCGTCGGGCAGACGTCGGGACAGTAGGTGTAGCCGAAGAACACCAGCATGTACTTACCGAGGAAGTCTTTTTCGGTGACCGTTTCACCCTTGTGATTGACCAGCGTGAACGGCCCACCGACACTGGGGCCGCTGTCGGAGGACGAGCTACCGGCAGTTTCAGAACCGCGCTTGGCGAAATACTCGGTCCCGGCGAGAACGATCACGAATGCGACGACAACGATCCCCACAAGCAACAGCAAGAGCTTGCCGCCGGAGGATTTCTTGCGCTTCGGCGCTTCCGGTTTCTGCTCGACCGGGTCGAGCACATTGGGCGTCTCCGGCTGGCCGTCCGCGTCTTTTTTGTCGTCAGACATTTCCTATCCAATCGCTTTGATCGCGCCCGCCAATCATACGAAGATGCGGCGTATCATCAAGCCCGCTAACGTTTTCAGGGCGTTGGCGCGGCGCCCCGATGGGCCTACACTCCGCCCATGACATCGCAACCCCCGGCACGCAAGCCCGAAGGCGAACTGCGCCGCGGCTGGACCACCGGCACCTGCGCCGCCGCCGCGGCTGCGGCCGCGTTCAGGGCGCTATTGACGGGTGAAATCCAACGCTCGGTCACGGTCCGCCTGCCGAAAGGCGAGGCGCCGACATTCGAGCTCGCCCGCTGCGAAAAGACGTCGGACGGCTGGCGCGCGGGCGTGATCAAGGATGCCGGCGACGACCCGGATGTGACGCACGGCGCGGAGGTCATCTCGACGGTCAGAACGCTCAGGGAGGGTGACGGCATCCGGTTCAAGGCCGGCGACGGCGTCGGCACGGTTACGCTACCCGGTCTGCCGGTGCCCGTGGGCGAGCCCGCGATCAACCCGGGCCCGCGCGCCATCATCTCTGACGCCCTGCAGGCCGTCGCCGACGAGTTGGACGCCTCTTGCGATCTGGAAGTCACCGTGTCGATCCCGGGCGGCGATAAGATTGCGGAAAAGACCATGAACCCCCGGCTCGGCATCAAGGGGGGGTTGAGCGTCCTCGGCACGACGGGGATCGTCATTCCGTTCTCGTGCGCATCCTGGATCAACTCCATCCACCGGGGCATCGACGTCGCCAGACTACAGGGGATCGAACACCTGATCGCCGCCACCGGCTCGACGTCGGAAGCCGCCGCCATGCGCGAGCACCCGGAACTGCCCGAACAGGCCTTCATCGACATGGGCGATTTCGCGGGTGGCCTTTTGAAATATCTGCGCCGTCACCCGGCGCCTCGCCTCACGCTGGCCGGTGGCGTCGCGAAGCTCGCCAAGCTGGCGCAGGGTCACCTCGATCTGCACTCCAAGCGCTCCTCGGTCGATATGGACAAACTCGCCGACGCCGCTTCGATGCATGGCGCCGACACCGATCTCGCGGCGAAAATCCGAAACGCCAACACCGCTATGGAGGCGTTCGAACATTGCCGCGACGCCGGCGTCCCACTCGCCGACGTGATCGCCCGCCAAGCGCGGGAAACGGCGATGGCGTCCCTCGCCGGCGAGACCGAAGTCGATGTCATCGTCTATGACAGAGGCGGCAATCGGGTCGGCACGAGCGACCATGACCGATAAGACCGTCGTCATATTGGGGGGTACGGCGGAGGCGCGCCGGCTCGCCGACACGCTCGTGGATACCCACGGCGAACAAATCCGCGTCATCACGTCGCTGGCGGGCCGCACGAAGAACCCGAAACTGCCGAAAGGCGAGGTGCGCGACGGCGGCTTCGGCGGCGCGGATGGGTTGGCCAAGTATCTGAACGACGTCGGCTGCGATCTGTTGATCGATGCGACCCACCCCTACGCGGCGCAGATCAGCCGTCACGCGGCCGACGCGGCGAAAACCGCCGGTGTGCCGCGCCTGTTGCTCAACCGCCCGGCGTGGGAGGAACAGGCTGGCGACAATTGGACGCACGTCAAAGATATCGACGCCGCCGCCGAACAGATCACAAGACAGTCGAAGGCCTGCCTGATCACCACCGGCGTCAACGATCTGGATGCTTTTTCAGACGTCGTGACGACCAAGCTGTTCGTGCGCCTGATCGAGAAACCCGACACCCTGCCGCTCAGGGATGCGGAGATCGTGATCGGGTCGCCGCCCTATAAAACCAGCGAAGAGACCGCGCTGATGCGGATGCTCGGCATCGATCTGATGGTCACGAAAAATGCCGGCGGCAGCGGCACCTATGCGAAGATCGAGGCCGCGCGCACGCTCGGGATCAAGGTCGTCATGATCGACCGCCCGATGCTGCCGGAAAGCGACACCGTCGACAGCGTCGACGCGGCGCTGGCGCGTACCCTGGAAATTCTCGATTAATCGGCGACGTTCGGGTGCCGGTCGCGGTCCCGCGGCAGGAACTGCTCGGCCAGCATGAAGGTCATCACCGCGTCCCGCGCCTCGTCCAGCGTCATTCCGTGCTCGGCGATGGTGTCGGCGGCTTCGGTGACGATGGCGTCGACGTCCTGCATCCCCTTGAGACGCTTGAACAGGTCGTCACGACGGATGCCCATACTCTCGCCGATCAGATCCATATAGTTGACGATCTCGAACGGCCAAGCCGCCTCATGCGACGAAATCTCGCGGTGGTCGGCGTGGAACACGCTGCAAAGCGCCGTCACCCCGGTGGCCTCGGCCCGCTTTAAAACGCGTGCGATGGACGCCTCGCGATAGTCCGGCAGGGTTTCCAGCGCCGACATCTGATAACCCGCCTGATCGATCTCAAGGTCCACGAACTCGAGGCCCGGAATGGCTTTAAGAAGCTTCTGAACAGCGTCCGTCACGCCGCGCGAGCCGGGAAACTCGAACAGCGCGACTTTCTTGTTCACCGGCTTTGTCATCAGGCGCTTCATGTCGTCGAAGCGCCGGGCCATGTAGACCGGGAACATGTTGATATCGAACACCGGTTCCCCCGGCGGCGACACAGAGGGCAGCGCGATCTCGCCGAACTGGATCTGGCAGGTCGGGCACCACGCCAACACTTCCGACGCGCCGGTTTCGTGAAAGCGCTGGATCGTCGTTAAGGCCTGACGGCCCGCGTTCTCGGTGTCGCCGGGCCGGAACTGCAAAACCCCGCAACAGTTGCCGGGCCCGCCGTAGACTTCATACGTCGCGCCCAGCTTGTCGAGAACGTCGAGGCACATCAGGCCGATGTGCGGCGTCTTCAACAAATTGCAGCCGGTGTAGAAAACGAGATCGGGCGCTTTGGCGGGTTTGCTGCGCTTGGCAGGTGGGTTGAGCCGGGCCAGAACATCCACTGGCATCTGCAGCCGGGACAGCATCCTGACACCGCGGCTCATCGCCTGGAATTTCTCGCGGCCTTGCGCTTTTCGTTCCTCGGGGGTGCCGCGTTCGTTCAGACGCCGGCGCGCCATCGTCAGCATGAAACGCGGGTTGATCCCTTCCTGACACGCGTCGATACAATGGCCGGTGCCGCAGCACTTGCGCGCCCAAACCTCGGCTTCGGGGGCATGCACTTCACCCTTGAGGATATCGATAACCCCGCCTGCCAGCGCTTCCGGCGCGCTGTCGCTGATGCCGGCGAGCGCCGGCGTCGGGCAGACCTCGGCGCACCTGCCGCAGACCGTACACGCCTCGACGATGCCGTCGATGCGGCGGTCCAGATCGGCGATGAAGCTTTCGGCGGTCGCGCGCATGGCCTTCTCCCGTGTTCGCTCACGCTAAGGCGCGCTCGGAAACCGGTCAATCAAGGCATTGTCACGGCAACATTATTTGAGATCAGCCGGCCTTGGGCCTGAGAACATGATGATGATCTTCGGCGTAAAGGCGCGAGTCCTCGAACGTACCCGAGCCGAGGACGCGCCCAACCATGATCAACGCCGTCCGCGTGATGCCCGCCGCCTTTACCTTGTCGCGGATATCGCCGAGCGTACCTTCGATGAACATCTCGTCCGGCCAGCTCACCCGGTAGGCGACGACAACCGGGCAGTCGGCGCCGTAATAAGGGATCAGCGTCCGCTGCACATGTGCCAGATTATTGACCGATAGATGGATCGCCAGCGTCGCGCCGCTTTTCCCGAGCGTTTCCAGGTCCTCACCTTCCGGCATGGACGACGACCGCACCGCGGTCCGCGTCAGAATCACGGTCTGGGCGACGTCGGGAAGCGTCAGTTCTTTCTTCAACGCCGCCGATGCCGCCGCATAGGCCGATACCCCCGGCGTCACGTCGTAATCGATTGATAAATCGTCGAGGCGGCGCATCTGTTCGGCAACCGCACCGTAAAGCGACGGGTCGCCGGAATGCACGCGGGCCACGTCCTTTCCTGCTGCATGCGCCTTGCGGATTTCCTCGATGATCTGCTCGAGATGCATCGGCGCGGTGTCCATGACCAGCGCGTCGGTCGGCGCTTCGGCAATGATTGCCTCGGGGACCAGCGATCCCGCATACAGGACCACAGGCGCGGACTGAATAAGCTTCAGCCCGCGCACCGTGATCAGGTCCGCAGCCCCCGGGCCGGCGCCGATGAAATGAACGGTCATTGGCCTCTGATCACCCCTTCGAGCACGTCGAGGATCAACTCCGTCCCCTTCTGGACCAGCACCACGTCGTCATCGACGATGACGCGCTCGGTGTTCTTGGGGGCTTCGCCGAGCATGTTTTCCAGATCCGGCGGCAGGTCGCCCTTCATCAGACCCGGCGGCAGACGGTTGCCGCGCTTCGCCAGCCCCGGCGGCAACTGGTCGCGTTTCGCGAGCCCGGGCGGCAGACCGTTGCCCCGGCCCTTGCCTTTCGCACCCTTGTCCTTGTGCTTTGCCTTGTTGCCGCCCTTGCCGTCATCATCGTCGTCGGCTTTCGCGCCCGGAACCTTGTCGTAATATTCCTTGATGATGCGTTTCTCGGCTTCCTTGAAGACGATGTCCGCCATGTCGCCGAGCACGCGCTCGGCCGTCGAGCCCTGCGAAGGCGGTGTGGACTGGGCCTCGGCCTGGGCGGTCGCGAAGACGGCAATCAATGCGACGATCAAAAATCTCATGTGCGTCCTCTTGTTCTAACCGCCGGCATGCTTGGCCGCATAGCCGCGCGGCGTATAGACCCATTCCCGCATACCACGTCTGATATGCCGGGTCGCGCTGGAGCCGATCAGCACCAGCGTCAACATGTCCACCATATCAACTTCCAGCGCCGAAAGTGTGATGACCTGCACATTTTCCTCTTCCCGGCCGAGATTTCTGGCCAGAATCACCGGCACATTCCCCGGTCTGTGGTTGAGCAGGATTTCCTTTGCAGCCGCGAGTTGCGTGCGCCTGCGTTTCGACACCGGGTTGTAGAACGCGACCGTGAAGTCGCCCCGGGCGGCGGCTTCGATCCGTTGTTCGATCACCTCCCACGGCGTCAGCAAATCCGAGAGCGAGATCAGCGCGAAATCGTGACCGAGCGGCGCGCCGATCCGCGCAGCCGCCGCCTGCACCGCCGATATCCCCGGGCTGACCCGGATATCGATACGGTTGAAGGCAGGGTCGTCGTCCCGGTCCAGGACCTCGAACGCAAGCGCCGCCATCGCGTAGATGCCCGCATCCCCCGAGCTGACCAGCGCCACGTCCCGGCCCTCGGCGGCAAGCTCGATCGAGCGGCGCACCCGCGCCTCTTCTTCCGACAATTCGGACATATGCCGCTGTTTGCCCGCTATGGCGCTTCCCAAAAGATCGAGATAGAGCCCGTAGCCGACGACATCGGTCGCCTCCGTCAACCAATGACTGACTTCCGGCGTCCGCCACGATGCCTGTCCCGGCCCGATGCCGACGATGGAGAGCCTTCCGCGCGCACGTCCAAGAAATTTCGGATCGACAGGCGCGGCGGCACGGGCGATGGCGCAGGTCGCGCGCGCCGATTTATTCTTCTCAACAATCAGCGCGCCATCCGTCCCGGCGGCGGCAAGCGCCGCCCCTTCGGCGACACCGTGACATCCGACTTCGGCGTAGACGACGTCGGACGGGTTTTTGAGGCGGGGTGTTTCCTGCGCCAACCGCGCCGCATCGAAGAACCGCGCCGGGACGCCCAAGTTCTCGGCGAGCGCGAGCACCGCAGGCTCATCCGATTTGAGATCGAGCGAAACCACGCAAGCGACGGCGCCCGCAGCGAGACCCGCCTTGTCGAGCGTATCGCGCACCAGCGTCTCCAGTTCCACGGGATCGCAATCGCGCTCGCAGCCGACGCCGAGACACAGGACCTGCGGATGGACCACGAACGCGTTGCCGTCAGAAACCCCATCCGTGATGCGGATCGACACCGCTGCCCCGTCGTCGGCGTTGGGCACCTTGAACCATGCCGGCATCGGTAAGTGCGGATCGCGGTCGACCCGCACGGCCTCGCCGTTCAGCATCGCCGCCATGACGGCTTTGCCAGCTGTCGGGTCGGCGATATTCCACCCCGCCGGCGGATCGTCGAGCGCAAAACCGAGCGCGACGTCGCCTGCCGTCGTCACGGCAGCAGTGATCCCGAGCGCCGCCGCAATCACCCGCGCGATACCGTTTGCGCCCTTGTGTCCCCCCAATACGGGCACGACAGCGGAACCGTCCTCGGCGACCGCGATCACAGGCGGCTCGTCGTTCTTGTTGGCGATTAACGGCGCCACCGCGCGCACGAGAATCCCTGCGGCGCAGATGCCGATCACCGGCACGTCATCGCCGAACAATGCCGCAATGTGCGGAAGCGTGTCCGTGAAGGCATGGTCGGGCGCGGTCGTCCGCTGACGGAGACCGTGCACCTCGCCCCCGGTGGCGGCGATCAACCGGCGCGCGAGGGCTTCGCCGTTCCGGTTGAGGACGACATAGGCGGGTTGTTTTGGGCTCATACATCCACCGCTTCGGCGCGGCGCGCCAGGATCATCGAGAAATAAGGGGCGCGTTCGGCCTTGAGGTCCGTCAGCGGCATCACCCGCTCGCCGGCGAGCGTGGCGCGCTCGACATAGACAGCGGTCTCGAGCCGGCCGAGTTTCTTGAGGACCGCGCGCACCTTTTCCAGATGCCGGCCCACTTTCATGATCGCGACCGCATCGGCGATGGCGATACGGGCTTCCAGATCGGCCTCGTCGAGCGGCGCCGGGACGATGGTCAGCACCTGATTGCGCGACACCAGCGGCTGACCGGCGCGCGCCGCGCAGGCCCCCAGCGAGGATACGCCCGGCACGACCTCGCTTTCGAAATCCCCTGATAACCTGCCGAAAAGATACATGAACGAGCCGTAGAGGAATGGATCGCCCTCGCACAATACGGCGACGCTGCGGCCCGCATTCAGGTGCGCGGCGATCTCGACGGCATAACGGTCATAGACATCGTTGGCCGGAAACCGGCCCGGGATCATCGGCGTTTCAATGACGATCTCCGTCTTCCCTTCCGGGATATGCGGGCCGGCGATCATGCGGGCCATGCTCTCGGTGCCGTCGGCGGGCGCCGGATAGGCGATCACGTCGGCCTCGGCGATCAGGCGCACCGCCTTCAATGTCAGCAGTTCCGGGTCGCCCGGTCCGACCCCGATCCCGAATAATCGCCCGCTCATGACTTCACCACCCGCCACTGTAAAACATCGATGGCATGCTTCATCGCGGTCAGACGCCCCACTGGGGCGGCCTGCGCGATGCCGATCCGCACCAACTCCCCGCCCATGACTTTCGCAGCCGTCATCAGCACGTTTTGCGCTTCCAGCGTGACGGCGTTGGCGACAAGCCTGCCACCCGCACGCAACGCCTCGAACGCATGCACGACAAGCTCATTGTTGCCGGCGACCCCACCACCGAGAAACACGACATCCGGGCGCGGCAGGTCATCGGTCACGGCATCCGGAAATGCCCCCGCAACGACGATCACTTCCGGGGCGCCCAGGTTCTCGGCATTCGTGCGAATCCGCCCAAGCCTCTCGGCGTCGCACTCGATCGCCACCGCGCGCGCCGACGGTTCGGCACGCAACCATTCGATGGCGATGGTGCCGTTACCGGCGCCGATGTCCCACAAGACCTCACCCGGCTTCGGCGCCAACGCCGCGAGCGTGACCGCCCGGACCTCGCGCTTGGTGATGGTGCCGTCATGATCGAAGGCGTCGTCGGGCAGGCCCGGCGCGCGCGACAACGCGGCGGCCTTGTCGTCAGCGACACAATCGACGCAGAGCGTGTTCAGATTGTCGAAGGTGCCATCGAAGCCGTCGGCGGCGCGTGCGTCGGTCCGGCGTTCCATGTCGCCGCCGATCCGTTCCAGCACGGTGACGGAACTTTGGCTGTAACCCATATCGCTCAGCATGTCCGCGACGGCGGTGGGCGATGATTTGTCGCGGCTCAGGATGACCAGCTTCACGCCCGGCTGGATGTCCCGGCGAAGCGCCGCGAGCGGCCGGGAATGGATGCTGACGGTGCGCAGCATCGGGTCCGACAAAGCCCAGTTCATGCGTGCGGCGGCGAGCGAAAACGCGCTCGGGAACGGCAGCACGCGCACCGCATCCGCCCCCAGGATTTTGATCATGCGGACGGCGGCCCCGAAAGTGAGCGGATCGCCGCTCGCCAGCACGCAGATGGTTTCGGCTTCCGCCCGGTCGCCGAGCGCGGCGATATCGACCGCCATGTCCTTGCCCCAGGCGTAACGCTCCCGGGTGTCGTCCGCGGGCAGCATTTCCAGGTGCCTTTGGCCGCCCGCGATTACCGTCGCGGTGTCGAGCGCGGCCAGCGCCTGCGCCGACAGACCGCCAAGCCCGTCTTCGCCGATACCGATCACCGTGATGGGGAGGCTCATTTCAACCCTCCCGCCAGCGCATTGACGGCGGCTGACGCGATGGCGCTGCCGCCGACGCGGCCCTTGAGGGTGATAAACTCTATTCCCTGCGCATTCGCCGCCAGTGCATCCTTCGATTCCGCCGCCCCCACGAAACCGACCGGGAAGCCCAGCACCGCCGCCGGCTTCGGCGCCCCTGCCTCGATCAACTCCAACAACCTGAACAACGCCGTCGGCGCGTTGCCGATGGCGACCACGGCCCCGCCCAAGCGCTGCCCCCAGCGCTCGACCGCGGCGGCAGAGCGGGTCGTCTGATCGCGCTTCGCGTTGTCCGCAACGCCGTCGTCGTCGAGGGTGCAGATGATCTCGTTGTCAGAGAGGTGGCGGCGGATGATCCCCGCCGCGACCATGTTCGCATCGACGAAGATCGGCGCCCCGCTTTTCAACGCGTCCCGTCCCGCCGAAACCGCGTCATCCGTGTATGCGATATCCTCCGCGATCGCGGGGATGCCGCAGGCATGAATCAGACGAACGACGACCTCGGACACATCCGCCGGAAACCGGTCGAGCACCGCTTCGGCGCGCACCGTCGCGAACGATTGCGCATAGATCGCGGCAGGATCTTTGAGGTATTCGACCATCATTTCAGCCGCAAGGTTCAGGATTTGGCGTCGGAACCGTCGCCATGGTCATGGGAATGGTCATGGGCGTGGTCATGGGCGTGGTCATGGGCGTGGTCATGATTGTGATGATGGCCATGGTGGTGATCGTGCGAATGCGCATGGCCGTGACCATGGTCATGATGATGGTGGTGGTGATGGTCATGATTGTGACCATGACCGCGACCCAGGAAAACGCCGCGGTCCTCGGCGTTCTCCTCGACGCCCGCGCCGACGACGTGGTGGTGATGGCCGACCTGCGCCATGCCCTGCTCGTCCTCGAAACCCAACACCTGTTCGCGGTATTTGCATAGCTGGCAGTTCATGGCGTTCGATTCGCCGCCGTCGAGTGCCTGGTGGAACCGCTCTACGAAGGTGTTGATGACATGATCCTGATCGTTGAGATAGCCCGCCTTGACGAATTCCACGTCCGGGAATTTCTCGGCAGCCTCGTCGACCCATTTGAAGATGCGCCTGACCAGAATCCCGGTGAACAGGAAGTACGGGAACACGACGATTCGCTTGTAGCCGAGCTTGACCGCGCGCTCGAGACCGGCATCGACCAGCGGAAACGCCACGCCGGAGAAACTGACCTCGGCCCAGCCGACGCCGATGCCTTCCCACAGCATGCGGGCGACTTTGGAAATGTTCGAGTTCGCGTCGGGGTCGTTGGTGCCGCGCCCGACGACCATCAGAAGGGTGTCCTTGATATCCACATCGTCCGACGCCGCGTCGATCGCTTCGCGCACCCGCGCTTCCGCAGCCTTCAGCATCTTCGGATCGATGGCGAGGTCGCGGCCGAAGATCAGTTCGATGCCGGGATTTTCGGCGGCGAAGGTATTGATTTCGGAGGGCAGGTCGTTCTTGACGTGGCCGGCCGCGAACAGCATGCCCGGGAGGCAGACGATCTTTTTGGCGCCCCGCGCTTTCAGCTTTTCCAGCCCCGTCCGGATGACCGGTTCGGCGAATTCGAGGAACCCGCTTTCGATGTCGTGTCCGGGGAGTTTGTCCTTGAGCCGGACCGAGAGTTGGTTGAACTCGTCGACGGCGGCTTTGTCGCGGCTGCCGTGGCCGCAAATCATGACGGCAGCTTGATCTGTCATTGCGTGGTCCTTGCCTTCGTGCGTTTAAGGGCTGGTCATTGCCTCCGGCCCCGATCGAGCACGGACTATGACAGAATTGACCGGCCCCTGAAAGTCACGGAGCGACAAAAACTGGTCCGGAATAAATGAATTGAATCAGGCCGCGCTTTCGGTCCGGCTCGGCGGCAGCGAGGCGGCGCGATCCTCGTATTCCTTGGCTTCCTCGCCCCGGCCGAGCGAGCGCAATACCGAGGCGTAGTTCTTGAGCCCCGTCACCAGCGACGGATGACCGGGATCGAACGTCCGCTCCTTGATCGATAGCGCGCGTTTCAAAAGCGGTTCCGCCGCCTGCAGGTTGCCCTGCTTTTTATAGAGAAGCGCAAGGTTGTTGAGGTCGGTGGCGACGCTCGGATGATCGTAACCAAGGACGCGCTCGTCGATCATCAATGCGCGCCGGTAGAGCGGCTCCGCCTGTTCGTAACGCGCCTTCGAATAATGAATGAGGGCCAGATTGTTGAGCGACGTGGCGACATCCGGATGGTCGTTGCCGAGGGTCTTTTCCAAAAGCCGCAGCCCGCGCGTGAATGCCTTGACCGCATTGTCGTGATCGCCGCTCTGGTAGCACGCGGTGCCCAGTTTGTTGAGCACCTCGGCGCGGCGCTCGTCGGCGGTCGGCGGCAGGTCGTCCACGGCCTGCTCATACAACTCGCGCGCATTTTCGGGCGCGATCAGCACCATATAAAGATCGGCGGCGATGATCTTGGCCGTCGCGCCGGCCTGCAGCATCTTCTGGGCGCGGTCCTTGAGGCGCCGGCCCTCCTCTCCTTCGCGGATGCCGAGCTTTTCGGTCAACGTGATCGCTTTATCGAACTCACCCGCTTCCAAAGCCGCCAGCGCCTGCCGCTGCGAATCCGCGAGCCCTTCGCCGACCGGCAGAAGGTCGCGGAGTTTTCGATGAATGACGTTGTACTCGCTCGCGAACTCACGGAGCCGGGTATCCTGTTCCTTGGCACCGACGCCCTTGGCGCGCAGCATTTCCTGCAACGCCTTGAACGCCGGATTTTCGCGGCTGATCGGGGTGTCGATGCGGTCTTCCAAGCCGGGTTCATGGCGGGGCTCACCACCGCTGCGGCCACGCGCCACCCACATGCCGACAAACGCGCCGACGACGGCGGCTATACCGGCGGCGAGGGCGATACCCGCCCACTGCGGCAGTTCGGCGAATGAGAGTTCCACGTATACTTCCTTTGGGCCGTTCCGGCTCTGGAAGCAAAGAATCGGCTAAAAACGCTTCATTATCAACCATATCCCGATAATACGCGCCGGTTCCGTTGACGTTCGGGGATGGGTGTCGTCAACTCCGGTCATGGTCACGTTAGGCTTCGCCGGTGCGTCCGCACCCTTCGATCCGCTGATATTGCTCATCATCGCGATGGGTATAGAAGCCTATGTCGGCGATGCCCGGTTCATCTTCAGCCGCATAAAACATCCGATCGCCATCCTCGGTGCGATGATCGGATTCTTCGACGATAAATTGAACCGGCCCAAGCGCTCGCAGGTGGACCGCGCCGTCAGGGGCGCGTTCGTGGTCGCTTTCATGGTGTCTTTCGCGGCCGCCATCGGCATCGGCGTGATGTGGCTGACGCTGCATTACACATGGGGGTGGGTGCTGGAATGCGCCCTGCTGGTGACCCTTCTTGCGGGCCGAGGCCTCTACGACGCCGTCGCGCGGGTCGGCAAGGGGTTGGAAATCGGGGGCCTCGAAGGCGGGCGAGACACGGTCAGGCATATCGTCGGCCGCGACCCGAAAAGCCTCGATGCTTCGGGGATCGCCCGTGCCGCCGTCGAGAGCCTGGCGGAGAATTTCTCGGACGCGGTGGCGGCGCCGGTGTTCTGGTATGTACTGCTCGGGTTCCCGGGCATCCTCGTATATAAAACCGTCAACACTATGGACAGCATGATCGGCCACAAGACGCCGCTACATCAGGCGTTCGGCTTCACCGCGGCGAGACTGGACGATGCGTTAAATGCGATTCCGGCGAGATTATCCGCGTTGATTTTCGCCGCCGCCGCCCTGTTCGTCCCGACCGCGAACCCGTCTCTCGCAATCAGGACCGCGATGCGGGATGCAAAAAAGCACCGCTCGTTCAACGCCGGCTGGCCGGAAGCGGCGATGGCCGGCGCGCTCGGGATCGCGCTCGCCGGCCCGCGCACGTATGGTGGAGAGCGCGTCGACGATCACTGGATGGGCGACGGCCGGGCGCGCCTGACCCACAAGGATATCCAGCGCGCCCTTTATCTCTACGGGGTCGCGTGCCTGATCACCGGCGGCATCGTCGGCGCGATTGCGGCGCTGAGGTTGCATCTCTGATCAGCGCGCCAGCGCCAGCAACCCGTCCAGATCCATGTGCTGTTCCAGATGCGCCGCAAGCCCGTCGAGCGCCGTATCGACGCGAGCCGCGTAATCGATTTCGGACGCACGGCCGTCTCGTAATCTGCTGAGGAACGCATGGCGGAAATCGTCCGATGCGAAGATTCCGTGCAGATACCCCGCCATCACCCGGCCGTCCTTGGAAACCGCGCCGTCGGCGCGTCCGCCCTCAAGTGTCAGCCACGCGCGGCCCGTATCGGGTCCGGTGGTGCGTCCCATGTGCATTTCGTAACCGCGCACATTGGCGCCGGTCAGCATTTCTTTTCCCGTCACCTCGACCAGAGACTTGTCGCCGCCAATGACGGTGTCGACGTCGAGGAGTCCAAGGCCTTCCAATGACTCCGGGTCTCCCTCGACCCCGTCCGGGTCGGACAACGTATTGCCCAAAATCTGATAACCGCCGCAGAGCCCGACGACGAGACCACCGCGCCGGTGATGCGCGGCGATGTCAATATCCCAACCCGCGTCCCGCAATGCCTTAAGATCGCCAAGCGTCGCCTTGGACCCCGCCAAAAGAACCACGTCCGCGTCCCCCGGCAAGGCGTCGCCCATCTCCACGATCTCGACACGCACATCCGGTTCGGCGGCGAGAGGGTCGAGGTCGTCGAAGTTGGCGATTCGGGGCAGACGCGGCACGGCGATGACGATGTCTTTTTTATCTCCATCGATTTCCCGGTTATCGAGCGCCATCGCGTCTTCTTTCGGGAGCGCGCGGGCGTCGGCGAAATAAGGGACGAGCCCGAAGGATGTGAGCCCGGTCTTCTCCGCGATGATCTTCATCCCGTCGTCGAACAGCGACGCGTCACCCCGGAACTTGTTGATGACGAAGCCGGCCAGATGCTTTTTGTCGGCATCCGATATCACCGCGTGCGTGCCGACGATCTGAGCGATCACCCCGCCCCGGTCGATGTCACCGACCAGAATCACGGGGATATCCGCCGCTTCGGCGAAGCCCATGTTCGCGATATCGGCGTCGCGCAGGTTCACTTCCGCCGGGCTGCCTGCCCCCTCGACAAGAATGAGGTCGGCACCGTCACCGTTGATTTTGAAGCTCTCCAGCACGCTCCCCATCAGCTTCGGCTTCAGATCGTAGTATTCGCGCGCCTTTGCGTTGCCCGTGACTTTCCCCTGCACCACCACCTGTGCGCCGATGTCGGACTGCGGCTTCAGCAGCACCGGGTTCATGTGCACGGTTAAAGCCTGGCGCGCGGCGAGCGCCTGCAACGCCTGGGCGCGGCCGATCTCGCCGCCGTCGGACGTGACGGCGGCGTTGTTCGACATGTTCTGCGGCTTGAAGGGCCGGACCGTCAACCCGCGGTTCGCGAACGCCCGGCAAAGCCCCGCCACCAGCAACGACTTACCGACGTCGGAGCCGGTGCCCTGAAACATCAGGGCCGGCGTGCGGGCATCAGCTTCCCTGCTCAATACTTGGCGAGGACGGCGGCAAGCCTGTCGGCGCGGGCCATCCGGTTGGCGGGATCGGTGACGATAGCGCGCGGCGTCTTACCCGTGCCGTAGACCGCCTCGTTGATGTCCTGACGGCGCGCCATGACAGCCCCTTCGACGCTGGCGCCGGCGAACGCGCCGACCTTGGAATTGGCGAACGCCAGGACGTCGGCGCCGAGATTGGTGGTCGTCGACGCTTCCGCACCGACGCCGTAGAAGCCTGCGGTCACGCCGGCGTCGGCGCCGATCTTGGCCTGATCCTTAAGAATCGCCTCGAGCGCGCCCTTGTTGCGGATCACCAGGATCACTTCCGTGCTCTGCGCACCGAATTGCAGACCGAAGCTGCCGGCGCCGAGCGTATAGAACGCGGGCGCGCTCCAACCGCCGTCGGGCGTGCGCGCCATCAGCAATCCGTTGCCGCCCTCGCCGCCGACGAAGAACCCGGCCTTGAGGACGCTGGGAAAGATCGCGATGGCGACGGAATCGGGCAAGTACTTGGAGAACCGCTGCAGGCCTTTAAGCGTTTGAAACCGCTCGACCGTGGCGACGGCACTGTCGACCAGATGCTCGGCCTTCAGCACGGGTGATTCTTCGTACTCGGTGCATCCGGCAACGCTGCCGAGCGCCACGACGGCGACGGCAGTGGACAGGAAACGGCGGCGCGTCAATCGGGCAAGCATACGCATTCTCCTCAAAATTCTATACCGACCTGCGCTTTGACGCCGGAACGGAACGGGTGTTTGACCTGCGTCATCTCCGTCACCAGGTCGGCGATCTCGATCAGTTCGTCCTTGGCGTTCCGCCCTGTCACCGCGACGTGTAGCATTTCGGGCTTGTTCTGCAGCGTCTCGATCACTTCGTCGAGCGGCAGATTCTCGTAGCGCAGCACGATATTCAGTTCATCCAGGATGACCATTTTGTACGACGGATCGTTAATCATTTCTTTCGCCGCGTCCCATGCCTGCCGGGCGGCGGCAATATCGCGCGCGCGGTCCTGGGTCTCCCAGGAAAATCCCTCGCCCATCGCCTTCATGACGCAAAGGTCCGGGAACGCCTCCAGCACCTTGCGCTCCCCGGTTTCCCACTTGCCTTTCACGAACTGCACGAGGCCGACCTTCATGCCGTTGCCGATGGCGCGAACGGCGAGGCCCATGGCCGCAGTGGACTTGCCCTTGCCCTTCCCCGTGTGAACGATGACGAGGCCCTTTTCTATGGTCTTGGTGGCGAGGATCTTGTCGCGTGCGGCTTTCTTCTTCGCCATCTTCTCGGCGTGGCGCGCGTTCAGTTCGTCTTCGGTCATGTTGTCCTTGCTGCTCATCGGCTCTCCCCTCCCCGGCACGTTATCATACTAGACCGCTTCGGCCCGGCCCAGGCGTTGCAGAATATCGCGCGTCGAATTCAGGCGCGGCGTCCAGAGACCCCGGTCCTGCGCCTCGATCAGGCGCTGGGCGATATCGCGGAGCGCATCCGGGTTGGCGTCTTCCAAAAATCCGCGCACCTCGTCGTCGTCCAGATACGCCTGGAAAACCAGGTCGAAATGGTGGTCCTTGACCGCGCCGGTGGTCGCGGCGAACGCGAACATATAATCGACCGTCGCCGCCATCTCGAACGCCCCCTTGTAGCCGTGCCGCCGGACGCCGGCGATCCATTTCGGATTGACGACGCGGGCGCGGACCACGCGGGCGATCTCGTCGTCGAGCGGACGCACGACCGGCCGTTCGGGGCGCGAATGATCATTGTGATAGACGGCCGGTCGTTCGCCCCGGTATTCGTTGACGGCCGCCGTCATACCGCCTTCGAACTGGTAGTAGTCGTCGGAATCCAGCAGGTCGTGCTCGCGATTGTCCTGGTTGTGCACCACCGCCTGCACGCGGCTCAATCGGTCGACGAACAGATTGTGCTCCGCCGTGCCGTCGGAACCGCCGCCGTACGCATACCCGCCCCAGGCGACGTAGGCGTTGGCGAGATTGGCTTCGGTCTGCCAGCCTTTTTCGTCGATCAGGGCCTGCAGCCCGGCCCCGTAAGCGCCGGGTTTCGAGCCGAAAACGCGATAGCCGGCGCGGCGCTGGGCGTCTTTCCTGTCGGCGCCCTTGTTCACGAGCCTTTCGGTCTCGGCGCGGACGCGGGCCGCGATCGGGTTCATGTTCTCAGGTTCGTCGAGCTCGGCCACGGCGCGCACGGCGCTGTCGAAAAGATCGATCAGCGCCGGGAATGCATCCCGGAAGAATCCGGAAATCCTCAGCGTCACATCGACGCGCGGCCGGTCGAGGATATCCAGCGGCAGCACCTCGAAGCCTGTGACGCGCCGGGACGCCCCGTCCCAGGTCGGGCGCACGCCCATCAGCGCCAACGCCTGCGCGATGTCGTCGCCGCCCGTGCGCATGTTCGACGTCCCCCACGCAGAGAGCGCCATGACCGTCGGCCACTCGCCGTGGTCCTGCATGTAGCGCTCGATCAACAGGGAGGCGGATTTCCATCCCAGCGTCCAGGCCGCCGGCGTCGGTACCGTGCGCGTGTCGACGGAATAGAAGTTGCGCCCCGTCGGTAATACGTCCGGCCGCCCCCGGGTCGGTGCGCCGGACGGGCCGGGCTGGACGAAGCGGCCGTCGAGGGCGGCGAGCATGCCATTGATTTCAGCGTCGCCAGACGCGGCGACGCACGGACGCAGTTCGTCTTCGAGCCATTTCATCACCGCCGCCGAGCGGGTGCGCTTCTGGTTGACCGCCAAATCCCAACTGACGTGGGCGTGTGCGAGCATTTCCAGCCGTTCGACCGTATCGCCCGTCGTCCGCCAGGGATCGTCGCTGAGCGCCGCGAGCACCGGTGGCTTCTTGCCGGTCCACTCAGCCGCCATGTCGCAATCCAGCGGATCGAAGTCGAGGCCGAAGTCCGCCGCCAGTGCGCGGTGGAGCGAAGCGTCCCCACCTTCGCCGGCACCCCGCGGCACGCGGACCAGCGCCACCAGCAGGTCGGTCAGCAGTTTCCCCGTCGGGCTTTCGCCGAAGATGTGCAGGCCGTCCCTGATCTGCAATTCCTTCAATTCACACAAGTAGCCGTCGAGCTTGGCCAGCGCGTCTTCCTCGGATTCGTCGACAGCGATGCCGATATCCTCGTCGAGCCCCGTGGCGCGGCAGAGCGAGAGAATCTCCTCGGTCAGCACGCGGATGCGGCGCGGGTCGACGCCGGCGGCCTCGTAATATTCGTCGACGAGTTGCTCCAGATCCTTCAACGGCCCGTAGCTCTCGGCGCGGGTCAGCGGCGGCGTCAGGTGATCGATAATCACCGCGCTGGTGCGGCGCTTGGCCTGGGTGCCCTCGCCCGGATCGTTGACGATGAACGGATAGATATGCGGCGTCGGCCCGAACACCGCATCGGGAAAGCATTCCTCCGACAGCGCCAGCGCCTTGCCCGGCAGCCATTCCAGATTGCCGTGCTTCCCCATATGACAGACCGCATCGGCGCGGAAGATAACGTCCAGCCACGCATGGAACGCGAGATAATTGTGCGGCGGCACCAACGCCGGGTCGTGATAGCTCTGCACCGGGTCGATGTTGTAGCCGCGCGCCGGCTGCAGGCAGATGGCGACGTTGCCGCAGCGATAGGCCGGGATCGCGAACGCACCGCAATCCAGCTCGCCCGGGCGGTAGAACGGGTCCTGTTCGGGCGCACCCCATCGCTCCAGCACCTGATCGCGCACCTTCGCCGGCAGCCCGCCGAACCAGATCTGGTAATCGGCGAGCGAGAGCGTCTCCGTGACCGTTCGGTTGGCGAGATTCTTGAAATCGTTGGTCGGGCCTTTCTTGAGACGCTCGATGAGTGCCGCTCCATCGACGGGGGCATCCTCGACCCGGTAGCCGGCACCTTTCATCGCGTTCAGGACGCGGACCGTGCCGGCGGGGGTGTCCAACCCGACCCCGTTACCGAGCCGCGCGTCCTTGTTCGGATAGTTGGCCAGCACCAGCGCGACCCGGCGCTCATTTGCGGACGTGTTGCGAAGCTTCGCCCAGTTTGCCGCGAGCCTGGCCACGAATGCCATCCGGTCCGGCACGGGTTCGTACGTCACGATGTCGCTTTCGGTCGCATCGTCCCGTCTGGCGCGGCCCTTGAACGACACGGCGCGCGTAAAGACCCGGCCGTCGACTTCCGGAAGCGCCACGTTCATGGCGATATCGCGGGCGGACAGACCGCGTGTACCACTCTCCCACCCCTCGCGGTTGCCGCCCGAAAAGACGACCTGAAGGACGGGCGCGCCTGCCGCATCCAACGGCCCGGGCGTGAAATCCCTGCCGGGCGCCGAAACGGCGAACCCGGTCGCGTTCAACACCACATCGGGGGCCGCATCACCAAAGATGGACGTCACCGTATCGGCGGAAACCGGGTCCTTGAGGCTTTGCGCGAAAATCGGCAAAGGGTTCACGCCTTGTTCGGCCAACGCGCGGATCATCTGATCAACGGCGGCGAGGTTTCCCGCCTGCACCAATGCCCGGTAAAAGACGAGCGACACGACCGGCCGTCCCTCTGACCACTGCCGACGGATATCGCCGAGCGCCGGCGCGTCGACCCCAGGCCAGTAGAGCCCGGCTCTGAGAAGCGTCACCGGCTCGCGCCAGTCCGCGTCCACCCCTGTCAGCGCCGACATATATAAGAGAAGATTGCGGCTGTTGGCCGGTCCGCCATGCACGCCGTACTGCCAGAGCCGATATTGCGCCTCCGCATCCAATGTCGAGAACCCGGCCAACTCCGGGTCCGGCTGATCGTCACCCGGCAAAACCGCGAGCGCGATCCCACACGCGCGGCAGGTCTCGGCGATCTGTTCGATTCCGTACGACCAGTAGCCGTAACCACCGAGAATACGGATCACCACCAGCTTCGCGTGGCGCACGATCTCGTCGACATAGAGATCGACCGACATGTTGTGGCCAAGCTGCATGAGATTGGCGAGACGCAGCGACGGCACCTCGTGCCCGGCATCTTCGAGATCGCGCCGGGCGTCGGCGAGCAGCGCCAGTTCGGTATCGGCGGCGGAGAGAAACACGACGTCGCCCGGCGTCTGTCCGAGGTCGACGGCTTCCTCGCCGTCGGTAATCGCGCCCGGCTGTGCGGCTAGAAGATGCATCTACGCTCGAATCCTTCTATCCCCTCACCCTGCCCTCTCCCCAAGGGAGAGGGAATTTCCAATCTTCCATCCCTCTGCTCGGGGAGAGGGAGGTCCCAGCCGCGAAGCGGATGGGAGGGAGAGGGGTAGTTTACCCCTTAAGCATTTCCGTGATCGCGTTCTGCTGCAACCCGGCCAAGCCGATCACGACAAGCTCGCTACGCCGCGTTTCGCCGTCCTGCCAGGGGCGGTCGAAATAGCGCTCGATGCGGGGGCCGACCGCCTGGATGACATGGCGCATCGGTTTCCCTGGCACGTTGACGAAGCCCTTGATTCGTAAAATGTCGTGGGCGGTCGTCGCCGCCTTGATACGGGCTTCGAGGGCCGACGGGTCGTCGATATCGCCGAGCGGCACCTGGAAGCTTTCGAAGTCGTCATGATCGTGATCGTCGTCTTCGTCGTGATGCGACGGGCGCTGGTCCAGGTCGTCCTCGACCGCCGCCGACATCGCCAGCAGGACGGCGAGGTCGATATTCCCCTTCACCGTCTCGACGATCTTCACGCCGGGGCGGATTTCCTTATCAAGGATACCGCGCACCACCGGTTTGTCCTCGTCCGACATCTGGTCGGATTTATTGAGCAGCACGAGATCCGCGCAGAGCAACTGATCCTCGAACACTTCTTCCAAAGGCGAGTGATGATCGAGGTTGTCGTCGGCTTCGCGCGCCGCCTGCACCTTCGCCGGATCGTCGGCGAAGCGGCCGTCGCGGACGGCGGGCGCATCGACCACGGCGACGACGCCGTCGACGGTCACGCGCGAGCGCACTTCCGGCCAGTTGAAGGCTTTGACGAGCGGTTTCGGCAGGGCAAGACCCGACGTCTCGATCACGATATGGTCCGGCGGCTCGGCGCGGTTCAGCAGCTTTTCCATGGTCGGCAGGAAATCGTCGGCGACGGTACAGCAGATGCAGCCGTTGGCGAGTTCCATCACGTCGTCCTCGGCGCAACCTTCGATGCCGCAGCCGTTGATGACTTCGCGGTCGACGCCGATATCGCCGAATTCGTTGATGATCAGCGCAATCCGTTTGCCGTTCGCATTAGACAGGATGTGCCGGATCAGCGTCGTCTTGCCGGCGCCCAGGAACCCGGTGATTACGGTCGCAGGAATCTTCATGTCGTGTCGTCCTTCATCGTCATCGGCAACCCGGCAGCCACGAACACCACCCGGTCGGCCGCCTTGGCGATCTGCTGGTGTGTCCTGCCTGCATGATCGCGGAATTGTCGCGCCATCGCGTTCTCCGGCACAATTCCGAGACCGACCTCGTTGGACACGAACACGACCCGCGCGTCAAGGCTCGGCAAGGCGGCCGTCAGCATCGAGACCTCGCGCTCGATATCGCGGTCCGCCATCATCAGGTTGGAAATCCAGAGCGTCAGGCAATCTACCAGCACCGCCCGGCCGCGGCAGGCCTTCGACGTCAACGCGCCGACCAGATCGGTGGGCGCCTCGATGGTCTGCCATTTGTCGCCGCGCCTGGCCCGGTGCTTTTCGATTCGCGCCGTCATTTCGCTGTCCCAGGCCTCGGCCGTGGCGATATAGATACCCCCACCCTCGGCCTCGACAAGTTCTTCCGCATAACGGCTCTTGCCCGAGCGTGCGCCGCCCAATACCAGCGTCACCGGCGGCAAGTCCGCCATATCAGTGGTCCTCGCGCGCCGGGCGGTTGACGTGCACCACCCGCCACGCGCCGCCTTTACCCCGCAAAAGGCCGTCCGGCACGTGTTCGATCACGCTGACAGAAAGTGTGTGCACGGTGATCGCCATCCCCGCCGCCGGGTCAAGACCCAGCGCATGCGAGATCGCGGCCCGAACGGTGCCGCCGTGCGAAACGCAGACGATGTCGGAACCGGCATGCTTTTCGGTGTATTCGTCGATGGCCGCACCGACGCGCGCGATCTGATCGGCGAAGCTCTCGCCGTTGGGCGTGCGGTTGCGGGTCGGGTCGGCCCAGAAGGTGTCATAGGTCGCGGGGTCAGCTTCCCGCATCTCGTCCCAACTCGAGCCCTGCCAATCGCCGAAGCTCTGCTCGGCGAAGCGTTCGTCGATCACCGGATCGTCCGTTTTCAGCCCCGCATCGCGAATCGACTGCGCGGTCAGCTTGGCGCGGCTCAGGTGCGAGGTGTACCACGGCACACCGCCCGGCAGGCGCTTGGCGAGGTTCTGGAAGGATTGAAGGTCCGACAGATCGCACTCGACGTCGTCGGCACCGTAGATCTTACCGGCAACACCCACGACCGGCGCGTGCCGGACCAGCCACCATCTCGTCGTGCCGTCATACATAAAATGCCGAACTCCCCGCTGCGGCGGCCGCATAGACCGCGATTTCCGTCACCTGTTGCACCGCGCCCAGCACGTCGCCGGTCTGGCCGCCGAGCCTGCTTTTCGCCCACCAAACCACCGCACCGCCCAGCGCGGCGGCAATCACGATGGCCGAAAAGGCTACGGATGGCGGCAGCAAAGTAAAGAGCCCAACGAGACCGATGGCGAGAGCGGCCGTGGCCCGTCTGAATTCCGGCTGCCCGGCGCTTTGCGCGAGGCCGTCGGTCCGCGCCGGCGGCATCAAATGCATGACGAGGGGCAACACGCCCCGGGACAGCATCGCTGCCGCGACGATGGCCACAAAGGCGTAACCGGGGCCGGGAATACCCGATATCATTACGGCCCGGAGGCCGACTGAGAATATCAACGCCAGCACCCCATAAGCGCCGACCCGCGAATCCCGCATGATCTCAAGCGTGCTGTCGCGGTCGTACGCGCCAAGACCGTCGGCGACATCGGCGAGTCCGTCTTCGTGCAAAGCGCCGGTGACGAACGCCTGCACCGCCAGCGCAACGAGCGCGCAGCCGAGCGGCGATATCTCCGTCCCGGCGACGGCGTAGAGAACGCCGCCCGAGATCCCGCCGACGATCAGGCCCACGAGCGGAAACGCCCACGCCGCATCGGCGAGCGACCCGCTCTCGAGGCCGACGATTCGCCCGACGGGCACCCGCGTCAGGAACAGGACGGCTACTCTCAGATCGCGGACGGGGATGAATGTTTCCTTGGTCTCTCCCATACCCGAGGTTCTATCCCGCCCCGCGGAACGTGTCACCGAATTAAGCTTTCGGAGGCTGCCGGGCGCGGCCTATAGTCCCGGACCATGACCGGCGCACCTGAACGCATTGATGATATCCGAAATCTGCTCGACGCTCAGCCGGGCCCGTCCGAGGCCGCCCGGGACGCCGCACGCGGGCGCGAAGCGACGCTCACCAAGCCGCCCGGCGCGCTCGGCCGGCTTGAGGACATCTCCGAATGGCTGGCGGCATGGCAGGGCCGGCACCCGCCCGCGGTCGACAATGCCAAGGTGCTCGTTTTTGCCGGCAACCACGGCGTCGCCGCGCGCGGTGTTTCCGCCTATCCGGCGGAGGTCACGGCGCAGATGGTCGCCAATTTCGAAGCAGGCGGTGCCGCGGTCAATCAGTTGAGCAAGAGCGCCGGCGCCGGCTTCAGGATCATCGCCTTGGACCTCGACAACCCGACCAACGACTTCACCCAAGGGCCGGCGATGGATGAAGAATCCTTTGTCGCCGCTTTCAAGTCCGGCTGGGACGCGGTCGATCCGAATTGCGATCTTCTGGCCATCGGCGAGATGGGAATCGCCAACACCACCTCCGCCGCCGCGCTCTCGCATGCCCTGTTCGGCGGCGCGGCGGAAGACTGGACCGGCCCGGGCACCGGGGTCACGGGCGATGCACTGTCGCTGAAAGCCAAGGTCGTCGCCGAGGCCGTCCAACGTCACCGTGACGACGCCCGCGACGCGATCGACATCCTCCGGCGCCTGGGCGGGCGCGAACTGGCAGCGATGGCGGGTGCGATCGTCGCGGCGCGATACAGGAAATGCCCGGTGCTGCTGGATGGATATGTCTCGGGCGCGGCGGCGGCGACGCTCGAAGTGCGCTTGCCCGGCAGCCTCGATCACGCGCTCGCCGCGCATGCCTCGGCGGAACCGGGTCACAAACGGTTATTAAACGCCATCGGCAAGGCGCCGTTGCTGGATCTGAACATGCGGCTCGGCGAAGCGTCCGGCGCCGCGCTCGCCATCAACATCGTCAAGGCGGCGGCAGCTTGTCATGCGGGGATGGCGAGTTTCGCGGATGCGGGCGTCAGCGGGAAGTCGGAATAAGGATCAGGCGTCTTCTTCCTGAGGCTCGGAAGAGCGTTCGATCCGGCGCTTGAGTTTCAGAAGATCGCGGCGGCGCCCGTCCTCGGCGATCAGGTTCTCGACGAACCGGCCCTGGAACTGGTCTATCCCGACGGAACGCCCGAAGTCGATGGCTTCGCGGTTGTCGCAGCGGCAGAGAATCCAACGCTCCGGCCCGTCGCGGTCGATCAGCTTCTTGATCGTCGCCTGCACGTCGTCGCCGCCGTCGGCGAGGTTCGGATGCCAGACGATTTTCGCCAGGTCCGCCCCCAACCGTTCGCGGTCGATCACCTGTAGCGTCTCCAGCGTCAGGCCGTCGAGGCACAGCCGATAGCCCTTGGTCTGCACGAATTCGCGCGCGAACAGATAGGACGACAGGTCCGAGAAGATATCCTCTTTCTGCAGTTCGATGACGATGGCGCCGCGCCTGGCTGCCGACAGGTTGTCGTCGAAGATCTGGAACTGGTCGGACAACAGCGTACGGATGTTGATGTTGAAGCTGATGTCGCCCGAAATCGACACCGCGTCCGTCTTCATCAGCATCGAAAGCACCCGGCGGTCGAGGGTTTCGGTCAGGTGCTGGAACAGCCAGCGGTTCGATACCAGGTTGACGCCGGGCAGAATGGTTTCGCGCAGATCCTGAATCGAGATGAACAGTTCGCTGAACAGTTGCTCCGGCACCATCTTGCTATCGACCTTGCAGATGAACTGACGCCGGACGAGGTTCGACAGGTCGGCGCGCGACAGCGACTCTTCGACCTTTGCCAGAACGCTCGGCGTTAAAGGCTCGCCCTTCTTCTGCTTTTCCTTGAGGCGCTGGCGCGCATCCATGCGGTTGCGCACCTCGGTCTGGCGCTTCTCCTCGGCGTCGGCGAGCCCCTGAACGAGTTGTACGATGTCCTCGTACTGGGACGCGGCGTCATACCACGTGACGAATTCCCGGCCGTCCTTGCCCTCTTCCTCGACAAGCGGATCGTCGCCGAACAGAAAGCGCACTTTCTGGACGATCGTCTCGACCTGCCCCTTGACGTTGCTTTTGAAGAAAAAGAACAGGTCGGCATTTTTCAGCGCAAAAAGCTGGCCGTTCATGTCCTTGATCAGCGGATCAAAGTTCCCGGCGGCGGTGCGGATATGCTGGTCGCGCCGGTTGAACGGCAGCAGTTTGGAAAGATGAATATGCGCGAGCCCGCGCCCGTCCTTCAACTTCTCCAGACGGCGCACATAGTCCGTGAGCAGCTTTTCCTGTGACGGCAGTTTTTCCGGCGCGGAAGCCATTCTAACTCGCTTTGACCTTGGCCTTCGGCTTGACCTTTGAACGCGTCATCGCCTGTACCAGCTTGTCGATAAAGTAGCCCTGGAAGCGGCTGATCCCGAGGGCGAGGCCCCATTTCACCGCCTTCTCCGAATCCACGCGGGACAGGATAATGCTGTCTTTGCCGGCGTGCTCGACGGTTTCCCGGAACATCGCGAGGCGCGTGCTGTCTTTCGATTCCTCCTCGAATTCCTTGCCCCAGGCGACTTTGATGAAGTCGGGGCGCAGGTTGGCCGGGTCGAAAAACTGCAGCGCCAGCGGATTGACCCCGTCGACCAGCACCTTGTAACCGCGGTCCTGCAACATGTCGCGCGCATACCCGTACGTGTTCATGTCGGCGAAGATATCGATGATCTGCAGTTCGACCACAACCTTGCCGGCGTTTTCGCCGACGACGCGCATGAAATTCGAGAAGTCACGCGACAGCACGGTGCCGATATTCAGGTTGAGGCTGATCGGCTCTTTCAACTCGTCGAAGTTCTTGCGGCCGATCACCGAAAGCACGCGCTTGTCGAGCGTCTCGGTCAGATATTGGAACAGCCACGCGCTGGTGAACAGGTTGACGCCGGGCGAGACGCGTTCGCGCAGTTCGGTCATGGCGATGAAGTGTTCGCGAAACACCATCGCACCGGCCTTGCCGGGCGCGATGCGGATGCACGCCTGCTGGCGGATCAGATCGGCGATCCGCGTCGACTGGAGTTTCTGGTTGATCGCCGCGAGGTTACGCGCGGAGAGAGGATCGCCGGACTTGTCGCCTTCCTCGCTTTCGCGGTTTCGCTGCAGTTCCTCGATCATCACCTGCGCCTTGACCGACAACTCGGTGGCGGCGGAGAGGAAGGCGGCGAAGTCCTCCTTCGACGAAAGGTCGTACCAGGTCGACAGTTTGTCCTCGAACTCGTCGTCGCCCGACGTCAGCGGATCCTCGCTGAACATCGCGCGGACCTTGTTGATGTACGGATCGATATCCTCGACCAGCACCTCGCGGCAGATGAGGACCAAGTCCTGGTTCATCATCAGATAGAGGATGGCGTCGGCGTTGTTGATCAGGTTGTCGAACGCCCGGACCGCGATATTGATGAAGTGCCGCTGGCGGTTGCTGGCGCGCAGTTCGGACAGATGCATGTGGACGGCAAAATAGCCTGACGGGTTCTCTTCGATCCGCGCCAGTTTTTCCAGGAGCACCGCTTCCTGGGTCATCGAAGCATCCAATGGCTTAGCCATGCTTTCGTTGTAATCCGCGACGTTTCACAAACCGTTAACGATATTCGCCGTCAAATATTACAGATAACCGCCGACATATTATAGTAAAAGCCGGAAATTTGCCGTGCCGCTGCCTTTGAAGGTCCCTGAATCAAGCACTTAAGGGCACCCTTTCGTCTTGGCCCTCCGGGTTGCCGGTGGTAGTTTCCGACACCGTTTTAATGAGCAGGGAATGGGATAAACTTGAACGCGATCCTGGCGAAAAAAGTTCTGGTCACGGGCGGCGCCGGCTTTATCGGCTCGCATCTTTGCGAGCGCCTGGTGGCGCGGGGCGACGATGTGCTCTGCGTCGACAACTTCTTCACCGGCGCCAAGGCGAATGTCGCGCACCTGCTGGGCGAGAGCAATTTCGAACTTTTGCGCCACGACGTGACGTTCCCGCTATATGTGGAAGTGGACGAGATTTACAATCTGGCGTGCCCGGCATCGCCGGTGCACTACCAGTACGACCCGGTGCAGACGACGAAAACCAGCGTACACGGTGCGATCAACGCGCTCGGCCTCGCCAAGCGGACCAACGCCAAGATTCTGCAGGCCTCGACCAGCGAGGTCTACGGCGACCCGGAAATTCATCCGCAACCTGAATCTTATAAAGGCAACGTCAACCCGATCGGTCCGCGCGCGTGCTATGACGAGGGCAAACGCTGCGCCGAGACCCTGTTCTTCGATTATCACCGCCAGCACAACCTCAACATCCGCGTCTGCCGGATATTCAACACCTACGGCCCGCGCATGCACCCGGACGACGGCCGGGTGGTGTCCAACTTCATCATGCAGGCGCTGGGGGGCGAGCCGCTGACGCTTTATGGGGACGGTTCGCAGACCCGCTCGTTCTGTTACGTCGACGATTTGGTCGAAGGCATGATGCGCCTGATGGACGCCGACGACCAACACACCGGCCCCATGAACCTCGGCAATCCCGGCGAATTCACGATCCGCGAACTGGCGGAGACCGTCGCCGAGATGACCGGCGCCAAGGCCGACATCGTTCTGAAGCCGCTCCCCCAGGACGACCCGATGCAGCGCTGTCCCGATATCACGCTGGCCAAGTCCGTGCTGGGATGGGAGCCGACGATCCAGCTTCGCGAAGGCCTGCAGAAGACCATCGATTACTTCAAAACCCTGACCTGACGAGAGCAACCCGACCGTGAAACAAGTCATTCAATCGCGCAAATCCGGCAAGCTGGCCCTGAAAGACGTGCCGGCGCCGAAAGTGCGCGGCGGATGCCTGCTGGTCCGGACCCGCGCCTCGCTGATTTCAGCGGGCACCGAACGCATGGTCATCGACTTCGCCCGCAAGAGCCTCGCCGGCAAGGCCCAGGCCCGGCCCGATCTGGTCAAGAAGGTGCTGGAGAAAGCGAAAAAGGAAGGTTTGGTCAGCACCTGGAAGGCGGTGATGGCGAGATTGGACGAACCTCTCCCGCTCGGTTACTCGGCGGCCGGCGACGTGCTCGCGGTGGGGGCCGGTCTTGAGGGTGAGTTCGCCGTAGGTGACCGGGTGGCGATGGCCGGCGCCGGTATAGCTAACCACTCGGAACTGAACACCGTCCCCCGGAATCTGGCCGCGAAAATTCCCGCCGGCGTACCCGACGAGGAAGCCTGCTACACGACGCTGGGCGCGATCGCGATGCACGCCGTCCGCAACGCCGGCGCGACGCTGGGAGACGTCGTCGCGGTGATCGGCTGCGGGCTTGTAGGGCAGATGGCGGTCCGCTTCCTGGTGTTGGCCGGCGTTCGCGTGATCGCTTTCGACTTCGCCGAAGACCGGCTTGAACTGGCCAGGCGCTTGGGCGCCGAAGCCGCGCTAACGCCGGAAAACGCAAACGCCGATGCGGTCTACCACTTGACCGGCGGCATCGGCGTCGATGCGGTCATCAATGCCGCCGCCACGGACAGTTCGGCGCCTTTCGAGTTCGCCGCCGGGATCGCCCGCGACCGGGCGAGGGTCGTCATGGTCGGGCTGACCGGGACGGCGTTTCCTCATACCGCGTTCATGCAGAAGGAACTCAACATCGTCGTGTCGAGGTCCTACGGCCCGGGCCGTTACGACGCCGATTTCGAGCAACGCGGACAGAAGTATCCGGAAGGCTGGGTGCGCTGGACCGAGACCGCCAACATGGCGGAAACGCTGCGCCTGATGCAGCCGGATCTGCCGCAGCGCCTCGACACAGCTTTGCTGACCACGCATCGTTTCGAACTGGACGACGCGAAAGACGCCTATGCGCTGGTGACCGGCGCGCAGGAACGCCATCTCGGTGTCGTGCTGACCTACCCCGAAGGAGAGACCAAGGCGCACGCCGTATCGATGCCGCGCAAACCCGCCGGGCGTGACGGACAGTGCGTGCTCGGCGTGATCGGCGCCGGGAATTTCGCCCGTGCGGTCCTGCTGCCGGGCTTCAAATCCATCCCCGGCGTACGCTTCAAGACCATCGCCACGACCCGGGGCGCGACCGCCGAACACGGCGCCAACCAGTTCGATTTCGAGAACATGGCCGCCGACGAAAGCGCCGTTCTGGACGACGCCGACATCAACACCGTCGTCATCGCCACACGCCACGACAGCCATGCCGGGCTCGCGGCGCGCGCCCTGAACGCCGGGAAATCGGTATTTGTGGAAAAGCCCCTCGCCCTCGACCTGGCGCAATTGAACGAGGTTATCGATGCGTTGAATGGTTCGGGCGGCATCCTGCATGTCGGCTTCAACCGCCGTTTCGCCCCGCAGATCGCCGAGATGCGCCGGCATTTCGGCAACACCCAAGGCCCGCGCGTGATCTCGATCCGCGTCAACGGCGGCGCCATTGAAGGCGGTCACTGGACCCAATCCGCAGACGAAGGCGGCGGCCGCGTCCTGGGCGAGATGTGCCACTTCGTCGATCTGGCGCGCTACCTGGCAGACGGCACGATCGAGAGTGTACACGCCGAAGCCGCAACGGAAACGGGCGGCAACGGCGACAACGTGGCCGCGCATATCCGCTTCAAGGACGGTTCGCTGGCGTCCATCGTCTATACCGCGCTCGGCGACACCGCCCTCCCTAAAGAACACATCGAAATGTTTGCCGGCGGGCGTGCGGCGTCGCTCGACGACTTCCGCGAGTTGTCCCTCGCCGCGGACGGGACGGTGAAAACGTCGACCGCCACCCAGGACAAAGGGCACAAGCAGCAACTCGCCGCCTTCGTCAAATCGGTCTCGGACGGCGCGCCCGCCATCGCAGAGACGGAACTGATCGAAACCGCCGCCGCCACCATCGCCGTGCTGGAGAGCCTGCGCACTGGCGAACGCATCGATTTGTAAGTTAGAACGACATATGGATATCAACGCCTTCTTCGCCGCCGAATTCGACGAACACGCGAATGTCGTCAAGAACACGCGGGACACCTGTGCCGAAGGGTTCGCCGAACTGCTGGCGCGATGCACACAGAGCGTGCGCCACGGCGGCAAGATCATGCTGTTCGGCAACGGCGGCAGCGCCGCCGACTGCCAGCACCTGGCGACGGAACTGACCGTCCGCTACAAGTCCGACCGCGCGCCGATCGCCGCCATCGCCCTGACGACGGACACCTCGGCGCTGACGGCCGGCGGCAACGACCTCGGGTTCGAGAATATCTTCTCCCGGCAGATCGAAGCCATCGGCAAACCGGGCGATGTCGCCATCGGCATTTCGACGTCGGGGAACTCTGAAAACGTGATCCGTGCCCTCAAAACCGCGCAGGCGCTGGATATCGTCGCCGCCGCGCTCGGCGGTCGGGACGGCGGCAAACTCGTCGGCGTCGCCGACCCGTTGATCATCGTTCCCAGCGAGACCACGGCGCGGATTCAGGAAATGCACATCATGCTGGGTCAGATGTTGTGCGGCGCGCTCGAGACCGAATTGGGGCTTGTCTGACATGGACCGGTCGCGCCTGATCCCGCTGGTCGAGAACATCGAAGGATGTCGCGTACTCGTCGTCGGCGATGCCATGCTCGACCGCTTCGTCTCTGGCGCGGTCGACCGGATCTCCCCCGAGGCGCCGATCCCGGTCTTGCGCGTGACATCCGAAACCAGCATGCCCGGCGGCGCGGGGAACGTGGCCCGGAACCTGGCCGCGCTCGGCGCGAGCGTGACGTTCGTTGCCGTCTGCGGCGACGACGGGCCCGGCAAGGAGTTGACCGATGCCCTCGCCGCCGATCCGCTGATCACGGCGGATCTTCAGGTCGATCCCGCGCGCCCGACGACGATCAAGGTGCGCTACGTCGCCGGCAACCAACAAATGATGCGGGCCGACTGGGAAGCCGGTAAAGATATCAGTGACTCCACCGCGGATAAATTGATCAAGGCGGCAACCGATAAAATCGGCGACTTCGGCGCCGTCGTGCTTTCCGATTACGACAAGGGTGTCCTGGCCGGCGGCCGCGCGAAAACCATCATTGACGCCGCCAACAAGGCCGGCGTCCCGGTCATCGTCGATCCGAAGGGCGACGGGTATGAGCGCTACAAGGGCGCCAGCCTCGTCACACCGAACCGCAAGGAACTGGAACAGGCGGCGGCGCGCCCGGCCCCCGACACGGATGCGATCATTGCCGCGGCGTCGGACCTGATCAAGGTGCACGGTCTCGGCGGTGTGCTGGTGACCCGCAGCGCCGACGGCATGACGCTTGTGTCGGCGGGCAGCGATCATCACCACCTGGCGGCGGAAAGCCGTGAAGTTTTCGATGTCTCCGGTGCCGGCGATACCGTCGTCGCCACCGTCGCCGCACTGATCGCATCGGGCGCCGACGCGAAGGACGCGGCGTGCGTCGCCAACACCGCCGCCGGTATCGTCGTCGGCAAGATCGGCACTGCCGTCTGCCACGCCGCCGAGCTGATCGCCGCCCTGCATCACAAAGATCTGTCGGACGCGGAAGCCAAAGTGCTGACCGATGCCGAAGCGCTGGAGCGGATCGCACGCTGGCGCCGCCAGGGCTACAAGGTCGGGTTCACCAACGGCTGCTTCGATCTTTTGCATCCGGGCCACGTCTCGCTGCTGTCACAGGCCCGCGCCGCCTGCGACCGGCTGATCGTGGGGTTGAATTCGGACGCGTCGGTGAAGCGTCTCAAGGGCGAGGAACGGCCCGTCCAGAACGAAGCCGCGCGAAGCGCGGTGCTGGCGTCGCTGGCCTCCGTCGACCTCGTCGTCATCTTCGGCGAAGACACACCTTACGAGTTGATCGGGCAGTTGCGACCGGACGTTCTTGTGAAGGGTGCGGACTATACCGTCGACCAGGTGGTCGGCGCCGATCTGGTCAAGGGGTGGGGCGGCGACGTGGTGCTGGCCGAGCTCAAGGACGGGTTTTCGACCACCGCCACCATCGAACGCCTCAACAAGAACAAGACCTGACGGGATCAGTTGAATTCGGGCGCCGTGTCGGGGATCGATTTCGGCGCATCGGCGCCTGGCTCCACGTTCTGGATCGCTTTCTGCGCTTCCTGCTTGGCGTCCTCAATCGTCTCGAACAGCCGCGAGAAGAAGCCCCGGTCGTCGCCGGGTCGGGGCAGGTCCTTGGCAGGCAGGCCGCTATGCGCCTGGGCCATGACGTCGCGCCAGATGCGCGCCGGATAGCTGCCGCCCGTGACGTGGTTCATCGGCGCGCCGTCATCGTTGCCGAGCCATACCCCCGCCATGTAGTTGGCGGTGTAGCCGACGAACCATGCATCGCGGTAGTTCTGCGAGGTGCCGGTCTTGCCCGCCGCATCGCGCCCGAAGGCGGCCGCCTTGCCGGTGCCGTCCGTAATCACCTTGTGCAGCATGTTGTTCATCGGCCCGACGAGATGAGGCGGCACGACGTTGCCGGGACCGGAGCCCTTGCGCCGGTAGAGAATCTCCCCTCCGCCGTCGCGGATTTCCTCGATCCCGTAGGGGATGATCCCGTCGCCGCCGTTGGCGAAAGGCGCATAAGCGCTGACGAGCTCGAGCAGCGTCGTCTCCACGGTGCCGAGCGCAATGGACGCATCGGGTTTCTCGCCCGGATCGATACCGAGCGAACGGGCCGTGTCGGCGACCCGGCCGATGCCCGCCTTCATGGCGACCCGGACGGCGACCGTATTGATCGATTTGGCCAGACCGTCGGCGACGGTGACGGGTCCCTGGAACTTGCCGTCGAAGTTGCTGGGCGACCACTGGCCGATCTGGATCGGCGCGTCCTCAATCACGTCCTCGGGCCTGAGGCCGGATTTCAGCGCCGCCAGATAAACCACCGGCTTGAACGCGGAACCCGGCTGACGACGCGCCTGGGTCGCCCGGTTGAACTGGCTCCGGGCGTAATTGTTCCCGCCCACCATGGCACGGACGCCGCCCTCAGGCGACATCAGCAACACCGCGCCGTCCCCGATCTTTCGCTTTTTTCCTGCTTTGTCGATGACATCGCCCAGGGCACGCTCTGCGGTCAGTTGCGCATCCCGGTCGAGCGTCGTCTGTACGATCAGGTCGCGGTCGCGCGCGCCGACGTAGTCCTGCACCTGATCCAGAATCCAGTCGACGAAATAGGGTGCGATCCGGCCAGGTCTAGCGGCCGTCCCCTGCGACGAAGAAGCCCGTGCCTTCTTGGCCTGCGCCTCGGTCAGGTAACCCGCCGCCACCATGTTGGATAAAACGACCCGCGTCCGTTTTTCGGCCCGGTCGTCGTCGCTGTGCGGATTGTAGCGGCTGGGCGCCTTCAGAAGCCCGGCCAGCATCGCCGACTGCCAGACGTTGAGCTGCGACGCCGGTTTGTCGAAATACTTCCTGGCCGCCGCGTCGACGCCATAGGTGCCGGCGCCGAGATAAACCCGGTTGAGATAGAGTTCGAGGATCTGATCCTTCGAAAACCGGTTCTCCAGCCACAGCGCCAGCATGACTTCCTGGATCTTGCGCTTGTAGGTGCGCTCGGATGTGAGAAACAGGTTCTTCGCGACCTGTTGCGTGATCGTGCTGCCGCCCTGGACGATTCGTCCGGCGCGGATGTTGGCGACCATGGCGCGGGCAAGGCCGATCAGATCGACGCCGAAGTGATCGTAGAAACGCCGGTCCTCGGTCGCCAGGACTGCCTGCGGCAGGGCCGGCGGGAGGTCGGAGAGTCTTACAGGTATCCCGTACAGATCGCCGACGGCAGCGATTTCCTTGCCGTCGTTGGCCAGAACCCAAACCGTCGGCCGGCGGGACGGCGCGAGGCTATCTTCAACGTCCGGGAGATCGGTATAGAACCACCCCGCCAAAAACAGGCAGCCGATCAATCCCCAGACAGTGATGGTCGCCAGCCATTTGCCGACGCGCCGCAACCGCGAGGGCGCGGCAGTTGATTTCTTGCCGTTGCGTTTGGTTTTTCGGGCCATGCCGCTTTATGCCGCGAATGCCGTTATGAACGGGTTAATACGGCCTCGGAATTGAGGCGAAAAAAGGTCAGTCGAGGAACAAGTGGCGGAGCTGCGTTTCGTAAATCACGACGCTACCGATCACCATCGTCGCCGCGCCGATCCCGCTTTGCAGGGCCCGGTTGGCCCACGTCAACGTGCGGGCGGTGTAGCCGAGCGGCAGCGCGATCGCCATCGACAACGCCGCCATCCCGGCGATGGAGCCGAGACCGAACAGAATCACGTAGCCGATGCCGACCAGCGGGTCGCTGACCGAGGTCGCCGTCAGCACGACCAACGCCGCCGACCCGGCCATGCCGTGCATCAGCCCGACCGTGAGCGTGCGCCACGGCAGGCCCTCCGGGTGTTCGTGGGCGTGCCTGTTCCGGTTGTGCGGCACCTTTTCCCCGGCGTGCGAGTGCGCGTGGACGTGCAGCGTGCCGTCGTCGTGGCGGTGGGCGTGAAAATGCACCCGGTCGCGGACAAGCCGCCAGACGACCTGCCCGCCCAGCAGAACCAGCATCACGCCGACGCCGAATTCCAGCCACCCGGCGATGCTGTCGTCGATACCCGTCCCCAGATAGATCGCGGTCCCGGCGACGATGCCCAGCATGATGGTGTGGCCGAGCCCCCAGACGACGCCATGCGCGACGATCCGGCGCATGGTCGTCTCGCCGCTGGCGATCGACGACACGGCGGCAACGTGATCGGCCTCGAGGGCATGCTGCAGTCCGATAACCAGCCCCAAAAGCAGAATGCCGCCGAATGTCAGGTCCATGGTGTCTCCGTATCGCGATGGATGGCAATGATGCGCTGCACAATCACGCATCCTACTCTGCTGCCCGGTCCGTGCAAGCGCAGAAGATCGATTATTCCGGCTTCCGCAGCTATTGCGGCAACACGTCGAAGGCGATGCTGATTCGCGTCTCGTCAGACTGGAGCGGCACCGTCCGGTGATAAAAGTACGATGGAAAGAAGATCGCGCGGCCGGGCCGCGGCCTGATCAAGGTGGTATCGGACACCGTCTTGCGCGCCGGGTAGTCGTGCGGCGTGCCGAATTCGATCCAGCCCGCGTGATGCGGATCGTCTTCGCGCACCGCGTCGGGGACCTTCGGATAATAGACCCCGCTCAACCACGCATCGCGATGGATGTGAGAGGCCTGATGACCCTGATCCTCCATGACCACGCCCCAGGCGTTGAGTTTGTAGGCGGCGGGGGCAGCGCGCGCGAAGTCGTCGGTCGCGCCGGCCTGGCATTCGGCGATCAGCTTGTCGACCTCGGACCGGATCCAATCCAGGAATTCCGGGATCGGCCCCTTTTTGTCCAACGTGATGTCCCCGGTGTGAAAGCCTTTCTTGGTCGAATAATCCTTCGGTTCGTAGGCGATGGTCGGATGGTTGGTGATGGCATCCGACAGGGCGGCGTTGTAATTCTCGACCTGATCCGGTCCGCAGTGATCGGCGATATCGTGCAGCATCAGACGGTTTCCGAAGTCGGCGATCGCGCGGGCCTCCTCGGGCTTCCCGATCTCGTAGCAAATCACCGATTTAAGCGCCATCGCCCCGGTATGCCCGGGCTTGGCGCGCAGCACCCGGTCGACCTCGAGCGCGGCTTCGTTCCAATCTCCCACCGTCATCAGCGCGCGGGTCAGGCCGACCCGGACTGCATCGGCGCCGGGATGCAGATCGATCGCCTTGCGGTACCCGGCGATCGCCGCTTCCGGATCACCCGTCTGCATCTTCATGTGCGCGACCATGACATACGGATTCGGGTCCATGGGCGCGAGCCGGCTCGCCGCCTCGAAGGCTTGCGACGCTTCCCCATAACGCCCCTCGCGTTCCAGCATGTACCCCAGGTCCATCTGGATCTTCGGCACGTCTTTGACGCGCGTCGTGATGTCCTTGAGCGCATCGATCGCCTTTTCACGCTGGCCGAGATCGAAATCGGCGAGCGCCTTGTAAAATTTGACGATGTCGTTGCCGGGATCGCGCGACAGCAGGGACCGGTAAATCTTGGAAGCGCCCTTGAGGTCGCCGGCGGCATGCCGCTTGCCGGCTTTTTCCATCTGCTTGTCGAAGTTCCCGCTCATGGGAAGGTTTTATAGACCATCGCTCGCGGGTTGTTGATGAAAATTCCGGCGGGCCAAGAAAAAGGACCGGCCCATATGGACCGGCCCTTCTGTTGCCGACGGTTGGCGAACACCGTCCGGGGAGGTTAGCCGTAGATCGGCGCGTCGGTGGTCACCGGTTCGGCATCGGTGTCGAGGCGCATGTCCTCGATCTCACGGGTCAGGTGTTCCACCTTCAGACCCGGGAAACGCTGAACACTGTAGGCGCCCACCGATCGATCCTGCATGGCAGGATTATGCGTTTGCATGTCCATGGTCTTTTGCTCGACCGACTTGCCCGGGAACCGGACGTCGTTGGTCCCGGCCAGCGCCGGAGCGGTCGCACCGACGAGAATGGCAAAAGCAAAAGCGGTAATGGTTTTCTGGGTCTTCATGATGGATCTCCTTTCATCTGGTGTTTTCCATCTTCACCGATGCGCACCTGCGCACCGGAATAACGTCGTTTGCGTTGTCACCATGAGATACGTATCCAAACGCCGATTGGACAATCACCTCCGATCACCCGGTCGTGAGGTCGAAGAATTCAGATGTGACGGGCGTTTACGCGAATACTTGGCGGCGGATGCCACATTTCACTCACGAAACAAGCGCGTATTTCACAGCGGCGCGAGTGGTGTATCGGCCAAACGCAAAAAAGACCGGGTGTTCAGACCCGGTCTTCTTTGACTGTCGTGGCGGCGTTAACCGACCGCCCAGTATCAGCCGAACGTCGGCGCTTCCGAAGCTTGCGGCTGACGCCGCTCTTCGGACTGCAGTTGCTGCTGCTGCAACTGCTCGGTCAGCTGTTCGATTTCCAGTCCCGGGAACCGAACCGAGTTGTCGGCCAGGGCCGGTGCGGCAGCACCGAGAGCCAGCGCGAGGGCAAGGGCTGCGGTAATGTTCTTGATATTCATGATGTAGTCCTTCTCGGAATTCAGTCGTTGTGGTCAATTGTCTCCAAGCGACGCCGTATGAGTTGAACTCGCTTGTTGCCGAGAAGTTAATCGCATCCGGCGGAAGGCGCACTTAAACCCGGATCACGACGGTGGGAGCGTTAAAAATATTTAATATCATTTACTTAGCGTGATTTTCCGAGGCCGGACGCGGCCTGCTTCACCAAATATGGAAATCCCGTCCCGTCGGGGGGAGCGGGTCGTGAGCGGAAAGTGACTAAATTAGTAAACGGTGCGTGAGCGGCGAAACTCACTCGAAGGAATCTTCAAGATCGGTGCCGCATTTTTCGCAGCGGCGCGGATAGCCCTGCATGACGTGCCCGCAGACGTCACACTTGCGCTCGGCTTTCTTCGACGCGTCGTCGAGGGTGCGAAATATTTTCTTGAGCAGGTCGAGCATGGGCGGGCTTTCCGTTCAGTTCCTCAATGCGCGGGCGCCGGGGTTTCGACGGGCGGCAGTTTCGCGCCCTCTTCGGGCGTCATACGCGCGCCGTCCTCGATCAGGAAGATGATGATCCGGAGTGTCAGCGCCAGCGCGACGACCACCATGAAGAACCGGATCAGGCGATGAACCCTGCGCCGTCGATGCCATGCCGCCTGCTCGTCTCCGTTCATGCACCCCCCAATCGATACCGGAAGCGATCATAGCAGAGAGCTTAGCGCGATGCCCCGCGCTTTTCTTCGGACTTTTCTTCGGGCTTTTCGGTGGATTTTTCGGCGGGCTTCGCCGGGGACAGTTCGTCGTCATCCAGCAGGATGCGTTCCGCCGCGCCGTCGAGGTCGTCGAACTGGCCGGACTTGAGCGACCAGAGAAATGCGCCCAGACCGAGAAGGCCAAGAAAAAGCGCAATCGGAATCAGGTAGCCGACGATCTCCATATCTCGCCTCCTATCTGACCCATTTCAGTCTGAGGGCGTTGAGCGTGACGACGATCGAGCTCGACGACATCGCGACGGCGGCGACCAGGGGCGTCGCAAGGCCGATCACGGCGACCGGCACGGCGATGCTGTTATAGAGAAACGCGAGCGCAAAGTTCTGCTTCACCAGCCGCGTCGACATGCGCGCGACGCGGATCGCCGTCAGGACGGGCGCAAGGCCCGCGCCCTGGAACAACAGGTCCGCCGCGGTCTGGCTGACGTCGGCGGCGTTGGTCGGCGACATCGAGACATGCGCCGCGACCAGCGACGGCGCGTCGTTGAGGCCGTCGCCCACCATCAGCACGCATCTGCCCTCCGACGCCAGTCGCTCGAGCCGTGCCGTCTTGTCCACGGGCAGGCAGCCATATTGCCAACGGTCAATCCCGAGCCGCGCGGCGGTGCGCGCAACGGCGGCTTCGGTGTCGCCGGACAACAGTTCGACTTTCATGCCCTGTGCTTTCAGCGCGGCGACGACCTCGCCCGCATCGGCGCGGAGCGCGTCCTCGAAGCGGAAACTGGCGGCGACCCTGCCGTCGACGGTGAAGAATATCTCGGAAAGCCCTTGCGCATCGGACGCAGGATCCGCCTCAGCGCCACACCACTTGCGGCTGCCGAGCCGGACGCGCGCACCGTCGAGCGTACCTTCGAGACCGTGGCCCGGCACTTCCCGGACATCGCTGACGGCAATCTTGTCATGCCCCGCCGCCGCTGCGACCAGCGCCTTTGAGAGCGGATGACGGCTGTGCGCGGCAAGCGCCGCGGCGCGGTTTAGCAGCGTCTTATCGTAATCACCCCCGACTAGCTCGGGCGTGCCGAGCGTCAGCGTGCCCGTCTTGTCGAAGACGACGGTATCGACCCCGCTGAGCCGTTCGAGCGCGTCCGCCGCTTTGACGAGCACCCCCGCCTTCAGAAGCCTGGACGACGCCACGACCTGCACCGCCGGCACCGCAAGGCCCAGCGCGCATGGGCATGTGATGATCAGCACCGCGATCGCCGCCATCAGCGACGTTTGCCAATTGGCATCGGTGAACACGATCCAGCCCGCGAACGTCGCGGCTGCCAAGATATGCACGACGGGGGCGTAGATCCGCGCGACCCGGTCGGCGAGGCGGATGTAGCGCGCACGGCCCTGCTCCGCCAGTTCCATCAGCTTGACGATCTCGGACAAAAGCGTCGCGTCGGCGCGCGCCGTCGTCTGCACCCGGAGCGGTGCGGTCAGGTTGAGCGTCCCCGCATAAACCCGTTCGCCGGCCGCCGCCAGCTTCGGCATGGTCTCGCCGGTTAACAGCTGCGTATCGATATCGGAGCGGCCGTCGAGAACCGTACCGTCGACCGGCACCCGCTCGCCCGCCGCGACCAGGACCGTCATCCCCGCGTCGATTTCATTGATCCGCATCGCGTGCTGACGCCCGTCTTCGTCGACCACGGTCGCCGCACGGGCCTGTAGCGCCAAGAGATGTGTTGCCGCGGAGCGCGCTTTCGAGCGAGCGCGCTGGTCGAGGTAACGCCCGATCAGGAGGAAGAACAATAAAGATACCGACGCGTCGAAATAGGCATGCTCCGCCGCGTGCGCCGTCTGATAGACGCTCATGCCCGCCGCCAACACGACGGCAAGGCTGATCGGCACGTCCATGTTGAGGCTTCTCGCGCGAAGCGCGGCAACGGCGCTCCGGAAGAACGGCTGGCCGGCGTAGACGATGGCGGGCAAGGCGATCAGGGCTGAAATCCAGTGGAACAATGTCCGCGTGTTCTCGCCCATATCCCCCGCATGGCCGGACCAGACGGAGACCGACAGCAGCATGACGTTGGCGGCGGCGAAGCCCGCGACCGCCATCGCCGACAGCAACCGCTTGTCTTCGCGGCTTTCCGATCCGGCAAGTTCCGCCGGGTCGAACGGCGTCACCGGGTAGCCGAGCGCCTGGACGGCCCGCATCAGTTCCGAAGGATCGGCCGCGCCGTCGCGCCACGCGACATGGAGCCGCCGCGTGCTCATGTTGACGCGCGCCCGGGTCACGCCGGGGAACGCGTTCAGCGTCCGTTCGATCTTGCCGATGCACGCCGCACAGTGGAGGTTTTCGACGAGCAGGTTGAGCGACGAGGCGCCATCGCCGTCCTGCGAAATGAAGGCTGACGGATCATTGAGCGCGAGCGTCGACGGATCGACCTGTTTCGGCCCCTGCGCCGCGACCGTCACGTTTGCCAGCGTCCCGGCATCGCAGCAATCGGCGATGCCGGCGTCATCCGGCAGGCTGATCGTGCGCGTGGGCGAGACGACGTTCATTATTTCACCATCACCTCATGGTTCATGCGGTACGAATCGCCACCGCGGCGGACCGTGACCTCTGCCTTCCAACGGCCGTGCAGCGGCGCATCGAAACGGCCCTGATAACGGCCGTCCGCGATTTCCTTCATATCGACGCTCAACGCGCGGTCATCACCCAGCGGACGCGTCATCGATACCGATGCCAGAGCGCCCGAGAGCGGCGCACCGATCTTGTCGGTCATCGTCACCGTCAGCATCCCGTCGGCGCCGAGGGCGATGCTGCTGGTCCAGCCGAGACGCTTCTGCGCTTCGGCGTCGTCTAGGGTCCGGTTGTAGACGATCCCCTTTTTGTAAGAGTCCTCTGTCGTCAGCCCGGGGAACGTATCCAGCGCGTAGAACATGAACACGCCGTTGACCGCGGCGATCACCCCGAAAAAGGCGACCAGCCCGAAAAACACCATGCGGCCGGTGATCCTGAAGGCGGGTTTGTCGTTCATCGTTGTCGTGCTCATCGTTCGGGTGCCCTGAACACACTATCATACGTCGCGGTTTCGCCGTTGGACATGTCGCGAAGCTGGAACGTGATGTCGGTCGCTTCGTCCTTGATCATGTCGCTTGGCATCTGCACCAGAAGCCGGAAGCTCTGAAGGGTGTCCGGGTTCAGATCGAACAGCGCCGTCATCGCCGGTTCGTTGTCGGCGCCACCGACGACCTTCATGCGCGCGCCTTCGGGTTCGGTGATTTCCAGGAACACGGAGCGTTCGACCCGCGCCTTGTTGAGAATCTTGAAGGTGTAGGCGTTCTGGATCGAGCCGTCTGCGAGTTTCGTGTAGATCGGGTTGCGGTCCCTGAGCACGTTGATGTCGAGCTCGGTCCGGCCGACGAACACGAACAGCATGAACAGCCCGATCGCCGCCCACAGACAGAAATACGCCACGGTGCGGAAGCGGATCGGCTTCAGCTTCGCGGGCTTGCCCTCGATGCGGGCGTTCATCGCGGCGACCGAGTCGTAGTCGATCAGCCCGCGCGGGCGGCCGATCTTCGACATCACGTCGTCGCACGCGTCGATGCAGAGCGCGCAGGTGATGCATTCGAGTTGCTGACCGTCGCGGATATCGATCCCCGCCGGGCAGGCGACGACGCAGGCCTTGCAATCCACGCAGTCGCCCCGGTTCTCGAACGTCTCGCCCTTTTTATAAGGCGCGCGCGGTTCGCCGCGGTCGGCCTTGTAGGTAACGGTCAGCGAATGTTCGTCCATCATCGCGCCCTGGATACGCGGCCACGGACACATATATGTGCACACCTGTTCACGCATCAGCCCGCCCAGCGAGTACGTCGTGAACGTCAGCACAGCGACGGTGATGTAGGCGACCGGCTGCGCGTCCAACAGGATGAAATCCTGCGCCAGTGTCGGCGCGTCGGCGAAATAGAAAATCCACGCCCCGCCGGTGGCGACCGAGATCAGCAACCAGATCGCGTGCTTGAGTACCCGCTTGGCCAGCTTGGACGCAGACATCGGCGCCTTGTCCAGGCGGATACGCGCGGCGCGGTCGCCCTCGACGAAGCGTTCCACCCAGATGAACAGATCGGTCCAGACCGTCTGCGGGCAGGCGTAACCGCACCAGGCGCGGCCGAAGATACTGGTCACCAGGAACAGCCCGACCGCCGCCATGATCAGAAGGCCTGCGAAGTAATAGACTTCCTGCGGCCAGATCTCGATGAAGAAGAAATAGAAACGCCGGTGCGGAAAATCGATCAGCACCGCCTGGTCGGGGTTGCCGACACCACGGTCCCAGCGGATCCACGGCGTGATGTAGTAGATGCCGAGCGTGATCGCCATGATCCACCACTTGAGCTTCCGGAACGTGCCCCAGACGCGCTTCGGATGGATCTTGACCCGCTTCTTGTAGAGCGAACGGTTTTCGCTCTTGTTGACGGCCTCGACATCGTGGCGCGTGATGTCTGGGGCGGCGTTCTGGTCTTGGTGGTCCTGGGCAATCTCGGCTTCAGTCGTCATGTGTTCGCACCGTTATCAGGTGATTCAGGCGTCACCCCCGCCCGCCCCGGGGAATGACGCCTGCAATTTGTGGATGCCTCGTCGTCAGACTATTTTCCGCCGCCCAAGGAGTGCACGTAGATCGTCAACTGCTTGACCGTCGGGGCGTCGAGAATTTTACCCCACGCCGGCATCACGCCGCTACGGCTGTTGGAGATCGTTTCGACGATCGTTTCCTTGTCACCACCATACAGCCAGATGTTGTTGTTGAGCGGCGGCGCACCCAGCTCGGCAATGCCGACGCCCCCCTCGCCGTGACAGGCGACGCAGTTGTCCTCGAACATCTGCTTGCCTTCGGCGGCCGCGGCCTGATCGGTCGCGTTACCCGAAAGCGACAGCACATATTCCGCCACCTGGCCGGCCTGGTCGCGCGTGAGGATACCGTCCTTCACGAACGCCGGCATCATCGAGACGCGCGCTTCGTCGCTCTGCGTGTTGCGAACGCCGTGGGCGATTGTGAAGTGAATGGCGTCGAGCGAGCCGCCCCAGATCCATTCGTCGTCGTTCAGGTTGGGATAGCCGAACGCCCCCTGCGCGCCCGAACCGTGGCACTGCGAGCAGTTGACGGCGAACGCCGACTTGCCGCCCGCCATGGCGAATTCGAGCAATTCCGGCTTGGTGCGGATTTCCTCCAGCGAGGCGGCGGAAATCGCGGTCAGATACTCCGATTGCGCTTCCTTGGCCTTCGCCACTTCCTTCTGCACCTCGGCGCGCGAGCTGTAGCCCAGCATACCCTTGGTGTAGCCGGAAACCAGCGGGATCGCCGGATAAGCGACGTAGTAGCCGATCGACCACACGATGCATGCGTAGAAGATCCACAGCCACCATCTGGGAAGCGGGTTATCGAGTTCGCGAATGCCGTCCCACTCGTGTCCGGTCGTCTCGGTGCCGGAAAGTTGATCAACGTGTCTTTCGGCCATGTCTCAATCCTCCTTGAGCGGGATACGCGCCGCGCGGTCGAACGTCTTCTTTGCGCCGGGCCTGAGGGCATAGATCAGGACGCCGATGAAAATGGCGACCATGTAGACCAGACCCCAGGTCTGGGCGAACTCGGCAAGTGTCGTGTAATCCATGTCGGTTCTCCTCAGCGCAGGTTTTCGTCGGCGTTATAGGACGAGAAGTCGACCATCGTGCCGAGCACCTGCAGATAGGCGATCAGCGCATCGAGTTCGGTCGGCTTACCCGGCTTGCCGTCGAAGTTGCGGACATTGGCGCCCGGGTAACGTGCCATGACGCCTTCCGCGCCGTCGCTGTCCGGATCGACCTGGGCCATCATGTCAGCCAGGGCCACTTCGATCATCTCGGTGGTGTACGGCACCCCGATCGCCTTGTTGGCTTTCAGGTGGTCCGCGATGTCGAAGCTCCTGACCTCGTTTTCGGCGAGGAACGGATAGCCCGGCATCACGCTCTCCGGCACCAGGGAGCGCGGATCGTGCATGTGCGCCCGGTGCCATTCGTCGGAGTACTTGCCGCCGACACGGGCCAGATCCGGCCCGGTCCGCTTGGAGCCCCACTGGAACGGGTGGTCGTACATGCTTTCCGCCGCCAGCGAATAATGGCCGTAACGTTCCAGTTCGTCGCGGAACGGCCGCACCATCTGGCTGTGGCAGTTGTAGCACCCCTCGCGGATGTAGATGTTCCGGCCGGCGAGCTCGAGCGGGGTATACGGGCGCACGCCCTTCACCTTTTCGATCGTGCTTTCCAGATAGAACAGCGGCGCGATCTCGATGATGCCGCCGATGGAGACGACGACGAGAATACCGATCACAAGCAGGATCGAATTGCGTTCTAGTTTACCGTGGTCGAACATGTTCGATCTCCTTTACGCGCTGGCCGGTTGCGCAAGCGCATCGACATACGGCTTTTCGGTTCTGACGTCGCCTCTGGCCGTGCGATACACGTTCCAGGCCATGATCAGCGCGCCGATGACATACATCCCGCCGCCGACGGCACGGATGACATAGAACGGATGCATCGCATCGACGGTCTCGGCGAACGAGTACTCGAGGAAGCCGAGCGCGTCATACGACCGCCACATCAGGCCCTGTAGGATCCCCGACACCCACATTGCGGCGGCGTAGAGCGCGATGCCCAGCGTCGCCAGCCAGAAATGTGCGGAAACCAGACGCAGGGAGTACAGGCGTTCGCGGTTGAACATCACCGGCGCCAGGAAGTAGATCGCGCCGAAGCTGACCATGCCGACCCAGCCGAGCGCACCGGAGTGCACGTGACCGATGGTCCAGTCCGTGTAGTGGCTCAAGGAGTTGACGGCCTTGATGCTCATCAGCGGACCTTCGAAGGTCGACATCCCGTAGAACGCGACGGAGATCGCCATCATGCGCAGGATCGGATCGGTACGGAGCTTGTCCCACGCCCCCGACAGCGTCATCAGGCCGTTGATCATCCCGCCCCAGCTCGGCATCCACAGCATGACGGAGAACGTCATGCCCAGTGTCTGCGCCCAGTCGGGCAGCGCGGTATAGTGCAGGTGGTGCGGACCGGCCCAGATGTAGAGGAAGATCAGCGACCAGAAGTGCACGATGGAAAGACGATAAGAGTAGACCGGACGATTGGCCTGCTTGGGAATGTAGTAGTACATGATCCCGAGGAAGCCCGCCGTCAGGAAGAAGCCCACCGCGTTGTGCCCGTACCACCACTGCGTCAGCGCGTCCTGCACGCCGGCGAACACCGGATAGGACTTGGCGCCGAACCAGCTGACCGGCAACGCCAGATTGTTGACGATGTGAAGCATGGCGATCGTTACGATGAACGCGAGGTAGAACCAGTTGGCCACATAGATGTGCGGTTCCTTGCGGTTCCAGAGCGTCCCCAGGAACACCAGCAGATACACCACCCAGACGATGGTCAGCCACAGATCGACATACCATTCGGGCTCGGCGTATTCCTTGCCCTGGGTGACGCCGAACACGTAACCGGTCGCCGCCATGATGATGACCAGTTGATAGCCCCAGAACACGAACCAGGGCGCCCAGCCACCGGCGAGTCGCGCCTGGCAGGTCCGCTGGACGACGTGGAACGACGTCATCAGCAGCGCGTTGCCGCCGAACGCGAAAATCACCGCAGACGTGTGCAGCGGGCGCAAGCGGCCGAAGCCGGTCCACGGAAGATCGAGATTGAGAACGGGGAACGCCAACTGCAGGGCGATCACCAGACCGACCGTGAAGCCGATCACGCCCCAGAAGGTGGTGGCGATGACACCGGCCCGCACGACGGCGTCGTTGTAATCGACGGCCGAATTCGGATTCGCCGGGCCACCTGTTTTGCCGTCGCTTTGAATGACGCGGAAAATGAAGACGACGCAGAACGCCGTCAGCAATAGCCCGTGCAGATAAATCGTCGTATCGACCGAGCCCGCGGACAGATAAAGCCCGAGCAGCGCGCCGATGGCGAGCGGTATGATCATCAATAGGTTCATGGTTCCAACCCCGTCTTGCTCACAAGGAGACGCCCCCTCCGGAGATCGTCCTCGTGCACTTATAGGTGCACCTGCGAAAGCCGTAATTGATTCATGTCAATCCCGGAAAATCTAAACATATTCGATTTATAGAATGTGTACTTTGTAGACTTATATGCTGCATTGCAAACGCTTCGTCGATAGGGGCATGATCCTCGGCAACAACTCGATTTTCGTTAACGACGGAGCCACAGCATGAGCCCGGACACCTTCGCCCAAACCATTGCAAGCGAGACCATCAACGCCCTTCTGGGCCGCCGCAGCATCCGAAAATACACCGATAAGCCGGTGACGGACGCGCACGTGGATGCGATTCTAGGCGCCGCGCTTCGCGCGCCGACGTCATCGAACGTGCAGGCCTACAGCGTCGTCGTCGTCCGGGACCAGGCCCGGAAAGAGAAAATTTCCGTGCCCTGCGGCAACCAGAAGCACATCGTGTCTTGTCCGGTGTTCCTGGCGTTTCTGGCCGATCTGACCCGAATCGAGGCCGCTTTTCAGCGTCACGGCCACTCGGCAGACGACAACAATCTGGAGATGGGTCTGGTTGCGACCATCGATGCCGCCCTGGTCGGAATGTCGGCGTATATCGCCGCCGAATCGCTGGGCATTCAGGGTGTCATGATCGGCGCCGTCCGCAACGATCCCGAGAAGATCGCCGAGATCCTGAATCTGCCGAAGCGGACCTACGCCGTGTTCGGCATGTGCCTGGGCTTCCCCGACGAGGCGCCGAAACAGAAACCGCGGATGCCGGTAAGCGGGATCGTGCATCGCGAAACTTACGACCGGGAGGCATCGCTGGCCGTGCTCGACCCCTACAACGCCGAGCTGCGCCGGCATTACGAATCCATCGGCAAGCAGACCACGGCGGATTCCTGGTCCGACGAGGTCGACGCCAAGCTCTCGGCCAAGGCCCGGGACGGTTTGCGCGCCCAACTCAAGGCGCGCGGCTTCGACTTCAGCTGAACGGCAAAGCACCGTCTCCATGCCTCAGTTTTCGAACGCGATAGCCGCCTCGATCGCGGCGTGATCAGAGCCGCCGGCGCCGAGAAGCCTGACGGCGACGCCCGCTACCCCGCGCGTGAAAACATGATCGATGGCGATTCCGAACCACCCCAGTATCGACGGCCATGTCGGTTGCAGGCCGGTATCCGCGCTCGCAAGCCCGGTTTCCCGGCCGATGGCGCGGAACACGGCCGACGACGGTGCGGCGTTCATGTCGCCGGCCATGACGACGGGGCCCGGCAGTACCCGAACCAGCTTGCCGAGTTCGGAAATCTGCGCCAATTGCAGCGCGCCGCCGCGGCCGTTGATCACATTCGTCAGATGGACCGCGACCAACTGAAAGGCCGGTACACCGCCGAATTCGGGAAAACCGGCGACAATCACCGGCGGGGTTCGGGGCGCGAGTGTCTGGATACGCACGCCTCGCCACGGTCGTTTCGACAGGATGGAAACCTCGCAGCCCACCAAACCGCAGTCATCGGCATGTGCCTGGTATGGGTATAGACCGTCGAGCGCGCCCAGTCGTTCGCGCCAGGCGGCAGACACTTCGGAAAGGATGACGATATCGGCGTCCGTGTCGCGAATCATGTCGAGGCCCTGATCGGCATCAACGGCGCGATAATGCATGTTCCACGCCATCAGTCGCAAACCGGGTTCTCCCCCGCGCCACACGCTCGGCTCCAGATCGGCGAGGAGCGGCGGCACCGTCAGCAGCACGATGCCGGCACACAGAACCGCGACCCGGCCCCGCCGCATCGCCAGCGCAACGCCCGCCAGAACAATCGCCAGCACCGCATAATGCGGGCGGAAATGCGCGAAAAGGTCGGCAAACCAGAAATACGGGCCGACGAAGGCGAACACGGCCGCAAATGCCAATCCGAGCGCCAGATAGAGTAGCGTGTCTTTACCTTTCATGATGATGCACGCACCCGAAGTTTGATAACTTTGTAATTGAAGCGTAAGGATGCACAGGTAAGTTGTTGGTTCATGTTCGGATTATCCAAACGCGAGCGGGCAAAGAAAGCCCTTTCATCGGCGATCAACTACCTCCTCATCGGCAGGCGTGAGGACCGCCACGAGATCATGTCGGAGATGGCCGGCGAGATCGAGGCGGTCAGTCACGAAGTCGTCGGCGAGACGCAGGCATATGCCGCGGCGATCCGCATCGTCAAGGATCATATCCTCAACAAACTCGAACATCTGGAAGTCGAGCAACGTGTCGACATTCTCGAGCGCATGGCCGAAAAACGCCTGACCGCACCGCCGGAGATCATGCGCCTGATCGCGCACGTCGCCTATTGTATCGCCGTACTCGAAGACGACGCCAAATCGCCGGTCCAGAACGGCGCCACGGACAAGTTCCTGACGACGATCGCGTCCTGGTTCACGGACGACGAGAAACTGCACGCACGCGTGCTGCGATATCTCTACCAGAGCACCGAAAACCATCATACTTATCTACAGGAACTGAAGCGCCAGAACGAGGAACGCATGGGCCGGCGGCCGAAGGGTAAGATGGCCTGACGGGCTATTCGTCCACGAACCGGACCGGCGCCTTCCAGACCGCCAATACCAGACAGCCCGCCTCGCTTGCGACCGAATGTTCTGCGTCCACCACTTCGATTGCGAATAGGGGAAATCCCGGTCAGCAGATACTGGCGATGGATTGCAGAAGACCGCTCAAGCGGGCGCGGTCTTTTTTGTCGAGCGGCGCCAGCATTTTCTCTACCGTCCGGACGTGCGAGACGAAGATGCCGTCGACCAGGTCGAACCCCTGGTCGGATAAAACGATCTTGAGGCCGCGCCGGTCGTCCGGATCGCGCATGCGTTCGATCAGGCCGCGCTTCTCCAGCCTGTCGAGCCGGTTGGTCATCGCCGACGTCGAGAGCATCATCTCTTTCGCCAGCGCCGACGGCGACAGCGCCTGATTTCGGCCCTGCCGTCGCAGCGTCATGATGACGTCGAAACCGGCGAAATCCAGATCGTGCTCGGCGAGGTTCGCGAGCACGCCGCGCCTTAACCGTTCCGCCGCGCGCCAGACGGCGCCGCAGATCCCGATCCCCGCCGGATCGACATCGGGCCGTTCACGCCGCCATTGCGCGAGCAGCGTCTCCAGGTCCTGCCCCTCGAAGGCGGAGGCTTCATCGCGGACGGCGACGGCTTCGGCTTGACTCATAATAACACCTGCATCAAAGTAGTTTGATATCGAACTATTCGATATCAAACTATAAACGGCACTCAAGGTGGAGACAACCACCGACACGACAAACTTCGGGAGGCGGGGCATAGACCTCGGGCATTCATGAAGATCGAAAATACGCTGACGCTGTCATTGCCGCCGGAAGACGCGTGGAAGCTGTTGCTCGACATCCCCTATGTCGCACCGTGCCTGCCGGGCACCGAACTGACCGAAATCGTCGACGCCCAGACGTTCGAGGGGACGGTGAAATTAAAGCTGGGCCCGGTATCCCTTTCGTTTCAAGGCACCGCCAGGATCGAAGACGTCGATCCCGACACCCGCACCGTCCGTGTTTCGGCGAAAGGGCGCGAGGACCGGGGTCGCGGCACCGCAAACGCCGACGTCGCATTCTCGCTCGCCCCGCAGGATGACGGCACGCGCGTCGATGTGGTCACCGACCTGCAGCTTGCCGGCAGCATCATCCAGTACGCGCGCGGCGCCAGCGTCATCGAACGGACGGCGCAATCGCTCGTCGATCAGTTCGCCCAGCGCCTCACCGCCAAGATCGAAAGCGGCGAGGAACCGGACGCCGAAGCGATCAAGGTCGGTTCGCTGTTGTGGCACGGCATCAAATCCAGCGTCGGCGGCAAGTCGAAAGACCGCGGGGACGGCTCATGAAACCGGCGCCCTTCAAATATCACCGCGCCAAAACGATAAAGGACGCCACGGACATGCTGGCGACGCTCGACAACGCGCGCCCGCTATCCGGCGGGCAATCGTTGATGGCGATGATGAATCTTCGTTACGTCATGGTCGATCACCTGATCGACCTGAACCCGGTGAGCGAGCTTGCCGGCATCCGGATCGACGGCGAGCGCGTTCATATCGGCGGCATGACCCGCCAGCGCGCGGTGTTGGAATCCGGCGAGATCGCGGCCCGCGCGCCGGTTATCACCGAAGCGCTCGGCTTCGTCGGCCATGTGCAGACCCGGAACCGGGGCACGGTCGGCGGCTCGCTCGCGCATATGGATCCGGCGGCGGAACTGATGGGGATCGCGGCGCTGTTCGACGCCGAGATCACGCTTACCAGCACGCGCGGCGAACGCACGGTACCGATTGCCGACTATCCGCTCGGCTACATGACGCCGAACATCGAGGCGGACGAAATTCTGACCGGCGTCTCGTTCGATCTCTGGCCCGCCGGTCACGGCTGGGACTTTCGCGAGTTCGCGCAGCGTCATGGGGATTTTGCCGTGGTCGGCGTCGGCAGCCAATTGACGCTCGACGATGACGGCAGCATCGACCGCGCCGCCGTCGTGCTGATCGGCGTCGACGACGGCCCGGTGCGGCTGAACGATGTCGAGAAATCGCTGGTGGGCGAAGCGCCGTCGGACGCCCTGTTCCGCGCCGCGGGCGCCATGGCGGCAAAACACGACATGATGGGCGACGCGCTGATCACGGCGGATTACAGAAGCCGCGTCGCAGATGCGTTCGTGCGCCGGTCGCTGACACGAGCCGTCGAACGAGCGCAGAAGACGGCAAGGGAGACGGCCGATGTCTGACGGAAAACACACGCGTGAGATCAGCCTCACCGTCAATGGTGAAAAGATGTCGGCGACGGTCGAGGACCGCTACTCCCTCGCCGATTTCCTGAGAAAAGTCCTCGGCCTCACCGGCACGCATCTGGGCTGCGAGCATGGTGTCTGCGGGGCCTGCACGGTGCTGGTCGACGGCGACGCCGTGCGCGGCTGCCTGATGCTGGCGGTGCAGGCAGAGGGGTGCGAGGTCACGACCATCGAGGGGCTCGCGAATGCCGACGGCTCACTTGGAGAGCTGCAGCAGGCATTCATGGATAACTACAGCCTTCAGTGCGGATTCTGTACACCCGGCATACTGACCACGCTGACCGCATACTTGCGCGATCACCCGGACGCGGATGAAGCGGACATCCGCGAAGCCTTATCCGGGAACATCTGCCGCTGCACCGGTTACGACACCATCGTCAAGGCGGCGCTCAGCGTCGCCGCCGAGATGCGGGAGGCGCGGTCATGACGGAGAAAGCTTTCGTCGGCCAGAGCGTCAAGCGGCTCGAAGACCCCAATCTTCTGACGGGCAAGGGGCAGTTCCTCGACGATCTCAAACTGCCCGGGATGCTGGAAGCGGCGTTCGTCCGGAGCCCGTTCGCACACGCCCGCTTCACCTCGGTCGATGTCGAAGACGCCCGCGCCATGCCGGGGGTCGTCGCTGTTTATACGGCCCAAGACCTGCCCGATGTGATGCATGGCAAGCGCATTCTCTTACAAGTCCCGAACCCGGCGATCACCAACCCGATAACCCAGGAACCGCTGGCGAGCGAAGAAGTCTGTTTCGTCGGCGAAGCGGTCTGCGTGATCGTCGCCGACAGCCGTCATGAGGCGGAAGACGCCGCCGAGCGCGTGATCGTCGACTGGGACCCGCTACCCGCCGCGGGGCACTGCGATAGCGCCCTCAAACCCGGCGCACCGGTCGCGCACAGCGACATGACAGACAATGTCGCGGCGCGCTTCTCGCTCGGCTACGGCGACATCGACAAGGCGTTCAAGGAAGCGAAACACATTCTTAAAGAGCGTTACGTGCCGCACCGGGGCACCGGCCACCCGATGGAGTGCCGGGGCGTGTGTGCGATCTACGACGCCGTTCAGGACGCCTTTCGGATCTGGTCGTCGACGCAGACGCCCCACAACACCCAGCGCGGCGTCGTCGACATGTTCGACATGCCCGAGGACAAGGTCCGCATCATCACGCCCGACGTCGGCGGCGGTTTCGGCCCCAAGAACCAGGTCTATCCTGAAGAGATGGTGATCCCGGCGGCGGCGCAGATGCTGGGCCGCCCGGTGCGCTGGACGGAAGACCGGCGCGAGCACTTCCTGACCACGACGCAGGAACGCGACCAGGTGTGGGAACTCTCCGCCGCCGTCGATGACGAGGGTCATATCCTTGGCCTCAAGGGATCGCTGATCCATGACGCCGGCGCGTATCTCCCCTGGGGCTCGATCATGCCCTACATCTCGGCGACGACGGTACCCGGACCTTATAAACTGGGGGCTTACAAGATCGACGTCACGGTCGCCTTCACCAACATGGTGCCGACGACGCCGCTCCGGGGCGCCGGACGCCCGCAGGCGGTGTTCGTGATGGAGCGCATGTGCGACCTGATCGGTCGCGAGCTCGGGATCGACCCGGCAGAGGTGCGCCACCGCAACTTCATCCCCGCTGACGCCATGCCTTATAAAATGGGTCTGACCTACCGCGACGGCGCGCCGGTTATTTACGACACCGGCGATTACCCGGAATCGCAAAAGAAAGCGCTGGCGCGCGCCGGCTACGATACCTTCCCCGAGCGCCAGGCGGAAGCATTGAAACTGGGCCGCTATCTCGGCATCGGCATCGGCAACTATGTCGAGGGGACGGGCCTCGGCCCGTTCGAGGGCGCGACCATAAGAATCCTCACCAACGGCCGGGTCGCGGTCTACACCGGCGCGACACCCGCCGGTCAGGCGCACAAGACGACGCTGGCGCAGATCTGCGCCGATCAGCTGGGCGTCGACATCGCCGACGTGGATGTCGTTGTCGGCGACACCGGCATGATGCCCCGGGGGGCTGGGACGTACGCGAGCCGCATCACCGTCAACGCCGGTTCGTCGGTGCGCACGGCGTCGATCGAGGTGCGCGACAAACTGCTGAAGATGGCCGCCGCCAAGTTCGACGTTTCAGAGGACGACCTCGAATGCGTCGGCGGATTGGTGCGGATCAAGGGCGAACAGGGTGACAGCATCGGCTTTTCCGATCTCGCCAAGATGACAAGCGGGATGCCGGGTTACGTCTTACCTGAGGGCATCAAGCCGGACCTGGAAGCCTCCGCCTACTACACGCCACCGCAGGCGACGTACTCCAACGGCTCGCACGTCGCCGAGGTCGAGGTCGATCCGGAAACCGGTATGGTCACCATTTTGAATTATGTCGTGGTCCACGACTGTGGGAATGTCATCAACCCGATGCTGGTGCACGGCCAGGTGCAGGGCGGCGTCGCGCATGGGATCGGCAATGCGATTCTTGAACGCATGGTTTATGACGAGGACGCCAACCCGCTAACGACGACATTCGCCGAGTATCTGATGCCGACGGCTGAAATGATCCCGGATTGCGATATCATCCACATGCACAGCCCGACGCCGCTGAACCCGCTGGGGGTCAAGGGCGCGGGCGAAGGCGGCACGATCCCGGCGCCGGCAGCCATCGTCGCCGCGGTCGAAAACGCGCTGCAGCCGTTCGGCATCCGGATCAACGAGTGCCCGATCCTGCCGCAGCGGATCGTCGAACTGATCCATGCGGTGGAGACCGAAAAAGGGGAGGAATGAGATGACGACAGAAAACGGCCGGTTCCGGGTCGAAAAGACGGGCGCGGTCGCGAACGTCACGCTGTGCACGCCGGACGAAGGCAACACCCTCGGCCCGCCCGATATGGGTGAGTTGGGAAATGCCATCGAGGACGCGGGGAAAGACCCGGCGATCAAGATCGTCGTCGTCCGGGGCGAAGGGAATGACTTCTGCCTCGGCCGCCGAATCCAACCCGGCCAGAAACGCCCCGACATCGCGCGCGATTTTAGGGAACGTGTCGCGGACGCGATTCTGGGGGTTTACGAACATCTGCGCCGCACGCCGGTCCCGGTCCTGACCGCCGTGCAGGGCCGCGCCAAGGGTTTCGGCTGTGCGTTCGTGGCGCAGAGCGACATCACCATCGCCGATGAGAGCGCGCGCTTCAGCCTGCCCGAAATGGACAACGACCTGCCGCCGACGCTGGCGATCTCGGCGTGCCTGCCGAAGATGCCGGCGAAACCGATCCTCGACCTCGTTCTCAGCCGCGATGAGATCGACGCCCAAACCGCCTTCACGCACGGGCTGGTGACGCGGGTCGCGAAAGCGGGCGGGCTCGCGAGCGCGGTCGACGATTACATCGCCAAGCTCGCCGACCGGGACCGGGACGCGCTGATCGCGATCAAGGAATACATGCAACTCGCGCCGACCATGGATCTGGCCGGACAGGCGCGTTATGGGGCCAACCTGATCGCGGTCGAGATGACCAGCCAGAAAAGCTCTTAATATAAAGGGGAGACCACATGCCCGAGATTTCCGTAAACGGGGAGACAATCCATTTTGAGCGCACGGGTAACGGGCCGACGCTGGCGATGCTGCACAGTCTCGGGACCAACAGCTATCTGTGGGAAGAGCAGATCGCGCGCTGGCAGGATCGCTTTACCTGCGTCGCGTTCGATGCGCGCGGGCACGGCAAATCGACCAACAACGGCGGCGCGACGATGCAGGCCATCGCCGAGGATGCGCACGCGGCATTGAAGGAAATGGGATTGCTGCCCGCCGTGATCATGGGGATCTCCATGGGCGGTCTGCAGTGCGCCCGCCTTCATGCGTTCGCGCCCGACGATGTGTTGGGGATCGTCTACGCCGACAGCTTCGCTTATCTCGGCGAGGCCGGCCCGGCGCGGGTGAAGGATATGGAAGAAAAGATCGGCGGCATGTCGATGGAAGAATACGCCGCCGCCTATACCGCCGACACCCTGCTCCCCTCGACGGCCGAAGCGCATCACGCGGCGCTCAGGAAATCGATTTCCGGGATGACGGCCGAAGATTATCTCGACACCGTGCGGTCGGTGTTCACCGAAGACGTGCGCGAGCAGTTGCAAGGGATCGACAAACCGTGCCTCGTCGTCACCGGCGAACAGGACCAGCGCACGCCCCCGGCCGCCGCCGAGGCCGTGCACGGGCTGGTCGCGGGCTCGGAGATCAAACTGATCCCGAACGCCGCTCATCTTTCCAACATCGACAACCCGGAAGGGTTCGCGGAAGCCGTCGAGCCGTTCCTGAAGAGGTTTGCGTAAACCCGCTCAGCCTTTTTCCCGCGCCGCCGCCGTCGCCGCCGCATCGACGGAAAGAACGTCTCCGTCATTGGCGATCACGACTTTGTAGTCGCGGCTCGCCCCTTCGACAGTGACCTTCCCCAGAATGACGTCGTTCAGGACGTCTTGCGGGTCGCGGTCGAGCGCGCGCCCGTACCCGCCGCCGCTCGCCATCCGGTGGCGGAACACGTCGCCTTTGTTCATCCGCACCGGCTCGCTCAGCAACACCGGCAACACGCGTTCGTTCTCACCCGACTGCAGCACGTTCATCGACGGCGCGCCGTGATCACCCCCGAACAACCCATGCGGCGGATAGGCGCGCTTGTCGGACCGCACATTCAGCATGGCCGTCGCGGAGAGCACCTTGTAATCACGCTCGATGGCAAGACCGCCCCGGTGCTTGCCGGGCCCGCCCGTATCGGCGATGAAGCCGTAACGCTCGATCCTTAAAGGATAGGCCGCCTCGATCATCTCGACCGGCACGTTGGACTGGTTGGCGCCGATGTGCGGCACACCTTCCTGGCCGTCGCTCTCCGCGCCAGCGCCCCAGGTTCCCATCGCGGTCTCGCAGAAGATGTAGGGCCTGCCGCCGTGCATGCCCGAGATCGTCGGCAGGGTCGAGCCGCCGGAGCCGTCCGCCGTCACCCGGTCGGGCACCGCCTGCGCCAGCGCCCCGAACAGGCAGTCGATCATCCGATACCCCGTGATGCCGCGCGCGCCGCACGGCCCCGGCGAGACCGGCCGGACGACGGTGCCTTCGGGCGCCCGCACCTCGACCACATCGGTGAAGCCGTGGCAGTTGGGGATGTCGGCCCGCATGACGGAGCGCAGCGCCGCGTAAGCGCACGCCTTGGTGAACGGGAACGTGGAATTGACCCCACCCTCGACCTGTAAAGACGAGCCGGTCCAGTCGACGATGATGCGTGCGTCCTCGACCGTCACCGCGACCTGAAAAACGATCGGTTCCGGATCGTCGCCGATGCCGTCGATGTGATCGGTGAAGCGGTAGGTGCCGTTCGGGATATCCGATATTTCGGCCTCCGCGAGACGCCGGGTATAGTCGTTCAGATCCTCGATGGCCTGGTCGATCACCTCTTCGCCGTAGCGCGCATAGAGCTTCTGCATCCCCCTGGCGCCGGTCGCGCACGCCGCCATCTGTGCCTGCAGATCGCCGTGCACCAGCTCCGGGGTCCGCACGTTGAGGCCGATGATCTTCCACAGCGTCTCGTTCCGCTTCCCCTTGTCGACGAGTTTGAGCACCGGCAGCCGCAACCCCTCCTGCCAGATCTCGGTCGCGCCCAGCGCGTTCGATCCGGCGACGATGCCGCCCACGTCCGAGTGATGCGCCAGCGTCGTCGACCAGCCCTTCAGCTTGCCTTCGACGAACACCGGCTTGACCACATAGATGTCCGGCAGGTGCTGACCTTCGGCGGCGTAGGGATCGTTCATGATGTAGTAATCGTCTTCGTGGATGTCGTCGCCGAGTTCGCGCACCATGTTCAAAAGCGCGTCGTGGAAGCTCCCCAGATGCATCGGCGTGCAGACCCCCTGCGCCAGCGTGCGTCCGCGTGCGTCGCAAAGCGCGGTCGAGAAATCGAGCGAGTCGCGGACGATCTGCGAATAGGCCGTCCGAATGATCGTGAGCGTGATCTCCTCGGCGATGGTATCGAAGGCGTTCCGCAATACTTCAAGCAGGAACGGGTCGGTCATCTGACGGATCGTCGTATCGTCTTTCATCGCACGTACTCCAGATCGATCACGATATTGTCGAGGCGGTCGAGATACGCCACCGCATCCGGCGGCACCACGGTGGTGCCTTCGTACTCCTCGACGATCAGCGGGCCTTTTCTCGGCATATCGGAAAGATCGCCGCGCCCGATGACGGGGGTTTCCCTGAACCCGAAATTGTCGCCGAAATAGACGTTGCGAGTCGCCGGTTCGGTGGCGGGTTTATGGGCGCGGAGCCTTTGCGGCGCCGCGCCGGTGCGTGCCGTCGCGGTGACCTTGAGCGCCACGACCTCGACATCGTTGCCGTCGTCGAAGCGGTGGCCGAAGCGGCGCTCGTGTTCGTCCTCGAACGCTTCTTTCAATTGAGGCACGGTATCGGATGAGATGCTTTTGTCGGGGACCGGAATACTCAATTCGAACGCCTGGCCGACATAGCGCATGTCGAGGGCGTATTCGAAATCGATGTCGTCCTTATCAACATTCAAGAGTCCCGCCGCCTGGACTTCGAGCGCCGAGCGGACCGGCGCCGCGGCGTCGGTGCTCAATGTCGCAACCGTCGAGGCAAACGCGCCGACCACGGTAACCGAACGCTTGGCGACCAGCAGCCCGACGGCGCTGAACACGCCCGCTGCGGCAGGGACGATGACGCGTTTGACTTCGAGACTGCGCGCCATGCCCGCCCCATGCACGCCGCCGTTGCCGCCGAACGCGATGATCGCGAAGTCGCGTGGATCGCGGCCCCGATAGGTGGTGACCGCCTTCAAGGCGCGGACCATGGTCGCGTTTGCGACCTCATGCACGCCATAGGCCGCCTTGATTGGATCAAGACCGAGGGGCGCCGCCACCACGTCTTCGATGGCGCGCCGGGAAAGAGACGGATCGATGGGGACCGAGCCGCCGGCAAGCCCCTGTTGATTGAGGAAGCCGATGACCACGTTGGCGTCTGTTACCGTCGGCTTCGTCCCCCCGGCGCCGTAACACGCCGGACCGGGGACCGCGCCCGCGCTCTCCGGGCCGATCTTGATCGCCCCCGCCCGGTCGATGCCGACGATGGACCCGCCGCCCGCGCCAACCTCTGATATATCGATGACCGGCAGGTTGAGCGCATAGCCCGCGCCCCCGGCGATGGTACCGGCGGTGCTCATCGAGGCGCCGACCTCGTAATTCTCGGCATAGATCATCTGGTTGGATTCGATCAGCGAGCCCTTCGCCGTGGTGCCGCCCATGTCGAAGGTGATGGCGCTCGCGATCCCCAACTGCTCACATAGATAGGCCGCCCCGACGACGCCCGCGGCCGGACCGCATTCGATGATCTGCGCCGGTTTCTCGAGCACCGAACCCGCTCCCACCGTGCCGCCCGACGACTGCATGATCGCGACGTCGGCGTTCATCCCCGATTTTTTAAGATCATTGACCATGCCTTCGACATAGCGCCGGACCGGCGGGCCGACATAGGCGTTGATGACGGTGGTCGAGGTGCGTTCGTATTCCCTGATCTGCGGCAGCACGTCGATGGAGAGCGTGATGAACAGACCGGGCAGAAGTTTGCGGAGAATTTCGCCGGTGCGGCGCTCATGATCCGGATAACGATAGGAATGCAGGAAGCAGACCGCGACCGCTTCCGCGCCCGACGCGCGGATCTTTTCAACCGCGGCGGCGACATCGTCTTCGTTGAGCGGCGTGACGACCGACCCGTCGGCGGCGACGCGCTCCTCGATCTCGAAGCGAAGGTTGCGCGGCGCCAGCGGCGACGGTTTGACGTAGAGCGGCTCATAGAGGCGCGGCACCCGGATACGTCGCAGCTCGAGCACGTCGCGGAACCCGGCGGTCGTCAGAAGGGCCGTCTTCGCGCCCTTGCCTTCGAGGATCGCGTTGGTCGCGACCGTGCAGCCGTGCGCCATCTCGCTGAGGCCGGCAAGATCGAGCGATTGCTTCACCGCCAGGCCGCCCAGGCCCTCGACGACGCCCCGGCCGTAATTGTCCGGCGTCGACGGGACTTTTTCGGTGAACAGAAAGCCCTCGTGATCGATGTAGGCGATGTCGGTGAAGGTGCCGCCGATATCCGTGCCTGCGCGCCAGTCCATGTGATGTCTCTCCCGCATTCAACTCTCGACGACAGAACTACACGCGCCGCAAATATCGATCAAATTGATATAAAAAATCGAAGTTAATCGATAATTTCGATTGATTTCGTGGACCCCTGCGCCCGCAGATAGTCGCGCGCGATCGCCCCCACGGCGGACGCGGCACCGGCATCCGGCCCGGCGACATAGCCGATGGAAAAGTCGATATCCGGCATCGCGATGTCGCTCTTTATCTCGACGAGCGTCCCAGCTGCGATCTTGTCTTCGACCACCGCCAGCGGCACGGCGCCGACGCCGAGCCCCTTCTCGACCATTAAAACGACGGCCTGTAGCGAGTTCACCGGGCTGACCCGGATATCCGCCGCATCGATGGCGTTCAGGTACTGTTGAAGCTGGTGATAGGGCCGCGTGCGCCGGTCGAAGGTGAAGATGTCGTGACCGATAAGGTCGCCGAGGCCGACCTTCCGTTTCGGAAGCCCCAGCTCGGGCGACGCACACAACACCATCGGGCAGCGGCAGAGCGGAATATTGACGATGTCCGCGTGCGACACCGGGCCGACCATGAAGGCGATATCGATGTGCCGCTGCAAAAGGTCTTCCAGTAATTGATGCGACGGCGCGATGTTCAGTTCGAACGTGGCGCGCGGTTGTTTCTCGCGAACGTGCGCCAGGAAGCCCGGCACCCAGGTGATCGCCATCGTGTCGGCGGCGCCGATGCGGAAGATCCCCAGCACCTCGTCGTCGCCGCCAAGCGCACGCAGCGCTTCGGCGCGCGTGTGCAAGAGCTTTTCGGCATAAACCAGGAACTGGCGGCCCTCGGGGGTCAGCGCGACCCGGTGCCCGGCGCGGTCGAACAGCTTGACACCGAGACGGTCTTCGAGGGCTTGAATGCGCGCGGACAATGTCGGTTGCGTGGCGTTCAGACGCTCGGTCGCCTTGCGGTAGGTGCCGAGCGTGGCGATCAGATAGAAGGTCTCGATCTGATCGAAGGTCACCCGGCCCGCCTCTTGGGTTGATCCGCCGGCGGGATCAACCCGCCCAGCAGCATCCCGAGATCGCCGTCACGCAGCTTGTCGACGCCGGCGATGACCCCGGCGACCTGGGCGCCCGTGGCCCGCTTGCCCATCAGCCGCATGAACTTGGCGCGGTAATCGTTGCGCCCTGTGTCGCCCCCGGCGTCGCCCCATGCGGTAATCACGGTTTTCTCGAAATGCCCGTCTGCGGTGAGCACATGAACCCGCCCGGGCGCGCGAAGCGGCAGGTGCTTGTCCATGTCCCGGTCGTAGTTGACGGTGATCCTCTTCGCCAGCCGCACCACGTCCGGATTGCCGATGACATCCTCCGTCAACGGCGAGACCGCGTCTTCGCCCAGCACCGCGGCGGCGGCCATGGTGAACGGCAGGCTGTACTGCGCGCCGATGATGTTGTCGGGATCGGGGCTGTTATTCAACGCCGCCGCCTGACCGAAGGTGTCGACGTTGACACTTTCGATATCGGCCGGCGTCAGCGCCTGTTCCCGCATGATCTCGGCCAGCCCCTGGATCGACGTGTGCGCCCAGCGGCAGACGGAGTAATTCTTGAAGTAAGTCCCCATGATCCGGAAACCGTCGCCGAGCCCGTCGAGGATCACAGCGGGATCGAAGCGCCCTTCCAGATCCAGCGCGTCGCGGCAGCCAGTAAACCCGCGCGCCGCCAGTTCGGCGGCGGAGATGCCGGTGACCACCGACCACGGAATCGATTCTTTCACGTCCGCGCCCATGAATTTGGACTGCGTCAGGTCGGTCAGGCGCGGGCTGTGATAGGCGGTGATGGCGAGCGCCTGCGACATCCGCGCGGCGTCGAGACCCATCAGTTTGGCGGCGGCGACCGCCGCGCCGAAGCCGGTCCAGTTTCCGGTGTGATAGGGCTTTCTGATTTCGGCATGGCCGAGCCGGATGGCGATTTCATACCCGGCGACGATGGCGGTAATGACGTCCTGCCCGCTCTTCTCCCGCGCTTCCGCGAGCGCGATGGCCGTTGGAATAACCGCCGCGCCCGGATGCCCCATGGCGAGGCGGTGACCGTCGTCGATATCCAGCGCCGAGACCGCCGCCGCGTTGGCATAGGCGGCACCGATCGCGTTCAGGCGCGTATCCCTGAACCAGACCCGCGCCGCGTCGCCCGCGAAAATCGCCGCCGCCATATCGGCGGTGGCGCGGGCGCCGTTCTCGTCCAGCCCGGCGAGGGCGCAGCCGATGGCGTCGAGGATGCAGTCTTCCGCCATGGCGACGACGCCGGCGGGCAAGTCTTCATACGTCAGCGCCGCAACCCATGACGCCAGCCGGTCCGTGGACCAATCCGATAGGTGAGCGTTCATCGCGAAGCCGTCCTTCCATACGTGTTTCGGACTTTATCGCAGGTTCATCGTTCAAATCATATTTATATTAATCATTAAATCTTGATCGAAATATTCGATGATTTGGTTACAGCGAAACCGCCGCGATGGCGATGCTGCTCTCGAGCCAGCCCCTGAAGTATCGCGCACGGCTGCGCTCGCAGGCGACTTCCCATGTCTCCTCGTCTCGCCGCCAGATCAGTACCGGGATATCGGCAAGCAGCGTTCTTTTGAAATGACCGACCGGAAAACCGTCCGGCGCAAGCGTCAGAAATCCGCCCCGCGCCAACAAGGCGCCCGCGCCGGGGCCTGAGATTTCGACCCAGTTGAGGGCGTCGGAGTAGGGTGTCGCGTGGATGCAGTGATCCGGAAAGCCGGTGCGCGCCGCATCCAGCGCCGCCTCGGCGCCGGCATCGCTCATCCTTAACAGCCACGACCGCGGCGACAGCCAGAATGCGCATCCCGGCGCGTTCCCGCTGACCTCACCCGCGTGCGCGGGCAACGCGATTCCCATGATTTCACGTACCGCCTCAACGGCGTCATCGGTCTCGAACACGCTGACGAGAAGGAGATGTGCGTCGGTCTCCATATCCCGGATGCGCACACGCGCCCCGTCAAACGAATCGAGTTCGGGCGCTGCCGCGCTCATGCCATCAGCCTTTCGTTATCGGGATCGAACGGGCCGGGGCGGCAAATCTCCGCCGTCAGCACCTGCCCGGCGTCGAAGATCCTCACCGTCTCGCCCATGCGTTTCGTGCCGTTCTCGATCAGGGCGAGCCCCACGTAACATTGAAGCGACGGGCTGTAGCAGGCCGAAGTCACATAGCCTTGCGTCCGACAGGGCGGCGTCGCCTGATCGTCCGCGAGGATCCGGCCACCGACGCGTAGCTCGCGGGTCTTGGCCGTGAGCCCGACCAGTTCCTCGCGGTTGTCGCTTTGCGCATAGGCAAGCGACAGCGACCTTTTGCCGATGAAATCGCCGGGCTTCTTCGCGACCACGCCCGCCATACCGATATCCAGCGGCGTCGTGCGGCCGTTGGTGTCGGCGCCGACGTGGAGATACCCCTTCTCGAGACGCAGCCGCAGCCACGCTTCCAACCCGACAAGCCGTCCGCCCATCGGCTGGGTGAGATCGATTAACCGCGTCAGCAACGCCGTGCCGTGACGCGCCGGCACATTGATTTCGTACTGAAGCTCGCCGGTGAAACTGACCCGGGACACCCGCGCGTCGACCCCGGCGATGCGCCCCTCGCGATAAGCCATGTGCGGGAACGCGTCGGCCGAAATGTTGAAACCCGGATCGAGCGCCGCCAGCACGTCCCCCGCGTTCGGCCCGGCGATGGCGACGGAGGCCCAGTTGGACGTGACGGGGGCGACGGCGACCCGCATCCCGGGCCATTCCGTCTGACGCCATCGTTCCAGCCAGGCGGCGACCGCATCGGCGTTGCGCGATGACGATCCGACCGCGAACAGATTGTCGTCGATACACGTGACGACGCCGTCGTCGAAGATCACCCCGTCTTCGTGCAGCATCACCGAATAACGGATGCGCCCGGGTTTCAGGGTCATGATGTTGGAAACGTAGAAGCGGTCAAGGAATGCCCGCGCGTCGGGTCCGGCGACCTCGATCTTGCCGAGCGGAGAGCCGTCGAACAAGCCGACCGCGCCGCGCACCGCCGCCATCTCGGCCGCAACCGCCGCTTCGCGATGCGCACCGTTCGCCCGGTACCAGTCCGGACGCAGCCAGCCCGCGTCCTCGAACACCGCGCCGGATTTCTCATGTGCTTCATGCGCCGGCAGGTGACGCGCCGCGCGATAGAACGTCTTCACCCGGTTGCCGGCGACGGCAATCATCGGCACCGCCGTGTAGGGCGGGCGGAACGTGGTGGTCCCGACGTCCGCGATCTCTCGGCCCGTCACGCCTGCCAGGATCGCAAGGCCGTTGATGTTCGACGTGCGTCCCTGGTCGGTCCCCATGCCCAGCGTCGTGTAGCGCTTCAGGTGTTCGACCGAGACATAGCCCTCGCGCGCCGCCAGTTCGACATCGGCGACGGTCACGTCGTGCTGAAGATCGACGAACATTCGGGCAGGATCGCCCGTCAATGCGCGCCAGTGCGGCTGGATGTTGAAGGGGTTGGCGCGTCTCGCCGGTGGCGGCTTTTCGCCGCTGATGATCGCGTGGGCGGCGGACCGGCCGCTCGCAACCGCCGTCTCAAGTGTCGCGGGGCCCATCGCCGCGCCGGCGCCGACCCAGCCGTCAGGGAGCGCCCCCGGGACGAACGACGCGCTTTCGGGATCGTAGACCGGCTTCACACCCCGGTGTGCCGCCAGATGCACGAGCGGCGTTTCCCCGCCGCTGACGGCGAGGCCGTCGCAGTCGATGCGGGTCACATGGCCGCCCGCGAGGGAACGCACCTCAACCGCACGCACGCGCTTTTTACCGATGACGCCGACGACTTCGGATTCCGTGATAACCGGCACACCGATTTCGGCCATCGTCTCGAGCACCGTTTGCGGCGGCGCGGCGCGGACGTCGATCACGGCGGCTATATCGATCCCGGCCCGATGCGCGGCGACCGCCGCACGATAGCCTGTGTCGTTGTTGACGAAGACGGCCAAGCGCGACGCCGGCGCGACGCCGAATGCGCCGATGTAACGTTGGACGGCGCTGGCCAGCATGACACCCGGCAGATCGTTGCCGGGGAACACCAGCGGCCGCTCCACCGCGCCGGTGGCGAGGATCACGTGCGCCGCCCTCAGCTTGATATGCCGCAGCAGGCGAACCCCGCCGCCGTCATAAACGGATTGCAGGAGCGTGAAGAAGTTCCCTTCATAAGCGCCGGTCACGACGGTATCGGTCAGCACGCGGATATTGTCCGCGCTTGTGATACGATCGGCCCGCACGCGGGCCCACGCGGCCGCGTCCTCACCGTCGATCCGCGTACCTCCCCACGACAGCGCCCCGCCGGACATCCTGTTTTCGTCGACCACGACGACGTCGCGCCCGCTGCCGGTCAGCGCATCGGCGGCGGCCAGTCCGGCGGCGCCCGCACCGATCACCAGCACGTCGCAGCTAAAATGCACCCGCTCGGCCGGGCGTGGGAGTGCCGCCGGATCGATGCGGCCGAAGCCGGTCGTGTGCTTGATCACAGGCTCGAACCAGCGCCAGTCCGGCCACTTGAAGGTCTTGTAATAGAAGCCGGCTTTGATGAAGCGTGCGAACGGACCGATCAAAGCGCCGATATCGAACGCCGCCGAGGGAAAGCCGGTGCTCGTGCGCACGTCCATGCCCTCGGTCAGATGGATGTCGGCGGCGCGGACCGCGGCGTCGAAGCCGTGCTTGTCGCGCACCGCCAGCATCGCCGACGGGTCCTCGCGTCCGGCCCCGAAGAAGCCCCGGGGCCGGTGATACTTGAAGCTGCGCGCGACGATACCGACGCCGTTCGCCATCAGCGCGGACGCGACCGTATCACCGTCGTACCCCGTCATGGGCTTACCGTTGAATGTGAACCGCAGTTCTTTCCTGCGGTCGATGAGACCGCCGTTCTCCAGACGCCGCGCGCTCATTCGCCGTCGTCCTTCTGATAGGCGAAACGGTCTTCGTAGCGGATCACTTCGGTGATCAGGTGGCTGACCGTGTGCCTGGCGACCTTGAACCACTGGCCGCAGCCGGCGCGGCAGCACCATTGTTCGTAGTGCACGCCCTTGGTGTTGGCGCGCATGTAAAGGTAGTCGGTCCAGGCTTCGTCGCTGGCGGCCTCGGGCGGCGTCGGGCGCGCGACATCGGCCTCGCCGCCGTATTCAAGCTCTTCCTCGTGGCGTTCTTCGTGACAGTAGGGACAGCGGATGACGATCATGACCGGGTCCTAGTGCGCGATCCCGGCGGCCGCGCCCTCGTCGACGAGGCGGTTGCTGCGGAACCGGTCGAGGCCGAAATCCCTGATCAGCGGATGCGCTTTGCCGGTCGCCATGGAATGGGCGAGCATGAAACCGCCGGATGGGATCGCCTTGAACCCGCCGGTGCCCCAGCCGCAGTTGATATAGAGATTGTCGACCGGCGTCGCACCCAGGATCGGCGAGCTGTCCGGTACGATGTCGACGATCCCCGCCCAGTGGCGCATCAGGCGCATCCCGGCGAACGCGGGGAACATCTCGACCGCCGCCGTGACGACCTTTTCGATGGTCGGGAAGGTGCCGCGCTGCCCGTACGAGTGATAGAGGTCGAGCACGCCGCCCATCACCAGCTCGCCCTTCTGCGTCTGGTTGATGTAGACGCCGGTGGCCGGCGAGATGACGACGTGATCGAGCAGCGGCTTCAACGGTTCCGACACCATCGCCTGCAAACACCGGCTGGTCACCGGAAGTTTGAACCCGGCCATATCGGCGATCACCGTCGAATGCCCGGCGACGGCCATACCGAACACCGGCGCTTCGATCCGGCCGCGGCTGGTCTCGACGGCGGCGATCCGCGCGCCCGTCTTCTCAAACCCGAGGACTTCGCAGTTCTCGATGATGTCGACACCCAGCCGGTCCGCGGCCCGCGCATAGCCCCACGCGACGGCGTCGTGACGAATGGTGCCGCCGCGCCGTTGCAGGAACGCGCCCAGCACCGGATAGCGCGGGTCCGCGTGAACGTTCAGTAGCGGCATCATCCGCGAGACTTCTGTCGCGTCGATAATCTCGCCGTCGACGCCGTTGCAGGCCAGCCAGTTGGCCTTGTGCCGCGCCGCGTCGAGCTGGTGATGGTCGTGGATCAGCGTCATCCAGCCGCGCTGCGACAGCATGATGTTGAAGTTGATGTCGCGGCCGAGATCCTCGTAGAGGCGGAGCGCGAAGTCGTAGAGCGCGGCGCTTTCCGGGAACATGTAGTCGGATCGCACGTTGGTGGTGTTGCGCCCGGTGTTGCCGCCGCCGATCCAGCCCTTTTCGATCAGGGCGACATTCCGAAAACCGTGTTCCCTGGCAAGATAGTATGCCGTCGCCAGGCCGTGCCCGCCGCCGCCGATCACGACCGCGTCGTAACCGGGCTTCGGGTCCGGCTTGCGCCACGCCTGGGACCAGTCGCGGTTCCCCCGGAGGCCGTTCCGGATCAGCGTGGCGAGCGAGTAGCGCATGCCGTCAGCCCGTCACCCGCGACACCCACCCCGCAGGCGCGTCATGTCCCGTAGGCCTTGCAGCGGTCGCCGGCGAGCGGCCCGGAAAAGGTCGTCGGGATGCCGTAAACGCTTTCGAATTCCGCAAGCAGGCGGGCGGCGTCGAGCCGCTCGCTGGCGTCGGGCAGGCCGACCGCGACCACGTACCCGCAGGCGTCGAGTTCATAGACACCGCACGCGGCGAACGGCTGCACGGACAAACGCCGTAGGAGTTGCGCATCGCGGGGCCGGATGCGGTCGCCGGCCTTGAGGCGCACCCACAGACTTTCCATGGCGCGGGGGCTGATCCCGGGATCGTCGACGGCAGAGGGCGCCCGTTGGCCGCCGAAATCGATGGGGTGCAGTTGACCGCGCATGGCGACCTCCCGGTCCGGGGTGATTCCTTTATTCTGTAAATTCGATTTATCAAACTTTTATCTTTTATACAAATATTTTCTACAGAACGGGCCGTCACATTACAGCATCTTCGCCATGTGCGGGCCGTCGACCGGGATCTGCATCAGGTCCTCGCCCCAGATCAGGTTGCCTTTATAGATCTCCATCATCTCGCGCATGATTTCCTCGCGCACGCCGGGCTGATCGATCTGCTCGAGGAAATGCGTCAGCACCAGCGTCTTGGCGCCCGACTGCTGACCGACATGCGCGGTGTCGATGTGGTTGCCGCAGACGGCCCGGTAGATCGCCGTCGGCTCGGTGCCGGTGCGGTAGTGGTTCATGTGGATCAGCACATCGACGTCTTTCGCCAGTTTGACGATGTCGGGGCAGACCGCGCCGCTGTCACCGGAATAGCACATCGACCCTTCGTCGGAATCCAGCCGGAATCCGTAGCATTCGAGTTGCGGCTGCACGTGCGACGCCTCGCCCACCGTGATCGTCCAGTTCTTGCCGTTGATGACGTCGCCCGGCTTGACCTCGGTCACGTCCGGGGCCGGCATGGCGCGTTTGCCCTTGCCGCCGCGGGCCTCGTAGATGTCGATGCTGCCCTGATGCTCGACGCGCGCGACGATGTCGGGGCCGAACACGCCGTCACGGCTGAACAGTTGCTCGGTCATCCGCGCCAGCGGCGGCGGACCGTAGACCTTCAGGTCCGGCACCAGCCCGGCGCCGATGTCCCAGCGCTGCAGCACCAGGCGCGGATAGTCCATGCAGTGATCGTAATGCAGGTGCGACAGGAATGCGTGCGTCACGTCCGTCGACTGGTAACCCGCTTCCATCAGGCGGTGGTGCGAACCGGGGCCGTGATCCATGACGATGATGTCGTCGCCGACCTCGATCAGATAACCCGAGCTTTGACGCTTCAGCGACGGCGACGGCGTACCGGTTCCCAGCAACGTGATTTTCATTCTTGTCCTCCCTTGGTGTTGATTGTCGAAGCCCCTTCAGGCGAATCCGGCAGCCCGCTTACTCGAATAAACCAGACCCGGACCGGCGCGTTTGGCTTCGTCGAAGCTACCTGTTGCGTCCAAGATTTGACCTCGGTCCCGCCATGTGCCGCGCCTCCCCATTCCTTATAGAGGGAATCGGGAAATCGCTCAATTGCTATATAGCTATAGTGCAATTAAACAATGGCACGAGAGTCACCGCCGCGCGAGACCGGTCCGTTTCGTCGATAGAATGTCTTTTAAAACAGCGAGGTATCGCCGCCCGGATTCTCGAGTTCGTGCGAGTACACCTGATGCGACATGTCGAGCACGTAATCCGTATTCGGCACGTAGATGCGCTGGAAAGAAATCGGATCACGGTCATGGGTGAAACCGATCACCTCGACAACCAGACCGCCCGATCCGGCTGAAACACCGATAAGTTCGCACACATCGTCAGGCAGGATCAGACCGCGCACCCAGTGGGAAATCGAAACCGTCGGTGCCGCGTATTCCCGTTCGAGCACGGCCTTGAAACTGACGGTTTCCTTTTCGGCGCGAAGGATGTCCGCAAAATCTTCGAACCGCGAGTTGCCGACGTAGAAATCCCCGAAGCACGTGAACTTGTCGCCGACGTCGAAGGTTCGTGAGATCCGGCAGTACCCGCGCCGGTCCCTACCCAGAACCTGACGGAGCAACGTTTCGTCCACCAACGCTTCACAGGCCAGCAAATGCGGGTAAACCGGCAAAGGCCCCTTCCCGTCGCGGCTGAAGAACCTGAACTGCCAGACGGTTTCGGACGGCTTGCGCTGCTCGGCGACGAACGTGCCGGTGCCGTGGCGGCGCACAACGACGCCTTCGTCAGCCAGTTTGCCGAGCGAACGTTGCACGGTGCCGAGACTGAGATTGACCGCTTCGCTCAACCGCCGCTCCGGGGGGATCTGATCGCCCGGCTTCAGCAAACCGGTCCTTATCCCCTCCACGATCGCCATCCTCAACTGAACGTGCTTCGGTACCTGATTGTCCTGAAGTAGCGCCAGCTGACGCGCAATGCCCGCCGGCACGTCGACTTCCGGCTCTGCAACGTGCGCGTACTGAGTATCGTACATTTCGCAAGGTCAGCCTTGTTCGATCATCCACCGGCCGCCCGATGCATATTCACGTCAGAGGGCCGGCTACACGCTCATAACACCAGAGCTATAGCGCACGCAAATTCCTGATTATCGAAACTCGGCGTGACCCGGCCATCGCCTCAGGCGAACGTCACGAACAGGATCACGTTCGCTTCGCCGCGTCCGGCGGCGGCGATCGAATGCGGCCGGTCGCCCGGGTAGCGGACGCTGCGGCCGGGACCGACACGCTGCGTGTCGTCGCCGCAGCGGACATCCACCTCGCCTTCGATCACCGTCACCTGCTCGACGGCGCCATGTTCGTGCGGATTGCTTTTCAAAACGCCGCCGCGTTTGAGTTGCAGCCGGTAGAGCTCGCATCTGCCCGCCTGTTCAGGCGGATTCAGGATCACCAGTCTGTATTTCCATTCCGCGCTTTCAATGACCGGATCGTTGATCTCGGCGATCAACGCACCGTCCGCGCCTGCGCCGTCGCGCGGTCCGCCGGCGCCGCCGAAGAGTTCCAGCGGGTCCAGCGAAAGCGCGCGGGCGATGTTCCAGAGCGTTGACAGCGTCGGGTTGGTGACGCCGCGCTCGACTTGCGACAGCACGGATTTGGACACGCCCGAAGAGCTGGCGAGCATCTCGAGCGTAATGCGCTTATCCTTGCGGGCGTCGCGGATCTTTTTCCCGAGCCGGACCAGATCGTTGGCCGAATCCTGCGCGTTCATGGCGTACTTTCAGCAACTGCGGTTCCGGAAATTGATATCACGAATTTCCGGAAAATACAGGCTGTGGGAGAGAATCAGGCCATGCCCACCGGTTCAGGGAACGGCGACATCTCGTCGTCCGGGCGGCTCCGGATCATGTCCTCGAGCTCACGTCTGACCTTCACCGCACCGGCGTCGTCGAACAGGTTGTCCATTTCATGGGGATCGTTGGTGAGGTCGTAAAGCTCGCCGGCGCCGGACACGGTTTCGAGGGTCAGCTTGTGCGTTTTCGTTCTGGCCAGACGCAGATCGAGCGCGACCCCGCAGCGCGACGCGTTGACCGCCCATTCGTTGTAGGCGAAATCGCGGCTGTCGTTTCCATCGATCAGCGGCAGCAAAGAGCGGCTGTGCATGTCCATGGCGGGCGAGACGCCGAGCGCAGCCATCACGCTGGCCGCGATGTCGATGGTCGAGACCGGGTCGTCGACGACCTTGCCCTTGGGCACGCCAGGCCCCTGCATCAGACAGCCGACACGGACCAAACCCTCGTAGTTGATCGGGCCCTTGAGGATAAGGCCGTGATCGCCAAGCCAGTCGCCATGATCGGTCGAATAGATCACCAGCGTGTCGTCGGCGAGGCCGAGGCTCTGCAGCGAGGACATGATCCGCCCGACGTTGTGATCGATCAGCGAGATCATGCCGTAGTAGTTGGCGATAATCTCGCGAAGCTGGCGGTCGTCCTGTTCGGGCATTCGCGAATAGTTGACCCGCACGTCCTTGAACTTCTCGGTCGTCTGCGGCGTATTCTCAAGACTCGCGCGGTGCCACCAGGGCCTGCGCTCCAGATCCTTGGTTCTGAATTGCGGCAGGTCGACCTCGTCCGGATGGTGCATGCGCGACCACGGGTCCGGCGCATCGAACGGATGGTGCGGATCGGGGAACGACGCCCAGACGAAGAACCGTTCGTCCCTGTGCTTGTCGATATAGTCGATGGTGCGGTCGCCGATCCAGGTCGAGTTATGCCACGCCGACGGTAGCGCCGAATGCCAAGTCTGCGCGGCGCCGGTCTCGGGCGCAAGGTGCTTCTGATACAGCTCGTTTTTCAATTGGCCGAGGCCGTCGGCGTAGTACCAGCGTTCGTAGTGCTGTCCGCCGGGCGGTTCCTGGGGCAGCCAGTAGTTGTGGCCTTCGCAGACAAGCTCGACGTGTTCGAACCCCATGTAGGGACCGAACCAGTCGGGCCCGTATTCCGGCGACGAGAACCGGCATTCCGGTGAGCCGGTCCGCGCGAAGGTGTGGTTGCTTGTGAAGTGCGCCTTGCCGATGAAGCCGGTGCTGACCCCGGCGGCGGCCAGCGTCCCGGCGATCCCCTTCTCACCCAGCGCCGCATCCAGATCGATGCCGTTGTCGTGCACGCCGTGGGTGTTCGGCAAGAGGCCCGTCAGCAGCGATGCCCGGGACGGCTGGCATACATTATTCGGTGTGATGCAGGCGGAGAAGCGGGACCCCGCCGCCGCCATCAGGTCGAGGTGCGGAGTCTTAACCTTACGCCCCTCGAACCCGTAGCAGTCGCCGCGCTGCTGATCTGACGTGATGAAAACGACGTTTTTCGCCCGGCTTTTGCCGCCCGAACCGCTCAACCGTCCGCCTCCGTCCGCTGGTTGCGCGTCACCTTGAACGTCTTCAGCGCCGGCACCAGCGCGAGCGAACCGATCACGAACCCGGCGAGGCTGATCCACGCGCTCGGCCACACCAGCATCGCCCCCGACGCCATCAGCATCGCGCGTTGAAGGATATGCAGATGGCCGCGGAAATACCCCTCGAGCCCCCACGCCCAGAACGCGATCCCGAGCGTACAGGTGCCGATATGCAGCACCGCCTGGCCGGTGTTGTTGCCGAGCAAAAGCAGATCCGGATCGTAAACGAACGCGAACGGCAACAGGAACACGATCAGGCCCAGCTTGATGGCAACGAAGCCGGTCTGGATTGGGTCCGCCTTGGCGATGCCCGCCGCGACGTAAGCGCCGGTGCAGACCGGCGGCGTGATCGCCGACAGGATCGCGAAGTAGAAAATGAACAGATGCGCCGCGACCGGCGGCACGCCCAGCTTGATCATCGATGCCGGCACCAGCGTCGCCAGAACCACATAAGCGGCGACGGTCGGCAGCCCCATCCCGAGAATGATGCAGGCGATCATCGTCATCACCAGCGTCAGGAACAGATCGCCCTGGGCCACGAACTCGATCAGATAGGTGATCTTGAGGTTGAGGCCGGTCGCCGTCAGCACACCGATCAGGATCCCGGCGCCGGCGCAGATCGCGACCAGCGACACCATGCCCGACGCGGCGGCGGAGAACGCCTCGTAATACCCTTTCACATCGAGCCGGGTTTCCTTGCGGAACTGGCAGACGATCATCGCCGTCAGCGCGGCGAAGAACGCCACGTACATCACCCCGTAGCGCTGCGACAACATCACGATCAGCACGACGATCGGCAGCACCATGTGGCCGCGCGCCTTGAACTCCGCGCCGGCCTTGGGGATCTCCGCTTTCGGGATCGGCTTGAAGCCTTCCTTGACCGAGCGCACGTGGACGATCAGCAGCACCGAGAAGAAGAACAGCAACGCCGGGACCAGCGCGTGGATGACGAGCTGCGCGTAGGAGATGTTCAGATAGTCGATCATCACGAACGCCGCCGCGCCCATGATCGGCGGCATCAGCTGCCCGCCCGACGACGCCAGCGCCTCGACCGCGCCGGCGAAGCGCGGATCGTATCCCGAACGTTTCATCATCGGAATCGTCACCGAGCCGGTCGTGGCGACGTTGGCGACGGTCGCGCCCGTCACCATGCCCATCAGCGCCGACCCGACGACGGCGATCTTCGCCGGGCCGCCCATCAGCCGGCCGGCGACGATCTTGGCGATGTTCATGAAGAACTCGGCGCCGCCGCACTGGGTCAGGAACGCGCCGAGAATGATGATGATGACGATGAACGTCGAACAAACCGCGATCGGCGTGCCGAACACGCCGTCGGTGCCGTAGAAAATGATGCTCACCATGGTCTCGAAATCGAGACCGGCGTGGCGCAGCTGCTCGACCGGAACTTCGCGTCCGTAATAGGCATAGAACAGAAAGCCGATCAGGATCAGCGTGATCGGCAGGCCGACGGTGCGCCGCACCGCTTCGAGCACCAGGATCAGACCCACCGCGCCGAGCCAGATGTCGGTCGGCTGCAGGAACGGTTCGGAATAGAGCCGCTGGGAATTCATGAGGTTCCACGTCATGACGACGACCGACGCGATCGAGAGCAGCGTGTTGAAGGCGTTCTCCGCCGGCTGCGGCAGGGGCAGCTTGGACGGCGTCAGGATGAATACCAGCGGCAGGAAGACGAGAACGAAGAAGCCGCGCTGAACCGGCGCTTCGAACGGGCCGGTCGCCCCGGTATACATGGCGAATGCCGAGCCGGTCACAACCAATGCAATGGCCGCCCACTGCAGCAATCGATCGAACGCACTTGTCATGATGAGGCCCCTCCGGGCTGTTCCCGCTGGCGCGGCAACGACGCTAAGGTTGGATAAGAACGAATATCGGAACGGATACTACACCGCCGCCCGGCCGGCCCGGCGCGGAATCTTCCCCCGCCGGGCCACCGGTACGCAGCGATCAGAGGGTCAGTGGTACTTCGACCAGACGCCCTTTTCCTTGTAGTACTTAACCGCGCCGGGATGGTAAGTGCCCATCGTGATGGCGGGCGCGGATTCCAGGCTGGCTTCGCCCGGCGCATTCCACCACGGCGCACCGGCGAGAACTTCGTCCCAGTTCTCATAGAGCGTCTTGGTCATCTTGTAGACCAGGTCTTCCGACAGGTCGGCACGGATCACCATGCCCTGGTAGAACGCGATGCCCTTCAGGTTGGGACGGCCGAACACCGGCTCACCCAGCTCGTCGAGGAAGAAGATTTTGTCGGACGCCAGGAACGCTTTGGTCTTCTCCGGATCGGGCTCGACGAAATCCACGTCTTCGCCGATCTTGCGCGCCGCGAACACCGGACCGAGGTGACCCTGGTTGTTGCGCGCATACGCATACGCGATGGCGTCGATCTGACCGTTGGCGAGCGCCGCCTGACCGTCCTTGCGGCCGACGTACTTGAAGTCGGTGTTTTCAGGCGTCACGCCATACCCGCCAAGAATGCGCAGCGCCAAAAGGTCGTCGCCCGAGCCCTTGACGCCGATGGCTACCGAACGCCCCTTGAGATCCTCGAACGTGTTGATGCCCTTGACGGCGACGACACGGAACAGGTGCGTGCCGAGCTTCATCCAGATATTCACGTTGGAATAGTCGCCTTCGGCGAACTGGTGCTTTTTCTCGAGCGCGTTCTGGAGGTCGAACAGATAGAAGCGGCCGCCGTCGACCTTGCCGGCCGCGGTGCGCTTGATGTTACCGACGGAAACGCCCTTGCCGATCACGCCGTTGACGGTGAGGCCGTCGATCTTCTGGGTGAGGATCTTGCCGAACAGCGACGCTTCCTTGAACCAGCGGCCCTGCGGACCGGCGCCGGAAAGCGTGATGATATCGGGATCGGCGGCCCTGGGCGTCCCAGGCTGGGCACCCAACGTCACGAAAAATGCGAGCAACGCGAATGCGGCGCTCTTGAATAGTCTATTCAACATAGGTCGTCTCCTTGTTCGACTGTGTACCTACCCTGTCGCCTACGGTCTTGGAGCCGCTTGCCGGCGGATGAAATGCGCACTTGTGAATGACGGGCGTGCGCCCGGCCCTTTTGTCCCGGTTCCGACCGAGTCGTCCGGCGTTACGTCGGGAATACTGAAAAATGAAACGGGTGCCCGTGTGAGGTCGCGCGGCGGCGGCGCATCATGGCTGCGCTCGGCCGATGGGCTAACGAGTGGCAATGGTGCCGGCATCATACCTCCCTCAGGCTTTCGGCCCTGTCGGATCGTCGGAGGCTTCCCTGTCGCGAATACCGGCTGCCGGTTCGACGTCCGATGTTGAAGGAATGATCGATTAAAAAAACGACCTCGTCAAGAAATTTATATATAGCTATATAGGACTTTTTAGCCTACTGTAATCAAAGGCGGAATAACGACAACCATGCCGCCGCATAACAATACACAACCGTGGAGGACACGATGAACGGGACCGCGCCGTCACCTGTGAGCAACCTTGTCGAAAACATCCAGCCGGAAATCGTCGGCACCGCGACAATTTCGCCGACCGGCGCGTTCGAGGCGGGTTCGTTCCAGACCTTCACGCTCGAATACACGGCGGGTTATCACGGCATCGACGACAGCGGCAGTCTCAAGATCGTGTTCCGCTTCGCCGGCGACCAGACGCGGCCGCAGATGGACGACCCGAAGCGGCCCAACTACGTGACGGTCAAGGCCAGCAACAACGCAGTGCTCGAAGCGCGCTACGACCCCAAGGGCAACGTCCGGCCATGGGACCGGTGTCTCTATATCAAGGTCGTACACGGCTTCCTCGAGGAAGGCGACAAGATCACCATCGTCTTCGGTGACACGTCCGGCGGCTCGCCCGGCATGCGCCTCCAGACGTTCTGCGAGGACACCTTCGAATTCCGCGTCCTCGTCGATCCGATCGCGACATATACATATGTCCCGGTGATCGAACAGCCGTTCATCGCTATCGTTCCCGGCCCGCCGGCCCAATGGCGCGCCGTCACGCCGACGCTGCGCCGCCCGGGCGAGGCGTTCGCGCTGCGCCTCAAGGCCGAGGACAAATGGGGCAACCCGACCGACAAATGCGACCACACCCTTAACCTCGAATGCGACGGCAACGTCGCGGGGCTGCCTGATACCATCAAGCTCGCGCCCGGCCAGTTCGCCACCGAAGCCGATGGTCTTTCCGTCGACGCGCCCGGCACCTACCGCTTTACACTCCGCGGTCCGGACGGCGAAACGCTGGCGACGAGCAATCCGCTTCGTATCGCCGAGGCACCCGCCGAGGGCTGTATCCACTACTGGGGCGATCTGCACGGCCAGAGCGAAGAGACCGTCGGCACCAACAGCGCGCGGCAGTATTTCGAATTCGGCCGCGACAAGGCGTTCCTCGACGTCACTAGCCACCAGGGCAACGACTTTCAGATCACCCGCGAGTTCTGGGACGAGCTCAACCGGCTCACCGCCGAGTTCAACGAGGACGGCCGCTTCATCACGCTCCCCGGCTACGAATGGTCGGGGAACACCAACCTGGGCGGCGACCGCAACGTCTATTACACGGACGAGAGCCACGGCATCTATCGCTCATCGCACGCGCTGATCGCGGATCGCACCGACATCGAGAGCGACCGCTCGACGGCGGCGAAACTGTTCGAGACGTTAAGTGAGATGAAAGAGGACGTCGCGTGTTTCGCGCACTGCGGCGGCCGCTATGCCGACATCAAGCTGGCGCACGACGGTTCCGTCGAGCGCTCGGTCGAAATCCACTCCTCCTGGGGCACGTTCGAATGGATCCTGCACGACGCGTTCGAGATGGGCTACCGCGTGGGTATCGTTTCCAACTCCGACGGGCACAAGGGCCGGCCGGGCGCGAGCTACCCCGGCGCGTCGTTGTTCGGCGCCGTAGGCGGCCTGACGTGTTTGCAGATGCAGGAACTCACGCGCCCCGCCGTGTTCGACTGCCTGCGAAAGCGTCGGCACTTCGGGACGACCGGCAACCGCATGTACATCGGCCTCGCCCTCGATTTCGAGCGCGAGGGGACGATCTATCACGAAGACCCGAACCTTGGCCCCGCCGAGGGCCATCCCGCGACGCGCGCGCTGATGGGCGACATCGTGCATCTGCCGGCGGGCGCGGCGACGCTGAAGGTCGATGTCTCGGCGTCGTCCCCCATCGTCCGCATCGACATATACAATGGGCTCGAACACCTCGAAACCCTGCGGCCATTCAAGAAAGAAGAGCTCGGCAAACGCATCCGCGTGGTGTGGGAAGGGGCCGAATACCGGGGCCGCTTCCGCCAGGTCATCTGGGACGGCACCGCGACGCTCGACGGCAACGAAATCACCGACGCGTCGCCTATCAACTTCTTCAATAAGGACAAGACCCTCGACCGAACCGGGCCCAGCGGTCTCGCCTGGCGGGCGCTGACGACCGGCAACATCGGCGGCTTCCACGCCACACTTAAAGAGGCGGATGCCGGCACGCTGCAGATCGAGACGCCGGTGACGACGCTGGACCTGCCGGTCGCCGATATCGGTTACGAGGACATTGCCGTCGAGGCCGGCGCACTTGGGAGGCGTTTGAGCGTGGTGCGCCTGCCCGACGTCAACACGCACACCGACTTCGCGTTCGAACGCAAGATCGCGTTCCGCGAAAAAGGCGATAATCCGATCTTCATCCGCGTCACCGACGAGGACGGTCACCAGGCCTGGACCAGCCCGATCTACGTTTACAGGTAAAAGGTATCAGCGGGTGCCGACGAGGCGCCCGGTCTCGGGCGAATTCCCGCTGACCGTCGCGCCGCCGGCGGTGAGCGGCCGGGTTTCCTCGTGGGTGAGGTCCATGTAGCACTCGCCTTCGGCGAACATAATCCGCTGCAGAAAGATCGCTTCCTTGCCGTAACTGTGTCCGGTCACGTCCACTTCCATCCCAAACGTGCCGTGCGCAAGTTTGAGGCGGTCGCACGCCTCGTCGGGCAACTGGCAGGCCCGCGCGTGCTGCACGATCGAGAGCGTCGGCGCATTGAACTCGCGCGCCAGGATCGTCTTGATGTTGACGTTGCGGAGTTGCGGCAGCGCGATCTCGCTCAGCTTGCCAAAGCGCGACAGCCGGAAATAGAGCTCGTTGTAGCAGTCCAGCATGTCGGCGACGCTGACGATGCGGACGATCTTGAGGTAACCCAGCGGATCTTCGCCGAGCGCATCCATCCAACGCCCCGGCCCCTCGACCGTCGATTCCTCCAGCACCACCGACGACACCGGCAGCAGACTGTCGTCCCCGAGACGGCGAAAGCGGAACTGCCAGATCTCGTCGTTGGGAAGCCCGGGCTCGGCGACATAGGTGCCGCGCCCGTGCACGCGGACCAGCGTGCCGTCGATGGAAAGCTCGCGTAACGCGCGCTGCACGGTGCCGAGGCTGACCGAGAGGACGCTGCACAGATCCTGCTCGGGCGGCACCTGATCGCCGTGCTTCAGATGCCCTTCGACGATGGCGTCGAGGATTGCGTGTCGGATGCGGACGTGCTTGGACTGCCCGGATCTGAGGGAATCATTAAAGATGTTCGCCAGCACGGCCAGCGTCTCATCGTTCGCCGCCTTTCTGGCCTTTCGTTTGGTACCGGCAGTCGCCAACTGGATGTTCCCCGGATTACCGTTGCGCCGTTTCAAGCCATTGTAGTTTGAATATATGCCTTCGGCACAGGTCTTTCCATCCGGCGAATGACAATAGTTACCAGCATGCCGTGACGCCCGGGATCCGTTCGGAAAAAGGCGGTGGGCTGTATTTATTCCGGGTCGGCGCCTGCTTGCAGTTCCGTGATAAGGGACGAATAGACGTCGCGCGCCGTCCAGGGACGGTTCGGCAATGGTTTTTCGATAGGCGTCGCGATGATCCGGCCGTCCAGATAACGAAAGCCGGCGGCGACAGCACCGCTGACACCGCTTCGCGTCCTCAGCCCGTGGGCGAATGTCGTCAGGCGCGCGTTCGCTGCACGCTCATTGAACTCATTCACCATCGGGAACCATTCGACTTCCCTGAACGGTAAATTCGCCAAGTCCGCGCCTACGGTATGCACGCCGATTTCCTTGAGCAGGTGAAGGTTCCGAGCTTCGATGCGGGTGCGAACGATAATCTCACGACAATACGGACGCAGATATGAAATCACCTTTACCATCAATACCGACGGCGTTTCGTCGGTCACCCCCATGATCTCGAACAACACCTGGCGACGGCGTATCTCATCGATGGCCGCTGCACATTCGATGTAGTAGTCGCGGAATTGCATCGTTTCCAGCGTCTCGATATGAACCGGGATGACGACAACCGGCGCGAAGTCGTCGGTTGCAGCCTCATCCAGGTCGTTGCGGGCCTTGAGGAGACCGAGCACGTCGAGGCCGAAGTTCTCTAGCACCCGCCTGCGCGAGGGCATCGCCCGCCCCCCGGTGATGAGCGTGCCGTCGCTTGCAAGTCGCGCCGGCATGCAACAATGCGCCGCGATCATTTCCCGCCGCACCAGCCACGCCGGCTGATAAACGAAGAACAACTCCTCGGGAACACGCAAGTCTTCGCGCAAGGCGGCCCACGCGGGCGATACCGGATCGCGAGAAAATTCGGCGGTCTCCCACCTGTACTTTTCCTTGACCGGTTGACCCATTGTGCCCGGCTTGGGCCGTCTGCGTACGGTCGGCTTTTCGTCCTCGCTTAGTTTTTCTGAGCCGGCCAAATTTCGATCCGATGTGCGGGCCTTCTCAATACCGGGCGTATTTGGACCGACATCGACGATGTTTTCCCGCTTCGTCGTTTCATCGGTGATCTTGCGAATAAGCGTCTGCGCATCGAGCAATTCAAACTCGGCGGCATCCTCGGCATCGATCTCCGCCACGCCGACCTTGATAAGCGAGGATTGCGCCTTGTCTCCAAAAAGCCTTTTCGTGATTTCTTCGGCAATCAGCGCCGTCTTCATCGCCGCCGTATTGCGATCCATGGCCGCAAACACCAAAACGTATGCGGTGTCATGCAAGCGGGCATACTTGTCTCTGGGGCCAAGGCGCTTGTCGATGATATCGGCAATGACACGGTGGACCCGCTCTGCCATGCGTTGCCACTTGCGCCCAAAATGTTTCTTGGTCTCTTCGAGACCCAGCACCTGTATCGAGCCCGCCGCCGCGCCGTCACCGTCGGCAACGAGCCCCCGCAGATGGTTCGCGACCTCGGTTACGACCTTCTCGATATCGGCCTCGGGCGAGCGCGGTGCTGGCCGAGTGTCCGTGTTGCCGGGGCGATCACCCGGGGTGGGTCCGCCCGTGCCCTTTTTTGCGCGACGTCTGAACAGCGCTCTGATCGCATGTTTCAACGCCATCCCCTCGCCCCCTCAATCCTCGCCGGACGGGCCGATCAGTTCGCCGACGCACTCCACCACTCTGTCCGGCAGCACAGGTTTGAACAGCACGACATCCGCGCCGAGCCGTTTCGTCATATCCAGGAACTGGAAATTGTGGCTGAACCCGCCGCCCGACATGGCGATGATGCGGACCGGCTTTTTGCGGAGCGATATTTCCAGGATCGTCTCGATCCCGTCCTTCTCCGGCATGAAGACATCGACGATGACGACGTCCGGGGTTTCCTGGTCGAAAGCACGCACGCCGGAAACGCCGTCGGGCGCCGTATGGACGTCATAACCCGCGTCACCGAGGGCTTCCGCAAAAAGCTCTCTGATATTCTTTTCATCGTCGATAATAAGCACGCTGGGCATGTTGTCTTCTCTTTCTAGTCTTCCGGTCTGTTTTTTTCAGCAATGGCGCGCGTCCCCCATTCGCGCGCCAGCGGTGCAATCATCGATGCCTCGACGGGCTTGCTGAAAAGATACCCCTGGCCCAGGTCGCATCCGAATGCGCGAAGCCGGTCCAGTTGGGCCTGCGTCTCGACACCTTCCGCACACACCTTGAGGCCCAACTTCGAGCCGAGCATGGCAAGCACTTCGACGATGGCATCGGCTTCGGCATTCTGGCCAATGTCCATGACGAACGACTTGTCGATTTTGAGCTCGTTGAAGGGCAGACGGTAGAGCTGCACAAGCGAGGAGTATCCCGTGCCGAAATCATCCATGGATACGTTGAACTGCTTCACCCGCAGTCGGGTGAGGATATCCTGCGTCGTCGCCGGATCGGCCATCGCCGCACTTTCGGTAATCTCGACGGTAATGTGGTTGGCGGGCACGTCGTGAGCATCCGTGATCTCGCGGAGCCGGTCCGGCAACTGCAGATCGTCCAACAGCGTGCCGTCCAGGTTGACGCTAACGGTCAGACGCAGTCCCAGATCTATCCAGTCCCTGAGTGCCTGTACGGCTTTCCGAAAAACGATCTTGGTGACCTCCGCCATCATGTCATGGCGTCTGACCGCGGAGAGAAATTCATCGGGGCCGACGAGCCCGACACCGGGGCGGTTCCATCTGATCAAGGTCTCGGCGCCGTCCATCTCGTCGCCGTGACGGTTCAAGAGCGTGATCTTAGGCTGGTAACGGACAACGAACTCGTCGTTTTCGACGGCGTTTCTCAGGTCTTCGACGTCGATTGCCACGGTGCCGACACTGAGGGGACGGAGCGCGTTCTCCAGCGCCTCCACCGTGATCGGTTTGGGCAGAATTCCGCCCGAATTCAGGTTGTGCTTCTCCCCGATTTTTTCCGCCGCCGAGAGCGTTCGGGCATCCACGCCGCTGGTCAGGAAGATCTTGGCGCGGCAATACTGCTCGCCCAGATACCGCATCAATTCGATGCCGTCGTGCCCCGGCAGATTGAGATCGAGCACGATGATATCCGGGCGAAGCCGCCTGTACGCGTCAGGAAACTCGTCGCCGTCGTAAACCGCCGCCGCCTTGAAGCCGAGGCTTTCGGACACTTCGCATATCAGGTCGGACACCATGCGGTCGTCGTCGACCACCATTACCGACTGCGCGCGTCCACCATTGCCATACATGTCATTCATCCGCGTCCTCCAACAACTTATCGATGCGACGGATGAGGTCGTCCGCAACATACGGTTTCATCAGGAAATCGGCATTTCCCTCGATCTGGCCTCGTCTCTTGATGATCTGTTCCGCATATCCGGATGCAAGGAGCACCGGGATATCGGGACGTGTGCGGCGCGCTTCCCTGGCCAGTTCGGGGCCGCTCAAGTCGCCCGGCATAATCACGTCCGAGAACAGCAGGTCTACATGGTCAGGTCCGTTAAGCAGTTCGAGCCCGCTCTCGCCGTCCGCCGCTTCCAATACGTCATGACCGGCCCCCTTGAGCGCGGTGACCGCGAATTCGCGGACATCCGGATCGTCCTCCACCACCAGAATCCGTGCCGGTTTACGCGGTTTCGCCACGGTGTCGGACGATCTTCCGGCGTCTACGGTCTTCATTTCCCCGGTCACGGGGAGGTAAATCTTGAAGGTCGCGCCCTCGCCGGGTTCGCTGTAGACGGAAATATGGCCCCTCGACTGCTTCACGAAGCCGAAGACAGTGCTGAGGCCGAGCCCCGTGCCCTCACCCTTCGGTTTCGAGGTAAAGAACGGCTCGAAGATCTGCCGCTTGATCTCGTCCGTCATGCCGACCCCGTTGTCGGAAACGATGATTTCCACGTATTCGCCCGGCGTCACGTCATCCCACACCCGGGCGTATTCGGCGTCGAGCACACGCCGCGCCGTCTCGATCGTCAGGTCGCCCCCGTCCGGCATGGCGTCGCGTGCGTTGATGCACAGGTTCAGAAGGACGTTCTCGAGCCGGCTCCGGTCGGTCAGCACAACGCAGTCGTCTTCACACAGCGTCGTGGTGATCCGGATGTCCTCGCCCATCGTCCGCTGCAACAGCGATTCCATATCGACGACCAATTCATTGAGGTCGACGTACTCTTCCTCGAGCACCTGCTGGCGGGCGAACGACATCATCCGGCTGATCAGATCGGCGCCGCTCTGCGATGCGGACATCACCCTGTCGAGACGCTTCACCACCGCCTCGTCATCCGCAAGCTGGCGCTTGAGAAGCTGCAGGTTGCCGAGGATTACCGTCAGCAGATTGTTGAAGTCGTGCGCGATGCCTCCCGTGAGGTGCCCGATCGCCTCCATCTTTTCGGCCATCTGCAGGCGCCGCTCCACCGCGCGAAGGTCGGTAATATCGGTCGCGTACAGGTTCGTGTGCCGACCGTCATCTTTTTCATCGCTGGGAACGATCTCGAACAACAGCGTGCGCTCGCCGAACCGAAATTCCCGCTGTTCGGGCTTCTCGGAGAATCGGGCGTAGACCAGGAGATCGAGCCAGGCGGCGGCGGTATCGTCGGCCCCCCCTTCCAGAACCTTGTCGTTGAGCTCCTGCAGGAATGCCCGCGCCGCCGCATTGGACAGCACGATGTTCGCTTTCTCGTCGAGGCGCATGACGGGATTGGGGTAGTCATACGTGAATTCCGCGTATTCTTTGACGTGTTGCTCGGCGTCGCGTTGTTCCGTCACGTCGACACCGAAAGCCTTCATTCTGTCGAAAGAGCCGTTCGGATTGTAAAGGACCGTGTGATACCAGCGGATGGTGCGCCGCAGCCCTTTTGCGCAAAGGATTTCGCTTTCATATTCGCCCGACGCCGGCGTGTTTCCTGCGACGATATCGTCGAAATAAGCCTGCACACGCGCCCGATGATCCGGCGCCACGAACCTGTCTATCCAGTCGGATCCGAGAATATCGCTCTCGCCGAGCCCGAGCACTTCGCAGGTCTTGTTGTTGACGCGACGGGTGATGCCGTCCTGATCCAGAGCGACGAACAGATTACCCGCAGTTTGCAGATAGAGTTCCGCTCTTTCCGATGCCAATTTGCGCTCGGTGATGTCGAGAATGACGCCCCTTCCTTCGGCGCCGGTTCCTTCTTCGTCGAAAATCCGTGTGTCGACCCAGCGGATGTCGCCGGACTTCGTAACGATGCGGTAGGTCAAATCCAGCTCGCGGCGCTCATTCGCCACGGCGGTTGCGACCTCTGCCTCGATACGCTCGCGGTCGTCCTCGTGGATAATTTCGGCGTATGAGAGTTGACCGCTGAGGAACTCTTCCGGCGAATAGCCGAACTGGCGAACGTTCTCCGAGACGAAAGTGACGGGCCAGCCCGGCTCGTTCTTCCAGGCGAATGCGACGGCCGGACTTTGGTTGACGATATTCGTCAGTTCCGCCCGTGCCTCGGCCTCGCGGCGGAAGGCTTCTTCCGCCGCCTTGCGGGCCGTAACGTCCCGGTCCACGCCCCGGATGCCGACGGCATTGCCCTCGGCATCGATGATGGGAATGGCGTTCCGTTCAAGAATGACCGTTTGCCCTTGCTTGCCGACGAAGCGTCTTTCGGCGGCCCGAAGCTGATCCTTGTTCGCCAGCAGGTTCTTGAAGATTTTTCTGATTCCGTCCCGGTCTTCTTCGGGAACCAGCGCGAAGGAATCGGTGCCGACAAGCTCGTCCGGCGTGTAGCCGATCAGCTCGTACGCGCGCGGGCTTACGTAGGTATAGATTCCATCGCTATCGACCTCCCAGACCAGGTCGGTGATGTTCTCGATCAGTTCGCGGTAGCGCTCGCGGCCGCGGCGGACTTCCTCCTCGGCTTCGCGGATCTCGGTGACGTCCTCGCCCGAGCTCAGCGTGTTAATACCCTCCGCATCCTGATCATGCATCAACCCGACGTTGTGCCAGCGGATGATCCGTCGTTCGCCGCTTTTCGTCAGAACCTCGTTTTCGAAATGTTCGACCTCTGCTTCGCCGGCCATCACGCGATGCTGCACACGCCGCATGGCATCCCTCTGCTCCGCAGGGACTACCGTTTCGAACCAATCGGCGCCGAGCAGTTCTCTTTCCTCGTATCCCAGGGTCTTGCACGCCGCGCGGTTGATAAGGAGCACGCGGCCGTCCTTATCCAGTGCGACGAGCATGCTGCCCACGAGTTGCAGATACTGTTCGAAGCGGTTTCTCTCCTGCAGCAATAACTTCTCGGTACGGCGCAACGCGGTGATATCGGTGTGCGTACCGATCAGGCGGACACATTCGCCGGCATCGTTCCAGACGCCTAGTCCACGCGCGAGGATATGCACCCAATGGCCGTCCTTGTGCCGCATGCGGAATTCGCATTCGAACTTGGGAATCCGGCCGGCGACATAATCCGAGACGTGCGCCAGGGCGTGCTCGACGTCGCTCGGGTGCAGACGGCTGCGCCATTCCTCGAATGACGTGCCGACCTCATCCTCGGCATGCCCGAGCATGCTCTTCCAGCGGGGCGAAAAATAGATCTCGCCGGTGACAAAGTTCCGATCCCACAGGCCGTCGTTCGCGCCCCGCATCGCCAGGTCGAAACGCTCCTCGCTGGCGCGGAGCTGCTCTGCGGCCTCGACCTGCGCCGTGACATCGTCGTAATCGAGAATCAGTTCGCCGCTGCGAACCCTTGAGATGTTGCAGGTCCGCCAGCCTGCGATCCGCCCGTCTTCATAATAGGTCGGCGGCAACTGCCGGAACTCGCCGCTCTCCCAGACCCGCTGCATGGAGTATAGGAATCCGGTCTCGACGATCCCCGGAAAAACATCGGTCATTTTTCGGCCGACGAGTTCGCTGCTCGCCAAGCCCTCGATCCGTTCAACGGCGGGATTGACGTCGGATATGATGAAATCGGTTGCCCGGTCGTCGCTCGGCCGGCAGATGATGACGCCGCTGACCATTGAGCGATAAAGCCCGCGGAACCGATTCTCGCGATCCAAAGCGAGGGCGACCAACGGCGCCGACAGCCGGAAATAGACGAAGCTGCAGATCAGGCTGAGCGTGATGGCGAGATCGGCGATCAGCCAGCCTGCGGAAATGAATGGCGCGCGGATTTCCGAAATATCCCGCTTGATGACGATCCCCATGTCGAGAGCGGGGATGAAATGATAGGCCGCCAGAACCCGTTGACCCCGATAATCCAGTCCCCGGATGACGCCTTCTTCGCCGCGCAACGCCCGCCGCATGGGTTCCGCGAACTCGCCGTCCATCGGAATCCGCCGGGGCGCGAAACGCTCCGGCGCAAATTGGCGGAACACGAACACCATGTCGTCGCCATCACGTTTCGCCAGCAACACCTCCGACGGGCCGCGCAGACCCGACAGACCCTGAAGCACCTGTTTGAGCGTGCCGTGCCGCGGATCGCCGGGGTAAGCGCTGAAGTCACGGTCGAACCGCGCCACCGCCGAGATCAGGCTGGCGCGGCCATGCAACGCTTCTTGCAACGCCTCCTTTTCCTTGTCGAAGGCGATTTGAAACAACATCATCGCCGCCAATCCGGTGGCGGCGGCCAACGTGAGGGCCAGGCCGATCCCGATTCCGAGGGTCCGCTTCCAGAGCCGCAGTTCGAGGTCCCGCTGCGCCGCGTCCGCGTTCTTCCGTACCAGCGTTTTGTGCGACAACCACGCCAGAACGCCGAGCCCGGCTACGAGCACAATGAAACCGGCTGCACCGGGCAATAGCCAGTCCGATGCGCTTACGCGTTCTTCTTCAATGAACCATTTGCGATAAACCTCGTCGAAATTGTTCGACGCCGCGAAATCCCGGATCGGGGGATCGAGCCGTTGCACCAGATCGGGGCGATGCTTGCTGACTTGGATCGCGCGTTCGACAAACCCCAGCGGCGGCCCGCCGATCTTGAATTGACCGACCAACCCTAAGCTTTTCGCGACATACATGGCCGGCGCTTCGGGGTAGCCCAGCACGTCGATGTCTTCGTTGACGAGCGCCCTGATGGCGCTCTCCAGGTCGGGAAATACCCGCGGATCTATATCCGGGCCGGGCGGGATCATGTCTATGGCCTGGTTGGTCTCGACCACCCCGACCCTGCGGTGTTCCAAATCGCCGAGTTCCAGGATTTCGTCATATTTAGAGCGAACGAACAAAGCGATTTCCGCCGTTTCATACGGCGTCGTGAAGTGGCCTGCCATTCGGCGCTCGAATCCGACCCCCATGTTCGGGACCAGATCGATATCACCGGCCTCGAGCGCCTGGCCGACATCAGCCCAGGATTCAAATACTCTGTACTGGACGGCCACATTCGCCCGCTTCGCGATCTCGTTCATGACGTCGATCGCGAAACCTTTGACGCTGCCATTGTCGTCGACGATGTAATGCGGCGGGAACCCTTTCGGCACCCCGGCAATCAGGGTCTCTTTCGCGCTGGCGGCGGCATCGTCAGCGTCCTTTGCATGGACCGGCCAGGCCAAGACCGACAAAGCGATGAACAGGAACAACCGGACGGCAACACGCGCAGGGGCAACCCGGTGCCGGTGGCCGGCACCATCATGCCAACAACTTGCCATACCACACGCCTGGGACCTGAAGATTCTTCCGGACGCAGAGACGACAGGATTGCGTCTATTGATACTCATACGGGCAAACCCATAACCAGTTGGCTTGGCCCTCTAACTTCATTCTACCGAACCGAGAGTTTTATCGGGTCTGGCTCAAGTAAGTGCAATACCTCAATTGACCAAAATCTCAGCCATATTCACATCGGAGAGTATCGCATAAACTATTAGCTAAAGAGTCCATTTTTTTATTACGGTATAACTGTCAAACTTACATGTTATTTAAGGACGTGTACTTGACCAATTCTATCATTGGTTGATGCGCGTGATGTGCTGTCCGGATCATATCCCGACATCCGGGTGCCGGTCCCAAACGCCCATGTGCTGCACTGTTCGCCGTTTCCGAGGCGCCGGCTTGCCCCTCGAAACGCGGGGTTCTTTTGTCACTTCACCCGCGCTGACTCACGCAAAATTAGGTCAAGCTGCGGACCTACATCGGCCGAACGGGATCGAGGAGGATGGTGAGCGCGCCCGCGCTGCATTCAACGGGTTCTCGTCACGCCCGCCGTCAGTTCGAGGTCGGCAACGATATGAAAAAAAATGGTGGCGCGCCCGCGCGCTTTGCGCGCAACGAACAGGTTCAATCCGGACAAGTTCCAATCGGGACTGATAGACGGCTTGCCGCAACACGGCAGAACCCCCGGCCTTCCATGAAGACCGGGGGCTAATTGCCATCCGATTACCGTGGATGGACGGGGGTGGAATGGTTAGTGGTTTTCGGCAACCTCCTTTTTCGGTGCATCGAAAACGGACAGGTCGTCGGGGCCGTCGACTTTGATGTGACCCGCGAGGCCTTTCTCGACCCGGCTCAGCGCGTGGTCGACGATGATGTAGGTACCCGGCACCTCGAAGCTCAATTCCGCGATGGTGGCCCCACCCGGCGCGACGGTCACCGTCTGCACGTCGTCGGTCGTGCCCTTGACGCCACCCAGGTCATAGATCTTGTCGAAGATCTCGCCGATCACATGGAAGCTGGAGGTTTTGTTCGGGCCGCCGACGCCGAAGTAGATGCGTGCGGTTTCACCGACCTTGGCCTTCAACGGGTTGTCCTTGACCAGCCCGCCGACCTTGCCGTTGAAAACATAGTGCGTCGGCAACTCGTCGATCAGACGCTCATAGCTCTCGGTCAGTTCGCCCTGCGTGCCGATCGACTCCTCGGTGTAGAGTTCGCCCTGCATGACGTAGAACTCCTTGTCGACCTTGGGCAACCCGCCCTCGGGCTCGACCAGGATCATGCCGTACATACCGTTGGCGATATGCTGCGCCACGGTCGGCGTCGCGCAGTGATAGACATAAAGTCCCGGCTTCAGCGCCTTGAAAGAGAACCTCTTGGTGTCGCCGGGATCGGCGAGCGTGGCGACCGCGCCACCGCCCGGTCCGGTAACTGAGTGAAAGTCGACGTTATGCTGCATCCAGCTGTCTTCCGCGTTCTTCAGTGAAACCTCGACGGTGTCACCGACGCGCGCGCGGAACATCGGGCCCGGCACCTGGTTGTTGAAAGTCCAGTAGCGGTACGTGCTGCCGTCGTTCAGTTCGGCGACCCGTTCGACGGTTTCGAGCTCGATCTTAACCGTCGCCGGTTCAGTGCGGGTGATCGGCGCAGGCACGTCGGTGGGATCGCGGACGATGCTGTCCGACGCCCGGGCGTCCATTGCACCGCCGAGACCGAGCGCCGCCGTCAGGGCGATAGCGCTTACGGTTGATTTCAGAAGCGTTTTCATCGGGACAAACTCCTCAACTTGTCATTCGACAGCTGGCGGCGGCTCGCTCACCGGGTCGTCGTCGCTGACAAGACGGATCATGCGCGATCCGCCGCAGCTTGATATTGCGCTGGCGCAAACAACGCATAATTCGTGTCAACAATCTGCGAACAAAGAAAAGGCCCCAACTGCATCTGCAGATGGGGCCTTAGTGTGCCTGAAGCTTCTTTATTCGGCGGGTTGCACCGGAATCGACGGTGTCGTTCGCACCGCTTTGGTCCGGCGCCGCGAGCGCAGCACCAGATTGGCCGCGAACAGCGCAAGGGCGACCGCGCCCGCACTGAACACGATGTCACCCGGGACGCGCAGCCAGACGAAAAGGCGCACCAGTTCGCTCTGCATCATCTCGGCGGACCGGGCATACCACAGCCCTTCCGAGATGCTGGCCCAGGCCTGCACGGCACCGGTCGGGAACAGGCTCATCACGACCATCATCGCGAGCCCGCCGTTCAAGAGCCAGAAGGTCCAGGCAAGCGGCCGGTCCGACCAGGCGTGGCGCGGGAACAGGCCACGCAGGCAGAACAGCATCAGGCCGATGCCGAGCAGCCCATAGACCCCGAACAGCGCAGCGTGCCCGTGCGTCGCCGTCAGGTTGAGGCCCTGCACGTAGTAGAGCGAGATCGGCGGATTGATCAGGAAGCCGAACACACCGGCGCCGACGAGGTTCCAGAACGCAACCCCGACGAAGAACAGGATCGGCCACTTATAGGTTTTCACCCACGGCGCCGCCTTGGTCATGCGGTAGTTCTCGTACGCCTCGTGACCGACCAGCGCCAGCGGCACCACCTCGAGCGCCGAGAACACCGCGCCGACGGCGATCACGCCCGTCGTCGTGCCCGAGAAGTAGAGGTGGTGCAGCGTGCCCAGCACGCCGCCCGTGAGAAAGATCACGGTGGCGAACAGCACCGCACCGTTTGCCGTGCGCCCGCGCACCAGGCCGAGCTTGACGGTCAGAAGCGCGATCGCCGCGGTGGCGAAGACCTCGAAAAAGCCCTCGACCCATAGGTGCACGACCCACCAGCGCCAATACTCGATCATCGACAGGTGCGTGTGCTTGCCCCACGTCAAACCGGCCCCATAGAAAAGACCGATGCAGACGGTCGACAGGAACAAAATGACCGTCAGCGGCCGCGCGTCACCGGGGGTGCGCAATGCCGGCCACAGCGCCCGGCCGACCAGCGTCAGCCACAGCATCAGACCCGCGAACAGCGCGATCTGCCACAACCGGCCGAGATCGACGTATTCCCAGCCCTGGTGACCGATCCAGAAGTTGGTATCCAGATCGAACACCTGCTGCACGCCCAGCCATTCGCCGGCCATGGAGCCGACGACGACCAGCAGCAACGCCCCATAGAGCACGTTGACGCCGAGTTTCTGGAACCTGGGTTCGCGGCCGCCCAGCAGCGGGCCGAGGTAAAGCCCTGTCGCCAGCCACGCGGTGGCGATCCAGAACACGGCCAGCTGCGTGTGCCATGTGCGCGTCACCGCATATGGCAGGACATCGGCAATCGGAATGCCATAGAAGTCGTGACCTTCGACGGCATAGTGCGCGGTCGTCGCACCGAGCGCGATTTGCGCGCCGAAAAGCGCGATCACGGTCCAGAAGTACTTGGCCGTCGCGCGCATGGACGGCGTCGGCTCTGCCCCGCCGAGCGGATCTTCGGCAGGCGGCACCGGCGCCGCTTCTTCCTTGCGGGCCGAATGCCACCACGTCAGCGCGCCGATACCGGCGATCAGCAGCACCACGCTGGCGATCGACCAGACGACGTTGGGCGTCGAGGGCGCGTTCCCGACAAGCGGCTCATGCGGCCAGTTGGCAGTGTAAGTTACGGCCTCGCCCGGGCGTTCGGTCGTCGTCGCCCAGGCCGCCCACTGAAAGAACCCGGTCAGCATGTGGCGGCGTTCGGGATCGGGGATCGCGCCGTTGGGAATGGCATAATCCTCGCGCAGCCCTTCAAGCGCCGACGCATCGCCGAACAGATCGACATAATGCGCCGCAACCCGGCGGATGGCTTCGGCCCGGTCCGCGGAAACGACGATTTCGTCCGTGTCGGGATTGTAGCTATTGGTCCGCATCTCGGCTTTCAGGCGTTCCCTGAGCGCACCTTGACGGCTGGTGGACAGATCGGCGAACGTCGGCTGGCCATACTCGCGCATCGCCCAGATATCGAGCAGCGTGACCGCTTCGCGGTGCAGCCAGTCGGCCGACCAATCCGGCGCCAGATAAGCGCCGTGGCCCCAGATCGAGCCGACCTGCTGGCCACCCATCGACTGGTAGACCTGACGGCCCTTCTGAATGTCGTCTTTGGAGTAAAGTATCGTGCCGTCGCTTGAAACGACGGCTGCGGGCACCGGCGGCGCCTCGCGGTGAATTTCCCGGCCGAGCATCAGCAACGTGCTGAACGACGCGACCAGGATCAGCGCAAGCGCGATCCACAGGCGTTTGAGCGATGTCGCATGCATGATTTTATATCCTTCTGCAAATCCGGCCGCGAAAAACGGCGGCGGTGCGAACGTCATAGCCTTCCGGCAGTGCGGCGTTATTGCGCTGGCGCAAACTCCGGGAAATTGAAGGTCAGGGAAGGATGCCGGCGAGCGGGTCGACGCCGATCAGATGCGGATGCGCGCCGAGCAGAAGCCCCCACACGATAAACGCGGCAATGAGCGGCTTCCAGTGCTCGCCCGGACCCATCGTACCCGGTGGCGCGACGGGCGACGCGGTCAGTGTATTCTTGACCGCCGCGGCGGCAGCGATTGCGGCGAAGACGCCGAACAGCATGACGGCGCGTGCGTGGCCGACATTCAATAAATGCAGCAAGGCCCACAGCAAGATGCCCGCGCTTCCTGGCGCCGGGATCACCCGATAGACACCGGTGCGCGTGTCACCCGGCCTCTCGAACAACCGGACGGCGACCAGCCAGATGGCAACCGGCATGCTTATGACCGCGACCCAGCGCGCCCATTCGGGCGGCGTCCACAGCCACGGGCCGCCGGCGGCGCCGATATAGGCGGCGGCCAACCATGCCACCACCCCAAGCGAGACGAGACTGTACGCGGCACGGAACCCGGCCAGCCCCAGCACGCGGACGCATGCGGGCCGCACCCCCGGTGCCGACGGCACGAGATGGGTCAGAACGAGAACGGCGAGGGCGACAGCAAGTTCGATCATGATGAGTCAGTGTAACAAAAGAACGCCGTATTGAATTTGTGGCAGCGCAATTATTGTTCGACGGGCATTCGTCAAAACGGGGGACGGCTGTTAGAGTCCGGACGCAACTGAGCCGGGGTGCGCCATGGATACCGATGCGCGAATGAATATTCTCGAACGGTCGTCATTTTTCGATGGCGCCGACCGGGACGTGATCAAACACGCGGCGGAGACTGCGAGCGAACTTCCCATCGCCAAGGACGATCAATTATTCCGTCAGGGCGAAGAGGCAAGCTACAGCTATTTGCTGGCCTGGGGCCGCGTGCGTCTCGACCAGACCACGAGCGACGGGCGCAACGTCGTGATCCGCTACCTTGGCCCCGGCGACCTGATCGGCACCGTCGCCGTACTCAGGCGAAAGCCCTATCCGGCGACACCCGTCGCCGTCGAGGACGGCATGGCTCTTTTCTGGAGCGCCGAGAAAAAGGCGATGCTGATCGCCGCACACCCGGTGTTGGCGACCAACGCCATCGAGTTGACCGGCAGCCGCCTTGAAGAGTTGCAGGAGCGGCTCCGCGAGGTCGCGACGCAGCGGGTCGAGCGGCGTATCGCCGCGACGTTGCTTCGTCAGGTCCGCCACGCCGGACGGCGGGTCGAAGACGGCGTCGAAATACCGTTCACCCTGACCCGGGGTGAGATCGCCGAACTGACGGCGACGACCCTGCACACCGTCAGCCGTACGCTGGCAGCGTGGGAGCAAGAGGGCATCCTCTCCGGAAAACGCGCGTCTCACCTCGTGATCACGAAGCCCCATCGCCTCGTCGAGATCGCCGAGCAGGAATAGAAATTCGGCTTAATTTGCGCTTCCGCAACGTCATGGAATCATGCAACGACTAACATCGACGCTCTGTTATCGTTCGGATACATGGAGCGAGAAATGTCCGAGTTTGCATTGGAAAATACGGTTGTCGGCGAAATTCTGGACCGATGGCCCAATACCGCCGTGGCGTTCAACCGGCACGGCATGGCCTGTCCCGGCTGCGTCATGGCGCCGTTCATGACGCTGTCTGAGGCGTGCAAGGCGTACGATCTGGATCTCGATAGTGTTGCGACGGCGGTGCGCCAGTTCATCGGTCCGGTCGCTGCGGATAATCCGGCAGGTAGAAAATGAGTCAGACATCCAACCCCGCCGCCACCCGTTCGGGCATCCCTCGCTACAGGTCATGGAATGGCATGTCGCTCTTTCGGCAGGGTTTCCGGCCGTTCTTTCTGGCGGCCGGCCTGAGTGCCGTCGTTTTTCTCGTGATCTGGCTTCTTGTGCTGGCACGCTTGGCCGAGCTACCGGACAGCGTCTTCTCCCCCGCCCACTGGCACGCCCACGAAATGATCTTCGGCACGCTGGCGGCGGCGGTCGCGGGATTTCTTCTGACCGCCATACCGAACTGGACGGGGCGCATGCCGTTGCAGGGCTGGCCGCTCATCGGGCTGTTCACGCTGTGGCTTGCCGGACGGATAACGATGATCACGGCCGAAACGATCGGCGCGGAATTGGCTGCTGTGATCGACGTCTCCTTTCTCAGCGTATTGCTGACGGTCGTCGTTCGCGAGATCGTGGCCGGCCGCAACTGGCGTAACCTGCCGGTGGTCGCAGCCCTTGCACTTCTGACCGCCGCCAACGTCGCCGCACATCTTGAGGTTCTCGGCTTCATCGATACCTACGACCTCGGCATGCGCGGCGGCATCGCAGTGATCGCGCTGCTGATCGGGCTGATCGGCGGCCGCATCATTCCCAGTTTCACCAACAACTGGCTTGCCAAACGGAATGTGCTTCGGCGTCCGCGCCCGTTCGGGCGGTTTGATGCCGTCGTCCTTCTGTTGACGGCAGCCGCGTTCGGCGCCTGGACGTTTGTCCCGGATGAAGAAACGACCGGCATTCTGTTGCTCGCCGCAGGCATCGGTAGTGCACTTCGGCTCGCCCGCTGGCAGGGTGGACGCACGTGGGCCGAACCGCTGGTCTGGAGCCTGCATGCCGCATTCGCGTGGATTCCGATCGGGCTGCTGCTCTTGGGGCTTTCCTACTTCTGGTCCATCGCACCGGAATCCGCCGGTCTTCACGCGCTGACCACCGGCGCCATGGGGGGGATGATCCTGGCCGTCATGACGCGTGCGACACTTGGACATACGGGACGGGGACTCGCGTCCGACCGTTGGACGACGCTCATCTATACTCTCGCCAATATGGCTGCCGTCGCCCGGGTTGCCGCGGCGCTTTCGCCGGTGGGATACGACAACCTGCTGATGCTGGCCGGCGCAGCGTGGATTGCGGCATTTGGACTGTTCAGCATCCGGTATGGGAGCATCCTGCTGGCACGGTCCGGATAATACCCAAGGCAATTGCTGGCCAATGGCACTCGAGGCATTGCCATGAATGGACGCCCTATAAGAATACCGCCTGACGTCCACTTCTGACTAAAAGCGGATATGCTGGCCGCTTGCGGCCAGAATCGAAACTTCAGTGAGCAGCGTTAACGGCACAGCACTGCCACCGGGAGCAGGCATTGATTACCAGGAAAAAAGTGTCGGCAACGCGGGGAGTGAACCCAATCGGGACAGCCCGCCGCTACGGTGGGGTACGTATCTGAAATCTTGAAAGGAATGGTGGGCGCGACAGGGATTGAACCTGTGACCCCTGCCGTGTGAAGGCAGTGCTCTCCCGCTGAGCTACGCGCCCGCCGTGTGCGGCCCCCGTCAAACCGGGAGGCGTGATATAAAGCCGCCGGGCCAAGCCTGTCAATGCCCCTGCCTCGCCCCGCGCCGCCGCGCTCGGGATGCCCGAGACATCTTGTTTCGCGCGGGCACGCCGTTTACCCTTCGGCAATCTCTCAGACAGCTTTGGCAGCCGCATCATGTTTTCCGAACGTAACGTCGCCGATATCTTTCCGACACCGCTGTTCAGCTATCAGATTGCCGACAAGGACGGTTTCAACGCCTACCTGATGGATTTCATCAACCAGGTTCGCAAGGAAGAGGGCTGGGACGAGGAAACCCTGGCGTCGAAAGAAGAATCGCTGGAGCACCTGCAGAGCAACGACCAGCTTCATCACCGCGACGACGCCAAACGCTTTGTCGAGGTCGCGCTCGCCGCGACCCGCGAGGTATTGGGGTTCCTGCGTTATAAATATGACGACATCCACATCACCAGCTTCTGGTTCAACGTGTCCAGGCCCGGCTACTCGCACAAGAACCACGTGCATCCGAACAACGTCTTGAGCGGCGTCTACTATCTGAAGACCAATCCGGAATGCGGCTCGATCGTGTTCGACGACCCACGCCCGCAGGCCAACGTGCTGTTGCCCGACGTCGAGGAAGTGACGCCCTTCAACAACCACACCTATGCCGTCACCCCCGAAACCGGGCAGATGGTCATGTTCCCGTCGTGGCTCGCGCACCGGGTCGCGATCAACCGCTCCAAGGAAGAGCGGATCAGCCTCAGCTTCAATGTTATGCTGCAGGGGGCTTACGGTTTCGACAGGGCATATTCCTAGGGCGTGGTCCTGACACCGGTATATCGAGGAGCGAACAACCATGAACCAGCGCGGCGTGCACAATTTCTTCCCGGTCGCGATTCAGTCGTCCACCATCGAGGGCGCGGACGCTCTCAATAAAGAGATCATTAAGGAACTCGCCAACGTCCGGGGCACGGTGCCGAACAGCCTGCCCGAGGGATGGAGCTGCAATCTCTATACGACGATCGCCAGCGGCGACAATCTGCTGGCGCGCCCGGCGTTCAAGAACCTGCAACAGCATATCGCGTCGGAAGCGAGCGCCTTCGCCCACACCTACGCCCTCGATATCGAACGCCACCCATTACGGATCACCGAATGCTGGGTCAACGTCTACGGCCAGGGCGACGCGCAGGAAGCGCATATCCACCAGAACTCGGCGATCAGCGGCATCTATTACGTGGCGGCGCCTGAAGGCTGCGGCGAATTGATCTTCCACTCGCCGCTCTCGGACATCATGTACAACCCGCCGACCCGCGAAACCAACGACATCAACACGCCGATGATCGCGCTGCGGCCGACGGCCGGTGAAATGATCCTGTTCCGGAGCTGGTTGCGCCACAGCGTCAAACCGACCCGCGGCAAGGAAGAGCGGATCAGCATCGCCTTCAATCTGACAATGTAACCCGCTTTCTGAACGTCAGGAAATCGGCGCGCGCACAGCGCTCCAGAAAGCCCTCGAGCTGCTTCAGGAGCGCCTTGTCGGTCTTTTTGAACCCCGCCCCCTGAACCGCCTCGGCGATCGTGCGATTGCCGTCGAACGCCTCCAAAAGCCGCATGCCGTTTTCCGTTGTCTCCACGGCGATGCCCGGCTCGTTGTGATAGGGCCAGGTAATCCGGAAGGTCTTGCGTTCGGCGCCGGGGCGTTCGACCTCGAGGCCGTAGGAGATCACGGGCACCGTCTCCGTCCAGGACCTCTGAGCGGCCGAGGTATTGTAGTCCCCTTCCGGCCGAGCCTCGTGACAGGCGATGAACACGTGCTTCTTCACCGACGCGCGGTAAAGCTCGACCGCCGTGCGCTGCGCCAGTTCCGGGCGTTTCAAAAATTCCCTGCCCGCGACATCGCCGAGCGGCGTGAACATCGGGTCGGTGCGGGCTGCGAACAGCAGCTTCTGCATCTTGAGCCCGGTGTCGCCGAGCAATTCGCCGATGTCGCTCAGCGTGTAGGCCCGGTCCTGCACGTGCAGCAGCAGATCGACCAATCCCTCATCGTCCCGCCAGTCCGGGTGCATGTCACGGACGGCGGCGAACGGATGCGCGGGGGGCAGGTTCTCGATCAGCGTGCGCAACGCGGCGATCTCTTTTTTTCCCACCTTCGCCGCATCAATGCCGAGTGAACGAAACAGCGCCTGCAGCATGTAGACCCCGGTCCTGCCGTGCCGCCCGTAGAGCATCAGGTGCATCGAACCGTCGGGCCGCAACACGGATTTGAGCGCATTCAGTCCCGCCGCCGGATTCGGAAGATGATGCAAAACGCCGGTGCAGATCACGAGATCGAAATCACGCTCAAGCGCCGCCGTCTCTTCGACCGGCAGTTTTTCGAGGTTCAGGTTCGAGATCCCCGCTTTCTCCGCGAGGCGCCGGGTTTCGGAAAGACTGTGCTCGGAGATGTCGGTGCCGACGATCCGGGCGCCCGGCAGGCTCGCCGCCACCTGGGCCGCCTGCTGGGTGCCGCACCCGGCGATCAGGATGTCGAGGTCTTCGGTGTAGGCGCGCGCCGGCCAATACAGGTGGAAACTCGGGTTGGGGGATTCCAGCAGCCACGCATCGCCCTGCTGATAGGCCGCGATATCCTCGTCGACCGGCGGATAGGGGTGCCGTTCGTACATCTCCTGAACCCGGGCGCGGATACTGTCGGACTTTTCGCTATCCATCGAAGCGGGCTTTTCCGTACGGATTTGCGGGCAAGGTCATAGGGAATCTCTTAAGACTTCAGCGATATCGTCGCTTCGGAGCATAATATACCCGCCGCCGGCATGCCATCCGGTTAACATGCCGCGTCGGCCGCAAAAGCATCTGGACCCGCATGCGAAGCGCCCCACAACCCCTTGAAACCTCTGGAAACAATGTTTGACTTGGCCGATTGCAGTCAATGTGGCACACGATTTGCCATCAAACGTCCCAATCAGGGTAAACTCGAAGCGAAATGAGCCGCCGTCGCACCGCCGCCATCGTCCTCGCCGCAGGTCATGGCACCCGAATGAAATCGTCGCAGCCCAAGGTCATGCACCCGCTCGCGGGCCAGCCGATGATCCTGCATATCCTGCAAACCCTGCGCAACGCCGCGATCGACGACATCTGCGTCGTGATCGGGCCGGACATGGATATCGTCCGCGACACCGTCGCCCCCACTTCAACCGCCATTCAGACCGACCGGCTCGGCACCGCGCACGCAGCGCTGGCGGCGAAGGATGCGGTCCCCGGCGATATCGATGATCTGTTGATCCTGAACGCCGACAACCCGCTGATCCCGGTCTCCGCGATCAACGATCTTCTGGCCCGCCGCGCCCAGAACGATGACCCGGCGGTCGTCGTGTTGGGATTCCGCGCCGCCGATCCGCACGCTTATGGCCGCATGGTCGTCAGCGACGACGGCACACTCTACCGGATCGTCGAAGCGAAGGACGCGGATCCGGAGGAATTCGCCATCGATCTCTGCAGTTCCGGGATGATGGCGCTCGATGGCGGATGCGCCTTCGACATGCTGGCCGAGATCGACAACGACAACGCCCAGGGCGAATACTATCTGCCCGACGTGGTGCACGTGGCGCGCGCGCATGAGCGGGTCTGCACCGTCGTCGAAGGCCCGGAGGCCGAACTTCTCGGGATCAATTCCCGCGCCGAATTGGCACGTGCGGAAGCGCGGCTACAGCAGCAGATGCGCGCTGACGCGATGGCCGGCGGCGCGACGCTGATCGCGCCCGAAACCGTGTTCTTTTCTTACGACACCCAGCTCGGTCAGGACGTGCTGATCGAACCCAACGTGGTGTTCGGCCCCGGCGTCGAGATCGCCGACAACGTGACGATCCGCGCCTTCAGCCATCTCGAGGGCGCCAGGGTCGCTTCCGGCGCCACCGTCGGCCCGTTCGCGCGGCTCCGTCCCGGCGCGAATCTTTCCGAGAACGTGCACATCGGCAATTTCGTCGAGGTCAAGAACGCCAACCTCGGCGAAGGCGCAAAGGCCAATCACCTGTCTTACGTCGGCGACAGCGACGTCGGCGCGGGCGCCAACATCGGCGCCGGCACCATCACGTGCAACTATGACGGCGTCTTCAAGTGGCGGACGACCATCGGTGAAGGGGCCTTCATCGGCTCCAACACGTCCCTCGTCGCCCCGGTCACGGTCGGCCCGGGTGCGGTCACCGGAGCCGGCAGTACGATTTCGAAGGATGTCAGCGCCGACGCTTTAGCCGTCACCCGCGCCCCGCAAAAAGAGATCAAGGACTGGGGCAAACAGACACGCGCCCGCAAACTCGATCTCAAGGCCAAGGGGGAGAAGGGCTGATGTGCGGCATTATCGGCATTGTCGGCAACAACCCGGCCACGCCCAGATTGCTCGAAGCGCTCAAACGCCTCGAATACCGGGGGTACGATTCCGCCGGCATCGCAACGCTGGTCAACGGCGGCATCGACCGCCGCCGCGCCGAAGGCAAGCTGATCAACCTCGACAACCGCCTCAAGGAAGCGCCGCTCTCGGGCACAACGGGGATCGGCCACACCCGCTGGGCGACGCATGGGGTGCCGAACGAACAGAACGCGCACCCGCACGCGACGGAACGGGTCGCGGTCGTACACAACGGGATTATCGAGAACTACAAGGAACTGCGCCGCGAAGTCGCCGACGCCGGGCGTACGCTCGCCTCCGAAACCGATACCGAGGTGATCGCGCATCTGGTGACGATGGGCCTGGAGAACGGACTGTCGCCCAAGGACGCGGTCTTCGAGACCATCAAGAAGCTCAACGGTGCGTTTGCGCTCGGCTTCATCTTCTCGGGCGAGCACGAATTGATGGCCGCCGCCCGCCAGGGCAGCCCATTGGCGCTCGGTTTCGGCGAGGATGAGATGTATCTCGGTTCCGACGCGCTGGCGTTGGCGCCGCTGACCAACCGCATTCTCTATATGGAGGACGGCGACTGGGCGATGATCACGCCCACCGGCGCCGAGGTCTTCGACATCGAGGGAAATGCCGTCGAGCGTCCGGTCCGCCTGACCGAACTGTCGGGTGCGGCCATCGGCAAGGGCGGCTACCGGCATTTCATGCTGAAGGAGATCTACGAGCAGCCGCAGGTCATCGGCGACACCCTGCATTCTCTGATCAATCCGGCCGAGCGCCGCATCATCATGCCGGAAGGCGATGTCGATCTGGCGAGAGCCGACAAGCTGACGTTGATCGCATGCGGCACGTCCTATTACGCGTGCATGACGGCGAAGTACTGGTTCGAATCCCTCGCCCGTATCCCGGTCGAGGTCGATATCGCATCGGAATACCGCTACCGCGATCCGGTTTCGCCGGAGAACGGTGTCGCTGTATTTATCTCGCAATCGGGGGAGACCATCGACACCCTCGCTGCGCTGAGGCACGCGAAAGAAGGCGGGCAGAAGATCCTCTCCATCGTCAATGCGCCGGAAAGCGCGATCGCGCGGGAATCGGACGCGGTGCTGCAGACTCTCGCCGGCCCGGAAATCGGCGTCGCGTCGACCAAGGCGTTTACCACGCAGTTGACCGTTCTCGCGTGCCTCGCCATCGCGACGGCGGAAGCGCGCGGCACGATCTCGGAAAAAGACGTCGCCGATCTCGTCGGCGCGCTGACCGAGGTCCCGGCCCGCGCCGCCGAGGTGCTCAACCACGACGATGCGATCCGGGAGTTGGCGGCGGACGTCGCCGAGGCCCGCGACGTGCTTTATCTGGGCAGGGGCACCAACTATCCAATCGCGCTCGAAGGCGCGCTCAAGCTGAAAGAGATTTCCTATATCCACGCCGAGGGTTATGCCGCCGGCGAGATGAAGCACGGACCCATCGCGCTGATCGACGAAGCGGTGCCGATCATCTGCATCGCCCCCGAAGACAAGCTGTTCGAGAAGACCGCGTCCAACATCCAGGAAGTGCAGGCGCGGGGCGGCAAAGTGATCGTCTTCACCGACGCCAGCGGCGCCCGGTATCTGAAAGACAACGCCGAGGCCGTGATCGGCCTGCCGCCGGTCAATGCCTTTGTTTCGCCCATTTTGTATGCCATTCCCGTACAGTTGCTGGCGTATCACGTCGCCGTCATCAAGGGGACCGATGTCGACCAGCCGCGCAATCTGGCTAAAAGCGTGACCGTGGAGTGATGATGATGAAATGGCTTTTTGTTCCCTTGTTGCTGGTTCTCGCCCTCATGAGCCAGCCCGGGCATGCCGACCAGAAAGACCACGAAGAATGCGCCAGGGCATTCGACGCCTGCCTTAATGACTGCAACACCCGTTTCAAGGACGACACCGGCAAACGCGCCGCCTGCGTGCCGCAGTGCTCGGGTTCCTACGCCGCCTGCGATGCGGGGGTCGCTTATGACAAGGCGAAACCCTGGTTCGAGGAAAAGGCCCAAAAGACCAAGAAGTTCTTCGAGGATATGATCGAGGACTTCAAGAAAGAGAACCCGGAACCGGAACAGCCAGAGCGCAAAAGCATCTAACGCCGGTCAGTGCGCTTCGCCCAGGCGGCGGATCAGCGGTTCGATCTCCGGCATGTAGCGTTCCCACCGATCCACGGCGGAACGATAGATATCCCTCTTCACCTGCTGCGCGCTCGCCGTGTTGACGACGCGCGCCGACGCGGCGAGATCGAGGCATTTGTCGGACCATTCGAGGCCCGCCGCCTGGACCAGCTTGCGCGCTTCCGATTCGGGGTCAGCGACGAGCGCCTCATATGACACCGTGACGACACGCCCGGGGAACGCGTCCTCCCAGAACGCCATCAGATCGCGTTGCGCCAACGCGTATTCGGCCATCCCCTCAAGCGTGTCGGTGAAGGCGATCTCGGCTTCGAAGTTCTTGGAAATACAGGAAAGACAAGTATCCCTGAGATCGCGGACGCAATGGATGAGCGTCGCGTTCGGAAACGCCAGCGCCGCAAAACCGAGATACCGGTCGTTCATCGGTTGCTTGTCGACGACACGCATGCTGTCAGGCGCCAGCGCCCCGATCATCTGAAGATAATCCCCGCCGATCCGTTTGAAGGTCTCCGCATCGGGCGCCGGGTCGGTATCGAGGAACTCCCATGACGGCAGCGTCCGGTTGCCCTGGCGTCCGTCGGCGTTCTTGAGAACCGCGTCGCGCAGATAGGACAGTTCGCCCGCCCCACTTACACCGTCGATCCCCGCCAGAATCTGTTCGACGAGGGTCGTACCGCTTCTCGGCAGACCGAGCACGAATATCGGCTTCTCGCTCTGCAGGCCGGCCCCGCGCAAGCGATCGACATCCATGGCCCGGAACAAGTTCTTCACACGCGCCAGCAACTGGATTTCGTCGGCGGCCGAGATGGCGCGGCTTCGCGCCCGTGCGGCGCCGCCGGCGACGAAATGGCGGATGGCATCGCCGTACCGGCCCATGTCGTCGCAGGCCTTGCCGAGCGCATATTCGACCGACGCCCTGTCGATGTCGGACAGGTTCTGCGATGCCGACAGCCGCTGCAGCATCTTGAAGACAGGATCGCCGGCGCCCAGGCGCGTGCAGTCGGCGTAGTACCGGAGAACGCGGATATCGTCCGGGCGGAGACGTAATGCCCGGTCGAAGATGTCGAGCGCCGTCGCCGTGTTGCCCGACGCCGCATGGACCGAGCCGAGGTTGAAAAGCACGTCCGGGTCGGCGCCGCCCAGCGCCAATGCCTTGTCGTACGACCGCACCGCATCCCCGACGTCGCCGAGCGCCGCCGCCACGACGCCCCGGTAGTTCCAGGCCTGCGGCTCATCGGCGAACATCGCCGTGGCCCGCGTCGCGACGTGCATCGCCGGGCGCAACATATCGCGCTGATGAAGCTCGACGATCAATTCGGCGATCGGATTGCCGGCCCCACCCAGCATTTCCAGCGCGCCGTCGGCATCGCCCGCGAGTGTCTTCGCCAGCGCCAGTTGCAGGCGCACGTCGCCGGCGGCCGAAGTCGTCGCCAGTTTCTCCCAGACCGCCGCGCTCTCCCGATACGCGCCGGCCTCGAGCAAGGCGCGGGCACGGGCCGTCGTCACGTCCGGGTGTCCCGGCAAGCGGGAATCGAGGCGCGCAAAAATGTCCGACGCTTCCCGGGGGCAACCGGTGTTCAGGAAAAAGTGGCCGAGATAATTGAGCCGCTGCGGATCCAAATCTTCGTCCGCGCCGGCGCGGCGGTAGGAGCGGTAGGCGCGCGTATAGTCGCCGGCCTTTTCGGCGACCTGGCCGCGCAGGAACCAGGCCTCGCCCGCGATGTCCGACGCGGCGGCGAAATATGCATCTGACGTGTCGAGCGCGCCTGCCGGGTCGTCCCGTTCGAGCGCAGCGTGCAGCAGGCGCGATATGGATGCGGCGTCGGTCATTGGAAAATCCGTAATCCGATTCAACGCAAAAGAAAAGGCCAGGTCCGGAGACCTGGCCTTTCCCGATCGGAACGCGAACGTTCCGAATGCCTTGGCAAAAAGTTCTTAGAACTTGATGCGCGTACCGGCGAGCACCCACATGGCGTCTTCGTAGTTCGTCGCACCTGCGTCGTCGAACTCGAGGAACGTCACACCCAGGTACAGTTCGGTACCAACGTCGCTGATGGCCTGGTTCACGCCGAAGTCGTAGTAGTTGGCTTCGTCTTTGTTGGCCGAGACGTTTTCGTTGGACGTGTAGCTGGCGGCGAACGACGTCGTGCCGAGGCTGGTCAGCGACGCGTCATAGCCGATGCCGAGGCTCCAGATCTCGATGTCGTCACGGGTCGCACCGATCATGTCGGCTTTACCGAATTGACCACGGACGTTCAGACCGCTGTCGTGCTCGGCGGCAGCCGAAACGACCCACTGGTCATTGGTCGTGGTGCTGAGCGACGACTGGTTGTAGTACGAAGCCGCACCCTTGACCGCAACGCCACCGAACTTGCCGCTGTAACGAACGGCAACGTCACCGGCACCACCGGAGATCGCGGAACCAGAAACCTGGAAACCGGCGAAGGTCGGGGTGTCGTAACGGACACGGTCGGAACGCGAACCACCGTCGAGGTTGGTGGTCACATCGCCCCAGGTCTTCGTGCCGAACACGCTCTGAGCCTGGTTGGCGGTACGGATCTTGACATCGGTACCGTTAAACAGGAAGCCACCACCAGCGGCCATACCGGCGCCGGAGAGCGAAACTTCGGCGGTACCGTCAGAAGCGGTCGGGCCCTGACCGATCGAGAGCTTACCGAACTGCTTGTGGTTGAAGTAAGCTTCCATGCGGCGCTGCGTGAAGCTCGACTGACCGAAACCGCTGTCGCCGGCACCCGAAAGACCACCGTTGCCATCGTCAACGGAGAAGTTGTTCAGGGCGTTGTCCTGGAATTCGACTTCCAGAGCCGTACCGACGCTGAGCGCTTCGTTGACTTTACCCGAACCCAGGATGCGGAAACGCGAACCGGAGTTGTCGTTGTCACCGATGGCCGAGCGGGAGTCTTTACCATCGTCGACGTAGAAGATGGCTTTCGAGACCTGACCGGAAAGGGTCACGGAGTTGCCGTTACCGTTGCTGACGGTGCCGGCTTCAACGGACGGAACCGCAACCGCGAACAGGGCGGCGGCAGCAACCGACGTTTTGAGAGTGGTTTTGATATTCACTTTGGTTTCTCCTTCACCAAACGAGATGGGATATCCCCAGTTTGTAAGGGAAGCCGCAACACGGCGGGCGTCCCAGCCGCTAACGGCGGCTTCCGATACGCATCTTATGCATTTCCGGCGGCGGGCAAAGCGAATTCACGTCCGCGTGAGGATTTTTGGCGTCACTGTGGCACAAACGTCACATTCCCCATAACCGGCGAGTTTCGCTGGTTTTTTAACCATAGGACCGGCGACCGTGGCAAAAATGACTCAAATTGTGCCGGCAGCGGCGGTATCGCCCACATATAGCGCCCCGATGGTTAATGAAATGTCGGATCTGCCCAGAAACAGGCCTTTCCCCCGTACTTGTCAGCCAGTGGGGCGCGCAGACGCAGATCGGCGGCATCGCCCTTTCAAATCCCCGCGAGATGCACTACATCATGGTGCAAGAAGTCCCAAAACGACGAATCGCGCCAGCACCATGATTTCCGCGGACGCGCGACATGCCCGTTCGCAGCCTACACCCGAGGAGACACATTTAAATGCAACTCAAGGATTCCAAACTTTTCCGCCAACAATGCTTTATCGACGGTCAATGGGTCGATGCCGACAGCGGCGAAACCATCGACGTCACCAATCCGGCGACCGGCGAGAAGCTCGGCACCGTGCCGAAAGCCGGCGCCGCCGAGACCCGCCGCGCGATCGAAGCCGCGAACGCCGCCTGGCCGGCGTGGCGCGCCAAGACCGCAAAGGAGCGCTCGATCATCCTGCGTAAATGGTTCGACCTGATGATGGCGAACCAGGAAGACCTTGGAACCCTGATGACCGCCGAGCAGGGCAAGCCGCTCGCCGAAGCCAAGGGCGAAGTCGGCTATGCCGCGTCCTTCATCGAGTGGTTTGCGGAAGAGGGTAAACGCATTTACGGCGATACCATCCCGCAGCACGGTTCGGACAAGCGAATCGTCGTCATCAAAGAGCCGGTCGGCGTCGTCGCCGCGATCACGCCCTGGAACTTCCCCGCCGCGATGATCACCCGCAAGGCCGGCCCCGCACTCGCGGCGGGCTGTCCGATCGTCATCAAACCGGCGACGGAAACCCCCTATTCCGCCTTCGCCATGGCCGAACTGGCCGACCGCGCCGGCGTGCCGAAAGGCATCATCAACGTCATTACCGGCAAATCGAGCGAGATCGGCGGCGAAATGACGTCGAACCCGATCGTCCGCAAGCTGACCTTCACCGGCTCGACCGAAGTCGGCAAGATCCTGCTCGAACAGTGCGCCGGCACCGTCAAGAAAGTGTCGATGGAGCTTGGCGGCAACGCGCCGTTCATCGTCTTCGACGACGCCGACCTCGATGCCGCCGTGCAGGGCGCGATGGCGTCGAAGTACCGTAACACCGGTCAGACCTGCGTCTGCGCCAACCGGATTTACGTTCAGGAAGGTGTTTACGACGAGTTTCTCGCGCGCTTCAGCCAGGCGATCTCGGCAATGAAGGTGGGCGACGGTCTCAAGGGCGAAACCCAGCAGGGTCCGCTGATTAACATGGCCGCCGTCGAAAAGGTCGAGGAACACCTGAAAGACGCGGTCGACAACGGCGCGCGTGTCGTCATCGGCGGCAAGCGCCACGAACTCGGCGGCACGTTTTATGAGCCGACCCTCGTCGCCGACGTGACCCAGAATATGAAGGTCGCCAAGGAAGAAACCTTCGGTCCCCTGGCGCCGGTGTTCAGATTCAAGGACGACGCCGAGGTGGTCGAATGGGCCAACGATACCGAGTTCGGGCTCGCGGCGTATTTCTATTCCCGCGACATCGGCCGCATCTGGAAAACCGCCGAAAAGCTCGAATACGGCATCGTCGGCATCAACGAGGGCATCATCTCGACCGAAGTGGCGCCGTTCGGCGGCATGAAGGAATCGGGCATGGGCCGCGAAGGCTCCAAATACGGGATCGAGGATTACGTCGAGACCAAGTACCTGTGCATGGGCGGTATTTCCTAACACCCGCCGATCACAACGTTCGGAAATTCCGATGATGAAAGGGGTGGCCGGAAACCCGGCCGCCCCTTATCTATGTGTTCCGGATGAATGAGGACGAGACATGGCTGACTACGATTACGACCTGATCACCATCGGCGGCGGCTCCGGGGGTGTGCGCGCATCGCGCTTTTCCGCGCAGCGTTACGGCAAGAAAGTCGCCGTGATCGAAAACCTGCGCATCGGCGGCACCTGCGTCATGCGGGGCTGCGTACCGAAAAAGCTTCTGGTCTACGGCTCGCACTTCTCGGATCATTTCGAAGACGCCGAGGGCTTCGGCTGGTCGGTCGGCGACACCCGCCACGACTGGCCGAAACTGATCGCCGCCAAGACCAAAGAGCTCAACCGTCTCGAAGACGTATATCACCGCCTGCTGCGCGAAGCGGGCGTCGACGAGATTACCGGCACCGGCCGGCTGGTCGATGCGCACACGGTCGAGGTCGACGGCAAATCCTACACCGCCGAACACATCCTGATCGCCACCGGCGGCTGGCCGAAAATGCCGGACGTGCCGGGGATCGAGCACGCCATCACGTCGAACGAAGCGCTCGACCTGAACGACTTGCCGGAACGGATCGTCATCGTCGGCGGCGGCTATATCGCCGTCGAGTTCGCCGGCATCTTCGCCGGGCTCGGCGCCGAGGTCACGGTTATCATCCGCGCCGAGAACATCCTGCGCGGCTTCGACCAGACCATGCGCGACGCCCTCCGGGACGAAATGGCCAAGCGCGGCATCAACGTACTTTCCGAATGCCAGGTCAAATCGATCGAGAAGACCGACAGCGGTTATTCGCTCCGCCTCGACCAGGTCGATTTCCTGGAGACCGATCTGGTCATGTACGCCACCGGGCGCGGCCCCAACACCAAGGGCATCGGCCTCGAAGAGGTCGGCGTCGAGATGGACAAGAACGGCGCCATCGTCGTCGACGAGTATTCGAAAACCAGCGTCGACAACATCTACGCCATCGGCGACGTCACCGACCGCATCCAGCTGACGCCGGTCGCACTGGCCGAGGGCATGGCCTTCGCCAAAACTGTGTTCGCGGGCGAGCCGACGTCGGTCAGCTACGAGAACGTGCCGTCGGCCGTCTTTTCGCAGCCGCCGATCGGTACGGTCGGTTTGACGGAGGCGGACGCCCGCAAGGACCACGACGTCCTGATCTTCCAGTCACGGTTCCGGCCCATGAAGCACACGCTGTCGGGCCGCGACGAGCATTCGGTGATGAAACTGATCGTCGACAAGAAGACGGACCGCGTCCTGGGCGCACACATGATCGGCGACGACGCGCCTGAGATCATCCAGGGCATCGGCATCGCCATCAAAGCCGGCGCCACCAAGGCGGACTTCGACGCCACCATCGGCATTCATCCGACGGCGGCGGAGGAATTCGTCACCATGCGCGAGCCGCTCAGGGATGAAGAGGATTAAGCGCGTTCAGTCCTTGACGTAGACCGCGAGGACATTCGCCGTCCAGGCTTCCGGGTGATAGCTGAGCATCGCCGCCAGCAAGCGGTTCAGGATGCGTTCGCGCCAGCGGCGCAGCCAACGCACCGGCTCCTGCGGCACCACGGAGACGCAGGTCCAGCCGGTCAGCCTGGCGAGTTCGCGCAGACGCCCGGGGCCCAGCGGCGTCACGTGATCGAAGGTGCCATAGAACATCCTGAGCCCCCACGGGCTTTCGATGTTGGGCACCCGGAGCAACAATTTGCCGTCGTCGGCGAGATGCCCGCGCAGCATCGTCAGCAGCTTCACGAGATCGGGCATGTCGATATGCTCGGCGACATCGAACATGACGATCCGGTCGAACCGCTTGCCGGCGAAATGCCGCGCCAGCACGGTCTCGGCATCGCCGGCGTGAAACACGCCGCGATCCAGGTCGGACAACGTATCGCGCAGGTTCTCGTCGGCATCGATACCGACGATCTCGGGGTATCCGCAGTCTTCGAGATAGCGAAGAAAAATACCTGTCCCGCAGCCGATCTCGAGAATCGACATGGACGGATCCGCCCCGGTCAGGTCGCGGAACTCGTGGTCGAACTGCCGGCGGTGCTTTTTCTTGTAGCCGGCGACCGAGCGATCCCTGTGCGACTTGTAAAATTCGGCGCGGTCGCCGTCGGTGAAACCGGGATAGTTGGTCATCGCGCCGGCGGTCTCCAGATACGGCATGTGTTAACGCTGCCGCCGGCCGGATGCCGGCGGATGGACAAGCCATGCTAGCCTACAAGGACCGGCGGCGAAACAGTAGCCTCGCGGTGCGGCCGTCCGCGCGTCAGGGTTTCACCGCCACCAGGACGACGCCGAGGCTGTCTTCGAGGTCGCGGATTTTTGCGAGCTTGTCGCGATCGAGGCGCGCCGGCTCGGCCTTCACTTCGGTGAACGCCAGAAGCGGCTGGCCGATTTCCTGCTCGATGGACTGAAGCGCAGCAAGCTTGTCTTCGGGAATGTTGGACAGGCTGTAGAGCATGTTCGCATCTCCTCAACGGGGTTTGCCCAAGCATAGCACAGGATGTGCTATCATTTTACGATGGATCGCCGCGAACGGTTCGCCCTGTCCGCTAAATCCCGGTTTTGTCTGGAAAAGACGGGCGGATACGACTATATCGTGGGGCTCTATTTATGGGCAGAGACATTTGAGGTTCACCATGGCCAAAAACTGGACACCGTCGAGCTGGCGCGATTTACCGATCCTGCAGCAGCCGGAATACCCGGACGCCGCCAAGCTGGCCGAAGTCGAAAAGGCGCTTTCCACGGTGCCGCCGCTGGTTTTCGCCGGCGAAGCGCGCAGCCTGAAGAAGTCGCTGGGCGACGTTGCCGAGGGCAAGGCGTTCGCGCTGATGGGCGGCGACTGCGCCGAAAGCTTCGCCGAATTCCACCCGGACAACATCCGCGACACCTTCCGCGTGATCCTGCAGATGGCTTTCGTTCTGACCTTCGGCGCGGCCATGCCGGTGGTCAAGATCGGCCGCATGGCGGGACAGTTCGCCAAGCCGCGTTCGGCGCCGACGGAAACCCAGGGCGATGTGACGCTCGACAGCTACCGTGGCGACATGGTCAACGCAATGCCGTTCACCAAGGAAGACCGCGTGCCCGACCCGGAGCGCCTGATGCGCGTCTACAACCAGTCGGCGGCGACGCTGAACCTGCTGCGCGCTTTCGCCCAGGGCGGATATGCGGACCTGAACAAGGTGCACCAGTGGACGCTCGGCTTCATCGCCGACAGCCCGGAAGCGCACAGATATCAGGATCTCGCCGATCGCCTCGACGAGACGCTGGCGTTCATGTCGGCGTGCGGTTTGACCGCGCAGAACACGCCGCAGCTGCGTGAGACCGATTTCTACACGGCGCACGAGGCGCTGTTGCTGAACTACGAACAGGCGCTGACCCGCGTCGATTCCACGTCCGGCGACTGGTACGACACGTCGGCGCACTTCGTCTGGATCGGCGACCGCACGCGTCAGCCCGATCACGCGCACGTCGAATTCATGCGCGGCATCGCCAACCCGATCGGCATGAAGTGCGGTCCCTCGACCGACGCGGACGAACTGATCCGCCTGATCGACGTGCTCAACCCGGACAACGTGCCGGGCCGCCTGACGCTGATCTCGCGCATGAGCTCGGAAAAGGTTCTCGACCTGCTGCCGCCGCTGCTGCGCCGGGTCAAGAAGGAAGGCCGGAACGTGGCCTGGGTGTGCGATCCGATGCACGGCAACGTCATCAAGTCGTCGACCGGCTACAAGACGCGTCCGTTCGACCGCATCCTGACCGAGGTCAAGGGCTTCTTCGAAGCGCACGAGGCCGAGGGGACGTACGCCGGCGGCGTACACCTGGAGATGACCGGCCAGAACGTGACCGAATGCACCGGCGGCGCCGTCGCCATCACCGATGCCGACCTGTCGGACCGCTATCACACGCACTGCGATCCGCGCCTCAACGCGCAGCAGTCGCTTGAACTGGCGTTCCTTCTGGCGGAAGAACTCAAATCGGTGCGTACGGCGCAGACGCCGGCCCGCGCCGCGTCTTAAACAGGCCGAAGGGGGACCCGATGGCCTCCGATCAGGACAGCAAGACGGACGGTAAGCCGGTCGCGCGCACGCCGCGCGCGGCAGAGGACGGGCGTGTGGTCCACGCCACGTCCTCGCCGTCGGCCGCCGACGTTGCGCGCTGGAGCGACGTCTACTTCACCCGCACCAAGGACATCGTCGGCCGTTTCGGCGACAAGCGGGTGACGTATGCGGTCTTCATGCGCCGCCCGGTCATCTTCGCGCCCAGGCTGATGCTGGATTGGTTGCAGCGCATCGCCGACGAACGCGGCGTCAGCTTCGACATCAAACTGAATTACGACGAAGGCCAGTGGGTCGGCGCCGGCGAACCGTTGCTCTACATCACCGGGTCGATGTATCACCTGGTCGATCTTGAGACGCTCTATCTGCAGAAACTGGGCGCGGCCTGCGTCGCCGCCAACAACGCCTTCACCATGTGCGTCGAGTTGCCGCATGTCGCGTTCCTGGCCATGGACGCACGCCATTCGACCGGTATCGAGATGGCCGAAACGATGGCCTACGCCGCCTCCGTCGGTTCCATGGCGGCGCGCGATCAGGTCGGCGCCAGGGGCTTCATCGGCAACGCCACCGAGGCGACCGCGCATTATTTCGGCGAAACGCATGGGAAAGGCACGATGCCGCACGCCTTGATCGGCTACGCCGGCTCGACGTTGAAGGCCGCCGAAATGTTCGTCGACACCTTCCCCGACCAGCCTCTCACGGCTTTGGTCGATTATTACGGCCAGGAAATCACCGACGCGCTGACCGTCTGCCGCCGCTTTCCGGCGATGGCCACCGAGGGCCGCATCTCGATCCGGCTCGACACCCATGGCGGGCGCTTCGTCGAGGGCCTTGATCCGCAGCAGTCATACAGCGTCCTCGAACGCCATGCCCCGCAGGCGATCCGGCGTTACAGGAATGACGCGGAGCTGCGCTTTCTCACCGGCACCGGCGTGTCGGCGGCGGCGATCTTCCACCTCCGCGAACAGCTCGACCGCAACGGCTTCGACGCCGTCAAGATCGTCGTCTCGAGTGGCTTCGACGTCGACAAGTGCAAGGTGATGGCCGACGCCAAGGCGCCGATCGACCTGATCGGCACCGGTTCGTTCCTGCCCAACAAATGGACCGAAACCTACGCCACCGCGGATATCGTGGATTACGACGGCCAGCCGTCGGTCAAGGTCGGGCGCGAGTTCCTGATCCGCAAGTTCACCTAGATCTCGGCCGGAATCGCAAAGACGAAAATCACCACCGCCAGAAGCACGGCGAGCCAGAACAGCATGGCGCGCGCCATCGTCCGGTTGCGCCACGCCAGATAGGCGGCGGTCGCCGACTGCAGCGCGTAATAGAGCACGAACGCCTTCGACGCGTAGGCGATGATCTCGTAGATGTTGGTCACCCACGTGATGCCAATGGCGACCAGCGCCGTCACCAGCGTGCCGATGTTGATGGTCAGCCGGCTTTTCGATATCTCGGCGATCAGCCCGCCGGCGCCGCTCATATCGGCGACCGCGGCGGTGCTTTGCGACGCCAGCGCCGCCAGGATGATCACGGGCGCGACGATCGTCCCCACCGGCGCCAGCATGTCGATGATCGCCGTTTCGCCGCCGAGACCTGAGATCCGCTCGGTGAAGAACCCGGTGATCAGCAGGATGAACGTCAGGTAGACCGCGGTCGAAATCCACTGCGCCCAGCGCATGGTCCGGATGCGCGTGACCGGGTCGTACTTGCCGCCCAGATAGCGCGATGTCTCGAACCCCTGCACGAGGATCACGAGACCGAGAAAGATGCCGATCTCCTCAAGCCCCCGGCTGTGCGGTACCATTTCCCAGTCGAAGGTGTTTTCCGACGCCAGTTCGACGCTGGCGATGCCGAGCGCGACGCACAGCCCGCCGATCACCGAGAGCTTGAGGCCGACGGCATAGACCTCGAACCGCTCCAGCGCGTTCAGGCCGCCGAAGGTGCCGGTGACGGCGAACACCGCGATCACCGACGTCGCCGCGACGCGGATCCAGAGCGGATCGATCACATCCACCAGCCGCAGCCCGAACGCCGCGAACAGGTTCAGGTAATAGGCGACGGAGACGAAATAGGCGAGCGCGAGGGCGATGTCCGACGCGCCTTCGAGCATGACCAGCGCCCGCGGCGGTCCATGCGCCATAAGCTGCTCGGCATGCACGATGTTGTGGCGGATGGCGGCGCCGAACAGATAGGCGATGGCGCACAGACCCGCCATCGCGACCCACGCCCGCGTGCCGGCGACGTGCGCCAGGATCGGCCCCGCCACCAGGAACCCCGACCCGATAATCGACGCCAAAGGGGTGACGGTCGCCTGCCAGAGCGGTGCGGCGCGCAGTTTCGGATGAAAGAACAGGCCCAGAAGCGCCAACGCGACGACGACAAGCGCAATATTCGTCACCGTCATTCGCAGAACCTTTGCATGGACTTAGGGGCGGATTACCCCATCAGGATACGCTTGAGCGCGGTGTTGGCGTTCGCGACGGTTTCACCGCCGTGGCGCTTGACCAGACGTTCGCGGCCCTTGTCCGACGACAGCACCTTCCTGAGGTCCGACAGCATCGCGTCCAGCATGCGGCGCAGGCCCGGCTCATCGAGCTGCCAGCGCGCTTCGGCTTCCGACGCGCTGTCGGGCAAGGCGCGCAGGTTCGAGTTCACCAGATTGATGAACCAGTTGGCGCGCTTGTCGTAGTCCGAGAACTGCGATGCGATGATCACCAGCGCGTCGAGCCGCACGGTCAGCGCATCGCGTTCGGTATAGAACGTATCCCAGTCGAAATATTCGCTCGGGGATTCGGCTTTCAGGCGCGCGACGATACTGCGGCAACGCTCGTCGTAGGCCGCGACATTGTCGGGCCCCAAAAGCATGCCGACGGCCATGAAGTAGCCCGGCAGCATGCGCCGCGTCACGCCCTTACGGCTCGGTTTTTCCTGGAACATGTGCGCGAATGGTTTGACGATCAGGCGGAAGAACGGATCGATCCGCGCCTTGTCCCACTTCACTTTCTCGAGGGCGTTGGCGTACTCGTCCAGCGTCGCCTCGATCTGGGCCTGCATTTCCTGCGCCTTTTGCTCGAAGTTCGCCTGCATGGCGTCCAGGTCGTTGATGCTCAGCATGCCGCCGTTGGCCGCCGCGGCGTGCTTCATCTGATCGACGAACGATCCCACCGCGTTGGTGGCGATGGCCTTGCTCTGGGCCTTGGCGGACGCCGGGTTCTTCGGCTTTTGGGCGGGCTTCGGCGCGGATTTTTCGGCGGCGGGCTTCGGCGCCGGCTTTTCGGCGGCGGGCGCGGGCGCGGGCGCCGGTTCAGGCGCGGGCGCTTTTTTCTTTTCCTGCATCGGGCGGTCCATGAAGCCGCCTTCGCGGACCTGCGGTTTGCCGTCAGCGCCGACGGAAATGATCTCGGCACGGTGCGACGACGGCTTCGCCTTGTCGCCGTACATAATGACTTCCGAGGTCTTGTTCCGCTCTGACATTAGACGGAAAGCATACTTTGACAGCGATAATCAACACAACGTCTGATTGGCGGACGCGCAAACGGCGCTTGCAGCTTGATCTCCGGGCGTTCGGGTGCCAATTGACACGGGTATGGGGGCCGCCTAGGTTCCGCCTTCCTCCGCAACACATGAAAAGCCGATGACCGACCGACTTTCCATTGCCGTAGCCCAGATCAACCCGACCGTCGGCGATGTCGCCGGCAATACGGCGTTGGTCGAAAAGTTCGCGGTCGATGCGGGGAAAATGAACGCCGATCTGATGGTGGCGACGGAGCTGGCGATCTCCGGCTATCCGCCCGAAGACCTTGTTCTGAAAGAAGCCTTTCAGGACCGGATCGAGGAGGCCGTGATCGGGCTCGCCAAACGCCTGCACGAACAGGGCCTCCCCGCCGTGCTGGTCGGCGCACCGTGGCGGGTCGAGGGAGAACTTTATAACGCGGCGCTTTTGTTGGACGGCGGCGAGGTCAAGCACGTGCGCCTCAAGCACGAGCTGCCGAACTACGGCGTGTTCGACGAAAAACGCGTGTTCGCGACCGGCCCCCTGCCCGGTCCGATCCCGTTCCGGGACGTGCGGTTGGGCGTCATGATCTGCGAAGACCTGTGGTTCCCCGATGTCGCGGAATGTCTGCAGGAAAGCGGCGCCGAGTTCCTGATCTCGCTCAACGGCTCGCCGTTCGACGTGAACAAGGTCGACGTGCGGCTCAACACCGCGATCGCGCGGACCACCGAAACCGGCCTGGCGCAGCTTTACGTCAACCAGATCTGCGGCCAGGACGAGCTCGTGTTCGACGGCGGCTCGTTCGTCGTCAATCCGGATTATAAAATGGTGATGCGCGCACCGTTCTGGCGGGAAGCGCTGATCATGACCGAATGGTCGCGGACCGACGACGGCTGGGTCTGCGCCGAAACCGGCGTACAGCCGAGCCTGACGATGGAGGAGAACGTTTATCAGGCGATGACGCTGGGACTTCGCGACTACGTCAACAAGAACGGCTTCCCGGGCGTGGTCATAGGTCTCTCGGGGGGGATCGACAGCGCGCTTTCCGCCGCCGTCGCCGTCGACGCGCTGGGCGCGGACAAGGTGATGGCCGTCATGATGCCGTCACCCTACACGTCGAAAGAAAGCCTCGAGGATGCCGCGGCGTGCGCGGATATGCTGGGGATAAGGCTCGAGAACATCAACATCGGTCCCGCCATGAGCGCGTTCGAGCAGATGCTGGCGCCCGTGTTCGAAGGCCGCCAGCCCGACATCACCGAAGAGAATATCCAGGCGCGCACCCGCGGGCTTCTTCTGATGGGGATTTCCAACAAGCTCGGCCACATGCTTCTGACGACGGGCAACAAATCCGAAATGTCGGTCGGCTACGCGACGCTCTACGGCGACATGTGCGGCGGCTATTCGGTCTTGAAGGATGTCTACAAGACCACGGTGTTCCAGTTGTCGCACTGGCGGAACAAGCACCTCCCCCCGGGCGCCATGGGACCGGAAGGTATGGTCATCCCCGAACGCATCATCACCAAGCCGCCGTCGGCCGAATTAAGGCCCGACCAGAAGGACGAGGATTCGCTGCCGCCCTACGACGCGTTGGACGGCATCCTGCGCGCCCTGATCGAGGACGAGAAGTCGGTCGACGACGCGGTGGCGCTGGGGTATGACGAAGACACCGTGAAGCGCATCTGGAAGCTCCTCGACCGCGCCGAATACAAGCGCAGGCAGGCCCCGCCGGGCGTCAAGATCACCGAACGCGCCTTCGGCAAGGACCGCCGCTATCCGATCACCAACGGATTCACGAAGCAGATCTGATGACGACGCCGACCCTCAAAATCCACGACACCCTCAGCCGCGAGAAACGGGATTTCGTGCCCATCGACGCGCAGAACGTGCGGATGTACGTCTGCGGGCCGACGGTCTACGACAAGGCGCATATCGGTAACGCGCGTCCGATCGTCGTGTTCGATGTCCTCGCGCGCCTGTTGCGTCATATATATGGCGCCGATCACGTCACCTATGCGCGGAACATCACCGACATCGACGACAAGATCAACGCGCGCGCCTTCGAGCGCGGCATCTCGATCCGCGAGCTGACCGACGACACCATCGAGGTGTTTCACAGCGACATGGCGGCGCTGAACGCGCTGCCGCCGGATCATGAGCCGCGCGCGACCGACACCATCGACGCGATGATCGAGATGATCGGGGACCTGATCGACAAGGGCCACGCCTATGAGGCCGAAGGGCATGTACTGTTTAACGTGCCGTCGATGCCGGAGTACGGGAAACTGTCCAGGCGCAACATGGACGAGTTGATCGCGGGTGCCCGCGTCGAGGTCGCACCCTATAAAAAAGACCCGCGCGACTTCGTGTTGTGGAAGCCGTCGGACCCGGAAAAGGGCGAACCCGGCTGGGATAGCCCGTGGGGCAACGGCAGGCCCGGCTGGCATATCGAATGCTCGGTCATGTCCGACCAGATTCTGTGCCGCGACGAAAAGCACAATCACGTCTTCGACATTCACGGCGGCGGGCTCGACCTGATCTTCCCGCACCACGAAAACGAGATCGCCCAGTCGCGCTGCGCCCACGGCACCGACCGGATGGCGAACTACTGGATGCACAACGGCTACCTGATGGCCGAGGGCGAGAAGATGTCGAAGTCGCTCGGCAATTTCTACACCGTCAACGAATTGCTCGACGAGTTCCCCGGCGAGGCGATCCGGCTGTTGCTGTTGAAAACCCACTACCGCCAGCCGCTGGATTTTACCAAGGAGGGTCTGGCCGAAGCGAAGTCCGAACTGGACCGTTTTTACATCGCCTTGCAGAAAGTCATTTCGGCCACGATTGACGACAATGCAGCACCACCTGATCAGGTTGTTGAAGCCCTGGCGGACGACATGAATACGCCCAAGGCCGTTTCCGAATTGCACAACTTGCTCAATGAACTGAATAGAAAAATGGGTGACAGCGGCTATACCCAAGAGCTGGCTCAAGAGAAGCAGGCACTTCTACGCGCCGGAGAAATTCTCGGCCTCCTGCAACAGGACCCCGAAGACTGGTTCAAGTGGGCGCCGCCTAAATCCGCCGCCAACGCGCTTTCCGACGACGAGATCGACGCCAAGATCGCCGCCCGCACCGAAGCCCGCAAGAACAAGGACTTCGCGACCTCCGACGCGATCCGCGACGAGCTTCAGGATATGGGCATCATCCTCGAGGACGGCGCGCAAGGCACCACCTGGCGGCGCGGTTAAGCCCCTCATCTGGCCTCCCCCCTCATCTGGCCTCCCCCCTCACCTAGCCTCTCCCCCTATTTTGGCTCGCGCCAAATGCATTGGCGACACGGGGAGAGGGATTAAAGCGCGATGATGCGGCAGGGTCCCTCTTCCCCAGCTAGCTGGGGGAGAGGACAGGTGAGGGGGGGGCAACGCGTCTTAGCCGAACGCCCGGTAGCGCCTAACGATTTCCTCTTCCGACATGTCCGCTTCGATGTCTTTCAGACGCTCGGCCTCTTTGCGGGTACGCGGTTTGCCGGTCCACGGCTCGACGCCGCTTTTGAGCGGCGCATCGTTCGTCGCCATGTGTGCCGCGTAATCGGTGAACAGCTGCACCACCTGTCTGAACGCCTCGACCTCCAGGTCCTGGAACTTCCAACCCGCTTCCACGGGAAACCGCCTGACCTCGACGATCGGTCCGGTATCGACCTTGGCCGCCATTTCGTGCAGCGTCACCCCGAACGTCGCGGCCCCTTCGTAGATCGCGAACCCGGCGACGTAGCTCCCCGGATATTCCGGCGGCCCGGGATGAAAGTTGTAGGCCGGACCCGGCAACTGATCGAGATACGCCGCCGGCACGATGACGCTGGTGAGAAACGCGATCAGGCGCGTGTTCTCGACCCCGGCCCGGAACGCCGCCTCTAGCCCGTCGTCGTCGAACACCGCCTCGACGTTGAGCGCACCATTGTACTGGCACAGCAATTCGCTGAGATGAGGGGCTTCGACTTCGCCGGAAAGTAGAATGATCCGTTCGGGCATTTCACGAAGCTAGCATGGGCGGGGCAAACCGGATAGATTGTTCGCGAGTGTGATCGTCCCAGCCGGAAAAAATAACCGGTAAGGACGCGATAGAAACAAGCCCGGCAAAGCGGGCGATCAATGTGCCGGAGGGTTGCGGCTCCGTCAGCGCGCGTGCGCAGGCCGGTCATCGTGTGGCCGTGTGATCCGCTCTGATAACCTGGGACCCCGAGGCAAACGTCGGATAACATGGCGAATAAAGACAGCGAACACGACGACGGCCCCATCCCGAAGGCGTATCTCGACCTCGTCAGGACACTGACCCACGAAGTCAGGACGCCGCTCAGCACGATTATCGGTTTCGCCGACATGATCGAGAACGAAATGCTCGGTCCGCTCGGCAACCACCGCTACCGGGATTATGCCGAAGACATCCACAAGGCGGCGCGCGCCATCCTCGAGACCCTCGACGATGTCTCGCAACCGGCACACTTCGCGCGCTATCAGGAATCCGAAGAGGATTTCCGCCATCTCATCGAACTGGCACCCGACCTGATCTGCATCTGCCGCGAGGGCCGGATCGAACTGATAAATCCCGCCGGCGCCAGCATGCTCGGGGTGTGGCCGCTGGAAACGCTGAAAGACAGGCTGTTCTACGATTTTGTCGACAACGGTTACCGCGACCTCGTCAGCCCCGATCTGCTCGACCTCGCCCGGGAGAAACTGCGCGTGCCGCTCAAGCTGTTGCGATCGGATGAACTGACCGTCGACGTCGAAATCGCGGCGCTGCCCTACAAATCCACCAACGGGGAAGAAAGCGGCGCGGTGATGGTGATCGCCCGTGACGTGACCGAGCGCAACCGTGCGCTGTCCGCCGTCCGTCAGCGCGAGGAAAATCTGCAACTTGTCATGGACGCTGTCGCCGACGGCATCGTCTCGCTCGACGAACACGGTCAGATCGAGACGGTCAACGCCGCGATCGAGCGAATTTTCGGCTATAACGCCGACGCCCTCATGGACCAGCATATCGGCACCCTGATCCCGGCGCTCGCCGACACCAAACCGCAAAGTTTCATCACCGATGCCGGGTCTGAAGAACTCGAATTCGGCCTCGAGAACGACACCGAAATGACGGGCCGCCATATCGACGGGCAGAGCATTCCGGTCGAAGTCGTGTTCACCGTTTCTTCATCCGACGGGCGCCGGCGCTACATCGGCGCGATCCGCGACATCACGGCGCGCAAGAACTACGAAGACCGGCTGCGCACCATGGCGACCCGTGACGAACTGACCGGGCTCGCCAACCGCAACCTGCTGACGGAGAGGCTCGCCGACGCGATGCGCCGCGTCGACCGCGAAGGCGGCGGCCTGGCGCTGATCTATATCGACCTCGACCAGTTTCAGAACATCAACGACGCCTTCGGACACGAGGTCGGCGACGAGGTCATATTGATGGCGAGCCGGCGTTTGCAGTCCTGCGTCAAGGACAGCGACACCATCGCGCGGGTCGGCGGCGATGAGTTCCATATCCTGATGCCGGGCGTCGTCGACGAAGACGAGGCGGCGCGCCTCGCGAGCGACCTGCTGGTCGCGCTGTCGAGCCCGTACATGATCGAGGGGCGCGAAATCTTCTCGTCCGCCAGCATCGGCGTCTGCACCTACCCGGCGCATGCGGCGACGCCGTCGGAACTGATGCGCAACGTCGACACCGCCACGAACAACGCCAAGCGCGACGGCCGGGCCAATTACAAGATCTACAACCCGATGATGTCCGAAGTGGTGCACCGCCGGGTCGATGTCGGCCACGAACTCCGGCGCGCGCTTGAGAACGACGAACTGTCGCTGAATTATCAGGCCAAGGTCGATCTGTCGTCGCAGCGGATCATCGGCGCCGAGGCGCTGCTGCGCTGGTCGAACGAACATCTGGGCTTCATTTCACCGGCCGAGTTCGTGCCGATCGCCGAGGAAACCGGCCTGATCGTGCCGATCGGCGAATGGGTGCTGCGCACGGCGTGCATCGAGGCCGCGAAGTGGAAGACCGCCGACGGCCAGCCCGTCCAGGTGGCGGTCAACCTGTCGGCTTTACAGTTCCTGCACGGCGATCTGGTGGCGCGGGTCACCCGCAGCCTGAAGGAATCGGGCCTCAACCCCGAGCATCTCGACCTCGAACTGACCGAAAGCCTGTTGGTCGAGCGCCCGGACGAGACCATCGCGACGCTGAACCGCCTGAAAGAGCTCGGCATTTCGATTTCCATGGACGACTTCGGCACCGGGTATTCGTCGCTCAGCTATCTGACCAAATTCCCGCTCGACTCGCTCAAGGTCGACCGCGCCTTCGTGACCGACCTGCCCGACGACCGTGACGCGGTGGTCGTGGTGCGCGCCATCGTCGGCATGGCCAAGCAGCTCGACCTGCACATCGTCGCCGAGGGGATCGAGACCGAGCGGCAGATGGAGTTCCTGCACGGGCTCGGCTGTCACACCGGTCAGGGTTATTTGTTCTCGAAGCCGGTCACGAACGACCGGTTCATGGAACTTCTGCTGGCGAAAGCCGCGGAATAGCGTTTCCCCCGAAAAGCTTGAGCATTCCGGCCGATTTGGGCATTCTCGGCGCGCTTTTTCCCAACTGGCACGGATTTGAGCGGAAAAATGTCCGATAACCGCGTTTACCTGTTCGACACGACTCTGCGCGACGGTGCGCAGACGCAAGGTGTGGATTTCAACCCCGCCGACAAGGAACTGATTGCGCGCGAACTGGACAGTATCGGGATCGATTACGTCGAGGGCGGCTGGCCGGGCGCGAACCCGACCGACAACAGCTTCTTCGGCAATCCCCCGAAAATGAAGCGCGCCAAGCTGGTCGCGTTCGGCATGACGCGCCGCGCCGGGCGTTCCGCCGACAACGACCCGGGCCTGACCGCGATCCTTGAGCCAGACGTCCCGTGCGTCTGCATGGTCGGGAAATCGTGGGATTTCCACGTCGACGTCGCCCTCGAGATCGAGCACGCGGAAAACGTCCGCATGATCGCCGAAAGCGTGCAGCTCGCTAAAACGCGCAAGGACGAGGTCATGTACGACGCCGAACATTTTTTCGACGGCTACAAATCCAATCCCGAATTCGCACTTTCATGTTTGAAAGCCGCCTACGACAACGGCGCGCGCTGGGTCGTTCTGTGCGACACCAACGGCGGCACCCTGCCCCATGAAATCGCCGAGATCGTCGGCGAGGTGACGCAGCATATCCCGGGCGATCATGTCGGCATCCACGCCCACAACGATACCGGCAACGCCATCGCCAACTCGCTGGCCGCGGTCGTCGCCGGGGCGCGGCAGGTGCAGGGCACGCTGAACGGTCTGGGCGAACGCTGCGGCAACGCCGACCTGATCGCGATCATCCCGTCCCTCGTGCTCAAGATGGGGTTCGAGACCAACGTCAATCCGGAAGACCTGAAGAAGCTGACGCACATCTCGCGCCTGCTGGACGAAAGATTGAACCGCCAGCCGTTCCGGGGCGCGCCCTACGTCGGCGAGTCGGCCTTCGCCCACAAGGGCGGGCTGCACGTCTCCGCGGTCGAGAAGGACCCGCGCACGTACGAGCACATCGAGCCGTCGCTCGTCGGCAACCGCCGCCACATCGTCGTTTCCGATCAGTCGGGCCGGTCCAACATCCTGGCACGGTTCCGCGAAGTCGGGATCGAGGTCGACCCCAAGGACAAGCGCGTCGGCAGGCTGGTCGAGGAAGTGAAGGAAAACGAATTCAACGGCTATGCCTACGACGGGGCGGAGGCCAGCTTCGAGCTGCTGGCGCGCCGCGCGCTCGGCTCGGTTCCGGAATATTTCCGCTGCTCCAACTTCCGCGTCATCGACGAACGCCGCTGGGATGCGAACGGCAACCTGGTGACGCTCTCGGAAGCGACCGTGAAGCTGACCGTCGGCGGCGAGGACCACATGACCGTCGCCGAGGGCAACGGCCCGGTCAACGCGCTCGACGCCGCCATGCGAAAAGTTTTGACGCCGATCTATCCGACGCTCGAGGGGTTGAAGCTGGTCGACTACAAGGTCCGCATCCTGACGCCGGGCGACGGTACGCGCGCCATCACGCGTGTGATGATCGAAAGCACGGACAGCAAGGGCGAGCACTGGTCGACCGTCGGCGTGTCGGCAAACATCATCGACGCATCCTACAACGCGCTTCGGGATTCGCTCATCTACCTGCTCTATCGCGACGGCGCCGAAGAGCCGGCCGCCGACTGACGCCGATGACCGACAACGCGTTCTCCGTCATCCTGGTCGAGCCGCAGCTCGGCGAAAACATCGGCATGTGCGCGCGCGCCATGTGGAACTGCGGCATCAGGGACTTGAGGCTCGTCAGCCCGCGTGACGGCTGGCCGTCCGAAGCCGCCAGCAAATCCGCGTCCGGCGCCGATCCGGTGATCGAGGCGGCGCGCGTCTTCGAAACCACGGAAGACGCGGTCAAAGACCTGGATTTCGTCATCGCGACGACGGCGCGTCCCCGCGACATGACCAAGATCGTCTTCACCCCCGAAGCCGCGGCGGCCGACATGCGCACGCGCATCGAACGTGGCGAACGCACCGGCGTGCTGTTCGGCAAGGAAGCGATGGGATTGTCGAACGACGACGTGGCGCTCGCGGACGCGGTCCTGACGGTGCCGCTCAATCCGGCGTTCACGTCCCTCAACCTCGCGCAGGCGGTGCTTCTGATCGGCTACGAATGGTTCAAGCAGGGCGACGAAACTGTCGGCAAAGAGTTGAAGATGCCCGGCGACACACGCCCCGCCGGCAAGGAAGAGATGATCAACATGTTCGAGCACCTGGAAGAGGAGCTCGACGCCCGCGGATTCTTAAGAGTGCCGGAAAAGCGCCCGACCATGGTCCGCAACATCCGCAACATGTTCTGGCGCGCCGAGATGACCGAACAGGAAGTCCGCACGTTTCGCGGCATCCTCAAGGCGCTGACGCAGTTTCCGAGAAAAGACGGGTAGCGGCCAAACCATCTCCGCCGGGAGAGGGTCTGATGAGGTGAACCACAGAGTCACCGAGGGCACAGAGATGCCTCGCCTTTTGCCGCCTCAGCGCCTCCGTGTCTCTGTGGTTTTAAAGCTGCGAGGTTCACATGGACCCTGAATCAAGCCCCGGACCGGATCCGGGGCAAGTTCAGGGTGACGATGCTTTCGGGTTAACCCTTCGCTTTCGCGATCACCGCCTTCAGGCGATCCAGCGATGCCGCCGGCCAGTAGTCGCGGCGGTCGTAGAATTCGTCCACCTGCGGCTTGCCGTCGTCGAGGGTTACCCACGGCTGCTTGGTGGATGTGTAGATATGAATGTCGGGCGGCATGGCGGACGGATCCTCGAGCGTGCCGACGCGGATGAAGTCGATCAGGTCGCCCGCCCCGCCGTAATGGCTCCAGAGCGCGGTCCTGCACGCCGGGCAGCGCCAGATCACCTGCCCCTTGCCGCTCGGCGACGGCACCTTGACGGGTTCGGGCTTGCCTTGAGTGACTTCGACCCTGTCGGCCTCGACCATGGCGTTGAGGGCGAACGCCGCCCCCGACTGCCGTTGGCAGTAGGAACAGTGACAGCAGTGCACGAACATCGGCGAACCGTGCACCTCGTACTGCACCGCGCCGCAGGCACAGCGGCCCTCGTGAACGGGTTCCATGATCCCTCCTAGATGCGCTTCGAGAGCCAGATCGCCAGCTTCGAGCCGGTTTTGACCGCAGTCTTCAGCACCTCATAACCGGGCGCGTCCTCGGCGCCTTTTTCAAGCGCGGTGTCGCGGTGTTCCAGCTCTTCCAGCCTGAATTTCTCGAACGTGTCGCGCAGCTCCTGCTGATCGCCCTCGGCGTCGAGCTGAGCGACCTGCGACGCGTAATGCTCGTCGATGACTTCCTCGACGGCGACGGTGCACGCATGCGCCGCCTTCTCGCCCATCAGCGCGGTGCCTGCCCCCAGCGCGAACCCGGCCATGTGCCAGAGCGGCATCAGCGCCGTCGGGCGCACCCGGTTTTTGCGGATCAGGTCGTCGAACTTCGCCAGATGCACGCGCTCCTGATCGGCCATGTGCGCGATATCGGGACGGTCGGCGCTCTTGCCCAGCACCGCAAGCTGCCCTTCGTAGATCCTCACCGCGCCGTACTCGCCGGCATGATCGACGCGGATCATGCTTTCCAGCATGTCCTTTTTCGATAAATCTCCGGGCATCCGGTGCGGTTTGACGCGCGCGCTCATGATCGGGCCTCGTTATTCAGTCGCCGCCATGCGAACAGGGACGCGATGGCCAGCGCCAAAGATACGCCGACATTGTAGGTGGCCATGGAAATCCCGAAAAGGGTCCAGTCGATGTCGCCGCACGACTTTTCCGGTTTCTTCTGAAGGGCGGCCAGGAAATCCTCGGTGCTGGTCGTCGCGAGCCCGCCGCCGGCGCCGCAGGGCGCGGCGGATTCCCACCAGTGCTGCTCGACCCCCACGTGATAAAGCGCAATCCCCGCGCCGGTGAGAAACGCCAGCCCGGCGAACAGCGGGATTAACTGCCGAATTTCCGGTTTCTTCACGAAAAGCGCCAGCAGCCCGAGCGCGATCACCACCCCATAGGGGATGCGCTGATAGATACACAGCACGCAGGGCTCGTAGCCGAAGCCGAACTGCGAGATATAGGCCGTCACAAGCGGCCCGCCGGCTGCGATCAGCAGCGCGAGTGCAAGATATCTGTCGATGATTTTGGCGTCGGGCATGGCTCAGTTATAGGCGCGGGCGCCCGCTCCGTTAAGTCACGAATTTGAGAACGATCACGCCCGCGACCAGAAGCGCGCAGAACAAAAGCGTCAAAAGGCCCAAGCGCTTCTCGATGAAGGCGCGGATCGGCTCGCCGAACCTCCATAAAAGAATTGCGACGAGGAAGAACCTGGCCCCCCGGCCGACAGCAGAGGCGATGATAAACGGCACGATATCCATCCCGGTGACGCCGCTGGCGATGGTGAAGATCTTGTAGGGGATCGGGCTGAACCCGGCGGTAAACACGATCCAGACGCCGTTCTCGTTATAGGCCTCGCGCGCGGCGGCGAATTTGTCGGACGCGTGATACATATCCAGGATCGGCCGCCCCAGTTCCTCGAACAGGAACGCGCCGATGAAGTAGCCGAACAGCCCGCCGGCGACGGAAGCGACGGTGCAGACGAAAGCGATCCGGAACCACCTGGTGCGCGCGGCGAGGACCATCGGGATCAGCAGAACGTCGGGGGGGATCAGAAAGAACGAGCTTTCGGCGAAGGATACCAGCGCCAGGATCCAGATCGCGTGGCGGTGGCCCGACCATTCAAGAGTCTTGTCGTAAAGCGCGCGCAGCATCGGAAATGAACAATCCTCGGAAAAGGCCGGTCACCGGCGGGTGCGGTGGTCTTTAGCAGCCCCCGGCGGGGCTTGCAACGATACCGGTCCCGGGCCGAAAATAGGGCTGCGCGCGCAGTGGACAGGGGGCCGGCAATCCCCTATGTTCGCGGCGCTCCACCAAGTGCGGGTGTGGCGGAATTGGTAGACGCGCCGGATTCAAAATCCGGTTTCCTCGGAAGTGTCGGTTCGAGTCCGACCACCCGCACCATCTCAAACGGGAGTGATTCTTGAGCCAGCCCAACGCCGATAAAGACCCCGAATACGCCGTCGAGATCGAGGGCCTGTCGAAGGTCTATGGCAGTTCGAACAAGCAGACGCCGAAGCACGCCCTAAAGGACGTCAATCTCAAGATCAAGCGCGGTTCGTTCTTCGGCCTGCTGGGGCCGAACGGCGCGGGCAAATCGACGCTGATCAACATCCTCGCGGGGCTCGTCAACCGCTCGGGCGGCACGGCGAAGATCTGGGGCCACGACATCGATAAAGACATGCGGGCCGCGCGCCGCTCCATCGGCGTGGTGCCGCAGGAACTCAACATCGACCCCTTCTTCACGCCCCGCGAACTGCTCGATCTGCAGGCCGGTCTTTATGGGGTCCCGGAATCCGAACGCCAGACGGACGAAGTCCTTGAGGCCGTCGGTTTGGGCGACAAGGCGGACGCTTATACAAGATCGCTGTCGGGCGGCATGCGGCGGCGGCTTCTCGTCGGGAAGGCGATGGTGCACCGCCCGCCGGTACTCGTTCTTGATGAACCATCAGCGGGCGTCGACGTCGACCTGCGCCGTCAGTTGTGGACGCACGTGAAGCGCATGAGCGAGGAAGGCACGACCGTCCTGCTGACCACGCATTATCTGGAAGAAGCCGAAGCGATGTGCGACGAGATTGCCATCATCAACCACGGCCGCATCATCGCCTGCGAGCCGACGGCGGAGATGCTGTCCCGCCTCGATGCGCGCGAGTTGCGCGTCGATCTGAAAAAGCCGGCGGCGGAGATTCCGAAGGCGCTCAACAAGTACAACCCGGTGCTCAACCAGCCCGACTGCCTGACCCTCAGCTTCGCGCCCAGCAAGACACCGGCCCGGAAAGTTCTGGCGGATATCGAGACGGCGGGGCTCGAGGTCTTGGATTTCGCCACCACCGAGTCCGATCTGGAAGATATCTTCATCCGGCTCACCCACGGCGACGCGGATGACGCGGCTTAGGCGCCGTCTTTCCCTTCTGCTGTTTCCGGTTTTTCTGGCTTTCACCGGCTGCGCGCCGCTGATCGTCGACCCCGGCCCGCCCGCGGGCGAGGCGGCATTATATCCGTCGCACTTCTGGACGCGGGACGGCGTCTCGCTCGCGTATCGCGCATGGCTGCCGGATGAAAAACCGCGTGCGGTGATCGTCGCGCTGCACGGCTTCAACGACTATTCCAGCTTCTTCGAGAAACCGGCGAATTATCTGAAAGCGCACGGCGTCGCCAGCTACGCCCTCGATCAGCGGGGGTTCGGGGCCAACGGCTTCCGGGGCCGGTGGTTTCCGGGGGACCGATATAAAATGGATGCGCGCGATTTCACGAAAACGGTGCACGATAAACACCCGGGCGTGCCGCTTTATTTACTGGGCGAAAGCATGGGCGGGGCCGTCGCCATGACGGTCGCAGCGGGCCACGACACGCCGTGGATCGCCGGAACGATCCTGGCCGCGCCCGCCGTCTGGGCGCGTGAGACCATGCCGCTCTATCAACGCTTCACCCTCTGGCTGGCGGCGCACACCATCCCCGCCGTGCCGCTGTCGGGGCGCGGGCTCAAGATCAAACCCAGCGACAATATCGAGATGCTGATCCAGCTCGGCCGCGATCCGCTGGTCATCAAGGGCACCCGCGTCGACGCCATCAACGGCCTGGTCGATCTGATGGACGACGCCATGACCGCCGCCGCAAAGCTCGACGGGCGGACGCTCATTCTATATGGCGGGCTGGACGAGATCATTACCTCGGGCCCGACGAAAACCATGCTGGAGCGCCTGCCCGCCGCCGCCGGGCGCACCCTCGCCGTCTATCCGGGGGGCTATCACATGCTGCTCCGCGATCTCGACGCCGAGACCGTCTGGAACGACATCCGCCACTGGCTTGAGCGCCCGGACGCCCGGCTGCCGTCCGGCGCCGACCGGGACGCGGGAAAGCATCTGAAGCCGTAGCAAAATATTTTTAACCGCCCGCAAATACCATCTTGCGCGGCGGCGAATTATACCCAATTGATATGCCGTTCCGGCTGGAAGCATCCAGTGCCGGGTCCTTTCGGAGAAAATTGAAGATGTTCTCGCGTCAGCTGAGTCTTACCTTGGCAGGGGCGTTTCTGCTCGTCTCGACGGCGGCCCATGCCGTCGACGTCCGCAACGAAGATGACAAACCGCAGGATATCCTGCTCAGCGTCTGGAAAGACGCCTCCAGCACCGACACCATCGACACCCTGATCACCCTGCAGCCCGGCGAAAGCAAGTCGGGCGTGTGCGATCTCTGCATCATATCCCTCGGCAAGGGCGATGAAGCGGAATCCGTTTCCGCCGAGAACCAGGACGTGGTCACGATCGAAAAACCGGGCCGTCTGCGCCTGAACTGATCGGTCTGCGACTGGGTATAATCGCAGCAAAAAGGGCGGCATCGCGTGTGCCGCCCTCTCTTTTTGCCGGGATCCTGGCTTAGCTGCTGCCGGCGACCGCCAGCTTGCCGGTAACGCCGTGTTTGTCGATCAGTTCGGCGACGAAGCCGGAGTTGATCGCGTCGGCGACGAATTCGTTGACGAAGGCCGCGAGTTTCTTGTTGTCGTGCTTGGTGCCGATGGCTTGCTGGACGGCGGTGTAACGGCCCGGGATCAGGCGCGAACCCGGCAGTTCTTCGGCGTTCTCGCGCAACGCCGGGACGAGCCCGGCCAGTGCGTCCAGCTTCTCTTTCTTGAACAGTTCGAACGCGCCCGGCAGGCCGACACCCCTATGAAGGGTCGCGTTTTTCAGCGTGCGGGTCAGATATAGGTCGTAAGCGGCGCGCTCGGAAACGGCGATTTTGACGCCCGGCTGGTCGACGTCCTCGATGGTCTTGAGCGGCGAGCCTTCGGGGACGAGATAGGTCGCCTCGATCTCGACATAGGGATCGCTGAAGAAGATCGTCTCGGCGCGCTTCGGTTCGATGGCGATGAGCGCGATGTCCCAGGCGTCCTCTTCCAGCGCGTCGGCGAGATCGCCCGGCCTGGGCCGCGTCACGTAGCGCACGTCGACGCCCAGCTTGTCGGCGAGCGCTTTCGACATGTCCGGCGAAATGCCGACCGGGTCGCCGTTCTCGGCCTCGCCGGTGACCAGCAGAATGTTGCCGAGGTTGACGCCGACGCGCAGCACGCCGGGTTCGCTCAGTTCCTTGAGAATGTCTTCGTACATCTGGATCGTCTCCCTAAGTCTGTTGTGCGCGCCGGTCCACGGACGCGATTGGCAGGTAGCATGCCCTGCCGCCGGCGGATGAGCAATTCAAGGATCAGGAAGAAAGGTCGACGTCGACCCGTTCGCAGCCGCGGTTGGCCGCGGATACCACATCGCGCGGCAGGTCGCGCAGATCGCGAAGCACGAACCGGGCGATGTGCACCCGCTTGGACCGGCTGTTGATGTCGTCGGCGACTTGCTCTGCGACCTTTTTCAGCAAACCCGCGGATAATGGTTTGCCCTCGCGGGTCGCGGCCTGCATCAGCAATAGCACTCCTTCGACGATGCGCGGCGAGAGCGCGCAGAAAAGCGTGATGTCGTCGCCCTCCTCGCCGAGCCGGACCAGCGGCACGACCGACACCCGGCGCGTCTTGCCGTCGACGATCGCCTCGGCAAGCACCGGCTTGAGGGCGATCATCTCAATCTTCTTCGCGTCCGGCGCCGGCGCCTCGGGCTGGGCCGGGGCGGCGGGGTCGGGTTTTTGCGTTGCCGCCTGTTCGTGCGCCGCCGGGGCCGGCTTGGGGCTTTCTTCCTCGCGGTCGGGGCCGACGCTCGCCGGCAGCACCACCAGCAACAGCACCACCGTGATCGCCGCCAGCACCGCGGCGATGCCGCCGCCCAGGAACAGGGGATTGTCGAGCACAAGGCCGAGTGCGCTGTCGTCCGAACTGTCGCGGCGACGCTCGATCGCCTGGCCGGTGTTCTTGTTCTTGATATGCAGGATGGCTTTCTGAATGCGGTGGTTCTTTTCGCGCTCCAGCAGGTCGAGCACGCGCTGGCGCACGGCCTCGAAGCCGTCGGTATCGACGTCGTCGATGATCGCATAGACCCTGGCCTGAAACTCCGCGCGCGGTCCTTCGTCGCGCTTGCGCTTGAACAAAAGGTGCGCGACCTGCGCCATGACGGCGCGCAACTGCTTTTCCGTCGTGATCGCCTGAACGGCCGGCAGAATGCCCTGCTCGGGATCCTCGAAAACGACGGTCCAGTTGGTCGTGCCGTCAGGATTAACGACGCGGTCGGCGCCCCCGCCCGCGGCTTCTGTCTGCTCTTCGCTCATCCACACTCCAAAATCGCGCCTATTGGTGACGCTTGAAGAGGGATTTTAACACAGAGGGAGAGTACCACACTGCGGCATTCGTCACACTTGCCGAAAATTTGTTGGAAACGTCACGGGTTGGCTAAGCCGTGCGATCGCCGGCCAACCCCTGCGGGCGCAACATACGGAACACGAACAGCGCCGCCGTCATGATCGCCGCCACACCGAAGAAAGCGGCCCCCCACCCCATCGTCGACATGCCGCCGGAAAGATCGAGCATCCAGCCGATCAGCAACGGCCCTAGGAAACCGCCGGTGTAGCCGAGCATCGAATGAACGGCGAGCGTGGCGCCCCGGCGCGCTGGCTCGGCCGACCCCGCCGCCCCGGCCGTTAGCGAAGATGAATCGAGCCAGATAAAGATCGCGTAGAAGAACAACAGGGCCGCGGCGAGCCCATAGGACATGCTGCCAAGAAAGCCGATGCTGGCGCCGAACGCGATCGATAGCCCCATCGCGGTCTGAATAAGACGGCGCCGCCCGATGCGGATCGCCGCTTCGTTCCCGGCGATGCTGGCCAGAGTGCCGGCAAGACCGAGGCCGGTCGCGACGACGGCCGGGGATATCAACTGAGCGGTTGCTCCGGTCGTCAACGCCACATATCCGAGAAACGCGACAGCCCAGCCGCGCAGCGCGCTCATTTCGAGGGTATGGACCCCATAGGCAATGGCGTAGGCCATCGCCGAGCGGTTCTTGAAGACCGGCCGGAAATCAAACAGCTTGCCGCCGTCCGCGCGGCCAGGCGGCGGCCCTTCGCGGGCAGGCATGACGATAGCCGTCATCAACCAGGCGACACCGGCGCTGGCCGATGCCGCGGCAAACGCCGCCTGCCAGCCGAACGCCCCCGCGACGGCGTCGCCGGCGGCAAAGGATACCGCGCCGGACAGGCCGATGCTGGCGGCATGCCCGGCCGTTGCCCGTGACATCATCCGGGCATCGACTCGGTCGGCAAGCAGCTTCAGCCCGGTCATATAGGTGCCGGCCCACCCCATGCCGGTCAACGCGCGCGCCGCCAGCGCCGGCCAGAAGCCGTCGGCGAACAGCGCGAATGCGAGGTGACCGATGACCGTCACGCCGACACCGAACAAGTAAACGGTCTTGGGGTCGATCCGGTCGGTCGCCGTCACCAAGACCGGCACGGAGATCATGTAAGCGCCGTAGAAGATGGCCGTGATCCATCCGGCGTCACTGTTGCTTAGCGCCCAAAGCGGCATCATCGTCGGTAACAATGCCGGCCAGAAGAAAGCGCCGATCTGCACCATCACCTGCGCACCGCACATGATGACGACGAGGCGCCAGGCTTTCGAGGAAGGGGCTGCGGAACCGATGGACATGCGCGGACGCGTCGATCTCAAGTTGGGGCGCGCAAGCGAGGCGCATCGAGAACGCTAGCACCGGCCCCGCACCCCGTCAAAGCCGCCGCGTGACCCGCGAATGACCGGCGCATGAACGCCACATCCAGAACTTGCGCCCCGAGCGCCCGAACGGTATGTTCCGCGCGTCTCAAGAGACCGCGCGGCACCCGTAGCTCAGCTGGATAGAGCGCTGCCCTCCGAAGGCAGAGGTCGCAGGTTCGAATCCTGCCGGGTGCGCCAGCTTTCTCAACGACTTACCCGACTTTTCCCGCTGGCGTTTCTTCGGACTGTGTCCGATTTGTGCCAAAGGCTTCCAGCGCCGCAATTGCCGTTTCTTGAAAGTCCGGCGCCAGGTGCGCGTACCGTTGAACCATCGATATGCTTTTGTGGCCCGTCAGGTGCATCACCTCGTACAAGGAAACGCCTTGCTGAACGAGCCGCGAGGCGAATGTGTGCCTCAGCTCGTGAACCAGAAGTTTCGAACGCCTGCCGCCCGTATCAATCGCAACCGCGATGAGTGGTTTCAGGTGCTTTGCCGCCGCCAAGATCACACGCCGCTCTTCGGCAATGCTAAGCCAACGGCAACGGCCCGGTTCCTTCCGTATCCTCGGGAAAGGCGGAACGATGGCCAGGCGGCCCTCGCGTCGCGCTTTGTCGAGGATTGCCCGAATCTTCGATCTTTCTTTCTGGACCGCCCCCGGTTCCAATCGGCATCGAATATTGATGTATTCTCTTGATAAAGCGATGAGAGAGATCAAGGTAAATTGGATATGCCGAGCAAACGACTGACGCGTGCTGAGAAAGACCGCCGCACCCGGCTTGCGTTTGAAGAGGCTCTTATCGAGTACAATCAGGGCCGTCTTACTTCCGCTGAAGCCAAATGCCTCGAAATTATTAAAAAGGATCCCAAGCATTTCGACGCCGTGCAGATGCTCGGGATTATTGCGTATCAAAACCGAAAACTGGATCTCGCGGTTGTCTTTTTCGCAAAAGCCGTCGGCATAGAGCCGAGGAATGCTCGTGTGCAATATAATCTGGGCCGAGCCTTCCTAGAATACGGGATGCTGGAAGAGGCCGAGATCTGCTACCGAAAAGCTCTGCAAATTGAACCTCGATATGCAGAGGCGCTGAACGACCTTGGACAAGTCGTACTTTTGCTAGGGAGGTCAGATGAAGCGAGGAAGAACTACCGAGCGGCCCTGGCCTTAAAACCGGACTACGTCGAAGCGTTGAATAATCTAGGGGTACTCTTGAGCTCGGCGGGTCGTTTCGATGAAGCGACGACGTGCCTGGAAAAGGCGCACGCCATCAATCCGAAACATCTCGAAACCCTCAACAATCTCGGCACGATACGCAACGCTCAGGGCAAAACAAAAGAAGCCGCGGACTGGTACCTCAAGGCTCTTAAAATCAATCCGAATTTTGCGGATACGCATTACAATCTTGGCAACGTTCGTAAGTCCTGCGGGCATCTGGAAGAATCAGTTTCACACTATCAGAATGCTCTCGCATTGAAGCCCGATTTCTCGCTGGCACTCAACAATCTGGGTGTAGCGCTACAAGGCCTGGGTAAATTAAAAGAAGCAGCGGCCAAGTTTTCTGACGCTTTGGCGCTAGATGAAAATTTTGCCGAGGCGCATCGCAACCTGGGTGAGGTACAGGCCAAACTCGGCAATGCCAATGCTGCATTGGCTGCATATGACAACGCAATTTCTCTGCAAGCGGACTGTGCGGGAACACACTACGCGAGAAGTCTTGTCCGCAAGTTTTCAGGAGGTGACCCGGATATCGAGCAGCTCAGGTTGTTCTCTGAGAAGGAGGGCTTGGACGAGGTCGAGCGTGCACAGTATCTATCCGCTCTTGGGGAAGCCTGCGATCAAATTGGTTCATACGACGAGGCATTTACATGCTTCGAAACTGCGAACCTATTGATGTCGAAAACGCGACCGTTTGATCTTCAGACTTATCTAGATCGAGTGGATTTAATCAAGAAACTGTACTCATCCGCCCCCAACACCGAGCGGTCAGAGCCAGGCGGGCACACACCAATATTCATCGTCGGCATGTCGCGTTCAGGCAAAACCCTGACTGAGTCAATTCTAGCTCAGGCAAACAACGTTTTTGCTTCCGGAGAAAGCCGCATCTGGCTGCATACCGTGAACGCCGCCTGTCAGCAGCTAGGTATTCCCGCGCATTTTCCCGAAAACCCACAAGGCATCACTGGACGCGATGCCGACCTGATTTCTGATGCCTATTTGCAGCGAGTATTGAATCTGGCTCCGGGATCGAAGTTCTCCGTCAATACACTGCCCATTCATTTGTGGTGCATCGGATTGATCCTGACAACGATCTCTCACGCTCGAATCATTTACTGCCAGCGAGACGCGTTCGACTGTTGTCTGCGAAACTTCATGCGCTGGTATGGCACGGGGCAATCCTATTCCAACAGGCTTTCTGATACAGCGGCGTACTACAAAATTTACTCAGATATGATGGCTTTTTGGATTGAGAGGTTTCACAACCGGATATTGACGGTGACATATGAAGAGATCGTCAGCGAGACTGATGACACAACCAGAAAGTTGTTCGAATTTTGCGGGATTGAGAAAGACCATCCTCGCGCACCGCAGGCATTCACGACCCGGGATTTAGGTCACTGGCGTAATTACGAAGCACATCTTCAGCCCCTGCGGGACGCATTCGAATAAGCCGCTTCAACCGGAAGATCAGACCCGGTCATCAACGCGCTTCCGTGCTGTAAATGGAGTGAGATCTGCGCGCCTCAGAATACCGCCCAAAAAGACCCTACCGTTCCCGGAGAGCCGTCTGAGCGGAAGTCAGGAAGGGGTCAAGTATGTACGCCATCACCGATCGCTTGCCGGTTCGTATCGCGCATGAGACCTGAACACCGGGAAGAAGATCATAACGGAGTTGCGCACCTTCGAAGTAGGTCTTATCGGTTTCCACGCGAACCTTGTAGTAAGGGATTCCTTCGCGCGTCTCGATCGTATCGGGACTAACGTTGACGACTTCGCCCAGCAACCTTCCAAACCGAATTGCTTCGGATGACGCCAGCGTTACCTGTACCGTTTGGCCGGCCTGAACGTAGCCAATGTCGCGCGTCGGCAAGCGGGCTTCTATAACCAGCTTATCCCCTTGCGGCACCACATCCGCAACGGGCTCACCGGGCTTCACGACACCGCCGATCGTGGCCACGTGCAGGGTTTTGATCACCCCTTCAACAGGCGAGCGGAGAACGGTCCGTTTCAGAGCATCGTCGTACTTGCGAAGCCGTGCCTCCGTCTCGTCGGCATCTCGTCTTGCCTCCGACAATTGGGCGCGGACATCTTCCAGATAACCGGCACGTATCTCATCCCGGTCGGCTTGAGCCTCTTTCGCGGCAGAGCGGGCGCGGGGCAATGCCGCGCGGTCATCGGCAATACGCGCCACAAGGGCAGCTTCCTCTTTCAATAAATCCAGGTGATTCATCCGATTGGACAACTGGTCCTTCATCAGCCCTTCAGAAATCCTGATTTGCTCACGCACCAAATTCAACCGGCTGCGGTTGCTGACAATACGACCATCTATTGCTTTAATCTCATTCTGGCGCTGGGAAATTCGCTCATTCTGGGACGCCAGGCGATTCGCTATCCTTGCACGACGGCTGGAAAACAATTCCCGCGCGCGGCCAACCTGCGCCGGATATGCCTCGGCGATGCTCTCCGGAAAAGAGATGCTCTCCAAACCGGCGGACTCCGCTTCAAGACGGGCAATCTCTATCTTCAGATTGGTTAGTTGAACCGTCAGTTGCTCGACGTCGGCATCGGAACGCACGGGGTCGAGTTCTACCAGTGGCTCACCCTCGCGAACCCGCTGGCCTTCGCGGATGAGGATTGTCCTTACAATCCCACCCTCCAAATGCTGTACACTTTTGACCTGAGAAGACGGAACGACCTCACCCTGCGCCGTCGCGACGACGTCAAGGCGGCCTATCATCGCCCAGGCGACGAACACCGCGACCATCAACACCATCATCCACAAGACCAGATGCGGGGCAGCATTTGCAGATCTCGTTTCGGTCATGTCGGATTGCCGAGAGCCGGTTGTCATTCGCCCGCTCCCGTGACCCGCGATTGTGGAGCATCACCAATTCCCTGTGGGCGCGGCAAGCGCGTGATGCGGGGGGTCGGCTTCTGACCCAGATCAACGACCCATTCCGCCCCCTTGATGATGTTCGGATCGAATGAACACGCAATGATCGTCCCGCCTGCTTGCGCATGCCGGTTCATTGCGGCGTACACATAGCTACTACCTTCGTTGTCCAATCCCTCCGTCGGCTCGTCTACGATCAAGACCCGCCCCCCGACGGCGAGTGCGCGGGCGAGCGCCAGACGGCGGCGAATGCCGAGGGCAAGATCGTCACCGCCGTTGCGAATCTGCATATCGAGACCGTCGGTGCTGGTATTGATAAACGATTCAAGGCCAGCGTCCGTGATCAATTGATTGATTGCCGCGTCATCGAGGTTTGGGTTAGCAGCGAGCAGGTTCTCTCGTACGGTGCCGGGCAGAAACTTAGGTTCTTGAGGCAGATAGGATATCTGATGCCGCCACCAATCCGGCGAGATCTGCTCCAGGTCCGTACCGTCGATAAGGATCTTGCCGCGCGTCGGGGATCGTAATCCCGTAATCAGCTGCGCCACCGTGGATTTACCGCAACCGTTCGGCCCGCTGACGGCAAGCGTTTGCCCTGGGGCGACGTCGACGCTCAAACGTTCAAATACAGGCGCACGCTGACCCTGGTAAATGAATGCCAGATCCACCAGCGAGACCGCCCCGGCGAACCCCGCCGGGACAGCGCCGGTGCGGCGCTCCGGCTGGACATTGCCGAGTTCATCCAAGACGGCCTGGCTCTGCGCGGCAACCGCGAATGAGCGCTGAACGCCGGCAAGACGCGCAAGCGGCATAATAGCCCGCGCCGCCAGAATGTTTGCACCGATCAGCGCACCGACATCCAGCAATCCCTGCACCACGAGGTATCCGCCGACGGCGATCATGGTGACGGTCAGCAACGCCTGTAGCGTTTGCGTCGCAGTGCCGATGAAATCCTGATTGGACGAGAACAAGGCTTGCGCACTGTCGCTCTCTGTTTGCACGCGGCGCCAGTTGCGCTCGATATACCCGCCCGTATCAAAGAGCCGCAGTGTGTCGGCGGCACGGATGGCCGCTTGCGACAGCTTCTGACGAACAGCTCCCGTTCGTTCGAGTACTGCGGCGGGCCTCTTCAGCATGACTTGCGCCGCCGCGCCCAGGAGCAGAATCGTTGTGGCAAAACCGGCGGCGATTAGCGCAAGAATCGGACTAAGCAACGCAAGGACACCGAGAAATAAGGCCGCAAATGGGACATCTAGAATGACAAGCATGTTGGCCGGACCGTACGCCGCGCGGGTCGTGTCCGGCCCGGAAACCGCCTGGAACCGTGCACGGTCCGTAAAGATCGCAAAAACGGCGAAGGGTGAACGAAGAAGGGCGTTTCGCGCGGTCTCCGCAGTTCGGTCGTCAAATGGCTGTGCCGCGCGTTGCGCCAGTTTCAGGCGCACCCTCCGAAAACCGAACTCGAACGCGATGGCGGCAACCGCGCCGGCTGAAAGGGTCGCGAGCGTCGTGTCGACGCCGAACGCCACATATCGGTTGAGCACCTGGATCACGAAAATGGGTGCGGCCAGTGCCAGCGTATTGGCGAACAGTGTCGCGACCAGAAGTTCGAACCCAAGGCCGGGGCGAGAGAACAGGCGGGAAAAGATCGCACGCATTGCTGAACTATAGGATGCCGCAGCGAATTGCGCGACATACGTGGATCATCTTCTCCGATCCTCCCGATACATAATCACGTGAACCCATCGAAATTGTTGGCGTCCAGCGCGTCCGCGCCAACGGATGATGCAAACGCGATCAACGACACTTCGCCACTATCGACGTCCCCTTCACCATCGGCGTCGTTGAATTGCACAACGGCTGCATTGGCTGTGGTCGCATTATCGTACAGCACAATGATGTTCGTCGCGTTCGCCGCCGTCGTGTACATCGCCGTCTGCAGCGTGGCGAGGGCGGTCGCTTGCGCGGTCAAACTGGTGACGGTGCCGGTCATCGAGATCGTCGCCTGCTGAAACTCGAAGATCGCGCCGGCGTTGCTGGAAACATCGTTATTTGTGTGGTCGTTGACGAATGTGGAACTGGCAGACCCGTTGCCACCCGTTACCGACGTGTTGATATCGAAGACATCACCCCCGGCGCCAGCGGTGAAGGAAGTTATCGAGTCACCGAAATGAGAGGTTGAATCGTAGTTCAGGTGATCGCTACCACCGCCGAGTGTAATGTTGTCCGCCCCATTGCCGGCGGTAATCGTGTCACCGCCGCCTGACGTCGATATCGTCTGCACGCCGCTGCCTGTCACGATGGTGTCCGCGCCGGTGCCGCCCGTAATCGTCTCGCCGCCCTGGGTGCCCGTGAAGGTGAACGTGTTGGTCGCGTTGGCCAGCACCCAAGATTCAATATTTTGAGCGCTGGCAATCGTGTTCGTGCCTGCGGCAAGCGAAATGCTATCGGTCCCGCCAGCAAGATCGAAGCTCGAATTGGACGCGTTTGTATTGTTCAACAGAAAGCTAAGCGTCAAATTCTGGTTAGTGCTGTTACCGAGGAATGAAAGAGGCGCACGAGGTCCCGCTGTGGATCCATCTTGGTTCGAAATTGTCAGGCTCCCGGCAGTCTGCCAGGTGAGGGACTGCTGAAGCGTAATATCGGACGTCGAATTGTACGCAAGTTGAAGGGTTTCGACGTTCGAAAATGCAAGCGTATTCGTCGTGGAGTTCAGGATCAGCGTATCGGTCCCCCCGGCCAGGTCGACGATGTCGCCGCCACCGCCCTGGCTGGCCCCGCCCCCCATCAACGTGATGATCTCGCCACCGGAAGTCCCCGTAATGACGTCGTTGGCGCCATTTGTCAGCGTGACGGTTTGAGTTCCGCTGACGTTGTGAGCAATCGTGACATCGGAAATGCTGACCAACGGCAGGTCGTCCGTATCATCACCGGCGGCGGCGAGAATCTGCTCATTGATATTTGAGCCAATCGTCTGAGCGACCTGTTGCACGATCTGCTGGACCGCTTGATCGATTGTTTCGTTGCCCGTCGTTGCGTCGATAAGCCCGGAATACGCGGCCAAGCCACCGCCGGAGATCAACGCCGTCGGGTCGCCAACGATCGTGTTGGTAATGCTGCTAATCACGTCATCAATCGCGTTCTGGACAGAGAAATTGTCCAGTTGCGTCGGGTCCAGCCCGAACCGCGTCATTGTTAGTTCAGCGGTCTGAGCAGCAATCGCCAGGGCGGCAACGGGATCGACCCCGTCGGCCAGAGCCTGAGCAAAAGCGTTCGCAGCTGCCGTTTCTGCCTCCGCCTGCGCACCACCACTTTGCGGATTGTCTCCTTCGGTAAGCGAATCGCCAAGTTCATCCTCGGCCCCATCTTGTCCCCGACGCGCTGGAGGGGTCGGCAGCACCGCGATACTCTTGCCGAAAACTGCCTGCAAAGCGCTTCCGGGCAGGATGACCGGGGTGCTCGGCGGAACGAACGGATTGGGCACGCTGGTTGTGGCATTGACGCCGTTAAGTGTCTGAGAGCCGGTCGGCGTTGCAATATTCATCTCTCCGGCTTGCCCTGTGACCGGATCGCGGAAGTTGGAAAATGTGCCGCTGGGCGGAAGCGGCGAATTCGGATCGTCCGCTTGCGGGTTGATGACACGCCCACCTCCTGCCGTGCCACGTATACCGATTGTCGCTACTGACGTTTCGATTTTCATAGCATCGACGCTTGTCTTTGCGATTTCTCCGGAAACGAACGTGAAGACCCCTTTCGTGACATTGAAAAGCGAAGACCCTTCATTGGTGGTCGGGTCGTACACAAGCTCGTCGATTGTCATTCTGCCGTCTTCGGCCAGGGAGAACGTGGTGTCGTCCACGAAGACAAGACCGATAGAACCTTCCCCCTTGGTTTCAACAACGTCGCCCAGAAAAACGGGCGTGCCAGCTTCAGCATTCACAGTTTCGCCGTCGGCGCGAATTATGACTGCATCACCTGTTGATGTATCGACCTGACCAATGGGTTCTCCGATTGCGGTCTGTGCAACCTCGATCAGATCAACGTCCGGAGCCCCTGGGCCAAATCGCAAATGACCATCCATTTATCGAGGCTCCCTAATCTTTAGCCGTCTATTGCGTCCGTGGTAAGTCGACCCATTTGCGTCAACAGACGATATGCGGCCTGAATGACATCCACCTCCGCCGAGGCGGCATCGCTGGTGGCGTTGATCAAAGCCGTCTCGCCAGCGAGGACATCAATAAGCGAACGGTTTCCAAGCTGCCGTTCACGTCGGGCCAGTTCCAGAAATTCACTCGCAATATTTGTCTGGTTGCTAAGCTGCTGGGACCTGAGCCGTGCCGTCTCAAGGTCGTTCCAGGCGTTCCGGACCTTCTCTTCTACCAGGTCTTTCTCTTCCTTGTAGCGGTTCACGCCCGCGTCATGGGTCAACTCCGAAGCGCGCAGCGTATTGGTCGCCGTCATTCCCAAATTGAGAGAGTAAGACAGCTCGACCATAAACAGCGTTTCCTGTTTACCGCCGACCGTGCCGCCCTCGTCTCTTTTAAGATTTCGCTCGGCCGAAGCGCTCAATGTGGGGTAAAACTCGTCGGCCTTTGTCTCAATGATATTCTGCTTGGTTATCAGAGTTCCCAGGTATGTCGCCTTGAGTTGAGGATTCTCCTCCATGGCGATGTCGATCGCTTCGTTGAGACTCCGGGGAAGCAGATCCTCGGGCACGCGGGGCAACGTAATAGCTTCACTTCCTTGTGGCGCCGTCGGCTCTTCATTGTAAACTGCGCGATACCGGTTGATTGCATTTCGTAGCGCACCTTGAATCCGGGTTTTGGTTGCCTCGAGGCCGGCAAGCTGACTTTTTGCCTGAAGTACGTCCGTCGCGAGCCCGGAGCCGCGCTGTACCCGGGCATCTTCCAATTGCATCTGGCGTTTTACATTGGCGATTGAGCCCTGATTGAAACGAAGCAATCTGCGCTGGCGGAGGACATTTAAGTGTGCATTGAGCGCTTCAAGAGATAAATTCTGCCGCGTGGATTCTAGGGAGTGCGTTGATTGGGTGACTTCGATGCGGCTGCGGTCTATAGCGGCATTGGTGGCACCAAAATCGTAAATAAGTTGCGATAGCGACAGTTCGAGAACACGTGGCGGCATTGCTGTGTCGTCGGTGCCTTTGCCTTTGTTCTGTTCCTCATAGCCATAGGACGTCGTCGCGTCGAGCGTGGGGTACCAATCACCGTACGAAGCTTCCGAACGCTCCTTTGCGGCTTGAAGATCGGACTTTGCGGCGACGACCCGTTTGTGGTTTTCCAGCAATTGTTCGACCGACGACCTTAATTCCCCGGCTAGAACGTTATCAGGCACAAAAACCAATACGCCCCACAAACTAACGCCAATTATTCGGCTGAACATTTGCTAAGGCCCCCCCCTCGTGCATGCCCCGTCAATTGTTCCAACAGAGACACGTAAATATCGCCACCCAACAATATCATTAGATACGAAAATTTGATAATCGAGACAATAAACTAAAGGTTGTGTTGCCAGATTTCTATATTGAGTCCTAATGATAAAGGAAGCATGGGGCTCACCTCTGTGCCCAAATTGTGCCCGCGCTATTCAATTTTATTTGGCTTTAATCCGTCTTATTCGGAGCAAAGTGGCGACAGCGCCCGAACAAGCTACTGACTTAAAACGCTTTTAATTCGATCCGCGAGCCTCCGAAGGCAAAGGTCGCAGGTTCGAATCCTGCCGGGTGCGCCAATCTTCTCAACGACTTACCCGACTTTTTCCACTGGCGTTTCTTCGGATGGTATCCGATTTGCCGATGGCTTTCGGCACGGCACCGGCGGTCGCCCGACAAACTGAGGACACGGCCATATTCACGTGGTAAACAGCATGAAGATTTTGCCGCCGCCAACGCCGGGAGTGCGCAAGCATGCATGCATTGAAAGTTCTCGTGACGTGCCTGGCTTACGTCGCCGAGGCGGATGGCGAAATCACGCCTGGCGAACGCGCCGTGATGCTGGCCGATCTCGAGAAATGGGTCGGCCCTGGTCTGCTCAACCAGGACCAGTTGAAGGAACTCGTGCAGCATGGCTTCGCCGAGGCCAGATCCAAACCGGTCGAGGGTTTCCTCAAGACCGTCGGCGGGAGCCTGAGCAAGGCGCAAAGCCTGAGTATTTTGCTCAATATTATCGACATCGCTCTCGTCGACGGGGACCTCAAGGAAGGGGAACGCCAGATCATCGAGCGCGTCACCCATGCGCTCGATGTGTCCAGTGCCGATTACAAGGCCTGCCTCGCCGTGCTCGGTTTGAAGGAGAGCATCGGGGTCTATCTGGATCCGACGCATATCTGGAATGAAAGCGGTTATCAGTTGCCGGTCGTCCTTCGCGAATAACCGCAGCGCGTCGCTCTCGCCCGCAGGGCCTGAAAATCCTGAATTAGCCAGCCGCGGCAAGACGAGCAACGATCCCACACAAGCCGGGGGCCAGATAGCCTCAATAACGTTGACTAAAAATACTACATCGTGATAAATTTACATAACTATATCTTTAGTATTCATTGAGTACGAATAGCTGTCTATTCTATGATTTTACATTTTTACGATGTTTACTGCATGCGCAAGGCCGCAATTTAGACGCAATACAAACTAATGGTTACGTATTGACCACAATTTCAACTCAGAACCCCTGCACCTAGAATTTCGAAGTGACAGGCGTCGGAACGAGCTCGCTGTTGCGGGCGAATGCGGCTCGGCACCACAAAGCAGATGCGGATGGGGCGCAGGACAAAGACTCGGCGTCCGCCGTTTGGCATTGGCGCGAGGAGAACCGGTTGACCGTCCGATTTGAAATTTCGGCCATCGGCGCATTAGAATCATCGGTAAGAGAATGGCAAGGAAAACACGCAAAAAAGACTCCACCCACCACCGCGGCGATGCGGAAACCATCTTGGCGCAAAGCGTCCCGACCGGGATATCCGGCCTCGATCAGATCCTCGGCGGCGGTTATCCGCGCGGACGGATCACCGTCATCCGCGGCGCGAGCGGCACCGGGAAGTCCATTTTCGCCCTGCTGTATGCGATGGGGAATCGGAAAGACGACGGGAAGAGCGTATTCGCAACGTTCGACGAGTCCCCCGATACGCTGAGCGATTACCTGACCACCTGGGGATGCACGAAAGACGTCCGGTTTCTCGACTTCAGGCCCGACCCGGAAATCATGACCGTCGGCGGTCAGTTGGAACTCGGCGGTCTGCTGGTCCGCATCGAGCATGCGCTCAAGGAAAGCGGCGCGAAAAAACTTGTGCTCGACGCGTTCGACAGCTTGTTCGACGCCTTCGAGAACAAAGCCCAAGTGCGCCGTGACCTGTTCCGGGTCTTCGATTGGTGCCGCAAGCGTGGCATTACCGTCGTCGCGACCACCGGAGAAGAGAGCGACTACCGGGCGTCGACCGGCGTCATGGACTATGCCGCGGACTGCACGATCTTGCTCGACCAGCGCATGGACAACGGCCTGATGACCCGCCTGCTGCGCGTGTTGAAATGCCGCGGCCGGGCGCACGGGACGAACGAATATCCGTTCCTGATCGACGAACGCGGCGTTTCCGTTCTGCCGGTCACGGGCACAAGTATGTCCGGGGGAGGGTCGGAGAAGAGAATGTCGACGGGCCTCAAGGATCTGGACGGCATGCTGGGCGGCGGCATCTGGCTGGGCAGCACCGCGATGATTTCGGGCCATTCCGGCACCGGCAAGTCCCTGCTTGCCCTGAGCATCGCCGCCGCCGCCTGCCGCGCCGGTATGAAAGTGCTGCATATATCTTTCGAGGAGTCGCCGGAACAGATCGTGCGCGACGCCAAATCGGCGGGGATACGGCTTGCTTCGCATGTGAAGGCGAACAAGCTTCGGCTGTTTTCCAGGCGATCGGTGGAGCAAGGAATCGAACAACACATTATTCTGAAACTTCGCGAGGTCGACGAATTCAAGCCCGACGCGGTCATCTTCGACCCGATCAGCGCGCTTTCCGATCTTGGCGATTCACGGACCTTCAAGAACATGGCGATACGGCTCTGCCATGCATTGAAGGCGCGCGGCGTCACCACTGTCTTGACCGAACTGCTGCCGGATGATGCAGGCAGCGTTTCGAGACTGAATGTGTCGTCGCTTGTCGATAGCTGGATTCGCCTCGGCCGGATCGAACGGGGCGGCGAAATGCGCCGCAAGATTCAGATACAGAAATCCCGCGGCGCGGCGACATCGCGGGAGATCCGGGAACTGCACATTACGAACAAAGGCCTGACCATCGGCGAATCGATCAATGCGCAAGACTTTCTGGGGGGCAGGGCTTCATGAGCGCGCACCTCAAGCTCAAAGTCTATATCGCCGGGATGACGCCGGCAGCCCGCCGCGCGATCCACAATCTGGAAACGGCATGCGCCAAGTACAGCAATCACCACACCTATTCCATAGACGTGATCAATATTCTCGAGCACCCGCAACTGGCCGAGCAGGAGAAGATCCTCGCCACCCCGACCGTGGTCAAGGAACTGCCCGCGCCGATCAAGCGCGTTGTCGGCGACCTGTCCGAAGTCGACCAGCTTCTCGTCGGCCTTGATCTCGTGCCGGACTGACGGCATGAGCACGCATTCAGAGAAGAACACCGGCAAAAGTGACGAGCATCCGGACGCCGGGGGCGTGCCGCTGGGCCCGGCGGAGGAACAGCGCAAGATCGAAGGCGCGCTCCGCACCTTGGCCCTGCTCGAAAAGGAGCTCAGGTGCGTCTCGGGCATTTCCCGCACGCTGCTCGACGAGACACTTTCCGTCGAAGACGCCTTGCAACGGACCGTGGATTTTCTGCCCGAAGCGATGCAGCACCCCGGCAACGCGGTCGCGCGAATCGAGTACGCGGACACGACCGTGCAGACGGCGCCTGTTCGTGACGGCATGACGGCCATCGAGCAGAGCCTGACGCTCGACGACGGCACGGCGGGGCGCATCGTCGTCGCCTACGACGTCGAAGACATCGGCGAAAACCCGCTTACGTTCCGCATCGAAGAACGGGAGCTGCTGCGCAACGTCGCCGAAGTCCTCTCCATCTACCTGCGCCGGGACGCGGGCAATCAGGCCCTGAGCCAGGCGTTGGCCCGTACGAACGACCTTGAAGGAATCATCGACAACAGCCCGGCGATCGCCTTTCTCTGGGATATGACGCCGGACTGGCCCGTCGCTTTCGTCTCCAACAGCATTCGCCAGTTCGGCTATGAGCCCGAGGATTTTTACAACGGCACGATCCGGTTCGCCGACATCGTGCATCCAGACGATCTTTCCCGCGTCGGCGCGGAGGTCGAACACTACATGTCGGCGGGGCGTGACGAATTCGAGCAGCAATACCGGATCCGCACCAAATCGGGCAACGTCCGCTGGATTCACGACTGGACGCAGGTGCTTCGCGACCCGACGGGTCGCGCCGAGCAGAACCAGGGCATCATCCTGGATATTACCGACAGCATCGACGCGGAGGAACGCGCCCGGCGGTACCTGAAGGTCGCCGGCAACATGTTCGTCGCGCTGGACGTCGATGCCCGTGTGCTTGCCGTCAACGACAAGACCTGCGAGGTCGTGGGCGAGACCGAAGAGAACCTGATCGGCCGCAACTGGATCGACACGTACGTACCGGACGAAGAACGAGACGGCCTCTGGTCATATTTCAACAATCTCTTCTCCGACGATTCGCCGGAAACAGGCGAGTATGAAAACAGCATCATGTTACCCGACGGCGACCGGCGAACCGTCCACTGGTGCCATTCGGTCGAATACGATTCAGACGGAAAAATCGCCAGCATCATCGCCTTCGGCACCGACGTCACCGAAGCACGCGAAACCGCGGAAAGAGCCCGGCAACTGGCGCGCTTCCCTTTGGAAAACCCGAGCCCGATCATTCGCATCGACCGCAACGGCGACGTTCTTATCGCGAACGCCGCGGCGCAGAACCTGATCAACGACCTAGCGGACGAAGGCCCGGCCGGCCGCAATATCTGGCTGCAGATCAAAACCGCCGCCATATCGGATGACCCGCCGGAGTCTCGCGAGATCGAGGTGGGGGAGCGTATCTATCAGTTCCAGATCGTTCCGGTCCACGACCAGGATTATGTCAATTTGTACGGTCTCGACGTAACGGCCGAGCGCGAAAGCCAGACCCGCATCATGGATATCGCCGACAACATGCCGGGCGCCCTGTTTCAGTATATTCTGCACCCGGACGGGACAGACTTGTTCCAGTTCATGAGCGCCGGCAGCGAGCGCATCTGGGAACTGACGCCTCGGCAAATCTATCGCAACCCGTCCGCCGTGTGGGACATGATCGTTCCCGAGGATTTTCCGGACACGAAGAAATCCGTCGCCATTTCGGCCGAGACTCTGCAGCGCTGGTCCCACGAATGGCGCATCCAGACAAAATCGGGTGCGGTGAAATGGCTGCGCGGCAGCGGCACGCCGCGCAAAAGACCCAATGGCGACATCCTGTGGAATTCCCAGGTGCATGACCTCACCAGCGAACGCGAGAACGAAGTCCGCTTTCAGGACATCGTCGCCGCCGCCCCAGGCGCGATATTCGAGTACGTCGTTCATACGAATGGCACGCACTCGGTTAATTACATGAGCGATGGCTGCGAAGAAATCTGGGGTCTGACAGCGCAGCAGATTTGCGACGATCCGAATACCATGTGGAGTATGATTCATCCGGACGATCTCCCCGCCATGGAAAAGTCCGTGACGGATTCGGCCAACCACCTGACCGAGTGGAGGCATGAATGGCGAATTACGCTGACCTCGGGCGCGGAAAAGTGGCTCCGTGGCCGCGGCATGCCGCACAAACGCCCGAACGGCGACGTCCACGCCATCGCGCTCATCGCCGATATAACGGAAGAGAAATCCGCGTCGGCGGCCGTTTCCAACGCGCTCCGGAAAACCGTCAGCGTCCTCTCGGCGGCGCTCGAAGCGCGCGACCCCTACACGGCCGGCCACGAAGAGCGGGTGGCGGAAATCGCGCTCGCCATCGGCCGGGAACTCGGCCTCGATCCGCAGCGCATGACGGGCCTCGAACTGGCGGCGACGGTGCATGACGTCGGCAAGATTCAGGTGCCCGCGGAAATACTCAGCAAACCGACGCGCCTGTCGCATGCTGAATTCGAGCTCATCAAGATGCACCCGGCGACGGGCGCGGAACTTTTGCAGGATGTGGAATTCGAATGGCCGATTGCCGACATCATCCGGCAGCATCACGAGCGTTTCGACGGCAGCGGATATCCGTCCGGCCTCGCCGGCGAGGACATTCTCCTGGAGGCCCGGATTCTCGCGGTCGCCGACACGTTCGAGGCGATGGCCAGCCATCGACCCTACAGACCGGGGCTCGGCGTCGAGGCGGCGGCAGCGGAAATCCGCGAAGGCGCCGGATCGCGATACGACCCGGATGTCGCCGGCGCCTGCCTGGCTTTGATTGACAAGGGCGCACCGGAACTCACCGGGTTGCCCGGCGTATCCTAGATCACCGGGCCGATACAGGAAGCCCATGCGGAAAGAATTGGCAAGCAGCATATGAACCCCATTACGGTCATCGGTATTATCAGCGGCTTTGTTATCGTCGCGGCCTCTATTGCGGCAACGGCGAAGGACGTGCTCGTCTTCGTCAATCTGCCGGGGCTGCTGATCGTGCTCGGCGGGACGATCGCGGCGACACTGGTCAGCTATCCGCCGACCTATCTCTGGCGGGTCTGGCGCAATTTCATCATCGCCCTTCGCAATGAGCGTCTTTACGAAAAAGACGACATCGACGACATCGTCGAGCTCGCCAAGCGCTGGAAAACGGGCCAGATCGCGCAGGTCGAGGAGAAGCTGAACGACGTCCGCAGCCCGTTCCTGCAAACCGGCCTGCGGCTGCTTCTCGACGGCACCCCGGCGGAGGATGTCGAGGATCTTCTCAACTGGCGGATCTCCCGGCTCCGTTCGAAAGAGAATGCGGAAGCCGCCGTGTTCCGCACCATGGGCGCCTACTCGCCCGCGTTCGGCATGCTCGGCACCCTCATCGGGCTCGTCAATATGCTGTTCGGCATGAGCGACGGGGGCTTCGAGTCCATCGGCCTGAATATGGCGGTCGCGCTGATCACCACGTTCTACGGTCTGATCCTCGCCAACCTGCTGTTCAAACCGATCGCAACGAAACTCGAAGACCGGACCGAGCAGCGTGTCAGGACGCTCAGCATGGCGCTGGAGGCGGTCAATCTGATCAGCCAGAAAAGAACGCCGTCTTACATCCGCGAAACGCTTTATTCGTTCCTCGCCGAATACGACGACGAAGTCATTGAAGACGATCCGGACAAGCGTGTGCAAGTGACGGGCAAATGAGCGAAACCGACACCGAAGCGGACGGCCCTCCCAAAGGTCCCGCCGGACGAAGGCGGCCCCGGATGGCGACGTTCGACCCGCCGGCGGAAAAAGGCGAGCGCCTCGAAGAGTGGATGCTCACCTACATGGATACGGTCACCCTGCTGGTGACGCTGTTCGTTCTGATCCTGAGTTTCGCCAGCATATCCGAGGAAAAATTCAACGCCCTCGTCGAGGGCTTGCGGCTGGACAAGTACGGACCCGGAATCATGACCGGATCGACGGGCGTCATGGACATGCCGGGGATTACCGCCGGCGGCAGCTTGCCGACAAAGCAGCCGGCGGCAAAGCCGGATACCGAATCGGGCGCCGAAACGACCGAGCGGCTGGAGGCGATGCTTGCCGAACGCGGGTTGACCGATCTCGTCCAGGTCAAGTTCCAGGAAGGTCTGATCAATCTGCAGCTTCAGGAGAACGTGCTGTTTCCGAGCGGCTCCGCCGACCTTATTCCCGGTGGCGCCAAGGTGCTCGACCGGCTTTACCCGATCCTCTCGTCTGGCAAATTCGACATCGTCGTGCAGGGCCACACGGACAGCGTGCCGATCTCAACGGACGCGTTCCCGTCGAACTGGGAACTGTCGGGAGCCAGAGCGTCTTCCGTCGTCAGGGACCTGATCCAACTGGGGATCGATCAAGATCGGCTGCAGATCGCCGGTTTCGCGCACACCGAGCCGATTGCGTCCAACGATACCGACGAAGGCCGCGCCCAGAACCGGCGGGTCAACATCGTGCTGCACGCATCATCCGACGAGATCAGCGAGATTCTCAGACAGTAGATTCAAAGCCACTTTATCAGGTCGCGCGCACGCGCGGCGTGGACGCTCTTGTGCACCACCTGAATATCGACGGATTTCGCGATGGCGGCCTTCACCAGCGCCGGATCGAACTGGCTGCCGGCGAGGTCGTTGATCTCCTTCATCACCGTTTCATGGCTTCGGTGCGTGAGAAGCCATCCGGCCGATCTGGCGGTGTCGTAATAATCGGCGATCGCGATGATGCGCGCGTCGAAGGGCACGTCTTCACCCGCGAGGCCGCGCGGATAGCCCTTCCCGTCGTGGCGCTCGTGATGCGCTTCGATGGTCCTTCCCAACGCGCCGCCGCTGAAGAACCGGTCGACCATATAGCGGCCGATGGACACATGCTTTCGCAGATAGCGTTTGTCGGATTTGCTGACTTTTTTCCGGTTTAATATTTCCGCGGGAACGCCGAGTTTCCCGACGTCGTGCAGAAGACCGGCCAGCCACAACTCGGTCCGGCCTGTTTTGTCCAGACCGGCGCCCGACGCAATGATCTTGGAAATCTCCGCGACACAAACCGCATGCACGAGGCCGTCGGGGTCCGCTTTCTCGAGCACGTTCAGGAGAATGCGTGCGGATACGATATCCTTGCGGTTCACGATGGCGCTCTTGAGATGCTTCATCTGCTCAAACCGTCATCCCGTGAAGACTGCGCGACAACCCGGACATGCTAGCATCTATGTCGCTATTTGGCAGTTGGATCGTGACGCCGTCCGGGGCCTCGGTCTCCTCTGCCGACGCCGCCTTACCCCGGGAAATGCCGCGTCAGGAACGATCGCAGCTGGGCGCCGCATGCGGCGCCGTGCGATAACGGCAGGCCGTGGCGCGCGTGCGGGAACACCATCAGCTCCGCGCCCTCGACCGCGTTCATCAGATCGCGCATTTCGTCGACCGCGACGAACGGGCTGGAATCGGGGCACATCAGCAGCATCGGCATCGCGATGTTTTTGACCTCTGAAGACAAATCGGTCGCCAGCAGCATGTTGGCGAGGCCGAGCGTCACGTGCGCGGCACAGGTTGCGTGCGCGCGCTCGAACCAGTCGTATTTCTCCGGGCTCAAGGCGTCCGGGAAAAACCGGCCCGCCATCATCTCCGCGGCCCAGGCGTCCTGGCCGGCGTTGGCGATGACGTCGTCCCACTTGCCCTTGACGTTTCTGACCGACGACCCGCGATAGGCGGCGTTCGAGGCGGTGACGCTGAGGAGACGCTCCGGCATCCGCGCCGCGCAGGCGATGGCGACGGTGCCGCCGGTGGATTCGCCCACCATATGGAAGCGCCCGCACCCGGCGGCGTCGGCGACTGCCATGGTGTCGGCGATCAGGTCGTCGAGCACCCATTCGTAATCCGCACCCGGGTCATCGGACCGCCCGAAACCCCGCAGATCAAAACGGATGATTCTGTATCGGTCGACAAGGTGCGGCAGCCACTCGGACCACAGCCCGCTGTCGGTGCTGACCCCGTGATGGAACAGGATCGTCTCCGGGCCCGTCACCCACGGCGCCGTGATGTCGATGGCCTCGTAATAGAGGCGGCCCGACGGTCGCTCCAGAAAAGCCATCAGATCACGCCTTCGTCCTCGAGCACCGCAAGTTCGTCGGCGCTGAGACCCATCTCGTCGACATAGATCTCGGCATTGTGCTGACCGAGCCTCGGCCCGGCGTGGCGAAGTTCGGCGGGGGTTTCCGACATGAACGGAAAGGCGTTGGTCATGCGGATCTTGCCCAGATCCTCGTCGTCCATCTCGACGATGTCATTCCTCGCTTGATAGTGCGCGTCCTCGAAAATCTGGTCGATGGTGTAGGCCGGACCAATCGCCGCCTCGACCCGCTCGAATTCGTCGAGCACGGTCCTGAGGTCGTGCTTGCCGATCCAGCCGGCGACGATGCCGTCCACTTCATCGATGTGCTCGACCCGTCCCGCCGGGGTCTGGAACCTGGGATCGTTGGCCGCTTCCTCGCCGCCGCAGAGCGTCATCACCCGTTTGACGATACTGGGCGCGTTGGTCGAGATCGCGACCCAGTGCCCGTCCTTGGTCTGGTAGGTATTGCGGGGCGCGTTCGCTTTCGAGCGGTTGCCCCAGCGTTCCTGCACGATGCCGAGTTGGTCATACTGCAACGGCTGCGGCCCCATCAACTGGAACAGCGGCTCGTAGATCGAGACGTCGATGTACTGGCCGACGCCGGCGCCCGTCGCATCCCGGTGATAAAGCGCGAACATCGCCGAGAACGTCCCGTACGCAGCCGCGATCCCGTCGGCGAGACCGAAGCTCGGCAACGTCGGCGGGCCGTCCGCTTCGCCGGTGATCGCGGCGAAACCGGAGAACGCCTCGGCGATGGTGCCGAAGCCGGGGCGGTTTTTGTACGGCCCCGTCTGGCCGTAACCGGTGACCCTGACCATAACGAGCCGCGGGTTGATGGCCTTTAGATCCTCCCACCCGAGCCCCCATCTCTCCATGGTGCCGGTGCGGAAGTTCTCGACCAGCACGTCCGCCGTCTTGACCAGATCCTTAAAGATCGCCTGGCCTTTCTCGCTCGAGAAATTGAGCGTGATGCAGCGCTTGTTGCGGTTGGCCATCTTCGACCACAGCCCGTGGCCGTCTTTTTGAGACCCGGTGTTACGGAGCGGATCGCCGCGCGGATGTTCGACCTTGATGACGTCGGCGCCGAAATCCGCCATCAGCCGGCCGATGGTCGGCCCGGCGATGACGGTGGACGCATCCAGCACGCGCAACCCCTTGAGCGGCGGGGACTTTCCGTCTTCGCGGGTCATGCCGCGTCCGGTTCCGGCACCGCGAAGTCGTCGGGGCGTAGGAAGATCGTGGTGCGGCGCGCGAAACGCGGCATCGTCGGATCGAAGGCGTCGCGCTTGTGCCAGAGCCGGGCGTTATCCCACATCACGACATCGCCGTTGCGCCAGGTGTGGGTGTAGACGAAATCGTCCTGCAGCATGTGCTGGCTGACCGCGTCGATCAGTTCGTTGCTCTCTTCCTCGCTGAGACCTTCGATACAGAGCGTCTTGTTCGGATCGAGATAGATCGACTTCTGTCCCGTCGCCGGGTTTTCCAGCACGATGTCGTGGGTTGCGGGCGGCGTCTTCTCGTCGATCTTCTTCAGGGTTTCCGGGTTGTTCTTGAAATCGCGCTGCGTCGACGAGGTTTTCTTCATCCCGTATTTCGCGGTGGCGCGGCGGCCCTCCAGCGCTTTCTTCAGGTTGTCGGGCAGCGTGTCGTAGCCCAGCTTGGTGTTGCAATATGACGTGCGGCCGTCGTTTTCCGGCATCTCGACGGCGTAGAACACGGACCCGCTGGCCGGGCGCTGGCGGTAGATCTGGTCGTGGTGCCAGTAGATCTCATAGGTGCCGAGACCGCCCAGCGGCGTGCCGTCCTCGCGCTTGAGGCCGGTGATGTAGATGATCTCCGGGTGCTTGGGCGAGATCATGTCGTCGCGCACCAGGATATCGAGATCGCCGAAGCGCTTGGAATATTCCACCTGCTGGCGCTCGCTCAGGCTTTGGCGGCGGAACAGCAGCAAGGGTTCCTGCTGCCAGAGTTTGTAGATGGCGTCGAAGGTATCGTCGTCGAGATCGGAGAGGTCGACGTCCAGCACCTCGAGACCGAAGGTCTCTTTCAAAGGCCGGGTACGGAGTTGCATTTTTTTTAATTTCCCTAAGTGGTCGTTTTGGTTCTTGTTGGCCCGCTTTTGCGGTGCTCAAGGTCGAATTTACAGACATCGCCCGTAAGGGGCAATCCGGCGCCCAGTCCACTTGACGTGTCCGTTCCCCCTTATCCGTTACCGCGCGCCTTGATCGCCTCGTAGCGCGCCACCAGCCTGGCGGCGCGGATCGCGACCGGCACGTCGATCATCTTGCCGTCGATCTTGATGGCGCCCAGGCCCTCTTTCTCGGCCTTTTCATACGCCTCGACCACGCGCCGGGCGTGATCGACCTCGACGTCGGTCGGGGTGAACTCCTCGTTGACGATCGGGATGCCGGACGGATGGATCACGCTCGCCGCCTCGAAGCCGAACTTGCGCGAGCGCCGGACGTTGGCGCGAAAGCCCTCGGTGTCGGTATAGTCGGCGACGGTGCCGATAAAGCCCATCGCCATCAGGCCGGCTGCCTTGGCGGCGATGGCGATCTGCTGCTTCGGCATCATCAGCGTTTCGGAATCCGGCACCATCCCGACGTCCATGGCGAAATCCTCGCCCCCGAGGCTCATCCCGACGATGCGCGAGCTGGCGCGGCCGACGGCGTGGGCGCGGAAATACGCGTCCGCCGTTTCGATCATCGCCACCAGTTTCACGTCGCCCGCCGGGCGCCCGGCCTCGGCCTCGACCTCGGCGACCAGTTCGGCGACCAGCTTCATGTGGCCGGCGCCGTCGACCTTGGTCACGAACAGCGCCTTCGCGCCGGCCCTCACCGCGGCGTCGACGTCGGCGACCATGTGCCGGAGCGGGCGGTTGATCCGCACCGTCGCGTCGGCGCCCGACTGCGAGACGGATTTGACCGCATCGGCCAGCATCTCGCGGGCGCGCGGGCGTTCCTGTTCGGGGACGCTGTCCTCGAGATCGAGGATGATCGCGTCGGCGTCGCGGGTGTGCGCCTTGGCGATGAATTTCTCGTTATTGGCGGGAACGTAAAGAAGCGAGCGCCAGACGAGGGCGCCCGTCTTGTTCTTGGTCATGGTGTTTCCTTCCGCTAAGACTTTATGGCTTGGCGGAAACGGTACGGTCGGCGCGGGCGCTAATCAAGGCGGGCGGTTCAGACCACGCCCATCCCCGAGAGCCCGTCCCAGATCAGCTTGACCCCGGCGAAGAACAAAAGCGCGTAGCAGATGCGGTAGAACGTCTCGCCGTCGATGACGCGGACCAGCTTCCAGCCGAGCCACACGCCGACCGGCACCATCGGCATCAGGATCAGGCTGGTGGTCAGGTTGTCGGTCGAGAACTGCCCGAGCCAGAGATACGGCCAGATCTTCACCTGATTGACGACGAAGAAGAAGAACACCTGCGTGCCGACGAACAGCTTCTTGTCGAGTCTTTGCGGCAACAGGTACATCTTCACCGGTCCGCCGCCGGCGTGCGCGATGGTGCTGGTGTAGCCCGCGAGCGCGCCGCAGAACACGCCGAACCAGCGCCCCAGTTTGCTGTCGGCGCTGAGCGGTTTCTGTTGCAGGAAATACGTCAGCGAGAAGATCAGCGAAAAACATCCGAGAATCAGGCGGATCATGTTGTCGTCGACATGACGAAAGGTGAGCGCGCCGATGGCGATGCCGATGATCGAGCCCGGCAAAAGCGCGATCAGGTTGCCTTTGTGGAAATCGCGGCGATAGCCCCAGATGTTGAAGATGTCGATCACGCACAGGATCGGCAGCATGATCGCCGCCGCCGCGACCGGCGAGATGAACACCGCCATCAGCGGCACCGACAGTTGCCCCAGCCCACCGCCGAGGCCGCTTTTCGAGATGCCCGTGATCAGAACGGCGAACAGCGCCACCGCCAGGAATACGGGTTCGGGAAAGGATTCAAACAAATGCGGGGTCCCCGGTCAGCGGCGGCAAGGAAATGTCTTCGGTCTAAATAAGGGGATTCGGGCGCCGCCGTGCAAGTCCAACCGTCATCCGTCCAGACACCGGCGCAGCCGCCGCCGCAGCGACCGGTCGCGCTTGAGATACCATTCACGGCTGAGCGCGTCGGACCGGGTCTTGTATCTCTCCGCGTACAGAAGCCGCCACCGCCGCCCCCGCGTCGACTTGGCGCCGGTCCCGGCGTTGTGCTCGGAAAGGCGCTGATCGAGATCGGTCGTCCAGCCCACATAGGTGCGCGGGTTTTCCCCGCCGACCTCACCCAGCACGTAGACGTAGCAATATCTCATGTGACGGCTCCGCAGCTCGGCGATGCCGCCATTGCCCCCATCACACGTCGAGGTTGGCGACCTTGAGGGCGTTGTCCTGGATGAAGTCGCGGCGCGGCTCGACCACGTCGCCCATGAGGGTCGAGAACACCTCTTCCGCCTCGTCGACGTGGTTGATGCGCACCTGCAGCAGCGAGCGCGCCTCGGTATCGAGCGTCGTCTCCCACAGCTGCTCCGGGTTCATCTCCCCCAGCCCCTTGTAGCGGCTGATGGAAATCCCCTTCCTTCCAAGCTCGGTGACCTTGTCGACCAGCGCCACCGGCCCGGTGATCGGGTAGGACTTGTCCTTGTTCTCGAGCGTGCCGTGCTTGGTGTAGTTCTTCTGCAGCCGGCCGGCGAGCTCGTCCAGCTGGCGCGCATCCTTGGAGCGCATGATCGCACCGTCGATGACGTGCGTCTCGGCGACGCCCCGGAGCACGCGGTGGAATTCGAGCCCGCCGTCTTCCAGCGCCTTGCCCTGCCAGCCGCGCTCGTATTCCGGGGCCAACGCGTCCAGGCGCTTGGCGATGTAGTCCGCGACCTGGCCGCCGTATTCGGGATTGCCGAGGATATCCGGGTTGAGCGCGCCGGAGATCGCCGCCTGCTCCATGATCGAGAGGGGGAGATGGTTCGACAATCTTTCCAGCAGCGTCTTGGCGTAGCGCGCCTCTTCGCAGAGGTTGCGGAGGTCCGGGCCGGCGATCTGATGGCCCTCGAAGTTGACGAACACGCCGCCCTCGTCGATGGCGGTGTCGAAGAGATAGTTCTCCATCTCCTTGTCGCCCTTGAGGTAGACCTGCGAGTTGCCGCGCTTGGCGCGATACAAAGGCGGCTGCGCGATATAAAGATAACCGCGCTCGATCAGCTCCGGCATTTGTCTGAAGAAGAACGTCAAGAGCAGCGTGCGGATATGGCTGCCGTCGACGTCGGCGTCGGTCATGATGATGATCTTGTGATAGCGGCACTTCTCGATGTTGAAGTCCTCGCGTCCGATCCCCGTCCCCAGCGCGGCGATCAGGGTGCCGATTTCGTTCGACGACAGCATCTTGTCGAAGCGCGCGCGCTCCACATTCAGAATTTTACCGCGGAGCGGCAGGATCGCCTGGAACGCGCGTTCGCGGCCCTGTTTCGCTGAGCCGCCGGCCGAGTCACCCTCGACGATGAAGAGTTCCGACTTGGCCGGATCCTTCTCCTGACAGTCGGCGAGCTTGCCCGGCAAAGACGAAACGTCGAGCGCACCCTTCCTGCGCGTCAGTTCGCGCGCCTTGCGGGCGGCTTCGCGCGCCGTCGCGGCGTCGACGATTTTCGTGAGCACTTTCTTGGCTTCGGTCGGGTTCTCCTCGAACCAGCGGTCGAGCCCCTCGCCGAACAGGTTTTCGACGATCGGCCGCACTTCGCTCGAGACCAGCTTGTCCTTGGTCTGCGACGAGAACTTGGGATCCGGGACCTTGACCGAGAGGATGCAGGTCAGCCCTTCGCGTGCGTCGTCGCCGGTGACCGCGACTTTCTCTTTTTTCGAGACCAGGCCAGACGACATGTAGTTGTTGATGGTCCGCGTCAGCGCGCCCCTAAAGCCCGCCAGGTGCGTGCCGCCGTCGCGCTGCGGGATGTTGTTGGTGAAGCAGAGCACGGTCTCGTGGTAGCTGTCGTTCCACTGCATGGCGACCTCGACGGTGATGCCGTCCTTCTCGCCCGTGACCGCGATGGGTTCCGAGATGATCGCCTGCTTGGAGCGGTCGATATACTTGGCGAAGGCCAGCAGCCCGCCCTCGTAGTGCATGTCGATCTCGACCGGCTCCGGATTGCGGTTGTCGGTCAGCTTCAGCGCCACGCCCGAGTTCAGGAACGCGAGCTCGCGCAAGCGGTGCTCCAGCGTCGCAAGGTCGTATTCGATGTTGCTGAAGGTCTCCGACGACGCATGGAAGGTGATCACCGAGCCCGACACGTGCTTGCCGTCGGGTTTCTTGGGCGCGTCGGCGACGATCTTCAACGGCTCGACCGTCTCGCCGTTTTCGAAACGGACGTAGTGCTCCTTGCCGTCGCGCCAGATCTTGAGCTCCAGCCAGTCCGACAGCGCGTTGACGACGGAAACGCCGACCCCGTGCAGACCGCCGGAAACCTTGTACGAGTTCTGGTCGAACTTACCGCCGGCGTGCAGCTGGGTCATGATCACTTCCGCCGCCGACACGCCCTCTTCCGCGTGGATGTCGACGGGAATGCCCCGGCCGTTGTCCGAGACGCTGACCGAGCCGTCGCCGTTGAGCGTCACCTCGACGGTGTCGCAGTAGCCCGCGAGCGCCTCGTCGATGGCGTTGTCGACCACCTCGTAGACCATGTGATGCAGGCCCGAGCCGTCGTCGGTGTCGCCGATGTACATGCCGGGACGCTTCCTGACCGCATCCAGACCCCTGAGCACCTTGATCTGGTCGGCGCCGTAGGCCGCCGGATCGCCGCCGAGCGGCACCACCGGTTTTTCCTCGGCGCCGGTTTCGTTTTCGGTTTCGTCACTCATGGTCTTGTTGCTTTCGTTTCAACGTCGATTACATGGCCGTGACGCTGATCGCGCCGTCGGCCACCTGAAAGAATTCCGCCCGCCCCCGCATGCCGGCGAACAGTTCGGCGTCCGTGCCGGTCAGCCACGCCTGCGCTTTCAATCCCTCGATCAGGTCGAACAGCGCGGCGCGGCGGTCGGCGTCCAGATGCGCCGCCACCTCGTCCAGCAACAGCACCGGACAGGTATCGCGCTCGACCGCCTGCATCCGCGCGTGCGCCAGAACGAGGGCGATCAGCAACGCCTTCTGCTCGCCGGTCGAACACATCGCCGCCTCGCGTTTCTTGACGCCGTGGCGCACATCGAGGTCGGTCCGGTGCGGGCCGGACCAGGTGCGCCCGTCGTCGGCGTCGCGGCGGCGTTCGGACGCCAGCTGCGCGCGCAGATGATCTTCGGCGGCCAACGACGGCATGTCGTCGAGCCAGGCTTCCGGCCCACCGACCAGCGCCAGTTCGCAGCCCGGGAACGGCCCCGCGCCGGCCTCGATAAACGCCGCCAGGCGGCCCACCATGTCGCGCCGCGCCCAGGCCACGGCCATGCCCTTTTCCGCCATCGTCGCCTCTAAAGCGTCGAGCCACGTCGCATCCGCGTTCACGCCCTTATCCGCCAGAAGACGCGCGCGCTCGCGCATCGCCTGCTCATACGCGCTGACCCGTCCCGCATGCGCCGGATCGGCGGCATAGACGAGACGGTCGAGAAAGCGGCGGCGCGCGCCCGGCCCGTCGATAAAGAGCCCGTCCATCTGCGGCGTCAGCCAGACCACGGCCATATGCTCGGCCAGCACCGCCTGCGCCTTTTCCGTTTCGCCGTCGACCCGGACCACCCGGCGCTCGCGCGATCCGTTCGGTTCGGGGTCGAGGCCGGTCCCCAGATTGACCGGCCCGTCCGGGCCCGAAATTTCCGCTGCCACGGCCCATGTGCGGCCCGCCGGTACATCCGCCGCGCCTAAATCGGTCCGCGTCACGTCCGCGAGCCTGGCGCGCCTGAGGCCGCGCCCCGGCGCCAGGAACGAGACGGCTTCGAGAATATTCGTCTTGCCCGCACCGTTGGCGCCGGCGAGGACCACGCTCCGTCCGTCAAGGTCGAGCCGGGCGTACGCGTAGTTTCTGAAGTCGGTCAGCGTCAGGCGGGTGACGGCGGTCCGGCCCCGGGCGGCAGCGTTTTCCGCCGGCGTGGGGCCGGCATCCACGTTCCGTGAGATCGCCGCGATACCTGTCAAACCTGCCCGTCCAAACCGTTTGTCATCAGACCCGCATCGGCATCAGCACGTAGAGCGTGCCCGCCTCTTCCGAGCCGCGGATGATCGTCGGCGACGCCGCGTCGGCGAGCTGGAAGATCGCCGTGTCGCTGTCGATCTGGCGCGCGATATCCAGCAAATAGCCCGAGTTGAAGCCGATCTCGAGCGCGTCGAGGCCGTAGCCGACCTCGATCTCCTCCTGCGCGGTGCCGTTTTCCGGGCTCGACGCGGAAAGCGACAGCGTATCGCCCGAAAGCGCCAGCTTCACGGCCCTGGATTTTTCCGACGAGATCGCCGAGACGCGGTCGACCGCGTCCGACAAGGCCTTCCGGTCCACGGTCATTTCCTTGTCGTTGCCGACCGGGATCACGCGCTGGTAATCGGGGAAGGTGCCGTCGATCAGCTTGGACGTCAGCACCGCGTCGTCGAACGAGAACCTGATCTTGGCTTCGGAGAGCGAGATTTCGACATCGTCGCCGGTCTCGTCGATCAGCTTGCGGATCTCGCCGACGGTCTTGCGCGGCACGATCACGCCCGGCATGCCCGCAGCGCCGTCCGGCAAGGGCAGCTCGACGCTGGCGAGCCGGTGGCCGTCGGTCGACACCGCGCGCAGCACCGGGGTGCCGTCGCGGTCGAAGACGTGGAGATAGATACCGTTCAGATAGTAGCGCGTTTCCTCGGTCGAGATCGCGAACCGCGTGCGGTCGATCAACTCGCGCAAGTCGGCGGCCGCGAGCTTGAACGTGTGCGCGTAATCGCCGCCGGCCATGACCGGGAAATCCTCGGTCGGGAGACATGAGAGCGTGAAGCGCGAGCGACCGGCGCGGATCGTCAGCTTGCCGTCGCCCGGCGCCTCCAGTTCGATCTGCGCGCCGTCGGGCAGCTTTCTCACGATTTCGAAGAACGTCAGCGCCGGCGCCGTGGTGGTGCCCGGGGTGGCGATGTCGGCGGCCACGTTCTCGACGATATCGAGGTCCATGTCGGTGGCGTTCAACGACAGGCTCTCGCCGTCGGCCTCGATCTTCACGTTGGACAGAATCGGGATCGTGTTGCGCCGCTCGACGACGCTTTGCACGTGCCCCAGAGAGCGAAGAAGATTTGTCCGTTCAATCGTCAGTTTCATACCCAAAGACCCACTTTACCTGCCCGCTTTACCTGTCTGACGGGGCGCCCGTGACTGCCTCGGGAGGCACCCTGCGCCATCAAATTCCAACGCCCTGGAAAGACCGGGAGAAATCCCGCGAAAACGGCCCGAAATCCCTTAAAAAACGCGGAATTTCCGGGCACCTAAAGGCGTCCGCAAGTATAGCAGACGCACCACGCGACCCAAGACTTTTCCGGGGCGCGAGAGCCCCCAAAAACGCCCGAATTTCGTGTTTTAAATCAACAGGTTGAAAGACCCCGGCCGGCCGGCCCGGGGTGGCGGCGGATCAGCCCTCGAGCATGCGGCGCAAAAGCTCGATATCTTCGGCGAATCCGGGGTCCATGGCCTTCAGTTCCTCGACCTTCCTTACGGCGTGCATCACAGTCGTATGATCCCTGCCGCCGAACTTGCGGCCGATCTCCGGCAGCGAGCGCGCGGTCAGCTGCTTGGCGAGGTACATCGCCACCTGGCGCGGCCGGGCGACGGAGCGCGCGCGGCGCGCGGAATGCATGTCGGAAATCCGGATGTTGAAGTGGTTCGCGACCTGCTTCTGGATTTCCTCGATGGTGACACGGCGGTCGTTGGCGCGCAAAAGGTCGTGCAGGACTTCCTGGGTCGCCTCGATGGTGATGTCGCGGCCGATCAGTTGCGCGTGCGCCACGACCCGATTGAGGCCGCCCTCGAGCTCGCGGACGTTCGACGTGATTTTGTGGGCCAGGAACTCCATCACTTTCGGCGGCACGTCGGCGCGGATCTGCGCCGCTTTCGACTGCAGGATGCCGAGACGCAGCTCGTACGTCGTCGCGTGAATGTCGGCGACGAGGCCGCAGTTGAGGCGCGAGATCAGGCGTTCTTCCATCCCCACCAGGTCGGACGGCGATTTATCCGCCGAGATCACGATCTGCTTGCCCTGATCAACCAAGGCATTGAAAGTGTGGAAGAATTCCTCCTGCGTCGATTCCTTGCCGGCGATGAACTGAACGTCGTCGATCATCAGCACGTCGACGGAACGGAACTGGTTCTTGAAGTCCATCGTCGTGCTTTCGCGGATCGCCTGCACGAAGCGGTGCATGAATTTTTCCGCAGAAAGATAAATCACCGTACGTTCCGGCGCGGTCTGGCGAATGTGCCAGGCGATGGCGTGCATCAGGTGGGTCTTACCAAGCCCCACGCCCCCATAAAGGAACAGCGGGTTGAACGGCACCCGGTCGGCTTCGGCGACGCGCCGGGCGGCGGCGTAGGCGAATTCGTTCGGTTTGCCGACGACGAAATTCTCGAACACGAAGCGCGGGTCGAGCGCGGCGCTGAGGCCGGGACGGCCGCCCGGCAGTTCGCCCTGGTTCTCGCCGACCGGCGGCGTCTGACGCCGGATGCCCTCGCGCGGGTTGGTCGGCACGCGGTCGGAGCGGACCGAAACCTCGATCGACGCCACTTCCGGCGCTTCGACCTGCCACAGCGTCGCGATGCGCTCCGCATAATGGGCGACGACCCAGTCGCGCATGAACCGCGTCGGCACCGTCACGTGAACCACGCCGCCGGAAACGGTCCGGATCTTCATCGGTTTGATCCAGCTCTGGAACGCGGCCTCGCCGATCTCTTCGCGGAGTTGCGCGTTTACGGAGTTCCACTGCGCGAGGATGACATCCTTGTCGGCATCCTGCGGTTCTTCCTCCATGGCGCTCGAAGTGGCATCGAAAGACGTCGCGTCGATCATGCGTCGGTTGCCCCCCTTGAACAGGCGATTCTTCAACATACCCCGGCAGAAAACCGGAGCACTTTTGCGGCCCAGACGAAGAGATAAGGAAGCGCTTCAGAACGGCGGCCCAACCGGCGACAGGACGTCGCCGCTCGGTTCTTCATGACCCCGGTCCGGGCCTCCCCCAAAGAGCCGCCGACCGGTTTCCGGCGGAAACAAAATGCCGACTCATTCGTCTTGGCATCCGTTACGCGCCTGCCCCCCTTTATTAATTCCTTCTCAACATACGTCTCGACAAATTAAAAAACAAATTTCGGTCTTGCTTGCCCCGAACAAATAAACGGGGCCTCGTGCTCAATAAAAGCATCACTAAAATTTAACGATAATTGTAAAATTACTGCCCGGTCGATTTCGTATATTCAGGCCGAATTGGCTGCCGCGTTCGACGGGGTTCGATGGTGCGTGCGTTCCCCTTTTCCTGTTCGCCATGACTGGTTCGGATATTACATGACCGGGCGTCGGTGACAACATGATCGAAAGGGGAACAGGGCAAATAAACTGAAATAAAAAACTTGACTCTGCGTACCTGCTTGAAAGGGCGTCCTTTTTGCCGGAGCCCATGGTGAGCGCGGGTTTCCGGGCATATCACGGTGCACCGCGGAAGCGTTTTCCCGCCACCGTTCAGACGCGAAAAAGCCGCAAGCGGGAAAGCTTGCGGCTATTCAATAGCTTGCCGGAATTTCCGAATGGAAGGCTTAAGCAGCCATCCCTTTAATGCGATGCGAAAGACGCGACAGCTTGCGCGACACGGCGTTCGCGGCGAGCACGTTGTTCTGGGCGCCGCGCGCGAGGAGCGGCTGCGCGGCCTGAAAGGCGGCCTGGGCGGCAGCCTTGTCGCCGCTGGCGATCGCTTCTTCGACCTTGCGGACGGCCGAGCGAATGGCGCTGACGCGCGCACGGTTGACGTCGGTGCGGCGAGCCGTCTGGCGAATACGTTTCTTTGCGGTGGCGCTGTTAGCCATCTCTAAACCTCTTCAATCCGAACCCGTTTTTCCCGGGATTCCCATGGGACCGCGAGCTTATATAGACCTCGCGGCCAGCCGTCAAGCGGCCCAGGGCGGATTTGATCAATTCATTTCGGCTCGTTTTCAGTCGGAAATCGGGCTGACCGAGAACGCAATCACGGCGCCGCCGTCCCCGTCCGCCTCGATCGTCAATTTGAGCCGTTCGCGCTCGCGCTCGTAGAGCCCGTCGCCGGCCGGCGTCCAGCCCAGCTGCGGCAGGACATCCCGATAGAACCGCCGCACTTTCGCCGGATCGGCGTTGCCGCGCGCCTCGGCTTCGGCGATGCGCCCGCCGGCGCTGTCGAAGGTGACGGCGGCGTTCTCGTTCTCGGTCAAACCCTCCATCAGCGGCAGATCCTCGATCACCGAAACGAAGCGATCGGCGGCCAATGCCGGGACCGTGGCGGCGGCAAGAAGGGACAGCGAAAGAACGAGCGCGCGAAGCATACTTAAGTGTCTAACATCAGCGCTGGCATTTCGCACAATAAAATGTCGAACGCCCGCCCTGGACGAAGTGCCGGATGCTCTGCCCGCAGCCCTCGTTCGAACAGATCTCGCCGCCGCGCCCGTACACTTTGAAACTGTGCTGGAAGTAGCCGAGTTCGCCCGAGGTCTGGCGGTGATCCCTGAGCGACGAGCCGCCGGCGTTGATGGCGTCGTTCAGCACGTCCCGGATCGCCGCGGCCAGCTTGTCCGCCCGGCCGCCCTTCACGGTCCGGGCCGTCCTTTTCGGCGATATGCCGGCCCGGTGAAGCGCTTCGGCGGCATAGATATTCCCCACCCCCGCGACGACCCGCTGATCGAGGATCGCCACCTTGATCGCCGAGCGCCGGTCGCCGAGATTTTCCGCCAGCGTCTTCCCGTCGAACGCGTTCGAAAGCGGCTCCGGACCCAGAGACGCCAGTAGCTTGTGCGAAGCGACCTGATCGTCCGGCATGAGGTCGAGAATGCCGAAACGCCTCGGGTCGTTGTAGCGGATGACGATATTCTGATCCGTCACCAGTTCCAGATGGTCGTGCGGCTCGAGCGCGGGCGGCGCGTCATTATATATGCGGTAACGCCCCGACATCCCCAGATGCGACAGCATCACCAGACCGCCGTCGAGCCGCATCAGCAGGTATTTCGCCCGGCGCTCCACGCTGATTACCTTTTTACCCGAAATGTTCTTTGCGAAGTTTGCGGGCAGCGGAAACCTGAGATCGGGGCGGAACGCTGTCGCTTTTGCGATCACGTGGCCTTCCAGCGCCGGCTGCAGGCCGCGGCGGACCGTCTCGACTTCGGGCAGTTCGGGCATGAAATTCGTCCTCGACAAAAAGCGACAAGAGATGCGTCCTGAACGTAGCGTCTCCGGCCGCGTTCGGCTATTGTCGCGTCCATGGCCGAACAAAAACAACCCCATAGCAATGCCGAAACCGTTTCTTTCGGCTTCAAGGACGTGCTTCCCGGCGAAAAGACCGAGATGGTGCACGGCGTCTTCGCGTCCGTCGCGTCGAAATACGACCTGATGAACGACCTGATGAGCCTGGGGATTCACCGGCTCTGGAAGAACGCGATGCTGGACTGGCTCAACCCGCAGCCGGGCCAGACCCTGGTCGATGTCGGCGGCGGCACCGGCGACATCACCTTCAAATGGCTGGAACGCGGCGGCGGGCCGTCGCAGGTGGTCGACTATTCCGCGGAGATGATCGCCGTCGGCCGCGACCGGGCACTCGACAAGGGCATCCTCGACGGCATCACGTGGACGGTCGGGAACGCCGAAGAACTTCCCCTCGAAGACAGCTCCGTCGATGTCTACGCGTCGGCCTTCTGCCTCAGAAATGTGGCCAGGCTCGACAAGGCGCTCGCGGAGGCACGCCGGGTGCTGAAACCGGGCGGCCGCTTCATGTGCCTGGAATTCTCGCACCTGATCGTGCCTGCCCTCGAGGACGCCTACGACGCATGGTCATTTAAAGTGCTGCCGGCGTTGGGCGAGCGGGTCGCGGCGGACCGTGAATCCTACGTCTATCTCGCCGAGAGCATCCGCCGCTTCCCCGATCAGGAGACCTATGCCGCGATGATCCGGGACGCCGGCCTGGAACAGGTCAAGGTGCGGAACCTCTCCGCCGGAATCGCGGCGCTGCATTCCGCCTGGCGTCTCTGAGGCTTTCGCATGCTTCGCTCTCTCAAGCACATCCGGCGTCTTCTTTCGCTTGCCCGGCTTCTGGCGCGGCACGACGCATTATTCGCGCTCGAACTCGCGGGCGTATCCCCGGCGCTCTTGAAATTCGCCGCTGTCGGCGTCACCGCGGACACCACGGGCCGCCCCGGCGAGCGGCTGGCCCGCGCGCTGAACGAAGCGGGTCCCAGCTTCATCAAGCTCGGCCAGGCGCTTTCGACCCGCTCCGATCTGCTCGGCGAGCAATTGACCGACGACCTGTCGTCGCTGCAGGACGACCTGCCGCCGTTCCCGGCATCCGAAGCCCGCGCCGCCATCGAGGAGGAACTGGGCCAGCCGGTCGAAGACCTGTTTCTCACGTTCGATGACGAGGCGGTCGCCGCCGCCTCCATCGCGCAGGTGCATTTCGCGCAGACGTTCGACGGGCGCGAAGTCGCGGTCAAGATCCTGCGCCCGGGGGTCGAGGCGGCGTTCCAACGCGACGTCGACCTGTTCCGCTGGATCGCGGAAATCGCCGAGCGCACCCAGCCGCAGCTGCGCCGCCTGAAGCCGGTCGCCTCCATCGAGACCCTCGCCGAGACCGTCGAGCTCGAGATGGACCTCCGCTTCGAGGCCGCCGCTGCCGCCGAACTGCGCGACAACTTCGCCGGCGACCCGGATTTTCAGGTCCCCGAGGTGGACTGGCACCTGACCGGACGCCGTGTGCTGGTGACGGAGAGATTGACCGGCGGGATTCCGCTCGACGACCGGGACGCCATCGTCGCCGCCGGGTTCGATCCCGTCGACATCCTGACGAAGGCCGCCGCCGCGTCCTTCAGACAAGTGTTCCGGGACGGCTTCTTCCACGCCGACACGCATCCGGGGAACATGTTCGTGATGCCGGATGGAAGAATTGCCGTCGTCGACTTCGGGATTATGGGCCGGCTCGATCTCAGGACCCGGCGCACCATCGCCGAGATGCTGGTGTCGTTCCTCAACCGCGACTACCGCCGCGCCGCCGAGGTGCACTTCGAGGCCGGCTGGGTGCCGCGCGACCGCTCCGTCGACAGCTTCACCCAGGCCTGCCGCTCCATCGCCGAGCCGATCCTCGACAAACCCCAGAACGAAATCTCCATCGCGCGCTTGCTGGCGCAGCTGTTCCAGATCACAGAGACCTTCAGGATGGAGACCCAGCCGCAGCTTCTGTTATTGCAGAAGACCATGCTGGTGGCGGAAGGGACCGCGCGCAAGCTGGCGCCGGAAGCCAACATGTGGTTTTTAATCCGCCCGCTGATCGAGGACTGGATCTACGACAACCTCGGCCCCGAAGCGAAGGTCCGGGACGCCATCCAGAACCTGCAGGACGCGCTGCAGCGGCTCCCCGAGATGGTCGAGAGCGTGGAACAGGGGTCGCGCATGATGGCGGAGGGGAACTTCAAACTGCACCCGGATACCATCCGCGCGCTCAGGGGCGACGACGGCCCCCGCCGCCGCACGCCGCTGGGGCTGTGGCTGGCAGCCGGCGCGCTGTTCGTCGTTTTCATGGCGGTGCTGTTCGACTGAGACCGGGTTCGCGCGCAAACCCACGCTTACCCCCTCACCTAGCCTCTCCCCCAGAGGGGGAGAGGGATTAAAGCGGCATTCGGCGTCTGGGTCCCTCTTCCCCACAACGTGGGGGAGAGAAGGATTAAAGCGGCGTTCGGCGTCTGGGTCCCTCTTCCTCACAACGTGGGGGGAGAAGGATTAAAGCGGCATTCGGCGTCTGGGTCCCTCTTCCCCACAACGTGGGGGAGAGGACAGGTGAGGGGGCGACCGTCCCGGCGGTTTACTCTTCTGTATCCGGCTCTTTTTCCCCCACCGCCCCCGGCGCTTTATAGGTCAGCGCGAAGGGCTTGAGCCTGAGCTTGGTGCGGTGGTGCGCGCCCCCCTTCTCGCCGTCCGGCTGGTAGCCCCGGTAATAGTCCTTCTGCCATTTCTGGCTGCGCGCACGTGAGTCCGGGTTTAACAGATCGGCATTGAAGGTGTTGCGGCTTTTCGACCACGCGGTGTGACGCGCTTTCGTTTCGGCGTCGTTCTCGAACGGCTCGACCACCGGCTCGACCCCTTCCATCACCGCCGGGTCGGTCGGGAAGATGTGGCAGAACGGCTCGTCCCGCTCGAAGCGGATCGGCGTGTTGGCGCGGGTGAACATCCAGTTCATCGTAAAGGTATAAGTCGACCAGTCGGTTTCGATCATCCCCGTCAGAGGCTGGATCGCGTCCTTGGGCCGGTTGACCGGACCCTGCGCGATCAGGCTGATGCCCGGGTCGGTCCGGAACAGGTAGCCGACATGAAACGTCAGGATGCCGGAGCCGAAGTGCGTCGTCGGCATCAGGCCCTGATCCTCGGTCGAAATCTGGATATCGGTTTTCGACGGACCGCCGTTCCAGACCGCCTCAAACGCGACCGGCGAGCAGATTTCCCAGCCGTGCGCGTTGGCCATGGTCAACGGCAGGCAACGATAGGCGTAGGCTTCGGGGAGCGCATCCATCCAGGCGCGGCCGGCGGGCGCGGGGCGGAGTTTCGGCGGATGCGCCACCGTCGGATAGGCGATGATCTTCATGCGGTTCCGGCCCCTGCGATGTCGTCGTTTCGGAGCGATGGTAGCCCAGCCCGAAGCGTCCCGAAACCTCGCTTTCGCCTTGTTTTGATTGCGAATGGGGAGTTAATGCACTATTTACAGTGCGGTTTCGTGTTTTATTTCGCAAATACACGAACGCGGCCCGGGGAAACATCTGTTATGCAAGGCAAGCGGGTTTTATTGATCGTCTCCGGCGGCATCGCCGCCATCAAGATTCCAGAGACCATCCGCCGCATCCGCGAGCGGGGGGCCGCCGTGCGCTGCGTCCTCACCGAGGGCGGCGCCCAGTTCGTCACGCCGCTCAGCCTCGCCGCACTTTCCGAGGACAAGGTCTATTCCGATATCTTCTCGCTCACCGACGAGAACGAGATGGGCCACATCAATCTTTCCCGCGACGCCGACGTCCTGATGGTCGCCCCCGCCAGCGCCGACATCATGGCGAAGATGGCGGCAGGTTTATCGGGCGATCTCGCGTCTACGGTCCTTTTAGCGACCGACAAGCCGGTGATCTGCGCGCCCGCCATGAATGTGCGCATGTGGGAGCACCCGGCGACCCAGGCCAACGTCGAGTTATTGAAATCCCGGGGCGTGATCATGGTCGGCCCGGAAGAGGGCGACATGGCATGTGGGGAATACGGCATGGGCCGGATGGCCGAGCCCGATACGCTGGTCAAAGCCCTCGAGGATTTTTTTTTAGCCGCGCCGCGCCCGCTTGAGGGCCGCCACGCCGTCGTCACCAGCGGCCCGACGCATGAGCCCATCGATCCCGTCCGCTATATCGCCAACCGCTCAAGCGGCAAACAGGGTCACGCCATCGCCGCCGCGCTTCAAAAACTCGGCTGCAGGACGACGCTGGTGACCGGGCCGACCAATCTCAAGGACCCGATCGGCTGCGACGTCATTCATATAGAGAGCGCACGCGACATGCTGGCGGCGGTGGAGAAGTCGCTCCCCGCCGACATCGCCGTCTGCGCCGCCGCGGTCGCCGACTGGCGCACCGCCGATGCGCCGACGCAGAAGATCAAGAAGCAGGCGGGGAGCGCGCCGCCCGCGCTCAACATGGTCGAGAACCCGGACATCCTGGCGACGATCTCGGCGGCCGGAAACAAGCGGCCGCTGCTCGTCGTGGGCTTCGCCGCCGAAACCGACGACGTGATCGGGAACGCGAAAAGCAAACGCGACCGGAAAGGCTGCGACTGGATCGTCGCCAACGACGTCTCGCCGCAGACCGGGACCTTCGCCGGCGACGACAACACGGTGCATTTGATCACCAAGGACGGCGCGGAAAGCTGGCCCCGCATGACCAAGGCCGACGTGGCGGCGCAGCTCGCGAGCCGGATCGCGCAGCATTTCGAGGCGGCGGAATGAGCGGCGTCAAGGTCGGCGTCCTTCGCCTCGAACACGGAAAGGATCTGCCGCTCCCCGCCTACGCAACGGCGGACAGCGCCGGGATGGATCTTTTGAACGCGGAAAGCGGCGCGGTCACCATCGAGCCCGGCAAGCGCGCCATGATCGCGACCGGGATCGCGGTCCAGCTGCCGGCGGGATACGAGGCGCAGGTCCGGCCCAGATCGGGCCTGGCAGCGAAACACGGGATTACGGTGCTCAACAGTCCGGGCACTATCGACGCGGATTACCGGGGGGAAATCAAGGTGATCCTCGTCAACCTCGGCGACGCGGCGGTGACGCTCGCGCGGTCCGAACGGATCGCGCAGATGGTCGTCGCGCCGGTCACGCAGGTGGCGCTGGTCGAGGTGAAAACGCTGGAAAACAGCGACAGGGGGACCGGCGGCTTCGGCTCGACCGGCACGGGCAGCTAAAAGGGGAGACGCGCTCGGATGTTACGCATAACGAAGAAAATGCTGTTCGCGATCGAGGCGGTGCTCGACATCGCCTACCACGCGGGCTCGGAACCGGTGCAGAGCCGGGAAATCACGCGGCGGCAGGGGATTCCGCAGCGCTACCTGGAACAGGCGTTGCAACATCTGGTGCGCGACGACATTTTGGTCGGGGTCAGGGGACCGCGCGGCGGCTATAGATTGGCGCGCGAACGCAGGCGCATCACGGTCGGCGACATCGTGCGGTCCGTGCGCAAGATGGAAACGGCGGAAGACCCCTTGCAGACCGAGGACGGCTCCGATCTCGGCCAGAAGGTCGTCAGGCCCTTGTGGACGCTGATCCAGGACGACGTCATGCAGCGGCTTGATTCGACAACGATCGACGATCTCTGCAACGGTGCCATCGACGCCGGCATCGAGAGCGAAGGCCGCAAGAACCTCGACTTCATTATATAAAGATAAAACCCGGAGGATGCTCAACCATGGATGAAACACAAGCCAGCCCGGCCCACCCGCACGAAGTCCGCGGCCGCATCTACGACAACATCGTCGACACCATCGGCGGCACGCCGCTCGTCCGGCTCAGCCGCCTGATGAAGGAAGAAAACGTCGGGGGCGTGATCCTCGGCAAGTGCGAATACTTCAACCCGCTGGCGTCGGTGAAGGACCGGATCGGCCTCGCCATGATCGAAGCCGCCGAGAAGGACGGCAAGATCAAGGAGGGCGCGACCCTCGTCGAGCCGACATCCGGAAATACCGGCATCGCGCTCGCCTTCGTCTGCGCCGCCAAGGGTTACAAGCTGATCCTGACCATGCCCGAAAGCATGTCCCTCGAGCGCCGCAAGATGCTGCTTCTTTTCGGCGCCGAAACCGTGCTGACGCCGGCGCCGCTCGGCATGCGGGGCGCGATCGAGAAAGCCGAAGAGATCGTCAGCAACACGCCAGGGGCGATGATGCTGCAGCAGTTCGAAAACCCGGCCAACCCTGACATCCACCGCCGCACCACGGCGGAGGAGATCTGGGCCGACACGGCGGGCAAGGTCGATTGTATCGTCTCCGGCGTCGGTACCGGGGGCACGATCACCGGCTGCGCCGAAGTGCTGAAGCCGCGCAATCCGGACCTGAAGATCGTCGCCGTCGAACCCGAAGACAGCCCGATCCTGTCCGGCGGCGCACCGGGGCCGCACAAGATCCAGGGCATCGGCGCGGGCTTCGTGCCGGGCATCCTGAAGCGCGACCTGATCGACGAGGTTCTGCAGATCGGCAACGAGACCGCGTTCTCGATGGCCCGCAAGGTCGCCAAGCTCGAAGGCCTCGCCGTCGGGATTTCGTCCGGCGCCGCGCTTGCCGCCGCCGTCGAGGTCGCCGAACGCCCCGAGATGAAGGGCAAGAACATCGTCGTGATCCTGCCGTCGTTCGCCGAACGCTACCTCTCGACGGCGTTGTTCGAGGGTCTCGAATAAAAGATGGCCGACTTCACCGACGACCAGGTCGAACGCTACGCCCGGCACATCCTGTTGAAGGAAGTCGGCGGCGCAGGCCAGTCCAAACTGATGGACGCCAGGGTATTGGTCGTCGGTGCCGGCGGGCTCGGCTCGCCCGCGATCCTCTATCTCGCGGCGGCAGGGGTCGGCACCATCGGCATCGTCGACGCCGATACCGTCGATCTTTCGAACCTCCAGCGCCAGATCGCGCACACTACGGAGCGGATCGGCATGAGCAAGGTCGAAAGCGCGGCGTTGGCGGCCAAGGCCATCAACCCCGACGTCGACGTGGTCACGCACAACACCCGCATCGACGCCACGAACGCGCTCGACATCATTTCCGGCTACGACATCGTCGCCGACGGCTCCGACAATTTCGAAACGCGGTTTTTAATCAACGACGCCTGCTTCTTCGCCGGGAAGACGCTCGTCTCCGCCGCGATCCTGCGCTTCGACGGCCAGATCGCGACCTATAAAGCGCACATTCGGGGTGACGACGGGTCGCACGGGCCGTGTTACCGCTGCATCTTCCCCGAAGCGCCCCCGCCTGGGCAGGTGCCGAGTTGCGCCGAAGCCGGCGTTCTGGGCGCGCTCTGCGGCATGATGGGCTCGCTGCAAACGACGGAAGTCCTGAAAGAGATCATGAGCATCGGCGACAGCCTGTCCGGCTCTCTGATGGTCGTCGACGGGTTGTCGACAGACTTCCGCAAGATCAAGGTCAAGCCCGACCCGGCCTGCGCGCTCTGCGGCGAACATCCGTCGATCACCGACCTTTCGATCCACGAAGGCGCATCGGCGCCGGTGTGCGCCGTCAATGGCTAGCCGGGATGCGCCGATATCGAAGCTGTCGCTGGTCGTCGCCGGCGACACGTTCGAAAAGGTCCACTATTCGTTTGTCATGGCGACGGGCGCCGCCGCCATCGGCATTCCCGTCACCATGTTCTTCACCATGGGCGCCTGCAAGGCGGTGCTCGACCTGCCCGGCTGGCACGACCTGCCGTCGGAACTTTCGGGGATGCGCGCCCGCGACCGGGACGAGGACTTCGAAGAGAAAGGCGTCGCCACCATGGACGAGCTGATCGAAAGCGCCGCCGAACTGGGCGTCACATTCATGGTGTGCGAGATGGGGCTCCGCGCCGAGGGGCTCGAGGACCGTGCGCCGCGCCCGGGCCTCGCCCTCAAGCGCACGGGCATCGTCACGTTCCTGAACGACGCCGATAAAGACGGGCAGATCGTTTATATCTGAGGCTCGTACTCCATCCTAAAGACACCATTTCCCGGCCTTGAGCCGGGACCCATCCCCAAATCACGCCAAGCCCCATCCATGGGTCCCGGATCGACGTGCCGCCGTCCGGGAAACAAGCGGTGTGTTTGTGCTGTTCAGATGCGGCGCGAAATAGAAAACCCCCTCACCTAACCTCTCCCCCTGCTAGGGGAAGAGGGATTAAAGCGGAATCTTTTGTCAGGGTCCCTCTCCTCCACGTGTGGAGGAGAGGACAGGTGAGGAGGTTTCTCTACCCCTGCACCCAGGGGAGGCCGCGGACCTTCCAGCCGTTGACGGTGCCGCGGTGGTTGTCGGCGTTCTTGTCGCCCTCGAAGCCCTCGGCGATGTTGTAGCACCGCGTATAACCCAACGCGGTCATCGCCTTCGCCGCCGCCAAGGAGCGCACGCCGGACCGGCACAGGAACGCGATCGGCGTGTTCTTATCGGGGACCGCGTCACGGACGGAATCCTCGAAATGCGGGTTGCGGTTCATGTCCGGGAATAAAACCCACGATATCTTGAAGAACGGGTTCTTCACTTTCTTCGGGTCGGGCCCGCCGACGTAACTGAACTCGGCATCGGTACGGACGTCGACCAGCACCGCCGACTTGTCCTTTTGCAGGAGTTCCCAGGTATCCTCGGGCGAGAGATCGCCGGCGTATTCTTCGTCGCTCATCAGCCGCGCTCCTCCAGGTGGTCGATCATGTCGTCGATGGCGGTGAATTTCTCGCGGGGCTGCGGTTGCAGGGCGCGCGCCTCCTCTTCTTCCTCAAGACGCTTCCAGTCCTCGAAGTGGACGACGCGCACGCCGCGTTCTTTCAACAGCTTGTCGAGCGCATCGCGGCCCGGTTTACTGCCGCCCGACGGAAAATCCCGGACGATGTGCTCCGCGACCTCGACCCCGTCCGGACGGCTCGACGAGATGACGCCCGACGGTCCCCGCTTGATCCAGCCGACCGCATAGAGACCGCTATCGATCTTGCCGCCGTCGTTGGGGATGATCCCGCGCTTCTCGTCATAGGGCAGGCCCGGGATCGGGTCGGCCCGGTAGCCGATGGCGGCGACGACCAGACCGCATGCGATGTCGAAGGTCTCGCCGGTACCGACCGCGTTGCCGCCCTCGACCCGGGTGCGCTCGATCCTGATGCCCTCGACCCGCTCGCCCCCCAGGATTTCGACCGGCATGGCATAAAATCCGAAGTGCGCGCGCTTCGGCATGGCGTTCGGGTCGCGTTCCGCAAACGCGCGCAGCGTCTCCAGATTCCTCTCCGCCAACCGCCGTTCGCGGTCTTCCATATCTTCGGGGACGCCCGCCGGCAGGTGGCTCGGATCGACCACGGGCGCGGCCTCCGTCAGTTCCAGCATCTCGCGCAACTCGACGTTGGTGAACTTCGCCTCCAGCGGCCCCCGTCGGCCGAGCACATGGACGTCCTTGATCGGCGACGTGTCCATCGCGACCCGCGCATAGGGCGGCAGGTCGGTCCGGGCGCGCCCGGAATTGGAGCGCACCAGCACGCGGGCGATGTCCAGCGCGACGTTGCCGTTGCCGATCACCACGGCGGCCTCGACATTGAGGTCCGGGTCGAGCTCGACGAAATCCGGATGGCCGTTGTACCAGCCGACGAACGCCGCCGAGCCATGCACGCCGATTTTGTCCGACCCGGGGATCGACAACACCCGGTCCGCCGGCGCGCCGATGGCGAGGATCACCACGTCGTAGATATCGCGAAGCTCGTCCAGCGTCACGTCGCGGCCGACCTCGACGTTGCCGAAGTAGCGGATACCGTCGCCGAGCGCGGTCTTCTCGAATTTCTTGGCGACCTTTTTCGTGGTCTGGTGATCGGGTGCGACGCCGCCCCGGATCAGACCGTACGGCGTCGGCAGCCGTTCGATGATGTCGATGACCGGGTTGTCCACGCTTTTACCGATGGCGTCGGCGGCATAGAAGCCCGCCGGCCCGGAGCCGATGATCGCGACCGTTATCGTCATTCCGTCCCCCGCAACGTTGCCCTCTCTCGGCTCGGTTTCGGGGGTCGTTCGTCAGTCAGCCACTTTCCACGTATGTCCGGCATGCATGATCGACTTCAAATCCGCGCCTTCGGCGCGTTTGACGGCATGGTCCTTCATCCGGGCCACACCGTCCCCGTAACTCTCACCCGGGTCACAGTAAATCACACCGACGGCGACCGGCAAAGTTTCATCGTCCATGCCGGCCAGCATAGTCGCGAGCGTGCGGTTGGTTTCGTCGTGAATCAAAACGCCGGCGGCTTCGGGGCCGTCTTCGCCGATCTCCACGACCTCGAGCGTCAGGCGCTCGGCGTTCAGCCTGATGCCCTTGTCGTGATCCTTGCCGAACACCAAAGGCTCACCGTGGCGGCAGACGACCTGACGGTCGGCGGCGATGGCTTTCTCGGTGATGTCGGCGAACACGCCGTCGTTATAGACGATGCAGTTCTGCAGGATCTCGACGAAGCTGGCGCCCTTGTGTTCGTGGGCGCGCTTGAGGATGCCCGGCAAATCCTTCTGCTGGGCGTCGATGCCGCGGGCGACGAAGCGTGCCCCCGCGCCCAGCACGAACACGCACGCCGAAACCGGATTGTCGACGGAGCCCAAGGGCGTCGACGGCGAACGGGTCCCCGCGCGCGACGTCGGCGAGGCCTGGCCCTTGGTCAGGCCATAGATCTCGTTGTTGAACAGCATCACCTGCACGTCGACATTGCGCCTGATGACGTGCATCAGGTGGTTGCCGCCGATCGACAGCATATCGCCGTCGCCGCCGACCACCCAGACGTCGAGTTCCGGATTGGCGAGCTTGATGCCCGTCGCGAACGCCGGTGCGCGGCCGTGAATGGTGTGAAATCCGTACGTCTCGACATAATACGGGAAGCGCGCCGCGCAGCCGATCCCGGAGACGAAGACCGTGTTCGCCGGGTCGGCGTCGATGTCGGCGAGGGTGTTCAGGACCGCGCGCAGGATCGCATAATCGCCGCAGCCCGGGCACCAGCGCACTTCCTGGTCGGTGGCATAGTCCTTGGCGGTGCGCTTTTCGGGGGGTGTCAGTTCGTTCATCTCAACCCTCCAGGATGTCGAGAATGGCGTCCTCGATCTCTTTGATCTTGAACGGCTGGCCGGAAATCTTGTTCAACGGCTTGGCGTCGATCAGGTATTCGGCCTTAAGAAGCGTGATCAATTGCCCGTTGTTCATTTCGGGGACGAGGACCGTGTCGTAGCCCTTCAAAAGCTCGCCCAGGTTCTCGGGCAGCGGCCAGATGTGGCGGATATGAATGTGCGCAACGTCCTTGCCGCGATGGATCAGGTTATCGACGGCGCGGTTGATCGGCCCGTAGGTCGAGCCCCAGCCGACGACCGCGAGCTTGCCGGACGTCTCGCCCAGTTCCACGCTCTGTTCAGGGATGTCCTTGGCGATGCCGTCGATCTTGGCGGCGCGCACCTTGGTCATTTTGTGGTGGTTTTCCGGATCGTAGGAAATATGCCCGGTGTCGTAGCTGCGCTCGATCCCGCCGATGCGGTGCATCATGCCCGGCGTGCCGGGCTTGGCCCAGACGCGCGCCAGCGTTTCCGGATCGCGCTTGAACGGGTGGAAGCCTTCCGGGTCGGTCGTGAATTCGACCGGGAACGGCTCGTAGGCGTCCAGATCGGGGATACGCCACGGCTCGGCGGCGTTGGCGATGTAACCGTCGGTCAGCAGCATCACCGGCGTCATGTATTTCGTCGCGAGACGCACCGCCTCGATGCCGACCTCGAAACAGTCCGACGCCGAGCGGGTCGATAAAACGACCAATGGCGCATCGGCGTTGCGGCCGTAGACCGCCTGATAGAGATCGGACTGCTCGGTCTTGGTCGGCAGGCCGGTCGACGGGCCGCCGCGCTGCGAATTGACGACGATCAGGGGAAGCTCGGCGGAGAGCGCCAGACCGATCGCCTCGCCCTTCAGCGCGATGCCCGGACCCGAGCTCGACGTCATGCCGATGGCGCCCGCATAGCTCGCCCCGATGGCGGCGCAGGCGGCGGCGATCTCGTCTTCCGCCTGGAAGGTGGTCACCCCCAGATGCTGAAGTTTGGCGAGCGAATGCAGCAGCGGCGAGGCCGGCGTGATCGGATAGGACGCGAACATCAGTTCCAGCGACGCCAGTTCGGAACCCTTCACCAGACCCCAGGCCAGCGCCTCGGTCCCGGTGACGGTGCGATACAGTCCCGGCGCGATCTCGGCGGGGGCGATGTGGAAGCCGTGAATGCCGTCCGGCAGTTCCGCGGTTTCGCCCATGGCGTGGCCCGCGTTCATCGCCGCGATGTTGGCGTTGGCGATTTCCGGACGGTTGGCGAACTTGGCGGTCAGCCATTCCTGCGTCGTGATCCGAGGACGCCCGAACAGCCAGTAGACGAAGCCGAGCGCCCACATGTTCTTGCAGCGGAGCGCGTCTTTCTTCGAGAGGCCGAATTCCTTCACCGCCTCCTGGGTCATGGCGGAAATATCGAGCGCGACGACGCGGAATGGATCGAGCGTGCCGTCATCCAGCGGGGATTGATCGTAACCGGCCTTGGCGAGGTTGCGCTCGTTAAACGTGCCGGTATCGACGATCAGCAGCCCGCCTTTTCTCAGCCGTGGCATCTCGACCTTCAACGCCGCCGGGTTCATGGCGACCAGCACGTCGAAGTCGTCGCCCGACGTCATGATGCGGCGTGCGCCGAAGTTGATCTGGAACGAGGAGACCCCGAACGTGGTGCCGACGGGCGCCCGGATCTCGGCCGGGAAGTCGGGGAACGTGGCGAGGTCGTTACCGGCCAAGGCGGTGGCTTCGGTGAACTGACCGCCGGTCAGCTGCATTCCGTCGCCGCTGTCGCCGGCGAAACGGACGACGGCCGATTCCAGCTCGTCACGGGTGGAGGCATCGGCCGGGGCATTCAATACCTGATCTATCTTTGTCATGCTTTGCTTCTGTCTATGGTGTCCGCGACCCGCAGACCGGAGATTTCAACTCGTAAGACGGCCAAACGTAAAAGCGCGAAAATCAGCCGAAATATAAGCCCCTGCGTCCAAGGCCACAACCCAACGTGTTCTAGGGTTATCCGACCGGCGGGACTGGCCAAAGCATGCTTCAATGACGATATTAGGCAAGCAACGACCAAGGAGTATTCGATGACCGCCCTTCCCTCTGATCCCCGGCAATTTCTGGACGACATGCTCGCTGCCGCCAAGTCGGCCGGCGCGGACGCCGCCGACGCCATCCTGGTGGAGGGCACGTCGGCCAGCCTGTCGTGCCGGCTGGGCGAGCCGGAGGATCTGGAGCGCTCCGAATCCCACGACCTCGGGCTGCGCGTGCTGATCGGCAAGCGCCAGGCGGTTGTCTCGAGCGCGGATTTCTCCAAGCACGCCATGGATGATCTGGTCGAACGCGCCGTCGCGATGGCGAAAGCCGTCCCCGAAGACCAGTACGCCGGGCTCGCCGACCCGGACCAGTTGGCGACCGAGATCCCCGATCTCGACGAGTTCGATCCCGCCGAACCCAGCGCCGAACAGATGATCGAGATGGCGCGCGCCTGCGAGGATGCGGCGCGATCGGTGGACGGTATCACCAATTCCGAAGGCGCCGAGCTCGGGTTCGGCAAATCGACGGTCTATCTCGCCGCCACCAACGGCTTCAACGGCTATCGGCAGGGCTCGCGCTTTTCCATTGGCGTCAGCGTCGTCGCCGGCGAGGGCACGAAGATGGAGCGGGATTACGATTTTTCCTCGACCGTCTGGCTCGCCGATCTCGACGACCCGGTTGAGATCGGAAAAAAGGCCGGCGAGAACACGGTCCGCCGCCTCAACCCGAGAAAAGCCGAAAGCGCGCAGCTTCCCATCGTCTACGACCCGCGTGTGGCGTCTTCTCTATTGGGGCATTTCTGCGGCGCCATCAACGGCCAGTCGGTGGCGCGCGGCACGACCTTTCTCATGAACAAGATGGGCGAAAAGGTGTTCGCCGACGGTATCACCGTGATCGACGACCCCTTGAAGAAACGCGGGCTCCGCTCCAAACCCTTCGATGGAGAGGGCGTGCAGACGAAAACGCGCAACGTCATCGATGACGGCATATTGACGACTTGGATCCTCGATCTGGCGACGTCCCGGCAGTTGGGCCTCGAGACCACGGGCCACGCCGCGCGCGGCACCGGCGGGCCGCCGTCGCCGTCGGTCACCAACGTGCATCTTGCGCCCGGCAAGGTCTCGAAGAAGGACCTGATCGGCGCCATCGACAGCGGGTTCTACGTGACCGAGCTGATCGGCATGGGCGTGAATAACGTGACCGGTGATTATTCGCGCGGCGCCGGCGGCTTCTGGATCGAGAACGGCGAGATCGCCTACCCGGTCAACGAGGTCACCATCGCCGGCAACCTCAAGGACATGTTCCTCAATCTCACCCCCGCCGACGATCTCGAATTCAAACGCGCCACCAACTCCCCCACCGTGCGCGTCGATGGCATGACCATCGCGGGGCGATAGGATGGCATGACCATCGCGGGGCGATAGGATGGCATGACCATCGCGGGGCGATAGGATGGCATGACCATCGCGGGGCGATAGGATGGCATGACCATCGCGGGGGTTTAGACGCTTCCCCCCCTCACCTAACCTCTCCCCCAAGGGGGAGAGGAATTAAAGGGAAACCTTGCGGCAGGGTCCCTTCTCCCTTGGGAGAAGGACAGGATGAGGGGCTTCACGCATGCCGCCCCTCACCCGGCGCGCTAGCGCGCGCCACCCTCTCCCCGGGGAGAGGGATCAAAGCGGAACGTTGCGACAGGGTCCCTCTCCTCCATTCATGGAGGAGAGGACAGGTGAGGAGGTCTCACCCCGGCATGAGAAGCGCCAGCGCCGCCGGCGCGAGGGTGATTCTCGCGGGGAGGCTGGCGAGGATATCCCCGTCCCCCTGGACCGGGTCGTGATCGACGCGCTCGACCGCGATGTCGGTGGCGGGCACGATTTTCACGTCGGGCAGTTTCGTGAGCCGCCCGAGCGCCAGCCAGATGGCATAGCGGATGGTTCTTAAAACCCCCGGCTTCATGAACAGGACGACATGCAGCGAAGGGTCCTGAAGCCGCGCATCCGGCGCACAGACGAAGGTGCCGCCGTAGAAATGCCCGTTGGCGATGACGGCGGAGGCGACCTCGACGGTTTCGCCGTTCATCGTGACCCGGTAGCGCGGGAACTTGAACGACGCCAGGGTCGCCAGCGTCGAGATCACGTAGGCGGTCTTCCCCAAAAGCTTCTTCACCCGCGGCTTCACCTGCGCCACCACGTGCGCGTCGAACCCGAAGCCCGCCATCATCACGAAGCGCCGCCCGTTGACGACCCCCACCGCAATCGGTTGCGGCTTCCCATAGGCGATGGTCCGCGCGATCTCGTCGGGCGCGCCGCCGAGGCCGATTTCGTGGGCCAGCACATTCGCCGTGCCGAGCGGAATCACGGCCAAGGGCAAATTCTTGTCGCCCAGACCATTGACCACCTCGTTGATCGTGCCGTCCCCGCCGGCGACGGCGATTGCGTCGAGCTTCGAGACGTCCGCGGTCTTCGCGAACATTTCCGCGTCGCCGCGCTTCGTCGTCGGGCGCACATCGACGTCGACGCCTTCGTTGATCAGCGCGCTCAGGATGCGTTCGAACTTGCGCCGCCGGCGCCAGCCCGCGGTCGGGTTATAGATCACGAGGACGCGCCGGTGCGCGCGGTCGGCGGGTGCGGTCGAAGCGGTCACGGCGGGCGTCTCCGGGTCAAAAAAGCGGGCAATCACAGGCGCTTAAGCAACATCAAAAATATATGTTCGTCACATGACAAATCCATGAACCTTTTGATTCGTCACAAAACTAAAATATGCGTCGGGTATTGTCCGACCACAAAATAATGTGGTTCTGGGCAGAGACCGACGGATAACGTGAACGAGCTTAGCAAAACCCGGCATCGGTACCGCAGCATCTGGATTTCCGACATCCATCTCGGGACCCGCGGCTGCCAGGCTGAAATGCTACTCGATTTCCTGAAAAACACCGAAAGCAAGTATCTGTACCTGGTCGGCGACATCATCGACGGCTGGCGCATGAAGCGCGCGTGGTACTGGCGTCAGGCCCACAACGACGTCATCCAGAAGCTGCTGAGAAAAGCGCGCAAGGGCACCCGGGTGATCTACATCCCCGGCAACCACGACGAAAAATTCCGCGACTTCACCAACCACCGTTTCGGCCGCGTCGCCGTTTTGTACGAGACCGTGCACACCATGGCCGACGGGCGGCGTTTCCTGGTGTTGCACGGCGACCGCTTCGACGGGGTCATTATCTACGCCAAGTGGCTCGCGTTCCTGGGCGATCATGCCTACAACGCCGCCATCGCCATCAACCTCTGGTACAACATTCTGCGCCGTCGGCTCGGCCTGCCGTACTGGTCGCTGTCGGCGTTCCTCAAGCACAAGGTCAAGAACGCGGTCGAGTATATCTCGAAATTCGAGGACGCGGTGGTCGACGAAGCCCGCCGCCGCGGCACCGACGGCGTGATCTGCGGGCACATCCACTCCGCCGAGATCCGCGACATCGACGGCATCACCTACTGCAACGACGGCGACTGGGTCGAAAGCTGCACGGCGCTGGTCGAGCACGAGGACGGCCGCCTCGAGATCCTGCACTGGGCCGAGTTACAGGGGCTCAGCCCTTTAGGGAAAGACACATGCGAATCCTCATCGTCAGCGACGCCTGGCTTCCTCAAGTCAATGGCGTCGTCCGTTCGCTCGATACTGTAAGGAAAGGCCTGATCGATCGCGGTCACGCGGTCGAGATGGTGACGCCCGACCGGTTCCGGACGATCCCGTGTCCGACCTACCCTGAAATCCGCCTCGCCGTATTACCGGGTGCGAAGACCGCGCGACTGATCGAGGACTTCCGGCCCGAAGCGATCCACATCGCGACCGAAGGGCCGTTGGGCCAGGCGGCGCGCAAGCACTGCCTCGCGCGCGGCTATCCATACACGACCGCCTACCACACCCGCTTCCCGGAATATATCCACGCGCGCTGTAAGTTCCCCTTAAGCTGGAGCTACGCGCACCTCAGGAAGTTCCACAACACCGGCAAGCGGATCATGGTCGCGACCCAGACCATCGAAGACGATCTGAAAGCGCGCGGCTTCAACAACATCGTCCGCTGGACGCGCGGCGTGAACACCGACCTGTTCCATCCGCGCCACGAGGATTTCCTCGATTTCCCGCGCCCGATCAGCGTCTACGTCGGCCGCGTCGCCATCGAAAAGAACGTCGAGGCGTTTTTGAAACTCGATATCCCCGGCACCAAGATGATCGTCGGCGACGGTCCGGTGCGTCAGCATCTTGAAGAGAAATATCCGGACGCGAAATTCATGGGTGCCCGCGAAGGCGACGACCTCGCCCGCCACTTCGCGGCTGCGGACGTGTTCGTGTTCCCGAGCCGGACGGATACTTTCGGTCTCGTATTGCTGGAAGCGCTGGCCTCGGGCCTTCCCGTCGCCGCCTATCCGGTGCCGGGGCCGCTGGACGTGATCGGCGACGCGCCTGTGGGTGTGCTCGACGAAAACCTCGAAAATGCCGTCAAAAAGGCGCTGACGATCGATCCCGCTCTCTGCCGCCGGCACGCGGAGGGGTATGCGTGGGACAAGTCCATCGACCAGTTCTTCGCCAACCTCTATCCGTTCCGGGGCGAACACGCCGTCAAACCGGCGGCGTGAACGCCTTTCCGCAACACGCTTACCCCCTCACCTGTCCTCTCCCCCGCTTTCGCGGTGGAGAGGGACCCTGACGACAGATTCCGCTCTCATCCCTCTCCCCCACACGTGGGGGAGAGGTTAGGTGAGGGGGGCAACATATGCTAATACCTCTCATCAAACCGGCGGCTTCAATCTGGTCCTCCCCATCGTCATCCCGGACGTTAGCCGAGCCTGCATGCCGCAAGGCTGCAGGGGCGAGGCTTGCGATCCGGGACCCATTCATCCATTCCGCCAAACCCATCCATGGGTCCCGGCTCGCGCCCCTTACCGGGGCTTGGCCGGGATGACGTGAAATATCAACAATGACGTAATAACTGGATCGTGGCGGCTCAGCCCGCTTTGGCGATGAAGAGCATGGCCATCGGTATCACATACAAAAACACAGGAACGCCGATCGCGCCGGCGAAAATCCATGGCACCCCCCGGCATCTATTTCGAAACAACGACGGATTTACAACGCAAACCAGACCGGCAAGGCAGAGCAATCCCGACAGAACTGCCAGAGCCGGACAGCCAAAAAACCAGAAATAGAAAAGCAAACTTTCCAAAAGCGTCAAGTCGATAGCCTTTAGCCCCTGCGCCAAAGTTCAGCTTTAATTGTCAGCTTTCAACGATATCAACATTCAAGAACTATCAGTACGGTTTCTCGGTGAAATAGCGCTAGCGAATTGACTGTCCGTCGCACGCTTGCCCCCTCACCTAACCTCTCCCCCAAAAATGGGGGAGAGGGATTAGATCGCGATCCGTCGTCGGGGTCCTTCTCCTCCACGAAGTGGGGGAGAAGACAGATGAGGGGGCTTAATTTCACGACTTTGATCGGGACCATACGCATTGGCGACGGGACTCCCCGTGTGGTAATGTCCGGGCGTTCGCAATAACGGTCGCCAAGCCTTGGAAAACAAAGACGAAAAGAATACCGGCCAGCACCAGCCGACAGGCGTTCTGGTCGGCCGCCTGTTCCGCGACAACCTGCGCCATTACTGGCCGCAGCTGGTGTTCGCGCTCTTGTGCATGGGCGTGGTGTCGGCGACGACGGCGCTGTCGGCGTATCTGATGGAGCCCGTCGTCAACGACGTCTTCATCGGCGAGAACGAGGACATGCTGTGGTGGGTCTCGGGCGCGGTGCTGGTGACGTTCCTCGCCAAGGGCTTCGCGAGCTACGGCCAGTCGCTTTTGATGGCGTTCGTCGGCTTGCGCATCATCGCCGACAACCAGACCCGGCTATACCGTCACCTGATCGGCATGGACCTCGGCTTCTTCAACTCGATGCCGTCCGGGCGGTTGGTGTCGCGCTTTCTGGTCGACATCAACCACATGCGGGTCGCGGTCTCGAACGCGCTGACCGGCTTCGGGAAAGATTTATTGTCGCTGATCGGTCTCGTCGGCGTGATGTTCTTCCAGGACTGGGAACTGGCGCTGATCGCGTTCTTCGTGTTCCCCGCCGCCGTCTATCCGATCGTCAGATTGGGGAAGAGGATGCGCAAGGTGACGGCCAACACCCAGGAAGAGACCGGCCTGTTTTCCGCGATCCTCGATCAAAGCTTCCAGGGCATCCGCGTCGTCAAGGCCTACGGGATGGAGAACTACGAGACGTCGCGCGTCTCCACCCTGGTCGAACGCATCTTCAAACTGACGATCAAGTCTGCCAGGATTCGCGCGCTGTCCAGCCCGATCATGGAGACGCTCGGCGGCTGCGCCGTCGCCATCGTTATCGTTTACGGCGGCTACCGGGTGATCCACCAGAACCTGGACCCGGGCTCATTCTTTTCGTTCATCACCGCGCTTCTGCTCGCCTACGAGCCGATGAAGCGCCTCGCCAACCTGAACGCCAGCCTGCAGGAGGGTTTGGCCGGTGCGCAGCGGCTGTTCGATCTTTTGGATACCGAGCCCGGCATCAAGGAACGCGCGGACGCCAAGCCGCTCAACATCCCCGTCGAAGGCGCGATCGACCTGAAAGACGTCGGTTTCTCGTACGTCGAGGGACAGCCGGCGCTGAAAAACGTCTCGATGTCGATCCCGGCCGGCAAGACCGTCGCGCTGGTCGGCCCGTCGGGGGCGGGCAAGTCGACCATCCTCAACCTGATCCCGCGCTTCTACGATATCGACGCGGGTCAAATCACCATCGACGGCACCGATGTCCGCGACGTGACGCTGGAAAGCCTGTACGCCAACATCTCTCTCGTCAGCCAGGAAGTGACGCTGTTCGACGATTCTGTGCGCGCCAACATCGCTTACGGGCGGCCGGGCGCGACGGAGGACGAGATCCGGGACGCCGCGCAGCACGCGGCAGCGCTCGAGTTCATCGACGAGTTGCCCGACGGCTTCGACACCCAGGTCGGGGAGCGCGGCATCAAACTGTCGGGCGGCCAGCGCCAGCGCCTCGCCATCGCCCGCGCAATCCTGAAGAACGCGCCGATCCTCCTTCTCGACGAAGCCACGTCTTCGCTCGACACGGAATCCGAGCGCCACGTCCAGAAAGCCCTCGACCACCTGATGAAGGACCGCACCACGCTGGTGATCGCGCACCGCCTTTCGACCATCGTCGGCGCCGACCTGATCTACGTGATTCAGAACGGCACCATCGTCGAAACCGGCTCCCATAAAGAGCTGGTCGAGAAAGGCGGCGCCTACGAGAAACTCTATGCCCTGCAGTTCGCCGCCGAGGCCGAGACGCAGGCGCGCGCCGGTACGGGTTGAGTTGGCGGTCCGGTGCTGAAGCAGCTTTCCAAGAAAATCGCCAAGAGCACGCCGGTGCGGCTCGCCGTCTGCTGGCTGGCGGCGCTCTATATCCGCTTCGTCTGGGCGACCAGCCGCTGGCGGATGATCGGCAAGGAACATCTCGACGATACGTTCGCCAACGGCCCGGCGATCCTGTGTTTCTGGCACGGGCGTCTTTTGATGGCGCCCTACACCTGGCAGAAGCCGCACCCGTTCCGGATGCTGATCAGCGCGCACCGCGACGGCGAGCTGATCGCCAACACGGTGGCGCATTTCGACATCGACTGGCTCAAGGGCTCGACGTCCAAGGGCGGCGCCGGCGCACTCCGCGCCATGGTCAAGGCGCTGAGATCGGGCGAGTGGGTCGGCATCACGCCGGACGGGCCGCGCGGGCCCAGGATGCGGGTGTCGGACGGGATCGTCAGTCTGGCGAAACTGTCGGGCGTGCCGATCCTTCCCGTCACGTATGGAATCAAACGCGGCCGCGTGCTGGGGTCTTGGGACCGGTTCCTGGCGGCGTTCCCGTTCTCGTCGGGCGTGCTGATCTGGGGCGCGCCTCTATACGTGCCGCGCGACGCCGACGCGGACGATCTCGGACGGCTGCGCCGGGAACTCGAAGACCGCCTCAACGCCATTACCCGCGAGGCCGACGAAGCGACGGCGCGCGCGCCCGTCGAACCGGCGCCGGAAACGGAGGGTCTGGCGGCATGATCCTCTCCATGTACCGCCTCACCACCGCGCTCGGCGCGCCGCTGATTACGCATTACCTGAAAAAACGGATCAAGCGCGGCAAGGAAGACACGGCGCGCTTTAATGAGCGCAAGGGCCTGACCGGGCTCGCGCGTCCCGAAGGCCCGTTGATCTGGATGCACGGCGCCAGCGTCGGCGAGGCGATCTCGATGCTGCCCGTCATCGAGGAACTGGTGGCGCGGCCCGACAGCCCCAGCGTGCTGGTGACGACGGGCACCGTCACATCGGCCAGGCTGATGCACGAACGCCTGCCCGACGGCGCGCTGCACCAGTACGTCCCCGTCGACCGGCTCCCCTACGTGAACGCGTTTCTCGATCACTGGCAGCCCGACGTGGCGCTGTGGTGGGAATCCGAACTGTGGCCCAACCTCGTCGTCGAGACCCACGCCCGCGGCATCCCGATGATGCTGGTCAACGCCCGCATGTCGCCGCCCTCGTTCCTCAGATGGCAGCGCTGGCGCTCGCTGGCGCGGGCGCTCTTGGGCTGTTTCAAGACCGTGCTGGCGCAGACCGACAGCGACGTCGAACGCTACCGGGCGCTCGGCGCCGAGAACGTGGTGCGGATGGGCAATATGAAGTTCGCGGTCCCGGCCCTTCCCTGCGACGAAGGCACGCTTGCCGAAATCCGCGCCCGCATGGGCCTGCGCCCGACGTGGCTGGCGGCCAGCACTCACGCGGGCGAGGAAGAAGCCGCGTGGGACGTTCACAAGACCGTCCGCGAAAGCTATCCCGACCTTTTAACCATCCTCGTGCCGCGCCACCCGGACCGGGGGCCGGAGATCGCCGGGATGCTGAGGGATCTGGGCGCGCATGTCGCGGTCCGCTCCAACAGCGAACCGGTGACGCCGGAAACCGATGTCTACCTCGCCGACACGCTCGGCGAGCTCGGGTTGTTCTTCCGCCTCGCCCCCATCGTCTTCATGGGGAAATCGCTGGTGCCCGCGGGCGGCCAGAACACCATCGAGCCGGCGAAACTGGGCGCCGCCGTGATCACCGGCCCGCACTACTGGAACTTCGACGAGATCACCAAGGCGATGAGCGCGGCGGGCGGCCTGAAGATCGTCGCCGACGCGGACGAACTGGCGCAGGCGGTAAAGCGCGATCTCGACGCCCCCGCCGAGGCTCAGGCCCGCGCCAAGGCGGCGTTCGATTACGTGGAGCGGGAGTCCCGCGTGCTCGACGTGTTCATGGAACATATCTCGCCGCTTTTGAAAGCGGCCGAGGAAAAGTCCCGTGCGCGCGCCTGATTTCTGGGGGCCGTCGCCGGGCGGCGCGGGCAGATTGATGGCGGCATTGCTGAGCCCGCTCGGCTGCGTCTACGGGATGATCACGGCGTCCCGCGCCGGACGCGATGCCGAATGGCGGGCCCCGGTGCCCGTGATCTGCGTCGGCAACGCCGTCGCCGGGGGCGCGGGCAAGACCCAGATCGTCATCGACCTCGCCAAACGGCTGGCCGGGAAATCCCTTCACCCGCACATCCTCACGCGCGGCTACGGCGGCAGCCTGACCGGCACCGTCCGGGTCGACCTGGCCTCCCATACCGCGCATGACGTCGGCGACGAAGCGCTGCTGCTGGCCGACGTCGCCCCCGTATGGCGAAGCGCCGACCGCGTCGAAGGGGCGAAGGCGGCGGCCGACGCGAACGCCGGCGTGATTATCATGGACGACGGTTTTCAGAACCCGTCGCTGTTCAAGACGCTATCGCTCCTCGTCATCGACGGGGCCTACGGTTTCGGGAACGGCAAACCGATGCCGGCCGGGCCGCTCCGCGAACCGGCGTCCAGCGCCTTCGCCCGCGCCGATGCCTGCATCGTGATCGGCGACACCAGCCCGCCCGGTCTTGTTTCGGGCCGGCCCGTTTTCACCGCGCACGTGCGGCCGTCGAAGGAGGCGCCCGATCTCGCAGGGCGCGACGTGATCGCCTTCGCCGGGATCGGCCAGCCGCAGAAATTCTTCGACACCCTGACGAAGGCCGGCGCGCGTCTTGTCGCCACCCGGGCGTTCGCAGACCATCATCCGTTCACCCCGTCCGAGCTCGGTCCATTGATCGCGCGGGCAGACCAGGCAGGCGCATTGCCCGTCACCACGACCAAGGATTACGTCCGCATCCCGGCGGACCTGAAACCGCGCGTCACCCCCTACCCGGTCGAGCTTGCATGGGACGACGCGGACGCGCTGGAAAATTTCATTCTCGCGCGCATCGGCCTAAACTGAACCCATGCTGCGCCCACGCACCTTCATCGAAAAGTATGTCCGCCATCCGCTGGAAGCGCTGGCGGCGACCATCGTCTGGGGAATATTCCGTATCCTCCCCGTCGACATGGCGTCGGCGCTGGGGGGGAAATTCGCGCGCCTGGTCGGCCCCCGCATCCAGATCTCGGACCGCGCGCGGAAAAACATCGAACGCGCGTTCCCGGGCATCGACGACAGCGACGCGGAGGCGATCATCGCCGACATGTGGGAGAACCTGGGCCGCACCGTCGCCGAGTTTCCGCACATCGGCAAGTTCCGCTTCGAGGGGGGCGATGCACGCGTCAAAGTCGACGGGCTCGACCATCTGATCGATTTCAGGGACGACGGCAAGCCGGGATTCTATCTCAGCGCGCACCTCGCCAACTGGGAGCTGGCGCCATTAACCGCGCACGTGCACGACGTTCCCTCGGCGTTCGTCTATCGCGAAGCCAATAACCGGCTTGTCGAGAAATTCTACATGGCCGGGCGCAAGCGTTACCGCGAGATGATGATCCCGAAGGGCCGCGAAGGTGCGCGGCAGATGCTGAAGGCGCTTTGGGGCGGCAAGCATGTCGGCATAATGCTGGACCAGAAGATGAACGACGGCATGCCGGTGCCGTTCTTCGGCATAGACGCGATGACGGCGACCGCGCTCGGCGATCTGGCGGTGACACTGAAATGCCCGGTGATCCCGGCCCGCGTCATCCGTGAAAACGGCGCACGTTTCCGGGTCGAGGTATCGGCGCCGCTCTACGCCGAGGACACCGGCAACAAGACCGCGGACGCCCGGGCGCTGACCGTGCGCGCCAACAAGATCATCGAGGACTGGGTGCGTGAAAAACCCGGCCAATGGCTGTGGCTCCACAACCGCTGGCCGGGCTGATCGAGACGCGAAGGGCCGGACTTAGCTGCCGGACGGCTTCGATTGCTTGACCGGATTGTCGGCGACCGTCGTCTGCGACGGGACTTCCGCGGTTTTCTTGTGACCTGCCGAGCATTCGGCGGACGCGGGCTGGGCCGCAAACGCGACGAACGCCGCAAGCGCAAGAGCCAAAACGCCATACTTCATGGGTAAGCCTCCTTTATCCAACTGTGGGTACACTAGCACGAAACCGCCGTCCAAAGAATATAACGAATCCGTGATCTCTTAACCGATTGAAATCACTTCGGCATTTCCCCCAGCACCAGCTCCGGGTCGATCGGCGTTTCGTCCAGCGTCAGGCCGAAGTGGAGATGCGGGCCGGTCGCCCGTCCGGTCTTGCCGACGGCGCCGATGCGCGTCCCGGCCTCGACCCGGTCGCCCGCCTTCACGGATGTGTCCGACAGATGGATGTAGACCGAGCGCAGCCCGAGGCCGTGATCGATCAGCACCGTCTTGCCGTTGAAGAACATCCCCGCATGCACGAACGTCACCCGTCCCGCCGCCATGGCGACGACCGGCGCGCCTTCGGGGGCGGCGACGTCGGTGCCGTAATGCGGGCGTCTCGGCTTGCCGTTCAATATCCGCTGCGAGCCGTAGACGCCGGAGATCCGCCCCGTCGCCGGCCAGCGGAAACCGGAAATATAGTAGGCCGCCGCGTCGGTGATCTTCTTGGCTTCCGCCATCTCGGCCTTCTCGCGTCTGATACGCTTGATCGCTTCCGGGTCGGGGGTGACTTTCTTTTGCGGCAGGCCGTCGATGCGTTCGATCCTGAAGTCGCGATCCTTAACCGCGATGTCGCGGGCGGTTCTGTCACTGCCCCGCGAGACTTCGAGGCGTTTCGTCCCCGCCGCGTCACGCCCGAAGCCGATCAGGAAGTTGCCGTCGGCGTCGGTCATGACGGGCCTGCCGTCGAGCGTCACCGCCGCGCCGGGCGCGGTCCGGCCCAGCATCAGCCCGCCTTCCGCCGCCTGGCCGGAAAGCTCGAGCGGGATTTCGGCCCGTGCGGACCACGCCAGCAAGGAAACGAACACGAAGACGATAAGCCCCCTCACCCAACCTCTCCCCCTGTCAGGGGGAGAGGGGTTAAAGCGGAATCCTTCGTCAGGGTCCCTCTCCCCCGGGTACGGGGGAGAGGACAGGTGTGGAGGTAAACCCAGAAATTTCATAACAACGTCCCTTGCGGATCGTCCTTGTCGTCTTTGGCGGGTTTGGCCGGCTTCTTCTTCGGCTGCGCCGCACCACCGGCGATGCGCGCGCCGGCGACACCGTCCCTCAAGCGAATGTTGACGTCGTCGCCGGGCTTGAGCTCGGCCGCCGACATGACGGCCTTGCCGTCCGGCGACGTCACCAAAGCGAAGCCGCGATCGAGTACGCGTTCGTAAGAGAAGCTCTCCAGCAACTGCCCGAGATGGGCGACGGTCTTTCCCCGCCCGGCGAGGTCGTCCCTGTACGCGCGGGCGAGGCCGCGCCCGGCCGCATCCATGCGCTGACGCGCTTCGTTGATAGCGCGTCTCGGCGGCTGGATTCGTTTCGGCAACCGCTGGCGGCGCTGGCGGATGCCGGCTTTCAGGGCGTTCCCCAGCCGTTCCGACCAGTCGTCGAGCCGCTGCGACGCGGTCTCGACCGTGCGCCTGAGATTGGGGAGACCGCGCGCCAGCGAGGCGACGTCGCGCTTGAGGGTTTCCGTCTTGCGGCGGATCGCACGGATCAGCCGCGTCTCATTGTCGGCGACCTGCGCCATGACCTCATATCTGACCGGCACCGCAATCTCGGCGGCCGCGGTCGGTGTCGGGGCGCGGCGGTCGGACGCGAGATCGATCAGCGTCCAGTCGGTCTCGTGACCGACCGCGGAGATCAGCGGGATATCGCTCTCGGCGGCGGCGCGGACCACGATTTCTTCATTGAAGGCCCACAGATCCTCGAGGGAGCCCCCGCCGCGCGCGACGATCAGCAGGTCCGGGCGCGGCACATGCCCCTCGCCCGCCAGCGCGTTAAAGCCGCGGATCGCCGCAGCCACCTGTTCGGCGGCGCCCTCGCCCTGCACTAATACAGGCCACACCAGCACGCGCCTCGGGAAGCGGTCGGCGAGCCTGTGCAGGATGTCCCGGATCACCGCCCCGGTCGGCGACGTGACGACGCCGATCACCTCGGGGAGGTACGGCAAATCCTGTTTCGCGCTTTCGTCGAACAGCCCCTCTTCGGCGAGCTTCCGCTTGCGCTCCTCCAGCAGTTTCAGGAGCGCACCCTCGCCCGCCAGTTCCATCTGTTCGACGATGACCTGGTATTTCGAGCGCCCGGCATAGGTGGTGATGCGCCCGGTGGCGACGATCTCCATCCCGTCCTCGGGGTTGAGCGCGAGGCGGCCCGCCGTGGTGCGCCAGCACACCCCGTCGATGACGGCGTTGTCGTCTTTCAAGGTGAAATAGAGGTGCCCCGACGCGGCGCGCTTGAAGCCGGAAATCTCGCCCCGGATGCGCACGTGCGAGAACGCGCCCTCGACGGTGGACTTGACCAGCCCGGAGACCTCTGTCACCGAAAAGACCGGGACGTTGTCGCCACTATTATGGGTGGACGGGGCGTCGCTCATAAATAGACTGTATGTCCCAAGGCGGCAGCGAAGACAACCGCCATTCAGGTGGAGCGAGCGGGAGACGTGCATTCATGAAGGTTCTGATTGTCGGCGGCGGCGGGCGCGAACACGCCCTGGCGTGGGCGGTGGCGAAATCGCCGAAACTGACGAAGCTCTATGCTGCGCCCGGCAACGCGGGGATCGCGGATGTCGCCGAATGCCTCGACATCGGCGCCGAGGACCTGGACGGCATCTGCAAGGCCGTCGAAGACCTGAAAATCGAGTTCGTCATCGTCGGCCCGGAAGCCCCCCTGGTCGCAGGCCTCGCCGACAAAATAGAGGCGATGGACATCCCCGTCTTCGGACCTTCCGCCAGAGCCGCCGAGATCGAAGGCTCCAAGGGCATGATGAAGGACCTTCTGTTCAAGTACGGCATCCCGACCGCGGACTATGAGCGCTTCGACGAGCCGGACGCGGCGAAGGAGTACATCCGCATCAAGAACAAGCCGGTTGTCGTCAAGGCGGATGGCCTCGCCGCCGGCAAGGGCGTGATATTGAGCCACACGGTGACGGAGGCCTATGCCGCCGTCGATCAGATCATGATCGAGGAAGCGTTCGGCAACGCCGGCGACGAGATCGTGATCGAGGAGTTTCTCTTCGGTGAGGAAGCGAGCTTCTTCGCCTTATGCGACGGCGAACGCGCGATCCCGCTGGCCGGCGCGCAGGATCACAAACAGGTCCACGACGGTGATCACGGCCCCAACACCGGGGGGATGGGCGCCTATACGCCCGCCCCGGTGCTCGACGAAAAAATGGAAAAGCGCATCATGGACGAGATCGTCACGCCCACCGTCGAGGGCATGGCGAGGGAGGGCAAACCGTATAAAGGCGTGCTGTTCGCCGGGCTGATGATCGGCGAGGACGGCCCCAAGGTGATCGAATTCAACTGCCGCTTCGGCGACCCTGAATGCCAACCGATCATGGCGCGCCTGCAATCCGACGCGCTGGAAATGCTGCTCGCCGCCGCCCAGGGCGAACTCGATAAAATCAAGCTCAAGTGGGACCCGCGCGCGGCGCTGACCGTCGTCATGGCCGCCGAGGGCTATCCGGGAAATTATAAAAAAGGCACCGAGATCAAGGGGCTCGACGCCGCCGGCGCGATGGACGGCGTCACCGTGTTTCATGCCGGCACGAAGGTGGACGCGGACGGCCGCATCCTCGCCAACGGCGGACGCGTGCTGGGCGTCACCGCGCTGGGCGCGAGCGTCGAGGCGGCGCAGAAACTGGCCTATAAAGCCGTCGATACGATCGACTGGCCGGAAGGCTTCTGCCGCCGCGACATCGGCTGGCGAGCCGTGGGCAGATAAGGCTGGCGAGCCGTGGGCAGATAAGGCTGGCGAGCCGTGGGCAGATAAGGCTGGCGAGCCGTGGGCAGATAAGGCTGGCGAGCCGTGGGCAGATAAGGCTGGCGGGCAATCGGCAGATCAAACCGCCGGGCTGGCAAAACAGCCAATTCGCCCCCATATCGGCAGCAAGACGACATTAATTCGGGGAGAACACCATGGACGACAAGACGCTGATCGAAATCCAGGCCGACGCCTTTCGCGGCCTCGTCAAACACCTGCAGAAGCGCACCGACGCGCAGAATATCGACATCATGAACACGGCGGGCTTCTGCCGGAACTGCCTGTCGAAATGGCTGGTCGCCGCCGCCGAGGCGCGTGGGGTCGAGCTCTCGTCCGACGAGGCCCGCGAGATGATCTACGGCATGCCCTACGACGAGTACAAATCCAAGTATCAGGAGAAGGCCTCCGACGAACAGATGAAGAAGTTCGAGGAAACCAAGCCGCTCCACGCCGACATCTCCGGTCATAACTGACGGATATGGCAGACAACCTGCCGCCGCCGATGGCCGCGCGCCGGCCGGACTTCTGGCAGAATTCCGGGTACGGCCTTCTGAAGACGGACGCCAACGGCCACCTGACGGTCACCGACGATTATCTCAGGGCCTACTTCAATCGCCCGGAAGTGGCGCCGGTGGAAGAGAGCTGCCAAAAAGAGCGCGCGCTCCACGCCGAACTGATCGAGACCCCGAAGCGCCCGGTCACGGAGAAAGAGATCGCCCAGCTCGAGGACCCGGACGGGCGCGACAACTACCGCGTGCTGATCGACTTCCGCGACCGGCTGATCGACGCCGGCACGGTCGAGGCGTGTTATCTCAATCTGTTTCGCGACGGTGAGGTGCGGACCGCGCCTTTATTTCTCGATCAGATGGCGCAGGTCATCACCCGCGCGGTGCTGGACGGCACCGACGATCCGTTCCGGGCCCGTGCCGGCGAGCTGATGTTTCGCGAACAGACGGTGACGATCCATGAAGGCTCGATCCTCGCGGGCGATCTGGAGACGGTCGAGATGCTGGCGCAGTCGGGCGGCATGGGCGCGATCGGCACCCTTCTGGTCGAAGGCGGCATCAAACCGCGCCAGGTCGACCTTGACGTGATGCAGCCGGAAAACGCGCACAAGTACTGGCAGCGCGACGAGCGCCACGACATGGTGCTCGATCTATCGTTCACGCGGCCGGGTCTCGATGCGCTCTGCCGCGTGATGGAGGGGTGGATCGATCACTTCACCGGCGCCCAGGTCTCGATTCAGCCGGTGCAGAAGATCACGGACGAAAAATGGGTCTGGCACATCGGCCTCGACCCGGATGCGACGGCGCTCCTCAACGATCTCTATGACGGCAACGAGGTCGACGAAGACAGGATGGAACGCCTGCTGACGCTGTTCAGGCTCGAGTTCAGGGACGACAGCCTGATGCTGCCCGACATCGCCGGACGCCCGGTCTATCTCGGCCTCGCCATGAGCGAAAAGAAACGCCTGAAACTGAAGCCGCAGAATCTGCTCGTAAACCTGCCCCTCGCGCCGGAGGCGTGAGGCGCCCCTCCTCACCTGTCCTCTCCTCCATGAATGGAGGAGAGGGACCCTGACGACAGACTCCGTTCTCATCCCTCTCCCCCTTCAGGGGGAGAGGTTAGGTGAGGGGGCGATCAAATCACCGCCGCGCCTTGAAGAAACCCTTCAGCATGTCCCCCGCCTCGGTCTCCAGCAGGCCGCCGACGATCTCGGGCGCGTGGTGACACGTCGCATGCGAAAACACCCGCGCGCCGTGTTCGACGCCGCCGCCCTTGGGATCATAGGCCGCGAACACGAGGCGTTTGAGCCTGGCCAGCGAAATCGCCTGCGCGCACATGGCGCAGGGCTCGAGGGTCACATAGAGCGTGGTGTCCATGAGCCGGGGCGAGCCGGTATCGGCGGCGGCCTTGCGGATCGCGAGAACTTCCGCGTGCGCGGTCGGATCGCTCAGCTCTTCGATCCGGTTGCCGGCGCGCGCCATCTCGTCCCCCGACGCGGATATCAACACCGCGCCGACCGGCACCTCGCCCCGTTCGGCGGCGGCGGCGGCCTCGCCGAGCGCGATCCGCATCCATTGGCTGTCATTCGGGCTCATATATCATTCGTGCCCCGGCCTTATGCCCCGGTCAAGCGCGCTTGACTTTCGCCCCCGATCGCCGCACCAACTGCCGTCATGAGCAAAACTTCGAAGAAACCGGAAAAAAGCAGCAGCGACGGTGAGCGCATCGCCAAGGTGATGGCACGCGCGGGGCTGTGTTCGCGCCGCGAGGCCGAGCGCTGGATCGAAGCGGGACGCGTCGAGGTCAACGGTCGGAAACTCGACACCCCCGCCTGTGTGATCAGAAAAGGCGACACCGTCGTCGTCGACGGGAATGCTTTACCCGATAAAGAGCCGACCCGGCTCTGGCGCTACAACAAGCCGGCCGGGCTGGTGACGTCCCACAAGGACCCGGAGGGGCGTAAGACGGTTTTCGACGCCATGCCGGCCCACATGCCGCGTGTGATCTCGGTCGGCAGGCTCGATCTCAATTCCGAGGGGCTGCTTTTATTGACCAACGACGGCGAGCTGGCGCGCAAGCTGGAGCTCCCGGAAACCGGCTGGACCCGGCGCTACCGGGTGCGCGTGCACGGCAATGTCGACTCGAAGGATCTTTTAGCGCTCGGACGCGGCGTCACCGTCGACGGGGTCAAGTACGGCCCGATCACGGCGTCGTTCGACTCGCGAACCGGCGCCAACGCCTGGCTGACCGTCTCGCTGAAAGAGGGCAAGAACCGCGAAGTCAGAAAGGTGATGGAGCACATCGGCTTGAGCGTGAACCGGCTGATCCGCACGGCCTACGGGCCGTTCCAGATCGGCAACCTCCCGGAAGGCGAGACCGAGGAAGTGCGCCCCAAGGCGCTCCGCGATCAGGTCGGGATGTTTTTGAAATGAGAATAGTGGGGGGCAAGTTCAAAGGCCGCCGCCTCGCAGCCCCTGAAAGCTGGGATATCCGCCCAACGTCGGACCGGGCGCGGGAAAGTATCTTCAACATCATCGAGCACGCCCCTTTCGCGCCGGAGATCAAGGGTGCGTCCGCCGTCGATATCTTCGCCGGCACCGGGGCGATGGGCCTCGAGGCGATGAGCCGGGGCGCGACACCCGTCACCTTCGTCGATCTCAACGACACGGCCCGCGCGACCATTCTCAAGAACGCCGGCACCATGGGCCAGGGGCGCAGCGTCACGGTTCTCAGGCTCGACGCCACCAAGATGCCGCCGCCGCCCCGCATCGCCCAGTGCCCTGCGACGTACGCGTTTCTCGACGCACCCTACGATCAGGACGTGTCGGGCCCGGCGCTGTTATCGATGCTGGCCAGGGGATGGGTCGGGGCGGGCAGTCTCTGCGTCGTCGAGACGCCGACCGAGCGCACCTTCGACGCGCCGCGCGGCTTTAAAATGCAGGACCAGCGCAGATACGGCCGCGCGACGGTGAGCTTTCTGTCGGTCGAATAAGACCGCCTCACCTGTCCTCTCCTCCATGGCTGGAGGAGAGGGACCCTGACGACAGATTCCGCCCTAATCCCTCTTCCCCTTCAGGGGGAGAGGTGAGGTGAGGGGGTAAACGTGAAAGGGTGTCAGCGCCGCCCGAACAGCTTTTCGATATCGGCGAGCTTGAGCTCGACGTAGGTCGGGCGGCCGTGGCTGCACTGTCCCGAGTGCGGCGTCGCCTCCATCTCGCGCAACAGCGCGTTCATCTCGTCCGCCGTCAGCCGCCTGCCGGCCCTGATCGAGCCGTGGCACGCCATGGTCGCGCAGACGTCGTCGATGCGTTTCTCGAGCGCGATGGCGCCGTCGAGCTCCGCCAGGTCGTCGGCAAGATCGCGGATCAGGCCCTGGACGTTGGTCTCACCCAGGATCGCCGGGACTTCACGAACGGCGACGGCGCCGGTGCCGAACGGCTCGATGGCGAGGCCCATCTCGGCCAGTTCGTCGGCGCGCGCCAGCACGCGCTCGCAGTCGGTCTCGTCCATTTCGACCACTTCCGGGATCAGCAGCATCTGGCGCTGCACGCCCTTTCCGGCCATCGCCTTCTTGATCTTTTCCTGGGTCAGGCGTTCGTGCGCCGCGTGCTGGTCGACGACGACGATCCCGTCCGCGGTCTGCGCGACGATATAGGTCTGGTGCACCTGGGCGCGCGCGACGCCCAACGGGTGATCGGCGGGCGCGGTCTCGTTTAAATCATCCGGGACCGCCTCCATCCGCGCCGACGGTTGCGCATCGAGATTGTCGAACGGCCGGTAGAAATCGTTGGCGCGCTCGGTCAGGCCGTGCGACGGCGCCTGCGCATATCCCGGGTCGGGTCGATAGGCGTACGCGCCGCCGCCGCCCCGCCCCATGGGGAGTCCGCCCGGCCGGAACGCGCCGAGCGCGGATTCCGCGACCGTCGTCGAGGCCCGGTGCCCCGCTTCCGCGAGACCGTGGCGAAGCGCGCCGACGATCATCCCCCTGACCTTCGCCGCGTCCCGGAACCTGACTTCCGTCTTGGCCGGGTGCACGTTGACGTCCACGTGCCTTGGCGGGATTTCGAGGAACAGCGCCAATAAAGGATGCCGGTCGGAGGCGAGGAACTCCCGGTACGCGCCCCGGACGGCACCTAAAAGAAGCTTGTCTCTCACCGGTCTTCCGTTGACGAACAGGAACTGCATCTGCGCGTTGCCCCTGTTCAACGTCGGCACGCCCGCATACCCGGTGAGGCGGTAGCCGTCCCTTTCCGCGTCGATGGCGAACGCGTTCTCGCGGAAGTCCTTGCCCATGATCGCGCCCAGCCGTTCGAGACGCGCGTCGAACAGGTCGCCGTTTTCGGGCAGAAGCTTCATCACGTCGCGGTTGCCGTCGTTGAGCGTAAATCCGATTTCCGGATGCGCCATGGCGAGGCGCTGCATCACCTCGACGATGCGGGACTGCTCGGTGCGCGGCGTCTTCAGGAATTTGAGGCGCGCGGGCGTGGCGTAGAAAAGATCCCGGACCTCGATCCGCGTGCCGCCCGAAAGCGCCGCCGGTTCGGGCTGTTTCACCCGCCCGCCTTCGAGACTGAGCGTCCACGCGCCGTCGCCGCCTTTGTTTCTACTGGTGATCGTCATGCGGCTGACCGCGCCGATCGACGGCAGCGCCTCGCCCCTAAAGCCCAGCGTCGCGATCGTCGTCAGGTCGTCGTCGGGCAGTTTCGAGGTCGCGTGCCGTTCGACCGCCAGCATCATCTCGTCCGGCGTCATCCCCCAGCCATCGTCGGCGACCGTGATCGCGGTCTGCCCGCCGTCGCGCACACTGACGTCGATCCTGGTCGCCCCCGCGTCGATGGCGTTCTCGACCAGTTCCTTCACCGCCGAGGCCGGGCGCTCGACCACCTCGCCGGCGGCGATCCGGTTGACCAGGGTTTCCGGGAGCCGGCGGATGCTCATGACCTACTCATCCCCTTGGCGCATCCGGTTGACGGCTTGGATCAGCGGCGTCAGCGAGGCCGGCGCGCTTCCCGTGTCGCTCAGCATGGGAAGGATGCTGTCGCTCAGTTGCTTGCCCAACTCGACCCCCCACTGGTCGAACGGGTTGACCCCCCAGATCGCCCCGGCGCAGGCAGTCTTGTGTTCGTAGAGCGCAATCAGCTTGCCCAGCATCCTGGGCGTCAGCGCGTCATAGACGATGACCGTCGACGGCCGCCCGCCCGGATAATGGCGGTGCGGCGCTTCGATGTTCTCGCGTCCGAAGGCGAGCGCATCGGCCTGCGCCAGCGCGCTCGAGATCAACAGATCGTGCTGCGTCTCGTCGCCGGTCGGCGCACGCGCCGGGATCAGGATGTCGACAGGGACCGCCGTCGTCCCCTGATGCAGTTGCTGGAAGAACGCGTGCTGCGCGTTGAGCCCGATGCCGCCGAACACGGCGGGCTGGGTCGCGTAATCGACCGGATATCCTTCCTGCGTGACGCGCTTGCCGTTGCTCTCCATTTCCAGCTGCTGCAGGTGATCGACCAGTTTTCCGAGGCGCGTGTCGTAGGGCACGCAGGCTTCCGCCTGATAGCCCATGAAGCTCGCGTTCCAGACCGTCAGCAACGCCAGCATCATCGGCGCGTTCTCGCGGGTGGGCGCCGAAAGCGCGTGCGCGTCCATCTCGGCGGCGCCGGTGCGAAGCGCTGCGAACACCTCCCAGCCGAACGCAAGCGCGACCGGCAGCCCGACCGCCGACCACAGCGAATAGCGCCCGCCGACGCCCTCAAGCATCGCGAACACCCGGTCTTCGGCGATGCCGAACTTGCCGGCCTCTTCGACGTTGGCGCTGACGGCGCAGAAGTTCTTGGCCCAGTCGTCGCCGACGGCGGCCTGCATCCAGATCGCCGCGCGTTCGGCGTTGGCCTGGGTTTCCATGGTCCGGAACGATTTCGAGATGACGACGACGAGCGTGGTTTCCGGGTCCAGATCGTCGGTGGCGCGCCGGAACGCGGTGCCGTCGATGTTGGCGCACATCCGCACCTCGGGGCCGGATTCGTGCGTGTCGCCGAGCGCATCCAGGATCAGGGCCGGGCCCAGTTCCGAGCCGCCGATCCCGATCGCCAGCACGGATGTGAAGGGCGCGCCCGACGCCGATACGATCCCGCCCGCGCGCACACCGTCGATAAACCCCTTCAGGCGTTCGTCGTCCGGCCCGACCGCCGACGCGCTGCGAACCTGCATGTGCAGCGCCGCCCGGTCCTCGCTAAGATTGACCGTCTCGCCCTTGGCCACTTTTTGGATGAACCCGGGCACGTCCGCCGCTTCGGCAAGCGCCGCGAGCGCGATCAGCACTTCGCTCGAGACCCGCTGGCGCGAGAAATCGACATATAGACCGCCGAGGTCGATGGCCAGGTTGGACGCGCGCGCATGATCCGCGTCGAACAGATCCGAAAGCGGCACCCCCAGGATCTGGTCGCGCATCTCGGTCAGGTTTTTCCAGGCGTCCGTGGCGGAAATCAGCGGCATGGGCACTTGTATCAAATGCCCGCTCTGCGTGCCACCTCGGAAAGCGGGGATGACCCCGCTTCGTCATCCCGGGCGAGGCGTTAAACGCCTAGACCCGGGCCCATGGAAGGGTTTGGCATGATCGCAGGAATGGGTCCCGGATCGCTGCCTTTCCCAACCTCGCAATCGCTCGGGGGAAACCCGCGTCCGGGATGACGTGAGGTCAGTTACCCGAAACCACGCCTTCGGGTTTGCCGGCGACGGCGAAGGTAAGCTTGTCGGGCTGAAACAGTTTTTTGGCGACCCGTTTGGCGTCTTCCAGCGTCACCGCCTCGATGTAGCCGTTACGCTTGTCGATGTAGTCGATGCCGAGGCGTTCCTCCTGCATGCCCACCAGCATGTCGGCGATCGCCGCCGACGACGTGAAGCGGAGCGGGAACGCCCCGGTCAAATACGTCTTGGCGTCTTCCAGTTCTTTCGCCGTCGGCCCCTCGTCCGCGAATGTCTTCCAGACGTCGCGCACGGTGGCGATCGATTCGGCGACGCGCGCGTTGGCGGTCGCCGCGCCGCCCATCACCACGCCGGCGTTGTCGAGCGGCATGAGATAGGAATAAACCGAATAGGCGAGGCCGCGTTTCTCGCGCACTTCTTCATACAGCCTGGACACGAACCCGCCGCCGCCGAGCACGTAGTTGAGCACGTAGGCGGTGTAGAAGTCCGGGTCGTTTCTCAGGATTCCCGGCTGCGCGAACTGGATCGAGCTTTGCGGCACGTCGATGTCGATGACCTGGATGCCGCCCGCGAGCTTCGGCTCGATCTTATCGACCTTCCACGGCCTGGCTTTTTCCGGCAGCGCGCCGAACGTCTTGTCGAGATAATCTTTAAGCGTCTCCGCGTCGATGTCGCCGACCACGCCGATCAAAAGGTTGTCGCGGGCGAGACGCTCTTTAACGAACGTGCGCATGTCGTCCGCCGTGATCGCAGCGACGCTTTCCAGCGTGCCGTCGTTGTCCCGCGCGTAGGGGTGACCCGCGAACGCTTTTTCGAACAGCGCGCGCCCGGCGCGGTTGCCCGGGTCTTCCCGGTCCTGCCGGATCCCGGACAGGATCTGCTGGCGGATGCGGTTGATGGGCGTTTCGTCGAAGCGGGGTTCGTTGACGGCGAGGCGCAGGTATTCGAACGCGTCGTCGCGGTACTTGTTCAGCGTGCGGAGCGAACCGTCCAGCCGGTCGCGCCCGGCCCTGAATCTGAGCGAAATCGACTTCTCGTCGAGCGCGCGCTGGAACGTGCGGCTGTCCATGTCGCCCGCGCCCTCGTCCAGCGTCGAGGCGACGAAGTTGGCGAGGCCGCTTTTATTTTCAGGATCGAGCGCGGCGCCGCCCCGGAACGACAGCTTGAGCGTGGTGATCGGGTTCGACGTGTCGCGGATCAGCCAGGCTTCGATCCCTTTCGACGACACGACCCGTTCGACCTCGACCGCGTGCGCCGGCAACGCGGCGAGCAGCACGAGCAGCGTCAGCAAGGCGGCGGATGCGGGGCGAAAAAAGGCGGGAATACGCGTCATCATATCAGCTCTGCGGCTTCGACAGCAGTTCGGCGGTGACGTGGTGGGTGCCGTCGAGGACATTGCGGGCGGCGGCGGAAACGTCCGCGACCGTGACCTTGCCGATCACGTCGAGCCAGGTCTCGACCTCGTCGACGGTGCCGCCGGTCGTGAGCGTCGAGCCGAACACCCGGGCGGCGGTGCCGAAATCGTCGCGGGCGAAGACGGCGTTGTTGCGCATGCGTTCGACGGCGCCCGAAAGCTCCTTGTCGGTGATCCCGTCCTTGAGGATTTTCCGGACCTCATCCATCACGGTCGCCTCGATCTTGTCCATGGAGACCCCCGGTTTGGGGACTGCGTAAAATCCGAACACCGCCGGTCCCAGGTCGTCGGCGTCGTAGAACGCGCCGGCGGAAAGCGCGATGGCGTCATCGAGGACGAGGCGCTTGTGCAGCCGGCTCGATGCGCCGCCGCCGATGATCTCGGACAGCACCTGCAGCGCGTAGGCGTGTTCGGTGTCGCCGTAACGGTAGCTCGGCGCCAGATAGCGCCGCGACCAGCTCGGCTGGGTGACGCGCTCGCTTTCCAGGATCACGCGGCGATCCGCGGTCGCCGGCGGCTCGGTGGTGCGGGTGCGGGTGATCTCGGGACCGCGCGGAATGGCGCCGTAGTACTTTTCGGCCAAGGGCTTCAGCTCGTCCATGGTGACGTCGCCTTCGACCACGAGGACCGCGTTGTTGGGGGCGTAGTAGCGCTTGTAGAAGGCGAGGATGCGGTCGACGTCGAGGGCCTTGATCTCGTGTTCCCAGCCGATGATCGGGCGGCGGTAGGGATAGTTGAGATAAAGCGCGGCGGCGACCTGTTCGTGGAGCTGCGCGGACGGGTTGTTGTCGGTACGCGACCGGCGTTCTTCCAGCACCACGTTGCGTTCCGGCGCGACCTGCTGTTCGTTGATCACGAGGTTGGTCATGCGGTCGGCTTCCATCTTCATGACCATTTCGAGCCGGTCCCTGGCGATGGTCTGGTGATAGGCGGTGTAGTCGTAGGACGTGAAGGCGTTTTCCTGGCCGCCGTTCCTGGCCACCTGGCCCGAGAACACGCCGGGCCCGTAATTCGTCGTGCCCTTGAACATGAGGTGCTCGAGCAGATGCGCGATGCCGGTTTCACCCGGCGCCTCGTCGGCGGCGCCGACCTTGTACCAGACCATATGCCGCACGACGGGCGCGCGGTGGTTGGTGATCAGCACCACCTGCATGCCGTTATCGAGGGTGAAGGTGTCGGGGTCGAAAATCTTGGCGAACGCCGGGGCGGCCGCAGACATCGCGATGACCGCGGCCAGCAGGACGGGCGCCATGAACCTGAATGAAATCCGCATGAGAGGGATATTGGCGTGTTTTCACACCGGATCAATGGAAAACCGGCAGATAACGCGAACGTTACAAAGATTTAAAAATCGGGGCCTCCTCACCTGTCCTCTCCTCCAGGATTGGAGGAGAGGGACCCTGACGAAAGACACCGCTCTGATCCCTCTCCCCCATTTTTGGGGGAGAGGTAAGGTGAGGGGGGTATTTCTCTATACAGATGTCCGCAACCAACCGTTCTGAAAACGAACGGCGGACAGGCCGGTCAGTTTGCGCACCCGCTCGAGCGCGCTTTCGAGCCTGGCCATCCGGCCCTTGCCGAATCCGGTTCCGGGTTCGGGCCAGAGCGCGCTGACGCGGAGTTCCCCGGCGGCGCGCTCGGCTTTCATGTCGAGCCGCCCGACCATCTTTTCCCCATCCAGAAGCGGGAAGATGTAATACCCGTATGTGCGCTCGGGCGCGGGGACGAAAATCTCGATCCGGTAGTCGAAATCGAACAGATGTTTGAGGCGCTTGCGGTCGCGGATCACGGGATCGAAGGGGTTGAGAATACGAAGACGGTCCGCCGGCGGTCCGGTTTCACCGAGCCGCGTTTCGATATCGGCGAACGCATAGAGTTTGCGGGGCGCGCAGTCCGCCGCGCCATGCACCCGGACCTCGACAATCTCGCCACCAAGCCGCGCATCGCACCAGCCTTTCGCTTCGGCGGCGGTGACGTTGCCCCAATAGCCCGCGATCTCGCCCGCCGTGCCGAAACCGAGGCGCTTCAAAGCCTCACGGCACGACCAGTCGATGTAGGCGGCGGACGAACAATCCGCTTCCCGATGCTCTTCGGGGATGATGCGTTCGGTCAGGTCGTAGGCTTTCTGGAATCCCTGTCTGTGGCAGATGCAGAGACCGCCCGTGCGCCAGTGGTGTTCTAGGGCCGTCTTCGACGGATGCCAGTTCCACCACTTTCCCCCGTCCTTCTGTTCGTCTGTATCGGGGCGGGTCGACATTTCCCTTGCCGTGATCGGCCCGTTGTCCCGGGCATGCGCCAACACCCGGTCCAGTTCACCATGAAAATCTTCGCCGCGGCGCCGGGCCCAGCGGTGCCGGAGACGGGCGTCCTCGCGCCGGAACCGCTCCCGCCATATGGGAAAGAACTCGACCGGAATGACTGCGGCATCGTGGGTCCAGTTCTCGAACAGCGCGCGCTCTTTTTCGACAAGGCGCAAGCGGTCTTTCTGCCGGTAACCGTCCCAACGGCTCGCCAGGATCATGTGGTGCGCGCGTTCGACCCACTGGATCGAATCGACCTGGACGAAGCCGAGCCTGCGGATCAGGTCCAGCAGCCCTTGCCGCCCCAACCGCCGGCGCGGGCTTTCCGCCAGTCCCTGAAGCTTAAGGACCAGCCGTCGCGCCTGTTCCGCGGAGATGTCCAAAGGGGCTGTCGTCATGGCCGACGATCGAACCCGCAGGAGGCGCGGAAGTCAAATGCTGGAACACAATAAACCCATTCCCACGACCGTCATCCCGTGCTCGAAGGTTCCCCTCATCGCCGCCTTCGCGGGGACAGGCTCCAACCTCTCCCCCTGAAGGGGGAGAGGGGTAAAGCGAGATCTTTCGTCAGGGTCCGTCTTCCCCGGAAACGGGGGAGAGGACAGGTGAGGGGGGTAAATTCGGAATTGTCATCGTCATCCCGGTCTGCCCTCGACGCGATCGAGGGACGCGGATTTCCATCCATCGAGACGGCTCAGAAAAAATTCAACGGGGGCCGTTTCTCCGCTTCGTCATTCCGGCGAAAGCCGGAATCCAGTGCATCTGCCCGGCCCTGCCGAGAGAGGTTGATGCGTGCATCTCTGGGCCCCGGCCTGCGCCGGGGTGACGGCTTTAGCTCGGATAATGCCCGGGATGACGATGGTGTTGAACGGAGGCAGAGGGACTAGAAGTCCAGCAGCCCCTTGCGGCCGCGCGACTTCTTGACCTGGGGCGTTTCGCCCTCGGTGATCGGCTTGCCGAGCGCCTGGTTCTCGCGGATGCGCTGCTGTTCTTTCTGGGCGTCGACGACGGTGCCTTCGTAAGGTTTGTCGTCGACCCAGAAGATCATCTTGTCGGCGAGGCGCTGGTCCTCTTTCGAGAGCAGCGAGGTTTCGGCGTTGACCACCTCGCGGATCGACGAATCCGCATTGGCCGCGCCGGTCTTGGCCATGATCGCATTGAGGCCGTCCGAGAGATTCGGATCGCGCTGCTGTTCCTTGTTCTGAATCTGCGGCGCCTGCTGCAGAAGCGCGGCGCGGGCCTGGTCGGTCGGCGTGATCGCCTGCGGACCTGCGGCGTTTGAATTCGGCGGGCGCAGCGAAAACTCGGGCGGCAGGCTCAGGGGCGGGCGCTGGTAGACGACGAACTCGTCGGGCGCATCCTTGGAATTGCTCATGACTTTCTTGGCCGACTCGCAGGCGGCGAGCGACAGCGCGACGGAAGCCATGAGAGCGATGCCGAATGTGCGTCGAATCATTCGTTTTCTGCCCGTTTGCAGCAAGTTTCGGTACCGAAACCGGAGTCTATGACGTTTCGGTACGTGTGAACAAGGATTCCAATATCAAGATCGCGGCACCGACGCAAATGGCGCTGTCGGCGATGTTGAACGCGGGCCAGTGATAGCCGAACGCGTGGAAATCCAGAAAATCGACCACCGCGCCGTGAATCTGCCGGTCGACGACGTTGCCCACCGCGCCACCGATCACAAGCCCCAACGCCACGACCGACAGCATCGACGTGGCACGCCACAGCCAGACCGAAAGCGCGATCACGATGACGACCGCGAGCCCCGTCAGGATCAGCGGGCCGTGGTCGGTTTCGGTATTGAACATGCCGAACGAAACGCCCCGGTTCCAGGCCAGCACGATATTGAAGAACGGCGCGATCTCGATCACGCGGGGCGGGTTCATCACGCTTTCGAGAATCCACGTCTTCGACACCTGGTCGAGGACGGCGGCGGCGACCGCCACCGCCCCGCCGATGGCGCGGGACCTGAGCCCGGGCGTCAAGCTCACGCCGCCTGCGGTTCGTGGTGACGGACCGCGTCGGCGCAGCGGTTGCAGACCGTGGGGTGATCCGCGTCCGAGCCGACCTCGTCCAGCACCTTCCAGCAGCGCTCGCACTTCTCGCCCGACGCCTTGGCGACGACGACGGCGATGTCTGCGGTCTCTTCCGATCTGTGCGCGTCCGCCGGCGCATCCCCATCCATAAATGTGAAACCGGACGTGATGCAGAGCTCGGCCAAATCGAGGCCCTCGGTGGCGGTTCTGTACGCGGCCGGCGCATAGACCTCGGGATGCGCCTGCAACGACGCGCCGATGATCTTGTTCGCGCGCGCGACTTCGAGCGCCCCGGTGACGGCGCGCCGGAGTGTCCGGACGTTTGCCCATTTTTCGGCGAGACCCGCGTCGGCCCAGGCGGCGGGCACGTCCGGGAAGGTGCGGAGATGGACGGAGTTGCCGCTCGTCTGATCGGGATGACGCGTCAGCCAGGCCTCCTCCGCGGTGAAGCAGATGAACGGCGCCAGCCACGCGGTCAGGTGGTCGAACAGGATATCCAGCGTCGTCCTCACGGCGCGTCTGAGATCGCCGTCCGGGCGGTCGCAGTAGAGCGCATCCTTGCGAATGTCGAAGTAGAACGCCGACAGATCGACGGCGCAAAACGTGTGAAGTTCCGCGAAGAACGGCTGGAAGTCGAAGCTGTCGCAGGCCTTCTTGAGCGACGCGTCCATCTCGTGGAGACGGTGCAGCACCCAGCGCTCGAGCTCCGGCATCTGCGCCGGGTCGACGCGCTCGGACTCCTCGAAGCCCGCCAGGTTCCCCAGAAGGTAGCGCAGCGTATTACGAAGCCGCCGGTAGATATCGGCCTGCTGCTTGACGATCTCGGGCCCGATGCGGAGGTCTTCGGAGTAGTCCGAGTTGACCACCCAGATGCGCAGGATGTCGGCGCCGTACTGCTCGATCACGTCCTGCGGGGCGACGACGTTACCCAGCGACTTCGACATCTTCTGGCCGTCTTCGGCCATGACGAAACCGTGCGTCAGAACGGCCTCGTAGGGCGCGCGGCCCCGCGTGCCGCAGCTTTCGAGCAGCGACGAGTGGAACCAGCCGCGATGCTGGTCGGAGCCTTCGAGATACAAGGACGCCGGCCACTCAAGACCTTCCCACGGCCCGTCTTCGAGCACGAACGCGTGCGTCGAGCCTGAATCGAACCAGACATCCAGAATGTCGGTCACCTGTTCATAGTCGTCGGCGTTGTAGTCGTTACCCAGGAAGCGCGACGGATCGGAAGAAAACCACGCATCCGCGCCCTCTTCTTTGAACGCTTCCGTGATGCGGTCGAGCACTTTCTGATCGCGCAGCGGCTCGCCCGTCTCTTTGTTGACGAAGACGGTGATGGGGACCCCCCACGCACGCTGACGCGAAACCACCCAGTCCGGGCGCTCGGCGATCATGCCGCGAAGGCGGTTCTGCCCCGACGCGGGGACGAAGCGGGTCTCGTCGATCGCCTTCAACGCCTTGTCGCGGAGCCCGGTTTCCTCCATCGAGATGAACCATTGGGCGGTGTTTCGGAAGATCAGCGGCTTCTTCGAGCGCCACGAGTGCGGATAGCGGTGACGGAGCGAGCCGACCCCGAGAAGCCCGCCAACACTCTTGAGCACTTCGGCGACATCCTTGTTGCACTTGTAGACGTGCCAGCCCCTGAAGATCGGCACGTGATCGAAATAGGTGCCGTCCTCGCCGACCGTGTGCGGCACCTCGATCCCGTTCTGCATCCCCAACACCCAGTCGTCGGCGCCGTGGCCGGGGGCGATGTGGACGATGCCCGTCCCTTCTTCCGTCGTCGCGTAATCCGCCGATAGCGCGGGCACGTCGAAATCGAAATAGCCGTCCGCGTCGGCGTGTCCCCGGAGCGGATGACGGCAGACCGTCCCCTTGAGCTGCACCCCCTTGAACGTCGCGCGCGTCTTGGTGCCGGTGATGCCGCACTTCTCCGAGAAATCGGCGAGCAACGCCCCGGCCACGACCAGCTTCTCGCCGACGACCGCGAGGCTGTCGTCGCTAACGCCTGTCACCTCGACCGTCACGTAGTCGATCTTGTCGCCGTAGGCGACGGCGCGGTTGCCGGGCATGGTCCAGGGGGTCGTCGTCCAGATGACGATGGCGGCATCCTCGATCTCGGGCGTCGACGCCTCGATGACCGGGAACCGCACGAAGATCGTCGTCGATGTGTGGTCGTAGTATTCCACTTCCGCCTCGGCCAGCGCGGTCTTTTCGACCGGTGACCACATCACGGGCTTGGAACCGCGATAGAGCGAGCCGTCCATCAGGAACTTGCCCAGCTCCTCGGCGATCTTGGCTTCGGCGGCGTAAGTCATGGTCGTATACGGGTGATCCCAGTCGCCCATGACGCCGAGGCGCTTGAACTCTTCGCGCTGCACGTCGATCCAGTGCTCGGCGAACTCGCGGCATTCTTTTCTGAACTCGGCGATGGGGACCGCGTCCTTGTCGAGCTTCTGTTCGCGGTACTTCTCCTCGATCTTCCATTCGATGGGGAGACCGTGGCAGTCCCAGCCCGGCACGTAATAGGCGTCCTTGCCCAGCATCTGCTGGGTGCGGTTGATGACGTCCTTGAGGATCTTGTTGAGCGCGTGGCCGATGTGCAGGTGGCCGTTCGCATACGGCGGGCCGTCGTGCAGGATGAACTTCTCGCGGCCTTTCGAGATATCGGCGCGGGCCTTTTCGAACCCGGCCTCGGCCCAGTGTTCGAGCAACTGCGGCTCGCGCTGGGGCAGGCCGGCCTTCATCGGGAAGTCGGTTTTCGGCAGAAAGATCGTGGACTTGTAATCAACAGTCATCGGTTCAGCTTCTATTCGTTTACAAGAATCTCGCGCGCGGCGTCGCAGTCGCGGGCGATTTGTGCCTTCAAAGCGTCCAGTCCGTCAAATTTCTTTTCCGGCCGGATCATCTGCAGCAACTGCACGTCGATCCTAAGCCCATAGATATCGGCGTCGAAATCGAACAAATGCACCTCGAGCCGGGGCGCGGTGCCGTCGAAGGTCGGGCGCATCCCCAGGTTGGCGACGCCCGCAACAAGGACACCGTCCGGCATCCGGGCGCGTACCGCGTAAACCCCGAAAGCCGGGCGAATATAGCCCCCCAGATGGATGTTTGCAGTCGGAAATCCGATTTGCCGCCCCCGTTTGTCGCCGTTCGCGACCCGGCCCGCGATCGAGAACGGCCGCCCGAGCACCGCCGCCGCCTCAGTCATCGAACCCTTTTCGACCAGCTCCCGGGTGCGGCTCGACGAATAGAGCCCGCCGCCGTCGTCCGACGCGGCGGCGACCGCGGTAAAGCCGAAACCCATCTTCTGGCCCTCGGCGAGCAAGGTCTCGCAACTGCCCATTCTCTTGTGGCCGAACTTGAAGTCGTAGCCGGCGACCACGTGATGCACGTTGAGCGTTTCCACCAGATAGCGCTCGACGAAATCGGTGGCGCTCTGTTTCGAGAAATCCAGGTCGAAGCGCTGCGCGATCATGAAATCGACGCCCAAGCCTTCGATCTCGTCGGCCTTGGCGCGAAACGGCGTCAGGCGGAACGGTTGAACGTCGGGCTGGAAGACCTGGCGCGGGTGCGGTTCGAACGTCAGCACGCCCCATGGGAGCCCCGCGGCCTTGGCGATCCGGCCGGCCTCGCCGATCACGGTGCGGTGGCCCCGGTGCACGCCGTCGAAATTACCGACGGCGATCACGGCGCCATGGTGCTCCCCGGTCAGCGATTTGGCCTGTCTGTAGATGCGCATAGCGTTGGAAGGTGTCGCAAGCCCCGGTGACGGTCAAGGATTTGGTCTACACCACCGTCATCCCGGGCGAGGCGGCGGTCGACGCGGAGACCCGGGACCCATGTCGCCGCACGTTGCAAGCGCTGAGTGGGTCCCGGATCACTGGGTTTCCCGCCCTCGCTCTCGCTCGGGGAAACCCCGTGTCCGGGATGACGACAATATGTGCGAAAAACAAAAGGCGCGAGTCATGCCCGCGCCCTTCGCTCGATCGGTAAAGAAGCCTCAGGCCGTGCGGCTGGGCACCATGATCAGCGCTTCGCCGTCGACGACGACCTTGCCCTTGACGATACACTGGGTCTTGAGCGTCGCGAACTTCTTGTCGGCGTTCAGATCGGTGATCGTGCAGTGCGCCTGCACGGTTTCGCCCGCCTTGACCGGCGCCTTGAATTTCAGCGACTGGCTGACGTAGATGCAGCCCGGCCCCGGCAGCTTGGTGCCGATGACGGTCGAGATGAAGGCCGACGTCAGCATGCCGTGGGCGATGGTGCCCTTGAACATGGTGCCCGCCGCGAATTCGTCGTTCAGGTGCACCGGGTTGGTGTCGCCCGAGATGCCGGCGAAGATCACGATGTCGGCTTCGGTGATGGTTTTCGCGAAAACCTCGTGCATGCCGACTTCCAGGTCCTCGAAGTAATAGCCGTGCAGTTTGTCAGTGTGATTGGTCATTTCGTCCATACCGAATATCCTTGTTTCGAATCCTGGAGGTGTGTCTCTTGGTGATGGGTGGGCGCGGCGGCGTTTCGCGCACGCAAAATCTGTTGCGATGCAATATAAACCTCTTGAAAGACGCCAGCAAGCAAGGCTTTGTTTCGAATATGCGGGGCAACATGAACGACGGTAAGGGCCTGATTTTGCGCTTTATTACCGCATTGCGGAAAAGCCCTGCCATGCTGGCGCTGGTGGGAATCGCCGCGCTTTCCGGGCCCGCCGGCGCCGAACCGCCGACCCTTTCGCTGCCCGCCGCCTGCGAGATCGGCGCGTCGTGCTGGCTGGTCAACTTCGTCGATCACGACCCGGGACCGGGCGCCGGGGATTACCGCTGCGGCCCGCTCACCTACGACACCCACAAAGGCACGGATTTCGCGCTCCGGAGCGACGCCCAGATGCGGGCCGGCGTCGACGTCCTCGCCGCCGCGCCGGGCAAGGTCGTCGGGACCCGGGACGGGATGGCGAATTCGACGAAAGCCGATCTCGAGAGCGGCACCCGCCTGCGCGGCCGTGAATGCGGCAACGGGGTGCGGATCGATCACGGCGGCGGCTGGTCGACGCAATACTGCCACATGCAGGCGGGCACGATCCGGGTGCGCACCGGCGACACGGTCGCGCGCGGCCAGGCGCTGGGAAAGATCGGGCGTTCGGGCCGGTCCGAGTTCCCGCACATCCACGTCACGCTCAGAGAGGGCGAGCGCGTCGTCGATCCGTTCACGGGTGAAAGCAATATCGCCGCCTGCAGCACGGCCGCCGATGGCGCGGGCGGCCTCTGGGACCCGGCGCTGAAGACCGCCCTCGCCTACCCGGGCCCGCAGCCGTTCCATCTGGGTTTCGCCACCGGCAAACCGGAAAAGGCGGCGATCGAGGCCGGAGACCTCAGCGACACCCGCTTCCCGCCGGAGACCGCCGCGCTGGTGTTCTGGGCGGAAGCGTTCTCGCTCAGGAAGGGCGACACCGTCACCCTCGGCCTGACCGCGCCGGACGGATCGACCGTCGCCGATCACACCCTTGTGATCGACCGCCCGCTCGCCAAGTGGCACGGCTTCGTCGGCCGCAAACGGCGCGGCAACGCGTGGGCGGCCGGCATCTATACGGGACGCATCGCGATCACGCGGGACGGGGTCGCGGTCGAGAAAACCGCGACAGCGACAATCGGGCAATAACCACTGTTTCCCGGGCGCGGCGCGTTGCGCCGGGACCCGGGACCTATGGATGAAATTGGCGAGATGTCTGGATGGGTCCCGGCTCGTCGCCCCGCCGATGCGGGGCTGTGGCCGGGAAAGCACTGATAGAATGATCTCCGTCATCCCGGGCAAGGCGCCTCGCGCCGAGACCCGGGACCCATGGATGAAATTGGCGCGATGTCAGAGTGGGTCCCGGCTCGCTGGCTTTCCCGTCCTCGCTCACGCTCGGGGGAAATCCGCGTCCGGGATGACGCTTATTTCTCTCCGAATCTCTACCTCGCGCACCCCTGGGCGCTGAAGTAATAAGCGGATTGAAGCGCATCCCCGCACGGATCCGCCGCGGCCTTGTCCATCCGTTGGCTCGATCGGGTGCAGTGGGAATTCCTGATTCCGGTCTCGGTTTCCGGGTGCCGGAACGCCATCACCTGGCGTAGCATGTAATAGACCTGCTGGCCCGCCAGGTTGGGGATCGTCGGGTCGGCGCTAATCCCCTTTTTCCCATGACAAGACGTGCATGAATTGTCCAATTCGCCGCCGGTCCAGGTAAAGATACCCGCCTCGCAGGCCTGAGCGGAATAGTACCCGGCGATGCGGTCGATATCGTCTTCGTCCATGCGCACGGCATGCCAGTCCATGGTGGCGTTCTCGCGCATGTCGCCCTTTTCATGCGTGGTGCGGAAGTGGCGCAGTTGTCGGACGAGATACGCGTAATGCTGCCCGGCGAGGTTAGGGACGAAGTATCTGTCCGACACCCCGGTCGGGCCGTGGCAACTGGCGCAGACCGTGAGCGCGTCGACCCGGTCGGACGCGTCGCGCTGCACGCACGCGGCGACGGCGAGCAGGCCGAGCAAGAGGCCGGCCGACAGCATCAACTGCCATGTCTTCAAAGATCGCCGCATATTGCTTCCCGGTTGCGCCAAAGAGACATTATTAAAAGGTCGCGTCACCTTAACCGGCAAGCGCCCTTCCGGCGAGACAGCCTTTACACTTCCATCGTCATCCCGGGCGCGGCGCCTTGCGCCAAGACCCGGGACCCATGGATGGGTTTGCCGCATGTTGGAATGGGTTCCGGCTCGTCGCCCCGCCGATGCGGGGCTGTGGCCGGGAAATATTCAAAGAGCCAGCGTCATTCCGGCGAAGGCCGGAATCCAGTTGTCACGCAGATCTGGACCCCGGTCTTGACCGGGGTGACGGCACGGGTGATTTCAGTCGCGGCTAAACCCGCTTCCTTCGCACCAGCTTCGGCGTGGCGCGGAGCGATTTGGATGTCTTGCCGGCTTTGCCCGGCTTCGCCGCCTTGCTGCGTTGGGTGCGGGTTTTCTTGGCCGGCTTCTCCTCGAGGAAATCCTCGGCCCGGAACAGGGGCGGGGGTGGGGGCGGTTTCTGTTTTTGGCGCTTCTTCGCCTCTTCCCTTCTTCTGACCGCGTCCAGCACGCGCTGCACCGACGGGTCCCGGTCGGGCCGGGTGCGGCGCATTTCGAAGTGCGCCTGGCCGATCTGATCGACGTGGCGTTTGAGCGCGGCGTGGCGCATCGACCCCTCGAGCACGCGGATATAGGCGGCGAGCGTCCACGGGTGGGCGGGCGCGGGGCTGAGGCCCCGGTCCGCGCACCAGGCCTCGAAGGCTTTCCAGCTTCTGGTTTTTCCGAGCGCGGGCACGCAATCCGACCTTTTCACATCGGGGACGCACGCCTAAAAAAGAGCGCGCATCCGGATAATCGAAGAAACGCCAAGGGAGCAGAATACCATGAGCAAGCGCGTCATCAACATCGCCGCCGTCCCGGGAGACGGCATCGGCCCGGAAGTCATCGATGCGGGGATGGAAGTATTGAACGCGGTCGCCAAGCGCGACGGCGGCTTCGAGATCAAGTCCGAGCGCTTCGACTGGGGCTCCGAGCGCTATCTGAAGAAAGGCGACTTCATGCCCGAAGACGGGCTGGAGACGCTGAAGGCGTTCGACAGCATCCTGTTCGGCTCCGCCGGCGATCCGCGCGTGCCGGACCACATCACGCTCTGGGGCTTGAGATTGAAGATCTGCCAGACCCTCGATCAGTACGCCAACGTGCGCCCGGCGCGGCTTTTACCGGGCATCGAAGGGCCGCTGAAGGGCGTCACGTCGAAGGAGCTGGACTGGGTCATCGTCCGCGAAAATTCCGAAGGCGAATACGCCGGCGTCGGCGGGCGCGTGCACCAGACGCTCGCCGAAGAAGTCGGCATGGACGTCGCCGTCTTCACCCGCACCGGGGTCGAGCGCATTCAGCGCTTCGCCTTCGAACTGGCGCGCTCGCGCCCCCGCAAGAAGCTGACGCTGGTCACCAAATCCAACGCGCAGCGCCATGGGATGGTGTTCTGGGATTCCGTGTTCGAGCAGATCAAGGGCGATTATCCCGACGTCGAAACGGATAAAATGCTGGTCGACGCCATGACGACGCGGATGGTCCTCAAACCCGAAACCATCGACACCGTGGTCGCCACCAACCTGCACGCCGACGTCCTTTCCGATCTCGCGGCGGCGCTGACCGGCTCGCTGGGGATCGCGCCGACCGGCAACCTGCGCCCCGAAAAGGACGCGCCGTCGATGTTCGAGCCGATCCACGGCTCCGCCTTCGACATCATGGGGAAAGGGATCGCCAACCCGCTCGGCACGTTCTGGTCGGCGGCGATGCTTCTCGAACATGAGGGTGAACTGGACGCGGCGGCAAGATTGATGAAGGCCATCGAACGGGTCACGGGTGAGAAGAAGCACCTGCCCCGCGATCTCGGCGGCACCGCGACCTCGCGCGAGGTCACCGACGCGGTGCTCGAGGCGATCCAGCAGTCGAACGAGTAGCCTCACTTTCGTTTGATTTGCGCGGCGGACCGGTTTGGCGGCTTACTGGGCGGATGAGAGTTTTGCTCGCCCTCCTCGTCTTTCTTCTCGCCGCGCTGCCGGCGCGGGCCGAGGTCGCCATCCCGGTCCGGCCCGACCTGAAGACCGCGGGCTGGGAGATGCTGGGCTTCAACAACATCCCCGAGACCACGTTCCGCACGCTCGATAGCGGCGCGGTGGAGATCGCCGCCGTTAAAAGCTCGAGCGTTCTCTATCTCAAGATCGCCGACGAACCCGTGCCCGCCGCGCGCCTCGCGTGGGACTGGCAGGTCACCGATCCGCTACCGGCGACCGACCTCTCGAAAACCGACGGTGACGACCGGGTGTTGTCGGTCTACGTCGCGTTCTCGGACGGCTCGATGGCGTCGAAGCTGAAGGCGATGATGTCGCCCCTGATGGCGGGCAAGGTTTTGAATTATGTCTGGGGCGGCGATAAAGCCCTCGACATCCCGCATCCGCATTTCCCCGACAGCGGCCGGCTGATCGTCCGGCGCACCGCCGATGCGAAGACCGGCACATGGCTGTCGGAGAGCGTCGATCTTATAAAGGACTACGAGCGCGCGTTCGGCGAAGCGCCGCCGGGGGTGCTCTATATCGGCATCTCGGGCGACAGCGACGACCTCGCCACGACGTCGCGCGGGCTGATCCGGAATCTCAGGCTGGAGTGAACAAACGGCCGTTTCCCGGGCAAGGCGCTTTGCGCCACGACCCGGGACCCATCGAAGGCCTTAGTCCGTTACCCCGATAGGTCCCGGCTCTCCGCCGCGCTTATGCGCGCCAGGCCGGGATACGTGGCTGAAACGGCGCTACTCCACCCCGTTCAGCGACCAGTCGTAGATATACCCATCGATGTCCTTGGCGTCCTCGAGCGCTTCTTTACGCGGGCCCGTGGCGTATTTCAGCAGGTGGTCGATGACGCCTTTTTCAGACCCGCCGAAGTCTTCTTGGAACCAGTCGTAGATTTTCGAAACCACGATATCGCTGGCGTCCAGCTTCACGCCGCGATCGGAGTTGATATAGCGCGTGGCGTTTTCGCGCAGCAGCGCTTCGGTGTCTTTCGCCGTGTAGGCGCGGGCGATCAGATCGGGGCAGCCGACCGACGCGCAGTTGACGGCGTAGTGGATGCGGGGATCGTTCCAGATCGGCCGCAGGAGGCGGTGCTCGATATCGTCGAGGCTGACCGGATGATTTTCGATCGCCACCAGCTTCTTGCCCCACGGACCGTCCGAGAACAGCCCGGGCGAGATGTCGATGTCGCGGATCGATTTGACCGGATAGTGATCGAGGATCACCTGCACCGTGAGCGCGTTATAGAGATTGATCCAGTAGGCGCGCTGCTCGTCTCTGTTCAGCGAAGTGACGCGCTGAGCGGCGAGCATGCCGATATAAGTGTCCAGCGCCTTGCGGTCCGTTTCGGTCACCCCGGCATAGTCGACCCGGTTCAGACCCGCCGGGTCGTCCTTCACGTATTTGCGTAAAAATGCGTCCCAGGGGGCGTGATCGACGGTTTCTTTCGAGTTTGCATCAAATCCGGCCAGATCGGGCCAAAGTTCCTTAACCGGCGCGGCGGAAACCGGAAACGCTGCAACAATAAACAGGAATATGCAGGCACAGGCGATGGGTCTCAACAGGGGCGTCCTTTCTCATGGTCTCACGGCGCGCCGGCGATCGGCAGCGCCGTCCGGTAGACGACCTGCTTGAGCGCAAAGCTGGATTTGATGCTGCTGACGCCCGGAAACTTGGTCAGGTGGTGCATCAGAAACCGCTCATACGCTTGCAGATCGCGGGTCACGACCCTGAGTAGATAGTCGCTGTCGCCGGTCATCAAATAACACTCCATCACTTCCGGGAGAGCGCGGATCTTGTCCTCGAAGATCTCCAGCGCCTGCTCGACCTGCTTCTCCAGACTGACCATCACGAACACGCTCACCGGCAGCCCCACCGCCTCCTGATCGACCAAAGCGGCGTACCCTCTTATCACCCCTTCCTGCTCCAGCGCGCGCACGCGCCGCAGGCACGGCGACGGCGACAGTCCGGCCCTGCCGGCGAGCTCGACATTGCTCAGGCGGGCGTTTTCCTGCAGAGCCGTAAGGATTCGCTGATCGATCGCATCGAGCGACATTTGAAGCATAATCTGTCCTAAATTTCTCATAAGTTTACATTTTATTGCTAATCCTACCCGCTTTCAGGTACAGATCGCAATGACCTGAAATGCCGTCCGCGCTATACTCTCCCCAACAGGAGATTTCACGATGGCACCTTTCGACGAACCAAAAACGATCGACGCGGCGGAAAAACTGCAGTGCATGGAGGATCTGGCACAGAAGATTCTCTGGCTTTCGACGTGGACGATCCATCACGCCAACTACATTCGCGAGAAGAAGGACGGCCTTAAGGTCGGCGGTCACCAGGCGTCGTGCGCGTCGTCGGTAGCGATCCTGACGGCGCTCTACATGTCGGCGCTGCGGCCTCAGGACCGGGTCGCGGTGAAGCCGCACGCGTCTCCGGTGTTCCATGCCATTCAATATCTTCTCGGCCACCAAACCCAGGACAAGCTGGAAGCCTTCCGCGCCTTCGGCGGCGCGCAGAGCTATCCGTCCAGAACCAAAGACGCCGACGACGTCGACATCTCGACCGGCTCGGTGGGAATGGGTCCGGCGATGACGTCGTTCCTGTCGATGGTGCAGGATTATCTGCGCCGCCACGTGGACAGCGTCGCCGAACGCGAGCCCGGCCGCATGGTCGCCCTCGTCGGCGATGCGGAGATGGACGAAGGCAACATGTACGAAGCCCTTTGGGAGGGCTGGAAGCATGGGCTGCGCAACACGTGGTGGATCGTCGACTACAACCGCCAGAGCCTCGACGGCGTTGTGCCCGATCAGATGTTCCGCCTCATCGATCGGGTATTCCGCACCACGGGCTGGAACGTCATCACCATTAAATACGGCAAGCGCATGATGGAGGCGTTCGAGCGCCCGGGCGGCAAGCGTCTCCGCCGCTGGATCAACGACTGCCCGAACGACCTCTATTCCGCACTGACGTTCCGGGGCGGCGCCGCGTGGCGTCAGCAGCTCGACAAGGACTTCGCCGACGACGACGATGCGCTGCGCCTGATCGAAAGCTACGACGACGACGCCCTTCAAAACCTGATGACGAACCTGGGCGGCCACTGCCTGGAAACGCTGATGGAAGCGTTCGAGGAAGCCGCGCAGGACGAGACGCCCACGTGCTTCATCGCCTACACCATCAAGGGCTGGGGCCTGCCGCTCGCCGGGCACAAGGATAATCACGCCGGCATCCTGAACGACGAGCAGGTCGACGGTTTCCGCACCAAGCTCGGCATCAAGCAGGGTCACGAGTGGGAGCCGTTCGCCGGTCTGGAAGACCGCCAGGGCGCGCTCAAGGATTTTCTGGAACACGTCCCTTTCAACCGTGAAGGGCGGCGGCGTTACGAGGCCGACAAGATCGAGGTGCCGAAGACATTTCCGACCCCGGTCAAGGGCAAGGGATCGACCCAGGAAGCGTTCGGCAAGATTCTCTACGAACTCGCCGGTGACAAAAAATCCAAACTCGCCGACAGGATCGTCACCACGTCACCGGACGTGACGCAGTCGACCAACCTGGGCGGCTGGGTCAACCGGCGCGGCCTGTTTGCGCGCGAGGACCGGGCGGATACCTTCCGCGCCCAACAGGTCCCCTCGGCGCAGAAGTGGGAATTCAATTCGGCGGGCCAGCACATCGAATTGGGCATCGCCGAGAACAACCTTTTCGTGATGCTGGCCGCGCTCGGTCTCTCGCATTCGATCTTCGGCGAGCGGCTGTTGCCGATCGGCACGCTCTATGATCCGTTCATCGCGCGCGGGCTCGATGCGTTGAATTACGCCTGCTATCAGGATGCGCGCTTCATGGTCGTGGCGACACCGGCGGGGATCACGTTGGCGCCCGAGGGCGGCGCGCACCAGAGCATCTCGACGCCGCTGATCGGCATGGGGCAGCCGGGCCTGACCTCGTTCGAGCCGGCGTTCGCCGACGAACTGGCGGAGATTATGGCGTGGGGTTTCGATCACATGCAGGCCGACGACGGCGGCTCGGTCTATTTGCGCCTGTCGACCCGGCCCATCGAACAACCGGACCGCAAGATCACCAACGAGCTTCGCGAAGGCATTCGCAAGGGGGCGTACTGGCGCAGGAAGCCCGCGAACAAGAACGCACCGGTCATCGTCTACGCGGGCGCCATCGCCCCCGAAGCCGAGGCCGCCGCCGACCAGATCAAGGGCGCCGGGCTTCTGGCGATCACGTCCGCCGACCGGCTATTCGCCGACTGGCGCGCACAGGGAAATGACGCGTGGATCGTCAAACTGCTGGCCGACGCCCCCAAGGGCGAGCCGCTGGTGACGGTGCTCGACGGTCATCCGGCCGCGCTGGCGTGGCTGGGCTCGGTCGACGGCAGACGGGTCGAGCCGTTGGGGGTCGACGAGTTCGGCCAATGCGGCGACCTGCCGACGCTTTACGAACGTTACCGCATCGGTGCCGACGCCATTTCGAAAGCGGCGAAGTAATCCCCCTCAGCAGGGTCCCTCTCCGCCACCCATGGGGGAGCGGTTAGGTGAGGGGGCGGGGTTAAGTGACGAAGACCTCGATCCGTTCCTTGCCCCCGCCGATGTTCTTGCGTTTAAGGGATATCCGGCCGACCTCGCCGGTCCGCTTCACGTGGGTCCCGCCGCAAGGGACTTCGCCGAAACCTTCGATCTTCCAGTAACGCCGCCCGGCGGCTTCGTCGCTGAATGCGCTCACGATCGGCATGTCGCCGTCGACGATGCGATTTGCCTCGCCGGACAACAATTCGAAATGATTGGCGATGTTTTCGTCGAACACGAAATCGATGCGCGCCTTATCCTCGGCAATATGCGCGCCGATCTTTTCGGTGCCGGGGAAATGCTTGTAGACAAGCTCCAGCACGATCTCGGCTGCGAAGTGCAGCCGCATCAACCGGTAGCGCCGCGCCCAGTCGATCTCGACATGCACGGGGTCGCCAGGTTTGAGGCCGTGGTCTTCGGGGAGGGTGTAGAGAATGTCGCCGTCCTGCGTCCTGGCGTCGAGGACGGGATGCCCGCCGATATGCCCGGCGTCGCTCTCCTGGCCGCCCGAGAACGCGAAGAAGACGGTTTCGTCGAGGGTGATTTGATCACCCGCGACCGTGCTCACTTTCGTGTCGAGGTCGCGAAGGTACGGGTCATCCCAGAAGACCTTGCGCAACATGTGACGTGTCCGGCCTCAGCCGTCCCACTCGAGAGAGGTTTCGAGGCGGGCGTGAAGCGTTTGCCAGATTTCGACCTCTTCCGGATCGGCGTCGGGATGGCGTTCCTCAATCAGGCTTTCTTCGTGTTTGATGTGGTCCTCGACGAGGCCCAGCACCTCCTGGATATCCTCGCGCGGCACGTCGTCGAACTTCACCTTGCCGTCGAACAGCATGTCGGCGCGGTCCATCATATCGAGCTTCTCAAGGTCCTTATCCAGGTCCTGATAGCGCTTCTTCCATTTGTGCCAGACGGAGGTTTTCGGCACCCCGTCGCCGTCGCGCACACGCTCGTTCAGCATACCCATCAAGGTCATGAACTCGTGCACGGAAAACTGGATCGTATCCATAACAGTCTCGCTTCCGTTTCGGATTGCCGCCCTTATAGAAGAATAGCCCGGAGGGATCAAACCGTGGCGTTTTCGCGCACGAACCCTGCAATCGCTTCGTTCATATCGGCGATCACCGCCGCCGTCTGATCGTATCGGTCGTTCTTGGTAAGCGCCGTTTCATCCATGTAAAGCCGCCGGTTGATCTCGATCTGCAAACTATGCCTGTTCTCATTCGGACGGCCGTGTTTGCGCACCAGTTCCACGCCCTTCATCGGCCAGTTGACGGCGACGTCGTAGCCGCGCCCGGCCAGGAAGTCGCGGACGGTTTCGGTGAACTCGGCGGCGCACGTCGTACCGTCCCGGTCGCCCAAAACGAAATCCGCGCGGTCGACGGGGCCGTCCTCGGTGGTTTCGTCGCCGCGCTGCGGCATCGAGTGGCAGTTGATATGCCAGACGCCGCCGAAGTCCGCATAAAGGCGTTCGATTTCGGCCGTAAGCACATCGTGATAGGGCTTCCAGTAGTTATCGATCCGGCCCTGCACTTCCGCCGCCGTCAGCTTGCGGTCATAGATCGGATGGACGCCATGAATCTTCGTCCAGACCAGGCCGGTGCCGCGGTTGGTCTTGATGCTGGGTTTGACGGGGGCCGTCCAGGCGTCGGCAAGCGCCGAGGTCTCGATATCTTCCGTGGTGCGGTTAGGGTCGATGTAACAGCGCGGGAACGTCGCCTCGACCAACACCGCCCCCAATGTCGGCGTGCATGCAAAAATCTCATCGACGAAAGTGTCTTCGCTGCGCCGGAGGATCTTCATATCGAGCGACGGTTTCATGTCCGCCGGATACTCGAGCCCGCTGTGGGGGCTGTCGAAGACGAGCGGGATCGCCTGCGTGCCGGCATATGGCCGGGTCACGATAACCGGGTCTATCATTTTTCAGGTCCCGTCGTTGAGGTGGCAGGCCGACCAGCGCTTGGGCGCGATTTCGCGGAGTACGGGACGTTCCTGCTTGCAGCGATCCATGGCGTGCGGACAGCGCGGATGAAAATGGCAACCGGGCGGCGGATCAAGCGGTGACGGAATTTCGCCTTCGATCGGATGATAATCGAGCCCGCGCTGATCGACGCGCGGGACTTCATTCAACAGCGCGTGCGTGTAGGGATGATTGGGTTCGCGGAACAAGTCGTCGGTTTCGGCGACCTCGACGACACGGCCCAGGTACATGATCACGACCCGGTCCGAGATATGCTCGACGACCGAAAGATCGTGCGAAATGAACAGGTACGTGAGATCCAGGTCCTCGCGAAGATCCATGAACAGGTTGATGACCTGTGCCTGGATCGACACATCGAGCGCGGCGATGGCTTCGTCGCAGACCAGGAATTCCGGTTTCACCGCAAGCGCGCGGGCGATGCCGATACGCTGGCGCTGCCCGCCCGAAAACTGGTGCGGGTAGCGGCGGCGGTATTCCGGATCGAGGCCGACGCGCTGCATGACTTCGGAGACGTATTCGTGGATTTCGGATGCCTTGCAAAAGCCGTGCGCGACCGGTGCTTCGCCGATGATGTCGACGACCCGCATACGCGGATTCAGGCTGGCGAACGGATCCTGGAAGATCATCTGGATTTCCAGCGCCGCACGCTTGGCTTCTTCGGGATTCATCTCCGTTAGTTCGACACCTTTATATGTGATCGCGCCCGAGGTCGGGCGCAGGATGCCGGCGATCATGCGGCCGAGCGTCGATTTACCGCAGCCGGACTCGCCGACAAGCCCGACGACGCCGCCTTTCTCGATCCGGATCGTGACGCCGTCGACGGCGTGCACCACCTCTTCCCTGATCGACGAGCCCAGCTTCTGGGCGATCCGGCCGGCGAGGTCGAGCTTCTTGACGAAGTTCTTGGTCAGATCGCGGACTTCGAGCATCGGTTCGCTCATGCGCCGATCTCCTCGTCCTGATCGAGATGCGGATGAAAGCAGCGAACCTCACGGCCTTTGACGGGCTCGGTGATCTCGGGCTCTTGTTTGCAGGCCTCGTCGGCTTTCGGGCAACGGGCCTGAAACGCGCAACCTTCCGGCAGGTTCAATAGGGACGGCGCCATGCCGGGAATCTGGTAAAGCCGCTGGCCGCGCGTGTTGTGGCCGGGCACCGAACCGAGCAGCCCGCGCGTATACGGGTGCACCGGATGATCGAGCACATCGTCGATCGCGCCCTGCTCGACGATACGCCCGCCGTACATGACGCAGATCTTGTCGGCGAGGCCGGCAACCACGGCGAGGTCGTGGGTGATCCATATCATCGAGGTGCCGGTCTCGCGGCAAAGCTTCTGCGCCTCATAAAGAATCTGTCCCTGGATCGTCACGTCGAGGGCCGTCGTCGGCTCATCCGCGATGATCAGGTCGGGTTTGTTCAACAGTGCGATGGCGATGGCGACGCGCTGGCGCATGCCGCCGGAAAACTGGTGCGGATAGGAGCGCAGGCGCTCGTCCGGCGCCGGGATACCGACCTGCCCCAACGCATCGCGGGCGCGGGCCAGCGCATCGCGCTTGCTGATGGATGAGTCATGGGCGCGGATGGTTTCGACCATCTGCGTGTCGACCCGGAGCACCGGATTGAGCGTCATCATCGGGTCCTGGAAGATCATCGCGATGCGGTTGCCGCGCAGCTTGCGCATTTTTTCCGGGCTCAAGCCGATCAGGTTCTGGCCGTTGAACAGCACCTCGCCGGAAACGACACGCCCCGGCGGATCGACGAGACCGATGATCGAGAATCCGGTCACCGATTTGCCCGAGCCGGATTCACCGACAAGTCCGACCACCTCGCCCTTTCCCACACGAAAGCTGACGCCGTCGACGGCGCGTGCGACACCGGCCTTCGTGAAGAAGTGCGTCTTGAGATTGCGCACGTCGAGGGTTGGAACGTCGCCGCTCATTTCTGCAGCCTCGGGTTCAGGACGTCCCGCAACTGGTCGCCGACCAGATTGATCGAGACGATGGTGATGAGAAGCGCGATGCCCGGATAGAAACTGACCCAGTAAAGGCCGCTCAGCATCACTTCGAAGCCGTTGGCAATCAGCAGACCCAGCGACGGCTCGGTGATCGGCAGGCCGACGCCGAGAAAGCTGAGCGTCGCTTCGAGCGAAATCGCATGCGCCGTCTGCACGGTACCAACGACGATCAGCGGCGGCAGGCAGTTCGGCATGAGATGGCGAAACACGATCCGGTTATTACCGAGTGCGAGGCAGGTCGCGGCCTCGATATATTCCTTGTTGCGTTCGACCAGCGCCGAACCGCGCACGGTCCGCGCATAGTACGCCCATTGCACGAGTACGAGAGCGATGATCACCTTGTCGACGCCCTTCCCCAACACCGAGATCAGAATCAACGCCACCAGGATCGCCGGGAACGACAGTTGGATATCGACGATGCGCATGATCAGCGTGTCGACCTTACCGCCGTAGTACGCCGCGATCAGACCGATCGAACTGCCGATGCAAAGCGCGATGATCCCCGACATGACGCCGACACCGAGACTGATCCGCAAGCCGTAAAAAATCGCGCTCAATACGTCGCGTCCGGCACTGTCGGTCCCCAACCAGAACGTTACGCCGTCCATGCTCGTCGAGCCGGGCTCCAACTTGCCGTCCAGGATGCTCACCTTGGCGAGATCATATGGATCGGTCGGCGAAATCCAGGGCGCGAACACGGCGATGAAAATGATCGCGACCAGAACCACAAACGCCACGACGGCGATCTTGTTGTCGGCGAAATCGGAAACGAACCGCTCAAGCGGCGTTTCGACCTTGACGGGCGCAGGTGCGCCTTGTTCGACGGCTTCGCTCATTGTCCGGCATCCTTGAGGCGCACCCGGGGATCGAGCACGGAATAGAAGATATCGACGATCAGGTTGATGATGACGAACACCAGCACGATGATCATCAGGTAGGCGACGATGATCGGGCGGTCGAGATTATGCAGCGCGTCAATCAGCAGCTTGCCCATGCCCGGCCACGCGAACACGGTTTCGGTCACCACCGAAAACGCGATCAGGCTGCCGAACTCGAGGCCGAGGACGGTCACCACCGGGATCATGATGTTCTTGAGCACATGCACGAGAATGACGCGCGTTTCGGACAACCCCTTGGCGCGGGCGAACTTGACGTAGTCCTGGTGCATGGCCTCGCGCGTGCCTGCGCGCGCCAGCCGGATCACCAGTGAAATCTTGAGAAGCGCCAGATTGAGCGCCGGCATCAACAGATGTGACAGCCCGTCCAGCGTCAGGAAACTGACTTCGATGCCGAATATCTCGACCGTGTCCCCGCGTCCCGTCGACGGCAGCCAACCCAGCATCACGGCGAACACCATGATCATCATCAGGCCAACCCAGAACGTCGGCAGCGAGAATCCGAGGATCGAACCCGCCATGATCGCGCGCGACGACAGCGCCGTCGGCCGCATGCCGGCGTAGACGCCGAACGGCACGCCGATAACGACCGCCAGCAGCAGTGCCGTCAGCGCCAGTTCGAAGGTGGCGGGGATGCGTTCGACGATCAGTTTGAGCGCCGACTCGCCGAACACGAACGACTTGCCAAGATCGCCCTGGAACGCGTTCTTGACGAAAAACAGGTATTGCTCGTGCAGCGGCCGGTCGAGGCCCAGGTCACGGATAACCCGCGCGATTTCGGCCTGGTCGGCTTCCGGGTTGATCAGCATGTCGACCGGATCGCCAACGACATTGACGCCGACGAACACGATCAGCGACATGACCGCAACCACGATCATGCTCTGCAAAAGCCTGCGGATAATGAATACGGACACTGTGGCCCCTCGTCACAAGAAAGCGGCTGCCGGCGCGGACGAACCGCCCCGGCAGCACACTTACGTGAACGTTACTTGGACGAAACCACACCCATCGCGTAGGTGCGCTCGTCCGTACGGGCATTGTACTTAAGGCCCTTCTTCGCCGCCCAGGTGTTGACCTGGTAGTGCAGCGGGATGATGCCCTGATCTTCGCCGATGCCGATGTCGGTGGCTTTCGCCAGCAACGCGGCGCGCTTGTCGTTGTCGACGGTCGAGAGCGCCTCGTCCAGAATCTTATCGAATTCCGGATTGGAGTGGCGGCCCCGGTTCGAAGACCCCATGCCCTTGTCCTTGTCATAGGTCGCGAGCAGGGACTTCAGCGGCGAAGACGCTTCGCCGGTGCCCGAACCCCAGCCGACCAGCACGAAGCTGAATTCAGGCGTGTTGTCCGGACCGCCGCGCGACGCGCGCTTGAAGAACACCGACTTGGTCATGGTTTCGACCGTCGTTTCGATCCCGATGCGCGAGAACATCTGTGCGACGGCTTCGAGGATCTTGGCGTCGTTGATGTAACGGTCGTTCGGGCCGTGGACCTTCATTTTGAAGCCGTCCGGATAGCCCGCGTCGGCGAGCATCTTCTTGGCGCCTTCCGGGTCGTATTTTTCCGGCTTCAGGTTCGGGCTGACGCCGAAGAAGCCTTCCGGCAGCAGCTGACCGGCCGGAATTGCGACGCCTTCCATGACACGCTCGACGATCAGATCGCGGCTGATGGCCTTCGAAAGCGCCTTGCGGACGTTCGGATCGAGAAGCGGGTTCTTGATCTTGGAACCGTCCTTGGCGGTGATGTCCGGGCTGTCTTCGCGGAACTGGTCCATGTGCAGGTAGATCACGCGGTTCGAGATTCCCTGGCTGAGCGACAGGTTCGGGTCTTTTTCGAGGCGCGAGATGTCGATCGTCGGCACGTTGTCGATGAAGTCGACGTCACCGGCGAGCAGCGCCGCGACCCGCGACGGGCCGGACTTGATCGGTTTGTAGACGACCTTGTCCCATTCCGGCTTGTCGCCATGATATCCTTCGTAACGCTCAAGCACGATGCGGTCGCCCGGCACCCACTCGACGAACTTGTACGGACCGGTGCCGGCGGTGGCCTTGCCGGAGTTGAAGTCCTCGGTCGAGGCGTCGACGGCCTTGTCGGATATGATGTGGATCGTCGAAATGTCGACCGGCATCAGCGGATAGGGCGCTTCGGTCTTCACGCGGATCGTAAAGTCGTCGACTTTTTCGAACGTCTTGCCCTTGAGGTACAGAGCAAAGCTCGACGGCGAGTTCGGCACGTTCGGCGCGCGCTTGACGGTGGCCATAACGTCGTCGGCGTTGAAGTCGGAACCGTCGTGGAACTTCACGCCCTTGCGCAGCTTGAACTCCCACGTCAGATCGTCGACCGCTTTCCATTCGGTCGCGAGGCCCGGCGTCAGGCGCTGTTTTTCATCCTGCTCGATCAGACGCGAGAAGATGTGCGCCGCCATCGAGTTGTTCGGCGTCAAGTTGTGATAGTGCGGATCGATCGAAGACGGTTCGGAACCGTATCCGATCGTCAGCGTTTCCGCCTGGGCGAAGCCCGGCAGGCTGAGCAGTGCGGCGACGGCACCCACCGCGAGTGTTTTCCTGAAGTGCATGGTCTTAGCTCCCTGACTGAACGATGGGATGCGATTGAAACGCACCCCGGAGATTTATCATTTCGTTGCGGCATTTAAGCCGTATCGCCCGGCATGATGACATGTTCCCGGGAGATGACAAATAGCCATCCCTATGCATATTTAGCATAATAACATACACCTTTTAAATATTAAGGCCGCCATGCTCGAATTGCCGTCACTCCGCGAACTTGAGGTCTTCAGGGCCACGATCTCGGCCGGTTCGGCGACGTCGGCCGCGCAGCGGCTCGGCATCTCTCAGCCCTCCGTCAGCCGCGCGCTGGCGCAGATCGAGCAACGCGTCGGCATGATCCTGTTTCTCCGGCAAAATGGCCGGCTCGTGCCGACAGCCGAAGCGTTGGCTCTCAACAACGAACTCGAGGACGTGTTCGAAAGCCTCGACCGGGTCCGACGTTTCGCCACTGAGGCCGACGCCGCGCGGGGCGGCCGGTTGAGGGTTCTCGCCCCGCCAAGCTTCTGCAGCCATTTCATGACGCCGACGATCGTCGAGTTCAAACGCGCGCATCCGAACGTACTGATCGAATTCCGTGTCGTTTCGAGTCAGGAATCGATCAACCGCATCACCTCAGGCGAGGCCGATCTGGCCGTCACCACGAACCGCGTCGCCGAGGCCGGCGTCCGCATGGAGACGATGCTGGAAACGCAATCCATCTGCGCCATGCCGAACGGCCACCGTCTCGCAACGCGTCAGACAATCCACGCCAAAGACCTGGAAGGCGAAGCATTCATCGCACTGACCAGCAACCTGAAAGCCCGGCGCGGCGTCGACCGCATCTTCGAACGCGGTGGCATCACCCGGAATATCATCGTCGAGACCACAACCAACCATGCCGCCTGCGAATGCGTGGCGTCGGGGCTGGGCGTCACCGTCATCAACCCGTTCCCGGTCATCTCGAATTTTGTCGGCAAGATCGTCGTCCGCCCGTTCCTGCCGAAATTCGAACACAGCGTCTATGCGGTCTTCCCCTCGGAAACCGCGCCGAACTGGTTGGGACGGGCGTTCCTGTCGTACCTGAAGCGCAACGCCGTAAACTGGCGGGCTCAGTGACGGCGCCTCTCAGGCTTGACTTGCGAAACACCAGGGGCACATATCCTGTAATCACATTTTCAGGAGCCCGCCCGTGACACCCCGCGTCGAAAACGAATACCCAATCGAAATCACCGCCCCCGACATTTCCGCCTACAAGGCGGGGAACACGGGGCTCGAATACGTGACCACGCTGGATTCCGGCAAGCCCGGCCCGCACGTGATGGTGACCGCCGTGGTGCACGGCAACGAGATTTGCGGCGCCATCGCGCTGGACACCTTCTTCAAGACCGGGCTTCAACCGCGCCAGGGCAAACTGACGCTGGCGTTCTGCAACGTCGAGGCGTTCCTCAGCTACGATCCCGCCGACCCGACCATCTCGCGCTTCATCGACGAGGACTTCAACCGGCTCTGGTCGGAAGACGTGCTCGACGGCGACCGGCAATCGAAGGAACTGACGCGCGCCCGCGCCCTTCGTCCGTTCATCGCGGAAGCCGATCTCCTGCTTGATATCCATTCGATGCAGAAGAAGACCGATGCGCTGGTATTGTCGGGGCCGCTCGCCAAGGGCCGCGAGCTTGCGCGCGGCACCGGAGTGCCCAGGATCGTCGTCTCCGATCACGGCCACGCAGCCGGCAAGCGGATGCGCGACTACGGCGACTTCATCAATCCCGACAGCCCGAAAAATTCGTTGCTCGTCGAATGCGGTCAGCACTGGGAAAAGGGCAGCGAGTTCATCGCCAAGGAATCGATGTTCCGGTTCCTGGCCTGCACCGGCGCGCTGACTCGGGACGACATCGCGCCGCACATCGGCCCGGATCCGGAACCGCAGCAGTTCATCGAAGTGTCCGGCCCGGTCACCATCAAGACCGACAACTTCCGGTTCGTCGAGGAATACCAGGGGTTCGAGGTCATCGAGAAGGCGGGCACCGTGCTCGCATATGACGGTGACGAGGAAGTCGTCACGCCTTATGACAACTGCGTTCTGATCATGCCGTCCAAACGCCTGGGCCCCGGGGGCTCAGCCGTGCGCCTCGGCCGTTTCATCGACGGTTGAGTGGACCGCCCTGATACGGCATAAGAATTGGCATCGGCGAGGCCCGGCGCGTATGATGCCGGAGACCACCTGACGGAGGATGCGATGGACGACGAAACGATCGAAGTGGAAACCATGACGGTGGCCTGCGACGGCGGCTCCGGCCCGCTCGGTCATCCGAACGTCTACCTGCATCTGGACGAGGACACCCACGAGGTCGTCTGCCCGTATTGCTCCAAGAAGTTCATTTTGAAAGAAGGCGCCGACGTCGCCGCCGGTCACTGATCGGTAACGGTTGCCGTGGCGGAACCTGATCGCGAGCATCTTTTCCTGATCGACGGATCCGGATTTATCTTCCGGGCCTATTTCGCCGGGATGGGCAACCGCCGCGCGCAGATGACGCGCTCCGACGGTACGCCGACGAACGCCGCCTACATCTATACCCGGATGCTCCTGAAGCTGATCGACGACACCGAGGCCGATTACGTCGCGGTGATTTTCGACAAGGCGCGCAAGACGTTTCGGAACGATATCTACCCCGACTACAAAGCGCACCGCCCGGACCCGCCCGAAGACCTGATCCCGCAGTTCGCCTTGGTCCGCGAAGCGACCGAGGCGATGAACGTGCCCGCCGTGCAGATGGAGAATTACGAGGCCGACGACCTGATCGCCACATACGCGACGGAAGCGGCAGAGAAAGGCATGGATGTCACTATCGTCTCTTCGGACAAGGATTTGATGCAGTTGGTCAGCGACCGCATCACGCTCTGGGACGGGATGAAGGACAAATCCATCGGCGCCGACGAGGTGGTCGAAAAGTTTGGCGTCGGCCCCGACAAGGTGGTCGAGGTGCAGGCGCTCGCCGGTGACAGCACCGACAACGTGCCCGGCGTGCAGGGCATCGGCATCAAGACCGCCGCCGAGTTGATCAACCAATACGGCGATCTGGAAACGCTTCTTGAGAAGGCGGACGAGATCAAGCAGCCGAAACGTCGCGAAAAGCTGATCGAACAGGCGGACCTGGCGCGCATCTCGAAACAACTCGTCACGCTCAAGATAGACGTCCCCGTCGAGTTGAAACTGGGCGATTTCCGCAAACGCCAGCCGGACCCGGAGAAGCTGCTGGCGTTCCTGAAAGAGCAGGAGTTCAAGACCCTCGTTTCGTCGATCTCCGCCAAGCACGGCATCGCCGCCGACGCGCCGGAAGTGCAGGAAGAAGAGAAGCAGGCGCAGGCGACCGAATATTCGCTGGTTCAAAAGATCGACGATCTGAAACCGTGGATCGCGGCAGCCGAGAAAGCCGGCATCGTTGCGGTCGATACCGAGACCGATGCGCTTTCCAGCATGCAGGCGGGCCTGGTCGGCGTGTCGCTCAGCGTCGAGCCTGGCAAGGCCTGCTACATCCCGCTGGCGCACGTCGGGTCGGGCGATCAGGGCGCGTTCGACCTGGGCGACGGCGACGGCAAAAAAGACGCCGACGCGCCGGAACAGATTCCGATGAAAAAGGCGCTCGACCTCCTGAAACCCATGCTCGAAGACTCGGGGATTCTGAAAGTCGGCCAGAACATCAAGTACGACATGCAGGTGCTGGCGCGTTACGGGATCACGGTCGCGCCGGTCGACGACACGATGCTGCTGTCCTACGTGCTCGAGGGCGGATTGCACGGCCACGGTATGGACGAGCTGGCGCTTCGTTTCCTCGAAGTCGAGACCATCAAGTTCAAGGACGTCGCCGGATCGGGCAAGAACGCCGTCAGCTTCGACAAGGTGCCGCTCGACCAGGCGGGGCCGTACGCCGCAGAGGATGCGGATATCACGCTCCGGCTTCATAAACTGATGAAGCCGCGCCTTGCCCGCGAACACATGACCGGCGTTTACGAACGTCTTGAACGGCCGCTGATCTATGTGCTGGAGGAGATGGAGCGCACCGGCATCAAGGTCGACGCGCAAAAGCTCCGCGACTTCTCCGCCGATTTCGAAAAGCGCATGGCCGAGCTTGAAGCGCACGCCCACGAACTGGCGGGGCACGAATTCAACGTCGGCTCTCCAAAACAAGTCGGCGAAATCCTGTTCGACGAGATGTCGCTGGACGGCGGCAAGAAGGGCAAGACCGGCGCCTATTCGACAAGCGCCGACGTGCTCGAAGACCTCGTTATCCAGGGGCACGAACTGCCGCAGACGATCCTCGACTGGCGGCAGTTGCAGAAACTGAAAAGCACCTATACCGACGCTTTGGTCGAAACCATCAACCCCGACACCGGCCGCGTGCACACGTCATTCAGCCAGGCGGTGACATCGACCGGGCGGCTGTCGTCCAACGATCCCAATCTTCAGAACATCCCGATCCGCTCCGACGAGGGAAGGAAGATCCGCCAGGCGTTCGTCGCCGACAAGGGACACGTGCTTATGTCGGCGGACTATTCGCAGATCGAACTGCGTTTGCTGGCCCACGTCGCGGATATTGAATCGCTCAAGAAGGCTTTCGCCGACGGCCAGGACATTCACGCCATCACCGCCAGCGAGATTTTCGACGTGCCGATCGAGGGCATGGACCCGATGATCCGCCGCCAGGCCAAGGCCATCAACTTCGGCATCATTTACGGCATTTCCGGGTTCGGGCTGGCGCGCCAGTTGTCGATCCCGCGGGGCGAGGCACAGCGCTACATCGACGCCTATTTCGAGCGCTATCCGGGCATCAAGGACTACATGGAGCGGACCAAGAAACAGGCCCACGATCAGGGCTATGTGGAAACCCCGTTCGGCCGCAAATGCCACGTCCGCGGTATCAACGAAAAGAACCAGGCGGTGCGCGGCAACGCCGAGCGCGCCGCCATCAACGCGCCGATCCAGGGAGGTGCCGCGGACATCATCAAGCGCGCGATGGTCCGGGTTCAGAAGGCGCTCGACGACAATCAACTGAACGCGCGCATGCTTCTGCAGGTGCACGACGAACTAATTTTCGAGGTCCCCGAAAAAGAAGTCGAGAAAACCGAGAGCGTCGTGAGAGACGTCATGGGGTCCGCCGCCAAGCTCAACGTGCCGCTCGAGGTCGACATCGGCACCGGCGCCAACTGGGACGAGGCGCATTAACCCCTCACCCGGCTCACTGCGCTCGCCACCCTCTCCCGGGGGAGACGGGCGTTTGCACGAGAGTCCCTTCTCACACCGGGAGAAGGGCAGGACGAGGGGCTGCAATGAAGCATCGGATAACATGAGGCCCTGATGGCGCTTCCCGTCTCCCGCCCGGCCGCCCTAGAGGACGAAAACATTCCGCGCGGCATCGGCCTGATGCTGACGACGACGCTGTTCTTCGTGCTGATCGACACCTGCGGCAAACACCTGATGGAAGCGATGTCGCTGGCCCAAGTCGTTTGGGCGCGCTTCTTTTTTCACTTCCTTGCCGTGATCATTCTGCTGGGCCCGAAGCTGCCTCATGTCTGGCGCACCGAACGCCCGGTGCTGCAGATTTTCCGCTCCGCGCTTTTATTGATCACCACCTTCCTGTTCTTCGCCGGCATCCGCGAACTGCCGCTCGCCATGGCGAGCTCGATCATGTTCCTGTCGCCGATCCTGGTGACGGCGCTGTCGGTGCCGCTCCTCAAAGAGAAGCTCGGCCCGCGCCGGACCGTCGGCGTGTTCGTCGGGTTGATCGGCGCACTGATCATCGTTCGGCCAGGCTTGGGCGAGGTGCCGCCGGCCGCGCTTTATTTCGTCGCCGCCGCCGTCACCAACGCACTTTATCAGCTGACGACGCGGATGCTGAGAGAGACCGACGACGCGTTCACGACGCTGTTCTATACAGCGCTGGTCGGCACCGTGCTCGCTTCCGCCGCGGCGCCGGGCGACTGGCTGACACCGACGGCGTTCGACTGGGCGGTGATGACGGCGATGGGGGTTTGCGGGGCGCTCGGCCACTTCACGCTGATTCAGGCGTTCCGCGCCGCACCGCCGTCGGCGCTGATGCCGTTCGCGTATTCGGGACTGGTGTGGGCGACGCTGTTCGGTTTCGTGTTCTTCGCCAACCTGCCGGACGGCTATACCGTCCTCGGGGCGGCGATTATCGCCGGTAGCGGGTTTTATATCTTTCGCCGCGAGCAGCAACTGGCCAGGGAGGTCACGCGCTGAGACGCCGTTTGATCGGTTCGGCGGCGCGCACCGCCATCAACCCGGCGAAGATCGCGCCATAGACCAGCGGTTCGTACTGCAGGCCCTTGCGCATCATGAAGAAGTGCAGGCAGGCCGCCGCACCGGCGAAATAGACCAGCTTGTGAAGCCGGTTCCAGTTCCTGCCGCCCATGCGTTTGATCCAGCCCTTGGTCGATGTGACCGCGAGCGGGATCAGGCAGAGAAGCGCGGCCATCCCCACGGTGATGTACCAGCGCTTGACGATGTCTTCCCAGATCGCCGCCCAGTTGAAGAACTGATCGAGCCCGACGTAGTTGGCGACATGCAGCGCGACATAGAAAAACGCGAAAAGCCCCAAGAGACGGCGCAACCGCACCACCTGCTTCCATCCGGTGAGGATGCGCACCGGCGTCACCGCGAGCGAAATCAAAAGAAAACGCAACGCCCAGTCGCCAAGGTAGCGGTTGATGAACTCGACGGGGTTGGCCGTCAGACCCCGGCCGCCAAGAAAGATCGTTTCAGCGATCAGCCAGCCGAGCCAGGCGAGCGGCGCCAGGCACAACCCCCAGACGGCGGGCTTGATCACCCAGACCATCGGATCGCGCATTTTCGCCGTTTTAGAGCGCGCGGCGCCGTTTACCGTTGCGGTATCTGACATGGTGGCTGAGATCATGACCTGTTTCCGGCCGGGTTAGTACCACTTCCTAAGGTCCATACCTTCGTAAAGGCTGGCGACTTCTTCCTCGTAGCCGTTGAACATCAGCGTCTTGCGCTTGAAGATCTCACCGATCCGGCGCTCGCTCGCCTGCGACCAGCGCGGATGACTGACCTTCGGATTGACGTTCGAATAGAAGCCGTACTCACGCGCCGCCGCCTCGTTCCAGCTGGTCGGCGGCATCGATTTCTGGAACTTGATCTTGACGATCGACTTGATCGACTTGAAGCCATACTTCCACGGCACCATCAGCCGGACCGGCGCGCCGTTCTGGTTGGGGATCACCTCGCCGTACATGCCGACCGCGAGGATCGAAAGCGGGTGCATCGCCTCGTCGATCCGGAGCCCTTCTTTATAGGGCCAGTTGAGGACCGGCGCACGCTGGCCCGGCATCTGTTCGGGGTCGAACAACGTTTCGAAGTAGACATAGCGGGCGTCGGACGTCGGCTCGAAGCGTTTCAGAACGTCGCCGAGCGACACGCCGACCCACGGGATCACCATCGACCACGCCTCGACGCAACGGAACCGGTAGACTCGCTCTTCAAGCGTCGCCGGTTTGATGAGATCCTCGAACGAAATCTTGCCGGGTTTCGCGCACTCGCCTTCGACCACGATCTCCCATGGCGAGGTCTTGAAATCCTGTGCGTTGTCCTTCGGATCGCCCTTGGCAGTGCCGAACTCATAAAAGTTGTTGTAGCTGGTCGCGTCCTCGTAGCTGTTGGGGGTGTCGTTCTCCGGCAGGTTCTCGGCTGACCACTTGGTCTTCTCGACCCCCTCGAGCTTGGTGCGCGCCGCATAGGCGGGCAGCGACGGCAGTGCGCTCGCCGCCAGCCCGGCACCCGCCAGTGCCGCCGTTTTGAGGAAGCGGCGGCGGTCGTCGAAGACCGATTTCGGCGTGATTTCCGAGCCCAAAACGTCCGAGGCCTTGCGGTGTCTGATCAACATGGTTCGCTCCTGTTCACGCTCGAGTGCCGTCCGTTTACCGCCGAAGGCGAGGCGTGCCTCCAGCCGATGGTTGCCATCTGTCCCCTTGATAGCGTATTCGATGGTTCGGGCGCCACTAACGACCGTTCACGTTTTCGCCAGCGGACGTTGATCGGGCGCCGGTCTACGGAAGTATTGCATGCGCGTCCTGTATCATCTCTGGCTTTCGCCGTTCTGCAGAAAAGTTCGCATTGTCCTCGGCGAAAAGCGCATCGATTTCGAAATGAAGGCCGAGAACGTCTGGCGCCGCCGCGACGAGTTTCTCGCCATCAATCCCATGGGGGAAGTCCCGGTCCTGGTCGAACCCGACGGCACCGCGCTTTCCGGCTCGCAGGTGATATCCGAATTCCTAGACGAGATGCACCCCGACCCGCCGCTGATGGGCCGTCAGCCGTATCAGCGCGCCGAGGTCCGCCGCCTCGTCGACTGGTTCGACCGCAAGTTCAACGTCGAGGTGACGGAAAAGCTTGTCGGTGAGAAGTTCATGAAGCGGTTTCTGGGGTTGGGTGAACCGGACTCCGCCGAGGTTCGCGCCGGGCACAGCAACGTCCACACCCACATGGATTACATCTCGTATCTGGTGGAGCGCCGCAAATGGCTGGCGGGCGACGACCTGTCGCTTGCCGACATCGCCGCCGCCGCGCATCTTTCGACACTGGATTACATCGGCGACGTCCCGTGGGAAGACCACGAACTGGCCAAGGACTGGTATGCGCGGATCAAGTCGCGGCCGAGTTTCCGCCCGCTCCTCGGCGACCGCATCCCGAGCGCGCCGCCGCCCAAGCACTATGCCGATCTGGATTTCTGATCGCTTGATTTGGCGCCGGTAGACGGCGGCTTGGCCAATCCGGCATCCCCAAGCCGCCTGCTTACTTTACCTTCACATCCATCTTTTCGATGTTGGCGCGCGCCATACGTCCCGCCTCGCCGTCCGGGTCGAGCTCCAGCACCCTGAGCCAATCCTCGCGCGCCGCCGCGTTCTTGCCATCGAGCCGGAACAGGATGCCGCGCTCCAGTAAAGCCGCCGGGTTGTCGGGTTCCAACAACAGCGCCGCGTCGATATCCGCCTTGGCCTTCCCCAGTTCATCCAGATACCGGTATGCGCTGGCCCGGAACATATAGGCGTCGGCCATCTTCGGGTCCGCGGATATGGCGTTGGTCAGATCCTCGACGGCGCCTTTGTAGTCGCCCATGGCGGCGCGGGCTTGGGCGCGGTCGACCATGACCTGCGGGCGTGCGCGCAACAATTTGATCGCCTCCGTCAGCGCCGCTTCGGCGCGCGCCGGATCGCCGCTCAACAGCCACGCTTGCCCGGCCTGGGCCAGAATCTGTCCCTTGAATTCCGGCTCGGCGACGATGGTCTCGCCCAACACTTCCAGTCTGCGCGCCGCATATTCCGTCTGACCGGCGTACAGAAGCGCCACCGCCGCACAATGTTCCGCGGCGTCGCCGCCGCCCAGCCCCTTCCAGGCCGTCGCCATCTCGAACGCATCGTTGGGATCGGACGGCGCGAGACCCATACAGCGCGCATATTCGCGGGCATGGTTCAGTTCCGCCGCATGGACTGTCGTCGTCATCGACAACAGCAGCGAAAATAGAACGACAATCGAATGAACGGATGTCATCGCGCGGACCGATCTTTGCGGTTATACTCCGGCACAAGCATATCCAAGGCTTCTACGGGTCCCTGCGGCCCCCGGCAAGCCCTGAGAAGTATGTACCGGGAGTGTATGACGTGACGCGACGCGGCGGTCCCCGCCTTTTTTGTTTTGGACTCGGCTTTTCCGCCGAAGCGCTGGCGCGCCATCTGTCCGTCGCCGAATGGACGGTGGCGGGGACGGTTCGCGATCCCGACAAGGCGAAACGGTTTCTCGCCGCCGGAATCGATGCGCAAATCTGGAGCGGCGAACCGTTGAGCCAGGAGCTGACCGCTAAACTCCATGCCTGCAATCATGTGCTGATTTCAATTCCCCCCGACGAGGACCGCGATCCGGTCATCAACGCCGCCGAAGACGCCATTCGATCGATCCCGACGCTGAACTGGCTCGGATATCTCTCGACCACGGGCGTGTACGGCGACACGAACGGCGCCTGGGTCGACGAGACCGCGCCCACCAACCCGTCGAGCGACAGATCGAGACGCCGCGTCGATGCCGAAAATGCCTGGCTTGCGCTCTACCGGGAACACGGCCTGCCTGTGCACGTTTTCAGGCTCGCCGGCATTTACGGCCCGGGCCGCTCCACGTTCGATCAGATCCGGAAAAAGCGCGCCAAGCGCATCGACAAGCCGGGGCACGCGTTTTCGCGCATCCACGTCGACGATATCGCCCGCGTGCTCGCCGCGTCGATCGCCAAACCGAACCCGGGCGCGATCTACAACGTCTGCGACAACGAGCCGGCGCCGCCCGCGGAAGTGACGGCCTATGCTTGCGGGCTTTTGGGGAAAGATCCGCCAGCGTTACAGAGTTTCGAGGACGCCAGGCAGAACATGAGCCCGATGGCGCTGAGTTTCTGGAACGACAACCGCCGCGTCGACAATAAAAGAATTCTGAACGAGCTCGGCGTCAGGCTGAAGTACCCGGACTACCGCTCCGGCCTGCAGGCGATTCTGGTCGAGGAAACGTAAACCCTGGCGGATCAGTCGACCTCTTCGAAGCGGCCGCTCATTGGGTTGTAAATTTCAAGCTGCGCCGTCTCGATATCGAAATACCAGCCGTGCAGCTTAAGGGACTTGTTGGCGATTCTTTCGCGGATCCAGGGAAACGTCGTCAGGTTCTCCAGAGAAACAAGCACGGCGTTGCGCTCGCACGCGTGTTGCACCTCCTGTTCGGTTGCATCGGGCATGGTCGCCAGCACCCGACGATGCGCCGCCGCGAGCATCGAGACCCAATCCGGAACATACTTGTAGCCTTCCTCCGTCACCCGGTCGCCATCGATCATCGCTTTGATGCCGCCGCAATGGGCATGGCCGAGGACAACGATATTCGGCACCTGAAGGGCCATCACCGCATATTCCAGAGCCGCCGATGTGCCATGAAACTTGCCGCCTTCTTCCATGGGCGGAACGAGATTGGCGACGTTGCGGATCATGAAAATCTCGCCAGGTTCGGCGCGAAAGACGAACGCCGGATCGACGCGGGAGTCGGAACACGCAACCACGGCGGCGCCCGGATGCTGGCCTTGCTTCACCAGGTCCGAATAACGGTCACGGGCCATGTCATGCATGCCGGTCTTGAATTCGCGATATCCGCGCAGCATTCGCTCAATCGGCATTTCAGCAAGTCTCCAGCAAAGCATCTACCGTCCGGGTCAGGCGGTCGAGATCCTGGGGTTCTGATAGTCTGTGATCGCCTGCTTTGACAAACTGAATCTCCACGTTGTCGGTCCGGACCTGCTCCATGATCCGGAGTGCCGTCTGCCAGGGAACATCCTCGTCCTCGATGCCGTGAATAAGGCGGATCGGGATGTCGAGGCCGATTTCGCCGTTCAAAAGGAGATGGTTGTCGCCCTCCTCCAGCAGCGATTTCCGGATCCGGTAAGGCTCCTGATCGTCGTAGCAGTTGGGGATTTCGCAGAAACCGTCACGGTCAATCTGCTCCAACTGGTCCGGCGTCAGTGCCGGGGGAATCAGGTCGCGGGTGAAATCCGGCGCCGCCGCTATACCGACCAGCGCCGCCACACGTTCGGGGCGTTGAAGCGCCGCCAACAGCATGATCCAGCCGCCCATGGACGACCCGACGAGGATTTGCGGGCCTTCGGTGACTTCATCCAGAACGTGCACTGCGTCGTCGGCCCAGCGGCCGATGGTCCCGTCCTCGAATGCGCCCGAAGACTCGCCGTGCCCGAAATAGTCGAACCGGGTGAATGCATGCCCTTTTGTCGTGCAGAAGGCCTCGAGTGCCGTCGCCTTGCCGCCCTGCATGTCGGATTTGAAGCCCGTCAGAAACGTCACACCTGGTGACTTGCCAGTGGTGTGGCGGTAGGCAATCATCGATCCGTCCTCGCGCGTCAGGATCGCCGGGTCTTTTGTTTGATCGGACATGCGGGCTCCCGTATTACACTGTTATGGCCATGAACGACAGCGCGCACCTTAACACCCATGACGACGCGATGGCACGCCCCGAACCCGTCGAGGGGCGGCCGCCGACCGTATTGCAGATTCTGCCCGCCCTGGGCGGCAGCGGCGGGGTCGAGCGCGGCACCGTTGAGATCGCCGGCGCCATCGGCGCCGCAGGCGGGCGCGCGATCGTGGCATCCGAGGGCGGGTTGCTGGTGCACGATCTGACCCGCGTCAATGCCGAACACGTCATGCTGCCGGTCGCCTCCAAGAACCCGGTGGTGATGTATCGCAATGTCGAACGCATCGCCGACCTGATCCGCCGCGAGCACGTCGATATCGTGCACGTGCGTTCCCGCGCGCCGGCGTGGAGCGCTTACTTCGCCTGCCAACGCACCAAGGTGCCGCTGGTCACGACGTTCCACGGCACGTACTCGATCGGCAACTGGATCAAGCGCAAGTACAACTCGATCATGACCATGGGCGAGCGCGTGATCGCCATCTCGGCGTTCATCGGCGGCCATATTCGCCGGCACTACGGTGTACCCGTCGAAAAGATCCGCATCATCCACCGCGGCGTCGATCTGGAAAAGTTCGACCCGGAACGGGTGTCGGCCGAACGCGTCATCAAGCTCTCCAACGACTGGCGGCTGCCGGACGGGGTACCCATCGTCATGCTGCCGGGACGGCTCACCCGCTGGAAGGGACAGCTCGTCCTGATCGAGGCCATCGCCAAACTGGAACACCGCAATATCCGCTGCCTATTGGTCGGCAGCGCCCAGGGCCGCGAGGACTACCGCCAGGAACTCGAAGCGCGAATCGTGCGGCACGGTCTTGAGGAGGTGGTGCGCATCGTCGATCATTGCGAGGACATGGCAGCGGCCTACAAACTGACGGATCTGGTGGTTTCCGCCTCGACGGATCCGGAGGCCTTCGGTCGTATCGTCTGCGAGGCGCAGGCCATGGGCCGCCCGGTCATCGCCACCGATCACGGCGGCGCCAAGGAAACCGTGATCCCCGACGTCACCGGCTGGCTGACGCCTCCCGGGGATGCCGATGCGCTGGCCCAGGCCATCACCAAGGGCCTCGCGCTGGACGAGCATGCGCGGAGCCGTCTTGCCGCGGCCGCTATCGATCACGTCCGCAAGAATTTCTCGAAGACGCAAATGTGCGACAAGACGCTCGACGTTTATAACGAGGTTCTCGCGGAATGGGGCAGCGCCTGAGGCCGATGGCGGCAAACGCACCCGAACAAACCCGAATTCTCGTCATCAAGCTGGGCGCCCTCGGCGATGTCGTGCAGGCGCTGGGACCGATGGCCGCGATCCGAAAGCACCACGCCGGGGACCGCATCACCGTCCTGACCACGGCACCTTACGCTGAGCTGATCAAAGCCGCCAATGTTGCCGACGATGTGATCATCGACGACCGCCCGCGCTTTGCCGAATTCGGCAAGTGGCTGGCACTTCGCAAGAAGCTTCGGAACGGCGGTTTTACGCGTGTCTATGACCTTCAGACATCCGACCGCTCGAGCAGCTATTTCCGTCTGTTCTGGCCGGGTCCGAAGCCGGAATGGTCGGGTATCGCGAAGGGGTGCTCGCATCCTCACAAGAACCCACGGCGCGATTTCATGCACACCCTCGAACGCCAGGCCGAGCAGCTTTCAATGGCCGGAATCGAGGACGTGCCAAAGCCGGACCTCGCCCCGATCGTCAGCGACATCACGCACCTGAAGCTGCCCGACACGTTCTGTCTGGTCGTGCCGGGCGGCGCCGAACACCGCCCGGCCAAGCGCTGGCCGCGCGCGCAGTACCGGGAGCTGATCCAAAAGTTGGACGCGAGCGGCGTGATCCCCGTCGTCGCCGGCACCGAGGCCGAACGCCCGCTCGCCGCCGCCCTGATCGAAGGATCGCTGACGGCAAAAAATATCGCCGGCGAAACGTCGCTGATCGACCTGGTGACCGTCGCCAAGCGCGCCCGGTTCGCCGTCGGCAACGACAACGGCGCCATGCACATCGCCGCCTTCGCCGGGATCCCGTCGGTGGTGCTTTATTCAGATGCTTCCGACCCGGCGCTTTGTGCGCAGCGGGGCGCGGAAGTGATGATTATCAGACGTGATCGCCTTGCCGATCTTGGCGTCGACGAGGTTTTCGCGGCGCTCACCGACGAAGCCGGTTCTTGACGCCTTGCGCGCCGCACTTTAACTACCCGCTGAGTTTGAATTTCAAGGCTTTCGATCCATGGTCGCGATCACGCTTCCGGACGGTTCCGTCCGCAACTACGACAACCCGGTGACCGGCGCCGAAATCGCCCAGTCGATCGGCCCCGGCCTCGCCAAGGCGGCGATGGTCGTGAAGGTCGACGGCGAGCTGTGGGATCTCGACCGAACCATCGAAAGCGACGCCAACGTCGCCATCATTACCGACAAGCAGGAATCGGAAGCCCTCGACGTGCTGCGCCACGACGCCGCCCACGTGTTGGCGATGGCGGTGCAGGAACTTTATCCGGAAACCCAGATCACGTTCGGGCCGGCGACGGAAGAAGGCTTTTATTACGACTTCCACCGTGAAGAACCCTTCTCGACCGAGGATTTCGAAGCCATCGAAAAGCGGATGGCGGAGATCGTCGACCGCGACGTGCCGATCGAGCGCGAAGTCTGGTCCCGCGACGAGGTCGCCGGTTTCTTTAAGGAGAAAGGCGAGACGTTCAAGGCCGAATGGGTGATGGAACTGCCGGACGGCGAAGATATCACGATGTATCGCCAGGGCGACTGGATCGACCTCTGCCGCGGCCCGCACCTGCCGTCGACGGGCAGGCTCGGCAAGTCGTTCAAGCTGATGAAGCTCGCCGGCGCCTATTGGCGCGGCGATGCGCGCAATCCGCAGCTGCAGCGCATCTACGGCACGGCGTGGCGGAACGACAAGGAACTGAAAGCCTACCTGACGCGGATCGAGGAAGCCGAAAAGCGCGATCACCGCAGGCTCGGCAAGGAAATGGACCTGTTCCATATCCAGGAAGAGGCGCGCGGCTCGGTGTTCTGGCACCCGAAGGGCTGGTCGCTCTACCGGACGTGCGAGCAGTACATGCGCAAACGCCTGGACGGGGCGGGTTATGTCGAGGTGAAGACGCCGCAACTGGTCGACCGCAAGCTCTGGGAAGAGTCCGGCCACTGGGAAAAGTTCCGCGAGCACATGTTCATCGCCGAGGTGGACGAAAGCGGCGGCGAAGCGAGCGAAAGCGCGGGCAGCGCCGATGCGTCCGAGGAAGACGCGGTCGAAGGCGGCATCCGCCACCTCGCGCTCAAACCCATGAACTGCCCGTGCCACGTGCAGATCTTCCGTCAGGGCATCAAGAGCTACCGCGACCTGCCGCTCAGGATGGCGGAATTCGGCTCGTGCCACCGTTACGAGCCGTCGGGCGCGCTGCACGGCCTGATGCGCGTGCGCGCGTTCACCCAGGACGATGCACACATCTTCTGCACGGAAGATCAGATCGAGAGCGAAACCGAGATCTTCATCGAACTGCTGGCATCGATTTACCGTGATTTCGGGTTCGAGGAATTCACGGTCAAATTCTCAGACCGCCCCGACGTGCGCGCCGGCTCGGATGAGACGTGGGACAAGGCGGAAACTGCGCTCAAGGACGCCGCCATCAAGGCCGGCGCCGATCTGATCATGAACCCCGGCGAAGGCGCATTCTATGGGCCGAAGCTGGAATTCGTGCTGCGCGATGCCATCGGCCGCGACTGGCAGTGCGGCACGTTGCAGGTCGATTTCGTGCTGCCCGAGCGCCTCGACGCCGAATATGTCGGCGAAGACGGCTCAAAGCACCGCCCGGTCATGCTGCACCGGGCGATCCTGGGCTCGTTCGAACGCTTTATCGGCATCCTGATCGAGAACTTCGCCGGACGCCTGCCGATGTGGCTGGCGCCGGTGCAGGCCGTGGTCGCGCCGATCACCAACGACCTCGACGGCTACGCCGAAGAGGTGGTGGCCGCGCTGGCGGCCGCCGGCATCCGCGCCGAAGCCGACCTTCGGAACGAGAAAATCAACTACAAGATCCGCGAACATTCGCACGCCAAGGTGCCCGCGATCCTGGTCGTCGGCAACCGCGAGGCGGAGGGTCGTCAGGTGGCGATCCGGCGCCTCGGCGGCAAGGATCAAGAAATTGTTGCGCTGGAAGAGGCAGTCGATAGACTTAGCCGGGAAGCGCACGGCCCGTTGGCAGGGTAACGCTTTAACGAGATAATGTGATGAAATGACCCGCTTAGGCGGGTCTTTGGTGTAACTGCAAGAGGAGAGATTTCCATAGCCCGCAGACCCGGCCCACCGGCGCCGCCGTCCAAGGATGGACCGCGCGCCAACGAAGATATTCAAGCCGATCCCGTACGCCTTGTCGATGCCGACGGCGAAATGGTCGGTGTCATTGGCCTTCAGGAAGCGATCGACATGGCCGCCGAGGTCGGTTTGGACCTCGTCGAGGTGTCGCCGAACGCCGACCCGCCCGTGTGCAAGATTCTCGATTACGGGAAGTTCAAGTACGAGGCGCAGAAAAAGGCCAACGAAGCCCGCAAGAAGCAGAAAGTCATCGAGGTCAAGGAGATCAAGATGCGTCCCGGCATCGATGACCACGATTACGAGGTCAAGATGAGGGCCGTACGCCGCTTCCTCGAAGACGGCGACAAGGTCAAGATGACCATTCGCTTCCGCGGCCGTGAAATGGCCCACCAGGACCTTGGCCTCAAGGTATTGGAGCGTGTGCGTGACGAACTCGACGAAGTTGCCAAGGTCGAGCAGCATCCGCGACCTGAGGGCCGCCTGATGACCATGGTCATCGCGCCGAGGTAATCCAACCCTGTGAATTGTACGTATTTCGTGCCGTACGTGGCGTTGTTAATGCCGCGAGGAGCAACTGCGCATGCGTAACCTGTATCGCTTTCTGGGCGCGGCCCTGATCGTCTTCACACTCGTCTCGTCCGCTGCCGCGCTCGAGCGCGCCGGCACCGTCGAGCGTCAAAAGGGGGATGCGACCCGCACTCAGGGTGGCGAGACCCTTGTGCTCAGCGAAGGCGGCGCCGTCTATGCCGGCGACAAGATCGAAACCGCAGACGGCGCCCGGCTGATCGTGCGATTCACGGATTCGTCGACGCTGCAGATGGGCGGCGGCGCGATCATCGAAGTCGACGAAATGGTCTATGACGTGCACGGCCTGACGGACGCCAAGGACAAACAGGGTCTGAAGTTCGTCGAGGGTGTATTCAAGTACATTTCCGGCGCCATAAGCCACAACGACTTCAACAGCGTGGCGATCACGACACCGGTCGCCACCATCGGCATTCGCGGCACCGAATTCGTCGCCGGCCGGCTCACGGTCGGCATGCCGGCCGGGACGTCGCACTATGGTTACCAGATCCGCGAGGGCGCGATCGAAATCATCGCCGAGGGCGGATCGGTGACCCTGGATGCACCGGGGGAAGGCACGTTTCTGCCGTTCGGGCGCGTCGCCGCACCGACGCCGGTGCGCCAGTGGACGGCGGAGGAAGCGCAGGAAGCCGACGACCTCCTGGCGTTCTGAACACGGCACCGCCAAAATCGGCTACACCCCTTGCCAATCGGGGTCTTCACCGCTATAAACCGCGCGCCGCCGCAATATGGACGGCCGAGCGGCATGGCTGAAAGGGCATGCCTCGCCGCTTGAACCCCCCGGCGTGTAGCGCCGGAACAGCATCTGGCGCTCAGCGCCGGGCTAGAGAAACCGGGCCTTTTGGCCCCTATTGATGAAGGAAGAGGGAAATGCCCAAACTGAAGACCAAGTCGAGCGCCAAAAAGCGCTTCAAGCTGACGGGCACCGGCAAGGTGCGCGCGGCCGTCGCCTTCAAGCGGCACAATCTCCGTAAACGTTCCACCAAAATGAAGCGCCAGGCGCGCGGCATGATGACCCTGTCCCCGCAGGACGCACGGATCGTCAAGTCGTACATGCCGAACGCTTAAGCGGAGGAGATTAATCATGGCACGTGTAACGCGCGGCAAAACGTCGCATGCCCGTCACAAAAAGGTCCTGAAACTCGCCAAGGGTTATCGGGGCCGTAACAGCACCAACTTCCGCACCGCGATCGAACGCGTCGAGAAAGGTCTGCAATACGCCTATCGCGACCGCCGTCAGAAAAAGCGGCAGTTCCGCCGTCTCTGGATTCAGCGGATCAACGCCGGTGCGCGCGAAAACGGACTTTCCTATTCGGTGTTCATGAACGGCCTTTCGAAGGCCGGGGTCGAGCTGGACCGCAAGGTTCTGGCGGATCTCGCCATGAACGAACCGGAAGCGTTTAAAGCGCTGGTGGATCAGGCCCAGGCCGCTCTCAGCCAGAACGCTTAATTTCCCGAGTTTCGGGAGCATCCGAGTTTTGGAACGGGAGTAGCGCCTTGGGCGTTACTCCCGTTCGTGTGTTTAAGGCCATTTGGTTTAAAGCAGGGGAACGATGGACAATCCGGACCAGCTTCGAGACGACATCCTGAAAGACGTCGACGCCGCCGAAAGCGTGGACGCGCTTGAGGAAATCCGCGTCGCCGTGCTCGGCAAGAAGGGCCGCATCACCGACATGATGAAGGGCCTGGGCCAGATGGCGCCCGAAGAGCGCAAGGCCGCCGGCCAGGCGCTGAATGCACTCAAGGACGAAATCGCCGACGTGCTTGAGAGCAAGAAGACGATGCTTGCCGATGCCGATCTCGACCGCCGGCTGATGACGGAGAAGATCGACGTCACCCTGCCTCCCGCCCCGGAAACCCAAGGCTCGATCCACCCGATCAGCCAGACCATCGACGAAATCACGGCAATTTTCGGTGAAATGGGTTTCACCGTCGCCGAAGGCCCGGATATCGAGGACGACTGGCACAACTTCACGGCACTGAACATTCCCGCCGATCACCCGGCGCGCCAGGAACACGATACGTTCTATCTCCCCGGCGAGCATGGCGAGCGCAAGGTGCTCCGCACCCACACCAGCCCGGTGCAGATCCGGACCATGACGGCCGAAAAACCGCCAATCCGGATCATCACGCCGGGGCGCACCTACCGCTCCGATTACGACGCCACCCATTCGCCGATGTTCCATCAGGTCGAAGGGCTGGTGATCGACAAAACGTCGCACATGGGTCACCTCAAGGGCTGCCTGATCGAATTCTGCAGCGCGTTCTTCGAGGTCGACGATCTGCCGGTCCGTTTCCGGCCCAGCTATTTCCCGTTCACCGAACCGTCGGCGGAAGTCGACATCGGCTGCACCCGCGACGGCGGCGAGTTCCGTATCGGCCACGGCGACGACTGGCTGGAAATTCTCGGCTCCGGCATGGTCAACCCGAACGTGCTTTCAAACTGCGGCATCGATCCGAACGAATACCAGGGCTTCGCCTTCGGCATCGGGATTGAGCGTCTGGCGATGCTCAAATACGGCATCCCCGACCTGCGCACGTTCTATGATAGCGACCTTCGCTGGCTCAGACATTACGGGTTCCGCTCGCTCGAGGTGCCCGGCATGGTGGGAGGGCTTGTGCGATGAAATTCACCCTTTCCTGGCTCAAGGAACATCTCGACACCAACGCATCGCTTAAAGAGATCACCGACTCGCTGACCATGGTCGGGCTCGAACTCGAAGGCGTCGAAGACCGCGCCAAGGGGCTCGAAACCTTCGTCACCGCACGCGTCGTCGAAGCCAAGCAGCATCCGAACGCCGACCGGCTCCGGGTCTGTCGGGTCGATCCCGGCAACGGCGAAACGGTCGAACTGGTCTGCGGCGCACCCAATGCGCGCACCGGCATGATCGGTGTGTTCGCGCCGGGTGGTTCCTACATTCCCGGCATCGACGTCACCCTGAAGCCGACGGAAATCCGGGGCGTGCTGTCCAACGGGATGCTGCTGTCGGAACGCGAAATGGGCATTTCCGACGAACACGAGGGCATCGTCGATCTGCCCGAAGACACCCCCATCGGCAAACCGGCCGTCGACATCATGGGCCTCAACGACCCGATCATCGATATCGCCATCACGCCGAACCGAGGCGATTGCCTGGGTGTGCGCGGCATCGCCCGCGACCTTGCCGCCGCCGGCATCGGTTCGTTGAAGCCGCTCGCCAACGGCCCGGTCCCCGGCAGCTTCAAAAGCCCGATCGACGTGCATCTGGAATTCGACGATCCGGACAACAAACCGTGCCCGTATTTCGTCGGCCGTTACGTCAAGGGCGTCACCAACGGTGAAAGCCCGGCGTGGCTCAAGGAGCGTCTGCTCGCCGTCGGCCTCCGTCCGATTTCGGCACTGGTCGACATCACCAACCTGATGACCATCGATCTCAACCGGCCGTTGCACGTGTTCGACGCCGACAAGGTCAAGGGCGACATCCGGGTCCGCCTGTCGAAATCCGGCGAGAAGATGCTGGCGCTGAACGAGAAAGAATACACCTTCGACGACGAGATGACGTTGATCACCGACGACAACGGCCCGGAAGGTCTGGGCGGCGTCATGGGCGGCGAGGTCTCGGGGGTCACCGAGGAAACAGTGAACGTCTTCATCGAAAGCGCCTACTTCGATCCGGTGCGGACCGCGATGACCGGGCGCAAGCTTCAGATTATCTCCGACGCACGCTACCGCTTCGAGCGCGGCATCGACCCGGCATTTCTCGAGACCGGGATGGAGATTGCGACGCGCCTGGTCCTCGATCTCTGCGGCGGCGAACCGTCGGAAGTGGTCGTCGCCGGCGGCAATCCGGACAAGGGCCGCAGCCTCGATTTCCGCCCCGATCGCGTCAAGGAACTCGCGGGCGTGGATGTGCCGCGCGACGAAATCCAGCGCATTCTCGCCGTGCTCGGGTTCGAGATTTCCGGTGATAGCGATACCTGGCAGGTCAAGATCCCGTCGTGGCGCAGCGACATCGTTCATGAAGCCTGTTTGGTCGAGGAAGTCGTCCGCATCAACGGCTTCGACAACATTCCCGTGACGCCACTGCCGCGCGAAACGACGCTGCCGAAACCGGCGCTGAACCTGTCCCAGAAACGCCGCGCCGTAGCCCGGCGCACCCTTGCCGCGCGCGGATTGACGGAAGCCGTCACGTATTCGTTCATGGGTGAAAAGGAAGCGGCGTTGTTCGCCGACACGCCGGACAGCATCCGGATCGCAAATCCGATCAGCTCCGAGCTCTCGATCATGCGTCCGAGCGCGCTCGCCAACCTGATTCAGGCCGCCGGCCGCAATGCGGATCGCGGGTTCGCCAACGCCGACCTGTTCGAGGTGGGGCCCGAGTATTTCGGCGACGCCCCCGAAGACCAGCGTATCTCGGCGGTGGGCATCCGGTCCGGCTTGACCGGCCCCAAACACTGGTCGAAAGCCCCCGCCCCCGTCGACGCCTATATGGCCAAGGCCGACGCACTGGCCGTGCTCGACGCGCTCGGCGCGCCGGTGGCGAACCTTCAGGTGTTCACCGATGTGCTGACCTACTACCACCCGGGCCGGGCGGGCGAACTGCGGCTCGGTCCCAAAAACACCCTGGCGCGCTTCGGCGAAATCAACCCGAAAGTGCTGCGCGCGCTCGATGTCAAGGGACCGGTGGTCGCGTTCGAGATCTATCCGGACGCGGTCCCGCAGCCGAAGGCGAAATCCGCCGCACGGCCGATGCTGACATTGTCGCCGTTCCAGCCGATCGAGCGCGATTTCGCGTTCGTCGTCGACGCCGAGACGGAGGCGGCGAAGGTCGTCCAGGCTGCGCGCGGCGCCGATAAGACGCTGATCGAGGACGTCCGCGTGTTCGACGTGTTCGAGGGGCCGTCGCTGGGCGAAGGCCGCAAATCGTTGGCCGTCACCGTCGTGCTGCAACCGACCGAAACCACCCTGACCGACGAAGAGATCGAGGGCATCTCCAAGAGGATCGTCCAGGCGGTCGAGAAGGCGACGGGCGGATCGCTCCGCGCCTGATTTGAAAATGGCGGTTCTCATGCGATAGGCTGACCGGGAACAGCAGCGACACCTTGCGGATTTGAGGGACTGTTTGATGTTCCGTCAGGTTGTTTATACGAGCCAGGCCAGCGATCCGGTCAACGAAGCGGACTGCGAGGAGATTCTGGAGGCGTCACGCGCCAACAATGTTCGCGACGGCGTGACCGGGTTCCTGATTTCACTGCCCAACGGGACGTTCGTGCAAACCCTCGAGGGGCCGCCGGACGGCATCTCCCGAGTGCTCGACCGAATTACGGCAGATACCCGCCATACGTCTTTGACGGTGATCATCGATCATGAAATTCCGGCACGGGACTTTCCCGATTGGCGCATGGGATATCGTGCCGTCCGCAAAGAAGACCTCAAATCCATTCCGGAGTTCCGAAACATGGGCGATCCCGATTTTGCGGATAATTTCGATTCCGGCACCATCGCGATCTCGATCATGAAGGCGCTCTATAACGCCAACCGCTGATTCCGGCGCGGGCGCAAAACCGGTCACTCGTCAGGGGGCTCCTGAAGGTTTATAGACCTTCACCGGCTGGGCCCGGCCCTTGACCTTGGTCTCGCAAACGAGCTCGCAGGCGTATTCCCCGTCGACGGCGCGGTGCGTCGCCTCGCCCATCATGATGTAAGTGCCGTACTGTTTGTTCAGCTGCTCAAGGCGGGCGGCGATGTTGACGTTGTCGCCGTGGACCGTGAATACGAGCCTGTCCTGCGCACCGACGGCACCGACCGTGATCTCACCCGTGTTGATGCCGCACCGGGTCTTGAGCGCGACGCCGTTGAAGGTGCGGGTGCGGGCGGTCTCCTCGATCTCAAGGGCGGTGCGGACCGCGTTCCGGGCATGGTCCGGATCTTCCTGAACCGCGTTGAAGGTGATCAGCATCAAATCTCCTTCGAACAAGGTGATGACGCCGCCGTGCCGGTCGATGACTTCACCCATAGCGCCGAAATACTCGTTGAGCGTTTTCGCCAGCTCCTGCGCCGACATGTTCTCGGACACCGTCGAGAAGCCCTCGATATCGGTGAAGATAATCGTCGCTTCCCGGCTCTCCCCATCGCCCGGCTGGATCTGCCGGTCAGACGACGTGATCCGCCGCGCCACTTCTTTTGAGACGAATCTGGAGAGATCCTCCGCCGCCGTTTGTTCGAGGACCGCGCGGAAGAACGCGCGGCGTGCGCGCACCACGGCAATACTGAGGACCGCGGTCACCAGCGCGATTGACACCATCTTGTCGATCTCGGCACCGATCAATACTGAGTTGGAGGTCATGTATTGCACGTAGTCCCGCGTGATCATCGGATCGTCGGGGACGATGGAGACGACGTACCATACGAGAACGCTCCAGCCGACGATGGCCGCGGTACCCGTCGTCAGGATATAGCGGGGCTCGAACCGCAGCGCGCGAAGCGCGATGAAGATGAAGACATACATGATCGTCGGCGCCTTGAGATAAAAGCTCGCCGGCTGTTCGTACTGGATATGGAAGCTCCAGATCAGCAGCATCAGCAGCGCCACGTCCATCAGCACCGAGATAGTGAGAAACCAGTGCGGCAGCGCGATGCGATAAGACAGGATGAGCCGGGTCACGGTAAAGACGAAGTACGCCGCCAGCGCCAGCGGCACCACCTGGAACGGCGTGTCGGTCATATTGACCTGCTGGGCGGCCAGCCAAAGGCTGCCGAACAGCACGATCAGCGCGAACTGTACCCACGAAATCAGCCGTTCGCTGACTGCCTGGCGCCGTTCGATCTGTTGCCTGACCCGGACCGGCATTTCCTGACGGACGGGTTCACCGAAGATGAAATCTGAAAGCTGCTGCCACATGGCGGGCATATTAGCCGCAGGCGCTGATCTGACCAGTCACGAAATGGCGAGAGGCGCGTGAAGCCGGACGGTCTATTCAGCGTGCCGAGGGAGGCGTGCGAAAGACGACCGGGCGGGCATTGCGGCGAAAGCCGAGCAGGTAGGCGACGTTGCGAAAGAACCTCGCATTGATGTGCATGTGCCTGAAATCGATATTGGCGAACATCGGCGTTTGCCCCGAAATTACCCGATAACCGATGATATGCTTTGGAACCGCCGCCCGTCTGTGACCGGCGTCACCCGGACTTGGTTAACGGAGCGAATTCCCCTCACCTGCCGTCGATCCAGGGTTAATACGCTCGTCCCCCCCCCGGCGTAGGCCGGGGTCCAGGGTGTCACGACAGACTCACCACGAAAGACCCGGCGTTCTGGATTCCGGCCTTCGCCGGAATGACGCGGCGTTCGAAAACCTAGTCGTAAGCCACCGCCGCGCCGTGCGCCTCGCCAGCGCCTTCGCGGATCGCCTGTTTGACGGTTTCGCGCTTGTTCTCGAGATGCCGGCTCAGCACCTCGGACAGCCGTTTGCCGTCGCGCGCGTCGAGCGCCGCCAGCATTTCCTCGTGTTCGCGCATCGCCTGATCCCAGCGCGTATCCGTCATGTTGGCGCGAAACCGGGCCAGCCGGATACGGCCGGCGAGCGCATTGTACTGCGCTTCCAGCGTTGGGTTCGCCGCCGCCTTCAGGATGCACTCGTGGATCTGCTGATTGACCCGGAAATAATCGGCGAGTTCGCGGCGCGTATAGTGCAGCGCCATCTGATAGTGCAGCGCCCGGATTTCGGCGAACTCGGCGGCGCTCAACCGCGCGCACGCCAGTTCGCCAGAAAGCGCTTCCAGCGCGCCCATGACGGGGAAGATTTCGTCGATATCCGCTTCGCTGAGCGTTGCGACGCGGGCGCCGCGGTTCGGCAGCAGTTCCAAGAGCCCCTCGTTGCCGAGCACCTTGAGCGCTTCGCGAAGCGGCGTCCGGGAAATTCCCAGCATGTCGCAAAGCTTCTGTTCGGGGACGCGATCACCGCCCTTGAGCTCGCCCGAGAAGATCATGTCGCGGAGCCGCCCGACCAGTTCTTCGTGCAGCGTCGTCCGTGGGGTGAGTTCGGTGACCTGGTTCATGACGCCCCCTGCCCATCCGCCAGCGCCATCTCGAGGACGCGCGCCACGTGGACCGCGTCCCGCGCCGCGCCGTCGGCGATCTGATGACGGCAGCTGGTGCCGTCGGCGACGATGATCGTGTCCGCGTCCGCTTCGCGCACTTTGGGCAGGAGGCTGAGTTCCGCCATCCTGATCGAGGTTTCGTAATTAGCGACTTCGTACCCGAACGCGCCCGCCATCCCACAGCAGCTGCTCTCGACCGTTTCGACGTTCAGGCCCGGTACGAACCTGAGGGTCTTTTCGACCGCGCCCATCGTCGCGAACGCCTTTTGATGGCAATGGCCGTGCAGCAGCGCTTTCGACTGGGTGAGCGGTTGCAGATCCATCTTGAACGTGCCGGCATCGATCTCACCGGCGATGAACTCCTCGAACAGCAGGGCGTGTTTTGCGATAACCGCCGCTTCCTCTTTCGGGAGCAGCGAGGAGAACTCGTCCCGGAGCGTGAACAGGCACGACGGCTCGAGACCGACAATGGGCACGCCGGCGCGCACGAACGGCAGCACCGCGTCCGCCATACGGCGCGCTTCCGCTTTCGCCTCGTCGACCAGACCGGCGGCCAGGAACGTGCGCCCGCAGCAGAGCGGCCGTTCATTCTTGTTCGGTTTCGCGACCACGACCCGGTAGCCCGCCGCATCCAGGACCCGCTTGGCGGCATGGAGGTTTTCCGGCTCGAAATAGGTCGAGAACGTATCGGCGAAAAGGAGGACGGCCTGACCGACGGGACACGATTCCGGATGCACCCCGGCCGATCCCGTCTCGAAGATATCGCCGCGCCATTTCGGCAGCGTGCGTTTCGCCGAGAACCCGAGCAGCATTTCCGACAGTTTCGCGAGGCCGGGGATCACGTCGCGCAAATTCAGAACACCCGCCATTCGCGAGGCCATCGGCGCGTAGCGCGGGAGGTATGCGATCAACTTGTCTTTAAGCGAGACGCCGTGGCGCTTGTTGTAGTGGTAGAGGAACTCGGTCTTCATCTTCGCCATATCGACGCCGGTCGGGCATTCGCGTTTACAGCCTTTGCAGCCGACGCAGAGTTGCATGGTGTCCTTCATGGCGTCGGACGTGAACGCCTCCGCCCCCAATTGTCCCGAGATCGCAAGCCTGAGCGTGTTGGCGCGGCCGCGCGTCAGGTGCTGCTCATCGCCGGTGACGCGGAACGACGGGCACATCACGCCCGGATCGGCCTTCCGGCAGGCGCCGTTGTTGTTGCACATCTCGACCGCGCCGGAGAACCCGCCCCAGTCGGACCAGTCCATGGCGGTTTCGATCTCGATCGGTTTGTAGCCGGGCTTGAAGCGGAACAGGGTGCGGTCGTCCATCTTCGGCGGGTCGACGATCTTGCCCGGGTTGAACAGGCCGTCTTCGTCGAAGGCCTGTTTCACATTTCTAAACGCCTCGACCATTTCCTTGCCGAACATCGGCTCGTGGAATTCGGAGCGCACGAGCCCGTCGCCATGCTCGCCGGAATGCGAGCCCTTATACCCGCGCACCATCTCGAACGCTTCTTCGGCGATGGCGCGCATCTGCTTGGCGCCCATTTCCTGTTTGAGATTCACGACAGGTCGGACGTGCAGCGTGCCGACGGAGGCGTGCGCGTACCAAGTACCCTCCGTGCCGTGCTTGTGGAACACCTGGGTCAGGCGGTCGGTGTACTCGGCGAGGTCCTCAAGCCTGACCGCACAGTCCTCGACGAACGAGATCGGCTTACCATCGCCCTTCATCGACATCATGATGTTGAGGCCGGACTTGCGGACTTCCCAGATCGCCTTCTGGAAATCAGGATCGACGGCCTCGACAACAGCATCCGGGAAGCCGAGATCGCCCATCAGCTCTCCGAGTTGTTTGAGGCGTTTCAAGTTTTCTTCCTGATCGGGCTCCGCGAACTCGACGAGCAGGACCGCGTCCGGCTCGCCTTTGATAAACGCATCGACGGTTTCGCGGAACATCGGAATGTCGCGCGAAAGACCGATCATGGTGCGGTCGACGAGCTCGACCGCGACCGGCCCGAGCTTCACCAGATGCTGGGCCGCATCCATGGCGTCATAGAATTTCGGGAAGTGGCAGACGCCGAGCGTCTTGTTCTTCGGCAGCGGTTGCAGGTCGATGTCGATGGATGTCGAGAACGCGAGCGTCCCTTCCGAGCCAATCAGAAGATGCGCGAGATTGGGATGCGGTGCCGTCTTGTGAACGGTCTGGTTGTCCCAGCTGCCGCGTGCCGGACCCGCCGGCATCAGGGCATCGATGTTGTAGCCGCCGACGCGGCGCATGAGGTCGGGGAACTTCTCCTTGATGAGCGCTTCGTGATCGCGCCCGAGGCCCAATAGATTGGCGACGAGATCGCGCTGCGTGTCGCTCAGATGCGCCATCGTCTGGTTGTCGGTGACTTCGCCGAAGTGCATGGCCGAGCCGTCGGCGAGGATGGCGTCGACGGCACGGACGTTGTCGCGCATGGTGCCGTAGCGGATCGACCGAGACCCGCAGGAGTTGTTGCCGGTCATCCCGCCGATGGTGGCGCGCGAAGACGTCGAGACGTCGACCGGGAACCAGAGGCCGTGTGGCTTCAGGTACGCATTCAGGCGGTCGAGCACGATACCCGGCTCGACGCGCGCCGTGCGCGACGAGGCATCGAATTCGAGAACACCGTTCATGTGTTTGGAGGTGTCGAGGACGATGGCCTCGCCGACCGTCTGACCGCACTGCGATGTGCCGCCGCCGCGCGGCAGCACCGGCACACCTTCGTCGCGCGCGATATCGATGACGGCCCGTACGTCGTCCGCCGTCTCCGGTACGACGACGCCGACCGGCTCGATCTGATAGAAAGACGCATCCGTCGCGTAACGCCCGCGCGAGAACGGGTCGAACAGGACCCGGCCATTGATCGCCTTATCGATCCGTTTCGCGAGCTTTTCATCGCCGATCCGGCCGGTGGCGCGCAGTCCATAGTCGTCGCGGGGCATTCTCGTCTCCTTGCTGGCCCACAGATGCTACAAAATTGTATGCAAAAATCAACAATTAAATGAAAACGGCAGAAATTAAGGGTTGCGATCTTAAAAAATTGTATTCATTATGCTTGCCGCGCTAAAAACAGCCGTCGACGGAGGAACATCATGGCATACAAGAGCGGCCGACATTTCCTGCAGATCCCGGGCCCGAGCCCGGTTCCCGACCGTATTCTGAGGGCCATGGACATGCCGGTGATCGATCACCGCGGCCCCGAGTTCGGCGAGTTGGGCAAACGCGTCCTCGAAAAGCTGAAGGGTGTATTTAAGACTGAATGCCCCGTCATCGTGTTCCCATCGAGCGGCACCGGCGCCTGGGAAGCAGCGCTCGTCAATGCGCTCAGCCCCGGCGACAAGGTGTTGATGTACGAGACAGGGCAGTTCGCGACGCTGTGGCATGAACTTGCGACCCGCATCGGGCTCGAGCCGGAATTCATCTCCGGCGACTGGCGTCACGGGGTCGACCCCGAAAAGGTGGCGGCGCGGCTTAATGAAGACACCAACCACGAGATCAAGGCCGTCTGCTGCGTGCACAACGAAACGTCGACCGGTGTCACGTCGCGGATCGGCGAGGTGCGCAAGGCGATCGACAGCACCGGCCATCCGGCGCTGTTCATGGTCGACACCATTTCGGGACTGGCGTCTGCGGATTACCGCCACGACGAATGGGGCGTGGACGTCACCGTCACCGGCTCGCAGAAGGGACTGATGCTGCCGCCGGGTCTCGGCTTTAACTGCGTCTCGCAGAAAGCCCTCGATGCGCACGAAAAGAGCGGCTTCAAGAAATCCTACTGGGACTGGGGCGCGATGCTCGGCAACAACGCCAGCGGCTTCTTTCCCTATACGCCGGCGACCAACCTTCTTTACGGCCTCGAAGAGGCGCTCAAGATGCTGCTCGACGAAGAAGGTTTGGAAAATGTTTTCGCGCGGCACAAGCGCCACGCCAAGGCGTGCCGCATCGCCGTCGAACACTGGGGTCTGGAGACGCTCTGCCAGGTCGAGGAAGAACACTCGCCCGTCCTCACCGGTGTCGTCGTGCCGGACGGCCATGACGCCGACGAGATCCGCAAGCTGATCCTCGATAAGTTCGACATGTCGCTCGGCACCGGGCTTGGAAAAGTCAAAGGCAAGGTATTCCGCATCGGCCATCTGGGTCACTTCAACGACCTGACCCTGATGGGCACGCTTTCCGGCGTCGAGATGGGTCTCGCCCTCGCCGGTGTGCCGATCAACAAGGGCGGCTGCCAAGTGGCGATGGATTACCTCGCAGAAACCGCGGACTGACCCATGACTGAAGATACGATCCTGGTTGACCGCGACGACAACAACATCGTCACCATCACCATCAACAGACCGGAGAAGCTGAACGCGCTCACCAAAACCATGTGGGGCAAACTTGGCGATACCTTTGCGGGTCTCGCCAAGGACGACAGCGTCCGCTGCATCATCCTGACCGGCGCCGGCGAGAAGTCGTTCAGTCCCGGCAACGATATCTCCGAGTTCGAGACCGACCGTTCGAATTCGAAGCAGGCCGCCGCCTACGGGGCGTTGATGGCGAAGAACATCGACGCCATGCGCGCCTGCCCGCACCCGACGGTCGCCGCCATCCGCGGCATCTGCGTCGGTGGCGGGATGGAAATCGCGGGCCTTTGCGATATCCGGATCTGCGGCGAATCCAGCCGCTTCGGCGTCCCCATCTCCAAACTCGGCCTGGTTATGGGCTATCACGAGATCGGCGCACTGAAATCGCTGGTCGGCGCCGGACCGGCGCTGGAGATTCTTCTGGAGGGCCGCATCTTCGGCACCGACGAGGCGCTGCGCCTCGGTGTTGTCTCGCGCGTCGTCGCGGACGCGGAAGTGATGAACGAGGCCCATGCCACCGCCGAGCGCGTTGCCGCCGGCGCGCCGCTGGTTCATCGCTGGCACAGGAAGTTCCTGGCGCGTCTCGAAGACCCGGCGCCGTTGACGGACGAAGAAATTGCCGAAGGCTTCGAATGCTACGATACCGAGGACTTCCAGACCGGCTATAAAGCGTTTCTTGAGAAGAAGACGCCCGACTTCAAAGGGCGCTAAGACAAAGGGAAGACATCATGAAGAAATCGTTCGGCCCGCTTCAGGGCATGAAGGTGGTTGAACTGGCGCACATCATGGCCGGCCCCGTGTGCGGGCTGATGCTCGCGGATCTCGGCGCCGACGTCATCAAGGTCGAGAAGATCCCGGGCGGCGACGACTCGCGGCGCTTCCTACCGCCCGACATCGACGGCGAGTCGGCGGCCTACATGATGATGAACCGCAACAAGCGCGGCATCGCCCTCGACCTCAAGACCGAGAACGGCAAGAAAGTGCTTCGGAAACTGCTCGCCGACGCCGACGTGGTGACCGAGAACTACCGTCACGACACCATGCAGAAACTGGGGCTAGGCTACGACGAACTGAAAAAGGTCAACCCGGGGCTGATCTATTGTGCCGTCTCCGGGTTCGGCCGCACCGGTCCCTACGCGGAGCGTGGCGGTTTCGATCTGATCGCGCAGGGGATGAGCGGCCTGATGTCGTTCACCGGCGAAGGGCCGGGCCGCCCGCCGTGCAAGGTCGGCGCACCGGTCACCGACATCACCGCCGGCATCCTCGCCGCGCTCGGCTGCGTGTCGGCCTATGTGCACAAGCTCAAAACCGGCGAAGGCCAAGTCGTTGACACGTCGCTGTTCGAGGCCGGCATCGTGCATACCTACTGGCAGAGCGCCATCGCGCTCGCGACCGGCATCGCGCCCCAGCCGATGGGCTCGGCGCATCCCCTCAACGGTCCCTACCAGGCTTTCGAAACCGAAGATGGCTGGATCACCATCGGTGCCGCCAACCAGCGCAACTGGGAGCGGCTTCTGGATGCGATGGAATCGCCCGAGATCGCCGATGATCCGCGCTTCGCCGGCAACACCGACCGGATGGCGCATCTGAAGGAACTGGAAGATGTGCTGACGCCGATCTTCAAGACCCGCACCAAGGACGACTGGCTCGCGCGTCTCGAAAAAGCGGGCGTGCCGGCCGGGCCCGTGATGGATGTCTGCGAGATGTTCGAGGATCCGCACGCCCAGGCGCGGGACATGATCCCGACGGTCGAGCACGCCAAGCTCGGTCCGGTGCGCACGCTCGGTTTGCCGATCAAGCTCTCGCAAACACCGGGCGAGGTCGCGACCGCGGCGCCGCTGTTCGGTCAGCACACCGAAGAGGTTCTGTCGGAATACGGCTTCAGCGCCGAGGAGATCGCCGCGTTCGAGAGCGAGGGGGCGGTCGCCAGATCAGACTGATCAGCGATCGCGGGCGGCGGCAACCCGCTTCATCTGCGCGCCGACGTCGACGTCCGAGATCGAAGTCACTTCGAGATTTTTGTCGTTGAAGACATGCGTACCGGCGTCCGGGTCATGCCGCGCGACGACCTGATCCCTCGCGTGCAGGAGCGCTTCGATCGTCGGGCGAAACAAAACCAGCATCGCGTTGATCCACGCGTTGACCGTCGGCGATGGATCATGATGCCCGATATGGAAGTGCTCCAGCAGGCGCGCCACGATGGGAGCCTCGCACCAGGCTTCCCCGGTCACCCAGCGGTTGGTCGTGAACAGGCGTACCGCCTTGCCGTCGAACCCCATTGAGATCGCGACCAGATGCGCCGGCGGTTCCGTATCGGGGCTTGCCGGATCGGGCATCGGCTGCGCCTCTTTCGCAACGTCCGCCGGGAAACCCAGTTGGCGCAGGAAGGTATGGAAATGCCCGTGCTCCTCGCCCCAGTGATTGCCGCGTACGTCCGGCGGGTGGGAATGGTAGTAGTACTGGGCGTGACTGCCCGGGCAATAGACATCGCCCGCCGGATAGTGATCCCACTGATAGAAATCCCGGCCCGCCCCCAGCAGTTCCGCGACCACGTTGCTGCCGGCCTCGAACAGCTCGCGCTCGCAGGCGAGGACACGCTGCCCGGCCTCGTACATCTCGTCGAGGACCGCTTCGGAGAGAGACTCCATCGGCGCGATGTCGTCGATGCCCAGCACACGCATCATGCACCGCCCAACGTAACCGTAAGCGCACGCTTGTCTTCGCCGCGCAAGGTGTCGAGGGTCATCGTTTCGCCCGGCCGCTTCATAAACATCAAGGCTTCGAGGGCCGGCATCGAGGTGACCGGTTTCCCGTCAATCCGGGTGATGACGTCCCCCGCCTCAAGGCCGGCCTTGAACGCCGGTCCGTCGACGGCGACGCTTTCGACCATCGCCCCACCACCAGTCCGCATCATCGACGGCGGCAGCGGCCCGGCCCTGAAGCCGGCGACGCCACGGACCACATGGCCGTGCGCCTTGAGATCATCGACAACCCGCATCAGCAACGGCACCGACGTCGCGAAATTGACACCGATGTCGGCGTCGCTCGATTTCGTGAAGATCGCCGCCACCATGCCGACCAGCCGGCCGTTCATATCGACCAGCGCGCCGCCGGACCCGCCCGGGTTGACCGCCGCGTCAGTCTGGATGAAATCCTCGACCGGGTTGAACCCCATACCGCTGCGCCCGACCGCCGACACGACGCCGCAGGTGACGCTGAGGCCGAGGCCGAACTGGTTGCCGATCGCGCAGACCGGCGCCGCGAGTTCGGGCGTGGGTGCGGCGCTCAATACCGGCAGATCGGCGTCGACCTTCAGAAGCGCAATATCCGTCACCTTGTCGCGCCCGACGATCGCGGCTTTAAGGACGCGGCCGTCCTCGGTCATCACCTCGATGTCGGTGGCATCGCCGATGACATGCACGTTGGTCGCGACGTAACCGCCGGGCGCGACCGCGACGCCCGTGCCCTGCGGATCGCGCGGTTTGCCGGTCGCATCCGTGCCGCGGGCGGCGAGAGACCAGTCCGGCTTGATGCGGACCACCGAATTCAAGACCTCGGCGTCGAGCGCCAGCGCCGCGCCCGGCCACACCGAGAGCGCCATACAAAGCACCACCGTCACGCGAACCATGAACATCATAAGAAACAGGATGACGCGAAGCCGCATGTCAGTAAACTCAATCTCTGGGGAGAACAAATATGCTTCATAAAACCGAGGATGCGGTATCCGCGTTTCCGCGCGCCCGGCTGGCGCACGCCCCGACGCCGCTTGTGCCGCTCGACAACACGATGCAGGCCAGTGGGCACGGCCACCTGTTCGTCAAACGCGATGACCTTACGGGGCTCGCCATCGGCGGCAACAAGGCGCGCCAGCTCGAATACTATTTCGGCCAGGCACTTGCCGAAGGTGCCGACACGGTGCTGATCACGGGTGCCATACAGTCGAACTTCGTGCGGCAATGCGCGGCGGCGGCCCGCAAACTCGGCCTCGTCTGCGAGATACAACTCGAAAACAGGGTTCAGGGTATGCCAGCCGGGCAGGAGAAGACAGGGAACATGCTGCTCGACCGTATTCTCGGCGTGCCGATCCACATGTTCCCGGTCGGCGAGGATGAACAAGCCGCCGACGATAATCTGGAGAAGATCGCCGACGGCATCAGGGCGCGGGGCGGCAAGCCCTATGTCATCCACCTGGGCGCCGATCATCCGCCGCTGGGCGCACTTGGCTATGTCGATTGCGCGCGCGAGATCATCAAGCAGACCGAGGCGCTCGGCGTCCCGCTGGGCGCGGTCGTCGTCGCCAGCGGCAGCGCCGCGTCGCACGCCGGCGTCGTCACCGGATTGCGGCATTATGGGTCGGATGCGACCGTACACGGCATCTGCGTTCGCCGCACCGCCGATCTGCAACATGCCCGCGTCCTGAAACGCAGCCGCGATCTGGCCGCCATGCTGGGGACCCCGGATCTGGTCCGGGAAACCGACGTGATCACCACCGACGACTATCTGGGCGAAGGCTACGGCAAGCCGACGCCTGGCACGATGGCGGCCATCGAACGCGGTGCGCACGCAGAGACGCTTCTGCTCGACCCGGTTTACAGCGGCAAGGCGTTCGACGGTTTCCTGAGTTTGCTCGACAATGGCGCACTGCCCGCCGACAAGGCTTGCGTCTTCATCCACACCGGGGGCACACCGGGACTGTTTGCGTATGCGCATCTGTGGGAACCGGCGAGGGCGTCATGAAACTGCCGCGCACGATTCGCCTCGACCCGTCCGATATCAACGTCTTTTCGGCGGCGGCGGACCCCGGCGAGTGGGCCGTGACAGGGACGTTCGCTTTCGTCGACGCCGTCCCGGGCGAGTTGGATAATAAGACCCAGCTGGCCTTCAAGTCCGGCTGGCTGGGGCTTTCGAGTTTCGGCTTTTCGACTTTTGTCCAGGTCACCGTCGTCCCCGAAGGCGAGGACGAGGCGGCGGCCCGGGCACTTGCGACGCATTTGTTTGAAGATTACGGCGCGCCCGACATGCTGATGGCGATGACGGCGGCGAGAAGCGAGATCGCCTATGCCGCGTCGCTTTGCGATCAGCCGGCGGGGACGCTGCTCGCCATCGAACGCGAGATGACCGAGGACGGCATCACCGAAAAGATCCGCGTCATGCCGCGCCCCGACGAAGACGGCGGCCATGCGCAGATCTGGACGCTCACCGAGGATTGCTGAGCCGGCGTTTCGGGCGCTCGAGATAACGGCGCAACTGCCATGGCGTCATCACATGCCAGGCGCGAATCCCGAGTACGCGCTTCACCGATTCGACACAGGTGAACGGCGCCGGTGGCATGGTCCGGCAAACCGGCGCCCGGCGCTGGACCGCGACGGCGTCCAGGCCGCAATCGCGGAACATCCGGATGAGTTCCCGTGGCGTCAACGCACCGAGGCTGGTGATCTCCGTCCCGTTCGACAACGGGTCTAGCAGGTGCCAGTTTCCCGCCGATTGGGTTGCCACCAGACAATGCCGGTAGCCGGGTTTGAGCACGCGCAGGTATCCGAGCGACGACGGGCCGAAGATGACGATGGCCAGCGAGTGTCCGCGCGGGCGCATGGTACGGGTCGCGTTCATTCGACAATCCCCCTTTCAAGCAGAACCGGCTCCAGAACGTCGAAGGCGTCCAACCAGATGACCCAATCGACGGCCTCCTCATCGACGTCTGGAAAAGGCGGCCGGTCGAGGAACCCGTATTCGGCCATCACCTCGAGATGAAGATCGCATAACGCATTTGCCCGGTGCAGTCTTGAGACGATGGCGTACACGTCGTCCGGCAGGCAGGGTCTGTCGTAAAGCGCGCTGGTCCGTGCCGCCTTGGCTCGCTCGGCGCGCGCCTTTTCCGTTCTCATGAACCAGAACCACGCCTCCTCTGCGGACGAAAAGCGGACGACGGGCCGCGAGAGGTCGGTGGCCGGTGGTTGGTTGCGTTGTGCAGCGAACATTCTTGCTTCCTTTCTCCGTTAGGTGGGTCTCGGGGGCTCTTTCTCGAATTCAGGCATATCGAGCCGCCGAAAGAGGTCACCGTTTTTAAATATATTATCATTTATTATACTACTTATACGTGCTTCATTAGCAACTCCGCATCTTTTGACTCTCCCGGGCAAACGTATAAAAAAGAACAGAGGGAGGCCCTTACATGGCACACAACGCACCCGGCACGGTCTGGACGTATGCGGACGACGCCTGGCATGACGGTGACAAGGGCGTGCTTGCGCCCCGGCACCAGGCATTCTGGCTCGCCTCCACCGTGTTCGACGGTGCCAGGTACATGTCCGGGCGCACCCCCGACCTGGACAAGCACGTCGAGCGGCTGATGAATTCCGCCCGTGTGCTCGGCCTCAAGCCGACGAAAACCGTCCAAGAAATCGAGAAACTGGCGTGGGAAGGCATCGCCAAGTTCGACAAGGCCTCGGATCTCTATATTTGCCCGATCTTCTATGCCGAAGAAGGCGCGGTCGTCCTGCCGGATCCGGAAAGCACGCGATTTGCGATGGTTGTCCGTGAGGCGCCGATACCGCCGTTCGAAGGGTTCAGCGCCTGCCTTTCGAGCTTTCGCCGTCCGGCCCGCGACATGGCGCCGACGGAGGCCAAGGCGTCGTGCCTTTATCCGAACGTCGCGCGCACCGTCGCAGAGGCGCAGGAGAAAGGGTTCGATGTCGGCGTCGTACTCGACCCAAGCGGCAACGTCGCCGAGTTTTCATATGCGAACCTGTTCATGGTGAAGGACGGCGTCGTCACCACGCCGGCGATCAACGGCACGTTCCTCAACGGCATCACCCGCCAGCGCGTGATCAAGCTATTAAGCGACGACGGCTACGAAATCGTCGAGCGCGCCGTCGACTTCAAGGAACTGCTGTCCGCCGACGAACTGTTCGCCACCGGGAACTATGCCAAGGTGATGCCGTGCACCAAACTGGAAGATCGGGAATACCAGCCGGGGCCGGTCGCGACCCGCGCCCGCGAGCTGTATTTCGAGTTCGCGAAAACGGCCTAGGCGTCAGCCCAGCAGCGCCCCCAGAAAGATCATCAGGCCAACGTCACGGTTCGACTTGAACCGCGCCAGGCAGTTTTTCGGCGCGTCGATGTCGAGCGTGCCGACCTGCCAGGCGAACTGCACGCCCGCCGCCCCCAGCATCAGGAAATAAAACCACCCCATGCCCGCCGCGTCGCCGGCGAACGCCAGCAGGATCACGGTCAGCATGTAGAACAGCGCCACGAACGGCTTGGTGTTGCGCCCGAGTTTGATCGAGGCCGACTTCACCCCGACCATCAAGTCGTCTTCCTTGTCCTGGTGGCCGTAGACCGTGTCGTAGCCGAGGGTCCAGAAGAAGCCGGCGACATACATCAGGATGGCCGGCCAGCCGACGCTTCCCTCTACCGCCGCCCACGCGAGCAGCGCGCCCCAGTTGAAGGTGATCCCGAGGAACGCCTGCGGCCAATAGGTAATGCGCTTCATCAGCGGATAGACGGCGACGAGCCCGAGCGAGGCAATGCCCATCGTGATGGCGGCCGTATTGAACTGCAGAAGCACGCAAAGTCCGACGAGCAGAAGGCAACCGAGGAAGGTCAGCGCCTGTTTGACGCTAACCTCGCCGGACGCGATCGGACGTAGCGCCGTGCGCGCGACTTGGCCGTCGATATTGCGGTCCCAGAGATCGTTGACCACGCATCCCGCGCCGCGCATGACGAAGGCGCCGACGGCAAAAAGCAGGACATACCAGGGGTCGGGCCGGACGCCGAGCACCGCACCGCTGGCCATCGTCACCGACCACAGGCACGGCAGCAGCAACAGCCAGGTGCCGATCGGGCGGTCGGCGCGGATCAGCCGCATATAGGGGTGGGCCGCGCGGGGCGCGAGGCGGATCATCCAGGAATCCCCCTGAATGTCACTCGCACTCTGATACGTCTTGCCGGATTGTGACATCCGGCGTTTATAGCTGACGCGCGGGTTAAGGTGAAAGTCCTGATCGGCAATATCCGGGCGGTTTACGCGGCCACGGCCCCGAACGATAATCCGGATCGGGAGAACGAGATGGCGGAGAAATCATCGATCCGGCTTTATGTCGACGTGCCGCTCGAAGCGGGCGCGGCGGTCCCGCTCGACCGCGGGCAAAGCCATTATCTGGTGAACGTCATGCGCCAGACCGTCGGCGCGCCGGTTTCGCTGTTCAACGGGCGCGACGGCGAATGGCAGGGCGAGATCGCCGCCGCCGACAAGAAAGCGGCTTTCGTCTCCGTCGTCAGCCGTGTGCGCCCGCAAGAGCCGGCACCGGACGTCTGGTTGCTGTTCGCGCCGCTCAAGAAAGACCGCACCGATTTCCTGATCGAGAAAGCGACAGAACTGGGCGCATCGAAGCTGGTTCCGGTGACGACGCAGTTCACGCAGTCATCGCGCCTGAATACGGAGCGCGCCCGCGCCACCGCCGTCGAAGCCGCCGAACAGTCGCGCCGGCTGACGGTCCCGGAAGTATCCGAGGCGGTGGCGCTGGATCACGTTCTCGCGGACTGGCCGGAAGACCGGCGGTTGATCTTTCTGGACGAAACCGGGCACGGCGCGCCGCTTGCCGAGGTGCTGGCGGGTAACACCGGCGCTCTCGCATTCTTGATCGGCCCGGAGGGCGGTTTCGCGCCGGGCGAGCTTGACGCGCTCCGCAATCTGACCTTTTCTGTCGCCGCCGATTTGGGGCCGCGTATCCTGCGCGCCGAAACGGCGGCCGCTGCAGCGCTAGCTATTCGGCAGTCCCTTGCCGACCTGAAACGAACTTGACCCCCAAATCCTGATCCCCAGTCGGAGAAACTCATGTCCGGTGCTTCCGCAAAAAACGATACCCCCATCGACAGCAAAGACGTCCTCGTCCGCTACATGGAGGCCGGCTGCAAGCCGCCCGAGCAGTGGCGTATCGGCACCGAACACGAGAAATTCGCGTTCCGGCTTTCGGACCTCAAACCGCTCACTTATGAAGGGGATCAGGGGATCCGCGAACTTCTGATGCGCCTGACCCGCTTCGGCTGGGAACCGGTCTACGAAGGCGAGAACGTCATCGCGCTCACGTCCAAGGACGGGGGTTCGGTGTCGCTTGAACCGGCGGGCCAGCTCGAACTTTCGGGCGCCGCTGTCGAGAACATCCACCAGACATGTGATGAAGTTTCGAGCCACCTGCAGCAGGTCAAGGCAATCGCCAAGGAGATGGGCATCGGCTTCGTCGGCCTGGGCTACCGCCCGAAGTGGCCGGTCGAGGATGTCCCCTGGATGCCCAAGGGCCGCTACAAGATCATGCGCGAATACATGCCGAAGAAAGGCAAGCTCGGCCTTGAGATGATGCAGTCGACATGCACCGTGCAGGTGAACCTCGATTTCTGCTCCGAAGCAGTGATGGTCGAGATGTTCCGCATCTCGCTGGCGCTGCAGCCGGTGGCGACGGCCTTATGGGCCAACTCGCCGTTCAAAAAGGGAAAGCCGAGCGAGTACCTTTCTTATCGGAGTCACATTTGGACCGACGTCGACCCGGACCGAAGCGGCATGCTGCCGTTCGTGTTCGAGGACGGCATGGGCTTCGAACGCTACGTCGATTACGCGCTCGATGTGCCGATGTACTTCGTCTATCGGGACGGGAATTACATCGACGCGTCCGGCCAGTCGTTCCGCGATTTCATGAACGGCGAACTGCCCGCCTATCCGGGTCACAAGCCGGTGCTGTCCGATTGGGCCGATCATATCTCGACGATCTTTCCGGAGGTCCGCCTGAAAACGTTCCTCGAAATGCGGGGTGCCGACGGCGGTCCGTGGAACCGTCTCTGCGCCCTATCCGCGTTCTGGGTCGGACTTCTGTACGACAGCGACGCGCGCGCCGCCGCTTACGATCTGATCAAGGACTGGACCGCGGATGAGCGCCAGACGCTCCGCGATCAGGTGCCGACGACCGCCCTCAAGACCCCGTTCCGCAACCAGACGGTGCGCGAGATCGCCTGCGAGGCGCTTTCCATTTCGCACCGGGGGCTCAAGAACCGGGCACGGCTCGACAGCGTGGGGATGGACGAAAGCCACTTCCTGCAGCCGATCTTCCAGACCGCCGAGAGCGGCCTGACGCCGGCCGACGAGCTATTGGCCGCCTATCACCGGCTATGGAAGGGTAACGTCGATCCGGTGTTCACGGAGTATGCGTACTGAGGCCTCCAGAGGACATGCCGCCCGTTCAGGACGATTGACGGCCGATCCGACACTCAGATAGCAACCCGGATTCCATCGTCAACAGCCGCAGATTGATTACCTTTCAACGAGACGACGTTGCGCTCAGGAAAATGGTGCGCCCGGCAGGATTTGAACCTGCGACCCCAGGATTAGGAATCCTGTGCTCTATCCAACTGAGCTACGAGCGCGTGAGGGTCTGACTACACCAGCACCCATCGCTTGGCAATCTTATGGGTTACGCCGGTCTAGCATCGTCGTGCAATCGCTTCTCGAACCAGTGATCCGCGTAGCGTTCGTCATTGAACGGGGCGACTTCCCGGTAACCGGCGCGGCGGTACAACTTCTGAGCTTCTTTCAACGCCTTGTTGGTCTCTAACCGGATCGTACCCAGTCCGAGTTTTTCCGCCTCACCTTCCAGCGCGTTCAGCAAACGCCGCCCGAGACCGATTCCCCGGACCTCAGGCGCAACCCACATGCGGCGGAGATGCGCGACACCGTCCGGTTCGACGAGCAACGCGCCGCAGCCCACCGGCTTTCCGTCCAGCCGCGCCATCAGAAACAAACCTTTCGGCGGTGTCATGTCGTCCACGCCGGTCGCCATTCCAAGCGCCGGGTCGAAACCGCCCTCAAAGCGTTCCACGATTTCGGTAAAGTAATTCGTGAGGCAAGTTTGCGCGTCGGCACCGCCAGCGGGTTCGGAAGCGATCCGGACGGCGAAGGCGCGCATCAGTCTTTCGACGTCGTGCATCGCGGCGACGAGACGTTCTCGTTCCTTCGCCTTCAATGGGGCCAGGACATTTTTGGCGAAGGTGTCACCGGCGCGGTCGACGTCTGTGTACACATGACGTCCGGCCTCGGTCAGCCGCGCCACCCGGACGCGGCCGTCCGCATCCGATGGCTTCGTTTCGATTAATCCCTGGCGCTCCAACGCGCGTAGCAGTCGGCTGACGTATCCGGAATCGAGCCCCATCCGCGACCGCAGATCGCGGATTTCGGCACCACCCGGCCCGATCTCATATAACAATCGCGCCTCGCCAAACGGCCGGCCGAGATCGAGAAAACTATCATCCAGCGTCCCCATCCGGAGCGTGATGGCGCGGTTGAAGCGACGAATTTGCTCGATCTGTGTCTTCATATTTATCTGACTTTAGTCAGATAAATGAGTTTGACAATAAAATCCTGCTAGAGCCGGGCGCACGTAGCCACCACGTCGCCGCGCCGATAAAGATCGAACGAATGATCGAAGCTGGGAGTCAGTTGCCGAAGAAGGTGGTCGGGATGGAGACGTTGACCATCAGCGATTCCGTCCCCGGGTTGGTATCGCCAAGGCTGGCGTTCGAACTGTGCGAGAACGAGAGGCCGAGACGGGATTTGTCCGGAAAGCGATAGGCGACCTCGAGCCTCGAGCGGAACTCGAGCCCATAGCCGAGATCGAGATCGTCCGTTTTGCCGCGCCACCACGTCGGCGCAAACGACGGCTGAATGATCCAGTTGTCGCCCACCTGCAAGTCGATCAGCACACCGGCGCCGACGAAGCTCATCCCGTTGGTAACGTAAGCAGCATGCGCGAAGGGTTTGAAAATCCACAGATCGAAGTTGGAGCGGTACTCGAGCGAGAGTTCCGCACCTTCGTCTTTTTGCCGGTTGATGTCGAAATATCCGGCGGAGAAGGTGATATAAGCGGGGTCTTTGGCGATCTTGAATCCGTCGGCCAGCGCCGGTTGCGCCGCCAATATCACAATGGCCAGGAAAAGTCCCCGAAACAGACCCGCCATAACAAAATTCCCTCTTAAATCCCCGGACGCACTTTACTGTCAGGGTTCGAGGCGGTCAATTGCGCCGCCGCACAATAGTTAACGGCGAGCAGACCTGTTATATGCGGTCTTTCATCGATTCCGTGGCGCGGACAAGCTGCGAGCGGATACCCGGCTCCATCGCCGAATGCCCCGCATCCGGCACGATCCGGTAATCGATCTCCGGCCAAGCGCGAACCAATGCGTCGGCGGTCCGGATCGGACACACCATGTCGTAGCGTCCCTGCACTACCGCGCACGGCAGATGCCGGAGCCCGGCGACGCCGTCGAGAATCTCGGTATCGCCGATGAAAACGTCGTTGATAAAGAAGTGCGCTTCGATCCGCGCCAGCGACAGAGCGCCGCTGGAAGCCTGCGGCGGCGCCTCGCTCGGGCTCGCCAGCAGATTGGAACAAGACGTCTCGTAGCCAGCCCAGTAGGCGGCGGCCGGCATGTGCACCTCGGCTGACGGATCGGTCAGCCGCGAATGATACGCGCTCAGCAGGTCGTTCTGTTCGGACGCTGGAATGTATTCCGCGAAACGCCGCCAGGCTTCCGGAAAGACGGCATGCATCCCGTAAAGAAACCAGTCGAGCTCGAGATTGCTGCCGAGGAAAATTCCCCTGAGGACCAGACCCCGGCAACGGTCGGCGTGGCGGAGCGCATAGACCAGCGCCAGCGTCGAGCCCCACGAGCCGCCGAACACCAGCCAGCTCTGGATATTCAGATGCTGACGGAGCTTTTCCGTATCCTGAACGAGGTCGTTCGTTGTGTTGTTCTCGATCGACGCGAACGGCCGCGAACGGCCCGCGCCCCGCTGATCAAAAACCACGATGCGGTAGAAGTCCGGATCGAAGAACCGCCGGTGCGCCGGGTTCGAACCTGCGCCGGGGCCGCCGTGCAGAAACACCACCGGCACGCCCTGCGGGTTGCCCGACTGCTCATAATAAAGGCGGTGGCCGTCGCCGACATCGAGCATGCCGCGGTCGTAAGGCTCGATCTTCGGGTAGAGATCCATATGGCGGGGTGCTGTGTCCATATCGCTACCTTAACAACCGGCGGCGCGCCGGGGAAAGACTCAACGTACCTTTGCGGCGGAAAAACGTCCGACGCGGATCGCTTCCGTGATGTCGATATATTCGGGGTCGTCCGGTTTGAGAACGCCATGACGCACGGCGAAGTCGATGATCACCAGCGCTGCGTTGAATTTGAAATCGTCGGTTTCGCGGATGCGCGCGATCACGTCGTCGATCGGCCAGAGATAGAATGTATCCACCTCCCCGTCCGTCGGCGTGGGCTCGAAACTCTCGGGCAGTTCGACGTCGTAGTTGAAAAGTACGTCATGGCGCAGGCCTTCGTCGCGTTCCGTTATATACGAGACCGTACCGACGGGCTGCGCGCATCGGGCGAGGTCGGCGGGCATGCCCGCCTCTTCGCCGCATTCCTTCATCAGGTTGTCCCAGACCGAGAGCCCGACCGGTTGACCGCCGGCGACGACCTGATCGAGCTTGCCGGGCCCGGTCGGTTTCTTCATCGAGCGCTTGCCGACCCACATGTGCTTAACGCCGCGCTTGATGACGTAACCGTTCAGATGCACGCCGTACCCCATCGTGCCGAAACGCGGCACGGTCGCCCGCTCGACGGTCAGAAGCGGCGTCGCGTAGAAACTTTCCGACACCGGATAATGCTCGCCCCGCCATCCCGGAAATAGACCGTCGGCCCGCAGCGTTTCGAGAACACGGGCGACGGCGTCCGTGCGCTTGTCCGGATCGCCGAAATCGTCGGCGAGCGCGACTGCATCCGCCGTCACATTAAATACGTCATCGAAAGCGGAGAGCGTCTCTGCGAACGCGTGGTCGACGCGCCCCAGCATCTTGCCCGCGATCATCAGCGGCCGGTAGTTCTCCGGCGTGAAACCGGCGCAGGCATCAAGGCGGTCGATCAGGCTCACGTCACGGCTCCGGGCGTTCAGATGGTCTCGGCCATCCTCTTTTCCGATGTGAGGACGGTCTGCACCAGATACAACGCCCGAAGATCGTTGGCCAGCCGCCAGGCGGTTTCGTCGTCAGCGCCGGCGAGCTGCAGATCGACATGCATCGCCTCGCCTTTCTCGCCGGTCCGCATGGCGTAGACATGGGACGGCGTCAGGCCGCGCTTGGTGAACGGCTCCAGGATGCGACTCAGCGCATTGGGGTCACTTTGGGCGACGACGGAAAAACAGGCGGTGAAGGATTCGGTTTGATGGGCCGGCTCTGCCAGGCCCGCTTGGGTGCTCATAACGTGTTCCTTTTCGTTGAGTGATCGGTGAAGCGCACAAGAACGCGTGCGTGTCCCGGCAACCTCAGAGGGTCACCGGGTCCGTAATTCGACCAATCACACCAAGCGAAAAGAATGTCGTCATGGCGCCGAGCATACGCCGATTGACGATAGGGTCAAGGGGGCGGGAGGGAGGCGCCGCTCAGCCGTTGGCGGCGCGCTTGCGGCGGTCTTCCTTGGACGGTTTGACGTACGCGCGCTCGCAGTGCGTCTCGCAGTACGGACGCCCCGGTGCCGCCTTGTCGCCGCAGAAGTGGAAGTCGTCGGTCGCCGGATCGCCGGTCGGCCACACGCACATGCCGGGGCGAAGTTGCGCCATCGACACGACGTTGGTCTTTTTTTCCGGTTTGGGCTTGATCGGCGAGCCGCGTTTCGGCAAACCGAGGCGGTGAACCTTGCCGACCACCGCGTTCTTGGTGATCCCCATCCGGGACCCGATCTCGCTGGTCGTCAGACCTTCGTTCCAAAGGGCGATCAGCGTCTTGATGTGCTCCGGTGTCCACTCGAAGGTCATGTCGGTCTCCTCGGCTTGCCTGGATCGGCAATGTGGTTGCGTCCCCTGTTCGCGGTCAATTTCGTGCTCAAACCGCGATTTCCGCTACCATATTTTGTTTCTGGAAACCTTGCAATCGCATGATGTGGATAACTACCCAATATTTTGGGGTTGACGCACATTTTTCCCATTTCACATTTCGCAACTGCAAAATTCATGGAAGTCGCCGGGGGCGCTCGTCTATAATTCCGTCACTTGGGAGAGAAGCGATCGGAGGATTTGATGGCGGACAATAAGAAGCCCGGACTGGACGACTGGCGCGCGGCATCCGAAAAGGAATTGAAGGGCCAGAGCGTCGACAGCCTGAACTGGGAAACGCCGGAAGGCATCACCGTCAAGCCGCTCTATACCGCCGCCGACCTGGAAGGGCTTGAGCATGTCGATACCCTGCCTGGCTTCGCGCCGTTCGTGCGCGGCCCGCGCGCGACGATGTACGCCAACCGGCCGTGGACGATCCGCCAGTACGCCGGCTTTTCGACGGCGGAAGAGTCCAACAAGTTTTACCGCGAGAACCTGGCCGCCGGTCAGAAGGGATTGAGCGTCGCGTTCGATCTCGCGACCCATCGCGGCTACGATTCAGATCACGCGCGCGTCGTCGGCGATGTCGGCAAGGCGGGCGTCGCCATCGACAGCGTCGAGGACATGAAGATCCTGTTCGACGGCATCCCCTTGGACGAGATGTCGGTCTCCATGACCATGAACGGTGCCGTTTTACCTGTGCTCGCGGGCTACATCGTCGCCGCCGAGGAACAGGGTGTATCCGCCGACAAGCTTTCCGGCACCATCCAGAACGACATCCTCAAAGAGTTCATGGTGCGGAACACATATATATATCCGCCCGAACCTTCGATGCGGATCGTCGCCGATATCATCGGGTATACCGCCGAGCATATGCCGCGCTTCAACTCGATCTCGATTTCCGGTTATCACATGCAGGAAGCCGGCGCGACGTGTGTACAAGAGCTCGCATACACCCTCGCCGACGGCGTCGAGTACGTACGCGCCGCGCGGGCCCGCGGCCTCGACGTCGACAAGTTCGCGCCCCGGCTCTCGTTCTTCTTCTGTATCGGGATGAACTTCTTCATGGAAGTCGCCAAGCTGCGCGCCGCGCGCATTCTTTGGGCGGAGCTGATGCGCGAGTTCGAACCCAAGGACCCGCGCTCAAGCATGCTGCGCACGCACTGCCAGACGTCCGGCGTCTCGCTGACCGAAAAAGACGCCTATAATAATGTCATCCGCACCACCATCGAGGCGATGGCTGCCGTCCTCGGCGGCACCCAGTCGCTGCATACCAACGCGCTGGACGAGGCGATCGGCCTGCCGACCCGGTTCTCGGCTCGCATCGCGCGCAACACGCAGCTGATCATTTCCGAGGAAAGCGGCATCCCGCACGTGGTCGATCCTCTCGGCGGCAGCTACTACGTCGAAAGCCTGACCAACTCCCTGGTCGTCGAAGCGAAGAAGCTGATCGATGAGGTGGAAGAGATGGGCGGCATGACCAAGGCCGTCGACGCGGGGCTTCCCAAACTCCGGATCGAAGAGGCGGCGGCCCGCAAGCAGGCGCGCATCGACCGGGGCGAGGAAGTCGTCGTCGGCGTCAATAAATACAAGCGCCCGGACGAGGACCCGATCGAGCTTCTGGATATCGACAATGCCAAGGTGCGGGAATCTCAGGTGACGCGCCTCAAGACCATCCGCAATACCCGCGACCAGGCCGCGTGCGATGCGGCGCTCAAGGCGCTGACCGACGCGGCCCAGTCCGGCGAAGGCAATCTGCTCGCGCTCGCCGTCGAGGCGACCCGCAAACGCGCCACGGTCGGCGAAATCTCCGACGCGCTGGAAAGCGTCTATACCCGTTACCGCGCCGAGATTCGTTCGATCTCGGGTGTCTACGGCTCGGCCTATGACGAGGACGACAGCTTCAAGAAGATCCGCGACGACGTCGCCCAATTCGCTGAGGCCGAAGGCCGCCGCCCGCGCATGCTGGTCGTCAAGATGGGCCAGGACGGGCACGACCGGGGCGCCAAGGTCATCGCCACCGCGTTCGCCGACATCGGTTTCGACGTCGACGTCGGGCCGCTGTTCCAGACCCCCGAGGAAGCCGCGCGCGAAGCGATCGAGAACGACGTGCACGTGATCGGCGTGTCGTCTCAGGCCGCCGGCCACAAGACCTTGGTCCCGGAACTGATCGAGGAACTGAAGAAACAGGGCGCCGACGACATCATGGTGGTGTGCGGCGGCGTCATTCCAACGCAGGATTACGACTTCCTGTATTCGAAGGGCGTTGCCGCGATTTACGGCCCCGGCACCAACATTCCGACGGCCGCGGCGGAGATTCTGGAAACGCTCTCCAAGAAACCGCAGGCGGCGGAGTAATCCCACCCCAAACGGCGACGGGCGCCCGAAAGCGCCTGCCCGCCGATCCGGATTTGACGTAACGCCGCTCAGCCGAAACCGAAACCGAGATCGTCTGAATACCGCTTCGTCACCGTCTCCGCGCCATGATCGGCGAGCGCGGCGGCGAACGCGCCTTCGGTCTTCGGGCCGATATCACCGTCGATTTTCAACGGCTCGGGTTTCGCCGCCCGGCGCTTTTCCGCCGCTTCGGCATTGAGATCGTTGAGGCTCGGAGATCGTTGAGGCTCGACTGCAGCGTCTCGGCCGCGACCTTCGGCTGCCGCGCACCGAACAACGGCTGCACGTCGTTTTCGACCGTATCGCGAAGGCCCGGCTTTGGCGCCCTGGTCGCACGCCCGGCATCCGCCATGCGTTTGAAGCCGCCCATGGCGACGGCTTCCTCAGTTTTCGCCGCGCCTTGCTTGGCCACCGTGGCAGCCAGACCGGCGCGGGTTTTCGGACCCGGATCGCCATCGACCTTCAACGCCTGACCCGCCAGATTAAGCCCCACCTGCAGCACCTTCATGGCCGAATGGGCCTTCCTTGTCGGCATAGATCGTCAGTTTGTAATCGCTCATAACTCTTACTCCTGTTCAAACGTGGATAGTATCCGGGACGGCTCCCGGATGAGTTGGCGCAAACACGCGCCATTCAGGCCCGCCGCGAAACCGGCAGGATGAATTCTTGAATTTCAGGTGGCGGTCGAATTTTCGCGCTAGGCCGTCCATAATCCAGACGACGAGACGAAAGGAACTCTGTGATTTCGGCCTTGGAATATTTTCTTCGGATGCGCGACGGCATTGTTGCAATGCTGATCGTCATCGCGATTACGATGTATTTGCTGCCGCCTGCATATCTGATGGTGAAAAGCTTTGGCACGGCCACGCCTTTCACAGATCATATTTGGCAACTACCAGATGAGATGTTCTTGTATTGGTTTCCGGTAGCGGGGCTTGCGAGTATTTCAGCTGTTTTGCTATATCGAGCAGAGAAATTGCATAAGCGCTTGCTCATTTCCATCGTCGTGGCGTTCATTTGGCTGTTGTTCATTGTCAACTTAGGCATATTTCCACAATTTTTGTTGCTCCCGGGATGGGCAATGTTTGTCGTTATTACGTCATCGCTTGCCTACCCGCCTTATTTTGCGCTGAGGCACTTGACGAGAGGCTCTTGCCGGTTTTCCGGTTCGGTCTTAGAGCATCTCGCCGTATTCGCCTCGTTCGCCCTGCCGCAGATGTTTGTCGTTTTTGGCTACATGTTCGATCCCAAGTTCTTCGACTTCTTTTTCTAGCGCGTGGTCATGCCGTCGAAATGAAAGCCCTGCTGCGTACCCTCCAGGTCCCGCAGACGGGCATAGGCATGTTCGGTCGTCGTTTGATTGTTTGGCATTGTCATCTCCTGTTTGATTGCCAATAAAAAAAGCGGCCCCGATGGGGGCCGCCGGTTCGGACAAGGGTCCAAAAAAATAAAATGTCTAATTGGATGATAGAATCGGCACCACGATCAAAACGCCGTACTTGCTGAAGCGCTCCTGTCCACCCAGCATTAATGCCATATCCAATTTAGTCTCACTTAGAATTATATCCATATTGCATACGTCGCGATTATGTTTTGCACCATATGTAATCGTAACGAAATTGTACGTGCTCCCGGTTTTAGCCAATCCAACCAATTCATTCTCAAACTTCAAAAGGTAACCCGAGTATTCCGGCTTTATATCTTCCGGCCTCACCGGTAGGGCCAGCGGTTCCTTTGACCAATCGATGCCGTCCAGCAGCGGCTCGGCTGGGCTGAGCTTGAAACGCCCGATTTTTCTGAACTCGATGGCGTCCGGCGTGATCGTTACGTCACCGTAAATATCCTGGTCGACCTTCGAAATCGGCCGCCACACACCCAGCATGTTCGGCGGGCAGCCCGCCTTGGGCGGGAACACGTTAGGCGCCGGCGGCTTCGGCCCATCATCGGCGGCAGCACCAGCCACCCCCGCGATAATCCAAGCTGCCATTATCAATACGGAAAATTTCGCCATCCGATCCTCCGTCACCAAGACTACGCCCACGATATGCAAGGATTAAGGAATAAATTTGCCCGTTGCGGTCGGTATGCACTGACCGAGATCGATGATTTGGAATTCCTGCTCCCGCCCTAGATCGACGACGGATCGTTGGAGAGGAAAAACTCACCGCCGTATCCCGCATCGGCCGGGATCCGCACCATGCGGCCTTCGGGTGTCTCGACACTTTCGGGATGGACGGTGACGACGGGTGTGTTGCGAACCGTCGATATCGCGTCCTCAACCGAGGCGAAAGCCGCCAGCCGCTCGACATTCAGCCGCGTCGCGAACACGAGCTTGTACCTGCCGCTCTTCGCGCCGGAGAGCAGTGCCGACGGCGATATCCATTCGGCCTGCGTGACCTCGCCGTCGTCGTGGAGGATCTCGTGATCGCCGTCATAGGACGCCATGAAGAAATACGTGTCATAGCGCTTCTTGCGGGACGGCGGCGTGATCCAGTGCGCGAACGGGATCAACAGATCCGTCGCGGGACGAAGTCGCTCATCGCGCAGCATGTCGGCAAACGCCAGTTCACCCCTCGAGACGGCGAGACGGTACGTCTCACGCAGCGCCCGCGCCCGCGCCTTCGACACCATTTCACCGCCGGCGACATCGTAGGCCAGAACGATGCCGCTTTCTTCGAACGTCTCGCGGATGGCGGCAAGTTTGAAAGCCTCATCGTCGTCTTCGCTCCCATCGGTGAGATCCGACGCATCGACGCGCCCGCCTGGAAAAACAGCGGCCCCGCCGGCGAACTCGATCGCCGCATGGCGCACGACCATCAGCGTCTCGAGCGGACAGCGGGCGGTCCTGCGCACCAATACGAGCGTCGCCGCCGGGCGCGGCTCGGGCGAACTTTCTGTTACGGTTTCCGGTCTCATATAATAACGCCATCAACGGTTACCGTTCGAGATTACGGCGTCGATGTCCCGCGTACAAACCTAACGGCGAAGGTGAGAAACACACCGTCCTCAGTTGTGCGCAGCCGTTAGCGCGCGCGGGATATCCTGCGCCGGCACCGGCTCCGCCAGCGTCAGAAAAAACACCAGCGCAAGTCCCGTCCCGACGGCGAGCGGCACACCGATGACAGCGCCGAGCCAGACCCGGAATTGCAGGAGCGCCCGTAAACGCTCGATTTCAATCTCCTGTTGATTCATCGATCTCTCCTTTCACTCGGTATGCCTATGCAAACCCCAGGCGGACTTTTCAGACCTCGAAGTCCGCATCGATACGGACCGGCGTCGATCCCCCGCGCCACGCCGTCATGCCGCGCGCGCGGGGATTGCGAGTGCGCCCCGATTCGGCGAGGCGCACCGGTTCCGCAAGCAGGCATCCCGCCACCGCGTCGAGGCCGTCGTCGGGACCATTTCCACCCGGCTGCCATTCGCGCATTTCCCGGATAAATGGGCTGTCCCAGACCCGCCGATGCGCCCCCAGCTGCCCCGCCGCGAGCACCGCGTCGAACGCTTCGAGGATCCGGTCCGTCTTGTTACGGCTCGACGCATGCTCGATCACCGCCGCCGCCAGACCGGCGCGGCCCAGCTCGCGTCTAAACAAACCCGGAAGAAATCGCCCGACACCGTTGGTCTCGATGGTGACGGCCGGCACGAAATGGCGGCGCGCGAACGACACCGCCTGACGGCAAAGCTGCGTCGCCTCGTCGATCCGCTCGGCGATCTCCTGCACGTGGGTCAGATATTCGATCCCATGCAACCAGTAACCCCCGTCCTGGTCGGTGTAGACCGCGGCGATCACGCTCGCGTCGCCGCGGCCGGGCCGGCCGAAGCTCGGATCCCAGAAACAAGATGCCGACACCAGCCGCCGCCCGCCCAATTGCAACAACGGCGCGCCGTTGGCCTCGCGATAATCGAGTTCGTCCGTATAAAGACGGATGCGGTCCGGATCGAGACGGCTGTCGAGAATGTTGGTCGGCTGTAGCATCATCTCGACGGCGAAGTTCGAGCGGTCGAAGTGCCCCTGCAGAACGGCAGCCGCATGTCCGAGGATCTCGGTCATTTTCGGCATCGCTTCGTCCGGCGCCTCCTTCCCCGGCTTGAAGTCGAACCACTGATCCCAGGGCGGGGTCAGTTCCGACAACAGGCTCGCCGCCAATTGGTCTACGGCGTCGGTCGCGGTGCCGTCATATAGGCGCGTGCCTTTCTTGGCGCCCGGCGCAGTGTCGGTGATTGCGGCTTCGCGCTGCGGGAGCGCGTGTTCATAACATTCCCGCCAGTGCCCCTCCCACGGGCTGCGCCGTTCCTTGGCGCGGCGGTACCGCTCGATCAGCTTTTGCGGATCGGGCGTTTGATCTTTTACGGTCGGCGTCATGGTCATTCTCCAAGCTTGTCCTTGAGCGGGCTTGCCGAGGTGGCGGCCGCAGACGTGTCTGCGCGTTCGTCGAGCACGCCGCGTTCCGACGTGGCAATGGTGCCGGCGCGGCCGCGGCGGCGGCGCTCGATGGCGTCGAGGCGACGCTGACGTTCTTCCTCACCCGTATCGGGCGGAGGCGGCGGCGGCGCCGGCGGCGGTGCGGAAGGTGCGGAAAAGAATCCACCCATGGTCTGTCTCCTTTTTCGGGTTGCGGGTGCCGTTCAGGCACAAAAAAAAGGCGCCCGGTCGGGGCGCCTCGATACGAAAATACGGTCTGTCAGTGACGGGCTATGCAGGCCCAAAAAACGCGAAAGCCCCGGATTGCGGACGCACTTGTCCCCGGGACTTATCGCTAATCTAAAATTCTATTCGCGAAGAGTCAACAACAAATTCTCGCCATAGGTGTACGACTTGGTCACCCTTGATGGTGGGGCTTCAGGATACCGCCACTTTATCCTACGGCCGTCCCACCGACCGTCAGCCCATCGATGCGGAGTGTCGGCTGGCCGACGCCGACCGGCACGCCCTGGCCGTTCTTGCCGCACGTTCCGATGCCGGGGTCCATCTCGAGATCGTTGCCGACCATGCTTACCTTGGTCAGCACGTCGGGGCCGGACCCGATCAGGGTCGCGCCCTTGACCGGCGTCGTCGCCCTGCCATTCTCGATCTTGTAGGCCTCGGTGCACGTGAACACGAACTTACCATTTGTGATGTCGACCTGACCGCCGCCGAACGACGTGGCATAGAGTCCCTTGTCCACCGACGCGATGATCTCGTCCGGGTTCTTGTCGCCCGGCAGCATGTAGGTGTTGGTCATGCGCGGCATCGGCATGTGCGCATAGGACTGCCGCCGCCCGTTGCCGGTCGATTGTTCGCCCATCAGATGCGCGTTCATGCGATCCTGCATATAGCCCTTGAGGATCCCGTCCTCGATCAGCGTCGTGCAGCTCGACGGCGTCCCTTCGTCATCGATGGTGAGCGAGCCGCGCCGGTCCTGGATCGTGCCGTCATCGACCACGGTGACGCCGGGGGACGCCACGCGCTCACCGCGCAGCCCGGCGAACGCAGAGGTCTTCTTTCTATTGAAATCGCCCTCGAGCCCGTGCCCGATGGCCTCGTGCAACAGGATCCCGGGCCAGCCGGCGCCGAGCACCACGACCATCTCGCCGGCCGGCGCCGGTTCGGCCCGCATGTTGACGCGCGCCTGACGCAGCGCTTCGTCGACAGCGGGTTTCCATGTCTCGGGTTTCAGATACGTATCGAAATTCACGCGCCCGCCCATGCCGTGCGAGCCCATCTCCATCCGTCCGTCTTTCTCCAATACAACCTGCACATTGAGCCGGACCAGCGGCCGGATGTCGGCGACGCGCATTCCGTCGGCGCGGATGATCTGCACCGCCTGCCAAGATCCCAGTACGCTGGCCGTCACCTGCTTTACCTCCGGATCGAGGGAGCGGGCGTAGGCATCCATCTCCGCCAGCAGATTCACCTTGTCCTCGAACGGCACGAGGGCCAGCGGATTGTCGTCGCCATAAAGCGCGCGGTTGGTCTGCTTGAGGGGCACGGCCGCCGCGCCGGAATGCCCGCGGGTCACCGCCTGCACCGTATCGGATGCGCGCAACAATGCATCCTCCGACAATTCGGACGCATGCGCATATCCCGTCGCTTCGCCGGAGACCGCGCGAAGCCCAAAGCCCTGCGCGGTGTCGAAACTGGCGCTCTTGACCCGGCCGTCGTCGAACATGATGGATTCCGATTGCCGGTACTCGAGAAACAGCTCGCCGTCGTCGGCGTCCTTGAGCGCGTCGCCGGTGATCGCCTCGGCCTTGTCGCGGCTGAGCGCGCTATCGGCGAAGAACAGGTCATCGGTCTGGGAAAGATCGGTCATTGGCTTGCCTTTGCGTTTCCGGTAAAGACGGGCAACATTAGTTGCGTCTTCCGTTAATATAGTAATGACAAGGCGCTATGACGAGGCGGAGTTCCGAAAATGGCCTTTGAAGAACACCCGTTACGGGCCGAACTGACGGCGGAGATGAACGCCCGCCCGCATGCCGTGATATCGGCGCCGGCGCAGATATCGCACATCACCTGCGTCACCGGCGAGGAGAACGGCGACGCCGACCGGGAGCATCTGAAAGCGCTCTGTCAGGCGTTCAAAGTCTCGGCCCCGGCGGCATCGGCATCCCAGTTCGACGCCGACTTCGGGCCGTTCAGACTGAAGTGGGAACGACACACGGAATTTTCCGCCTACACCCTCATCAAAGAAGGCGGCTTCGACCAGCCGTTCAAGGGCTGCCCGATCGGCGAAGTGCCGGCGGATTGGCTCGACGCGCTGCCGGGGAAGGTGCTGACGGCGCTCCATATCGCCATCGAAACCGGCGCGACCCCCGAGCGCGAGGGCGCGGATCTTGCCGGTCTGTTCGATAACAACTCGATTGTCGGCGCTAACGTCGCCGACAACCGGGCCACCCTGTGGACCGACTACCAGCTCCACGCGGACGGGTTCCTGCGGTTCCTGATCCGCAACTGCGATATGAGCGCATCCTCGCTGGGCCGCTTGGTCAAGCGCCTCTGCGAGATGGAAACCTATCGCATGATGGCGATGCTGGCCTTGCCGCCGGCACGCGAAGCAAGGCCCGTGATTGCGGATCTGGAACAGAACCTTTCCGATATCCTCCAGACGCTCGCGTTCAGCGACGGGACCGACGATGAGCAACGGCTTCTGGAGCAGCTTTCGAAAGTCGCCGCCGAAACGGAACGCACGTCGGCGTCGCTCAATTACCGGTTCAGCGCGTCCCGCGCCTACCAGGAACTGGTCGAGCAACGTGCGGATGCCATGCGGGTCGAGCGCATCACCGGCGTGCAGCCGCTCACCGATTACATGATGACCCGGTTCGCCCCGGCGATGGAAACCCGCGACAACCTGACACGGCGCATCGAAACGTTGAGCCGCCGTGTCGCCCGGGCGAGCGACCTGCTGCGCACGCGCGTCGACGTCGCGCTCGAGGCGCAGAACCGCGACCTCCTGCAATCCATGGACCGGCGCGCCAAACTGCAGCTTCGCCTGCAGCAGACCGTCGAGGGGCTGTCGGTTGTCGCGGTTAGTTATTACCTACTGGGTCTGCTAGGTTACATCGTCAAAGGCGTGCACGAGACGTATGATTTCGGTTTCAATACCGATGTCGCATTGATGGCGCTGTTGATCCCCGTCGTCGCCGTGGTCTGGTGGGGCGTGCATCGGGTCAAGGACGCCGTGATGAAGATGCCAAAGTCGGACTGAGATCACGTGCCGCCGGGAAATTTGCCCGGAAAGGCCTTTTGCCATGCCCTTTAGATACAAGGTCCTGCCCGAGCACAGACTTCTCTTCGGCGTGTTCCACGGGACGTTGACGCCGGAAGAGTATTTAAACGGGGTCGAGGAGTTGAGCCGGAACCCAGCATTCGAACCCGACTATGACCGGCTCGGCATTCTTCACGACGATCTTGACCTATCCCAGTTCGGCCTCAAGGAGATGCGCGCGATCAGGGACCGGATGAGAACAGCCTATTACGGCGGCCATCCCCCGGACGAAGCGGCGAAACGATCTTACCGGATCGCCGTGGTGTCGAAGCCTTCGATCAACGAGACCATGCTCAAGCTCTATGCCGCCACATTGACGTCCAGTCTGTTGTCGACCGTATCGGTGAAGGTGTTCCCGGAACTCGACAAGGCGCTCGCGTGGCTGGACCGAAATGAGCTGGCCCGGCAATTCGCTACGCCGGAATGGGTCGAGTTCATGGCGCTCGACACACGATCAGGATAACTCGAACCTGACGCACGCCACGGGCGGCAGGCGGCAGTCCGGCGCCGTCCAGATCTCACCGCCGTCGGCGGAAATCCATAATCCCCCGCTGGTCGAGCCGAAAGCCAATTGCATGCCCGTCGCGTCGACGTCGAGCGCGTGGCGGTAGACGAGGTCATAGGCATGGCGGGCGGGAAGCCCCCGGTTGAGAACCTCGAATGTATTTCCGCCGTCACGCGTCCTTGAGACTACCACTTTTGCGTCGACGGGAAATCGCTGCTCGTCCTTGATCGCGGGCACAAACCAGGCGGTGTCGGGATCCTGCGGGTGGGCGACGACGGCGAAGCCGAATCCGGACGGCTTGGCGTTTGCCAGCGGTGACCAGGACATCCCGTAGTCCGTCGAACGATAGATTCGGGAATGGTGCTGGCACCAGATGACCCCAGGGTGCGCCTTGCAATGCGCGATCTGATGAATGTCCTGGGCGATGGGGTCGCGCCGCTGGTCCGGCGGCATGTACTCATTGTCAAAACCGTCACCGATGTTCATCCAAGACGCCCCACCGTCCTCGGTCTGCCAGATGCCGGCGCACGACACCCCAAGGGTCAGTTTGTCCGGGTTGTTGGGATCGACCAAGACAGAGCTCAGTCCCGGCTGCTCGCCGCCGGCAACACCCATCCACTTCCGTCTGTCCGGCATCGTCCATAACGCGTCGTTCAACGTCCATGTCGCACCGTTGTCATCCGAGCGGAACAGGCCGCCCGGCATGGTGCCCGCCCAGAACGCGCCATCCGCACCCGCCGGATTGATGTTCCAGATGCGGCCCACCGACCAGGGATGCGGATCGTCGGCCGCATCTTCGGGCTTTTCGGGGAAAGCGGGGGTCTGCATCTCCTCCCAATCGCCGGCCCCCACCCGCCGCCAGAGCTTCGGGCCGAAATGGCCGAGATCGAGCGCGGCCAGCGTCGTCTCGCCGTCCGAATAGACGGCCGACACCGGCTCCCCCAGAAACCTGGTTTCGTCGATGTCCCACCCGCCGTTCTTCCGGGCGAGGATGAAAAGCCCCTTGCGGGTACCGACATACAGCTTGCTTGCCACGTCAACCTTCCTTATCAGCCCCCGGAGAGGGCCTGAAAAATATGAATCTCGCTTGTGTCATTCACCGGGATCGAAAGATCCGTTCGGTCGTTTACTTGTACACCGTCGACGAAAACCGCCACATGCCGACGGATCGCGCCCTGGTCGTCGAGAATGTATCCGCGCAGTTGCGGATGACCGGCAAAAACATCGGCGAGCGCGTCGCCGAGCGTCGTTCCCGGCACGACAACCGTCGGCGCATCGATGAACCGCGCCAGTTGGTTCGTGAAGGACACCGTCGGCATGCGGGCCTCAGCCGGCCGCGACTTTCGGCAGGTAAGCCTCGAGACGCGAGAGGCTCATCGTCCAGCCTTCGCCGTGCAGATCGCGAAGCTCGGTGGTATCGAACAGTGCATGGACCATCGTCATCCGGGTCTTCCCGTCGACCTCTTCCAGCGTCACCGTGACGACGGTTTCCGAGCCAAGGCCGCCGTTCTCCCAATCCCAGGTGAACGACACCCGTTCCGGTTCATCTATTTCGAGATATTTGCCGACGACGACATGCAACGTCCCGTCTTCGAGGGTCATCTCGGAGCGGATCGCGCCCCCGACGCGAAGGTCGTTTCGGATTTTGTTGTTGCAGGTCTGATCGCACCCCCACCAACGCGCCATGTGCTCGGGCTCGGTCCACATTTTGAAGACAAGTGCACGCGGCGCATCGAACGTGCGGGTAATCGTCAGTTCGCGGGTTCGGGTGTCAGTGTTTGCGTCCATCACCATTTCCTTCCTGCATCTCTTTCAGGTAGTCGTCGAGCCTATCAAAGCTCCGGGTCCAGAATTCCTTGTACGTTTCGATCCACGCGTTGGCGTCCTTGAGGGGTTCGGGGTTCAGCCGGCAGGGGCGCCATTGCGCATTGCGCCCGCGCTCGATCAGACCCGCATTCTCCAGCACCTTGAGATGCCGAGAGATCGCCGGCGCCGAAATCTCGAACGGCTCGGCCAGCTCCTTGACCGTCATCTCGCCGCCCGCCAATCGCGACAGAATTGCCCGTCGCGTGGGGTCGGCCAAGGCGGCAAAGGTATCACTAAGCGTGTCGGTCATTTTTATTTAACGATCCTTTTAATTAACGTATCAGTTAATAACAAAATCCCGTGACGCTGTCAAAGGGGATTCGCGCCTGCTCACGGAATCACTTGTCGAACCCGGGACGAATTTATATAACTTCTTGCACGTGGTGATTTGTCCGACCGGCTTGCGGCCACGTTAAATAAACCCGCTAAAAGGTCTCGGTTCGACGAGGCCCCTGGCGTGAACGTCAGGGTTTTTTATTGGACCGGGGCCCCAAATCTGGAGGCTCCTGATGAGCAAAGATACTTCTTCAAAATCCTGGCGTCCGGCGACACAGCTCGTGCGCGGCGGCACCCAACGCTCGCCTTTCGAGGAAACCTCGGAGGCGATCTTCCTTACGTCCGGCTATGTCTACCCGTCCGCAGACGAAGCCGAGCTGGCATTCAAGGGTGACAAGCAGCGCTACATCTATTCGCGCTACGCCAATCCGACGCTCTCCATGTTCGAACAACGGCTCGCGCTTCTCGAAGGTACGGAATACTGCGTTTCGACGGCCAGCGGCATGTCCGCCGTGTTCGCGGCGCTCGCATCGCAACTGAAAGCCGGCGACCGGATCGTCGCCTCGAAGGCGCTGTTTGGCTCGTGCCTTTATATCATCGCCGACCAGTTGCCGAAGTTCGGCATCGAAGCCGAGTTCGTCAACGGCACCGATTACGACGCCTGGGAGAAAGCGCTGTCGAAGCCGGCGAACGCGGTTTTCATGGAAACGCCGTCGAACCCGTGTCTCGAGGTGATCGACATCGCGAAGGTATCTGAAATGGCGCATGCGGCGGGCGCGCGTGTCGTCGTCGACAACGTGTTCGCGACGCCGGTGCTGCAGCGGCCGATCGACCTCGGGGCCGATATCGTCGTTTATTCGGCGACCAAGCACATCGACGGCCAGGGCCGCACGCTTGGCGGCGCGATCCTGACCAACGACCAGACGTTCATCGAGGATCACCTGACCCCCTGGATGCGCCACACCGGCCCCGCGCTCTCGCCGTTCAATGCCTGGGTGCTGCTGAAGGGCCTTGAAACGCTCGCCGTTCGTGTCCGCCAGCACTGTGAGAATGCGGTGAAGATCGCAACGTTCCTCGACAGCCATCCGAAAATCGAAAAGACGATCTATCCCGGCCTCAAGAGCCACCCCCAACACAACCTGGCGCTGGCGCAGATGAACGGGTACGGCTCCAGCCTCGTCGCGTTCGAGATCAAGGGCGGCAAGAAAGCGAGCTTCAGCACGCTGAACACGCTCGAGATCGTCGACATTTCGAACAACCTCGGCGATGCGAAAAGCCTGATCACTCATCCGGCCACGACGACGCACCAGCGCCTCAGCGACGAAGAGAAAGCGTCGCTCGGGATCACCGACGGGCTGGTACGGTTGTCCGTCGGCCTCGAAGATGCCGACGATCTGATCGAGGATCTGGACCGGGCGCTCGCCTCGGCCTGACAGTCAACCGGCGCGGCGCGGCAGATCCTTCAGCCGCGCCGCCACCGGTCCGGCACCACCGTCACCGATGACCTGGCCGTCAAGCTTCATCACCGGACGGATTGAAAGACTCGACGTCAGGAATATCTCCTCGGCACGCTTCAATTCATCCAGCGAAATTGTTCGTTCGACGACGGCTTCCGCCTCCATCACGCAGGCGCGCATGATGCCGGGCAGCGCGCCGTCAGTGACGGGCGGCGTAATGAGCTCGTCACCAAACCGGCAGAACACGTTCGCCGCCGTCGCCTCCGCGACCGTGTCGCGGGTATTCAACAGGATCGCATCGCCGGCATGGGCGTCGGACGCTTCACGCGCGGCGAGGATGGCGTCCAGATAGTTCGTGGTCTTGATTCGCGCCAGCGGTGAGCGCTCGTTGCGCCGGGTGGTCGTTGCAACGATCGTCTCGACCGGCGCCACGTTAGCGACCGCGCCGGCGGCGACGGAAATCATAAGGGTCGGATTGGGCGACGCCGGCGGCAACACGCCCCGCGATGCCGGACCGCGCGAAAGCGTGATGCGCGCCGAGCCCTCGGTGACGCCTTCGGCCTTACAGAGTTCCCGCACGGCGTCGATCAATTGTTGTTCATCAATCGCAATCGGCATACCGATAGCCTGCGTGCCATTGTTCAACCGCGCCATGTGGCGGGCGAAGCGCAACGGTGCGCCGTCGATGATGGCAAGCGTCTCGAAGACCCCGTCGCCGAGCGTCACCCCCCGGTCGTCCGCATCGATCGCGCCCGTCGCGTCGGCGATCCTACCATTCAGCCAAATCTTCATGATCTCGCCTCGCCGGTTACGCTGGCCAAAAGCGGCGCCGCCTTGGTACGCATCTCTTCGTACTCGCCCGCCGGGTCGCTGTCGGCGACGATCCCGCCACCGGCGTGGGCAGAAACCATACCATCCGACACCATGAGCGACCGAATCACGATATTGGAATCCATCGCCCCATCCATGCCGGCCCAGAACACGCTCCCGCAATAGGCGGCGCGGCGCGAGGGCTCGAGCTCGTGAATGATCTCCATGGCGCGAATCTTCGGCGCACCGGTTACGGAGCCGCCCGGGAATGTCGCGCGGAACAGATCGACGGCATCGAAGCCCGGACGCAGCTTGCCGACGACTTCGGACACCAGATGATGCACGCGCGCAAACGTCTCGAGCTCGCACAATGCGGTCACGCCGACGCTGCCGATCAAGGCGACACGCGAGATATCGTTTCGCAAAAGATCGACGATCATCAGGTTCTCGGCACGGTCCTTGATGCTTTCCGTCAGTTCCAACGCGTAGTCGACATCGACCTCGGGGATATCGCTACGCGGCCGGGTGCCCTTGATGGGGCGCGTCGAAATGCGTCCCGAAGTATCGAGTTTCAGAAACCGCTCCGGCGACGCACATAACAGTTGATGGCCGGGACCGCATGCGACGTACGCCGCGAACGGCGCCGGCGTCGCCCAGCGAAGGCGGCGATAGAGCATGTACGGCGTGAGTCCCGCCGGCATGTCGGCGGTCGCGCGGGTAGTGATGTTGGCTTGGAAGATATCGCCGGCATAGATGTAGTCGATCGCGCGCTGCACCGCCGCTTCATAGGCACTGCGGTCCATTTCCCAATGCCAGTCCGCGACCGGCGCGCGGTCGAGGGGTGGCAAGGCGCCCGCCGCTGCAATCCTGCCGGACATGGATTCCAGGCGTCGCGCCGCCGACGGACGGCCGGGCACGTGATCGGCGGCGATAACCCACGCTCGGTGCGCGAACGTGTCGAAGGCGACGATGGTGTCGTACAGGCCCGCCGCAATCGCCGGGAATTCAGTTCCGCTGCGATGGTCCGGCAGGCGCTCGATGACCCCACCAAGCTCATAACCCAAAACGCCGCACAAACCCGTCTGAAACGGCGGCAGAGCCGGATCCGTATCCAGACGTACCATGTGCAGCAATGCCCGCAACTTGCCGAGCGGATCGCGGGTCCGGAGCCCGTCCGGACCGTCGATCAGCGTCTCCGCGGGATCGGCGGCGATATAGGCGTAACGGCCCCGGCCGCCGCCCTCGTCCGCACTGTCGAGCAAAACGGCGACCGGATCACTGGCGAACGGCTGGAACGCCGCCACGGGATCACGGTAGGGGATTTCCTTGGCTACGGGTTTGGCCATGGCTTACGCCGCCACCCGGGTGGCGGCTCCGATCAGAAACTGTCGCCGAGCACCCGGTCGGGCGGGGCGTGGCCGTCGACGAAGGTCTTGATGTTGATCAGGACCTTCTCGCCCATGTCGTTTCGGCCTTCGTGTGTCGCCGAGCCCATGTGCGGCAGCAGGACGACGTTGTCCAACGCCAGGAGCTTCGGATTGACGGCGGGTTCGTGCTCGAAGACATCGAGACCGGCGCCCGCGATCTCGCCGTTCGACAGCATGCGGGTCAACGCGTTTTCGTCGATGATCTCGCCGCGCGCGGTGTTGACGATCACCGCGTTCTCACGGAGCAGCTTGAGCCGGCGCGCCGACAGCAGGTGATAGGTCGCGGGCGTGTGCGGACAGTTGACCGACACGAAGTCCATCCGCGCCAGCATCTGGTCGAGGCTCTCCCAATACGTCGCCTCGAGATCATTCTCGACCGATTCCGGCACCTGGCGGCGGTTATGATAGTGGATCGAAAGGCCGAAGCCGCGGGCGCGCCGCGCCACCGCCTGACCGATGCGCCCCATACCGATGATCCCCAAGCGCTTGCCGTAAATCCGGTGCCCGAGCATCCAGGTCGGCGACCAGCCGGGCCATTCGCCATTGCGCAACTGCCGTTCGCCTTCGGTGAGACGCCGGGGAACGGCCAGCAGCAGGGCCATCGTCATGTCCGCCGTGTCTTCGGTCAGCACGTCCGGGGTGTTGGTGATGGTGATGCCGCGCTGGCGGGCCGTTGCGAGGTCGATATGGTCGACACCGGCGCCATAGTTGGCGATCAGGCGCAGATTGGGACCCGACTGGCTGAGAATTTTTGCATCGATCCTGTCGGTCACCGTCGGCACGAGCACATCCGCCGTCTTCACGGCTTCCGCCAGATCCGACGCGGACATCGGCGTGTCGTCGAGATTCAGCCGGACGTCGAATAACTCCATCATGCGGGTTTCGATGGCATCCGGAAGTTTTCGGGTGACAACGACGATTGGCTTGTTACGCGGCATTTTCGAGCCCTTTCAACGCGCTTTGTTAGCCGAGGCCATAGCAATCCGCCGCAGGGTTGTCCAGCAACTTGACCGGAGGCGCTACGGTGGCGATAAACACGTCATGAATACCATGCGCCCGCGCCTTCGTCGCCTGTTGCTGACGATATTCGTCCTCGCCGGATTTTTTGCGGCAGGCAGTCACGACATCCATGCGCAGACCCAGGGCACGGGCCTGCCGCTGCCGCGCTACGTCAGCCTGCGCGCGGCGGAGGTCAACCTGCGCACCGGTCCCGGTGTACAGTATCCGGTCGAATGGATATTCCAGCGCGAATCGTTGCCGGTCGAAATTATCAAGGAATACCGCACGTGGCGGCTGGTCCGTGACTGGGAAGGCACCCAGGGATGGATGCACCAGAGCATGCTGTCCGGCAAACGCACCTTCCTGGTAACCGGCAAGGACCGGACGATACGCGCCGAACCGGACGCCAAGAGCCGCGCCGTCGCCATCGTTCAGCATGGCACCATCGGCGAGATCACGTCGTGCCCGGCCGCGGCCGGGTGGTGCAAGGTCCGGATCAAGGGGATCGAGGGCTGGTTGCGCCGCGTCGAGTTCTGGGGCGTCTACCGCAACGAAACGTTCGAATAGAAACCGCGCTTAAGCGAGGTCGCCCGCGAGCGCGGCCTTGGTTTGTTCCGAAAACACCGCCATGTGCCCGTACTTCGGGTGATTGATCCCGAGCAGCACGCGGCCTTCGCAGGATTTGAACTTTTCCGCCTGCGCATCGGTAAACGGAAAGTGGATAAATTGCACCGATGACGCCTTGCCGTCCGCCGTGGTTCGGTCGACGTCATCTTCCGGCACGCCCTTGATGGTCTCATCGTCGAACTCAAGGGTAATCGTCTCCTCGACCCCGCCGAGCCCGGACAGAAACACCTTGCGGCGCGCTTCGTCCTCGACCTCGAACATTAGCGTCGCGACAAGTTCGCGGCCGTTCGGGATCAGCGGGTTGTAGGCGGCAAGCTCATCGGCGATCTGTTCCTCGCCGCCCTTTTCGATGTAGAGCATTTCGTGGACCTGGTGCCACATCGTGTCGTAGTTCTCGAAGTAGAACGTCGCGTCCGGACCGCAGGACACGCGGCGGTCGCGCTTCATCTCCGTGACGGCGCTACGGCGTTCCTTACGGTTCTTCGCATACTCCTCGATGGGCATGATGTCTTCGCGAGTGATCTCGGTTCTGAGCATCAAACGTCCTCCGTCTTTCAGTTCGTCTTACAAACCATAAGCCCGGGCAAACACCTCGACCGGGTGGGTTACATGTTCGATACCGTCCGTCGGCTTATCCAGCATCTCGATGCCCTGCACGATGTGATCGCGCGCCAGCGGGCATTCCGACAGCACATACTTCGCGCCTGCGTCGCCGGCCTTGCGGGCGACGGGTTTGCCGACCTTGAGGCCAACCTCGAAGTTGTCCTTCATGACGCCCCATGAGCCGCCATGCCCGGAACATCGTTCGATGACGTCAAGCTTCACGTCGGGAATCAGGCGCAGCATCTCGGCCGCTTTCTGGCCCATGTTCTGGGCCCGGGAGTGACACGAAATATGCACCGTCACGCCGCCGTCGAGCGCGCTGAGGCCATCGGCCAACCCCTCGTCCTTGGCGATCGAAACGATGTACTCGGTGATGTCGGACGTGGCGCCGCTGAGGGTTTTGACATCGTCATCGTCCGGGACCACGAGTGGCCATTCGAATTTGAGCATCAACGCGCATGACGGCACCAGCGCGATGACGTCGTAGCCTTTTTCGATCCACGGCTTGAGATCCTGCGCCGTCGCCTTGGCGCTTTCGGCAACGGCGGCGATGTCGCCCTGTTCGAGCTGCGGCATCCCGCAACAGCGGGGATAGACCACTTCCGTTTCAACACCGTTTTTCGCCAGGATCGCGCGCGCCGCCTTGCCGATATCGGGATTGTTGTAGTTGGCAAAGCAGGTGGCGTAGATAACAGCCTTGCGACCGTGCGCCGGGGCTTTCGAGTTCACTTCGGGAACGTCGGTCTGCTCAGTAAACGGCGTCGACGCGAATTCGGGCAGCTTGGCTTTCCGGTGCACGCCGAGCGTGGCTTCCATGGCGGGACGGGTCAATGAATTGCCGCACTTCGACGCCCAGTTCGCGAGACCCGCGACCTTGCTTGCGATCTGACCGTTGCGGTCGGTCTTGGTCAGCTGTTTTGCGGCGAACGGCATGTCGCCCTTCTTGAGCTCGATGGCGCGGTAACGCAGCATCAGATGCGGAAAGTCGAGATTGAACTCGTGCGGCGGCACGTATGGGCACTTCGTCATGAAGCACATGTCGCACAAGGTGCAGGCATCAACGACGGGTTTGAAATCGCTGCTGTCGACGGAATCGAGCTCGCCTGATTCGGACTCGTCAATCAGGTCGAACAGCCTGGGGAAACTGTCGCACAGATTAAAGCAGCGCCGGCATCCGTGACAGATGTCGAAAACACGCCGCAGTTCTTCATCGAGTTTCGCTTCGTCGTAAAAGTCGGGATCCTGCCAGGGGATCGGATGGCGCTCCGGCGCCTCAAGACTGCCTTCGCTCATGACTGATTCCTCAGAAAATGAAACGTTGGTTTACACGCGTCGGATGATGAAGGGGGGCAGATGCCCCCCTCCCGTATCGCATCGGTCAGACGATGCGATTATTCCATCGTGTCGAGCGCTTTCTGGAAGCGGCCGGCATGCGATTTTTCAGCCTTGGCCAGCGTTTCGAACCAGTCGGCAATCTCGTCGAAACCCTCTTCGCGGGCGGTCTTCGCCATGCCCGGATACATGTCGGTGTACTCGTGCGTTTCACCGGCAATCGCGGCTTTCAGGTTGGCACCGGTATCGCCGATCGGCTCGCCCGTCGCGGGGTCGCCGACCTCTTCGAGGAATTCGAGGTGGCCGTGCGCGTGGCCCGTTTCACCTTCGGCGGTGGAGCGGAAAACGGCGGCAACGTCGTTGAAGCCCTCAACGTCGGCCTTTTGCGCGAAATACAGGTAACGGCGGTTGGCCTGCGATTCGCCGGCAAAAGCCTCTTTCAGATTCTCTTCGGTTTTCGTTCCCTTGAGGGACATATGATCCTCCTTCTGCATGAATTTCTTTGAGTGGCAATACTCATCAGGGCGCAGAGGCCCGTGCACGCAGCAAATATGCGCCTCGCTCGTCGGCAAGTCAACAGATTAGAATGGTTCTAATTTCTGAAAATCAGCCTTCGCGCACGCGGATCACGACATCGACACGCGAGATTCTCGCCCCGCCCGGCGGCGTCGGCAGACTCGATACGACGACGTCGTCGGATGCGACGTCCTCGAGGCGGCCATCGTTTTCGAAGTAGAAATGGTGGTGATCGGACGTGTTGGTATCGAAATACGAACGCCCCGATTCAACCGCAATCTCGCGCAGCAGCCCCGCCTGCGTGAACTGGTGTAACGTGTTGTAAACCGTCGCGAGCGACACCGACACGCGCGCCGCAGTCGCTTCATTGTGCAGCATTTCTGCGCTGATATGGCGGTCTTCACCGCGGAACATCAGCTCCGCCAGCGCGATACGCTGACGCGTCGGGCGAAGGCCCGCGTCCCGCAGCTTACCGATGATCGGCGCGTATCGTTTTTGATCCGACATATCCGTTACTTAATTAATCTTGCAAAAAAGTGCAATGGTGCTCTGTGCTTATGCATCGTCCTGGTTCGGATAGGGGACGCCGACGATATTGTAGCCGCTGTCGACGTAAAGCACCTGACCGGTCACGCTGAGCGCGAGATCCGAGAGCAGAAACAGCGCCGACCCGCCGATATCATCCAGTTGCACATTGCGCCGTAGCGGGGCGTGTTGTTCGTTCCATTTGAATATGTGCCGCGCACCGCCGATGGCACTGCCGGCAAGGGTGCGCATCGGCCCGGCAGAGATCGCGTTGACCCGAATATTGTCGGGACCCAAATCCGAGGCGAGATAGCGCACGCTGGCCTCGAGCGCAGCCTTGGCGACACCCATCACGTTGTAGTTCGGCACCACCTTTTCCGCGCCGTAAAACGACAGCGCGATCATGCTGCCGCCGTCCTTCATGTGCGGCGCCGCGTGCCGGGCCAGCGACGTGAACGAATAACAGGAGACGTCCATCGTGCGGCGGAAGTTCTCGCGCGTCGTCGCGACGTACTTGCCCTTGAGTTCCTGCTTGTCCGAATACGCGATGGCGTGAACCACGAAATCGATCGACCCCCATGCGTCCGCACAGGCGTCAACCGCAGCCTTGATCGAGCCTTCGTCCTCGACGTCGCAGGGAACGATGACCTTGGAGTTCAGTTCCTCGGCAAGCGGGCGCACGCGCCGTTCGATGGCTTCGTTCTGATAGGTGAAGCCCATCTCGGCGCCGTGCGCGGCGAGCGTGCTGGCGATTCCCCAGGCGATGGAATGGTCGTTCGCGACACCCATGATGAGGCCGCGCTTGCCTTCCATGATATCGGACTGGCTGGCGAGATGGCTGGCGGCAACAGATGATTTCTGCTCATTCACGGGATCACGCCTCGTACCGCTTGAAGGCCAGCGTGGCGTTGGTGCCGCCGAACCCGAAGCTGTTGGATATCACGCAGTTGAGGCCGGCGTTGTCGATCCTCTCCCGGACGATATCCGCCTCGCCGACGTCGGGGTCGAGATTTTCGACGTTCGCCGATGCGGCAACGAAGTCGTTGTTGAGCATGATCAGCGAGTAGATCGCCTCATGCGCGCCGGTCGCGCCTTGCGAGTGGCCGGTCAGCGACTTGGTCGACGAAATCTTCGGCTTATGTGCGCCGAACACTTCCTGGATCGACTTGATTTCGATCATGTCGCCGACCGGCGTCGACGTGCCGTGCGCGTTGATATAGTCGACCTTGGTGTTGCCGAGGCCGGCCGTCGCCATTTCCATGCAGCGGCGCGCACCTTCGCCCGATGGCGCGACCATGTCGACGCCGTCCGACGTCGCGCCGTAGCCGACGATTTCGCCGTAGATCTTCGCGCCGCGCGCCTTGGCGTGTTCGAGTTCTTCCAGCACGACGACGCCGGCGCCGCCGGCGATAACGAAGCCGTCACGATCGACATCGAACGGACGCGACGCCTTGCCCGGGTTGTCGTTGTACTTGGACGACAGCGCGCCCATGGCGTCGAACAGCACCGTCAGCGTCCAGTGCAGTTCCTCGGCGCCACCGGCGAAGACGATGTCCTGCTTGCCCCACTGAATAAGCTCGGCGCCGTTGCCGATGCAATGCGCGCTGGTCGAACATGCCGACGAAATCGAATAGCTGAGGCCCCGCGTATGGAAGGCCGTCGACAGGTTCGCAGACACGGTCGAACACATGGCTTTCGGCACCGCATACGGTCCAATCCGTTTGGCACCCTTTTCACGAGCCGTATCCACCGCCTGCACCTGCGCCGACGTCGACGGACCGCCGGAGCCCATCACGAGGCCCGTGCGTTCGCTGGTGACGTCCTTGTCTTCCAGGCCCGAGTCCTTGATCGCCTCCTGCATCGCGATATAGCCGTACGCCGCACCGTCGCCCATGAAGCGCCGCAGCTTGCGATCAATCCGTTCGTCGAAATCGACCGTCGGCGCACCATGCACGTGCGAACGGAATCCACGCTCCGCATACTCCTCGCAGAAAACGATCCCCGACCGTCCATCCCGCAAGCTCTGCGTGACCTGGGCCACGTCTTCGCCGATGGGGGAAACGATCCCCATCCCCGTTACGACCACACGTCTCATAAAATCCTCACTTCACTGCCCTCGACGCCGGGATCAGTCATCCGACGTGAACAATGTAACCCTAAGATCGGACGCCTCATAGGCGACATTTCCGTCGACCTTCATAACGCCGTCGGCGATGCCGAGCGTGATCTTCCGGCTCATCACGCGTTTGATGTCGACACGGTATTCGACCAATGACCTGTCCGGCGTCACCTGGTCGGTGAATTTGACCTGTCCGACGCCGAGCGCACGTCCGCGCCCGGGCGCCCCGGTCCAGCCCAGGAAGAAACCGACCATCTGCCAGAGCGCATCCAGCCCCAGGCAGCCCGGCATCACCGGATCGCCCTGAAAGTGGCAATCGAAAAACCAGAGATCCTTCTTCACTTCGAGTTGGGCTTCGACAACCCCCTTGTCGTAGGTCCCGCCGCTGTCCGCAATGTGCGTGATGCGGTCGAACATCAGCATCGGCGGTAGCGGCAGTTGGGCGTTCCCCGGGCCGAACAGTTCGCCCCGGCCGCAACTCAGTAAATCCTCATAAGAGTAGCTTGATTGCTTGGTCAAAAATCAGCCCCTCACCATTTATCTTCGGCTCCCGGGTCCGTGCCGCTTCCCGGGTTATTCTTATAGCGCATCAATAAGCGAAATCCGAGGGTGGTGCACGAAAAAAACCTGCCCGGAACCCCGGCCGAAAAGGCCTTCCGGATAGCGAAACGGGGCGGCGATCCATCGATCTGCCGCCCCGCTGACACACTAAATTGACGATCAGGCCCGCTTCTTGCGCTCGCCGACCTGCTCGGTGATGTCCTCACCGGTTTCCTGGTCGACGACGCGCATCGACAGCTTGACCTTACCGCGGTCGTCGATGCCGATCAGCTTGACCTTCACCATGTCGCCTTCGTTGACGACGTCGGTCACCTTCTCGACTCGGCCTTCGGCCATTTCCGAGATGTGCACGAGGCCGTCGCGCGGCCCGAGGAAGTTCACGAAAGCGCCAAAATCGACGACTTTCACGACTTTCCCGTCATAAATCACGCCGACTTCAGGCTCGGCGACGATGTCGCGGATCCATGCGGCAGCGCGGTCGCCCGCTTCGGCGTCGACGGCGGCGATACGCACGGAACCGTCGTCTTCGACGTCGATCTTGGCGCCCGTGGTTTCGCAAATTTCACGGATCACCTTACCGCCCGGGCCGATGATGTCGCGGATTTTCTCCGGATTGATCTGCATCGAGGTGATGCGCGGCGCGTTGCCGCTGACCTGTTCGCGCGCGTTCGAGAGCGACTTGGCCATTTCACCCAGGATGTGCAGACGGCCGTCCTTCGCCTGCGCGAGGGCGATCTTCATGATCTCCTCGGTGATGGACGTGATCTTGATGTCCATCTGCAGCGAGGTGACGCCGTTTTCCGTGCCGGCGACTTTGAAGTCCATGTCGCCGAGGTGGTCTTCGTCACCGAGAATGTCGGAAAGCACCGCATAGCGCTCGCCTTCCTTTATCAGGCCCATGGCAATACCGGCCACCGGGCGCGGCAGCGGCACACCGGCGTCCATCAGCGACAGCGACGTGCCGCAGACGGTCGCCATCGACGACGAGCCGTTGGACTCGGTGATGTCGGACACCACGCGGATCGTGTACGGGAACTCTTCCTTCGACGGCATGATCGGGTGCATGGCGCGCCATGCGAGCTTGCCGTGACCGACTTCGCGGCGGCCGGTGAAGCCGAAACGGCCGGCTTCGCCGACGGAGAACGGCGGGAAGTTGTAGTGCAGCATGAAGCTCTCGCGGTAGTTATCCGCAAGACCGTCGATGATCTGCTCGTCCTGACCGGTGCCGAGGGTCGTCGTCACCATGGCCTGGGTTTCACCGCGGGTGAACAGCGCCGAGCCGTGCGCGCGCGGCAGGATGCCGACTTCGCAGGCGATCGGCCGCACGGTCGCGGTGTCGCGGTCGTCGATACGCTTGCCGGTATCGAGGATGTCGTTACGCACGATATCCTTTTCGAGGCTCTTGAACGCATCGCCTATCGCGGATGCCAGCAGTTCCTGGTCCAGGCTTTCGTCGGCGGTCAGTTTTTCCGCAACCGCGGCCTTCACTTCCGCGATCTTCGCCTGGCGCTCGGATTTGACCTTGATGCCATAGGCTTCACGAAGGCCGTCGGACGCTTCGGCTTTGACGCGGTCGACGATCGCGTCGAGGCCTGCCGGCGGTTCCGGCACGTCGATCGGGTCCTTGGCGCAAGCTTCGGCGAGTTCGATGATCGCGTCGATCACCGGCTGGAAGCCGCGGTGGCCGAACATCACGGCATCGAGCATCTGCTCTTCCGTCAGTTCGCTGGCTTCCGATTCCACCATCAGCACGCCTTCCTGCGTCCCCGCGACGACGAGGTCGAGGTCGCTTTCGGCCTGCTGCGCGAGGGTCGGGTTCAACACCATTTCACCGTCGATCCGGCCGACGCGCGCACCGCCGATCGGGCCCATGAACGGCAGGCCGGAAATCGTCAGCGCGGCGGAGGTGCCGATCATCGCCAGGATATCGGTTTCGTTTTCGAGGTCGTGCGAAACGACGGTGCAGATGACCTGGGTTTCGTTCTTGAAACCTTTTGCGAACAGCGGGCGGATCGGACGGTCGATCAGGCGCGAAATCAGGGTTTCGCGCTCGGACGGACGACCTTCACGTTTGAAAAAACCGCCAGGAATTTTACCGGCGGCGAACGCTTTTTCGACGTAATGAACGGAGAGCGGGAAGAAATCGAGACCCGGCTTCGGGCTTTTCTCACCTACGACGGTGCAGAGCACCTTGCTTTCGCCAAGGGTCGCCATGACGGCGCCGTCGGCCTGGCGGGCAATTTTGCCGGTTTCCAATACCAGCTTCTGACCGGCCCACTCGATCTCTTTTCGGAATTCTTGAAACATCTTTCTTTTCCTCATCCTACATACAGCGCCTCGCCATCCGGCAATGGCGCAACCCGCGACCACCTCGGTCGCGGGCGAAGCGCAGAGCCACAAACATCTCTCAGCGGACTGAAAATGAAGCGGCTCGCGCCGTCAGCGGTGTCGGCCCACCATGGGCGTTCACCGCGAAGTGCCGCATCAGCGGCGCAGACCCAGTTTCTTGACCAGGCCTTCATAACGCTTCTCGTCCTTCTTGCGCAGATAGTCGAGAAGCCGGCGGCGTTGACCCACCATCATCAGCAGGCCACGGCGCGAGTGAAAATCCTTACCGTGCGTTTTCAGGTGCTCGGTCAGGTTGGAAATCCGTTCCGTCAGAACGGCCACCTGGACCTCGGGGGAACCCGTATCGCCGTCTTTGACGGCATATTCTTTGATAAGCTCTTGCTTACGTTCGGCGGTAATCGACATCGTGTACTCCTAAGTTAGATGTTCATCACACGGAACGGTCGAATTTCGCCGCCCGAAATGCGCGCAAGTGCCAACAGCGTGCCGTTCGCCGTCACCTGGACGACATCCCCCTGCGAAACACCGCGAAGGGGGGACCGCTGTGCGACAGGCAGAACGGGGACACCCTGTCCCTGTTTTAGCCTGCGCGCTTCCTGCTCTGTCAGGGCTAGTGCCGGGATGTCGTCCAGCACAGTCTCGACGGGAAGCAGATATTGCTCTAGAAGCGCCGCCGCATTTTCGCCTTCATCAGCTTCGAAAGCGTCCAATTTTACAGCCTTTTCAATAGAAAAGGGGCCGACGGCGGTGCGTCTGAGGCGCCTTATATGGCCTTCACACCCCAAGTGCAAGGCCAGATCTCTGATCAGCGCGCGGACGTAAGTGCCCTTGCCGCAGCGCATTTCGAAGTCGGCATGATCGGTGTCGGGCATGCCGGTCAGCCTGAGTTCGGCGATTTCGACGTCTCTGGGCGCGATTTCGACATTTTCGTCGCGCCGCGCGCGTTTGTAAGCGCGCTCGCCATCGATCTTGATTGCTGAATAGACGGGGGGTACCTGGCTGATCACCCCTGTAAACGCGGGAAGCGCGGCCTCGATCTCGTCACGCGTCGGGCGTTTCTCCGAGCGCGCGGTGATTTCTCCCTCGGCGTCGTCGGTGTCGGTGCTTTCGCCCCATCGCGCCCGGAATTCATATGTCTTGTCGCCGTCCATGGCATAGGCCTGGGTTTTGGTCGCCTCCCCGAACGCGATTGGCAACACCCCGCTCGCCAGGGGATCGAGCGTCCCGCCGTGGCCGACCTTGGCCGCGCCCGTCAGCCACCGGATGCGTCCGACACAACCGTTTGACGTCGGGCCTTCTGGCTTGTCCAGCACCAGCCAGCCATGGATCGGCTTGCCCTTGCGTTTTCGCGCCATCAGTCGTCGCTGTCCACATCGTCACCGGCGACGATGTCGCGCCGGACGATGGGATCGTTGAGGACGTTTTCGATCCGCTGCGCTTCGTCGAAGCTGAAATCCGCCTCGAAACCGATGCGTGGCGTGAAGCGAAGCTGAACATGTTTGCCGACCCAGCCGCGCAGGAACGCCGACGCCCGGTTGAGCGCTTGGACGATCGGCTTGGCGTCGCCGCCGCCGAGCGGCACCACGAAGGCGGTGGCGTTCTTGAGATCCGGCGAAACCCGGACCTCGGTCACGGTGACGGCAACACCCTTGACGGCGGGGTCGCGCACTTCGCCGCGCTCCAGCGCCTGGGCCAGGGCGTGGCGCACTTCCTCGCCGACGCGCAACTGGCGCTGCGACGGGGCACGTGCGGGTTGACGGCTCATCGGTTCAGTTCCTCAAGCTGGAAGGGCCGCGATTACAGCTCGCGGCTGACTTCCTTCATCTCGAAGCACTCGATCTTGTCGCCGACCTGAATGTCGTTGTAGTTGGCGAACGCCATGCCGCACTCGTAGCCCTCCTTGACTTCGCGGACGTCGTCCTTGAAGCGCTTGAGCTGGCTGAGTTCGCCTTCATGCACGACGACGTCGTCACGCAGCAGCCGGACCTTGGCGCCGCGCTTGACCATGCCCTCGGTGATCATACAGCCGGCGATCTTGCCGACCTTGGAGATCGAGAACACCTCGCGGATTTCGGCGTAGCCGAGAAGCTCTTCCGAAACGTCCGGCGACAGCATGCCCGAGAGCATCTTCTTCACGTCGTCGGTCAGGTCGTAGATGATCGAGTAATAGCGGATGTCGACGCCGTCGCGCTTGGCCGCTTCGCGGGCCTGCGGATTGGCGCGGACGTTGAAGCCGACGACCAGCGCGTTCGAAGCACGGGCCAGCGTCACATCGGACTCGTTGATGCCGCCGACGCCCGAATGCAGGACCTGCACTTCGACTTCTTCCGTGCCCATCTTGGCCAGCGCCCCGATGATCGCCTCCAGCGAGCCGTGCACGTCCGCCTTGATGACGACGGGCAGCATTTCGGCTTCGCCTTCCTTGATCTTCTCGAACATCTGTTCGAGCGTGCCGCGCGCGGCGAGCGAGGACTTCGCCTCACGGTCGCGGCGCTGGCGGAACTCGGAAACCTCACGGGCCTTGGTTTCGTCGGCGACGACGATGACCTCGTCACCCGCCATCGGCGTCCCGTTGAGACCCAGCACTTCGGCCGGTTCGGACGGGCCGGCCTTGTCCATCTTGTTGCCGTGCGCGTCGGTCAGTGCCCGCACGCGGCCCCATTCGGACCCGGCGACGAAGATATCGCCGACATTGAGCGTGCCGCGCTGCACCAGCACCGTGGCGACGGAGCCGCGGCCCTGTTCCATCTTGGATTCGACGACCACACCCTCGGCCGGACGATCGGGGTTGGCCTTGAGGTCGAGCAATTCCGCCTGCAACTGGATCGCTTCCAGCAGCCTGTCCAGGTTCTGGCGCTTCAACGCCGACACCGGGATACACAGGACATCCCCGCCCATGTCCTCGACCTGGATGTCGTGGCTCAGCAGGTCGGTCTTGACCCGATCCGGATTGGCGTCGGGTTTGTCGATCTTGTTGACCGCGACGATGATCGGCACACCCGCCGCCTTGGCGTGGTGAATAGCCTCGATGGTCTGCGGCATGATGCCGTCGTCGGCGGCGACGCAAAGCACGACGATGTCCGTCACCTTGGCGCCGCGCGCCCGCATTTCGGTAAACGCGGCGTGGCCGGGCGTATCGATAAAGGTGATCAAAGCGCCGTCTTCGGTCTTCACCTGATAGGCGCCGATATGCTGCGTGATGCCGCCCGCTTCGTGGTTGGCGACATCGCTTTCGCGCAACGCATCGAGAAGCGACGTCTTGCCGTGGTCGACGTGACCCATGACGGTGACGACCGGCGCGCGCGAAACGGCGGCCGCTTCGTCGTCGGTGGCGTCGATCACCAAATGGTCCTCGACATCGGATTCGCTGACGCGCTTGATGCGGTGACCGAATTCCTGAACGATCAGTTCCGCCGTGTCGGCGTCGATGCTCTGGGTGATCGTCGCCATCACGCCCATTTCCATGAGCTTCTTGACCACGACCCCGCCGCGTTCCGCCATTCGGTTGGCAAGCTCCTGCACCGTGATGGTTTCCGGCACGACCACGTCGCGGATCACCTTGCCGCCTTCGGAGCGGCGTTCACGCTGCTTTTCCCGGTCACGGTCACGTTGGCGCTTGACCGACGCGAGCGAGCGGCGATGCTCTTCCAGTTCCTCGAACGATTCCGCCTCGGCGATGGTCAGCTTGCCGTGACGGCGACGCTCCTCGCGGCTCTTGCCCGGCGACGGACGCTTGGCGTCCTGCTTGGCCGGACGGCCCTTGCGCGCGGCCTTGTCCTCGCTGTCATCGTCGTCGGAGTCGGATTCGTCCTCGCGGGCCTCTTTCGGCGCTTCCTTGGCGCGGGATTTGCGCTCTTCCTCAAGCCGTTTGGCTTCAAGTTCCTGCGCTTCACGGACCGCACGTTCTTCTTCCGTTTCTTCCGGCTCTTCCTGAGGCAGTTCATCAGCCGGGACCCGGCCGAGATCGGAGATCTGCGGCTTGCCGCGACCGGCCGGCTTACTCTCCTCGACGCCCTGGCGCGCCGATTCAAGGGCGCGCATGCGGGCTTCGCGCTCGCTTTCCGTCAACCGGGAAACGCTGGTGGAAAGGTCGGTTTCGGCGGGCACCTCGACCGGCGCCGGCGCTTCCGCCTTCTCGACGGTTTCTTCAGGCGCAGCCTCGGTCAGTTTGGCGCCGCGCAAGCCGGTCTTGACCTCCGACATGTCGCCCGAGGTGTCGGTCACGAACGTGCGCTTGCGCTTCTTCTCGACGGTCACCATCTTCGAGCGCCCGTGCGAGAAGTTCTGCTTCACCTGACCGGTTTCGACGGTCTTGTTCAGTTCGAGCCGGCCCGGCTTGGAAAGCCCAAGCGGCTTTTTGCTATTTTCCGTCTCTTTCGCGTCACTCATTTGCTTACGTCCATTCCCTCCGGTCGGAGACCGGTCAATCTCTCACACTCTCTCTTCAGCGACGCGGCGAGTCCACCGCGCTGTATCGTCAGGAACGACACCACGCCCTTGCCTGCCGCTTCGCCCATCTCGCCGCTCTTCAGGCCGCTTACGACCGGCGTCTTTTTGGCCGCGTATATCACGTCGTGACGGGCGCCGCCGGCATCCGATGCGATGACGACGAGACCCGCGGCGTTGCGCTCAAGCACTTCCAGCACCCGGTCGTAACCGAACACCAGCAGATCGGAACGGCGCGCCAGACCGATGATATCCTGGCATTTCTTCACCAAGAGCGCCTCGACGCGGGCGGCCAGATCATCGGGCACCGAAACCTGCGCCTTCGCGGCGCGGGCGAAGAGCTTTTTCGCCACCGCCGTCTGCAGCGCCGCGGCGTCGGCGGCCAGCCAGATCCCCCGGCCCGGCAGACGCTCGCCCAGATCAGGCACTATAACATCATCGGGCCCGACAACGAACCGGATCAGCCCATGCTTGGGCGCCGTCTCGCCAGAGACGATGCACCTGCGCTCGGGTTCGCGGGTCTTCCGGTTCGTCTTTTCAGCCAATGCCGTCATATAAGCCTGTCTCCGGTCCCTTACTCAGCCGGTTCCGTTTCAGTTTCCGCGCCGGCGTCTTCAGCAGCATCGGGGGCCGCTTCGTCGTCGGCGAACCAGTGGGCACGCGCCGCCATGATCAGCTCGTTCGCCTGATCCATGTTGATGGACCCGGCGGGCGCGATCTCAAGCAACTCGTCACCGGCGAGATCGGCAAGATCGTCGCGGGTCTTCACGTCGTTCTCACCGAGCGCCACCATCAGCGACGCAGTCATGCCCTCGAGCGCCGCCACCTCGTCCTCAACGCCAAGCTCCTTGCGCTTCGCGTCCATCTCTTCCTCGCGGTTGGCGAGGTGGGCGCGGGCGCGGGCCTGCAACTCGTTGGCGACATCCTCGTCGAAACCTTCGATATCGGTCAGGTCCTCGACCGGCACGAATGCGACTTCCTCGACCGAAGAGAAACCCTCGGTCACGAGGAGGTGCGCGATCACGTCATCGACATCAAGGGCGTCCACGAACATCTTTGAACGGTCCTGGAATTCCTTCTGACGACGCTCGGACTCTTCGGCTTCGGTCAGGATATCGATATCCCAGCCCGAAAGCTGCGAGGCGAGGCGCACGTTCTGGCCGCGCCGCCCGATCGCCAGCGACAGCTGCTCGTCCGGCACCACGACTTCGATCTTGTTGTTGTCTTCGTCGAGCACGACCTTGGCGACTTCGGCCGGGGCCAGCGCGTTGACGATGAACGACGCCGCATCGGGCGACCACTGGATGATGTCGATCTTCTCACCCTGCAGTTCGCCGACGACCGCCTGCACGCGCGAGCCGCGCATACCGATACACGGGCCGACCGGGTCGATAGAGCTGTCGTGCGACACCACGGCGATCTTGGCGCGCGAGCCGGGGTCGCGGGCCACCGACTTGATCTCGATCACGCCGTCATAGATTTCCGGCACTTCCTGCGCGAACAGCTTGGCCATGAAGTCCGGATGCGTGCGCGACAGGAAGATCTGCGGACCGCGCGGTTCCTGGCGGACGTCCGCGATATAGGCGCGGATGCGGTCGCCGTTGTTGAAATGCTCGCGCGGGATCGACTCGTCGCGTCGCAGGATCGCCTCGGCGCGGCCGAGATCGATGATCGCGTTGCCGTATTCCATCCGCTTGACCAGGCCGTTGACGATTTCGCCGACGCGGTCCTTGTATTCTTCGAATTGGCGCTCGCGCTCGGCTTCGCGAACCTTCTGCACGATGACCTGCTTGGCGGTCTGCGCGGCAATGCGGCCGAAGTCGATCGGCGGCAGGATATCGACGATGAATTCGCCGGCCTTGGCGTCCGGCTTCTTGCGCTGCGCTTCACTCAGGAAGATCTGCGTCACTTCGTTTTCGCGCTCGGCGCCGTCTTCGAGCACCTCGATGTAGCGCGCCAGCATGATCTCGCCCGACTTGCGGTCGATATGGGCGCGAATATCGTGCTCGTGGCCGTATTTGGAACGCCCGGCTTTCTGGATCGCCATTTCCATGGCTTCCAGCACCTCCTCGCGTTCGATACCCTTGTCCCGCGCCACCGTGTCGGCGACTACGAGAAGTTCCGGCCGGGCGTGTACGTCACCGGCTTCCATAAGCGTTTCACTCATGAGCTTTGTCTTCCTCTAGCTTGGCAAGCATCTCATCCGTAATAATAAGTTTGGCTTTGGCGATGGCGGCATGCTCGAGCCTGATCTGCTCGCCGTCCATCTCGATCAGAACATCCGATCCGTCCGTCCCGTCGACGCGGCCTCTGAATTTGCGCCGGCCGTCGATCAGGGATTTCATCTCAATCTTGGCGTCGAACCCCGCAAAGCGGTCGTAATCGCGGAGGCGAACCAGCGGCCGGTCGAGACCCGGCGAGCTGACTTCCAGCGAATAGGCACCGGGAATGGGATCCTCGACATCCAGCACCGCTGACACCGCGCGAGAAATATCGGCGCAATGATCGACGGTCATCTCGCTCCCGTCGGCGGGTTCGGCCATAATCTGCAACACCGCATTGTTGCCGCCGCTCAGCATCACGCGCACCACGTCGAAGCCCATGCTCTCGATGGTCGGCGTCAAAATCTGTTCCATGCGTTCGGCCAGCAAATCAGCGCTCACGTTGGTCCTTTCGCTTTGCCCGGGCGGTTCCGATGACCGTCTGCAGGCATTAAAAAAGGCGGGCCGTTGGCCCACCCATCAATCTCTGTACATCGTCAGATTAACGAGCGCCCTCTGAAGGGCACGCCCGATATATCCAGAATGACCTCAAAAAGCAAGGGGATTGTCGGAAAATCAAGCCATTACGCCGCGGCCTGTCTTACCCGTTCGTGCCCCGCGGCCGGCGGCGAAAAGCCAGATACGCCGGCTTGTCGCCCTTTCGCTTCGCCTTCGCCTCGTATCGCGTCGGCACCCAGCCTTCAGGCGGGTTACGCCAGTCGGCCGCGCCGCGCGCGGTCCATGCCCAGTCCGGATGGCGCCTGGCCTCCACCAGGGCCCAGGCGACGTAGTCCATGTGGTCGGACGCGAACAGCAGGCACGCACCGTCCCTGGCGATACGCGCCAGCGACGACAGGGTCTCGTACTGGAAAATGCGCCGGCGCTTATGCCGGGCTTTCGGCCACGGGTCCGGATACAGAATATAGATGTGAGAAACAGACGCTTCCGGCAGCCGGTCCAGCAAAAGGCGGGCGTCATCGTCGAATAGCCGGATATTTTTAAGGCTCAGCCTTTCGATATCGGCGAGGAGCGCGGCGACGCCGTTGATGAACGGCTCGCATCCGATGAAATCCACATTCGGGTGGACGGCCGCTTCGCCGCTCACATGCTCGCCAGCGCCGAAGCCGATCTCGAGGCGCAATTCCCGCTCCGGCGGGCCGAAACCGGGCTCGAAAACGACCGGCGCATCGGTTTCCGGATCCGCGATCAGCAGGCTCGGCAGAAACTCGTCGACAAGACGCTGACGGCCGGGCCGGAGCTTGTGCGTCCGGCGCCGGCCGTACCACATGGGTTTTCCGGATGGGTCCTTGGGCATATCCGGGGACATGCGAGAAACCTTTGCGAGGTCAGCTGATCCCGAAGGCGGCCTTGAGATCGTCGGCGATGTCGGTGCGCTCCCAAGAGAACCCGCCGTCCGCGTCCGGGGCCCGGCCGAAGTGCCCGTAGGCCGCGGTGCGGGCGTAGATCGGGCGGCTCAGATCCAGGTGTTCGCGGATCCCGCGCGGCGACAGATCGACCAGATCGCGCAGCTTCAGCGCGATTTCGTCCTCGTCCACCTTACCGGTGCCGTACGTCTCGATATAGACCGACAGCGGCTTGGAAATGCCGATGGCGTAGGCAAGCTGGATGGTGCACTTGTCGGCCAGACCCGCGGCGACGACGTTCTTCGCCAGATAGCGCCCGGCATAGGCGGCCGAACGGTCGACCTTGGTCGGATCCTTGCCCGAGAACGCGCCGCCACCGTGCGGCGCGGCACCGCCATACGTGTCGACGATAATCTTGCGGCCGGTCAGGCCGGCGTCACCGTCGGGACCGCCGATCACAAAACGGCCAGTCGGATTGACGTACAACTCTTCCTCCGGGCACATCCATCCCTCGGGCAGCACGCTTTCGACGATCGGGCGGACGAGCTCGCGGACGTCGTCCTGGGTCAGGTCTTCGTGATGCTGGGTGGACACAACCACGGATGTGGCGCGGACCGGCTGACCGTTTTCGTACTGCAGCGTCACCTGGCTTTTGGAATCCGGCCCGAAACCGGAAAACTCGCCGGATTTTCGCTTCGCCGCCATCTCCTTGAGAATCCGGTGCGAGAAGTCGATCGGCGCCGGCATCAGGTTATCGGTTTCGTTGCAGGCGTAACCGAACATGATGCCCTGGTCACCCGCGCCTTCGTCCTTGTTGCCGGCGGCGTCGACACCTTGCGCGATATCGACCGACTGCGGATGCACGTGAACCTGGACCTCGGATTTCTCCCAATGGAAGTTTTCCTGGTCGTAGCCGATATCCTTGACCGCGCTGCGCGCCAGTTCTTCGAGGCGCGCCGGCGGAATGACCTCGGCGCAACGGGTTTCACCCGCCAGCACGATCAGGTTCGTCGTCACGAGTGTTTCGACGGCAACCCGCGCACTGGCATCCAGCGCCAGATGGGCGTCGACGATTTCGTCGGAAATCCGGTCGCAGATTTTGTCCGGATGGCCTTCGGAAACGGATTCGCTGGTAAAAAGATAGTTGGATCTGCTCAAGTCGGTCCCTCCCGAGCTCAAAAGACAGCATTGCACCATGGACCGGGGGCTGCGGAACGGATCACGCTTATAGCCCACTTAGCTCAGTTTTTATTGTGGCGGCAAGCGGTCCAAATCCATCCACAGCGCCCAAGGGACGCGCTGGTCTTTTGGCAACTTCACAACGCCACGTCAAGCCGTTCCGCTCAGGGGTGGAATTTTGCGCCGGGGCCGCGGCAACCGCAAATCAGTCCTCGACCGGTAAATTGGCCATCGACAACATGAGCTCGAAGACTCGTTTCCTGACGCCATCGTCCTGTATGCGGTAATAGGCGCGGACCAGTTCCAGGGTCTCCTGCCGCGACAACGGGTCGTCCTCAAGCCCCGCCTGATCGTGATCCGACATGCCCGCAACCGGCCTCTGAGCCGCCCTCAATGCATCGGTGGGCATGTCCTGGAAGAAAAACGCCACCGGCACGCCGAGAATGCTGCTGAACTGGTAGATCCGGCTGCAGCCGATTCGGTTGGCGCCGCGTTCGTATTTCTGAATCTGCTGGAATGTCAGACCGACGGCTTCGCCCAGCTTTTCCTGGGACATGCCGAGCATGGTACGGCGCAGCCTGACGCGGCTCCCGACATGAACATCGACCGGATGCGGCGTGCCGGGGGGAAATTCCCGTTGGCGACGGCCCCGGCCAATACCGGCCGGCATCATTGTAGCTTGCGGAAATTTGACCAAGGCGGTGCTCCCGAAATAGAGACAAACAAAAACTGTTCTGCCGGCCGGGAGAGCCCGATATCGAGGCGATGCCTCACGATGCTTCAGGTACTCGTCGTCGCCGACCGAATACCCCGGTAACTATACCGAGCATCGCGATAAGAATACCTGTGGATTGTCCGTAGTCCGAGAACAGGGTCGCATCGAGCGCAACGGGCAGCGGCGCATCGACTATGCCCTGCTCGTCGAGACCGATCATGTTTCGCACCCGGCCGTACGGATCGATAACGGCACTGATTCCGGTGTTGGCCACACGAACCACAGGTAAGCCTTCCTCGATGGCACGGAGCTTCGCCTGAACCAGATGCTGGCGCGGTCCTGTCGAAGGCCCGAACCATCCGTCGTTGGTGATGTTCAGTATCCAGGACGGCCGTTCCGCCGGGTCGACGACGTTTCCGGAAAAGATCACCTCGTAACAGATGATCGCCGCAAACGGCGGCAATCCGTCGAAATGCTGCGTCCTGGGGCCCGGCCCCGCGCTGAAATCCCCCCTTCCCTCTGTCAACTTCGTCATCGGCAAGATGCTTCTTAGCGGCACATACTCGCCGAACGGGACCAGATGATACTTGTCGAAAGTGTCGGCAACCTGACCGTTCTGGTCGATTACGAACAGGCTGTTGAAGGTGCGCCCCTGATCGTCCCGGCGCGGCGCGCCGAAGATCAGCGCGCCCCCCTTCGGCACCACGGCGGCCAAAGACGAGGGAATCGGGGAATTGGGCTCGAGTACATAGGGAACGTTTGTTTCAGCCCATATAACGTGGGTCGGCGGTCCCAGGGGACCGGGCGTGCGCTTGCTCATCGCCATTTGCCGGATCACATGTCCACGGCGCAGATCCGGTTGCCACTTCTGCTTCTGCGGGATCGCCGGTTGCACCAGTCTCAAAACGATGCCGTCGTGCGTCAGCAGGCTCGCGGCGCCGACCCGCCATGCGCCGCCCACCCATAGCACCGGCAGCAAAACGCTCGCGGCGACCAGATGAAGCGCAGCGCGGCGGAGTTCCGCACCTGCGCGGACGGAAAGCACCGCGGGCGCAGCAAAGATGAGCGCCGTCAAAAAGCTCAGACCCAACCCGCCGAACAGCGCCACCGACTGCATCATCTCCGGCAGGCTGCCCCAGACCGACGCCAGCGGGTTCCAGGGAAAGCCAGTCAGGAACCACCCGCGAACCCATTCCAGCAAGGTCCAGATGCCGGCAAAGACGGCGACCGCGCCGATATCCAGATGTGCGAACCGGCGTTTTACGGCATGGAAAAGACCGGCGCCCAGCGCGGTATAAAGCGCCATGCCCGCCCCCATGCCGATGACGGCCACCGGCATCAACGCCGCGTAACGCTCGGCATCGACCAGAAACGCATGACCGATCCAGTAGAACCCGCCGCCGAACCAGCCGAGGCCGAACAGCCAGCCTTCGGCGACGGCCTGGCGCCAGCTTATGGCCGTCCAGTTGAACAGCAAGAACCCGGCCAGGGACAGCCACAGCACGGGGATGACATAGAACGGCGGCAACGCGGCGACAGCAAGCGTGCCTAGAATCAGTGCGGCGAGTTTCCGGTACCAGCGATGTTCGAGAAGGACGGCGAGCAGACCTGCGCCTCGGCTCATGCGGCACCCGCCGAATCCGTCTGCTCGCCCTGCGGCTTGCCGGTACGGATGCGGACGCGGTGAATGCGCCTGGGGTCGGCATCGAGGATTTCGAACTCGGTGCCGTCCGGCAGACTGACGATTTCGCCCCGGATCGGAACCCGGCCGGCAACCGAGAAAACCAGCCCTCCGAGGGTATCTATATCCTCGTGATCCTCGTTCGAAAACGTGCGGCCGATACGCTCCTCGAAGGTTTTCAGCTCGATCCGTGCATCGGCGACCCACGAGCCGTCGCGGCGATGTTCCATCTTCGGCTCGTCGTCGTTGTCGTGTTCGTCGTCGATTTCGCCGACGATTTCCTCGACCAGATCCTCGATGGTGACGAGACCGTCGACGCCGCCGAACTCGTCGACGACCAGCGCCATATGCGACCGCTTGACGCGCATCTCCAGCAGAAGTTCGAGCACGCGCATCGACGGCGCCACGAACAGCAGCCGCCGCTGGATCTTCTCGAGCGAAAACTCCTTGTCGCGGCCACGCCAGCCGAGCACGTCCTTGATGTGCACCATGCCCTGGGCGTCGTCTAGGGTCTCGCTGTAGATCGGCAGGCGCGAATGGCCTTCACGCGTCGCCACGTCGATGACTTCCTGCAGCGGCGCGGTAATCGGGATCGCCACGATATCGGCACGCGGCACCATCACGTCATAGATCGTCAGGTTGCGGAGCTCGAGAATATTGGCGACCAGCAACCGCTCGTCGGGATCGAGCGGCATCTCCGACTCTTCGCGTTCATCGATCAGTTCATCGAGCGTGTCGCGCGCCGAACCGTTCGATCCGGACATCCGCTTGATGTTACGGACCCAGACGCGGATGCGGTCGGAAATATTCTGACTTTTCGCCCCGTTTTCATCGCCGTCCCCGTTGGGACTCGGAGGCTCCTCTATCGTATTCGAATCTTTCATTTCCGGTTCCGTCATTCGTGCATCGCCGTCATGCCGCCTGCGTACGGGTTTTCAACCCCGAGGTCGGCAAGGATCTCGATCTCAAGCGTTTCCATCTGTTCGGCATCATTGTCGGTTTCGTGGTCGTATCCCACAAGATGCAACATACCATGCACCAGAAGATGGCAAAAATGATCGGCAAATGACAATCCCCCGGCTGCGGATTCGTCCTCAACCGTTTCCAGCGCCATCGTGATATCGCCGAGCGGCAGGGCAAGACCTGCCGGAAACGCGGGGTCCGCCAACGCGTCGGACGGGAACGAAAGGACATTGGTCGAACTGTCCTTGCCCCTGTATTCGGCGTTCAGCGTCTTCTGGTGCGCATCGTTCGTCAGCAGAACCGAGACCTCGTAGGCGCGCCGCGGCAGGTCCAGATGCGACAGCACACGGTTCAGCACCAGCGCGCAAACCCCCGCCGGATCATCATGCGCCGCCGACCACCCGGCAGCCTCGATCTCAACATCGACGCACAAATCGCCGGGTTCCGGCGCATTCGATGAAACGTCAGTCTTCGTCGTCACCGGGTGCATGATCTTCATTCTTGTATTCGGCGCCGGCGCCGCGCTTGTTCTCAAGGCTCTTGTAGGCGTTGACGATCCGCCCCACCAGCGGGTGGCGGACCACGTCCGTATCCTTGAACCGCAGAAAACGGATTCCCTCGACGCCGGAGAGCGCTTCGCGCGCATCGCGCAGGCCGGATCGCGTGCCGCGCGGCAAATCCACCTGACTGAGATCCCCCGTGATCACCATGCGCGAGTTTTCGCCAAGCCGCGTCAGAAACATCTTCATCTGTACGGCCGTCGTATTTTGCGCTTCGTCCAGAATGACGAACGCGTTGGCGAGCGTCCGGCCCCGCATGAAGGCGAGCGGCGCGACCTCGATCTCGCCGCTTTCGAGCCTTTTCTGCACCTGTTGACCCGGCATCATGTCATGGAGCGCGTCGTAAAGAGGCCGCAGGTAAGGATCGACCTTTTCGCGCATGTCGCCCGGCAGGAAGCCCAACTGCTCGCCCGCCTCGACCGCAGGCCGCGATAGGATGATCCGCTCGACATCGCCGCGCACCAATCGCTCGACGGCCTTGGCCACCGCGAGATAAGTCTTGCCCGTCCCGGCCGGGCCTTCGGCAAACACCAACTCGGATTCGTCGATCGCGCGGAGATAGTCGGCCTGCGTCGGCGTGCGCGCGGTCACGACGCGGTTACGGATGCTGACGCCGGCGTCGGCGCTCGGCATCGAGCGCTCGGGTTCGGCCGAAAACCGCAGCATCGCGTCGACTTCCGGCTGGTCCACGTCCTGACCGCGTTCCAAACGCACGTAAAGCGCATCGAGAACGCTGATGGCGCGGGCCACCGCTTCAGCGTCGCCGGCGATCGTGACTTCGTTGCCGCGCGCGTGAATCACCACACCGAGCGCACTTTCGATCTGCGCCAGATGACTGTGATGCGACCCGAACAGCGCGATCGCCAGAGCGTTTTTCGGGAACGATTTTTTGCGCGTAACGGCGCCATTGTCGCGGGTGCGGGTGGCCGTGCGGCTGCCTTTGCTCAAGCGACGGCCTCCTGCTTTGCGGAGACGACGGCGGATAGGCTGTTCGGTTTCGCTCTGTCGATCATGACGTTGACGATCTCTCCAAGGTATTCGGCGGACAATGAGGCGTGCACCGCCTGCATGTAGGGGCTGCGGCCGACGAGTTGTCCGTCGCGGCCGCCAGGACGGTCGAACAGCACCGGCATCTCGCGCCCGACGCAGGTTTCATTGAACGCGATCTGCTGGCGGTTCAATTCATCCTGCAGTTCGCGAAGCCTTGCGGACTTGACGTCTTCGGGCACCTGTTCCGGCATGTCCGCGGCGGGGGTGCCGGGACGCGGGCTGTATTTGAACGAGTACGCCTGAACGAACCCGACGTCACGAACCAGCGTCATGGTGTCCTCGAAATCCCGGTCCGTTTCGCCGGGAAAGCCGACGATGAAATCCGACGACAGCGCCAGATCCGGCTGCGCGTCGCGCAGGCGTGCGACGACATCCTTGTAGCCGCCCGCCGTATGGCGCCGGTTCATGGCTTTCAGGACCTTGTCCGAGCCGGATTGAACCGGCAGATGCAGGAAGGGCATCAGCGCCGGCACATCACGGTGCGCGGCAATCAGGTCGTCGTCCACCTCGGCCGGATACGACGTGGTGTAACGAATCCGCTCCAGCCCTTCGATATTGGCCAGTTCGCGGATCACCCGGCCAAGCGTCCACTCGCCACCATCTGGGTGAACCCCGTGGTACGCGTTGACGTTCTGACCCAGCAGCGTGATCTCGCGTGCGCCCTTGCCGGCCAAAAGTCGTGCCTCGCGCAACACAGGATCGACGGGCCGCGAGAACTCCGCACCACGGGTATAAGGGACGACACAGAACGTGCAGAACTTGTCGCAGCCTTCCTGCACCGTCAGAAATGCGCTCGCCCCATCCAGCTCGCCGGCCGGGGGCAGTTGATCGAACTTGTCGTCCGCCGGGAATTCCGTGTCGACGACGGCGCGGCCACGGCTTTCGAGCTCGCGCAACATCAGCGGCAGGCGGTGGTAGGTTTGCGGCCCGAACACCAGATCGACGAACGGCGCGCGCTTCAGGATTTCCGCCCCCTCGGCCTGCGCGACGCAGCCGCCGACGGCGATCCGCATCGGGCGGTCGGTGCCCTTGCGCGCATCCTTTTCCTGTCGCAGCCGCCCCAGTTCCGAATAGACCTTTTCGGCGGCCTTTTCGCGAATATGGCACGTGTTCAGGATCACCAGATCGGCGCCTTCCATCGCTTCGACGGCATCAAAACCCATGGGCGCCAGCACATCTTCCATGCGCGACGCGTCATAGACGTTCATCTGACAACCATACGATTTGATGTGAACGGACTTTTTCACGGTCGTTCTCTGTTTCCGGCCAAATTATCGGGTGCGGCGCCCGGCGTGACGGCACCGCCTGCGTTACGGGCGCGGAAAATGATCTTCCGGTCAGCGGCTGTCAAGCGGCGCGCTCCGTGATCGATCCTGTCATTCCTATTTGTCCGAATCCTTCAGCGGCACGCCATACAGCTCCAGGCGGTGGCCGACCAACCTGAGGCCATGCTCACGCGCAACACGTTCCTGAAGCGCTTCGATCTCTTCGTTCTGGAACTCTATGACCCGGCCGGATTTGACGTTGATGAGGTGATCGTGATGTTCCTCGGAGACTTCCTCGTAGCGCGCGCGCCCGTCGCCGAAGTCATGCCGCTCGACGATACCCTCGTCTTCGAAAAGCCGCATCGTGCGATATACCGTGGCGATGGAGATCTTGGAGTCCTGCGCCGATGCCCGGCGGTACACTTCCTCGACATCGGGATGATCCTCGGCTTCGGACAGAACCCGCGCAATCACGCGCCGTTGTTCCGTCATCTTCATGCCTTTGTCGACACACAGCTTTTCCAGGCGCGATTCGTCCATAACCATCCCTTGCCGTTCAATTCGGCGATGGTAGCGCTCCGGGCGCTTGATGTGAAGGGGCGTTCGCGCTCAGGGCGCCGCTTTCGGTCACTTCGTTTTGCGGCGTGCGCCCGGCTTGCGTCCGAGACCGATCTTCTTGGCCAGCGAGCTCCGTTTTTTCGCGTAATTCGGCGCGACCATCGGATAATCGGCGGGCAGACCCCAGCGTTCACGGTACTCTTCGGGCGTCATGTTGTAAGATGTCTTGAGGTGGCGCTTCAGCATCTTGAGCTGCTTGCCGTCTTCGAGGCAGACGATGTAGTCGGGCGTGACGGATTTTTTGACCGGCACCGCAGGTTGCGGGCGAACTTCAGGCTGAGCGTCGCCACCGAGATTCTGCAGCGTGGCGTATACATCCTTGATGATCTGAGGCAAATCGTTTGCGGCTACGGTATTGTTTGACGCGTGCGCCGACACAATCTCTGACGTAAGTTCAAGAAGGTCCGTCTGCGAGGGTTGCTCAGTCATTGGCTATATAAACTCCGTCGATAATAAGGTGCTTTGCAGCAGAAAATGAAACTCAAGGCGGGACACGGGTTATAAGTATTTTATAAACGCAGTTCAAGTTGTCAGATGGAAAAAACCAGTAAAGCTCGAGAAAATATTGCGCCGGATCATTGCATCGATATTACGGCTTTGATTTGCCCGATGACGTTCGTGCGGACGAAATTGCGGCTCGAGCAGATCGCGCCCGGCGAAACGCTACAGGTCCGGCTCAAGGGAGAGGAACCGCTGCATAACGTGCCGAGGTCGGCCGAGCAGCATGGCCACACCGTGCTGTCGCTGAAACCTGAAACGTCCGGCGACACGGAAGACGGCATTCACCTTCTGCTCATTCGACGCGAAGACGTCTGAGTTCACCTCTTCGGCAACGTCACGTCCGGCGGCCGGAAATAGAGCGGCGTCGCCGGGGCCATTTGCGGCGCCGACAGCGCTTCGAGCCCGAGCCGCGCCACCACGGTGGGATCGGGGAGGTCGATTTCAGGATAGCGGTTCACATCGAACGCCGGCCGTAACGCGTCGGCAAGCACGTCGGCGGCATCGCCGACGACCGCAAGCCTCTCCAAACCCGTCAGCCGTCCGGCGACGGCATCCGGCGTTAGCGCCGCAGGTTCGCCGATCAGCGCGCCGTCGGCCCCGAATACGGCGACGAACTGCTCTTCGCGCTTGCTGTCGACACCGACGACCAGCGCATCGATACCGGCCATCGCGCCGGCATCCGCCGCTTCGGCACGCAACGCCTCGAACGTACCGATCCCGAGGCACGGTTTGCCGACGGCGAGCGCCAGCGCACGGGCCGTGGCAATTCCGATCCTAAGGCCTGTAAATGCGCCGGGTCCCCGGGTCACGGCCATAGCGTCGATGTCGCCGAACGTGACGCCGGCGCGCCGGACCACGTCATCGATCATCGGCGTCAAGGCCTCGGATTGACCGCGCGTCATGCGTTCGCGGATGGCGGCGAGACAAGTCTCGTCCCGAATCAATGCCGCCGAACATCCGCTGGTCGCGGTATCTATGCCCAATACAATCGTCATCGCTTTTCCCGCATCAGGAATACAGCAGATGGCGGACGATCACCACATAACTGGCGACCACGCATGTCGTCAGCGCGATCACCGGCGGTCCCCAGCGCCATGCGATGACATGGCTGGGCAGACCCACGACCCGGGCCATGAACAAAGTCGTCGCGGAGAACGGCGAGACCATTGTCGATGTCCCCCACACCCCCAGCAGCGCAATCGCCAGCACCTCCGGCGCGATTCCGATAACGTCGGGCGGCAGCACTTCGCCGACGAGGATCGCGATCACGACCGGATGCAATCCGGCCATGCCGAGCAACGACATCCCGAAGACGATCGCCACCACGACCAGATCCGGATGAATACCGTAATCGGCGAGCGCGGCGCCGATCGTTGCCGGCGGCAGAACTTTCGAGACGCCAACGCCGAGCACGGACGCGGCAACGAAGGCGATCGCTTCGTTTCTCAATTCCGGCAGGTTGGCGAAGATGCGCCGGATCAGCGGCCGGGCCCCGTTCGCCCAGCGCCCGCCGTCCTGCACCTGAACCCAAGCCCAGGCGATGGCGAACGGCGGTCCCATCACACCCAGCGCAATCGGGATCGAGAGACCCATCAATTCATGCGCCCCCATGACCAGAACGATCAACTGAACCAGCACGATACCGGCGCCGCCGATGGTGCCGAGGGTCAACCGCTGTCCGTGCCGAATGCTGCCGCCGACCGGCTTCTCGCGCAGAAAAATCCGGTCGTACGACCAGCCGACGGCCAGCAGAAATACCGACAGGCCGAGCCCGAGCGGTGCGATCTCGAACCAGCTCAGGCCGGGGATCGCCGACAGGATCACGGAAATGCTCACATAGAAAGGCCCCCAGGTTGAGGCCGTCGTGAAACCGAGCATCAGACCGATGGAGAGCCGCTTGCGCAGTCGCGCGTCCTTCTGCTCGCTGACCATGCTCGACAACAGGCTCAACGCGGCAAGGTTCAACACGGAGCCGAGAAAATGCCCGCTCAACCACAGGATCGGATACCGCCGTCCGGCCGGTTGCGCGACGACCGCATCACGCAGTGCCCGCAACGAGGGGCTCGTCACCGCGGGCTCACGCAGCCACATGACAGCAAAGAACATCACCAGAAATATCTGGGAGCGTTCCAACCCGTCCGTCAGGGCGCCGGCAAGATCGCCGCCGGCCCACGCCGCGGCGGCGCCGAGGCCGAACAGAAGCAGCCCCACGTTCCGCTGCAGCGGCGGCGCGCGGGAGAATTCCATCACCAGGAAAACGACCGTCAGCCCGACACCGATCTCGCGGGCGAACGGAAACGGCCAGATCTTCGACGTGATTGCGACGCCCACCAGAACCAGATAAACGATCGCTGAGGCCGTGCTGCGCGTCACATTACGGTCCGCCGGTTAGAGGATATCCGCCGCACGCCCGAAGGCGCGCGCGAACCTTCTCTTATTCGACACGGCAGGCTTCTGCAAACGCAAGCCGCGGACTTCTGGGGAACAGGTCTTTTTCGGTGCCGTAGCCAATGTTGCAGAGGAAGTTGGCCTTCACGCTCGTCCCGGCAAAGAACGCGGCGTTGACCTTTTCCTTGTCGAAACCGGACATCGGGCCACAGTCGAGACCGAGCGCGCGCGCCGCAAGGATCAGGTAGGCGCCCTGCAGCGTGCCGTTTCTGAACGCGGTTTCCCGGATCAGGTCGTCGTTCCCGGCAAACCAGGAACGGGCATCCGCGTGCGGAAACAGCTTCGGCAAGTTTTCATGGAATTCAAGATCGTGGCCGATGATCGCTGTTGCCGGCGCCGCCATGGTCTTGTCGACGTTGCCTTTCATCAGGCACGGACGGAGCTTTTCCTTGGCCTCGTCCGACGTCAGGAAAACGATCCGCGCCGGGCTGCAGTTGGCACTGGTCGGCCCCATGCGGGCAACATTCCAGATTTCTTCCAGGAGCTGCGCCGGCACCGGCTTGTCGGACCAGTCATTGTAGGTCCGCGCTTTCATGAACAGCGTGTCGAGGGCCGTTGAATCAATAGGGGTTTTTGGATGATCCGTCATCGGGAGCCTCCTTGGTCGTGATCGGGGACGGTGGATGGTGCGTTGCATCACAGCCGTGAAGGGCGTGCTGCGTCATACTTGAGTATCCTGAGACCAAACCGCAACAATTCTTGCTAAGATTGCGTAAAGTCTTCATGTTTCAGACTGATCCGGCGCTCAAAGGGGGAGCGTGAATGAAAAACTTTCGAATCTTTCCACTGCTGGCAGCGGTGCTGTTCGCTGCGTGCACATCCGGCGTTCTGCCGCCGGCCGCCATGTCTGCACGTGCCGACGAGCCCGCCACGAAGGCCGTGGTCATCATGTATCACCGCTTTGGCGAAACGGATTTTCCATCGACCAACGTGACGATGGAGCAGTTCCGCGCCCACGTCGAAGAGTTGCGGACCGGCGGCTACAACGTCGTGTCCCTGACGAAAATCGTCGCCGCCCTGCGTGGCGGTGAGACGCTGCCGCCGAAGACCGTGGGCTTAAGCGTCGACGATGCCTATGAATCGGTCTACACCCGCGCCTGGCCGATCCTCAGGGAGGCGGGTTTTCCGCTGACCGTCTTCGTCGCGACCGATCCGGTCGACAAGGCATTTTCGCGCTACATGAGCTGGGACCAGATCAAGGAGATCGCCGATCAGGGCGTGGTCATCGGCAGCCAGACCAAGGGCCATCCGCACATGGCGGATCTCGCGCCCGACGCGATCAAGGCTGAGCTCCGGACCTCGAATGCGCTGTTCGAGGAAAAGCTGGGACACGCCCCGGATCTCTTCGCCTATCCGTACGGCGAGGCGAATAACGAGGTGATGGCGCTGGTCAAAAGCGAGGGATTCGTTGCCGCCTTCGGGCAGCATTCAGGCGCCATTGGCACCGGCGGAGAACTCTATTACCTGCCCAGATTTGCGATGAACGAAGCTTTCGGCTCGATCGACAGGTTCAAGCTGGCCGCCAACGCCCTGCCTATTCGCGTCGCCGACATCACGCCGGACGACCCGACGGTGACTAAGCCCAATCCGCCGCTGATCGGCTTCACGCTGACCTGGCCGACGAAGGGGCTCGACCGGCTCAACTGCTACGCCTCACATGTCGAAAGTCTGGACCTGCAGCGGCTCGGCAAGCGGATCGAGGTGCGAACCGACAAGGCGATGCCGCCCGGGCGCACGCGGCTTAACTGCACCATGCCGGCCGGGGACGGGCGTTGGTACTGGTTCGGCAGACAGTTCTACGTTCCGAAAAAAGTTCAGACGGACTGATCGTCTTCCACGGTGTCGGCGATCAGCCGCGCATCATCCAGTTCGCGCAGCCCGTTCACATCGATGATGGTGCGGACGCTGTCGACATATTCCTGACCCCGTTCCGAATACTTGGTCAGCGCGCCCGCGAGTACCTTGCCGTCCAGCGCATCGCCGTGCTGGCGAAGCGTGCTGCGTTCCTGACGCAACGATGCATAGGCTCGGTGCGTATTCAGATTGCGCATGTAGGCGGCAACCGACTGTTGAAGGTTGTCGAAGGCGCGGACCTTGTGATCCATCCCTTCCGGGCGGTCTTCGGGGATCAGGCCTTCGCCGTCGGCGGTCGTCCACTGGCCGTAGATTGCGTTGCCGTGCTGAGCGAACCGTGAGGTGCCCCAACCGCTCTCTTCCGCGGCCTGGGCCATCGCCAACGACGGCGGGATGATGTCAACACGGCGGAGCAGCTTGTCCAGGTCCTCGTTCTTGACCTTGTAACGTTCCGCCAACACGGCAAGCCACAAACGGTCGCGCGCGGCGAGCTTGATGCCGAGCGCCTTGTCCGATTTCAAACGGATCAGGCGATGCCGGTCCGCCAGAATGCGCTCGTTCTCCTGCAGGATCAGCGGCAGCATGGTCTGGAAAAAGACGGTTTTCTTGAGCGAGACTTCCGGCACCGCATGCAGGTCGCGTGGCATTTCGGCAAGGAACACCCGCGGCACCGGCGCGCCGTTTTCACGGACATGCTCGAGGCGGTAACCCATCGTTTCGAATCGTTCCGCAAGCGCCTGCGCCTCGCGCAGCGACGATGCCGAGATACCGGCGGCGACCTCAATTTCCTCCGGCGCAACTTCCTGCACGCCCTGATTCAGGTGCGCCGCTTCGGCATGCGCCTGATCGAAGGAAACGCGCGGGTTGGCGGTGAGGCCCGACTGCGGGTTCACGAGACTGGCAAGTCCCGTGACGATCACGGCACACCCCACAATGCTGAGAACCAAACGGTCGAATTTACGAGTCGTCATTGCTGCTTCCGGCGGCATGTTTGCGGCATGCACGCCGTCCCTCAATCTCGTTTCGTTCGCCCTGGGATTTTTCGGCTCTGTTATTATATCCCCGACGGCATTTTTACCTGTCGGATCACTGGCCGGCATTTAGTGGCGACATGGTTAACACAGTTGAGTTGACCACGCTACCGAATTTCAACGTCAATTTTCCTAAATTTTGATGGAGCCTTTTTGGAGAAAACGCGCGGCTTATTCTACCGCGCGGACCTCCTGAACTTCCGGCACGTAATAGCGCAGCATGTTCTCGATGCCGTGCTTCAGCGTCGCCGTAGAGCTCGGGCAGCCGGCGCACGCACCCTGCATATGCAACGAGACGATGCCGCCTTCGAAGCCCTTGAACACGATATCGCCGCCGTCCTGGGCCACAGCCGGACGCACGCGCGTATCGATCAACTCCTTGATTTGCTTGACGATCGGGTCGTCATCACCGTCACTGCCGGACTCGCTGCCGCCCTCTTCCTCGATCATCGGGCGGCCCGACTGGTAATGCTCCATGATGCCGCCCAGTACCTGCGGCCGCAGCACGTCCCAGTCCTTGTCATCGGTCTTGGTGACGGTCACGAAATCGGAGCCGAGAAACACGCCGGCCACGCCCTCGATCGCAAACAGCCGCGTCGCCATCGGCGAGCGCGTTGCCTCGGACGCTTCGGCGAAGTTCGCCGTCCCGTTCTGCATCACGGCCTTGCCGGGCAGAAACTTCAACGTCGCCGGATTCGGGGTGCTTTCGGTCTGGATAAACATGTCTCTCTCCATTACCGCCATTGTGTGCGGACCTGATCATTCAGGCGATTATAGCCCATTAGGTGGGGCCGGGGACAGTCACATGCAACCGCCCGCCGCCAACCTTAGGGGTCAGCCGCGCTTCCGCTTGGGGCGCAGGAAACCAATCACGTCGTGCACCTCGCGCAACACCGGCTCCGAGAGGGCGCGCGCCCGCTCGGACCCATCGGCCAGCACGTCGTCGATGGTCGCCTTGTCATCAAGAAGCCGGCGATACTCGTCCTGAATCGGCGAGAGATTGGCGACCGCGACCTCCGAAAGACGTTCCTTGAGCGCCGAGAACTGCTGGCCCGCGAATTCCTGAACCGCCGCGTCGACCGTGGTGCCCGCGAGCGCGGCGTAAATTCCGATCAGGTTCCGGGCTTCGGGCCGCTTGTCCAGGCCGGCCGCCGTGTCCGGCAGCAGGTCCGGGTCGGTCTTGGCTTTCCGGATCTTGCGCGCAATGCTGTCGGCGTCGTCGGTCATGTTGATGCGCGACAGGTCGGACGGATCCGACTTCGACATCTTGGCCGTGCCGTCCTTGAGCGACATGACGCGCGTCGCGGTACCCAGGATCAGCGGTTCCGGGATCGGAAACGTCTCGGTCTTGAAGTCGTTGTTGAACTTGTGGGCGATGTCGCGGGCCAGTTCCAGGTGCTGTTTCTGGTCCTCGCCGACCGGCACGTGCGTACCCTTGTATAAAAGAATGTCGGCCGCCATCAGGTTCGGATAGGCGAACAGGCCGACCGACGCATTTTCGCGGTCCTTGCCGGCTTTCTCCTTGAACTGGGTCATGCGGCCGAGCCAACCCATGCGGGCGACGCAATTGAAGATCCATGCAAGCTCGGCGTGCCCGGGGACCTGTGACTGATTGAAAATGATGTGCTTCTTCGGATCGATGCCGGCGGCGATCATCGCGGCGGCGACCTCGCGCGTCGACGAACGCAATTTGGCCGGGTCCTGCCACACCGTGATCGCATGCAGGTCGACGACACAGAACAGACATTCGTAATCGTTCTGCAGCGCCACCCAATTGCGGATCGCGCCGAGGTAGTTGCCGAGATGCAGGTTGCCGGTCGGCTGGACGCCGGAGAAGATTCGCTCAGTCATGGTTGGTTCGGTTCCGGTTGCGTATTCCGAAGGCGGGTTATCGCCCTTTGCCGAAAGGCGGTCAAGCGGTCAGCGCGCGCGACGGAGCGTCCCTTTGATCTCGGCGATCGAGTAGACCCGGAACAACCGGGCAGCGATGAGATAGAGGGCAAGCCCGCCGAAAATGAGGGTGGTCAAAGCCGCGACCTGTTCGATAATCGGCCCCGCCAGCCAAGGCACCGCCCAGGCGGCAGCGAACCAGAGCGCGCCCGCCATGACGACGCTCGCACCGGCAATCCCCAACAGCCGCGACATCAGCCGCACGTCAGGTTTGTAGTGCCCGCGCTTCGCCAGGACCGCAACCAGGAACAGGATGTTCAGCCAGGCGGAAATGCTGGACGCCAGCGCGATCCCGACGTGCCCGAACGGTTGCATCAGAACGACGTTCAGCACAACGTTGACGATCATCGCCAGCGCTGCGATCCGGACCGGGGTCGCGGTGTCTTCGCGCGCGAAGTACCCGGGCGTGAAAACCCGGATGCCGACGTAAGCGGGAAGGCCGATCGCGTAGGCCATCAATGCCATCGCCGTCGCCTCGCTGGCGTCCGCGCCGAACGCGCCGCGCTCGAACAGCACCTGAATGATTGGCTCGGGGATCACGATCAGCGCGAGCGCCGCCGGCACCGTTAAAAGGAGGGCGATCTCGATGCCGCGATTTTGCGAAGCGTTGGCCTTTTCATCGTCGCCCGCTTCCAGCTGGCGCGAGATCATCGGTAACAGCGCCGTGCCGACGGCGATGCCAACGACGCCCAGCGGCAACTGGGTCACGCGGTCGGCGTAATAAAGATAAGACACCGCACCGTCGGAGATCGTCGTTGCGAGAATGGTGCCGATTAAGAGGTTAATCTGATAAAGGCTCGCACCGAACACGACGGGCAGGATGCGGCGGCCAAGCGTCCGGACCTTATCGGTCAGCTTCGGCATCCCGAGGCGCAGGTGAACGCCCTGGCGCTTGCAGTGCCAGGCCAGCCAGATGAACTGCACGATCCCGGCGGCGAACACGCCCCAGACCAGGGCCCGGCCGGATTCCTCGTCCGAGCCGCCGAACCCGAGCAATGCCACAATGAGGGTGATGTTGAGCAAGACCGGCGCCGCGGCGGCGGCCGTGAATTTGCCGAACGCGTTCAGGACGCCCGACTGCAGGGCGACCAGCGAAATGAAGAGAAGGTAAGGGAAGGCGATCCTGGAGAATTCCGTGGCCATCTCCATCTTCCCCGGCACGCTGTCGAAGCCGGGCGCGAGGTATGGCATCAACCACGGCATGGCGACTTCGACAACGGCGACGAACACGAAAAGAATCACCGCCAGTACGCTGAACGCTTGTTCTGCAAAGACCTTGGCGGCGTCGGCGCCCTCCCCTTCGAGGCTGCGTGAGAACATCGGCACGAAGGCGGCAGCGAACGCGCCTTCAGCGAACAATCGTCTGAACAGGTTCGGAAACCGGAACGCCACGACGAAGGCGTCGGCGACCGTACCGGCGCCGAGATAATTGGCGATCAGGATATCGCGCGCGAAGCCGAAGACACGGCTTAGCATCGTCATCGAGCCGATGGCGGAAATCGCACGGACCAGGTTCATGGCGTGAAACTCGGGTCACATTGCGGCATGGATATGGCGCCGGCACCGCCGAGTGCGCTCACTCCGCAGCCTCCGGTTTGCCGCTGCCAGTATCGCCGGAGATCGCGTCCAAAAGTTTCGCGCGGACGTCCTCGATCTTCGTCGGCTGCTCCATCTTGAGCCCGAAGATATCCTTCACGTAAAAGACGTCGACGACACGTTCCCCATACGTCGAGACATGCGCCGACGCGATTTGCAGGCCGGCGTTGGTCAGCGCGTTCGTGACATCGTGGAGGAATCCCATCCGGTCACGGCCGTTTACCTCGATGACCGTGTAGGTGCGGCTCGCCTTGTTATCGATCAGGACGCGCGGCGGCACCTGGAACACGCTGGTGCGGGTGGGCATGGCGTTCTCGCGGGCTTCCTTCAACTCCCAGGCCGGCGATTCCAGGCCCGATAACGCGCGTTCGATGCGGCGGCGGATCCGCTGCATGCGCGCTTCCCCCGACACCGCTTCGGCCTGGTTGTCCTGCACCCAGAAGGTATCAAGCGCCATGCCGTTGTTGAGCGTCACGATCTTGGCGTCGACGATGTTGATACTGCCGAGCGAGAGCGCGCCCGCGACCTTGGCGAACAGGCCCGGATGGTCGACGGTAAAGACCACTACCTCGGTCGCATCGTGTTCTTCGTCGGCGGTCAGTTCGATCCTGAGGTTCTGGTTGTTGATCGCGGCGTTTCGGATCAACTCGGCATGACGCAACAACGCTTCCGTATCGAAGGTCAGCCAATACGTATCGCGGGCGAGACCGAGATGTGCTCCGATCCGTTCCGGGGTCCACTCTTCGGACCTTTCCTCGAGCGCCGCCGCAAGTTTGCGTTTCGCGGTATCGGCGCGTTTTGAGATGCGATCCTCGGATGTTTCACCGGACATCACTTCGCGGGCGTGCCAGTAAAGCTCGCGCAGCAGACCGGCCTTCCAGGCATTCCAGACATTCGGGCCGACGGCGCGGATATCGGCGACCGTCAGGATCAGCAGGAGCCTGAGACGCTCCGGCGACTGCACCACCTCGACGAAATCCGAGACGGTCTTCGGATCGTCGATGTCCCGCTTGAACGCGGTGTGGCTCATCAGAAGGTGATGGCGGACAAGCCATGAAACGGTCTCGGTCTCCCATTCCGAAAGACCGAGGCGCGGGCCCAGTTTGAGCGCGATGTCGGCGCCGAGTTCGGAATGGTCGCCGCCCCGCCCCTTGGCGATGTCGTGCAGCAGAACGGCGACGTAAAGCGCCCGCATGGACTGCACCTCGCCGACGATGGAGCACGCGACCGGGTGGTCGTCGGCCAGCCTGCCGTCCTCGATCCCGTGCAGGACGCCAATGGCCCGGATCGTATGCTCATCAACGGTGTAGACATGATACATGTCGTACTGCATCTGAGCGACCACGCGGCCGAAGTCGGGCACGAACTTCCCGAACACGCCGGCCTCGTTCATCCGCATCAGCGTCTTGTCCGGATCGGGACCGGTCAGGATGTTGACGAAGATTTCGTTCGCCGCGGGATCGTTTTGCAGTTTTCTCGTGATGCGCTTGAGGTTTTTCGTCACCAGGCGAAGCGTACTCGGGTGCACGTCGAAACCGTGCTTCTGCGCCTGCCAGAACAGATCCAGCAGCTTCTTCGGATCCTTCTCGAATACGTCGTCGGCGGCCGCAAGGAGACGGTCGCCGTCGACCTCGAAACCCTCGATCTCGGGACCGCCCTTGCCGAAGCGCGGCAGGCGGAACCGACGACGCTTCTTTTTGTGCTGCTCCTCGAGTGCGGCGCAGATGATGCGGGTTAGATCGCCGACGTCCTTGGCAATCAGGAAATAGTGCTTCATGAACCGCTCGACACCGCTGAGGCCCGCGTGATCGGTGTAGTTCATACGCGCGCCGATGTCGGTCTGCACATTGAACGTCAGCCGCTCTTCGGGCCGGCCGGCGAGGTAATGCAGATGGCAGCGCACCGTCCATAGAAATTCCTGCGCCTTTTCAAAGCGCCTGGCGTCGTCGCTGGTGAGAATGCCCTTCTGTTTCAGATCGGCAATCGTCTCGACACCGTAAAGATACTTGGCAATCCACATCAGCGTCTGCAGATCGCGAAGCCCGCCCTTGCCGTCCTTGATGTTCGGCTCGAGCACGTAACGGGTGTCACCCATACGCGCATGGCGGTCATCGCGCTCGCCCAGCTTGGCCTCGACGAAGGCCATGCCACTGTCGCTGACGACGTCGTCGTGAAACAGCTTCTTGAACTTCTGATACTGTTCTTCGTTTCCGGCGATCAGGCGGGATTCCAGCAGGCTGGTCCGGATCGTGATGTCGTCCTTCGATAATCTGACGGCCTCCTCCGCGGAACGCGTGGCGTGCCCCACCTTCAGGCCGAGATCCCAAAGGGTGTAGAGGACGTATTCGACGACCTGTTCGGTCTGCGGCGTCAGCTTGTAGGGCAGCAGAAACATCAGGTCGATGTCCGAGTGCGGCGCCAGTTCGCCGCGCCCATACCCACCCGTCGCGATCACCGACATGGTGTCCGACGATATACCGACCCCTTGGGGATAAACGTGTTCCGTCGCGACCTCGTAAACGATCCGCACCAGCTGATCGACGAGATAGGCCCCGGCATGCACCGTTTCGCTGCCGCTTTGCTCGCCGGCCTCGAACCGGCGGCGGATTTCGGCGCGGCCGTCTTCCAGCGCGTCACGGTAGATCGCGAATACCTCGTTTCTGGAATCCGGCGTGTATCCGGACCAGCTCAACAGCTCGTCCAGTCGCGTCAGGACACCTTTACGGTCGATGATCTTGCGCGGTTTCACGACTTTGGTCAGGGCGTTCATATCCACGCCCCGTTCAGCCAACGGGTGGCTTCAACCATGTGTTTCGCAATTAGAATCAACGTATTAATCATCGTTATCTAAGGCTAATGATTTGAGCTTATACAGCTCTTCCAGGGCCTGTAGCGGCGTTAAGGAGTCTGGGTTGAGCTTTTCAACAGCCACTTCCAACTTGTTATCGCGCTTAGGAGCAGGCTTTTGCGCTTGTACGGCAGAAAACAACGGTAAATCATCCCCGAGCGACCCCGATCCCTTGGATTTCTTGCTTTCCAGCTGCTCGAGGATGGTTTCCGCCCTGGCAACCAGGCTCGCCGGCAATCCCGCCAATTGCCCCACATGGATACCATAGGAGCGATCCGCAACCCCGGCCGCGACTTCGTGCAGGAAAACGACGTCGCCTTTCCACTCTTTCACCCGCATCGTATAGCATTTTAGATTGTCGAGCCTGGACGCCAGTTCTGTGAGTTCGTGATAGTGCGTGGCAAAGAGACCGCGGCAGCCATTGACCTCGTGCAGGTGCTCGACCACCGCCCAGGCGATCGAGAGACCATCGAAGGTCGCTGTCCCGCGGCCGATCTCATCCAGAATGACCAGCGCCCGCGGGCCCGCCTGATGCAGGATCGCCGCGGTTTCGACCATCTCGACCATAAAAGTGGAGCGCCCGCGCGCCAGATCGTCCGCCGCGCCGACGCGCGAGAACAACCGGTCGACGACGCCGATATGCGCGCTTTTCGCGGGCACGTAGAGCCCCGCCTGCGCAAGCACGGCAATCAGCGCGTTCTGGCGCAGAAACGTGCTTTTCCCGGCCATGTTGGGGCCGGTCAGCAACCACAGCTTGGCGCCCGGCCGGTCGTCGTCGCCGGGCTCCAGCCTGCAGTCGTTCGCGACGAAGGCGATGTCGCCGGATCTCGCGAGCGCCATTTCGACCACCGGATGGCGGCCCGCCTCAATGGTGAAGGCTTCGCTCTCATCGACCTGCGGCCGCGTGAACGCTGTCGAAAGCGCCAGTTCCGCCGTCGCCGCCGCGACGTCGAGGGCGGCCAGCGAAGACGCCGTGGCATCGATGGCATCCGCGTTCTCGCGGATGCGCGCGACGAGGCCCTCGAAGATCTCGAGTTCGAGGGCCAGCGACCGCTCGCCGGCGCGCGCGATCTCGGCCTCCAGCTCGTTCAGCTCGACCGTCGTGTAACGCACCGCGTTGGCCATGGTCTGACGGTGAATGAACGGGCTGTCGGTGCCGTTCGGAATCTGGTCGGCCTGCCTGGCCGTCACCTCGATGAAATAGCCGAGCACATTGTTGTGGCGGACCTTGAGCGCCTGAATGCCCGTCTCATCGGCGTAGCGCTTCTGCAAGGCGGCGATCAGACGGCGGCTCTCGTCGCGCATCTCGACCAGTTCGTCGAGACGGGGGTGATATCCCTTGCACACGAACCCCCCGTCCGCCGTCCCCATCGGCGGCTCGTCGACAAGTGCGCGCGCCAGCTCTTCGACCAGATCGTCGTGCCCGCCGAGCGCTTCGACCAGCCCCGGGAGCTCGGCCGCCGTCTGCAACGCATCCATATCCTGAAGCAGCCGCCTGATTTCCGCCGCCGCGCACAGACCCGAACGGATCGCCACCACGTCGCGCGGCCCGCCACGCCCAATGGTCAGGCGGCTCATGGCGCGGGCGATTTCCGGGACAGCTTTCAGCTTGTCGCGCAAGCCTTCGCGGGCGCGGCTGTCTGTATGGAAGACCTCCACCAGATCGAGCCTGGCGTTGACCTCGACGGGCGACGTCAGCGGCGCCGCGATCCGCGCCGCCAACAGACGCGCACCCCCGCCGGTGACGGTACGGTCGACGGCGTCCAATAGACTGCCCTTGCGCTCGCCCGACATGGTCTGGGTAAGTTCGAGATTGCGCCGCGTCGCGGCATCGATCTCCATGACCGCGCCCTGCTCGACACGAACCGGCGGATGCAGGCGCGGCAGCTTGCCCTTCTGCGTCAACTCGACGTAGTCGACGATGGCGCCGGCGGCCGCGACTTCGGCACGCGTGAAAGCCCCGAACGCGTCCAGCGTCTTCACCCCGTAGAGTTCGATCAGCCGGCGCTTGCCGTTCTCGCTGTCGAAGCGCGCCGCGGGCTGCGGCGTCAAACGATCGATAACATCGAACCACGTCTGCTCGGGGAGCGCGTCGCCCAACAGGTTATCGGCAACAACCACTTCCCCCGGATCGAGACGCGCGAGGATGGCCGCAATATCTCCGGCCGCCGCTGTCTGGGTTCTGAAATCGCCGGTCGAGATATCGAGCCACGCCAGCGCGAAGTCCGACTGGGCGCGGGCAACGCAGGCCAGGTAGTTGTGACGGCGGGATTCCAGCAGGATGTCTTCGGTGATCGTGCCGGGCGTCACGACCCGCACCACGTCGCGTTTGACGACGGACTTGGAGCCGCGCTTCTTGGCTTCCGCGGGGTCTTCGGTCTGCTCACATATCGCGACCCGAAAACCCTTGCGGATCAAGCGGTTGAGATAGGTTTCGTGGCTGTGCACCGGGACCCCGCACATCGGGATATCCTCGCCTAGGTGCTTACCGCGCTTGGTCAGCGCGATATCGAGCGCGCCCGCCGCCTGCACGGCGTCATCGAAGAACAGCTCGTAGAAATCGCCCATCCGGTAGAACAGCAGATCGTCGGGGTGATTGCGCTTGATTTGCAGGAACTGCGCCATCATCGGCGTCACCGCGCCGCCCGAGGCCCCTTCCGAGACCTTCTGGTCCGCTTCCGTTCTGTCGCGTTCGGCGTGGCTGTGGTCGTTCATCTAAATCCCGGAAATAGGAGGCGATGTCGATTTCGACGGACCATACCACACGTAGCGGCTCCGGCACGAGCGCCGTTGCACTTTTTGTAAGGGGTGGCAATATGGGAGTTCGGGCGCAGGCCAACGCCTCCGGCGTGCCCGGCAACGGAAAAGAAAAGACGCAAAATTCCTGGGAGAAACGTCATGGACGAGCGCGCCACGAAACTGCTCTACAACGAAGCGATGCGTATGCACGCATCGGGCAAACCCGGCAAGATCGAAATCCATCCGACAAAGCCGCTGACCACGCAGCGCGACCTGACGCTCGCGTATTCGCCGGGCGTCGCGGGACCGTGCCTGGCGATCCACGAAGATGAAAGCCGGGTCTACGAGCTGACCGCGCGCGGCAACATGGTCGCAGTGGTTTCCAACGGGACCGCCGTGCTGGGGCTCGGCAACATCGGTCCGCTGGCCTCGAAACCGGTGATGGAAGGCAAGTGCGTGCTGTTCAAACGCTTCGCCGACGTCGATGCGTTCAACGTCGAGGTGTTCTCCGAAGACGTCGACGAGGTGGTCGAGAGCGTTCGGCTTTTTGGTAACGCCTTCGGCGGCATCAACCTTGAAGACATCAAGGCGCCCGAATGCTTCATGATCGAGGAGCGCCTGAAAGAGCTTCTCGACATCCCGGTATTTCACGACGACCAGCACGGTACCGCGATCATCACCGCCGCGGGGCTGATCAACGCCGTCAACCTGACGGGCCGGACACTCGCAGACAGCAAGATCGTCATCAACGGCGCCGGCGCAGCGTCGATCGCGTGTGCCGACCTGATGAAGGCGATGGGCGTCAACGGCGACAACATCATCATGTGCGATTCCAAGGGTGTAATCTATCGCGGCCGTGAAGACGGCATGAACCAGTGGAAATCCGCCCAGGCCGTCGACACCGACGCGCGTACCCTGGCCGACGCCATGAAGGGCGCGGACGTGTTCATCGGCCTCTCGGTCAAGGATGCGGTTAATCAAGAGATGGTCAAATCCATGGCCGATCAACCGATCATTTTTGCGATGGCCAACCCGGATCCGGAAATCACCCCCGAAGACGTGAAGGCCGTCCGCGACGACGCGATCATCGCGACCGGGCGCTCCGACTACCCCAACCAGATCAACAACGTGCTCGGCTTCCCCTACATCTTCCGGGGCGCGCTCGATGTCCGCGCCAGGCGCATCAACGAAGAGATGAAGATCGCCGCCGCCAACGCGCTCGCCGACCTTGCGCGCGAAGACGTGCCCGACGAAGTCGACGCGGCCTATGCCGGCATTCACCTTCAATACGGTCCCGATTATCTGATCCCGACGCCGTTCGACCCGCGCCTGATCGTCGCCGTCCCCAAAGCGGTCGCACAGGCGGCGATGGAGTCCGGCGTCGCGCAGAAACCCATCGAGGACATGGAGGCGTATGAAAGCGAGCTTTCGGCGCGCCTCAATCCGATCATCGGCAATCTGCAGGCAACGCTGGATCAGGTCCGCGCCAAACCGCGCCGGGTCGTGTTCGCGGAAGGGGAAGAAGAGAAGTCGATTCGCGCCGCGCATGCGTTCTGGAATGCGGGATACGGCACGCCGATCCTCGTCGGGCGCGAGGAACGGGTCCGCGACACCATGAAGACCCTCGGCCTCGGCAATATAGAGGGACTCGAGATCCACAACGCGCGGCTTTCCGACCGCAACGCGGATTACGCCGAATACCTCTATTCACGTCTGCAGCGGAAGGGCAGCCTGAGAAGGGACTGCCAGCGCCTCGTCAACCAGGACCGCAACTTCTTCGCCGCGTGCATGGTCGCGACCGGCGACGCCGACGCCATGGTCACCGGTCTGACCCGGAACTTCCATGCGGCAATGCACAATATTGCATCCGTCATCGAACCGGCGCCGGGCGCGCGCGTCATGGGGCTTTCGATGATCATCGACCGCGGCCGCACCCTCTTCGTCGCCGACACGGTCGTCGCCGAATCCCCGGACCCGCGGGCGCTTGCCGATATCGCCCGGCAGTCGGCCGCCGAGGCACGGCGTTTCGGGCACGAGCCGCGCGTGGCGCTGATCTCGTTCGCCAACTTCGGCCATCCGGCCTTACCACGCGCCGAGCTGGTGCGCGAAGCGGTGCAGATCCTGGATAAAGAGGGTGCCGACTTCGAATACGACGGCGAGATGGCCGTCGATGTCGCCTTGAATAAGGATCTTCTGGCGAACTATCCGTTCTGCCGTTTGTCGGACACCGCCAACGTCCTGGTGATGCCGGGCCTGCATAGCGCCCAGATCAGCATGAAGCTTTTGGCGAGCGTGTCGGGCGCGACGGTTTTGGGCCCGCTGATCAAGGGGCTCTCGAAACCGATCCAGGTGGTGCCGATGGGCTCGACGGTCGCGGATATGGTGACGCTCGCCGCGCTCACCGCGCACGAGGCCTGCGACTAGGCTTCGCCGCTTTCCGCGTCCTCGGCGCGCTTGATCGCCTCGCGGATCAGCTCAAGCGCTTCCTCGGCTTCGCCCCAGCGCTTGACCTTGACCCACTTGTTGGGTTCGAGGTCCTTGTAGTGTTCGAAGAAGTGCTGGATCTGGCTGATCTGCACCGGACGGATATCGCGGTAAGAGCTGATATCGCCGTAGAACGGGTGCAGGTCGTCGACGGGCACGCACAAGAGCTTCTCATCGATGCCGCTTTCGTCTTCCATGATCAGCGCGCCGATCGGACGGCACTTGATGATACAGCCCGGAATCACCGGCATCTGGCCCAACACGGCGGCGTCAATCGGGTCGCCGTCGTCCGACAACGTGTGCGGGATGAAGCCGTAGTTGATCGGGTAGTACATCGCCGTGTGCAGGAAACGGTCGACGAAGATCGCGCCGGATTTCTTGTCGACCTCGTACTTGACCGGATTGCCGCCGAGCGGAATTTCGATCAGAACGTTCACTTCGTAAGGGGGGTTATCGCCGATGGGCACAAGGTCCATATTCATCACAGGTTCCTCAGTAAATCCGCAACCATGCCCTCCCAAGCGGGCGCACCTTAAACTTATCGGCGCTCCGGCTCCACATATTTCCGCCGGGCTGCTAGCCTAGCCGAATCTGACAGGGGATTCATCATTTTGCGGCTTCGTTTCATCCATGCGCTGGCCGGGCGCCTGCCCTTCTACTACGGCTGGATCGTGTTGGCCGCCGTCTGCGCTGCGTCGTTCTCAAGACAGGGTCCCGCCGTCGCCACACTTTCGATCTTCATCGACCCGATGACGACGGAGTTCGGCTGGTCACGGACCGAAATCTCGGGCGCGGTATCGCTCGGCGGCATTCTCGGTGCCGTTGCCGCCCCCCTGATCGGGCCGTTTCTGGATAAGAACGGGGCCAGGACCATCCTCTGTTTCGCTGTCCTGACGACGGGCGTCCCGCTGTTGTTCATATCAACCGTGAACGCGCTGCCGCTGTTTTACCTGTTCTATTGCGTGGCGCGAATGAACTTCACCGGGCCGTACGACATCGGGATCTACGGCTCGATCGTGAATTGGTTTTACAGGAAACGTTCGTTCGCGACGTCGGTGACGACTCTGGCGCTGATGAGCGGTCTGGTCGCGATGCCGCTGATCGCGCACGCGGCGATGCAGGCCGGCGGCTGGCGGTCGGCGTGGATCGCCGTCGGCGCGACAGTGCTGATCGTCGGCTTCCTCCCGGCGTGGCTTTTACTGGTGCGCCGTCCGGAAGACCTGGGGATGGAGATCGATGGCGCGCCGATGTCGAAGTCTGCCGATACGTCTGAAGAAGATCCGAATACGACGCGCACAGCCGAACCGGAACCGGCGTTCACCCGCGCCGAAGCGATCCGGACCCCGGCGTTCTGGCTGTTGAGCCTGTTCACGGCGCTTGCCTGGCCGATCCAGGCCGGCGTCAGCCTGCACCAGGCGCCGTTCCTAATCGAGCGCGGCCTCGACCCGACGGTCGCCGCGACCGCCGTCAGCACATTCTCTCTCACGTCGGGAATTATCGGGTTCGCCTACGGGTTCTGGCCGAAGCGTATTCCGCTTCGCTTCGCACTTGTTATCGTCGGCCTTTTGCTGGGCGCCGCCGCACTCACCATGCATGAGGTTCACAGCATCTCCATGGCTTATGGCGCCGCAATCCTGTTCGGGTGCGGGATCGGCGGACTACTGACGATCCTGCCGATCTGCTGGGCCGAATTTTTCGGAAGGCGGAGCTACGGGGCGATCCGTGGCGTCGCGCTGACGATCCAGGTGGCAAGCCAGGCGGCGGGCCCGTTGATTGCGGGGGCGCTCCGCGACGTGACCGGCACCTACGACGCGCCGCTGCTGACGTTCGCGTGTTTCGGTTTCGCGGGTGCCGCCGTCGCGTTCCTGGCCAGGCCGCCGAAAACCCCCGCGCCATGATCCTTTCTCTCTACTTATTTCTGCGAACGTGCTACCCGGATAGAGGGGAGCGCGGCGCATGACACGACCGGCTAAAGACATCGAGAGCGTTCTGGTCCACGTCGGCCTCGACCGGCTGGGCGACGGGCTCTTGAAGCTGCCGTTCGTGCGTGGGCTGAAGACTGCGTTTCCGAATACCAAAATCACGTGGCTCGCGGGCAAAGAGACGACGGTCTACGGCCGCAGCCTCAAACCGCTGGCCGACGGTCTGATCGACGAGATCATCGAATACGGCGGTATCGGTAAGAGCCCGAAAGAGCTGCTGGGCCCGCGGCCATTGAAAGATCGCCGCTTCGATCTGGTCATCGATACGCAACGGAATTTCTGGGTTGCGCTCGCGGTCCGGCGGATTCGCCACAACACGTTCGTCTCGCCAGCGGCGCGCTTCCTGCTGTCGTCGATCAAACCGAAACCGGGTTACACGTTTCCGAAAGCGATGCAGCGGCAGGTGCTCGATCTGCTCGAGATCGCGTCAGGCCAAACGTTCGAGACGCCGACGTCGCTCGACCTCCCGTTGCCGGCACGGCACTCGGAAGCGGCAGCCCGAATGTTGCCCAACGGCGCACGCTATGTCGCCTTCGCGCCCGGCTCGGGCGGGCGTCCCAAGTGTTGGCCATTGGATCGGTTCATCGCCGTCGCGCGAACCGCCGTTCAAAACGATGTCCGACCCGTGTTCCTGGTCGGCCCGCAGGAGGAAGAGTGGATCGAAACGATCCGGACCGAATTCCCCGATGCGCTGCTGCCGCTGCAATCCGAGGCGGGAAGGGCGTTCGATTACGATCCGCTGTTGACCATCGCGCTGGGCAGGCGCCTGACGGCAGCGCTTTCGAACGATTCCGGGATTGCGCATATGCTGGCCGTGGCAGGGACGCCGCTGGTCGTCATGTACGGGCCCACGGTCTATGAGAAATTCCCGCCGATGACCGATGATATTACCGTCATCCGCGCCAAGGCGTTCGGATCGAGGGAAATGAGCGCGATCCCGGTCGATACTGTTACGGACGCGCTTCTTGGGACGCTGGCAGCGGCACCCGCTTCATAAGCCAGATCAACAAGACCAATCCCGGGATCGCCGCCAAGCCGGTCAGCAGGAAGTACGACACCCAGTCGATCTGATCGGCGAGCCATCCGCCGCCGGACGCCAGCACGGTCCGCGAGAACCCCATCAGCGATGATAAAAGCGCGAACTGGGTCGCGGTGTAGGCGACGTTGCAGAGGCCGGAGAGATAGGCGACGAACGCGATGGTGCCGATCCCGCCCGTCAGGTTTTCGGCGCCGATGGTCACGAACAGCATCGGCAGTTCCGGTCCAACATACGCCTGCAGTGCGAACACGGCGTTCGACGCGGCCTGAAGAATGCCACCGAACATCAGCGCCTTGAGGGTGCCGTAACGCGCCACGAACGCGCCGCCCACGATGCCGCCGATGATCGTCGCGGCGAGACCGAAGCCTTTCGTCACCAGGCCGACCTCGGTCTTCGAGAAACCGATATCCAGATAGAACGGGTTGGCCATCACGCCCAAAAGCGCGTCACCGTATTTGTATAACGCGATGAACAGAACAATCGTCAACCACTGCGGCCGCGACATGAACTCGGCGAACGGCATCCAGACGGCACGGCGCAGCACGTCCAACGCATGAGCGAGTTTGGAGCCGGCACGCACGTCGGCTTCCTCGACCCGCCGCACCGGTTCCGGACCAAGCAGGGTGGCGGCCATCCCAACGGCGACGAGCACCGCCATCACCGCGTAAGCGGAAAACCAGCCCGCCTGATCCGCGATCACCAGCGCCCCGGCGCCCGACGCAAACGTCGCCACCCGATAGCCGACGACATAATTGGCCGCGCCCGCCCCCATTTTCTCTTCGTCGAGAATTTCGATACGATAAGCGTCGACGACGATGTCCTGCGTCGCCGATGAGAATGCAAGCACCACGGCCCAAAGCGCGGTCCATAACAGATCGTCCGCCGGATCGGTCGCTCCCAGCATCAGGATCGCCGCCATGACGCAGCACTGCGCCAGCAACAGCCAGCCGCGCCGCTGCCCCAGCAACCGCGTCAGGAATGGGAGCGGGCAGCGGTCGACTAGCGGCGCCCACAGGAACTTGAGCGCATAGGCGCTGGACGCGATCGAGAACCAGCCGATGACGGTGAGCGACACGCCTTCATCGTGCAGCCAGGCGGATAGCGTGCCGTACACCAGCAGCAGCGGCAGGCCGCAGGAAAACCCGAGCAGCAGAATCAGGAAGACACGGAATTCGAAATAGACGGCAACCGCGGAAACCCAGCCCTTCATTCTGGGCGACATGGCGCGTCTTAGCCCGCGGTCGCCGATTGCGTGCCGGCAGACTTTTCGTCGGCGATCAGTCCCTTGCACACATTCCAGACATCATCGACCGGGATTGCGGCCACGCACGGGAAAACATCGTGCTTGCTGCTTCGTTTGTGGCAGCGCCAAAAGCAGTGGTAACACTCCATTGTTTCGTAGATGAACCGTGCGTTGGCCGGGCTGACGTTCTTTGGATAAGGAACGAAGCTGGTGAAATGCCCGCCGCCGACGATCACCAACGTCGGCGCGCCGAGTGCGATCGAAAGATGCGCGGGCCCGGTATCGTTGCTGATTACCAGTCCGGCGTTCTTCATCAAGCCCATCAGTTCGACGAGCGACGTGCGTCCCGTCAGGTCCACGACGCCGGGGCGTTTGGCGATGTCGTCAAGCAACGCCGCATCCCATCTTTCGGCGCGGGTGCCGACGACCATCACCTTCCAGCCCATCTCCAACAGTTTCTCGGCGATGCTGACGTAGGAAGCGAACGGCCACCGGCGGCCGGGCTCGTTGCTTCCGGGATTCAGCACCGCATAGCACCCTTCTACTCCGTTGGCCGGTTTGTCATCCGGCCAATCGATCTTAGGCGCAACGGGGTCAATCCGTTTGCCGGCGACCGCCGAAACGAAGCGGAAATGCCGGATGATCTCGTGGGTCGGGTAGGGACCGGTGTCGATGATTTCGTCATTCTGACTGAGATAAAACGTGAACTCTGACCGGGTCGGCTCGTTGACGTACGGCATCGAGACCACGGAGCGTTTTGCCGCCGCGCCCCAGACCAAACTATCGGCCATCATCGCGCGCCTTAGGTAGGAATCGCATACCGCAATCTCGGGAGCCAAGCGCCTCACCATCAGGTTGATCCGGAACCGGTACATCAGCTTTCGCGCATACGCGTGTTCGTTAATGGTAATGACGCGGTAGTCGGCGAACACCCGGTCCGCGATCGGCTTCCAGCTGTCGCATCCGAGCACCGTGATATCGGACTTGTCGACACCGAACGCGTCGGCGTAATGATCCAGGCTCCGGCAGAACAGCATCATGTCGCCGATACCATCCATCCGGACCACTAAAAGCCCGCGATGCGGCTTAAAGACCGGGAAATGCCGGGCGATCAGGTCGAACGGACGGAACATCCACCAACGCCGCCGCATGCCGGCGGGAAACATCCGCCAGAAGGCGGAAACTCTGATTTTCGGCCTGTCGGCGGTGTACGGGTCGATGTTCTCCATGAAAGCAGCGTATCCCCGGTCCATGCCGGGCTCAACCCGCCTCCTTCTTGCGCTCGGCTTTCTTGCGCTCGTGTGGATCGAGAAGCCGTTTGCGCAATCGGAGCGACTTTGGCGTAACTTCGAGAAGTTCATCGTCGGCGACGTAGGCGATGGCGTCTTCAAGACTCATGCGCCGGGGCGGCGTCAGGCGGATCGCTTCGTCCGAACCGGCTGCACGGAAATTGGTGAGCTGCTTGGACTTGAGCGGATTGACCTCAAGATCGTTCTCGCGGCTGTGCTCACCGATGATCATACCTTCGTAAACGGGTACGCCGCCACCGATGAACAGCGCGCCCCGCCCTTCGAGACCGGCCAGCGCATAGGCCACCGATTTACCGGTCGCATTCGAGATCAGCACCCCGTTGCGGCGGCCCGGCACCGGGCCCTGGTGGGGGGCGTACCCGTGGAACATGCGGTTCATGACGCCGGTGCCGCGGGTTTCCGTCAGAAACTCGCCATGATAGCCGATCAGCCCCCGCGACGGCACGACAAACGTCAGCCGCACCTTGCCGCCGCCGGCTTGCTTCATCTCCGTCATCCGGCCTTTTCGCACGCTCAATGCCTCGACGACAATGCCCGAAAATTCCTCGTCGACGTCGACGATGACGTCTTCCAACGGCTCCGTACGCTCGCCGGTTTCCGGATCTTCGCGAAAAAGCACGCGCGGCCGGGAGATCGACAGCTCATATCCCTCACGTCGCATCTGCTCGATCAGCACGCCCAGCTGCAGCTCGCCGCGCCCGGCGACGTCGAAGGCGTCCTTGCTTTCGGTTTCGGTGATGCGAATGGCGACGTTACCCTCGGCCTCGCGCAGAAGACGTTCACGGATCATCCGGGACGTGACCTTGTCGCCGTCCTGGCCGGCATAGGGCGACGTGTTGACCGAGAACGTCATCGCAAGGGTTGGCGGATCGACGGGCTGCGCGCTCAGCGCCTCGTCGACGTCCGTCTCGCAAAGCGTGTCGGCGACGGTCGCCTTGGCAAGCCCCGAGATCGCGACGATATCACCGGCGACGCCCTTATCGATGGCTTCACGCTTCACGTCACGGAAGGCGAGAATCTTCTGCACCCGGCCCTGCTCGACGACCTTGCCGCCGGCACGGAGCGCCTTGATCTGCTGGTTCGGCTTCACCGCGCCCGAGAAAATGCGCCCGGTGAGGATGCGGCCCAGGAACGGGTCGGCCTCGATCGTCGTCACCAGCATCCGGAACGGCCCATCCGGGTCGGCATCGGGCGCTTTGACATGCTTGACGATGCATTCGAAGAGCGGCGCCAGATCGCCCGATCCGGCATCCGGCTCCGCCGCCGCCCAGCCGTCACGGCCGGATGCGAACAACGTCGGAAAATCCAGTTGTTCGTCGTTGGCATCCAATGCCGTGAAAAGATCGAAGACCTCGTCCTGGACCTCATAGGGACGCGCGTCCGCCTTGTCGACCTTGTTGACGACGACGATCGGCTTGAGGCCGAGGCTCAACGCTTTCGAGGTGACGAACTTGGTTTGCGGCATCGGCCCTTCGGCGGCATCGACCAGCAGAACGACCCCGTCCACCATGGAGAGGATCCGTTCGACTTCGCCACCGAAGTCCGCGTGACCTGGCGTGTCGACGATGTTGACCCTGGTGCCGTGCCACTCGACGGAGGTGCACTTGGCGAGGATGGTGATACCGCGTTCACGCTCAAGCTCGCCCGAGTCCATGACCCGCTCGGCGACGTTCTGGTTGTCGCGGAAGGCGCCGGACTGGCGCATCATGTTGTCGACCAGCGTGGTCTTGCCATGGTCGACGTGCGCGATAATCGCGATATTTCTGAGGTTCATCGGTGGTATCCGTTAAAGGGGGAAGGGCGTTTAGCCGTCAATATCCTGCAGCAGGTGTTGCACGCCGGCGCTCGGGCGCGCGCCGATCTGCTGGATGATGACGGCGGCCAGCAAACCGCCGAGTTTCGCCGAGGTTTCGAGATCGCGGCCGTGCGTATGCGCAGCCAGGAACCCGGCGGCGTAGGCGTCGCCCGCCCCCGTCGTGTCGGTCACGTCCTCAACGGGAGACGCAGGGACGGTGATTGTGTCGTCGGCCGTCACTACGACCGAACCCTTTTCCGAGCGGGTCAGCGCGGCGATCTCGACCACGCCCCGGATTTTCTCAGCCGCCTCTTCGAAATCCTCGACCTGGTAGAGCGAAAGGATTTCGTCCTCGTTGGCGAACAGGATGTCGACATGCTCTTCGATGAACGGGATGAACCCATCACGGTGGCGGTCGACGCAGAACGGATCGGAAAGCGACAGCGCCACCTTGCGGCCGGCGTCATGGGCGATTTTGGCGGCCTGAAAGAAAGCTTCGCGGGCCGGATCGGGATCCCAGAGATAACCCTCCAGATACGTCACCTTGGCCGCCTCGACCTGATCCGGCTCGAGGTCGTCCGGCGCGAAATCGACGCAAGCCCCGAGGTACGTCTGCATGGTTCGCTGTCCGTCGGGCGAAATCAGCACGAGGCACGTCGCGGTCGGCGCACCGCCTTCCGCCATCGGCGTCGTGAACGCGACACCGGACGCCCGGATATCGTGGGCGAACACGGTACCGAGCTGGTCATCCTTAACCTTGCCGGCGAATGCGGCGCGGCCGCCGAGCGCGGCGACGCCGGCCAGCGTATTCGCCGCCGAGCCGCCGGAACTTTCGATCGCCTGGCCGGATTTCTCGTAGAGCGCGCGTTGCTCGTCTGCGCTGACCAGGGCCATGGCGCCTTTGGTGAGTCCGTTCTCGAAAAGGAACTCGTCCTCGGTTTGAACGAGGATATCGACAATCGCATTGCCGATGCCGAGGACGTCGTACTTTGCTTCAGGCATGAGTGGGCTCGCAGAAGATAATTGGAAATGGTGGCGCCGGACGCCATTTCGCGCGGAGTATAGTCATTGCCGGGCTTCGGGCAAGCGCGATCCCTGGCGCGCCCGCAACGCCGGGGCTGCGATCGGGCAGATTTATCAATGAATCTGAGAAATGACTAATAATTCTTTGATTTTATGGAAACTTTATAAATTCTTGAGATTCTGGTTGAGAATCGAGGCTTGACCGGTGGCCGCACACCCCCTTAAATCGTTAGGATCACTGCATTTCCCCAGGAATTAGGCTAAATCAATATGATAAGCGCATTTGTTAAGGGCATTGATCAGTTAAGCGACAAAAACACCCGTAAATACTTGTGGCTTTCGGTTCTGGCCGCATTGATCACACTGGTCGTCCTGTGGACCGTCGTCGGGTTTGTACTCCGGGAAACCTCGATATCCGAAATCGGCTGGCTCGAAGGCGCCATCGACATTCTCGGCGGCCTCGCCACACTCGCGCTGACGTGGTTCCTGTTTCCGGCGACGGTCAGTGGCGTGATCGGGCTGTTTCTCGACCAGGTCGCGGATTGCGTCGAAGCCCGGCATTACCCCGGCCTGCCGGACGCCAACGGGCAGTCGGTCGGCGAAACCGTGATCATGTCCGCAAAGTTCCTCGGCATCCTGATCGTCCTGAACATCCTGATGTTGCCGTTCCTGTTCCTGGGACCGCTTTTCCCTTTTGTTTTCTATTTGGTGAACGGTTATCTTTTGGGCCGGGAGTACTTTGAGCTGGTGGCGTCCAGACGGCTCCCGCCGGCGGAAGTGGCTAAGCTTCGTAAAGCGCGTCAGACAAGCGTGCTGATGGTTGGGATCGTAATCGCGTTCGCACTGACGATCCCGGTGGTCAATCTGCTGATGCCGATCGTCGCGACCTCGGCCATGGTGCACATGTACGAGAAGTGGCATCCGTCCGGCAAAGGGGGAACGGCGGTCAAGGCGTAAGCGCCTTGCCGCAGAGATTTTCCGGGCGTCGGCGCCCGGCCACACGAGGGATAGAAGTTCATGTTCGGAAAAAAGAAAGACGAGGAAGATCCTGCAAAATCGCCTGAAAAGCCCGACGCCCTGCCGGCACAGATGACAGGCGCGGACGACGAGGCCGGCGATGCGCCGCCGCTGAAGCCGTTTTCCCGCAAGGGCTCGCACGCCCCGGCCAAGCCGCCGTCGTCGAGTGCGCACATGCCGGACCTGCAGCGCCGCGTCCCCGATCTGCCGAGCGCACCCGCGCGCCGCATCGACCGGCCGCGCGCCGGAGATATGGAGAGCCGCCGCCTGATCGTCGGCCGCGACATCCAGCTCAACGGCGAAATCACCGCCTGCGACAAGCTCGTCGTCGAAGGCCACGTCGAGGTGACCCTACCCGGCGCGCGTGTCCTGGAAATCTCCCCGAGCGGCTATTTCAAGGGCGCCGCTGAAGTCGACGAAGCCGATATCAGCGGCCGTTTCGACGGCGATCTGATTGCGCGCGAACGCCTCATCGTGCGCTCCGGCGGCCGAATTCACGGGAAGGTGCGTTACGGCCGGATCGTGATCGAATCGGGCGGCGAGATTGCCGGCGACATGCAGACCCTGAGCGACAAGAGCGGCGATGAATAACGCCGCCGGGCTCTTCCCGCGGCTGGCTCCGGTTCTGTTTCTGACCTTACTCGCGGGCTGCACGGCGGCCAACGTGACCCCGGCGCCAACGCCTTCAGCACCGCCGACCGCAGCGCCCAAGGCGGCACCGCAAAAGGCGACCGTCCCCGTGCCGGCGCCCACACCTAAACCGAAGCCGGGACCGGAAATCGACGCCCCGAAACCCGCCGAGGTGATCGGCTGGGACACGGCGGCGCTTAACGCGGCGTTCGGCCCGGCGAGCCTCGTCCGGCGCGACCTCGGCGCCGAGATCTGGCAATATCGCACCGAAGAATGCGTGCTTTTCCTTTTTCTTTATCCGACGGGAACAGAGAGCGCGTTGAAGGTCGAGCACCTGGATGCCCGGGGCGATGCCAGGACCGATACCTGCCTCAAGTCCGTCGTCCGCAGATTTGCGGCGCGCGGCTGATCTGGGTGCTTAGTCCAGCGTCGTCTTGCCTTTGAAGGCGCAGACATCGATCACATTGCAGTTCGGACAGTCCGGCTTTCTTGCCTTGCAGACGTAGCGCCCCAACAGGATCAGCCAATGGTGCGCATGGAGCGCGAACTCGGGCGGCGTCACCTTGAGCAGTTTCTTCTCGACCGCGAGCGGCGTTTTGCCCGGCGCCAGACCGGTCCGGTTGGAGACCCGGAAGATATGCGTGTCGACGGCAATGGTTGGCTCACCGAAGGCGATGTTGCGGACCACGTTCGCCGTTTTGCGGCCGACACCGGGCAGCGCCTCCAAGGCCGCCTGATCGTTCGGCACCTGGCCGCCGTGACGCTCGATCAACAGGTGTGCGGCCGCCATCACGTTCTTGGCTTTGGTGTTATAGAGGCCGATCGTCTTGATGTAGTCCTTGAGCCCGTCGAGCCCAAGCTTGACCATTGCTTCCGGCGTTTTGACTTTCTTGAACAAGGGGCGCGTCGCCTTGTTGACGCCGACGTCGGTCGCCTGCGCAGACAGCGCCACCGCGACGAGGAGCGTGTAAGGGTTCACGTAATGAAGCTCGCCCTTGGGTTCCGGATCGGCATCGCGAAGGCGCGAATAGAATGTGACGACGTCGGCTCTTTTCATGGGCTTTGTTATCCCGCATATCCGCGCCATAGAAAACCCGGTTGTTGCGGAACCGCCGGATTGCCTAGAATGCGCTCATGGATACGCCCAAAGCCCATAATCTTAAGACGGCGGAACCGGAAGTGGAGAAGATCCGCTTTTCGCGCGTATTGAGGCCGCACCGGAGTTCTTCCGAACGCGCGATCCGGATCGTCACCGGGTTCGTGCTGTTCCTGTTCATCCCGACCGGGACGGCTTTTCTGATCGCCGGCGCATGGCCGGTGTTCGGCTTGATGGGGCTGGAAGTCGCGGGCCTGATCTTTGCGCTCCGCTACAACCATAAGGTCGGCTCGTCGTTCGAGGCCATCACCATCACCGAGCGCGAGTTCCGGTTTTCGCGCGTCGATCACTGGGGCAAACGACGGCACTGGACGTTCCAGCCGCAGTGGCTTCAGTTCCGCGTCGACGGGCCGTCCAAGCAGCTCATCGCCGGCACGCACGGCAAGCGCATCGTGATCGGCAAGTTCCTCAATGAAGAAGAGAAGCTGGCGCTCTGCGAAACCCTCGAAAGCGAAATCAAACGCCTAAGCGACATCCGCCACGAGGGCGTCGGCGCGACGTGTTGAGCGCTAGCTCTTGAGCCCCAATACATCCCGCATGGAATAGAGACCCGGCGCTTTATTTTCAGTCCAGAGTGCGGCGCGGATCGCACCCTTGGCGAACAGGCCGCGGTCGGCAGCCTTGTGGGTGATTTCGACGCGCTCGTCGTCGGAGGCGAAAATCACCGAGTGGTCGCCGACCACCATCCCGCCCCGCAACGTCGCAAAGCCGATGTTACCGACCTTGCGCTCGCCGGTGTGCCCGTCGCGGACCCGGTCCGAGACCTTGTCGAGGTCGACACCACGGCCCTCGGCGACGGCCTTCCCCAGCGCCAGTGCGGTGCCGGACGGTGCATCGACCTTGTGGCGGTGATGCATCTCGAGGATTTCGATATCGAACTCAGGGCCCATCATCTCGGCGGCCTGGCGCGCCAAGCCCAGCAGAACGTTCACGCCCACCGAATAGTTGGCCGCCTGAACGATGGCGACCGACTTCGCCGCCTCCTCGATTTTCGCCTGATCTTCGGCGCTGAGGCCCGTCGTGCCCGGGATCAGCGCCGTCCCCGTCTCGGCGGCAAGCGCCGCGTGACGCACGGTCGCGGCGGGCGCGGTGAAGTCGACGACAGCGTCCGAAACCTCGAACAGCTTCTTCGCGTCATCGATGATCTTCAATCCCGATGCCGGCAGGCCTGCGAGAACCGCCGGATCCTCGCCGATGGCGTCGGAGTGCGGCGCTTCGGTGCCGCCGGAAAGCTCGGCGCCCGGCGTCTCGTGAACGGCCTTGACCAGCATGCGGCCCATACGGCCGGCGCATCCGACAATTCCGATTTTCATGGCACGTCTCCTCAACCAAAGTATTGAGGCGCATCATACGCATTGGGATTCGGCTGTCACGCCCAACTCCATATTGCCATCCCCGCGAAAGGGGGAATCCAGGATTTACGACAGAGAGGCTGTGTCTCCGCTTTCGCGCGGATGACAGTTTAAGGTGCGTCGGGTACCCCGGCACTCAATCCCTTAAATCTTCCCAGAGTTCCTTGACCTTATCGAGGAAACCCGAGCTTTCAGGGCTCTGCTTTTTCGCCTGCTTTTCGTCGCCGGCGAATTCCTTCAAGAGCTCTTTCTGCTTTTTGGTCAGATTGACCGGCGTCTCGACGAAAATCTGCACGAACATGTCGCCGCGCGCTTCGGAGCGCATCACCTTCATGCCCTTGCCGCGCAACCTCAGCTGGTGGCCGGTCGGCGTCCCTTCGGGGATGGTGACGCGGAGAAGCTTGCCCTCGACCGTCGGCACCTCGATCTGGCCGCCCAGCGTCGCGGTCGCCATCGGGACGGGGACGCGGACGTGAATGTCGGCGCCGTCGCGGCGGAAGAAGCGGTGCGGCCGGATCCCGAGGAAGATATAAAGATCGCCCGCCGGCGCGCCGCGCAAGCCTGCTTCACCCTCACCCGCCAGGCGGATGCGCGTGCCGTCCTCGACGCCCGCCGGAATGTTGACGGCGAGGGTCTTCTCTCTCTGTTTGCGGCCGGTGCCGGAACATCCCCGGCACGGATCCTCGATCGCCTGGCCGGTGCCCTGGCAGGTCGGACACGTGCGCTCGACGGTGAAGAAGCCGGATTGCGAACGGACGCGCCCGGCGCCGCCGCAACTGCCGCACGCGACCGGCGCCGCACCGTCCTTGCCGCCCGTCCCGTCGCAGTCGTCGCAGACCACCGACGTCGGCACGCGGATATCGGTCTTGAGGCCGTTGAACGCGTCCTCGAGGGTGATTTCCATGTTGTAGCGGAGATCGGAGCCCCGGCCCGCATTGGCGCGCTGCGCGCCCCCGCGGCCGCCGCCCATAAAGTCGCCGAACATCTCTTCGAAGATGTCCGCGAAGCCGCCGGCGCCGAAACCGCCGCCGGCGCCCGGACCGGGCCCGCCGCCTTCGAACGCAGCATGGCCGAAGCGGTCGTAGGCGGCGCGTTTTTCGGCGTCTTTCAGGACTTCATAAGCCTCGTTGACTTCCTTGAAACGCTTTTCCGCCTCGGCATCGTCCGGATTGCGGTCCGGGTGATACTGCATGGCGAGCTTGCGGTAAGCCTTTTTCAGCTCTGCCGCGTCGGCGTCCCGGGAAACCCCGAGGCTCTCGTAATAATCCTTTTTAGCCATCGTGACCGATACCCCCGAAGCGATCCGCCGGCGGGCGGCCCGTAGTCACGAGCCGCCCTTTCCGGAGAACGGCTTTAGCCGTTCTTTTTGTCCTGGTCCGGATCGACTTCCTCGAAGTCGGCATCGACGACGGTTTCGTCATCGGACTTCGATGCGCCGGCATCGGCGCCCTCATCGCCCTCGGCTTCCTGCTCGGCCTGCTGCGCCTTGTACATGGCTTCGCCGAGCTTCATGGACGCCTGGCTGAGTGCCTCGGTCTTGGTGTTGATCGCTTCCAGGTCGTCGCCTTCCATGACGTCCTTGAGATCCGCGATTGCGGTTTCGATGGCCGTCTTGTCGGCTTCCTCGATCTGATCGCCGTAGTCCTTGAGGCTCTTCTCGGCGGCGTGAACGATGCTGTCCGCGTTGTTTCTGGCGTCGACGAGCTCGCGGCGCTTCTTGTCGGCGTCCGCGTTCTCTTCGGCTTCCTTGACCATCCGTTCGATGTCGTCGTCGGAAAGACCGCCCGACGCCTGGATGCGGATCTGCTGTTCCTTACCGGTCGCCTTGTCTTTCGCACTGACGTTGACGAGACCGTTGGCATCGATGTCGAAGGTAACTTCGATCTGCGGCATGCCGCGCGGGCTCGGCGGAATACCGACCAGGTCGAACTGACCCAGCAGCTTGTTGTCCGCTGCCATTTCGCGTTCGCCCTGGAACACCCGGATCGTCACGGCCGACTGGTTGTCTTCCGCGGTCGAGAACGTCTGGCTCTTGCGCGTCGGGATCGTCGTGTTGCGGTCGATCAGGCGCGTGAACACGCCGCCCAGCGTTTCGATGCCGAGCGACAGCGGCGTCACGTCGAGCAGCAGCACGTCCTTGACGTCGCCCTTGAGGACACCGCCCTGAATGGCGGCGCCGAGCGCCACGACTTCGTCCGGGTTCACGCCCTTGTGCGGGTCGCGGCCGAAGAAGTTCTTCACCGTCTCGATGACCTTCGGCATACGCGTCATACCGCCGACCAGGATCACCTCGTCGATCTCGGAGGCCTTGATGCCGGCGTCCTTGAGCGCGTTCTTGCACGGGTTGACGGTGCGTTCGATCAGGTCTTCGACCAGCGCTTCCAGCTTGGCGCGGGAAAGCTTGATGTTGAGGTGCTTCGGCCCCGACTGGTCGGCCGTGATGAACGGCAGGTTGACCTCGGTCTGGGTCGTCGAAGACAGCTCGATCTTGGCCTTTTCCGCGGCTTCCTTCAGACGCTGAAGCGCCAGACGGTCGTCGCGCAGGTCGATCGTGTTCTCTTTCTTGAACTCTTCGGCGAGGTAATCGACGATCCGGTTGTCGAAATCCTCACCGCCCAGGAACGTATCCCCGTTGGTGGATTTCACTTCGAACACGCCGTCGCCGATTTCCAGGATCGAGACGTCGAAGGTACCGCCGCCAAGGTCGTAGACGACGATGGTGCCGCCTTCCTTCTTCTCGAGCCCGTAGGCGAGCGCGGCCGCGGTCGGTTCGTTGATGATGCGCAGCACCTCGAGACCGGCGATCTTGCCGGCGTCCTTGGTGGCCTGACGCTGGGAATCGTTGAAGTAGGCCGGGACCGTGATCACGGCCTGCTCGACCTTCTCGCCGAGGTAGCTTTCCGCCGTTTCCTTCATCTTCTGAAGGATGAACGCGGAAATCTGCGAGGGGGAATACTTGTCGTCGTCGACGCTGACCCATGCATCGCCGTTATCGCCCTTGATGATGTTGTAAGGGACGATCTTCTTGTCTTTTTCAGTGACGGGGTCGTCGTAACGGCGGCCGATCAGACGCTTGATCGCAAACAGGGTCTTTTCCGGGTTGGTGACGGCCTGACGCTTCGCCGGCTGACCGACGAGGCGTTCGCCGGAGTCCGCAAACGCGACCATCGACGGCGTGGTCCGCGCACCTTCGGAGTTTTCAATAACCTTGGCATCCTTGCCGTCCATCACGGCAACGCACGAGTTCGTCGTGCCCAGGTCGATACCGATAACCTTACTCATGACTAACTAACCTCTCTTTCTGCGGCTGTCGTTTCCGGCCTTTGCAAGCGCCCGAAACGACCCCTCGGGTTCAGATCCTGCCGCCGAAGTCCGGCGGCGTCTCGGATTTGTTTGGGATATAAGCCCGGATTTCCGGGGCTGCAACGCTTTCCCAACAATAATTTTGGGGCCTTTTCTCCTACAATTCCTCGTCGAGATTGGTGCCCGACGGCTTCTTGTCGTCCTCGTAGCCCTTGCTCGTCCCTGAAGACGGTTTTTCGGCAGCCGCCTCGTTCAGCGTCTGCTCCGAGGGCGTCGGCGCCGGGCCCTGTTTTTCGCCGCCCTTGGTGACGCCGACCTTGGCGGGACGGAGCGGCTGGTCGTGTAGCGTGTAGCCCACTTCCATCACCTGGCCGATACTCCCCGCGGGTTTCGACGGGTCCTCGTATTCGAACATCGCCTCGTGAAGCTGCGGGTCGAACTTTTCGCCCAGGGGGTCGACACGCTTGATGCCGTTCCGCGAAAATGCGTGCTGCATCTCGCGTTCCGTCATCTCGACGCCTTCCAGAAGGCTTTTCACCGCCGCGTTGTCGCCAAGCTTGTCCTTGTCGATGGAGCCGAGCGCACGGCTCAGGTTATCGGCGACGACAACCATCTCGCGGGCAAACCCGGCAATGGCGCGCCTCGACGCGTTCTCGACGTCGCGCGACGCACGGCGGCGCACGTTCTCGGCTTCGGCCAGCGCGCGCAGGAGCTTGTCCTTGGTGTCGGCGAGTTCGGCCTCCAGTTCGGACGCGGCGCCTTCGGCGTCTTCCTCGTCACCGGAAGCGTCAACACGGCCCGCCGCCGGCGTGGCCTGCGCGTCGGCGTCCGCTTCGGTTTCGGGCGCCGCCCCGGCGGCGTTCTCCGTCACGTCCTCGGTCTTTTCCTCTTCGGCCGGCATATCGGCTTTTTCCTGGCTCTGCATCGTCTTCCTAACGTTCTTAACGGAACCGCTCACCGATCATCCGGGCCGTGTAATCGACCATCGGAATGATCCGCGCGTAGTTCATTCGCGTCGGGCCGATCACGCCGATCGCCCCGACAATGTGGTTGGCGTCGTTGCGGTAGGGCCCGACGATCATCGAGCAACCGGCAACATTGAACAATTTGTTGTCCGCGCCGATGAAGATTTGGACTCCATCGGCGTCATCCGCAAGGCTCAGGAGCTTGAGCATCTCGTTTTTCGTCTCCAGCGCCTCGAACAGCGAGCGGATGCGCTCAAGGTCCGTCAGCGCCGTCACATCCTCCAAAAGCTTGGCCTGGCCGCGCACGATCAGGGTCCCGGACGTATCTGCATCGCTGCCGTCGCCGGACCAGGTGGCGAGCCCGCTTTCGACCACTTTTTGCGTGAGCTCGTCGAGCTGCGCCTGATGGCTCTCTAGCTCGGCGACGATCTCGGCATGCGCCTCTTTTATGGTGCGCCCGACGAGCCGCGCGCTCAGGAAGTTGGTCGCCTGCACCAACGCCGACGGCGGCAGCGTCATCGGCACGCTGATCAGCCGGTTTTCGACGACGCCGCTTTCGGTGACCAAGACAACGAGCCCTCGCCCCGGGCTGAGGCTGACGAATTCGATGTGCTTCAAGGGGCTGTCGGTCTTGGGCGCGAACACCAGGCTCGCGAAACCCGTTAATCCGGAAAGCGTGGTCGTCGCTTCTTCCAGCACCTGATCGACACTGCGCGAAGACCCGGCGCACTGCGCCTCGATCTGCTTGCGCTCCTCGTCCGAGATATTGCCGACCTCAAGAATGCCGTCGACAAACAATCTGAGACCCGCATCGGTCGGCAGCCGCCCCGCCGAGGTGTGCGGCGAGAACAGCAGACCCGCGTCTTCGAGATCGGCCATCACGTTGCGGATCGTCGCCGGCGACAGCGATTGCGTCATGCTGCGCGCGATGGTGCGCGAGCCGACCGGATCGCCGGTCGCGCAGTAAGCCTCGACGATCAGGCGGAAGATTTCCCGCGAACGCTCGTTCAGTTCGGCAATCATCTTTTGTTTCAGCACCTTCCATGCCGTGCGCAAAAGTCGGCGTTATGTAGTTTCCGCCTTTCCAGCCGTCAACTCAATGCATGCCTGAATAAGCATCCGGAAGCTGTCTTTACGCCAGAGGACCAAATCGCTAGCTTGGCCGTCGTTCTGAAGACAGTGGAGAATACATATGCGCCCCTCCGGCCGCGAAACCGACCAGATGCGAGACGTCGTCCTTGAGCTCGACGTCGCCAAACACGCCGAGGGATCGTGCCTCGCCAAGTTCGGGGACACTCACGTACTCTGCACTGCCAGCGTCGAACAACGCGTGCCGCCATGGCTGCGCGACAGCGGCAAGGGCTGGGTCACCGCCGAGTACGGCATGCTGCCGCGCTCCACGCACACGCGCACCAACCGCGAAGCCGCACGCGGCAAGCAGTCGGGGCGGACCCAGGAAATCCAGCGCCTGATCGGCCGCAGCCTGCGCGCCGTCACCGATCTCGGCGCCATGGGCGAGCTGCAGATCAAGCTCGACTGCGACGTGATCCAGGCCGACGGCGGCACGCGGACGGCGTCCATCACCGGCGCCTACGTCGCGCTCTACCGCGCGTTTCAGGCCTGCCAGACGCTCGGGATCATTGACAGCATTCCACTGATCGACAGCGTCGCGGCCGTGTCTTGCGGGGTGTTCGACGGCAAAAGCGTGCTCGATCTGGATTACGACGAGGATTCCAACGCCGAAGCCGACGCCAACTTCGTCCTCACCGGGAAGGGGGGTATCGTCGAGATTCAGGGCACGGCGGAAGCGGATCCGTTTTCGGAAGAGACATTCATGGAATTGATGAGCCTGGCCAAGAAGGGCGTTGCCGAACTGACCGCGGCGCAGCACGCCGTTCTGGGTCTCTGAGGACCCTGACATGGCGCGCCGGTTCGATGACGACAAACTGGTGATCGCCAGCCACAACGCGGGCAAGGTCCGCGAGATCGGCGACCTGATGCGGCCGTTCGGGGTCGAGGTCGTCTCGGCCGGCGATCTCGGTCTGCCCGAACCCGAAGAGACCGGCGATACCTTCGTCGCCAACGCGTTGTTGAAGGCGCACGCCGCCGCCGAAGCCGCCCGGCTGCCCGCGCTCGCCGACGATTCAGGGCTCGCGGTTACTGCCCTCGACGGCGCACCCGGGATTTATTCGGCACGCTGGGCCGGACCCGGCAAGGACTTCAACGTGGCGATGGAAAAAGTCGAGGAACTGCTGCGCGGTGCCGAAGACCGCTCCGCCAGATTTGTCTGCGCCCTCGCGTTGGCATGGCCGGACGGGCACGCGGAAGTGTTCGAGGGCACGGTCGCGGGCGAGATCACGTGGCCGCCCTTAGGCGACAAGGGTTTCGGCTATGACCCTATCTTCACGGCGGATGGCGAGACGATCACGTTCGGTGAGATGGAACCAGAAATGAAGCACGCGCTGTCGCACCGCGCCGACGCGTTCGCCAAGCTGGTCCGGGCGTGCTTTGGCGACGCAACGTAAGTGAGCGCCACGGACCCCGGCTTCGGCGTCTACGTGCACTGGCCGTTCTGCCGCCGGATTTGCCCCTACTGCGATTTCAATGTTCACGCCGAGACCGAAGTTGATTCCGCCCAGTGGCGCGATGCGCTTCTGGCCGAGCTTGCGCATTACGCCGCCGAGCTTGGGGGCCGCACCGTCACCAGCCTTTATTTCGGCGGCGGCACGCCGTCGCTGATGGCGCCGGAGACCGCGGGCGCCGTCATCGATGCCGTATCGCGCCACTGGTCCGTCGCCGCCGACATCGAGATCACGCTGGAGACCAACCCAACGTCGTCCGAGCGCGCGCGATTGCGTGATTTCAAAGATGCCGGCATCAATCGACTGTCGCTCGGCATTCAATCTTTCGATGACTCGGCGCTTCGATTCCTCGGGCGCGATCATTCGGCCGCGGATGCGCTCGCTGCCCTGGACGATGCAGGCACGATCTTCGAGCGCATGACGTTCGATCTGATCTATGCCCGTCCGGACCAGTCGCTGACCGAGTGGAAGGCGGAACTGGACCGGGCGGTCCGAAAGAGTGGTGGACATCTATCGCTCTACCAACTCACCATCGAGAGCGGCACGCCGTTCTCTCGGGAAGGCGTGCACGCTGCGGACGACGAGAACGCGGCCGACATGTTCGAGATGACGCAGGATATCCTCTCCGCCGCCGGCATGCCGGCCTACGAGATTTCCAACCACGCCCGGCCGGGAGAAGAGAGCCGCCACAACCTGACCTGCTGGCGGGGCGGCGATTACCTGGGCATCGGGCCGGGCGCACACGGCCGGTTGACGATAGACGGTGCGGTTTTCGGCACGCATCAGATTCACAACCCAATCCGCTGGCTGCAGTTGGCAGCCGAGAAGGGTCACGGAACGGCCAAACGCCGTCCGTTGAGCGCGGAAGACCGCGCCCGCGAACTGGTGATGATGGGGCTGCGCCTCGTCGAGGGTATCGATACCGATCGCTTTGCCCGCATCACCGGCGTCGCGATCGACGACGCCGTCGACCCCGACGCGCTGGCCCGGATGATCGAGGGTGAATTGATGGTGCGGACGGAAACGTCGTTAGGCGCCACTGCGGCAGGCCGCCAGCGGCTCAACGCGGTCCTAGGTTCGCTGTTTTCATAGAACCCGCCGTCATCCCGGCGCACACCGGAATCCAGAGGCGGGGAATTTTTACCTGCATCCCTGGACCCCGGATCAGGTCCGGGGTGACGCCCCGAACTAGGGCCGTCAGTTGATTCGCGGCTGGAAGCTCTCGGGCGCGCGGTCGATGACCTTCGACGATTTCCGCGTAATCTCGATCACGGCGAGGCCACGCTCCGTGATGCCGCTCGGCATCAGTCGGAAGATACCGTCCCGGCCCCAGTAGCCGTTGGGCGATGCGAGCGCTTGGCTGGTGTAGTTGGGACCGTTTTCTCCCTGGCCCAGCACCGCCGCCAGCGCGGTGGCATCGTAGGCGATCGTGGCGAGACGCGGCGGCGTTTCGCCGAACGTCGCGGTGTATTCCTTGACGAACGCGACGCGCGCCTGCGGATCGGGCGCGGCGTACCATGCTCCGACCAAAGCCGGCTCGTTGCCGAGACCCGGCACATCCCACTGGCCGGTCCCCAGGATCTGCACAACGGCGGGATCGACATCGAAGAACGGCAACAGCGCCGCAAGCTGCTGCAGGCGTTTGCCGCCGTCCGCCACCATCAGCGCATCGAAAGGCAGGTCGCCCGCGGTCTGCAGTTGCTCCAACCGCTCCAACGTCTTCTTCGAGATTTCATCGTCGCGCTGCTTCAGCTCGGCGATCTGGCGCGCGAGCTCCTGCTTGCGGGCGTCGAAGTCGGAGATCTCGCGAACCACATTCGTGAAGTCGTCGGCATTGGGATCGTAGAGCCTGGCGCGGGTAATCTGAACGCCCTGGCGAAGTGTCACGTCCTGCATCGCCTGAAGGACGGCCGCCCCGTAAGCGTTGTCCGGCGCCAGTAGTCCGAAGCGGGAAAGTCCCCGGGAAATTGCGTAGTTCAGCACACGCTCGGTCTGCGCGGAGGGGAGGAAGCCCATCACGTAGACCCCGTCGCCAGCCGCATTGCGGTCGCTGGAAAATCCGACAACCGGCACGTTGGCGGCACGCGCGATCGGACCCACCGCCTGCACGGACGCCGACAGCAGCGGCCCGACGATCAACTTGGCACCATCGCCGATCGCAAGCTGCGCCGCCGCCAGGGCCCCGTCGACGGAACCGCCGGTGTCGTGCGGCAAAAGCTCGAACCGGTCGTCGGCGAACTGGAACAGCGCCAGTTGCGCCGCGTTCAGCATCGCCTGGCCGACCTTGGCGGCGGGACCGGTGAGCGGCACCAGAAGCGCGACCCGCACCGAGTCGGCACCGGCCGCAGGCACGGTCGACGTCATGATTTCGGGCGGCGCCTGGTTCGGATTGACCGGGCGGTTCAAAAGCTCTGCCAGCGACGGCAGCGGCTCGCCCGCACGCGCGCGCGGCGCCGTCTGCGACGTTTGCGGCAGCTTCGGTCCGGGCGGGACGCGCGGCCCCGACACCGGCGGCAATTGTTGCGAACGTGGCATCCCGGCGGTCGCGGTCTCAGTCGTCGACGGACCGGCGATCATCGGCTTTCCTTGCTCGGACCCGCCGATTACGGAATTCTGGCAGCCGGCGAGAATGAAAAGGGCCATCAATGGCGCAATCAGGAAAAAAGCGCGGCGCACGTTCGCAAGCGAAAGCGGAAAAGCGGGGGGAAGAAACATCTGCCTCTCGTTCAGTCGATGCCGGGCGCGGCAGCGTTGACGGTAGCCGCTTGCCCGAAGCGAGTAAACCGCAACAACGGCTCGCCCACGGTCTTTATATCGTCGCGACCCCGATCGGCAATGCGGCCGACATCACGCTCCGCGCACTCGACGTCCTGTCCCGCGCCGACGTGATCGCGTGTGAGGATACGCGCGTCACCGGAAAGCTGTTGCACCTGCATGGGATCGCGCATGGAAAACTGATTTCCTATCATGAGCACAATGCCGCCAAGGCCGGTCCGCGGATCATCGAACATCTTAATTCAGGCGAAATCGTGGCGCTGGTGTCGGATGCCGGCACGCCGATGATTAACGATCCCGGGTACCGCCTGGTCGAAATGAGCCGGGCGCACGATATTCCGGTGCACGCCGCGCCGGGGCCGTCGGCGGTCACCAATGCGCTGGTGCTGGCGGGCCTGCCGACCGACCGTTTCATGTATTGCGGGTTTCCGCCGCCGAAGCAGGGCAAGAGGCGCACTTGGCTGGGCGAGGTCGCGGCCGTCGATGCGACGCTGGTGTTTCTCGAATCGCCGCAACGTCTCCAACAATCGCTTGCCGACATGACCGCTGTGCTGGGTGACCGCCCGGCCTGCGTGCTCCGCGAGATGACCAAGATGTTCGAGGAGGCGCGACACGGTACGCTGGGTGAACTGGCGGCGCACTATGAAACCGCGGGCTCCCCAAAGGGCGAAGTGACGCTGGTCGTCGGCGGCCCGCTCAGCGATGGCGCGCCCGATGCCGCCGACATCAAAGTCAGACTGCGCGATCTGTTACAGACCGAAAGCGTCCGCGAAGCATCAAGCCGCATCGCCGCCGAAACCGGGATGCCCAGACGCGAGGCCTACAACATGGCCCTCGCCATCAAGGCGGAAGACGAAACATGAGCACCGACAAGCGGCGACGCGCCAACCGCCGCGGCCGGGGCGCGGAAACACTGGCCGCCGGTCTTCTCCGCCTCAAGGGATACCGAATTCTGGCGCGGGATTTCAGGGTGCCCTCAGGCGAAATCGACATCGTGGCCACGCGCGGGCGGACCGTCGCGTTCGTCGAGGTGAAGACGCGCGAAAGCCGGGCGGCGGCGCTGCAAGCGGTCGGGTTCCATCAACGCGGGCGTATCATCCGCGCCGCCGAGCACTTCCTCGCGCAGCACGCCGGACTGCAAGGACACGATATTCGTTTCGACGTCATCGCCATCGTCCCCGGCCGGTTGCCGGAACATATCGCCGATGCCTGGCGGCCATGATCCAGCCATATTCGGCGTCCCAAATCGACGGAATGCAGCGTTTTTACAGCGGCTGAATTTGTGTGTAGCATTCGGGAACCGGCGCGAAGCCGGAACGTTTGTGCTTGTTGTTGAGAACTGGACCGGGGCGTCGATGATGCGCCTTTTTCGAATTCTGACGGTTCTGGCGTTGATGCCGGCGGCGATGCAACTTGGCGGCTGCGCCGGTCTGATCGTCGGCGGTGCCGCGACGGCGGGCGTTGCCGCCTATCAGGAGCGGGGTATCAAGGGCGTCGCCGAGGATACGGCGACGGCAACCCGGATTCGCGCCAAGCTTCTCGATACCAACGAGGAGCTATTCCGCGATGTCGGCATCGAGGTCTACGAGGGACGCGCGCTCCTGACCGGGCGCGTACCCACCGACGAACGCCGCGCCGATGCGGTGCGAATCGCCTGGACCGTCGAAGACGTCAAGGATGTCATCAACGAGATCGAGGTAAGCGAGAGCCCGCTTTCGGATATCGCCAACGATTCCTGGATCACGGCACAACTAAAATCGAAGATGACCTTCGACAAGGACATCCTCGCGATCAATTATTCCATCGAGACCGTGGGCGCGGTGATCTACCTGATCGGCATCGCCCAGGACGAAAAGGAACTGCAGCGGGTGATCAATCACGCGCGCTCAATCAAATACGTCAAACGCGTCGTCAGCCACGTCAGGGTCAAGGAACCCGCAAAAACATGAGGACCACGGCCGACATCGTAGAGCAGCTGGCGCGATACGGCGCCGAAGGCGACATGAGCGTGGCGGAAGCGGCGATCCTCGCCGGCGCCTTCGACCGCCCGACTTTGCCGCTCGACCGCTACCACCGCCACCTCGACAAGCTTGCGACCAAGGTCGGCGATTACGCCCGCATCGGCGAAGGTACGGTGCCCGTCGCGGTGATGATCGACGCACTGCGTCAGGTGCTCGCGCGGCATTACGGGTATGGCGGCGGCGACTCGAACGGCACCGACGAAGACTGCTACGACCTGACGCGCGTCATCGACAGCCGCACCGGGTCGAGCGACGCGCTGGCCATTCTCTATGCATCGACGGCCAGAGCGCTCGGCTGGGACGCCGAGATCATTTACGTTCCGGGCCGCATGCTGATCCGCCTTGAGGGGATGGGCGAGCGGTTGATCGCAGATCCGCTCGGCGACGGCCGGACGCTCGAGCCCGCCGACATCCGCGCCATCCTGAAGGCGTTCGACGGCAACGAGGCGGAACTGGCGCCGGACGGCCTCAAGGTGCTGAGCGACAAGGAAGCCCTGCTGCGCCTGCTGGCCGGACGCAAGGCTGTGCTGCTCAGGAGCAAGCGGCTCGAAGACGCTGCGAAAGTGCTCGATCTTGCGCTTCGTATCGCGCCGGAAGAGCCGACCCTGTGGCGCGAGTGCGGACTTCTGAACGCGCGCCTCGACCGGATCCAGGCCGCCGTCGATGCGCTTGAGGAATATCTCCGTCTCGGCGCCGGGGAATCCGCGCGCTATAACACCACCATCCTCTTGCAGGAACTGCGCACCCGCCTCACATAAGCGAAACCATTGTTTCTTTAGGAATTGCCATGACCCTGACCGTCGCGATCCAGATGGATCATGTGAGCACCATCGACATCAAAGGCGACAGCACGTTCGTCATGGCCCTCGAAGCGCAAAAGCGCGGCTACAAGCTGCTGCACTACGTCCCCGGCAAACTGTCAATGTCGCGCGGCCATATCATCGCCGAAGCCGAGCCGATGGAGCTCAGGCGTGAGCAGGGCAATCACTTCACACTTGGCGAAACCCGAACCATCGATCTGGCGACCGATGTCGATGTTGTGTTGATGCGCCAGGACCCGCCCTTCGACATGGCCTACATCACGGCGACGCATCTGTTGGAGCACGTGCATCCCGAGACCCTTGTCGTCAACGATCCGCGCGAGGTGCGGAACGCGCCCGAGAAACTTTTCGTCACGCATTTTTCCGAGTTCATGCCGCCGACCCTGATCTCGTCCGACCGTGACCAGATCATGGCGTTCCGAAAGGAACACAAGGACATTATCGTCAAGCCGCTCTACGGTAACGGCGGCGCCGGCGTGTTCCACATCAAGCCTGACGACGAAAACCTCAATGCGCTTCTTGAAATGTTCACGATGCTTTATCGCGAACCCATCATCGCCCAGGCGTATCTGAAGGACGTCCGCGCCGGCGACAAGCGCATCATCCTGATCGACGGCGAGATCGCCGGGGCCACCAATCGCGTGCCGGCGGACGGCGAAGCGCGGTCCAACATGCATGTCGGCGGCAAGGCGGTGAAGTCCGAGATCACGGATCGCGAGCGCGACATCTGCGCCGCCATCGGTCCCGAGCTCAAGAAACGCGGCATGATCTTCGTCGGTATCGACGTCATCGGCGGCTACATGACCGAGATCAACGTCACATCGCCCACCGGTCTGCAGGAGATCAACCGCTTCGACGACGTCTGCCTCGAAGCGCAGATCTGGGACGCGATCGAAGCGCAGCTCTAGGCTCAGTCGTCGCGCGAGACCGCGCCGCGGGCTTTCTTGATCGAACTCTTGTGACGCTTGTTCTCGAGCCGTTTGCGCTTTTGCGCCTTCGGCGTTTTCGTCGGCCGCCGTGTCTTGGGCGGCCGGGCGCTGTCGCGGATCAACTGGATGAGACGGTCCATCGCGTCCTTGCGGTTCTGTTCCTGGGTGCGGAAGGTTCGTGCCGTGATCACCAGAATCCCGTCCGCCGTCATGCGCCGGCCGGCCAGTCTTTTCAGCCGTAAATAATGCGCGTTATTGAGCGCACTTGAGTGACGCGCATCGAAGCGCAGCTGGACGGCGGTTTCCGACTTGTTGACCTTCTGGCCGCCGGGGCCCGTTGCCTTGATAAAGCTCTCTTCGATCTCGGATTCAGGGATCGCGATATTGTTGGTGATCTCGATCATCACGCCGTTCCCGTTTCCCGCGCCAGCCAGTCGACGAACGCCAGCGCCGGGCCGTCCGCCTGCACTCGGTCGCTCGTCACCACGTAATAGGCAGGGGTAGGGGGCAGCCGGAAGCGCGCCCCGAACGGCTCGACCAGGCGACCGTCTCGAATCTCGTCCGCCGCCAGCAGGTCGCTCTCCAGGATCACACCGACACCCCGAACCGCCGCATCGATGGCGAGGGTCGAACGCTCGACGAACAGGTCGCGCCCGGCGGCGAGGTCGCCCACGCCCTTCTGCATCAGCCAGTCCGGCCACGACATCCGGTTGCGCGCATGAATCAGCACGTGGCGCGCGAGATCACCCGGCTTAAGGAGCGGGGGATCGCCATCCCGGAGTTCCGGCGCACAGAGCACCAGCACACGTTCGTTGATCACCTGCCGCGCGACCAGATCGCGCCCCGCCGGACTGCCGTAGAAAATCCCGACATCCGCGTCGCCCAGATGCTGCAGATTGTCGGCGGGCTCGACACGTACACGAACGTCGGCGTGGTCGCGCAGGAACCGGTCGAGACGCGGCATCAGCCACTTCGCCGCGAAGCTCGATGCGGCGACGACACTCAATAAGTTCTGACCGGCGGCGTCGGCGATCCCGTCCGCGGCATGCATGAGCGTGCCGAGCGCGTCGTGAACACGGCGCCAGTAAAGCTCACCCGGCGCACTCAGCGAGATATGACGGCCGCGGCGATGAAAAAGAGAGAGCCCGAGCGCGCGCTCCAGGTTGGCGACCTGATGGCTCACGGCGGAGGGGGTTACATGCAACTCATCCGCGGCAGCCTTGAACCCGCCAAGCCGGGCGGCAGCCTCGAAGGCGCGGATGGCGTTCAGCGACGGCCTCGGTGGCATGGACATATCCCAATCTTAGTGAATTTATCTCATCTAGGCGATGAAATAATCGCGTTATAGGGAAGGCGACATTTTTGCTAGCCTTTCAATCAACGGAGCGGCATTGGGTGCCGCCCAACCATCAGCCAGGTGAGTTAATCTCATGGAAAAAGACCGTTTTGGTAATGTGTTCGCGCCCGGCCTTAGCTACGCGCGCGGCAGCATTTTGCCCGGCACCGCCGACGACATCGTCAAACTCAAGACCGCCTGGGCGCACATCCGCCGCCGCCGGAATGAATTGGGCGAGAAGAGCGTGTATCTGCTGAGCGGACTGGAGCGGAATCTGCAGCTGGAAGAGGTCGATCTGGCCGTCATGGACGACGAGATCGCGTCTGCGCTGTTCACGGACGGCGTCACCGAACTCGGCCTCGAACACCTGGGCGGCGATCCGGCGAAGCACGATATCTTCGTCTTCAACCGCCTGACGTCGGCATTACTGACGGCGGCGGACGTGATGATCGACGACGGCGATATCGTGATCGGCGTGTCGCCCAGCTACTCGCACCCGGCCGTCAAGCGTGCGGTCGCGCACGGCGGCGGCAGCTTCACCGATACGACGGGTCTCGGCGCGTTCCGCAAGGCGCTCGACGAAAACGATCGTGTCGACGTGGTGTTCATCACCCGCCTCGCCGTCACCTATGAAATCCTCCCCGAAGCGGACCTTAAGGAGATCGTCAAGCTGGCCCGGGCCAAGGGCGCGAAGATCATCGTCGACGACGCCGGCGGCGCGCGCATCGGTCCGGCGTGCTTCGATCAGCCCCGGTTGCTGGAACTCGGCGTCGATGTCGGCGCCACGGGGATGGACAAGTACGGCACCACCGGACCGAGGCTTGGGCTCTTGGGCGGCGACAAGGATCTCGTCGCCAGGATCCGCGCGCGGGCCTACGAGATGGGTGTCGAGGCGCGTCAAATGCTGTACCCCGCGGTGGTTGAAAGCCTGCGGAACTACAGTCCCGACAAGGTGCGTGAGCGCGTCGCCGTAACAAAACAAGTCGGCGAGCATCTGAAAAACCGCCTCGGCGGCAACCGGGTCATGGAAACCCCGGTGATCGTCCAACTGACCGCCGACGATGTCCTGGAGATGGCGATGGAGCGCGCGGGGATCGATACGGCCCCCTGCGTGCCTTATGAGGCGACGGCAGGTCTTGCCATGATCATGCTGCGCGATTTCGGCATCGTGTCGGTGCACTTTGCGGGACTGCCACCGGGCACCGCCGCGCTGATGATCAAGTTCCTGCCGCCCGAAACCGTCGCCGATTTCGGCGGAACGGAGAAACTCGCAGCGGCCGTCGACGAGAGCCTTACCCGATTGGCCGATACGATGAAATCGGGCGGGCTCGAAGATCTGATCCTGAATGCGGCATAGGTAAATATACGGATATTCGAACTCGCCACGGTCCGTGTTAGTTTTTCCCCTTGCATCTGTTCGACTTGATTGACAGGGGAATATTTCGTGCCGGACGATCCGGGAAAGCTGAAATCCGTCAAGGAAACCTTCAACGGCATCGACGACCCTGTTTTCATTCATGACCTGGATTATCGTCTGGTCCTGGTCAACGACGCCTATTGCCTGGCCGCGGGAACGAATGAAGAGGCGGCCTTGGGGAAATATTACTGGGAAGTTTTCCCGCCCGATGACGGGCCCCTTGCCGAATGCAAAAACGTGGCCAACGGCGAAAGTCACAAGCCGGCGCGGGATGAAATAACCGTTGGCGACAGGCGCTATATCTCCAACAGCTATCCCTTCCGGTACAGCGACTCATCAGCGCCGTGGTATCTGCATATTCTTGCGGAGATCACCGGCTCGACCGTCGTCGATGAACACATCAATAATGCAAACAAGCTCCTGCAAACCGTCATCAACAACGTGCCTGTTCGCATCTTCTGGAAGGGTCGAGATCTTCGATTTCTGGGGGCCAATACCCTGTTTGCAAATGATGCAGGATATACGGAAGGCAGTGAGCTTATCGGCAAAAGCGATCTGGACATGGTGTGGGGAGAGCAAGCGGAAGCCTATCGCCGCGATGACATGGAAGTCATGGAATCCGGCGTTCCGAAACTGGAATATGAGGAGCAGCAAACCACCCCGGCCGGCAATGTAAGATGGGTACGCACCTCCAAGGTTCCGTTGCGCGATGATGACAGCAATGTCATCGGCATGCTCGGTGTCTACTACGACATCACGGATCGCAAAAGAACCGAAGACGAGATGCATCGACTGGCAACCACCGATCAGCTGACCGGCCTGACAAACCGCCACCAGTTCGAGCAACAGGCGCATCAGTATTTTAGATTGGCCGAACGGGAGAACAAAATACTCGCGTTGATGATGCTGGATTTGGATAAGTTCAAGCCGGTCAACGACACATATGGCCACCAAGCGGGTGATGCGCTGCTGAAAATTGTTGCCGGAATCCTGAAGAAGCATACCCGCGGCTCCGACATCGTCGCCCGGCTTGGCGGTGACGAGTTCGCCATTCTGCTGGTCAATCCACAGGACGGCGCAAATGCGGGGATCAGCGCCCAGAGCATTATCGATGAAATCAAAAAACCCATAAACGTCCTTGGACACGACGTGCAGATTGGGGTCAGTATTGGGATCGCCATCTATCCTGAGGATGCAGAAGATTTGCGGACCTTGCTTAAGCACGCGGATGAGGCGCTCTATAAAACCAAAGAAACCCAGCGCGGCACGTTTACCTTTTTCCGCCCGGAAATGAATGCCTGAGCGAGGTCTTCTGTTCTTCCCCCTTCAAAGACCCTGACCCGGGGACGCTCTGCCGGCAATGTAAAGTCGGCCTTCGTGCGTTCTTTCCGAAACCGTTCAAAAAATCCCGCCGATCCTTCCATACCCCCTCGAAACATGAATGAGAGGGTCTGGTATGGTTGCGCGCGTCGGCACGGTGGCGTTTCAGGGGATCGACGTCCTGGACGTCGATGTGCAGGTCGAGATGGCGTCGGGGCTGCCGGCGTTTCACGTCGTCGGGCTGCCGGACAAGGCTGTCGGCGAAAGCCGGGAGCGCGTGCGGGCGGCGCTGAACGCCATGGGCCTGGCGCTGCCGCCAAAACGCATCACCGTCAACCTCGCCCCCGCGGACGTCGCCAAGGAAGGCAGTCACTTCGATCTGCCCATCGCCATCGGGCTGCTGGGCGCGATGGGCGTCTTGTCCGCCGACGAAACCGAGCGGATGACGGCGATGGGGGAGCTGAGCCTGGACGGGACGATTGCGCCCTCGCTCGGCATACTCCCCGCAGCAATCCATGCCGCCGCCGCCGCCCGCACCTTCGTCTGCGCCCAGAGTCAGGGCAGCGAAGCCGTCTGGGCAGGCGACCTGGAGGTCATCGCCGCGCCTGATCTGCTGTCACTGATCAACCACGTCAAGGGAACACACGTCCTCGCACAGCCCGAAGCGCGGCTTTACGACGACCTGCCGGACTATCCGGACCTGATTGACGTGAAGGGTCAGGAAACCGCGAAGCGTGCGCTGGAGATCGCGGCGGCGGGCGGCCACAACATGCTGATGATCGGCCCGCCGGGTTCGGGCAAGTCGATGCTGGCGCACCGGCTGGGTGGGCTCTTGCCGGCGCTCACATCCCGCGAAATCCTCGAGGTCTCGATGGTACACTCGCTGGCCGGCGAACTGCCGGGCGGCGGACTGACCCGGCGCCGCCCGTTCCGCGATCCGCATCATTCGGCGAGCGTCGCCGCGCTGGTCGGCGGCGGGCATCGGGTCAGACCGGGCGAGATTTCGCTGGCGCATCTGGGCGTGCTGTTCCTGGACGAATTGCCCGAGTTCAAGGGACAGGCGCTTGAAGCGCTCAGGCAACCCCTGGAAACAGGGCGCGTCAGCATCGCGCGCGCCAATGCGCATGTCGTTTACCCGGCGCGCTTCCAGCTCGTCGCCGCCATGAACCCGTGCCGCTGCGGCTATCTCGCCGATGCGGGCGCGGCGTGCTCGCGCGCCCCGAAATGTGGGCAGGACTATCAGGCCAAGATCTCCGGACCGTTGATGGATCGGATGGACATCGTCGTCGAGGTGCCGGCGGTCAATCCGTCGGATCTGTCATTGCCGCCGCCGGGTGAGGGAAGCGCCGATGTCGCGGCCCGCGTCGCCGCCGCGCGCTGCCGCCAGCGGGTGCGCGCCGAAACCCTGGGGCCGGGCAACCCTGCAACCAACGCCGCCGTCGACGGCAAGGCGCTTGAGGAGATCGCAACGCTCGACGACGCCGGCCGCAAACTGATGACCGACGCCGTCGCCGCGTTTGGGCTGTCGGCGCGCGGCTATCATCGCGTGCTCCGGGTGGCCCGGACCATCGCCGACCTCGACGCCCGGGAACACGTAAGCCGCGCACATATCGCCGAAGCACTCAGCTACCGGCGCCTCAGCCCGGGGCAGGATGCCAAACCGGTTGCGCGGCCAGCATAAGGTCAATGAGACCAAAACCAAGGAGAACAAGGAAATGAAGCTTAAAATTCTGCACGTCAAAGCCGAGGGTGGGCCAAATGAAGAATTCGTTCGCCTAGGCGTACTAGATGACTGCAACCTCGTCGACTACGGCATTATGGACCAAACGTTCGATGACGCCGGCAAGCTCTCGAATAAACTTCGTCATTCCTATTTATTTCCCGACAAAGAGGTCAAAAAAGGTGAACGGGTAATTCTTCGAACAGGAGTTGGAGATGATCGTACAGACCGAGAAAAAAAGCCTGTCGTTCATCGATTTTATTGGGGACTGGAAACATCGGTCTGGAACGACGATACCGACAAAGTCGTGCTTTTTGCAGCCAAGGCCATAGATTCCAAAGAGGTCTGACGACTCTTAGCTCTTCAGATGAAAATCCCCGGCATCAAGGGTCGATCGGTCCGCTCCCGCAACGGTCGCCAACTGATAGGAGTTGCTGTCGGTCATCGCCGACGCGTCGTCGGTGTACCAGACCTCGGCACCATCAGCGCCGTTCGCCGACCCGACAATCACAATCCCGGCACTGGCGACCCCGCCGGACAAATTCTGCGGCGCGGATGAAATGTCCGTCGTATCGGCTTCGAAATAGTTCACCCCATCCGTCAGCGTGCCCGTATTGCCGAGGCCCAGATCGCCGTCCGACAGCATGAACAGATCGCTCTCGGAGGCGTTGTAATCGTTGATGAGGTCGGTCCCCAACGACGACGCATGCGCTAGCGCGTCGGCCCCCGAGCCGCCTTCGAAACGGAATTCGTCGGCGCCGATGCCGCCGGTCAGCGTGTCGTTGCCTTCACCGCCGATCAGCACGTCGTCCCCGGCGTACCCGAAGATATTGTCGGCCCCGCCGAGCCCGGACAGCGTATCCGCGCCGCCGCCGCCTGAAAGGGAATTCGCATCCGCCGAGCCCGAGATCGTATCGTCGTAGTCGGTGCCGACCGCATGTTCGATCCCGTCGAGCGTATCGTTGCCGGTGGTTGCACCCGCTGCTGCGCCTGCCGCCAGATCGATATTCACCGCCGCGCCGGCGCCGGAGTAATCCACCGTGTCGGTACCCGCGTCGGCGCTGCCGTCGCCGCCCCGGACGATATCGCTGGCGCCGTCGTCGTCGCCCATCATGAAGGTGTCGTCGCCGCCCTCGCCGTTGAGCGAGTCCGCACCCCCCTGGCCATAGATCGTATCGTCACCATCGCCGGCAAAGATCGCATCCGCGCCGTTGCCCGCACTGCCGAGCGAAATCCCGAAACCGGACGCATCGTCGGGCACATCTCCGTAGATCGTGTCGTCGCCGGCGCCGCCCCAGATGCTGTCGTCGCCGGCACCGCCCGAGATCAGGTCGGCATCGCCGTCCCCGTTGAACGCCGGGTTGGTCAGGGTGTTGGAAATGTTGTGCGTCCCGGACAACAGATTGGTCGGCGTATCACCGTAGATGAAGTCCCCCCCTTCCTGTCCGGCAATCGTGCTTGCGGTGTCGTCGCCGACGAGGAAATCCGCGATCGCGGTGCCGGCAATGACGTTCGCCGATGTCGTCCGGGTCGAGGTGATCGTCACCGGATCGTCACGGTCGTCATCGTCGTCCGAGCGGTGCGACAGGTTGAGGACGATCGGCGTGAAGCGGAAACCGAAGCCGAACAAGCCGTCGATCCCCCCGTAACCGCCGCTCCCGCCGCCGCCGAGACCATCCGCGCCCGCACCGCCGATCAGCACCTCCGTGCCGATGGTGCCGGTCGCCGCCGCATCGCCGGTAAAGCCGCCGCCTGCCCCGCCGGCGATCAGGGTTCCGCCGCTGCCGGTCTCCCCCTCCTCGATCAAACCATCCGGCCCGGCGGCGATTACCTGGTCGGCCGCACGCGCGCCGCCATAGGCTTCCGCCGCGACGATGGCGCGCTCCAGCGCTTCTTCGATGCTGGAGCCTTCACGCAATGCTTCGCGGTAGGCTTCGCGCGCCGCGGCTTCACCCGCGTCCATGGCCGCGCCCGCGACGTTCATCGAGGCATCGGTCCGGGTGATCCAGTCGCCCTTGGTGGCGGACGGATCGTCGGGCGCAGGCGGCTTCAGCAGGTCCGGGTCGATGGCGGCGAGTTCGCGCTCGACGACGGTTTCGACAACTTCCGCCGCGGTGCTCGCTTCCTGGGCGACCCGTTCCGCGGCCTCGGCCTCGCGCGCGGCAGACTGTGCGGCGGCTTCGGCAGCGCGCAGCGCCGCCGCCGCCGCTTCCTCCGCCGCGTCGGCTTCTGCGACGGCAAGCGCGCGCGCCTCTTCCGCTTCCTTGGCCGCCTGCGCGGCGCGTTGCGCTTCGGCGAACGCGGCTTCTTTCTGTTTCGCTTCTTCGAGGATCTGCAGCGCCTCGGTCCGCGCCCGCTCAGCTTCCTCGAGGGCGCGGCGGACAGCCTCCTCAGCAGCGGCCAGGCGCTCCGCCGCCGCCGTCTCCGCCTGATCGGTTTCGGCAACGGCGCGGGCGGCATCGTCTTCGGCGCGGGTTGTGCGCTCGGTTTCACGGATCGCGTCCTCGAAAGCGCGGTCGCGGCGCTCCGATTCTTCCAGAACATCCAGCGCCTGGCGGCGCAACGTCTCGGCGTCGGTCTGCTTTTGATTCGCTGCCGCGCCGGCCTCGGCGGCCTGCTGGCGCGCCGCCTGTTCCGCCGCCGTCGCATCGCGAAGCGCTTCGTCCGCGGCATCACGCGCCGCGGCGGCGATGGCCGCGTTGCGCGCCGCGATCTCGAAAGCGGTCTCGCGGTCGACCTGAACCGTCCCTTCGAGACCAGCGCCGTCTTCCGTTTCGGGTCCGAAACCGTCCGCCTCCGCCTGTTCGGCCACCGCGCGGCTGGCCGGGTCGGCGCCGCGTTCCGCCTGCAGCAACGATTCCGGCATCATCGCGTGGGCGTCGGGCAGCGCCTGAACCGCATCGCCGAAATGTTCCGCCGTGTCACGCGGGCCGAGACGCATCACATTGCTGGGTCTCGAGAAATAGTCGTCGACGATCAGCGCTTCGTATGAGTTGTCGAGCACTTCGGCGCCGCCCGGGTTCTCGATCCGCAGCGCGCCGGCACCGACGTCGTCGGCGCGGAGGTAGGTCACCATTGTGCCGCCGTCGGCCTCGACGCGGCCGGCGCCGGACGCACCGTCGACGCTGATGGTCGCAGCCGGCGTCTTGATCAGGAACGCGCCGTCGGTCTCTGCGATGCCGCCGCCGGAAAACGAGAAGGTTCCTTGCTGGACGATGAAGGTCGCGTGCTGCGCGCCGCTATCCGGGTCGAAGACCAGATCATCGAATGTCGCCTTCGCGCCGTGACCGACGGAGAAGGTGCTCTCGTCGGCGAATAATAACCCGGCGTTGCCGTCCATACCGGTTTCGATCCGGTCACCGCGGCTGATCAGCGTACCGGCTTCGGCCTCGATACGCGTGCCGTCGGCGCGCACCAGTTCGACGTCGCCCGACAACGTTTCGATCCGGCCGATGGGTGCCGACGCCGCGGCGACGGTCGGCGTTTCGGCGGCATCGATCCCGGCCAGCGCCGAAACCACGTCGGATCCGATGTGCGCGCCGGCGTCGGTCGCCAGCGGCGGCGGTGTTGGCGCGGCGAAGTAGTCGCGGACGATCAGGCGCGATCCGTCGGCGAGTTCGATCAGCAGGTCCGCATCGACGCGGGCGTAGACGGCATCTGACAGCAAGCCGCCGCCCGGAATGACGACCGGGCCGCTTTCCGGCATCTGCAGCACCTCCGGTTGGCCGGGCAAGGGGGCCAGTTCAGCGCGCTCGATTTCGGGGCGTGTCGCCATCCGTCACACTCATTGAAGGCTCAAGATGATGTATCTTAGCCGATCAAAACCGCAACAGATAGGGTATTTCAGGCCGATTTCGGGAAAATCGCGAGGTGTGGCGGTTACGCCTCGTTCTTCGGCCGCCCGATCATCCGGCCGAGGTCGCGCTTGCCCACCACATGGATATGCAGGTGCGGCACTTCCTGGTGCGCATCCTCGCCGGTGTTCGACAAAATCCGGTAACCGGTGTCGCTCAGACCTTTGAGTTTCGCAACGGCGCCGATGGCGCGGACCAGCGCCGCGATTTCTTCGTCCGACGCCTTGGCGTGGAAATCCTCGATGTTGACGTAAGCGCCCTTGGGAATGACGAGCACATGCACCGGCGCCTGCGGATTGATGTCGTTGAACGCCAGCGTGTGATCGTCCTCGTACACCTTGTCGCAGGGAATCTCGCCGCGGATGATCTTGGCAAAGATGTTTTCCGGATTGTAGGTCATGTCGTAGGCCATCGCGTCGTTCCGATCCCAAATCTATTTATTGCGACTGTTCTTTTCCTCGATGCCGGACGTGCCTTCGCGCTTCTTTAATTCGGCATAGACGTCCTCCGGCCGGAGCCCCATCGCCGCCCACATGACGAGCAGATGATAGAGCAAATCTGCGCTTTCGCGCGCCACCGCATCCTTGCCCTCGGAAAGCGCGGCGATGGTCACTTCGGCGGCTTCCTCGCTCAGCTTCTTGCCGATCTTGGGCGCGCCGCCTTTTAACAGCTTGGCGGTATAGGACGTGTCCGCGTCGCCGCCCTTGCGGCTTTCGATGACCGCGAACAGGCGCTCGACGATTTCACTCGGATTATCAGCACTCATCTCACGCGCCCTTCAGGTTTCACGCACTGCCACGCCGGCCTTTTTCATGTGGGCCTTGGCCTCGGCGATCGTATAGGTGCCGAAATGAAAAATCGAGGCCGCGAGCACGGCGGACGCGTGACCCTCCGTCACGCCCTCGACCAGATGATCGAGGTTGCCGACACCGCCCGACGCGATCACCGGGATCGTCAGTGCATCGGATACCGCGCGGGTCAACGGGATATTGAAGCCTTGCTTGGTGCCGTCCCGGTCCATGGACGTCAGCAGAATTTCGCCGGCACCGAGGTTTTGCATGCGCACCGCCCACTCGACGGCGTCGAGGCCGGTCTCTTTCCGCCCGCCGTGGGTGAAGATCTCGAACTTGTCCGGCGCGACGGCCTTGGCGTCGACGGCGACGACGATGCACTGGGTGCCGAACTTCTCGGCGGCTTCACGGACGAAATTCGGGTTGTGAACCGCGGCGGTATTGATCGACACCTTGTCGGCGCCGGCAAGAAGAAGTTTCCGGATATCTTCCGTCGTCCTTACCCCGCCGCCGACGGTCAGCGGCATGAAGCATTGCTCGGCGGTTCTCGAAACCACGTCGAAGATGGTGTCGCGATTTTCGTGGCTGGCGGTGATGTCGAGAAAGCAGAGCTCGTCCGCGCCGGCGGCGTCATAGACCCTGGCCTGTTCGACGGGATCGCCGGCATCGACGAGATCGACGAAGTTGACACCCTTGACCACGCGGCCCTGGTCGACGTCGAGACACGGGATGATCCGAACCTTGAGCGTCATGCCGCCTCCATGAGGAGCTGCACCGCGACACCCGGGTCGATCCGCCCGTCATAGACGGCGCGGCCCGAGATCACCCCGGCCAATTTACCGCCGCGCGCGCGCACGGCTTCGAGATCGTCCATTGACGACACGCCGCCCGACAGGATCACCGGGATATCGACCGCATCCGCGAGCGCCAGGGTCGCATCCAGATTCGGGCCCTGCATCGCGCCGTCGCGGCCGATATCGGTGAAGATCAACGCCGCTGCACCCGCATCCTCGAACCGTTTCGCGAGCTCTTCGGTTCGGAGCTCCGTCGCCTCCGCCCAGCCCTGAACGGCAACGTAGCCGTCGCGCGCGTCGATCCCCAACGCGACCTGCCCCGGGAATGCCTTACAAGCTTCTATCACCAGGTCCGGGTCGCGCACCGCGACGGTGCCGAGGATCACCCGCGCGAGGCCGCGCCCGAGCCAGTTCTCGATGGTCTTCATGTCGCGGATGCCGCCGCCCAGCTGCACCTTGATGTCGACCGCATCGAGGACGGCGGAGACCGCGTCCGCGTTCTCGGGCTTGCCGGCGAACGCGCCGTCGAGATCGACCATGTGCAGCCACGTGCAGCCTTTATTGACGAATGCCTGCGCCTGCGCCGCCGGGTCATCGTTGAAGACGGTCGCCTGCGCCATATCGCCGTGCACGAGGCGCACGCACTGGCCGTTCTTAAGGTCGATCGCCGGGAAGAAGATCATGGCGCCCACCTCAGGAAGTTGCTGATGATCCGCAAGCCGGCCGCCTGGCTTTTTTCCGGGTGAAATTGCGTGCCCACCATATTGTCGCGGCCGACGGCGGCGGTGATCAGCCCGCCGTAATCCGCCGTCGCCAGGACCTGGGCCGGGTTCTCGGTCTTCATGTGATAGGAGTGCACGAAATAAACGTGCGCGCCGGTTTCCAGCCCGTCGAATAAAGGATGTGGATCGTCCGGAAGCAACAGCTCGTTCCAGCCCATGTGCGGAATCTTGAGCGCCGGGTCATCTGGCGTGATGCGCTCGACCGCGCCGTCGATCCAGCCGAAGCCTTCGGTTTCGCCGTGCTCAAGTCCCTTCGTCGCCATCAGCTGCATGCCGACGCAGATGCCGAAGAACGGATTGCCCTTGTCAATCACGTGCTCGCGGATCGCTTCCGGCAGGCCGTCGACCGCCCAGAGCCCGTTTCTGCAATCCGCGAACGCGCCGACACCCGGCAAAACGACCCGGTCGGCAAGGCGCACGGCATAAGGATCGCCCGTCACCATAACCTTATCGTCCAGCCCGGCTTCGTTGACCGCGCGCTCGAACGCCCGGGCGGCAGAGCGCAGGTTACCCGACCCGTAATCGACGATGACGACGCTCATCTGGAAAGGCCGGGGTAAATGCCGGTGCGGTCGATGTCGGCAGCATCGAGGAATCGGCGTTCCGCATCCTCGGCATTCTTGCCACTGACGACCGCGACTTCCTGGTAACCTCTCTGGTCGAGCCACCAGCGGCGGATGTCGTTGCCGACGAGACCCACCGAGAGCGCCATCAGGAGCGACGCCAGAGCTTCGAGATCCTCGCCGAGGCCGAGCTTCTGCACGCCGAACCCGGTGAGTGCGATCACCGTGAAGATCACGATCGCCGGCAGCCACATGCGCGTCCAGAACGCCCAGACGAAAGTGAAGAAGAACCCCGGCCAGGAGAACCCCTCCTTGACCAGAACGAGATCGTCTTCCGGCATCCGGCCGTGATTGCGGAGGTATACCGAGTAAAGCCGCATCGGTTGTCGCACTCCGGAAAGTTTAGAGGACGCCCTTGGTCGACGGCACGTCATCGGCCTTGCGCGGGTCGATGGCGATGCCGTTACGGAGCGAGCGCGCGAGGCCCTTGTAGCAGCTCTCGACGATGTGATGGTTGTTCTCGCCGTAGAGGTTCTCGACGTGCAGCGTAATGCCCGCCGCCTGTGCGAACGCCTGGAACCACTCTTTAAACAGTTCCGTGTCCATGTCGCCGAGCTTCGGCTTCGAGAAGTCCACCTTCCAGATCAGATACGGGCGATTGGAAATGTCGATGACGACGCGGGTCAGCGTCTCGTCCATGGGGATCAGCGCGCTGGCATAGCGCGTGATGCCCTTGCGGTCGCCGAGTGCTGCCGAGAACGCCTCGCCGATGGCGATGCCCGTATCTTCGGTCGTGTGGTGAAAATCGATATGCAGGTCGCCCTTCGCCTTCACGGTCAGATCCATCAGGCTGTGCCGCGAAAGCTGCTCCAGCATGTGGTCCAGGAACCCGATCCCGGTCGAGACGTCATAGTTACCGGTGCCGTCGAGATCGAGACTCACGGAGATATCCGTTTCCTTGGTCTTGCGTTCGATGGTTGCTGTACGCATCAAAGGTCACTCCTGCAAAGAACGCAGTTCTTCTAGCAGGTTGATTCCAGCTCTGCCAGCCCCGACGCGCCCCGGGATTGCGGCGAAGCCACCGCCCAATCACTTGACCCTATGGCGGGATCGGACCACATAGGGGAACGATCCTTTTCGGCCAGGTCGCTGATGACCGGCCGATCCCGGCCAAGGAGTTCCCATGTCCGCCGAAACGTCCCCGACATCCTGGCACGCGACAACCATCCTGTCGGTGCGCAAGAACGGTTCCGTCGTCATCGCCGGTGACGGTCAGGTCAGCCTCGGCGAAACCGTGGTCAAGGCCAACGCCAGAAAAGTGCGCCGGCTCGCGGGCGATAACGTCATCGCCGGGTTTGCGGGGGCGACCGCCGACGCGTTCACCCTGTTCGAGCGGTTGGAGGGCAAGCTGGATCAATATCCGAACCAACTCATGCGGGGGTGTGTCGAGTTGGCCAAGGACTGGCGGACCGACCGTTACCTGCGCCGTCTCGAAGCGATGATGGCCGTCGCCGATAAGGACGTCTCGCTGATCCTAACCGGGAACGGCGACGTGCTGGAGCCGCAGGATGGATTGATCGGTATCGGGTCCGGCGGCAACTACGCGCTGTCGGCGGCGCGCGCGTTGATCGATTTCGACGACCTCAGCGCCGAGGACATCGCGAAGCGTTCCATGTCGGTCGCCGCCGAAATCTGCGTCTACACCAACAATAATTTTGTGATCGAGAAACTATGACCAATTTCACCCCGCGCGAGATCGTCTCCGAACTCGACCGCTATATCATCGGCCAGAAAGACGCGAAGAAGGCGGTCGCCATCGCTTTGAGGAACCGCTGGCGCCGCCAGCAGCTCGATGACGACATGCGCGAAGAAGTGCTGCCCAAGAATATCCTGATGATCGGCCCGACGGGCGTGGGGAAGACCGAGATTGCACGGCGCTTAGCTAAACTGGCACAGGCGCCGTTTATCAAAGTCGAAGCGACGAAATTCACGGAAGTCGGCTACGTCGGCCGGGATGTGGAGCAGATCGTCCGCGATCTTCTGGAGGTTGCGATCCACATGAGCCGCGACAAGATGCGCAAGCGCGTCACCGCGCAGGCCGAACTTAACGCCGAGGACCGGGTCGTCAACGCGCTGGTCGGCGAGAACGCGTCGAAGGAGACAAAGGAAAAGTTCCGCACGAAGCTGCGCAACGGCGAGCTCGGCGATAAGGAAATCGAGGTCGAGGTCTCGGACGCCGGCGGCGGCGGGATGCCGACGTTCGACATTCCCGGCATGCCCGGCGCGCAGATGGGAATGATCAATCTCAACGATATGCTGGGGAAGGCGTTCGGCCAGCAGACCAAGAAAAAGCGGATCACCGTCGACGATTCTTACGATCTTCTTTTGCGCGAGGAAGCCGACAAGCTTCTGGATGAAGAAGAAGTGCTGAAAGAGGCGATCTCCAACGTCGAGAACAACGGCATCGTGTTCCTCGACGAGATCGACAAGATCACCGCGCGCGCCGAACGGCAGGGCGCGGACGTCAGCCGGGAAGGGGTACAGCGCGACCTGTTGCCGCTGATCGAGGGCACCACCGTCGCGACCAAGCACGGCCCGGTGAAGACCGACCACATCCTGTTCATCGCGTCGGGCGCGTTCCACATCGCCAAGCCCGCCGACATGCTGCCGGAGCTTCAAGGCCGGCTCCCGATTCGCGTCAATCTGAGTGCGCTGACCCGAGACGACTTCGTGAGGATCCTGACCGAACCGGAAGCGAGCCTTGTGAAGCAGTACACCGCGCTGTTGGGTGTCGAGGATTTGAAGCTGGTTTTCACCGAAGACGCCATCGACGAGATCGCGGATCTGTCGGCGGAGATCAACCAGGGCGTGGAGAACATCGGCGCGCGCCGCCTCCATACAGTCATGGAAAAGCTGCTCGAAGAGGTCAGCTACACCGCGTCCGAACAGAGCGGCAGCGAATTCACTGTCGATGCGGACTATGTGAGAAAGCAAGTCTCCGACCTCGCGCGCAACGCCGACGTCTCGAAGTTTATTCTTTGATCAAGTCCGGCACTTAATCCGTCATCCCGGCCTGCCCGCGAAGCGCGAGGAGCCGGGACCTATCTTAGGGGCGTGAAGCAACTGTGGGTCCCGGATCGCATGCCTCGCTGCCGAAGCCTGTTGGCCTTCGGGCTCACCTAACGTCCGGGATGACGATGAAATGACGACGACGTCAGTGCGTCGGGCCGCCCGGTTGCGAGCCGATCCTGAGCTTCACCTCGGCGATCACCCAATCGAGGGTGTCGTCGTCCATCTCTTCGATGTTTTCGGCTAAAAGATTGGCGAGCTCAGTCGCTTTCGGGCTGAGCCCGGCGGTGTTGACCGTCACTTTGGGATGAGACAGTTCGGCGAGGCGCTTCATCTCTTCCGCTTCGTCCCACATCAGGTCGAAGTAGCCGCAGATCTGCGCCACCAGGCCGGAGCTCGGCCGGCCGCGGTGTCCGTGTTCGAGCGCGGAAAAGTACGCCGCCGACACGCCGAGATCGGCGGCCATCTTTTTCAGCGTTATTTTCCGCGCGAGGCGGTGTTCACGCACGCGTTTACCAAACGGAGTCATGATCGCACTCTAGACCCCTAATTCTTAACAATTTATCGCCAGCGGTGGCGGGATCTAACGGGGCGGCTTGCGGCGTTTCAGCCGTACATACAAGGCGCCGTCGCCGCCATCTTTGGGCGCGGCGTAAGAAAAGCCCGCAACCCATTGACGCATCGGCATTTCATTGAACCAGCGCGGCACCGCATCGCGCAACACGCCGGGCTTGCCGCCCAAGCGGTCGCCCTTCCCCGTGATCACCAGCACGGTCCGCGTCCCAGTCATGTAACCGTCTTGAAGAAAACGTTCGAGGGTGCGGTGCGCCGCCGCCTGGGTATGACCGTGAAGATCGAGGGTCGCCTCCACATCCAGCTTGCCGCGCCGGAGACGCTGCGCGGTGCGCCGGTCCATCCCTGCCGTGGTGCCGTGTGTTAACGGGACCGGGTTCGGGGCAGGGGGCAGGGGCGGCGGTTCGATCAGCCGGCGGCGGACACGGGTCTTTTTCGGAGCGGCCGTTGTGTCTTCGGCGACATCGGGGTCGTCCTCATCCAGCGGCAGCGGGTTGCCGTCGGCGCTGGCGCGCCGGACGGACTGTGTGACATGGTCCCAGAGCGCCTTTTCATCGGCGCTGAGACGGCGGCGGCGCGGGCGCTTTCCCCCGCGCAAGTCAAGTTTCCGATGAATCGACGATCAGGATATGCAGGCGCTGCGGCCCGTGTGCCCCCAGCAGGAGGGTCTGCTCGATATCGGCCGTCCGCGACGGTCCGGTAATCCAGTTGACCGTCCTGGGCAGCTTGCCCGGCCCCGACTGGGTGCGAAGACGCTCCCACACCGCTTCGTAGTCGCCGGCAATATTGTCGGCTTCCAGTACCACGATATGATCGAGCGGGAGGAAATTCAGCGACGTCGGCGTTTCGGGCCCCGACGACATGACGAGCGTCCCGGTCTCCGCAACGCCGCCATAGGCGACGCTGACCGAGACCCCGTCGTCCCCGGCACCCCGGCCTTCATCGACCATGAGCGAGGTTTTTTGCTGCCAGTCGAGGGATTTGAGATTTTCGTGCGGCGCGATCTTGATCTTCGCCGGGAGCTGGTGCTCGCGCAGATAGGCGCTGACCTGATCCGGCACGTTTTCGTAACTGCCGACCCGGACCACAGTCGCATTCACCCGGGTCGCTTCCTGTATAAAAAGATCAACGCGTTGCGCTTTATTGAGATCCCCGCGTTTCGGGATAAGGTTTTTCTGGTGCCCTTGTATGTGTTTTAGCGCAGGGTTTCCGTCATTAGAGGCAGCTGAATGACCCAATTTAGCCCTTAGCTTCCCTAAAATCTCTTCCCGGGCGGCCATCAGTGCACCTTTTTGCGCATAAGCGCACCGCTTTGATCTCCGCGTGCGCCTCTGTGGTATTGACTGATGAAGGTATCACCCGCAGGTGCCGCCAGATCCCGTTTCGACGTCCAGCCCCCGGCCAGGGGCAGAGACTTGAAGCGGCCCCGGCCGCCCAGCTGGCTCAACAGCGCGACGCCGATTGTCATGGTCCAGCGGTATAGCGCCGGTCTTTTCGCGAGCCAGGCCCAGCCTTTCAGCGCCCAGCGGGCCGTCGAAGAGCCCATTTCGGCCTTGAACTGCCGTTCGCGCCATTTTCTGAGCATTTTCGGCAGCGGAATCCGCATCGGGCAAACGCTTTCACACTTGCCGCAGAGCGTCGATGCGTTGGGGAGGTGCTGCGCTTCCTCCATCCCGATCAGGTTGGGGATTAAAACCGCACCCATTGGGCCCGAATACACCCACCCGTACGCGTGCCCGCCGACGGACTTGTAAATCGGGCAGTGGTTCAGGCAGGCACCACAGCGGATACAGCGCAGCATCTCATGGAATTCCGAGCCGATCATGTCGCTGCGGCCATTGTCCAGCAGCACGACGTGATACTCCTCGGGCCCGTCCAGGTCTTCCAGGCGGCGCGGACCGGTACAGAATGTCGTGTAGACGGAGATATCCTGCCCGGTCGCCGAGCGCGCCAGCACCCGCAGGATGGTCGCGGCGTCTTCCAGCGTCGGGACGATCTTCTCGATCGACGCGATGACGACGTGGACACGCGGCAGGTTGTTGGTCAGATCCGCATTGCCCTCGTTGGTCACCAGAACGTTGGTGCCGGTCTCGGCGATCAGCATGTTGGCGCCGGTCAGCCCGACGTCGGCGCCCAGGAATTTCTCGCGCAGCTTGGCGCGGGCTTCTTCCAACAGCGAGCGTGGCTCGTCGAGGTCGCGGTCGGCGGCAAGATCGATGTGCGCGTTACGGAACGTATCCGCGACCTGTTCCTTCGACAGATGGATCGCCGGCGCGATGATGTGGCTCGGCGGCTCTTTCCTGAGCTGGATGATGTATTCGCCGAGATCGGTCTCGACCGGTTCGATGCCGTTCTCTTCCAGATACGCGTTGACCGCAATCTCCTCGGAGATCATCGACTTGGATTTGGTGACCGTTTTTGCGTCCGCTTTGCGGCAGATGTCGAGAATCGTCTCGCGTGCTTCCTTGGCGTCGCGGCACCAGTGCACGTGGCCGCCGCTCTCGGTGACTTTCTTCTCGTAAGCCTCGAGATAATAATCCAGGTTTTCGAGAACATGGTTCTTGATGTCGCGAGCCTGGTCACGGAGATCCTCGAACTCGGGAAGGCGCGCCGCAGCCTCCAATCTCCGCATCGGGAACCCTACGGCGAGCTTGGCCAGCGCCGCCTGTAAGGGGTCGTCGGCGATGGCGTTCCGGGCGTTTTGTTTGAAGTTCGGGGAGGTCGGCTGCATCGCTTATTCGCCTTCCGCCGGTTCGCCGATCGCCGGCGCCGCCGTCATACCCGCCAAGACCTCGGCGGCGTGACGCGCTTTGACATCGACACCGCGGCGTTGCAACCGACCGGCGATATTCATCAGACACCCGAGGTCGCCCGCCAACACCGTCCCCGCGCCGGTGGCGACGATATCGTCGACCTTGGCGTCGACCATCTTCTCGGAAATGTCGGGATATTTGACGCAGAACAAACCGCCGAAGCCGCAGCACGTCTCGGTTTCCTTGCCCTCGGCTATGTTCAGTCCATTGACCGACGCCAGCAGCCGGCGCGGCTGATCCTTGATTCCCAGCTCACGCAATCCCGAACATGAATCGTGATACGTGACCGTGCCGGAGAATTCGGCATTCGTCGCGCTGACATGCATCACATCCGTGAGGAACGACATCAGCTCGTATGTTTTTTCCGCAAGCGCCTCGGCACGCGCCAGCCATTTCGGATCGTCGGCGAACGCTTCGGGATAGTGGTCCTTGATCATCCCCGCACATGACCCTGACGGTGCGACGACATAGTCATACGTCTCGAATGTTTCGATAACGTTCCTGGCGATATCGAGGGTGTCGGCCTTATCGCCCGAGTTATAGGCGGGCTGACCGCAGCAGGTCTGCGCCTCGGGCACCTCGACGCGGCAGCCCGCATCCTCCAGAAGCTTAACAGCGGCAAAGCCGACCACCGGCCGCATCAGATCGACGAGGCAGGTTGCGAACAGACCGACGGTGGGCTCGGATGTTTCGGACATGCTCGAAGAATGTTCCCTCAGACGATCGAACGCAAGAACTGAGCGCAGCCGTTACTGCTCCGGCACGATGCGCTCCGCGGCCTTCGGCAGCAGTATATAATAACGCCCTTCCTGTTTCATCAGGCCGGCGCGCCGGGCCGCGGTTTCGCCGAAACCCCAGAACACGTCGCCCCTGACCGGTCCCTTGATGGCGCTGCCCGTATCCTGCGTAATCAGCAATCTTCGAAGCGGACCGCCGTCGGTCAATGGGTCCGTGGTATCGAGCCAGACCGGCGCCCCCAACGGCAGGAAAGCGCGATCGATCGCCAAACTGCGGCCGGGTGTCAACGGCACGCCTTGAGCGCCGAGCGGACCTTCACCCTCGACGACACGGAAGAAAACGTAGGATTCGTTCCTGTTCATCACCTGCGTGCCCGCCGCCGGGTGGGCGCGGAGCCAATCGCGGATCGAGGGCGCGGTCACGTCTTCGAGGCGCATCGCGCCCATCGCCACAAGCTCGCGGCCGATCGAGGTATAGCGCCGTCCGTTGCGCCCGGCATAGCCGACGCGCACCGTGGAGCCGTCCGCCAATCGGACCCGGCCCGATCCCTGAATATGCAGGAAGAACGCATCGACCGGGTCGGCGACCCACATGATCTCAAGCTCGCGGCCGCGCAACGCACCGGCCATGATCTCGGCCCTGGAAAAATAGGGAACGAGCTTGTTGTCGATCACGCGCCCGGCCAGCTGCGTGCCCGCCAGTTCGGCGCGGTGCTGGCCGAGATCGATGGACACAAGGTCATGCGGCCGGGAGTAAATCGGAATCTGGTACTCGGCTTCCGGCGCCCAGCGGCCTTGGAGTTCAGGCTCGTAATAACCGGTGAACATGCCTTCAGGCGCATTGCGGTCACCGACCGTATAAGCGACGAAGCGGCTTTCGAAGAAATACTTGGCCTCGATCTGGTTGCCGGGACGGATGATCCGCGCGTCCTTGCAGATCGTCTTCCAGTCGGCAACCGTCCCCATCCGTTCGTCGCTGCCGAACGGGGCGTCGTCTGGTTTCTTTTCGATGGCGTCGCAGGAGCGAATCAGCGGGGGCAGGACCGACGCAAAATTTTCGCCGTCCCAGCTTTCGAGATCGTCGAACTCGATCTTGGTGAGGGTCAGCGCCGACTTCTCGTCGGCAGGCGCCAGGGGTTCGGGCTGCGGCAGACCTAAATCGGCACAGCCGGTCAAAAGCAGAAGCGCCGCGAGCGATGCTGGCGAGAGGATCGAGGAAGCTCGCGGACCCCGAATACGCACGTCAGTTGTTGCTTTCGGTGCCGATCAGCGTCCAGTTCGGATCCGACGACCGGGTATCGCGCGAGAAGGTCCAGAAATCGGTGACGTCGATCACCTCGTTCGGGTTGCCGTCGATGATATTCCCTTCGGCGTCGCGCAGCGCGCTGATCTGCTCGGAGACGAACTTGACGGTGAGCACGCTGTGGTGACCGTCCATCGCCGCTTCGACGATCTTGGCGGAACGGATGCCGACGAGCGTGTCCTCGAGGACTTCCCCGGCACGCTCGCGCTCGGTAATCGCCTCGTCAAAGTTCTTATAGACGTCGGGGCTGAGAAGACCCTTCAATGTCTTGCGGTCGCCGGAAGAAAATCCGTTCAGGATCATCTCGAAGGCCATCTTCGCGCCCTCGATGAATTCGTCGGGCCCGAAGCTCGGGTCGGCGACGCGGATTTGCGTCAGGCCGGCCGCCACGGGGTCGTCCTTGTCGATGTCGAGCGGTGAGGCGTCCGCCGGCACATCGCTGCGGTCCGGCAACTGCACGACATTGTCGTCGCCGCGCTTGCCTTCCTTTTCCGTTTGCTCGCGATCCCGGAAGCGGTCGTTGTAACCGCCCTCGTGACCGTCGCGCCGGCCGAGCACGCGGCGCAGCCTCAGAATGAGAAAGCCGGCAATCATCGCCAAGATGATGATGTCGAAGAACTGAAATTCGCCGCCCATGATATCCTTGACCCTCAGGGCCTTGCCTGTTGTCGTATGCGGAGACGCGCAACCGTTGTGCCGCCTCTTCAGCAAGCGGTCCCGAACAAGGTATCGGCTCCGGGCCGCCGCGTCCAGAATATCGGCAACCGCGCCTAGAAAGGTTGCGCTCGCCGATACAAGACTTAAATAAGCCGACCAGCCGTTCGGGACAAGGCAGCCATGGCATTCATTCTCCTCATCGCATTTATCGCGGTACCGATCGTTGAAATCGCAGTGTTTATCGAGGTCGGCGGACGGATCGGCATGTGGCCGACCATCGGCATCGTCATCCTGACCGCCGTGATCGGCACGGCGATGCTGCGCCAGCAGGGACTGTCGGTATTATTCCGCATTCAGGAAAATCTGGAAGCCAACCGGATGCCGGTACAGGAACTCTTTGACGGCGTTTGCCTCGTCATTGCCGGCGCGTTGCTGCTGACGCCCGGTTTCGTCACCGACTCGATCGGGTTTCTGCTGTTCGTGCCGCCGTTCCGCCGTTGGCTGGCGAGCGAGATCGGCCGCCGGGTGGTGGCCCGTGCCGATGTCCGCTACACCCATCACACCTATTCCACGCACGGCGGTCATCCCGGGCACGGCAGACCCGGCGCAAGTCCCGGCGGCGGCCCGGTCATCGACGGTGAATACCAGGATGTCACCGGCGCTGATGAAGACGCCCCCGAACGCCGGCTCGACCATGACGACCCCGACCGTCCGAACCGGCGCTGAGCCGCGTTTTATGCGCCGCTCGGTTATTGTCGATCCCGGAAAGACATGGTACCAGAAGCGCGCAATCGCTTGAGGAGAGCCATATGGCCGACGAAATCACGCCGCAGACGCCCGGTGCGGAAGACCAACCGCAAGGCGCCCCGCTCACGATCAATGCGCAATACATCAAGGACCTGTCGTTCGAGGTCCCGAATGCGCCAGCTATATTCGGCCAGATGCAGTCCACGTCTCCGGATATCAATATCGATATCTCGGTGAACGCCAAGTCGCTCGGCGAGAACCACTACGAGATCGCAATTTCGATCACCGCAAACTGCGACGTGGGCGAGGCCAAGGGATTCATCCTCGAACTGGTTTACGCCGGAGCCTTTACCCTCAATTTGCCCGATGAGCATCGTCAGGCCGTTCTTATGATCGAATGCCCGCGGCTGTTGTTCCCGTTCGCCCGCAACATCATCGCCGATGTCACCCGCAACGGCGGGTTCCCGCCGGTTATGCTGGGTATTGTCGACTTCGCCGCCATGTACCAGCATCGCATCGCCGAACAGCAAGCTGCCCAGGAAACGGCCGAAGGCGGTGAAACGGAGTGATACTGCGACCGCTTTTGGGCGCATTTGCTGTGCCGGTATAAGGGGGGTTTATCCCCGTGCGCCTATGGGCGCTTCGATCCCGTGCGCCTATGGGCAGTTCGATCCCGTGCGCCTATGGGCGCAACCAAATCGGATCCTTGATTTTCGCCAGGAATTCCGCGTGACGCGCCAATTCGTCTTCGCTGGCGGCATGCGCACGGGCGGCGCGTCGGCCCGATCCGGCCGACGCAGCAACCGTCTGTCCATCATCGGATGACGCGCCGGACGCCCCGGCGTTCGCGGCCAGGTCCATGCCGTGCTGACGTCCGCCCAGCAGTTCCAGATAAACCGCGGCCAACAACTGCGCGTCCAGAAGCGCGCCGTGCATCTGCCGTTCGCTGAGATCGATACCGAACCGGCGGCAGAGCGCATCCAGCGACGCCTGCGCGCCCGGGAACTTTTTACGCGCCATGCTGACGGTGTCGATGGCGCGGCGCTTGTCGATACTGGCCCAGCCGGCGAGCGACAGCTCGGCGTTGATGAAGCCCATGTCGAAGGCTGCGTTGTGGATGACCAGCGGCGCATCGCCGACGAAGTTGACGAAATCGGATGCGATATCGGCGAACACCGGATGCCCGGCGAGAAAGTCCTCGCTCAGGCCGTGCACTCGCTCGGCTTCTGCCGGCATGTCGCGTTCCGGGTTGATATACTGGTGATAAACCTCGCCGGTCGGCACGTGGTTCAAAAGCTCGACACAGCCGATTTCAACGATGCGGTGACCCGACGCCGGGTCGAGACCGGTTGTTTCCGTATCGAGGACGATTTCCCGCATGCAATCCGCTCCCTACACCTTGAACGGGGGCCAGTGGGTTCCCCGCGTGGTCTTGGCGATTGTCGCAATTCGGCGGATGATCGGCAAGCTGTGAGCGCGGCCGAGACCCGTAAAAATCACAAAATCTGCTGCCCGGCGCTTCAATTGATCCGATATCTGGTGTTCTAGCACGCCCTGAAAGCGCTCTTCCGTCATCCCGGGCCGGGCCAGCACGCGCTGACGCTGCACCCGATAGGGGGCACTCACCACGGCAACCGCATCGCACCGGTTTTCATTGCCGGTTTCGAACAGCAGCGGGATGTCGAGCACCACGGCGGCGGTCCCGAGACGGGCGTGCAGTTTGAGAAAATCGTCCGAGCGGGCACGCACCATTGGATGCAGGATCGCTTCCAATCTTTTCAGGGCCGCATCATCCCCGAAAACCCGTTTGCCCAGTGCCGCCCGGTCGACGGCGCCGTCACGCGCCACCCCCGGAAACGCATCCTCGATCAACCCGACCGCGGCCCCGCGTTTGCCCATGAGTTTATGGACGGCCGCATCGGAATCGTGCACCGGCAGACCTTCGCGCCGGAACGCACGCGCCGCCACCGTTTTGCCCATGCCGATCGATCCGGTCAGGCCGAGGATAAACATCAGCCACCGACGCGCCCGGCCAGCACGTGATCACGCAACGCTTCGTCGACGACCGGGTGCCTGCCGAACCAGGCTTCGAAGCCGGGGCGCGCCTGGTGCAGCAGCATGCCGAGTCCGTCGACAGGTGTGAGCCCCCGCGCCGCCGCCGCTTTCAACAACGGCGTTTCAAGCGGGGCGTAAACGATATCGTTGACGACCGCTGCATCGTTCAGTTCCGACAAATGCACATTGAGCGGCGGATTCCCGATCATGCCGAGCGTCGTCGTATTGACCAGGGTGCCCGCGCCCGCCATCGCCGCGTTGCGTTCCTCCCAGCCGACGATGGTCAACGGTCCGCCGAAGTGCGCCATCAATTCGTCGGCGCGTTCGCGGGTCCGGTTGGCAAGGCGGATTTCCGGCGTGCCGGCGTCGATCAGCGCCGCAATCACCGCACGCGCAGCGCCACCTGCGCCCAGAACCAACGCGGGTGCTGCGTCAGCCCGCCAGTCCGGCGCGGCGGAACGGATGTTTTCGATAAATCCGAACGCGTCGGTGTTGTCGCCGTAAAGTTCCCCGTCTTCATCGCAAACGATGGTGTTGACCGCACCGATTTTTCGGGCCGTGTCGCTCAACCCGTCGACGATCCGGAATGCCGCTTCCTTGTGCGGCACGGTGACGTTGGCGCCGACAAAACCCAGTTTCGGTAACGCGAGGATCGCATCTTCGATATTCGGCGGTGCCACCGGCAGCGGTAGATACACACCGTCGATACCATAGGTTTCGAGCCAGTAGCCGTGCAGTCTGGGCGACAGGGAATGTTCGACCGGCCAACCGATAACCCCGGCCTTGATGGTTCTCGCGGTAACAGACGGCATGACGCGCTCCTCTATGCGGGGAGAATGCCCCGTTTCCGCAACTCTTCCAATAGGGGAAGCAACGGCAGACCAAGGACCGTGAAATAGTCGCCTTCGATCCGTTCGAACAGTTGCGCGCCCCGGCCTTCAAGCAAATAGGCACCAACTGAAGACAGGATTCTGTCGCCTTCCCGATCGAGATAGGTTTCGATGAACCTGTCGCTAAGCTCGCGAACGTGCATGTTCGCGATCGAAACGTGCGACCAGACGACGGCTCCATGATCGGCCAGGCAGACGGCGGAAATCAATCGATGCGTCCGGCCACTGAATTTTTTCAGGTGATCGCGCGCGGCATCCATGTCGGCCGGTTTGTCGAACAGGGTATTACCAAGCGCAAGCACCTGATCGCATCCAATAATCAGGGTTCCGGAACTCGACACTGCCGCCATCGCCTTCGCCGCCGCCAGTTGCAAAGCGAGATCTTCAGGTATCTTTCCCGCCTTTAGAGACTCTTGCTTGATCCTGTTTTCATCGATCCCAGCGTCACGCCAGTCGAAAGGGACACCCGCATTTTCGAGCACCATGCGGCGGGCGCGGCTTTTAGACGCAAGAATCAATCGCGATGCGCTCACGGGGCGTCTTCATCACCCTGGAGACGCGCCAGATGCTGCAGGATGGTCGCCGCGGTTTCCTCGATGGACCGCCGCGACACATTGATCGTCGGCCACCCGTTCTCGGTAAACAGGCGTCGCGCACTGTTGACTTCCTCCTTGACCGCTTCCTCGTCGACATAGTCGGTGTCCGGATCCTGATCCAGGAACCGGAGCCGTTGGCGGCGGATCTCGATCAGGCGCTTCGGGTCGTTGGTGAGACCGACCACAGCCGGGCCCTCCTTGAGAAACAATTCTTCGGGAAGCGGACACCCCGGCACATAGGGGATATTGGCTGCTTTGATGCCGCGGTTCGCCAGATATATGCAGGTCGGCGTTTTCGACGTGCGCGAGACGCCAACCAGAACGACATCGGCATGGCGCAACTCGTGGGTCATCTGTCCGTCGTCGTGCGCCAGCGCGAACTGCATTGCTTCGATCCGGTTGAAGTATTCCTGGTCCATGGCGTGCTGCCCACCGGGCCGCGGCTTACTTTTGGCATTCAGGTAGGCGCCGAGTGCGGCGACAACCGGGTCCAGCACCGGAATGCACGGAATCTGGTTCATCCGGCACCCTTCCTCGAGGGCCAGGCGGTTCTTCTCGTCGACCAGCGTGAAAATCACGAAACCCGGATGTTCACGGATCCGTTCCATCACTTCCCGCACCTGATCGACGGTGCGCACCATCGGCCACAGATGCTCGCGCACCTGGATATCGTCGAACTGGACGAGACAGGCGCGGGCGAGCAAAGTCACTGTCTCGCCAGTCGAGTCAGATACGAGATGAAGATGGAATTCCTGCATGACGCCGTCCCTGATCCCCGGATAACTGCCTTATAAGGCAGGGGATGAAATTGTGGATAACTTACAAGGCTCTAAAATCGGTCTTTAATACCCATATCGCAGGTACGGGATACACACCTTGTCCAAATGTGTAAATCTTTGAAGTCCCCCTTAAAGCCTTGGGATAACATGAAAACCGCGAATTCCTGCGGTTTTAGAGAGTTTTTAGATATCCATCAAAGACTATTGGAATCATTGATACTTTTGCCGCGACTGAAAAATACTTGCGGCGCAGCGGCAATAAACCTAAGGATGCGGCATATCTGCATAACCTGTGGATGACACATAATCCCCAGGATTCATTGGTCCAATTACAACTACTATTTTCTTTATATATAGACTCTAGAGAAGTAAGCACGGCGCTTACCATGGGAGCAAAAGACCCACACGATGCCTCTCAATTCTCAGTCCTCGCGATCGTCGGCGCGTTCGGCAAAACCTTTTATTCGCGTCTTTGAAGGCGACGTGGTTTCGCCGCCGCCGGTTTGGATGATGCGCCAAGCAGGCCGCTACCTGCCGGAATATCGTGAAGTCCGCTCGAATATCGGTTCGTTTCTGGAATTCTGCTACACACCCGACGCTGCGGTCGAGGTCACGCTGCAGCCACTGCGGCGGTTCGGCTTCGATGCCTCGATCCTGTTCGCCGATATCCTGGTGATCCCCGACGCGTTGGGACAGAACGTGACGTTCAAAGAGGGCGAGGGACCCGTGCTGGAGCCGATCCGCGACGCCAAGGGCCTCGAGATCCTCGATGTCAGCGGCGTTGTCGATAATCTCGCGCCCATCTTCGAGACCCTGCGCCGCCTGTCGGTCGAGATCCCCGAAACGACCGGGCTGATCGGGTTTGCCGGATCGCCCTGGACCGTCGCGGTCTATATGGTCGAGGGAAGGGGCCGGACCGAGTGTGAAAGGGCGCGCGCCTGGGCGTATCGGCAGCCAGACGAGTTCGCGAAACTGATGAATATCCTTGTCGATGCGACATCGCGTTATCTGATCGAGCAAGTGAAAGCCGGCGCCGAGGTTCTTCAGCTCTTCGACAGTTGGGCAGGTGTGCTTTCCGTATCGCAATTCAGGTCTTTGGTGATCGAACCGACGCGCCGCATCGTAGAAACCGTGAAAGCATCGGCACCGGACGTGCCGATCATCGGTTTTCCGAGGCAGGGTGGGGTGATGATACCCGAATACGTGAAACAGACCGGCGTCGACGGCGTGTCGTTGGATCATTCGGTACCGCTCGACTGGGCGATGCGGGAAATCCCGGAAACCTGCGTGCTACAGGGTAATCTCGACAACCGCTTGCTGGTTGTCGGCGGTGACGCGATGGACCGGGCGGTGGACGAAATCCTCGAGCAGACCAAAGGTCGCCGGTTCGTCTTCAACCTGGGTCATGGCATCGTGCCGCAGACGCCGCCTGAAAACGTCGGGCGAGTGATCGACCGGATACGGGGCAAGCGATGAAAACCGCCGTCGTCCTGTTCAATCTGGGCGGCCCCGACAGTCCGGATGCAGTCGAACCGTTCCTATTCAACCTGTTTTCCGACCCGGCGATCATCCAGGTGCCGCAGCCGTTCCGCTGGTTGCTGGCCAAGCTGATCTCCAGGCGGCGCGCGCCGATCGCCCGTGACATCTATGAAAATCTGGGCGGCAAGTCGCCGTTGCTTGAACTGACGGTCGAACAGGCGAAAGCGTTGGAGAAACAATGCCCGGACCTGGGCGAGGTCAAAGCGTTCATCTGCATGCGGTACTGGCACCCGATGAGCGACGCCACGGCGGCCAAGGTCAAACGGTTCGATCCGGACAAGATCGTTCTGCTGCCGCTTTATCCGCAATATTCGACGACCACGAGCGCGTCTTCGATCAAGGATTGGCATCGCGCCGCGGCGGCAGCGGGTATCTCCGCGCCGACCGTCGAGGTTTGCTGCTATCCGGAAGCCGACGGATGGGTCGACGCGCAGGTGTCGCTGATCCGAAACGCTTACGGAAGTTCGAAGGACGGTGAAGAGCCGCGCGTGCTGTTCTCCGCGCACGGCCTGCCGAAAAAAGTGGTCGCCGACGGCGATCCTTATCAATGGCAGGTGGAACGGACCGCCGACGCGGTGGTTGAGCAGCTTGCGATCGACGGACTCGATTGGGTGGTTTGTTATCAGAGTCAGGTCGGCCCGCTGGAATGGATCGGCCCGTCGACGGACGAAGAGATCAAGCGCGCCGGACAGGACGGAGTGCCGGTGATCGTGGTCCCCATCGCTTTTGTCTCCGAACATTCTGAGACCCTGGTTGAACTTGATATCGAATACCGGGAACTGGCGGAAGAACACGGCGTGCCCGGTTACACGCGGGTCGCTGCGGTGGGGACGCATCCGTCGTTCGTCGCGGCGATGGCCGGTCTGGTGAGGAAGGCCGTTCATGCCGAGAGCCCGCGGATTTCAGGCGCGGACGGACGCATTTGTCCCAATACCTGCGGCAAGTGCGCGTGGGCGTGAAACGGGATCGGAGTTGATGGACGGGACCGCATTTTTCTGGCTGAAGGCGCTGCACATCATTGCCGTGATCGCATGGATGGCGGGATTGCTTTATCTGCCCAGATTGTTCGTCTATCACGCAGACGCCGAAAAGGGCTCGGAACTCTCCGAAACGCTGAAGACGATGGAGCGCCGGTTGCTGCGCGCGATCATGAACCCGGCGATGGTGGTCGCACTGGTCGCGGGCGGGTTTCTGTTGGCGTATCAGGATTTCTCGGCGGGTTGGCTGCACGTCAAACTGACGTGCGTCGCCGGGCTGATGGTCATGCACATGCTGATGGCGAAATGGCGAAAAGACTTCGAAAACGACCGTAATACCCGCGGTCACAAGTTTTACCGTATCGCCAACGAGATACCGACGGTCCTGATGATCGTCGTGGTCATCATGGCCGTCGTGAAACCATTCTGAAAAGCCAATTGACAGGGTGCACCGACTATCGTAATCGTTTGCCATCTTCAACGGACGCGTTCCGACCTTAAGTGATTGCCTGAATTTCTGAGCGGCACGACAAAAAGCCGCGCCACAGGTCCCGAGGGACCCGGCCGTTCGGGCATATCGCGTTTTTTCCTCCCCCCGAAACCGATGATCGAAGCAGATACATGAATCTCAAGGACCTCAAAGAAAAATCACCGGCAGATCTCCTGGCATACGCCGAGGAGCTGGAGATCGAGAACGCGAGTTCGCTCCGTAAGCAGGACATGATGTTCGCGATCCTCAAGCATCTTGCTGAAGACGACATCGCGATCTTCGGCGACGGGGTGCTCGAGGTGCTGCAGGACGGCTTCGGTTTCCTGCGCAGCCCGGAAGCCAATTACCTGCCGGGGCCGGACGACATCTACGTCAGCCCGAGCCAGATCCGCCGTTTCTCGCTTCGGACCGGCGATACGGTCGAAGGCGAAATCCGCGCACCGAAAGAGGGTGAGAGGTATTTCGCGCTCCTCAAGATCAACAAGGTCAACTTCGAAGATCCGGGGGCCGTACGTCACCGCATCAACTTCGACAACCTGACGCCGCTTTACCCCGAAGAGCGGCTGGAAATGGAGATCGACGATCCGGAAGTGAAGGATCCGACCCATCGGGTACTCGATCTGGTCAGCCCGCTCGGCAAGGGTCAGCGCGGCCTGATTGTGGCGCCGCCGCGTACCGGTAAGACGGTCATGCTGCAGAACATGGCCAACTCGATCGCCCGCAATCATCCGGAATGCTACCTGATCGTTCTGTTGATCGACGAACGCCCCGAAGAAGTCACCGACATGGCGCGCACCGTGCGCGGCGAGGTGATTTCGTCGACGTTCGACGAACCCGCGACACGCCACGTGCAAGTCACGGAAATGGTGCTCGAAAAGGCCAAACGCCTGGTCGAACACAAACGCGACGTGGTCATTCTTCTGGACTCGATCACCCGTCTCGCACGCGCTTACAACACCGTCGTGCCGTCGTCGGGCAAGGTCCTGACCGGTGGTGTCGACGCCAACGCGCTGCAGCGTCCGAAGCGGTTTTTCGGCGCCGCGCGTAACATCGAGGAAGGCGGTTCGCTGACGATCATCGCCACCGCGCTGATCGATACCGGGTCGCGCATGGACGAGGTCATCTTCGAAGAGTTCAAGGGCACCGGTAACTCGGAAATCATTCTCGACCGCAAGCTTTCCGACAAACGCGTGTGGCCGACCATCGACATCACCAAGTCCGGCACCCGGAAAGAAGAGTTGCTGGTGGACAAGGGCACCCTCGCCAAAATGTGGGTGCTGCGCCGGATCCTCATGCCGATGGGCGTGGTCGACGCGATGGAGTTCCTGCTCGACAAGATCAAGACGTCCAAGAACAACGACGACTTCTTCGATTCAATGAACCAGTAATCCGGCGACCGGGCGTGCCGTTCAGGCAATGGCCCGGCGTCTGGATCCTTCCTGGTAGTCCTGCCGGAATTTGTCGATCATCTGTAACGCCTTCCCCGAATAATCGGTGGCAATGACGATGTTCGTGACCGTGCTGCCGTCGTTCGACAACGGCAGGCGGATCATCGAATGCGTCAGCTTGTAGTGATCGAAGGTTTCGAAGATGTAGTGGCCGCAAAGCGGTTTTTTTGCTTTTCACTACCCTCGTGTGGTCGGTCAGAAGCTGATCGGCAAGGCCGCCTTCCAGTTGTTCCGGATTTATTTCGGCAATCAGCATGGCCGACTACCCGTGCAAATGAGGCGGGGAGCCTCATCTCGTTTCGCCCGATATCGACTGTCAGCTTAGGAGGGTGGACGGCGGAACGCCAGCTTTGGGAAGGGCGATTAGGTTGGCGGCTAATCCGATCTCTTTATCGCTAACGAAAAACGCCGGCGTGACGAACACACCGGCGCTTCCGATAATGCTGACGGGCTGGTCAGACCGTAAAGACGGTGGATCCCGTCGTTTTCCGCGCTTCCAGATCGGCATGCGCCTTGGCGACATCCTTCAGCGGATAGGTTTGGTTAACCGCAATCTTGACGTCGCCCGAGGTGACGGCGTCGAACAGGTGTTTGGTGCCGTCGAGCACCAGTTCGCGGGTCGCAGTGTGCGTGCCGAGCGTCGGCCGGGTGACGTAGAGCGATCCCTTCGGCGCCAGGATACCGGGATCGAACGGCTCGACCTTACCCGATGCGTTGCCGAACGTTGCCATGACGCCGAACGGCTTGAGGCTGTCGAGGCTGTCCATGAACGTGGCCTTGCCGATACTGTCGTAGGCGACCGCGACGCCTTCGCCGCCGGTCAGTTCCTTGACGCGTGCGGGGATGTTTTCGTCGCGGTAAAGGATCGGATGATCGCAGCCGTTGGCGACGGCGAGATCGGCTTTTTCTTTCGAGCCGACACAGCCGATTACGGTCGCGCCGAGCTTTTTCGCCCACTGGCAGAGGATCAACCCGACACCGCCGGCGGCGGCATAGACGAGAATATTGTCGCCTGGCTTGACCCTGTAGGTTCTGAACAAAAGGTATTGCGCCGTGAGTCCCTTGAGCATCATCGCCGCCGCGGTCTGATCGTCGATGGCGTCCGGCAGCTTGACCACTTTCAGCGTCGGCATGCAGCGCATTTCCGTATAGGCGCCCGGCACCATCGGGTACGCGACCCTGTCGCCGATCTTGAATTCGTCGACGCCGTCGCCGACCGCGTCGATGACGCCAGCGGCTTCCATGCCGATGATCGCCGGGAACTCGACCGGGTATAGTCCGGTCCGGAAATAGACGTCGATGTAGTTGAGACCGACGGCGTTCTGCTTGATGCGAACCTCGCCGGGGCCGGGATCGCCGACCTCGACGTCTTCCCACTTCATCACTTCCGGACCGCCGGCTTCATAAACGCGAATGGCTTTGACCATGAAAATCCTCCCCTTATCAAAATGGTTTAACGAAATATGGGGGGTTCCGGGTATTCCGACAAGGAATCAGATCAGGCCGAGGCGCACCCCTTCGAGCGTCAGCAACTGGCGCTTCGTATCCGCCCCGTCGGCGAACGAATAGCCGCCGATGGCGTCGTTCGCGCCCAACACACGATGGCACGGGACGACGATCGGCAGCGGATTGCGCCCGCAGGCCCCGCCGATGGCGCGCGCCGAGCTTTTGACGGCTTTGGCCAGCTCGCCGTATGTGCGGGTCTCGCCGTAGGGAATTGTCGCCATCGCGTCCCAGATCTCGCGCTGGCGCGGGGTCCCCGCCGGGTTGAGCGGGAGCTCGAAAGTCCGGCGCTTGCCGTCGAAGTAATCGTCCAACTGTCGGCGCGCTTCGATCAGCAACGGGTCGTCGCTGTCCGCGCCCGGCACGGCGCCCGCCTCAATCACCATCAGGGCGCCGTCTTCCGAGAACACCGTCAGCGGACCGATCGGCGAGTTGAAGGAGAGGTATTCGGTCATCCGCTGTTTCCCAGCGCGTCAGCGAGCGCAGTCGCATCGGTGACCGGTAGAGAGCACGTCGGCCCGACGCAGACGTAAGCGGCGGGCTTGCCGTCGACCATGTTTTTGCCGGCGGCGGCGTGACCGTCGGGAAGTTCCTTGTCCGGTGCGACACGGGTGACGACGCTGAGCCGGTTGGGCGTCTTCAGCGCGACGTCGGCGAGCGCTTGTGCGGCGTCGTCCGCCGGGTCGCCGGCGATGACGATCTGCGTGCCGCGCATCAGCATTTCCCAAGCGATCAAAAGCGTCGGATGGTGGATGTTGTGCACCGGCTCTTCGGTGATGAACGTCTCGACGAGGCTTTCGGCGCGGACGCGGTAGTCATGTTTACCGGTCATCAACGAAAGCCGGACGAGGACTTCCGCCATGGTGCCGTTGCCGGCCGGTTGCGCGTTGTCGAAGATCGGTTTTGGCCGGGCGACCAGTCCCGGGGTGTCATCGGCGGAGATGAAATAGCCGCCCCCCTCTTTGTCGAGGTAATGATCGTCGGCGATCTTCACCCAAGTCTCGGCGTCTTCGATATAACTATCGTCGCCGGTCGCTTCGGAAAGATAAAGCGCGGCACGGGCCATGTTGGCGTAGTCGTCGATGATCGCGGGATGCTGCAGTTTGCCGGCGCAGAACGAGTGGCGCAGCCGCCCGTCGCCCGCGGTCATATTCAGTTTCACCCACGCGAACACATCTTTTGCGAGTCCGATCCATTCGGGTTCGTCGAAGACGATTCCGGCACGCACGAGAGCGGCGACGATCAGCCCGTTCCAGTCGGCGAGGATCTTGTCGTCGCGGCCCGGGCGGATGCGGGTCGCGCGGCGCGCCAATAATTTTTCGCGAAGCGGCGCCATCGCGTTTTCTTGCGCGTCGTCCCAATCCATCGTGTGCAGCCGGTTGAGGATGGCTTTCCCCTCCCAGTTGCCGCCCGGGGTTACGTCGTAAACGGCCGCAAACGCGTCTGCGTCATCGCCGAGGACGTCGCGGACCTCGTCCAGCGACCAGACGTAGAACTTGCCCTCTTCTCCCTCGCTGTCGGCGTCGAGCGCGCCGGCGAAGGCGAAGGCATCCTCATTGTCCTTGCCGTTTTTCATCTCGCGCAGGAGCCAGTCGATGGTTTCTTGTGTGCGTTTCTTGTAAAGCGGGCTTCCGGTTTTGAGCCAGACATCGCTCATCAACTCGAGCAGAAGCGCGTTGTCGTAGAGCATCTTTTCGAAGTGCGGCGCCAGCCAGCGGTCGTCCGTCGAATAGCGGGCGAAGCCGCCGCCCAGATGATCGTAGATCCCGCCCTGGCACATGTTGTCCAGGCTGAGGGTTACCGCGTCGGCGAAGATGGCGCTGTTCGATCTCAGATGAGCCGCCCACAGAAAGCGGAAGAACATCGGTTGCGGGAACTTGGGCGCGCCTTGGGTGCCGCCGTTGTAGGGGTCGACCATGCGGACGGCGGCGGCGGAGATCTGGTCGAGGGTTTCCAGCGACATCGCGCCCCCGCCCCGGGGCGCCAGCGCGTTCTTCATGGCGTCGCGGATCGCGCCGACGTTGCCGTCGACCTTATCCGGGGCGTTTTCGAACGTGTGGGAGATCGACTTGAGGACCTGATCGAACCCGGGTCGGCCGTAACGCGGCGTCGCCGGAAAGTAGGTCCCGCCCCAGAACGGATCGCCGTCGGGGGTGAGGAACATGGTCAGCGGCCAGCCGCCCTGCTCGCCTAGCAGCTGCAAGGCTGTTTGATAAATGTTGTCGATGTCGGGGCGCTCTTCGCGGTCGACCTTGATGTTGATGAAGCGCTCGTTCATCTCTTCGGCGATGTCCGGGTTCTCGAAGCTCTCGTGCGCCATGACATGGCACCAGTGGCAGGCCGCGTAGCCGACGCTGAGCAGGATCGGCTTGTTTTCGGCCTTGGCGGCGGCCAGCGCGTCATCGCCCCACGGATACCAGTGTACCGGATTGTCCTTGTGCTGGAGGAGATAGGGGGAGGTTTCCCGGTCGAGATGGTTGCGCGACATGAAGCTCCTTTCCGCCGGCCGGGACAGGGTCGTTGCAGCGTGCCCTCTCCCCGCTTACCTTGTCGGGGCCGGCGCGTTTCAAGCGTCCGCAGACCATGAGAGGGGCAGCCATGAAGGTCAAGATCGATATCGATTGCACGCCCGAAGAAGCACGCACGTTTCTCGGGCTTCCCGACGTCAAGCCGCTGCAGGAAGCGATGATGAAGGAAGTGGAAGAGCGGATGCGTGCCAACCTGCAGGCGATGGACCCGGAAACCATGTTCAAGACGTGGCTGCCGGCCGGCATCCAGGGCTGGGAACAGATGCAGCGGATGTTCTGGTCGCAGATGGGAAAATCCGCCGATGACGAAAAGGAAGACTGATCGATGAGCGATGCCGACGGCATGGCGCCGTTTTATGACAACCACGTGTTTGTCTGCATGAACGAACGGCCCAAAGGCCACGAGCGCGGCTCGTGCGCGCGCAAGGGTTCGGTGCAGCTGCGCAACTACATGAAGGCACGGGTCAAGGAACTCGGGATCGAGTCAACCCGGATCAACCAGGCCGGCTGCCTGGATCGCTGCGAGCTCGGCCCGACCATCGTCATCTATCCGGAGGGGATCTGGTACCGTGCCGAAACCGCCGAGGACATCGACGAGATCATCTTTGAGCATCTGCAGAACGGCCGTCCGGTCGAACGCCTTATGCTGCACCCGGAAGATTAGATACTCATTATATTTAGTATGAGCCCCTAGATATTGGGCTCGGGCGCTGGTGACGTCTATGGCCGCTGAACCAACCACGATTTTCGCCCTCGCGTCGGCGCCCGGACGGGCTGGGGTCGCGGTTGTCCGGGTTTCGGGCCCCCGCGCTGGTGATGCGTTAAAGGCCTTGGCCCCGGATTTGGCGGGCCTGCCGCCGCCCCGTTGCGCGGCGCGTGCCGTTCTTTACGGGCCCGAGCCTCAATCGGAAAACGGTGAGCGCGAAAAGATCGACGATGCCCTTGTGCTCTGGTTCCCGGGACCGGCCAGCTTTACCGGCGAAGACGTGGCCGAACTCCACATCCACGGCGGCCACGCGGTCCTGGATTCTCTTATAACGAGTCTCGGCGCAATGGCTGGACTCGTTCCGGCCGGGCCCGGGGAATTTTCCCGCCGCGCCTTCGAAAATGGTAAAATGGACTTAACGGCCGTCGAAGCCATCGCCGATCTCGTGGATGCGGAAACCGCGGCGCAGCGGCGACAGGCATTGTCTCAAATGGGGGGGGCCCTGGCCCGCCGGTATGACGGCTGGCGTGAACGCCTCGTCAAGTCGATGGCCTTTGCCGAGGCCAGCATCGATTTTGCTGAAGAAGACATCCCCGACGATCTCGCCCGTCAGAGTATCGAGGCGTTGAAAGCGCTCGCCGACGAGATCGATTTGCATCTGGCCGACGGCGGGATCGGCGAGCGGATCAGATCGGGTTTCCGGATCGCCCTCACCGGGGCACCGAACGTCGGGAAGTCATCGCTCCTGAATGCGCTGGCAAAACGGGATGTGGCGATCGTGTCGGATATCGCCGGCACCACCCGCGACGTGATCGAGGTGCCGATGGATCTGGGGGGTTACGCCGCCACCCTGATCGATACGGCGGGCTTGAGAGAGAGTGACGATAAGATCGAACAGGAAGGCGTGCGCCGCGCACGCGACCAGGCGGCGTCGGCGGACCTGCGCCTGCATCTGTTCGAACCGGGGACGCACGCGGATGTGACGGCGGACGACAAGACCCTTCTCGTTCAGAACAAGGCGGATCTGGTCTCGGAAGATGCGGCGGTCCCGCCGGGCGCGCTTTCGATCTCGGTCAAGACGGGTGCAGGACTGGCGGGCCTGATCTCTGAGATGACGAACCGCATCCGAAATCTAGCCGCCGGTCAGGCGGAAGCCTCGGCGCCCCTCACTCGGGCCCGACACCGGTCGGCGCTCGAGGATTGCCGGTCGGCGCTCCGGCGCGCCATCGAAAATGCCGAGGCGGGCATGGATGAAGAGATGATGGCGGAGGATATGCGCGTCGCCGCCCAGGCGCTCGGCCGGATCACCGGGCGGATCGATGTGGAAGACCTTCTCGACCGGATCTTCCGGGATTTCTGCATCGGCAAATGAGTCGGTCCGCCAGTCGGATGTTTCACGTGAAACAGGCCGGATGTGACTCGCCGTTAAACCGGAATCAATATTTTGGTGGTTAACTGATTCTAACCACAATGTTTCACGTGAAACATGCGCGGAGATCAATTGACTCGGATACGGTGTGCGCCTATGTTCCGCGCCATGTCGAAGGTAGATGTCATTGTTGTGGGCGGCGGTCACGCGGGCGCCGAGGCGGCTGCCGCGTCGGCGCGGATGGGCGCACGCACCCTTTTGGTGACGCATCGCCTCGACACCATCGGCGAGATGTCCTGCAACCCGGCCATCGGCGGTTTGGCAAAGGGCCAACTGGTCCGCGAGGTCGATGCCCTGGACGGGATCATGGGCCGCGCCATAGACAGGTCCGGAATCCAGTTCCGCATGCTCAACCGCTCCAAGGGGCCTGCCGTCCGGGGGCCGCGCGCCCAGGCCGACCGCAAGCTTTATCGTCAGGCCATCCAGGACCTGCTTGCCGAAACCGAGAAATTGGAAATTGTTGCCGCCGGCGTCGACGACCTGATCATGAATGCGGGTCGCACGCGCGTCATCGGCATCAGGACGGACGACGGCCGGACGTATCACGCCGCGGCGGTGGTCATCACCACCGGCACGTTTCTTCGCGGGCTGATCCATGTCGGCGACCAGAAAATCCCCGCCGGCCGCGTCGGCGACAAGCCGGCGATCGCCCTCTCCTACACCTTCAAGCGGCTCGGCTTCCCGCTCGGCCGTTTGAAGACCGGCACGCCCCCCCGGCTCGACGGGCGCACCATCAAGTGGGATGGACTCGAGGCCCAGCCGGCAGACGATCCACCTGTCCCGTTTTCCTATCTCACAGATGAGATCCGGGTCCCGCAGATCGCCTGCCACATGACCTACACGAATGAGCGGACACACCGGATCATTCAGGAGAATCTCCACCGCTCGGCGATGTATTCGGGACAGATCGAAGGGACCGGTCCCCGCTACTGCCCGTCGGTGGAAGATAAAGTCGTCCGCTTCGCGGATAAGGAGCGCCACCAGATTTTCCTCGAACCGGAGGGCCTCGACGATCCGACGGTTTACCCGAACGGCATCTCGACATCGCTTCCCAAAGAGGTGCAGCTCGAGATTTTAAAGACCATTCCCGGCCTCGAGGATGCGGTGATGATTCGTCCGGGCTACGCCATCGAATATGATTTCGTCGATCCGCGCGCCCTCAAGCGCAGCCTCGAAACCCACGCCGTGAAGGGCCTGTATCTGGCCGGGCAGATCAATGGTACGACCGGCTATGAAGAAGCCGCCGCCCAGGGTCTCATGGCGGGGATCAATGCCGCCCTCGCCGCCGGCGGATCGGAAGAGCCGTTTACCCTCGACCGCGCCGAGGCGTATATCGGGGTGATGATCGACGACTTGGTGACATTGGGCACGGCCGAGCCCTATCGAATGTTTACGTCCCGGGCCGAATACCGCCTGATGCTCCGCGCCGATAACGCGGACCTGCGCCTGACGCCCCGCGGGATTGAGGTCGGCGCCGTCAAGGCCCCGCGCCGTGCGTCTTTTACGGCCAAGAAAGACGCCATCGACCGGGTCCGCGATCAGTTGTTGGCGATCAACGAGTCGCCGACGGAACTGCGTGCCCGCGGTCTCGACATCAATCAGGATGGGGTGCGCCGGAACGGACTCGATCTCTTGAGCTATCCGAATATCCATTATAGCACATTAGCAGTGCATTGGCCCGTTATTGCCGACGCGCACCCCGACGTGATTGAGCAGATCGAAATCGAGGCCATCTACGCCAGCTATCTCACCCGCCAGGAGGCCGATATTCAGGCCCTCCGTCGGGATGAAAACCTGGCACTGCCGCACGACCTCGACTACAGCGTGATCCCGTCGCTCTCGAATGAGGTCAAGGACAAGCTGACCCGTGTCCGCCCGGAATCAATCGGCCAGGCAGCGCGGATTTCGGGGGTCACGCCGGCGGCGATCACGGCCCTTCTGGCGTATGTGAAGCGCCGTGACGGCCGTCTTTCGGCCTGATCTTGTTTCACGTGAAACATTCTTTCGTATGACCGATCTCCCACCCATGGATCGCGCCGGTTTCGCCAGAACCATGGGGATTTCGGATCAGAGCCTCCTGGACCGGCTCCAGACGTACCTCGACCACCTGACGAAATGGCAACGCGCGATTAATCTGGTCGGGCCGAAAACCCTCGGCGATCCCTGGCGCCGGCATATTCTCGACAGCGCCCAGCTGTTCCCCCACCTCCCCGACCGTCGCCCCTTAAAGATCGCCGATCTCGGCAGCGGCGCCGGTCTCCCGGGCATCATCCTCGCCATCCTGAGCGGGGCCGAAACCCACATGATCGAGAGCGACCAGCGCAAGGCGACCTTCATCCGCGAAGCTGCCCGCCTGACGGAAACCCCGGTGACGGTCCATGCGGCAAGGATCGAGGACGTCGACCCCTTGAATGCCGATGTGGTCACAGCGCGCGCACTCGCGCCAATGGAGAGATTGCTGCCCTGGGTCCACCGCCACCTGGAAAACGGCGGAAGATCCCTGCTTTTAAAGGGTGCGGACGCGGAAGAGGAATTGACGCTCGCAGCGAAACAATGGACAATGAAAACCAGCCGAAAACGCAGCCTTTCCGACGCTTCCGGCACTGTTCTCATCCTCGATGACCTGGCGCCCGTAACCGATGTCTGACACCCTTTTGCAGCCCCGCCGCACCCGCATTATCTCCGTTGCCAACCAGAAAGGCGGGGTCGGCAAGACCACCACGGCCATCAACCTTGCGACGGCGCTGGCGGCCATCAAGCAAAAGGTGCTGATTATCGATCTCGACCCGCAGGGCAATGCTTCGACCGGGCTCGGGATCGACCATGCATCGCGCGCCAAGAACACTTATCACGTTCTGATCCGGGAAATCCCGCTTCATGAGGCGATCCTCGAAACCTCCATTCCGGGCCTCGATATCGTCCCATCCGGGATCGACCTGTCCGGGGCCGAAATCGAGCTGGTTGATGTGGAGCGCCGCGAGTTCTGTCTCCGCGAAGCCCTGATGCTGGCTGCGGCGGACTATGACTACATCCTGATCGACTGCCCGCCGGCGCTGGGCCTGCTGACCATCAACGCGCTGGTCGCGTCGCAAGCCGTGCTGGTGCCGTTGCAATGCGAATTTTTTGCCCTGGAGGGGGTATCGTTGTTGATCCGCACCATCGAGCGGGTCAAGGCGACCTATAATCCCGGCCTCGAAATTCAGGGGATCGTGCTCACCATGTTCGACGGCCGGAACAATCTGTCCGGCGCCGTCGCCGACGATGTCCGGGCCTATTTCGGGGATAAGGTCTACGAGACCGTAATTCCGCGGAATGTGCGCGTTTCCGAAGCCCCCTCCTACGGGCGCCCGGTGATCGTTTACGATATGAACTGCGCCGGCTCGCAGGCGTATCTGTCGCTCGCCGGCGAAGTCATTCATCGCGAGCGCCGGGTAGGGATGTAATCGATGGCGGAGAAAAAGAAAAAACTCGGCCGCGGCCTCTCGGCGCTGCTCGGCGAAACCAACGAGGACTACGCCAAGCTCGACAAGGTGCGGACGGCGAAGCCGGTCGCGATCGAGCTATTGCACCCGGGTAAATACCAGCCCCGACACCATGTCGACCAGGGTGCGATCGACGCCCTCGCCCAGTCGATCCGCGAAAAGGGTGTGCTGCAGCCGCTTCTGGTGCGCCGTCACCCGGACGATGCCCAGGCTTTTGAAATCATCGCCGGCGAACGCCGCTGGCGGGCGGCGCAACTTGCGCAGCTCGCCGAAGTGCCGGTCATCATCAAGGACTTCGACGACAAGACGACGCTGGAAGTGGCGCTCGTCGAAAACGTCCAGCGTGAGAACCTTTCCGCCGTCGAGGAAGCCGACGCCTTCCAACGTCTGATGGACGAGTTCGGCCACACTCAGGAGGACGTCTCGCGGCTGGTCGGCAAGAGCCGCAGCCACGTCGCCAACACGCTCCGGCTGCTGGCGCTCGACCCCAAGGTTAAAAAACTGGTCGAGGAAGGTCTGCTGAGCGCCGGTCATGCGCGGACGCTGATCGGTGTCGACGGCGCCTACGATAAAGCCAAGAAGATCATCGAGAAGAATCTCAGCGTCCGTGAGGCCGAACGGCTCGCACAGCAGAGCGGCAAGACGGCCGCGCAGAAAAAATCGCAAGCCTCGAAACCGAAGGACGTGGATACGATCGCACTTGAGCGCGATCTCTCCAACCTGCTGGGGCTTAAAGTCTCGGTCGAGGGCGCGGGGCCGAAAGGCGAACTCAGGATTGCGTACGACAATCTCGATCAGCTCGATTTCGTGATCGACCGGCTGAAAGCGGAGCCGGCGCCCGCGCCCGCGGTGACGGAAGAGACGCCGCACGCTGCCGAAACGGCGCCGGAAAAATCGCCGGAGCCGGCGCCGAAGCTTTCGGTGAGTCTTAAACCAAAGACTGCACGCTCCAAATAACTCTTTATTTCCAGTAGGTTAATGAGAAAACCGGCGTGCGGCCTGGGTCAGCTGCAACAGCGCCCGTTCGCAAATTGCCTGCTCGATATCGAGCCCTGATTTGCAGTCCCGTTCTGTCTCCAGCAGCAGCGTCATCGCCCGGGCCAGATCGTTCGGCGCCCATGCCCGCGCTTGCTGTTCGAATGCACCCACAACCTTGAAAAACACCGGCGGCCTCAGTTTCTTGATCGCCCCCTGCAGGTTTCCGTCGGCCTGCGCCATGCTTTTGGCCTGGTGCAGGCGGTCGAGATGGCGCTGCACGGCGCGGATGACGCCGACCGCATTCGCCCCTTCCGAGAACGCCCTGTCCATCGCATCGCCGAGGGATTTCTGATCGCCGCCGCCGACGGCGAAGGCGATGTCGTCGAGCGATGCGGTTTTCACGTCCCCGATCGACGCCTCCACATCGGCGGTCGCGATCGTCGCCCCGCTCCCGGGCCCGCCCGCATACATCACCAGCTTGTCGAGTTCCTGGCGGACGGCCAGCCGGTCGGTCCCGAGCCGGCTCATCAATACGGGGAGTGCGTCCCGGTCAAGTGTCACGCCATTGGCCGACATGTGCTCACGAATGATCCCGGCGAGATCCCGCCCCTCGTCCGGATAGCACCCGAGCGCAGCCGTGTCGGGGCGCTTCTCGAAGGTAGCACGCAGCTTCGAACGCGGCGCGAGTTCCCCGGCTTCGAAAATCGCCGGGTGCGCGCCCGCACCCGCATCCAGCCAATCCTCGATCTGGGCGACATGGGCGTCCCCGATGTCGCGCACATTGACGACCGCGGCGCTTCCCATCAGGGACATGGCATTCGACGAGTCGGCCAGCAACGCGCCATCCTTGCGAAGCGCGTCGCCCGTCAATTCCGTCACCGCGAACGGATCGCTATCGTCGGCGAAATATTCAACCAGCATTTTTGCGCGCTCGCGGATCAAACCTGCATCGGGACCGAAAAGCAAAACCGCGCGCACCTTGGGATCGGGCTTTTTAACGAAGGCGTCGGCCTTGGCGCCGCTCAGTTTCATTGCGTTTTGGGCTTCGACTCGGACGTCGTGAGAAGCGCCGCCAGACGAACGCGCAATTGCTGCGCCAGATCATCGAGCGCACGCTCACGCGCGCCCTTTTCCGCCATCAGGGTCTGAAACTCCGACTGGAAAATATTGTACCCGCTAATCGACTTAGCCGAACCGGATTCTCGCGTGCCACCGGCTTCGAGGTCCCGCAAAACGAAGTTGGCTGTAACGGTCAGGTTGGCGCGAGTCGCAATCGCACTGCGTTGTACGGCCAGATCGGTCGATGATTCGTTCAGGATGACATCCAGCGAATACCGCGCAATGCCGCTCCGTCCCTGCGGATGCAGAAGCTGGACCAGCCGGTTGCGGAAGTATTGCCCTTCCCGGTCCTTGATATTGCCGATGGCGATCGACTTGAAAATATCAAAGGCGTACACGCCCTTGCCGCTGATGTCTTCCCGTGGCGGCGCATAAAGCGGGCGGAAACCGCACCCGGCCAGCACGAGGATAAGGGACAGCGCGGCGACGGACCTATATGACCACATTGACGATCTTGTTCGGGACCACGATGACCTTCCGAACTTCCTTGCCGGCGATGAAACTCTGGACATTGTCCAACATCAGTGCGGATTGTTCCACGGTTTCCTTGTCCGCATCCTTGGCGATCTCGAGCGTGCCGCGCAATTTGCCGTTTACTTGAACCGCGACCGTTATGGTGTCCTCGACCAGCATGCTTTCATCGGCTTCAGGCCATGCGGTGTCGGCGATCAGCGTGTCATGACCGAGCGCCGCCCACATCTCTTCGGCGAGGTGCGGCATCAGCGGGCCCGCCAGAACGGCGAGAGTCTCGCTTGTGAACCGGAGCGCCCAAGCTGCACCAGGGTCCGACTCTATCAGGGTTTCGACGGCATTGCTGAGCTCACGCACGCGCGCAACGGCTTTGTTGAAATGGAACTTTTCAAGGTCCGCCGTGACGGCCGCGACGGTTTTGTGAACCATGCGTTCGAGATCGAGCGCACTCCCCGCGATGTCCGCCGGTTTGGGGGTGCCCTTGGCTGCCGGCGCGAACGGCGGTTCGGAAATGAGCCGCCACAGGCGGTTCACGTAGCGCCACGCGCCTTCGATCCCGGCGTCCGTCCAGTCGAGATCGCGGTCGGGGGGGCTGTCCGACAACATGAACAAGCGTGCCGTATCCGCCCCGTAGGTCTGGATGATCTCTTCCGGATCGACAACGTTCCTTTTCGACTTGCTCATCTTTTCGGAGCGTCCGCGCGTCACCTTGGCACCGTTCGCATCGACGAGCGCGCCCGCCTCATCGGTGGAGACTTCCGTCGGGAACAGCCATTTGCCGGCGGCGCTTTTGTAGGTCTCGTGACAGATCATGCCCTGCGTCTGCAAACCGGCGAACGGCTCCTCAAGATCCAGATAGCCGCATTCTTTGAGTGCGCGGGTGAAGAAGCGCGAGTACAGAAGGTGCAGAACCGCATGTTCGATCCCGCCGATGTACTGATCGACCGGCAGCCAGTAATCGGCGGCCGAACGCGTGAATGCCTCGTCTTCAACGGGCGCGCAGAACCGCGCGAAGTACCACGACGACTCGAAAAATGTGTCGAAGGTGTCGGTCTCGCGGCGCGCCGCCCTGCCGCACGCCGGGCAGTCGACGTTCTTCCACGTCGGATGCTTGTCGAGCGGGTTGCCGGCGACGTTGATCTCGATATCCTCCGGCAGCACGACCGGCAGGTCCCTGGCCGGCACGGGTACGATGCCGCAGTCGTCGCAGTGTACGACCGGGATCGGGCAGCCCCAGTAACGTTGCCGGGATACCCCCCAATCACGGAGGCGGAAATTGACCTGCTTCTTGCCCATGCCGCGCGCTTCGAAATGCGCGATGATCTTCGATTTGGCCTCGGGGACCGAGAGTCCGTTCAAAAACTTGGAATTGATGATGTTGCCGTCGCCGACGAACGCTTCGTCACCGATCTCGAACGCAGCGGGATCGGTATCCGGTGGGCACACGACGGGGGTCACGGGCAAGCCGTATTTTCGGGCGAAATCCAGGTCGCGTTGGTCGTGCGCCGGGCAGCCGAAAATGGCGCCGGTGCCGTAATCCATCAAGACGAAGTTGGCGACATAGATCGGCAGGGTCTCCCCTTCGATGACCGGATGCGCGCATGCGAGGCCGGTGTCAAAGCCCAGCTTCTCGGCGGTTTCGATCGCCGCTTCCGACGTTGCCATGCGGTTGCACTTGGCGATGAAGTCGGCGAGACCGGCATTGTCCGTCGCCAGCTCCTGGGCCAGCGGATGATTGGCGGAAATCGCCATGAACGACGCGCCGAAGATTGTGTCGGGCCGGGTCGTGTATACGTCGAGCGGCGTGTCGCGGCCGACGACGTCAAACGCGATGTGCGCCCCTTCGGAACGGCCGATCCAGTTGTGCTGCATGATCCGCACGCGTTCCGGCCAGCGGTCGAGTTCCTCGATGGCGCCCAGCAATTCATCGGCGTAAGCCGTGATCTTTAGGAACCATTGTGCGAGCTTACGCTTCTCGACCTCGGCGCCAGACCGCCACCCTTTGCCGTCGATGACCTGTTCGTTGGCGAGCACCGTATTTTCGACCGGGTCCCAGTTGACCCAGGATTCTTTGCGGTAGACCAACCCCGCGTCCAGAAAATCGAGGAACATCTTCTGTTCGTGTTTGTAGTAATCCGGATCGCAGGTCGCGATCTCACGCCGCCAGTCGTACGACAAGCCCATCGATTTGAGCTGATCGCGCATCGCCGCGATATTCGCGTGCGTCCACTTGGCGGGATGGACGTTGTTTTCCTTCGCCGCGTTCTCGGCGGGCAGGCCGAACGCGTCCCAACCCATCGGGTGTAGCACGTTATAGCCCTGCGCACGGCGGAACCGGGCGACCAGATCGCCGAGGGTGTAGTTGCGGACATGCCCCATGTGGATGCGCCCCGACGGATACGGGAACATCTCAAGGACGTAATACTTTTCCTTGGAGGGATCTTCCTCAACGTCGAAGCAATGCCGCTCTTCCCAGACGGCCTGCCATTTGCTTTCGGTTTCCTTGACGTTGTAACGGGACATGTTTTCTCGCGCTCGTAAATTCATCGGGCGGCCCCCGTATGGGCCGCGGTTTGTTTTATGTGGAACCGGTGACCCGGTACAGGATCACTGCGCCGTCAGGGTTTGGTGGCGCAGCATCCGGGCCTTGGTAAGGATCGAGTCCTCGACTTTGGGCGCCGTGCCGTCGGGCACCGTGGCGTCGACCCAGTTGCCGCTGCGGTCGCGGAGCTGGCGGAATACGGACACCTTGACGCCGTCCGCGCGGAGCGTGCGACCGAGGATATAGACGTTCAGTTTGAAGCGTTCGCTCGGGCTCTCCGGCGGGCTGTACCAGTCGGTGATGATCACACCGCCGAATGCATCGGCGGTATTGATCGGCATGAACGAAATCGTTTCCAGCGAGGCGCGCCAGAGGAAGCTGTTGACCCCGAGCGCGCCGCCGCTCTCGTCTTTCTTGTCGGTGCCGAACAGGTTGATGCCGCCATCACCGAAGATGGTCTTGCGGTTGGCGTAATCGGTGTATTCGTCTTCTTCGCGGTTGTTCTCGCGCGGGTCGCCGGGGGTGTAGGCGCACCCGGTCGCAAGCACGCCGGCGGCGATGATGACCATACCCAGACGGGTCATCGATGTGAAAATCGGTGTCATGCGTCGTCGTCCTTCTTTCACGCCCAACCGCCCGCGCGCAACCGGATCGCGGTCCGGCACGGCGAACGAGGTCTTCCTTACACCAAATCATTGGAATCCACCAGACTTTGCCGAACATTCCGGCAAATACCGGTCGTCGAAAATTACCGGCGATTACGGCCGGAAAAGCCCGATGCCGGCGATCCCCGCCGCGCCCGCGTGAAACACCCGACGAAGCTGTGGCGCGGTGATGCCGCCAAGCGCGATCACCGGCAGCGGCGCCGCCCTGGCGATCGTCGCGAACCGCATCAGCCCAAGCGCCGGGCGTGTTTCATGGCTCTCGGTCGCGAAAACCGGCGACACCAGCACCGCATCGGCGCCGAACCCGGCGGCGCGCATCGCCGCGCTCGGGCTATGCGCCGATGCCGTCACGAGGGACGGCTGCAGCCTTTCGAGATCGGTCTTTTTCCAGTATCGGAGTCCCGCTTCTGGAATGTGCAGACCATGGGCGTCAAGCCGGTCGATCGGCGTCGTCGCGGAGAGGAGTACGCGCACCCCGTACGATACCGCGGCCAGCGTCAGGGCGCGCGCCATCTCCCGGGCATCGGCCGGGTCGCGGCGCCGCACGATGATCGCGCTCGCCGGCGGCAGATACGGCAGAAGCGGCGCCGGATTCGCGAGCCGGTCTTCGTCGCTCATCACGAACCAGGCCGGAACGGCATGGCGGGGACGATTGTCTTGGCGCCGGGGGGCTGGTAACGTCCGCTGCATCGAAACACGCATAGCCGCACTATGACCCAGAAAAACGATCCCGCAAGCAATCTCGCCAAGGTCCGGGCCGACATCGCGAAAGCGGCGGAAGACGCCGGGCGCGACCCGTCCGATATCCATCTCGTTGCCGTTTCCAAGGTGCACGAGGCCGACACCATCGAACCGGTCTTGAAAGCCGGTCATCGGCTTTTCGGGGAGAACCGGGTGCAGGAGGCGGAAGCCAAATGGCCGACGTTGCGCGAAAAATATCCGGACATCACGCTGCACCTGATCGGACCGCTGCAATCCAACAAGGTCAAGAACGCGGTCGCGACGTTCGATGTGATCGAAACCGTTGACCGCCTGAAGATCGCCCGCACCCTGGCATCGGAGTTTGAGCGTACCGGCCGCAATCTTCCCTGTTACGTTCAGGTCAACACCGGCGAGGAACCGCAGAAAGCCGGGGTTGCGCCGGCGGACGTGGAGGCGTTCGTCAAGGAATGCCGCGACGATCTCGGCCTCGATATCCGGGGGCTGATGTGCATTCCGCCCATCGACGAGGAACCGGCGCTTCATTTCGCGCTGCTGTCCGATCTCGCCGACCAGATGGATCTCTCCGTCAAAAGCATGGGCATGAGCGCGGACTACGAGAAAGCCATTTCCCTCGGCGCCACGCACGTCCGGGTGGGGACCGCGATTTTCGGCGAGCGACCGATACGGAACTAGGCGGGCGCGTCCGAGATTTCGACTTCCGTCTCCGGTCCCCAGGCGGCCAGCAAGGTCTTGAGATCATCGATGTCGAGAGCAACGCACCCTTCCGTCGGCGCGTAATCCGGCTTGGCGATATGAATAAAGACGGCGCTGCCCGCCCCGGGTACGGGCGGCGCATCGTTGTGGGCGAGTTCGATCACGAGGTCGTACAGATGGTCCTCACGGAACATCTCTTCGTGGCCGCCGGCGAACGGCAGTTTGACGCGGGTGTTGTACTCCGGACGCGACGGATCGTCGCACCAGCCGTCGTCGGGGGCGATGTCGCTTACCGGTAAAGCGGTCTCGATATCGGGGATCCGGTCGCGGCGGATATATAGCCTTTTCAATGGATAGCGCCCGGTCGGCGTGGCACCGTCCCCTTCTTTCTTATCGGTGCGGACGCCGCCGCGCCCGAGGGCGCAGCGGTAACGGCGGCCCCGGAATTCAAGAGTATTGTCGGCGAAGACCCGGATCAGCATGACAAGAATTCAGCACGAAGCGCGAAGACGGTAAAGTGCGGCCCGATTGTTCACCCGGCCGGGCGGAGATTGGCGGCAGCGGCATAGGCTCTGGCTGCGGAGCGGATGTCGCGGGTCAGGTAAGCCATTTCGGCCAGGCCATAAGGTTCTTCTGGTGATGCGGGGTCGTCCCGCAGCAGCGGCGTCGCGTCGGGAACGTTGCCGGCGCCTGCGGCCGGATCGGAGGTATCGGCGCTGCCCGGTTCTGGCGCGCTGCGTTCGCGGGCCTTGAGGTTCTGTTTGATCCAATCCGCCTCGCCACGTGCCCAGGCGAGTACGGGGTCGGCGGGGTTGAGCGCCGGCGCAGCCGCCGTATCCGTCGCCGGCGCGGGAACATCCGCAACCTCGGTCTCGTCGCTCGCCGGTTTGATCCAACTGGCCATGTGCTGGCCGATATCCTGACCCGTGGACCCTTCGACAAAAACGTTGGCGAGCGCGCCCGCAAAGCCGAGTGGCCCGAAGAACAGCGTCGAGCCGGCGACGCGCGGTGCGGCGGCGATCGTGTCGCCGGTGGCTTCGCGGTAGAACGTCGATATGAACGGGATGTGCTGCAGCGGGTTGACGACATCGAGAAGGTCGGCGAACGAAAAGCCGTCATCCCCGAAAAAACTGAATTCTTTTGCCGGCGCGTCTTCTGCCGGCGGGCTCAGCGCTAATTGCTGCGGCTGATTCTGTTTTGGCGCCTCATTGCCGATTGTCGACGGCATCCACGCCAGCTGGTTATCCACCGAGACCATCCAAATCTCCAACCCAAGTGTCCCGCTTCTGAACAAGCAAGCGGTGTGCCAACAAAAAATAAGTAAAATCAGAGGGGTAGGCCTGAAAATCGGCGCCAAATTATGGCCAAGGGCAAGAACTGCCGGGTCATTCCCGCCGTCAGAACTGATGACCGGAACGCGATGCCTTGGTCTGCAGGTAAAACTCGTTGTGCTGATTGGCGGGAAAGGCGTGCGCCACCCGCTCGACCACGTCGACCCCGTATCTGGACAACGCCGCCAGTTTGTCGGGGTTGTTGGTCATCAGGCGCACCTTGGAGAAACCGAGCAGCTTCAGCATCCGGGCTGCCGGCATGTAGACGCGCTCGTCGGCGTCGAACCCGAGCTGCTCATTGGCATCCATGGTGTCGAAGCCGAGGTCCTGAAGTTCATACGCGCGAAGTTTGTTGATCAGGCCGATGCCGCGCCCTTCCTGGGCGAGATAGAGCAGCGCCCCCGCGCCCGCCGTCTTGATCTCGGCAAGCGCGCCCTGCAACTGATCACCGCAGTCGCAGCGCAAACTTCCCAATAAGTCGCCCGTGAAACACTCCGAATGCAGCCGCACCAGGACTGGCTCGGCCGGGTCCGGCTGGCCGACGATGATGGCCAAGTGCTCGCGGCCGCCGTCGGATGGCCGGAAGGCGACGATGCGGGTATCGTGCGCATCGCTGATCGGCACACGCGCCTCGGCAACGCGCTTCAGGTTGCGCGATGCGGCGCCCTCGTACTGAAACACGTCGCCGGTATCGACGCTCAGGAAATCGTGACGGTTGGCCCACGCCATGACGTCGTCGACATCGTCGATCTGCGCGGTGACCGCGGCCGGCAACAGGCGGGCCAGCTTCGACAACGATACCGACGCCGACGCGCAATCGTGACCCGGTTCGGTACGGACCGTAACATTGAGCCGGTCGCGCAGCTCGGGGCTGACGCCGGCTTCGATCAGTGGATTGGCGAGTGCCGCGATCTCGTCGGCGCTGAGGCCGCCGAGGCCGCTGACAATGGCGATCTTGCCGGCGCTTTCCGCCAAACCCAGCACCGCGGCGCGGCGCGCGGTAACGGCGAGTGCCGGCGCGCTGCCGGCGATGTCATGCAGCTGCTGCAGGCTTTCCGGGCTCATCGCTTCGGCGGCGAGCGCCAGCACGGTATGACCGCCGCCGCCGCGGACGACGACGGGCCGGCCGCGGCGCAGCTCACCCATGGCGCGCTCGACGGACAGCACCGTGATCGGCGCGCGCGCTGCCGGGACTTCGTAAAGCTCGGCACTTTTCGGGGTTTTATCGTTCATTCGGCCAACCTAGCATCTTTCCGCCAAAAGCCGGTTAATATATAAGGGCTTGGCAAGAAAATCACACTATATACGATGTGTTCGTAACGCTTCTTGGAAGCGCTGGAAAGGATTCGTGCATGAGCAACGGCAAGCGCATTCTCATCGTCGACGACGACGAAGATCTGGTCGAGATGCTGAGCGAGCAACTCAAGCTCCATGAGGAGTTTCAGGTCGATACCGCATTCAGCGCTGCCGAAAGCCTCGAGGTCGCGAAGGAAAGCAACTTCGACATCATCCTGCTCGACGTGGGCTTGCCTGACATGGACGGCCGCGAAGTGTGCCGGTTGATGCGCCGGAGCGGCGTGCGCGCGCCGATCATCATGCTGACCGGGGCCGATACGGATGCGGATACGATCCTCGGGCTCGATGCCGGGGCCAACGACTATGTGACGAAGCCGTTCAAGCTGGGCGTGTTGCTGGCCCGGCTCCGTGCGCACATCCGTCAGCACGAACGCTCCGACGACGCGGTGTTCACGGTCGGTCCCTATACGTTTCAGCCGGCCAACAAGCTGCTGGTGCGGGAGTCGGACCAGCGCAAGGTCCGCCTGACCGACAAGGAAACCGCGATCCTGAAATATCTCTACCGCGCCGGCGACAAGGCGGTGGCGCGCGAAAAGCTGTTGGATGAAGTCTGGGGTTACAACGCTGCCGTCACCACACACACGCTGGAAACCCACGTCTACCGTTTGCGTCAGAAGATCGAGGACGATCCCTCCGGCGCCAAGCTTCTGATCACCGAAGCGGGCGGCTACAAGCTGGTGCCTTAGGGGCGAGCGCTTAAGCCGGCGTCAGTTGCCGTCGGTCACGAAGTTGGGGATTCTTTCGAGGAAGCGCTGCTCCGGGATCGGGAAATCGAAACGCGCGTTGACCAGCGTCAGATCGGTGACCACACCCTGCGCATCCTTGATCACCCACTTTCGGAGCACCATCGGGTTCTCCATGAACACGAGGGTCAGCTCGCCGGCCAGCGGATCCCTGGTCTGCACGACGCTGATCCGCATGGTGTTGGCGCGCCGCTCGAAGCCGGTCACGGTCAATTCGCCGCCCGAGAACGAGAAGTCCTTGCGCAGCAGGAATGCCGCCGGCGTATCCTCAAGCGGGATGTGGTTGACCTGCTTCAGTTCCTTGTCGACGTAACTCAGGAATTCGCCGTTGGCGACGATCAGGATCGGGGTCGGCGGCTTGTATTCGATCCTGAGATTGTTGGGGCGCGAGAGCCATAATTCGCCGCTCGACGTTTCGCCGGTGGACGAGATCTGCAGGAATTCCGCCTGCATCGTCTTGATGTCCTCAAGATAGGCTTCGGCCTTTTTGAGGCCCTTTTCGACTTCGGGCGTGATCTCGATCGGCGTCGCCGCGTGCCCTTTGACGGGCAGGGCGATCGCGATCAGCAGAACGGCGAACAGGGCGACGATGCGTTTCATGCCCGCGTTTCTAGAAGCTCAATGTGGCGAGGTAAAGGCGATTGCGCGGTCCGGCCCGGAAGCGACGGTCAGGCGAACTTGAGCGCGACCGACGACACCAACAGGAACGACGACACCGCGGCGGCGCGCCCGGCGAACCAGTAGGCGGTTTCGCGCAGCGTGCGGCCGATGATTTTCTGGGCGATGGGCGCAGGCGGGCGGTGCTCGTCGTTGAGGATGATCCACGCTTCGGTCCTCTTATAAGGCCGGTTGACCGCCAGCCAGCCGTACAAAAGCAGGCCCGCGACCTCGGCCATCCCGCACAGGCCGCCGGTCCGCGTCGCCAGCGGCGGATCGAAGCTCAGGCCCATCATCAGCGTGAAGATCGCCAGCCCGGCGAAGCCCGCGGCCCGGCCGACAGATGCGAAAGCGGCGTTTTCGATGGCGTCCATGCAGATCACCGGCTCTGTCACGTTCACCGGTATTTTGGCGGGAATCTCGCACCCGCGGAATACAAGATTCCGTGAAATACCTTTGATCCCCGTTCGCAAATGGTTGGCGGGATGTCTTGCAGTGCGGAATAAAGAACTTGAAAGAGGCGGAAGAGCGCCGGTCTTAGGACGAATGATCGCCGATCAGCACTTCGCGGCGGCCGACGCGGTTGGCGGCGCTGACCACACCCTCGCGCTCCATCGTCTCGATAATGCGCGCGGCCCGGTTATAGCCGATCTGGAAGTGGCGCTGGATGAAGCTGGTCGACGCCTTTCCCTCACGCGCGACGAGGGCGACCGCCTGGTCGTAGTGCTCGTCGTATTCCGAGTTGCCGCCCACCGTGCCCGGATCGCCGATAAAGCTCTCGCCGGATTCCTCGGTGACGGCCTCGATGTATTCCGGCGCGGCCTGGTCTTTCAGGTGATTGACCACACGCTCGACTTCCTCGTCCGAAACGAAGGGTCCGTGCACGCGAGAAATGCGGCCGCCTCCGGCCATATAGAGCATGTCGCCCTGACCCAACAGCTGTTCCGCGCCCTGCTCGCCGAGAATGGTGCGGCTGTCGATCTTCGACGTGACCTGGAACGAAATCCTGGACGGGAAATTCGCCTTGATGGTGCCGGTGATGACGTCGACCGACGGACGCTGCGTCGCCATCATCAAGTGAATGCCGGCGGCGCGCGCCATCTGCGCCAGGCGCTGGATCGCGGCTTCGACATCCTTACCCGCGACCAGCATCAAATCCGCCATCTCGTCGACGACGACGACGATATAGGGCAGCGGATCGGTCGGCAGCGGCTGCTGTTCATAGACCGGCTTGCCGTCTTCGTCGAAGCCGGTCTGCACGGTGCGGGTCAGCTCCTCGCCCTTCTTCCTGGCTTCGGCGAGCCGCTGGTTGTAGCCGCCGATGTTGCGGACCCCCATCTGGCTCATGGCGCGGTACCGGTCTTCCATCTCGCGGACCACCCACTTGAGCGCGACCACCGCTTTCGACGGGTCGGTGACGACCGGCGTCAGCAGGTGCGGGATTTCCTGATAGACCGAGAGCTCGAGCATCTTCGGGTCGATCATGATGAACTTGCAGCGGTCCGGCGGCAGGTTATAGAGGAGCGACAGGATCATCGTGTTCATGGCGACGGATTTCCCCGACCCCGTCGTGCCCGCGATCAGCAGGTGCGGCATGCGCGCCAGGTCGACGGTGACGGGGCCGCCGCCGATGTCCTTCCCCAGCGCCAACGGCAGCTCGGCCTTGGTTTTCTCGAAGTCGGAAGAGGCCAGCAGCTCGCGGAGGTGCACCATCTCGCGGTTGGCGTTCGGCATTTCGATGCCGATCACGTTGCGGCCGGGAACCACCGCGACACGGACCGATACCGCGCTCATCGAGCGCGCGATATCATCGGACAGCCCGATCACGCGCGACGTCTTGGTGCCGGGCGCGGGTTCGAGTTCGTAAAGCGTGACCACGGGCCCCGGGCGGACCTTCACGATCTCGCCTTTGACGCCGTATTCTTCCAGCACGGTCGAGAGGTAGCGCGCGTTCTGTTGTAAGGCTTCGCGGCTTTCGCGGGTTTCCTCGCGTGTGGTTTCGGGGAGGTCGAGAATTTCCAGCGGCGGCTGGCTGTAATCCTCGTCGCCGCCGAGGGGGAGTTTCTGCTGGCGGCGTGCTTCCGCCTTGCGGCCGGTTTTGGCGCGTTTGGGGCGGGGTGCCACCTCGGGCGCCTTGCCACTGCGCGCGAACGCGGCATCGAGGACACCGCCCGAAGGCTCGGCGTCGATCTCCTCGTAATCCGTGTCTTCGAAGTCGTCATCGTCGCCGGGTTCGGGGGCTTCGCCGCGGGACGGCGACGGGATCATGCCGCGCACGCGATCGCCGAAGTCCTGTGCGCGCTCGCCGAAGTCGCGGGCCGCGCCATAGGCGCCGCGGGACACGGCGTAGGTCTTGCGCATCGCGCGCCAGGCACCGCGTGCGGCGTTAAGCCAATCGCGGGGGCCCATGCCGAGCGAGATCACGGCGGCGGCGACGGCGAGCGAGCTCGTTACCCAAAGCGTGACATCGGCGGCGGGACGGATGCCGAGGCGCCCGGCCCACATCGCCAGCTCATTGAACGCCAAAGCGCCGGCAACGCCGCCGAGCCCGGCAGCGAGCGGCCAGCCGGCGGGGCTCTTGATGCCGGCGAGCGCGACCGAGCTTAAGATGATGGCGAGCACCAGCCAGCCGAGACGGCCGACGGGCCGGGCCAGCGTGCCGTGCGTCAGGATCATCGCTGCCCAGACAGCGAGCGCCGCGGGCGCGATCAGCGACGCGTAGCCGACGGTCTGCAGGACGAGATCGGAAAATACCGCGCCCCAGTGACCGGCGAGGTTGATGGGGTCGTTATCGGTGGCGCTGTTGAGCGACGGATCGCCCGGCGCATAAGAGAGGATCGCCGCACCCGAAACCACGGCCAGGGCGATCAGCGCCAGGCCGCCGATCTGCCAGCCGCGGCGCTTGAGCGCTTCCGTCACCTGGGCGGGTAACAAAGGCTCTGACGAGCGGCCGGACGTGTTCGATCTGAGTACGGTCATACATCCCTCGTAAGCGGCGTTTATTACCAACAAATTAACGCGCGCGCGAGGCGGAAGGGATGGATGGTAAATACGAATTAACCACTAAATATCGGGGGCTTAGCGGGGGCTGTTGAAGTCGCTGTTCAGAGGCGGTGCGAATCGGATGCCGTCGATTCGCCGGGGTGCCGGAGTTTGAAAACAGGCCCCCGAAAAGGTGAAAGCCGGGCGGTAAACCGCCCGGCTTTCGGGGAGAACCAACTGATCTCGGAGGGGATCAGAGGGTTTGGGAGCCTTTTCCGAACTCCGGATAAGCTTCCATGCCGCATTCCGCGCGGTCGAGGCCGAGCTCTTCGTCCTCTTCCGACACCCGGATGCCGATGGTTACTTTCAGGATCATCCAGACGATGGCGCTGGCGACGGAGACAAAAACCCCGATCGAGACAATGCCGATTGCCTGGGTGACGATGGAGCCGCTGCCGAAGATGCCGACGGCGAGCGTGCCCCAGATCCCGGCGACGAGGTGGGCGGAAATTGCGCCGACCACGTCATCGATCTTCATCTTGTCGATGATCGGCACCGCGAACACGACCAGCGCGCCACCGACACCGCCGACGATGATGGCGATGAAGTGGTTCTGCAGATCCGGACCCGCGGTGATGGCGACGAGGCCGCCGATGGCGCCGTTGAGGGCCAGCGAAACGTCGACTTTCTTGTAGATCAGCTGCGCGAGGATCATCGCCACGACCACGCCGGCAGCGGCCGCCAGGTTGGTGTTGACGTAGACGATGGAGATCGCGGCGGCGTCGAGAGCGGAACCCAGCGCGAGCTGCGAACCACCGTTGAAACCAAACCAGCCGAACCACAGAATGAACGTACCCAGCGTGGCGAGCGGGATGTTGGCACCCGGCAGCGCCCTGATGGAGCCGTCTGAACCGTACTTGCCTTTACGGGCGCCGAGGATGATGGCGCCGGTGAGGGCCGCCCAGCCACCCGTCGAGTGCACCAGCGTCGAGCCGGCGAAGTCGGAGAAGCCCATGGCCGCGAGCCAGCCGCCGCCCCAGACCCAGGACGCCTGGATCGGATAGATGATGCCGGTGAGCACGACGACGAAAATGATGAACGGCCAGAACTTGATCCGCTCGGCAACCGTCCCCGAGACGATCGAGGCCGCAGTCGCGACGAACACCATCTGGAAGAACCAGTCGGACGCCACCGAGTAGCCGGTGTCGGCGACCTTGGCGACCATTTCGGTGGTCGATTCATCGGCGTTGATCAGCGCCAGTTCATCGGCGCCCGGGTTGTAGAGCAGGCTGAACGTACCCATCCAGCCGCCTTCCGGCACACCGACGTACATGATGTTGTAGCCGATCAGGTAGAACATGATACCGGCGACCGAGTAGAGGGCGATGTTCTTGAGGCAGATCGTGGCCGTGTTCTTGGAACGGACCAGACCGGATTCAAGCATCGCAAAGCCGGCGGCCATGAACATCACGAGGACGCCATGGACCAGAAACGAGAATGTGTTGAAGACAAAGGCGCTCTCGGTGGTGACTTCCGCCGAAGCCTGACCGGCCGTCATCGTGACGGCGATCGCGGCCAGGGCAGCCAAGGCTGCCGTGCGCTTTTTCATGCGAGCAAAGTTCATAGTTTCATTCCTCCTAGAGCGCTTCCGCATTGGTCTCGCCGGTCCGGATCCGGACGGCCTTGTCGAGGGCGTAGACGAAAATCTTGCCGTCCCCGATTTTGCCGGTCATCGCGGTTTTCTGGACCGTCTCGACCACTTGCTCGACCAGGTCGTCGACGCAAGCGATCTCGATTTTCACTTTCGGCAGGAAGTTCACCTGATACTCCGCGCCACGATAAATTTCGGCCTGACCCTTCTGCCGGCCGAAACCTTTAACTTCGGATACGGTCATGCCTTCAATGCCGAGGGGCGTCAGCGCTTCGCGGACCTCCTCGAGCTTGAACGGCTTGATGACCGCCATGATCATTTTCATGTTGAACTCCTTCCGTTGATTTACGGGTGGACCGTTCGCTCCTCTTAAACGGCTGCCCCCCTTGCACGTTGCTTGGGCCCGTCGGGCCGCTGCCTTCAATAATCAAGGTTCGTGCCAGTTTTGCTTTCGGCCCATATTTTCTTTTTTTTCAAGGAGTTAGGCGCACAAAACCGGGTCGAGCGGCGTTGCGGCGCCCGAAATTTATGATCATTTTTTATGCATATATGGACTATGGTTACAAAATAGGCATAAATAAGACGCAAAATCGACTGGACAGCCGGGCCGCGCCGGGGCACCTAAAGACGATGTCCGACAAAGTTTCCGATGCCCCGTCCGTCCGGACCGACATCCTGATCGTCGGCGGCGGTCTGGTCGGCGCCATTGCCGCCCGCGCCCTCTCGACATCGGGGTTCGACGTGGTCGTGATCGACGGGACCGATCCGGCGGACGCCGCAGATGCGGCGTTCGACGGCCGGGCCTCGGCCATCGCCGCCGCCTCGGAACGGCTGCTCAGCGCCATCGGCGTCTGGCCGCAACTCGAAAGCGAGGTGGCGCCGATCATGGATATCCGCGTTGCCGACGGCCGATCGCCGCTGTTCCTCCATTACAATCACGAAGACGTCGGCGAGGGTCCGCTTGGCTACCTCGCCGAGAACCGCCACATCCGGATCGCGGCGATGGCGGCGCTTTCTGACGATCCGCGCGTCACGTTCATCGCCCCGATGCGGGTCGAGGGGTTGAAACGCAACGCCTCGGGCGTCCGCGCGACGCTGGCTGACGGCGGCACGGTCGACGCACGCCTCGCCATCGCTGCCGACGGCCGCGGCTCGAAAATCCGGGAACAAGCCGGCATCCGCACGACGTCGTGGCGTTATCCGCAGGAAGCGATCGTGTGTACGGTCGAACACGAGGTCCCACACGGCTTCGTGGCGCACGAACATTTCCTCCCGGCGGGCCCGTTCGCCATCCTGCCCCTCAAGGGCACCGACGAGAAACCGGGCTGCCGGTCGTCCATCGTATGGACGGAGCGCGCGGCCCAGGCCAAGGCGATGGTGGCTTTACCGGATGTGGAATTCACCGCCGAACTCGCCAAGCGGTTCGGCGACTTCATGGGGGAGATCGAGGTGGTCGGGCCGCGGTTCTGTCATCCGCTCGGTCTGCAGTTCGCGCACGCGTCGATCGCTGAGAGGCTGGTGCTGATCGGCGACGCCGATCACGGTATGCATCCGATCGCGGGTCAGGGCCTCAATATGGGTTATCGCGACGTCGCTGCGCTTTGCGATGTGCTTGGCGAGGCGAAACGGCTTGGTCTCGATATCGGCTCGGCGGCGGTGCTGCAGCGCTACCAGCGCTGGAGACGATTCGACAACACCCTGATGCTGGCGGTGACCGATGGCCTCAACCGGCTGTTTTCGAACGACATCGCGCCGATCCGGCATGCCCGGGATTTCGGCCTCGGCATGGTCAACAAGATGCCGCCCCTGAAAAAGATGCTGATGCGCTCGGCGATGGGCCTGATGGGTGACCTGCCGACGCTGATGCGGCGCGGCTCATGAAGCCTTTGCCGTTCATCGCCATGATCCTCGTCGGCGGCGGGCCGGCGACGGACTATTAATATACATGCGAGGATACGCGGAAGATCGTGGCGCGATTCGTCGACAATGTGTTTGAACTCAGGGTCGGCTCCCGCGAACTGGTATTGCCGCAGGGACGGGCCGGCTCCGGCGCGCGTTATACAGAGGGCAAGACGGTTTTCTGGAACAAGGGAAAAGAGGCGACGCTCGATACCGCTAACGGCATCCTGAAGCAATGCCAGGTCACGGATCGCGGCTGAGGCCTTTTTCTTCGAGCGCTTTCAGATAATCCGCCCACATCTCGTCCTGACGCATGCCCATGTCGTAGAGGTAATCCCAGGTGAAGATTCCGGTGTCGTGCATGTCGTCGAACTTGAGGCGGACGGCGTAATTGCCGACTGGCTCGACGCCCATGATCCCGACATGGCGGCGCCCGGCGACGGTTTTCTTCTGACCGGGGCCGTGTCCCTGCACGTCGGCGGACGGGCTTTCGACCCGGAGGAGTTCCGCCGGCAGGCGCGCCGTGACGCCGTCTTCGAAATCCACCTCAAGGATTTTTTCGTCGCGTTTGAGACGAATCTCGCTCGGGTGATGCTTCTGGTTGTAGTCGCTCACGCGGTCAGCCCTTCCCGGCATCGTCGATTTCGCGCGCCTCGTCGGCGAGCATGATGGGAATGCCGTCACGGATCGGATAGGCAAGCCCGGCCTTGTCGCTGATCAATTCCTGCCGTTCACGGTCGTAACGCAGCGTGCCTTTGGTCAGCGGGCAGACGAGGATTTCAAGAAGTTTGGGGTCGATCTCGGTAGAGCTGGGTGCGGTCATCTTACGGATCCGGGTTGTTATTGGCGAAGGTCGTGCGCGCCCGGGCTGTCGCCGTGGGCCGCGATCTCGAAGATGCTGGTCAGCAGTTCGGCGCGCTTGTCGGTGTCGGGGCACTCCAGAAGCGCCTGCTTTTCCCCGGGCTCGAGCGGGCAGGTCATGGCGAGCGTATCGACGAGCAGCGCGTCCGGGGCATCGCCGATATTGGACATGTCCGCCTCGATCCCCTTGATGTCGAAATACCGCGACATCGCAGCGACCAGCTTGTCTCTACCCGAAACCGCGACCGTGTCCCGGTCCCGGGTCATGTCTTCTATATAAGGCGAAAAGTCCGGCCGCACCCGGCGGTAGCCGTCGCGCATGTCCAGCTCGTCGGCGACCCGGAACCGGATAAGCCCTGTCAACGTGATCACGTACCGGCCGTCTTCGGTCTCCATGAACTGGGTCAGCCGTCCGGCGCAACCGATCTTATAGAGCGTGACTCCGTCGGCGATCAGGCGCTCGTCCTTCTCCGCGACCGGCTGGATCATGCCGATCAGGCGGTCGGCCGTGAGCGCGTCCTCGACCATGTTCAGATAACGTGGTTCGAAGATATTGAGCGGCAATTGCCCGCCCGGCAAAAGCATCGCACCCGGCAGGGGGAAAACGGGAATTTCGTCCGGCAGGGTTTCCGGTGTCAGGGTGCGCTGACGGTCGACCATCTGCGCGTTCCTTCTACTTTACGAGAAAAGGACCGAGGAAAGGCGTCGGCGGCCGCTGGTCGTCAGCTCGTGCGTCGGCCCCAGAGCGTCGAAAATCTTGATCAGCTGTTCGCGCGCCGCACCGTCGTTCCAGTCCTTCTTGCGCCGGACGATTTCAAGAAGCTCGTCGATCGCGGCCTCGTTGCGCTTGGCCGCGTAAAGCGCCAGCGCCAGGTCGAAGCGGGCCTGAAGATCTGCCGGATCCGCGTCGACCTTCTGTTGAAGTTCGGCCAGATCGCCGCTGTCTTCGGTCTCCTCGTCGAGCTGGAAGGCATTGATCGCAGCGGCGATCGTGCCCTTCATTTTCCAGGCTTCGGGCAGCCCCTCGATCATATCCCGCGCGGTATCGGTTTCGCCGGCGGCGACCGCGGCGCGGATCATACCGGCGACGGCGCGTTCGTTATCGGGGCTCTGCTGCTGCGCTTCGCCGTAGAGCGCCAGCGCCTGCAGCGGATCGCCGTCCGCCAGTTCGGCGTCGGCCTGGTCGAGAATGGTGTCGAGCGAGCCTTTGGCGCCGCCGGTCAACTTTTCGATGAAGCCCTTGAGCTGGCTTTCCGGCATCGCGCCCATAAAGCCGTCGACCGGCTGGCCGTCCTTGAACGCATAGACCGCCGGGATCGACTGGATGCGCATCTGCGCGGCGAGTTGCTGGTTCTCGTCGACGTTGATCTTGACCATCTTGACGGTGCCGCCGGCCTCGCGGACCAGCTTTTCGAGCACCGGACCCAGTTGCTTGCACGGGCCGCACCACGGCGCCCAGAAATCGACGATGACGGGTACGTTCTTCGATGCTTCGATAACGTCCTGCATGAAGTTCTGGGTATCGGATTCCATCACCAGATCGCCACCCATGCCGCCTGACGGGCCGCCGACAGGCTTGGCATCCAGACCCTCTGCGGACGACGGGTCGACAACGATACCCGGCTCGGGCGCGGATGCCGCGCCGTCCATGCTCTGCTGCGGCCCCTGAGCCTGACCCGGGGTTTGTTCCTGGCCGGACTCCTTGGGGGACATGCTGCCGTCGGGGTTGATCACAAACTCCATAACCTCTTCCTCTGGCTTGTTCGCCTGAATACGTGAATTCTTTTCCTATAAATGGACGACAAGGGCGGCAACGGCAAGGGGGCCGGCCGGATTTCAGAAATCGATCATCAGCGGCGTATGGCCGCTGGATTCGAGAAACCGCACCAGGTCGGCGGGCGCCAGCGCCGTCGTCGCGGTGTTGACCAGCGGATGGACGTTGATCCATTCGTGCGCCAGCAGGGACCGGTCGAGGGCCATGGTCACCAGGCCCGCCGTGTCGTTGACAACGGCGAGGGGTGTCACCGAACCCGGTTCGACGCCCAGATACGTCATCAGACGCTCGGCGCTGGCGAACGACAGCGGTTTGCAACCCAACTTGTCGCGCAGGCTCTTGAGGTCGATGTCCCGGTCCTCGTCGGCGGTCACAAGGAACATGCGGCCTTTTTTATCCTTGAGGAACAAATTCTTGGTGTGGCCGCCCGGCTGGCCGTCGCGGTGCGCTTTCGCTTCATCGACCGTGTAAACGGGCGTATGCGTCACCGTCCGGGCGGCGATGCCGAGCCCGGAAAGCCGCGCCAACAGGGTTTCTTGCGTCATCATGGCGGCTGGGAGGGTAGGGCGGCCGGACGCCCGGGGCAAGCCATCGCCGCTTGACCGCAAACTCTTAAAAAATTTGATATTTCGCGCTTGAAAACGCGACGTTGATGCGTATTATCCCGGCTGCTTTCGGCGCTGCCGAAACTTACCCCCGGCGCGGGCGTAGCTCAGGGGTAGAGCGCAACCTTGCCAAGGTTGATGTCGTGAGTTCGAATCTCATCGCCCGCTCCATTCTCTCCGATTTTCCGGACGGTCGTGATCCGCCTTCAGCGGAAAACCCGCTCGTATGAAAACGGCGGCGGTATATACTTCCACCATGGCACTCGAACTGATCAAGGGCGCCGCCCTGCTACTGGCGCTCTCTTATCTTGAGACTTTCGTCTGGCGTTTTTTCCGCGATCATGGCGTGCTGCGCCTGGTCTTGTTCGGTGTGCTGTTCGGCGTCATCGGCGTTATCGGCATGATGACGCCGCTGCAGTTCTCCGACGGCATCATCTTCGACGCGCGGTCCGTGATCATTTCCGTCGCCGGCCTGTTCGGCGGCCCGGTGTCGGGCGGGATTGCGGCCGCCATCGCCGCCGGTTACCGCTGGTCGCTGGGCGGGGCCGGCGCGCCGGTCGGCGTCCTTGTCATTTTCACAAGTCTCGCGACCGGTCTTATATACAGGTATGCGCGCGCGCATCTCGGCTGGCGCGCCGGAATCCCGCAGCTGTTCGCATTCGGCCTGATCCTGCATATCCTTTGCGTCGGTTGCTTCATGCTTTTGCCGGGCGATGCGCCGGCACGGATACTGGATACGGTGGCCCTGCCGTTCATCGCCGTCTTCGCCTCGGCGACGGTTTTGCTGGCGTGGCTGGTCGGCGATTCCCATAAACAGTACAAGATCGCCGACGAGCTAAAGGCGGCCACCGACGCCCTCGCCGAAAGCGAACGCCGCTTTCGCGCCATCAGCGACAACTCGCCGAACGCGATTACCCTGAAAGACGCAGACGGACATTATCTGATCGTGAACCGCACGTTCGCGAAATGGCAGGGTGTTGAACCCGAAACCCTGATCGGCAGAAGCCTTTATGATGTCCTGCCGGGCGATCAGGCGAACAGCATCATCGCGCAGGACGCGGCGGTCGTCGCCAAGGGCGAGATCGCGCACGGCGAAAGTGTCCGCAATTTCGCCGACGGTCAGCGCCGCGACGTTAAGGTGACGAAGGTGCCTGTTACACTTGCCGGCGGCGGCCCGAAAGTGGTGCTAACGATCCTGACCGACATCACCGACTTCAAAAACATCGAGCAGGAGTTACGGCGCGCCCGGGACGACGCCCTGGCGGCGAGCCGGACGAAATCCGAGTTCCTCGCCCGGATGAGTCACGAATTCCGCACCCCGCTGAATGCCATCATCGGCTTTTCCGACATTCTCTCACACGGACATATCGGCGACATGTCGGATGACCGCGCGCAGCATTACGCGGCCGACATTCACGCCAGCGCGGAGATGCTGCTGGAGCTCGTCAACGATCTGCTCGATGTCGCGGCGATCGAGGAAGGCCGGATCCGTCTCGACTATGCCGACGTCGATATCGGCGACACGATCACCGAGAGCGTGCGCAATATCGACGCGCGGATGAAGTCGAAAAAGATCCGGCTTGAAGTCTCGATCCCCGGTTCGCTCAAGCCGCTGCAGGCCGACCGGCGGGCATTGAAACAGATCCTCCTGAACCTTCTGACCAACGCCGTGAAATTCACGCCCGAAAGCGGCCTCGTCAAACTCGTGGTGCAGCAGAACGACATCGAAACCGAAGTCACCGTCTCGGACAACGGCGCCGGCATCGACGCCGACCTCCTGCTCGATCTTGTCAACACGTCAGAGCGGCATTCCGCGAACACCTACCGCACCGAAGAAGGCTGGGGCCTTGGGCTGTCGATCGTGCGCGGGCTCGTCGAATTGCATGGCGGGCGGATGGCGATCAAGAGCGCCGTCGGCGAGGGGACGACGGTTAGCGTCATTATTCCGAACGTTCCGGTATTCGCAGCCGGCGGCGGCTGAGGCTTTTTCCGTACGCTAATTGCTTCCGGCCACATTTGTGTTCAAGATAGCCTCCGAATTTGCCGACCGAGGGAGGGGACAGAACCGTGAGAAGCGAGTTGCAAGCGATCAAGATGCACGTCTACGAGGACGGCGCGATCGACGCGTCGGAAGTGAAGATGCTGCGTGGCATCGTCGATGCGGAAACGCCCGGCGAGGAAGAAGTGCGGTTGCTGCTCGATCTCAACACCGTGCTCTCGGGCGGCGATATGGACCCGGCGTTCGCCGAATTGCTCGTGGACGCGACCGTCAAGTTCGTGCTCGACGGCGACGGCAACGTGCCGGACGAGAAGATGGCCTGGCTCGAGGCCAACATTTCCAAGGACGGGAAGACCGACGCCAACGAAGTGCTCATTCTGCGCGCGATCGAAGCGAAGGCCGGTCGTTTGCCGGACCGGCTGGCGGCGCTTCTGGGCTAGGCGCGCGCCGGAACGGGTTTTGTCAATTCAGTAAAGGTCGTCGCAACCGCATGCCGTACTTCAGAAACCTGTTCATGGAAAATAGTCACGAGCGATTGATCCGCATGCTCGAACGCCGCGCCGAGGCCGGCGCCGATCACGAAGCGATCGACCGCAAGATCTGGGACACATTTGGCGAGACCTGGAGCGTGATGTTCACCGACCTCTCCGGGTTCTCGCGGAATGCCGCGAATTTCGGCATCATCCATTTCATTCAGGTTATCGTCGAATCGGAAAGGCTGTTCGCGCCGGTCCTGAACGAACACAACGCGTTCATCATCAAACGCGAGGGCGACAGCCTGATGATCCTGTTCCACAAACCGAAAGATGCGCTCGACGCGGCCATCGCCATGCAGCATGCGGCGCAGAAATTCAGTATGTCGAAGCCGCCGGAGGAACACGTGATCCTGTGTCTCGGGATCAGCCATGGCCGCATTTTAAGGCTCGGCTCGAGCGAGATTTTCGGCAACGCTGTGAACTCGGCTTCCAAGCTCGGCGAGGATACCGCCGGTCCCCACGAGATCCTGGTGACGAACGATTTCGTCGACGCCTACGATGGCGAGCGGAAACTCGATCTCGAAAAAATCGAATTCAAACCGCCCGGGTCGGATACGGCCTATCAGGTCAGATACCAGCACGCCGTTCTGTCCGACAGCGCAACCAACTAGGCGGCGCCGGTCTCTCAGATATAAAAGTTGTGCGTCTTTTCGTTCTTCGGATGCGCCGGGTTGGTGAAGACGGCGGTGTCGTTCTTGTAGGCGATGATATCGCGCGCCTTGGCCATCGAGTCCTCGTCGATGTGTAACGCCTTCTCGAAGGCTTCGATCACCTTCTTTTCGCCAAGCGCGATCGAGCCGTCGACCGCGGCGACGTCGTAGAGGTTGAGGAGCAGGACGGCTTTTTGCCCTTGTGAAAGGCTGCCGCCGACGACGGTCAAAAACTTCTCGAGTGGAATCTTCTGGGCGTTGCTGAACGCGCTTTGCGTCATTTTCTGGAGATCCCCCTGAGAGATGTCGCCGACCGAGACATGCTTGCCCAGCATCGACACCAGTTGGGCCTTCTCCTCGACCGTGGTCTGCCCGTCGGCGGCGACCACATAGGCGATAGCGGTCGCCAGAATATCCAAAGGTTGCATCGTCACGATCCTCCTCAGCCCCCATCGTTGTACGGCACCATCATAGGCCCAGATATCTTCCCTTCCAACGGCAATACGCACGCGCTATTTATTGGCCATGCGCATGTTCCGTTGCGGAATTTCGGCCGGCCTTGCCGGCATCCTGATGATGCTCTCGCCGTTGCCGACGTTTGCGGGCACGTGGACGCTCAACGTCGAGAACGACCGCATCGCCAACACTGACCGTCATTATACCAACGGCGTCCGTCTGGGCTGGGTGTCGGAGGCCGAAGACGGCGACCACCTGCCCGAGGTTCGCGATGCGCTGCAGTTCCTCTATCCGCTGGCCGACGTCCGCGGTGGCCGTCTCGGCCTCGAGGTCGGGCATAATATCTATACGCCCGCCGACACCGAGGCGCGTAGCCTGATCACCGACGACCGCCCGTATGCGGGCTGGCTCTATGCGTCCGGGTCGCTCTATGCGGAAACCGGAAAGGGGATTGGCGATCATTTCACCGAGACGCTCGACAAGATGGCGCTGGAGATCGGCGTGGTCGGTCCGGCCGCCCTCGGCGAGCAGGTGCAGAACAACTATCACAAGCTGATCGGCGTCGCGACGTCGAAGGGCTGGGACAATCAGCTCAAGAACGAACCGGGCATCAACCTGATCGGTGAGCGCAAATGGCGCCATAAGGCGCTCAGGTTCTACGGTCTCGAAGCGGATGCGATCCCGCATGTCGGGGCCTCGCTCGGAAACGTCTACACCCACCTCAATGGCGGCGTGACGCTCCGCGTCGGCCAGGAGCTCTATGTCGACTACGGCCCGCCGCTGATCCGTCCGAGCCTGTCGGGATTCGGCGCCATCAATCCGGCCGAGAAGTTCTCGTGGTATGCGTTCGCGGGCGTCGACGGACGCTGGGTGCTGCGCAACATCTTTCTCGACGGCAATACGTTCGCCGACAGCCACAACGTCGACAAGAAACCGCTGGTCGGCGATTTCGTCGCCGGCGTCGCGATCACCTATCAGAACGTCCGGCTGGCGTTCACCCACGTGATGCGCAGCCGGGAGTTCGATACTCAGGGAGAGGCGGATCGCTTCGGCGCCGTCAGCCTATCGTTCAGGTTCTGATTCCCGAGCCCGGCTTCGGGGTTTCGTCCAAGCGTCACTTTCCCTGATACTCAGGATGGGATAGCCTTCCATCATCAACCTCGACTTGGGAGACGAGGAAGGGAGCATCCAATGCCGAATACCGACCTGGCCGGCGGCGCACTCGTGACGACCGCCCTCAATGCTGCGCAAAAATCGGAGAAGGGGAAGAAGGGTAAACAGCTTCGCGCTTTTATCGCGGAGTATTACGCGCACGTCCCCGCGCAGGACCTCGAAGATCTCACGGGGCCCGAGCTCGTCGCCATCGCCAAGACGCACCTGGCGACCGGCAAGACGCGCAAATCGCGGACGGCCAATATCCGCGTCTACAATCCGGCGCAGAAAACCGACGGCTGGTCGACGAACCACAGCGTCATCGAGATTGTCACCGACGATATGCCGTTCCTCGTCGATTCCGTCTCCGCGGAACTGACCCGGCGCGAGTTGCCGATCCATCTGGTAATCCACCCGGTCTGCAAGGTCCGCCGCGACAAGGCGGGCGCCATTCTCGATATCCTCGAGCGCGGCCATATGGAAGTGGATGCACGGCCCGAGAGCTTCATGCACTTCGAGATCGCGCAGCAGCCGGAAAACAAACTGCGCGAGATCGCGTCGTCGCTTAAAGATATTCTCGAAAACGTCCGGGCGTCGGTCGAGGACTGGCGACCGATGCGCGAGCGCATGGAAAGCATTATCGAGGAACTGGCGGTCGAGCCGCGCGGCGTGCAGGCCGAGGAATCGGCCGAGGTGCGCGAACTGTTGCGCTGGCTCCACGACAACCACTTCACGTTTTTGGGATTTCGCGAGTTCAAGATATCCGGATCGGGCAAGAAGACGCGTGTGACCGTCGACCGCAGTTCCGGCCTCGGCGTTTTGCGCGATCCGTCGGTGACCGTGTTCGAATCCTTTCAGTCGAAGGACACGCTGTCCCCGGAGATCGCCCAGTTCCTGGGCCAGCGCGATCTGCTGAGCGTGACCAAAACCAACCAACGCTCGGTCGTGCACCGCTCGGTGCACATGGATGCGATCGGCATCAAGAAGATCGACAAGAGCGGCAAGGTCGTCGGCCACCGTCTGTTCGTCGGTCTGTTCACGTCGGTCGCCTATAACCTGTCGCCGCGCAACATCCCGCTGCTGCGCCGGCGTCTGCAGAATATCGTCGACCGCGCCGGATATTCCCGCGACAGTCACGACGGCAAGGCGCTGTTGAACATTCTCGAGACCTATCCGCGCGATGAGCTGTTCCAGATCTCCGAGGATCACCTGCTCAAGGTGGCGACCGGGATTCTACATCTGCAGGAACGTCAGCGTGTTGCCTTGTTCGTCCGCGAGGACGTCTTCAAGCGTTACCTGTCGTGCATGGTGTTCGTGCCGCGCGATCGCTACGACACCGAACTGCGCCAGAAAATTCAACAGATCCTGGCCGACGCTTTCGGCGGCGAGCCGGCGGCGTTCTTCACCCAGTTGGGCGATTCGCCGCTCGCCCGCGTACACCTGATCATCAAGATGATGGGCCGGAAAGTGCCGAAGTACGACACAAAGGCGCTGGAAGACGAGATTGCCGAAGCGAGCCGTTCGTGGGGCGACCGCGTCCTGGATGCGCTGACGCAGCGCGAGGGCGAGGCCCGGGCGCACGAACTGCACGCGCGCTTCAAGGACGCGTTCGGCCCGGCCTATCAGGCGCAGTATTCATCGGACGAAGTGTTGTTCGATCTCGACATGATCGAACGAATCGCTGACGAGGGGGGGATCGGCTTTCATCTTTACCGCCCGGACGGTGCGGAAAAGGACACCGTCCGCTTCAAGCTCTACAACCCCGAGACCGAAATCGCGCTTTCAGATGTCCTGCCGGTATTCGAGCACATGGGCTTCAAGGTCATTAACGAGGGCGGGCCCCATGAAGTCCGGATCGCCGACGCCGGGTTCTCGCGTCTCGTGATCCATGACTTCGGGCTGGTGCAACGCTCCGGCGGCGCCATCGACGTCGATACGATCCGCGCCAATTTCGAAGACGCATTCTCGCGCGTCTGGCACGGCGACGCCGAAAGCGACGGCTTCAACGCGCTTGTCGTGGGCGCCGAACTGGCGTGGCGCGACATCGTCGTCTTGCGCGCTTATTGCAAGTACCTGCGCCAGGTCGGCATTCCCTATTCGCAGGCCTACATGGAACAGACCATCGCACGGCACCCGGACTTCGCAGGGTTGCTGGTCGATATGTTCCACGCCACGTTTGATCCGGCGGGGTCGAAAAAGGGCGGCAAGAAAAAGCCCGCCGATGCGAACAAGCTCCGCAAGACGTATCTGGAAAAACTGGAAGCCGTCGCCAGCGCCGACGAGGACCGGATTCTGCGGCGCTTTCTCAACATGCTGGATTCGACGCTCAGGACCAATTTTTTCCAGAGCGCCGACGACGGCGGATACAAGTCCTACGTCTCGTTCAAGATCAATTCCGGCAACGTCGAAGAGATGCCGTTGCCCAGGCCGTTCCGCGAAATCTGGGTCTACAGCCCGAGGGTCGAGGGCGTGCACCTGCGCTTCGGTTACGTGGCGCGCGGCGGGCTCCGCTGGTCGGACCGGCCCGAGGATTTCCGCACCGAGGTCCTCGGCCTTGTCAAGGCGCAGCAGGTCAAAAACGCGGTCATCGTGCCGGTCGGCTCCAAAGGGGGCTTCGTCTGCAAACAGCCGACGCCACCGGGCGACCGGGACGCGTTCCTTCAGGAAGGGATCGCGTGCTACAAGATTTTCCTGTCGGGGCTTCTCGACATCACCGACAACATCGTCGGCCCCAAGGTCGTGCAGCGCAAGGAAGTGGTCCGCCTCGACGGTGACGATCCCTACCTCGTCGTCGCCGCCGACAAGGGGACCGCGACTTTCTCGGACATCGCCAACTCGGTCTCGATCGAATACGGGCACTGGTTAGGCGATGCGTTCGCGTCCGGCGGGAGTCAGGGCTACGACCACAAGGGCATGGGGATCACCGCGCGTGGCGGTTGGGAATCGGTGAAGCGGCATTTCCGCGAAATCGGCATCGACACCCAGTCCGAGGATTTCACCTGCGTCGGCGTCGGCGATATGTCGGGCGACGTGTTCGGCAACGGCATGCTGCTGTCGAAGCACATCAAACTTCTGGCGGCGTTCAACCACCTGCATATCTTCGTCGATCCGAATCCGGATCCTGAGAAAACCTGGAAGGAGCGCAAGCGGCTGTTCGACATGGGCCGGTCGTCGTGGACCGATTACGACCAGCGCCTGTTGTCGAAGGGCGGCGCGATCTTCGAGCGCAGTGCCAAGTCGCTCAAGCTTTCGCCGGAAATCAAAAAGTTGTTCGGCATCGACAAGGACAGCGTCACGCCGAACGAGCTTCTGAAGACGATCCTCAAGCACGACGCCGACCTGATGTGGTTTGGCGGGATCGGCACGTATATCAAGGCGGAACATGAATCCGCCGCCGACGTCGGCGACCGCGCCAACGATGCGATCCGCATCAACGGCGCAGAGGTCCGCGCTAAGGTCATCGGCGAAGGCGCCAACCTGGGCGCGACGCAACTCGGCCGGATTGAGTTCGCCGAGCACGGCGGGCGCTTGAATACGGACAGTATCGACAACTCGGCCGGCGTCGATTCCTCGGACCACGAGGTCAACATCAAGATCCTCCTGGGTCAGGTGATGGAGAACGGCGATCTGAACGAGACGCAACGCAACAAGCTGCTGGCGAGCATGACCGACGAGGTCGCCTCGCTGGTGCTGCGGCACAACTACGATCAGAGTCAGGCGATCACGCTTATCCAGGCGCGCGGGCTGGCGGCGCTCGACAACCAGCACCGGCTGATGAAGACGCTGGAACGCGCCGACCGGCTCAACCGCGCCGTCGAGTTTCTGCCCGACGACGAAACGATCGCTGAGCGCGCCCAGCAGCGCCATGCACTCTACCGTCCCGAAATCGCGGTGCTGATGTCGTACGCCAAGCTCTGGACCTACGACGAGCTGCTGGCGTCCGACGTGCCGGACGACAAGTATCTGTTCGACGATCTGGTGCGCTACTTCCCGACACCGTTGCGCGAGAAATACCGCGGCGAGATTTCGAAACACCGGCTGCGCCGCGAGATCGTCGCGACCCGGCTGACCAACAACATGATCAACCGGATGGGCGGGACCTTTGTCAACGAGATCCACGAGAAGACGGGCCTCGGTGTCGCCGAAATCGCCCGCGCCTGGTTCATCGCCCAGGAAATCTTCGAGATGCCGAAGCTGTGGTCGGAGATCGAGGCGCTGGACAACAAGGTGCCGGCGGCGACGCAGACCTCGATGATGATCGACACCCATCATCTTCTCGAATGGGTGACGCTCTGGTTCCTGCGCCACGGCGAGAACAATCTCGATATCGGCACCAACTGCACGGCGTTCGCCGAAGGCATGCGCCGGCTGGCGCAGAACCTGTCGTCGACGTTGCCGAAGCACTACGTCAGCGACGTCAAAACCCGGGCGACGCCGTATCTCGAGCATGGCGTCTCCGAAGCGCTGGCGCTGCGCGTCGCCAACCTGGTCAATCTCTACTCCGGCTGCGATATCGTGAAACTCTCGCTGAAGCGGAAGACGGACGTGCTGACGGTCGCCAAGAGCTACTTCGCCATCGGCACGCGCTTCAGAATGGGCCGGTTGCGCGCCGCAGCTGAAGGGCTCGAGTCCGAAAGCCACTGGCAGCAGCTCGCCATCGCCGCACTGGTCGAGGAAATCTACAGCCATCAACTCCATCTCACCGAAGCCGTACTCGACAGCGCCAAGAAAGGCATGTCGCCGCATCAGGCGGTGGATGCCTGGATCGACGCCAACCCGATACTGGTGGAGCCGACCGAGCAGATGCTGAGCGAGCTCTGGAACGTGGAGGTGAACGACCTGTCGATGATCGCGGTCGCCAGCCGCCAGCTTCGGACCATGGTGGATGGCGCCAAGCACTAAGCCGTCCACGCGCCTGGGAGTTGCCGCCTGGTGTCTCTACGACTGGGCCAACTCGGCGTTTCCGACGGTCGTCATCACGTTCGTCTTCGCGACGTATTTCACCAAGGGTGTTGCGCCCGACGAGGTGACCGGCACAGCGCTTTGGGGGCAGGCGATCGGCTGGTCGGCACTGTTCGTCGCCGTGATCAGCCCGATCGCCGGCGCCATCGCCGACCACACCGGCCCGCGCAAGCCGTGGCTGCTCGTCTGTACGCTGGCGTGCATCGTCTTCTCCGCCGCGCTCTGGGTCGTGGCGCCGGACCCGTCGATGATGCTTTGGGGATTGTTGCTGGTCGCCGCCGCGAATGCCGCGTTCGAAACCGGGATGGTGTTCTACAACGCGATGCTGACGCGGCTCGTACCGGACAGCCATATCGGACGCGTGTCCGGCTGGGGCTGGGGGACGGGGTATGCCGGCGGGCTGGTCTGTCTGATCCTCGTGCTTGTCTTGTTCGTGCAGACCGAAACGCCCCTGTTCGGTCTCGACAAGGACCAGGCCGAGCACTTGCGCATCACAGGCCCGTTCGTCGCGTTATGGATAGCGATGTTCGCGGTCCCGGTTTTCCTGTTCAGTCCCGACAAGCCGCAAACAGATATCGGGACGGCGGAAGCGGTGCGGCGCGGCTTTGCCGAACTGCTCGATACCTTTCGCCGCGCGCGCCGTCATGCGGTCGTGTTCCGCTTCCTGATCGCGCGCATGATCTACACTGACGGCCTGAACACCCTGTTCGCCTTCGGCGGCATCTATGCCGCCGGCACTTTCGGGATGAGCTTCGCCGACCTGATCGTGTTCGGCATCGGCATCAACGTGACGGCCGGGTTGGGCGCGTTCGCGTTCGCCTGGGCGGACGACCGCTGGGGGCCGATCCGGGTGATCGCCGTGTCGCTGACGGCGTTGACGTTCCTGGGCGGCGCCATCCTGGTGATCACTGACGCGACGTGGTTCTGGGGGATCGGCCTTGCGCTTGGTCTTTTCATGGGGCCGGCGCAGTCGGCCAGCCGGTCGCTGATGGCGCATCTGGCGCCGTCGGAGCTCAGGACCGAAATGTTCGGGCTCTATGCGTTATCGGGAAAGGCGACGGCGTTCCTGGGGCCGATGCTGGTCGGCGCGCTGACGGCGGCGTTCGACAGCCAGCGCGTCGGCATGGCCGGGATTCTGGTCTTTCTGATCGTCGGCGGCCTGCTCTTGCGCGGCGTGCACTACCGGCCCAGATCCTGAACGCCGGGCCGGTTGCCTGCACCGGTTAAACGGGATATAGGAAGCCATGACATTCCCCGACGACAAATTCGACGCCATCGGCGGCTTTATCGACGCTTACGCGGCACAGGTCGCGAAGGGCTTCGCGTCCATCGACCGGGACTTGCTGGCGAAGGCGGCGGACATCCTCGATCTGACCTACGCGCAGGGCGGCACGGTCTATGTCTGCGGCAACGGCGGCTCGGCGGCGATCTCGAACCACTTCCACTGCGACCACCTCAAGGGCGTGCAGACGGATACGGCGATCAAGCCGCGCGTCGTGTCGCTGTCGTCGACGGTGGAAACGTTGACGGCGATCGCCAACGACATTTCGTATGACGAGGTGTTTGTCTACCAGTTGCGCACCATGGCGCAGCCGGGCGACGTGTTGATCACGGTATCGTCGTCGGGTGACAGCGAGAACGTCGTGCGCGCGGCGACGTGGGCCGCCGGCAACAACGTCACCGTCATTTCGTTTACGGGATTTTCAGGGGGAAGGACCGCCGGGCTGGCGGACGTGCATCTGCACGTGGACGCCGACAACTACGGCGTCATCGAGGACGTGCATCAGTCGATCATGCACGTACTGGCGCAGTTCGTGCGCCTCAGGAACATGGATGCGGGCCTGGTTTCCGAACGGAAATTCTGACACGCGCAAACCTTTTACGGCTAACGCACGGTACGCAAGCGCGCGGCAATATCGCCGAAATCGATTCGAGTGGCGCGGATATAGATTGTCATCTCGCCGCAATCGATCGGGAGTTGCCGGTACAGGCTTAAATCCGAGCCATCAAGTTTGCCGGATACGTTCACATCGGGATATGCGATCGCTTCAAACGCGCCTGAGTTGATCATGCCGCCGATCCCGCCGTTGACGTACTCTTTTCCGTTCGTGCGGTCTCGCTCGTAATAAAAGTTCCTTACATACGGCGTTCCCGGCGTATTCCACGGCAGGGAAAGGACGCGACTGTGAACATAAAGCGGGACCGGCAACTTTTTGAGACAGGCTATCCGGCGATCAATGAGAACCTGATCGCCCGGCGGCTGGGTCGTTCCCTTATGGCCGGTAAGGACGATGCCGACCGCGAGCGCCGTCAAAATGAGGCCAACCGCGAGTGACCCGTTGCCGACTTTACGTGCGAAAGCATCGAGTCGCGGAAGCCGTGGCAATAGGCAAACAAGCAGAAGCGTCATGAAAAATGCGAGAGTGAAAGCGTAGTTCTCTGAACTGCCGGTCTGCAACATCATCAGCAGCGTTGTCGGCAGAGTTACGACGAGCCCCGTGATCGCGAGCAGGGTCGCGTTGTCCTTGGGGAGGTGGAGACGAGATCGCATCTGGGCGACGAAAGCCGTGCCGATACATAGAAGCGGCACCCACAAATACGTGGTTTTTATAGCGACATTGGCAACATTTCGGACCAGCCTGTCCGCGCCGTATTCAAGAGGGTGTCCGATTGCGAACAGGGTTTCTGTATAAATGTAATCGTTTGCCAGTAATGTTGCCCCCCAGAAAAGGATGCTGAGTGCGGTCAGCAAAAAGAATCCCCAAAAATCCCGGCGCACCAGGAGCAACAGACAGATTCCGCCAAGACCAAAGATTGTCGTGTGCTTGAAGCTCCATGCCATATAGGCGACCAGCGCGGTGGCGACCAGCGCCGCCAAGCGTTGCCGTGGATAAAGCGAGAGAAAAATAACAACCGCAACAATTTCCAGACTAACAGCCCAAACGTCCGGGCGGACGGTGACGACCCAGAAACCGTAGAGCGGTCCGAAACCCAGCAATGCCGCAAGGCTTGCCGGCAGCAGACGTTCATTCAAACCGTGCTCTCGCAGCACCTTCCTGAACAGCAGAAAAGCAGCGGCGCTTCCGCAGGCGGCGCCAACCGCTGTCCACAAACGGGCCAAGGTGGGGATCCACGCATCGCTTAATGAGAATATGCCCATCGACAGCTGCGACCAGTATGCGTTGGATACGTAGAAGAGCCAGTTGTAGACAGCAAGCGCATAGGGGGGCTCGAACCGGCTCGTATAGACGTCCAGTCCCTGCTGAAATTTCCAAATCGCAAAAATTGAGGCGACTTCATCGCCGCTGGTCATCAGTTGCGATGCCTCAGAAAACGAAACCGTGTGAGCGATCCTCAAAACGCTCAAACTCAACACAGTCAAGACACTTGCGATTAAGATAATTCTTAGTCGGATATCAGCTGAAAAGCGCGGTGAATTTCCATGATGGCTCATTCGAGATTTCCAGATATTCCCGTCAAGTGGCGTCGCGCGGCTTTTGATTTAATTCGTTCACAAAAAATCGCGCAAGGTGCTGCATCGGTAGGCGATGTCCCTTTTCCGATTGCAGCCAAAAACCGGTATTCATAAGGCTGCTTTCACATTCGGCGCCTGCTGGGGTATCGCCTCACATTCCTCTAGCGATTATCGGCAGGGTCATGCAAGTGGCGCTTTGTCTGCGTTCTCGTCGTACCACTTGGCCAACTTTTCAAAGCCTTCCGCCAGCAGAACCTTTGGCGCAAAGCCGAGCGATTTCAGCTTCGAAATATCCGGACAGCGGCGCGGCGTTCCGCCTTTCATCAATGGCTGCGGCTCGATGGCAATATTGCGCCCGTAATACTCACCTGCCATGATGGCGACGTCGCGTATGGAGATTTCCTCGGCACTGCCGATATGAAAGACTTCATCTGATGCGCCCTTATCCGACATCAAGATCGCGCCTTCGATGAAATCGTCGATATAAGTAAAGGCGCGGGTTTCGCTACCATCGCCCTGTATCGGGAAAGGCAGGGGATCGGCATCGCTTTCCGCGGCCAGCTTTTTCATTCGCAGAACGAACTGCGGCAGAACGTGTTCCCAGCCCATATCCGGGCCATATACGTTGTGCGGACGGAAAATCTGTACCTTGTCCATGAATTTTGCCGCCATGTGCAGCGTCATCAGCTCGCCGATGATCTTGCCGCCGCCATAGGAATAGCGGGGATTGGTTGGATCGGGCACGATCATCTGGATGTCTTCCGGCGTCGGCACGACAGCGGGGGTCTGATAGACCTCGGACGTCGATGCGTAGATCAACTCGCTCAGATCGTGTTGGCGGCAGGCGTCGATGACGTTGATCATGCCCTTCACCCCGACGTCGAGCACCAGGTCCGGCTTTTCGTAAAAAAACCGGGTGCCGTTCACGTACGCCAGATGCCAAACGGCATCCTGTCCGGCCATGGCGCGGGCGACAGCGTCGGCGTCGCGGATGTCGCCGGTGATGATCTCGATATCGTTGCGGATGTCACTGAGCCGGCTCGCCGAACCCCGAGAATCGTTGTCGAATACGCGGACGGAATAACCTTCCGCGACGAGCCGACGCACCAGCGCCGATCCGATGAAGCCGGTGCCGCCCGTAACGGTTATTTTTTTGTACATGGAGGGCCCCGTGGCCGAGTTCAAGTTAGGCTTTGATATCGTTCTCGCGCCAAAATTAAAAATCTTTTTTACGGTGTGCGAGAGCGCCGCTATGGTTGGTGCCGACATCGGCCGAGCCTTATGCTTGCCGCGAAAAGCTTATTGTTAAATCCGACGGCGCTTCAAAGCAGGACACTCCATGACAAAACGGTACGGCATGACAACTCGCGAAACGTGTCGGATTTGCGGCAGTGCCGATATGGAAATGTATTTGGACCTCGGCGATCAGCCGCCTTCCAATGCGTTTATTCGTGCCGATGAAGTCGCCGACGAGCAGCGATTTCCGTTGCAGGTTTACCTGTGTCGTGCGTGCGGGCTGTCTCAGCTGGTTCATGTCGTGCATTCCGAAGACATTTTCGACGATTACCTGTATTTGTCCTCGACATCGAAAGCGCTCAGGAATCATTACGCAGAGATGGTCGAGGATATTCTTGCCCGGTTCTCGCCGGCGGATGGCTCGCTGGTCGTCGATATCGGCGCAAATGACGGCATCACCCTGAGATGCTACCCGAATGACCGCTTCAAGGTGCTTGGCATCGAACCGTCCAGCGCAGGCGACTATGCGCGCCGCGAAGGCTTCGACATCGTTGACCGGTTTTTCAATGCGGAGACTGCGGCGGACGTTGCCGCCCGCTATGGTCAGGCGGCGATTATTACCGCGACGAACGTGTTCGCGCACGTTGACGACATTGGATCGTTTGCAAAAGGGGTGGAAACCCTTCTTGCCGACGATGGCGTTTATGTCATTGAGTTTCCGTATGTCGGCGACATGCTCGAGCTGTTGTACTTCGACACCGTTTATCACGAGCATCTTTGTTACCTTGCATTTACGCCGCTGAAAGCACTGTTCGACGCCAACGGATTGCGCATGTTCGATGTGGTGTCGTCGGAAATTGGTGCGTCGGGACCGGCCAAACGGCTGTTCGTCTGTAAACAGGATGCGTCCTATGCAACCAGCGCGGAGATGAAAGATGCGCTGGCGGCGGAGCAAGAGTGGGGTGTTCGTGACATGGCCGCGTACCGGAATTTTGCGGAACGCGTCGCCGGGGTTCGTGATGCGATCAAAGAGCAGTTCGTTCGGTTTAAAGCCGATGGCATTCGGGTTGGGGGCTACGCCGCCCCAGCAAAAGGCAATACACTTTTGAACTACCTTGGACTTGGACCCGAAGATGTTGTCGCTATCTCGGAAAACAATGCGGCCAAAATTGGCAAAGTGACGCCAGGGTCACATATTCCGATCGTTGACGACGCCACGTTCAATGCAGACGATATACCGGTTGCGCTCTTACTGGCCTGGAATTATGCCGATTTCTTTGTCGAAAACAGTGCGTTTGTTAAGAATGGCGGACAGTTCCTGATCCCGCTGCCGACGCCCGTCATGCGCCCATGAGCCCATCCACGACGGAAATGATCAAGAAGTAGAGAGTACCTAGAAAATTCGTTGCGAATTGTCTATCAACAGGCCGGTTCGCGGAACTGTAACGGGGGAATACTTGGCGTGACCAAGGAAAAGCAATTTGATGTTGCCGTTGTCGGTGGCGCCGGACATGTGGGCTTGCCGCTGGCCCTGTCGTTCGCCGACAAGGGGCAGAACGTTCTCATCAACGACCTCAACCAGGCGGCGATGGATAAGATTGCGTCCGGTACCGTGCCGTTCTTCGAGGAAGGCGCGGAAGAGATGCTGGAACGCACCCTTGCCGCGGGCACCATTTCGTTTTCCGCAGACGTCAGCAAGATCGCATCTGCATCGACAGTCATCGTGACCATCGGCACGCCCGTCGACGAATTCCTGAACCCGTCGCACGGGGTCATCGTCGACTGCTTCCGGAACCTGTTGCCTTACCTCTCCGACGACCACTTGATCGTGCTGCGTTCGACGATCTTTCCGGGCACCACGGCATGGCTGCAGCGCTACCTCGCCGACAACGGCTGCAACCCGTTGATCGCCTTTTGCCCGGAACGTGTCGTGCAGGGCAAGGGGATCGTCGAACTTGCGCAACTGCCGCAGATCGTCAGCGGCATGTCGCCGGAGGCCGTCGCAAAGGCGCGCGCGCTGTTTTCCATTGTCAGCCCCGAGGAAGTGCTGCTGGAGCCGATGGAAGCGGAATTCGCGAAGCTTTTCGACAACTGCTATCGGTATATCCATTTCTCGATTTCCAATCAGCTCTACATGATCGCCAATTCGGCCGGCGTCGATTTCGACCGGATCATCGACGGCATGTCCTACAAGTACCCGCGTTCGCAGGGCATCCCGCGCCCGGGTTTTGCGGCAGGGCCGTGCCTGTTCAAGGACACGATGCAGCTTTCCGCTTTCGCCAAGAACCAGTTCAGTCTCGGCCTCGCGGCGATGCAGATCAACGAAGGTCTGGTGCTATACCTGGTCGAACAGTTGCGCGAACGCTTCGCCCTCGAAGGAATGACGGTGGGCCTCCTCGGCATGGCCTTCAAACCGAACAGCGACGACGTCCGTGCGTCGCTCAGCTACAAAATGAAAAAGACGCTCCTGCTGCATGCAAAGAGCGTCCTGACGACGGACCCGAACGTCACGACGGATGACGAGCTGGTGGATTTACAGACGGTTCTGGATCAGAGCGACATCCTCATCCTTTGTGTCCCGCACGATGAATACAAGGGCCTCGATACCGGCGCGACACCGGTGGTCGATGTGTGGCGGTCGCTCGAAAACGCCAACCGGGTGCTCTAGCCTAAGTGGCCGGTTCCCAGTCATCGATCCGCGTGACTTCTGGCACCGGTCCGCTGGGGGCGGTTTTGCGGACCACGGTTTCGGGTCCCTTGCCGAGCCACCGGGTGCCGAGCGCGTATTTGTACCAGCAGAAGTAGGGCAGCACCCATTCCTTCACCCTGAAGCGGCTCTGACCGACGGTGCGCTCGATCCAGGTCGCCGGGATTTCGCCGACGCGCCAGCCGAGCCGGTCGGCCTTGACCAGCAGCTCGAACGTGAAGGTGAACCCCTCGGTCGACGTGATCTCGACGGTGTCCAGGAGCCGCCGTGAGAACATCCGGAACCCGTTCGTGCAGTCGTGCACGGGCACACCCCGCAAATGATAGAGCGAGAACGACGCCGTCCGCGTCAGCGCCTGCTTGAGCCACGGTGCGCCGCGATAGCACCCGCCGCGAACGAAACGGCTGCCGGTGACGACGTCGCGGCCGTCCATTAGCATGTCGTGCATCGGGTCGATCAGCGGGGCGTTGTAATCGTCGTCCGCCATATGCACCAGAACCGCTGGCGCGCGCGCCGCCGCGAGGCCGGATATGACGGCCTGGTTCGGGCCGCGCCCAAGGTTCTTGACCAGCAGGATGTCCGCTTTGTCACGCGGGTAGTTCTTTACCGCGGGCAAGGTATCGTCTTCGTCCATGTCGTAACAGATCAGTACGCGGTACGGCGTTTTGACGTGCTCATGAAACGAATCCAGCACCGAAATGATATTGCCGCTCTCGTTATAGACCGGAATGACGATATCGATCATGGCGGGGCTGTCGGCGGGATCAGTCATTTTCCTCGGGCGCTTTATCGGCGTTGGCCAGGTACCAGTCTATCATCTTCGGCAGTCCGTCCTTGAACGGCACGCGCGGTTTATAGCCCAACTCGACGAGCTTTGAAATGTCCGGGCTGCGGCGGTTGGTGCCGCCCGCCGGCGGGGCCGAGGGTTCGATCTCGATCTCGCGCCCGAAGTAGGCGCCGACGGTACGGGCGACGTCGGCGATGGAGGTCTCTTCGTCGTTGCCGATGTTATAGACGTTGCCGTGCTCGCCGTTTTGGATCATCACGATCATGCCGTCGATGTAATCGTCGATATATTCGAAGGCGCGGGTTTCCTCGCCGCTGCCCATGATCGGGAAGCGGATCGGCCCGCTGCGGTTTTCCGCTTCCGCTTCATCGACGAGCCGCTTCATCCGCATGATGAACTGCGGCAGCACGTGGCTCCATCCCATGTCCGGGCCGTAGACATTGTGCGGCCGGCAGACCAGCACCCGCTCGATCAGCGTGCGGCCGTAGTTGATCGTCATCAGTTCGCTGACGATCTTGCTGCCGCCGTACGCGTAACGGGGATTGGTCACGTCCGGGACCTTCAATGGTTCGCTCTCGTCCGTTGGGACATTCAGCGGCGTTTGATAGGCTTCCGAGCTGGAAACGAAAACCAGCTCGCCGACGCGGTGCTTGATGCAGGCGTCCAGCACATTGACCATGCCCCGGACACCGATATCCAAGACCTGATCCGGCACTTCGTAGAACTTTTGCGTGGCGGTGATCGCCGCCATGTGGATGACGCTGTCGACACCCCGGACTGCCTTGTCGACGAGCGCGGCATCGCGGATATCGCCCTCGACGATGTCGACCCGGCCGGCGGCTTCACCCAGGCGCTCGAGCGACGATGATCCCCGGCGGACGAACGCGCGCACGCGGGCCCCTTCGGCCAGCAACCGGCGCACGAGGGGCGCGCCGATAAAACCGGCAGCGCCGGTGACGAGATAATGCCTGCCGTTCACGATGCCGCTCCGTCGTCGTTCCCGGTCTTGAGGGATTTGGTCAGGCCGCTTTTGTCACGCAGCTTGCGGACCAGGCCGGGTATGCCATCGCCGCCGGAAACGGCACCGAATGCGAACCGGCAAAGCCGGTACAATTGCAGCGGCGCGCGGACCAAGGCCTCCAGCATGAAAACAGCAAGCGCGCCGTAATTCGGCCGGTCGCGGTACTTCCGGAATATTTTCGGCACCGGTTGAACCCCGAAAGAGAGCGCCCACGGCACTGGAAAAAACTCGCGAATGCCGGCGTCGTTCATCTTGTCGAAGGTATGCAGAAACGTGCCGTCGTAGCCTGCGAAATAGCGCAGTTGAAAGGTCTGGTCCTTGACAGCCTGCAACGGCTTTGCCGCGAGGCCGGCGGCAGAAAGGCGCTCTTTCCTGAGGAAGATCAGGTTCGTGTCGGTGCCTTCGATAAGTGCATAGCCGCGCGCTTCGGCGGATTCAACGATCGACAGCGCCGAATTGCCGTGCATCTCGCCCGGCGGATTGACGTAACGGGTGTCGAACGGGATCACGGGATTGTATTCGATGATCACCACATCGGGCGTGATGGCGGTGACGCCTTCCCAGACTTTCAAGTCATCGGAATCGATATCGATGGATAGAAGATCTACCTTCTCGATGCCCTTGCCGGCGAGCAGCCGGTCGAGCGTATTCGCCCCCGACGTGCCGACCATCGCGTTAATCTTGATGACGTCCGGGTCGGCGATTCCTTTTTCGAGATCGCTGAACCGCGCCGGGTCGGCTTCGATATAACATCCCTTCCAGCCCGACCGGTACAGGTTGTAGGTGTTGCTCAGATGCTTGCCGTCCCATGCGCCGAACTCGACGAAAAACCCGGTCTCGATCCCGAGACACGCGAGCAGTTTCTCGAGGATCCCGTCCTCGCCGTTCTGGCTGTAGTCGTCGCGCCGGAAGTCGTAAAGATTGACGGTCAATAGCTAGTCCTGATCCTTGGCCGGGCGGTGGTCCGATTAGTGGCGGAAATGGCGCATGCCGGTGAAGACCATGGCGAGGCCTTTTTCATCGGCGGCGGCGATGACCTCGTCGTCGCGGACGCTGCCGCCCGGCTGGATGACAGCCGTCGCGCCGGCTTCGGCGGCGGCCAGCAGGCCGTCGGGGAACGGGAAGAACGCGTCGGACGCGACCACCGAGCCGATCGCCCAGCTTTCGTGATCGCCAGCGACACGCGCCGCATCGGCAGCCTTCCAGGCGGCGATGCGCGACGAATTGACCCGGCTCATCTGCCCGGCGCCGACGCCGACCGTGGCGCCGTTCTTCACATAGACGATGGCATTGGATTTCACGTGCTTGCAGACGGTGAACGCGAACATCAGATCGTTCATTTCCGTGTCGGATGGTTCGCGCTTGGTGACGACCTTGAGATCGTCGGAGGTCAACAGCGCGTCGCGGGTCTGCAGAAGATAGCCACCCGATAACGAACGCAGCGTCATGCCCGGCGCGTCGGCGGCCGGCATCGATCCGGTTTCCAGCACGCGCAGGTTCTTCTTGGCGGCAAAGATCGATTTCGCGTCGTCATCGATCGCGGGCGCGATAATGACTTCGGCGAACAGGTCGGCGACGAGCGTGGCGGTTCCGGCGTCCAGCGCCCGGTTGAAGGCGATGATGCCGCCGAACGCGCTCTCGGTGTCGCACGCAAGGGCGCGTTTGTAGGCCTCGGTCAGGTTGTCGCCGATGGCGACGCCGCACGGGTTGGCGTGTTTGACGATGACGCAGGCCGGGGTCTCGGTGAATTCCGAGACCAGCTCGAACGCGGCATCGGTGTCGTTCAGATTGTTGAAGCTGAGCTCCTTACCCTGAAGCTGTGCCGCCGTCGCGATCCCGGGGCGGTTTTCGCTGTTGGTGTAGAACGCGGCTTCCTGGTGCGGGTTCTCGCCGTAACGCAGCACTTGTTTCAGGGACCCGGCCATGACTTTGGTGGCGGGGAAGGTTTCATCCAGTTCTTCGGCGAACCATGACGAGATTGCCGCGTCGTAGGCCCCGGTGCGGGCGTAAGCCTTGGCCGCCAGCCGGGTCCGGAACCCGGCCGTCGTGGCGCCGCCGTTGGCGTTCATTTCATCGAGAACCCGGTCGTAGTCGCCCGGGTCGACGACGACGGTGACGAAGGCGTGGTTCTTCGACGCGGCGCGAATCATCGCCGGGCCGCCGATGTCGATATTCTCGATGCAGGTGTCGAAGTCCGCGCCCTTGGCGACGGTTTCCTCGAACGGATACAGATTGACCACAAGCAGATCGATGTTCTCGATCCCGTGCGTCTTCATCGCGTCTTCGTGGTCATTGTTGCCGCGCACCGCCAGAAGCCCGCCGTGAATTTTCGGCTGCAGGGTCTTGACCCGGCCGTCCATGATCTCGGGGAAGCCGGTGAAGTCGCTGACTTCGACGACAGGCACGCCGCCGTCCCGCAGCGCCTTGGCGGATCCGCCCGTCGACAGGATCTCGACCCCGGCCTTGGTGAGAGCCTGGCCGAGCTCCAGAAGGCCGGTCTTGTCGGAAACACTGATCAGGGCGCGGGTAATCTTGGCGTCGGTCATCGGTCTGGGTTGTCCTCGTTTGTCGGTCGTTCAGGTCGATCGCGCGCGCCTCGGCGCAGCGTCGTTGGCGGGTTCGATATACTCCGGAACCAGATCATGCAACATCGCCCTGGCACTTTCGTCGTCACCCTTTTCGGCGGCGGCCAGCAGCGGGGCCAGTTGCTCGTTCAGCTCGTCGACGGTGACGACACGCGGCGCGGCGAGAAGCAGCCCCGCGTGATCGGTTTCGACGGTGGTTTCGCCGTCGTGGAAGACTTCTTCATAGAGCTTCTCGCCCGGGCGGATGCCGGTGAATTCGATCTTCACGTCGTCGTCGGGCACCTGGCCCGAAAGCCGGATCATCTGGCGCGCCAGGTCGACGATCTTGACGGGCTCGCCCATGTCGAGCACGAAAATCCGCCCGTCGCTGATCTCGCCGGCGCTGCCGATGGCGGACGCCTCGAGCACCAGTTCCACCGCCTCGCGAATGGTCATGAAATAACGCGTCATCTCCGGGTGCGTGACGGTCAGCGGCCCGCCCTTTTCGAGCTGGCGCTGGAACAGCGGCACCACCGAGCCGGTCGACCCCAGCACGTTGCCGAAGCGCACGGTGACGAAGCGGCAGTCGCCGTCCTTGCCCGCGAGATCGAGCGCCTGGCAGTACATCTCGGCGGCGCGCTTGGTTGCGCCCATGACGCTGGTTGGGTTGATCGCCTTGTCGGTCGAGATCAGCACCATCGCCGAAACGGTCGAAGACCGGCACGCGTCGGCGACGTTGATAGTACCTTGCACGTTGGTGCGTACGCCTTCGGCGGCGTTGCTCTCGACAAGCGGCACGTGTTTGAGCGCCGCGGCATGAAACACGATGTCGGCGTCGAGGTCGCGGATCGCCGCCGTGATGCGCTCGCGGTTTCGGACGTCGGCGATGATCGCCCGGCGCGGCAGTTTCGGATGGCTTTCGGCGAGTTCGCGGTCGATGGTGTAGAGCGCGTATTCGTTGTTCTCGATGAGGCCGAGTTCGGCCGGTTCGAACGCCGCGACCTGGCGAACCAGCTCCGAGCCGATGCTGCCGCCGGCGCCGGTCACGGCGATGCGCCGCCCCTTGATCAGTTTCTGCATGATGCCGCGTTCCAGCGGGGTCTGCGGCCGGCCCAGCAGATCCTCGATGGCGACCGGCTTGATCTCGACCCGGTCGCTGTCGGCGTGCTGCAGGTCGGTCGCGCGCGGCACGCGGGCCAGGGTCAGGCCGAGGCGCGCAGCGCGTTCCAGCAAGTCGCGCACCGGCGCGCCGGTGATCTCATCCTTGGTGAGGACCAGGCGCTGCGGCGCCGTGCCGCGCGCCTTCAGATCACTGACCACGGTTTCCAGCTCGGCGACGGTGCCGATGACGTCGACGCCGCGGATGGTGCGCCCGACCCGTTCCGGGTGCTCGGACACGATGCCGACGATGGCGTAGGGCGTTTCCGATGTCTGGCGCAGGCCGCGCAGGAACTGGTCTGCCCCGTCCGATGCGCCGATCAGCAGGACCGGAATCTTGTTTGCCGAGTTGAGGCTCGGCAGCTTGATGCGGCGGTCCTTCCACGAGCGATAGACGAAACGCGGCCCCCCCAGAAGTGCCATCAGCACGAACCAGTTGATGAACGGCACCGAGCGCGGCACCTCGTCCATGCGCGACCACACGAACATCACGACCAGAAAAACCAGCATCGTCACCGTCGCGGCGCGGGTGATGGCCATCAGGTCGTCCATCGACGCATAGCGCCAGACGCCGCGATAGAGCCCCGACACCCAGAACACAATGGCGCCGATAATGGTCATCGCGACCGCGCCCTCGATCAGCAGGTCGGCTCGCAGATAATAACTGGTGGCACCGACGCGCAGGTACATGGCGAGGATGAACGATAGACCCGCCATGACGATATCGTGCCCGAATGCGATCAGGCCGCGGCCGGATATGCGATGCAACAACTTCACGTTTGATCAGGTCCCGCCCGATTTGCGGAGCGCCAAGCCTCGGCTACGGCGCTCAGCCCCTCCGACATCTTATAAGGCGGTTGCCAGCGTGCGTCACGGATGAAGGGCGCCGTATCGACGACAAAATTGCCCGTCAGGCGGTCGACCGCGGCGCTCTTGCCGGTCAGCGCGCCCAATAAGCGGAGCAGCCACACCGGCAGATAGAAAAGCCGCGCCGGCCGGCCCAGCGCTTCGCCAACGCCCTTAAACAGATCAGGCGTCGAAACCGGGACGCCGTCGGAAACGAAATACGGCTCGTCCAGCAGCCCCTCCGCCGTACATGCGGCCGAAATCGCCTCGGCGAGGTTCCCGGCATAGGTCATGTCGCGGGCGTTGCGGATCCCGGACAAGGGCAGCGGGATGCCCTTGGCGACGGCCTTGATCACGGTCCTGAAGTTACCCGCCGGCGGCCAGCCGTAAACGAAAGCGGGCCTGAGCACGACGAGCTTGCAACCCGACCCTGCCGCCAACGCGCCGAGGTGCTTTTCGGCTGCCAGCTTCGAGCGCCCGTACGCATCTTCGGGTGCGGGCGGATCGTCGGTTGTGAGCGGTCTTGGGCCGGAATGCTCCCCCGCTGCCTTTACCGAACTCAGGAACACGACGCGTTTGACGCCTGCGGCCTGGGCCGCTTCGTAAACGCATGCGCTGCCGGCGACATTGACGTCCGCGAATGCGTCGTCGTCGAGTTGGGCGTCCATGACATGCACCCGGGCCGCCAGATGAACGATGCAATCGAGTCCCTTGAACGCGGCTTCGAGAACGGTCTTGTCCGTCGTGCCGTCGATGGTCGGGATGGTGACGGTCTCGTGCACCGCCGCCTGATCCAGACCGGCCGGCGATCGCACAAGCGCCGTGACCTGGTGACCGGCGTCTTTCAGTACTGCCAGCAGGTAACCGCCGACGAAGCCGTTCGCACCGGTCACACCGATCCTCATTTTATTTTTCCACTCTCCGGGTTGACGGCGGCCGCTTGCCAGCCCGCGCCGGCAACAACGGCGTCGAGCACGCCCAGCATGTGCCGGGCCTGGGTTTCCCGGCTGTAGCGCGGGGCCGCGGCGAGGCTGCGCTCCCCGAGCTGTCGGCGCTGCGCCGTATCGTCGGCCAGCGATGCGCAGGCGGCGGCCAGGGCTTCGGGGTTTTCGGCGGGAACGATGGGTCCAGCGCCGGCGGCGGCGACGATGCGGCTGCCCTCGCCGGTCGGGCCCGCGAACACGATCGGCAGGCCCATGCCCATGGCTTCGAAAATCTTGGACGGAATGACCCCCGCGAAGACGTCGGAGTCTTTCAGATGCACCAACGCGGCGTCGCAAAGCGACCAGACGTCGGGCATCAGCTCCTTGGGCTGGGGGTCGAGAAACTTGACGTTGGTGAGGTTCTCGGCGCCGGCGCGTGCTATAAGCTCGGCGCGCTCTGCCCCCGCGCCGGCCAACAGGAAGCGGATATCCGCCCTGTCCCGCAGCAAGGCGGCGGCGTCGAGGACGTTGTTCAGCGCGTGCGCCATGCCGTGCGTGCCGACATAGCCGATCACGCACGCATCGGCCTCGATCCCCGCTTCCGCCGCGAGGGCCGCGCTGCGCGGCCTGGGCGCATAGCGCCACAAATCGACGCCGTTGACGACGACGGCGATCTTTTCGGCGTCGATCCCCCGGCTCACCAGGTTTTCCTTGAACGACGGCGTCAGCGCGACGACGGCGTCGGCGTCCCGGTACATCCTGAGCTCGAGCTTCTCGAGCAAGTGAAGGCCGATGTTGGCCTTCATCGCGCCGACGGCGGCGATCGACGCGGGCCATAGATCGCCGAGCTCGAACACATAGCGCAGGCCGCGGCGTTTTGAAAACCACCAGGCTGCGACAGCGGCGAAAAACTGCGGCGACGTGGAGATCACCACGTCGGGCCGAGGCTCGCGCCCGGCCGCCAGATAGCCACTCACCATGAAGCTCAGGAAATCGAAGATGCGCCGGATGACACCACGGTTGGGCGAGATGTAGGTCCGCACCCTGACCACGCGAAGACCGTCCATGTCCTCGGTCTTGTAGGCGTTGTCGTAACCGTCGAACAGCCGGCCGTGCGGAAAGTTCGGGTTGCAGGTGATGACGGTGACGTCATGACCCCATTTCTGCCAATAGAGCGCGCGCTCATAGACCCGGGTCGCCGCGGCGTTGGTTTCGGGCGGGAAGTTCTCGGTGAAAAAAAGGATCTTCACGAGGACGCGGTCTTTTCATGCCCTGGTACGAATGCCGCGGCGGCGGCGGTCAGGGCGACGATGCCGGCCAGCCACCAGCTCGAAGAAATGCTGAAATTGAAACCGAAGAAGCAAATCAGAAGGGCAATCGCTGAAAACGCCCAGATTCGCCGGCCGGGCGTCGCGGCATATCGGTCGGCGATCGTCAGCGCGCGCGCCAGAAGACCGAAAACGACGATTGCGCCGACGGCGCCGTACTCAAGCCAGATCTGCAGGACGCCGTTGTGGGGGTGAACGGGAATCGGCTCGCCGAGGATGCCGAACGTCGGATCCGAGAGTTGTCCGTCGGCATCCGTGCCGAGGTGCTTCGACGACCCGGCGCCCCAGCCGAGCAGCGGCTTTTCCATGATTTTATTGGCGACGTAATCCCAAATATGCATGCGGTAGGCGATGCTGTAGGAACTCGGTCGTTCGGGCTTCAATTTAGACGTGATGTCTTCCGGCGCGATGCCGCTGGCGGCGATCCACAATGGGAAAAGAAACGATACCGCCAGGACGGCGAGCAGAATCTTGAGCCGATGCCGGCCGACCAGGTGGTAAAGCGTGCCGGCCGCCAGCGCGAGGAGAACGCCGTACCCCGCCGTACGGCTACCGATCAGGTCCGCATCCAGAATGCAGATGCCGGTCAGGGCGAGCGCCGCGATTATGCCGGCACGGCTTCTCATGTAGATGCCGAGAACGAGCACGGCGACGCCGAGAAATGCTGAAAGGGATTTGTACCAGAAGAAGCCGTAATACTGGAATTCCGGTCTCATACCGCTTTCGGCTTTCACATAGCCGAACAGAACGGCTGAGATCGAGCCGTCCGTCGCGATATCGAGCAGAATGCAGGCGAGCGAGAGCGCAACGCTGACGAACAACCCCTGGAACACCCATTGCCGGTCCGACGCCGTCAACCCGGCCTGAAGGGGAATCAGCGTCAATGTCATGACCACGATGCCGATCAACTTGGCGACCGAGACGAGGGGCTCGCCGTCTCCGCCCGCGACGAGTGACGACAACAGTGCGGCGCCGACGTATCCCGCGAGAAGCAGCGCAAACCAGGGGTCGATCTTCCTGAGTGCCGCCAACCGGTCCTCACGCCAGGCGACGGCGAGCGCGCTCAACGCGGCAAGCGCAACGATGGGTACCAGCGCACGGCTGTTGAGCATGCACACGGGCGCCAAAAGCAGGCACATCGATGCGTATACGTAACCGAGCGCGCTGGGGCGTGTTGCCGGAAATCTGAAAATGTCGAGAGCGGTCAAAGGCGGGCCCGTCGTGCCGTTAAGTTCGATTCCGCGAGAAGTGATGCAACATGGCGGCGACAATGACAACGGCTGTCAGCGACGCCGGGAGCGGATGATCGAGAGACAGCAGCGCAAGCCCGATCAGCGCCGCGCCCAGGATGCCGACGCGCACACTGACCGCGCCGTGCGGCATGCCGTTCTGCACCGCTTGCTGATAGGCGTGCTGGCGGTGCGCCTGCCAGACCTTCTCGCCCTTGAAGGCGCGGCGTGCGAGCGTGATCGTCGCATCGGCGACGTAGTATCCGGCGACGATCACGGCTGCCGACGTCGAGCCCGCCGATGTCGACGCCAGCAATAGCCAGCCGAGCAGATACCCGAGCGCGACGCTGCCGACATCACCCATGAAAATACGCGCCGGGTGCCAGTTCCATTTCAGAAAACCGGGCATGGCGGCGGCGATAACCAGTGCCGGGGCGATCAGCGTGTGCCCGTCGCCGGCCGCCATCAATACCGCCGCAACCCCGAGGGCGACGACCAGTGTCTCGACGCCGGTGATGCCGTCGATCCCGTCCATGAAGTTGTAGAGGTTGATGAACCAGAGCCACGCCAGACCCATCAATATATCCTGCGCCCAGCCCGGCAGGCTGCCGAGAATACCCGGGACTGGGAGCGGGAGCAGGTAGAGTGATGCGCCGACGCAAGCCGCCTGCAGGCCGAACCGCAGCCAGGCCGGCAGCCCGCGCACGTCGTCGGCCCAGGACACCCCCGCGATCACCAATGTGATGACGATGACCGCGCCGATGCCGGGCGGCAAGGACTGGCCGGCCAGGATCAGGATACCGAAACCGACCAGTATCGCGGCAACGACGGCGATGCCGCCGCCCCGGGGCGTTGCCCGTTGGTGCGAACTGCGCTGGTTCGGCAGGTCGAGGATACCACGGTCGGCGAGAATGCGGCTGAGCAGGCCGGTGCCGACCAGCGCGACAAGAAAGCTCGCCGCGGCGGCAATCACCAGGACAAGCGGGTCAGCCACGTTTCTTTCCGACGATGAGCAGGCTTTTCCCGGCCGGCGTCGGCACGATGCTCTCGACGGCGCGCGTCACCGGCACGAACACGGCGTCGTAAATGGCGGCCATCTTCGGATTGAGGCTGGTCGAGCCGAGCAACGTATTGATCAGGCCCCAGGCGGCGATGCCGATCACATCCATGTATTTGCATGTTACCACGTCGAACCCGGCGTTACGGACCTTGGCTTCGAGTTCGGGACGCGTGTATCGGCGGTAATGACCGAAGATATCGTCCAGCTTACTGTGAAGACACGGCAACGCAGGGACGAAGATGCAGACGTGCCCGTCCGGTTTCAGGATCGCCGCCATATCGGCCAGGGCGGCGTTATCGTCTTCGATATGTTCGAGCACGTTGACCAGGCAGATGCAGTCTCGGGTGCCGTCACCCGAGATGCGGCGGTAGGCGTCGATGGTTTCGGAGAACACCCGCACGCCGTCGTCGTCGGCGAACGATCGCTCGAGCGCTTGCTTTTGCAACGGCGACGGCTCGACCAGATCGACCGTCGAGAAGAACGGCCGCAGGTATTGGGAGTAAGTGCCGATCCCGGCGCCGATTTCGGTGCCGTCGCCGTTCAGGTACGGCCGGAACAGATCGGTGATCCAGCGGTAGTAATTGACGAGGTTAACCGCGGCCTCGAACTCACGACCTTCATAGACGTGCTGATGTTCGTTGGCGGATGCGTCGGTCATGCCGGACGGGTAGTTTCTGGGATGTTATCGGGAAAACCCAGCATCGGCGTCAACCGACGAGCCGCCACTTAAAGAGGCTCCAGATGCTGGTGAAGAAATGCCACCAGCGGACTTTCTTGCCTTCGTCGTAGCCGCGCGCGGCGTGGGAAATCGGCACCTCGTAGATATTGTAGCCGGCCTTGCAGATCTTGGCCGTCACCTCGGGCTCGATCTCGAAGCCTTCGGAGGTGAGGTCGAGCGACACCAGCGCATCGCGGCGAAATGCCTTAATCGCGGTTTCGATGTCGGTGAAGATGCGGTTGAACAGCACGTTTGCGGTCCAGGTCAGAACCTTGTTGGCGATGAAGTTCGGCGCACCATAGACCTTGCAGTACTTGGCCCGGGTCAGGCGCGAACCGTACACCACGTCGGCATCGGTCTCGAAGAACGGCTCGAGCACGTCTTCGTAGTCCTTGGGGTTGTATTCGAGATCCGCGTCCTGCCACATAATGATGTCGCCGGTGGCATGCGCGATTGCGGTGCGCAGGTTGGCGCCCTTCCCCGAATGAGTGTCGCGCAGCACCACCTTGATCTTGGGATCGTCGATCTTTTCCAGAATCTCGCGGGTGCCGTCCGTCGACATATTGTCGGAAATGACGATGTCCCATTCGAGCCCGCGTTTCCCCGCGTCTTTCACGCGGCGGATACATTCGGCGATCGTATCCGCCTCGTTGTAGGCGGGGATGATAATCGTCATCGATTTCGGAGCATCGGCCATCGGGCTACCCATTTTCACTTTCAAATGCCGCTCGCACCGTAGCGCGGCGCGCGAGGGCCCACTTGGTACCAAGATTCTCCCGGCATTTCGACCAAAAAGCCATGGCCTCAGGATTCTCCGAAACCGTGCTCCAGACAGAAACGCAGCATGCCGTCGATTTCGTCCGCTGGGTCAGCGGTCAACCGAAACCCGGTCTCGAGCAGCCGGCGGTTGTCGATGACCAGCGGCTCGACCGCTGCCGGCGGACCGCCGGTAGTGGTTTCCAGCCCGATCTTCCTGCCAAGCATGTTCTCGGCCCGGGCCCGAATCAGCTTCGCCATGTCGATCACTCGCATCGCCTTGCCGGAAGACAGATTGAACAGCCGGAACCCGGGTACATGCCGTGGCGCAGCCGCGAACCGGGTAACCGCGTTCGCAATGTCGCGCATCGGCAAAAAGTCCCGCTGTTGCAGTCCGTCCGACGTGAGCTGCAGGCGGTGGTCGCGGACAGCCTGCCGGCACAGGTCGTTGACCAGAAGGGACCAGCGGTCGGTGCCGTTATCGGCGGGGGCGCCGTATCCGTTGGAGAGCCGGAACACGACTGCGTCGAAGCTATCTGCCACGCCCTCGATGGCGCGTTCGGATTCGAGGTGCGCCAGCGCATACGGGTGACTCGGGTCGGGCGCCGTACCTTCGTCGATCAGGCCTTGCATCGGCCCGTAGACATGCACCGTCGACATATAGATGAAGCGCGGGACGTCGGCGGCCACGGCTGCGCGGTGCGCTTCTTCCGTCAGCCGCACCGTGTCCGCGATCGCGGCCTCCGGGTCGGCGGCGCACTCGATCTCGTTCGGTGCGGCGAGGTGGATGAGGCAATCGGCGCCGCCGGTCAGGGCGCTCAGGTCCGGGTCCCAGCGAACGCGGTCCCGGGCCCACGCCGGGATATCCGCGGCGCGCCGCCGGGTCGATATTCGAACATCGATCCCGGCTTCCAGGAGGTTTTGCGCGATCCGTCCGCCGGCATATCCGAAGCCACCGGTGATGACGGCAGCGGTCATCCCGCGGGCCAGTGATGCGGGATCGACGGGTCGTCGGGCGGCAGGGATTCGGCCTCCTCGGGGTCGTGCGGAATCGATGCGCAGTTGGCGACCACCGACGTATCCCCGCCAAGACCTCTGAAACCGTTCCAGATTCCCGGCGGCACGATCATCAGGGCGTAGGTGCCCGGATCATCGGGCGAAAGTGTCTCGATCTGGACTTCGCCGTTGGTCGGGCTGCCGGGGCGGGCGTCGTAAAGCACGAGCTCGACGGCACCGGTCGGCACAGCGAGTTGCATCGTCATGCGTGTGTGACGGCGCCACGCCTTGACCGCACCCGGCGCGACGCAGGAGAAATAGACCTCCCCGAAATCGGTAAACTCGGGCCAGTCGCGGCGCAGCATGTGCATGATTGCGCCGCGGTCGTCGGGGATGATCCGTAACGGTTTGCGGATCACGCCGTCGATCATTCGCCACTCATATACGCGTCGAGTTGCCGCGTGCTGGCGGTGTAGGCATCCGTGCCTTCATGCACCGACTTGTACCAGATCGCGCATTCCTCGACAGCGCGGTCGACCGTCCATTGCGGACGCCAGCCAAGGCGGTTGCGGGCTTTGTCGATGCTGAGATGCAGCAGCGTCGCCTCGTAGGCCTGATCCGGCGGCGTGTCGACGATGATCTCGCCGCTGCCCCAGTATCCGGCGAGTTGCTTCGTCAGTTCGTGCACCGTGCGCACCGAATCCTCGCCCGGTCCGAAATTCCACGCGCCGCGATAGCGGACCGGATCCTCGAGTAGCCTTGCCGCGAGACAAAGGTATCCGCTCAACGGTTCGAGGACGTACTGCCACGGCCGGGTCGCTTGCGGCATGCGAATTCGGATCGGCTCGTTCGCGGCAAGGGCGCGGATACAGTCCGGCACGATACGGTCCGCCGCCCAATCGCCGCCGCCGATGACATTCCCGGCGCGTGTCGTTGCGAAGCCGAAATCCGGCTTGGCGTCGAGAAACGACGCTGCATACGCTTTAAAGACGATCTCGGCTGCGGCCTTTGACGCGCTGTAGGGGTCCAGGCCGCCCAGCTCGTCGGTTTCCCGGTATCCCCAATCCCATTCTTTGTTGAGATAGCATTTATCGGATGTAATGAAGACCAAGGCCTTCACGGAAGCGGCATCCCTGAGGGTGTCGAGCAAATTGACGCCGCCGCCGATGTTGGTGTCGAAGGTCAGCTTCGGCTCCGCGTAAGACCGTTTGACGAGCGACTGGGCGGCAAGGTGGAACACGACCTCGGGCTTGCATTCATCGATGACCGACCTGACCTGCCCGATGTCCAGGATATTCCCGTCGCGGTGTTTGATCCGGTCTTCAAGACCGAGCAGGGTGTAGTGCGGATGCTCGCCCTCGGGCGGCAGGGCGAAGCCCCAGACGTCGGCGCCCATCCGGTCCAGCCAGAGCGCCAGCCATGATCCCTTGAACCCTGTATCGCCGGTGATCAGGATACGCCGTCCGCGGAAAACCGCCGGGTCGAACGGCATCGTCATGACCAGTTTCTCCACGGCGCCTCGCCGCCGTCCCAGAGCGAATTCAGTAGTTTGTAATCGCGATAGGTGTCCATGCACTGCCAGAAGCCGTCGTGCTCGAAGACCATCAGCTGGTTGTCCTTGACCAGGCCGCGCAACGGCTGTTCTTCGAAGACGAGGCCGTCTTCGTCGGGAAGGTAGTCGAAGATACGACGGTTCAGCACGAAGAACCCGCCGGAAATCCGGCCGCCGGTCGCCTGCGGTTTCTCGTTGAACTCGACGACCATGCTGCTCCCGTCGGACTCCAGTTCGCCGAAACGCCCGGGCGGCCGGACCCCGGTCAACGTCGCAATCTTTCCGTGGCTTTCGTGAAACGCGGCCAAGGCGTCGATGTCGATATCGCTGAGACCGTCACCGTAGGTCAGCATGAAGGTCTCGTCGTCGCCGACATAATTCCTGATCTTGCGGACACGGTCGCCGGTCATGGCCTGCAGCCCGGTCTCGGCGAGGGTGATGCGCCAGTCTTCGCGTGCGTCCGTGTTGTGGACCTTCAATGAATCGGGCTTGCCTAGTGTCAGCTCGAAGTCGTGGGTCAGCATGTCGTAGTTCAGGAAGAAATCCTTGATGACCTGACCGCGATAGCCCAGACACAGCACGAAATCGTTGAACCCGTAAGATGCGTAGTTCTTCATGATGTGCCACAGGATCGGCCTGCTGCCGATCGGGATCATCGGTTTCGGCAGGTCGTCGGCGACATCGCGAATGCGTGTCCCCTGCCCGCCGCATAGAATGACTACCTTCATCAGCTCCACATCCCGGGAAATTGCCCTATTCTGTCAGAATCCCGTTTATAACGAAGGGTTTCCGATAACGCACCCTCAATGATCGGCGCGTTCTCATGCCGGCCTGCAGGCCGCGGGCGATACCCTGTATATCGTATAAATGACGTCATCGCCTCTGGATGGTGATTGCAACGTTCGCGACTGGTATCCGGCGGACCGGATTTCCGTGATCGGGGCGATGCATCTGCCGGTGACGAGTGCTTTCAGAAACTCTGCGAGTTTGTCGTTCCGTTCCGTCAGCGTCGTGGTGGTCGCGATATGGGTGATCGATTGTGTCCGAAGCCCCGCCAGGAACGTTTCCGGAGTCGCGCCCTCATACAACGGGATCAGTGCCTGAGATCCGTTGTTGCCGAAATAGTGCGGGACCTGCAGCAGATAAAGCCACTCCCGCTTGAAAACCAGAACCCGGTCATCGGGCGTCAGGTTCGCATTGATCCACTTTACGGCATCGTAGCCGGAAATGCTTCCATTCAGAAAATCCGTGCGCGATTCGTCGCTGGCAAGATAGGAAATGTATTTCTTGCTGAAAAGACCCTGACCCGCAAGTTGGAGCGCGATGACCGCCGCAAAGCCGGCAAGGGCAATACGACGAAGACCGGCTTGGGTGCGGCTTAGATGTGCCGTTCCGGCCAGTATGGCCAGCAACGCCAGCGGGTAGACCGGCAAGAGATGGCGAATCCGCAACGACGGTCCGACGGCGTACCAGATCGCGTAAACCAGAAACGCGATCATCGCCAGGCGGAACAACGGTGATTTGAGCGCGTCACGCTTCATGACGAAAGCCGCGCCGGCGAACGGCAGGAACATTAGCGCCGCCGGACCGAGACCGACGCGCAACGACTCGAACTGCGGAAACGGGGCTAGAACGGTTCGGATCGGATAGGCAAAAAACCAGCCGATGCCCCGCACCGCACCGCGTTCGTTTTGCCATTGCCGCTCGAGGCTTTGCGCAAGCGCATCATTCCACTGATACCCGGCCGCGAGATCGACGTGACGCCACAGCAGGGGATAGAGAGGGTCGCCGGTCTGAGACCAGTTGAACGCGTACCATTGCACGCCTGCCAGGGCGACGCAGATTGAAAACACGCACATTCGCTTGATCGGCACCGTCCGGCCGAGCATCGCGATGCAGCCCGCGAACGCAAATATCAATCCCGTTGACTTGGCGCCGGCAAAGAACCCGGCAGCGAGACCGGCAACGATCACCCATCCGAAGCCGAGGGCCGGATCCGCATCCTCGCGCGCCGACATGGCCACGGCATACGCGCTCAGCAACGCAAATGCGGCAAGCCGCACTTCGACCTGACCGGTCCCGGCGCCGTAAACGACGGCCGGCGTAGTCATCAGGAGCAACACCCCGCCCAGCGCCCACACCCTGTCCAGATGACGCCGTGCAAGGACGTAGAACAGCGCGCCCAGCCCCCATCCGCTGACCATGACCCACAATTTTGCCGCCGTCTCGCCGCCGAGGTCCATCGCGACGGCATAGGTCATCTGCAACAAGAGCTGTGTCGCGCCGTCGATTGCGCGCGGAATCGCGAAGATGCCGCCGCGCTCAAGATACAGCCGTGGCGTTTCGAAATGATATGCCATCGTATCGGCGTCGGCTGCCGGCGAGAGCGCCTCGCTCAGATCCATGAGCACGGCCGCGCACAACCCGGCGAGCAGCACCCATTCGATCCCGTTCAATGACAGGTGATGATCATCGCCCCGTGCGGGTTTTCGCGCGAATACCAGCCCGACCGAACAGAGCGCGAGGATTGCGGCAAACCAGCTTCCATTGAAATTGCCCGAGAGGCCGGGGAAGAACGCAAGCCAGCCTATCATGCCGATGCCGAGAACAAATGCTATCGCAAGACGCTCGGCATGCGTCAACGCGCCCATTAATCCGGTTACACGCAGTATCGTGAATCCGGCGCCCGTGGCGGCGAGGGTCATCCATGCGGTAACGGCAATGGGCATTGCGATTAAATACCTGACCTAGAACCCAAGGGTATAAAGGATCGGCTGCACCAAATCCCGAAACGAAAACAGATAGAGGCCCAGCACGCCCGCAATCCAGAACGCGAAAAAGGCCGTCACGCCCGGTGCCGCCATCGGCTGCCCGTCGGCCTCGGAAGGAGGGATCAGAACCGTCAGCGTGGTTGCGAGAATGTCCGCTGCGCCGGTTGCCAGGTAGCGCCATTTCCGTGCCGGTTGCGCATTCGCGGCTTCCAGGTAAACGAGCGCGATTCTCCGCCACAGATTTGACATCCCCCCCGCGCCGCGCCGTTTCAGCGCGGGAAGGTGGCGAACGGCGACGGTCCGGCAGCACGCAATACGCCGGTCGGTATGCGACATGATGCTGCCTTCGACATGGTGATATCGGGCAAGCGGCTCGCCGAAGAGCGTGAACCGTGTGCCGGGCTCCGCCAGCAGCTTGAGCCACAGATCGAAGTCCTGCGCATTTCGGAGCGTTTCGTCGAACCCGCCGGCGGCGATGACCGCATCGCGGTGTGTGACCACGCTGATGCTCGGGATGTAGCCCTTGAGATAGAGCGTCGTATACGGGTCGGGCATCTCTTTGAAGCGGCGACGGCAATCGACGTGCACATCGCCGTCCGGCGTCACATCAAGATAATCGTGTGCCACCAGAAGATAGCCGCCGTCCTGCAGCACCTGCATCGAACGCGCCAGCTTCTCCGGCAGCCATTCGTCGTCCGCGTCGAGGAACGCCAGGTAGGGTTGCGAGGCCTCGTGAACGGCCCGGTTGCGCGCCGCCCCCGCGCCCTTGTTCTCCTGACGAATGACGCGAAGCCGGGTTTCGCCCAGCGCGGCCTGCATCGCCGCTGCCGCGTCGGCGGTCGCGTCCACCGAGCCGTCGTCGACGACGATCACCTCGGCGGGGCGGAGCGTCTGCGCCGCAATGCTCTCCAGCGCGCGGCCGATGGTCTGCGCCGCGTTGTAAGCCGGGACGACGACGCTGACGGGGGCCGTGTCACGCGGCATCGGCGATCTCCGTCAACGACGCCGTCGGCGCGCTTTCGGCGATTGGGTCCTCGGTGAACGTGCGCACCGCAAGCTCCAGCATCAACAGGGAATAGACGCGGTAGGCGTGACGGTCCGGTTGGGCCATCAGCCGCCGGATCCCCTCCGCCGTCCACCAGCCCCGCTCAAGGGCGTCACGCGAGGTCAGCAGTTTTTCGGCGGCGCGGCCGACCTCGCCCCGGAACCAGCGCGGCACCGGCGAGACGAAGCCCTGCTTGGGGGCGTCGATGACGCTTTCCGGGAGATATGCGCGGGCCAATTTGCGCTCCAGATGCTTCTGGACGCCGCCCGGCGTGCGCATCGTTTCGGGCACCGCCAGCGCTGCCTCGACGAACCGGTGATCGAGAAACGGCACGCGGCCCTCGACGCTGACCGCCATGCTGGTGCGGTCCAAGAGCGTCAGCAGGTCGTCCACCATATAAGTGCCGAGGTCGGCGGCGAGCCCTGCCGTCTGCTTGCCCGCGCCGGGGGCGATGTCGGCGAATGCGCGCGCCGCATCCGCCTGCGCCATCGAGGGTGCCGGCATGGGGTTGCCGATCAGGGCGCGCAGCGGCGGCGGGAAGTGGGTGCTGTGCTGATGCAGATAGGCGCCCCTCGATGTTTCGAACAGTTCGGCGCGGCCGAGTTGCCAAGCGCGCATCGGCGAGACGAGGCTCGTCAGCGGTTCCACCAGGCCACGCCGGAGCATGCCGGGAAGCGCGAGATAGCGGCGTTCGACGGGGAGCTGGAAATAGCGGCCGTAGCCCGCGAACAGTTCGTCGCCGCCGGTGCCGTTGAGCGACACCGTCACGTGTTCGCCAAGGGCGCGTTCGATCAGGAAGTTCGGCAGAAGCGCGGCGTCGTTGAGCGGTTCTTCCGCGTACCACGCCAGTGCGCCGAGATGCTTTGCTGCGTCGTAACCGTCGACGTCGATCACCGTGTGCTCGGTCCCGTAGCGCGCCGCGACCTCGTTCGCCAGCGGGCTTTCGTCGACGCCGTCCGGGAAGCGAGCGGTAAACGTGCGGAGCGCCTTCGGCGCATGTTTGGCGGCGAGCGCGACGACGAGACCGGAATCAATCCCACCCGACAGCAACATGCCGACGGGAACGTCGCTCCGAAGCTGAATCCGGACGCTGTCCTCGAGAAGCTCAATAAGATGATTCTCGATCTCCGCCGCGTCTTTCGGCAGGTCGCCGGCCGGGCGCGGCCGCCAATAGGGGGCGATGACCATCTCGCCGTCGGCGTCGACGGAAAGCCGGTGCCCCGGCTCGAGCTTGTTCACATTTTTATATAGGGTGCGGGGGCCGGGGACATAGCCGTGCGCGAGGTAGGCGTTGACGGCGTCCTCGTCGACTTCCGGCGCGATCAGTCCCGATGCGAACAGCGGCTTGATCTCGGAAGCGTAGACGATCCCGCCTTCCGGAAGCTCCGCCCAGTAAAGCGGCTTGACCCCAAGCCGGTCGCGCACCAGCTCGAGTGCATGCGCGCGCCGGTCGTAGACCGCCAGCGCGTACATGCCGTTGAGGTCGTCGACATAAGCGCCGCCGAGCCGGGCGCGGGCGGCGAGCACCGCTTCCATGTCGCCCTCGGTGCGGTACGGATAGTCGGCGAAGCGTTGGCGCAGTTCGAGGTAATTATATATCTCTCCATTGCCGGTCAGGACACAGCCGTTGCGGTCGTCGACCAGCGGCTGATCGCCGGTCGCGAGATCGATGATCGCGAGACGGCGGAACGCCGTCCGGTATCTGTTGTCGGAACTGTTCCAGAAGCCTTCGCCGTCGGGGCCGCGATGGCGCATCCGGGCGGCCATGCGTGCCAAGTCCACGTCGGGGACGGGGCTGCCGTTGGGCACGTAAATCCCGGCGATACCGCACATTACGTCATCTCCCGGATCGTCAGGGTGCCGGACCAGGGCAGGTCGGCCTGGGTCTCGAAGATAATCCGCGTGCCCGGCGCCCCCGTATTGTAGGCGCGCCAGACGGTGACGCCTTCGAGCCGCGGCCGGACGCCGTCGGCCGTCACGGCGACGCGGCCGTCGACGATGGCGGCACCGTCGTCGATCCTGACGTCGAGCGGGGTCACCAGGGCGCGCTCGATCCTGTGGTGGCCGTGGCCTGAAATGCCGTCCTCGATCCGGAATTGATCATCTGAAAAATGCCAGCGCCGGCGCACGTCGCGGGCACCCAGCCGTTTGTAGCCGCCGTGCGCTATGGTGAAGCCGTCCGCGTGACGCATCGCCGCCGCCGGACCGGCATGGCGGGTGCGGAACGCGTCGTCGTAGTAGGGCTTGTTGGGTGGATAGGGATCGGCGTCATCGATGCGGAGCGTGCCGTGCACAGCGGAAGAACGGTAAAGCGCGGCATCGCCGTCCTCCCCGTAACGCCCACGCCCCGGGTCGACGAACAACGGCATACCGTCGAGATGGATTTCCGCGCTGCCCATGTCCTGATGCGCGTGGCCCGGCATGAACGGCCAGCCCGCGGACGGCACGTGGGCGAGGGCGGACCAGCGGCCGAAATCGGCGCGCAGCCAACCGTCGGCGCGCACGGCTTCGGCGGAAACGTCGCCTGCGGCTTCGGCAAAACGATTTAGTCTGTTGCGGCCTTCATCGTCCTGAAGCGCCGCCCAGTCGCCGCTTCCGTTCTCGAGACCGGTCAGAAACGCAGGCGGGCAGTCGGGCGAGATGTCGCCGATCAGCGCCAGGCCGCCCGGCAACATCAGATACCTGGCCGCCGCCATCAATCTTTCCGCGATCTCGCCGAGCGCCGATGCCTCTTCGTCGAAACCGTGCCGTTCGGCGGCAAGCATCACGTCGAGGTAATTCCTGAGATAAAGAAAATGATAGTGCGAAGACCCTTCGCGCAGCATGCCACCCGGGCGGAAAATCCGTTCGGCTTCGTTCGTCAGGATATCGAATCCGAGCCCGCGCGCCGCATCGTCGTTGAGGGTGCAGCCGATCCGGTAGAGGCCGCGGCCGTTGTTGGCGAGGTGGTTCGAGGTATCGTGATCGCCGAAGTATTCGAGCCGCTCGGCGATCACGTCGGCGTGTTTCGCCAGGTCGGCGGCGAGCACGCCGGGGTCCGCGGGCGTGCCCAGGCGGGTGCCGGCATCGATCACGTTGATGGCCCGTTCGGCGGCGGTATAGGGGTGCCAGTGCATGCCGTCCGTGTCGAAGTAACGGGCGCGCCAGACCCGCCACAACGTCCGGAACACGCCTGCCCCGGCCTCCGGCTGCAGCGGCAGCCAGGCGAAGCGGTGGCGCGCCAGATCCGCCTCGATATCGGGGACGGCGGCCGAAAAAAAGCCGTCCGGCTTTGCCGGATCGAACGGAATCGCCGCGCCGGCCAGTTTGATATCCAGGGGTTCGGCCGCAACGTCGTCCGGTATTTCAGCCGACCCGTCCGGCCACGACCGGGATCCGGTCCTGAGCGGCAGCCGTTCCCACGCATAGACCGGCAGATGCGGCGCGAACGGCGCCGGCGGCGGTTGCAAACTGACGGCACGGCGCAGCAGCCACGACCGCAACACCGGGTCGCCGGCCAGTTGACGCAGCTTTCGTTTCAGGGCCTGCACGCTCACCCGCGGCCTCACCAGCGTCCGGGCGGAAAGATCCCGGGCTCCGGGGCGCGGAAGTCGTCGAGGCCGTGAATGGCGGCGCGGCCCATGGCGATAATCGCTTGCTCGGCGCTGCCGCCGATGTGCGGGGTCGCCAGGAAGTTGGGAAGGTTCAGAAGCTCGGTGTCTTCCGGCGGCTCGGCGGCGAACACGTCGAACGCGGCGGCACCGAGCCGGCCGTTCTTGAGCGCATACCTGAGCGCCGCTTCGTCGACCAGCCCGCCGCGCGCGGTGTTGATCAGCACCGCGTCCGGCTTCATCAGCGAGAGATGCGCCTCGTCCAGAATGTTGTCGGTCGTCGGGTCGAGCGGCAGATGCAGGCTGACCACATCGGCGCGTGCGAGCAGGGTATCGAGATCGGCCGGAATGACGCCGCGCTCATGGTAGAAATCGTTAAAATCGAGGATATCATGGGCCAGCACTTCCGTGCCGAACCCGGCGCGCAGCATCGTCGCCAGTTCCTTGCCGACATGCCCGCAACCGACGATCCCGACGGTGCAGTCCGACAACTGCCGGCCGACGGTCTGCCGCCAGGTGCCCCTTAGAACCTCGGCGTTGGCGGCGGGCACGTGGCGTAGCAGGGAAATCGCGAACGCGATCACCAGTTCGGCGACGGAGCGGCGGTTGACGCCGCCGGTCCAGCCGAGCGAGACGCCGCGCGCGATCAAAGCGTGCAGGTCGATCTTGTCGAAGCCGACCCCGTATTTGGCGATGACGCGAAGTTCGGGGACAGCGTCAAGCACGGCGCCGTCGATCTTCTCGAGCGCGATCACGGCCTTGTCGTGACCCTTCAGAAACTCGATCAGGCGTTCCCCGGCAAGGCTTTCGCCGGCGTCGTTGAACGTCGCGTCGGGGTAGTGCGCTTGCAGTTCCGCGCGCAATACAGGGTGGCGTGAAAACGACCGGGACGCGACGCAGACGCGGCTCATGCGGCGGCGCCGCCTTTGACGATCTTGGCCAGCGCGTCATGAAACGCATCGTAGGTATCGATCAGCACCGTCGGCTTCAGTTCCTCGAACGGCATATGGCAATAACCGAACGTGACGCAGATCGACGGCAGGCCGGCGTCGTGCGCGGCGAGAATATCGTTCTCGCTGTCGCCCACCATGACGGCGGGCGCGCCGGTCCGTCCCATTTTCGCGATGGTGTCGAGCAGGTGGCGGCCGTCGGGTTTGCGGTTTTCGACGTCGTCGCCGCACAGCATCACCGGAAAGAAATCCGTGAGACCGAAGGCGTCGAGCACCGGCAGCGTGGTCTTGCGCGGTTTGTTGGTGCAGAGCGCCATCGGTACGCCATCGCCGCGAAGCCGCTCCAGCACGTCGATCGCACCCGGAAAGACGGTCGTGTCCTGAACAGGGTTCTCGCTGTAGATCTGCAGGAACGCCTCGCGGACCCGGTCGGGATGGCCCTCGTCGTCGATGCCGCCGGTGTCGGCGAGCGCATCGGCGACCAGGTATTGCGCGCCCTTGCCGACCAGATCCTTGACCCGATCGACGGTGAGCGAAGAACGGCCTTCGGCTTCGAGCGCGCGGTTGAGAGACCACGCCACCCCGGGCGCGCTGTCGACGATGGTGCCGTCGAGATCGAAAAGAACGATGTGATCGTCTGCAATGCTCACGTCAGTACTTCCCCCAGAGCGGATCGTCGGGCATGGCTTTTTCGACACGCGCCACGTCCTCGATGCTGTCGACCGACTGATAGGGCCGGAACGTCATCGGCGCGATGCGCTGAAAGAAGCCGTTGTCGCAAATCCGGTTGGAATCGCAGGCTTCTGCCTTTTCGAGCGGGGATTCCGGCGTCTCCGTGAACCACTTCAGAAAATGCCATTTGAAGCCGAAGATGCCGCCGACCCGCTTGGCGCCCGCATCCGGATCGAATGTCTTCATATAGGGGATGGGACTACGCGACGTATAGAGAACGTTGCCGTTGAGGTCGTGCACCAGCTTGACCATGTCGGGGTTCAGAAACGTTTCTTCGTCGTGGATGGGGACGGCCAGCATCGTGCCGTTGACGTCGATGTCCTCGAACGGCGCCAGCACCGCCTCGATCACGTCCGGGCCCAGCAGCGGCTCGTCGCCCTGCACGCAGACGACGATATCGTTGTCCGTAACGTCGGTGCCGCACTTGGTCGCCGCCTCTGCAACCCGGTCGAGCGCCCGGGTGTGCGTGTCCATGGTCATGATGACCGGGAAGCCCTTGTTGTCGCAGAACGACTTGATCTCCTCGTCGCAGGTCGCGACCGCCAGCACGTCCCAGCCCGGATACATCTTCGCGCGCAGATAGCAATGTTCGAGCATCGGGCGTCCGCAGATCGGGTGCAGGGGTTTTCCGGGAAACCGGCTGGCCGCCATGCGGGCCGGAACGATGCCGATCGTTTTCATGTCAGTAACCTCTCTTGTAAGCGGCCTGGATTAGCGGGGCAGGTTGTCGCGAAGCCATGTGGTGACCGCTTCGGCGGCAATACGGTGACCATTTGCCGACCAGTGCCCGTCGTGGGCAAAGTGGGTGTCGGTGAAGCCGGCCTGCTTGAAGGCCGCGATCGGATCGATATAGGGAATTCCCTCGGCATCGAGGGCAGCCCGCATGGAGATTCGAATCTTCGTAAATGCGGGATCGTCGTTTGCGATCTCAAAGCGCGCCGGGGTGATGAGTACGGCGAACGGCACATCCGGATCGAACATCCCCTGAAGTTTCTTCAGTTCACCCGCGGTGCTCTTGGTTACCTTCTCTATGTCCTGTCCATCAAGTATGTTGCGATAAGCTTGAGCCCGCTTGATGACGCCTACCCATATAAGCGCTTCGCGGATAACGTCGACGCGCTTCAGAGCGACGGCGAAAAAGTTGTAGAGCGCCAAATGCTCGGTGAGCATCGACTTGATCTTCGTGATATGGAGACCGCCGTTTTCCGGGGCCTTCTTCTTTGCGGCATAGGTGCTACAGTCATATTCTGCGAGGTCGTTCTCCAGAATCAGGCCGATGATGACGGCTTGCGGCTTGATGTCGTCCGGCATGCGTCCCTTCAGCGCCTGATAACCGCAGACGTTGGTGCCGGGGCTGGCGACATTATAGGTGGGGCGGCCAAGCCGCTCGGCGATGACAGACGAATACATTTCGTTCTGTTCCACGCCCCAGCCGAACGCCATCGAGTCGCCGACAATCCAGACCCTGTCGTCAGCGGCCGCGACGGGTTCATCGTCACGCAGCCCGCTTTCGTTGATCTTTATGTGGACCCGGAAATCGCCGTTGTTCTGGGAAAAGTACCCGTCAAAGCCCTTGCGGCCGACAGCCACATCGCCGTAGCCGGGCACGTGCTCGACGGTCAGGAACCGCCCGGCGAAAAATTCGCTCCAGGAAGGATAGACGATACGGACGACGATCTCCGAAGCACCGACCAGAAAGACCGCGCCGATCAAAAGGGCAATCAGACGGCCTTTCCAGGTGATGCGGATTTCCGGTTGGCTCATGATGTTGCCTTCTTGCCAATGACGTCGAACAACGCGCCTTCACGGGCGATGGTGCCGAGCCACGTCAGCTGAGTCACCGCGCGCTGGTAGCGCGAGCCCGGCGACGTCTGCTGAAACAGGTTCTCGGCATCTTCGCCGTCCGTGCCCATGATTGCCGGCGACGCGTTTACATACTCGACGTGGTTTTCACGGAACCACTCCAAAACTTCGTCCAACGAGTGCCAGGTTTCGTGCGGGTTGTAGTACTGGTGGGCGATCCAGATCGTCGCCTCGCGTTTGTCGCGGATGCGCGAGCGCACGACGAAGTCGATGTTCGGCCCGAACAACCCGATCAGTTTGGAGCGGATCAGCGTCGGCAGCCGTGCCGGCCGGTTATAGAGACCGACCATCACGATCCCGCCCGGCTTCAACTTCTTGACGATCTGCCCGAAGGCGCGCCTGGCGTCGAAGGTGTGGTGCAGCACGCCGTGCGAAATGACGACATCGAAGCTGTTATCCTTGAGCGCCAGGTCGAAAATGTTCATCTGTGCGAACGAGGCACGCGTCAGCACGTTGCGCTGCTTGTGCTCGACCGCGAGGCCAAGGCTCGCCAGCGACATGTCGATGCCGAGCACATGGTTGTTGTTGAGCTGCAGGTAGTGCGAAAGCTGCCCCGTGCCGCAGCCGCATTCCAGCACCGTCTTGTTGTAGCCGATGGCGTCGAGCAGGTTTTTCGAAAAACTGTTGGCGTGGCCCTTGGTGACCAGCTCGCCGAATTCCTCCAGTCCCTCGTAGCTCGGAAACGGGTTCTCTTCATAGAACGAGCGGACTTTCTCGGTGACGTCCTTGCCCTCGCCGGGGCTCGGCGCGAACAGCGACGGGATGCCGTCGATGACCGGAAAGGTCTCGCCGGTTTCGGTGCACCTGAACGCATCGCCCTCTTGAACCAGAGACGCGTTGTCACCCGCGCCCGGTGCACGCAACAGCTTCAAGATGCGATCCGAGAACAGCGGCGTGTCTGTGGTCACGGTCACTGCGCCGACTTTCTCAGGACGAAATTGCCAAGCACGAGCATATCCATTTCCGTTGCCATGAAGCATCTGTAGGCGTCTTCGGGGGAGCACACGACAGGTTCGTCACGGACGTTGAAGCTGGTGTTGACCAGTACGCCGTTGCCGGTGCGCTTCTTGAAGGCGCTGATCAGGTCGTAGAAGCGTTTGTTGCTGTCGGGCGTGACGGTCTGAATCCGTGCGGAGTAATCGACATGCGTGATCGCCGGCAGCTTGGCGCGGACCACGTTCAGCCGATCGAGGCCGGTGCGTGCCTTGTCGTCGTCGCTCAGATCGAAACGGTCTTCCTCGCGCACGGGGGCGACGATCAGCATGTAGGGACTGTCGCCCTCGAACTGGAAGTGCTCCGAGGCGTCCTCTTTCAGAACGGCCGGCGCGAACGGGCGGAAGCTCTCGCGGTACTTGATCTTCATGTTGAGCGTCTTCTGCATCGCCGGCGACGCCGGGTTGCCGAGGATCGAACGATTGCCAAGCGCGCGCGGCCCGAACTCCATACGCCCCTGGAACCATCCGACGATCTCGTTGCCGGCAAGCGCGTCGGCGACCGTCGATAGCATGGCGTCATCGTCGAGCCGCTCATAGGCGGCGTCGTATTCGTCGAGCACGCCGCGAATGTCGTCGTCGCCGAACTCCGGCCCGAGATAGCTGCCGCGCATGGCGTCGTGGCCGTTCTTGGGTGCCGGCACGCGTGTGTCGCCGAGCAGGTTCGCTGTGGCAAGCGCGATCCCCAGCGCCGACCCGGCGTCGCCGGACGCAGGTTGGATCCAGATGTTGTCGAACGGGCCTTCGCGCTGCACCAGACCGTTGGCGACGCAGTTGAGCGCGACCCCGCCGGCGAGGCAGAGGTTCTTCGATCCGGTCAGGCGGTGCGCTTCGCGGCACACCCCCATGATCAGTTTTTCGGCGACGGCCTGAACGGAGCGGGCAATGTTCATGTGGAATTCGGTAAGGGGGTCGGTCGGTTCGCGGCGGGGCGCGCCGAAAATCTTTGCGAACTTGTCGTTGGTCATCGTCAGGCCGGTCGTATAGTTGAAGTACGACATGTCCATGTGAAACGACCCGTCGTCTTTAACGTCGAGTAGCTTTTCGATGATCAGATCGGCATAAACCGGCTCGCCGTAGGGCGCCAGGCCCATCACCTTGTATTCGCCGTCGTTGACCTTGAAGCCGAGATAATAGGTGAACGCGGAATACAGCATCCCCAGCGAATGCGGAAAGCGAATCTCGCGTTCCAGCTTGATGTCACGGTCCTTGCCGTAGCCGATCGACGTCGTGGCCCATTCGCCGACCCCGTCCATAATGACGATGGCAGCCTCGTCGAACGGCGACGGGTAGAATGCCGCGGCGGCGTGCGAATGGTGGTGATACCCGAAAAGGATGTCGTCTTCGGCGATCTCGCCGCGCTCGAGACCGTTCAGGCCCTTCACGATGCGGCTTTTCTGCAGAAGCTTGTCCTTGACCCAAATCGGGATCGCCTTCGCGAACGATCCGAAACCCGTGGGCGCGTAGGCGAGATAGGTTTCGAGGAGCCGGTCGAAGGTCAAAAGCGGCTTGTCGTAGAACGCCACGTGATCGACGTCGTCGAGCGTGACGCCGGCGGCATCCAGACAGTAAGCTGCGGCGTGCACCGGCAGTTCGGAATCGTTCTTCTGGCGCGTGAAGCGCTCTTCCTGGGCGGCCGCCACGATCTCGCCGTCGCGCACGATCGCGGCGGCGCTGTCGTGATAGAATGCTGATAGGCCGAGAACGATCATAAAGTCAGAATATCGCGTAGATGAAAGGCGTGATGGCCGAGCTCTTGGCGGCGATCAACAGGACCCCAAGCGCGAGCAGCCCGAAAATCAGCGGCGCCATCCAGAATTTGCGATAGGCCCGCATGAAACGAAACAGTTCTTTGAAAAGTGAGATCATCGGTCGTCCGCGTTCAGTACATGTCCCGCAGCGTCTCGCGGTCGAGTTGCCGCGGCGGTTGCTGCCAGTAGCTCTCCTGCCCTTTCTTGATCTTCCGGGCCATCGGGTCGCGGCCGAACAGGCGCATGACGATGCCGAAAGGGATCATGAACAGAATATAGAAAAGGCCTAGGACCAAGTTGTTGTTGATATGGCCCAGCTTGCCGCCAAACCACGACCACAGCCGGTTGAGGGGTAATAACACACCCGGCACCGCCAAGGCCAGAAGCGCGAACACGCCAGCGGCGACAAACAGCCCCGGGATGAAATGGCTCGTCAGCAACCAGACCAGCCCGCCGAGGAAGGTAAAGACGGCTGCAAAGGTCAGGCCGAAGGCCCGGTCAGTCTGGCGAATACTCATTTGGCGATTTCCTGGACGTCGTTATCAAGGTGCCACATCTCACGCCATACCGGGTCGGCGCAATATATTTTATAGACGAGCTGCATGGTGCGGAGCGCGTCTTCCGCCGAGCCGTTCCTGATTTTGCCGTCGCGCAGTACGGCGTCGGCGAATTCGGCGACTTCCAGCGTCCACGACGGGTCGTTGTCGTAGCTCTTGGTCTCTTCGTGCGGATCGCCCATGTCGTTCTCGCCGCGCCGGGTGATGGTGAGCGTTTCCGCGCCGTAGCTCTTCGAGCCGGACAGAATCCCGGAAAGCGTGAGCGCGCCCCGGGTCATGCCGATCTCGAGGCGAAAGCGATGGCGCCACTGCGACGCCGAGGAATGCAGCATCGCGACGACGCCCGCGTTGGTCTGCATTAATGCGTAGGCGTTGTCCTCGACATCGTGGCCCCAGACCCGGTTCGAAACGAAGCTCTTAACGTCGGTGAACTCGCCGCCGAACAAGCGGATCAGGTCGACCATGTGGATCCCCTGATCCAGCAGCACGCCGCCGCCGGCGAGCGCGCGTTCGGTACGCCAGGACGTCTGGTCGAAGGTGATCAGCTGCGACTTGCCGTAGACGCCCCGCATGTCGATGACGTCGCCGAGTTCGTTCGACGCTAGAACGGCGAGCGCGTCCTGAACCGAATCGTGATAGCGGTGGTTGAACCCGTACTTCAAAACCTGATCCGGCCGTGCCGTCCGGCAGGCGACCACGCGTTCGATATCGGCGACGTCGCGCCCCGGCGGCTTCTCGCAGAAAACGTGCAACCCGCTTTCCAGCCCGGCGATAGTGACGTCGGCGGCGATGTCGTTGGACATGGCGACGAACAGCACGTCGAGGTCTTCGCCGAGAAGTTCCGGATAGGTTTCGAAATACCGGACCCCGTCGTCGAAGGTGCCACTGCCGGCCAGCGTGCGGTCGCAGACGGCGACGACCTTCATATCGTCGCGTGCGTCGATGACGCCGCGGCGGCGCTTGCCGACAACGCCATACCCCGAGATCCCGACTTTGAGCTTCGCCGTCAAGATTTCGGCGTCCGGTAGATGTCCGAGATTTCCTCGTTGGGCCGGCCGAGCCGTTCCGACGATGCATTGCCGTCGACCGTGACCCAGCCGCCGGCCTCGTCGGAACGGTAGAACGCGTGTAATAGGCCGAGCGTTTTCAGGCAGTCGTGGCGGTCGACGGGATATGCGGCCTCGCCCCTAAAATCGGCGACGATGTCGCGGTACATTTCCGTGTGCCCGAAACCGTAGACCGCGCCGTGCCCCTCGATCCCCTTGAAGTCTTCGGAATTTTCGGCGCAGGCCGCGGGATCGGGGGTGAAGACCTGCAGGTCGTTGACGGCGATGCCGCCGATCTGGGCTAAGCCCTCCGAGCACACGAAAGAGATGGAGGCTTCGAAATCGTCGGGCCTGGCGGCGGTCGTCGATTCCAGCGTGCCGACCGCGCCCGATTGATACGTAAATGACGCGACGGTGGTGTCCTCGACTTCGATGTCGGCGCCGAGCGTGCGCATGGTGGCGTTGACCTTCTCGACGTCGCCGCCCAGATGGCGGAGCAGATCGACATGGTGGATGGTCTGGTTCGTCAACGCGCCGCCGTCGTGCGAGAACGTGCCGCGCCACGGCGCCAGGTCGTAATAGCGTTGCGGGCGGCACCAGCGAAGCCTGACCGAGACGGTCCGGATGTCGCCGAGCTCGCCCGTCTCGAGCGCCGTCTTCACCCGCCGGACGGCCTTGTTGTAGCGGTTCTGGAACACGGGGAAGATCCGCGTCTTCGCCTTGTCGGCGGCGGCGAAGGCTTTTTGGAGCTGTTCCGGCCGCATGAAGGTCGGCTTTTCCATGACGATGTGCTTGCCGAAATCCTCGATCACCTCGATCCCGTGTTCGAAGTGCATGCCCGACGGCGTGATCACGGCGGCGATGTCGATATCGGGGACGTCGGCGAACATCCTGCGGTAATCGGAAAACGCGGGGACGCCGAACTCGTTCGCATAGGCTTCGGCTTTCTCGATCTCCAGATCGCAGACGGCGGCGAGTTCGACCCCGTCGACCTCGGCGATGGAGCGGCAGTGATGCCCGGCGATGCGGCCGCAGCCGATCAGGGCGACTTTGAGGGTGTCAGTCATGTCGTCGGTTCGGTTTGTTGGTCACTGAGCAGCGAAGTCCACACATCCATGTCCGGCGGCGGGAAGGCGTCCGAGCCCGCTCCGGCCCCCGCGTGATTAGCCGCTTCGGGCGGGTTCTGCAATGCTTCAGGCAATTCCCCGGCGCTGACCGATCGAGGCGTCATGCCTTTGGGCAGGATATCCAGCGCGACGCCGCCTTCGGGAATTAAACGGTAGGTCGGCACGCCCCCCAGCAACCCCTCCAGCCCTGTGGTCCCCGTACAATATATAAGCGCACGCATGGGGGGGAGTTCCGGGATCGGCTTCCGGGTCAGGGTGAAGTTCTCGCTCTCGCTGACCGGATAGGGGCTCAGCGGGTGATCCTTGACGATGAACGGGCGCGCATTCGACGCCAGTGGGCGGCAGGCGTCGATCATCTGTCTGGCGAACGACGGATTGTTCGAAAGCGCCAGGAACACCGGCCCTTCCGGATCGAATTTCGGCAGGCCCTTGGCGCCGATCCGGAACGCGCCCGCGATCTGCATGCGTTCGGCCGGTATGCCGCGTCCAGCCAGGTCGTCCTTGTACGCCAGACCGTTCAGCAAAATACGGTCGGGAATACTTTCGGTGCCGTCGAGGTTGGCATCCGCGCCCTGGTTATACATGTGCCGGCCGACGACGGTGTGCTGATAGCCCAGCGTTGTCGTGCCGTTGGCGCGCGCCCGGCGGGTGAAATCCCGCTCCCATGGATGGTTTTCCCACGGCCAGGCGACGGCTTTGGGCCGGGCGCGCTCCAGCCAGTTGGCGTGACACGTCATCTGCCAAAGCGTCATGGCGGCGCTGCCGCCGCTGCCTTCGACCGCGGCGGCACGTTTGACGAGCCAAGCCGTCGCCGGATCGATCCCGGTGACGTCCGGCCGCCAGCGTGCGAACGGCATCTTCAGTATCGTGCCGACGCTGCCCCACGCGTGCAGCGCATGTGTGCGCCCGTCGTTCGCCAGGTTCAGGGCAAAGTCCGCCTGACAGTCGGTGTGCACCAACCGTCGAAGCGACGGTACGACCCGCATCAGGTCGCCGAAATACGCGTCGAAGCCGTCGGCATCGCTGTCCGGATGTCCGTACACCAGCAGCCAGGATGCCTGCCGGGGCGAATGCCGGTGCGCGCGCGTCCGCCACATTGCCAGCAGGCTACGGACCGCGGCGCGGATTCGGGCGAGGATGCCACGGCAAAAAAAGCGGAGCCGCTTCGCGGCTATCCGGGGTGCCGGCCCGGCTTCGATTCCTTCAAGACAGGCAAGGGCCCTGAAAAGCCATGGGTCCGGGCAAACGACGCGCGTTGTTGCGGGGTCGCGGATAAGGTCCCGAACAATCCCGCACCACGCCAGCATCAATCCGAAGTCGGACGCATATGTGCTCATGGTCGGCATGTGCGCCAGTTCGGCGCCGGGTTGGCTCTGCAGTTTCAGCGCCGCATCGCGCCATGGCGTGTACGCATCGTCGAAAGCGGCCTCCAGCCGGCGGGCGATATCGGGGATCTCCGGCGAGCCGCCGGGAACGGCTTGCGGTCCACCGATCACGCACAGTCGTTGGTCCGCCGGCCGATCGGCAGGAACGCTCGCGGTCAGTCTAACCGGCACGGAACCTCAATGATCTAGAGCCAGTCCCCGCCGGTCAGCGGAATCATCTGGCCGGTGATGAACCCGGCCCAGCCCGACAGCAGGTAGCAGATCAGCGCCGCCACTTCTTCGGGCGCGCCGGCGCGCTTGAGCGGGATCAGATCGATACGCTCGGCCATGTCGGCGTCCGTCTTGTTGTGCCAGCGTTCGTGAAAGCCGCTGCGGATACAGCCGAGCCGCACCCCGTTGACGAGGATGTTGTCCTTCGCCCCTTCGCGGGCGAGGCCCTCGACCATGCATTCCGTGCCGCGCTTGGCGATGGCGTAAGGGAACGACATCGCGCTGCCGCCGTGGATCGCGGATTCGGTCCCGTTCAGCACGATGCGCCCGCCCGTGCCCCGCGCCGTCATGTGCCGCATCGCGGCACGCGCCAGATAAAACGGCTGGTTCAGGTTGACGTCGATGTCGCGTTCCCACTCGGCGGCGGGCATGTCCTTCCAGTGACCGGAAAAATGAATGGCGCCGGAAAGCGCGACCAGGGCGTCGATACCGCCGGCCTGTTCTGCGAACGCATCGACAACGGAGGTGCAGTCCGCTTCGTTTTCCAGTTTATGCACGATCGGCATGACGCGGCCGTCTTCGCTCTTGAACGTCTGTGTGCCGCCGTGCGCGCCGATGGCGGCGACATCGCTCTTCAAAAGCATGTCGACCAGCGGGCGGCCGAGCCCGCCGGTGGCGCCGACGACGAGGATGCGCATACCTGAGACGGGTTTCGGCATCCATTCTGGCGCTTTGAATGTATTTATCGGTTCGGGCATGGCGTTTGCATATTTTCGGTTTGTTTCAGCACGGCGTAACCATTAATTGCCTTCAGTAGACGGTATGTATCAAGAATCTGAGGCTGGGACCCGAAAACCGCCTGCGGAAGAACGAGATAATCAGGGACCGGCTGAAGTTTCTTAATTTGCGATGCGGCGGCACACAGGTCGCGTGCACGTAGCGCGTGACGGATATCTTCCAAAACCTGTTTCTGCTGCTCGCCGTTTACCCAAGCCTCGGGATCCCGGAAATCCCCGGGGAAATCCTCTGGAATTGGCATTGCCCTTCCGGCGCGGGTGCCGAGGGACCGGTCTATTGTCAGTTTCGGTACGGGGCCGTCGCCGATGGCCGGGGGCGACCGACGGTAAGCGGGATCGGCAAAGGCGACAGGCAAGACGACCTGGCCATTCGGAACGGTTTCCCGAATAAATTTGTCGACTCCGACCCATGTTGCCGGCAGCGCATCGCCAAAAACGCCGGTTTGCCAAGCGGCCCGCCAAGCCGGCGCCTTGGTATACGCCGCTGCTGCGTATGTGGTGGCAATGGCAAAAACGAAAGCGTAGGCCACCACGCATGCCGGTGATTTCGACAGCGGCCGCAGAAAGGTCACGCCCGTGGCCGTCTTAGGGGTCTGTTCGCGGCGGTCCAATATGGCCGCCAGCACCAACGCCAATGCAAACGCCAATATGACGACGGCGGTCCATATGCCAATGTTGCCGGGACCGATAATAAACAGAACAGCCAGTCCCGATAACACCAGTATCAAGCGCGTCGTTGTCGGGCGGCCGCGCAGGTAAAGCAGGCCGGATGCGAACAGGGCGATGTAGGCAATGTTCTGTGGCCAGGCCAGGGCCCGCGTTGGCGCGGCGCCCTGAAGTATCGGGAACTTGAGCGCATCCGGCGCGAAACTGATGTACAGCCCACCCAACAGCCAGATCAGGAACGCAGTCGCCATTGCGGCGCGAATGCCTGTCGCGACATGTCGGCTGCCGGGTGTGAAAAAGAACCCGCTTGCGATGATCGTCAGCCATATGCCGTTGACCACGGCGAATCGCAAGGGCTCGCTAAATGCGGCATCGAAGGGATTGACGTCGCCTTCGCCCGCCGTTTTCAGGATCCCCCAGAGTTCGAGGCGGTCGGCGTCAGGCATGTCCATGATGTGGAAAAGAACAACGTAAACCGCGAGCAGCCCAACTGCGGAAAGCGCAACAATGGCCGTACGCTCACGACGTGTGCCGATACAAAAAACGATGGCCATGGCGATCAGGATTGCAAAAGGCGCATTACGCAGCGAGAAACCGAGCAAAAGCAGTGATAGAGCAAGCACAACGGGCAGGCCCTTGCGCGCCAGAGCCGCGTAATATAGCCAGACAATGATCGGAATCGCGAAAACCCCGTGATTGAATCCCTGATGATGCGCGACTAGGACCTTGTGGTCGAGAATGGCGTGATCTTTGGCAAAAACCAGAAGGATCACGAGCCGTTCGCAAAGCCCGGTTAATCCGATGAGCCGGGCAATTTTATCGATACCTAAGAGGCTGAGCGCGACGGCGGCGAAATAGATGACGGCGAGGAAGCGGTCGTCGAGCCAGATTTCGCCGGCTAGCTTGGCGAGGGCGTATACCAGGCTGAGCTGGACGATACGTGCCGAGGCGTTTGTTTCGGGGCCGCGGTAGGGATCTCCGGCAAACGCATCGGGATGGATCGACTGAAAAGCGAGCCCGGCATATGCAGGTTCGTTTTCGAGGCCCGGAAAATACTTCATCGTCATCAGTATGGCGAGGACAATGATGGCGGCAATGACGATCCGCTGATACGCGGGCACATGCGGGTCGTCGGAAAGGTTTTGCGTTATGGACATGTTGCCGATGCGTCGAAAATTAGGAACGCGGATTTCGCTTTCGCGTCGCGGTTTCCTGTTTCGCCTGTGCCAAGAGCCACGCCAGCGCGGGGCGCGGTTTCGCTTTGATCATGATCTGGTAGGCGAAGAGCCCGGTCGACAGATATGAGAAGAATCTGTTGATGACGGTGGCCCCTCGGCTGACGGGATTGTTTCCGAGCACCAGGGGAAAAGGTGCGGGTATGCCGCGCAATGACTCGACCTCGAATCCGTACTGATCGAACAGCGCGCGAAGCGTTTTGGGCGTGAAAAGACGGCGATGCTGCTGGCTCAGGATGCCCCGCTTTCCGTAATTGAAGCGCCCGAGCAGAATCAGTAACCGGTTCGTAATGAATGTCACGTTGCCGTTGGTCGCGATAACGCGAAGGCTCGGATAAGCGCGGGCCCGGGCCGCCAGTGCGGTCATGAACGCTTCTGGCTCGCGGAATCGTCCGACGACATCGCCGAGGATGACGGTGTCCACGCCGCTAAGGTCCTTCGGCAGAAAATCCGTATCAAGATCGACTTTACGGTACGTGCTGAACGGAGATTCAAGCGGCTCATCGACATCGTCGAAGCCAATGATGTCACAGTTCTTATCGTCTTTTAGCGCGCGTGCGACATGGCCGCCGTCGATGCCGATATTCAGAACCTTGCTGCCAGGTTCAACGGCATCGACCAGCCGGCGGTGCGAACTGTCGAAACCAAGCTTCGACGGGACCGTTTCCGGTTTGCCCGCACGGCCCATCGGCAAATCCCATTTGCGCCGGTAGAACAGGGATGAGCCCTGCAGGCTGGCGATCCCTGTGGTCTTGAAAATATCCCACGCATAGCGGAAACCATCGACGTTACAAACCTCGTCGCCGTAAAAAGTATCGATCGGTATCTCGATCGCCTTCAATCCGGACAGGTGTAGCTGAATAAAAATCTCGTTATCGAAATGAAACTCGTTGGTGACGAGATCGAATGGAATTTTTTTCAATGCCTCGACGGAGTAAAGCCGGTAGCCGGTGTGGAATTCATAGAGGTCCGTACCGAGCATGAAGTTCTGATACGCAGTCAGAATCTTGTTGCCGATATACTTGTATAGAGGCATGCCGCCCTTGAGTGCGCCAAACTTGTCGGCCATGCGCGAGCCCATGACGCCGTCCACCTCACCGGAGATGATCGGTGCAAGAAGCTTCGGCAGTGCTTCCGGCGCGTACTGCCCGTCGCCGTGCACCAGCGCCAGAACATCAAAACCGTTTTCGATCGCGTAATGGAAGCCGATTTTCTGATTGCCGCCGTAGCGCTGGTTTGTCGGGTTCACCAGAACGTTAATTTTATAAGGAAGCTTGTTCTCCTTTTTGTAAGCCTCTGCCTTCTCGAACGTCAGGTCCCTGGAAGCATCGTCGATAATCAGGATTTCCGTATCGTATTCGGTAAGGTCGTGCGGAATTCGCGACAGAACCTTGTCGATAAGTTTTTCATGATTGTACGCAACGATGAAAATTAGGATACGTTTTTTCGTCATTTGACCCGTAACCGATAAAGAATCTGAAAAGAAAACAAGCCTCGCGAAAGCCTGATCAGCAGCCTGTTCAGCGCGAGCATGAACCCGGCCAACGCATTGTGGCCGAGCACGAGGGGAAACGGTGCCGGAATACCCTGTGTATCCAGAACCTCGAAACCGGCATCCTCCATCAGTTTGCGAAAACTGGCAAACGTAAAGAGCCGGGTATGGGTGCGGTCGAGAATGCCTCGCTCAGCATAGTCGAAGTTCCCGAAAAGCAGGCTCATGCGGACCGAAATGAATGCAACGTTGCCGGTTGTTGCGACGACCTCGGTGCTCCGGTTATTTCCCAAAGCATTATGTAGTCTAGCGACAAAAGCTTCCGGTTCATGCAGGTGCTCTATGACGTCGAGCATAAGAATGCTGTCGAACGCTGCAGGGTCCACAGGAAACGGTGCTTCGTTCAGGTCGGCCAGATGAAACTCGTCCAGATTCTCGTCAACGTTCCCGGGGTTCAGATCGATTCCGGCGACATAGCAACCTTTCTTCTTGAGCGCGCCGGCAAGATACCCGTCAGAGCAACCGATATCGAGTACGCGTGCGCCGGGCTTCACGGCAGCGGCAATTCGGGTATGCGTACTATCGAAGTCCAATTTCGATTGGTATGGATGCGACGTGTGCGCGATTTTCACGGAATTGGTCACGTTAGTTCCCATTTGCGGCTCACGATGGCAACTCGTCTACAGGCCAGCGCAGTGAAATGCTCATTCTACCACCCGTGTTCAACTCGCCCAGCTTTTCATAACTATATTTTTCATAAAAGCGGGCTGCCTGACGATCGTCCTTGTAAAATTCCGTGCCGAGAAAGGCCACCTCTTCGTTTTCGAGAACGTGCCGCATATCGCACATTAACCGATGGCCGTTCCCTTTTCCCTGATACGCGCCGCCAAGGCCAAGATAAACCAGTTCGGAATCGTACATTGCGCGGAGTTTCTTGTGTTCATCGGCGATCTCGCGTTCCTTGAGGAAGAACTTCAAGATCGTCAGGGCCGGGTAAACGAAAAAGCAGGCAATCGCAATGAACCTTATCGGCGTCTCATAAAGCGGCTGGAAACGGTTTGCCGAGCGTCCAATGACGAGTACGTGGAAGCCGCCGATCCTGCCGTCGACAATAAGCAGTCGGCAGTGCCAGTTATCGAGGTGCAGCATATTGCGATAGTACTGGGCAATGAATACCCTCGGCATCATCGACATGAATCCGAGGCGTATCTCCTTAATCAATTCGACCAGCGCCGGAATGTCATCGGCCGCCATGTACCGCATCGTCGGTTGCTGCATGGTCATGGCTATTGGGTATGACCTGCCGGTTTCGTCATGTTGAGACGGATGCAACCGTATCGGCGATGGTGTCGATGTCTTCCTTGCCGAGATCAAGGTGCATCGGCAGCGACACCACCTGTTCGCTAATCTTGTGGGCGTTGGGGCAGGTCCCGTGTGCATACGCGTACATGGGATATAGCGTATTGTCGCGATAGTGTACGCCGGTGCTGATGCCAATATCCGCGAGCGCCGCCATAACCGCGTCGCGATTGTTCACGGCGATCTGGTAAAAATGTCTGGACGATACGCAGCCTTCGGCAACCGGGACGGGGCGGACCGAGTTGGAGGCCGCGAACGCGTCGTCATACCACGCCGCCACCTGACGGCGGTGGCCGTTGTCGTCGTCAAGATACTTGAGCTGCACGAGCGCGATTGCAGCCATGATCGAATTGCCATGATATTTGAAGCCGACCGTGTCGACGTCGTACATCCAGCTGTAACCGTCCTTGTTGGTGCGTTGATAGGTGTCCTTGCTGATGCCGAGCCAGCTTTGGCGCCGCGCGAAGGCATCCAGTTCGGGGGCCTTAAAACAGATCATGCCGGAATCCCCGGTCGGCATATTCTTGACTGCCTGAAAGGAATAAACAGCGACGTCCGCCAGCAGCCCGGGATCCTTGCCCTCCAGTTTGCTGCCGCTTAGGTGTGCGGCATCCAGTATCAGGATCAGATCGTGCTCGCGGCAAATCTCGGCAACGCGCTCCAGTTGCCCGGTATTGCCGCCGATGCCGACGAACATAACGGCGCGTGTTCGTGGCGTGATCTTGCGCGCAACGTCGTCCGGATCAAGGCACAGGTATTGGTCGACGTCGGCGAACACGGGGGTCAGGTTTTCGTACATTATCGCGTGGTTGGTCGAGACGAAGGTAATCGGCGTCGTGATTACCTCGTCACCACTGTCCCAGCCGTTTTCGAGCCTGTAAATATTGAGCGCGAGATGAAGTCCCGCCGTCGCCGAGTTCAAGTAATGAGCGTTCGGAAGTCCGGTGTAGGCTTTCCAGGCCTCTTCAAACTCGACGGTTTTGAAGCCGAGGCCGGTCCAGCCTTTTTCAAGACATTCCCGAATCTCTTCGAGACATTCGTCGACATGAAAGCGGGGACGGAAAAGTTGGGTGCTCATGGATACTCCGGTAATACGGGGCTGTCTTTCAACAATTGCGCGGCGCCGTCTTTCTCCGACAGTGTCGGATCGGCGATGGGCCATTCAATTGCGATATCGGGATCGTTCCAGATGATGCTGTGTTCCGCGTCCGGGGCATAGACATCCGTGCATTTATATATGACGTCGACGGTATCCGACAGCGCGCAAAGCCCATGAGCGAACCCTGCCGGCACCCAAAGCTGCAGGCGGTTGGCCTCGGACAGGACATGTCCCGTCCATTCGCCGAAGTGGGGCGAGCCTTTGCGAATGTCGACGGCAACGTCGAAAATCTCGCCGCCCACAGCGCGCACCAGTTTCCCCTGCGCGTGCGGTTCCTGGAAATGCAGGCCCCGGATCGTCCCTTTCGTCGAATGCGAATGGTTATCCTGTACGAAGGAGACGTCGATCCCGGCGGCCGCGAACTTGTCGCGGTGATGTACCTCGTAAAAGTAACCGCGCGGATCTTCGAAAACGGTCGGCTCGACAAGAAGGACGCCGGGCAGGCTGGTTTCGTGAAACTTCATTCGGCTTCGGTTTCCCTGATCAGCATGCGGACGTAGTCGCCGTAGCCGGACGACGTCATGGAGTCGGCGCACCGGCGCAAACCATCTTCGTCGATCCATTTGTTAATGTAGGCGATCTCCTCGAGGCAACCGATGCGAAGCCCCTGACGGCGTTCGATGGCGGCGACGAAACCGGCGGCCTCCAGCAACGACTGTTCGGTGCCGGCATCGAGCCACGCAAAACCGCGGCCAAGCTGTTCGACATGAAGATCGCCACGCTCGAGGTAGACCTTGTTGACGTCGGTGATCTCGAGCTCGCCTCTGGCCGAAGGGGTTATGCTGCGGGCAATGTCGGCGGCATCGGCGTCGTAAAAATACAGGCCCGTCAGCGCCAGATTGGATTTCGGATTGGCGGGCTTTTCCTCGATGCTGACGGCGCGCCCGTCGCTGTTCATTTTGACGACGCCGTAGCGCTCGGGGTCGGTCACGGGATATGCGAACACGCTGGCGCCCTGTTCGCGCGCGCCGGCACGTTTCAGCATGTCTGACAGACCGCCGCCGAACAGGATGTTGTCGCCCAGGATCAAAGCCGACGGATCGCCGCCGACGAAGTCCTCGCTGATAATCAGGGCCTCAGCGATCCCTCTCGGTTCGGCCTGTTCCGCATACGCGAGGCGGAGTCCAAGCTGCGACCCGTCGCCGAAGATCTGTTCGAAGCGCGGCAGGTCGGCGGGGGTAGAAATAATCAGGATGTCACGGATACCGGCAAGCATCAGCACCGAGATCGGGTAATAGATCATAGGTTTGTCGTAGACGGGCAGCAGTTGCTTGCAGACGGCCAGCGTTGAGGGTTGCAGCCGCGATCCTGAGCCGCCGGCGAGGACGATTCCCTTACGTGTCATGTTGTCTTCCGATCCCGTTCAACCCGCCGTTTCACCCAGCCTGGCCCAGGCGCTCGCGCGCATACAGTTTGTTTGAAATCTCCGCCGACCAGTCGCGGTTTTTAAGATACCATGTAACTGTAGCCTCGAAGCCGTCATCGAAAGATGTCCGTGGGGTCCAGCCGAGTTCCAATTGCGCTTTGGCGGTCCCGAGCGCGTAGCGAAAATCGTGGCCCGGGCGGTCGGTGACGAAGGCGATCTGCTCGCTGTAGCCCAGGCCGTCCGCGCGCGGCTGCAGCCGGTCCAGTGTCGCGCACAGCTTTTCGACGAGGTCGATATTCTGCATCTCCGTCGCGCCGCCGATATTGTAGCTCTCGCCGCTTTTGCCGTGCTCGGCTGCGGCGATGATGCCGCGCGCGTGGTCGTCGACGTAGAGCCAGTCGCGAACGTTGCGACCGTCGCCGTAAACCGGAAGCTGTTTGCCCTCAATGGCGTTGAGGGTCATTAGTGGAATCAGTTTCTCCGGGAACTGACGCGGCCCGTAGGTGTTCGAGCCGTTCGTGATCACCGCGTCGAGACCATAGGTTCTGACATAAGCACGGACCATATGGTCGGCGGCGGCTTTCGATGCGGCGTAAGGCGAGTTCGGGCGATACGGGTCGCCTTCGCGAAACGCGCCGTCGTCAATGGTGCCGTACACTTCGTCGGTGGACACTTGCACGTAGCGTAGCGCGTCGCCGCTTTCGACCGTATGAGCGCGAACCGCAGCCAGAAGCCGCGACGTGCCGACGACATTGGTTTCAATGAAAGCGTCCGGTCCGTCGATCGAACGGTCGACATGCGTTTCGGCGGCGACGTTGATCAGGCAGTCGGGGCGGTGTGCACGCAAAAGGCCATCGACCAGCTGCCGGTCGCAGATCGAGCCCTCGACAAATTCGTGGCGCTGATCATCAATGACGTCGGCGAGATTGTTCAGGCTGCCGGCATACGTCAGCGCGTCGAGCGTCACGACTCGGTGTCCGTCGGCATGGAGCAGCCTGACCAGCGCCGAGCCGATAAATCCGGCGCCGCCAGTGACCATGAATGTCTGCTGTTTATCCGGCATGATAATAGCGGCGCAACGTTTCGTAGCTTTCCCTGGCGTCGTTCATGTAATCGGTCTCCGAAAGCATGCGCTGTTCGGCGGAAACGTACCCTACATATCCGATGTTGGCGAGCATCTTCCCGATCATCGCGTGATCGATCTGGCCGCTACGCCCGAGGACATCCAATCCCGGTTCGTTGGCATGCACATGCACCAGCAGGTCCCGGGCATCGTCGAACACGGCCTGTTCGACCTCGCCGTTCTCGACCAGTGCCTTGGCGTCGATTTGAAGACGCAGGTTGTCGCATCCGACCGCATTCATAATGGCGCATGCTTCGTCGAGACCATTGACGAAATCGGAATCGTTCGGGCCCAGAGGCTCGAAGCAGAAAACCGTGCCATGCTCGGCCGTCCGTTCACAGAGGACTTGCATGAAATCGACGGCTCGGGCGAACGCGTCTTCGGCGCCGACGTTGCCGCGCTTGCGGCCGCCGCCCCAAATCAGCGTGCGCCCGCCAAGATCCCGGCAGACCGCCGAAAGATGCGCCATGAACTCCAGGGTTGCCGATACGGACGCGGTGTCGCCGAACAACTGCAGTTCCGGATGATCGAAGACCAGCGAATGTAGGCCGACGACCGTCATGCCGGCATCCTCGATGGATTTGCGATAGGCGGCGACTTCCTGACTCCCCAGCCCGCGCCAGGTGTCGCGCCAGATGCGGCTCGGTGCAACCTCGACGCCGGCGTACCCCAACGCCGCGAGCTTCGGGAAGGCCCCGGTGTGATCGAATGCCGGGAGCGCAATGTTGGAGATGGCGGGAATCACGGCGTCGTTGTTCCCCGCATGCGCCCGTTTGCGCGCAGCGCGTCCATGATAAGCTCCGCCGCCTGTGCCGGCGGCATGCCGTCGCCGTGGTTCTCGATCACCAGATCGGCGCTTTCCGGTTCCGGGAACGGAATGTCGATGCCGACCACGTTTTCGATCTCGCCGGCCCGTGCGGCCGCGTAGAGTCCCTTTGAATCGCGTGCTTCCAGCACCTGCATTGGCACTGAGAGGTAGACCTCGAAATAATCCGAGAAGAGCGTCCGGTTTTCGACCCGCATTTCGGGAAAGATCGACAGGATCGAACAGACGACGTTGACGTCCTGTGTGTCGAGCCAGCGGCACACTTCGGTCATGCGCGCCGCGTTCTGCCGACGTCCTTCCACGGTGTGCGCATGCTGCTGCTCGTCGTGGCGGAACAGCCTCCGCATCTGATCGCCGTCGACCAGCACAACGGGTTTGCCGGCTTCGCGCATGCGTTTGCACAGCGATTCGGCGACGGTCGTCTTGCCGGCGCCCGAAAGGCCGATCAGCCAGATCACCATGTCATGTGTTCCGTTCGGTATGGCGTCATTTCAGGGACAGCAGGCTCAGATGTTTCAACAGCGGATGAATGACGTAATACGTCGTGCCTCCGTCGGGCTGCGGCGAAGACGCCGGCGGCCCGTCCGCGCGCCGGTATTCGGCGAGCGCGCGTATTAGCGTTTCGGCGCGCAATGCGCCATCGTAAAGATAGTCGATATCGGTGCCGGCGGGCGGCGGCGGATAGCGGTCGCGCCGGACGATATCACCGGTGTCGATTTCGGGATCCATATAGAACGCCGTGACAGCGCAGGTCTGCTCTTCGAGGATCGAATAATAGATCGTCGTGCTGCCGCGGTAATCGGGCAGCCAGCCGGCATGCATATGCAGCACCGGAAACCCGGCGCTAAGTATCTCCCGGGACAGAATCTGGCCGCGCGTTGCTGCATAAACGACGAGTCGCGGCCGGGTCTCCAGCACTGCGGCCAGGATTGCCGGATCGTTGACGTCGTCGGTCTCGACCGCCCGCGTCGGCCATGCCGCGCGTGTACAGGTGTCGCGCAGCGTCTCTCCCAGATCCGGCAGCGGCACTTTGATCTCGTTGGCCCGGGCGGGCGGCAGGCCTGCATCGCGCGGCTGATCCTTGGCCGGGTCTCCGAACAGAATGACGTTGGCCGGCTCAAGCCCCGTTCGACGCATCGCCTGCGCGTAGGCTTGAGCGCGGGCGGAAAACCCCGCCAGGAAGGTCACGCCGTCCAGGATCATGGCGCCTCGACCGTCTTCGCTGTGAGCGTCTCGACATGATTTCGTTCGGCGTCGATCAGCGTCGCCAGCCGCGCGCCGCTGACGGGGTCCAGTTCCCCGGCGAGGGCGCACAGATTGTCCATGCATTTCAGAAGCGCGTTCAGATACGGCAGTTCACCGGACGCGCAGTACGCGGCCTCGAAGATTTCGGCGAGGCGAACGTAGAGCGGGAACGTGCGATGAGCGTCGCGATCGACAGCGCGAAATCCCGGACCATAGCCGTCATGAATACGCTTGGTGACCTCCAGCTTGCCGACCAGGCGCGCAAGCCAGGGGGCGGCGTCCGGTGCTATGCCGGTATCGGGGTCGATGGCGCCATAGACGAACTCGAGGAGGTCGCGGGTTTCGACATATTCGTTGACCGGCGCGTCGGCGGGTGCTGCAGCCGGCGCCGGTTGTGCATCGGGCAGCGTATCGCGCACGGCGACACGGCTGTCGTAAAATGCAGTGATGAACGGGCGTCCCCGGTATGCCGCGTAGGAATACTTCTTTCGGTTGGCGAACGGATCGCCGGAGGCGTACGGGTATGCCATGTCGTCAATCATCGCCCGTCTCCGATTTTCCATGCGGTGCGGTGCGGGCCGCAGCGATGGCATCGCGGCCGATATCGCCGAAGTTGGCGGTGATCCGCTCGTCCGTGATCTCCGGCACCTCGCAAAGGCGCTCAGCTATGATTCGCTCGGCGTTCCGGACCGCCGGATGCGCCGGGTCGTGAATGTTCTCGGTTTCGCCGGGATCGTTGTCGAGGTCGAACAGCATCGGTTCCGGGCGGCCTTTCTTGTGCGGCCAGTCCACGTACTCCCGCCACATATATTTGTAGCGGCGGTCGCGGACGGCCATGTAGAGCGGCCGGTGCTCGAAGATGCAGTTGCCCCGGCAGAAGCTCTCCATGAGCACATGATCGCGTTCACCGACGGCCGGGTCCGTCACGGCTGACCCGACCCAGTCGGGAGCGGCGTCGATGCCTGCATATGCGGCAAGGCTCGGCGCGAAGTCGAGCGACGTCACCAGATTTTCGGAACGGCCGGCGCCGAGACCGGGGGCACGGAACATCATCGGGATACGGGCGTTATGGTCGTAATGCATACAGAGATGCCCGAAGTCGCCGTGTTCGCCCAGTTCCTCGCCGTGATCGCCGCAGATGGCGACAACGGTATCGGCGTGGCGCGGGTCGCGTTCGAGGGCGTCGAGAATGCGGCCGATTGCGGCATCGGTGGAACGGACAGAGGCGTCGTAAAGCGCGGAGAACGCCTCGGTCCGCTCAGGCGTTTTCGGTGCGCCACGGAACACCACGGTCGGATCAATGTCGTCGGTATATCCGAGATTCCGAAGATAGCCGTGCGTCTGGTTGACCCAGTCGGGCCCTGAGCCGGAAACATACGGCTGGTGACTGTCCTTGAAATGCGCCCAGACGAAGAATGGTCTGTCGTCCGGCATATTTCCAAGTGCACCGATCGTCTTGTCGGCGATTGCGTGCGCATCGACGGCGAAGCGGTAGCGGGTTTCGCGTCGCCCGGCCCACGCCGGGTTGATCCGGCGTATCAGTGCGTTGCTTGCCCTGAGCGCGGCCTCGCCGAACAGTTTCCCCGGTTCACGGCAGAACCGCCAGCTCCGCGCCAGCCACTCGTGCGCATCCGGCGCGGTGCGCAAGTGGGTGTGGATATAGCCGACCTGATCGGCCTCGAACGCATCACGGTGCTCGGCGACCACGGCCCGGACGCGCGCCGGCACGTAGCGGTCGTTGACGATTTTTGAATACGGAAAATCGCGGCGGTATTCCTCGCGCCGCCGATCCAGCATACGGGTGTAATCCTCGACGTTGTTGAACAGGCGGCGGATGTTCGGGACGACATCTGCCAGCATTTCGGCCTCGCCGATCTTGCCGTCGAAGTACACCCGTAACGTGTCGCGCATGTTCATCGCCGCCATGCCGACGAGCGTGTTCAGGTGAAACACGAACACGCCCTCGTCGAGCCCGTCCGTGTAGCCGTAATAGGGACTGACCCAGTGGATCGTCGAAAGCCCCCAGGTCGCGTACCCGGAATCCTTGAAGCGCTTGAACAGGGTGTTCGGGCGGCCAACGGCGCCGCGGTCGTAACCGCCGTAGTCGTATGGGCGGCTGGAGGTGAACAGCTGAATGCAGGCGAGCTGGGTAAACGGGCCCAGCGTATATGCCCGCTCCATCACCAGGGCATCTTCGGCGAACGCGTCCAGCGCGGGTGTCGTCGGACGTGCGTATCCATACGTGCCGAGCCGGTCGGCGCGCAGCGTATCGACGCTGAGTAAAAGAACATTCTTGGGTCGGGACGTCATGCGTTCGGAGCGTCTAAAAATCGTGGGCGGCTACGCCGGCACTTTCGCGATATCAGTAGTAGTCGTATTCACTCAGATCGACGCCGATCATCTCGGCGTACCGTTTATTGCTTTCGCGGAAGTACTCGAGGATCTCACGCCGCTTTTCGGGGCTGAGCGGATCGGGGCGCTGATAATTGAAGCGTCCGACCACCTCGTTGAGGAACCAGTAGAGCCGGATGCGCCGGATAATGCCGTTGCAGAACCAGAGGAACTTGTTGTCCTTCCGACGCCTTGCCCGCAACACCCATGTCTGAAACGGCGTTTCCGGGATGAAACCGAAGCAGTTGATTTCAGTAAAGACGAACCTGTTCAGAACCAGCGCGATCTTCAGGCCGAGCTTCGAATAGCTGCGGTTGCTCGGCTTGGCGTCGGTCGGGAAATAGCCGTTCTTTATCCCCATGAAATCGTATAGCCGCGTCAGGGCGCGCGGCAGATCCCGTGCCATCATTTCGTTGGGGATCACCAGCACATTGTCCTTGCCGAAGTTGTCGAACAGGTTCTGCAGGTAAACGGTCCAGTCCAGCATCTTGTAGTTGGTCGAGATGTTCGTGCTGCGGTGTTCGTAGGGGCGTTTGTAGTACGCGCCTTGGATATCGCGTTTCGGATCGATGTAATCGTCGAAGCTGAGGGTGAAATAGTTGTGGATATAATGCATGTAGGACGACTCGACCCACTTGTCCTGACGGCGGATCGTCAGGACGATCTTGGGATCGTCGAGCACGCGCTTCAGCAGATCCATCTTCCAGACGTGGTCGTGAAACGGTGTCGAGCGGAACATGCCGCCGCTGTTCCGTTTTCCGTAGTCGCCGAAGAATTCCTCGTCACCGATCAGAACGATATCCTCCTCGATCTTCTCGAGGCGCTCGTTGATCTCGGCGCGGATCGCGTCGTAATCGGTAAACAGAGGGTGGCCTTCCATCGCGTTCAGCAAGATGTAGTTGATTTCGGGATCGCGGGTGAAAGCGGTGAATACGCCGGGAATGAAAGGCAGCACCTTGTTATTGAGAAAGTTGCTGCCGCTCCGGTGCGGACCGGCATAAACGAAAATCTGCTTAGTCATAGAGTTTTCCATATTTCGTCTTCATGTCATACGTGTAGCCCATATCGTATCGAAGCTCGCGCTGCAGTCTGCCGATGATCCATTGCTTGCGATCATCAGAGAACGAGCCGCGGTCAGCCTCGCTGCGCTTCGCCGCACGAAAATCGGTGTCACTGTCCGCCTGCGGCATCCGCTTCGCCATTTCTTTTTTGGAAGCGCGCCGGAAGCCTTCCGCAATGCAGTCATCCGGAACATCGTCAAAGCCCCAGAACTTCAGTACCTCGCGGTGGCCGCCGACTTCGTCGGCTTTCAGGTCTTCGTAACGCACGTGCAGGATCGACGGGTGCCACGTTAGAACCTCGCCCCAGCTATTATAAAACTCGATGGCGCGTGTGAGCGCATTGTCCCAGTCGAACACGTTGTCGTCCGTTACGGGTGTGCCGGCGCGGAGACTTTGTTTGCGGAATTTGACGAATCTGGATTCCATGACGTCGAGGATCGACCGCGTCAGTACGACGATCTTCATCTTCTTGAGGCGCCCGCTTCTAATTCTGAAATAGGGGTGCCGGGAATGATGATAGAGCAGCGGGCCGAAGGCCGGGCCGTCGGTGCCGCGCTGGTCTTGGAACGCCTCGTCGTCGAGCCCCAGCGGCACGCGCCAGTCGAGGCGCCGGTAGGCCAGTCCGTCACGCGGAAAATACAGGCCGCCCTTGTATGTGTACTCGCCGTCGCCGCCGCGTGCGAGGTCGATCGCCAGGCGCACGCCGAGCTCGGACCACAACGACCCCGAACGGAATAACGCCGCGAAAAGCCGGTCGCAGCCATTGGCGCGGAAATAGTAATCGATGCATTTGAGCCGACCGCCGAGTCCGACGGAGCGACCGTAATGAATGTCGCCGCGGATCAGCACCTTCGCCAGTGCCGCGGCATCGTATGCGTGCTTCAGCGGAAAATGGTTCATGGCGTCGCTCATGCGCCTGCGCGGATACGCAGCAATCCGCCCCCGGTTTCCGTGACCAAAGTCTTGGCAAGGTCCAGGTCGCTCGCGGTGTCGATCTCGACCCATCTGCCGTCGATAAACGACGCGTGCAGGTCGTTGCCGGTCAGGATCATTTCCATCAGCAGGTCGGTCATGTAGGCATTCGCGACGTTGCGTTTTTTCATCCATGGACGCGGTATGTCACCAAGCGCGGCACGGGTGCGGCGGAGGACTTCGACCCCGCCACGGGAGAAGCGCATGAGGCCGATGTACTGTCCCTGGATATCGTCGATGTGGGCGGCCTTGTTGCCGATATCGATGATGCGCCCTTGATCGTCTAGGCGCAGACTCTCCGCATCGCTCAGCGGGTCATCGAAGCGCTGCGCCCAGTAAGCGCGCCAGTTTTTGTCGACGCACACGGAAATCCCGTGTGGGGATTGCTGCAGTGTTTCGACCACACCGAGCTCGTATACGATATCACCGTAGGCAACGATCACGTCATCGCCGAACTGGTCTTCGGCGGCGAACAGGCTCTCGACCATGTTGGTGCACGCCCAGTCCGGGTTCTCCACACGGCGGGTTCCCGGCACATTGAGCATGTGACCCAGGTAACCCGAGACGATGACGATGTCGTCGATCCCGGCGCTGCGCAGCGTGGCGATCTGGCGCTCCAGAAGCGTCATGCCGGCGAGGACCGTAAGGCATTTCGGGCAGTCTTCCGTATAGGGATACAGCCTGCTGCCGCGGCCGGCGGCAAGAATGATCGCGGTCGTGCTCATGCCTTTTCCACCAGTGCCTCGATCAGGCGCCGGTCACCATCGAGCGGTGCGCCGCGCTCGGGATGCCACATCACGGCGGCGACAGGCCGGTTCGCGACACGCGCGGCCTCGACATGTCCGTCACCGTCGACGGCCGTGACTTCGAGCCCGTCGGCCAGGCCGCGCGGTTTGATGGACTTATTGTGGTACGAGTTCACGTTCGCGGTGGCGCCGTAGTACCCGTGCCAGGGTTCTGCGAACGTGATTGGATGATCCCGCGCAACATGGCCTGTGACGTCGCATAGCGTGCCGCCCATGCGCACGTTGATGAACTGAAGTCCGCGGCAGACGCCCAGTACAGGCAGCCCGGTCTTGAGTGCGTAGTCGAGCAGCGCCGACTCCGTCGTGTCCCGCCGTTCGTTGACGCCCGGATCCTCGCCGCCGCTCAGCACCAGGAGATCGGGGGATATGCCCTTGAGAAGGTCCACCGCCGCCGCGCCGGCGTTCGGAACGGGAAACAGCGTCATACCCCAATGCGCGGCGCGGTCGAGCCAGTCGTGGCTGAGCGCGTCGCGCGGCTCGTCGTAATCGGGCGCCTCGACAACGCGCATGGTGATGGCGGCGCGAATCAATGTCCGGTCAGCCTCCTGTTGGCGCAGTTGAGCTCAACCACCGGCGACTTGGCCAGGGTCTCGAACAGACGTTCGCCGCATCCGAGCGCGGCGGGAAGACCGAACTCGGCGCAACGGATCGCCATGTGCGAGTTGGCGCCGCCGAACATGGTGATAAGGCCAAGAATGTCGTAAGAGAAAATCCAGTCGAAGCCGGGATCGGCGCCCTCGATCATGACGATGTGCCCGTCGATATCCGGTGCTTCGCCGGCATCCAGCAGTTTGACCGGTCCGGTGACTGCCTTGGCGGTGATGAACGTCGGATGGCCGATGGGCATGCGGACGATATCGATATCGTCCGGCTGCGCGATAAGATGCGGCAGACGGATCGCCCGGGTCACGGCAAAACCTTCACGGCCATCGGCGATCATTTGGCGCAGATCTTCCAGTGGCGCGTTTGCGAGAATGGCTTCGATCGGCAGAAACGAGAGATCGTCCCGCGTGAGACCGGTGTTCTCGCCCCATCGCACGATCAGGCGCAGCGCATCGCTGATGGCGCGGCTGAAGGCGAATTTCGCCTGTTCACGGCCGCGAATGGCATCGGCCATATAATCGAGCAGGCCATCGGCAGTCATGACGATACCATGCTCGGCGAGCAGTGCCTCGATACCGTCATGCTGGGCCCGGCTGAGTGAAAACGGTTCTGGCGCCGGTGCCGGCTCGTGAACCGAACGACCGAGGAAGACGTCGGGCCGCTCGTCGTAGCGCCACGATAGAATATCGTAGGTCCCCGGCCGAAGGTGGCCGTAACGCTCGAGAAAAGTATCGATGGAGATTGCGCCGGTCTTTGCGGCGTGCATGTCCTGAATGACATCAGCGGCGACGGTATGGATCGTACGCATGAAGCGGTCCATGTCGTCCTGCGTAAAGACGCCGCGATGGACCAGCGATTTCAGAAACAGGACGGCGATGAAACCGTGCCGTGCAAGTTGCGCGAACGGCAGCGTGCCGTGCTCGCGGCAATCGTCCAGCAGCGCGCCGATATCCGCACTCAACGAATCGCCACAGCCGGCGTCCGCGTCACCCAGTAGACCGTTGCTGCGCTCGACGAGGGTCGCGATATTCTGCTTTCCGTTCTCGACGGCGTCCCGGGTCAGGGCCCCCAGATGCGCTTCCAGCGTGTCGGTGTCGCGATCCGAAAACCCGGCTTCTTTCAACCGCGTGCGGTCACGGTCGAACGCGAAATCCCGGACGGTCGTAGCGACCTCAAACTCGACCTTGTCGTGAAACTCGGGGTTCTCGGCCAGCGTGGCGATCTGGTAGTTGACGAGACGTTCACAAAGATCCGAGTCGAGACCGGCCGGCAGGAACGAGTTGAAGCTGCGGCGCACATCGATATAGGGCCTGCCGTGAAAGTCGAGCAGCAGCGGCCCGTCGACGAACCGATACCCCATAAGGTCGCGCGCCCGGGCCCAGACAGCGTCGGTGATCAGCGATTTGTAGAGCGACAGAGATAGCGGGCGCGGCGCGGCGCCGATCATCTCGGCGGGGTTCCAGTCGGTCATCTCGGCCAGGATCGTCGTCGCGCCGGCGAGTTTCGGATCGCGTTCCAGATGCCGGGCGACGCGTGCGCGCACGCTGTCGATTGCAGTGTCGAGAATACCGTCGGCCATCGGCATCCACTTGTGCTGCGCCGCCAGCGGACGGACCTGGAGGATATAGACGTTTTCGTCGTTGGTAATACAGAACTCGATGTCGAGCGTTTCCGAGTGTGTCAGGCGCTCGATCTCAATAACGCATCCGATGAGTTTCCTGAGGCGCGGCGATCTCAGTGCGCCCGGGCGTGAGCGGTGCACCAGCACGGTCTTGCTCTCCGCGCCGCCGGTCACCGTATCGGTGCGCCCGGTGGTGTCGTCGTAGTTGATGACATAATAGGGGCCGCCCGCGTCCAGCTCGCGGGTCAGCACGACGCCGGCCAGCGCCACGTTGGTCACCATCGGCTGCACCAGCACCTGGTCGTTGTCGCGGGGCTTGCGATAGCTGTCGAAAACGCGGCGGACGGCGCACAGCAACGACGCCGGGTCCGCGGCGACATCGGTCAGGCTCAGGTGCGCGCCGGCCATCGAGTCGCCGTGCTGGTCCTCGCTGCCGGCGCTCGAGCGAACGGCAAGCCGGCGGCCGCCGAAACGCGCGACGATGCGCGCGACGACGGCGTCGGCGCCGGACCGCCACTCGGTCTTCGACACGATCTCCTGGTCGCAGAAGATCGCTCCGGGCACGCGCCCGGCGAGCGCGGAAAGGGTCGACGCCTTGGTCGAGAACGAGAACGGCGCGGTGCCGTTGTCGTCGCGGTCGTCGGCGACAGGCGGGCGGTTGTCGTTCATAGCTCGGCCAGCTCGACCATGCGTTTGAATCCAGCGTCGCGCGCGAACAGCTCGTCGAAGCTGCCGGTGTCGGCGATCCGGCCGTGCCTGAGCAGCACCAGCTTTTCGCACTTGCGCACGGTGCTGAGCCGGTGCGCGATGATGACCAGGGTTTTCTGGCCGGACAGGCGCTCGATGGCGAGATTGATCTCGCGCTCGGTCTCGTTGTCGAGCGCCGCCGTCGCCTCGTCGAGAATCAGGACCGGCGGGTCGTTGTAAAGTGCGCGGGCGATGCCGACGCGTTGCGCCTCGCCGCCGGACAGCCGCACGCCGCGCTCGCCGAGAGGCGTGTCGATCCCTTCGGGAAGCCGGGCGACAACATCCTCAAGCCGCGCCAGTCGAATCGCGTTTTGCAGTTTGACCGGATCGATCTCGTCGTCTGTGACGCCGAACGCGATATTGCGGGCCAGGGTGTCGTCCATCAGGTAGATCTGCTGCGGCACGTATCCCATCTGCCTGCGCCATGTGCGGATCGCGGGGCCGATCTCGCGGCCGTCGACGGAGACGGTCCCGTCGCTCGGCGTCAGCAGCCCGAGGATGATGTCGATCAGCGTCGTCTTGCCCGATCCCGACGGGCCGACCAGGCCGACGGACTGGCCCTTCTCGATCGTCAGGTTGATCCCATCGAGCACCGCGCGGTTGTCGTTGGGGTATACGAACGACACGTTGTCGAGGGTTATCCGGTTCTCGAAGCGGATCGGATCGGACTCGTCCATGCTTTCCGCGTTCGCCGAGAACAGCATCATGTCTTCGTAAATGGTGTCGACCGAATAGTTACCGGCCTTGATCCCGTTGAGCGCGATCAGCGCCCGGTTGGCGGCCGGCAACAGCCGGAACGCGGCGGCCGCGAACAGCGAGATCGTCGCCAGCAGTTCCGCCGGCGCCTTGCCTTTTTCGAGGAACAGGATGACGCCGCCCAGCATGGTGCCGACCATCAGCAGCTCCATCCAGATCCGGGGCATGAACTTTTCCCCGAGGTTCTTGATCCGTGCGACCCGCGCCAAATCCCATCGCGGCGTGCGGAAGCGGTCCGAGACGTACTCCTCACAGCCGAGGACCTTGACCTCCTTGAAGTTGTGCAGGCCCTGCTGCAGGGCCATCAGGATGCGCCGCTTGGCTTCCTGTATTTCCATGCCCCAGCGCTGCAAACTGGTCTTCAGGGCGAGGAAGAAAAGCCCGAACCCGAAACCTAGGACGGCCAGCGCCCCCAGCGTGACCAGGGGATTGGCGACGAACAGCACGACGCCGATGCCGATGATCAGCATGGCGTCCGACAGCAGCGTGATATACCCCATGCAGACGCCGGCGAAGGTCGCATTCGCCGCCTCGATGATGTTGGTGATCAGCGCCGCCGAGTTTCGTGTCAGGTGGAGCCGGTACGGGCCGAACAGGTACAGCCGGTAGATCTTCATGCTCAGCATCGCCTGGTTGTCGTTCAGGAACTTGACCTGGATCGTGTACATTACGGTCAGCACCACGTTCTTGAGAACGAACACCAGCAACAGCCCCCAGGCGAGGCGGATCAGCAGCGGCTGGCCGGGCTCGAAGACGGGAAGCGCGACCAACCGGTCTATCCACTCAAAGTTTTCGATTGCGCCGGGATCGGCGAGCAGCTGGATAAACGGAAAGATCAACCCGATGCCGATGGCCTCGAACCCGGCGGACAGGAGAATCATCACGCCGATCAAGCAGGCCTGGACCCAGGTTCGGGTGTCGATCAGGCGAAGGCAGCGGAGGAACTGTTCCGTCATCAGTCGTGGAACACCGGTTCGCCCTGGGCAATCGCGCGCGCCAGGACATCCTGGACGACGTCGCGCATGAACCAGTCGGGAAGCGCTTCACCCTTGCGCAGACGTTCGCGCACTTCCGTGCCGCTAATGGGGGCAACGGTTGTGCCGTTGGTCAACGGCCGAAAGTCGCCGTTCTCGGCGTCATAGCCGATGGCGTCGAAAAACAGGGGCTCGATCTCGAGACCATCCAGTTTTTCGAACAGCTTGATGTTGGCGTCTGGGGCGTAATAGTCGCCGACGCCCGTATGATCGCGGCCGATGATGAAATGGCTGCAGCCCATGTTCTTGCGGCAAAGTGCGGTGAACACGGCTTCGCGGGGTCCGGCGTAACGCGAATAGGACGCGAAGCTGCCGAGGACGACGCGTCCTGGCGGATAGATCCCGAAGTCGAGCAGGGCCTGGTAGCTTTCTATGATCGGCTCGGGCAGGAAGTCACCCGGCTTTTTCGGTCCGATCACCGGGCTGATGAACAGACCGTCGGCAGAACTCCGTTCCAGCGCGGCCATCTGGATATGCTCGTGCACGCGGTGTGCCGGGTTGCGCGTATGGAAGCCGACGACCCGGCTCCAGCCTTTTTGCGAAAAGATGAACCGGGTCTGGTTCGGGGCCAGCGTGTATTGCGCATGCGGCAGCGCGCGATTCGGCAGCGCCGAAACCCGGCCCGCGAGCGCCCGGTTGCCGCGGTCCATGACATGGCGCACCCCCGGATGGTTGCGGTCGTCGGTGCCGAACCACTGGCGCACCACCGCCGTCATGTCGAAGCTATAGATCTCGCTGACGTCGAGCACCCCGTGCACGTCGCCGTTTTCGGCGCACAGCAGGACGCGGTCGCCGGCGGTACAGCGCGGCTGTTGCTCGCCGAGCTGCAGGATCACCGGCAACGTCCAGCAGACGCCCGACGGCGTCCGGTACTCGCCGAGAACCGAGCCCAGGGTTTCGGCGTCCATGAACCCGGCGAGCGGCGAGTAAGTGCCGTTGGCGATCTGGCGCACGTCCATCAGGTCGGAGTCGCCGAGGGTGATGCGTTCGAGACCGGCGCCGGCGTCGATGTCGCCCGGGTCGAGCTCGTTTGCCACCAGCCGACCGCCGTGCGGCTCGATCAGCAACGACGTCAGGTCGACCGGATAGACGCCGGCGTCGGAGGTGTCGCCGCGTTCGAACTCGCGCAGCATGCGGACGATCATATTGGCGCAGGCGATCGGATGCGCGCCGATCGCGGTTTCCGCGGCCAGCACCAAGCCGTCGGCGCCGTCGGTGAGGGTGTTGTAGATGTCGTTCACTTCGGCGCGTGTCGGGTTGCGGTCGTTGACCATCGATTCCAAAAGGTTGGTGGCGACATAGACCTTGCGCGACTTTTCCTTGGCGCGACGGATGATGTTCTTTTGAGTGCGCGGGATCGTCTCGATCGGCAACTGCCGCGACAGGTCGCCGCGGTCGATCAGGATGGCGTCCGAACGTTCGATGATGTCGTCGAGGTTAAGAAGCCCGTTTTCGCATTCGATCTTCGAGATGATAAAGCTGTCGTCGCCGGCGAGGCCGCGAATTTCATCCACGTCCGCGGCGGTGTTGGCGAACGACAGGGCGAAGTGCCGGATGCCCATGTCGCGGCCGATGGCGATCGCGCCGCGGTCCTTCTCGGAAAGACAGTCCATTGGGATGTCGCGGTGCACGGTGACCGCCTTGTTGCGCCCGATCTCCCCGCCGTTGAGGACGCGCATGTCGATATGCCCGTCGCCGCGCGCGATGACCTGGACCAGGACGGCGTTGAAATCGATACTGATGAAGTCGCCGAGCGCGAACTTGTCGATGATGTCGGTCGGGTGAAAATATATGTCCCTGCCGTCGCCCGGCACGCGACGCTTGTGCGCGCGGATCACCGAGTGCTCGGCGACGTCGAAGCTCTTCTGCACGAAGTTGCCGGTGCGGATCTGCGCGCCCTCGGTATCGAGGCAGATCGGCACGTCGGTAAAGTCGCGGATCGCCTGGATCGTCGCGGCGACGTCCTTCAGTTCGGTGTGCGAGAGGTTGATGCGGAAAAGCGACGCCCCGAGCTGGTCGAGCCTCGAGATGACCTGGCGGTTCATCGACGCGGGGCCGATGGTGCACAAGATGTCCTTTTGCATGGTCTTTCCTCTGGTGCTGCGTCGGCACGGACGCCGGGCAGGTTGCCGACGGGTCGCGTCGGGGGGTGAAACTTTGAGGCGCCGGCGCAACCCGGCGGGTGTCGTTATGTCAGGCGGCGCGGTTGAATATCGACTGCCACGCCGGCGGTCAAGCCCGTGTGGCCGAGGCGGCCGTTACGCCGTGTCCCGCACCGGCAGGTCGCCGTAGCCGACATCCAGCCAATCTTGAAAATGGACTTTCATCTGCATCTGCAGTGCTGCCAGCCATTCATAGACCTGCTCGGGCGTTTCCGGGAAATCGTCGATCATCGCGCTCAGGCCGAACTGCTCGAAGCGATCCCGCCAATAGTCGCCGGCGCCGAATTCTCTCGCCTTGTCGCGCATTTCCAGGGCGGTTTTCACGTCGTTCTTCAGGACATACGCCAGTCCCATGAACAGGTGCATGTTCGGGTTCGTCGGGTAGGCCTTCTGTGCGTTCTTGACCCACGAGATGAACTTGTCCGGCCGTCCGCCCGGCATCAGGTTCTTGTTGAAGATGTAGTTGCCGACCATATTGAAGGTGAACCAGATTTCCTTCACCTGTTCCGCGCTCGGAATGTCTTCCGGGGCATGCTTGAAGACATCCAGTCCCCGCAGCACACCGTCCTGGACGTTGATCTGTCCTTCCCGTGAGTTCCGGCTCGGAATGAAGTTGGTGACGTTCGCGCCGTCCTCCTTCATCTGCGTTTCGAAGTATTCGCCGGCATCCGAGAATGCCGAGGCGCCGCGAATGACCTGGCAAACGGTGATGGCGGCCCAATCCAGGTTCACTTCGAGGATGAACTTGAAGGAATCCATCATCATGTAGAACGATTCTTCGGGCAGGCCGACGATGAAGTTGCCGCCGACGAAAATTTCCGGATACCCCTCGAGCATGCGGGACAGTTTCAGGAACTTGTCGTGCTTCGCCGGTTTCTTGACCTTGCGCAGCATATCCGGGTTGCCGGTCTCGATGCCGACCTTGAAGCCGATGCAACCGGAATCTCGCATCAGCGCCAACGTTTCCTCGTCGACGGTGGCGGCGATCACGCCGTTGTTTGCGGACCAACGGATGTCCCAACCGCGATCGATGACCGCCTTCAGGATGGCCTTGAATTCATGGCGGTAGAAGGTCGGATCGTCGTCCAGCAGCTCGAAGTGGCGCACGCCCTTCTTCTCGATCAGGAACTCCATTTCCTCGAGCGTGTTCTTCACGTCGCGGAACCGCACGCCCTTGCCCATGAAGTCGCGCACCGCGCAGAACGTGCACTGGGCGCGGCAGCCGCGGCAAAGCTGAATGGCGGCGAATGGCGCCTTGTCGACGTGATCCATGCGCGAGAACGGGTTGAGCGATCCGTACCTGTAATAGTTCTCGATGGGAACGAGGTCGTAACTGTCGATCAGGTTCGCGCGGATCTCGACGTTGTCGGGCGCGCCCTGGGTCTCGCGATAATCGTCGTCCTTGAAATAGATGCCCGGCAGGTCGCGCGTGCCGTCGCTCTGGTCGAGGAGATTATCCAACAGCAAGTTGAATTTGTTCTCGCCCTCGCCGCGGACGACGAAATGGCAGAGATCGTCGCCCAGCAGGGTCTTCCACTCATAGGTGGCGATCACGCCGCCGCCGACCGTGATGGCGTTGCCGTCGGCGCGGATGGCGCGAAGCGTCTGCAGCATCGGTTTGATCCCGACGTCGAACAGGCAAGACACGCCGACGATGGTCGGCTCGAATTCCCTCAACCGCTCGCTGAGGATTTCAGGCCACGACAGCGGATCGAAGTTTTCGTCCTCGTGGACGCGGCGCAGGATCTCGTAGTTGAGGTCCAGGATGTCGACCTCGACATCGCGGTGCTTGATCGATTCGTAGATGTACTGGAGCCCCGTCGGCGGGAAAATGTAGTAACCCCTGTTGAGCGCGATCCCCTTGTTGAAAGCATCCAGGATCACCTGCGGGATCTGCACGAAAAGGATTTTCCGGTTCTGCGGGAACTCCTGTCTAAGGTGTTCGCAGTAGGTGCGAAAGGCGGCGTTGTCGTACGACGCCGCGGCTACCGGGGTTTGGTCAGCCATTGTCATGCTCTCCAGACTTGAATTTATTCTGCGGCTTGCTTGGATTGATGTTTCTCTTCACGCCAAAGCGTGCAGCCGTCGCAAATCTTGATCTCGTGTCGGCGGTTCGTGAGATGCTGTTCGCGAATCTCCGCCATCTTCGGCCCGTTCCAGATTTCCTCGATGGATTGTTCCCAGATATTGCCGAGCAGATGCTTTGTTTCGGTGTCCATGCAGCAAAGCGCGGCATCGCCGTTGACGTGGACGACGAACGTGCCCCAAAGCGCAATGCACGGAATGGCGTTGGCATCCTGCTCGTCGCCGAAAGACATGACGTCCACGGCGTTGGCCCAGTTGTGCGCCTTCTGCAGGACGACCTGGTCGTTGGGGCCGAGCTTGCCGCGCCAGAAACTCTCGAAAGCGACGCCCTCGGTATGATTTAGTTCCTGCAGCACCATCTGCATCCGGATGCGCAGCTTGGGGTTCAGTTCGTTACGCAGTTCGATGAAGCGCAGAATGTTCTCGAATACGGTATCGAAGTTGAGACGGACACGGATTGCCTCGTACACGTCCTTCTTCATGGAATCGAGGGTGATGTAAATCTCGTCCAGCCCCGCCTCGATCAGCCGGCGCCCCATCTTTTCGGTCAGCAGGCTCGCGTTGGAGGCGATGTTGACGTTCTTCACGCCGACCTGCTTCATCTTGGCCACGCGCTCGGGCAGTTTCTTGTCGATCATCGGCTCGCCGTCCAGATACGGCATGACCTTCTCGACATGATTCGCGTATTTTCCGATTTCGTCGGCGATACGGTCGTACAGGTCGTCCTCGATGATCTGCTTGGCCTTCTTGTCGAAATCGATCCCGCACATGATGCAGCGCGCGTTGCAGGTGTTGGTGGTTTCGATGAGAAAGTACTTGGGAAATTTCTTCAGGACATGCATCGGATGCAGCAGGCGTCGCTCGATATGCTCGATCGGCGTTTCCTGCCGGCCCGCCTGCTTTCCCTGTTCTTCAGCTAACACCTTTGTCCTCCTCGGATCGTTCTCGGACGGCCGGCCGCCGTTAAACGGCCGGATTTCCGAAGCGGCCCCGTACTATAGTCGATCAATGGCTCGATTTAAATCCGTGTTTGAACAGGCGAATCGCCCTAAACACCCAGATTTTCTATGTATTTGCGCTGCTCTTCCGCAGGTGCGGTCTCCGCCGGCGCCCACGGCGCGAATTCCATGTCTTCGCGCCTGAACGGCCCGTTCGTGGTTTCGTGGAACACGACGAAATCGCTGAGCGCAATGACCGTATGGTAGATCGGCGCGGACAGGCGGTAAAACACGGTCTTGTTCGGATCGCCCGCCGCCATGTCGACGATTCTGTCTATGTTGCCGCCGTCGTCGAACAGCACGATCTTCAGTCGCCCCTCTATCATATGGAAGGACTCGCTCTTGCCGTTGTGACGGTGCGGCGGCACGTAATTGCCGCGCGCATGAACGATCAGCATCTCGTGCAGCAGGTCGTCTGACGAGGCGTGCGCGCACAGGCGGACCCGGCGGCGCGGGTTCTCGGCGGCCCGCGCCTTGAGAAACGCGAGCTCTTCATGGGAAACGGTCGTGACCGCGTCCGCAGAGACGTAAACCTCGTCGTTGATCTTGCTGAACATCCGAATTCCGATCCGCCCTGCGCCCGTTTAGTCGTCCGCCGCCTGATGAAGTGGTGATTCCGGCGGCACGATCAAGTCCCGGTGGCGAAGCGCGTAACTCGGCGCGATCTTCGCCCCCATCTCGGGGTCGCTCAGGTGCGACAGGTAGAGTTCGCGGTATGCCTCCTGGACACGTTGCGCGGCCGGGTCCACGGGCTCGTTGCCGAGGCTGGCGATCATATCCGCGCAGCTGTCACGCAGATCGTCGGCGGTGTTCTCTCCCCATCGGTAAAGCTGCATGTTCGCGCCTTTCGACGAAACTTCCTGGGTCGTCGCGTCCCAGACGTAGAAGCCGTTTCTCAGCGCTTCGTAGAACGGAACGGGTTCGCCGGTTTCGTTGTCGAGCACCGGCCGCGGCACGATCAGGTCATCGGCTCTGTAATGGGTGTGCGTGTACGGGAAATGATTCCCGATGATGACCGGACGGTTGAACATCGTCGGTATGCCGCATGGGCCCGAGCTGGTGGCCAGAAAGAAACGGCAGTGCGCAGCCAGGAAGATGTCCATGAAATCGCTGCGGTGCTTTGTCGCGTAGTCGATGATGCGCGGATTGTCGGTGACCGGAAACGGCTTCTCGACGACGGCGCCGTAGCGCAGCACGAACCCGCCCTGGGCGGCGATGTACTCGGCAGCCTTGACGTAACTCTCGATCGACGCGTTCTTGAAGTCGACCTTGTCCCATGTATCGGCATATTCGGGGCGCCATTCCCGAAGGTAACTGGTGTCGCGTGCATGCATGCAGACGAACCAGTCGTCCGCGCCGATCCCCATCTCCCGGAGTTTGCCGTTGCCGTAGGCGATCTCTTCCGGGGTGAAGGCGATCACAGGATCCGTTTCGTTGAACAGCCGCTGCTCGTTGCCGGAAAACCGCAGCTGCATCCAGAAGCGGGTTTTCCTGTAGATCGGCCGCCACGCGAACATGATCCGGGTCATCCACCTGCTTGCATAAAACGGCCGTGTCCGGGTCAGCATGTCGAACAGTTGACGGTTGGCGGGATCGTAGCCGAACGCAAAGTAAGACGTCCGCTTGGGATAGCCGTCGCGTTGCAGCAGGCGCAGGAACACGTCGTGGTTCTGCGCCAGATGACCGAAGCGCTGCGTGTACATGGTGCCGAAGCGGATCTTCCAGAACGGCTCGAGCAGATAAAACAACGGCAGTAATATCAACCCCGCCAGCTGGATGGCCAGCCGGCCGCCGGTAACGGCCAGACGTTTCATCGATTACTCACCGTCCATCCGTTCGAGCGCCAGCGTCGCGGTATGCGTGAGCCGGTGGCTTTCCGGAATATCGAAAAAGCGGTCGTCCGGCATCTTGCTGGTCGCCGAAAGATACGTGGTCTTGTAACCGTGATCGTGCATGAAACCGGTAAGATCGTCGATATTCATGAACCATGATGCGACGCGATGCCCCGTGACGTATTCGGCGGAGACGAAAGTCGGGATATCGCCCGCGTAAAGCGGGTGCATGATGACGCGTTTCGGCTTGTGCTTCAGCGCGCTGGCAAGCAGGGATTCGTAGTCGTCGACGTATTGCAGCACGACGCTGATAAACAGCACGTCGATATCCTCGAAGATTTCGTCGAAATCGTTGCTGAACGACAGATTGTCGTGGCCGCCCCGGTACGCCTCGCCGAGCGCCGTGACCGACGGGTTATCGACGACGTGCCAGCGGATGTTCTGTGCGAAACGCAGGCCGGGCGCGAGTTCGTGATAAACCCGGCCTGTTCCGCCGGCAAAATCCAGGACGCGGCATACCCCGTCCTTCGACCACTCGTTCAGCAGCGCCGCTACCGACGACAACCCCATCAGCGCCGGGACACCGCCGGTTTGCGCCGTGGCAACCTTGCTCAGGTTCGCACGGCTGCGCGCCACCCATGCGTCGGAACGCCACACGTCGTCGGCGTCCAGGTCCGGAACGTCGGAGAAAGAATCGTAGACGCCATGCCACTCGCCGTGCCGTACCGGGGGCGACATCCGCGACTTGAAGTGCCGGGCCAGCGCGAGGATCCCCGGCGGGATCAGATATTGTTTGAGAAAGCGTCTCATGTTTACCGCGTTCCTTGTGCTGCTGACGTGCCTGACTTGGCGGAAATCAGTTCCGCTGCATCGCGATATAGAGCATTTCGCGTCCGAAGATCGGCTTGAGCACCGTCATGTTCTGCATGTCCGCCGCCGTGGGGGACTCTTTCGCGTAAACGCCGAGGAACTCGTTGACGCTTTCCAGCCATGCCGGGCACACGTCGCCGAGATGACGGCGGACATCCGCTGTCGCCGCGATGATCTCGTCCTTGGGCGGCAACGTCTTCTCGTTCCAGTAATCCGCAACAATGCGGATCAGCTGCTCGGCGGCCAGCTCGAGTTCGACATTCGCTTCGGGTGCGCGCGGCGGAAATACGCTGGTGAAGTCGTAGAGGTTGTGGCTCTGCGTGAAATAGTTGGCGAGGAACTGATCGTTGAACCGCGCGTTGTCGCCGAAGAACGACTTGTACCAGCGCCAGTCGGTGTGCATGCGCGGGAAACTGTTGTAGAAGGTGGTCTCGCCGCCGACGCATTCGAAGAATTTCTGCATGGTCAAACTGGACGTCAGGAACCCGGGGTTCAGCAGGCTGTCCTGAATCCAGTCCTCATGCGGCCGGGACATGTCGGTCATGGTGTCGAGGTGGCTGCCGAAAGCCTTGTCGAGGATGCGCGTCTGCTCGTCGATGCCCTCCACACCGTCGATCAGCAGGTCGCCGAGCACGCGCCTGAAGGTGTTGGCCAGCAGCGAGATCGGCGAATTTACGCTGGTAATCAGGATGCCGCCCGGGCGCACCAGGGACGCCATCTTCTTCATCAGTTTGAGTTCGTCCGGTGTGCCGCCGATCCAGGCTTCGGCGATTGCGATATCGTAGAGTGCATCGGGCGTGAAATCCTGCAGCGTTCCGGGAATGACGTTGGGCTTGGTGTGCGGCACATCAAAATCCGCGTACAGGTCCTTGATCCCGGCGCGTCCGGTCGGATTGGGCTCCAGAAGATCGAGCGTGCCCGGCATCCATGACGCGACGAGAAGGCTGTTGTGGCCCGATCCGGGTCCGACCTCGAGGACGCGGCTGCCGGCGAATGCGAGTTCGTTCATGCCGAGGCTGCGATAAAGGTTGCCGCGCCTTTGCAGATGTTTCGTCAGATCGCTGATATCCTGGCGCACCGGCGAGATGTTGTGCTGCAGGTAAAAGCCCAGGTGATCCTGGATCGTGTATGGAGACGTCATATCGATGCCTTGTGTTTCTGCTGCCGGAACGGCGCGTCGTTAACGGGTCAGTTGTCGTTGAACGCGGCGATGGTCTGAGCCACGTAGTTCAGCTCTTCGTCCGTCAGGTCTTCATGGGACGGGATCGAGAGAATACGTTTCACCAAACGTTCCGCGTTCGGCAGGTCGGCGGTGAAGCGTTCCTTGTAAGCGTCGTGCTGCGTCATGAGAAACGGATGCTGGATCTTCGTTTCGACGCCATTGTCGGCAAGGTGCGTCTTCAACGCGTCGCGCCGTTCCGAAACGATGGTGTACGAATAATAAGAATGCTTGTGACCCGGTTTTTCGACCGGGCATCCGACGACGTTGGACAGATGCGCCGTGTACTTGGCGGCGATCTGGCGGCGCGCTTCGATCAGCCCGTCAACCCGTTTCAGGTTGACCAGAAGCATGGCCGCCTGGATCGTGTCGAGGCGGCCGTTGATGCTCGCCTCCTGGCAGTTTTCCTTGTTGATGGTGCCCGCGTAGCGCAGCGAGCGCACACGTTCGGCAATGGTCTCGTCGTTGGTGACGATGGCGCCCGCTTCACCGTAGCCGCGGAACACTTTCATCGGGTTCATGCTGAAACAGCCGATGCGTCCGAACGAGCCGGCCTTGCGGCCCTGGTATTCGGCGCCGAAAGCCTGCGCCGCATCCTCGACAACGGCGATGCCGTGGCGGTCCGCAATCTCGAGGATTTCCGATATGTCACACATGTGCCCGGTGAAGTGCACCGGCAGAATAGCCTTGGTGTCGTCCGTAATGGCCGCTTCCAGGCCTTGCGGGCTCATGTTGAAACCGTCATCGATATCGACGAACACCGGCGTTGCACCGCACAGCACGATGGCGTTGGTCGTGGCGACCCAGGTCATCGGTGTCGTGATCACTTCGTCCCCGGGACCGATGTCCAGCGCCCTGAGCGCCAGATAAAGCGCATCGGTGCCGGAGCCGACGCCGACGCAATGCGCTGTGCCGCAATAGGCTGCGATGGCGGTTTCGAACTGATCGTGTTCGGGGCCGAGGATGAACCTGCCGTGATCGAGGACCTGTTCGACGGCGCCGAGCAACTCCGTCTTGAGTTGCCGGTCCTTGATGCTCAGATCAAGAAGGGGGACGCGCATGAGCGTTGATTCTCCATCCAGAAATAATGCCGCGAGGGCGGCTCACTCGAAAAAAATAAACCCGAGATCGCCGGTATATCCGGCCTGATCGGCGATCCACTGCCAATCGTCGGGGGAATGAAACGATTCGCACGTCAGTTGCCAATAGAGAAGATTGGTGCGTTCGCGTTCGTTGCGGAACGATTCCACCATGAAATAGCCGTGCCCGGGCGTGCCGACGCGCTCCATTTCGCTGAGCCCGTCGAAAAGTTCGGAAATCTTGAGATTGTGAAACGTCCCCAGCGAGACCACAAAATCGAATTCACCGTCGTCATAGGGGAGCGATTTCGCGTTCCCGGTGCGGAGAAACGGCTTCACTTCTTCCTTGGCGTTTTCGACCGCGTATTCGGAAATGTCGATGCCCGCGACTTCGACGCCCGGCATCGACTGGGTGAACTCATACAACAGGTATCCCTTGCCGCAGCCGATATCGAGGATCCGGTCGCCGGGCTTGATGTCGTAGTGCGCGACCATGGCGTCGGTGACGACTTTCCAGCGGCCGTCGTAGGCGTAGCCGCCGTAGCCGTACTGCCGCTCACCGTCCCAATAGTCGTAGCCGTATTGTTTGGCGACCTCGGCGCATTCGGCCTTGTCGTGTTCGGTGACACGCCCGACGTAGTCGCGCTTGGTGCGGTTGTGCAACACGCCGATGAAGTCGATTTCAGCCATGCGCCGCAGCCTCCATGCCGGACACCGCCGGCGCATCGTGTTTCTGCAGGCATTGCTGCATCATCCAGATGTCTTCGACCATCCCGATGTCGGCCTCGGTGGTGATGCTCAGACCCTCGACGGCGCCGTGCAGGGTTGCGCCGCTTTTCAGAACCGCGTCGTAGATCGCGCGGCGCGCGCCGGGCGCTTCCGGCAGCATGAAGATCGAATACATGACGATCCCCGCCAGGTTGTCGATATCCTGAACGATCTCCTGCAAGACCATGTGGCACCCGTCCATGGCGTACTCGGTGCCGCTCAGCAGATAGGTAAAACCGTTCTGCTGGCAATAATCGCGGATCACCAGATTCTGCACGTGCTGCGGCACCCGGTGCTCGAAGAACGGGCGGCTGAAGACATAGCCACGGTGGCCGGATCTATTCGTCGTCATCGAAACCTCCCGGCAGGTCGTACGCCATCGCCATGCGGCTCGCGGGCTTGAGGGTGATCGGCTGGAAAAACTCGCCCAGCTTCTTGTCCGCATAGGGCGAAAAAGCCGACTTGAAGCGGCAGTTCATTGACCAGCGCGTGTCCGCTTCCCGGTTGATGCGGTTGCCGTGCATCAGCGTTTGCGAGAACAGCAGCACCTTCCCGTAAGGCACGTCCAAGAACGTGACGTCGTCTTCGATCACGTGGAACAGATCTTCGGAACTTTTGCCGTGCATCTTGTTCAGTTTCGCCTGCACCTGCCGATCCTTGTCCGGCGGCATCAGGTACATGGATTTCGTCTCGTAGCAGTCGACCAGCGGCAGCCACATGACGACTTCGAACGGCGAGTCGCCGGACCACACGTCGGCGTGCACGGGCAAAAGCGAACTCGCGTCATTTGGCAGTTGGATCGACAGATTGATGCGGCGCTGCATCACCAGTTCGTTGCCGACGATGGTACCGAGCGCGGCGCGCGCGAGATTGAAGTACGCCGCCCTGACCCAGCTTTCCGACGCGAGCCCGTTGATGACGGTGAGCCGGAGCGCGTTCAGGTCGTCGACGCCGATGCGTTCGTGAATGCCGTTGAGGAATGCGTCCGCGTCGGCGGGGGAATCGATCTTCAGATGCGCCGCCGCGAGCCCGGCGATGCGGCCGCGGAGCCTGTTCAGAAGGTTCATATCCTCGGCGTCGACGATGACATGGCCGTGCGCGAGAAACGCGTCGGCAGCTTCGCGCTCGGCGGCCGACATGAAGTCGATCTGGTCACTGTTCATGTGTAAAACGCCTCGATGGTCGATGCCACGTAACGGATGTCGTCTTCGCTCAGGAACTGATGGACCGGCAGGCTGACGATGCGCTTCGCCTGTTTCTCGGTCGCCGGGAAATCGCCTTTCTTGTGGCCCATGTCCGCCGCCGCCGGTTGCAGATGGATTGGGACGGGATAGTGCACGGCGGTTTCGATGCCGCGCTCGGTCAGGTAGGCGCGCAGTTCGTCGCGCCGGTCGACCTGCACCACGAAGGTGTGAAACGTGTTGAATTCCTGCTGGCGGCAGGGTGGCATGAAGACGTGCGCTTCCGGCAATAGCGCGCGGTAAAGCTGGGCGTTGGCGCGGCGTTTTTCGACGACGGCGTCGACGCGGCCGAGCCGGTACGTCAGGAACGCCGCCTGCAGGTTGTCGAGCCGTGAAACCGTGCCCCACTCGACGACCGTTTCGCGGTCCTTGAGACCGTGGTTTCGAAGCAGCCGGACCCGCGCCGCCATCTCGTCGTCGTCGGTGGTGATGAAACCGGCGTCACCGGCGGCGTTCAGATTTTTCAGCGGGTGTGCGGAGAAGCATCCGGCATGGCCGATGGCACCGCTCATTTGATCCTGATAGCGCGACCCGAACGACTGCGCCGCGTCCTCGATCACCTTGAGGCCGTGCCGTGCCGCGATCTCCATGATGCGATCCATCTCGGCGACGCGTCCGGTCAGGTGCACCGGCATGATCGCTTTGGTCTTGTCCGTGATCGCGGCCTCGACGGCGTCGGGGTCGATGTTCTGGTCCGGCTTCACGTCGGCGAACACCGGTGTCGCACCGACCGCGGCGATGGCGGCGGTGGATGCGACGAAGGAATTGGGCGGCGTGATGACCTCGTCGCCCGGTCCGATACCGAACCCCTTCATGGCGAGGATCAGCGCGTCGGTGCCGGAATTGAGCGCGATGGCGTGCTTGGTGCCGACGTAGGCGGCGGCCTCTTTCTCGAATCGTTCGATATGCGCGCCGCCGACGAACGCGCCCGAACCGAACACGTCATCGACAAGCGCGACGATGTCGTCACGCTCTTCGGCATACTGCGCCGGAAAGTCGACGTAGCGGACGCGCCGCGTTTCGGGGGCGGTGTCAGGCATAGAAGTCCTTCACGGTCTGGATGACGATATCCTGTTCTTCGCGCGAAATGTGCTGATCGACGGGGAAGCTGATGACCGTATCGGCGTGACGGTCGGTGACAGGAAAGGTCCCCGGTTTATATCCAAGATGCTGCAATCCCTCCTGCTGATAGAGCGGGATCGGATAGTGGATCTTGGCTTCGACGCCGTTCTTGTTGCAGTGCTCGAAAAGCGCGTCGCGGTCTTTCGCGAACACCATGTAAAGGTGATAGACGTGCTTCACGTGATTGCGGCGCGCAGGCACCTCGATGCCGTCGATGTGCGCGAACGCCTCGTCGTAATAGGCCGCATTGGCGATGCGCTTGTTGGTGATGTCGTGGGTCTGGCCGATCAGCCAGTTACCAACGACCGCCTGCACCGAATCGAGGCGCGAGTTGCAGCCCAGCACCGCGATCTCGTCGCGGTTCTTGAGGCCGTGATTGCGGATCAGACGCAGCTTTTCGTTCATCTCGTCGTCGTTGGTGACGACCACGCCGGCATCGCCCCAGACGTTGAGGTTCTTCAGCGGGTGCAGCGAAAATCCGGCGGCGACGCCCCAGGTCCCGGAGCGCTTGCCGTCGGTTTCCGACAGGATGCCCTGGCACGCGTCCTCGACGACGGGAAGCCCGTGCTTGTCGGCGATCTTCATCAGCGCCGTCATGTCGGTGACCTCGCCGGTCAGTTGCACCGGCATAATCGCTTTCGTCCGTTCCGTGATCGCGGCTTCGACCTGGTTCACGTCCATACAGAAACTGTCGTCGCAGTCGACCAGCACCGGGGTCGCGCCGACTTCGTTGATCGCGCCGACGGTGGCGATGAAGGTGTTGGCCGCCGTGATGACCTCATCGCCGAACGTGATGCCGAGCGCGCGCAGCGGCAGCTTCAACGCGTCCGTGCCGGAACCGACGCCGATGGCGTGCTTGGTGCCGATCAGATCCGCGAACTTCTTCTCGAACTCGCCAACCGGCTTGCCCAGCGTGAAATCGCCGGTCGCGACCAGGCGCCCGAGCTCTTCGAGAATTTCGCCCGGCTCGGCGAATTGTTGCGGCAGATAGGAATAGCGTGCCTTGAACTGCATGGTCAGCCTGTGCTCCTGGATTGGTCGTTTATCTGTGTCAGCGCGGCGCGGACGGTGTCGGCGATGCCCGGTGCCTGCAGCCCGAAAAAGTCCATCAGCGAATCCTGCGAACCGTAATCTTCCGGGAACACGTCCGGCAGGCCGAGGCGCTTGATCAGCGGCAGGCGGGTGCCCAGGTTCTCGACCAGCGCGTCGGTAACGGCGCTGCCGAGACCGCCGACTTTCGTATGTTCCTCGATGGTGACGACGATATCCGCGTCGGCGCCAAGCGCCAGCAGTTGTTCGGCGTCGAGCGGCTTTACCGTCGGCAGGTTCAGGACGCCGCAGGAAATCCCTTCGGCTTCCAGCGTTTCCGCAGCAGCCAGTGCGCGCGACGCCATGACGCCGGTGGTAATCAGCAGCACACGTCCCTTCGGGCGCAGCATGTAGCCCTTGCCGATCTCGAACCCGTCGTCCGGGTTGGAAACAACGTCATCGCCGCCCTTGCCGAGCCGGATGTAGACCGGCCCCGGCCAGTCGACGGTTTTCGGCATGAAGCGCTTCATCTCTTCCGCGTCGGTCGGCGCGACGATGCTCATATTCGGCAATGCGCGCAGGATCGCGATATCGTCGGTCGCCATGTGCGTAGGGCCGAGCGGTGCATAGACCATGCCGCCGCCGTTGCCGATGAGTCGCACCGGCAGGTTGTGCAGGCAGAGGTCAATGGCGATCTGTTCGAAGCAGCGCCGCGTGATGAACGTGGCGATAGTGTTGACGTAGGGAATATACCCTTCCATCGCCAAACCGGCGGCCATGCCGATCAGGTTCTGTTCGCACACGCCTTCCATGTAAAAGCGGTCCGGCATCTCGGCTTTCATATCGTCCAGCAGCCCGGCGCCCAGATCGGAGCCGACGAACACGACGCGCGGATCCTGTTTGGCCAGTTCATAGACCATGTCGGTGCAGGTTCTGCGCATCAGAGCTCTCCCAGTGCGCCGGTGATGGCGGCAAGCTCGTCTTCCTTGAGCTTGCTCTTGTGGTGCCAGCGGGCATCGTGCTCGGCGATGGGAATGCCCTTGCCCTTGACGGTGCGGCAGATCACGGCGCGGGGCCGGTTGCCGCGCGGTTTCGAGAACGTGTCGTTCAGTTGGCCGATGTCGTGACCGTCGATGTCGTAGGTATCGAAGCCGAACGCTTCCCACTTGTCCTTGAGCGGCGACATATCGAGCACCTCCGCCGTCGGGCCGTAGGACTGGATGCCGTTGCAGTCGACGATGGCGGTCAGGTTCGAGAGGTTGTGCTTGGCCGCCGTCATGGCGCCTTCCCAGACGGCGCCCTCGTTGATCTCGCCGTCTCCCATGACGACGTAGACGCCGGCATCGGACCCCCGCATCTTCAGCGCCAATGCCATGCCGAGGCCGATCGACAATCCATGACCGAGCGAGCCCGTCGAGGCTTCGACGCCCGGGACCTTGCCGTGTTCGGGGTGCCCGCCGAGGATCGAACCGGTCTTGCAAAATGTGTCGAGCGTGTCGACCGGGAAAAACCCCTTGTCGGCGAGAATCGCGTAAAGGGCCAGGCAGCCGTGCCCCTTCGACAGGATGCAGCGGTCGCGGTTTTCCCACGCCGGGTCGTCGGGGCGGAATTTCAGAACGTCGTCGTAAAGAACGCGCATGATCTCGATCAGCGACATCGCCGGGCCGACGTGCCCACGCCCGCCGTTGACCAGCGCGCGCATCACGAGGCGCCTAAGATATAGGGACCGTTCGTCGAGAGATGTATCAGTCATTATACTGTGTCGTCACTTTCGTGAATAAGGCGTCGGCTGCCTTCAGCTGACGCGCCCGTGCCTGGGCCGCATCGCCCGCGCCGCCGGCGGCGACGCGCCGGGCCCAGCGTTCGGGCAGGAATTCGTTCAGGACGATCAGGCACCAGATCGCGCCGAACAGAGGGGATAGGGCTTCGAAGCGGGTTCGTAAAGCCTCTCCGTCGCGGGCCGCGAAGAACGACAGCATGGCGTTCCGGAACCGGCCCCGGGCGTCTTCCGGTATCGCCGAGCCCGGGTGCCAGACGGCATCGGCGATCATTTTCACCGGATCGTCCCAGCCGAAGTATTCGAAGTCGAGAAATACCAGACGGCCGTCTTTTCGGCGCCTCGCGTTGTGGAAGCCGAAATCGGACGGGCTCAGGGTCCGCGCCGATTTGCCGAGCGCCGCAGCGAAATCGAGACCGGCTTCTTCATAAAGATCATGCGCCCGCTTGTTCAGAGCCGCGAACCCCGGCTGCAGGCGTGTGTTCAGAAATGTGTGCAGCGCCTCGTCGTCCGCTGCGGCGCGAAGCCGGGCCAGGCGGTCGGCAAACTGCGCCGTTACATCCTCACCGGAAAAGCAGCTCGCGGATGCCGGTTGGATTGCCGCCGTTTCCGTATCGGCCGACATCGTGCCGAGGGTTTCAGCAAACGCCGTCATCGCATCGACGTCGGCGTCGGATATCGCGCCCGGCGCGTCGCCCTCGATCCATTCGTACGCCGCGCAGCCCAGATCGTCGTCGCGGGCGAAGGCTTGCGGCACGCTCGCGATGCCGTTGGCGCTCATCAGTTCGAGGGCGGCGAACTCGTGACCGAGCCGGTCGCGCGTGTCGGCGTCCTGACGGGGATAGAACTTGATCGCATAAACGCCGTCCGCCGTTTCGGCGCGGTAGACGCGGTTGTTGCCGCCACCCGCTGCTGCCGCCGCCGTGATCAGCGGCGCGTTCAGCAGGCTGGCCGCTGCTTTCTCCAGATCCGCTTCGGCGTGGGTCTGGTCAAGCACCAAAGACCGCCTCGCGAATTTCGTGCCAGCTGTGGCCGCCGTCCCCCAGCAGATACCGGGCCGTTCCCGGCGGGAAACCTGGATCCTGGAAAACCTCTTCGAGATCGTCGATGAAGTGATCGACCTCCGCGTTGGCGATCGCCTGGGTCTTTTCGGCGCGGGTCGCGTGAAAGCTGACGTTTCCGGGCTTGAGCGGCGAGATTGCCGGATCGAAGAAGCCATTGTGGTCAAGCCATGCCATCGCGGCGTCACGCAAATTGATCCGCGCATCGTCAAAATGGCCGTATTCCGTCTTGTGAGAGATCACGAATACCTTTGCATCGCGTTCGAGACCGGCGGCCAGAAAGTCCATGACCCCCGGCATCGGCTGGGCCAGCGGCATGAAGCGCCCGTATACCTGGCCCTGAAGGCGCTGCCAGTTCTCCTCGCCGCCGGGCTGTTCACGTAACGTTTTCCTGACGTCCGTCTTGGTATAGTTGATTCCCGCGTCCAGCATGCCGAGTTCGCCGGCGACGCGGGCGAAAACGCCGCTGTAATCGGCGATGGTGTTGTCGAAATCGATACCGATACGCACGGCCGGACGTTACTTCAGGTCCGTGTCCTGCATGCGCTTGATGTTGAAGTAGAGCGGGTTGTCCATGGTGTCGGTCAGCCGCCCGTCCTTCATCGCCTCGACCAGGTCGACCACCGCATCCTGAATGGTGTGCGAGGGCTGGAAGCCGAGTTCCTTTTTAATCTTCTCCGACGACACGTGGTACGAGCGCGGATCGTCGGTCGGCTCGACATTGATCGTCAGGTCGTCGCCGACGACGTTCTTCACCATCTCGGCCAGCTGCATGACGGTATGGTTCTCGTAGCCGGCGTTATAGATCTTACCGTCGATCTCCGCGTCTTCCTTCTGTAAAAGGAACAGATAGAGATCGGTCATGTCCTCGATGTGAATATTGGGGCGCTTCTGGTCGCCGCCGAAGACGCGGATGGCGCCCTTGTTGACGGCGAAGTTGGTCAGGATGTTGACGATCACGTCAAGCCGCTGGCGCGGCGAATACCCGCAGACCGTCGCCGGGCGAACCACGCAGGTGGTGAAGCCGGGTTCACGCTCTTCTTCCAGTTCGACCTCGCAAAGCGCCTTGAACTTGGAATAGTCGGTCAGCGGTTCCAGCATCAGGTCCTCGGTCACTTCCGGGTCGTCCTTGACGCCGTAGACCGACGACGACGACGCATAGATAAAGCGCTTCACGCCGGCTTCCTTCGACGCTTTCACCAGCGGGCGGAAGCAGTCGTGGTTGATCGAGCGCCCGAGGTCCGGATCGAGATCGTAAGACGGGTCGTTGGAAATGCAGGCCAGGTGAATGACCGCGTCGCAGCCCGTGAGTGCATCGGCGACCGTGGCTGCATCACGCAGGTCGCCTTTGACTTCGCGCAAGTCGGGGTTGCCTTTGGCGCCCTTAAGGACGTCGTCGCCGTACAGGTAGAGGTCGAGCACCGTCACCTTGTGGCCTGCTGCCAGAAGTTTCGGTACCAGCACGGCGCCGACATATCCGGCGCCGCCGGTCACGAGCACGTTCCACTTCTTGTCGTTCATTGTCTTGTCTTTCCGTTTCGAGTTATTTCAGAAGGGTCGTGACGTACTTGATCAACGGCACCTTCTCGATGTGCTTCCGGTGGCCGACGATGCCGACCTTGATGCCGCCGGCGGCGTTGCCGGCAAAAGCGACGACTTCCATCGGCGCACCGATGGCGGCCAGCGGCGCGGCCACTGCGAAAAAAGCGTCGCCGGCGCCGACGGTATCGACGACGGTTTGGGTAAACGCCGGGATGCGCATGATGTTGTCAGGGCCGTCATAGACGACGCAACCCTGTTGGCCGTGCGTCACCACGAATTTGTTGCAGTCGACGAGCTTCGAAAGCGGATCGGTGACTATATCCTCGATCCGGCTGAATCGGTCCTTCGCGGCCAACTGCGCTTCCGGCGCATCGATGCAGATGAAATCGGCACGCGGATATTTTGTGATGAGGTTGTAGCCGTGATTGGCGCTGTTGGTCTGTGTGTTGACGGCGAGAAACTTCGCCGACTTGCCAAGCGCCGCGATGGCGGCCTCGTCGATCATCCCATGCCCGAAGTCGGTGACGACGACCATGTCGAATTCGCCGGCGCGTTCGGTGATCGCGTTGCAGATTTCGTTGCGGACCGCCTCGGGTGCGGGCGAGTCGTCAAAATAATACACTTCGAAAAGCTTCCGGACATAACCCGAATCGACAAACCGCGACTTTCGTGTGGTCGGAACGCCTTCGCGACGCACCGTCGTCAGCTTCACGTTCGCCGAGAGATGCTCCCTGATGAAATCCTCGTCGCTGTCCACCGTGCCGAGCAACGTTAGTATTTCGACTTCCTTGCAGAAGCTGGCGATATGGTTGGCCGCCGCGAAAACCCCGCCCGCGAAGCGCTCACTGGTGTGATAGCGCGTTGCGATCATGTGTTCTTTGGCGGATTTCCCCATGGCATTGACATAGTGATATTCGTCGATGATCGCGTCGCCAACGACCAGCACGCGCATGTTCGCGATTTTGTCGAGCGATTCCTGGATCATCTGTTCGATACCGCGGTCCCGGGCCGCGCCGAGGTAGGCCCGAAGCTCCGGGTCGAACACGTCCATGTATTCGTTGATCAGCGATGACGAGCTGAAGGTGATATCACGGGTGAAGACGACGCGGCCGCCGTGCTTTTCGACTTCATCGCATTCGTGCCGGATCTTGCCGGTGACATCGTCGTCCGGATTGGCGTAGTCGGAACCTTTCACATAGACCGACGGCTTGATCGCTTCGATGACATTTTCCGCCGACGGATGCGGGCTGATGGCGACCCAGTCGACCTGCTCCAGCGCTGCCAGCATTTCGGCGCGCAGTTCGTCGTTAAAGATCGGCCGGCCCGGCCCCTTGTTGACATATTTCGCCGTGGTCAACGTCACGATCAGGATGTCGCCTTCTTTGCGCGCGGTCTGGAAATGCCGCACGTGGCCCATGTGCACGAGGTCGAACACGCCATGACAAAGCACGACCTGCTTGCCGGCGGCCCGGGCGTCGGCAGCGATCTGCGCGACGTCGTCGAGAAGTTTGATTTTACGCTGCGGATCTGTGGCCATCAGTGGTTGGTTCCGTCGTTCTTGCCTAGGTACTTGAACCAGTCGCGCGTTGCCTCGGCGATGCTTTCCGTGGTCCAGACCGGCGCGTCGCGCCAGTACTCGATATTCTCCAGAACGCTCGCGACACCTTCTTCCAACGACACTTTCGGTTGCCAGCCGAGCTTTTCGGTAATCAGGCTGATATCGGCAAACGTGCAGTCCGGCTCGCCCGGACGCTTGGGGATATGCGTCACCCCGGCCGGATTGTCGAGCAATTCGACCAGCCGGTTGACACTGTAGGTGCCGCCGCTGCCGACGTTCATCGAGATATTGCTGACGTCGGATGCGGCGGCGGCAATAAATGCGTCCGCGACATCGGTGACATATGTGAAGTCGCGGGTCTGGGTGCCGTCGCCGACCACGGTGAACGGCTTGCCGGCCAGGAGTTGCGCCAGGAACACGCCAAAGACCGCGCCATACGTGCCGGACGTGCGCGAACGCGGCCCGTAGGCATTGAACAGCCTGAGCGCGACCACCGGCAGGCCGTAAACGAGACCCCAATGCAACAACAGCTCTTCGCCCAGGCGTTTGGTCAGGGCATATGGGTATTGTGGGCGGATTTCCGCGCTCTCGGACGTCGGGTAGGCGTCGGGAATGCCGTAGCACGAAGACGAAGCGGCATACACGAGGCGCTTGATGCCGGCATCCCGGCTTGCTTCCAATACATTATAAGTACCGTCCACGTTCGACGTGTAATAGGCGTCCGGCATGTTGATCGACGGCACGATGTCGCCGAGCGCAGCCAGATGAAAGACCCAGTCGACGCCGTCGAAGTGCGGGCGAATGGCGTCCCGGTCACGGATGTCCGCCTCGATGAATGTCAGATTTTCCGCATTTCCAAGGTGGTCGAGGTTCGCAGCGCGGCCCGTCGAGCAATTGTCGATAACGGTGACGAGATGGCCGTCGTTGAGCAGCCGCTCGCAAATATGGCTGCCGATAAAACCGGCACCACCAGTAACAAGGCAGGTCGTCATTTCTTTGCTTCGCTTCCTTTGGCGGGTGCGGCGAGCGCCGACCAGAAAAGGCGTATGGCCTCGTCCGCATCGACGCCGCCGTAGACATCCCGCAGAATCTTATCATTGTCGATACATCGCTTATGCGAAATGGCGTCGGGTAAATCAAATATGCTTCGAAGCAGACCGTAATCCGAATAAAACATCCGAAGCGTTGCGTCGTCGCCGCACCAGAACGCATACACCTCCTTGCCCGCGGCCATCGCCTCGAACGTGGCGCCGGAATGGATCGGCCCGATGACGACGTCGAAGTCCTTCAGCACTTCGTGCAGGCGTTCGGTCTTCAGGACCCGGCACTCGAGGCCGAAATGATCGCGGATACGCTCGTAATAGCGTTGGCTCGGCCGTCCCGGATGCAGTTTGATCGCGATGTCCTCGAACCCGAGTTCACGCAGAATATGCACGGCGTCGACAAAGTACTCGTACTTGGTCGCGTTCAGCGAGGCGAGCCATCTGGAAACGATGCTATACTCCAGAATGAGCGCGCGCTTTCCGGCCCGCGGGTGAGCATTGGGCTTGTGGCCGATGTAGTTGCCGGCAATGGGGGAGCCGACGAAACGGCTGCGGAGCCCCGGTGCCGCGACGTCGAGCCAACGGTCGTTGGCGTTGCCCCACGACAGGCAGCGGGTCGCGGTTGCCGGGCGGCGCGGGTCGCCGCCCATGAATTGTGTCGCAAACGTCTCCGGCATCATCGGGCTATGCCAGATATAGTCGACGGCGATCCTCATGCCGGCGGCGAGTTCGGCATAGAAGATATTCGGCGGGTTCTTCGGCGTGTCGATCACGACGATGCTGGGGCGCAGCCGCCGGAGCAGACGCTCGGCGGCGTTGATTTCCGCCGCCCAGCGGAACAGCCGTTCTCCGTCGCCGATGAATTCGAGCATCGCCGCCGCAACCACCGTGTTCGCCGGACCCGTCATTGCCGCCAGATTTTTCCGCAGGCGGGCGTGTATCGAGGCGACGGCGTCGCGGTCCTTGCCGGCAAGCGGGCGCGTGCGGGGGTGGGCGATAAACATCGCGCCGGCGCAAATCGCGCGGAGCAGAAAGCCGATGTTCTTTGGTTGCGTGCGGAAGAAAAGGACCGGAGCGAGCGCGTGCGGGGCATCGACGAAGCCGTCGAGCAGCGGCCGCGTCATCGAGGTGTTGATCGTAATGAGCGCCTTCGGGCGGCTCCCGGCAAAGACGGCGCGCGCGCGGCTCAGGAGGTCGAAACCGATTTCGGCGCCGCGCGAGAGGGCGGCACGTAAGCTGACGCGCGCGCGCCGGTCGGGCGCCTTCAGGTTCGCCTCCGGCAGCATCGGCAGATCCTCGAGCGGCACCGGGCGGTCGGGGCGGCGGTCGATGCATTCGATCCCGGCCTCGGCGCAAACCAGGGAAGCGACGGTGTAGCGCCGCTCGGTGGTGAGGCCGACGGTTTCGGCGCGGGAATCAACGTAGACGATGCGCTTGGGTTCGAATTCCCGGATCAGCTCGCGCAGCGCCACCTCGATCCGGAGCGCCGCGGCGCGGAACAGGATCGCCGGCCGCAGTGCGATCTGCCCCAGCGAAACGCCGCGGTAAAGCGTTACATCCTCGTCCCCGTCGAACGCGGGGTCGTTGACCCGCAACATGAACTCGCGGGCCATCTTTTCCTCGTCCGCTTCCCAGCGGCTCAGCGCCTCCTCGAACAATACCGCCGGCCGGCCGCTGTCGATCAATTCCTGCCAGAGCAGCCAGTCGCTGCTCACCCAGACGGCATCGTCGTGACCGGCCGCGAGATCGTCGGAAACGTGACTCGCGTGGGCGACGAAAATCAACGTGCCGTTGCGTGCCGCCGGGCGCGGGGCATCGGCAATCGTCGCCATCCGCCGCTCCCTGGAGGCAGACTGCATCGCCGTCATGCGGGCGCGCCCTTCCAGCCGGTTTCGAAGTCGGCGATCATTTCATCGAGCATGCGCCGGCTCGGATCGTCGAGCTCGTCCTGCAGCGCCGCCAGATTGTCCGCCCGCCGGGTGGCGTGATCGGTGTAAGGCAGGCCCATTTTCCGGAGGGTGCGCGCCGTCGCCCGGGTGGTCCGCGTGTTCAGGAAGTCGGCGGCCCTCTCGGCGGTTTCCTGGGGGGCCGTGGTCAGGACGTCGAAGTCGACAAGCATCACCTTCTCGCGGCGTTCCGCCGGCAGGGACTTATATGTATCGCGCGCGCGCATCTGCGCGCCGTGCAGCATTCTGACGATTCGCGCCAGCGGCGCCATAGCGAGGTACGTCTCTTCCCAGCCGAAGGCGAGATGATGCACGCAGTCGTCGCCGCGTCCGCCGCAGATGGCGACGTTCCATGGGGAGCGGCACAGGTCGCCGCCCCGTTTTTTCGACCACCAGGCATGCACGAGATCGATCGGATGACGCTGCAGTTCAATCACCTTAAGCGTTTCGGGGTGGGCGTCGAAATGGATGCCGATGCGTTCCATCTGGAAATGGGTGTGATTCTGAAAGATCGCTTTTTCCGCGCCTTGTGCTTTCAATGCGTCCTGATGTTCACCACCGAACAGGCGTTTCAGATACGTCATCGGCCGCGCCGCGCGCCAGATGCTCGAGGTGTCGCGCCAGCGGAAGTTCAGATTCCGTGACAACAGCGCGTTATAAAGATGAACGTCGGGGAAGACGCGCAGCATCGTCACCGCCGCGTCGTGCGACATCTTGCCGAACGAGTACATGAAGCCGATGTAGTCGATCACTTCTTCGATCCGTTCCAGTTCGCAGTCCTCGAGGCTGCCGAGCAGGCGGCACATGGTCGTCTTGCCGGACCGCGTCGGCCCGTCGACCCAGACCAGGCGTTGCGCCAGGCTGACGGGGCGGCACAGCGAGATTTCGGAAAAGGCGTCGGTGTTTTCGTTCATGCCGATGAGGCCGGTGGCGCAGGTAAGCGCTTCAGGCTGCGGTTTTCCTGAGCGACGCGATGAAGACCGAACTCCAGGAGAGGCTGATCGGCTCGTCCTCGAGCGCTTCGAGGCAGCCGGAAAGCGTGTTGAACACGCCCGGCGGCAAAAGCCGGTTCAGCGCCGGATTGATCAGGTGCGGGTGAATGCCGTGAAGAGATTCCGTTTCGAAACCGTGCGCGCGGGCATTGGCCGACAGTTCCGCGGGCGTGTGCTGGCGGGCTTCGGTTCCCATCTTTACAGCCGCCGCTGCTTCCGCCTTTTGCGTTTCCACCGAAGGGGCGCTCGGCGTTGCGTTAGCGTCTGCCTTGAGCGCCGGCAACGCGCGTTCGAACGCGGCAACGAACTCCTGTGCCGCGTCTGCGCCGACGGGTTTGCGTAACGCATCGAGTTCGGCAAGTAAGCCGGGGGCCGTGCCGTTCTCGATTTCCCGCACGGTGCGGTGCGAATGCGAGGTCATGTTGAAGAGCCGGTTCCGGCACGAAACCATGAAGCGGCCTTCCGGTTTGAGCGCGCGGGCAGCACACGCCAAGAGCGGATCGTCCGACGGGAAATAACCGATGACGCCCATCGCGGTAACGACATCGTAGGCGGCGTCCTCGATCTCGGCCGACTCTATGTCGCCTTCGCCGAACACGAGGCGTTTCTGGGTTCCGGCGTCCGCTTCGGCGCGTGCCGTCGTGGCGATGGCGATCATCTGCGGCGATTGATCGATGCCGAAAACGGTGTGTCCGCGTTCGGCCAGCGCCAGCGCCAGATGGCCGCCGCCGCAACCGAGGTCGAGCACCTTTAGCGGCGTTCGCGCTTCATCCAGCAGCCGGCAGATCACGCGGCGGCGGTGTTCGGCCGTCGGAAAATCGTAAGGGCTGCCCTCGTAACTAGCGCGCACCCACGAACCCGCTTCGTTGCGGAAATGCTCGGCGACCTGTTCCTTTTTCATGAAGCCGGTCTCAGCCTTTTGCCTGGTCCATAAAGGTGGCTACATTGTTGACCGTATTCAGGCGCTCGAAGTCGTTATCGTCGATACTGATTCCGTAACGCTCCTCCAGCGCCAGGAACAGTGCCGAAAGATCGAGCGAGTCGATCCCGTATTCGGCGAACGGCTTGTCGAAATCGTCGATCTCTGGCGTGCCCGGCGGGCACACCTCGCGAATAATTTCAAGAATGATGGACTGTTGATCGCTCATAGCTCGTTTTCCTCAAGATATCTTCATGATGTCCGGCGGGTAATCACGCAACTGGCCGCCGACAGGCCGACGCCGAATCCGCAAAGCACGATTCGGGACACGTCGTCGTTATCCATATGCTCGGCAAGCAGAAGCGGTATCGACGACGACACGGTATTGCCCGCCTTCGCCAGATTTGACGGCACTTTTTCCGGCGCCAGCTCAAGCCGGTCGCGGATCGTATCAACGATGTACTTGCTACCCTGGTGCAGCAGATAAAGGTCGGCGTCGCCGCGGCTCATGCCGGCTTTCTCAAGGGTCGCGTCGATCAGTTTCGGCGCTTCTGTCGCCGAGAAGGTGAACACCGCGCGGCCGTTCATGTGCAGCGTGTTCGTCTCGACCATCAAAGCGTTGCCGCGCGCGCCGTCGGAAAAGAAGCTGAACGCGGACGCGACCCACCCTCCCCGTGCGTCGTCCGTTTCCTGCAACAACGTAACCGCGGCGCCGTCGCCGAAAAGCAGGCAGGTGTTCTTGTCGTTCGGATCGACGATTTTAGAATACGGGTCGGCGGTGAAGAACAATCCGTTCCGCATACCGTTCGCCTGCATGAATGCGCTGGCGACGGAAAGGCCGTAGACGAAACCGGAGCAGCCAAGCGAAATGTCGAACCCGGCGCAGGTTCTCGGCAGGCCGAGCTTGCCGTGCGTAATCGCCGAAACGTGCGGGATGCCGCCGCCGTCAGGATTCTGTGTGCAGACGACGATGCAGTCGATGCTTTCCGCGTCGACATCATGCTTTGCGCACAGGGCCTCGTAGGCTCGGACGCATAGGTCCGAGGTCTCCTCTCCAGGGTTTTTGCGGGCAACCTTCTGCACGCCGATCTTGGTGTCCAGGAACGTCTGATCGATGGAGAAATCCTCGAACCGCTCGGCGCTGTCGATGCGGCCTTCAGGGATATATCCGGCGACGGCTGTTATGGCGATCATTTCGGAATCCGTGAAAAGTAGATTTCGCCCAGCGTACCCGCCGGTGTCGTCAGCGTCGAGCGAGTCAGTCGCTGTTTCAGGTTCTTGATGACCTCGATGGTGAGCGTATCGACATCGTCGCGACGAAGGGGGCGTTCCAGGTCAAGGCGGCTCAGAATCCAGCGTTCGTTTGGCGCGGGCCAGCGCGATTGATGAAGATGCTTGGTCATCGGCACGACGACTTCGATCGGCGCAAGACCAGTCGACGCCGCGATGCGTGCACTGTCGCCGTTGATGCTGACATGATCGCTGATCTTGCTCTCGTCGAACGGGCGGCGTTCTTCGACTGGACGTGCCGAGCGGACCAGCCATCCGCGCACCGGGCCGGCGGCAGTGGTCACGTCGAAATAGACCATGCCGTTTTCAGGCCGTGCGAGCTCATCGCCGTCTTCGAACACCACCATGTCTAACTGGTTGTCGGAAAAAGACTTGAACGAAAACGAAAGCGGTCCGTCGGCCGGGGCTCCCGCGACGTCCCGTGCCGCCGCCAGAACGGCCGGCACGATGTCGGTGCCATGCAGGTAAGTCCGGTCGCCCCGGTAGGTCATGTTCAGCGGAATACTTTTCATGTCAGATTCTGTAGGGTCGTTTTTCCGGCGGTGTGTCGCACCAAACGTATATGTCGTCGCGCATCATGCTGCAGCACAACCTCAGGAAATCGCTGACCGCGTAGGAGAACACGCGGCTGCGTCCGAGGCGGGTCTCGGAAACGGTGTATTCCGTTTCAAAGCGGGCGAAAATGCGCCGGTTCAGATCGCGAGACAGGTCCATGTCGCGGTACCAGACGTGCTGATAAAACAGCTCGTCGCGGATACTGCCGTCGCGGACCACCGGGTGCACGTATTCTTTCGTGTAACGATAGGGAACCCCCATGATCATCTCGGCGTGATGCACCGTACTGCAGGTCAGGCGTGGAATCTGTCCGACGACCAGGCACAAGGCATCGGCGTCGACCATTCGCGCTTCCGGCGTCTCCGGACCGAATGCATGCCGTGCGACGTTATCGCTGATCGCCGCCGCGTCGTGCCCGAGCGCGGTGTAGGAAACGAACGGGTGAAAGCTGCGCCGTGCGCCGGCCTGCATGCGGACGAATTCTGAAAATGCCCCGATGTTGAAACTCGGCGTTGTTGCCGGGTCGAAGGGGATGTCCGTATTGCAGATGTTTATCGAAGCGGTCGGCACGACCAGGGTGCCTTCCGTGCCGATCAGGTCGCGGATGACTTCGAGATGGGCCTCTATGGCGGCCGTCTTGCCGGGCGTTTCGAAGGCCATCAGACGGCCCATGTTGGACGTGACGTAGACGGTGCGGCCACGCGTCACGCCGACGCGCCTGTAGGCGTCGCGGATATCGGCTTTTGTATATGGTTGCGTGGCCACGGTCAGGAAATGATCTCCGAGGCGACGGCGGTATTGCCGAACTTGTCGCTGGCGCCGACGCCGACGGCGGCAAGGTCGAAACCGGGCACCGTCTCGTGGTCGAACACGTAACGCCAGGACGCGCCGTCCAGGCCGAAGTCCAGGTTGTCGTGAATGTAGCGCCCGGTCCGGGTCTTCAGCGCCAAGAACGGCTGCGGACCGAACACCTCGCCCTTGAGCGTGCGGATCGTGCATGCCGTCGGTTGCCCGCCCGGCCCGGTTTCAAGGTCGATGGCGAGTTCGAGGCCGCGCCCCGCGTCGCCGCCATGCACCACGGCGCGCATGGCGTCGCGGGCTTCGGCGAAACGGAATTTGACGTCCGGGTACTTGGCCTGCGCCGCCACCAGCAGATCGCCGAGTGCATCCATCTCCGGCACCAGATTCCGGAAATCATGTGTTGCGATCGCCAGCAGCGTCGGCTGCCCGGTATCGGCGCGGGCGAACGCCTTTTCGGTCTCGCCGGCGTCGATGTTGGCGAACCGGCTCAGGATATTTAGCGCCCGGGCGATGTAACGGCGGCAGTTACCCGGCACCTGGTAGTCGTCGTGCGCCGGCTGATACACGGACCAGTCCTTAGGCGCGCGGCGCCAGTCGCCGAAGCGGCCGCCGGCGAGATCGGCCATCGCCTCCAGTTCGCTCGCGTCTTCGATCGCCGTGTTGGTGAAGTCGAACGGAATATATTGCTCCAGGAACCAGTGCGTGTCCGGGCGCTCGGTCTGGAACCCGCATCGCACGCTGCTCGGGAAATAGTCCCGTTCGATGATTCGCCGCGCCAGCGTTTCGCGGATGTGCGGCGAATTGAGAACCGATGTCGCGCAGCGGTGCGCTTCGCGGTAAGTCGACATCGGGTGAAAGTGCCAGTGCAGTCCGTCGCGCGCCCAGCGGTCGTCGCGCGCCGCTTCCTGCGCGTCGATGCGCGCCGCGTAATAGTCGTGCACCTTGTGGAAGCCCATCTCGCGGCGTCGCGGGTTGATCTCGAAATCGACGTGGTCGAGGCAGAACCAGTTGAAGACGTAACCGCGGCCGAAGGAATCGGTGACGCGGCAACGCTGTTCGGCCGACATCGCGTGATCCAGCATGCCGCCCAGCTTTTCCCAGCTGTCCATGTAGTCGTTGCGGTGCGAGCTCATGATGTCGCGGATCACCGCCTGCTTGCTCCCGAAATCGATGTCGCCGGCGATGATCGCGTCGAGGTTCTCGCGGGTGCGTTCGATGCCGCTGACGTCGACGAGCTCTTCCAGCGGTTCGAACTTGGCGTCGAGATCGACGTAAAGGGGACCCTCCGTGTCAACGGCGTGAACGATGTAAACGGTTTTGTCTTCGGTGCTCATAGCGAAATGAACCTCTCCAGCATTCTGAGCCCGACGGGCCCGCTTTTTTCCGGGTGAAACTGCACGCCGACGGCGTTGTCGCGGACGATGGCGGCGGTGATTGTGCGTCCGTTGTAGTCGCTGTCGGCAAGCAGGTTGCCGGCATCGGCCGGGGCTGCCGCGAACGAATGCACGAAATAGACGGCGTCGTCGCCGCCGATGTTCTCGAGCAGCGTGCCGTCCCACGACACGTTGCGCCGGCGCAACGGGTACCAGCCGATTCGCGGCACCGGATGCGGCGATCCGTCGGCGCCGGTATCGTCGATGCGCCTGACGCTGCCCGCGATCAGACCGAGGCCGGGATGCTCGCCGAACTCCTCGCTGCGCTCCATCATCATCTGCATGCCGACGCAGATGCCGAGAAACGGACGCCCGGTTTCGATGAACGCGCGGACCGGGTCGACGAGGTTCTTTTCGACGAGCAGGTCCCACGCCGCGCCGAACGCGCCGACCCCCGGCAGGACCAGGCGGTCGGCCTTAACGATATCCTCGGTGCCGGCGGACAGCAGCACCGAAGCGCCGGCGATTTCCAGGGCGCGCGCGACGCTGAACACATTGCCGCTGCCGTAATCGACGATGACGGTCTTCGCCATCGCCTTCTAGACCGCGCGGACCTGGTGGCCGAGATCATTAAGACCCGTGCGGATGCCGGTGACGTCCGTCTTTTCGTAATGCAGCATCGCCGCGACGGCGACGGCGGTGGCGCCGCCGGCCCGGATCGCGGCGTCGGCGTCGGCGACCGACCCCATGCCGCCGCTGGCAATCACGGGGATCGAAACCCGCTCGCTGACCGCGCGAATCAGGTCGATGTCGAACCCGCGGTAGGTGCCTTCCTGGTCGATCGACGTCAGCAGAATCTCGCCGGCGCCCAGCTTCTCCGCCTCGGTGACCCATTCGAGGACGTCGCGCCCGGTGTGCTCCCGGCCTTGGTCGCAGTACGCCTCCCAGCCGCCCTGCGGCAGCGACTTCGCCTGCACCGACAGGACCATGCACTGCGAGCCGAGCGCCGCGGCGATTTCGGAAATCAGCGCCGGGTTATGGAGCGCGGCGGTGCAGATGGCGATCTTGTCGGCGCCGACGCGCAGCAGCTCGCGGGCGTCGGCGACGGAGCGCACGCCGCCGCCGGCGGTGATCGGAATGAACACGTTCTCGGCGGTATGTCGTACGATGTCGACGATGGTGTTGCGTTCATACAGGCTGGCGACGGAATCGATATAGATGATCTCGTCGATGCCCTCGTTGTAATACTTCTCTGCGAACGTCTGCGGGTCGCCAAGCTTCCGCAAGCCCTCAAGATGGACGCCCTTGATCAGGTTCGGCGCCTTGACGTCGAGGCGTGCGATGATGCGGATGCTGGTCATGAGTAACGGTGCAGCCTAGTCGTTATGCCACACGGCATGGCGCAACGACCACGCGCCGTTTTCGTAATTCCAGACATGCGGCGAGCGGTACTGGTCGCAAAGGGCGTCGAAATAATCACGAGTCATCTTCGGTTCCTCGAACAGCGGATAAGCCTCGGGGAACTCGTCTTCGCCGATGCTCAGGTATTCGAGAATTTCGTCGAGGAAGCGTTCCGGGTACTCGCCGTCGAAGCGGCGTACCAGCGCAACGCCCTCGTCGCGGTCAATGTCGCCGGAGCGGATTTCCTGTGCGGCGTCATAGGTCGCGCGGCCGATGCCGAATTTGATGAAGGTCGTGTAGTAGTGCAGGTCATCGATGCGGTCGTCGATCGAGTTGTACTTGCTGTACGTGCCCGGCGTGCGTTCCGGGGACGGCTCGAACCCGCCGTGTTCCTGCGCGTAGTAATAACAACTCTGCGGATGCCACTTCAGGTAATAGCCGAGATAGTGCACCTCGGTGCCGACGCGTTCGATGTCGTCGGGGTTGGCGGGCAGATACGGATTCAGTTCGTATTCCTCGATCCCGAACCGGTTAATCAGCTCCTCCACGGGCACGCCGCCCAGGTTCGCTTCGTACTTGTTCTTGAGCGTGAAGTAGTCGCGATTGCGCACCGCGCTCGACGTATCGGACTGCGGGTTCCCGTATTCGGCTTCGTTCTCGCCGAAAAACACCAGCGGAATTTCATGCAGGATCGACTGCTTCGGGGCCAGGTTCTTCTGTCCGAGGATAAAGGCCTGGAACGGGTGCAGCAGCTTGTCCATGGCGAGGCGCGTGAGGATCCGGTGCACGCGGCCGTTCGGCGTGAACAACTGGTTGTCGAAACCCGAATGGATCCAGCGCTGGAAGTTGCGCCATCCCCAGTCGGTATAAATGTGCGGCGCCCACGTCACTGTCAGCGGATGCATGCCGTACTTGTACCTGAGGATATGCGACGCATAGAAACTGTCCTTGCCGCCGGACCCGGGGACCACGCAGTCGTAGGCGCCGTCGGTGCGGCGGTGCCGGTTGCAGAGCTCGACCAGCTCTTCCTCGCGCGCCGCCCAGTCGACGCTCGCCTTCTGCTTGGCGACGCGGCAGGCGTCGCAGATACCGTCGGCGTCGAGGTTGATCGTCTTCTTGCGCTCGTTCGGCGCGTTCTTGAATTCGATCGACGAGTTGGGCCGTTGGTTGGAAATCACGCACTGTTTGCAGAACGTGATTTCCTGCGGCAGCCCGTACTTGGCCTCGCGCGTGGCGGCGTCGGGGGCGAATTCGCTGTAATCCGGTTCGGTGGGGGCGTTGATCTGGGTCATGTGCAGTATGTTGTTTCTTGATCCTTGGGTGGGCTCAGCGTTACCAGGCGGTCCAGCCGCCGTCGACGACGACCATCTGCCCGGTCATGTAACTCGACGCGTCGGATGCCAGGAACACTACGGCGCCGACCATCTCGTCGACATGCGCCATGCGGCCGAGCGGCACGCGCGAACCGTAGTTGTTCTGGAAAGTCTCGTTCTGACCGGACTCGATGCCGCCCGGCACCAGCGTGTTGACGCGGATGCCGTTGTCGCCCCAGTAAGTGGCGAGGTAGCGGGTCAGCTGGACGACCGCGCCCTTCGACGCGGCATAGGCGGCCGGCGTGGTGATCCGCATGCCCATGTACTCCGAGCCCTCGTAAATGCGGAAGTCGGGCCCGACGAGGCCGTAGGTCGAGGCGGTCTGGATGATCGACCCGCCGCGCCCCTGCGCCACCATCTGCTTGCCGACGGCCTGGGCGACCAGGAACATGCCGTCGATGTTGACGCTCATCACCTGACGCCAGACATCAAAATCGAAGTCTTCGAACGGGACAAAGAAATCGCGCGGGTCTTTCGACTTGGATGCAGCATTGTTGTGCAGGATGTCGATGCCGCCGAAAGCCTCGACGACGTCCGTCGTCATGGTTTGCACGGCGCTTTTGTCCGATACGTCACAGCCAAGGCCGACGGCCCGCACGCCGAACTCGGCGGCGATCTCGTCGGCCTGCGCGGATGCCGTTTCCCGGTCCAGGTCGATCACCGCGACATCGGCGCCGTTCGCCGCCAGTCCACGGGTGATGCGCTTGCCCTGAATGCCGCAGCCGCCGGTAACGACCGCGGTCTTGCCGCTGAGATCGAACAGGTTGGACAGGTCTTTCTCCATCAGGATTCGTCTTTCGTGTCAGATTCGTCGTCGGTGCCGCGGCGTGACGTCAGGAACCCGACGTAGGCGAAATCCGCTTCGCGATCAATGTCGATGGACCTTTCTTCGGGCATTTCATACAGGCTCGTCTCTTCGGCAGGCGCGCAGCCGCCGCCGTCCATCAACGCCACACGCACAAATCGCGGCCAATCGTTCAGTCATCGGCCGATATCCAGCATCCACCGGCCGCGGCAGATTCGGCAGCGTCGATCAGGCGCATGACGCCAAGCCCTTCGCTAATGTCGCAGATCACGGAATTGTCGTTGGCAAGTATCGCCTGATGCTGCGCGGTATAGGTGTCGTTGCGTGCCGTTTCGAATGTTTCCGTCCCGGTGTCGGTTTCGACCGTGCCGGCGACAAGGTCGAGCCGCACCGTCCCCTTGTCCGTCAGCGCCACGATCTCACGTTTCGTTACGGTATCGAGATAGTTGATCCCGAGCGTCACCGACGGTGCACGCGCTGTTTCCAGAAGCATGGAAAACACGTCATCGCTGTCTATCTCGAGGTTTCCAAAGCGCCCGCCGATTGCGGCGACCCGGCGCCACGGTCCGAACAGCCACAACAGGTAATCCAGCTCGTGCGACAGGTCCCTGAGCACGCCGCCGCCCTTGGCGCGAATGGCCGAATAGCTCTTGCTGTAATCCGTGCCAGGGCGCCAATCCGGCAGGTGGCTGCCTGTATAAATGGTGGCCGCGAAAACCTTGCATCCGCCGAGCACCTCACGGAATCTGAGCAGCGCGGGATGGAAGCGCAGGTTGAATGCGACCTTGATCGCGCCGAAGGTTTCCGGCGGATTCTCGCTGCCGCTGTCGTAGACGGGTTTCTCGATCAGCAGCCGTTGATTGAAGCCGGCGCGAGAAAGCGCCGCGATGTCGGCGCGGTGCTCGACGGTGCGGCTGGCGATGACGGTATATTCCGGCGCGTATGCCTGAACGGCCTGTTCGATCGTTTCGAAGCGTTGCGGATGATCGACCGCGCGGCGGCTGACGACGGCGACGTCGTGACCCATCGCCGCAAGTACGCTTGCGTGTCGCTTGCCGATCGATCCGTATCCGACCACCAGCGTCTTCAAGCGTCGCGCCCGATCTTCGAGTCCGACTGGGCGCGCTCCAAATCGTCAATGCGGCCGATGTCGAGCCAGTATTCGTGAATCGGGAATGCGGCCGTTTCCCCGCCGCCGGCGATGATCCGTTCGAAGACCTGCGTCATGTCGGTTCGCGTATTGCGGGCGATGCCGTCGATGACCGAGGGGTTGAGGACGTATATACCGGCGTTGACGAAAAACCGGTGCACCGGCTTTTCATCGATGGTCGAAATACGGTGGTCGTCGGTGCTGATGACGCCGAACGGCACCTGAAAATCGTATTCGCGCACGCACATGGTGGCGTCGGCGCGGTGACTGGCATGAAAGTCCAGCAATTCGCCGAAGCGGGTGCGGGTGACCAGATCGCCGTTCATGACGATGATCGGTTCATCGGGCAACTCGGGCAACAGGCTGAGTGCGCCGGCCGTGCCCATTCGCTGTTGCTCTTCGAGATAACGGATATGGACTCCCCAGTCGCTGCCGTCCCCGAAGTGCTGCATGATCGCTTCGGAATGATAATTCACGGCGATATAGAACTTGCCGAATTTCTGTTTGATGAAGCTTTCCAGAATTGATTGCAGCAACGGCTTGTCGCCGATCTGCAACAGCGGCTTCGGCGTATCGTTTGTCAGCGGGCGAAGCCGTTCGCCAAGACCGCCGGCCATCAGCACAACCCAGTTCCCGTGTTGCTGGTCTTCACTCGCCAGATCGTCCTGCGAAACAAGACCGACAAGCCGGCCCTCGGCATTGGTGATCGGGAGATGCAAGAGTGCATGTTCACGCATCAGCGATTGAATGGCGTCACGGTTGTCGGTGTCGCTAAGAGTTCTGGGGCGCGGGTTCATGGCCTTCGACACCGGGGCGTCGAACGCGATGCCTTTCAGGAGGCTGCGCCGGATATCGCCGTCGGTGACGGTGCCGCGCAGAATACCGTCATCGACGACAAGGCAAATTTTCTGCACATTGACTTCCAGCGTCCGCGCCGCGTCGGCAACGCTGGCGCCAATATCGATGCATAGTGCTTTGTAATCGTTCACTCAGCGGTCCCTTTTCGCCATCGCCATCGCCGGGACGCCCGCGACCCGTTCGCCCGGGCTGACGTCGCGTATGACCGCTGCGCCTGCTGCGACCACTGCTCCGTCGCCGATGCCGCGTGCCTCGATAACCGATGCGCCGGTGCCGATGTGCACGCCCTCGCCGACGCTGACGCAGCCGCCCAGCACCGCCCCCGGCGCAATGTGCGTATGCGCGCCGATCCGGCAATCATGATCGACCGAGGCGCGCGTGTTGATGATGACATTCTCGCCGATGCTGCAACCGGGCTGAATAATAGCGCCGGCCATCACCTGTGTGCCGATTCCGATAACAGCGTCAGGCGATACCCATGCCGAGGGATGAATGCAGGTTCGAAAACGGTACTTCTGCGTGCTGAGGTCTTCGAAAATCCTGCGGCGCGGCGAATCCGGCGTCGTGCACCCGACACCCAGAACCAGCTCTATCTCATTGGGGTCATACGTGCCGATGACGTCGTCTCCGCCCAACACGGGGTGGCCGAGCACAAGGCTGCCGTGTTTTGCCGGGTCGGAATCCGTCAATCCGGTAACCGTGACACCGCAGGCATCGAGCAGACCCGCCAGCACCTTGGCATGGCCGCCGGCGCCGACAATGATGACGGGACGTTCCGCATTCATATCAGATCGCCCTTTTTCAGCGTCCTTGGCGCGGCGGTATCCAGGTAGTCCCAATATTCCATCGGCGACACACCGGTTCCCGGACGCATGGCGCCGAGCATGCCGCTTGAGAGCATCTCTCCCGCCGCCACGTCACAAAGGGCGGCCAGGCTTTTGCGTGCGACCGCTGCTGTTTCGATTTCGGACGCGCGTGGCGATTTGACCCCATCGCCAAGCGCCGCTTCGGCGGTGCGGATTCCGGCGACCAGCGCAGCGAGCTCCACAGGATCGAGCGATGCCTTGTGATCGGGCCCCGGCAATGCCTTGTCGAGCGTGAAGTGCTTTTCGACGATTGCCGCGCCGAGTGCGGTCGCGGCGATGCTGCAGGCTGTTCCTTCCGTGTGGTCGGAAAACCCGGTCTTCAAGCCGAAGGTATCGCGGAGCGTGACCATCGCCATCAGGTTCACGTCATGCGCCGGCGTTGGGTATGCACTGGTGCATTGAAGCAACGAGACTTTCGATTTCAGCGCAGCCTGACCGGCATCGGATGAGAACGCGGTTTCGAACGCCGAAACGGTGGGGTCGATCCCGCCGGTGAGACCGAATGCCAGCACGCCGAGTGCTGTTCTGACGTCGTCGAGCGTGCTCATACCCGTCGACATAATGATGTCGCAGCCAGTACGCGCGACATCTAAAAGGTACGGCCCATTGGTAATTTCACCTGACGGCACTTTCAAAAGTTGCAGCTGCAGATCATGCGCCAGAAAGCGGATGCTTTCCGGATCGAACGGCGACGACAGGAAGGCGATACCCTTTTCTTCGCAGTAAGCCTTGAGCTCGAAATGGAGATCATGCGGCAACTCAAGCCGCTTCAGCATACTGAGTTGGGTTTCGGCGGCGTCCGTTGTTTCATTCTGATAGGCTGCCTTGGGCGCGCTTTCGCTGGCCAACGCAACAGCGTTGAAAGTCTGAAACTTGACGGCATCGGCACCAGCGTCGACGGCGGCATCGACAAGCCGGAACGCCATGTCCCGGTCGCCGTTATGATTGACACCCGCTTCAGCGATGAAAAAGACGCTCATGATGCCGCTTTCAACCCGGGCAGGTCGAAGAACGTTTTTCGCTGAAGGGTCGAAAGATCGACGTCGCCAAGAGCCTTGGCAATTCTCTTCGATGCGCCGGGTGCGCCGTACGGTTTGGAGGCGCCTTCGATCAGCGCGCGGAACGCCGGGCTCAAGGCACGCGAAATGGCTTCCCGGATCGCGTCCGGACGTGCGTCACAATCGACGACCGTCGATGCGCGGAGGCGGCCCTTCTGACGCGACCCGATGTTGATGGTCGGAACTTCAAGCGCAGGCGCTTCAATAATGCCGCTTGATGAATTCCCGACCACGGCAGCGCAATATTTCATCGCGCTCAAGTATCGTCTCTGGCCAAGCGAGGGAAACAGGCGTGCACGTTCGGGCGTCTGCGCAACGTATTTCTCAATGCGCGCGGCAATAGCGTCGCGCCCGGCATCGGCGTTTACGCCGGTGAAGACCGCGACATGGTTTTCAAATTGATCGAGTGCTGTCAGCAAGGCGTCGACTTCGGCTTCAGGCGAACCCTCGCCGAGAGTTGCCGGGTGCATGGTGATCAGGAAATAGGGCGTGTCGCCATCTATTCCCAATTCCCGGGCGGTTTCCTCGGCGCTCAGAAGCGTCGTGTGTTCCAGGTGGTCCAGCCCGGGCGCACCGACGGTTTGGACCGTTTGCGGCGCTTCACCCATTTGAATGATACGGTCCCGGTATGCGTCGGCGGCCGGAAAATGCAGCGACGAAAGCTTGGTCACGGCATGACGCATGGCATCGTCGATCGCGCCTTCCGTGACCTCCCCGCCATGGATGTGCGCAATCGGCACGCGATGCAGCGCGGCCGCGGCGGCGGCTGCGAGAATTTCATAGCGGTCGCCCAGCAATACCATGATATCCGGGGTCAGTTCCGCGAGCGCCTTTCCCACCCCGGCCAGCGCCGCAGCCGTGGCGTTCGTGATGCCGGCCGGCGTGTCGTCCGCGAGATCCAGCGGAATGCGGACGTCGACCGTGAAGCCGTCCCGTTCGATGGCGTCGACGGTTTTCCCGAAACGGGGATCAAGATGCGTACCGGTGACGACCAGCTGCAGGTCGAGCCGCGGATCGCGCTCGATCTCGCGCATCAGCCAGAACAGAAGCCCGTACTCGGCCCGGGTCCCGGTAACGACGCAGATCTTGCGGGGCTCAGCCATCGGCGAGCCTGTCTGCCAGTTGAGATGACGACGGGATGTTGATCAGCCGGGCGTAGATGTCTTCCGTGACCGCGAGGTCGTCCTTCGGCATGTGCACGAAAGGCGCCAACAAATGCATCGGCCGCCAGGCGGCGCGGGTCATGAAACCGGCTTCGTTGGTGGCTTCGAGAATCTCGTCGCGGTGCACCGGATCGGCGTCGTCAAGCATGATCAGATTGAGCCAGTAATTGCTCGTGCCCCAGCCGGGACCGGTGAACGGGGTCACGCCGTCGACGGCTTCGAAGGCGCGGATGTAGGCGTCGGCGAGCCGCCGCTTGTCTGTGAGAAAACCCGGCAAGAGTTCAAGTTGCGCGCACCCGAGCGCGGCGTTGATATTCGGCAGCCGGTAATTGAAACCGACCCGGTCGTGAATGAACTCCCACTTGTGGGGCTGCTTGGCGGTCGTCGTGATGTGACGGATCTCGGCGGCGAGCCGGTCGTCGTTGGTGATGATTGCGCCGCCGCCGCCGGTGGTGACGGTCTTGTTGCCGTTGAAGCTGAGTGTCGCCACCAGACCGTGATTGCCGGTGTGTATTCCCTTGTAATAACTGCCCAGCGATTCCGCCGCGTCCTCGATCAGCGGGATGCCGAAATCACCGCAAAGCGCCGACAGAGCGTCCAGATCGCATGGATGGCCGAAGGTGTGCATGCAGCAGACGGCGGCGATTCGATTGCCGGTCCCGGAATTGATCAGCCGGCCGTCTCTGGTTTCTGCAATCCCGGACAGGTGCCGCCGGAGCTTTGCCGCATCGAGGCCGAGAGAGACGGTTTCGACATCGGCGAAGTGCGGGATCGCGCCGGTATAAGTGACGGCGTTGGCGGTCGCGGCGAACGTCATCGCCGGGACGATCACCTCGTCACCGTCGCCGATTTCCAGCGCATGAAAAACGGCATGCAGCGCGGCGGTGCCCGTGTTGGTTGCGATCACGTGTTTTGCACCGGTGAAATCGGCCAGCATCTGTTCGAAACGGCCGACGTAGGCGCCCGCCGTCGATACCCATCCGGCATCTATGCAGTCCTTCACGTATGCCCATTCGTTCCCCGCGAAGCGAGGCTCATGCAGACCTGCCCCCTCGCCCAGCAAGGCGCGAAAGGTCTCGACGATGCGGTTCGAAAGCGCGCTCAAATCAGCGGACCGGGTACGAAATCTCGTAGTTGCCGTAGAAATTCGCACGCTCGTCGACATCGGCGAACAGGTCCTGGTCGAGGGCTTGGATCAGTTCGCGGATGCCGTCCTCGACGGTGTAACGGGGCGTAAAGCCGAGGCGTTCGCGGATCTTCGAAAAGTCGACGCGGTAGTTGCGCGGGTCGGAGCCGTGCTCCTGGTAATCCACCGGCGCATCCGGAATCTGTTTCTGGATTGCTTCGACGATCATGCGTTTCGTGAAGTTGTTGGCGTCGCCGCCGGCGTTGAAGACGTCGAAGGCGACCTTGTCGGCGGGCGCTTCGAGGACGCGCTGGATCACGTCGGCGAAATCCTGGACGTGGCAATAGGGCCGCCACGTGTCCGGATCGTACACCAGAAGATCGTTTTTCAGGTACATCTCGCGGGTGAACTGGCTGACCGTCAGATCGAAGCGCATGCGGGGGGCGAGGCCGAAGGCGGTCGCGAAGCGCAGCGCCACGCCCTCGAAGTCGACCTTGCCCTTGAGCGAGAGCAGCTTCTTCTCCATCCCCACCTTGGCCTTGGCATACAGCGACAGCGGGTTGAGCTCGAAGTCCTCGTCGGCGAGCGTGCCTTCCGGAATCAGGCCGTAGTTGGAGCATGTCGAAACGAAGATCGCGCGCTTGAGGCCCCGCCCGTCGAGCGCGTCGATGACGCCGGCGATGCCGTCCTCGTTCACCGCTTGATGCGCATTCGGATATTTCTTGGTGATCGGATCGCCGACGAGCCCGGCCAGGATCACCACGTCGGTCGCGCCCGCGAGCGCGCGTTCGAGCACATCGCTTTCGCCTTCGTCGCCGTTGACGACCTCGAAACCCGGCTCGTCGAACAGGCCCAGCAGCACGTTCTGGGTGCCGTACAGGAACATGTCGACGATGCGCACCCGGTAGCCCTGGCGCAGCAGGCGCTTGGCGACGACCGGGCCGATATAACCGGCGCCGCCGAAGATGGTGACGAGGCGGCCGGCGCCCCTGGACGATGGTTCAGCGTTCACGGGATCTCACTTGTCTCTGAAAAATTCTGGCGTCATTCAGGCATGCTACCGCACTCAGGGTGACACGCCCCGAGTGCGGAAAAACGGATAACGGCCGGACGCGCGCGCTAGATCGCGGCGAACACGGCGTTTTTGCTGACCCGGGCGCGCACCTGGCGGCCGAGCATGTTCAACAGCACGGTGACCCGGTTGCGGTCGTCCGCGCTCTCGAAAAGGGCTTCGAATTCACCGAGCGCGCCCTGCAGCACGCGGACCGCGTCGCCCGGTTTGAAACTGCTGCCGTCGTGGGTTTTCACGAGGCCGTTCTCGTCCTGGCGCGCCCTGATCTCGTCGATCACCTCGTCGGGGACCGGGGCCGGCTTTTCGCCGAAACGGATCACGTCGAAGATGCCGACGGTCGAACGGATGGCGCGCCATGGGGAGCGTTCGGGATCGATCTCGACGAACAGGTAACCCGGGAACAGCGGCCGCGGCACCCACTCGACCTTGCGCGCGTGCGAGCGGCGCTTGAGGTGTTTCGGCAGCAAGACCTTGAAGCCCTGGCGCATCAGGTGGAAGACCGCCTTGTCCTCGGCGTTGACCTGCGTGTTGACGGCGCACCAGTAGGTCATTCGCCCGCTCCCGCCGCAATCTCGTTCGGCCGCAACACCCCTAGGAAGCGCGGCGCCAGCACGCGATCCGCCGGGAACAGCGCCCGCGCCCGGTCGAAGGCGGCCTGGGGGTTCGAAATGTCGCAGACGATGACGGCGTCGATATCCGACGGATCGCATGAGGCCTGCTGGATCACGGGCAGGCCGGCGAACTCGCTGGCGTTCGGCAGATCGGCGATGACGCCGGCAAGCTCGACGTCGAAATCGCGCGCTGAGAGGGTGAAGATTTCGGTCAGATCGCCCGCCCCGAACAGGGCGATGCGCCGCCAGCCGCGCGCCTGGCACTGGCCGAACATGTCGGCGCCGGCGGTGCGGGCGTGGCGGAAAAGGTTGAACGACTGCGACAGGAACTCGGCCGTGAGGCGCGATTTTTCGGAAAAGCCCTGCGGCGTCAGGTAGTAGGCGTAGCGGTTGGCCGGCGCGTGGCTGATCTTGATCAGGCCCTTCTTGACGCAGCGCTTGAGATAGGCGTTGGCGAGGCCGAGTGCGATGCCGAGGCCGTCGGCCATCGAGCGCTGCGAGGCCTGGGCGTTGTCGTGAACCATGTTGAGCAGGCCGAGGGTGATCTTGGCCTCGTTATCCATGTCCGACGTCTCGATCTTGGTTTTCGACACTGTCTGAATCCCGCCGCCGGGCGACGCTGCCGCCCGTTTTACGCTCCGCCGAAGGTGTCTGCTAGCAGCCCCTGTCAAAGCGCCCGGGACCGACCGTGTTCACGATACGAACAGTACCGCGTTCAGTATTTGAACGTCAAGTTCATTTCCTGAACGCGGCGCGAATTTTTCATTTTTTACAAATATTTGATTGATGCCGCGCCGATAATCGCCGGGCGCCTGTCACACCCGTCCATAGCGGTCTTCATAGCGAATGATATCGTCCTCGCCAAGGTAGTTTCCGGTCTGCACCTCGATGACGCGGAGCGGCGCGTCGCCGGGATTCTCGAGCGAGTGCTTGGTGCCTGCGGGAAGATACGTCGACTGGTTCGCAGCCAGCGTCAAAATCTCTTCGCCGCGGGTCACTTTAGCGGTGCCGCTGACCACGACCCAGTGCTCGGCCCGATGCTCGTGCGACTGCAAAGACAGCCCGGCGCCCGGCTTGACCATCAGGTGCTTGACCTGGAACCGCGCCCCCATGTCGAGCGACTGGTACCAGCCCCATGGCCGGTAGACCCGGTCGTGATGCAGGTGCTCGGTGCGGCCGCTCTCCTTCAGTTTCGCGACCACGTCCTTGACCGCCTCGACCTTGTCGCGGGCGACCGCCAGCACGGCGTCGCCGGTGGCGATCAGAAGAATGTCCTCGACGCCGACCGCGGCCAGCAAAGGCCCGGTCGAATGCAGATACGCGTTCGTGGTCTCGTGCGCGACCACGTCGCCGGCAATCACGTTGCCGCCGGCGTCGCGCACGCCGATCTGCCACAGCGCATCCCAGGACCCGAGATCGTTCCAGCCCATGTCGACCGGCACCATGGCGCCCTTCTCGGTGTGCTCCATGACGGCGTAGTCGATCGACTGCGACGGGCAGGCGGCGAAGGCCGCCGGATCGGGGCGGAAGAAATCGATGTCGTCGCGCCCCGCCGCGACCGATTTGCGACACGCATCGAGAATGTCCGGACGCAGCTTTTCGAGCGCCTCCAGATACGCCCCCGCCTTGAACAGGAAGATCCCCGCGTTCCAGTAATAACCGCCGTCGGCGAGGTACGTTTCCGCCGTTTCCCGGTCCGGCTTCTCGGCGAACCGGTCGATGTCGACACAGCCCGGCATGCCGTCGAGCGGCAGGCCGGCCCGGATGTAGCCGTACCCGGTGGCGGGGCGCGTCGGGCGAATCCCGAAAGTGACGAAGCGGCCCGCCTCGGCGGCCGGTCTCGCGGCGGTAACGGCGGCCAGGAATGCCGCCGTATCCTCGATCACGTGGTCCGACGGCGCCAGAAGCATCAGCCGATCCGGGTCGTCGCCGGCCAGGATCAGCGCCGCTAAAGCCGCCGCCGGCGCGGTGTTGCGGCCTTCGGGTTCGAGCACGATGGCGCGGGGCGCGTAATCGATGGCGCGCGCCTGCTCTGCGACCAGGAACCGGTGTTCGTCGTTGCAGATGAACATCGCCGGCGCGAAGCCGCCGCCGCTGACGCGGCGCACGGTGTCCTGCAGCATGCTCTCGTCGCCGGCGAGATCGAGGAACTGCTTCGGGTATTGCTGACGCGACAGCGGCCACAACCGCTGTCCGGCGCCGCCCGACAGGATCACGGGGACGATGTCAGCGGGGCCGGTCATCGGATTTCCGCCTCGAGGCGGGCGGTCATTCGGTATTCGATGCGTGTCATGAGGGTTTTTCCCACGGCCCCGGCGTAAAACCAAGCGCGGAAAGCACGCCCGCCCGCGCAGTTTTGCTGTTAATGCCAGAAAAATCGTGCACAAACAAACCTCCGGTCTTAGGTTTGGGCGAACTCGATAACGCAATCCACGCGCCGCCGGGGGAAACGAACGTCATGGCCAAGGGCGCCAACGAAAAAATCGCTGTGATCGGCCTCGGCTATGTCGGGTTGCCGCTGGCGCTGGCGCTGGCGCGCGCCTATCCGGTCACCGGATTCGATGTTTCGAAGACCCGCATCGCGGAGCTGAAGCGCGCCGTCGACCGCTCCGGCGAGGTCGATCCGCCGATGCTGCGCGCCAGCACCATGACGTTCACCGACGCCGCCGCCGACATCCGGGATGCGAACGTCTACATCGTCACCGTGCCGACCCCGGTCGACGACGAGAACAAGCCGGATCTGGGCGCGCTGACCGCCGCCTGCGCGACGCTCGGCAAGGTCATCAAGAAGGGTGACGTGGTGGTTTTCGAAAGCACGGTCTATCCGGGCATCACCGAGGACTTCTGCGGCCCGGCCATCGCCGCGGCCTCGAACCTCGTCTGCGGCGAGGATTTCTTTCTCGGCTATTCGCCGGAACGCATCAATCCGGGCGACAGGGAATACACCGTCGAGCGCATCACCAAGGTGGTGTCGGGCCAGACGCCCGAGGTCGCCGAGCGTCTCGCCGCAATCTACGGCCATGTGACCAACGGCAACATCTTCGTCGCAAAGGACATCAAGACCGCCGAGGCCGCGAAGGTGATCGAGAACGCGCAGCGCGACATCAACATCGCCTTCGTCAATGAACTCGCGATGATCTGCAACAAGATCGGCCTGTCGACCCATGACGTGCTGGAAGCGGCGAAAACGAAGTGGAACTTCCTCCCCTTCACGCCGGGGCTCGTCGGGGGACACTGCATCGGCGTCGATCCCTACTATCTGGCGCATCTGGCGCGCTCGCTCGGCCACGAACCGGAGGTCATTCTCTCGGGCCGGCGCATCAACGAGGGGATGTCCGGTTTCATCGCCGAACAGATCCACAAACACCTCGGCCGTAAGCCGTCGCGTATTCTGATGCTGGGTCTGACGTTCAAGGAAAACGTCCCCGATCTCAGGAATTCGAAATCCGCCGATCTGGTCCGCCATCTGGCCGACATGGGCCATCACGTCGATGTACACGACCCGTGCGCCGACCCGGACGAAGCGAAGAAGGAATACGGGCTCGACCTGCACCCGGCGCTGAACGAGATTCCCCCCGCGGACTGCATCGTCGGCGCGGTCCGCCACGAAGCCTACTGCGACTTCACGTCGGAAGTGCTGGGCGCGCAGGTCACCGACGGCGGCCTGATCGCCGATCTGAAGGGTATGTGGCGGCACATCGAGACGCCGTCCGGCATACGCCGCTGGAACCTTTGAACCGGTTCGATTTTCCCGATCCTGAGACATGTGCGGCGGCGCTCGCCGACGCTTTGGGCGCCGCCGTCGCGGACGCTCTCAGCCGAAAGCCGCGTGCGACGCTGGCGCTTTCCGGCGGCCGCTCTCCTGAAAACGTGCTGCCCTTGCTGGCGGCGCAGAAGATCGACTGGGCGCGCGTCGACGTGACGCTCGCCGACGACCGCCGCGTCGCCGCCGGCGATCCGGCCAGCAATGCGGGGCTGGTCGAAAGATGTTTTCTGCGACGGGGCGCAGCCGCGGCGGCGCTCGTGCCGATCTGGACCGACGCGCCGCGCCCCGACGGTGCGCTCGCCGGCGCGGATCAACGCCTGAAGGCGATTCTGCCTGCCGACGTCGCCTATCTGGGGATGGGGCCGGACGGCCACATCGCCTCGCTGTTTCCGTCGGCGTCCCGGGAAAAATTCGAGTGCGACGGCTCCGCCGTCATTTTAAGCGAGGCGCCTTCGGCGCCTCATGGGCGGATCAGTCTGACGCTTGCGGAACTCATCAGGATTTCGAAACTGTTTCTGCACGTAACGGGTGCGGCCAAGATGGAAGCCCTGGAACAGGCATTGTCGAACCCGCCGACGCCGATGCTGCCGGTGTCGCTGTTGCTCCATGCCCGGCCCGACCTCGAGGCATTCGTTTGCGAATAACCTTCTCACCTGTCCTCTCCCCCGCCAACGCGGAGGAGAGGGACTCATGGTCAACCATTTCTCTTCTCGCCGGAAAGATTGGATCTCGGTGATTGCGTCAGAGTCCCTCTCCCCCATTCATGGGGGAGAGGAAAGGTGAGGGGGCAAGCCTAGTTGTCGATCGCGAACCGCCATTTGACGACGGTCTTGTCGGGCTCGTGGTTGCCCAGAATGACGATCTGCTGGGTGCGGTGCTGGCGGCCGTCGAAGAAACTGACGCTGTCCTCGAGCCGGACCGGATAGCGCGTCGTGAAGCGCCAGCCGCGGCCGCGCGGCGGCTTGACGATGACCTCGCCGCCGCCGGAAACCATCGAGGCGCGGACGTCCGGATAAAGATGAAATCGGACCGAGAACGGTTGTGAGCCGCCGCCGGTCAGAACGTCTTCGCCGCGCACGTCGCTACCGCTCGCATCCAGATAGACGGTGCGGGTATGGCGGATGCCGGTGGCTGCCGTGTAGCCGTCATGGCTCATTTCGATCAGCCGGGCGCCTTCATGGTCGCGGCGCTCGACGCGGGCGTCGGTCACGGCGCCGGCGTCCTTGTCGTTGATCACAAGCGCCGTATGCGCGGCGGTCGAACCGAGCGCGTCGAGCCATTGGCCGCGTGCGCCGTCGTCGATCAGCCGGGTGCCGCAGTTGCCGATCAGCCGGTTCTTGCCGGCGCTGAGTTCGAAACTGGCCGGCGCCCGGTAGACGCCGCCCGCGAGCGTCCGCCCGCAATCGGCGATCAGGGTCGTCTGGCCGGCGCGGAGCCGGTGGAAACCGGAATGCGGCGCGCTCGCCATGGCGCGGCCCTTGCCGCCGGACGCCTGGATCACCGCCTCGATTAGCTCGCCGGTGTTCGCTGTCGCGCCGCCGATCAGCGCGAATCCGCCATCGCCGTGCAGTAACGCCTTGATGAACGGCACCATCCTGTCGATCGCCGAAACCAGTTCTCCCGGCGGTTCGATATGATGGCCGAGAAGCGCGCCCTGGACTTCGGTCAGGATCGCCAGCACCGCGAGGGCGCGCGCCGGCGCGCGTTCGATGTGCCCGCCGTCGCCGAGGATTTGCCGGTCCACATCGTGGCCGAACTCGGCGAGCCGCTTCGGCAGGCCCGATTCCAGTTCCGGCAAGGCGATGGCGGCGTTGATGCGCGCCTGGTGGACTAAGATGCGCCGCCACGGCGCGATCCCGTCGAGCGGCGCCCGGTTCAGATGCCGGGCTTGCCGCAAAATCTCCGCCGCCCACATCTCTCGGTCCGCGGGATCGATCCCGGGCGCGATGATGTCGAACACGGACAGCCAGCGGGTGATGCGTTCGCCCAGGATATCGGCGCGCCACGTCGCCGCCGCCCAGCGGCGGTGATCGCCGATCCATCCGGCGATCCCGGGCCATGCGTCGTCGGGCCGCGCAGTGGCCGGGTCGAGGTGGCGGAAGTCGTCGCGAACCGCGGGCGGCGTGCCGGGGGCGGGTGCCGCGAGCCGGTCCGCGCCCCACGCGGCGGCGGCGCCGAGTCCCTTGATGCCCTGCGGCGCGCGGACGCTGGCGGGCGGACGTGACGGTAACAGCCAGTCATAGACGGCAGAGCGGAAAATCAGCTCGCGCATGCCGGCCGGCAACACGTCATACATCGATGGGCTCTCCCCCCACGTTGCAGATTCGCCCGAAACTGCGGCCCCTTTTTGTCAAATCGATGGCAGCGTTCATGACGCTTTCCGGACAAGGCGGGCGGCATAGAACCCGTCCATTCCGCCGGCATCCGACATAAAGCAGGGCAACGTCCGGAAATCGCCGGCCGCGGTCACCGCGTCGGCAAATCCGCAGACGTCGTCGCCTGTCACCGGGTTGCGCCGGAACGCGGGCGTGCGTTCTAGAAACGCCTCGACCGCCCGTTCGCCCTCCTCCGGCTGCAGCGAACAGGTGACGTACAGAAGCGTGCCGCCGGGCGCCGTCATGCCGCCGGCGGCATCCAGTAACGCGGCCTGTACGCCGGCGAGGTTCTGGATATCTTCCGGCGATTTCAGATGTTGGACATCCGGGTGACGCCGGAGCGTGCCGGTGGACGAGCACGGCGCGTCGAGGACGACGATTTCCGCCGGGGCGTCGGGAACGAACGTTCTGACGTCGGCGGCGACGGTGCGGGCTTCAAGGCCGGTGCGCTCGAGATTCTCGGTGACCCGCTGAAGGCGCTTTTCGGAGATATCGACGGCGGTGACGTCGGCGCCGGCGGCGCAAAGATCGAGGGTCTTGCCGCCGGGGGCGGCGCAGAGGTCGAGCGCGCGCTTGCCTTTGACATCGCCCAGCAGGCCGATGGCGAGCCGCGCCGCCGCGTCCTGCACCCACCACGCACCGTCGGCGAAACCATCGAGGCGGGTCACGTCTGTCGCTTCGGCGAGCCGCACCGTGGCCTCGAACAGCGCCCGGCCGCCGAGCTTTTCGGCCCACGTCGGCGCGTCCGATTTGACGCTCAGATCCAAAGGCGGCGTCTCCAGATGCTGGCGGGCGATGGCGGCGGCGGTATCGGCGCCGTATGCGCTTTTCCAGCTGTCCATCAGCCACGCCGGGGTGTTGACCGAACCGTCCTGGGCCTGGACGAGGCTGGCGCCCTCGCGCTGGAGCCGGCGCATCACGGCGTTGACCAGTTTGGCGAACGGGACCTGGTTGACGGTGCGGCAGAGATCGACGGTGGTGTCGACAGCGGCATGGTCGGCGGTCGCGGAAAACATCAGCTGCGCGACGCCGACCCTCAAGACGTCATAGACCGGCCTGGCTTTGCGGGGCAGCGGGTCGCGGACGCAGTGGCCGATCAGGGCGTCGATCTGCCCCAGACGGCGGAGCGCGGTCCGCACCAGGAACGCCGCGAACGCCTTGCCCGCCGGGTCGAGCGCGGCGTAGGCCCGGCTCGCCGCGAGGGCGTCATCGAGGGCGCGGCCGCGCCGCAGCACGTCGGATATCACCTCGAACGCCGCAAGGCGGGACATCAACGCATCATCGGAGGTCGGGCTGTTCTGGTCGGGCGGCATCGCCGGGCTGAATCCTTCGGCTATCGGGCGGCAGACTGGCGGCCTTTGGCCGCAGTTACGCCGCGTAGGTACCCCGGCATGCCCGGGGCGGCAAAGCAATTAAAAATACATAATAAATTTGGTCTTTTATATTAAATAACATTTGTTTAACGTTATAAATAACATAAACACATAAATACAATGTGTTTACTGTTTTAATGAGTAAAAACAAAGGTATAAGCATGATTTCTCATTCCGCAGACGCGCTCAATGAAAAATACCACACCGCATCGGCGCTGGACATCGTTCAGGCCGCCATCCACGATCTGTTTCCGGCGCGGATTGCGGCGGTGTCGTCGTTCGGGGCCGAATCGGCGGTTTTGCTGCACCTAATTGCGCAGATCGACCGCACCACGCCGGTGCTGTTTCTGGATACCCTGAAGCATTTCGACGAAACGCTCGAACACCGCGACCGGCTGATCAAGCGGCTCAGGCTCCAGGATGTGCGGACGATCCAGCCGGCATCGAGCGAACTGATCGCGCGCGACCCGGATGGGATGATGTGGTCCAGGAATACGGACGGTTGCTGCGAATTGCGCAAGACGCGCCCGCTGGCGCTGGCAGTGCTCAGGTTCAACGCGCTTTTCACCGGCCGCAAGCGCCATCACGGTCACGGGCGGTCGTCACTCGGCTATTTCGAAAACGACGGTCCGCGCATCAAGGTCAATCCGCTGGTAAAGTGGGGACCCGACGAGATCTACGCGTATCTGGACCGTCACGGGCTGCCGCGCCACCCGCTCACCGAGAAGGGATACCCGAGCATCGGCTGTGCCGTCTGCACGTCGCCGGTCCGCCCGGGCGAAGACGTCCGCGCCGGCCGCTGGCGCGGCACGGCCAAGACCGAGTGCGGTATCCATGCATCCCCCAAGGCCGGCTGACACATCGCCGTCAATCCTGACCGTCGCCGCGGCACGCCGAGGTTTCCGGCGGCCCGAACTTCGCTTATGTTTTCCCGGAATGAAATCCTCATTAAATGACGCATCTCCGCATGAACCGATTGACCAACCTGCAACGCCTCGAATCGGAATCGATCCACATCCTGCGCGAGGTCGCGGCATCTTTCGAACGCCCGGTGCTGATGTACTCCATCGGCAAGGACTCGTCGGTGCTGCTGCACCTCGCGATGAAAGCGTTCCATCCTGCGAAGCCGCCGTTCCCGCTGCTGCATATCGATACCACCTGGAAGTTCCGCGACATGATCGCGTTTCGCGACCGGACGGCGGCGGAACTCGGCCTCGACCTGATCGTGCATGTCAACGAGGACGGCCTGAAGCGCGGGATCTCTCCGATCAAAAGCGGCGCCACCGTGCACACCGACGTGATGAAGACGGAAGCGCTCAAGCAAGCCCTGACGCTGCACAAGGTCGACTGCGCGATCGGCGGCGCCCGGCGCGACGAGGAAAAGTCGCGCGCCAAGGAACGCGTCATGTCGTTCCGCGACGCCAACCACGGCTGGAACCCGCGCCGCCAGCGCCCGGAACTGTGGAACCTCTATAACTGCCGCGTCGAGCCGGGCGAGAGCGTGCGTGCGTTCCCGCTCTCGAACTGGACGGAGCTCGATGTCTGGCACTATATCCGCGCCGAAGACATCCCGGTGGTGCCGCTCTACTTCGCAGCCGAGCGGCCCGTGCTCGAGCGTGGCGGTCAGCTCATCATGGCCGACGACGATCGGCTCGAGATTGGGCCCGGCGAAACGATCCGCACCGAGAAGGTCCGCTTCAGGACCCTCGGGTGCTATCCTCTGACGGCGGCGGTCCGATCCGACGCCGCCGACATCGACGCGGTGATCGCCGAAACGCGCGCCGCCAGGACCTCGGAGCGCCAGGGCCGGATCATCGATTTCGACCAGGCCGCGTCCATGGAAAAGAAAAAGCGCGAGGGGTACTTCTGATGACGGACGTGGCAGGGATGGCGGACAAGGGTCTGTTGCGGTTTCTGACCTGCGGCAGCGTCGACGACGGCAAGTCGACGCTGATCGGCCGGTTGCTGAGCGACGCGCATCTGATCGCGGAAGACCAGCTTGCGACCCTCGAAGACGACAGCAAGCGATTCGGGACGGTGAAGGGCGGGATCGATTTCGCGCTGCTCGTCGACGGTCTCGAAGCCGAGCGCGAGCAGGGCATCACCATCGATGTCGCCTACCGCTACTTCCAGACAGAGAAGCGCGGCTTCATTGTCGCCGATACCCCGGGCCACGAACAGTACACGCGGAACATGGTGACCGGCGCCTCGACCGCCTCGCTCGCGGTGATCCTCGTCGATGTGCGCAAGGGCGTGCTCACCCAGACACGCCGTCATACCTTCATCGCGCATCTGCTCGGCATCCGACATGTGCTCTTGTGTGTGAACAAGATGGACCTCGTCGATTACGGCGAAGCGACGTTCCGCGACATCGAGGCGGGCTATTTAGAATTCACCGGCAACCTCGATTTCGAGAGCGTGACCGCGGTGCCGGTCTCGGCGCTCAACGGTGACAACGTGACGGGCAAATCGGCGCAAATGCCGTGGTTCAATGGTAAATGCGTGCTCGATTTTCTGGAAACCGTGCAGGTTGATGCAGGAAAACACAGGACCGGGGCCAGATTGCCGGTGCAGTGGGTGTGCCGCCCGGACGGCGATTTCCGGGGTTTCGCCGGCACCGTCGCGGGCGCGCCTCTGAAACCCGGCGACGCTGTGCGGATCGAGCCCGACGGCGCCGAGACGAAGATCCAAAGCATTGAAATCGAAGGGGAAAATCTCGATCAGGCGGTGCCGGGGCAGGCCGTTATGGTGACCCTCTCGGATAATGTCGATGTCGCGCGCGGCGACGTCATCCGCGCGCTCGAAAGCCCGATGCAGACCGCCGATCAGGTGCAGGCGCATATCGTCTGGATGTCCGAAAATCCGATGATTCCCGGCCGCCAGTATCACCTCAAACTGGCCTCAGCGGGCGCGCGTGCGTCGATCACCGATCTTAGATACGCCATCAATGTCAATACGTTGGAGCACATTGCGGCGAAAACGCTTCAGCTTAACGACGTCGCCGTCTGCAACCTCAATTTCGACCGGCGTGTGGCCCTCGACGCCTACAAGGACTGCGCTGAGACCGGTGCCTTTATTCTCATCGACCGCGAGACCAACGAGACCGTCGGCGCCGGCATGATCGACTATCCGCTCCGCCGCGCGCTCAACCTGACGCGGCAAAAACTGAGCCTGAACAAAGCGGTACGTGCCGGTGCGCTGGGGCAGAAGCCGGCGGTGCTATGGTTTACCGGCCTTTCCGGTGCCGGCAAGTCGACCGTCGCCAACATCGTCGATCAGAAGCTGCATCTCGCCGGGCGCCATACCTACATGCTCGACGGCGACAACGTGCGCCACGGTCTCAACCGAGATCTCGGCTTCACCGACGCCGACCGGGTCGAGAACATCCGCCGCATCGCCGAAGTGGCGAAGCTGTTCGTCGATGCGGGGATGATCGTGTTGGTATCCGCAATCTCGCCGTTCCGCAGCGACCGCGACATGGCGCGGGACCTGCTGCAGCCGGGCGAGTTTTTCGAGATACATGTCGACGCATCTTTGGAGACCTGCGAGGCGCGTGACCCGAAGGGGCTCTATGCGCGTGCACGCAAGGGCGAAATCGCGAACTTCACCGGGATCTCGTCTCCCTACGAGCCGCCGACGAAGCCGGAACTGAGGATCGACGCGAACACGATCGATCCGGAAACCGCGGCCGACATGGTGATAGCGCTATTGCTGGATTCTTAGTGATCGCGCACCCATCGACGCGGATCGTGACGGCCATGCATCGGTCGATCGGAGGGGTCATACCGCTTCGGTAATCCTAGAACGCGGCAGTCAACCCCAGGGACGGCCGGCTGCGCCGGCCATCTCGCGCAGCTTCTGCACGCGGTTTGCGGTGTTCGGGTGGGTCGAGAACAGATTGTCCATCGAACGCGCATGAAGCGGATTGACGATAAACATATGCGCGGTCGCCGGATTGTCTTCCGCCACCGTATTGTCGACAGACTGTGCGCCGCGTTCCAGTTTCTGGAGCGCGCTGGCCAGCCACATCGGATTGCCGCATATTTCCGCGCCGCCGGCGTCGGCTCCGTACTCGCGGGTGCGCGAGATCGCCATCTGAACCAGCATCGCGGCGATCGGCGCCAGGATCATCACCGCGATGGTGCCGACGATACCGAGCGGATTATTGCGGTTGCCGCCGAAGAACAAGGCGAAATTGGCCAGCATCGACAACGCACCCGCGATGGTCGCGGTGATGGTCATGATCAACGTATCGCGGTTTTTGACGTGCGCCAGTTCGTGCGCCATGACGCCGGCGATTTCTTCGTGCGAGAGAATTTTCAAAAGGCCGGTCGTCGCCGCGACGGCGGCGTTTTCGGGGTTTCGGCCCGTCGCGAAGGCGTTGGGCTGGTCATTTTCGATGATGTAGACCTTCGGCATCGGCAGTTCGGCGCGATTGGCGAGCTGTTTGACAATCCCGTAAAAGCCGGGCGCGGTGCGTTCCGTAACCTCGCGTGCGTTGTACATGCGGAGCACCAGTCTGTCCGCGTTCCAATATGCGAAAACGTTCATCCCGACTGCGACGGCAAGCGCGATGACCATGCCGCCTTCACCCGCCAGCATGTAGCCGGCGCCCATGAACAGCGCGGTCAGGCCTGCCAGCAGGATCGACGTCTTAAACCAGTTCACTTGCGTTGCTCCGCATAAAGATAACCCGGCGCGCCTTGATGATGGCGCCCGTTTGAATTATTTCAGTTTCAGCGCAATTCAATACCACCCCGGTTGATGACGGAAATTTAATCATGTCCGAAGACAGAAAAGAAACTTCCGGTTCTGCGGAGAAGACGCAGAAATCCGTTGATGAAAGCGATAAAACGGCGGCTCCCGAAACCGGCGAGATCGGTGGTCCTGAAAGGCCCGAACCGACCCGTTATGGGGATTGGGAAAAGAAAGGCCGCTGCATCGATTTCTGATGTGCCGGAATGTGGCCGTTGTCAGATTGCGGTCATATAGACACCGCACTATCATCGTACCAAAATCGGTCTTAGCGTTGGTGGCCGAATACCGGCCGCCGGATAATAACGTCCGCGAGCCCCGATGGCTGGCGGTCCCGGGTGGCAAAAATGGGGTTGTTGTCGAGTATCCTGAGGAGCTTTGTGCCGGGTGGCGGCCGGCGCCGCAAGAAAAAGCGGCGCGGGCGTTCGCAGTCCGCGGGCGGATTCCGGCCTTCAGGTGACGGCGGCGACGGCAAGGTTCTGGTCGTCAATCTGTTCGGTTCCGGCGGCAAAGAAGTCTCCGAACGTCTGGCCGGCATGCTGTCCCAGGAAAGCGCGATCGAGACCGTGACGGCGGACGTGACGTTGCGTCAAAACCTGCGCTTGGGCCAAATCGAACGCCTGTTACTGGTCCACGAAGAAGGCCGCTCGCTCCTTCAGGACGAAGATGCCGACCTGCTGATCTGGGGCGAGATGGAAGACATGGGCACGGTCGCCAAGTTGCATTTCCTTGCGCAGGCGAGCGTCCAGGACGGCCAGCCTGGGACCTTCGGCATGATCGATACGCTGGACCTGCCGGTGCCGCTGCCCGATCAGGCCGGCGCCACTGTCAGGGCCGTGACGCTGGCGGCGTTGCTGCCGGTCGCACGCGGCTCGCGCAAGACGCTCGCCGAGCGGCTGGTCGTGCACTTGAAGGATGCCGCGCAGGTTCTCGATGCGTTACCGCCGGACGCCCCCGAAGATTGCCGCATCATGATTGAGAATGCCCTTGGGAATGCCTTCGCGACCAATTACCGTTTCGGCGCCAAAAAGGCGTTTGCGGATGCAATGCAACATTACGAAGCGGCGGAAAAGCTGATCGACATGCAGACCGCGCCGATGACATGGGCCGTCGTAAACACGCACATGGGGCTCATTCAGGAAGCGGATGCCAAGAACAACAGAACCGCGGAACCGTTGCTCGCTGCGATCAAGCGCTATGAAGAGATTGCCAATACCCTGAGCCGGGACGCACACGCCAGCGACTGGGCGCTCGCGCATATGCGCCGAGCGATGGCGTACTATAAACTGGCGTCCGTTCAGGCGGCGCAGGCGCAAGCCCACTTGAAAACATCCGCGAGCGCGTTCGAAGAAGCGCTGACGGTCTATGACCGCGGTACCATGCCCGAACGCTGGGCGGAGGTGATGAACCACTACGGCGTCGCGCAGATGGCGCTCGGCGGTCACGGCCGCGCCAATGAAATCCTACAGCAGTCGATCACGACATTCAGAAAGGCGCTCGAAGTCCGAAAGCGTGAAACGCAGCCGATATTATGGGCGCAGACGGCGAACAACCTGGGGGCCGCGTGCTTTGCGCTCGCCAAGCAAACCGAAGAAGAATATCTGCTGGAGGAAGCGGCCTATTATTTCCAGGGCGCGGCGCAGATCTATCGGAAAACCCGCGGCCAGAAGAAACGCGCCGAGGTCATCGCCAAGAACCTGATGCGGGTGCAGCAGATGATGAACTCCGACGCAGCTTAAAAAACGGGGGGCCTGCGGCCCCCCTGATTATTCAAAACCCAGCGCTGTGCTCAGTCCTGTCTGTTCTGCCTGTTGTCGATCAGGTCATCAACGACCGCCGGATCGGCGAGCGTCGACGTATCGCCCAGGTTCGAGAACTCGTCCTCGGCGATCTTGCGCAGAATACGGCGCATGATCTTCCCGGAGCGGGTTTTCGGCAGACCCGGCGCCCATTGCAGCCAGTCGGGCGACGCGATCGGGCCGATCTCTTTCCTGACCCATTGTACGAGTTCCTTCTTCAACTCGTCGGACGGCTCCTCGCCGGCGTTCAGGGTGACGTAGGCATAAATCCCCTGCCCCTTGATGTCGTGCGGCGCGCCGACCACTGCGGCCTCGGCGACTTTTTCGTGGGCAACGAGCGCGCTTTCCACTTCCGCCGTGCCCATGCGGTGACCGGAAACGTTGATGACGTCGTCGACACGACCAGTGATCCAGTAATAACCGTCTTCGTCACGGCGGCAGCCGTCGCCGGTGAAGTACTTGCCTTTGTATGTCGAGAAGTAGGTCTGCTCGAAGCGTTCATGATCGCCGTAAACGGTCCGCATCTGGCCGGGCCAGCTGTCGATCAGGCAGAGGTTGCCTTCCGTCGAGCCGTCGAGGACGCCGCCCTCGTTGTCGACGATCTGGGGCTTAACGCCGAAGAACGGTTTGGTCGCCGAGCCTGGCTTGAGATCGATGGCGCCGGGTAGCGGTGTGATCAGGATGCCGCCGGTTTCCGTTTGCCACCAAGTATCGACGATCGGACAACGCGAGTCGCCGACGACGCGATAATACCACTCCCATGCTTCCGGGTTGATCGGCTCACCGACCGAGCCCAGCAGACGGAGCGACTTCCGGGACGTCTTCGTGACCGGGTCGTCGCCTTCGCGCATCAGGGCGCGGATCGCCGTCGGTGCGGTGTAGAAGATGTTGACGTTGTGCTTGTCGCAGACTTCCCAGAAACGCGACATGGACGGGTAGTTCGGCACACCCTCGAACATCAGCGTCGTCGCGCCGTTGGCGAGCGGCCCGTAAACGATGTAGCTGTGTCCGGTGACCCAGCCGACGTCCGCCGTACACCAGTAGATATCGCCATCGTGATAATCGAAGACGTACTGGTGCGTCATCGACGCGTAGACCATGTAGCCGCCGGTGGTATGGAGAACGCCCTTCGGCGCGCCGGTGGAACCCGATGTGTAAAGAATGAACATCGGGTCTTCGGCGTTCATTTCTTCCGGCTCGCAGACCGGGTCGGCAGCCGCGCAGGCTTCCTCGTACCACACGTCGCGGCCGTCCTCCATGTGGATGTCGCCGCCGGTACGCTTGATGACGAACACCGTCTCGACCGAGGGGCACTCCTTGAGCGCCGCGTCGGTGTTGGCTTTCAAAGGAATCTTTCGGCCGCCGCGGACGCCTTCGTCCGCCGTGATGACGCAGTTGGAATCGCAACCCTGAATGCGCGCCGCAAGACTGTCGGGCGAGAACCCGCCGAAGACGATGGAGTGGATCGCGCCGATACGCGTGCACGCCAACATCGCGACCGCGGCCTCGACGACCATCGGCATGTAGATGGTGACGCGGTCGCCCTTCTTGACGCCGCGGGCCTTCATGGCGTTGGCGAACCGGCAGACGCGTTCGTATAAATCTTTGTACGTGACGTGCTCGTCATCGGTCGGCTCGTCGCCTTCCCAGATGATGGCCGTCTGATCGCCGCGTTTTTCCAGATGCCGGTCGAGGCAGTTCACGGAGGCATTGAGCGTCCCGTCGTAGAACCATTTGATCGAAACGCCGGGCGTATTGAAATTGACGTCTTTGACCTTGGTGTATGGCTTGATCCAGTCGATACGCTTGCCGTGTTCCGCCCAGAAACCTTCATTGTCCTCGATCGAGGCCTTGTACATCTCTTCGTACTTGGCCTTGTCGACGTGCGCGGATTTGGCGAACTCGGCGGGAACCGGATGAATGTGTACATCGCTCATTTGGATACTTCTCCCTGATCCTGTGCGTTCGTTTTGTCGCAAACGGGGTTTTCCCCGCGTTGGGGCCGATTATCGGCAATGTTCGGTTCAATGCCAAGTGCGCAAAGGGGCGCACGCGCGCCTCTGTCAAGCTTTGACAGCCGACCACCTACGACAAGTAAACGCTGCCGTCGCGGACTTCGGCATTGATCTGAATCAGGTGGTCGCCAAAGCAGGGCCCGTCAATGCATTCACCGGTTTCGATGACGAATAGCGCGCCGTGCGTCGAACACATGATGTGCTCCTTGTCCGCGTCCAGGAACTCTCCCGGGCGGAAGTCGAGCGGCACGCCGACATGCGGGCATTCGTTCTCGTAGACATAAACCTCGCCGTTTTTGCGGATCGCCATGACGTGCACGTTCTTGCCGCTCATCTCAAGCATGAAGCCGGCGGACCCGTTCTCGGGGATGTCGTCGACGGCGCAGAGTTTCGTCCCGCTCATGCCTTTACGCCACCCATGCCGCAGATGATCTTCCACGACTTGGCGTCGATCGGCATTACGGACAGTCGTGACTGTTTCAAAAGCGGGAGTTCGGAAAGACGCGGGTCGCTTTTTATGTCGGCGAGCGACACCGGGTTCGGGACAGTCTCAACCGCCTTTACCGACACCATCCCGAAGCGACCGGATTTATCCGTCGGGTCCGGATGATATTCGTCGACGATCTCAACGATACCGACGATGCTTTTTTCCTTCACGGAGTGATAGAAAAAGGCCCGGTCGCCTTCCTTCATGGCTTTCATGTTGTTGGCGGCCTGATAATTGCGCACGCCATCCCAGCCTTCTTTGTCGACTTTGAGCTGATCTTCCCAGGACCACGAGCCCGGCTCGGATTTCATCAACCAGTAATTCATGTTTTCTCCGATGCTTCAGTCTGCCGGTAAGACTTTTTTCCAGGGCCGGATATCGACGCTTTCGAACAGGCCGGCTTTGGCATAGGGGTCGTTCGCGGCCCACGCCTCGGCCTCCGCCCGGTCGGCGAATTCCATGACCAGGGTCGAGCCGATCATACCCTCGCCGTCATCCGTCAGGAGCGGTCCGGCGCAGACGATCTTGTCGGCACTCGCCTTCAGGTATTCGACATGTTGCGGACGGTTCTCGGTGCGCACATCGGCGTGACCGGCCTTGTCCAGACAATAGATAACGAAATGCATACGTCTTCCTTCCTGCTTATTCGAACGTCAGCGGCCGCGCCATTAACATGGTCATGGCGGTGTCGATGTCGCGGCCTTCGTGAACGATGGCATGCACGGCGTCGCAGATGGGCATCTCGACACCGATCGATTTGGCAAGCGCGCTCACCGAGACGGCGCTGGTCACGCCTTCCGTGACGGCGACACGCTCGCCCAATATCTCTTCAGGCGTCTTGCCCTTTCCCAGCGCATGGCCGAACGAGAAATTGCGCGACTGCATGGCATTGCACGTCAGCACCAGGTCGCCGAGGCCGGCGAGCCCCATCATCGTCTCGCGGGTCGCGCCCTTGGCGAGCCCGAGGCGAACTAATTCCGCCAGCCCACGTGTGATCAGCGCGGCGCGCGCATTGTCGCCGAGTTCGCGGCCTTCGACGATGCCGCAGGCGATAGCCAGCACGTTCTTGACCGCGCCGCCGATCTCCGCGCCGATCAGATCGCTCGACTGATAGAGACGGAACATCGGTCCGGCCAGCGTGTCGATGAGTTGTTTGCCGAGCGCTTCATCGGTGCTCGCGAGGGTCAGCGCGGCGGGCAGGGCGCGCGCAACCTCGGCGGCAAAAGACGGGCCGGACAATACAGCGATCGGATAGCCGGGCAGCGTTTCCTCGGCGACCTCGCTCATCAGCTTCTGCGTGCCCTGCTCGATCCCCTTGGCGGCAAGGACGACCGGCGTATCTTTCGGTAGAACGTCGCGGAGTCCTTGCGCCGTTGCGCGCAAAAACTGCGCCGGCACGACGAGGATCGCCGCTTCTGCATCACGCACCGCTTCGCCGAGATCGGCACTGGCGGTGATGCCGTCCGGCAGCGGCACACCCTTTAAATAGACGGTGTTGCCCTTCCCCGCATTGACCGCGTCGGCGACCTCGGTTTCGCGGGCATAAAGTCGCGTCGTGCGCCCGGCGCGGCGCGCCGTCGCGGCCAGCGCCGTCCCCCAAGCCCCCGCGCCGACGACCGTGACGTTCTGAAAGGCACTCATGGCAGTATTTGTAGGCGAAGCGGCAGGGGCTGTCACCCGTGCAGGCGGTTCACGCCTTTACGCCCGCGAACGCCGCCGAAGGAGCGTCCGGATCCAGCGGCCAGCGCGGCCTGGCCTTGAAATCGAGCGGGTCCGTCTGGCCGAGGCGGAAGCGCTCCAGCCCGGCCCAGGCGATCATCGCGCCGTTGTCGGTGCATAGCGCCGCGGCCGGTTTGACGAGCCGCATCCCCGTTTCGGCCGCGAGGTCGGTTAGCGCCGCGCCGATGGCCTTGTTGGCGGCGACGCCGCCGGCGACGACAAGGGTTTCGATCTCCGGATGCGTATCGCGCGCCATTTTGATCGCGTTGCGAGTGCGTGCCACGAGCGTTTCGGCGACGGCGGTCTGGAACGAGGCGGCGAGATCGGCGGCGGCGTCTTCGAGCGATCCTTCGAGGGTCTCGGTCGCGCGCCGGACGCTCGTTTTCAGGCCCGAAAACGAGAAATCGCAGCCCGGACGTCCCTTCATGGGGCGCGGGAAGTCGAATTTTTGCGGATCGCCGCCTTCGGCGGCCTTCTCGATCAGTGGACCACCCGGATACCCGAGCCCCAGCATTTTTGCGGTTTTGTCGAAGGCTTCCCCCGCCGCGTCATCAATCGTCGTGCCAAGCCGCTTATATTGGCCAACGCCATCGACGATCAGCAACTGGCAATGTCCACCCGACACCAGAAGCAATAAATATGGAAACGCAACGTCGTCCGTGAGGCGCACCGTCAGCGCGTGGCCCTCAAGATGATTGACCGCGACGAACGGTTTGCCCGATGCGAGCGCAATCGCTTTGGCCGACATCGCGCCGACAAGGACGCCGCCGATAAGCCCGGGACCCGCCGTCGCCGCAATGCAGTCGAGATCGGCGAATGCGACACCGGCCTGTTCCATGGCTTCGGCGATGACATGATCGGTGTGCTCCATGTGCGCGCGGGCCGCGACCTCGGGAACCACGCCGCCGAACGGGCGGTGCGCCTCGATCTGGGACAACACCACATTCGAAAGAATGCGGCGCTCGTCATCGACGACCGCGGCGGCGGTCTCATCACAACTGGTTTCGATCCCTAAAACAATCACGTCTTAGCCCTTTCGCTCGGCGGGGCGGGACTTTACTCTCGGGCGCGTCGAAGGCCAAGTCACTGCTTGCCCGGGCAATGGAAGACGAACCACGATCTGAATATGACCGACACACCACGCAGATTGATCATCGGCACCCGCTCGAGCCCGCTGGCCATGGTGCAAACGGAACAGGCGGCGGAGATGTTGCGCGGCGCACACCCTGACCTCGCCGAAGACGGCCGCCTCGTGATCGACGCGGTCAAAACGACGGGTGATCTGGTGCTCGACCGGCCGTTGGCTGAAATCGGCGGCAAGGGGCTGTTCACGAAAGAACTGGATCGTGCGCTCATGGACCGGCGTATCGACATGGCCGTACATTCCATGAAGGACCTGGAAACCTGGTTGCCTGCCGGCATGGCCATCGGCTGCGTGCTGCCGCGCGCCGATGTGCGTGACGCCTTTATCAGCTTCACCGTCCCTGCACTCAAGGATTTGCCCGAGGGCGCGCGAGTCGGTACGGCCTCGATCCGCCGCAAGGCGCAGCTTCTGAGTATGCGCCCGGACCTCGACATCGGGGTGATCCGCGGCAATGTTCAGACGCGGCTCAGCAAGCTGGAGGCGGGCGAGTTCGACGCGACGTTCCTGGCGCTTGCCGGTCTCGACCGCCTCGGCCGCCGCGATGTCGCCACTGAGATCATCGAGCCGGACGTGTTCCTTCCGGCGTGCGCGCAGGGTGCCATCGGCGTTACCTGCCGCGCCGACGATACGGAAACGCTGGAATATCTAGCGACGCTCAACGACCCGGTATCTCATACCACGGTCATGTGTGAGCGCGCGTTTCTGGATGCGCTCGACGGCTCGTGCCGGACGCCGATCGCGGGCCTCGCGCGTCTGACCGGCGATCGGCTCGTGCTTAAGGGAATGATTTTCCGTCCCGACGGCTCGGAGGTGCTGAGCGCCGAGCGCGAGGGCTCAGCTTCGGACGCGGAAGCCATGGGACGCGATGCGGGTGAAGAATTGCGCGCCCGGGCGGCGCCGGGCTTCTTCGACGAGCTCGAATAATGCCGACCCTTCTGATCACCCGGCCCGAAGCGGATGCGGCGCCGTTGATCCGGCGCCTTGACGAACTTGGCATCGACACGATAGCTGCGCCACTGCTCGAGATCGACTATCTCGACGGCCCGGACCTGGATGTCGAGACGGTTCAAGCGATGCTTCTGACCAGCGCCAACGGTGTCCGCGCGTTGGCCAGACGAACCGAGCGTCGGGATATCCCATGCCTGGCCGTCGGCGATGCGACGGCGCGGACGGCCTCGGACCTAGGCTTTCTCTCGGTTGCGAGTGCGGGCGGAGATGTCGACGACCTCGCGCGACTGGTAACGGAGAGATGTAATCCAAAGAAGGGTGTGCTGCTTCACGCAGCCGGATCGGTGAGTGCCGGCGACCTGGCGGCGATGCTGGAGCCCCAGGGCTACAAAGTGTGGCGGGAGATGCTATATGAAGCGAGAACGGCAACTGTGCTGCCAAGCGAGGTGGCCGAGGCGCTGAGCAACGGTGGCGTTGACGCTGTGGTTCTTTATTCGCCGCGGACGGCCACCCATTTCCGGCATCTTCTGTCGGCGGCGCACTTGGACGACAGGCTTGACGCGTTGACGCTTTTTGCGCTGTCGAACAATGTGCTGTCAGCGGCCGGTGAAGGCTGGGCCGGGACCGTTGTTGCAGCGCACCCGGATCAGGAATCCTTGCTGGAGGCAGTCCGGACTTGTTACGGTTAGTCGGCGTCATTTTGGCGAATAAAAGAGGGATACCCTATGGCTGAGCCGTCGGATCCGGCGAAAGAGTCGGAAAAAAAGCCCGCAAAAGCGGCAAGCGACGCGAAGAAGACCGAAACGAGCAGCGAGACGCCGGCCAAAGCCGCGTCCGGCGGGAAAGATGCGAAGTCCGCAACCAAAAAGGAAGACGCCGGGTCTGCTAAAAAATCAAGCTCCGTTCCCGGCGCCGGAGGATCGAAGCCTCAGAGCGCGTCGCCGGAGAGCGAAAATGCCGGCGGCGGTGGCCGCGCCTTCCTGTTTCTTCTCGTGCTCGTCATTCTGCTCGGCGGCGGCGGTTATGTAACGCGCGACCTTTGGCTGCCCGAGGTCGAGCCATACCTCGCCAAGCTGCCGGGTTATGGGGGCTCTGCGGGTAAAGCCGGCGAGAGCCAGCCGACGCCCGTCGAATTGCTCAGCCAGCGCGTCGCCTCGCTCGAGAAGTCGCTGGCTGCGGCCGGTGGAACGGACAGTGTGATGGCGGCCCTCAAGGATGAAAAATCACGGGTTCAGGCAGAGCTCGACAAGGCCCTTGAACGTATCGACGATTTGGAAAACCGCCTCGCCGAGGTCCGCACCCTGGCCAGCGCCGTCACCGACAATTCCGGGGGCGCGGTCGATCTTGAACCGATCCTGTCTCGGATTGACGGGCTTGAGAAGCGGGACCGCGAGACCAGTGGCGAAGTCGCAGTCCTGTCTGAAAAGGTCGAGAATATTGCAAACAAAGGGCCCGGCACGGCCGGGTCCGGTGTCGTCCTGGCGGTCGCGCAACTTCGCGATGCGGCGCTCTCGGGACGGCCCTACGCCGGGCAATTGGATGCTCTGCGTTCGGTCGCACGCGGCAAGACGGAGATCATCGCCGCCGCGAGCCGGCTCGAGAATGCTGCCGATACGGGGTTGCCTACGGTCGAAAAACTGCAGTCGGGATTCTCTGCGATCGCCGGCGACATTGTCGCGCAAGCGCGCGTCGGTAACGGCGACTGGTTGGAGCAGGCGACGGGACGTCTTTCCGCATTGGTATCGCTCCGCCGTACCGACGGCACCTCCGGCAATCCGGTCGAGGATGCCGTCGCAAGAATCGAACAGGACCTGGCGAACCGGGATGTGACGGCTGCCGCGAAAACGGGCGCGGCGCTCGCCGATACGCTTGAAGGCGAATCGAAGTCGATGCTGGAGCCCTGGCTTTTGGACGCCAAGGCGCGGGCGTCGGCTGAACGCGCGCTCGATGCCATGCATGCTGCTGCATTGGCCGGGCTCGAAGGGTAACGGGGAAGGACTTAAAGCCATGTGGCGTTGGATATTCTTCCTGGCCTTTCTTTGCGTCGTGGTACTCGGCGTCGTCTGGTTCGTGCAGAACCCGGGCGACGTAACGCTCGAATGGCAGGGTTGGCGGCTCGATACGTCCGTTGGCGTGATGGCTGCGGCGGTGCTGTTGTTTGCCGCTTTCACGGCGGCGCTTTACCGCTTCTGGCGGTTCCTGCGCGCCGTCCCGGGCGAAATCTCCACGGCCATGAAAGAGCGCCGTCAGCGTAAGGGCTATACAGCGCTCTCCAGCGGCATGGTCGCGGTCGCCGCCGGCGATGCCCCCGAAGCACGCCGTCAGGCGCGCCGGGCGGAAGCGCTTTTGAGTGGCTCGGCACCGCTGACGCGGCTGCTGTCGGCGCAATCGGCGCAACTCGACGGCGACGAGAAGGCTGCGGAGAAATTTTTCACCGACATGCTGGACGATCCGGAAACGAAGTTTCTGGGGCTGCGCGGCCTGCTGACGCAGGCGGTTAAGGCAGGCAATAAAACACGCGCGCTCGAACTTGCCGAGGCGGCGCATCGAATGCAACCTGGCAGCGAGTGGGTCGCGGCAACGCTCTTTGAATTGCAGTCCGGCAGCGGGGCTTGGCTGAGCGCCTACGATACCAATGACGACATGGCGAGGAAGCGGCTTCTGGACAAACCTGAAGCAGAACGGCGCCGTGCGGTGATTGCGTACGAACTGGCGAAGGAAGCGGAAGAAGCGGGCGACAGCGCAAAAGCCCTGAAGCAATTCAAATCCGCGACGGACCTTGCGCCAGACCTGATCCCGGCGGTCGTGGCGTTGGTGCGGCGGTACGTCGCCGACGGCCAGCACCGCAAGGCGACCGGCCTGGTTGAAAAGACGTGGGCGAAAACCCCGCATCCGGACCTTCTGGAACCCTATTGGGAAGCGCGTAAGGCGCCGGACGGCATCGCTCGCGTGAAGGCCAGCGAAAAGCTCGCCGCGGCGAATGCCGATCATCCCGAAAGTCACGTGGCGCTGGCGCGGGCGGCGCTCGGCGCCGAACTTTGGGGGGAAGCCCGCAAGCATCTTCAAAAGGCCGGTGCCGGTGAGGGGGTGGAGCCGCAGGCGCGGATATGCCGGATGATGGCCGAGCTGGAAGAACGTGAAAACGGCGACCTGACGAAGGCGCGTGAGTGGCTGGTACGCGCCGGCAGTGCGCCCGGGGACGAAAAATGGGTCTGCGGCGAGTGCGGCAACGCTGTCGCCATTTGGACCGCGCATTGCGGGAACTGCAGCGCGTTCGACAGTTATACTTGGCGGACGCCGCCGCATATTTCGGGCTTGCCGAAGCCGCAGTCTGCGTTATCCGAAGCGGCTCTTGAAAGCGAAGACCGCGCGGCGATCACGGGACCGAAAGACCCGGAGCCGACCGACGCCGCTGCCGTTGCTACGGGCGTGACGCCCGCTTCCGCGCATGCGCGCGCGGCGACGACCAAGACGTGAACGCACAGCAACCGATCCGTACCTATCGGGCTTTCATGGCCGGTGAGAGCGCGGCGCAGCGGATACGAAACGCAGCGCGCGCCGCGGCGATTGCGGGCTTGTCGGCGACCCGTTCGCCGACGCGGAAATCGGGTTGGATTCGTTTTCCCTATTATCACCATGTCTTCGATGACGAGCGCGCCGGGTTCGAGCGGCAGATCCGCTATTTCAAATCGATCGGCGACATCATCGGGATCGACGACGCCGTCAACATGATCGCGTCCGGAATGCCGATCGACGGCCGCTACATCTGCATCACATTCGATGACGGCTTCAAGAACTGGATCGAGAATGCCGTGCCGATACTTGCCGCCGAAGAGGCCGTCGCGGCCTTTTTCGTTGCGACCGATTACATCGGCACCGACATCGAAGCGGACCGGGAACGCTTGTTGGGGTTTTACGACGACGGCGCTAGGTTGATGGAGTTCCTGACCTGGGACGATTGCCGCAGGATGACCGAGGCCAGCATGACCATTGGGTCGCACAGCGCCGGCCATGTGCACCTGAGGGACCTTTCCGACGCCGACGCCATGGCCGAACTGAAGAGGTCGCGTGACGCTATCGAGCAAGGGACGGGTGCGCCCTGCCGGCATTTCTGTTGCCCATTCGGTTACGCCGGTATCGATTACGACCCGGACCGGCATCCGAAGATGGCGGCGGAAGCCGGATATGCGTCTTTCCTGACCAGCCATCGCGGCGCCAACCGTAAGGGGGCGTCCGTGTACGACATCAAGCGCGACCAATTGCTGGCTAATTGGGGTAATTACCAGCTCCGTTATTTCATGGGTGATTGATCCATGGGCGGTATTCATAAAGGTGTGTTGCGTCCGGCGACCGTCGATGACGCGTCCTCGATTACGGATTTCGTGGCCGCCCATGGACTGATCATGCCAAAAGGGCCCGAAGCGGCCGCGCGTCATTGGCGCGGCCTGTGGACCGACAATCCGGCGCTTGCGTATCACGCAAAGGATGTGCCGCTTGGGTGGGTGTTGGAGGATGAGGGGGCAATCCAAGGCTTCTTCGCCAATGTTCCGCTGGTGTCGTGGCTGAATGGAAAGCCGGTGCGGGTCGTCGCCGCGCGCGCCTGGGTGATTGCACCCGATTACCGGAGCGAGACGCAGCGTCTTTGCGATGCGTATTTCGGAATGGCGAACGTGGACGTCCTACTGTGTTCGTCGGCTATTCCGCCCGTAGGCAGACGGTTTATGAATGTTGGCGGCGCGAAGATGCCGCAACCCGGATACGGCGATATTTTATACTGGGTGGTCAATTCGCCTGGGTTCCTGAAAGCGGCCTCCCGGAAGAAAGGAAAGGGGCCGTTCTTGGCCGGGATGCTGGGGCTGTTGGGTTCGGTGCCGCTGGATTTCTCGATGCGGATCGCGGGGCGGCGGCCATACGGCGCGCTCGACAACATTACGCCCATCGGGGTCGGCGCCGTCGATGAGGCCTTTGACGATCTCTGGAGCCGACGCAAGAAGCAGTTGCCGGAGGTCATGCTGGCGAGCCGGGATGCGGCGACGCTCAGTTGGTATTTCTCGCTCGGCGCAGCCAAGGACGAGGTGAGGTTCCTGCGTTATGACCAAGGCGGTGCCCTCAGGGGGTATGCGGTTCTAGTCCGCGAAGACGCACCGGCGATCGGTCTCAAGCGAATGAAAATCGCCGATCTTTTCATTGACGATGACGACCCGGCGGTGCTGCGGTCGTTGTTGGCGGGTGCTTACGAATACACCATGGCGAAACAATGTCATGTGCTGGAGCTGATCGGCCTGCCTCAGGGGTTGCGGGCGGAAGTCATGAAAACCAAGCCGATGTCGCGGCCGATGGCGACCTTCCCGTTCTTTTTCAAGGCGCTCAAGCCGGCGCTCGCAGACCGGCTCGCGGCGCCGCAAACGTGGTATGTTACCGCCTATGACGGTGATACGTCGCTTATCTGAGCTTAACGAAATCTCAGTTCTTGACAGTTAAGACGTTCAGTGTAGTTTTCGCGCGCACGTACGCGCCCATGGGCCGCTTTAGCTCAGTTGGTAGAGCACATCATTCGTAATGATGGGGTCGTCAGTTCAAGTCTGACAAGCGGCACCATTTCCCAATCGCAAAGGAAGACTTTGCCGCAAGTGTCTTGAAGCGCCTCCGACGTGGTTCCGGGAGCATTGGGCGATCGCGTCGGTTACGTGTCTCTGCGGAAACCAAAATATATAGTTATCTGAATGACGGGCGCGCCGCGATTTCCGCGGCGGCGTCAGGAATGGCCGATGGGGATCGTAATCATGGCAACCGTGCCGCCGTTTCTTGCAGGCTCGAAGCTGAGCTCGGCACCGATGCTGTCGCAAAGACCGTCGGCGATCCGGAGGCCGCGTCCCCACCCCTTATGATCGTGGTAGTGAGCGGTCGTCACGCACTCGCCGCGCCGCATCCGCAGCAGAAGATCGGCGGGTATGCCGTCACCCGTATCCTGGACAACGAAGATCAGCGCGTTGCCATCGTTGCTGCGCTCGCCACGGACTTCGACACGACCGCCCTTCGGCGTAAATTTGATGGCATTGCTAACCAGGTTGGATAGTGCCTGCCCAAGCAAAAGGGGGTCGGTATTCAATTGCGGAAAATCTGCCGGAAATTCGCAGGTCAGCTCAATGCCGCGTTGAATGGCGAGTGCTTTGAATGTGTCGACGATCGAATTCGCCAATTCCTGCCCGTCGACCGGTTGCCGGGCAACGACACTCTCACCGGAAACGGCTTCGTCGAGGACCCGCTCGCAGATTTGCAACAGGCGTAGCGTCGCCATCTTGAAGTTTGCATTGTACTCGCTGATTGTCTCACGATCTGCGCCTTCATCCAGAGCGATCTCGATCATTTGGGAATAACCGAGCATGCCATTCAGGGGCGTTCGTATTTCATGCGCGAAATCGCGCAGCGTATCGTTGTCAGCCTGGCCCGTGGGGGCGTTTTCTTTCGGCTCGTCATCTGACGCCATGCGATGTCCTCGACAAACCTGTATGTCGTTTCATTTTTTGATGGAACGGAGGTGGATGAAGGGCCCAAATTGTTCATGTATGCTGCCCGCGGATCAAGGAATTTCGATCTTAGATTGCCCGGCCACGACCATCAAACAGATGGAGCGGCATGGAAGTCGGCGCAATAGGTAGCCGATTACTCTCAACGGATGTCGACGGTATGCAGCCGGGTAGGTACGATGCCGTCTATAAGGCTGAAAGCGTTAGGAGACCCGGTATCATATGCTGACGTTTTTTCGTTTCCCGTCGTCTGGCGATTCGCGGCTTTCCTGGATGGTCGCCGTTGCGCTGCTCGTTGCCCTATGTCATGTCCCGCGGCAGTCGTCCGCTGACGAGGTGGTCATCGGTTCGACACCGACCGGCCACTTGATGTGGATTGCCGATGATCGGGGGTATTTTCAAGATCGCGGCGTCGACGTGAAGCTGTTGGAGTTTTCATCGGGCGTCAGCGCATCGCGCGCGCTAGTGGCGGGCGAGATCGACCTCGGCAACAGTTCCGAGTTCGCATTCGTCTCGAATCTTATGATGCATCGCGGCCTCAGGTTGATCGCATCGATTGCACGCACCAGCTCGGCCAACCTATTCGCACGTCGTGATCGCGGGATTGCTCATATCGCGGATCTCGTCGGCAAGCGGATCGGTGTAACGCGGCGCGGAATCGGCGAGTTTTTTCTTGGAGAGATTCTGGCACTCAATGGTTACGCCGAGAGCGATGTTACGATCGTCGATCTGCGTGCGCCCGACATCGTCGATGAGATCGCCAAGGGCTCGATCGATGCGGCGATGGTATGGGAGCCCTTCGTCTACAAGTCCAAGCACGCTCTTGGCGCGAATTTCGTGATGCTGCCGGAGCAGGACAGCTACTATTACCACTTCGTACTGGTCGGCATGGGAAACTGGGTTGAGACGCATCAGGTTGAAACGCGCGCGGTGCTTCAGGCGTTGCTTGAGGCACAGAGATTCGCCGCAGAGAATCCGGGCGAAGCACAGGACATCATCGCTAGGCGGTTTCGGCTTGACCCGGCGTTCGTTCGAGAAACCTGGAGCAAGTACACCTTGGAAGTCACTATTCCGCAGAATCTAATCAGCCTGATGGAACAGGAAGCCCAATGGCTGGTGGAAAAGGGACACACCAGCGGCGTCAGCGTCCCCGATTTTCTGAGTGCGGTCATGGCGGCGCCGTTGTCTTCGGTCGCGCCCGAAGCCGTCGATTTGATCAAGTAATGCCGCCATGATGCGTCGTCAGGTCAGAAAGGTCGCCGCAACCGGGATCATCACCGTACTGGTGATCGCAATTGTCGTTTTCGCCGTCTTGCAGATGTATCTGAAGCTCGATCGCGAAAGCAGGCTCGCCGAGGAACTGAGCAACGGCCTCAACGACCTCCAGTACCTCACGACCGAATATCTCGCTACCGGGACGCCACGCGCATTGAAGCAGTGGCAAGACCGACATGTGAGTCTGGGGGTGTTTCTGGAGCGTGCACCGGTAACCGACCCCAAGGCTGCACGCCTGCTGCCGGAGATCCAGACGCGGCTGACGACCCTTGGGTCGATATTCGGGAAGCTCACGCGGATCGATGATGCGATTCCCGAACCGGGGCGTGCCGCAGCGGCGAAGCGGGCAGCCTTGTCGAGGCTGCTCAATCAGATACTGGCGCTTTCGGCACTCAAGGACCGGGTTTCTTCGATCTACAGAGCGCGCCAGGAAACGTTCGCGTTGTGGGCTTCAGTGGCGGTCTCGGGTGTTTTGTTGCTCGGAATCCTGCTGATGGTGGCCCTTTACTTCAGGGTACTTCGCGTTATTGCCTCGAACGTCGAACGGTTATCGGCGGAGATCATTCGCCTTGGAGAGGGCGAGCTCGTCGAGCCCGTCCAATCCGATGCGGACGGCGATATTGGCAGAGTATTCGACGCCGTCGAACAGGCACGCATTCGCCTGGCCGATGCGATCATGCAAATGGAACAGGAGCGTGCCGACCTCGACAGCTTTGTTTACGTGGCGTCGCACGATTTCAAGGCGCCTTTACGTGGCATCGAGAATTTGGCGACGTGGATCGAGGAAGATGCGGGCCATACGATCGGGGCGGAAACGCGAGAACATATAAGTATGATGCGCCGGCGCATCTCGCGCCTCGAATCATTGCTGGACGATCTACTGGCTTATTCCCGCGCAAGCCGTGAGGAGGTCCCGTTCGAGACCGTCGACGTCGGCGTGCTGTTGGAGGACATCAAGGATGACCTCATTCTTCCCGCTGGTTTCGAATTGGTGGTTGCGCCCGACATGCCGGTATTGTACTCGCCGAAAACCCCACTGGCGCATGTCTTCTCCAATCTCATCAATAATGCGGTCAAGCATCACGACGGCGAATGCGGTCGCATCGAGATTTCATTCGAAAAGACCTTCAACGAGCTTGCATTCACGGTCTGTGATGACGGTCCGGGCATTCCTCTGAAATATCGTGAACGCGTTTTCGAGATGCTTCAGACGCTCAAGCCGCGCGATGTCACCGAAGGAAGCGGCATGGGCCTGGCGATCACCAAGCGCCTTGTTCAACGCAACAACGGCACGATCTCCATCACGGGCGCAGAAGGGAGGGGAACCTGTATCCGATTTACGTGGCATCCAGATGGGAAGGCGGTTTAAAAAGAAACCCCGGCGCAGAGCGCCGGGGTTCCCCGTGTCAGATAATCCGGACGTACTATTCGCGATTGCCGAACAGATGCAGCAACATGAGGAACAGGTTGATGAAGTCCAGGTAGAGGGTCAGCGCGCCCATGACACTTTTCTTGGTCATAACTTCCGAGCCGTCGCCTTCGTAATACAGCGATTTGATCCGCTGCGTGTCGTAGGCGGTCAAGCCGGCGAACACCAGCACGCCGATGACGGAAATCGCGAACATCAGTGCCGAGCTTGCCAGGAAGATGTTGACGATGCTGGCAATGATGATGCCGATCAGGCCCATCACCAGGAATGAGCCCCAGCCCGTCAGGTCACGCTTCGTGGTGTAGCCGTAAAGGCTGAGCCCGGCGAATGCACCGGCGCTGATGAAGAACACGCGGGCAATCGACGCATCGGTATAGGTAACGAAGATCGTCGAAAGCGACACGCCCATCACGGCGGCAAACGCCCAGAACAACAGTTGTGTCGCCGACGCGCTCAGTTTATGGATGCCGAAGTTCAGCACCAGAATGAACGCGAGCGGCGCAAGCATGGCCACCCACGCGAGGCCGGTGCCAAAGATCGCCTGCATCACGGTCGGCTGCGTCGAGACGACATAGGCCATCAGCCCGGTGATGGCCACGCCGAGCGTCATGTGGTTGTAGACGCCCAGCATATATTTACGCAGACCCATGTCGATCGATGCGTCATAAGCCTGCGAATGATCCATCCGCCCGGCGCGGGCACCGAAACGGTTATTAGGTCCGAGAGCCATTTGAATCTCCTGTGATTCAAGACGTTGATACTGCAGTAAAATAGGGTACTCGGGCCTCTGTTTGCAACTGGAACCCCGGAACCTTACGAAAATTTCATGTAATAGGACGCTGCAGAAATCGTTTTATTTCAGTCGTTTCTAAGATAAGGGGCGGTTCTTAGCCCAAGAATCCGCCACGACCCCGCGAGGCCGAGCGCAATCGTCGCCAAGAGCGCCATCATTAGCGTTGTTGCCGCTTCGCCCGGCAGCCAAGTCCATTTCAGGTGCATCAGTAAATCGGCGACTGCCCAGGCGGCGAGTGTACCGACGCCGAACGCGCATAAAGCGGTGATCAGGCCGAGTACACCGTACTCCAGAACGAACGTCAAAGCGATCCGTGTACGTGTGGCGCCCAGCACCTTGAAGACGACGGCGTCGAAGCGGCGCCGCTCCTGACCGGCAGCCAACGCGCCGGCGAGCACGATGGCGCCGGCGATGACCGTGAGCCCGGCGACGGCGCGAATGGCGATCCCGATCCCCGCCATCAGATTGCGCGCGGCAGCGAGCGCTTCGCGCACATGGATCGCCGAGACATTGTCGAAGGCATCGGTAACGGCTTTCTCGAGCGGCGCCTCTGCCGCCGGGGTGGCGTGGACGGCGGCAATATGCGTGTGCGGCGCGCCTTCCAGAACGCCGGGCGACAAGACGACTGCGAAGTCAAACCTGAGCGACTGCCAGTCGATCTCGCGCAGCGAAGCGATCTCGGCGGTGATACGACGCCCCAGAATATTGAACGTCAGGGTGTCGCCGACGCCGACGCCGAACCCCTTAGCGAGCCCGTCGTCCAGCGAAATTAGGGGCGGGCCTTGGTAATCCGCCGGCCACCAGCTTCCGGCGACGATTTCGGTGTCCGGTTTCATCCCGGCGGCGGAGGTCAGCGCCCGGTCGCCGCGCACGGCCCATTGGCTTTCCGGCGCGACATTGACCTCGCTTACCGGTTTGCCGGCGATCTCGACGATGCGGCCCCTGACGACCGGTTCGCGCTTCAAACCGCTGGTCCCGTCGATGCCTTTGACGATTCGGTCGAAAGCGTCGACCTGCCCCGGCTGTATGTCGATAAAGAAATACGCAGGCGCTTCCTCAGGAAGACGCTCATCGATCTGACGGGTGATGTTGCCTTCGATTTGAACCACCGCAACGAGCACCGCCAGCCCGAGACCGAGCGACAGGACCACCCCCTGCGTTGCGGCGCCCGGCCTGTGCATGTTGGCGATCACCAGTCGTAGGATCGCGTTCGTGGGATGCAGCCTACGGCTCAATCGAATCAACAGAGCCCCGGCCAGCCGGAGCAGCCCAACGGTTGCCGCCGCGCCCAATACGAACCACAAGGCGAACCACTTATCTGTCGCCGTCAGGAATACCAGCCCGATGAGGAGCGTGAGGCCGATGCCGATCCAAAATAGGTAGATGCGCCGGGGCGAAACGGAGAGCGGCGCCGCCTGGGCGCGGAACAGATCCCGCGCCGGCACCTCGCGGGCCCGGCCGAGCGGCCACAGTGCGGCGGTGACCGACGTCAACAATCCGAAAGCTGCCGCCGTCAGCAGCGATTGCGGGTGCAGGCCGATGACGGGTTCGACCGGCAGCAGGTCGGTAACGGCAAACAGCGCCGCCATCGGCAGCACGATCCCGGCAATCAGACCCAGTGCGATCGCCACGCCCGTCAGCACCAGCACCTGCATCAGATACACCCTGACGATCAGGGCCGCTTCGGCGCCCATGCATTTGAGCGTCGCGATCGTGCGGCTCTTGCTTTCCAGATAGGCGTTGACGGCGCGCGTGATCCCGACGCCGCCGACCAATAGCACCGTATACCCGACGAAACTCATGAACAGGGTCAGGCGGTCGATGAAACGGCGAACGCCCGGTGCGGCTTCATTCGCCGCACGGACGCGCCAGCCCGCATCGGGAAAGGCTTTAGTGAGCGCGTCCCGCCATTGCACCGGTGTGGTGCCGGGATTGAACAGGACCCGATAATAGTACCGGATCAGGCTGCCGGGCTGCACGAGGCCGGTCGCCGCCAGATCGGCCATCGAGACCATCACTCTCGGCCCGTAATTGATGACGCTGGTGACACGGTCGGGTTCGGTCTCGATCACGGCGGCCACCGTGAATGTCCCCTTGCCGATCCTGATCTCGTCGCCGATATCGATGCCGAGTTTGTCCAACAAGTTGGCGTCGACAACTGCGCTGGGGCCGTCTCTCTTGCTCTGGAACATCACATCGCGGGCCAGCGGGGGGTTGAGCGTCATCTGACCGATCAGGGGATAGACGCCGTCAACGGCCTTGAGTTCGATCAGGGTGCGCGCCGCATTATCGCGCGCCGACGCCATGGCGCGCAGGCGTATCGTGTGTGAAAGCTGACGGCTGTTCGCTTTCAGATAAGCGATCTGTTCGTCCGTAGCCTGGCGGTGTACGAGCCGCAACTCCATATCGCCGCCCAGCAGTTTCCGCGCATCCGCAGCGAGGCCGCCGACGATGGCCGACGATGTCCAGCCGACCGCGGTAATCGCGGCGACACCGAGCGCCAGGCACAGCATGAAGACCCGGAAGCCCGAAAGTCCGCTACGTAATTCGCGCCGGGCGATCCGCCATGCCAGCCGGTAGGACACGGTTCCCATATTCAGTCCGCCGCGATGGTGTTGGCGCCGTCGCTCACGATTCCGCCGTCGGCCATGGCGACGCGGCGGGCGCACCGGGCGGCGAGGCGCTCCTCGTGGGTGACGAGGATCAATGTCGTGCCGTTTCGTTCGTGAACGGAAAACATAAGATCCATGATCTTCTCGCCTGTTTCCTGATCGAGATTGCCCGTCGGCTCATCGGCAAGAATCAGGGTCGGTTTGGGGCCAAGCGCGCGGGCAAGGGCAACACGCTGCTGCTCTCCACCGGAGAGATGTCCCGGATAATGGGTGTGGCGGTGCGATAGCCCGACTTCATCCAGCGCCGCACCGGCGCGTTCGAATGGCTCGCTCATGCCCGCGAGTTCCAGCGGCAGTGCGACGTTCTCCAGCGCCGTCATGTTGGGGATCAGGTGAAAGTCCTGAAAGACGATGCCGATTTTTTCGCCGCGCAGTTTTGCCAGCGCGTCCTCGCTCAGGCCGCCGTAGCGGACACCGTTCATGGCGACGTCGCCGCCCGTCGTGCGTTCAAGGCCGGCGATGAGCATCAGCAGTGACGTCTTGCCGGACCCGGATGGCCCCACGATGCCGAGGGTCTCGCCGACGTTCACGTCGAGGTCGATGCCCTTCAGGATTGCGACCGGGCCGGCGTCGCTCGGCAGTGTCAGTTCGGCGCGTTGCAGGGAAATGAGCGGGTCGGGCATAATGCGTTCGTTCAATTGTCGGTAATCGTGCCTATATGTTACGGATGATCGTCATTCCGGACCTCAGGCATTCATTGGATATGTGGCTCAGACGGATAATTGCAACAATGTTCGTTTGCGCCGGGCTTGTTGCCCTGCCCTTTGCCGCGTCCTCGGCTGCGGATGAAATCACGCTGGTGGTCGTCGGCGACAGCCTCTCGGCCGGGTACGGTCTTCCGGCAAAGGACGCGTTTCCGGCCAAGCTCGAGGCGGCGCTGCGCGGCCGGGGGCTGGATGTCAGGGTCGAAAACGCCGGCGTCTCCGGCGACACCACGGCGGGCGGTCGTGCGCGTCTCGGCTGGGCGATCGGCAACGATCCCGCCGGCGTGATCCTTGAACTCGGCGCCAACGACGCGCTTCGCGGTCTCGACCCGGAAAAGGCGTATGAGAACTTGTCCGCGATGTTGTCGGAACTGGCAGCCAAGAACATTCCGGTTCTGCTCGCCGGAATGAAGGCGCCGCCCAACATGGGTGAGGAATATGCCCGCGAATTCGACGCCCTGTATCGGCGCCTGGCCGAGGAATTCGACGTTGTATTCTATCCTTTCTTCCTTGACGGTGTCGCCGGGACGCCGCCGCTCAATCAGGACGACGGCATGCACCCGACGGCCGGGGGCGTCGACGTGATCGTCGAGCGTATCATGCCCAAGGTCGACGCGTTGCTCGGCCGCATCCAGGGCAGGAGAGGCAAAGGTTAAATGGCCGCATTCCCGGTAGCGTATTCCGAAGCCATCGACATGGGCGACTTGGTCCACGAACTGTCGGCAGGATTGAGCCCGGCCTCCGAACCGGGCGGCGGTCTCGGCGTGCTCTACCTGACGGACGCCTTCGCCGACGACTTTCCGGAGATCGCAGACGGCCTCAAGACGGCAACCGGGATAGAAACCTGGGTCGGCACCCTCGGCCTAGGTGTCGTTGCCAATGAAAAATCGGCATTCGACCGACCGGCTGCGGCGGCGATGGTGATCGATGTTGGATCGGATGCCTACAGGTTGATCGCCAGAACGCCGATTCCGGATCGCTGGCCCGACGAACTGATGCGCTGGGCGGAAACCGTCAATCCGATATGTGGCCTTGTCCATGCCGACGGCACGACCCCCGCCCTTGCCGAACTTGTCGAGACGCTTGCCAAGCGTTCCGGCGCTTATCTGGTCGGCGGCCTGACATGTTCGCGTTCGACCCAGCACCAGCTTGCGGCGGACATGGGTGCCGGCGGGGTTTCCGGCGTGCTGTTCTCGCCGGATGTCCCGGTCACCGTCGGGCTTACGCAGGGGTGCAGTCCTCTTGGTCCGAGCCACGAGATCACCGCGGGCGAAGGGAATATCATCGCCGAGATCGACGGGCGCCCGGCGCTCGAGGTGTTCAAGGAAGACATTGGCGAAATGCTGGCGCGCGATCTGCAACGGGTCGCGGGCTACGTGCATGTGGCTTTTCCGGTTTCGGGCGCCGACGACAGCGCGGATTATTTGGTACGCAACCTGGTGGCCATCGACCCGCAGAACGGGTTGCTCGGTGTTGCAACAGAAATTGCGCCCGGCGATCGCGTCATGTTCGTGCGGCGCGACCCGATGAGCGCGCAGAAGGATCTGCAGCGCATGCTGGACGACGTCAAAAAGCGCATGCCCGGGCATGCGCGTGGCGCGGTCTATATTTCTTGTGTGGCGCGTGGTCCAGGCATGTTCGGCAGCGAATCGGCCGAAGCCGAGATGATTTCATCGGGCCTCGGGGGCATGCCGGTCGTCGGGTTCTACGCCGGCGCTGAAATATCAAACGACAGACTTTATGGGTACACGGGCGTTCTGCTGACGTTCGGGTGAACCTCGGGCTGGGATTTCTTGACAGGTCTCCGGCTGCTTCTCCACATTGACCCTGCATTTTCTCTTCGCGTCTCCCCGAAAGGTTAGCTTATGCAGTACAACGAACTTGGCCGAACCGGCATTCGCGTCAGCCGGATCTGCATGGGAACCATGACGTTCGGCGGTCAGAACACGGAATCCGATGCCTTCCGTTTGCTGGATATGTGCGCCGATCGCGGGGTCAATTTTTACGACAGCGCCGAGATGTACGCGTTTCCCGCCGACCCGAAAACGCAGGGGCTGAGCGAGCGCTTTCTGGGCAACTGGGTCAAAGCACGGGGGAACCGTGAAAATGTCGTCATCGCCACCAAGATCACCGGCCCCGGCGGACGTTTCGAGCATATCCGCGGCGGCAATCTGAAATTTACCAAGGCTCAGATCGCAGAGGCCGTCGACAACAGCCTCAAGCGGCTCGGCACGGATTACATCGACCTGTATCAGACCCACTGGCCCGAACGGTCGGCCAATTACTTCGGCAAGCTCGGTTATTCCGGTGATGCATCTGATACGGATTGGACGCCGATCGACGAAGTGGTCGACGCCATGCAGGCGCAGATCGACGCCGGCAAGATCCGCGCATTCGGGGTATCCAACGAGACGCCTTGGGGCGTGCTCAAGCATCTCGAAGCGGCGGGAAACAGACCGGCCCGCATCTGCGCCATTCAGAACCCCTATAGCCTGCTCAACCGGACCTTCGAGGTCGGGCTTGCCGAGATCGCGCTGAGAGAAGACGTCAAGTTGTTCGCCTATTCGCCGCTCGGATTCGGTGCCTTGACGGGGAAATATCTGGATGGTGCCTTGCCCGAAGGCAGCCGTCTCAAACTGTTCCCGGGATTTACGCGTAACTTCAAGCCGCGCGGCATAGAGGCGACCGAACGTTATGTCCGGCTCGCGCGCGAGCATGATCTTGAGCCCGCGGCGATGGCAATTGCGTTCGTCAACACGCGCCCCTTCCTGGTGTCGAACATCATCGGCGCCACTTCCGAAGATCAGCTTGCCGTCAATCTGGGTGCGGAGGATCTAACGTTGGGCGCCGAGGTGCTTGCGGGCATCGAAGAAATCCACAACGATATTCCAAACCCCGCGCCGTGATCTGACATGAGACTGTTCGTTGCCATTCCCGTGCCCGAGAATATCCGCGACGCGCTTGTCCGGGTGTCGTCGGGCATCCGCGGCGCCCGCTGGGTGCGACCTGAGGGGATGCACATCACGCTGTTTTTCTGCGGCGAAACCGACCGCGCGCAGGCGCAGGATCTGGACCAGGAACTGTCCGAGATCAACATTCCGGCGTTCGACCTGAAGTGCGACGGGTTCGGTTATTTCGAACGGGGCTCGCAGATCAAGTCGGTCTGGGCCGGCATCGAGGGCAACACGACGCTCGGCTATCTTCATGGACGGGTCGAGAGCGCTGCGGTCAAAGCCGGTTTCGAGCGGGAAACACGGAAGTATAAGCCGCACATCACGCTGGCGCGCCTGAAACAGGCGCGCGCGACGGACGTGGGTCAGTGGATCGAAAGCCACGATACGATGCAGATCCCACCCTTCACGGTCGAGAAGTTTACGCTTTACCGTTCGCACCTCGCCCGCGAGGGCGCGATGTACGAACCTCTGGTCGATTACGAGCTGATGGAAATCTAGCCGACGAGCCGCGGCAGTTCTGCCATATCCGCAAAGACAAGGTCGGCCCCGGCGGCGTGGAGGATTTTCTCGTCTGATGGCACACGGTGCGATGCGCCGATGTAACCGAGTGCGCGCATGCCGGCACGTTTCGCCCCCTCGATCCCGAGGGGCGTATCCTCGATGACGATACAACGGTCCGGTCGCTCGCCCATGCGATCGGCGGCCATCAGGAACAGGTCGGGCGCGGGTTTCGGGTTCTCGACGTCTCGCGCAGAGAAGAGATGTGGATCGAGATAGCGCAGCAAGCCCGTCGTTTCCAGATTACGGCGGATCTTTTCCGGGCTGCCGGACGACGCGACGCACTTCGGACGGTGCGCGAGCTGTTCAAGGGCGCGGCGCATCCCGGATGTCGGTTTCAGTTCGGCGGCAAAGGCCTCGATGTCTTTATCCCGGAGCGTTTGCTCGAAGTCATCGGGAAGAACGACGCCGTCGTCCGCCACTATCTTGACGACGCCGGGAATGGTGCGTCCCAGGAACTTGGCGCGGCACTCGGCGGCGGTGATGGGATATCCGTGCCGGCTCAGGAGTGCGGCGAGCACCCGGTTGGCGATGATCTCGCTATCGACCAGGACGCCGTCGCAGTCAAAAATGATCAGCATCCGAACCTCGAAAGGGTGCCTTCCACCGTGTTCACGTAGCTGCCGCCAAAAAGGCGAACGTGCACCAGAAGCGGGTAGAGATTGTAGATATGACGGCGTTCGTTGAAAAAGCCGGGCCGTAGTGGCCGGGATTCGTTATAGCGGGAAAAAAAGCGTTCGCCGAACGTATTGAATAGCGTCGAGAACGCCAGTTCGATCTCGGCGTCCGCGTAATAGATCGCCGGATCGATAAAACCGGCGATCCGGCCCGGCAGCGCAAGGACATTGCCGCCCCACAGATCGCCGTGAATGAGCGACGGCTCGATGTCGTCCGCAATCCATTCTTCGAGCCTTCCCGCCAATGCCTCGACGCGATCATATGTTGCCGTCGAGAGGCGTCCGGCCTGCCGTGCTTCGTTCGCCATATAAAGAAGGCGAAGGTCGCGAAAGAACGCGCGCCAGCTCGCGGTTTCCGGGTTTGGCTGATGCAGGCCGCCGATGACGGTATCTTCTTCATAACCGAAAGTTTCAGCGGTTTGGTTGTGCAGATGGGAGATCAGGTCGGCGGCGTTCTCTTCTGCGTCCCTGTCGATCGAGCTGTCATGTTCGACCCAAGACATCACCAGCAGGTCGTTCTCGGCGTGGTAAACCTCCGGCACCGGCATACCGGCGCTGCGAAGGCGGTCGAGCATGCGGCCTTCCAGGGCAAGCGTGCTGCCGCCCCACTTGACGACGATGTCGCGGCCGTCGTTCAGCCGGGCGCGCCGGACATCGGCAACGCATCCGCCGCGCATTGGCTTTAAAGACGTGACCGGACAGTTCAGCGCTGCGGAAATGCGCGCTTCAAGATCAACTGACGACATCCGGATGCCTTGTACGAATGTCGGCGAGCAGACCCTGCGACGCCTTCTCGATCATGTCGAAAACGTCGCGGAAGCCGTCCGGGCCGCCGTAATACGGGTCGGGTACGTCATGCCGCCCGACGCCGGGCGCATAGCTGAGAAACAGTTTGATCCGATCCCTGTGCGTCGGCGGGCACATCGCTTCCAGGCTGGCGATATTCCGGTCGTCCATGCCGAGAATATAGTCGAACTCTTCGAAGTCGCGTTTTCTCAATTGTCGTGCGCGCAGATCGCTGAGATCGATGCCGCGGCGCTCGGCTTCGGCGCAGGCACGGCTGTCCGGCGGATCGCCGATGTGCCAGCCACCGGTGCCGCAGGAATCAGTAACGATTCGCGCGGCCAGGCCTTCCCGCCGGACGAGATCGCGGAACACGCCCTCGGCCGTCGGGGACCGGCATATGTTGCCAAGGCAGACGAACAGCACACGTACCATCGGGAATTTGCTCCGGTCACTTGGAAACCGCATCGACGCGATTATCATGATCGTTCAGCAGGCGAGCAACAAGCGGGAGGTGCCCCAGATGCCTGAAATCGATTCGTCGCTACCCATCGTCGTTCTGACGGGGGCCGGCATTTCCAAGGAATCCGGCCTCGATACATTTCGTGACGCCGACGGAATCTGGTCGAGGGTGCGGATCGAGGATGTGGCGACCCCGGAAGCGTTCGCGCGCGACCCTGTGCGCGTCCACGCATTCTATAATGCGCGGCGGCAGGCCTTGATGCATGCCAATGTGCAACCGAATCCGGCGCATGCCGCGCTCGCGCGGTTGGAGAGGGACTGGCCCGGCGGATTGTCAGTCGTCACCCAGAACATAGATGACCTTCACGAGCGTGCGGGATCCAAGAACCTTATCCACATGCATGGGGAACTTCTGAAGTCGCGCTGTTCGCAATGCGGCGATATCGCCGAATGCCGGCACGACCTTTCCATCGAACTTGCGTGCGTGGCATGCGGGCGGGCCGGCGGATTAAGGCCGCACGTGGTGTGGTTCGGCGAGATGCCTTTGATGATGGACGAGATCGAACGCGCGTTGGCGGGATGCGGTATGTTTATGTCGATCGGAACGTCCGGAAACGTTTATCCGGCGGCGGGTTTCGTTGAACTCGTACGGCATTATGGGCGCGGTCATTCGGTCGAGTTGAACCTCGAACCGTCCGTCGGCGCAACATCGTTTGCCGAGACGCGATACGGCCCAGCCGGGGAGATCGTGCCCGCTTATGTCGACGGTCTTCTGAGTGACGTTTAGTTGTTGGCGACGCGAACACCGTCGAAACGGTCCAGATTGTTGCGGTCCATCATGCCACGGAGACGGGCGCCGTACTTCTCCGGAATCTCAGAATATGCGTTGAGATAATTCGTCAGTCCGCGGCCTTTCGGTATGCCGCCTCCTGCGCGCTGCTCCACGCGATGCTGACGGAAACTCTTATACGCATCGTGCGTATTGAGGTTCTTCATGTAGGACCTGACGCTGGCACCGATATCCTTGAACTTGATAACCTTGAAGCCTTCCGCCTCCTTGGGGTCGAGACCTTTGACGTCTTCGTTGTAGGTCCGCATGCCGAAGAAATTGTTGCCTTTGCGGGCAAACCGCGACGTGCCCCATCCGCTTTCCAGGGCGGCTTGGGCGAGCACGAGCGAGGCCGGAATCACGTCGACACGGCGCAGAAGCTCCTTCACGTTTCCCGGTTCAACGTCATACTTTTTGTAGAGTGACGCCGGGACGTTGTTCGGCGCTTCCTCGATTTTCGCGCGCTCGGCGCGGATGCGGTCGTTCTCGCGCGCGACATGCGGCAGCATGATACGGAAGAACGTGGTCTTCTTGTCTTCGACATTGCGAATTCGGTTGAGATTCAGGTCGAGGGAATCGATGAACAGGGGTGGAACCGCCTTGTTCGTCGCGACGCTGTCCAGCGGGTAACCCAGATCGCGGTGAATTTCCTCGGCTGCGAGCGGTGGCAACGAAGCCACTTCTTCCGGGCTTTCCACATTGGCAGCCGGATCGGATGTGCAGGCGTACAGTAGCGCCGCGACGGCAATCAACAGCATCATCGCGGCGACCGCAATGATGCGTTTGATTGGATTTTCGTCCGCAGAGATGCTCATATTCCCTCAGATAGCGGAAGCTCCGACCGTCTCACATGTGGTATGTGATTATCATGACACAAGATCATGAAAGTTTGGAGAGCCTGCTTTCCCGGGTGCGCGCATGCGACATCTGCAGGGATCATCTGCCGCTCGGCCCGCGGCCCGTGGTACGGGTGAGTGCCCAATCTCGGATCCTGATCATCGGGCAGGCACCGGGGACCAAGGTGCACGAAACCGGCATTCCCTGGAACGATCCCTCCGGCGACCGGTTGCGGGACTGGCTGGCGCTCGACAAGGACACTTTTTACGATACCGCGAAGATCGCCATCATGCCGACGGGATTCTGCTACCCGGGGCGCGACCCGAAAGGCGGAGATCTGCCACCACGCCCGGAATGCGCGCCGACATGGCATGGCCCCTTGCGCCAGCATCTTAAGGGCGTCGAGTTGACCTTGTTGGTTGGTATGCACGCGCAAGTCTTCTGTTTGGGGGATGCGCGCAAGCGAACCATGACCGAAACCGTACGTGCTTGGCGCGAATACGCGCCGGCAGTCATTCCGACACCGCACCCAAGCTGGCGTACGACATCCTGGGCTCGCAAGAACCCCTGGTTCGAGGCGGAACTGGTGCCTGAGATTCGCCGTAGAATCGACGCACTGATTAAGTGAAAACCCTTATGTGATAAGCACTTGACAGAGTCGCAATATAAGGTCAATGCTTCGATCTAATATAATAAGATCACGTAACTGATCATCTTTGCGTGACACGGGTCCCGGACCAACGCGGGCTCAGAGTGTAGCCGTCGGCAGGTATGAAAACGGGGACCCATGCATACCATCACCGACAACGACCTTTTTCATCGGCTTGCCTTTGATAATCCTTGGTGGGAATTCAAGGATTCAACGCGCGTCGCCTTCAAGAATCCGCCGAAACGCGCATTTTTCCCGGCGTTCTTCGATCGGGTGATGAAATCCGGAACCAGTAGCGTGAATGTCCTGGCCGGACCGCTCCGGGCTGGCAAGACGGTCATGATGCGTCAGATGGTGGCGCATCTGGTCGAGCAAGGCGTCAAATCGACAAGCATCCTCTATTGCTCGTTGACGACCCCAAGCTACACGGCGGCCGATCTCTCGATCCTGTTCGAGATGTTCTGCCGCCGCTATCGGCATGGTCCCGATGCCGAGATTTATATCTTCTTCGACGAAGTGCAGTATGCCCGTGACTGGGAAAAACAACTGTTGCGGCTTTCCGAGATGCGGCCGCGCGCCAAGATCGTCGGCGCCATTTCGTCCGCGTCGCCGTCCATCGTCAGCGGCACGAAGGTCATGGGCGACAAGATGGAGGTCTTCGTCCTCCCGCCGTTGACGTTCCTCGAGTTTCTACGGTTTCGCGGTACCGAGGAGAAACTGTTCGGCGGCAATGGCAAGAATGGACATAGCGGGGCGATGACGCTCGCGCCGAATGCTCTGCCGGCGCTCAATCAGGAATTTCATCGCTACGTCAATTTCGGCGGGTTTCTTGAGGGGATTCTCAGTGGTAAGGACGGGGTGCCGGCACCGGCTTTCATCCGCGACGGGGTCGCCGACCGGGTGCTGCACAAAGACCTCGCCTCGCTGGCAGGCGTCAACGATCCGCAAGAGCTGAACCGGTTGTTCGGATTGCTCGCGTTCAATACGGCGCGCGAGGTATCAATGGATGACCTCGCCAAGGCGACGGGCATCGCGAAGAACACGCTTCGCAAATATCTGGAGTATCTCGAGCAGGCATTCCTGATCCGCCGTATCAACCGTGTCGACAGGGACGCCAAGACATTCCAGCGTCAGGTGTTTTTCAAGGTTTATCTGACGAGTCCGTCGCTTTATGCCGCGTTGTTTGCGCCGGTGCCGCCGTCGGACCAGTTCTTCCAGCGACTCGCCGAAACGGCATTGGTCTCACAATGGTTGGGCTCGGCCGCCATCGAGAATCTCTACTATGCGAGCTGGCGTGGCGGGACCGTCGATTTACTGACGATTCACCCCAGAACCGGCAAGCCCGATCATGTCTATGATCTGGATTGGGCCAATGCGTACGTGCGAACCGATACGCGGCCGGAGCAGATGGTGAATTTCGTGCGCGAAAACAATACCGATGCAAAGCCATATGTTCTGACCGGCAGCATCGCGCGCAATGCAACGATGAAGGGGATCGATCTGACATTGGCGCCGGTGGCGCTCTATACGTACTGGATTGAGCGCGACCCGACCCTCAGGTCATTTCACGACTGACGCGGCATCAGCCGCGCGCGCGTTCGTCCCTGAACGCGCGGACGATCGGATCGAAGAAGATCGACAGAAGAATGCCGGCGACACCGACACATCCGAGCATCGCCCCGCTGCCCAGTGCCTGTATCGAGCCGTTATGGAAGAAGATGCCCACACAGATCGCGCCGGCAATGACACAGAATCCCGACAGAAAATAGAGCACAACTTTTAGAGCAGCCATTTTCGCGCCCCCCTTTTTATATGGTTAATGAAACCATGCAAAAAATAGGTTTAATGGTCAACTTATATCGTTGAAAGTCGCTAATACCGGGGTATTCTGTTCGGTCTGAACCGCTCAAATCGGGGCGGAAATGGTTAATTTCGACCGAGCAGCCGCAGCCTTAGGGCATTCAGTCGAATGAACCCGGCCGCATCGCGCTGGTCGTAGACATCGTCCTCTTCGAACGTCACCATCGCCTCGTCGTAAAGCGAATTCGGCGATTTCCGCCCGGTCACGATGACGTTGCCCTTGTAGAGTTTGAGGCGCACGGTCCCGTTGACCCGTTCGGACGCCTTGTCGATGGCGGCCTGTAGCATTTCCCGTTCCGGGGCGAACCAGAAGCCGTTGTAAAGCAGTTCCGCATAGCGCGGCATCAGTTCGTCCTTGGTGTGCATGGCGCCCTTCTCAAGCGTGATGCTCTCCATGGCGCGGTGGGCGTGGAACAGGATCGTGCCGCCCGGCGTCTCATAAACGCCCCGGGACTTCATGCCGATGAAACGGTTTTCGACGATATCGATGCAACCGACGCCGTTGCGCCCACCCATCTCATTGAGTTTGGCAAGCAATGTCGCCGGGCTCATTTTCTCGCCGTTGACTGAAACCGGATCGCCCTTTTCGAAATCGATCGTGATCTCTTCCGGGGTATCGGGGGCCGCCATCGGCGTTACCATCCGCGACAGAATCAGATCGTAGTCCGGTTCCACCCATGGGTCTTCGAGGATCTTGCCTTCCGAGGAAATATGCAGAAGGTTGGCGTCCTGGCTGAAGGGCGCCTCCCCACGCTTGTCCTTGGGGACGGGAATCTGGTTTTTCTCAGCGTATTCGATGAGCTTGGTGCGGCTGGTCAGGTCCCATTCGCGCCACGGCGCGATGATCTTGATATTCGGCTCCAGCGCATAATAGCCGAGTTCGAAGCGCACCTGATCGTTCCCCTTGCCGGTCGCACCGTGGGCAACGGCGTCGGCGCCGGTCTCCCGCGCAATCTCGATCTGGCGTTTGGCGATCAGGGGCCGTGCGATCGAGGTGCCGAGCAGATACGTCCCCTCGTAAATCGCGCCCGAGCGGAACATCGGAAACACGTAGTCGCGAACGAATTCCTCACGCAGGTCCTCGATATAGATTTCCTTGATACCGAGCATCTCGGCTTTCTTGCGCGCCGGTTCGACCTCCTCGCCCTGGCCGAGATCGGCGGTGAAGGTCACGACCTCGCAGTTGTAGGTGTCCTTGAGCCATTTCAGGATGACGGAGGTGTCGAGGCCGCCGGAATAGGCGAGGACGACTTTCTTGATCTCGTTAGACATGCACGTGCGCTCTCGGGTCCGATGTTGGAAAAGCGGGCGCAGTATATTGATCCGGGGCGCTTCGTAAAGCGGGATCGGGGTTGGAAGCGGCTCAGGCCAGCGAGCGGACGGCAAGAACCCTGTCTACAACCTCGTTCACCATGGCGCGTTGATCGTCGCCCATGAAATCTAGGTCGCGGTTGGTCAATCCGAACGAAAGCAGGATCTGGTCGCGTTCCGGCGGGATCGGCAGCATTGCGCGGTCTGCAGGCAGCGCTGGCATGCCTTTGGTTGCCGCTCTCACGGCATCCGTGTCGCCGCTCGATTGCTCGGCAAGGGATTCGAACGTCGTCGGGTCCAGTAGCATTGGCGTCGTTCCCGTTCGCATGAATGATGCGTCCATTGAACCCGCGACAGCCTTTAGAAATGCTTAAAAGGGAGGACCCTCAGGAAACACTGATTTCAGGATCGTCGTAGAAGGCGATATAGCCGCTGATTTCCGCGACCTCCAGCTTTGCCGCCGGATAGGACCAGGCCAGGTTGCGCCGGCGAGCGTCTTTGGTCTCGATGTCGAAATATTCCGCCGTACCCTTATGGGGACAGACGCTCGATTTGTTCGAGGACTTGAGGAAATCCATCTTCACGTCGAGGCGCGGAAAATAATAGCGGTCCGAATACCCTGGTTCATGCAAGATGACGGCCGCATCGCTCTCGGCAAGCACGGTCTCACCCAGACGCACCGTTACCGGTTTTCGGCTGAAAGAGACACGGATTGCGTCGGAAAGGGAAGGTTGAAAGTTCAAGTCCCGCCTACGTTATTCTGAAACAACACAACCATAGACATACGCCGGATCCCCGTCTTTCGCAAAGAATCCGTGTTTATTTTGCCGGGTGATCGGCAGGAATTACCCGGTCGGCTCGTCTTTTTCCGTCTTTTGAATTGGTTCAGCATCGACTTGCTGCATCAAAAGAACGCCGGCCCCAAGACCGTTCGGGGCCGAACGGATCTGTTCCGCGAGGCCGTCTGCGGATGCATTGATACCTTGCTTGCCGCCATCAAGCGCATCCTCGGCGGAGAGCCGTTGCTGAATTTCGACGGCGATCATCTTTTCGATCTGGCCACGTTGTTCGGGGCTCATCTTCTCAAGGTCGTCTTCGCTAAGTCCCATTGCCGCAAGGATTTTCCGACGAAGCTCTTCGAGCTTTTTCTCGTTTATCTCTTCCGCATACGCGCCGAAACCCTTGTCGCGGATTTCATCCAACGTTTGTCTGAACGCGCTCTTCCAGGCGGGTTCCTTATCCAGTTCGGGCTTGCCGGACTTGCTGGACATCGCATCCGGAAGTTGGGCGGCATGCGCCGCGGTGCTGTGGGTCTTGTCGAACATGGCGCGGGCTCCTCCTCTCGTGGTTAGGAGAAGTGAAGCAAGTTCGATACCAAAAATTCTGCGGTCAGACGGTCTGTGCGCGTTCGGAGAATTTGCGCGCCCGTTCGGATGCGGACTTGAGCTGCCCGCAGGCGGCCATGATGTCACGCCCGCGCGGTGTGCGCACAGGCGACGAATAGCCGGCGTCGTTGACGATCTCGGCAAAGCGGTGAATGCGATTGTTGGACGAGCACTCGTACACCGCCCCCGGCCAGGGGTTGAACGGGATCAGGTTGATCTTGGCCGGGATACCCCTCAACAAGCGGACGAGCTCGTGCGCATCTGCGTCTGAATCGTTGACGTCCTTCAGCATCACGTACTCGAACGTGATGCGCCGTGCGTTGGACGACGTCGGATAACGCCGGCACGCGTCGAGCAACTCGGCGATCGGCCACTTCTTGTTGATGGGGACCAATTCGTCCCGCAGGTCATCTCGCACGGCATGAAGACTGATGGCGAGATTGACGCCGAGATCCGCACCGCAGCGCTCGATCTCGGGTACGATTCCGGACGTCGACAAAGTAATGCGCCGTTTCGACAGCGCGATGCCGTCACCGTCCATGACGATGGTCAGCGCCTTAGCCACGTTCTCATAATTGAACAGCGGCTCGCCCATCCCCATCATGACGATGTTCGAAAGACTGCGGTTGCCGTCACTGGGGGACGGCCACTCGCCGTAGCTGTCGCGCGCTGCCATGAACTGGCCGACAATCTCTCCCGCTGTGAGGTTGCGGACCATCGGCTGGGTGCCGGTATGACAGAATTTGCAGGCGAGGGTGCAACCGACCTGGCTCGAGACGCATACCGCGCCCCGGTCTTCTTCGGGAATGTGCACGGTCTCGACTTCCTTACCGTCATCAAGGCGGAACAGCCACTTGCGCGTACCGTCGACGGACGTCTGCTCGGTCGCAACGCCGGGACGGGATACCCTGTGCGTTTCCGCGAGCTTGGTGCGGAAGTCTTTCGAAAGCGTCGTCATCTTGGCGAAATCCGTTTCGCCCTGATGATAAATCCAGTGCCAGAGCTGCTTGGCGCGGAAGGGTTTCTCGCCGAGACGCGCGAGTTCATCCGCGAGTTCCTCGCGACTCAGCCCTACAAGATCGATGCGTGCGTCGTTTTCGCTGCTCATCATGGCGCGGGGTGTACACCCAAACACGTCCGCCGCCAAGGGGGATCGCCGCATACCATCCTTGGCGCAAGAGCGGAATTGCTCTAAAGCGAACCGATGAGCGATCAGGAATTCGATTTCGCGGAGAAGCGTCGATCGCTGGTGCTGCTGGCGTTGGCCGAGGTTTCGGCATTATCGCTGTGGTTCTCGGCAAGCGCGGTGGTGCCGGCTCTCAAGGTCGAGGCGAGCATCACCGACGCACAGGCGTCGCTCTATACGAGCGCCGTATCGATTGGTTTCGTCACCGGGACGTTGCTGAGCGCGCTGCTCACGTTGCCGGACCGCGTGCCGCCGACGCGGTTGTTCGCACTCGCCGCTTTGGTGGCGGCGGGCGCCAACGCCGCAATCCTCGGCATCGATCCGAATTCTTTTCTGGTGATCGTGCTCCGGTTCGTCACTGGGGTATGCATGGCGGGCATATACCCTGTAGGCATGAAGCTGGCGTCGTCCTGGTCGCGTGGGGACACGGGATTTCTGGTCGGTCTGCTCGTCGGCGCTTTGACATTGGGATCTGCGCTGCCGCATCTGTTCAACGTCGCCGGCGGTGTCGACTGGCGGTTCACCATGACGGCGGCGTCCATGGCGGCCGTTTTGGCGGCGTTGCTGATCCTGCAATGCCGGCCCGGCCCGGGCCTCGCGCCGGCTGCGCCCCTCAACCCTCATGCCATGCTGGAAGCCTGGCGAAACCGGCCGCTCAGGCTCGCCAACCTGGGTTACCTCGGTCACATGTGGGAACTCTATGCCATGTGGGGGTGGATCGGGTTTTATCTCGCCGCCAGCTTCACAGAAAGCGGCATGCGCAACCCGGCTTTCTGGGCCGGCGCGGCGACGTTTCTGGTGATCGCCGCCGGCGGAATCGCGTCGATGGCGGGCGGTATTTTCGCCGACCGGATGGGGCGGACCACGCTGACCATAGGCGCCATGACCATCAGCGGCACGTGCGCGGCGACGGTCGGCTTCTTTTATGGCGGCGTGCCTGCCATGATGGTGCTGGTCTGCCTGATCTGGGGGGCGACAGTAGTGATGGACTCGGCGCAGTTCTCTTCATGTGTGATCGAACTTGCCGATCCGCGTTACGTCGGCACCATGTTGACGGTGCAGACGTCGGTCGGATTCTCACTGACCCTGATCACCATCCATGCACTGCCCGCTATCGCCGATTTGGTGGGCTGGCAGTGGGCGATGGCGCCGCTCGCCATCGGGCCGGCGTTGGGCGTTGTTGCAATGGCCTTGCTGCGCGCCGATCCGGCGAGCGCAAAGCTCGCCGGCGGGCGGAAATAATCATCCCGTCGCCAGCAGCGTGACGCCCACCATGATGACGAGTGCCCAGCCGAGGCGGCGTTTAAGATCGCCTTCGCGCAGCAGCACGCTGCCCATCAGCACGGTCAGCAGAACGCTGCTTTCGCGGAGCGGGGCGACGTAGACGACCGGCGTGAAGGTCATGGCGTACAGGACGAGCAGGTAAGCGAGAGGGCTGACGGTGGCGATCACCAATATCCCCAGCTTTTGCTCTTTCCAGAACGTCTTGACGATCTCCAGGCGGCGGATGCCGACAGGCGTCAGCATCGCGGCGCGGCACACCATGCCGGTGATCTCCAGGATCAGAGGCGAGATCATGACGGTGGATACGGCGTAGGCGTCCCAGACCGTGTAGCAGCCGATGAACGTGCCGGAACCGATCCCGAACAACAACGAGGTGCGAAAGTTGTCGGGGCGTTTCGAAAATCCCCCCGTCAGGCTGACAACGCCAAAGATAATGATGGCCGCGCCCAGGATGAGCTGAAGCGACACGTTCTCCCCGAGGAGCACGATGGCTAACGTCACCGAGAGTAACGGCCCCGTCGCCCGGGCCGTCGGGTAAACCAATGACAGATCGCCGTTTCGGTATCCCGCTTGAAGCAACAGGAAATAGCCCAGGTGGATCGCCGCACTGCCGACGATGAACCCGATCTCGAGCCATCCGAACGCCGGTTTGTCGACGATGATGACGTACAGCGTGACCGGCATATAAAGGATGCTGGCGACGATGGATAACAGCCACGCCAGTTCGGCGCCGCCGTTCAGACGTTTGACGAAGAAGTTCCATGTCGCATGACAGAATGCTGCGGCGAGAACGAGGAAAAATGCGCTTAAGGTCATGACGATCCCTGAGGTTTGCGGTTCGAAGGCGTGCATCAGCACGCCCTTCCAACCCCTCTAGGTTTTTAGTCCTCGGGTGTCTGCCGTGATCGGCTCATAACGGCGCTCGGTCCAGGCCCGGGGAGCCCCGGCGGAACCCAAGCCGCACTTGGATGGGCAAGGGAAGTATAGACTTTTGCCGGCGCGCGTAAAGGCGCCGGGTGTGCTTCAGATATCTGGCGCGTCGATGCCGTTCTGACGGCATGCGGCCACGACCGTGTTCCTGAGGAGACAGGCGATGGTCATCGGGCCGACGCCACCCGGTACCGGCGTGATCGCAGACGCGTTCTGCGAGGCTTCCGCGAAATCCACATCGCCGACCAGCTTCGTCTTTCCTTCGCCTTTTTCCGGTGCCGGGACCCGGTTGATGCCGACATCGATCACCACGGCGCCCGGCTTGACCCAGTCGCCCTTGACCATCTCGGGCCGCCCAACGGCGGCGACGAGAATATCTGCTTCCCGGCAGCGTTCGGCGAGATCCTGGGTTCGCGAATGTGCGATCGAGACCGTACAACTCTCGGCGAGCAAAAGCGCGGCCATGGGTTTGCCGACGATGTTGGAACGGCCGAGCACCAGGGCGCGCTTGCCGGAGAGATTGCCGCCGAAGTGGTCTCTCAACATCAACAGGCAGCCATAAGGCGTGCACGGGACGAGCGAACTCTGTCCGGTCCAGAGCCTGCCGACGTTAATGACGTGGAAACCGTCCACGTCCTTGTCCGGGTCGATGGCTGCCAGAACCTTGCTTTCGTCGATGTGATCCGGCAACGGCAACTGAACCAGGATCCCGTGGCATTCGGGGTCTTTGTTGAGGCTTTCGATCAGCGTCAGAAGCTGGTCTTCAGGCGTCGTTGCATCAAGCCGGTGCGTCACCGATGTCATCCCGGCTTCCTCGGTTTGCGTGCCCTTGTTGCGGACGTAGACCTGGCTCGCCGGGTCTTCTCCGACCAAAATCACAGTCAGGCACGGCTTGATGCCATGATCCTCGGACAGACGCGTGACTTCGGCCGCTACCCGCTCGCGGAGGCCGGCGGCGAACGCTTTCCCGTCTATAATCTCGGCACTGCTCATGTCTTGTTCCCTTCCCGGCACGAACATCCGTTACACGAACGTTCGAAGCTTCGCCAGCAGTTCCCGGCCGTCGCCGGTAATTCGAAGTGTTTTGTTGCGGTCTGTCGATCCCTGCACGATATCCATGTCGGACTTGCGCAGGCGCCAGGCCTTAGCCAGGAGTTTGATGACCGCAGCGTTGGCGTTACCTTTCTCGGGAACGGCGGTGACGGCAATCTTGATCGCGCCATTTCCTTGCCCGTCGGCGACGACTTCGCCGATTGCATCGCGTGATGCCTTGGGCGTCACACGCAAGCGAACGTCCAGGCCGCTCTCAACAAGGTGAAATGGTTCTGTTTTGTCAGCCAATGCGCATGGCGAGCCGGGCGATGACATCCTTCGCAAACCATAAAAGCAAGATCAGCAATACCGGGGAGATGTCGACACCGCCGAGATCCGGCATGAGCCGCCGGATAGGAGCGAGTAGCGGTTCGGTCAACCGCGTGACGACATCATAAATCATGCGCACGAACTGGTTCGAGAGGTTGATGACGTTAAAGGCGATAAGCCAGCTCATGATCACGGCGATGATCACCACCCATGTGTAGAGCCCGATCAGGTGATAGATGAGACCCAGAGCCGGGCCGGCGATTACGTCCATGTGCGTGCTCTCCGTTGGCGTGTCCGTCGTGCATGCCCCCGGCTTGGGGTGCCATATCGAAACGTTAATTAAAGTAATTCCCGGGATGCGTCGGCGCAAGCGCTCCGCCGCGTGCGATAATCCTTCTTGAGTGCCAGGCGCATGCCTTTATCGACTTGACAGAAAAGGGTCTGGGGCCGATATTCCGCGCCCGTCGGTCAGGCGCTTCAGTTAGCCGGCGGACTTGGTGCGGGGCCGTAGCTCAGTTGGGAGAGCGTCGCGTTCGCAATGCGAAGGTCAGGGGTTCGATTCCCCTCGGCTCCACCAATTTTTCGTCATTTCGAGTTGTCTTGGCTTGTGTCCCCCGGATCGCTCAACGCATCCGGCAGCACGTGATCGAGCAGACGGCCGCGCCGTTTCTTCAGCCCTTCCTTGAAATCATCGACGTTAAATCGGGCAAGCGCGCCGGTTTTCATGATCCAGTTGCCGCCAGGATGCGGCGGCGGCTCGAACGCCAGATCTTCGACCACTTCCTCCATCCACGGATTATGTCCGACGACGAGCAGCCTGTCGGCGTTCTCATCCGCCTCGGCGATCGCCTGCATCAGCTTTGACCGTGCATCGAAATAGAGACGCGGGTCCGTCTTGATCAGACGGCGATCGCATCCCGCCGCAGCCAGCGCTCCCTCTGCCGTCTGCCGGGCGCGCAGCGCCGGCGACGACAATATGGCGTCCGGTAACGCATCATGATCCCGCAGCCAATGGCCGATCCTCCGGGACTGGATGACGCCTTTCTCCGTCAAGGGGCGGTCAAAATCGTCGATACCGGCAGGACGCGCGGCTTTTCCGTGACGCAGAAACAGAATCTCCCTGCCCATTTGCTTCCTCCCGGCTGCTTGAATTCAAACAGCCATTAGAACCATTTCGGCAGATCATGCACCAGCAGTCCGCGGCGGGGAACCGCCGCCGGGTGCCCGTCACAAAACTGTAACGTACGTGGGGGCGACGGTTCGCTTAACGTGGTCGCGGCGTTTCGGTTTTCTTGGTAAGAATCGGGCGCAGTACGTAGTCACGCGCGAGTAAAAGATGGCTGAGCATGGGCTCACCTCCTTACGCGGATCTGCATCGGTGCCGGAGAGCGCTTGTTAAAATCCGCACTATGTGCGTATAGTATGCGCACATAGTGCGCAACGCAAGAAGAAACAGACGGTCCCGCTGAATCGGTCGGAAACAGGCCAAAAATCAGGGTGGCGAGGGGAATCAGGCGAATATGGCCGCCGAACAGGCAAACCGCGAACTTGAGCTGAAGTTCAGCGCACAACCGAAGGATCTGCAGCGCTTCAAGAAAGCCGTCAACGCCGCCGGTAAGAATCGGCGGCAATGGGCGAAGAAGACATTGATCAGTCGTTACTTCGATACGGATGACCTGCGCCTGCGCGAGCTCGGCGTTTCGGTCCGGCTGCGCAGCAACGGCGAGAAAATCGTCCAGACGATCAAGGCCCGTGCCGGTAACAGCGGCGGCGGTCTCATGGACCGGCACGAGTGGGAACGCATTGTCGAGGGGAATGAACTGGTCCTGACGGACCTGCCGATCGCCGCGCGACGTGCCATCGGCGCCATTCGCGATGACGAGCTAAGTGTGGTGATGGAAGTTCATATCGAGCGGCAGTCGATGCTGATACGCCGCGCCAATCCGCTCGGCCCCGATGTGCTCATCGAAGCCGTCCTGGACGAAGGCCGGATCGTTGCCGGCAGCAAACAAGAAGCCTTCGCCGAGTGTGAACTGGAACTGATCGAGGGCGATCCCAACGGTTTCTTCACCGTGGCGTCGGAAATACATAACGCTTGCCCATTACCGATGTCGGCCCTGACGAAAGCCGGGCGCGGTTATCGGCTGCTGACGGGTGAGGGCCCCAAGGCCTATCGTGTGCCGAAGTTCCAACTTGCGAAAGAACAGACAATTCACGCGGCACTTGCTCAAATCTATCCGGTCTGCATCGCCAATATCGTCGAGAATGAAGAAGCCTGTCTCGGCGGCAGCGATCCCGAAGGCGTCCATCAAATGCGCGTTTCCGTGCGCCGTCTCAGGACATCGCTCAAAGTCTTCGGCGAGCACCTCGATCCCGTACGGATGTCGTGGATGGCCGACGACCTCAAGTGGTTGGGCAATGCGCTTGGCCCGGCGCGCGACTGGGATGTCTACATCACGGAGATGCTGGCCAGTGTCGCCGGGTACGGTATCGATGAAAAGGCGATCTCCGCCTTGCGCGACGCTGCCGAACGACAACGCGCCGAAGCATACGAAACGGTGCGTAAGACCCTGACGTCACGCCGCTACACCAAGATGATGTTTCATCTGACGGCATTTGTCGCTGTCGAGGGCTGGTTCGCCATGCCGCTCGATCCGTCCGACCCGTTGCTGCGTCCTCTCGAAGCGTGTGCCGCCGAGATACTTTCGAAACCGCACCGGAAACTGCTCAAACAAGCGAAGAATCTCGAAAAGCAGGATATGGAGGCCCGGCACGAGGTGAGGATCCGCCTGAAGAAACTCCGATATGCGGTCGACTTCCTGCGCGGTATCTATGCCGGCAAGGCAACAGCGGCTTACCTGAAATCCCTACAGACATTACAGGATCAGTTCGGTCATCTGAACGATGTTGCACAAGCAATGCGTATGACTGGCGAATTGACCGGACCTGATGACGGGACGGATGCAAGAGATCTGGCGCTCGCAGGCGGTCTCGTGCAGGGCTGGTACGCGCGCGCGCTCAAGGAAACCGAACCGGAACTGGTGAAGAATTGGAAACGCTTCGAGAAGCTTCGACCTTTCTGGCTGCCGCCAACGGCATAAGCGTTTTCGACAAGGAGACCAAAGTCGCCAGGGATGCCCAGTCGAACTGGGCCGACCCGATCACGTATCTTGAAACCGCCTGAGACGTATTTCTCAGGGAAAGGAATTTAATGCCGCAATCCGCGACTGCGCCGCGCAATGCCGTCCGTGCCTACATTCGGCGCGGCGACCAAATACTTGTTCAACATAAGAAATATGAAGATGGCCGTTCGCGCTTCACGCTCCCGGGCGGCGCCGTCGACCCGGGCGAAACACTCGCCCAGGGCATGAACCGGGAATGCCAGGAGGAGATCGGCACCGGCGTTGAAATCATCGAATTGATGCACGTCGCCGATTACTTCAAGCCGCTTACCACGGAGCCGGGGGGAATGCGCCTACAGGTTGAGTTCATTTTCCGGTGCCGCGTGCCGGATGATTATCAACCCCGGAACGGTCCGAAGCCGGACCGTCAGCAGATTGATGTGTTGTGGATGCCGGTGGCGAGAATTCCGGAAAGCGGGATCACCCCAAGAAAGGTCTGCGAACTACTGGCGGCCGAAGACCCGAACGCACCAGTATTTCTCGGGCTCGTCGAGTAACGAAGGTCAGTCCGGCAGATCGGCCGCCGTTGCCGCGACAATCGCGAAGCGATCGGCCAGGGCGGCGAGCGTCGCGATGTGAATGGTTTCGGCGGGGACGACCCCGTCACCCCCCGGCCCCGGCAAATCGCGCGTGGTAATCGCATCGGATACGAGCGTGTTGCGATACCCGAGATCGAGCGCAGCCCGTGTCGTCGCGCTGACGCACATATGCGTCTGGAATCCGGCAATGACGAGTTTCTGGCGACCGATCCCCTCCAGGGTCTTCTGCAAGTCCGTGCCCGCGAAACTGTTGGGCAGGCCTTTGCGGATAATCGGCTCGCCTGTCACGGGTGCGACACGGTCATCGATCGCGCCACGCACGTCGTCGAGATCGAAGGCGCCACCGGGCTTTCCCTGATGCTGGATATGGATGACCGGCTGGCCGGCATCGCGAAACCGCTGCAACAATGTTCTGGCGCTTTCCATCGCGGCGTCGATCCCAGCCAACGGCAGCGCGCCGGTGACGTATTCGTTCTGGCAATCGATAAGGATCAGGACGGAGTCCGAAACCGCATTGGGCGTCATATCGGCGCCCGACATTTCCAGAAGCGTTTTTGTCATCGTTTTCTCCCGAACCTAAAAATATTCCGGCAGCGCCTTCGCAAGCGCTGCATGTATGCGGTCGCGAACCGGTATTTTGGGATCTGTCCGCTCGAATGTCCGTCCGGTGACCCGCTCGTAAAGCGAGACGTATTTGTTGGAAAACTCGATTAACGTCTCCGGCGGGATCTCCGGTAGCGGGTCCGTGTAAGGATTGCAGCGCGCACGGATCCAAAGCCGGAGGAATTCCTTGTCGAGGTTTATCGGCTCCTCGCCGGCGGCATGACGCGCTGGGTAACTCTCCGCATCCCAGTATCGGCTGGAATCCGGCGTATGGATTTCGTCGGCAATCGTGACGACGCCGTTCTCGTCGAGGCCGAATTCGTACTTGGTGTCGACCAAAATCAGCCCGTTCCGGTCGGCGATCTCCCGGCCACGCGCGAAAAGCGCCAGACTCTTCGCTGAGGCCTCGTCCCACTGCGCCTGGGTCAGAAGACCCTGTGCGACGATTTCGTCGGCGGTGATCGGATGATCATGACCGCCGACGGCGCCCTTCGTCGTCGGCGTGATCAGAACGTCTGGAAGCTTGTCGTTCTTCTTCAACCCTTCCGGCAACGTATGGCCGTAAACGTTTCGCTCGCCGTTCGCATACATCGTCCAGATGCTGGTATCGGTGGTGCCCGTGATGTAGGCGCGGACCACCATCTCGACCGGCAGCATGGTGAGCTTTTTGGCGACGATGACGTTCGGGTCCGGATGGGCGATGACATGGTTGGGACAAACGTCCCCAGTCTGCTCGAACCAGAACTGCGCCGTGGCCGTCAGCACATGGCCTTTGTCCGGCACGGCGGCCAGAACATGATCGAAGGCGGACTGGCGGTCGGTCGCGATCATCACGCGGCGTCCATCGGGCAGGTCGTAACTTTCACGGACCTTGCCGCTCTGATGGCCGGGCAGTTCATTGAATTCGGCATCCGTCAGCACATGCTTGAGGCGCCATTGGTCGAGTTCACTGAGTGTCATGGGGCGAGAGTATATAAAGGCTCGCCGCCCTGACCAGCCCCATCTGCGCATGGGGGCATGCGCTTAGCGTACATAGAGAATGAGCAGAATGCCGGCAATCACAAGCAGGATACCGGCGATTTCCAGCGGCGTGCTCTTCTCGCGGAAGAACACCGCCGATGCGACGAAAGTGAACACCAGTTCGATCTGGCCGACGGCCCGGACAAGGGCGGCATTTTCCAGCGTAAAAGCCGTGAACCAGGCGACGGAGCCCAAGACACCTGCGACACCGACGGCGCCCGCCCACTTCCAGTTGACCAGCACGGCCCGCATCTGCCCAGGCTCACGCCACAACAGATATAACCCCATGATCACCGTTTGGATCACGACGGAGACGGCCAGCGTGTATGCCGCCGGCATGATGTAGCCGTCATAGTTCAACGACAGTGCGGCGCCCCGGAAAAAAACCACGGACCCGCCGAGAAACAAACCCGACGCAAGACCGATCAACGTCGATTTCTCGACCAGACTCGCCAGCAACGTCCTGAACGTGATGTTGGTCTGCGCCGCCGACATCGCCATCACGCCCAACACGCTGATGAAGATGGCGAGAATGGCGCCGGTCGAGAGAGTATCCCCTAACAACAGGAAACCAAGGAGCGCGACCTGCACCGTCTCGGTCTTGGAGAACGTTGTGCCGACGGCAAAATTTCTGAACGAAAACAGCCACACCAACAGCCCGGTAAAGATGATCTGCGATGCGCCGCCCAGCATGCAATAAAGCAGGAACTTCCCGTTGAAGTCCGGATACGCCATGCCGCCCCATTCGTTGAGACACCAGACGTAAATCACCGCGAACGGCCATGCGTAAAAGAAGCGGACATACGTCGCACCCCCGGTCGACAGCTTTCCCTTCAGGTGTTTCTGTAACGCGGAGCGCAGGTTCTGGCAGAACGCCGCGACGATCGTGATGGGAATCCAGAGTTCCATATGAAAAGTCCATCTAATAGGTCCAGTATAATATCACCAGATTTTCATGGCCTTGAAATCAGTTCTTTCCGATTTTGCCATAAGATGTTCTTATACTTATATGGATTTGCCTCCATCTCTCAGATGCATCCGCGCCTTCGAGGCCGTGGCGCGGCATCGCAACGTGACGCTGGCTGCAGAAGAACTCGGCGTGACGCAGCCTGCTGTGACCCAACAATTACGCCTGCTCGAGCGCCATCTCGGCACGCGTCTTGTCCGCGCCGACCGGCGCGGAATCGATCTGACGGCCGCCGGCGCGGCGCTCGCGAGCCGGGTCGTGCGCACGTTCGACGATCTCCGCGATGCGCTAACCGATGCCGCCGGACTCGCCGGGAATGCGCCGCCGCTGACGCTGGCCCTGCTTGCTACGCTGGCGCAGCGCTGGCTGATCCCACGCCTACCTTCTTTCCAGTTGGCATACCCGGATATCGAGGTCCGATTGTTGACCACGTCCCGGCTCGTCGACCTTCAGCGCGAGGATGTCGATCTTGCGATCCGGGTCGGCGACGGCAAGTGGCCCGGTTGCCGCAGCGATTTCCTGTTCGAGAACGCGCTCTTCCCGGTTGCCAGTCCGGTGCTGTTGACGCGAACGCCCCTGGACGACCCCGCCGATCTCGCCCACCATGTGCTGATCACGGTTTCCGCACCACCGCGACACGACGACTGGCCGCGATGGCTCGAACGGGCCGGCGTTGCTGGTCTTAAACCGCAAAGCCGGCTTGAGTTCGCGTCTTCGGCGCAGGCGCTCGAAGCCGCCGCCGCAGGCCTCGGCATCGCGATTGCCCACACCCCCTTCGTCGAGGGCGACCTGCGAACCCGGCGACTTGTCGCGCCTTTTGAGACCCGTATCATCGAACCTGAAAGTTTCTATCTGGTGGCGCCGCGCGCGGCGGCGGTATTGCCCCGTGCTGCCGCGTTCCGCAAATGGCTATTGGAGGCCGGCCCGGTCACATGACGGATGCGCGTTTCATCGGCAGCGAGATCTATCGAGACAGCACTTACGGCCGAAACCACCCGTTGGCGATCCCGCGGGTTTCGCTGGCCATCGATCTCATCCATGCGCTTGGATGGTTTCCGCATCAGAGTTATGTCGATAGCCCGCGCGCCGGGGCGGCTTATCTGGAACGGTTCCACACACCTGAATACGTCGCCGCCGTAATCCGCACCGAGAAAGAGCAGGACGCATCGCCCGCCGTACGCGCGCGGCACAATATCGGCATCAACGGCAATCCGATCTTCCCGGAAATGTTCCGCCGTCCCGCGACGGCCGTCGGCGGCGGCGCGAGAGCTGCCGAGTTGGTCGCAGGTGGCGGTCGCGTTTTCAATCTTGGCGGCGGCCAACACCATGGCCAGCCCGACCGCGCCAGCGGATTTTGTTATTTCAACGAGCCTGCCCTGACGATTGGATCGTTGCTCGGCCAGGGGCTCGAACGGGTCTTTTATCTCGATCTCGACGCCCATCACGGCGATGGGGTTCAGGACGCCTTTCATGACGACGACCGGGTATTCACCCTCTCCATCCACGAAACCGGCCGATGGCCGATGCAACGGCGCAACCCGGATCCGATGCAGCCGGGTGGCGTGCGCGACCGCGCCGGCGGCACGGCGCGCAACATTCCCGTCCCCGAGGGCCTGAACGACGATGAACTGGAAGCCATTGTCGAAGGCGCCGTGCTGCCGCTCATGCAGGACTTCGAACCGGACGCGATCTTCCTGCAATGCGGCGTGGATGCGTTTGCCGACGACCCACAGAGCAAACTCATGATTTCCAATACCGCGCTTTGGCGTGCCGTTGCCGCCGTTCGCGATCTGGCGCCGCGCGTGATCGCCTCCGGCGGTGGCGGATACAATCCGTTCAGTGTCGCCCGTGGCTGGGCCGGGGTTTGGGGCGTGCTTGCGGGATTCGACATGCCGGACCGCTTGCCTGAAGAAGCGGAAGATCTTTTGAGAGGAGTGACATGGCGGCATCGCCGCGCCGTCGACCCGCCCGAGAGATGGTTTACGACCCTCGCGGACCCGGCGCGTCACGGACCGATCCGGGGCGAAATCCGCGACCTGATCCGAGCCGTGGCCGATTAATCGAGAGGCGCTTCCTTCATTTGTGCCGGCGCGTCGAGCCCCAAGAGACCCAGCAGCGTCGGTGCAACGGCGCGCTGCGAGACGACGCGTCCACTAACACCAGGCGTGGGGTGCCCGATATCATAGAAGGCGACGTCCCGGACCTCGTCGTTGGTGCCGCCGTGATAACCGCAGTCCGTAAATCCGTGATCGGCGGTTACGAGAACCCGGTATCCGGCGCTGCGCCACGCAGGCACGTGCTTGCCGAGTGTGCTGTCGACGACTGTCGCCGAACGGTCGTACTGCCACGACGCTCCCCCGTACACATGCCCGACACTGTCGCAACTGAGGGTGTGGAAAAGCAGGTAGTCCGGCTGATGACGATCCAGCAGGCGGTCCACCTGCGCACATAGATCGGCATCAGACGGCAGCCCGAGATGAAAATCCGTCCGTCCGGCGTCGTCGAAAAACCTGCCGTACTGGATCGGCTTGGACGCATTGTCGGTTTCCTGGTCGCGCACCGGATCGTAGGGCGCGGCATTATACAAAACCGAGAACCAGCTGTAGGCGACCGCTGCCGTCGTCTTGCCCGCAGCGCTTGCCAGGCCAAAAACGTTATCGACAACGGACGGCCTTAAAAGGCTATTCGCCGTGATGCCGTGATCCGCCGGATCAAGGCCGGTGTGAATGCTTTCGTAACAAGGCGCCGACATGCTCGGCAGTGACGCCCGCATTCGCCAGCGCCGTGCCTTCCCACTCTCGACCTGCCCCTCGAGAAAGCCGCAGTGGCCGAGCGCGGTTGCGTATTTGAGTCCATCGACGACGACGAGGATCACCTTGTTCGACATTGCGGGATTTCCTGACTACATAGGGGCAACGGATCGAAAGCATTACCCTCGCAGGAGCAGAAGGCAAGAATATGACCATGGACGACGTCCGCCCGCCCGTTGCCGACAAACACCCCACCGAAATCACGTATCACGGACACACACGCACCGACTACTACGCCTGGCTGAAGGACGAAAGCTGGCAAAAGGTGATGCAGGACCCGGACGTTCTGAACCCCGATATCCGCGCCTACCTGGAAGCCGAAAACGCTTATACGCAGTCCTGGATGGCCAACACTATCGATCTGCAGAAGAAACTGTTCACCGAGATGCGCGGGCGCATCAAGGAAGACGATTCGACCGTTCCCGACCCCGACGGCGACTTTGCCTACTACGTCCGCTTCGTCGAAGGCGGACAGCATCCGAAGTTCTGCCGCAAAACGGTTGGGGGAGACGATGCAGAAACGATCCTGCTCGACGGCGACGCGGAAGCAGAGGGGCGTGATTACTACAAGATCGGTGCGGCCGCGCATTCGTATGATCACAAGCATCTGCTTTACGGTGAAGACACAAACGGGTCCGAGATCTTCAAGATCCGCTTTCGCGATCTGGATCGCGGCGAAAACCTTGCCGACGTGATCGATGGCACCAGCGGCAACGCCGTGTGGGCGGCCGACAACAAGACCGTCTTTTATACGGTGCTGGATGACAACCATCGTCCGTCCAAGGTGATGCGCCACACCCTCGGCACCCCGACCGAAGATGACGTGCTGGTTTACGAAGAAAAGGACCCGGGCTTCTTTGTCGGCATATCCGATACCGAAAGCCGCCGCTTCATCCTGATCGACGCGCACGATCATGAGACGTCGGAAGTCTACATCATTCCGGCAGACGATCCGGCGAGCGCACCGAAGCTGGTCGCGCCTCGTGCACCGGGCGTCGAATACAGCGTTTCCGAACACGCCGGCCGGCTCATCATCCTGACCAACGCCGACGGTGCCGAGGACTTCAAAATCGTCACCGCGCCCATCGACAATCCCGGCCGCGAAAACTGGGTCGACCTGATCCCGCACATGCCGGGAACCCTGGTCGTCGGCTGCGAAGTCTATGCCGAATACCTGGTTCGGCTCGAACGGGTCGCGGCATTGCCACGCATCGTCATCCGCAACTGGGAGAGCATGCAGGAATTCACGGTGCGCTTCGAAGAAGAGGCCTATGCCCTCGGCCTCGAGGGTGGTTACGAGTACGCAACGCGCGATCTTCGCTTCTCCTATTCCTCGCCGACGACGCCCCGGCAGGTTATCGACTTCAATATGGCGACGGGCGACAGGGCGTTGCTGAAACAGGACGAAGTGCCGTCGGGTCACAACCCGGCCGACTATGTCACACGCCGTATTCAGGCCGTCGCCGCCGATGGGGAACTGGTCCCGGTGACCGTGCTTTATCGCGCCGATACGGTCCTCGACGGCAGCGCACCGGTGCTGCTCTATGGATACGGCAGTTACGGCATGACCATGCCGGCGTCGTTCGTGACGCCGCGCCTCAGCCTCGTCGATCGCGGGTTCGTCTTTGCCGTCGCGCACATTCGCGGCGGCATGGAAAAGGGCTACCGCTGGTACACGGACGGCAAACGCGAACGCAAGCGCAACACCTTTACCGACTTCATCGCCGCCGCCGAGGGGCTGATTCGCGAGAACCTTGGAAGCCCGGGCGGCATCGCCATCCATGGAGGTTCCGCCGGCGGCATGCTGATGGGGGCGTGCGCCAACATGCGCCCGGACCTCTGGCGTTCAGTCGTTGCCGACGTGCCGTTCGTCGACGTTTTGAACACCATGTGCGACACGTCGCTCCCGTTAACGCCTATCGAGTGGCCGGAGTGGGGAAATCCGATCGAGGACAAGGACGCGTACGATTACATCCTCAGCTATTCACCCTATGACAACGTCGAAGCAAAGGATTATCCGGCGTTGCTGGCGACGGCCGGCCTGACCGATCCGCGCGTGACATACTGGGAGCCCGCCAAATGGGTCGCCAAACTGCGCGACCTCAAGACCGACGACAATCCATTGCTCCTCAAAACCAACATGAGCGCCGGGCACGCCGGCGCGGCCGGGCGCTTCGATCGGCTCGAAGAACTCGCCTTCAATTATGCGTTCGTCCTGAAAACGTTCGGCATCACTGAATGACGGCTACGCCGACAAGTTGACGAAAGCGCCGACCGGCAAGGCGCCTGAAATGTTGGTTGTCGCGGCGATCAGCGATTGATCGAAACTGCTGCCCTCACCAAGTGCCGAGCGTAACTGCGCCAATCGGTCGAGACGGTTACCGGCGATGTCGATGGCATTTTCGATCCGGACTTCGGTCAGGCGAGCATCCGCTGCGGACGACACATCCAAATTAACGAGCCCGAGCGAAGCGCTGTCCAGGCCCTGCGGTGCGATGGATATCGCCCCGCCATAGCGGCTGGTCTGGATGCGAATCGCGGGACCGCCGCCATCGATAAAGTTGGCATTCCCGGTCGCGCTGGCATCGACAAGGGAGTCAATCAAAGCCACCGCACGATCAAATTGAGCCTGAATATTATTGCGCGACACACGCGTGCCGTCGGACGACAGTAAGTTGACGCTCTCCGAGACCAAACCCTCGTTGGCCGCGACCCGCGCCAGCCCCGCGAGTTCACGCAAAGCATCTCGGATGGTCGCACCTGCATAGCTGGATTGCCGCAACGCCCGCGCCGCCGCCGCCGTATCGACGGTGACGGTTCGCTCGACGAACCTTCCAACGACCGTGCCATCCGCCAAGTCGCGCGCCCGGGCCGCGTCCAGCGACACGGATGATGTGCGCAAAAGGCGTTGCGCGGTGCGCGTCCCGTTGACGGCAAATGCCAACGACTGACTCGATGGAAGATCGAGCGCCAACCTGCATGCCTCCGAGGTTGTCCCTCGGCGTTCTGCCTCGACTTTCTATGCTAACAGCGTTCTTCAGTAATGTGGAGGGGGCCGGTTCGCCTCGTCCGCCGGTTCCACATCGGCCTTGGTTTCGTCGAGCCGCGTCAATTCGCGCTTCAAGGTCTCGATCAACGACCATTGCTCGGCGACCACGTCGCTTAGCTCGCTGATGGTCCGCTCCTGATGGGTGACGGTCATTTCCAGTTCGGTAATACGGATCTCAAGCTCTGTGCTCATATCACCTCCGGTCTACCTTATGGCGCCTCGCGCCGAGATCTCCCAGAGATCGACGACACGCCCGCCCTGCACGACGACGAACCAGTCATATAGATTGACCGTCGGATCGCAGTGCCCGGGGATCAGTCGGATTTTCTCGCCCAACATCACACCGCGCGCCGCATCATCGAGGATCAGGGTGCCGTGATCGTCGGACGGCCCTTGGTATCGGGCGCCCGGAATATCCGCGACCCACGGCATCCCCTGATCGTTGCCGAGCGCCTTGTGACCGGCATCGACGACGGCGCGGCCTGGCTTGGTCGCGCTCATTACGGTCACCAGGACATAAAGGCTGTGCCGGAACTCGGTAAACGGATCACCCCGCTGATCCATGTTCTGGGCGTAGTCGGCATCCATGAAGATGTACGATCCGCACTGCATTTCCTGATAGAGCCCGCTCGCCGCCTCGAAATGGAAGCTGCCCGTACCGGCACCGGTGACGATCGGCACGTCGATGCCGGCATCTTCCATCGCCGTGAGCGTTGCGCGGACCTTGTCACACGCGGCCCCGATCGCGGCGCCCCGTTCGTTCGCCGTCCGGATATGTTGGGCGGACCCGTGGTAGGCTTGAAGGCCCGCGAAGCGCAAACCGTCTTCTTCGATGACCGCTTTCGCTAGCTGAACTGCCGGTGCGCCGGGCTCGATGCCACAACGTCCGGCACCGACATCGATCTCAACGTACACATCGAGTGTTACGCCGGCCTCGCGGGCGGTTTGGCCGAGATCACGAACATTCTGCGCGTCGTCGACAAGCACGCCGATCCGGGCGTCGTGTGCGAGCGCCGCGAGACGTTTCAGCTTTCTCTCGCCCCAAATCTGGTTGGTTACCAACACGTCCGGGACGCCGCCCGCTACCATCGCCTCTGCCTCACCGACCTTCTGGCAGCAGATACCAATGGCGCCGGCCGCAATCTGGCGCAAAGCGATTTCGGGGCATTTGTGGGTCTTCGAGTGTGCGCGCAGCCGGACGCCGAAATCGGCGACCGTCTTGGCGAGTTTGGCGACATTCGCCTCAAACGCGTCGAGATCGATCATCAAAGCGGGAGTGTCGACATCCTGAAGGTCATCGCCGATCTCGGCCGGAGGCGTTTGGGTCATTGCTCTTTTCCGAATTCCAAAAGACGCGTGAGCTTACTTGGCGGCGCACGCAATTGTCACGCATCGCAGATGGTCTTGACTTGAAAGCCCATCCTTCCAAATCTATGGGAAGCCGGATGGCCATCGGGGCAGACCGGCAACCGGGCGCCGGGAACTGCAAGCTTATGTTCCGTGGGTCCAACAAGAGCCTTGCCCACTGGGGAGGCCGGGAGGCAACAATGGCGATCTTTAACAATCCGCAACTGCTCGGGTTCGACCGTATCGAACAAATTCTCGACCGCGCCGCCAAGGCGTCGGGCGAGGGGTATCCTCCGTACAACATCGAACAGACCGGCGAGAACGACATCCGCATCACGCTCGCGGTTGCGGGGTTCACGATGGATGACCTTTCGGTCGCGATCGAAGACAACCAGTTGGTGATCCGCGGCAAACAGGTGGACGACGGGGCCGAGCGCATCTTCATCCACCGCGGTATCGCGGCACGGCAGTTTCAGCGGTCTTTCGTCCTGGCGGAAGGCATCGATGTGGTCGCGGCGACGCTCGACAACGGGCTTCTGCACGTCGACCTGCACCGGGAAGTCCCGGAGCCGGAAATCAAGAACATCAAGATTCAGAGCGCCAAAGCGCCGGCGCAAACCATCGATATGGACCCTGACGACTGATCAGGCGGCCCGGGTTTCCTGAGCCTCGGTCATGATCGCGTAGAGCGCGTCGGTTTCGTTGGCGCCGCGCAATTTATCGCATACGTCGTGATCGCGCAGAAGCCGCGAGACGCGGGCCAGTGCCTTGAGATGGTCTGCCCCCGCTTCTTCCGGCGCCAGCAGCACGAAAATCAGGTCCACCGGGCGGTCGTCGATCGACTGGAAGTCGACCGGCTTTTCGAGCCGCGCAAATATCCCGTAAAGCTGGTCCAGTTCCGCAAGTTTGCCATGCGGGATAGCGATCCCGGAACCGACCCCCGTCGTGCCGAGGCGTTCTCGGTCCATCAGCACGCCGAAGATTTTTCTTTCGTCCAGGCCGGTCACGTCAGCGGCCTTGCGGGCCAATTCCTGCAGCGCCTGCTTTTTGCTGGTCGCACGGAGATTGGCGACAATGCTGTCGCTGTCTAGGAGATCACTGAGTTCCATCGTCTCTTCCTGTCCAACACTGGCTTTTTAGCCGGCCCTTGCAGGGCCATCGCTTGCTTCTAGTCGGTCGCGCCGCTCGGCGACGGGTCGATCCAGCCTATGTTGCCGTCTTTTCTATGGTAGACGACGCTCAAGGCATTGGTCTTCGAGTTGCGGAACATGAGCACCGGTAAATCCGCCAGGTCCATGTGCATCACCGCTTCGCTGACGGTCAGAGTCGCAATGTCGGTCTGCATTTCGGCGACAATGACCGGCTGAGCGTCAACCTCGACTTCATCGTCGCTGCTGTCGCCCTGAATAACATACTGCTGCGCGCTGACAACATCGTCGTTGGCGGCGCGGCGGCGCTGATCGTCGACCAGCCGGCGCTTGTAGCGGCGCAACTGTTTGGCGATTCGTTCGAGCGCGGCGTCGAACGCCGGATAGGCTTCAGCCGCTTCACCTCTACCCTGGACGACGAGCCCGCGCGGTCCCGGATGCACGGAAATCACCACGTGCATCGACGAGCCTTCGCGCGACACCGTAACATGGGCGTCGATGGCCTGATCAAAATATTTGGTAACCGAGTCGGTGAGTTGTTCTTCGGCATACGTGCGGAACGCGTCGCCAACGTCAACGTGCTTACCGGAAACGGAAATTTCCATGTCGGATCTAGGCCTTTAAGTGATTGATTTTTAATGCTTCTCTTAGCCCGTCTTCGGCATGGAGCGATCTGCCCCATTCCCCCTCTGCTGACGGTTGGCGGACCCTAGTGAGAAGGTTCCGCGAAGTCAATACGCGAAGCTGCAACATGCTTTGATCATACTTCGAAAGGCACCCGATGTCACCAGATGGAATTCTCAATACGGTCCCGGATCGGACCTATTAAGGCGTTATTTCGGGGGCGCCTTTTGGCGCCGACGCTCTACGGATGAGCCGATTCTCATTGCCTCGCGGTACTTGGCGACAGTCCGTCGTGCGATGTCATACCCTTCGTCGACAAGAAGTTTCACCAGCTTGTCGTCGGACAGAATCTTCTTGGGGTCCTCACCATCGATCAGTTCCTTGATGCGGTGGCGCACCGCTTCCGCGGAATGCGCTTCGCCGCCGTCGGTGGCGCCGATGGAGGATGAAAAGAAATACTTTAGCTCGAAGATGCCGCGCGGCGTCACAATGTACTTGTTCGACGTCACCCGGCTGACAGTGCTTTCGTGCATCTCGATCTCGTCGGCGACATCGCGCAGCACCATCGGCTTCAGATGTTGGACGCCCTTTTTAAAAAACGCATCCTGACGTCTGACGATCTCCGACGATACTTTCAGAATCGTCGTGGCACGCTGATGCAGCGCGCGCACCAGCCAGTTGGCCGACTGGAATTGCTCCGCCAGATACTTGCGATCCTCCTTGCTCATTGGCAGCTTCTGCACTTGCGCGTGGTAGCTGGTATTCACCAATACGCGCGGCAGCGTCTCCGCATTGAGTTCGACCAGCCAGCCCCCCTTGGGATGGCGCACCATCAGGACGTCGGGGATGATCGGTTCCGCCGTATCGGGGGCGAAGGAAAGGCCCGGTTTCGGATCCAGCTCGCGGAGCTCGGCGAGCATGTCGGCGATGTCTTCCTGATCGACGCCGCAAAGGTTCGCAAGCTTCGAGAATTCACGTGCGGCAACAAGCTCGAGGTTTTCGACGAACGTCTGCATGGCGGGGTCAAACCGGTCACGCTCTTTCAACTGCAACGCCAAGCACTCGGTAAGGTCACGTGCAAAGACGCCCGTCGGCTCGAACCCTTGAAGGATTAGGAGAATACGTTCGACCTCATCTAACGGCGCGCCCAGCATCTCCGCCGCATCCTCCAACGGCGCACCGAGATACCCGCTCTCTTCCACCTGATCGATCAAGTATGCGGCGATCAACGTTTCTTCCGGCGAGAGATGGGCCATGCCCAGCTGCTGATCGAGATATGCGCGCAGCGTTTTGGTCTCGGCCAATGTCTCTTCTAGGCTGGGCATTTCCGGATCGTACCCGCCGCCCTCCGGCATGGCGGCAAACTGTCCGGTCGCAACCGAACCATCCTCGTAGGCGCCGCCCATATCGGCATCGAGATCGCCGACGGTCGTCATTTCCGATTGCGCGGGTTCTCCGAGATTCAGATCGTCCAACCCGGACGACTCCTCGAAACCGTCGTCGTAATCCGTGTCGCGTTCCGGCGTATCCGCCGGCGCCTGCTCATCGCGCTCCAGAAGCGGGTTGGCTTCGAGCTCGCCTTCAACGAATTCGCTGAGTTCAAGATTGGACAACTGCAGCAGTTTGATTGCCTGCTGGAGTTGCGGCGTCATGACCAGCGACTGTCCGAGCCGCTGTTCGAGACGAGGCGACATTACCATCGCTGCCTCCGGTTCATGACGTCAGAGAGAGAAACGGTCACCCAGATAGACGCGCCTCACGTCCGCATTGCCGACGATATCCGACGGCGCCCCCTCCATAAGCATCATCCCGTCGTGAATGATATAAGCCCGGTCGATCACATCGAGCGTCTCACGCACGTTGTGGTCGGTGATTAGCACCCCGATGCCCCGGTCCTTGAGATGCGCCACCAACTCCCGGATGTCGCCGACGGCAATCGGATCGATGCCCGCGAACGGTTCGTCGAGGAGGACGAAGTGCGGGTTCGATGCCAACGCACGGGCGATTTCGACCCGGCGACGCTCGCCACCCGAAAGCGCCAGCGCCGGCGCGCGGCGAAGATGGGTAATTGAAAATTCCGCCAGAAGCGCATCCAAAATCGCCTCACGGCGCTCGCGGCTTTTCTCGACGACCTCAAGCACGGCACGAATGTTGTTTTCGACACTGAGCCCGCGGAAGATGGATGCTTCCTGCGGCAGGTAGCCGATCCCCATCCGGGCGCGGCGGTACATCGGCAGATCGGTGATGTCGTTGCCGTCGAGCACGATATTGCCCATGTCCGGCTGAATGAGCCCTGTAATCATATAGAAACACGTGGTCTTGCCGGCGCCGTTGGGGCCGAGCAGACCTACCACTTCGCCCCGGTGCACTTCGAGGCTGACGCTCCGGACGACGGGGCGCTTCTTGAAACGCTTGCCGATGTTGAGGGCGTAAAGACCCCGCTCGGACTGCGCCACAAGACGCGGCTTCTTGCGTTTTTGCGGTGCTGTACCGCCTTCCGCGAGTTGCCGGCCCATTTGTTCGAAGTCGTCGCTCATTCCATTCCTTTCGGACGCCGGCGCTGTCGGCGCGCCGTTATCAATTATTGCCGCGGTTTTTCGGGACGAAGCTGCCTTTGACCCTTTCCGATCCCTGACCATCCTGGCACGGGAACAATTTACTGATCCCGGTGTTCAGATTGACCTCGGCGCGACAGCCCCGCAGTTCGTTTTCGTCGCGGACCAGTCTAACCTGACCGGTCAGGGTAGCGATACCACTTTCCACATTGTAAACGCCGCGGTCGCCGGTGGCGGTTTCCCGTTCGGTCCGGATGCGCACGTTGTCATAGGCGTCGACCCGGTAGACTCTCGTCTTGCCCTGCTGATCGGGCTTGAGGTGCGCCACCAGCACATCGGCGAAGACGCGTTTATTTTCGCGTGTCGCAACCGCGTTGCCACGCGCCACCGCAAACTTCTTGAGTTCCCAGTATTCAAGCTGCTGCGTGGCCGTCAGCGTATCTTGCCCGGAAACGAGACGAGGCTTCTTGCCGTCGACAACCAACACCTTCTGATCGGCGTTGTAGATCGCCCGGTCGCCATAGGCCGTTTCGCTGTCGGACACGATGCGGACGTTGCCGATCGCATCGAGGCGCCACACCTCCGACTGGCCAGCCGCGTTCTGGCGGTAGTGTGCACGCAACTCGTCGCTGAGCACTTCGACCTCGCCGCGAACCGCACGTGCGTCGCCCCGTGCGACAAACAGGCTCCCGTCCTGCTGCCACTCGATCCCGTCCTGCGCGTAAACTTCGATCGGTTGATCGCCCTTTACGCCACCGAGGCTCAGGCTCTGCGCAGCCGCTGCGAATGGCATCAGAACGGCGGCGCACGTGACCGCGATGAACGCCGCAGCGGAAACTCTTTTCATCACCGAAACTTGCCCCCGATGGGTCATGGAACCTTTTGTCCTGCGCCCGGATAGATCACGAGCTTGCTCTTGCCGGTGAAGTATATCGTCTTGCCCTTGTCGACAAGGCGGAAGCCTTCCGCCTGTAAATTGCCGAATGGCCCTTGTCCGCGTACCGGCTGATCACCCTCGGCAGAGCTCTTCTCAAGATCAATCTTGGCTTTCTCGGTTAAGAATTCGTAACCGGTGTCGTGATAGAGCACGACCGAGCCAACCAAATCGAGGGTTTCCGCCTCTCGACCGTAGATGCCTCGCCTTGCGGTCAGCACCAGCCAGGTGCCGTCTTCGAGCAAAATATCCGCCTTCGGGCTGTCCAGTTCGATGACGTTTCCGGTTTCGGCCAAACGTCGTGCGATTTCGGCCGTCACGGAATACGGCTGATTCTCGTCGTCTGTGCCGATATAGCGCGGATTGAGCATGCTGGGATCGTCGGCTTCCTTGACCGTCAGATCGGCGAAGCCGATCCGGAACTTGGCGTTCGACACCTCGATATGGGGCCAGGCCACGATAAGACCGATCAAAAGCAGTGCCGTCGCCGGCAATAGAATTTTCATCGCCCGGACAAACCGGGAGTAGGACGCCGTATATTTGCGTGGTCCGCGGTTCTCGAAACCGAGGTCGCCGCCGCGCTTGCGCCCTTCCAGTTCCAAACCGTCGTTTGCCGCAGGAGCCATTATGCCTCTGCCCGCTCTATAAAGCCGGTCAAGCGACCCCGGCTCTCAGGCAATCGTGAATGTGGAGAACGCCGACCGGCTTCTTGTCGGCCACAACGAAAACATTGGTGATCTTGTTTTCGTTCATGAAATGGAGCGCTTCACTCGCCAGAATTTCCGGATCGATCGTTTTGGCGCCCGTCGTCATGACATCGGCGACAGCCTTCATGGTCAGGTCATCGCTCATGTGGCGGCGCAAATCGCCGTCGGTCAGGATGCCGGCAAGATTTCCGTCGTCGTCGGTAACCCCGACACACCCGAAACCTTTGGCCGTCATTTCGATCAGCGCTTCGGACATCACGGTGTCACGGGAAATAAGCGGGAGTTCAGAGCCGCCGTGCATGATGTCGCGCACCTTGAGAAGCCGGCGGCCGAGTTTACCGCCCGGATGCAGCGTGTGAAAGTCGTCGCTCGAGAACCCCTTCCGGGCAAGCAGCGCAACGGCAATCGCATCGCCGAGCGCCAGCATCACCGTCGTCGACGTGGTCGGTGCCAGCCCCATCGGACAGGCCTCGTCCGCAGGCGGAATGACCAATGACGCGTCGGCGGCACTCGCAAGCGTGCTGCCTTCCTGTCCAGTCATGGAGATGAGGGGAATCTCGAATCGTTTACAGTAATCCACCAGATCGGCGAGTTCCGTGGTTTCGCCGGAATTAGAGAGCGCGAACACCGCATCCGCCTGGGTAATCATACCGAGATCGCCGTGCGATGCTTCTGCCGGATGAACGAACAGAGCCGGGGTTCCGGTCGAGGCCAGCGTCGAGGCGATTTTGCGCGCGATATGGCCGCTTTTGCCCATACCCGAAACCACCACCCGGCCGGTCACCGAGGCCAGGATGCCGATGGCATTCGCAACATCGTCGCCGATGGAATCGGCAAGTGTCCGAAGGCCCTGGATTTCCGTTTCAATGACCTGACGCGCGGCATCGACATCGCGCTGTGCGGCAACATCATCCATCTTCTCGGCTGGGATTCCGTTCATAAATGCTCCAAAGAACGCGCTTAATCGTCATCGTTCGCACCCACAAGTATGCGCTTCGCCCGGCGCCGGTTCAACACAAGGCCGTCTTCAAGCGTGGGCAAAAATATCGACTTCCGACCAACCGGCAAGGTCGAGATCGGCCCGGGTCGGCAGAAAATCGAAACACGCCTGAGCGAGTTCCGAACGGCCCTCACGCTCAAGCATGACCTGCAGTTGGTCGCGAATGGCGTGCAGATTGAGAACATCCGCAGCCGCGTAGACCTGTTGCGCTTCGGACAATTCCTCCGCCGCCCAGTCCGAGGACTGCTGCGCCTTCGAAAGTTCGATCCCGACCAGCTCGCGGGTCACGTCCTTCAGGCCGTGGCGGTCGGTATAGGTGCGCACCAGCTTGGACGCTATTTTGGTGCAATAGATCGGCGATATGGTGACGCCGAGCCAGCGTTTCATGATGGCGACGTCGAAACGGGCAAAATGGAAGATCTTCGTGACGGACGGATCCGTCATCAGCGCTTTCAAGTTGGGTGCCGAATAATCGTCCGCCGGCATCTGCACCAAGTGACACACCCCGTCGCCCGCGGAGAGCTGGACGACGCACAGGCGGTCACGTTGCAGGTTCAGGCCCTGCGTTTCGGTATCGACGGCGACGGAATCGCTAAAATCGATCCCTGCGGGAATGTCACCGCGGTGCACATGCACCTCTGTCGGGGAAGTGAAAATCTGACGGCTCAAGCGACTACCTTCCGTCCTTTTACCGCGAGGCGGGAGGGTGATGGTGCCCAGGAGAAGACTCGAACTTCCACGACCTTGCGGTCACTGGCACCTGAAGCCAGCGCGTCTACCAATTCCGCCACCTGGGCTCCTGCGCGCGCTTGAACGCGCGTCGGAGTGGAGGGATTAGTCCTCAGAAAGCACCTTGTCAATATCAAGTCTCTCCGTTTGCGGCCGAAATGCCGAAAGGCCCGGTTGACCGCGCTCTAAGCTCGGTATAAGCCATATTAACCCGTAGTTTTTCCGATTGTGCAACAGGGGTGCAAGCATGGCCATTCGTACGCAACGGCGCATCATAACCGTGTTTGGGGCATCGGGCTTCATCGGCCGGCACCTGGTCCGCCGCCTCGCCAAGGACGGATGGGCGGTCCGCGCCGCTTGCCGCGACCCGGAGAAGGGCCATTATCTCCGCACCATGGGCGATGTCGGACAGGTGATCCCCTGGGGTGCCGATGTCCGCGATGCGAAAAGCGTTCGTGTCGCGCTGGAAGGCGCGGAAGCCGCGATCAATCTCGTCGGCATCCTGTATGAAAGCGGTAACGCCACCTTCCAGGCGGTTCATGCCGACGCCGCAAAGTTGATCGCCGAAACCGCAGCCGAGCTGGGCATCAAGCGCTTCGTCCAGATGTCTGCGCTGGGGGCCGACAAGAATGCCGAAGCCGAGTATGCCCGCACCAAAGCGCTCGGCGAGGAAGCGGTGCTGGCGGCCCTGCCGTCGGCGCGCATCGTGCGGCCGAGTGTCGTGTTCGGACCGGAAGACAATTTCTTCAACATGTTTGCCGGCATCTGCCGGATTTCGCCGTTCCTGCCGGTGTTCGGCGCGCCGACCTTCCCCGACGTCACGGCCGGCGGCGGCAAGGCATTCAGCATCAATTTCCTCGGCGATGGCGGACCCAAGTTCCAACCGGTCTACGTCGGCGATGTTGCGGACGCGATGGTCAAATGCCTGAACGACGGCAGCACGGCCGGGAAGACGTTCGAACTCGCGGGGCCGACCGTCTATACGTTCGCAGATCTGATGCGTCTTGTCCTCAAGACGACGAGCCGCAAACGTCTGCTGGTGCCGGCGCCTTACTGGCTTCTCCAGTTCAAGGCTTTCTTCCTCGAGAAACTGCCGAAGCCGCTGCTGACGAGGGATCAGGTGAAACTGATGCAGACCGACAACGTGCTGAGCGGCAACAACCCCGGCCTTGCCGATCTCGGCATTTCGCCGACGCCCGCCGAGGCCGTGCTGCCGTCTTATCTGCGGCGTTACCGTACGCCGCTGGCGCAGGCACGGACCACGGGTTGACCTCTTCGTAAATTCGGTAATTCGGCGACAGGCGACTGTCGAGGTCAGGCGTGCCCGTATTTCCGGGTCAGCATTTCGGCGAACGCGCGCATCCCCATGGCTTCGCCGCCTTCCGGGCGGCCGGGTTTCGAAGAGACGTTCCACGCCATGACGTCAATGTGCGCCCAACCCGCGTTTGCAGGCGCGAACCGCTCCAGAAACAACGCGGCCGTGATCGCTCCCGCATAGCCGCCTTCCGGCGAATTGGTAATATCTGCGACTTTGCCCTCGATCATTTTCCGATAACCGGGCCATAGCGGCATCCGCCAGAGCGGGTCCGAGACCGCCGTCCCGGCGTCCAGTATTTCGGCGGCGAAGGTATCGTCGTTGCAGAACAGCGCCGGCAATTCCGTGCCAAGCGCAACACGCGCCGCCCCCGTGAGGGTCGCAAAATCGATCACAAGCTCGGGATTGACCTCCCCGGCGCGGGCCAACGCGTCGGCCAGGATGACGCGACCTTCCGCATCCGTATTGCCGATTTCGATGGTGATCCCGGCACGGGTCCTGACGACGTCCAGCGGGCGCATCGCATTCCCCGAGATCGCATTCTCGACAGCAGGGATCAGTACCTTCAGGTGCACCTTCAAGCCCATCGCCATCACATAGTGGGCGACGCCGAGAACATGCGCCGAGCCGCCCATATCCTTTTTCATCAGCTTCATGCCCGACGCGGGCTTGATATCGAGCCCGCCGGAATCGAAGCAGACACCTTTACCGACCAGCGCGACCGTCGGGTGCGACGGATCGCCCCAGGTCATTTCGATCAGCCGCGGGGCGTCATGGGCGGCGCGGCCGACGGCATGGATCGCGGGGTAATTGTCCCTCAGAAGGTCTTCGCCCACTGTCACGCCGTATTCGGCATCGAACTTCTCTGCAAGTTGCCGCGCCGCATCGGCGAGGGCGGTCGGGCCAAGATCATTGGCCGGTGTGTTGATCAAATCCCGCACCAGCATCGTGGCGTCCGCCAACGCGGCGACGCGACCGGCATCGACCCCGTCCGGGACCGCCAACCTGGCTGCGTCACTCGCGGGAGATTTATAGCGATCGAACTCGTACATCCCAAGCCGCCAGCCAAGGACGGCCGCTTCGGCGATTCCCGGATCAAGATCGCCGGCCAGCACGTAATCACCGCCCGGCAACGCCTTCGCCAGCGCTCCCGTGTCCCAAAGCGACGCCGGGTTCGAGAGACCGACGAGGACGCTGCCGAGCCCGCCAGCTTCGTCGGGGACGGCGAGATGTTTGCCCGCCGCACCCTTGAAACCGTTGGCGGCGGCCCAGGCGCGAACGTGCGCGGGGGCGCCGGCGATCCACGTTTCGAAATCTTGTTCGGGAATCAGATGGACGGGCGTTACGCCCTGGGAATTGTCGCTCACGTGCGGCTCCTCATAACGGTGTTGCGACGATCTTACTTGGCGCACCCGAAACGAAAACCCTAAACTCACCGGCGAGGAGACAGGGAGAGTACATGCCGTCCAAGTTGCAGATCGTCATCGGAAACCGAAATTATTCTTCGTGGTCGCTCCGCGCATGGCTGGCGATGCAGCAATCGAAGCTGCCTTACGAAGAAATATTCATCCCCCTGAATCGCCCGGAAACGCCGGCGGCGCTCCGGACGCATTCGCCAAGTCTTCTCGTTCCCGTCCTGAAGATCGACGGGCTGGTTGTCTGGGATAGCCTCGCCATTATCGAAACCCTCGCGGAGCTTGCCCCCGACGCGGGTATTTGGCCGCCGGACCGGGACGCCCGCGCCGTAGCAAGGTCGGTTTGCGCCGAGATGCATTCCGGTTTCTATCGGCTGCGCCGCGACATGCCGATGGACCTGCGCGCCGCCCGGCCGGGCGACCAGCACACGGAAGGGGCAATCGCCGACGCCGAGAAAATCATCGCACGATGGACGGAGTGCCGGGAGAGGTTCGGCGCCGGCGGACCGTTTCTTTTCGGCACATGGTCGGCGGCGGACATCATGTATGCGCCGGTGGTCGGACGATTTCGCACCTACGCTGTGCCGGTCGATGCCGATAACCGAAATTACATGGATGCCGTCTGGGCGCAGCCCGACATGGCGGCCTGGCTTGTCGCCGCCACGGCGGAGCCTTACGAAATCGAGACGGTCTGAGCGGTCAGCAGATAATTTCGGGTTCGGGCAGACCCAACAGATCGGCCTGATTGGCGCCCTCGTGGATCTTTCTTATCAAGTCGCCCTCATCTTTGATTTTCTGCTGGGATGCCGAAAGCATTCGGTCAGCCCACGCCAGTGGCACAACGGCGACGCCGTCATCGTCACCGATAATCAGATCGCCCGGGTTCACCGGACAGTCGCCGACGGAAACCTGGCCGTCGATAATCCCGCCAAAATTCTTGTGCGGCCCGGCCGGGACGACGGCCGAAGAGAAGGCGGCAAAGCCCCTTTCGCGGATTTCCGCGACATCGCGGATCGCCCCTTCGACGACAATGCCGCCGACCCCGCGCGCAATTGCGGCTTCGGTCATAATGCCGCCCCAGATCGCGACGTTTTCGGCGCCCCGCGCGTCGATGACCATGACTTCACCCTTACGGCACATGCCGATCAACCGGTGCGGTCCGGAATTGTCCCCGGCCATGCAGGTGACGGTTCGAGCCTGGCCGCAGAGTCTCATACCGGGTGCCGCCGGCTTGATCCGTCCGCCCATCACTTGCGACCGGTTCATCATGTCGGAAACCACGGCCGCCGGAATCTCCCGCCACTGGGCGAGCATGTCTTGTGATAGTTGTTTGAAATCGACGTCGTACTTCTGCAGGGCCATGGTTGCCTCCTCTTCCCCTAGTTATTTGCGTTGGAGGTTATGTCAGCCCTCCCGGTCGCTCAAGCACGGCTTGACGACGGTTGCGGAAGCGCGCCGGGTCGTAAAGAATGAGCGCGAATTTGGAGAGAGACGCATGCTGGCAAGAATTTTGGAGTTGATCGGACTCGGCGGCCCGGAGCACGATGCCCGGATTCTTGCGCGCGACGCACGCGCCATGATCGATATGGTGCAGGGGCAGCATGGTGCCGAGTCGCTTGCCAAAATCGCCGATAAGGCGCGACACCAGATCGAAGACGTGCATCAGCGCGGCTTAAACGATCCGCAGTTTTACCAACGCGGCGTCGAGGCTCTGACCGAGCTCAATCGCGCCGCGCGAAACCGGCGCGACAACATCGCCTGGTCGGGTATCACGCTCGCGATTATCTATGTCAAAGCGGAGATGCTGGGTGAACTGGCCTTGCCGGCCAAGAACGCCGTCGACGGCTTTATCGGACAATGGGCGCATACCCTCAACGAGGGCGACGGCAACGGCGAGCCTACTTCTGAATCGTAAGGGGGGCCGCCGACGTGTCTGCGGCGCTGATCAGACCGTCCTGGGCGGTCGCGAAAAAGACGACGGTGATCAGAAGAAAAAGTACGGCGACGCCGATTCTCAGCATGGCGCCGAGTCTGTCCCACGGGCCTGCCTCGGCATAGGCGCGCTGGCTTTCTGCGATATCGGTCATATTCTACTCCGTCACGAAATCGGCTTCAAAAACGATTAAGCGCTGCCATTAAGGCCAAAAAAGGGCAAAAGAAAGGTTAATTCGCTGCATTGCGAAAAACTTTTTTACGTTTTGAATCAATTCTCTGCCTGTAGAACCGGAAATCGCCCGTGACGCGGGCGGCGCACTGTTTTCAGCCGTCGCGCCAGGCGCGGAACTTGGGCGCGATCTTCGGGCCGAACTCGGCCCAGAACCCGGTATCGACCTGCAATGCGTCATGAAAGTGCCGGCGCGCCGTGGGCAGATCGTCACGCATATTCGTGGGTATGGCGTCAAAGCCGCTCTTCCTGGCCGGACCGAACCAGAGGCGCGCCGACAACTGCACCAGACGTTCCGGATCGGTGGCAAAGCTGACGAACCTTTGGGCATCGACAATTTGTTCCTGACCTGCCGGGATCGCCCAATACGTTGCGCGCCACAATTGGTTGGCCCACATTAGTTTCGCCGGGCGCCGCGCCCCCTGACGGGGCCGTAGAAAACGTGCCGCATAGGCGGTCGTCATGGCGACCCTGCCGTCGTTCAGAAGCTGTTCCGGCTCTTCCCCGGCGTGCCAGAACACTGCGTCGGGGCGCACCCTGTCGAGGATAGCAAGCGCCTGTTCCACGCCACCCGGTTTGCGCAGGATGTCATAGACGTCCTCGGGAGGAATGCCGTCGGCCATCAACGCGATCTCGAGATTGCCCTCGGCCCCCGCGAAAAGACCGCGTTTTCCCGGAAAATCATTGAGGTTGAAGAAATCGGCTAACGTGTGAGGCGGCCGATCTTTGAAAAGCGTTGCGTCATAGGCAACCGCCTGGGTCCATATCATTGAGCCGATTCCGCAGGGATGGAGCGTTCCAGGCAGAAAATCGCCGGGCGCGGTCTTACCGAGCATCAGTTCCGGATCGAGTTTCTCGAACACGCCTTCGGCGCAGCCTTCGGTCAGCTGTGCCCGTTCGATATCGACGACATTCCAGCCAGCCTTGCCCTCCGTCAGAGGCAGGTAGTTGCTTCCATGGTGATGGATACGGATACCGATGCCCGTGGCTCGGCTGAACGGCTTGAAGACGGCTTCCTGCATCGCCTCGCCATATACCCCACCCCAAGTGGCGACGGTAATTTCGGTCCCTTGCGCGGTACCACGTTGGGGCCAAGCGGCACACGCGACAAGAAAAATGCCTAAGGAAAGCAGCCGATGACGGGATATGCCGAACATGTTGCGGCATGATACGCCAACCGGCCTGTTCTGGGGAATCGAAAACCCGGACCCCGAACACGAAAACGCCCCCGGCGATTCAGGCGCCGGAGGCGTTGGTTGCTATGGCATACATGATCAGGACATCAGGTAGGAATAGTTGGCGAGAAAAGCGATCCCCACCATTGCGCCGATCAGAATACCGTCGATTGCGCGTTCCATTGGTTTGCTCCTTCTGTTGCAACCGCCTTCGTTGCGGTCACGAGGAATCTATGGAGGCATTTAAATTCATTCAAACGATATTTAGTTGTTTTTATATTTAGATAAATTTAATTTAAATCCATGAATATCCAGCACCTTAAAACGTTGATCGCGATCCACGACCATCAGAGTTTCGCCGATGCCGCCGAGGCGCTTTATCTGACGCCGGCGGCGGTCTCTCAGCAGATGCGCAATCTCGAGGACGAGCTTCAAGTGCCGTTGTTCGACCGCACGACACGGCCACCCCGGTTGAATGCCCACGGCGTACGCATCGTCGAGCAGTCGCGCGATGTCCTCGAGCGCTTCAACGCCCTTGCGGATATGGCCCGCTCGGCCGGCGAGATCGCAGGGACCCTTATCATTGGGTCCGCCACCGGGATCACCAGTTCGTTGGTGCCGCGCGCCTTGGGGGCGCTGCGGGAACGTCACCCGCGCCTGCAGATCCGCATCGAAGAGGGGCTGACGAACGACTTGATCAACCGGGTCCGCCGGCGGGAACTCGACGGCGCCCTGATCACCGAGCCGTTGATCCCCGAACCGGATATGCAGATGTTGCCGATCACGACCGAGCCGCTCGTCGTCGTCGCGCCGAAGACCGTAAAGGAACGCGGCTGGAGGAACGTTCTGACGGCGCGCCCGTTCCTGCGCCTCAACCGGAAGTCGGGCGTCGGCGCATTGATCGACGTGACCATCCGGCGGTCCGGAATCAATGTCACCGAAGCCATGGAATTGGACAGTTCCGAATCAATTGTCGGGCTGGTGATGGCGGGCCTCGGCGTCGGTGTCGTTCCGACCGGGCGGTTGAGGGGGGAGAATATTGAAAAGCTGAAGACCCTCCCCTTCGGCACACCGCCGGTCCGCCGGAAGGTTGTATTGATCGAGCGCAACAACAACCAACGCTCCGACCTTGCGGCAATCTTCTATCAGGAATTACTCTCATTGACGGGCGGCGACTAAATATCGGTCATAACGATAACAACATCCGAGTGTGGCATGAGTTACAGGCAGTGGGAGATTGCCGCGACCGAATTGTCCGACACGCAACGGGCGGGGCTTGAATATTGGCTGAGTCTGCCGGCTCATGCGGATACCGGCATGCCGCTCTCTTCCAGTTTCGAGCTTTTGCGTCTGCCGGCGCCGATCCTGCCGACGACGCATGTGGTCGATGTCCTCGACGGCGGGCGCGCTTTTCGATACCGGTTCTGGGGCAGCGGGTTCCGGGCCTACCTCGGTTACGACGGCACCGGCATGTCGACTGTCGACCTTAAGCCCGCGGAAATTCGTGAGCCTGTTCGCAGGGCCTATCTCGATGTCGTCAATGCCCGCAAGCCCCTTGCCATGCTGTCCGAATTCGAGCGGGGCGGCCATCGACCGAGACAAGGGTTTCAGCGCTTCATCCGGTTCCCTCTGGCAGCTGCTGACGGGAGTGTCTCGCAAGTCGTCTCCTTGGTCGAATTCCTTATGGATTTTTACGAAGCGCAGACGTTGCTCGACGCCATCAACGCCGACGATAAATGACGGCAGTGGCTCGGCTTAAGAACGCGGTCAAACCAATCCGTTTTCGAGATCATCAAGTGAGCGCCGCATCGGTGTGAACGCGCTTGGCTTTGGTCTGCCATGAGCCGCGGCCGAGACGACGGGCGAGGACGCGTAATCCCGTTTCATTGCCTAGATGCCTTGTCCACCGGCGCGATAGGCGCTTTGATGCAGCACGTTTCACTTTCAGCAAAGAGGTCACTTCAATGTCGGCGCAACAGAGTATCATCGAACGGGCAGCGCAGGTCATGCCGGGGGGCGGTTTCGGCAACTTCGATGCCGAAGTCTTCATCGAGCGCGGCGAGGGGGCGCATGTCTGGGATACGGATGGCAACGAGTATATCGACTACCTGATCGGGTCTGGACCGATGGTGCTCGGCCATGGACATCCCGAAGTGCTCGATGCGGTCAGGAGCCAACTCGGCAAGGGGATGACCTTCTTCGCCAACAATCCGCTCGGTATCGAACTCGCGGAGGAGATCTGCAAAGCGGTCGCCTGCGCCGAGCGGGTTCGTTACGTCTCGACCGGCTCCGAAGCCGACATGTACGCCATGCGCCTCGCCCGCGCGGCCACGGGCCGCGACAAGATCATCAAGTTCGAGGGCGGATATCACGGCATGTCGTCGGAAGCGCAGATGAGCCTGGCGCCGGAGCGGCCGGGAAACTTCCCGCAGGCGGTCCCCGATTCCGCCGGGATCCCTGCCGCTGTCGCCGAACAGATGCTGATCGCACCCTATAACGATGTCGACTTCGCCCGCTCGCTGGCCGACGAACACGCCGGCGAGGTGGCGGCGATCATCGTCGAACCGCTGCAACGAATCATTCCGCCTGCGCCCGGCTTCCTTCAGGCGCTTCGCGACCTCTGCAGCGAAAAAGGCATCCTGCTGATCTTCGACGAAGTGGTGACCGGCTTTCGCCTTGCCTACGGTGGCGCGCAGGAACATTACGGCGTCGTCCCCGACATATGCACGCTCGGGAAAATTATCGGCGGCGGCTTCCCGCTTGCCGCCGTTGCCGGCAAGGCCGACGTCATGAAGCATTTCGACAAGGACCAGGCCGGGCAGGACGGATTTCTGATGCAGATCGGCACGCTCAGCGGCAATCCGATCGCCGCCGCCGCGGGCCTGAAGACGATGGAGATCCTGCGCCGCCCCGGCCAGTACGAAAAGCTGTTCGCCAACGGTGAAACCATCATGAAAGCACTGAACGAGCATCTATCGGCAGCCGGTCATGCGCACGTCGTTTCCGGCACCCCGCCGATGTTCGATGTCGTCTATACGGATAAGCAGGTGATCAATTATCGCGACGTGCTCAACAGCGATCACGACAAAGTCGCCCGCTTCAACAAAGTGCTGCGCAGCCGCGGCATCCTGAAATCGGCGCACAAAACTTATATTTCGCTGGCGTTGACAGAAGACGACCTGGCGCAGACCGTGGACGCGATCGCGGAAGCGGCAAAGGCGCTTTGATCAGGACGCCTTGCCGACCTGCGTGCCGAATTGGATTGACGTAACGGGATGGCGCAGCACGCGGTCGGCCAGTCCGGCGCCGACCCACATGAAGAACAGCGCGGTCCACGCCGTCAACGACAGCACCGCGCCGCCGGTAACGCCGGCGCCGACGGCGCAGCCGCCGGCCAGCATGCCGCCGAATCCCATGAGCGACGCCCCGACGAGATAACGGAACGTCCCTGTATCCGTATCGAAGACCTGAACCTCGAACTCGCGCCTGACGACCGACGACAGAAACGATCCCATGAACACGCCCGGCACCAGCCCGATGCTGAAGTCCAATGGGACCGTGGGCGCCGTGATCAGCGCCATCAAGGTGTCCGCCGAGGGCCCGGTGAACGTCACGCTGCCCGCGACGATCGGCGCAAAGGAAACATGCGACAGCGCCGCCGTGAACCACCACCCCAATGCGACCGTCAGCCCGACACCGCCGCCGAGCGCCGCGCGGCGCCAGTCGAGACGACTGCGAAAAGCGATCGCCGCGGCGAGCGTCAGGATCAGCACGGCAAGCACGATCCCCGATCCGTTCGGCAGATACGTCATCAGGTTCCGGACGTTGGAATCGACCACCCATATCTCCGAAAGCGACAACCGCAGCGGCGACAGAACGCCGCTCAACGACGCTTGGGCAACCACCGTTACGACTAGCCCCGCGGTCAGCGCCCGGAGATTGCCCGTCGCGGACAGAACCAGGAGGCGACTCGCGCAGCCGCGCGCCAGGATCATGCCGATTCCGAAGACGATGCCGCCAATGGCCGCGCCGGAGAGCGTGCCGGGCGATGCCAGTTGTCGCACTTCCGAAGAGGTGAAGACCCCTTCCGCCATCAGACACTGAACCAAAAGCAGCGCTGTGCCGAACACGAACAGCCAAACCCCGACATGCTGTCCGAGGCGCGCGTTCCAGAATTCGATGCACGCACTTCTCAGGCAGAACCGGCTGGACTGGGCGAACACGCCGAACAACAGTCCCACCAAAAAACCGCCGATGGTCGCCTTGGCCGGATCGGAGATCAGATCGGTGGCAAGCCATGTTTCCATCGGCATGAACCTTCAGGGTCAATGACGGGCGGTGCCTCGTCGAACGCAGAACATATTCTATAAGTATATTTTATATTATTTGAATATAAAGAAAAGGTCAGTAGGTGCTGCGCAAGCGGTCGGAGAGCGAGCGCAGGATCATGGCGAGCACCTTGTCGGATTTTTCAAGCCGCGCCTTGTACTCGTCGCGGGTCAGGATCAGCGCCTCACCGTCGTCCGTCGCCGTGGCGGTGACCGAGTGCGGCATGCTCTTGATCAGCGACATCTCGCCGACGATGCTGCCGGCATCGATCGTCGCAACGGGCTTGCTCATGCCGTTGGACGTCCGTTTCGTCAGCGAGACACGGCCTTTCTTGATGACGTAGGCGACGCCGCCCGCATCGCCCTCGGCGAACAGGATTTCCCCTTGCGTGAAATAGCGCTTGTCCAATGAAGCCTCGCGGCGGATGAGAACCGGGTGCCAGTTTGCCCGAATAAGACCAGCGGCAAAAATCAAAAAGAGCGCATTTGGGACAGATTGCAGGAAATGTCGGTGAGCGCCGTCGGTTGCGAACCGCACCGCGCCCTCCCTTTTCCCACGCTTGAACGTTGCGAGCAGCAGTTCGTCGCGAGACCGGGCTAGCTTTGCTGGACCGGGCATCCGGGAATTCCCCTAGCTCTTCAGGTGTTCATCGCATACCGGTGCGTCCGGGTCTGGCATGTCGACGTGCAACGAAGAATGCTGAAGTGCGGCAAATGAAACGAAAATATATTGACTATACTCGTTTTTAGTGTATTAATTGAAGCCTCATGATGCCCGGGCAGTGCGCCCGGATAACATCTTATCGATCTAATCCGGGGCATCGCCCCTGGCACACAAGACAGGCAGCGCCCGTTGGGCCGGAACGCCAGGTTCCGAGAACCCGGGGCGGATAACGCTTCCCATCAACGTGCCGACTGAACGCCCGACCGCATCTGCGGTTCGGGAAACTGTCGGCTGCGTCCGTGGAGAAGCGCTCTCTGGTGGCTGCTCTCCCGTGCGTGGCCGTAACGGCCAACGAATGGAGAGCGCCAATATGTTTACGAATAGCGACGACTTCCGCGTGAAGAAAACCATCGGCTCGTCCTGGAATGTGGACGAGGACGATGTGGTGAAGACGAAGACCGCCCTCAAGAAAACCGGCGATTACAAGGCGCCCGACTGGGGCGTTACCGGGTATCCGGATCAGGACATGTTCGACGGGCTGAAGTCTTTTCAGAAACGGGAAGGCCTTCAGGTCGACGGCGTCATGAAGCCGGGCGGTCCGACCGAAAAGCGGCTTGCTCAGAAGACGGCGATGCCGCCCACGCATAAGGCGGGCGCAAACGGCACCGTGCCTGGCAATACGGCGAAGCGACCAAACAATCAGCCGGAGGGGCGGGCGTATCCGGACAAGGTCCGGGGCCCGACGGACTGGTCGGGGATCAAGTTGACGACCGGGCTGTCGCTGCCGCCGGATGACACGTCCGAGATCGGAAATGAACTGCCGGGCGGGCGTAGGCGGGGACCGGAACGCAAACAGAAGCGACCGGGCGAACAGGAAATAGCTTTCGCGCCGCTGATCCCGGTCTTTGCTGCTGGCGGTGCGGCGTTGGTACGCAACGGCCCGCAACTCCTGCGCGGATTGCAGGGCATTCTTCGGGCAGCGCCGCCGCTTGTTGGCGCTGCTGAGGAAGTGCGCAAACACCTGCCGCGAGCCGGTGGAACCCAAGGCCAGTATCCGTCGCCCATCCCGCAGCCGCCGAAAGATGAAGACCGCGCCAAGGATCGATCAAATCGCGTCGCCATCGATCCCCCTCCGCCGGCACCCGGGTTCGAGCCGCCGGACGAGAAACTGCCAGACCGGACGGAGAGTCCGTCAGATCCGGTCGAAGTCGACGATCTGACCGGTTCGCTTCCAGACGTACAAAAACCGACGGTTTTCGTCTTTCCTGTCGCCGAGCCTAATGAATTTGGCAAAGGAATTGTAGAGCGGAAAGGCAATGAAACGACGCGCAAGGAACTGGAGAAAGTACGGGATTATTTCGAAAAGGTACTTGGCTGGAAACACACGGACGGAGGCCGATACGGTTCGCGGCACGAGAGCGTCACATCGGGGAAGAAGAAGGTAGGCGATGAACTTGAAGAGTACCGTGTCCCAGGTCATTTCGGCAGCTTGAAAGGTGGGCGATTTTCCGACCTCACGTTTGAGGACAGAAACGGACGTATTGTCCATGTTCAGACGGTAGATGTCGACAAGAACGGCAAGCCGACGCAAAGGGAGCTGGATGCAGCGGAGGCTATTCGCCGGGCGACCGGGCACTCCATTCTGTTGATTCCCAAAGGGGCTCAGCTGGATCGCCTCGTCAAGCGACATGAACGTCCCTGATGCAATTGGTGGTAGCGGTGATGCTGTGATAGGTTCAATGCTATCATGGCATCATCGTACCGCTTGTGGAGCCGCTATTGCGTCATGGACGATTTCGATGACGGGATGTTTTCGTATGCGCTCAAGGACGCATTTCCAAACATACTGTTTCTGAACAATATCAACTTATTACGGGAACCGGCATTAACTTCGGCAGATACCATTCCCGAATGCGACCGATCACTCGTGTATATCTGGTTCCCGCAAGATGGGTGGCAGCCGTTGTTTTTCCCTCATCCTGACTACCCTGATCGCTTCAACATCATCAATCCGCCGGCGCTCTATCTATACTATAATCGAACGTCGTGGTTCTTCGGCGGGCCGGAGGGAGAGAGAAGATGGGTGTTCAGCCTGCCAATGCCTGAACGCGGCCGAATATATAGTGGCCGATGGGGATGGGACGAAGACGAAAAAGCCTTTCGGAAGAAGATCGTGAATATTCTCGGAAAGCTATCCAGCAATCGCTTAAAAGATTGGTTCCAGCGGGACGAGTTTGTGCCTACAAAAGACGCTAAGCGCCGCAATATCTGGGCAGGGCGACATGTTCAAGCATGGTGCTCAAAAGACCCTAGACGTGCACTCGATTCAATGTTTCGGGTGCCGGACGACTGGCGATTTGAGGAGAACGATTGGTACCGTAAACTTAAGCAGCGTGTCATCGATCGGTTTGGCCCGGACTTTGGACGGCCAAACGACGCAGATTGACATGCAACCTTCGGATCGGGCGGCGCGCTAAACCTTAAAGCAATTTTCACGGTGCCACTGGAGAAAGCGCGGGTCCGGACGTTCGTTGTGAGTTTTAGGAACAATCGCCTGACCGCTTTTGTTCACAAAGCCTTTTACCCCCTCCAAGTCGTTAACCTGGCGCGAGATTAATATCTCGAACTCATCGGATAGGCTGATCAGGCCTCGGTCGAACATCCAGTGTGCGGTGCCTGATAGCGCGATGCCGTTTTGTACAATGTCGGGGCCATTTTCATTAACAGGCCGGATATGGGCCGCATCTACTTCGGCGCGACCACCGCCATTTAAGAACTTGAGCCCGGAAATGGCACATCGCTGCTGGTACGCGCGAAGAACGACCTGCCGGAAGGCGCGGTCGCGAACATTCCGGCTGGTAAGATATTCTAGGCGTTGCCTGTCCGTCTCGAAAGCGAACGGTGCTTGCTCTTCACTTAAACCGGCTGCTGCTTCCGGGACCTCGAGCCTTGGCAACACAGCAGCGTTTTCTCCGAGTCCCTGTTCCAGAATGCGCAAGAAATCCTCTGCAGAGATCGGGCGAACGGCAGCCTGCGCGCGGCCCGACAGTCTCCCCTGTTCGTTCAATAGACCACGCTCGACAGGACCATCTAAGCCGCTGAACGGGACCGGTTGGCCAAATTCGAGGTAGGAGCCGGGTTCTATAAGCGCGATATACATTTCCGGCGTCCCTGGGTCTTCTATGATCTGTTGCACACGGGCGATTGCGAAATATCCTCGGGAAGCAGGTACTTTCGTCGGTTCGAGGTAAATGATCCAATCGCCGGCAACACCAGCCGTCCGGGAGAAATAGCTTTTCGGAAACTGATACCGTTCGGTCGGGTGATCGTCGTATATCGAGTCCGGCCGAAGCATGAACACACAGTAGCTCATAAAACGAGCGTAGCTGAAGGGCAGAATTCTGCCAATCGCCGTCAACAGGGATATGTTGCCTTATTGCGAAGCCGTGAAGAGCACTGCGCGACCGTTGCCTGCCATCCTGCGGAAGTAATCGCGCATATCCTCGAAGTAGGCCCATGTATATTCAAGGTCTTCTTCGCCATATTCTGGCCAGGCGCCGTGGCAATGGGTCCAGTATTTTTCGCTCAACCATTCTTTGTCGATCTTTTCGAGGGCGTTGGCGGCATCGATGACCTGGTCCGGCTCAATCAGGCGCATGAAAAAGTTGTGCTCGTCATCCATCAGCTTTCTCCCGCCAAGGACGCAAATTTTTAGCGGATATGTGCCGTGATCTTCGGGAAGCGCGAATGCTTGCTTTGAACCTTCTTCACCATAAAACATGGGAGTGTCCGGTGGAAAATCCGACAAACAGCGGTGAATTGCGTCCCATGCTTTGTCGGTCGGAAGGAAATACGTTTCGTCCCAGGTTTCTTCCACCTCTTCTTGAAGATAAAAGATGCGTTCGTCATCGCTCATCAATTTCAAGAAGTTCGTGCGCTGCTCATCCGTCAACGCGATATGTACACCAAGGCATCCCATTTCGATCCTCCGTTGTTGAAGTGCCTGGAGGCATGTATGGAAGAGCCAAGCCGGAAAAAAGCAAAGTTCCGAGCTTTTCAGCAAGTTTTTCGGGTTATTGGCGGAGGGAGAGGGAGCCTCCGCTGACGAAGCAAAAAGCCTTGAAATCCCCTGTTATCAAGCATAACAGACTTCATACGTGTGTGGAAAACGTGTGGGGTTTTAATGCCTAAGTACATCGAGAAACGTCGGAGAAAGTGGTACGCGGTCTTGGACATTCCGAAATCCGTTCGGCATGCCTTCCCCGGCGAGCAGGGGCCTAAGGCTCGGTTCATCCGAAGCCTAGATACAGAGAGTGAGAGCGTAGCCATGCGGCGAGCGGCTCCCCTTGTGGCTCACTGGAAGGGCGAGATCGAAGCGGCCAAGCAAGCCTCCCATGACCCGGTGGAGTCGGACATTCGTTTCTGGCAGAGAGCCTTTGGAGCGGAGGCCGACCCCGTAGCTTCTGAGGTGCTAGAGCGGCAGTTGTCTGACCACGCAGAACGTCTTGAGGAGCAACAGCCGGGGTCCGGGGTAGCATTCTACAAGAGGGTGACCGGGGCTATCACGCCGACAACTGACCATCTTGATGCGTGGATCGAAACACTCACCTGCACAGAGAAGACCAAAGACATGAACCGAGCGGACATCGTGCGTCTAGGCTCTAGGTTCCCGACTCTCGACCTTGTCTTAAAGAAGGACGTCCGTCGGTGGTGCGATGGATTGATACAAGGTGACGGACTGAAACCGAAGACCGTTACCCGCATCCTTTCAGCTTGTCGCGGTTACTGGCGCTACCTACAGGCTATCGAGGTGGTCCCCGATGATGTGTTACCCTTCAACAACCTTGAACTTTCTCGATCCTCGTCAAAGCAGACGAAGGGTGACGAGCGGCGACCGTTCTCTGCAAAGGATGTCGTGCGCCTTCTCAAAGAAGCTGAGAAGAAAGGCGACGATACGCTTGCCGACCTGATACGCCTCGGCATGTGGACGGGAGCGCGGATCGAGGAACTCTGCTCGCTTCCGACCGAGCGAGTACACAAAGACTACTTCGAGATCGCCGATGCCAAGACCCCTTCCGGCTGGCGCGAGGTGCCCATACATCCCCGTGTCGCTCCGGTCTTCAAGAGACTGGTTAAGGACAGCAAGGACGGGTTCGTCCTTTCGGGGCTGACAACCAACAAGTACGACGACAGAAGCAACGCCATCGGAAAAAGGTTTGGAAGCATGAAGACCCGAATGGGGTTCGACGGCACCCAAGTCTTTCATTCGATACGGAAGACCGTAGCAACACTACTAGAGAATGCGGGCGTCCCCGAGAACGTCGCCGCTGACATCATCGGACACGACAAGCCAACGATCACCTATGGGATGTACTCCGGGGGTGCCGACTTGAAGACGAAGCGTGCTGCCTTGAGGAAGATCACCTATCCCTTGTAGGCGCATCAATCCCACAGGTGATAGTGATTGGACAGGGAGTCTGCAAAGACTCAAGGTGGCCTCCTTTCGATCAACCTAAGGAGTTCACCGCATGCTCAACCTCTCGATCTCCCGCTTCACCATCGAAGTCTCCCTGTCATCCTTCTACGTCGCACTTCCCGGCATCGGCGAAGCGTTCTACTCGCGGGACATGGGCTTCGTGTACAACCGTTGGGGGGAGAATGCCATCGCCTAGGCCCATTCGTTTCTGATTAAGATTTGCGAAGGGGTATACCTATGTATGCCCCGGCATGAATACCCCCCGTGGCCCCTCTCTGGAAAACTCCAGACTGGGCTGCGGGGGTTTCTGCTTTGCTGGCTTGTCAGGCCGTGGCGGCACTGTCCTCCAGAACGCGGTAGACAGAGGAGCGAGCGATCTTGAGTTGCTTGGCGATGGCACTTGGTGACACCCCCTCGTCTCTCAACGCCTTAACTTTCTCTGTGTCAATGGACGGCTTCCGTCCCTTGTAGACGCCCTTCGCCTTCGCCTTGGCGATTCCTTCACGCTGACGCTCTCGGATGATGGAGCGCTCGAACTGAGCGACGGCACCAATGATCTGCATTTGGAGTGTCTGGAACGGATTGTCTTCTCCGGTGAAGGTGAGGTTCTCCTTGTAGAACTTCACTCCGACGCCCCGCTCGGTGAACTCTGCGAGCAGGTTCATGAGGTCTCCGAGATCACGAGCCAGCCGGTCAATGGAATGAACGTGCACGGTATCGCCGTCTCGGACGTACTCCCGAAGTTGTTCCAGAGCGGGGCGATCTTTACTCCCGCCGCTTGCCTTGTCTGTGAACGCCTTGTCGAGGGGTATGCCGTCTAGCTGACGCTCCTCGTTCTGATCTGCACTCGATACCCTCAGGTATCCAACATCGGACATGTCATTCTCCTGTGTCCTATTAGAGTCTAGGGAATTAGAACATACTGTCCGATAATATAATATGCAACCCTATTCGGACACTAATACTGTCCTGTCGGGGTGTCCTGCGGGGGTACACTCAACCAAGACACGGCTCTATCTGGCCGTTGGCTCACACTCATTCACGTGAACCCACAGCCTATCAGCCCACTCCTCATGATACGGCAGGTCGCTCTCGCTCTCCACCAACACACAGGAAACCTGTCCCTTCTTCTGCAAAATTTGCCCCTGATACTGCAGGGTCTCTAGTGCCTCCGTCGCGAAGATATGCTTTACCGTCATCTCCCGGTCTTCAACGCGGATGGTGTCGCCGACACCTATCTCAGTTGGAATGCCAGCTTTACCGACTTCGCCCGATACCATCGTCACGTACATATTTTGATGATACCGCATTACAGCGCTGTTGTTCAGAACGCGTATCGCTGAAACTTTAAAATCCCGCGTCGAATCGCTGCCGAATGACAGGCCACTGAACAGGAAAATCGAAGCTGCCAGCGCCAACATCGTGAGCCGCATGTCTACCTCCAAAGCCGATAACCGTTACCGTGAATTCTTTTCTTATGTGCCTTTATGAGGTTCGGCAGTGGAATCCTCAACCCTATGAAACTGTGTCCTATTTCATTTCTCCCACACTCTAAGAGGCCGGAGGGTTGCCTCTTTAGGTGTCTCTAGAGGTGTAGATCATTTCTCCCACACTCTTAGCCACACCAGAGGTTACCTCTCTGGGTGTCTCTAGGGGTGCTACCACTAGTGCACCATGAGAGACACTGTAGGTCTATCTGCAGGTTGATCATTAAGACCAAGGTGCCTTAGAGGGTCAGCCTTCCCTCCCTCCTTCCTTACAGACATACCAACCGAAGGTGTAGCTACGGGTACAGACCCATGGGGTCTCCCTTCGGTCCTATTCTTTTTATGAAATCTACAGAGCATCACGAACCCATGAACAAGACCCACATCGAGAGCGAACTCGACGTACTCCTGTGCGAGACCATCACGGGCCTCCGAAAGCGGATCACGTCCAGTGACGCCAACGCCTCCGACTACTCCGCTGCCATCAAACTTCTGGATGCTACCGGCACCATTGATGGTCTGCGCGATAGCAAGGCGCGAGCCGAGCGCCTGCAGGACTTCGCCGAAGTTATCGACAACCTCCCGTCTTTCGACGAGACGGGCCACCCAATCCAATAGGAACCAGACATGACTGAGCAAGCCAGCGCGTTCGTCGCTACTCTTGAATCCCTCACCAAGGAACCGGTGTGGATGACCATCTTGGGTCTGGCCGGAGCAGGCCTGATTACGCTCCCGGATTGGGCGCGTGACAAGACGGTGGAAGCACTCGAGGAGGTGGGCCGAAAAGGACCGCCGAAGATGAAACTCACGGACATCATGCGGACAGTTCGGAAGCTCCAAGATCAGATCGCCATTTGCGGCGGTGCACGGGAAGTCTTCCAAGCATTCATCAGGTCCGGTGGTAACAAGCGGGCTGATGGCTCGCTGATGACATACCGAGAGATTGCTGCAGTGTTTGGGAACTACAAGTCCGACAAGACCTACCATAATTGGATGCGTCAGGACTTCCCCGAGATCGCCAAGGACATGCGCGAAGCCAACGCCAAATGGTAGTGCCTCTGTAGACTCCTACGCGAGTCACTGAGCGCTGTCGATTTCGCCCGCTACCACCCCACCCGACCACCCTTAGACGGCTCCTCAGGGGCCTCTCAGGAGTCACTGAGCATCAAAGGATCGCAGCATGTCCAAAAAGACGGCAACGGGACCCGTTCGCTTGCGGGAACGCATCGCATCGCGTCGTCACAGAGAATGTGCCGTGCGTTGGTGTCACGAACGAACAGTCGGCCTATCGAGTTACTGCATCCCACACAGGGACAAGAAACGGCAGACCGGAGACCCTGAGGGCCACACGCTCCTACGCTCTCATGTCCGCCGCCATGCCGCCGCCGTTAGGCGCTACCTCCTGCAGCACCGAGGGCATGAAGCTGTCGAAGCGGGCTTGTCGTGGGCCGATAGGTGGCTCGGCTGGGGGCGGTCTTACGGAAATGACTGGACGGGTTTGGATGCGAGGAAGCAGGCACGACAATACCTCCACAGGCTGCGCTTGTGCGGGGTACATGAAGCCGATGTTCTCGCCACCCTTACCGCCCTTGTCTTCATCCGTGAGTATGAACCCGGAAGCCTTCGCTCCGAGATTCACTATCGCTTCCAGTCTGTCGTTCACGTACTAGGACTTGCCCCTTGGCCGTCCGAAGATCGCGGCGGAATGCGTCAAAGATACTTCAGGCCAACGCCACGAGCCGTCGAGGTTCTGTGGTCAACTATCCCCGCTCCCGTCCTCGTCCTGGCCCACTCCATCGCCGCCAAGATCGACGAGGAACAGAGCGGCCCAAGTGCCGACACTGCGGCGCTGAGACAACCCCTCCCAACCACCTAAGGAACACCCCATGACCACCTTCAACACCGCTACTCAAAGCGTCGGTGCCGAGCGCGTCTACGACAACACGCACGCGCCCGAAGCATCGAAAGCCGACAGAGCCGCAGGTACGATTGAGTTCAAGTCGGACGGCACTTCAAAGCTGACCATTGCCCGAAAGGGTTCGCAGTCCATCGACATTCGCGCCGCAGAGAAAGCCGAGATCGCCAAGTCTGCAGAGAGCGTGTCGTCTTCGCCCATTCGTCTCCGCTCCCGTATGGGTGCTGGCCTGAGTGCCAGCCAAGCCGAGGCCAACCCGCGCCGCGCCCTTATCTCCATCCATGGCCGCGAGACATCGCTTCAAGCCGCTCTAGCCGCTGGATGGATCACCAAGGGTGCTGACGGCAACTATTACGACAGCCGCGTTGGATCGCCATCGCCGGGAAAGCCTGAGGGGGCCGAGCAGGCCCCGGAGGAAGCACTCGCAGAGGACCCTGAGGACACGCCGAAAGGTGAACTACCGAAGGGCTTTGAACTCGACGAGGCTCAACGTGAGACCATGCAGCGCCTACATGGCTTCGCCGACGACAATCCCGACGCCGTGAACTTCGCGTTCACCCACGCGGCCAACTCCGGAGACCTGTCTGCAGAGGGTCTTGTCGTGGGACTCGCAGAACAGACCGGTATGGACCGCTCAGAAGTCGAAGCAATGATCGCGGATGCAGAGACGGTCTACACCGCCGCTGCCAATGCTGCAGTCGCCGAGGTGAGTAACGTCGATCCCGCCCTTGTCTATTCTTGGCTCCGCGAGAGTAAGCCGGGGATGGCGGCGCGGGTTGTGATGGAAGCGCAGACCGGCAACTTCACGGTAGTGAAGGACGCCACGAACGACTACATCAACAACCTATCCGCCATTGACCCCGAGGCTGCTCTCGCTGCCGACCTTGGCCCCAACGCTAAACCCGAGATGGTCAACGGCAAGGTCGCCGTGCGGATCAACGGAAGGCTTCATTCATGGGCCGAAGCCATGCGGTATCGCACCAAGTGAACAAGGAAGAAAGCATGAGAGAGAATAAAGGTACGGCAAACGAACTCCCGGCGAAGGGCAACATGTCCCCGTACATCGTCGGTCTACCGAGCAAGGAAGAAGTCGCCAAGTCTCCGCCGAAAGAAGGTGATACCGCTACGGATGACCTTGGGTGCACTTGGGGTGAGACAAAATCTGGTGTCATCGTGAGGCACAAGTGAGCCTGCTACCGAACAGCCAACAGGTGCACTGGCGGAAGATCGACGAGTACTCCCTGAGATCGACTGTCGACGCACCGAGGGCGGATCGAAAGTGGAGTCGGATGGTGGTTCTCGTTGCGGAGAAGCCGCATCAAGAACTTCATATTCTGCAGCCGTAGAATAAAGCTCCTGAGCGGGCGGCATAACAACTCCGCAAAAGTATCCTCGTTACCCGTCCCGAGACCCCTGCATTGATCGTTTGCCGACACAACTTCAAGGGGGTCTCGGGGTTGGGCGCTGCTAGATTAGCGTGTAAGATCAGTGTCCCACGACCCAAAGGATGGATTACTTTCATGGCGCAGTACAGCTGGCCCGCGACGGTACACACAACAGACAAAGGGGTGTTCCTCTCCTTCCCGGATTGGCCCGACATCGCTCCCGTTGGCGACAACGTCCAAGAGGCGTTTCTACAAGCTGGCGAACTACTCAGTGCTGCTGTGGTCGAGAGATTGGATGCAGTCGTGGACGTACCGCCACCGAGTGAGTATGGCCCACGCCAAGTACCCATTGCCATCGACGGCAACGCGACAGCGAGGTTGGAGCAATGGCTCAAGGATCGCGATGCAGAGAGGTTTCGCCAACAGTCTGAGTTGGAGCAGATACGCAGAGACCAAAGGGCCGCGTTTCTGACCGAGTTTCGGGCGAACCTTGAACCAGTAGAGCGACAAGGCGATAGAGCCGATACAGGCGCGAGAGAGTTCGCGCTGGTCGGGGTCCGGTCTTGTTACTTCCTCAATGCGGGCGGTCTGATCGCGATGCCAGCGATCTTGAAGCTGATACCCGGCGATCCCATGATTGACCTTTCTCTCACGCCAACAATCGTATTCACGGTCGGCATCACAACTGCCGCCATCACCAACTACCTCGCCTACAGGTCTCTATTCCTAGCGGGACAGGCGCATGTGCACGAAACCAACGCACGGGCAAAAGAAGTTGCAGACCTCTATTACCCACCAAAAGACAAAGAAGCCCGAACAAAGGAGATCACGCAAGAACGGGTAGATCACACCAACAAGATCAGATCAGCCAGCAAGCTCACCGATTGGGGGGTCGCTTTTTTTGCGGCGTCGATGATCTGTTTCCTCGCCGGTGTATGCATAACAACATACCGGCTATCGAGCATCGTGAGCGCCGCTGTCGGCCAATAGGCGCTCGGCTACTCAAAATGTGTGTGGAAAACGTGTGTGGAAACGCGCACGGGCCAGAGCAGAAAACCCAAATAATACAGTTATTTAGCTGTATACTAGGGTTCTGGCGGAGGGAGAGGGATTCGAACCCTCGATACGGTTTCCCGCATACACGCTTTCCAAGCGTGCGCCTTCAGCCACTCGGCCACCCCTCCGCGGGACCTGTTCGGTCGGGCGGGAAACTAGCCGAGCCCGACCGCAGGAGCAAGGGGGATTGATCAATCCCTGACAGATCGGGCATAGCTGCGCTACGTTAAGACTTATTAACCATTTTCGGCGACGATGGCGTGATGCGAGTGCCCTTTTTTATAGGCTGGATTCTGTTGCTCGGCGCCTTCGCGGTCGCCGCCGCGGAGACCATCGCCCGCGCGCTCCCCGGCGGCACGGGCTGGGTGTTGTCGGCGCATGAACTGTGGCAGGCGCTGTGGCCGGGCTCGTATCTTCTAGCCGAAGTCAGGCTGAACGCGACGCTGCCGTGGCTCTGGGATCCCATCATGCTTTGGCTGCTGACGCCGCCGGCCTGGCTGCTGATGGCGGTGCCGGGCGTCATCCTTGCATGGACCTGCCGGCCGAGCCGTGATCTGAGCCCGGCCGCCGAGGAAGAACTCCGCGAACACGAGGCATCTTTATTTCTGTATGACGATCTCGCGCGCGAGGCTCGCAAATGGGCGCGAGATGAAGGCGATACGTCGAACGACGACGACCGCCTGCCGACGCACGACCTGATCGATCTGTTCGAGCGCGCAGAGCACGACGACGAGTTCGACCCGGAAACCGACCCCTTACCGGAATTCGTCAAACCGCAGGACCGCTAATAGCGGGACGGGTGTCAGTCGCTGCCGGTTTTGAGGGCGGCCAGGAACGCCGACTGCGGGATCTCGACATTGCCGATCTGGCGCATCCGCTTCTTGCCTTTCTTCTGCTTTTCCAGAAGCTTCTTCTTTCGCGTGATGTCGCCACCGTAACACTTGGCGGTCACGTCCTTGCGCATGGCGCTGACGGTTTCGCGCGCGATCACCTTGCCGCCGATCGCCGCCTGCACGGCGATCTTGAAGAGCTGGCGTGGGATCAGGTCCTTGAGTTTCTCGCAGACCTGGCGGCCGCGCGATTCCGCGTGGGAGCGGTGGGCAATGAACGCCAGCGCGTCGACCGGCTCCGCGTTCACGAGGATCGAGACCTTGACGAGGTCACTCTCTTCATAGCCGATAAGCTCGTAATCGAAACTGGCATACCCGCGTGAGACGGATTTCAGTCGGTCGTAGAAATCGAACACGACCTCGTTGAGCGGCAATTTGTAGACGACCATCGCGCGATTGCCGACGTAGGTCAGTTCCATCTGAATCCCACGGCGTTCTTCGCAAAGCGACAGCACGGAGCCGAGAAACTCGTCCGGCACCATGATCGACGCCTTGATCAGCGGCTCTTCGACGTAATCGATCTGTACCGGATCCGGCATATCGACCGGATTGTGCAGTTCCTTCATGGTGCCGTCGGTGCGGTAGACCTTGTAGACCACGCTCGGGCTCGTCGTGATCAGGTCGAGATCGAACTCTCTCTCGAGACGCTCCTGCACGATCTCGAGGTGCAGCAATCCGAGGAACCCGCAGCGGAAGCCGAAGCCGAGCGCCGCTGAGCTTTCCGCCTCGTAGTGGAAGCTGGCATCGTTGAGATGCAGCTTGGCGAGCGCGTCGCGCAGGTCTTCGTATTCCGATGCATCGGTCGGAAAAAGACCGCAGAACACCACCGGGATCGACGGTTTGAAGCCTGGCAGCGGTTTCGCCGTCTGGCGCTTTTCCTCGGTGATCGTATCGCCGACGGACGTCTCTGCGACGGTCTTGATCGCCGCCGTCATGTAGCCGACCTCGCCGGGGCCGAGCGACTCGACCTTGGTCGGCTTCGGCGTGAATGCCCCGACCTGGTCCACCTGGTGGATCGCTTCCTCCTGCATCAGGCGCACGCGCATACCTTTTTTGAGGGTTCCCTCATAGACACGCACCAGCGTCATCACGCCGAGGTAGGCGTCATACCAGCTATCGACGAGCAGCGCCTTCAGCGGTGCCGATGCATCGCCCTTGGGCGGCGGCATCTTGTTGACGATGGCTTCCAGCACGTCCGGCACGCCCATGCCGGTCTTGGCCGAAATCAGAAGGGCTTCGGATGCGTCGAGACCGATTACATCCTCGATCTGTTCTTTGACCCGCTCCGGTTCGGCGGCCGGCAGGTCGGCCTTGTTGAGCACGGGGATGATTTCGAGGTCGTTTTCGATCGCCAGATATACGTTCGCGAGCGTCTGCGCTTCGACGCCCTGGGTCGCATCGACGACCAGCAGCGCCCCCTCGCACGCCGCCAGCGAGCGGCTGACCTCGTAGGAGAAGTCGACGTGGCCGGGCGTATCGATCAGGTTGAGGATATATTCCTCGCCATCCTTGGCCTTGTACTTGAGGCGCACCGTCTGGGCCTTGATGGTGATGCCGCGCTCGCGCTCCAGGTCCATGTTGTCGAGGACTTGTTCTTTCATCTCGCGGTCGGTCAGACCGCCGCATACCTGAATCAGGCGGTCGGCAAGTGTCGACTTGCCGTGGTCGATATGCGCGATGATCGCGAAGTTACGGATGCGTGAGGTGTCGGTCATGGCGCGGCTATGTATCACCAAGATAGGGGATTTACCATCCCAATCGGCGCTCTGGCGGCAGCTTAAAGCTCGCCGATTTGCAGCCCCTCGAATTCGCGTAGGCGCTCGGCCAGAAGCCGGCGGTATTCATCTGTCCCAAAGACGTAGCCGCAGACCATGCAGCCGACGCTCGCTGAAGGCGACAACGGATTTTGGGCGCCGTCGAGCGTGTTCTGCGCCTCGCCGCATTGCGGGCACTTCACCGGCAGGATATCGGTGCGCGAAAGCGTATCATCGGGACTGCCGGGCATATCGTTAATTATTGACCCCGCAGGCCTTGGACGCGGCATTGTAAGCGGCCGTGAAACCGCTTAGCGAAAACGTGTCGGTCGTCAGGGTGCCCCGGCTCGACGTGCCTTTCACCACCATGTCGGCACCGCGGATCATCGCCTCGACCAGCGGCCGGTCCTCATATGCGAAAGCGAGCTCGCCGTCGGGGAACATCGGGAACGAAGCACCGCCGATACGCGCCGTGATCTTGCTTTCCTTGGAATAGCTGTATCCGGCTTCGAGACTGACGAAGCCCGTCATCTTGTCGGCCGGCCGGTGCGAAACAAGCAGGAACACGTCGCCCCGGCGGGTATACTTGCCTTCTGACTTGGTCGGCACTGTCGCCGCGTAACAGACCTTGGCGCCGCCGTCCGTACGTGCGTGCGCTTCCCAATCCTCGAACTTACCGAGAAAATCGGCTCTGGCCTCACCGGCAACCGCAAAAAGTGCGCCTGCGAGTATCGAAATGGCCAATCCTGCACGGAAAATCTGCATTGCATTCATACCCACCGTGATATACCGGACGCTCATATGTCCGCAAGGCCGTATCTCCGGTCCGATACCCATAGGTCGTTTACATGTCTGATCCCCTGATTTGCGAAGTCGTCCGCGGCACCATGGTCGAAAGCCGGCATCGCGTGCACGCTATGGTCTGCGACGCATCGGGGCCCGTACGCACCTGGGGCGATCCGGATCTGTTGTTCTATCCGCGCTCGGCGATCAAATACATGCAGAGCCTGCCGCTGATCGAGAGCGGCGCTGCCGACGCACATGGAATCTCCATCGCGGAACTGGCGCTGGCTTCGGCCTCCCATTCCGGCACTCCGACGCATGTCGATGCGGTCGCTGCCTGGCTTGCGCGCATCGGGCTAAACGCCGATCATCTCGGCTGCGGACCGCACCTTCCGTATCACGAAGCGTCTGCCCATAACCTGATCCGCGCCAATACGGCGCCGACCCGTCTGAACAACAACTGCTCCGGCAAACACACGGGTTTTCTGACCACGGCGCTTCACCTTCATGAGCCTGTCGAAGGGTACCTGGACCCGGCGCATCCGGTTCAGAAGCGGCTCTATGACATCCTTACCGAACTTGGCGGACAGAACCTCGCCGATACCGGGCGCGGCATCGACGGCTGCGGCATTCCGGTCTATGGGATGACCCTGACCGCGCTGGCGACCGCAGTGCAAAAGCTGGCGGATCCCCGCGGCCTAGGCGAAGCGCGCGGGAAGGCCGTGCAGCGCATTCTTGCCGCCGCCATGGCGGAACCGTTCATGGTTGCCGGTCCCGGCCGCATCGATACCGACATCATGACGGTGCTGGCCGGCCGGGTCGCGACCAAAGGCGGCGCCGAAGGCGTGCATATCGCGATCGTTCCGGAGAAGGGCCTCGGTATAGCGCTCAAGACCGAAGACGGCGAACGCCGCGCCGGTGACGTCGCCATGTGCCGACTTCTGATCGATGCCGGGGTTGTTTCGAGCAATGATGAGAAGCGCCTCGCGGCGCACATCCGCCCCGTTGTCACGAACGCGGCCGGCGACAAGGTCGGCTATTTGCGCATCAAGGACTAATCGGCCGCCTGGTCAGTCGTTATAGGCGCGCGGTGTCGGCGCCCGATAGGCCTCAACCTCTTTTCGGAATTTCGGCCCCCCGTGTCTTTGATGTTTCAGTTCCTCGGTCGGACCGCCCGGGGTCACGGGCCTCGGGGCAAACCGGCCCATCGACAGGACGCGGTCATACATGACGAGCGCGCCGGCGATCCCGACATTCACGCAAAACTTCGTTGGGATCTGGATTACGTGGTCGCACCGGTCAAGCATCTCAGGCGACAGTTCCCCGCGTTCGGGCCCCAGGACATAGGCCGCTTGTGGTGGATGATGGAAACTCGGCAGCTCGATCGAATCGTCGATCAGCTCGACCCCGACCAGCTTGCACGACTTCGGCAGCATCATGGAATCGATGTCCGGAAACGCATAGAACGGCAAGTGGGCGAGTGAGTCGGACGTATCCGACTTGCCGCCGCCGCGCCGCGTATAGGCCGCCCGGACCGTGAATACGAAGCTCGCATCGAACGCATGCGCCGAACGAAACAAGTTTCCCACGTTCATTTCCTTGGAAATCCCCTCGACGCCGATGCCGAAAAAACCGCGCATGAGCAACTCCTGTTTCCGCGTCTTGGGTTGACGGCGATTTGCTTTTATCCTGCCCCGAGATATACGCCTAAACATTCCAGACCGGTCCGGTCATTTCAAGAAGGAGCCGTCCATGCGCGCTGTTGTCTGCGCCAGTTTCGATGACGAAGAACAATTGGGAATCGGCGAGCTGCCGTCTCCGGATCTGCCGCAGGGGTATGTGCGGATCGCCGTCCGCGCCGCCGGCGTCAATTTTGCCGATACCCTGATGGTCAAGGGGAAGTATCAGGTCAAACCGCAACTGCCGTTTGCGCCCGGGCTCGAAGCCGCAGGGTTCGTCACAGAGGTTTCCAGCGACGTCGAGGGCATCAACGTCGGCGATCGGGTGATGGCCAGCGTCGAGCATGGCGCCTACGCCGAAGAGGCCGTCGCCAAGGCGTCCAACGTCTATGTCATCCCTGACAAGATGACGTTCGTCGAAGCGGCCGGTTTCCCGATCGTTTACGGGACATCGCATATCGGACTCGTGAACAAGCTCAAGATCCAACCAGGCGAGACGTTACTGGTGCATGGTGCCGCCGGCGGTGTCGGCTTGACGGCGGTCGAGATCGGCAAGGTTTTGGGCGCACGGGTGATCGCCACCGCAGGCGGCCAGGACAAGCTGGAGATCGCCAAGAAGTACGGCGCCGACGACCTGATCGACTACCGGACCGAGGATATTCGCGAACGGGTCAAGGTGCTGACCGACGGGCGCGGGGCGGATGCGGTCTATGATCCGGTCGGCGGCACCGCCTTCGACGCCAGTCTGCGCGCCATCGTTCAGGGAGGCCGCATTCTCGTCGTCGGCTTTGCCAGCGGTACGGTCCCGCAGATTCCGGCGAACATTCTGCTGGTCAAGAACATCACCGTCATCGGGTATTACTGGGGCGCGCACCGGATCCTAGACCCGGAACTGGTGCACGGTTCGTTCAAGCAGCTTCTGCAATGGTATGCGGATGGCAAGCTAAAGCCGCATGTATCGCACGTGTTCCCAATGGAAGATGTCAAACTGGCACATGACACGCTGACCGGGCGCAAATCGACCGGTAAGGTCGTGATCCTGACGTCCGAGGCGAAATAGGACGGCGCGAGAAAACGTGACGCGCCGTCCGATACTGGCAGGTCTTGCATGAAGATCGGAACCAAGCTCGCCATCTGCTTCGTAGCGCTCGCGGTTGTGCCGCTCGGCGCGGCATCGTTCGTCTATCTGCGTGCTACCCAGCAGTTCGGCAGCGACATGGCCGACCGCGGCAAGGAGTTGCTGGAAGAGCGGGTTCATCGGGACCTCCGCCGCGCCAGTGAATTGGGTGCCGTAACCATCGAGGAAACACGCGCCACGGTCGCCCGGGAAGTCCGATTCCTGGCTGGCGATATCGCTGCGCGCCTGAGTGTATCCGTCGAAAACCTGCCGGACGGTAACGGTCAGGAGGGGTTCATCGTGGAGACTGAAGCGCCGTCCGAGGCGAAGGCGGATGATGCGTGGCAGATCGACATGCAGCACCTCAGCGTCCATGTCGCGCCGGACGCCAGCCGCGATGGCGTTGCCGGGACGCTCAAACGTCTAGCCGGGTTCAACGATGTTGCGCGAACGATCTATCTCCGTAATCGCGGCGCCATTGACACCCTCACGGTTTCTTTCGAGAGCGGCCTGACCATTTCTTATCCCGGCCGCGCGATCCGGTTTCCAGACGATCCCCGCGAGCAGGAATGGTATCTGACAACGCTTGAGGCGCTTGAAACGGCATGGTTCGACGGGGCAAACCGGGAGCCCGGCCGGATCGCGGTTAGTGCGCCTGTTCAACTCGCCGATGGCCGCCTTGTCGGCGCCGCTCGTATCTCGATACGTCTCGACGCCCTTCTGACCAGATCCGTGGACGGAACACGTCTGCCGCCTGGCGCCGACGCGTCCCTGATTTCCGTCCCCAACGACGATCCGGCACTGACGCCCCATGAAGTCGCTTCGTATTCGGCGGAGAACGGGCAATGGGCGGTGATGGGAGAACCACGGCCATTGCTGCTGAACGGCGACGATAATTGGCTCAAGGTCGTAAGCGATATACGTTCGGGCGTACCCGGGCTCGAATATGTCGAACGCGGAGACAATATGGAAATCTGGTCTTTCAGCCCCGCCGGACAAACCGAGGGTAGCGCCTACCACATCGCCGTCAGCCTGCCGACCGATATCATCACCGTGGTCAGCGACCGCGTTGACGACGTCGTGCTGACTTCGTACCGCGAGCAGTTGAAGATCGCGATCACGTTTACGCTGATTGCGGGGATGATCGCCGCCGCGCTCGCTATCTTCGGGGCCAAAACGCTCACCAGTCCGATTCGCCGGTTGCACGAAGCCGCTTCAAAGCTCGCACGCGGAGATTTCTCGGTTCGGATCGCACACGCGGGCCGGGACGAAATCGGCGATCTTGCCAGGGGCTTCAATCGAATGGTGCCGGCACTGGAAGAGCAACTTCGCGTGAAACGCGATCTATTCGCGGCCCAGGAAATACAGCAGCATCTTATCCCGGTCACGCCGCCGAGACCGGAAGGTCACGACATCGCCGGGCGGACGATCTATTGCGACGAAACCGGCGGCGACTACCAGGATTATATCCCGCTCGGCAATGACAGCTACGCCATCGTCGTCGGCGATGTGACCGGACATGGTGTCGGCGCGGCCCTGCTGATGGTGTCGGCCCGTGCGTTGATGCGGGCTAACCTGGCCCATCATCAGAGCGCCGACGATCTGCTGGCGGCCATCAACAGACAATTGAGCGAAGACAGCGCCGGCGGCCGCTCGTTGACACTTTTTTATCTTCAGCTAAGGGCAGCGAGCCGTGAGATCGACTGGATCTCCGCGGGCCATGAGGCCGCTCTGGTTTTCGACCCGGAGCAAGACGCCTTCACCTTGTTGGAGGGTGAGGACATCCCCCTCGGCGTCGACCCTGAGTGGTCTTTCACGTCCCGTACGGAAACCCTGCCGCCGCAAGGCGTCATGGTCGTTTACACCGACGGCGTTCGCGAAGCGCGAGACCAAAACGGGAATGAGTACGGCCATGACCGTCTCAAGGCGGTGATCAAGCGCGCGCACGGCAACGGCAGCACCGCGCTTCTCGACGAAATTCTCAAGGACCTGGAAACGTTCCGCGGTGGCGCGGCAGTGGTTGACGACATCTCTGTCGTCGTCATCAGGCCGGGCTGAACGGACGCCGGTCGAACTCGTAACTGTTTGCCGTTACGGCGCCGTCGACGATTGCGCCGTCGGACGATAGCGGCAGCCGGAGCGTCATTGTAACCAGCCGCACCCCCTTGACCGATTCCCAGGTCGTCCTGTGCACCATTGGGCTTCTGCGTTCGATCAGGACAGGAAACAGGCGGGCATTGACGAAACCGTACCCCTCGACGCCGTCGGCATAATACGTTTTGCCGGTCAGCTCGCGGCCGGATGCTTCCGCCATCGCGCTGCCGAAAAACCTGTAATAATAGTCAAGCGGTGGCCCCAGGAAATCGACCATCGCAATATATGGAATCAGCCTCGGCGGCAGTTCATCGAGACGGAAGGATTTGCGCGGCGGGGCGAAAGCCGGGCCGCGTACTTTGTCCCAGTAATCGTGCGCGGCCATGATCGGCATGCCGGAAATATCGTCGAGTGCGATCTCCTCGCTGCCGACAACCCGATCAAAAACGTCGGTACTCCGGCCGAACATCTTAGCCTCCCGAGGGCAACACGGCCTTAGCGCGAAGCGCGGCCCCTCCCCAGCGGCTACTCTAAGTCCGGTTTGGCCCGCTAATCAACGCGCGTCACGTTGACCGCTTCCAAATCCGCCGCTTCTGGGCTATCAAAAAAGAATCAATCATCGGGAGGCCCCACATGATCAAATCACTCCGCCACGCAGCCGTCTTCGCACTCGCCGTTTTCGCTTTCGGCGCATTGACCGCTTGCTCACCTGAAGTCGGCTCGAAGGAATGGTGCGAAGACCTCAAGGAAAAACCCAAAGGCGACTGGTCGGCGAACGAAGCCGCCGATTTCGCCAAGCACTGCGTCCTTTAATTTGGATTACGCAGTTTTGCCGGCCTCCCGGTCGCGCATGAAATAGATCAGGTCGAGTGGCGGCGGATCGGCCGGCACTTGCGATAAAAGTGCATGCACCTGACCCCGGTGATGGGTCGCGTGATTGAACATGTGCGCCAGTACGATGCGCCGCTTGTCGGTGCCGTCGACGCCGGAGTATGTCGTGTAGGTAAACTTGCCTTCGATATCCGCCGCCGAAAGGCCATCGACGAAGTCGATGATAATGTCGTTTTCAACATCGCGTTCTCGAATGAAGGTCGAGCGATCTTCGCAGACGATCTCGTTCAATGCCTCTGCAGGATAGGGCTTGCCGATCATCCGCCCGCGCCATAAACGGTCGACCAGAAGCAGATGATTCACCGCACCGTGAATGGAGCCGAAGAACGCCTCGCGCGGCTTCATGTAATCCTCTTCGGCGATGTCCGAGATCGCCCCGCTGACCCGATCGTTTGCCCACTTGTTGTATCGCGCCATCAACCGCAGATGCTCTAGCATTGTCGCCTCCACTACCTCCAAGATTTACCCAGGTATGCTGATCCGGCTCGCCGCAAATGAAAAGGGCGATCCGGGTTATCCGAACCGCCCTTTTCGGGATAGACGAGGGCTGGGCTCACGCCTGCCAGAACGGCTTTGCGCTCTCGCGGGCGGCGTCTTCAGGTGTCATGCCCATATCGTCCAGAATTCGGGCGTCGAGCCGGGCCAGATGCTGACGCTGGCGGAGTCGGGCTTCCCATACGTTCAGGACATCCAGGCCCTTTTCCGGCATGACGAAAAGGGCGATCGCCAGCGATTTAAGGACGTTACGGCCGTATCCCAGAGCGAAGGGAAAGGTTTTCAGGATGCTGTTCATGGGTCTTCTCCATTCATTGCGGCGACGGCCTATTCCGTTCGTCCGCGACGTGAAATTGATACGCGCATCCAATGAACTGGACAAACGACATTAATTCATTTTCAAATTAGTTTTTCTTATTTGAATGTTATGGATACAATCTTATTATATCATGATATCAATGAATTAAGTTAAATCATGTGATTATCGCATATCTGATACGAAAACTTTTTATCATGGAAATGCCATCGCGATGAAGCGCCGTCTTCCCTCTCTTAACGCTTTACGCGCTTTTGAATCGGCGGCACGGCACCTGAGCTTCACCCGTGCTGCCGATGAACTGAACGTGACGCAGGCGGCGATCTCTCATCAGGTCAAGGCGCTTGAGGATCAGATCGGCATCATGCTGTTCCAGCGCCGCAACCGTCAGCTCATTCTGACCGATGCCGGACAGACTTTGCTGCCCGATCTCATCGATGCCTTCGACTCGATGGATACGGCGGTCGCGCGAGTCAAACGGCGCGATCAGGCGGGTATTCTGATCGTCGCCACCATGGACAGCCTCGCCGCGGCCTGGTTGATGCCGAGGCTGGTTCGGTTCAGAAGCGACAACCCTGACATCGACGTCCGTCTCGCAACGTCGGACATCGCCGTCGACTACGACCGGGCCGGCATCGACATCGGTATCCGATACGGTCGCGGCAACTGGCCGGGATTGGTCGCCGAAGAACTGATGCGTGAGGACATATTCCCGGTCTGCGCGCCGTCACTGATTGAAAGCGGTTCGGGATTGAAGGTGCCGGCGGACCTCCGTCACTACCCGCTGATTCACGACGACATGGAGGAAGACTGGGCGATGTGGCTCAAAGCGGCCGGTCTGACCGATATCGATCCCGGACGCGGCCCCGGCTACACACACTCCAATCTGGTGATCCAGGCGGCGATCGCCGGCGAAGGGGTGGCCTTGGGCCGCGGACTGCTGGTTGCCGATTCCATTGCCGCCGGCAAGTTGGTGGCGCCGTTTGATCTGGCACTGACCGCCAATTACCGTTACTACGTCGCATCGACCGAAACCAATTACGACCGGCCCAAGGTCCGGGTCTTCAGGGAATGGCTGTTCAGAGAGGCCCGCGACACCGCCATTAGACTGGCCGACGGGCGGCGCGCCTGGGAGAGGAAAACATGAGCAACCCGTTCATTATGGCGATCCGCCAGAACCCGCAGCAGTTTCTGGGCGAGTTGGAAACGAGTGAGATCAAGGCGATTACGGAAGCCTGCGTCACGCAATTGGAGGCCCGTGCCAAATCGGGGGACGGCGCCGCGCCGGGCGCGCTGCAGGCGCTCTACCGCGCATTGGCGAACGTCGAGATCTAGCTCTTCAGCTCTTCCAAATCGCGGAACAGGTCGAGCGCTTCCGGGTTCGCCAGCGCCTCTTTGTTTTTGACGCCGCGTCCGTGAACGATGTCGCGCACCGCCAGCTCAGTGATCTTGCCCGATTTGGTGCGCGGAATATCCGTCACCTGCACCACCTTGGCCGGCACGTGACGCGGCGTGCAGTTGTTCCGCACCTGTGTGCGGATCTTCTGAATCAGGTCGTCGTCGAGCTTGCCTTCCTTCAGAATGACGAACAGAACCACGCGGACATCGTTGTCCCATTCCTGACCGATGACGATACTTTCCTGAATTTCTTCGAGCTTCTCGACCTGACGGTAAATCTCCGCTGTACCGATGCGCACCCCGCCCGGATTGAGCGTCGCGTCCGAGCGCCCATAAATCACGATGCCGTCGTGCTCGGTCAGCATCACGTAATCACCATGCGTCCAGATGTTCGGAAACACCTCGAAGTAAGCGGCCTTGAAACGCTCATCGCCCGGGTCATTGAGAAAACCGAGTGGCACCGTCGGAAACGGTCGGGTACAGACCAGTTCTCCCTTCTCGCCCCGGATCGGCCTGCCGTCGTCATCGAACACGTCGACCGCCATGCCGAGGAAGCGCATCTGAATCTCGCCCCGCCAGACGGGTGACGTCGCATCACCGCCGCAGAAGCACCCCATAATGTCCGTCCCGCCTGAAAACGAGACGAGATGGACGTCGGGCTTCACGGCGTCGTAAACGTAATCGAATCCCTCCGGCGCCAGTGGCGACCCGGTTGAGCACAGCATGCGCACGGATGAGAGGTCGTGCGTATCCCGGGGGCGAAGCGCCGCTTTGTTGAGCGCATCGATGAACTTCGCGGACGTCCCGAACAGCGTCATCTTCTCCGCGTCGGCAAAATCGAACAGCGTGTTGCCGGACGGATAGAATGGTGAGCCGTCATAAAGCAGCAGCGTCGCGCCCCAGGTGATATTGGTGGCCAGCCAGTTCCACATCATCCAGCCGCACGTGGTGAAGAAGAAGACCCGGTCGCCTTTGCGGATGTCGCAGTGGATAGGTTGCTCGGAGGCGTGCTTCAGCAAGGTGCCGCCCTGGCTGTGGATGATACATTTGGGCGCGCCGGTGGTGCCGCTCGAAAACATGATATAGAGTGGATGATCGAAGGGAAGCTGCCGAAATACGATTTCGCCCGGCGACAAATCGGTAGCGGCATCCGCATACGTCACCGCTTTTTCGATGTCGCCGACGTCCGCGTCTTCGTCGCCGTAGGGGATCAGGATTACTTTCTCGAGGCTCGGAAGCTGCTTTGCGATCGAAGCGGTTTTGCCGCGCACGTCGTGACGCTTGCCGTTGTACCAATAACCGTCCGTGCAGAGCATGACCTTGGGTTCGATCTGCCCGAACCGGTCGAGTACGCCCTGCTCGCCGAAATCCGGTGAGCATGACGACCAAACCGCGCCAAGCGCGTTGGTCGCCGCCATGGCGATCACCGTTTCCGGCATGTTGGGAAGATACCCGCAGACCCGATCGCCTTCGCCGACGCCGAACGCTTCGAGCATCTGCACCATGACCGAAACCTGATCGTATACATCGTCGAAGCTGAGACGGCGCGACACCCGGCCTTCGCCGTTAAAGACCATCGCTTCCCCGTCGCCGCGGTGACGCAGCAGGTTCTCGGCAAAGCTCAGGCGCGCATCCGGGAACCACTTCGCCCCCGGCATCTTGTCGCCGTCGGCCAGCACGCGCTCACCGCGCATTTCTGCAATGATTCCTGCGTCTTCCCAGACCGAGGTCCAGAATTTTTCAAGTTCGGTGACGGAGAATTTCCAAAGCGCCCGGCTGTCCGGAAGTTCGACGCCCCAATCCGTCTCAACCCGTTTTCGAAAACGGGTCATCTCGGCGCCGTCGATCTGCGCCTGGCTCGGTTGCCAAAGTGGTGTGCTCAACTTTTTCCTCCCAACGTACGCCGTAGTTTCAGTCCGGCGTTTCTTCTTCGGCCCGCCCGAGAAAGTCGCGGGCGCGGGCGCGATGCATCCCGGTAACATGCCCCGAAACCGATCGCCAGGCGGCCCAGAACACGGCGGCATCGTCGGTGAACCCGAGTCCGGCGATAAAATCCGGTACCATATCCGTCGGGATCACGAAATAGGCAAGCGCCGCCATCAATGTGACGCGCACCCGGTTCGGCGTTGCGGGGTCCGTCGCACAATAATAGGCGGCGACAGCCTCGTCGGTGAAGGGAATCCGTCCAAGCGTCTTCTTCGCCTTGTCGACGAAGCCGTCGGCGACGATTTTCTCATTTTCTTCAGGGGTGCGGCTCACGTTGTCGCCCGTCCATTCTCTTGATAAACAGATAGCGGCTCGGCATCGGGAGGATAAGGTGATGGACGTCAAAGGTCACGCAGCGATCGTCACGGGGGCGGCGTCAGGTCTCGGTGCCGCGACGGCGCGGGCACTTGCCGAGAAGGGGGCGAAGGTCGCCCTGCTCGACCTCAACGCGGAAGACGCGGGCAAAATCGCCGACGAGATCGGCGGCCTGGCCATCGGCTGCGACGTTACATCTGCCGAAAGCGCGGAGGAAGCCGTTGAGGCCGCGCGCGACAAGCACGGGCCGGCCCGTATCCTTGTCAGTTGCGCCGGCATCGCGCCGCCGAAACGGATCGTTGGCCGCGACGGCGCCCAGCCGCTCGAGAGTTTTGCCGCCATCATTAACGTCAACCTGATCGGCACTTTCAACGTCATGCGCCTTGCCGCTGCCGACATGACCGCGCTCGATCCGCTTGAAACAGGCGAGCGCGGCGTCATCATCAACACGGCGTCGATTGCCGCCATGGACGGGCAGATCGGCCAGGCCGCCTACGCGGCCTCGAAGGGCGGCATCGCGTCGATGACGTTGCCGGCCGCGCGCGAGCTGGCGAGAAGCGGCGTTCGGGTACTCGCCATCGCCCCCGGCATCTTCGGCACGCCAATGCTGTTCGGCCTGTCCGAGGAAGTCCAAAAAGCATTGGGTGAGAGCGTGCCGTTTCCGTCACGCCTCGGCGATCCAGCCGAATATGCGGCGCTGGCGCTGCACATGATCGACAACGTCATGTTGAATGGAGAAGTGGTGCGCCTCGACGGCGCGCTCCGTATGGCGCCGCAATGAACTTTTTTTGGCGCATTCTGGCACTTGCCGCCGTTCTTGTGACGGCGATCTCAAGCGCGAATGCGCAATCGGATGACGACAAGTACAAATACAAACCCAACAGCGTATTCGGCGCCGGCGACGTTCGTGTCAATGCGGACTCCCGCGTCTATCCATGGACGGCCGTCGGCAGATTCAACAAGGCGGGGCGCGGTCATTGCACGGCAACTGTCGTCGCATCCCGGATCATCGTGACGTCGGCGCACTGCGTCGCCAATCGCTACACCGGCGGCCTGATGGCGCCTGAAGACTTGCACTTTGTCGCCGGATGGGACCGTGGAGAATATCTTTTCCATTCGGTCGCGACCGAAATACACACGGCGCCCGGGTACGATCCCAATCGCAAGGCGACGGTATCCGCGGTGGTTTACGACTGGGCGCTGATCGTGCTCGAGAAGGATCCGAGTCCGGTGACAGGTATTCTCCGCCCGGCGCTCTATACGGAGAAAATCTTCTGGGAACTCAGAAAGAAGAATACGGTCTTTACGCAAGCCGGGTATTCAGGGGACCGCGGCCAGGTGCTGACGGCACATCCAGACTGCAAGATGTGGGGGTTCACCAAGGGTCTGCAGGTCGCGGAACACGGCTGTCAGGCCGTGCCAGGCGACAGCGGCTCACCGATCGTGTTTTCGGACGGGAAGGAATACCGGCTTGCCGCGGTACACGCCGCGCACACCAAGAACCGCGTTGGCGGCAAAGGATTTGCCGTACCGACGTCATCGTTCATGAAAGCGCTGGAAGACCTATCCAAGAAAATCAGATCGAACTAGTCGGTGCCGAAGGCCTTGTTCATGAATTTAGCGAGCTTCACGTCGAGATCGGTCAGGCCGCCGGCGTCATGCGTCGCCAGCGTAACCTCAACCGTCGAATACACGTTAAACCATTCCGGGTGGTGATCCATTTTCTCGGCCTGCAGCGCAACCCGGCTCATAAAGCCGAACGCTTCGTTAAAGTTCTTGAACTTGAACGTGCGCGTGATCGCATCACGACCGTCGACGTCGGCCCAACCGTGCAGATCGGCGAGCGCCGCGGCGCGGGCGTCTTCGTCCAGTTTCTCGGCCATTTCACCCTCCTGTTTCTGCTCCCATGAGGGTGGGGAGCGCTAAGCGCGTCGTCAAGGCAGGGCCTCAGTTTTCCCGGCGCAACCGGATCTCACGCAACGTTTCCTGAGCCACGGCCGCTGTGCTGCCGTTCGTTTCGACAGCGCGCTCCGCCATTTCTTCGGCGAGACCGAATTCGTTCCTAAGCATCAGCACATGCGCGAGGTTGTTCATCGCCGTGCCATTGCCGGGTTCCCGGCGCAATGCCTCGCGAAGTGCTTGCTCGGCGTCTCCAAGGCGCTTGCGCGCCGCGAGCATATTCGCCTTGAAAATCAGCGGAGATGCGTCAGCCGGCCATTTTTCGGCCGCTGTGTCGTAAGCATCAAGGGCATCCTCTGCGCGACCGGCGCGTTCGATCCCGTAAGCTTCACCCAACCAGTCGGCAAGCACGGTCCCTTCAGGTACAGGCCCATCGGGCGGCGCAATGATGACACCCCAGAACTTGGCCCGGCGCCAGGTGTGCTCGAACGTTTCCATCGACATCACCTGTCTTTTCGTCGTCCCGGAGCGGAGCGTCACCGAATGGCCGGCGATGTCATATCCGACGACAACCGCATAGTGCCATTGTGGCGCTATCTCGAGGCCCAGGTTCTGTAGCACCAGAACCGGATGACCTTTCGAGACCAGCGAAAGTGCTTCTGTCATATCACGTACAGGCAGCGCCAATCGGCCTTCGCGACGCGCACCCGTCTTGATTTCTGTCTGCAATGTCCCTTTACGGCCTGGCGTATAAACGTGCTCCGCCAACTCGCTTGGCGTCACTTCGCGCCCACTGTCGTCGAGAACCGTGGCCAGCGCCGCCGGGCCGCAGTGATATTTGGTCTGGGCGTGGAACGGCACCTCTGTGAGCTCGGCCGCATTTGGCATGCCTCGCGGCGGTGACACCGTGAGGCTGTCGGTCACGGGCGTCGCCGCGCAACCTCCGAGCCCCAACAGCGCCACCAGCGCGACGAGGATACGGCGTTTCATTTGAAACCGTTTCATCCTTCATGCCCCGTTAGCTCGGATTGGCCGAGCCTTTGTTGGTGAAACCGAACACGCTGGTGAACCCAAGCATGTCGGTGATCAGAAGCACGAGGAAGATGATCAGACCGGCGCCGATAAGTGCCCCAATGACACCCTGACCGGCGGGGGAGCTTTTGATCTCGTCGGCGAGTTGAGCAACCTCGGCGTCGCTGAGCGCGTCAACACGCTGCTTCGCCTCGTCCGGATTAACACCCAGATCTTCGAACTGCTTTTGGACGTCGCCGCGTTCCATGAACGTCTTGACGAACGCACGGTCGCTCATGGCCTGCTGCTCGCTGGCCATCTGATCGTTGCCGACGAGCGCTGCGCTCACCGGCGCAACCGGCGTCAGTGAAATACCAAAGGCGGCAATCACCGCGACGGCAATCGATTTAAGCCTAATCTTGTTCAGAAACATTTCCGTTTACTCCTTTTATCCAATCATTCCGATCAGCCGGTCGCACAGCGCTCGCCGCCGCCAGGCCGCCGGAAACGGTGTAGAAGCTAACAAGCTGATCGGAGTGCGGGTGTGAGAATCCCGTGACTTCTTTTGGCGAGTATTGCCACAATCCCCGCACACGCGAGATCAAGGCGTGACGGCGATCACTCGACCATTCGATCTAATGGCCTTATGTTGTCGCATGCCTTCAAGGGCCTGCTCCAATTGCGCACCGGCAGCCGCGATGCCTACGTCACACCGATTAAGTTCCATTCTGTCGGGATTGATCTGTGCCGGGTTTATTTCGGGCTGCACGATGCTGTCCGGCAACGAACCCTCGTTGGCACGGGATATTCCGGTGCGCTACGGCAAGGAGAAGCCCGCGGCCGGGAAGATCATTGTCATTCCGCCAAGAAAACCCGACGCCCCTGAAACCGTCGCCAACCCACCGGTGCCATCAAGCCTGATCGGACAGAGCGTCGCAGAAATTGAAAAGGCTTTCGGGGAACCGCTAAGCGTCCAGGATGAAAAACCGGCGCTTGTCTATCTCTATGGGGCCGGCGGCTGCTCTCTCAGCATCGTTTTTTTCATGGACATCGAGCGCAATCAATTCCGAGCACTTTCCTACGATGTTCGCGCTGCGGCTGGCCAGAAAGAAAGTCCGGAGACCTGCCTCAGCGCCATTCAAAGCGGAAAGGCCAAGCCATGAGCGTCGATGCAGCGAGCCACACCGTCGCCATCGTCGATGACGACGACCTGTTTCGGGAGTCTCTGGGCGGGAACTTGGAGAACGAGGGATTTTCCGTGCTTCATTTCGACAACGGCAACGATGCGCTGGAAGCCTTTGCCGACGGCACCGCGGTCGATCTCGTTCTTCTTGACTGGAAGATGCCTGAACTGAACGGCATTGAAGTCCTGCGCCAGATGCGGGCCCAAGACCAAGCCGTTCCCGTGATTTTTCTCACCGTGCTGTCGGACCAGATTTACGAGGAAGCGGCCCTACTTGGCGGCGCCATCGATTTTGTCGAAAAGTCGCGCAGCTTCGCCATATTGTTGAAGCGGATCGAGTTGGCCCTCAGCAGCAAACCGGAAACGGCGTCTGCGCCCAAGCATGCAGACGCGCGGGTTCGCGTCGGCGATCTCGACCTGAACGCCGCCGGAAAGAATGCGCGCTGGCAGGGTCGCGACGTTGATCTGACCATTGGTGAGTTTGAAATCGTCGAAGCGCTTGCGCGGCGTGCCGGCGACAATCTCTCCTACCGTGACATTTATGACATCGTCCGCGGGCAGGGGTTTGTTGCCGGTCAAGGTGAAGACGGATATCGTCAGAATGTGCGCACTTTCATCAAGCGTGTCAGGCGCAAGTTCCGCGATGTCGATCCCGCGTTCGATGCCATCGAGAACTATCCCGGGTTCGGGTATCGCTGGGGCACGGAACGTGACGACGCCTAATACCATCTCTACTAACAGACGTATGCCTCGCGGCTCGCTGCTCTCGCGGTTCGTCATTCTGCTCGTGATCTTTCTGATTGTGCCGCTGGCGTTGTACACAAGATTCCAGGCGGCGGACGCCGAGAAGAACGATCTGCTTACCGAGGTGATCAGAAAGCAGGGCGCACTGATCGCGGCGGCATTGGCGCCGTCCGTCAAGGCGCAGGGCCAGGCGGATATCCTAGCGGTGACCAAACGATTAAAGGAATTGGGTGAGCAGGCACAGGCAAACGTGAAGCTCTTGCTGAAACCGCATGACGACGATACGGGCGGCTTCTTTTTCGTCGCCGCCTGGCCGCCGGTCGATGCATCGCTTCTGGATAAAGAACGTCGCGCACTACTCGACACCGGTCTCTTGCAGGACGTCAAGCGGAGTTGCGCGCCGGACAACCGCGAAACCGCGCGGTATACGAATGCTCAGGGAGAGCAGGAACTGATCGCGTCCCTCGATGCCATCAGAACCAAGGACGGCTGCTGGATTGTCGCGACATCTTACAGCGAAGGTGGTCTGTTCGATTCCACGCTGGCCCGGCGCTATTGGTCAAACCCCGAAATTCTGATTGCCGCCGCGGTGTATCTTTTGTTGGCCGCGGTTACTGTCTGGTTGTTCATCGACGTATGGATCAATCTGAAGCTTTTCGAGCGGTCGGCTAGCGATCATATGCGGGGGCGCGGCGGCGCACGGATCTTCCAGCGGCGCAATCGGTTCCGGGAATTGGACCGAATTGCGGCTACATTCGACAACATGGTCGCCGCACTTGAGAGATCGGCCGAAACCATTCGGCGTTCCGCCGAGGAAAACGCTCACGCCTTTAAAGCGCCGATCGCCGTGATGCGGCAATCGCTCGATCCCCTGAAACGCACCGTCAGCGGTTTGCCCGCCGCACAACAACGGCCGGTGGAGATCATCGACGCCTCGCTGGATAAGCTGGACTCGCTCGTCAGTGCGGCGCGAGCGCTCGACATCGCGACGGCCGACAGTCTCGAAAGCTCTGCATCGCCGGTGCCGCTCAAGCCGCTCGTCGCCGGACTCGCCCGGGAATATCAGGCGCCGGCCGATGCCAAACGAGCGCGCATCGAGGTGTTAAACGACATTGATGTTCAGGTGCTCGCCGATACCGAATTGCTGGAAACGGCGCTTGAAAACATCATCGAAAATGCAATCAGCTTCGCGCCACCGGACAGTGCGATCACGATCACCGTCAGCTCATCGAATGGGCGGGCAGAGATTGTCGTATCCGATACAGGTCCCGGCATCCCCGATGACAAACTGGGTCTGGTGTTCGAACGCTATGTGTCGATTCGCGACGACGACGGCACCGGCGGCCGTGACGGCCCATCGCATTTCGGTATCGGTTTGTTCGTTGTTCGACGCAATATTGAACTGATGGGCGGGACAATCTCGCTCCAAAACCGTGCCGAGGGCGGGCTCGACGTCGTCATCGACCTTCCTGCCGCCATATAACCAACTGAAAACAAACATACTTTTCCTGTGACAATGCTGTGACGCCGGCGGCGGCGATGTCCCGTCTTTGTCGCAACACGGGCTGACCGGTTTTCACTACGGTCTTCGCATGTCCCGCAAACGAACGGCGTTGCCGTCCGGGACCGGATCAATCGGAGACAGTCATGAAAGAGCTGAAACCGCAGGAATGGAGCCCCGCCAATGCTAAATGGAAGCATATCTGCATCCTCGCAATTGGAGTTGCAGTCGCAACCTTGCTGGCCTTCCGGCCGGCGTACCCGGACTCGAATGGGATGGTCGGCGTGTACAGTGGTCTTTTCACCCACGGAACGAAAGGCCGCGCCAACGTCCTCGCCAGTCCCGAATTGGCTGAAGTACTCGAAAGCGTATCCGATGGTGATGTGAAAAGGATCACGATCCCATCGCCCCAGCCCAATGCCGACGTCGTGACATACCGCGTGCAACCGAAAAGTACGTTTCAGGTCGGCGAGCGCGATTGCCGAACTCTGACCATACGCGCCGCGCAGGATACGTCGATCAGCGAAACCTTCCGGATCGCATGCAAACGCAAAGACGGCACATGGCAAGTGGGCACCACACCGCCGGCGGGCAACGACTCGTAAGGCGAAAACTGGACCAAGACGACTGTTGGAGGGAGTTACAGTGAGAAAATACCCGATCGTACTGATCGCCGTCGTGGCATTCAGCCTTCAGGGCTGCGCAGGCGTCGGTCTGACCATGCTAGGTGTTGGGGCCGGGACAGCAACCAGCGCCGGCGTCAATCACACGTTGAGCGGCATCGCCTACAAGACATTCACCGCCGAGCTCGAGGACGTCAGAAGCGCAACCAAGGCGGCGCTTTCGGAAATGGCAATGGAGCTCAAGACCGACAAGAAGACGGAAACCGGTTACGTGATCGAAGCCAAGGCGCGCGAGCGCACCGCGGAGATCGAACTTGAAGCGCTAACCAGAGCCACCACGAGGATGCGCGTGACCGTTGTCGAATCCGACGGGTTCTTCCGCGACAGCGCCACATCTACGGAAATCATCATCCAGACCGCGCAGGGCGTCGATGCTCAGGTCGCGGAACAGCGCAAGCGATCTCCAAGACACCTTAACCCTTAAGCCAACGCTAAAGGAGGTATTCCATGAAACGCAGCAACACCATTTCGACGGCCGCAGTCCTCGCGCTTTTGATGGCACCGACGATTGCCCAGTCGCAGCAGGCGGCCAACGAAAGTGACGATTCTGTCATCACCGGCGGTACCGGTAGCGCCAATGCCGGCGTTGCCGATGACGGCACCAGCGGCGACGGTTCGGATGCCACGGAAGGCGGCGGCGACACCTCGGGCGGTGCCGACACCGCTTCGAACGAGGGTAGCTATGACAGTCTGTCGCCGGGCGGCCAAAAAATCGCCAAGGCGTTGGTAGACCAGCAGCCCGAACCCAGCGAAAACGGAGATTCTGGTGATCCCGATGCGACCGGCAACACGAGCGGCACCGATACGGCCGCCAATACGGCCACGAGTGCGGACGGTGAGACTGCCGCCACGGGAACTGCCGAACCGCTCAGCCTTGATGATATCGCCGCCGCCAAACAGGACGGTCAAGGTTGGGGCGAGATATTCAAGGATATGCAGGCAGACGGCCTGACGACCGAGAAAAACCTCGGTCAGGTGATCTCCAAGAGCAATCGCCGGCAAGTCGCGGCGACGGACCCCGGGACGACGGAGACGGATGTGAGCGGCTCGACCGCGACGGATTCCACCACCGCCACGTCCGCGTCTACCGCCGTGAGCTCCCAGCCCGGGGGCCGTCGGCCGGTTGTCATCTCGCTCGGCAACGGAGGCACCATGACCATCGGCGGCAGCAGCGGCAACGCTTACGGCCGCAGCTCGACCAAGGTGTACAGCGGCACCAGCCAAGGGAACAAATCCGGCAATACCGGAGTCACGGCGTCCGGCAACCGGGGTAATGGCGACGCCTCGTTTGTTACCGGCAACGGAGGCGGCAACGGCCAGGCCAACGGCAATGCGTATGGGCATGCAAACGCCGGTGCCTCAGCCGGGAACTCAGCCAGTGCGGGCATCGTATCCGCCGCGGGCGGCAATTCGGGTGCCCAGGCATCGCAGGCCGGCGTTACGGCGGCCGGCGGTAACGGCAATGCCGGCGGCAATGGTAACGGCAAAGCCAAAGGTCACAGCAAATAGTTCGGTTTCTCCGTCCACTGTCCTGGGATATCTCGGGGTGGCGCTCGCGCCACCCCATTTTTTCCGGCGGAGACGGCCCGCAATGGGGCCTACCTCGCGGCCTGTTCGGATCCCGAATCCTCAGCCAGGATGACTAGAATCCTAAGTACGACATAAAAAGCAAAGGTGGGAACCACGTGGGACATGATCCGTGTAAGCGCACCGGTCGTTCCCCAGTGAGGCTGTCCCTCCAGGTAAATGTCGGCCAGAAGCACCGTCATCAGGAACGATATCACCGGTACCAGCACGACCCACAACCAGGGCAGTTGCCCCCGCAACACCAGCGACAGGAACAACAGGAAAGCGCCAGCGATACAAAAGCCGACCGCCCCCATATCGGGGTCCGTGAATATTGCCGCAATGTCTTTGGCTGACGCTGCATAAACATCTGAAAATACGACGATGTGAATGGCCAGGAGCACGGCCAGACTGACCACCATCAAGGCGGGAAGAAAGGTGGCGAGACCGTTCACGATGGCGGTGACCATCCCATGCCGAGACGCGGCGGCGAGCAGCACAAGCAGCCCCCCGGCGACGGCATCGAGCGCGCCCGTGTATAGAATGTTCTTCGATACATAGCCGCGATCGAAGACGCCGTCGTAATAGGTCGTGGCCGCCAGCAGGCATGTATACGCAGCAGCCCATGCCAGGAAGACCAGCCCCACGCCCAACAAGCGCTGGCGCGGGGGAATAGAGGTGATTGCGAGAGCGACAACGAGGATCGGAATAGCGGAAAGTCCCGCTTCGAGCCGAAACAGGACCATCGGCATCGCAAATAACAACCCCACGACAAACCATCTCGGACTGCGCTCTGACGCGGCAAAGTAAAGAGCGCCGCAGGCGCCAAGCATGTGGAGCGCATAGACGCTGTGCGTTTTTACCTGGAGCGCCGTATTCAGGAAGTATCCCGTTGAAAGAAATGCCGCCGCACCGAGAACGGCGATCGCAATACGAACCGGCCTCCCGTCGGATCCGCCGGACGCGGCCGCCCGTGCGGCGAACACGATGAAAAGCGCGACCGTGCATATGATCATCATGGGTGAGAGCGATGCGGCGTAGGCCTCCCCGCCCGCGCGCGCATATGCGGATACCAAGGCAAGATACAGGGGGTCGGCACCCAGTTGCGTGCGCCGCATGTTATCGGAGATGAACCCGTGATCGATGAGATCGTCCGCCATGTACAACGTCCACGGCATATCGCCGTTGAAGACCGACCACTCGAGGGCCGCCAGCAGTCCGGCGCATGCCGTTACCAGAACCGCAGCCACAAGTGTGGTCAGTATCTCGTGACGGGTGATACCGACTCTCCAGCAAACGTTGCCGAAAACACCAATAGCCGTCGCCAATGCGGCACCATGCAAGGGATCGAAGGTGACGAGTGAAACCAGGATCAAAATGCACGAAAGCACCCAAAGCGCCACGCCGACTGGGAACGCCGCCACGGCGACAAACTCGGGCCCGGTTGCGGGGATGAATGGACGGAGAAACAACCATCCCAAGCCGAATGCCAGCAAGGCGCCCAGTGCCTCAGTTTCCATGCGCGATCTCTGCGTACCGTGATGGCGCCATCGGCCCAGCGACATAGAACCTGCTTCCGTCAACGCCCCGCAAAACCAAAACTCGTGACGACGAGCGATCGGCCTCCTTAGGCGCGACGACGACGGCCGCCGGCAAGTTCCCGGTCGCCGGCAAAACGTCAACGGCGAGCTGCCTCAGCCTCCGGGTTTCCGCGGCTGAAAGTGCGGGGTCGTACGTCGTTACGATTTCGTTTCGGAAACCCGCAAAAGTGCGCCTGCCGAATTTCTCGGACATTTGATCGTAACCGCCGAAATTGACGGCGTTCTGGTCGTATCCGATCAGATCGGCGCCGGCGAAGTGGCGCCGGAGCGCTTCGTATAGCCGAAAGTCATACTTGCCGCCCCTGAGCGATGAAACAAATGACGCGTACCCTGTGCGATGAGTGGGTGGGGGTAGGCTTCGAAAAGACGCCTCGCCGGACCGTTCGGCGGTGAACCCGATGAGATTGTACGCGAGCAACAGCCCGAGCGTTCCAATGGTCACAATCATGACCCAACGAGCTTCAGTGGCCCCTGGTGATTCCTCGTTCTTCATAAAGATGCCGATCGTTTGACGTCGGCGTCCTCCGACGCCATCACAAGGAACGTTTCATCCCCTATCTACAGGTCGGCACCCATGAAACCGAAAACGCAGCCATGGTCAAGTTCCCGTTCCAGGACGCAACGTCGCGTGGCCGGTAGCACACGAGGTTTCGAACATGCAGCGAATATAAAGATTATGAGGCCCCCAAGGAGCCTTGAAACCAGGCGCATGCAATGTGAGGAGGGGATTTGGTGGAGCCGAGGGGAATCGAACCCCTGACCTCTACAATGCCATTGTAGCGCTCTCCCAACTGAGCTACGGCCCCACGGGTGCTCGCCGTTCAATCGTACCGGATTGGGGTCCGGCCCTTAGGCGAACGGGCCGGAACATACGAACGGGGTTCCGGCCTAGCAAGCGAAAAATGACGAACAAGCGCGCGCTTTCGGCGCGAATGGCGGCGGCCGCCATACATGTCAGCGGTCTTCGTCGTCTTCGGCTTCGATGTGTTCCTTGACCTCGGAAACATCGTCCTCGTCTTCGTCGAGATCGGACGTGTCTTCGATGAGATCTTCATCCTCGTCATCGAGATCGAGGTCGTCTTCATCGTCGTCGAGCAGGCTATCGTCGTCTTCGTCATCCGACTCCTCGACGGTCGCGACCTCTTTCTTCGGCTTCGGCGTTTCCGCCGGCTGGCGACGGGGCTTCAGGATCGGCTGGGCTTCGACCTTGGTCTCGCATTTCGGGCAGGTCGCGGGATCCTTGTTCAGATCATAAAACTTGGCGCCACAGCTTGGGCACGTCAGTTTCTTTCCCCACTCTGGTTTCACCACGGCTTAACTCCTGAGGATTTGTTCGGTCTCGTAAGCGGGGCATTTGCCATGATCCTTGTCCCCTGTCAAAGTCTAAAATCATCCGTATTTCATGGGTTGTGTTATGTCGGGCATTCGGCGCTTGGTCTCGGGCCCCGGCGCGGTGTATGACACCACCTTGAAACCGAAAACCAGATCGAGGTCCACGTCCGTGCCAGCCCTCCGCGCCCATCCCGTCAACGGCCTCAACGGCCGGGTCCGTGTGCCTGGCGACAAATCGGTTTCGCACCGGTCGTTGATGTTGTCCGCACTGGCCTTCGGCGAGACACGGATTACAGGCTTGCTCGAGGGTGAGGACGTGCTGGCGACGGCGGCCGCGATGCGGGCTATGGGTGCGGACGTGATCAAGGGCGACGACGGGGTGTGGACGGTCGCCGGCGTTGGTGTCGGCGGCCTGGCCGAGCCAGCATCCGCGATCGATATGGGGAATGCCGGCACCGGCGTCCGGCTGTTGATGGGACTCGTGGCGACGCATCCGATCACGTGCACATTTACAGGGGATGCATCGCTGTCGCGCCGGCCGATGGAGCGCGTTATGGGGCCGCTCCGCCGTTTTGGAACGGAATTCACGTCACGAGAGGGCGGCCTGCTGCCGATCACGGTAAAAGGGGTCCGGCGCCCGGTGCCGGTCCGCGCCGAAATGACCGTGCCGTCGGCACAGGTCAAGTCCGCGGTGCTGCTGGCGGGGCTCAATACGCCGGGTGAGACCAGCGTCATTGAAAAGGAAGCGACCCGCGATCACACCGAAAACATGCTGCGCCATTTCGGTGCCGAGGTCGTGACGAAGCCATGGCCCGCCGGCGGCGTGGAGATCACATTGACCGGTCAACCGGTCCTCAAAGCTGCCGATATTAAGGTGCCCGCGGATATTTCATCTGCCGCGTTTCCGATCGCCGCCGCGCTGATCACGCCCGGCAGCGACGTCACCATCGAGGCCGTCGGCCTCAACCCGCTTCGTGCCGGTCTGATCGAAACACTCAAGGAGATGGGCGCCGACCTGACGATCGAAAACGAACGCGTTGAGGGCGGTGAGCCGGTCGGTGATATCCGCGTCAAGGCCGTCGCGCTCAAGGGGATCGATGTGCCGCCCGAACGCGCCCCCAGCATGATCGACGAATATCCGATCCTGTCCGTTTGCGCCGCCTTCGCTGAGGGGACGACGCGGATGACCGGCCTCGCCGAACTCCGGGTCAAGGAGTCCGATCGTCTGGCGGCGATGGTGAACGGTCTGACAGCGTGTGGCGTCACCGTGCGTTTTGGTGACGACTGGATGGAAGTAGACGGGGCCGGAGAGGCGCCGAAGGGGGGCGCCATGATCGAGGTCGACCTCGATCACCGCATTGCTATGAGCTTTCTGGTGATGGGCTGCGCGACCCAGGATGCGGTTGCCATTGACGATGCCCAGGCGATTGCGACAAGCTTTCCGGGCTTTGCCGGGCTGATGAACGGCCTTGGCGCGGGGATCGAGGAAGTGGACGCATGATCATCGCCATCGACGGGCCGGCGGCTGCCGGCAAGGGGACGCTGGCGCGGCGGATCGCCGAAGCCTTCGATTTCGCTTATCTCGATACCGGATCTCTTTACCGGGCGACGGCGAAGAAAGTCCTCGATCAGGATATCGACCCGGGCGATGAGCAGGGCTGCACGGTGGTGGCGCTCAATCTGACGCCCGGCGATCTAAGCGTGGACGGACTCAGGACCGAGGCCGTCGGCCAGGCCGCATCCAAGGTGTCGGCGATTCCCGGCGTCCGCAGCGCTTTGTTACGGTTTCAGCGTGATATCGCCGCCACCCCGCCGGACGGTAAATCCGGCGCCGTGCTCGACGGTCGAGACATCGGCACGGTCGTTTGCCCCGATGCGGACATCAAGTTCTTTGTCACGGCGTCGACCGAGGTTCGCGCCGAGCGGCGCTTTAAAGAGTTGCGCGAAGCGGGCGAGGACGTTATATACGCCCGCGTTTTGGAGGAAATGAGGGAACGCGACGAGCGCGATACGAACCGTGCCGTAGCGCCTCTCAAACCGGCCGAGGATGCGACGGTCATCGATACCTCCGGGTTGGACGCCGATCAGGTGTTCGAACAAGCCCGTGACATCGTTGCCGCAAAACAGGCCTGAACTTCCCAATTGACCAGAACCGTCCGCAAAGGACGGCGCCCCGAACCTCCCCGGACCGCAACAGGCCCGAGGGCATGTGATGTGTGAAGACCGCCGGAACCAACCGGCAGGCCGGAAACGAAACTGAAGGATACACTTATTATGGCCAATACCGACGCCTCCGCCGAGGCACCGAAAATTACCGAAGATTTCGCAGCTCTCCTGGACGAGCAACTGGGCGCAGAAGACGACGGCTTTGAAGGCCGCGTCCTCAAGGGCACCGTCATTTCCGTCGATAACGACGCTGTCGTCGTCGATGTCGGCCTCAAATCCGAAGGCCGCGTGCCGATAAAGGAATTTGGCGCCCCCGGTCAGGAACTGGACATCAATCCGGGCGACGAAGTCGACGTTTTCGTCGAGCGTTATGAAGACCGCGATGGCGTGATCCGCCTCAGCCGCGAAAAAGCGCGCCGCGAAGAAGCCTGGGCCGAACTCGAAAAGGCGTTCGCCAAGGGCGAGCGCGTCAACGGGGTCATCTTCGGCCGCGTCAAGGGCGGCTTCATCGTCGACCTTTCGGGCGCCGTGGCGTTCCTGCCGGGCAGCCAGGTCGATATTCGTCCGGTCCGCGACATTTCGCCGCTGATGGGCACGCCGCAGCCGTTCCAGATCCTGAAAATGGATCAGGCGCGCAACAACATCGTCGTGTCGCGCCGTGCGGTTCTCGAAGAAACCCGCTCCGAAGCCCGTTCCGAACTGATGCAGAATCTGGTCGAAGGCCAGGTGCTCGACGGCGTCGTCAAGAACATCACCGATTATGGTGCGTTCGTCGATCTCGGCGGCGTCGACGGTCTGCTGCACGTCACCGACATCGCGTGGAAGCGCATCAACCATCCGTCGGAAGCGCTGCAGGTCGGTGAAACCGTCAAGGTTCAGGTGATCCGCTTCAATTCCGAAACCCAGCGTATCTCGCTCGGCATGAAGCAGCTCGAAGCCGATCCGTGGGAAGGCATCGAAAGCAAGTACCCGGTGGGCGCCAAGCTCAAGGGCCGTGTCACCAACATCACCGACTACGGCGCGTTCGTCGAACTGGAAGCCGGCGTCGAAGGTCTGGTCCACGTCTCCGAGATGAGCTGGACCAAGAAGAACGTACACCCGGGTAAGATCGTTTCCACCTCCCAGGAAGTGGAAGTCATGGTGCTCGACACCGACCCGGAAAAACGCCGCATCTCGCTGGGTCTGAAGCAGTGCATGGAAAATCCATGGGCCGACTTCCTGACCAAGTTCCCGGTGGGTTCCGAAGTCGAGGGCGAAGTCCGCAACATCACCGAGTTCGGCCTGTTCATCGGTCTCGATGGTGACATCGACGGGATGGCGCATCTCTCCGATCTCAGCTGGGATAAGCCGGGCGAAGAAGCCCTCGCCGACTACAACAAGGGCGACATGGTCAAGGCCAAGATCCTCGATGTGGATGTCGAGAAAGAGCGCATCTCGCTCGGGATCAAGCAGCTCACCGACGACCCGGTCGGCGGCGCGCTGGAAGGTATCAAGAAGGGTGCGGTCGTGACCTGCACGGTGACCGAAATCACCGACGGCGGGATCGAAGTCATGGTCAACGACGCGGTGCCGGGCTTCATCCGCAAGTCCGATCTGTCGCGTGACCGTTCCGAACAGCGCCCGGACCGCTTCGCCGCCGGCGAAAAGGTCGACGCCAAGATCACGCAGGTCGATAAATCCGGCCGCCGCGTGACGCTCTCGATCAAGGCCCGTGAGGTCGAAGACGAGAAGAAGGCGATGGCCGAATACGGTTCGACAGATTCCGGCGCGACGCTGGGCGATATCCTGGGCGCGGCGCTTGCCGGCAACCAGGAGGCCGAAGCGGCGGACGACGACAAGCCAAAGAAGGCGGCCTCGAAGAAGAAATCCGCCAAAGACGACGGCGACGACGACAAATCGGAAGAATAAGCGACTTGAACGGCGGGCGGCAGAAATGCCGCCCGTTTCGTTTGAGCGATCCGGCAATTCCATACTAATCTCTGCTGATGAGCACAGGTCTCGATAGCGATGCGCTGATTGCGCTCCGCCGTCTGCGGCGGCATTTGACGGTATGGCGGCTTCTGGCGGTCGCCGGGTTTGCGCTCGCGATCTTCCTTGGCATCCGCGAAGGCGGCGTGCTGCCGCCTGAAGATCACGTCGCCCGGGTGCCGGTTGAGGGCATCATTGTCGACGATACCGATTTCGTCCGTATGCTCGACCAGATTGCCGACGATAACTCGGTCAGGGCGGTCATCGCCGATATTTCCAGTCCTGGGGGCACGTTCACGGGGGGTGAGGCGGTATATGCCGCGCTGCGGCGGATTTCAGAGCAAAAGCCGGTTGTCACGGTCATGGGCGGACTTGCAACCAGCGGCGCCTACATGGCGGCACTTGGTACGGACAGGATATACGCGGGTTACGGGACGATCACAGGGTCCGTCGGCGTGATCATGCAATCCGCCGACGTGACCGGGCTGATGAACATGATCGGTGTCAAGCCGGAGGTTCTGAAAAGCGGAGAGTTGAAGGCGACGCCTAACCCGATGGAAGAGCTTAGCCCGCCGGCTCGCGCGCAATTGCAGACCGTTATCGACGAATTGCATCTTAGGTTCATGGAGATGGTTGCCGAACGGCGCGGCATGTCCATCGACGAAGTCCGCCAATGGACCGGCGACGGGCGCATCATGACGGGCAGCCGCGCCGTCGAAGCCGGGCTCGTCGATGCCATCGGCGACATCAACACGGCGCGCGCCTGGCTGGCGACGGAACGCAACGTTTCGGAAAACCTACCGATGCACGATTGGGCCATCGATGATCCGCTCGCATGGTGGCAACAGGAAGCGTCGTCCCTCGCTTCGGCTATTTTTGGAAAATCACTTTTGTCAGAAAGACTTAGACTTGACGGCATTCAAGCCCTTTGGCACCCTTCTATGAGCGGTGAGCGATAATGGTGGTTTGCCGCGCATCTTTGGAGGACTGCCGGGTATGACGAAATCTGAGCTCATCGCAAAGCTGGCTGCGGACAACCCGCGTCTTTATCACCGCGAAGTTGAACGGATCGTCTCGACGATCTTCGAAGAAATCACCGCCGCCCTGTCGCGCGGCGATCGGGTCGAGCTTCGCGGCTTCGGCGCGTTTTCCGTCAAGGCGCGGCCGTCGCGTATCGGCCGCAACCCGCGCACCGGCGAGTCGGTGAGCGTGGACGAGAAGTTCATCCCGTATTTCAAGACCGGCAAGCAGCTCCGCGAAAGACTGAACGGCGCCGCGTGATCGGCAGCGCCGTGGTTCGCCGTAACCGGCCCGACAATCGCTGGAGGAGTAAGCGTGAAGCGCATTCTGTCCTGGATCATCATGGTCCCGTTCGCCGTTGTGGTGATCGTCTTTTCGGCCGTCAATCAGGAGCTCGTAACGCTTGATCTCTGGCCGTTCCCGGTCGAGATCACGGTTCCCATCTTCACGCTTGTCCTGTCCATTTTTATCGTTGGTTTCCTGTGGGGCGCAGGCGTCGCCTGGGCGTCCGCTGCCGGTAACCGCCGCCGTGCCCGCAATGCGCAGTGGCGGGCCGAGACCGCGGAACGGGAGTTGCGCTCGCTCAACAACAAACTGCAGGAGCGCGAACGCGAACTCCAAGATAACCGCGCATCCGCGAATGACGAGACGAAGAAGCTACCGGCATCCCCGTCCGGTGCTTGATCGGGTTTCATGAAACTTATCGACGCCGACGACCTGGCGAAATCGTTGCCTTACAGGGCACTGGTCGATGCCATCGGCCATGCGTTCGCGGGCGGTGTGACAGTCCCTGTCAGGGCACACCACGACGTGCCGGTGGAGGATGGCCAGAATTCGACGATCCTGTTGATGCCCGCATGGTCGGACGACGGATTTATCGGTGTGAAAACGGTCGTTGTCGCGCCGGAGAACGCATCCAAGGGCTTACCGGCCGTTCAGGCGACGTACCAGCTTTTCGACCGGGAAACCGGGCAACCGTTGGCGCTGATGGATGGGCCGGAACTGACAGCCAGGAGAACGGCCTGCGCGTCGGCATTGGCGGCGCGCTATCTGGCGGCCGAGAACGCGTCGAAACTGTTAATGGTCGGCACGGGTGTTCTGGCGCATCATCTGCCACAGGCGCATGCTGCGGTTCGGCCTATCAAGGAAGTCCGCGTCTGGGGCCGAAATCCGGAAAAGGCCGAAAAATCGGCAGCGGCGCTTCGCGCCGCAGGGCTGGCTGCCGAAATGACCGAGGATTTATCGTTATCTGTTGAATGGGCCGATATCGTATCAGCCGCCACGCTGGCCAAGGAACCGATCATCGATGGGGACTGGCTTCGGGCCGGGCAGCATGTGGATCTGGTCGGTGCATTCCGCCCCGATATGCGGGAAGCTGATGACACGGTCCTGAAACGGGCACGGATATTCTGCGATACAAAAGCCGGCGCCATGAAGGAAGCGGGAGATTTGAGCGATCCTCTGGCACGCGGCGTGATTGGTGAGAACGATGTGCTCGCAGATTTGTTTGAGCTTGCCTCGGGCGACTATCTCTTTGAGCGTAAACCCGACGACATCACCATGTTCAAATCGGCCGGCACGGCGATCGAGGATCTGGCGGCGGCGATGCTTGCCTACACGGGGGATCAGGGCTAAGAGAGCCCATCATGAGCCTTTCGCCCACAGATCGCATTTTCGTCGCTCTCGACACACCGGACGTCAATCTGGCGGTTTCCCTCGCCGAAAAGCTGCAAGGACATGTCGGTGGTGTGAAACTCGGCATGGAGTTCTATTACGCCAACGGCCCGCAAGGCGCGCGCGCCGTGACGGCCGTCGGCATGCCCCTGTTCCTCGACCTCAAGTTCCACGATATTCCGAACACGGTCGCGGGTGCCGTTCGTTCGACGCTGGACCTCAAGCCGGCGATCCTGAACGTGCACGCGCAAGGCGGTCCGGCGATGATGCAAGCGGCCGGTGCCGCGCTCAAGGATGCGGCGGGCGAAAAGCCGCTCCTGATCGCGGTAACGGTGCTGACGTCGTTGGGCAATGACGATCTGGAAGCGATCGGCGTCAACGACGGCGCCGAGAACCAGGTGGTCCGCCTCGCCAAACTCACGCAAACCTGCGGGCTCGGCGGTGTCGTCTGCAGCCCGCGCGAGATCAAGGCGATCCGCGCCGCATGCGGTCCCGATTTCAAGCTGGTGGTCCCCGGCATTCGCCCGGACTGGGCTGCGGCGGGCGACCAGAAGCGGATCACGACCCCGGCGCAGGCGATTAAGGATGGTGCCGACTACATCGTCATCGGGCGGCCCATCACGGGCGCCGACGATCCGGTAGACGCCGCCAAGCGGATCGCCGACGAACTCGCGGGCCTCTGAGCTCGCGCCGGAGATTGCAATGAGTGTGATCGTCAAGATATGCGGGCTCAAGGAAGCCGAGCATGTCGACGCCGCCGTGGAGGCGGGCGCCGGCCTGACCGGGTTTGTCTTTTTCGAACGCTCACCCCGCAACATTTCTATCGCCGATGCCGGGGCATTGACGGCGCGGGTACCGGCCGGCGTGCGCAAGGTGGCGCTCAGCGTCGACGCCGATGATGACTTTTTGCGCGCCATCATCGACGGCGCCGGGGTCGATACGCTGCAACTGCACGGCGCGGAGACGGTGGCGCGCGTGAACCACGTCCGTGACACATTCGGGTTGCCGGTGATCAAGGCGTTGCCGATTTCGAGCGCGCAAGATGTCGAGGCGGCCAAGACGTTTGAGGGGCATGCCGACATGCTGCTTTTCGACGCCAAGCCGCCCAAGGATGCAACCCGGCCGGGCGGCAATGCCGAGAGCTTCGACTGGACGCTTTTAAAAGACGCCGGATTTCGGGTGCCGTGGCTTTTGGCGGGGGGGCTCGATCCGGACAACGTCGCCGAGGCGGTGCGGATTTCCCGGGCGCCGATGGTCGATGTTTCGAGCGGCGTCGAGGACGCGCCGGGGCAGAAAAGCACCCGGAAAATCCGCGACTTCATCGCTGCCGCCCATAGCGTCTGAGAGGCGCCCGGCCCCCGAAAAATCGCGAGAAATCCCTGTTAAACGGGGCTTCCAGGCGCTAAGTTGCGGCGCTTAGAAAGGGACGCGTTATGACAAAGTTGAACACTTTCCGATCCGGCGTCGACGAAACTGGCCATTTCGGCATTTACGGCGGCCGTTTCGTCGCCGAAACCCTCATGCCGCTGATACTGGACGTAGAAAAGGCCTGGGAAGAGGCGCGTCACGACGACGACTTCTGGGCCGAGTTCGACTACCTGATGAAGCATTACGTCGGCCGGCCGTCGCCGCTGTATTTCGCCGAACGGCTGACCGCGCATCTCGGCGGCGCCAAGGTGTACTTCAAGCGCGACGAACTGAACCACACCGGGGCCCACAAGATCAACAACACAATCGGCCAGATCCTGCTGGCGCGCCGCATGGGCAAGAAGCGGATCATTGCCGAAACCGGCGCCGGTCAGCATGGGGTTGCGACCGCAACGGTGTGCGCGCTGTTCGGTATGCCGTGTGTCGTCTACATGGGCGAAACCGACGTCGAGCGGCAAAAGCCGAACGTCTTCCGCATGCGGTTGCTGGGCGCCGAGATCGTGCCCGTAACCGCCGGGACCGGCACCCTCAAAGATGCCATGAACGAAGCGCTCAGGGACTGGGTCGCCAACGTCGAGGAGACCTTCTACATCATCGGCACCGCCGCCGGGCCGCATCCGTATCCGGCCATGGTCCGTGATTTCCAATGCGTCATCGGCAACGAAACGCGCGAACAGATGCAAGAAATGGAAGGCCGCCTTCCCGACACGCTGGTTGCCGCCATCGGCGGCGGCTCGAACGCCATCGGCCTGTTTCACCCGTTCCTCGATGACGACAGCGTCAACATCATCGGCGTCGAGGCCGCCGGCCACGGCATCGAGAGTGGGGAGCACTGCGCGTCGCTGAACGGCGGCCGTCCCGGCGTGCTGCACGGCAATCGCACGTACCTGCTGCAGGACGAGGAAGGTCAGATCAAGGACGGCTACTCGATTTCCGCCGGCCTCGACTACCCGGGGATCGGGCCGGAGCACGCGTGGCTCCGCGATATCGGGCGTGTCGAGTATGTTTCCGCAACGGACAATGAGGCGCTCGAGGCGTTCAAACTCTGCACGGCGAAGGAAGGCATCATTCCGGCGCTTGAGCCCTGCCATGCGCTGGCGCACGTCACCAAGATCGCCCCGGAATTGCCGAAGGACCATCTGATCGTCATGAACATGTGCGGGCGCGGCGATAAGGATATCTTTGCCGTCGCCGAGCGTTTCGGTTTTGAGATGTGAGACCGGCATGAGCAAGCAACCAGAAACCCGTATCGCAAAGCGGTTCAAGAAACTCCAAGACGAAGGCCGGCCCGGTTTCATCACCTTCACGACGGCAGGCGATCCGGATCTGGAGACGTCGGTCAAGATTCTCGACGGCCTCGCCGAGGCCGGCGCCGACCTGATCGAAATCGGCGTGCCGTTTTCGGACCCGATGGCGGACGGTCCCGCCATCCAGGCGAGCTCGCTCCGCGCCATCAAAGGCGGTATGTCGCTCCGGAAAACCCTCGGGATCGTTGCCGATTACCGTAAAAAGGACGATGAAACGCCGATCGTCCTGATGGGGTACTACAACCCGATCTACATCTACGGTGTCGACGCATTTTTGGCGGACGCCAAGAAGGCGGGCGTCGACGGTCTGATCGTTGTCGATCTGCCGCCCGAAGAAGAAGGCGAACTTTGCCTGCCGGCGCTCGATGCGGGGATCAACTTCATCTATCTGACTGCGCCGACGACGACGGACGCCCGCCTGCCGCGGGTGCTGGAACACGCGTCGGGGTTCGTCTATTTCGTCTCGATTACCGGGATTACCGGGACTCGCTCGGCGGTGACTGCCGATGTGGCGGGGCACGTCGGGCGCATTCGCGCCAAAACCGATCTACCGGTTGCCGTCGGCTTCGGTATCCGGACCCCGGAACAGGCCGCCGAAATCGCCAGTGTCGCCGACGCTGCGGTCGTCGGATCGGCGCTGGTTGACCAGATCACGGCAAACCTTGATGATAACGGGAAACCCGGTCCTGGCACCGTCGAGGCGGTGCTTGGGCTCGCCAAATCCCTTGCCGAGGGCGTCCGGAACGCCCGGAAAACGGAGAAAGCCTCTTGAGCTGGATTGCCAATTTCGTTCGTCCGAAGCTCCGCGAGTGGGTCGGCGGCCGTAAGGAAGTCCCGGACAATCTTTGGCACAAGTGTCCCAACTGCGGGCAGATGATCTTTCACCGTGACCTGACAAAAAACCTTCGGGTCTGTCAGCATTGCGACCACCATATGCGGCTTGGCGCGAAAGAGCGCCTCGATATGCTGTTCGACGACAGTACGTATGAGAAAGTCGAACTTCAGGCGCCGGTGACGGATCCTCTCAAGTTCCGGGATCTCAAGCGCTATACAGACCGCCTTAAGGAAGCGCAGTCGAAGACCAAGGCCAAGGACGCCATCCTCGTCGCTCACGGCAGGGTGGGCGGCATCCAGACGGTTATGGCGGCGTTCGATTTCTCATTCATGGGCGGCTCTATGGGCCTCGCCGTCGGAGAAGGCGTTTTGACGGCCGCGCGTTTGGCCGTCATGCAGCAGGCGCCGCTCGTCGTGCTGACGTCTTCGGGCGGGGCGCGCATGCAGGAGGGCATCCATTCCCTGATGCAACTCGCGCGGACGACCATCGCGGTCGAGGAGGTGCGCGAGGCCGGGCTTCCTTACATCGTCGTGCTGTGCGACCCGACGACCGGCGGCGTATCGGCATCGTTCGCGATGCTGGGCGACATTCACATCGCCGAACCGGGCGCGGTGATCGGTTTCGCGGGTCAGCGTGTGATCGAGCAAACCATTCGCGAAACTCTCCCCGAGGGCTTCCAGCGCGCGGAATATTTGTATGAGCACGGCATGGTCGACATGGTCGTATCTCGCCGTGAACTCCGCGACAAGCTCGCTCAGGTCATCAATCTGTTGATGGCGCCGGGCAAAGCAGACGATCTCGTCACCATCGATGTCGAAGATATGGCGCTCGAAGGCGAAATCCTGCCCCCGGCCAAAGGCGGCAAGACTGCCAATCGGAAAGAGGACGGCGCTGAAGGCCGTGACGACACCAACAAGTGATGCGACGCTGAAGCGTCTGCTATCGCTGCACCCGAAACTCGTCGATTTATCGCTGGGTCGGATGGAGCGCATCCTTGCTGCGCTCGGTCATCCCGAGAAGCATCTGCCGCCGGTCGTACATGTGACCGGGACGAACGGCAAAGGGTCGGTTCTGGCCTTTCTCCGCGCCATGCTCGAAGCCGCGGGGCTAAAGGTTCATGTCTACACGTCGCCGCACCTGGTGCGTTTTCATGAGCGTATCCGCCTTGCCGGCGAACTGATATCCGAAGACCACCTGAATGCGGTGCTCGACGAGTGCGAAGCCGTCAACGATGGCGCGGAGATCACATATTTCGAGATCACGACGGCCGCCGCGTTTATTGCATTCGCGCGGACACCCGCCGATGTGGTGCTGCTGGAAAACGGTCTTGGCGGCCGACTCGATGCGACGAACGTGGTGGCGCGGCCCGCGGCGACGGCCATTACCTCCGTTTCCATGGACCACCAGCAGTTTCTGGGTAACTCCCTGGGCGAGATCGCAACCGAGAAGGCCGGCATCATTAAGCCCGGCGTGCCATGCATTGTCGGTCCGCAGCATCCGGACGCGATGGACGTCATCATCGGTCACACCGAAGCCCGCGGCGCGCCGCTTCTGGAGTGGGGCGTCAACTGGCGTGCCCACGAAGACGACGCCGGCGGTATGGCCTTCGAACACCAGGGTGCCAGTCTCTCGCTCCCGATGCCGGCGCTTCCGGGGGCGCACCAGATCGTTAATGCCGGCCATGCGGCGGCGATCGCCAGAACGCTCGATTTCGTGCGTGTCACAGATCAGCAGATTGCCACGGGATTACAGTCCGTCGATTGGCCGGCGCGGCTGCAACGGCTGAAAAGCGGGCCCATCATTGATGTCTTGCCGAACGATTGGGAGGTGTGGCTGGACGGTGGACACAATCCGGACGCCGGGGAGACGATCGCGCGCTTCGCGGCGGCGAACTGGAATGACCGGCCGCTCCACCTCATTTCCGGCATGATTAATTCGAAGCAGCCGGCCGGCTACTTCAAACCGTTGGCCGACGTAGCTGACAGCGTCCATTGCGTAACCATACCTGACGAGCAAGCGGCGATTTCCGCAGATGAGCTCGCGGGGGTCGCGGCGAAGGCCGGACTTGCGGCTTTTAAGGCGGAGAACGCGCTGAATGCCGCCAAGGCGATCGCTTACGAGTCGACGGAGCCGGCGCGCGTGCTTATTTGTGGCTCACTCTACTTCGCGGGAAGGATTCTTGCCGAGCATAACTAGATTATGAGAATGATTATCATTTGCATGTAAAACAGGATGTGTTATCCATTTCAACAGAAGTTCGTTGGGAGGGATGCAATGACGATCCTGAGATCTGCCGAGAATGGGATCATCTGTAACGATGAAACGCGGTTTTGCCGGCCTGAAGTAATGCTGCTCGATAGCTTCCGGTTGTGGTCGCAAAATCCGGAGAATCTCACGTATATCCGCCGCCGGTTGTCCTTGGAACTTGGACCTGAGGCCGGTGTGCGCGCCGCAAAGGCAATCAAGTTGCTGGGGCACATCCTGGGCCTCCAGACCAGGCGCACTTTTTATCTGATGCGGCCGGGCAGTATCGGGGTGACCGCCGACGAGCGCGCATTTCTCGCCATGATCGGCGCGGTGCTGCACGATCGCCGCTCGCACGCCAACGCGATCGCGAACTTGTTGCTTCCGCCGACGTGCCACGGCACCGTCCTCGCCGTCGCCGGCGAACTGGGCCGGGCCTTCATGATCGGGGGACTGACGATCGCACCGCCACGCGACGTGGTGCCGCCGCCAGCATACAATCGGGAAATCCGCGCCGTCGCCTAACCGAACTTGGACAGCCGTTTCGAAGTTCCTTCGTCCGGCCCGTCGGGTCCGGTGATGAGAACGATCTTCCCGCACCGTGCGCAAATTTCGGTCGATTGATTGAGTTTGCGGTACCCCGCCTTGAGGATCGCCGCCGCTTCGTGTTGGCTCAGACCGAGTTCTTCCTGTAAATGGCGCAACTGTATGTGTTCGTTGGAATCGATGACGCCGTCTTCGAGTACGTCGTCGACGAGTTGCTCGTATTTGCGACGACGCTGGTGCAGGGCTTCGTTGAAACCCGACGCCAGGATCCCGGCGGGGAGCGCGACCATCCCGACGCTGATAATGCCGATCACGGATGCGCACATTCGGCCGATCAGCGTATGCGGCACGACATCGCCGTACCCGATCGTGGTCATGGTGACGACGGCCCACCAGAGGGCATGAGGAATGGACGCAAAGGCCTCCGGTTGCGCGTTGTGTTCGGCAAGGTATGTGATGCTCGCGGCGACCGTGATCATCATCAGCAAGACGAATAGCGCCGCCGAGATCACGGGGCCCTCGTCGCGCAATACCTGTAAAAGCAGGTTCATGGAGTTGGCGTAACGGGTCAGGCGGAAGGCACGTAACAGACGGAGCGCCCGAAGCATCCGGAGATCCACCCCGATCAACGAACTGATGAAAAAGGGAACCAGGACAATCAGGTCGATCAGCGCTAGCGGCGACAACATGAAACGGATGCGGCCTTTAACCGGTGACTTGTAACGTGGGTTGCGGCTTTCGACGGCGGACCAGACCCGCAGTGCATATTCGACAGTGAACACAGCGACCGAGAAAACTTCGAAGATATCGAACCAGGGACCGTACTCGGCGTAAACTTCCGGCATCGATTCAAAGATGACGGCAACGACGTTCAGGGAAATCAGCGAAATCAGGAAAAGGTCGACGAACCGCGCCATCGGTTCCTCCGAATGGCCGGCGTCCAGCAGCAAAAATACCCGTTCGCGCATGTTCCCCGATGCCCCCCTGTTTGACGTGCCTAAGAAACTAACCGGTGCACTGCGACGCGTGAAGCATTTGATTGTGACAGAAAGTTTCCACGGTTCGGGTTAGTTGCGGCGGATAGCGGCGACTGCTAGCAAAGCCCATCCCGCAATCATGATCATACCGCCCGTCGGCGCCAGCCCCTGAACGGGGACATCGCCGTTCAGAACGAACAAGTAAAGCGAGCCCGAAAATGCCAACGCCCCCATCATGAGGAGCCAACCCGATACTCGCGCGAGTGTCGCTGCGCGGCCCGATTTCCTGCTGGTGAGCCAGACGCAGGCAAACGCACCGAGCGCGTGCCACATCTGATAGGCAACCGCCGTCCGCCAGACATCCAGCAGGAAATCGTCAACCGCGAGACCATGCGCGCCATAGGCGCCCAGTCCGACGGCGGTGGCTGCCACAAGCGCGGCAACGGCTGAGAGAATGTCACGTGTGCCCGACTGTTCCGTCATGACAACGGTTCCATCCTGCGGATTTCCGCGATAATAGCGTCCTCGAAGGGGCCGGATTCGATATTCTCCAGGCCGTCGAGCGCATCGACGAAACTTTTCACATCCTTCTCCAGGATGCCCATCGTGTTCGCCGGGTCGTACCCTTCCGTGGCCCAGTCGATCTTTTGCAGATTGTCGCCGTACCATGTGGCGCCGGAGGATGTCCGCATGACGTCGAGAAGCTTGCCGGCCTCAATCCCATAGGCGGTGGCGGCTTTGAGCGCGCGCCTGACCGCGACCACGCCGGCCGCTGCGCACAGGTTGTTGGCGACTTTGCACGCGGCGCCGGCGCCGACCGGCCCCAGATGGTGCACCTGTTCGCCCATGGCTTCGAAGGCCGGCATCAAGACTTGCACGGCGTCGGCGTCGCCGCCGACCATGAAGGTCAGGCTGCCATCGCGCGCGCGGTAAGGGGCGCCTGACATCGGCGCGTCGATAACGGTGATGCCCGCCGGCACGCGCCCGGCCACGTCGCGGATGTAGCGGGGCGACAGTGTAGACGAGAGCACCAGCGTCCGGAGGTTTGTATCGCCCGTCAGTATCGCCTGATCGTCGAACAGCAGGGCTTCGGTTTCGGCGATGTCCCTGACGACCGAGATGACCGTCCCAATCTTGGCGGCGAAAGCCGAAGGATCGGTGATCATCCGGTTTTTGAGGCCGTCGGACGCTTCGATGGGGCGAACATCGAACCCCCAGACGTCGAATCCGGCGGCCAAAAGGTTTTCCGCCATCGGCAGGCCCATGGCGCCGCACCCGGCGACGCCGACCGTTGTATCGGTGATGCTCACGAAGTCGATCCGGCTGCGCCGACCAGATGCTCGAACAAGCGAAAATTCGGATCATTGTCGCCGAGAAAAAATTCTGGGTGCCACTGAACGCCGATGGCGAAGCGGCGGTCCGGCAGTTCGATTGCCTCTACGATCCCGTCCGGCGCGCGTGCGCTGACCACGATGCCGTCGGGAATATCGCGCAAGGCTTCGTTGTGCGCGGTGTTGACCGCAATCTCCGCTAGGCCGGTGATGTCGCGGAGCCGGGTGCCGTCACCAACGGCGACCGTGTGCGCGGCTTCCTCCGCCGGTTTTTCGTTCAGATGGTCGACGACGCAGTCCAGTTCGTTCGCGATGTCGTTGTAGATGGTTGCGCCGCGGGCTACGGCCATCACCTGCATGCCGGCGCAGATGCCGAGCGTCGGCAGATCGCGGCTCAGCGCATCGGTCATCAGGTTGCGCTCGAAGGCGTAGCGGGGATGGACGGTTTCACCGTTGGGCACGCGACCGTATACCTCGGGCGGGAAGGGGTAAAAGCCGCCGGGCACGATCAGGCCGTCCAGGCTGTCCAGATAGGCGTTCCGCGCTTCTTCGATATACGGGATGCCGAGCGGCAGGCCGCCCGCTTTCCAGACGGCATCGAAGTACGCCGTTCTGAGCGCATAATGCGGCCGTTTCGAGAACGAGCCCGAAGCTTCGTAGTCCAAAAGGACACCAATGAGGGGGCGGTCGGTCATGCGCCGATTCTACGACGATGACCGGTCATTTGAAAACCGCGATCACTCGCCGGCCGACTTGAGCCCCTGTTCCTCGTCTCTGGTGATCGGATGCTCGAGCTTGCCGATCATCTCCTTCGGTACTACCTGGAGGAAGTTCGGCAGTTCCCGGTCCCAGTCATTGAGCAGCCTAAGCGCATGTTTCGAGTGCGTGCGCTTGACGTGCTGCTGCACCTGAACCTTGAGAACGTCACGCCAGTACTCGGTTTCCACCGACTGCCAGATAATCGTTTCCGGATTGGCCTGAAGGTCGAACTGGCGGTGCGGGTCATAGACGAACGCCATGCCGCCCGTCATCCCGGCGCCGAAGTTCGGTCCGACTTCGCCCAGGATCACGGCCAAGCCTCCGGTCATGTATTCGCAACCATTTGAGCCGCAACCTTCGATAACGGCAGTCGCGCCCGAGTTCCGGACACAGAAGCGTTCACCGGCCTGACCGGCCGCGAACAGGCGGCCGGCGGTTGCGCCGTAGAGCACCGTGTTGCCAATAATCGTGTTCTTCTCGCTCTCGAGCGGGCTCGAAACCGGCGGGCGTAATACGATGGTGCCGCCCGACAAGCCCTTGCCGACATAGTCGTTAGCGTCGCCGAGCACTTCGAGGGCGAGACCCTGCACGGCGAACGCGCCGAGCGATTGGCCCGCGGAACCGCGAAGACGAACCGTCAGGTGCGAATGGTCGAGGCCGGTCATTCCGTACTTGCGGGTGATCATCGAACTGGTTCGCGCGCCGACGGCGCGGTGTGTGTTGCGAACCGCGTAAGTGAGTTGCATCTTCTCGCCGTGCTGGAACGTCTGCATGGCGTCCTTGATGATCTGCGCGTCGAGCGTGTCCGGCACTTCGTTGCGGCCTTCGCCGTCGTAATAGCGCGGATAACCGCCGCTGTCGGCCTGTTGCAGCAGCGGATTGAGGTCAAGGTCGTCGAGGTGCGACGCGCCACGGCTGACCTGCGACAACAGATCGGAGCGTCCGGTGATGTCCTGAAGCGACTCGTAACCGAGCTTGGCGAGAATTTCGCTCACTTCCTCGGCGACGAAGGTGAACAGGTTCATCACCTTTTCCGGCGTGCCGGTGAACTTCTCGCGCAGCTTTTCATCCTGCGTGCAGACGCCGACTGGGCAGGTGTTGGAATGGCACTGGCGCACCATGATGCAGCCCATCGCCACCAGGGATGCGGTGCCGATGCCGAATTCGTCGGCGCCCAGCATCGCCGCCATGACGACGTCGCGGCCAGTCTTGATGCCGCCATCTACGCGGAGCTTCACCTTGTGGCGGAGCCGGTTGAGCGTCAGCACTTGATTGGCCTCGGAAAGGCCCATCTCCCATGGAATGCCTGCATACTTGATTGACGTTTGCGGGCTCGCACCCGTGCCGCCGTCATGCCCGGAAATCAGGATCACGTCGGCTTTCGCCTTGGCGACGCCGGCAGCGATGGTGCCGACGCCGGACCGCGCGACCAGTTTCACGCAGACGCTGGCTTCGGGATTGATCTGCTTGAGGTCGTAGATCAGCTGCGCCAAATCTTCGATCGAGTAGATATCGTGGTGCGGCGGCGGGCTGATCAGCGTCACCCCCGGCGTCGCGTGACGCAGCTTGGCGATCATGCTCGAGACCTTGAAGCCCGGCAACTGACCGCCTTCACCCGGTTTCGCGCCCTGCGCCACCTTGATCTCGATCTCGCGGCAGTTGTTCAGGTACTCAGCCGTGACACCAAATCGTCCCGATGCGACCTGCTTGATCGCGCTCGACGGGTTGTCCCCGTTCGGACGCGGCTGGAAGCGGGCCGGGTCTTCCCCGCCCTCGCCGGAGTCCGACTTGGCGCCGATCCGGTTCATGGCGATGGAGAGGGTTTCATGGGCTTCGGGGCTGAGCGCGCCGAGCGAAATCCCCGGCGCGACGAGGCGCTTGCGGATTTCGGTGACGCTTTGCACCTGTTCGACCGAAATCGGCTTTCTGTCCGGTTTGAAATCCAGCAGATCGCGGACGAAGATCGGCGCGCGCGAATGTACGCCCTCGGAAAACTTCTTGTAGAGCGAATAGGATTCGTTGCCGACGGCCGATTGCAGGATGTGGATCAGCTGGCCGTCGTGACCATGACGCTCGCCCCCGGCGCGGAACTTGTAAAACCCGCCGACCGGAAGGGGGATCGCGTCCGGCGCGAAGGCGACCTTATGCATCGCGGCGACGTTTTTCTTGATGCCGGAAAGCCCGATGCCGGAAATCCGCGACGCCATGCCCGGGAAGAACTCGGCAACCAGCGCGCGGCTGAGGCCGACGGCTTCGAAGCAGTACCCGCCGCGGTACGAGCTCAATACACCGATCCCCATCTTCGACATGATCTTGAGAAGACCCTGGTCGATGGCGGTTTTATAGTTCTCGACCGCGTCGTCGACCGAAAGCCCTTCGAGCAGGCCACGGCGATGACGGTCATAGATGGCTTCTTCCGCGAGGTACGCGTTGACGGTGGTCGCGCCGACGCCGATCAGGACGGCGAAGTAATGCACATCCAGGCATTCAGACGACCGCACGTTGATCGACGTGAACGTGCGAAGTTCCTCACGGACCAGGTGCGTATGAACGCCGCCGGCGGCCAGGATCATCGGCACCGGTGCCCGGTCGGCGTCGGTGTTCATGTCCGACAGCACGAGGTGCGTCTTGCCGGCGCGGACGGCGGCTTCGGCTTCGGAGCGGATGCGGTCCAGCGCTTCGGTCAGCGAGCCGGGGCCTTCCGGGACGAACGTGCAGTCCACCTCGGCGGCGGTGTCGCCCATGTAGCGCTTCATGGCCTCGAACGCGGCGTTCGACAACACGGGGCTTTCGAGTTGCAGCAAGTCGCACTGGCTCGGCTCCTCATCGAGAATGTTCCCGAGATTGCCGAGACGGGTCTTGAGACTCATCACGCGCCGCTCGCGGAGACTGTCGATCGGTGGGTTGGTGACCTGGCTGAACGCCTGACGGAAGAAGTGATGCAGCCCACGATATTTGTCCGACAGCACAGCCAGCGGCGCATCGTCGCCCATCGAGCCAATGGCTTCCTTGCCGCCTTCGATCATCGGCTGGAGGATCATCTCCATATCTTCCATGGAAAGCCCGAAGCAGTGTTGGCGACGGCGCAACTCTTCAGGGTTCAGCATGGAGCCCTTGACGTCGGCGGCCTCGATGATGTCGTCGAGCGCGGTGGTGCGTTCCGTCCACTTGGCGAAATCGTTGCGGCCGGCGATCAAGGACTTGAGCTCTTCGTCGTGGAAGAATTTCCCCTCCTCGAGGTCGATCCCGATCATGCCGCCCGGGCCGACACGGCCTTTTTCGGTGATCGTGCCGTCCGGAATTTCGACCATGCCGGCTTCGGAGCCGACGACGAGCAAGCCGTCGCTGGTGGTGATGTAGCGCATCGGACGCAGACCGTTCCGGTCCATGCCGGCAACGACCCAGCGGCCGTCGTGCGCGCAAATGGCGGCCGGACCGTCCCAAGGTTCGAGAACGGCGTTGCAGTATGAGAACAGGGCTTCGTGTTCCGGCGGCATGGTCTTGTTCTGTGCGATGGATTCCGGGATCGTCATCGCCTTGACCATGGGCGCCGGACGACCGGCGCGGCAGAGCAGTTCGAACACGCTGTCGAGCGCTTCCGAGTCCGAGCTTCTGGACGGTACGATCGGCTTCAGATCCTCGATGTTTTCACCGAACAGTTCGGAAGCCATCTTCGGCTCGTGCGCCTTCATCAGCTTGACGTTGCCGGTGAGGGTGTTGATCTCGCCGTTGTGCGCCAGCATCCGGAACGGTTGCGCCAGACGCCACGTCGGGAAGGTGTTCGTCGAATACCGCTGGTGATAGATCGCGAAGTTGGAGATGAACCGCTCGTCCAGCAGGTCCGGATAGAACGAGGTGAGCTGCTCGGCCAGGAACATGCCCTTGTAGACGACCGAACGGCAGCTTAGCGAGCAGATATAGAAATCGTTGATGTGTTCGGCCAGAACGCGGCGTTCGATGCGACGGCGGACGACGTAAAGATCGCGTTCGAAGTCCTCGTACGAAATGTCCGGGCTGGTGGAGAGCATGATCTGCTCGATTTCCGGCCGGGACGCGTTGGCTTTTTCACCGATGACATCGACGTTGATCGGCACCTGACGCCAGCCGTAAATGCTGTACCCGGCGCGCAGAATCTCGGTCTCGACGATAGAGCGACAGACTTCCTGCGCGCCCAGGTCGGCCTTCGGCAGAAACACCATGCCAACGGCGATCTTGTCGTCGGCCGGCTCGTGTCCGGTGTGACGAATGTGTTCCTTGACGAATTCCCACGGAATCTGGACATGGATGCCCGCGCCGTCGCCGGTCTTGCCATCGGCGTCGACGGCGCCCCGGTGCCAGATCTTCTTCAACGCTTCGATGGCGGCTTCGACGACACGGCGGGTCGGTTTGCCGTCGACGGCGGCCACCATGCCGACGCCGCAGGAGGAGTGCTCCTCCTCGGGGTAATAGAGGCCTTCGCGGGAAAGTCTCTCGGTATCGCGCTGCCAGCGTTCGACGAACTCAATGCCCGTTTCGGGTGATTGCTTGGTCATGTTCATCCCTCCCTCAGGCCGCATCGGCGCGCTTGGTGCGCGCTTGCAGGTATTGGTGAATGCCGTCCGCAGCTTCACGTCCGTCGCGGATGGCCCAGACGACGAGCGATGCGCCGCGGTAGATGTCGCCCGCGGCAAAAACACCTTCGAGCTCGGTCATCTTCGAGGGTTCGTTCACCTTGACGGTGCCCCACTTGGTGACGGTGAGCTCAGGCGCGCCGAACAGCGTCGGCAGGTCTTCCGGGTCGAAGCCGAGCGCCTTGATGGCGATGTCGGCCTCGATGTTGAAGTTCGAATCCTTGATCGGTTCGGGCGTCTGACGTCCGGTGACGTCGGCGACGCCCAGATGCATGCGGATGGCGCGGACGGCTTCGACCTTGTCGTCGCCGAGAAACGCTTCCGGGGCCGAAAGCCAGACGAACTCGACACCCTCTTCCTCCGCGTTGGCGACTTCGCGCTGGGATCCCGGCATATTGGCGCGGTCACGGCGATACAGGCACTTGACCGATTTGGCGCCCTGGCGTACGGCCGTGCGCACGCAGTCCATGGCCGTGTCGCCGCCGCCGATGACGACGACGTTCTTGCCATCGGCGTTCAACGTGCCGTCATCGAAGTCAGGCACGGCATCGCCCAGTCCCTTGCGGTTGGACGCCGTCAGGAAGTCCATGGCGGCAAAGATGTTTTTCAGTCCCGAGCCGGGCGCCTGAAGCTCACGAGCGTTGTAAACCCCCGTCGCGATCAGGACGGCGTCGTGTTCGGCACGCAGGTCGGCCAACGAGGCATCGCGCCCGACCTCGAAGTTTGTGTGATAAACCACGCCGCCGTCTGCCAGAAGCTTGGTCCGGCGCTCAACAATGTCCTTTTCCAGCTTGAAGTTGGGAATGCCATAGATCAGCAAGCCGCCCATGCGGTCGTAACGATCGTAAACATGTACCTTGTATCCCATGGTACAGAGCCGGTCTGCCGCCGCGAGGCCGGCCGGACCGCCGCCGATGATGCCGACGGACATGCCGAGGTCGGCGCGTGCCTGCGGCGCCTTTACCCAGCCCTTCTTCCAGGCCGTATCGGTAATGTGCTTCTCGACGGCGCCGATCGTCACCGTGCCGTGCCGGGACTGTTCCAGGACGCACGACCCTTCACAAAGCCGGTCCTGCGGGCAAATGCGGCCGCACACTTCGGGGAAGGTATTGGTCGCCTGGGAGACTTCGTAGGCTTCCTCCATGCGTCCTTCCGTCGCTAGCCGCAACCAGTCGGGGATATTGTTCTGCAGCGGGCAGTGGACCTGGCAATAGGGGATGCCGCACTGCTCGCAACGGGATGCTTGCTCGACGGCGGCCTTTTCCGAGTATTCGTCGTAAATCTCGTCGAAGTCCTTACGGCGATCGGCAGCGGCGCGCTTGTCCGGCATGGCACCGTCGATTTTGATGAATTGCTGCATCCGGTCAGGCATGTCCACTCCCATCACTTTTCCCTGGCGTTCCCAGGTTACACAGTCAAAAGGGCCCTCATAAAATGGGCCCAGTTGGTGCGGCGTCAAACAAATCGGCTTAATAGGTCAGCATCTTTTACTAATTTTCAAGGCCGGTCGCAATAAGATTGTCGCAATGCTCCTCGAATATCGCAATAATTTCGCCTTAATGCAATAAATAGTACCGATATGAGACTAAATTGGCGATTGGCACTGTCAGTCAATCGCGCTATGTCTCGCAATACCTTGCGGGGAGCACGTATGCCAATCCTACATCTAGTTATTTTGGCGGCTGTTCAGGGCATCACCGAGTTTATTCCGGTAAGTTCGTCCGGGCATCTCGTGCTTGCCCCAATCCTCCTTGGCTGGCCGGATCAGGGGCTGCTGATCGATGTTGCGGTGCATGTCGGTACCCTGTTCGCGGTGATGGCCTATCTCTACCGCGACGTCGGTGCGATGCTGGCCGGGATCGGCCGCGCGCTCAAGGGCCGCCGTGATCCGGGGGCTAGGCTGTTTTCGCTGCTGGTCATTGGGACAATCCCCGTCGTCGGCGCAGGGTTCGCCCTGCAGCATTACGGGCCCGGCATGTTCCGCAGCATGGAAGTCATTGCCTGGGCGACCCTCGGTTTCGGGATTCTGCTCTGGATTGCCGATCATGTCGGGATGACGGTGCGCCGCGTCGAACATCTGGGCGTGTTCGATGTCATCATCATCGGGATTTCACAGTGTCTGGCCCTGATCCCCGGTACCAGCCGGTCAGGGATTACCATGACCGCCGCCCGGTTTATCGGTATGGAGCGTCCGGACGCGGCCCGGTTCTCACTGTTGTTGTCCATTCCGACGATCATCGCCGCGGGTACGCTCTCCGGTATCGAGATTTATGAAAGTGGTGACGTGCAACTGGCCAACGATGCGTTTGTCGCGGCCGGTCTCTCGTTTCTGTTCGCGTTGATAGCCATCGCATTGATGATGGCCTGGCTCCGGCGCGCCTCGTTCACGCCCTTCGTCATCTACCGAATTCTGCTTGGCGGTATTCTTCTGGCGATCGCCTACGGCGTTATATGACCGGTTACATCTTTGTCCTGGCCGCAGGGCTCGCCGCCGGCGCGCTCAGCGCCATCGTCGGCACCGGGGCATCGATCATTCTGCTGCCGATCCTGATTCTCCAATTCGGGCCGCAACAGGCGGTGCCGATTATGGCCGTCGCAGCGGTCATGGGAAACATCGGCAAGTCGCTGGCATGGTGGCGGGATATAGACTGGCGCGCATTCCTCGCGTATTCGGCGGCCGGTGTGCCCGGGGCCGCGCTCGGCGCGCGCACGCTTCTGGTGCTGCCGGCGAGCATTGTCGAGATCGCGCTTGGAGTTTTCTTCCTGTCGCTGATTCCCATGCGCCGCTGGATGCGGGTCAGGGACATGCACATGCCGCTTTGGCAGTTGGTGATCGCAGGCGGCGTTATCGGGTTCCTGACCGGGATCGTGCTGTCGACCGGGCCGCTCAGTATCCCTGCGTTCGGTGCGGTAGGGTTGTCGAAAGGTGCGTTATTATCGACCGAAGCCATCGGCTCGCTTGCGCTGATGATCTCGAAGGCGGCGACGTTCCAGATGCTGGGCGCACTGCCCTGGCCGCAGATCGTTCAGGGCCTGATCGTCGGCGGATCGATGATCGCAGGCTCGTTTGCGGCCAAGCGTGTCGTCGACAGGATGAGTGTAAAGACCTTCGAAAACATGCTCGACGTGATGCTCATTATCGCCGCCGTTACCATGTTGTGGACGGGCTTCGCTGCGCTTTAGTAGCCTTTCTTAAGGTCGACCGTATTCAGCGGCGGCTTACCGGCTTCGATCAGCTTGATGTTCTCTTCCATCCAGTCCGCGGCGCTCGACGGCACGGTGAGGGAGGCCATGTGCGGCGTCACCGTGACCTTGGGATGTGTCCAGTAGGGATGGTCTTCGGGCAGCGGCTCGGTGTGAAATACGTCCAGGGTCGCGGCGTTGATGTGACCGCTGTCGAGCGCTGCCAGCAGGTCTTCATCCACAACGTGCGGACCGCGTGCGCAATTGATGATGTTGGCACCTTCCGGAAGCGCGGCGAGCGTATCCTTGTTGACGATGCCACGCGTCGCATCCGTCAGCGGAAGCAGCACCACTAAAATCTCTGTCCGGTTCAGGAATGGGACCAGGCCGTCGTCGCCGTAAAAGGACGTGACGCCCTCGATGTGTTTTTCCGAACGTGACCAGCCGGCGACGTCGAAACCGAGGGCTGCGACCTTTTTCGCGGCGTCGCTACCGAGTTCGCCGAGGCCCAGGAACCCGACCTTGCGCTCGCGGGTGTCGGTCTGACGCATCTGCTTCCAGATCTTTTGCGAGGCCCAGTCGAGATAGACGCCGAGCCGCCGGTGATAATGAATCACCCAATAAAGCACGTACTCGCTCATGCCTTCCGTCAGACAACGGTCGACAAGCCGGACCACCGGCACACCGTCGGGGAGCGCGTCATCGACCAGGATGCCGTCGACCCCCGCGCCGAGCGAGAGAATACCCTTGAGATTGGGGAACGTCCGGAGTTCGCCCGACGGCGGCCGCCAGACGATGGCATAATCGTAGTCCGCCTTGTCGCCGATCTCATCCGGCCAGATGTCGAATCCGGCGTCCGGGAATTTCGCCAGCATCGCTTCGCGCCAGGCTTGGGCCTTGTCGGCGCCGGATAGGAACATGAACTTCATTAAACGTCTCTCTTTGTTGCCGGGTCAGGTACTCACCACGCCGCTCTCGTCGGCTTTCAGATTGAAGGCGGCGGCGAGCAGGGCCTTGGTATAGGATTCTTGCGGGGTGTCAAAGATATTGGCCGCGGGGCCCTGCTCGACGACACGGCCGTCTTTCATGACGACGACGTCGTGGGCGAGGGCGCGTACGACCTTGAGATCGTGGCTGATGAACATGTACGCGAGATTGTACTTCTTCTGGAGATCACGCAGCAACTCCACGATCTGCGCCTGCACCGACATGTCGAGCGCGCTCGTCGGTTCATCCAGTACGATGAACTCGGGTTTGAGCACAAGGGCGCGGGCGATGGCGATGCGCTGGCGCTGCCCGCCCGAAAACTCGTGCGGGTAGCGGTCGCGCATGGCGGGTTCCAGCCCGACCTCGGCCAGGGCGTCTTCGATCATCTTTTGCCGTTCTTCCTCGTTGCCGATATCGTGGATGATCAACCCTTCCTCGATAATCTGGCTGATGGACATACGCGGGCTTAGCGAGCCATAGGGGTCCTGGAAGACGATCTGCATCTCCCGGCGCAGCGGCCGTAGTTGCTTCCAATCGAGGCCCTGCACCGACGCCCCCTTGAACGAGATCGCGCCTGTCGATTTTTCCAGGCGGATCAGGGCCCGGCCGAGCGTCGATTTGCCGGAACCGGATTCGCCGACGATCCCAACGGTGTGGCCGGGACGAATATTGACCGAGATGCCGTCGACCGCCTTGATATAGCCGACCGTCCGCCGCAGCACCCCGCGTTTGATCGGGAACCAGACACGTACGTCCTCACCGGTAAGGATCGGGTCGCCCTCGGGCGCCGGGTCGGGCCGGCCCCTGGGTTCGGCCGCCAGCAGATGTTGCGTGTACTCATGTGTCGGGCGTTCGAACACGTCCTCGGCCGAACCGGATTCCACGACCTTGCCGTGGTTCATCACCGACACCGTATCCGCCATCCGCCGGACGATGCCGAGATCGTGCGTGATCAGCAGCATCGCCATGCCGAGCTCCTCCTGCAGATCCTTCAGCAGCTTGAGAATCTGCGCCTGAACGGTGACGTCGAGCGCCGTCGTCGGCTCGTCGGCGATCAGGATTTCCGGTTCGTTGGCGAGCGCCATGGCGATCATGATGCGCTGTTGCTGGCCGCCGGAAAATTCATGCGGGAGCGCATGCAGTCGTTCCGTCGCCGCTTCGAGACCCACCAGTTGCAGAAGTTCGACCACCCGTGCGCGCGCGGCGTCCGGGGTCATGTGTTTGTGGACCAGCAGAACCTCGGAAATCTGCTTTTCGATCGAATGCAGCGGGTTAAGGCTGTTCAACGGCTCCTGAAAGATCATCGCGACCCGGTTGCCGCGGATATCGCGCATGAAACCCTCGCGCACCTGCAGCAGGTCGGCGTCGGCGAACTCGATGCGGCCTGCCGGATGCCATGCGGTTGGGTAGGGCAACAAGCGCATGATCGATAGGGCGGAAACCGACTTGCCGGAACCGGACTCGCCGACGAGGGCGTGGGTCTTGCCGGCTGCGATGTCGAACGAGACGCCCTCGACGGCTTTGACCTCGCCGGCGCCGCGGCCGAACGACACATGAAGATTGTCGACGCTGAGGATTTTGCTCATCGGAAGGTTTTCCTCGGGTCGAAGGCGTCGCGTACGGCTTCGCCGATAAACACCAGCAGTGAAAGCATCACGGACAGAATAATGAATGCGGTAATGCCGAGCCAGGGGGCATGCAGGTTGTTCTTCCCCTGGTTCAGGAGTTCGCCCAACGAGGGAGAGCCCGGCGGCAAGCCGAAGCCCAGAAAGTCGAGGCTGGTCAGCGCGGTCACCGAACCTGAAAGGATGAACGGCAGCAGCGTCAGGGTCGCAACCATGGCGTTCGGCAGAATGTGCTTGAACATGATGACGATATCCGACGCGCCCATCGCCCGGGCCGCGCGCACGTAATCGAAGTTGCGGGTCTTCAAAAATTCCGCCCTCACCACGCCGACAAGGGCGACCCATTGAAACAACAGCAACAAGCCGAGCAGCAGCCAGAAACTCGGCACGAACACGCTGGCCAGGATGATCAGCAGATAAAGCTGCGGCATCGATGTCCATATCTCGATCAGACGCTGACCGATCAGATCGATCCAGCCGCCGAAATAACCCTGCGTGGCGCCGACGGCGATCCCGATGACGGAACTCAGCAGTGTCAGAATAACGCCGAAAAGAACCGATATCCGGAAACCGTAAATCGTCCGCGCCAGAACGTCGCGGCCCTGATCGTCGGTTCCGAGCCAGTTTTCGGATGTGGGGCCGTATGGGGCTGGGCCTGGGAGATTCAGATTCACCGTATCGTAGGAAAACCGGATCGGCGGCCACAGCATCCAGCCCTTGCCGTTGATCAGGTCCTGCACGAACGGATCGCGATAATCGGCCTCGGTCTGGAACTCACCACCGAAAGTAGTTTCCGCGTACTCGTTGAACACCGGCATATAAGCGCTGCCGTCGTACCAGACCAGAAACGGCTTGTCGTTGGCGATGAACTCCGCAAACAGGCTGACGAAGAACAGCGCGAGAAATATCCATAACGACCAGGAACCGCGTTTGTTGGCCTTGAAGTTCTGCAGCCGGCGCGCATTGAGGGGCGTGATCCGCTTGCCGAGGAAGCGCGGCTCTTCGGCCGGTTTGTTGGCGGGGGAATCGATAATGGCGTCCATCTCAGACTTCCCGCTTCTCGAAATCGATCCTTGGATCGATCACGTGATACATGACGTCGCCGATGATGCCGAGCACGAGTCCCATCAGCGTGAAGAAGTAAAGCGTCGCGAACATGACCGGATAGTCGCGGTTGAGCGCGGCTTCGAAGCCGAGCAGGCCGAGACCGTCGAGCGAGAAGATGATTTCCGTGATCAGCGCGCCGGTGAACAGGATGCCGATGAAGGCGCTCGGGAACCCGGCGATCACGATCAGCATGGCGTTCCGGAACACGTGCCCGTAAAGCACGCGCTTCTCCGTGACGCCCTTGGAGCGCGCGGTGACGACGTATTGCTTGTTGATCTCTTCCAGGAACGAGTTCTTGGTCAGCATCGCGAGGCCCGCGAAGCCCCCGATCACCATGGAGAGGATCGGCAGCGTCAGGTGCCAGAAATAATCGCCGATCTGCTGCAGGGTCGTCATATCGTCGAAGTTTTCGGAGACGAGGCCACGCAGCGGGAACCAGTCGAAATACCGCCCGCCCGAGAACAACACGATCAGCAGGATCGCGAACAGGAAACCTGGGATCGCCGTGCCGACAATGATGACTCCCGACGTCCAGACGTCGAAGCGCGAGCCGTCGCGGACAGCCTTGGCGACACCGAGTGGGATCGAGATCAGATAGACCAGCAGTGTCGTCCAGAGGCCCAGCGAAATCGACACCGGCATTTTTGACATCACGAGTTCGACGACGCTCGCATCCTTGAAATAGCTGTTGCCGAAATCGAACACGAGGTAGTTCTTCAGCATCAGGAAAAACCGCTCGTGCGCCGGTTTGTCGAGGCCGAACTGTTTCTCAAGGTCCTTGATGAATTCCGGTGGCAGGCCCTGTGCGCCGCGGTACTTGCTCTCAACGGTGCCGGACGACCCGCCGCCGCGAGCGTCACCCGAGGAAGCCGTTTCGCTGCCGGTGTTCCCGCTGACCCGTGCCGTCGCATCTACGGCCTCGCCGGTAATTTGCGAAATCATCTGCTCGACCGGACCGCCCGGCAACACCTGGACCACCGCAAAGTTGATCAGGATGATGACGAACAGCGTCGGCGGCACGAACAGCAGACGGCGGACGATATAGGCTAGCATCGGATAAGCTTACCGTTGCGGACGCCGGTCGTCACCCGTGACGCCGGCTCGGGTAAAGTGGCGCCGGTTCGTCAATTGCCCCCCTTGCGGGCGTTGGCGATGGTTTCCGCTTTTTCGGGAACGACCCACCAGGTCATGAAGTTAGTGCCGCGGGTCGGCGTGACCTTGGGCTGCCCGAACTTGTCCCAATAGGCGATCCGGTCATAGCCGATGTGGAATTGAGGAATGACGAGGTATTGCCACTGCAGGACACGGTCGAGCGCGCGGCAGGCGGCAATCAGCGCGTCGCGATCGGGTGCCGCGATCAGCTTTTCGATCAGTTCGTCGACGACCTTGTTCTTGATGCCGGTCGCGTTGCGGCTGCCTTCACGGTCGGCGGCATCGGAGCTCCAGAAATCGCGCTGTTCGTTGCCGGGCGACAGCGACTGGCCCCAGCTGCCGATGATCATGTCATAATCAAATGTATCGGTGCGGCGCTGATACTGTGCCGTATCGACGGTGCGCACGCGCGCCGCGACGCCGAGCTTCTCCAGATTCTTGGCAAACGGCAAAACGACACGTTCAAAGAGCGGGCTGACCAGCAGCACCTCGAACTCGAGCTTCTTGCCGGTCTTTTCATTGACGCGGACGCCGTCCTTGATGACCCAGCCGGCGTCACGCAGCATCTTGGAACCGGTCCTGAGATTGCTGCGAATGTTTCCGGACCCATCCGTTTTCGGCGGATTGTATTCCTTCGTGAACACCTCATCCGGGATCTGCCCGCGGTAAGGCTCGAGCAATTTCAGTTCCGCTTCCGACGGTAGGCCGGTCGCGGCCAACTCGGAGTTCTCGAAATAGCTGCGGGTTCGCGTGTACTGCCCGTAAAACAGGTTCTTGTTCGACCATTCGAAGTCGAAAGCGTATGCCAGCGCCTCGCGCACCTTCGGGTCCTTGAAAATGTCGCGGCGCAGATTGTAGGCGAAGCCCTGCATGCCGGTCGGACGGTCGTGATCGAATTTTTCGAGCTTGATCAGGCCTTTCTTGACGGCGGGCACATCATAGGCGGTGGCCCACGCCTTGGACGAGTTCTCGCGGCGGAAATCGAAACGGCCACCGGTAAAGGCCTCGATCGCCACCTGGGCGTCGCGATAGTATTCGAACTCGATCACATCGAAGTTGTTGGTGCCGACGTTCACGGGCAAATCCTTACCCCAGTAGTCCTTCACGCGCTCCAGCACGATGTTGCGGTTCGCTTCCACGCTCTTCACGCGATAAGGCCCGCTGCCGAGCGGCGGTTCCAGCGTCGTCGAGTCGAATTCGCGGGTTTCCCAATAGTGCTTCGGCAATACCGTTAACTGGCCGAGAATCAGCGGCAATTCCCGGTTCTCACCCGGTTTGAAGTCAAAGCGGACGGTCTTGGGACCGAGTTTCACGGCACGTTCGACCGAGCCGTAATAGAAGCGGTAAAAGGGCGCGCCCTTCTCGACCAGGATATTGAAGCTGTAGATCACATCGTCGGCGGTGATCGGTTTGCCGTCATGCCAGCGCGCTTCGTCGCGGAGCTTGAACTCCACCCAGGACCGGTCTTCCGGTGTCCGAACGGTCTCGGCCAAAAGCCCGTATTCGCTGAACGCTTCGTCCGCCGACGACGTCAGAAGCGTATCGTAGACGAACGACGCGCCGCCGGCGGCGTTCCCCTTGACGATGAACGGGTTGAGGCTGTCGAAACCGCCGATGGCGCCGAGCCTGATCTGCCCGCCCTTAGGCGCGTTCGGATTCACGTAGTCGAAATGCTTGAAGTCCGGGCCGTACTTCAGATCACCGTGCATGGCGATCCCGTGCTGCGGTTTCGGCTCGTCGGCGTGCGCCGGGGCCAATGTCAAAACGCCGATGGCGATGATCAAAGCGCGAAGCAGGGGACGGGTGGTCATGTGGCCTCCGGATTCATAACGCAACGCCGGAGATATTGGGCTTACCGACGCATGACTTCAAGGAATGCCGTTACGCGTTACGATAAATACGCCGTGAGCGGCGAAGGCAACTTAACGATTGTTCATTATTCAGGCGGAAAGGATGGCGACGGCGGCTTCGTGAAGCGCCTTGTCGGCAGCGGCGATGACGGAATGCGTCTTGTCGTCCTCGCCGGCCGCGAACGTAAGCGGATCACCCAGCCAGTCGGTGATAATGCCGCCGGCGCCCTCGATAATGGGGATCAGCGCCGCGTAATCGTAAGGTGCAAGCGTGTCCTCGCACACCAAATCGACCCAGCCGCACGACAACTGGCCATAGCCTTGGCACTCGTTGCCGAAGGTGGTGTATTGGGTGGCGGCCATCAGCGCCTCGAAACGTGCCTTGTGCGGCCCTTTGAACATTTCGGGCGAGGTCGCCGTCAGCCAGGCATCTTCCAGCTTGACCCCCTTGCGGGTTTCGACGGGCGCGCCGTTGAATAGGGTCGGCCGTCCGGTGCCGCCGATCCAGCGGTCCCCGGTCGCAGGCCCATCGGTCACCCCTGCGATGGCACGGCCGTTCCGCACGACGCCGATCAGGATGCCGAAAATCGGCTTGCCGGTGATGAATGCTTTGGTGCCGTCGATCGGGTCCAGAATCCAGACCGTGTCGGCGTCGGGATTGGTGACGCCGAACTCTTCGCCGAAAATCCCGTCCGACGGGCGTTCGGCTTCGATCATGTCCCGCATAGCGCGCTCGGCGGCGCGGTCGGCTTCCGTTACCGGACTTTCGTCACCCTTGGCGATGTGGCCGATGCCGCTTCGGAACTTGGCGAGAACGCCCGGCCTTGCCGCGTCCGCGAGGCGGCCGGCAAGGTCGAGGATATCGTCAATGTCGGCGGGGGTGTCCGCCGCGCCGGTCATGGCAGCGGCGGCGGATTGTCGCTATGTTCACGCAGGTAAAGAATCACCGCCGCGCGGTCGGACGCTTTGCGCAACCCGGCGAACGTCATTTTGGTGCCGGAAACGAAGTTGCGCGGGCTTTCCAGGAATTTATCCATGGTCTCGTAATCCCACGGCGTGGTCATACCGGCCAGCGTGTCGGAATAGGCGAAACCGGCAACGCTGCCCTTTTCGCGGCCAAGCACGTTCCAGAGGTGCGGGCCGACCTTATCCGGGCCGCCTTTTTCGATGGAGTGGCACGCGACGCACTTCTTGAAGACTTTTTCGCCCCGCTCGCTGGTCGCTGACGCAAGCAGCTCAATCGCGGACTTTTCGGGCTCCTTGTCCGCAGCACCACCGGATCCGCCGCCGGAATCGGCGACTTCGATCTTGTAGGCGTCTTCTTGCAGTTCATCGGCATGGACAAGAATGTTGCCGATCTGGTTGCTGCCCCACGTAACCCAGGCCGCCATCAGAACGGCGAAACCGGTCTTTTCCCAAAACGAGAAGTGCATGCGTCTCTCTCCTAGACCAACATTACGGTTCTTTTAGCGGCTCCACGCCGAACGTTCAACATGCATCGTGAAAATGCCGAAAGGGCTGGGATAAGCCTGATTCCGCGAGTATACCGGAACCACTAAACCCGTAACCGCAGGAAGATTCAGGGGAAGTATGAACCCGATCGTGATCGTGCCGGCCCGGCTTGCATCGACCAGACTGCCCGGTAAGCCCCTTGCGGACATACACGGCAAACCGATGATTTGCCATGTGCTGGACCGTGCCAGGGATGCAGACCTGGGCCAGGTTCTGTGTGCTGCGGCGGAGCGGGAAATCGCCGACGCGGTCCAAGCGGCGGGTTACGAAGCGGTTCTGACCGACCCGGACCATCCTTCGGGCTCGGACCGGATATGGGAAGCCCTCTCTATGAGGGATCCGGACGGCGCTTTCGATGTGGTGATTAATTTACAGGGCGACCTGCCGACCCTCGATCCGGCGTTGGTGCGCGCCGTCGCCGCGCCGCTGGAAGACGAGGATGTGGATATCGCGACGCTGGTTGCTGAAATAACCGAGCCCGGGGAACGAGAGAACCCCAATGTCGTCAAGTGCATCGCCGCGCTGGACAACGTGCATTCCCGCGCTAGGGCGCTATATTTCACCCGCGCGACGGCACCCACCGGGGACGGTCCGCTCTGGCACCACATCGGGATATACGCTTACAGACGCGATGCGCTGCAGCGGTTTGTCGCTCTGCCGCCGGGGATGCTGGAGCGCCGCGAAAGACTGGAGCAATTGCGCGCGCTTGAAGCCGGAATGCGGATAGACGCGGTCCGCGTTGACACCGTTCCGCTCGGTGTCGATACTCCCGCCGACCTGGAGCGCGCGCGGGAAATTCTGCAGGCGTGATAGGGTGTTAAGTCTCACGGACCGGGAATGGAAAAGATGACGGAGGCGGATAAACGGATCGCATTCCAGGGCGCGCCTGGCGCCAATTCGGACATCGCTTGCCGGACGGCATATCCGGATATGACCAGTGTGCCTTGCAATACCTTCGCCGATGCCTTTGCCGCCGTGCAGAACGGCGAGGCGCGTCTGGCGATGATCCCGATCGACAACACGGTTGCCGGGCGGGTCGCGGACATTCACCATCTTTTACCGGAGAGCGGCCTGCATATCGTTGCCGAGCATTTCGAACGCATCAATCACCAGTTGTTGGCGATTCCCGGCACGGAAATCTCCGAAATCAAGGAAGTGCACAGCCATGTGCATGCCCTGAACCAATGTCGTGGATTGATCCGTGAACTGGGAGTGAAGGCCGTGGTTCACGCGGACACGGCCGGCGCCGCCGCGGACATCGCAGCCTGGGGCGATAAGACCAAGGCGTCGATTTCGTCCCGTCTGGCGGCCGAAGTCTATGGACTTGATATTCTGCGTTCCGACATCGAGGATGCCGAGCACAACACGACGCGGTTCGTCGTGCTGTCGCAGGACAGCGACTGGCCTGAGCCCGGTTCTGGCGAATTGATGACCAGTTTCGTGTTTCGGGTCCGTAACATACCCGCGGCGCTCTACAAGGCGATGGGCGGGTTCGCCACCAACGGCGTTAACATGACCAAGCTGGAGAGCTATGTCGGTGAGGGTTTTGTCGTCGCGCAATTCTATGCCGAGGTCGAGGGCCATCCGGAAGATGCCGGCCTCAAGCTGGCGCTGGAGGAACTGTCTTTTTTTTCGGAGGAAGTCAACATTCTGGGTGTTTACCCGGCCAACCCCTATCGCAAGACGCACGGTCCCGATTAACGGGGCGGTGGCCAGGGAGGCCGACCACCTGGTGGCGGGGGAAGATGAAAACCGCCGCCCGGCGGTGGCCGCCGGTACCCGCCATTGGGGCCGCCGGGGCCTTGTCCACCGCCGGGAGGGCCATTTCGAAAGCTGGCGTCCGGCGTACCCGCGAAGTACCGCGGGATGACCGGCCAGGTCTCGGTCAGGAAGTATGCATAAGTGCCGTTCGGGAAATCCGGCGTAACGGCCTCACGCCCGTTAGCCTCATCGAGATCACCTAACCCGGCTTGCCATGCCCAGTCTTCGAAGAATCTCCCGTCATAGGCGCCCTCGGGTCCGCCTTGCCGGGCGCCGCTGCGGACGCGCCATCCGGATGTCAGGGGGCGAATTTCGCTGTTCGGATTGTTCGGGTCGCTATAGCCGTACGCCGCGTAGATCGGAAAGCCGTCCGCAGCCCAGCCGATGATCGGGGAATGCGTTTTGGGTGACCATGCGCGGATCAGCCCCTTCGGCCAGCCATGGTAATGATACTTGCCGCCAGGCTGGACGTGGGCGTTGTTCTCGTCGAGGCCCAGGTCGACGAAGCCGGCGATGGCGTCGTAATTCCAACGCCGGTCGCCTTGCCAGAACTCCGCCGTGAACGGATCGAACGGAACGCCATTGACAGCGACGCCGAAATTCCACCCTTTCACGACCCTGAATTTACCCGTTTTACCCGGTCGCAAGGGCATTCGGAATGAAAGGTCCTGGGGTGCTATGGCATTGGGGTTGTGAGCGTTCGGGAAGCGTCCAGTGTCATGGTCGGGGATCGCATTCGAACGAACAACCCGGTAAGACCCCCGGGTCTCTATCGATACACGGTTTGCTACCGCCCACGCGCGACCGGAACCCGTCAGCATCAACGCCGCCGGTAACAGGCCGAGCCCCTTGATCAGTTGCCGCCGCTTCTGATCCACCAGCGGGGGCGGTTTTGTTTCAGAGAAGACTTTGCCATGTCCGAGTGTACTTTGCTTCTTCGGCATGAGCCCAACGCTCCTGACCGGATTGACCTATTCGGCATCGAACCATCGTTGTATCAACCAGCGCGAGATCGAATCCCGGCGCGGCAGGCGAAGATCGTCATCCTTGGCGTCCAGCCATTCCTTCATGTCGCGAAGGTCATCGCGGGTAAACCAACGGCAGTCGCTGAGTTCCTCGTCGTCTATGTTAATCTCGAAGCTCGTCGCTTCGGCATGAAAGCCGAGCATCAATGACGACGGAAAAGGCCAAGGCTGCGACGCGAGGTAATGCACATTGGTGGTCTCGATGCCGGCTTCTTCGAAGACTTCCCTGCTGACAGCCTGCTCGAGCGTTTCGCCCGGTTCGACGAAGCCGGCTAATGTCGAATACATACCGAAAGGCCAACGCGAATGTCGCCCCAGAAGGCATGCACCGCCTGGCATATCCGTCCGGTAGACAAGAACGATGATAGCCGGGTCCGTGCGCGGGAAATGACTGATTCCGCACGCCGGATTGACGCATTTCCGCTCGTGTCCGCTGTGTTTGGATTCCGTCGCAGCGCCGCAAACGCCGCAAAAGCCGTGTCGCGCGTGCCAATAGACCATGCCGCGGGCGTGCGCCAGAATATGGGCGTCTGCCGGTGGCAGAAACGGTCCAACCTGCCGTAAATCGACAAACTCCGCCGCGCCGCCCGTCATGGCGACGGCCTCCGCTGCTTGGGTTTCGTCGACGCTGACCGCAAATACCGGACGATGATCGTCCGTGCCGAGAAGGATTCCTTGTTGAGTGGCTTCAAGCAGCGCATGCGCCTGATCGCCTTCGAATATCTGCGCGCGTGGCGCATCGCCGGTGACAACGAGATTATTGGACCCAAGCACCGGCACGACACCGATACCAACGGCCATCTTTTCTGCAAGCCATTCCGGCGGACGCCGGGACATGTTGTCGCGGCGAAGTGAAAGCGTCGTATAGGTCAGGTTTAATGAGAAGGTTGACGGCATGGCGTCACTTTACACGCCACCGGGCGCGGGGCAACGCTCATAGCTGTCCGGCTGAAATCATTTATGTGCAATTTGTTCGATCAGCATGCGGCAACGCGTGATCGTCTGTTTATACCCGGCAACATTGGTGTCCTGGGCCGCTTGAGCGCCGATGTGCAGCCACTCAGTAAAATCGCGGCCATCGGTCGAATCTTTGGGGCCATTGAGATTGAATGCATCCATGATGGCATTTTCATGGGTGCGCATCATCGCTGCATATCGGTCGGATTGCGATGCTAGAAAGCCGGCGCAAAAAGCCGGGTTGTCGCCGAGATCATAAGCACGTGCGTCGGCGGCAATCAGAAGAAGGCAACACATCGTCAAGACGCGTTCCATCTCGGGATTTTCGCGCAATATGCCTCGCCGCACAATTGGCATCGAGCGGGATTAACCATAGAGCGCGCATGAATCCTATGGACTCGCGCGCAAATTGAGGGTTTTTTAACCGTTCTTGGCCACACTGAACGCGGTTGATGTTCCGCACCCCTGGGTGCCGTTGCATTTCCTGCAATCGGTAGGTGGAGAGAACGGTGGGAAAAATGAGAGCCTTAATGTGCCGAAAACTGGGCCGGCACGTGGTGAGTCTGAGCACTGCCTTTGCAGCGGTGGCGTTTCTCGCCGCTTGTGCGGCGCCATCCGGCGTCACTGATTTCGCGGCCAATGGCTGCAAACAGATTTCCAAGCGCGCTGAAGCGAAAATCAATTGGGCGCGCGTCCCCGAGATCGAAATTCGTATCCGAGACGGCGAATATTCGCCTATGGTGACGCGTCTGCAGCAGGGGCGTCCTTACGTCCTGCGCATCCGCAACCGCGATGACAATCTGCGCGTGTTCCGTGCCCGCGACTTCTTCAAAGAGAATGCTGTTATCGCCGCCGGGGTCGAGGGGCAGCGCGCCGAGGCAACCTGCTTCGTATCGGTTTCGATCCCGAGCCGGCAGAGCGCAGAAATCCGTATGGTGGCGATTACCGACGGTACCTTCGAGTTCGAGGACAATGTCGTCCTGCTCCCGTTCGTGTTTTCCGCGGGTCCGTCGGGTGCGATCGTCATTGAAGAACGCCGCGAGACGGCTGGCATTAACAACTAATCCGGTCGACAGCATCGGATCACGAACCGGCGGCCCAAGGCCGCCGGTTTTTTATGATTTGCTGATGACGGTGTGGGTGCGCGCCAGAACGATTCCAGGTAAAATGGCGGGTATGCAGGATGTCATGAACGCTTTGCCGGTGTTGCTGCCATGTAATCCGGTGAGCGGAAAGCACGGATTTGTCCGCCGGGCCGCCTGCTTGAAGCGTGAGTAACCAGATGACGGCAGAAGATCTGATTATCAGCCTCGGTCTGAAGCCGCTGCCCTGGGAGGGCGGTTTCTATCGGGAGACGTGGCGGGCGGAGGCCGAGATACCGCAGGACGTGCTGGGCGACGCATATGCCGGGGCGCGGTCCGCGGGAACGGCAATTTATTACCTGCTGACGCCGGAGACCGTCTCGCGCATGCATCGGCTGCCGTCGGACGAGACGTTCCATTTTTATCTTGGCGACCCCGTGGAAATGCTGCTGCTGTATCCGCCCGAGAGCGCAACCGGCATCGTGACGTTTGGGCAGAACCTCGCCGCCGGCCATGTTGTGCAGTTCACGGTGCCCGGGAACGTCTGGATGGGTGCGCGCCTCACGTCCGATGGCGGTGCCGGTTACGCCCTGATGGGGACAACCGTCACACCCGGGTTCGATTTCGATGACTTGGAAATGGGTGACAGGGCGGAGCTGGGCGCAAAATGGCCGGACGCCGCGCGGATGATCGATAAACTGAGTTAAGTGGATTAGTCGGCACTTTCCGACAATGGGGGCTTTCGGGGGATGGAGACGGTTGTTATATTCCGCGTGGGAGATCGGCCCGGACGGGCTTCTCGCCAACCCGGTCAGGTCCGGAAGGAAGCAGCCGTAACGAGTTTCGGCCCGGGTCGGTGTCCGGTCTCCCGCTTATTCAGAGCCCGGACATAATTCATGAACGATAGCCCGACACCTGAAACCGCCGAAGCGCCCGCTGCCGGCGAGTATCAGGTGCTGGCGCGCAAGTATCGGCCGAGCACGTTTTCCGGGCTGATCGGCCAGCACGCGATGGTCAAGACTCTGACCAACGCCTTCGCGGCCAATCGACTGCACCACGCCTTCGTGATGACGGGCGTGCGCGGGGTCGGAAAAACCTCGACGGCGCGCATCATTGCCCGAGCGCTCAACTGCATCGGGCCTGACGGCCAGGGCGGTCCGACGACGGAACCCTGCGGGGTCTGCGAGCACTGCGTTGCCATTGCCGGGGACCGGCATGTAGACGTGCTTGAAATGGATGCTGCATCCAACACCGGTGTCGACAATATCCGCGAACTTATCGACGGGGTTCGGTATCGCCCGGCATCGGCACGCTACAAGGTCTACATCATCGACGAGGTGCACATGCTCTCCAAGAGCGCGTTCAACGCGCTCCTGAAGACGCTGGAAGAGCCGCCCGAGCACGTCATCTTCATCTTCGCGACGACGGAGATCAGAAAAGTTCCGATCACGGTCTTGTCACGCTGCCAGCGGTTCGACCTTAGACGGGTGCCGACGGAACTGTTGGTCGCTCACTTTGCGGAAATCTGCAAGAAAGAGGGTGCGGAGATTTCCGACAGGGCGCTTCATATCATCGCACGCGCCGCGGACGGGTCGGTCCGAGACGGGCTGAGTTTGCTCGATCAGGCGATCGCGCATGCCGATGGGGCCATCGGCGAGGATCGTGTCCGCGATATGCTGGGCCTAGCCGACCGGACTCGTACGTTCGATCTGCTGGAAGCCGTGTTGAAAGGCGAAATCGCGCCCGCCCTCTCGGAACTGCAGGGCCAATACAAGGACGGTGCCGATCCCGCTTCGGTCATTGAGGATATGCTCGACCTCGTACACTGGTTGACGCGCATCAAGGTGCAGCCGGAAAGCGCCGATGCCCCGGAAGTACCCGAAAATGAACGCACGAAGGGCAAGGAGATCGCCGGCGGCCTCAGGATGCCCGTGCTGACCCGGGCCTGGCAGATTCTGTTGAAGGGGCTGGGTGAAGTGAACGTTGCCCCGTCGCCTCTGGCGGCGGCCGAGATGGTATTGGTGAGGCTCGCTTATGCCGCCGAATTGCCGACCCCCGGCGATGCGGTGAAGGCGCTTCAGGACGGCGAGGGCGCACCTGCGCAAACGCAGGCGCCCGCCAGCAACGGCGGTAATGGTGGCGCAAGGGCGCGCGCGGGGGGGCGTCCGGAACTCGCCGCCGGTGCGCCGGCGCCGAGTTCCGAAGCGGCTCCCGTTCCCCGGACGGAAGCAAGGCGGTTTTCGAATTTCGAAGCGGTCGCGCATTTGGCGGGTGAATTGCGTGAGGGGCTATTGCAGGCGTTTCTCGAAAACCAGGTGCGGATCGTCAAATTCGAGCACGGTCGGATCGAGTTCGCTGCCGATGGCGGCGCCGACCGGGAAATGATTCAACGTCTCAAAAGGTTCCTCGAAGAACATACGGGCAGCTCCTGGGCGGTCGCGCTGGCTCGCGAGTCGCGTGCCCAAACACTCTCCGAGATGCGTGCCCTGAACGCCGAAAAAGCGCGAAGCGATGCGGGCGAGCATCCGCTCGTGCGCGCCGTGCTCGATCAGTTTCCAGGGGCGACGGTCGAGGAAGTCCGGCAGGTTGCGCGACCTGCAGGGCCGGCGGCGGACGTCATGCCTGACCCCGACGTCAGCGCGGATGAGGACGATATTTGAGTGCCGATCCGGAATACCTGTTAGAAGAGAGACCCGATTTCTACCGGGTCGACGTCGAGGACATGCGCATTCCCGAATTGTGCGACGCGCTCGACGTCTGGCGCGCTAAAGCGCGTGACGGCAGCGTTCCGGTATGGGGCGACCTTGATTTCCTCGATTTCGACAGCAAGATTCTACCCCGGATGATTCTTCTGGACGTCGATCACAAACCCGGGTTCGGGGTATATCGGTACTGGGGCACACGGGTTGCCAGCTTTAACGGCGTCGACATGACGGGCCTCAGAATCAACGGCCTCGCGCCGGCCAGGCATGCCCGATATTCGGAAGAACAGTATCGGTGGGTTGTGGAGAACGTCCGACCGTCATTGTTCGTGGCCTGTCTTGGTGAAAAGGCCTGGGACCGGAAATACGAGGCGATGCTGAGAATGCCTTGCCGTTCGGCCGCAGACGCGCCGCTCGACCGGGTGCTCTGTGTCGGATTTTACGACGACGTGCCTCAGACCATTGAGCAGTATGTCGACGCGGAGATCGATCTCGAGAATTACTTCGATCCGGACGCCTGATTTGCCGTTCAGTCGAGCAGGAAACTATTCCCGGACGCCTCGCCCCACGCTTCCATGAAATCCGCAAGGTAGGGCCGTTTTTCCTTTTCGGCATCAATGAAGCTGATCAGGTCGGCGACGCAGGCGTTATAGCCTGCTTTGTTCAGGGTACCCGTGTGCAGTTGCCAGCGGAGATAGACGAGATACGTGTTGAGGACGTCGGTTTCGCAGTAATTGCGGACGTCTTCGATCTTACCGTCATCGACCATCTGCGCGACCATCGAGCCGTCGACCCCGAATTTACCGGCAAAACCGAACGCGGCGCAGACTTCGTTCAGTTTGACCCGCGCCGACGCGCCGAAGTCGGACAGCACATCGAGCAGGTCGCAATGCCAGTCCGTGGCGTAGCGATATCCATAGCTGTTCCATTTGTCGCCCGACTTGTGCAACCACGGCGCGGAAATGCCATGGACCATGGCGCGGTACTTCAATACGGGCAGGTCGAACGTGCGGCCGTTGAAGCTGACGAGCCGCGGCTTCTGGCGCTCCAAATAGGTGAAGAACCCTTGCAGCAGACGCGCCTCATCGTAATCCGCCTCTCCGCCCGAACGGAGGTCCCGCAAGATATATCCCTCGCGGCCGCCGTCCCGCTCGATCTCGGCTTCCAGGAACGAAATCGCCACGACCTTGTGAAACGGTTGGCGGGGGAACGCGTTCTTTCCGTCGGTGATGTCAAGGTGATAGGCCTCGATGGCGGCGCGCCGCTCACCGATGTCCGCCGATTCGATCCCGGTCAGGTTGGGGGCGGCGTCGGTGTCCGGTACGGTCTCGATATCGAAGACGAACAGGTTTTGATGCAGCATGCCAAATGTTATACAGAACCGGCGTACGAATTCCCAGCAACGTGACGGAGCACCGCCGGTTATGAAAAACCTCGGCCAGATGATGAAACAGGCGCAGCAAATCCAGCAGAAGATGCAGGACATGCAGCGAGAGCTCGAAGAACTGGAAGTCACCGGCAAATCGGGCGGCGGCATGTGCCAGGTCACGCTCACCGGGAAGGGTGAAGCCAAGAAAGTGCTGATCGACCCGTCGCTGGTCAATCCGGACGATTCGGAAGTGCTGGAAGATCTGATCGTCGCCGCCATAAACGATGCGCGAGCCAAGTCCGACGAACTGATGCGCGAGAAGATGCAGGACATCACCGGTGGACTACCGTTGCCGCCCGGCATGCAGTTGCCGTTCTGACGCCGGTCCATGGCTGAACAGGATATCGACCGGCTGGTTCAGCTTCTGGCGAAGCTGCCGGGGCTCGGTCCGCGCTCGGCACGCCGCGCCGTGCTGCAGTTGTTGAAGCGCCGGGAATCGCTGCTGCAGCCGCTGGCCGCGGCTCTTGCCGACGCCGGCGAACGCGTGCAGGCGTGCTCGACCTGTGGCAACCTCGATACCATCGATCCCTGCGCCATTTGCGCCGATGAACGCCGCGACGGCACGCAGCTATGCGTCGTTGAGGACGTGGCCGATCTTTGGGCGCTCGAACGCACGGCGAGCTACAAGGGCAAGTACCACGTGTTGGGTGGCACATTGTCGGCGCTCGACGGTGTCGGCCCCGACGATCTGAACATTCCGGCATTAATCGCGCGCGCCGCGGAAAACCCGAGAACCGAAGTCATCCTGGCGACCAGTGCGACGGTCGACGGGCAGACGACGGCGCACTATATTGCCGACCGGTTGCGCGAACACGGGGCCAAGGTATCCGGCCTCGCACACGGTGTGCCGGTCGGTGGAGAACTCGATTTTCTGGATGACGGCACTATCGCCGCCGCATTACGAGACCGCAGGCCGGTTTAAGAACTTACTCCGTCAGGAAAGTCAGTAACACGAAGCGTTCGCCTGACGTCACCGGCACAACTTCGTGCAGCATCGAGCATGAAAACACGATCGCGCCGCCCGTCGGCGGGCGATAGAGCTGGTTGCCATATTCGGGGAACCGCAAGTCGCCGCCCTCGTATTCATCCGAGTTCAGGTTGATTGTAACGGCGAATTTCCGATGCTTGACGCTCGGGTTGTAGTCGTCGCGGTGAACGTTGAAAAAACCTTCGTCGCTCGCCCGGTAACAGCCGATCCGAAAGGCCTCGAGGCGCCAGCGCTCGAAATGAAAGATCTTCATCACTTCAGGCGCCATGCGCGGCATAACCATGTCGATGATCGTCTGTTCGGTCTCGACGTCATTAACGACATAGTCTTCACGCCGTTTGAACGTCTTGACGACACCATCGACGGTCTCTGCCGAAGCGCCCAGCGCTACCTTGCCGTCGCTTTTGTCGCCGCTCCGCCAAAGGTCGATCAGCCAGCGGCATTCCTGCGGTTCGAGGACGCGCGGTACGACAAGCACCGGCGCGAAGTTGCTCAGCACTTCATCCGAATGCTCGTGTCGGGCGTCCTGGGTATGGTGCTTGATCCATTGCGGCAGATTTTCACCGATCTCATTGATCGATACCATGCCGGCAATGCGCTGGTTGCAGTCGAGCACGTAAACGGCGGGCGGCTGGATGCCGGTAAGCTGCTGGAACCCGGACGTAATCTCGCGGCCCGGATCGGTTACCGTGCGGTACGGCCAGCCGGTCGCATCACGGGCCTTCTTAACGTCTTCGAGCGCGCCCGGCAGGAACGTGACTACCTGAACCTTCTCGGAATCCAGGATCGAAACATCAGGAATTATTTCGGCAATCCGGGGCAGGGACTTCTCGCACGCGAAAATCATCACGGTCGGGCGGCCCGTCACATGCGAATAAAGATCAAAGGTGCCGCCATCGCAGTCGGGACTGCTGAACACCGGAGAATGGTCGCCGACGCCAAAGCCCCTCCCGGCGCCGGCGTTCGCTCCGCCTGTCATAAGAACCTCGTCGTCCCCCGGATGTTTCCGTTAGGGAAAATTTCGTTTCAAGATAAGACCTTATATCACAAAGGGCTAATATGACAAACCGGCTGTGTAAATCTGCCGAAGGTTATTTCTGTTCAGCAGGTTCCGGTTTCGGCGCTTCGAAAAGCGCACCGCCTTTCTTGAGATCGTCTTCGACGCCGTCGTCGAATTCACAGCCGATGAAGACGGTTTTCTGTACTTTGACGTCCGTGAGGTCGGCGGCACGGAAGTAAGCGCCGCTGACGTAGGCGCCAGAGAAGTCGCTACCGGAAAGTATCGCGCCGGAGAAGTTGGGCCGCCACCGCTTGGCCTTGACGTTTGGATCGTCGCTCACGGTTTCGATGGGCCGCAGCTTGGCGCCGCGGAAGTCCGCATCCTTGAGAACGCAGTGATGAAAGTTCGCCGCGTCCAGATCGGCATTGCGGAAGCTGGCGTTGCTCAGTTTCGATTCCTGAAAAAACGTGAACAGGCAAATGGTGTCGTTGAAATTGCAGGATTCGAGGTTCGACGCCTTGATGCTCATGCCGCTCAGGTTGACGCCGCGCAGGTTGACGCCGGCGAGGTCGCTTCCTTCGAGATTGGCCGGACGGCCTTCCTTGCCATTGGTGCGGATCCATTTGTGATGGCGCACCATCCGGTTGCGCACGTTGTCATCCAGATGCGACAGGCTTTCCGGCACCACCACGTTGTTGGTGCTCGTATGTTGCAGGTTGGTCGCGTTGAGCACGACGCCACGCATGTTGGAATCGTCCAGGCATGCCGACTGCAGGTCAGCCTCGGACAGGTTCGCCTCGGAGAGATTGGCGCCTTTCAGCATGGCGCCGCCCAGCTTGGCGCGGTTCAGGTTCACTTTGCTGAGGTTCGCATTCTCGAAGTTGGCGGCCTGAAGTTCGGCGGATTCCAGATCGGCGCTGGTCATACGCGCCTCGCGCAGATTGGATTCCGCGATCTGCTCCTTGAGGTCTTCGGCGCGGCCTTTTTCTTCCTTGTTGAGGTTGGCGCCCTTGAGCTTCCAGACGATCTCGGCGACCTGACCGGCGCGCAGGTCGACCTCGACCATTGAGGCGTGCTCCAGGTTCGCGCGGGCAAGGATTGCCCCTCTCATGTCGGCACGGTCCAGCTTGGCTTGGCTCAGATCGGCGCCCGTGAAATTGCAGCCGTATAGATCGGCGCCGCGCAGGTCGGTGCCGACCAGTTTTGAATGCTGAAAATTGCACCCGGTAAAGACCGCCTCGCGCAAATTGAGCTTGTTGAAGTTCTGACCTGAAAGGTCCTTCATGCGGATATCGGCGCGCTTGCCACCCTCGATCCCGCTCATGAAGCGGATGTGCTCGCGGATGATTTTCTTCAGTTCATCCGTATCCATGGAAGACTTCTCCCGTTCGGGTCCCGCCGCCTGATCCGTTGGCATAGTAGTTGAGGGTAATATAAGGCTCTGATTTTCATTAATTTTTGGTTATTCGGCGGCCTTGCCGTCGGGCGGTGAGAGCATGCCCGCTGCATCGTCGCCGTCGCCGAGCTGCAGGTCTTCGATCCGCGCGCCCCGGCGCATGATTTTGCCGCTCGAAATCTCGATGTCGCCGATATCCTTTTGCGCCTGATTGAAGTGGGTCTTGAGCTTGCCGACCCGGTCGTCGAGCCGGGCCATATCCACCAGAAGTTTGTGCACCTCGGCCTGAATGACGTCGGCCTGCTCGCGCATATGCACGTCGCGGAGAATCGCCCGCACGGTGTTCAACGTCGCCATAAGGGTTGTCGGCGAAACGATCCAGACGCGCCGGCGGAAACCCTCTTCGACGACATTCCGGAAATTGGCGTGCAGTTCCGCATAGACGGCCTCGGACGGCAGGAACATCAGGGCGCTTTCGGACGTCTCCCCGGGAAGGATATAGCGCTCGGCGATATCCTTTACGTGCTTGAGCACCGCAGCGGAAAACTCGCGGCTGGCGCTGACTTTCTGGGCGTCGGTCTCGGCATTTCGGAGCGTTTCGTAACTTTCCAGCGGGAATTTGCTGTCGATGGCGATCGGTCCCGGCGGGTTGGGGAGTTTGAGCAGACAATCGGCCCGTCTGCCGTTGGAGAGACTCACTTGAAACTCATACGCCGAGGCGGGAAGCGCTGCGGTCACCAGGTCGTTTAGCTGGATCTCACCAAATGCGCCGCGTGCCTGCTTGTTCGACAGAATATCCTGCAGCCCCACCATCTGCTGTGACAGCTCGGTGATATTCTTTTGCGCGTGGTCGATCACGGCGAGCCGTTCGTGCAGTACCTTGAGAGTCTGCCCGGTCCGCTCGGTCTGTTCGGTCAAGCCGTCGCCGAGCCGCTTGGATAATGCGTCCAGGCGCTGATTGGTGTCGGATTGGGCTTGTTCCATGCGCCCCGAAAGCGTCGTCTGCGCCTGCGCCAGGGATTGCGCGATGTCACCGAGATTCTGCAGTTTCGCCGCCTGTTCCGCGCGCGCCCGGCTGCCGGCGGATATGGCGAACAGGATCACCACAACCGCGACCGCGATGCCGCCAAGGATCAAAAGCGTCTGCAGGTCGACTTGCACGCTGCCTCTCTTTCGTCAAAATCTTCTGTGAAAGCTTGCATGAGCCGGGCTCTCTACGCAATCGCCTGGCCCATATCTGACGTGGCGGCAACGAACGAAGAGGTTTCGATATGAACATCCGTGCTGCATCCATGACCGCCCTTGTGGTGTCGGGCCTGCTTCTGGCGGCGCCCGGCTGGGCCCAGGACGCGCCGGAATCCGCGCTCAGGCTGACAATCTACGCCAACGGCCTGGCGTTGGTCGACGAAGCCAGGACGCTCGTCCCGGGGAACGGCACGACGCTGCGCCTCGACAACGTCGGGCCGATGATGATCGCGGACAGTGTCCGCGTCGATCTCGGCGACAATGTCGACGTGCGCGAAATTGCCCTCGATTCGGATATTCTCACGCACCGGACGCTGCTGGAACGTGCGCTCGGCAAGACCGTGAAACTGGTTCGCACCAACCCGGCAACGGGCGCCGAGACCATCGAGGACGCGCAGGTGTTGAGCGTCGACCAGGGGCTCGTGCTTCGGGTTGGCGACCGGATCGAGACCGACCCGCCGGGACGGGTCGTTTTTTCCGATGTCCCGGCCGACCTACATGCGACTCCGACGCTTTCGCTGTCGCTTTCCAAGCCGTTGACCGAGCCGACCGCCGCTCGGCTCGCCTATCTCACCAATGGGTTGACCTGGAATGCGGTTTACACGGTCGTGCTGAATGCCGCGCATGACAACCTCGACCTTACCGCCTGGGCCAAGGTTCAGAACAACGCGGGCACCGATTTCAGCGCCGCCTTGGTGTCGTTGGTTGCGGGCGATGTCGAGCGCGAATCACCGCAGGTTCGCGGCAAGATCCTGATGCGGGCCGAAGCGGCGATGGCGTCCGATGCCGGCGGTGGCCCGTCTCGGAGCGAGCTCTCGGCGTTTCATATGTACAAGATGCCGGAACCGGTAACCCTCAAGGACAAGGAAACGCGGCAGCTTCGTCTGTTGTCGGCGGATGGTGTGGTGTCGCGCCGTGTGCTCGAATTCAGGAGCGGCGCGCCGGTTTTCGGCGCCGTACGCGGCAGCGGCGAACCGCAACCGGTTCGCCAGCGGGTTATGATCGTCAACGACGTCGCCAGTCACCTGGGTGTGCCGCTGCCGGCGGGCCTTGTGCGGGCCTACGTGCGTGATGAAGAGGGTGCATTGCGGTTCATCGGCGAAGACAGTATCGCCAATACACCGCTCTCGCAGGAAGTCGCGCTCGACCTCGGCAATGCGTTCGATGTCACCGTCGAACGGACGCAGACGGATTTTCGCCGCGTCGGCGACCGGGTGACTGAAACGGCGTTTTCGCTCAAGGTCCGCAACGGCGGCAGCAAGGCGGCGACGGTCAAGGTGATCGAGGATATCGCTGGAGACTGGGAGATTCTCTCGGAATCCCTGACGCATGTACGCGACGGCATTGCCGCCGAATGGCAGGTGGCCGTGCCCGCCAATGCGGCCGTCGATCTCACGTACCGGGTGCGTGTGCGGCGTTGATCTTCAGAAAAAAAAGCCAGCGACCGCGCCGGTAAGACAGGTTGCCAGCGTGCCGGAGACGATCGAACGGCCGCCGAGTGAAATGATTTCGTCGCGTCGTTCCGGACACATGGTGGCAAGACCGCCGATCATGATCCCCAGACTGGCGAAGTTCGCGAAACCGCACAGCGCGTACGTCATGATCAGTCGGCTTCGGTCCGAGATTTCCGCCGCGTCCATCCCTGCGAGTTGCAGATAAGCGATGAACTCGTTGAGCACGGTCTTGACGCCGAGCAGGCTGCCGGCGGCGACGGCCTCCGACCATGGGACGCCCATGGCGAACGTAATCGGCGCCATGATCCAGCCGAGCATGCGTTCGAGCGTCAACGGCGCGCCCATGACGTCGGGAAGTACACCGAGGAGAGTATTCACCAACGCCACCAGCGCCACGGCGACCAGCAGCATGGCGATGACGTTGATGACAAGCGTTACGCCCTCCATCGTACCACGCGTGACCGCGCCCATGGCGCTGCCGTCGTTGGGGATATCGATGCTGCCCGGTGTCGAGGCGTCCATCGGCACCATGAGTTGGGAAATCGTGATGGCCGCGGGCGCACTCAGAACGGACGCCGTCAGGATGTGACCGAGCGCTCCCGGGATGACCGGTCCGATGACGCCTGCGTAGAGCACCATGACGGTGCCGGCGACCGTCGCCATCCCCGCGGTCATTAAGACGAAGAGCTCACCACGCGTCAGCTGCCTGATATAGGGCTTCACCAGAAGCGGGCTTTCGACCATACCCACGAAAATATTGGCGGCGACGCCGATCCCGAGCGCGCCGCCGATGCGGAAGCTCCGCTGCAGCAACCAAGCGGCGCCTTCGACGATCTTCGGCAGGATGCGCCAGTGAAACAGCACGGCGGAAATGGCGCTGACCACAAGAATTAACGGAATCGCCTGAAACGCGAGATTGAAGGTCGTGCCGTGTCCTGTTGTCTCGAAAGGTGGGGTGTCGCCGCCGATGTAGCCGAAAACAAAAGATGTCCCCGCACGGGTCGCATCCATCAGCGCGATCACGACGCCGTTGAGCGCGATAAAGCCGTGCTTGATCACCGGCACACCGAGCAAAAGCGCGGCCAGAGCTATCTGGATGGCGAGCCCGATCGCCACCGCCTTGAGATCGATGCGCGCGCGATCTTCGCTCAATAGCCATGCGATCAACGGAAACAGCGCGATGCCGATCACGCCCTGCCAGATCATTTGCGCCCCCTCGCCCTATTCCCCACGCGAAGTGTCGTTTCTTGACGATCCGATGCCAAGATCATATTTCCAAGCAAGGAATTAACCGGAACGGATCGTTTGATGGCCAAATTGCCGATCATCGTTGCCCCGGATCCGCGTCTTAAAATCAAGGCGCAGCCGGTGGAAACCGTCGATGACGACGTGCGAAAGCTTATGGACGACATGCTCGAGACCATGTACGGCGCCCATGGTATCGGGTTGGCAGCCCCCCAGGTCGGCGACAAGCGGCGTGTGATCGTCGTCGATGTCGCGCGCGAAAACGAGGACCCGCAACCGATCGCCCTTGCGAACCCGCAGATCGTGGAAATCTCCGATGACGACCGGATCCACGAGGAGGGTTGTCTGTCGCTGCCCGAGCACTACGCCGAGGTGGAGCGGCCCGATTGGGTCAAGGTCCGCTATCTGGACCGCGACAACGAAATCCGCGAGCTCAAGGCGGAAGGCATCATGGCGACGTGTATTCAACACGAGATCGACCACCTGGACGGGATTCTGTTCGTCGATCATGTATCGTCGCTGAAGCGCAACATGATCCTGCGCAAGTTGCAAAAGGCGAAGAAGCTCGCCGCCCAGACGGCGTGATCCGCGCGTGAGCGACACCCGCCCGCTCAGACTCGCCTTCATGGGGAGTCCCGAATTTTCTCTTCCGACCCTGCATACTCTGATCGATGCCGGCCATGACGTCATATGCGTTTATGCGCAACCGCCGAAGCCTGCCGGCCGTGGCCATAAGGAGACGCCCTGTCCGGTGCACGCCGAGGCGATCCGCCTCGGTATCGACGCGCGGACGCCGAAGACGCTCCGCGATCCCGAAGAACAGGCCGCATTTCAGAAACTCGATCTCGATTGCGCGATTGTCGTGGCTTACGGGTTGATCCTGCCGCAGGAGGTCCTCGATGCGCCGAGGTTAGGATGCCTGAACGTGCATGCGTCGCTGCTGCCGCGATGGCGCGGTGCGGCGCCGATCCAGCGCGCCATCATGGAAGGGGATGCGGAAACCGGCGTCGGCATCATGAAGATGGATGCGGGACTGGATACCGGCGATGTGTTGGCCGAGGCGCGTACGCCGATTGCGGACGATGAGACGGCCTCGACGCTTCACGACCGTCTGGCGGTGATGGGGGCCGAACTGCTGGCGAAGACGCTCCCGGCATACGCCGCGGGCGAACTGTCGCCGACGCCGCAACCGGAAGACGGCATAACCTATGCGCACAAGCTGGAGCGCGGCGAGGGGCGTCTGGATTTCGACAAGCCGGCCGCTGAACTCGAGCGCGCCATCCGCGCACTCAATCCATGGCCGGGAACGTGGTTTGAACACAACGGTGAGCGCATCAAAGTTGCCGCTGCCGGGATCGACCCCTCGGCGTCAGGGGCTCCCGGAACCGTCATCGATGACGGCCTGACGATCGCCTGCCGGGAAGGCGGCCTTCGGCCGCTCAAGCTTCAAAGGCCGGGGAAATCGATGACCGATACGGGTGCATTCCTGAGAGGTTATGCACTTCCGGCCGGCACCCGGCTCGGTTAGGGCGACGCGATAAATTTCACGCTGTCGTCCATATTGCGCATCTTGTCCATACCCTGGCGCATGTGCAGCATGATGAATTCTGCGCGTTTCTGCGGGCCGCCGACGGAGCGGCGCGGAAACAGGCGATGCCAGGCATCCATTTTCACGCTCAGCGAACAAAGAACGCCCCCAAGCGAGACATGGTGATCCTTGATCTGACGCTGAAGTTTGCGGAATTTTTCGGCTGAGATCTCGTCCCACATATTCTTGGTGCCGTTTTCGAACTCATCGAACCGCCTGCGCACCTGCTTGGTCAGTTTGGAGATGCGGCTGTCCATCATGTTGACGGTGTTTTGCAGGGTCATGTCGTGCTGCAAGGTGTAGTTCTTGCGCAGTTCGGGCATGGAATCGAGGAAGTCCTCGATGATCGGGGAAACGGAATCGAGGCAACGTCGGTAATACGAAAGGGACAGGAAAATATCGCCATAGTCCTCGATGAACGTCGGCACTTCTTCCGGTTTGATGCCGAGTTTATCCGCCATGATCTTGAGTTTCTCGAGGGCCATTTTCACATCCGGATCTCGAAACAGCGCGATCACGTCCTCGAAGGTCTCGATCTGGACGTCGTCGTCCTTGCCGTAGATCTGCACGATAAGTGGGCGGGTGAAATCGGTCATGTAGGTCGTGAGTTCGGCGTTCATTTCCGGGGACAGCTTGAGGGCTTCGTTGTCGTTGACCTCGACCCCCAGTTGCCGCAACGCGACACGAAGCGAATAGACGTCGTAACTCGGCAGATTGGCGACCTTGCGCAGGATCACCATGTCCGGGTGATTATTGCCGTCGTCCCAGTCGAATTCGTTGGGCAGGTCGCGCACGTCGAGCTGCCCGCTGCCGGCGCTGGCGTCCTGGAAAAGTTCGATGACGCTGTCGAGGCCCGCGTTCTTGATCATTCTTGCGCGTTTCAGGCCAGGAGTTTGCAGCGGTAGGATCTCAAGCGGCAGGACGTGCAGGGAATCCCGCTCGTTCTCGATTAAAATAGACTCGGGCTCTTCGCCGCTCATCGTCCCCCCGGTGTTTGACTTTTGGCCGACAGTAACAGAAATAATTTTGGCACCAAAACGCAGGATAATGGAGTCCGCACTTGGCCTTCCCGGAAGCCGTACGGGAAGGCATGCGGGTCGAAATAAATGCCCCGATACAAGCTGACGGTTGAATACGATGGTGGGCCCTTCCGGGGCTGGCAGCGTCAGGACAACGGCCCCAGCGTACAGGAAACGCTGGAAACGGCTGTGTTCGCGCTCACAGGCGAGGAATCGCTGGTTCAGGGCGCCGGACGCACGGATTCCGGCGTGCATGCGCTGGCGCAGGTGGCGCACGTAGATCTTATTAAGGATTTTCCGGCGGATACGGTACGCGATGCGCTTAACCATCATGTCCGTCCGCACCCGGTCAGCGTCCTTGCGGTGGAGCTTGTGAATGAAAATTTTCATGCCCGCTTCTCGGCGACGGGACGGGCGTATTTGTACCGGATCCTCAATCGCCGGGCGCCGCCGTCGCTGGATGAAGGGCGCGTCTGGTGGCAAGCGTCGCGGCTCGACGCCGCAGCGATGCACGAAGCGGCCCAGGAACTGATCGGTCACCACGATTTTTCGACATTCCGGGCCGCGGAATGCCAGGCAAAATCACCGGAAAAGACCCTGGATCGCCTCGAAGTCTCGCGCGCCGGCGACGAGGTTCATATTGTCGCCGAGGCCCGCTCGTTCCTGCATCATCAGGTCCGTAATTTTGTCGGCACGCTGCACCTCGTCGGGACAGGAAAATGGCGTGGCCGCGATGTGGTGGATGCCCTCAAGGCCAGGGACCGCGCCGCCGGGGGACCGACCGCCCCGCCGCAGGGCCTTTACCTGACACGGGTCGACTACGCCGCCGACTGAACGGCAGGGTTTCGGCCCTGTTCAGCTGTGTTAGAATGGCGCATGGACAAGATCCCGCTGACCGTCTCCCGCGAAGAAGAACAAAGAGCCGCCCGCCGCAGGCCCGAAGACAATACCCCGCTCGCCGGTTACATGGCCGTCGGTTTCGGGTTGCTGGGTATTTTCGGTCCGGCAATCATCTTCACGCCTTTGGGCTTTCTGTTTTCGATCTTTGCGCTCTTGCGCGGGCAGGGCAGTTGGGGGTTTGTCGGCTTGCTGCTCACGATCGGCGGCATTCTCGGCTCGCCCATCCTGATGGGCCTGATCGGCGTCGGCGCCCTCTACGTCACCTTCGACTGGCAGGAAATCATGCGGCCGATCTATGAGATGTTCGGCGGCGGTGTCGATATCTGACGATCACTCAGCCGTGGACCATGCCGGTCGTCACCATCTCCCAAAACATGGTGACGGCGATGTCGAGCGCGACCACCGTGGCTGCCGGGCCACCGGGCAGACCCAGTCCATGACGGGCAACGAACCAGCCGTACATCAGCACATAGGCGAAGAGAATCAGCCCGAAGAAACCGCGGGCCATATCCGGCGCGCCGATGACCCAGAAGAGAAGATCCGTTCCCATGAAGAGGGCGTTCTGGACAACGGCAGCCCAGTTGTAGGCCGCGAGAAAGTGAAAGAAGCGGTCACGGCACCCGAGCACCGGCGACAGATACCAGATGACCAGCGGGAAAATCATCCAGCCGACCGCATACGCCAGGCATTCGAATACGAACGCAAAGATGAAAGGCGTGTCTTCCGGGTAGCCGTCGCCGTACAAAAGCACCCAGACCAGATACATCGGCGCGACGATTACCGCGGCGAAGAAAGACCTGGCGGCGTCTTCCGCTTCCGTACCGAAAGCGTTCATGCCGTCCCGGTCGAATTTTGCGAGGAGCGCGGCGCCGTAAAGCGCGCGGTGAACCTCGGCCAGGCTCGGCATTAGCGAGGCTGTCCGAAGTAATCGTCGAGAACCCGGGTATAGACCTCGGCAAGCGCGCGGATGTCGTCGATGCGGGCGTTCTCATCAACCTTGTGTGCGGTCTGGTTGATCAGGCCGTATTCCACGACCGGGCAGTGGTCCTTGATGAAGCGCGCATCGGAGGTGCCGCCGGTGGTGCTGAGTTCCGGTTTCTTTCCCGTGATCGCTTCGATCGCGCCGGACACGGTATCCGACAACAGGCCGGGCGGCGTCAGGAAGCTCTCGCCGGAGACGCGGACCCGCATCTCATAACCACCGCCGGCCTGATCGAGCCGTCCGCGCAGCAGCCGTTCGACGCTTTCGGACGTATGCAGATCGTTGAAGCGGATGTTGATGCGCGCCTGGGCGCGGGCCGGGATGACGTTGGTCGCCTGGTTGCCGACATCGACCGTCGTGACCTGCAGCGTGCTTGGCTGGAAATGGTCGGAGCCTTCGTCGAGCGGCACATTGGTCAGCGACGTCAGTAGATTTAGCATTTTGTGGATCGGATTGTCGGCAAGGTGCGGATAGGCGCTGTGGCCCTGCACGCCCTCGACATCGAGCCAGACGTTCATGGACCCGCGCCGGCCGATCTTGATCATGTCGGTGATGTTTTCCGGATTGGTCGGCTCGCCGACGACGCAGGCGTCGATGGTTTCGCCGCGCGCCTGCAGCCAGTCGAGCACCTTCTTCGTGCCGTTGGTGGCGTCGCCTTCCTCGTCGCCGGTGATCAGGAAGCTGATCGACCCCTGAAGCTCGCCGCCGTTCCGCGCCAGAAAATCGCGCGTCGCCGTCATCATGCAGGCGACCGCGCATTTCATATCCGCGGCGCCGCGGCCGTACAACCGGCCGTCACGGATCTCGGGCTGGAACGGATCCGATGTCCAGTCCGCGAGATCGCCGGGCGGCACCACGTCCGTGTGCCCTGCCCAGCAGAAATTCGGCCCTTCCGTCCCGAGCCGTGCATAGACGTTGCGCGTCGGCTCGCCCGCCGGGTCGTCGAACGTCAGGTCATGGCATTCGAAACCGAGCGGCGTCAGGAATGCGATCAGCTCGTCGAGCGCGCCCGCATCCTCGGGCGTCACGCTGGCGTGGCGGATCAGCGTCTCCGATACGGCGACGGCGTCAGGTGCGGAGGAGCTCATTGATCGATGTCTTCGAACGGGTTTGCTCATCGACGCGCTTGACGATCACGGCGCAGGCCAGCGACGGCCCCGGCGAGCCGTCCGGCAGAGGCTTGCCCGGCATGGCGCCGGGCACGACGACGGAATAGGGCGGCACCTTGCCGACGAAAATCTCGCCGGTGTTGCGGTCGATGACCTTGGTGGTCGAGGTGATGAACACGCCCATCGACAGCACCGATCCTTCACCGACGATAACCCCCTCGACGACTTCCGAGCGCGCCCCGATGAAACAGTTGTCTTCGATGATGACAGGGCCCGCCTGCAGCGGTTCCAGAACCCCGCCAAGGCCGACGCCGCCCGACAGATGCACGCCCTTGCCGACCTGCGCGCACGATCCGACCGTCGCCCAGGTGTCGACCATCGTGCCTTCACCGACATGCGCGCCCAGGTTCACGAAGCTCGGCATCAGCACCACGTCTTTGGCGATATAGGCGCTGTGACGGACGATGGCGCCAGGCACGGCCCGGAAGCCGGCGGCGCGGAAGGCGTTCTCGCCCATATCCTTGAACTTGGACGGCACCTTGTCCCACCAGTGCGCCCCGCCGGGGCCACCCGGGATCGATTTCATGTCGTTGAGGCGAAACGACAGCAGCACGGCTTTCTTGAGCCACTGATTGACGACCCACGCGCCATCGATCTTCTCGGCGACACGTTTCTCGCCCTTGTCGAGCAGGTCCAGGGCGGTTTCGACGGACTCGCGAATTTCACCCTGCGTGGTCAGGGTGACGTTGGCGCGGTCTTCCCATGCGGCATCGATGATCTGTTCAAGCTGGCTGGTGTCCATGGTGTTCCTCTGTCGTGAGTGCGGCGTCTTGGCCGGGATGGCGCGACCGGAATGTGCCGCCAAGTGCAGGGGGTGTCAACTGGCGCTGCGGTCCGCCGTGATCGAGGTGAGCCACAACGCAAGGTCCTCGATCCGATGGTGAACATGACCATCCTCCGAGTTCTCCCGTGACCAGCCGACGCCGGTATCGAGCCATACCGTCGTCATGCCGAGCGCTGCCGCGGGCGCCAGGTTTTTGGCCATATCCTCGACCATCACGGCGCCGACCGGATCGATGTCGAAGCGGCGGCATACCGCATCATAAGTGTCCGGCGCTGGCTTCGGGACGTATCCGGCGTCGATGATATCGAAACAGCCCTCGAAGTGATGATCGATTCCGATGTGCCGGGTAATGTTTTCGGCATGCGCCGTCGAGCCGTTGGTAAAGATCACCTTGCGGCCCGGCAATTTCTCGAGGGCGTCGACGAGCGCCGGATCGGTGGAAATAGGTGCCAGATCGATATTGTGGACATAATCGAGGAAAGCGGCGGGATCGACGCCATGCACCGTCATCAGGCCGCGCATGGTCGTTCCGTATTCCTTAAAATACTGCTTTTGCAGCTTGCGGGCCTCGTCGCGCGGCAAATCCAAAAGCTCGCTGACATAAGCCGTCATATTCCAGTCGACCTGATCGAATAATTTCGACGATGCCGGGTAGAGTGTGTTGTCCAGGTCGAAAATCCAAACGTCGGCGGCAAGCAACGCTTCGGGTTCGGCGCGGATGGCTGTGGACGGCTTGGTATTATTCGTGATCATGACAGGATTACTTAACGTTGGCGGTGTAGATGAGGCAAGCGGCAATGAAAACCCTCACAAAATCGCGGGTTGGCCCGCTTCGAGGCTTCTTTTAAGATATTGGGAGGGAGATCATGGTGAACGGAACCTGTAATGGCGAATGAGGCTGCAGCGCCCGTCGGGAACGCCCAGGCGAGCGATAGCGACGTCAAGCTGATCGCCGGGTATCCGGGACCGGCCCTGCTGCTTGATGCCGCGGGTGCCCCCATCGTCGCCAACGCCAAGGGAACGGGACTCGAAAAGGCACTCGCCGGCGGCGCGGTGGCCGATATCGAAACCCTGATCGGCAAGGCCGTCGATAGCGCGAGCATCGCTAATGCCACGCTGACCATCGCCACGAGCCGCGGCGAACTGGTGCTCGACGTGACCGCGATACCGATACTCGACGTCAACGGCGCCGTCGCCAAGACGCTGCTGTTGGCACGTGATCTCACCATGGAGCGGAATCTGCGGACCACGCTCGTGGAATCCCGTCAGCGCTACAAGGATCTGGTCGAGATTTCGAGCGACTTCTCATGGGAGGTCGATTCCGACGGTAAGTTTATATTTGTTTCGCCGCAGGGGGCGCTGGGCTACAAGGCCGACGAACTCGTCGGTCAGGAGGCGCGGTCTTTCGTCATCGACCCTGACGAGTATACGCCGTTCCCGTTTACCACCAGCCGCAAGCTCGACAATGTCGAGATGTGGATGAGGAACAAGGACGGCTCGACGGCGTGCGTCATCGTTTCGGCGTTGCCGCTGGTCAAGAACGACGACGACAGTGAAACGTGGATCGGGTGCCGGGGCAATTGCCGGGACGTGACCGAGGAACGCGAGGGCGAAGCGGCGCTCGCACGCGCCCGTCACCGGGAACAACTGCTCAACTACATCGTTTCCCAGATCCGCGACGAGATCGAACCGCAGGATATGCTGATGGCGGCGGCGACGGCATCGGCCCGGGCGCTCGGCGCGGCCGGGTCGCGCATATACCGTGAAGATACGGCACATAACAGTTTCGCCGTTGCCGCCGAATACGGCAATGTCGAGGGGACGGACGATCTCGCTCAGAAGATCGCCGGGCTTAAGGCCGGCGACGTGATCAGCATCGAAACCCAAAACTGGTCGGCGCTGCTGACCACGACCCAGTATCGCGGCGACGTAAACGGGGCACTTGCGATGTGGAAGGCGATCAGAGGTGAAGCGTGGGATGACGATCACCGGTTGATGCTGACAGATGTCGCGAACCAGCTTGGGATCGCCAACGAGCAGATCGCCAATCATGAGCGCATCGTCAAGCTGTCGCGGACAGACAGCATGACGGGGCTTCTCAATCGTCGCGCCTTCTACGAAGAAGAATTGCCGCGGCGTATTTCCCGCCTGGAGCGGTCCAATCAGACGGCGTCGATGTTCTATGTCGATATGGACAACTTTAAACGGGTCAACGACGTGCATGGCCATCAGGCCGGCGATGAGGCGATCCTGTTCCTGCGTGACATGATGATTAATTTCTCGCGTCCGGGCGATTTGATCGCCAGGCTCGGCGGCGACGAGTTCGCCATGTGGCTCGATGGTATTGACGAGGAAACCAGCCGCAAGAGGGCTGCACAGCTTATCGAGACAAGCAAGCAGATGGTAACAATGTCCGGCGATGAAGATCACCCGCTCGGCATCTCCATCGGGGTGGCATTTTTCGATCCCAAGTCGGGCGAGTCTCTCGACGACCTTCTTGCGCGGGCCGACGCGGCAATGTATTCGGTTAAAAAACGAAGCAAGGGAGGCTTTGAGATGGCGCCGCCTCCGGGTGCGCCTCTTGAAATGCCCGATTAGAAAAATCGCAGTGTGAAGGTGAGGGCTCGCCTTCAAGCAGGGAAACGTATGGGATGACCGGGATTCTTGGCGACGGTGCCATTTCCTACGAAAGGGCCAAGGAACTCGCGCAAAGCGACGACCCGGCGGTGCGCGCGGCACTGGCTGAACGCAAAGACTTGTCTCCGGAACTTCTGTATTTTTTGGCGGAGGACGACTCCGTTGATGTGCGCCGCGCCGTTGCGGTGAACGAGGCCGCGCCCCGGCAAACGGACATCCTTCTCGCTCATGACTCCGATGCCGACGTGCGTGGCGGTCTCGCCCAGAAGATCGCTCAAGTAGCGCCCGACCTGAGCGCCGAAGCATCCGAAAAGGTCCGAGTGCACACGTACGAAGCCCTGGAGATGCTGGCCAATGACCAGATCACCAAGGTACGGGCAATTCTTTCCGAGGCGCTCAAGGATGTCGTGGATGCGCCGCCGGACATCATCAGGCGCCTCGCCAACGACATCGAGATCGAAGTCTCGGGTCCGATCCTCGAATATTCGCCGGTTCTTACCGAAGAAGACCTGATCGAGATCATCGAGAGCGGCCCGGCTGCGGGCGGCGTCGCGGCGATCGCGCGTCGGGATGGGGTGTCGGAGAATTTGGCCGATGCCATCATCGGCACCGATGACATCGAAGGCATCGCGGATCTGCTCGGCAACGATTCGGCGCAGATCCGTGAGGAGGCGCTTGACGATCTGATCGACCGGTCCGAGACCCAAGAGTTGTGGCAACCGCCGCTGGTCGCGCGCAAACAATTGCCTGAAGGCGCCGCGCAACGCATGGCCGGCTTTATCGCCGAAAATCTCTTGGAGGAACTATCAAGGCGTGCGGACTTCGATGCGCCGACCATGGCCGCGGTCAAGGATATCGTTCGGGACCGGCTGGGGAGTAGCGAGGCGGCCGACAAGAAGGCGCTGAATGCAGGTTTCGATTTCCTCAAGGTGGATCCGCCGCTGGATACGGCGAAGCGATTGAACGCCGCAGGCAAACTGCATGACAAGGTCGTCATAAAGGCGCTGCAGGCGGGAGATCACGCATTCGTATTCGCCGCCATGATCGAGCGGGCCGGTGTCGATCTGGCGCTGGCAAGGAAGATTTTCGTCGAGAAGAATCCGTCCGGCATCGTGGCGCTTCTGGGAAAGGCCAAGATGCCGGCATCCATAATTGTCATGGTGCAGCAACAGATGGGTCGAATTGCACCGTCGGAAATCATTGAACCGGAAGACGATTCAACCTTCCCGATGTCTCGTGACGATATCGACTGGAATATCGAATTCTTCTCGACCATGGCGGAGCGTGCCTGATTCGGGCTTGGTGATATTGCTATCGGCATCAAGTCGCTGTATTCGAAGATGAACTTTGATCGTCTGGGCGCGCGGAACCCATGAAAACGAGCTACGAAGATGCCAAGGCCATCGCCCACGACGGCGATGATGCAGCCCGGGAAGCTCTGGCCCGGCAGCAAGACGTCGCGCCCGAACTCCTTTATTACCTCGCTGAAGACACGGTGACGGCGGTGCGTCTCGCCGTCGCGAAGAATCCGTTGACGCCGCTGCATGCCGACCTGCTCCTGGCGCGGGACGAAAATGAAGAGGTTCGTACGGCCCTTGCCGCCAAGCTGGCGGACCTCGCAGCCCGCGGCGGTCCGATGGAAAGTACGCGCCTGCGCGATATGGCCAACGAAGCCTTGATGCTTCTGGCACGCGACCAGGCGGTGCGGATTCGGCAAATCCTGTCCGAAGCGCTTCAGGAGGTTGCCGATGCGCCCGCCGATGTGATTCGCCGTCTTGCCTGGGACGTGGAAAGCATCGTTGCGACGCCGGTGCTCAGGTATTCGCCGGTGCTCGATGACGCCGACCTCATCGAGATCATTCTCGCCAAGCCGTCGGCGAATGCGGTTTCGGCGGTTTCCGGCCGCGAAGGCGTGTCCGGCGATGTCTCGCACGCGATCGTCGAGAGCAAAGACGTAGACGCGATCGCGTTGCTGCTGGCGAACGGTAGCGCGCAAATCCGCGAGGAGACTTTGGACAAGGTCATCGCCGAAGCAGACAAGATCGCATTATGGCATATGCCGCTGGCGATGCGGCCCAAACTGCCGTCGAAAGCGGCGGTCAAGATCGCCCGGGTCGTCGCGGACGATGCCCTGAAGCGGATGCAGGCACGCAAGGACCTGCCCGATGACGTGACGTCGGCGGTACGCGACGTGGTGCTCCAAAGGCTTGGCGATGGCGTTGCGCTCAAGCCGGAACACCGGACGCCGCAGGCTTCCAAGAGCGACAGGATGCATCCCGACGACAACTCGATCTTCGACCGCGCCGCCGATGAATGGGCGGCAGGAACGCTTGACGAGGGCACGCTGCTCAGGGAATTGGCGCACGGCGATCCCGAGTTCGCCAAGGCGATCATCGCCGTTATGGCCGATGTGCCGTATCGTGTCGTCGATAAGGTACGTGAAAGCCGAGACGCAAAAGGCTGCGTGGCGTTGTCGTGGCGCGCCGGTTTGACGGCGAAAGCCGCGGAAATGGTGCAGGAAAAACTGGCTGAGATTGCGCCGGATAGGATTCTACGCGCCCGCGGCGGCAGTTACCCCATGTCGGATAATGACATGGTCCAATGGGTCGACCAGCTCAGGAGCTCTTGAATTAGCCCCGTGTGATCAAGGTGCCGGCACCGCCCGCGGTAAACAGTTCCACGAGTACCGTATGTGCGACCCGACCGTCGATGATCGCGGCGCCGTCGACGCCGCCCTGGATGGCCTCGATACAGGTTTCGATCTTCGGGATCATACCGCCGGAGATGACGCCTTTTTCGATGGCCTGAAGGGCTTCCGAGACTTTCAGTTCGGAAATCAGGTTCTTGTCCTGATCGAGCACGCCGGCGACGTCGGTCAGCATATACATGCGCGACGCCTGAGTTGCCGCAGCAATGGCGCCGGCCGCGGTGTCGGCGTTGATGTTGAGGGTTTCACCGTCAGGCCCGACCCCGATCGGCGCAATCACCGGAATGACGTCGCTCGCTTCGAACGATTCCAGAACCCGCGGCGAGATGACCTTGGGCTGGCCGACCAGACCCAGGTCGATCACTTTCTCGATGTTGCTGTCCGGGTCACGTTTGGTTCGGGTCAAGCGTTCGGCGCGGATCAGGTTCCCGTCTTTGCCCGAAAGGCCGATAGCGGTGCCGCCGGCGTTGTTGATGGCGGCGACGATCTGCTTGTTGATGGAACCGGAAAGCACCATCTCGACGACATCGATGGTCGCCTGATCGGTGACCCTCAAACCATCGACGAATTCCGATTTGATCTGCAGTTTTTCGAGCATGGCGCCGATCTGCGGGCCGCCGCCGTGGACCACGATGGGCCGGATGCCGACCTGGCGCAGCAGCACCATGTCGCGCGCGAACAGGTCGAACAGTTCCTGATCGCCCATGGCATGGCCGCCGAACTTGACCACGACCGTACGCCCGCTGAAACGGCGCATGAACGGCAGCGCTTCTGAGAGAACGGAAGCCTTGGTGAGATTCGCCTCGCGATTATCGTCGTGTGTCTTGCTCATAACGGGGAACCAGCTCGTCGTTAAAACCTCGGAAAGCCCAGAAATAACGCAGGGTTACAGGAAATCTGCAAGAAAATAAACGCAGCCGCGGCTATTCGGCGAGTTTCGCAAGTTCCGCACGCAATTCGGCGATGCCGGCATTATCCCGGGAACTGGTGCACATGATCACCGGGTGCGCCGCACCGTGGGTGGCGAGCTCCGCCGATGTCGCTTCGATCAGTTTCTTCAGCGGTCCCGGCTTTATCTTGTCGCATTTCGTCAGCACGATCTGATAGTTCTGCGCCGCCTGGTCCATCATCTTCATTGCGGTCCGGTCGCTGTCCTTGAGGCCATGCCGGGCGTCGATCAAAAGGCAGCAACGGCGCAACTGCACGCGGCCGCGCAGATAATCCTCGATCAGGCGGGTCCAGGCCTCGACCTCGGATTTCGAGACCTTGGCGTAGCCGTATCCGGGCAGGTCGGCCAGCATCAGTCGGCCGCCGGCATCGAAGAAGTTCACTTCGCGGGTGCGTCCCGGCGTGTTCGATGTGCGGGCGAGTTGCTTGCGTCCCGTCAGCGCGTTCAAAAGGCTGGACTTGCCGACGTTGGAGCGGCCGGCGAAGGCGATTTCGGGAATATCGCCGGTCGGGATTTGCGCCATGGAGCGCGCGCCCAGCACGAACGAGACGTCGCCGGCAAACAACAACCGTCCGGCCTCGATTTCAGCGGGTTCGTAGGCGTTGTCACTCATGCCGGTGCACTCCGGCCCCGACCGTTTCCGGTCAGCTCAGGGCCTGCTTTCCCTTGATCCCCATGCGGCGCATGATGACCCACTGCTGCAGGATCGACAGCGTGTTGTTCCATGCCCAGTAGACCACCAGCCCCGCAGGGAACTTGGCCAGCAGGAACATAAAGAACAGCGGCATGAACAGGAAAATCTTGGCCTGAACCGGATCCGCCGGCTGCGGATTGAGTTTCTGCTGCAGGTACATGCTGGCGCCCATGATCAGCGGCCACACGCCCAGATGCATGAAGTCGGGCGGCATCCAGTCGATCACGCCGAACAGCGTGAACAGGTTGGTCGGATCCGGCGCGGACAAGTCGTTGATCCAGCCGAAGAAAGGCGCATGGCGCATTTCGATGGTGACGAAAAGCACCTTGTAGAGCGCGAAGAACACTGGAATCTGAACCAGGATCGGCAGGCAGCCCGATGCCGGGTTGACCTTTTCGCGCTTGTAGAGCGCCATCATTTCCTGGTTGAGCTTGACCTTGTCTTCGGAATACCGCTCGCGAAGCTTGACCATTTCCGGCTGCAGCTTCTTCATCTTGCTCATCGACACGTAGGACTTGTTGGCGAGCGGGAAGAAAACCAGCTTGATCGCGACCGTCAGCAACAGGATCGAAACGCCCAGGTTGCCGACATAGCCGTACAGCCAGAGAAGCGCCAGGAAGATCGGTTTGGTCAGAAAGTAGAACCAGCCGAAGTCGATCGCCAGGTCGAAGTTGGCGATGCCGAGCTGCTCGCTGTAACGGTCCAGCATGTGGACTTCCTTGGCGCCGGCGAACATGTGAGTTTCTGAACTGGCACTGCCTCCGGCGGGAATCAGGATAGGACTGCCCAGGAAGTCGGTCTGGTATACGTCGACCACGCCTTCCTTGCGATGCAGGAAGCGGGTCTGGACCTTTTCCGACTGATTGGGAATCAGCGTAGCGAGCCAGTATTTATCCGTGATGCCGATCCAGCCGCCGGTGCTTTCGCCCGAGATGCCGGCTTTTTCTTCCTTCAGGTCGTCGTAGTCGACTTCCTTGAGTTGGCCGTCGAAGACGCCGAGCAGACCTTCGTGTAGGATATAGAAACCGGTGGTTTCCGGGGTGCCGTAGCGGCTGAGTAGGCCGTACGGATACAGGGTTTTGGCTTCACCGGTATTGTTCTCGACGGTCTGTTCGACCTTGAACATGTAATTTTGATCGATACTGAAGGTGCGCTTGAAGATCAGCCCCTGGCCGTTGTCCCAAGTCAGCGTGACAGGGTTGTCGGCGCTCAGCGTCTTGCTGTCGGTGGTCCACTGCGTATCCAGGCCCGGCAAGGCGACGCCTTCCGCACCTGTCCAGCCGTAACCTGCGTAATACGCATCGACGGCGCCGCGCGGCGACAGCAGCACGATCTCCGGGCTCTTTTTATCGACGGTCTTGTGATAGTCGATGAGGGTCAGGTCATCCAGCAGACCGCCTTTGAGCGAGATCGATCCGTGCAGGCGCGGCGCGTCGATCCTGATCCGATCGACGCTGGCCAGCGCCGCCTTGCGGCTCTGCTCGACCATGACCTCGGTGCTGGCGGGAGCGGCGCCGGGCACGGCGGGCGCTTGCGGGGTTGCGCCGTTCACCGGCGCGCCGGGGGTTGCTTGCTGTTGCTGGCCCTGCTGTTGCGCTTGCTGTTGCTGGACTTGTTCCGGCGGGACGGAACTGGTGTTAAAGAAAGTCTCGAACAGCACCAGGATGGCAACCGAGAGCGCGATTGCCAGGATCATGTTCTTTTGGTCGTTCATGGGTGTTCAGGGCTCCCTTCGCGGTTTGCCAGCGGATCCGCATCGGCGGCAGGGACGGGATCGTAACCCGATCCCCCCCAGGGATGGCAACGCAGGATTCGTCTTATTGCGAGAAATCCGCCCCGGAACGCGCCGTGGCTGCGGAAAGCATCTTCGGCATAGGCGGAACAACTCGGGTGGAACCGGCAACTGCCGGGTGTGAATGGTGAAACACCATAGCGATAGATGAGGATCAGCGCCCGAAACGGCGCCGCCAGAATCATGTTTAAGACGTTTTTATTCATGATCAGCGCTCCGGCAGGCATCGAGCTTCTTAAGACACTTCAAGAAATCGTCCTTCAGGGCTTCGAACGGGCGCACCGGCGTGTGGGCGCGGCCGATCACGACGATATCCAGACCGGGCTTGGCGTAAATGGGTACGATCGCGTCGATACAGGCGCGCAGACGGCGCCGAGCCCGGTTCCGGACCACCGCATTTCCGACCTTTCGGCTCGTCGTAAATCCGACGCGGACAAGATCGGCACCGGCCTCTCCCGGCCGGCGCTTGCGCACCTGCACCACCATGCCCGGCGTCGCCCATTTGCGGTTTGCACCCGCAACAGCGAGGAATTCACGCCGTTTTTTCAGTCGGGCGTGGCCGGGCTGCGGGTGAGACTGGGACATGCGGACGCGGAAACGACCGCCCGCCCTTAAGCGGACAGACGCTTGCGGCCCTTGGTGCGGCGGTTTGCAAGAACACGACGGCCGCCGACCGTCGCCATGCGGTGACGGAAGCCGTGACGGCGCTTGCGGATAAGCTTGCTTGGCTGATACGTGCGTTTCACGGAACTTCTCCTTGCAAAATCGCCCGCTGTATACGGGCTTGGCGCGGCCAAGTCAACGCTGGCATTGCGGTTTTTGAAGGAATTTTCGAGGGCCGATTTCTACCGTTCACGTGATCTTGACCCCGCGTGACAGGAACGTCGGTTGCTCTCGGGCGCAGGATCGCGACAATGCCATTCTGCCGGCGCAACCCTGCGCCGCAGGGGGGGCAGGCCTTCGTGGATCGAAGGTCTGCTGACAAGGAAAAACGCCAGGAACGGGAACGGTCTCATGGCCGAGCGTGACAACGGCACATCGCCAGATCCCCAGGTGCCCGCGGCTGCATCGCCGACGCTCAGGCGCTTGTGGCCGCTGGTCATCGTTGCCGCCGCCATGGCGGCGATTTTCATCCTCGATCTCGACCGGTTCCTCACTTTTCAAGCGCTGAAGGAGAACCGGCAGTTCCTTGTCGAGTGGACGCAAGATAACCGTGTGCTTGCGGCATTGATATTCGTCAGTGGCTACTGCGTGATGGTGGCGCTCTCGGTGCCGGGTGCCGTGTGGGCGACATTGGCGGGCGGGTTCGTTTTCGGCACCGTCGTCGGCGGTGTCTATGTCGTGGTTGGCGCGACATTGGGGGCGACGGCGATCTTTCTGATCGCACGCTACGCTTTAGCGGATGTGCTCCGTTCCAAAGCCGGCAACGCAATCCGCAAGATGGAGGCCGGGTTCAACGAAAACGCGCTCAGCTACATGTTCGTGCTCAGGCTGGTGCCGCTCTTTCCGTTCTGGCTGGTCAATCTGGTGCCGGCGTTCTTGGGTGTGCCGCTGAGTACGTACGTCATCGGTACGTTTTTCGGGATTATTCCGGGTTCGATCGTTTATGTAAGTGTCGGTAACGGCCTCGGCGCCGTGTTCGAGCAGGGCGGCGTTCCCGATCTCGGCATCATCTTCGAGCCCGAAGTGCTGTTGCCGATCCTGGGGCTGGCAGCGCTGTCGCTGATTCCCGTATTTTACAAAAGACTTAAAGGCGGCAAAGCCGCCGGGACGAAAGAAGACTGACATGGTCCGCGACATAAAAACCGACATTTGCGTGATCGGCGCGGGCTCCGGCGGGCTCTCGGTCGCGGCGGGGGCGCAGCAGATGGGCGCCGATACGGTCCTTATCGAGAAGCACAAGATGGGCGGCGATTGTCTCAATTTCGGCTGCGTGCCGTCGAAAGCTCTGCTCGCAGCGGGCCATGCCGCCCAACACATCAGAAATGCTGGCCGCTTCGGCGTCGACGCAGGCACGCCTGACGTCGACGCACGCCGCGTGTTTGCGCATGTTCACGGCGCCATCGCCGCGATCGAGCCGAACGATTCCGTCGAGCGTTTTACAGGGCTTGGCGTCAATGTCATCCAAGAGACCGGCAGGTTCATCGCCCCGAAGACGGTTGAAGCCGGTGACGCGCGGATCACCGCGCGGCGTTTCGTGATCGCGACCGGTTCTTCGCCGTTCGTGCCGTCGATCCCGGGGCTGGACAGCGTCGACTTCTTTACCAATGAAACGATCTTTTATACCGAAAAGCTCCCCAAACACTTGATCGTCATCGGCGGCGGGCCGATCGGGATCGAACTGGCGCAGGCGCACCGGCATCTCGGCTGCGAGGTGACCGTCCTCGAACTCTTTAATGTCATGCCCAAGGACGATCCGGAGCTGGTCGGCGTCGTGCGGCGGCAGTTGGACGCGGACGGCGTCGTCATTCGAGAAGGCGTGAAAATCGCGCGGGTGGAAAAAGCCGATAACGGCGTTGCCGTGGTGCTGGAAACCGACGGGGGCGAGGAAAAGATCGAGGGTTCCAGCCTGCTGGTTGCGACCGGGCGCCGCGCCAACGTGGACGGGCTCGGTCTTGAGGCGGCACGGGTCGCGTATTCGCCGAAGGGGATCGAGGTGGATGCCCGGCTTCGGACCTCGAACAAGAAGATATTTGCGATCGGAGACGTGGCGGGCGGCCTGCAGTTCACCCATGTGGCGGGGTATCACGCCGGAGTCGTGATTAAGAACGCGCTTTTCCGTTTGCCCGCGAACGCCGATCATTCTTGCGTGCCGTGGGTCACCTATACATCACCCGAACTGGCGCAGGTCGGCCTGACGGAGGCGCAGGCAAGGGAAAAGCACGGCGACGACATCCGTATCCTCCGCTGGCCGTACCACGAGAACGATCGCGCCCAGGCGGAAGGCGAAACCGAAGGGATGGTCAAGGCGATCACCACCAAAAAGGGCGTCATTCTGGGGTGCGGTATCGCCGGTGCGCAGGCGGGCGAGTTGATTCACACGTGGGTGCTGGCGATGTCGCAGAAGATCAAGATCGGCGGCGTCGCCACCATGATCGCGCCCTATCCCACGCTTGGCGAGGTTTCGAAACGTGCCGCCGGCAGTTATTACACACCATCGCTTTTCAGCGAAAAAACCCGCAAAATCGTTCGTTTTCTGGCGAAATTCGGCTGAATGCGCGGCAAACTGCATCCATGAGCGAGAATAACGGCAAGCCGCAGAAGCGATTCATCAATCTCTCGACCCGACTTCTGATCCTGACGATGCTGTTCGTCATGCTGGCGGAAGTCCTGATCTGGACGCCGTCGGTGGCGCGCTACCGCAAGACTTATATCGAGGATTTCATTAACCGGGCGTATCTCTCGATGGTGGCACTCGATGCGATGCCGCACACGCAGCCCAATCAGGATCTGGAGAACGAGCTTTTGCGCCAGACCGATGCGCTGGCGATCATCGTCAACAGGCCCGACCGCCGCATGCTGATGGTCGGTGGCGACATGCCGCCGCCCATCGATCTCACCGTCGATATGCGCCGTGCGACATTCTGGTCGCTCGTGACAGCCGCCTTCGAAACCATGAGCCGCACTGACAACCGTGTGATCCGGGCGATCGGCATGCCGCCCAAACAGCCCAAGCTGACGGTCGAGGTGATTTTCGAAGAACGCACCATGCGAACGGCGATGCTCGATTTCTCGTGGCGGATCTTCGCATTGTCGCTGGTGATTTCACTGATTACGGCGTCGCTCGTCTATTTCTCGCTGCAATGGATGATCGTGCGGCCGATCCTGAACCTGACGGGTAACATGGTCGGGTTCCGCAACAATCCGGAAGATGCGACACGGATCATCCGGCCGACGCCCAGGGGCGATGAAATCGGCACTGCGCAATGGGAACTCGCGGAAATGCAGAGCCAGGTGCAGTTGTCGCTGAAGCAGAAGAACCGGCTCGCCGCGATGGGCAGCGCGATGACCCGGATCAATCACGATCTCCGGAACACCCTGGCGACGGCTGTGCTGGTATCGGACAAGCTGCAGATGATCGAGGATCCGGAGGTCAAGAAGGTTGCGCCCCGGTTGATGAAGGCCATCGACCGTGCCATCGATCTTTGCAGTCAGACCCTGAATTATGCCGCTGACGACACGCTGGTGCTTCGGCCCAGGCGGTTCGCGCTCCGCGATCTGATCGAGGAATTGCAGGGCATTCTCGAACTGTCGGAAGAGTGCGTGAACCTTCAATGGTCGCTCGATATCGACCCGGACATGGAAATCGTCGCCGACCGGCGTCATCTGTTGCGGGCATTGCATAATCTGTGCTCCAACGCCGGGCAGGCGGGCGCCAAATCGTTAGGGGTAAAGGCCCGGATAAATGGCGGAGAAATTCTGATCGACCTTGCCGACGACGGTCCCGGCCTGCCGGAAAAAGCTAAGGAGCACCTGTTCCAGGCGTTTGCCGGGTCAAGCCGCGATGGCGGCACCGGTCTCGGTCTGGTGATCGTCCGCGAGGTCGTGATGGAGCATGGCGGCGATATCGAATTGCTGCGCACCGGGCCGGACGGGACGGCGTTTCGTATCCATTTGCCGGACGATATTCCACCGCATCCGGCGGATCTGGATACGCCCGTCGCCTAATCTCCGAGGACGACACCTTCGCGCCTGGGGTCGGCGCCGCCGATCAGTCCGCCCGGCGTTATCTGGATACCGTGCAAACCGCTCGTCATTTCCCGGAACTTAACCTCATGCCCCATGGCCTCCAGCGCCGGTTTGAGCGCCTCCGCCGGCGTCCCGGCCTCGATATCGACGGGCCCGCCGCGGCTGACGATATTGGGGGCGGCAATGGCGTCGGCGACGTGCATGTTCCAATCGAGTACGCCAATGATCGCTTTCAACGTATAACCGGCGATACGCGAGCCGCCCGGCGAGCCGATGGCGAGAACCGGCTTGCCGGCCCGGTCATAGACGATGGTCGGTGACATGGTGCTGCGTGGGCGTTTGCCGGGCGCCGGCGCGTTGGCGACGGGATGCCCTTTGGATTCCGGCCGGAAAGAGAAATCGGTCAGCTCGTTATTCAGAAGGAATCCCTGCGTCATCAGCTTGGAGCCGAAGGCGCGCTCGATGCTTGCCGTGATCGAAACCACGTTGCCGTAGCGATCCCTGACCGAAAAATGCGTGGTGGAGAGGCCTTTTTCCGCATTGCCGTCCGTGCCGAAACGCCACGCGGTCCGCCCGGCGCGCCCCGGAAGTGCCTGCTCCATGCGTTTTTCCGGTGAAATCAGGTGGGCGCGGCTCTCAAGATATGCGGGTGCCAGCAGACCCGAAACCGGTACCGGCACGAAATCCGCATCGGCGACGTAGAGCGCCCGGTCGGCGAAGGCGAGGCGGCTCGCCTCGACGATCAGGTGCACCGCCTCGGCGGAAAACGGTTTCATATTGCCGAGATCGAAATGGTTCAGCATGCCCAGGATCTGCCCGATCAGGATGCCGCCCGACGATGGCGGCCCCATGCCGCAGACCCGGTAAACGCGGTACGTCACGCAGACCGGGGCGCGCTTCATGGCCTGGTAGGATGCGATATCCTCGGCCGTCATCCGGGTCGGGTTGGCAGGTGCGGCGGCAACGGTTTCTGTGATTCCTTTAGGGATGTCGCCGGCGTAGAACTGCGCGGCACCGTTCTCCGCAACGGCGCGCAGGACCTTCGCCAAGGCGGGGTTTTTCAGGACGGTGCCCGCTTTCAGCGGTTCACCGCCCGGATAGAAGTAATCCTTCGTACCGGGAATTTCCCGCATCTCCGTATCGGCGGCCAAAAGCCCGGCTAGTCTCGGACTGACCTCGAAACCCCCTTCGGCAAGCTTGATGGCGGGTTTGAACAACTCGGCCCAAGGCAGGACCCCATGATCGGCATGCGCCAGCGCCAGCATCCGCAGCAATCCAGGCACGCCGACCGCCCGGCCGCCGAGCGCCGCATCCGGCCAGCGCATCGGGGTGCCGTCGGGTTTCAGGAACATGCCTGGATGCGCGGATTCCGGCGCTGCTTCGCGGCCGTCGTAGGTTTCGAGTTTACCGTCGGCGGCGTCATGATGGACAAGAAACGCCCCGCCACCGATGCCTGACGACTGCGGCTCGACGAGTGTGAGCACCATTTCGGTGGCGATTGCGGCATCGACGGCGCTGCCGCCGTCGGCGAGAATCTGGCGCCCGGCATCCGCGGCAAGCGGATTGGCGGCGGCGATCATATAGTTAGTCGCCGTGCCGCGGCGATGTGCCTCGATATCGATCGGGTCATCGCAGCCGGCAAGAGGCGCCAGCAGGGCGAGTGCCAACAGCGGGAGTATGGCTGGCCGGATCGTGTTCACCCCTGTCCTCGCATGTCTCGTCCGTTCCCTGTAAAATGCTTTGTCACGTTTGATCTGAAAGTTAAAACGAGGTTGCGGCTTGTCAAACATCCGGTCTGACGCGGCTACGTTTTAGGGGGAAGTCCATGACGGCGTTGCTGCGCGAGCATTTTGTGGTGATTTTTCTGGTTCTCTTCGCCGGAATCCTGTTTTGGGCTTTCAAGCCGAAGAAACGCGCTCGGAATCAACGAATTGAACATCGTTCTTCGAGTCATGATGAAGAAAGCCGCTGAGATTTATCCACAATAGTTAAAATAGATATCCACAGAAGGATGTGCGCTAACGCTCTGTAGGAAAGAGATTTTTGAAATCATTCCCATAATTTGACAGTTGTGCAGCGCAATATTTCTGGATAGTTTTTCGGCGGGAGAACATACCAGGTTGGGGAGAGGAGCAGCCATCCAATGGCAGCGCCAAGACTGAATTCATCCGACATCAAATCAATGAAGGGGCCGGGCAAGGTCGTTTGCCTGACGGCTTATGACACGCCGATGGCGAAGCGGGTCGACCAGCATTGCGACCTGATCCTTGTCGGCGACTCGCTGGCGATGGTCGTTTACGGACTCGAGACCACGCGCGGCGTGACGCTCGACATCATGATCGCACACGGTCAGGCGGTCATGCGCGGCTCGGAAAGAGCCTGTGTCGTCGTCGACCTGCCGCATGGGACATATGAGCAGAATCCGCCGCAAGCGGTGGCGTCCGCGCTTCGTGTCGTTGCCGAGACCGGTTGTCAGGCCGTCAAGCTCGAAGGCGGCGTAGAAATGGCCGAGACAGTCGCCGCCATCGTCGCTGCCGGCGTGCCGGTGCTGGGACATATCGGTCTGCTGCCGCAAAAGGCCGAAAGCCGGGGTGGCTTCAAGATTCAGGGCAAGGACGACGAAGGCGCGCATCAGGTTTATAAGGACGCGGCGGCCATCGAGGAAGCCGGTGCTTTTGCCATCGTGATCGAGGGCACAGTCGAGGCTGTGGCCCGCGAAGTCACGGCCCGCAGCAAGATTCCGCTGATCGGCATCGGCGCATCGCCGGCGTGCGACGGTCAGATCCTCGTGACGCAAGACATGGTCGGTCTGTTCGCGGATTTTACGCCGAAGTTCGTCAAACGATACGCCGACGCGGGCAAGCTGATCGAGCAAGCCGTCGCGGATTACGCCGCCGAGGTGCGAAGCGGGGACTTCCCTGGTCTTGAACACTGTTTCGGGGTGCCGAAGAAAGGCTAGCCGGATGCAGGTTGTTCGCACGGTTGCGGAAATGCGGGAACAGGTTGGCGCGTGGCGTCACGGGGGCGAGCGGATATCGCTGGTCCCGACCATGGGCGCGTTGCATGACGGCCATATGTCTCTGGTCCGTCAGGCGGGCGACCTCGCCGACCGGCGCGCGGTTTCGATCTTCGTCAATCCGACCCAGTTTGCGCCGAACGAGGACTTCACGACGTATCCCCGCACCGAGGAACGTGACCTGGCGATGCTCGAAAAGGCGGGCGTCGATCTTGTCTTCATGCCCGACGTCTCACAGATGTACAAAGACGATCACCGCACCAAGGTGGAAGTGCAGGGGTTGAGCCAGATCCTCGAAGGCCAGTTCCGCCCGCAATTTTTCATCGGTGTCGCCACGGTGGTCGCCAAGCTCTTGATCCAGACCATGCCGGACGTGGCCATTTTCGGCGAGAAGGACTACCAACAGCTTTGCGTGATTCGCGCCATGGCGCGCGATCTGGACCTGCCGGTCGACATTGTCGGCGGCGCCACGATCCGCGAGAGCGACGGCCTCGCCATGTCGTCCAGAAACGCCTATCTCTCTGACGCCGAACGCTCGATGGCGCCCAGGCTGCACGAGGAAATCACCGCCGTTGCGGCGCGGGTCAAGGACGGGGACGCCGTCGAGGAAGCGTGCGCGGACGCCACCCAACACCTCGAAGACGCCGGCTTCAAAAGCGTCGATTACGTGGCGGTGCGGGACGCCGTAACCCTCGACATGCCGACCCCGGGACGGCCGATGCGGGTGCTGGCCGCCGCATGGCTCGGCAAGACGCGGCTGATTGACAATATCGCCGTCTGACGTTTTCTTAACTTAGTGCGCGAAGAAGTGCATGCCGCCGTCGACGGGGATCACCGCGCCGGTGATGTAGCTCGCGAGGGGCGACGCCAGAAACGCGACGAGCGGGGCCACGTCCTCCGGGTCGCCGAAATACCCTATGGGAATGTTCTGGGCGATGAACTTCTCCCGCGACTCCTCGGTCGGATAGAGACGCTCAAGTATCTGTTCACTGTTGATGCGCCCGGGCGGAATGCAGTTGACGGTGATGCCGTCCTTGGCCACCTGGCATGACAGCCCCTTGGCCCAAAGGTGAAGCGCCGCCTTGGCCGAGATCGCCGCGTTGATGACGCGCGGCTCCATGGAGCCCGAAAAACTGATGATCCGTCCCCATTTCTGCGCCTGCATGCCCGGCAGCAACGCCTGCGTAAGCCGCCTGACGGCGGTAAAGTTGAGCTCCAGCGACTGGTCCCAGGTTTCGTCGTCGGCGAACATGTCGATCGGCAGAGACGCGCCGGCGGCGTTGATCAGGATGTCCACCGCACGCCCACCCGGCTGAGCGGCGTCGGCGATCTCCGCCAGCTGCGCGCGAGCCGTCAGATCGGCGCTGATGATCGCGGGGCGTGCGTGCCCGGCGGCTTCGATGCCGCCCGCGACCTCTTCCAGCAGCGCGGTGCGCCGCGCCAGCATGGTGACGACGCAGCCCTCCGCCGCCAGTCGGCGCGCGATCTCGGCGCCTATGCCGGTGCTGGCGCCGGTGACGAGTGCGGTCTTGCCGCCCAGTTGGAGATCCATATCGCTCCCCGTTATGTCTTCGGCGGCACGTCGAGGCGGACCACGATGCCTTCGAGATCCGGCGAGGGCGCGGGATAGAAGTCCAGCACCTGCGGGTCGTGGCCCGGCACGATCAGGTCCTGATCGGCGCCGGCGAGGACGCGCAGCTTCTCGTGGCCTTCCATCATGTCGCCGATGTTGAACACGGTGCGGAACGGGTTCTGGTCCCACATGTTGTGATAGAGGTGCGACGCATCGGAGGCGACGACGACCCGTCCGCGCTTGGTTTCCACGGTGACCGACTGCATCCCCATCGTGTGGCCGCCGATGAAGTGCAGCTTGATGCCGGGGAACAGGTCAGTATCGCCGTCGTGGAAGACGACGCGTTCCTTATAGACTTCACGGATCATGCCGGTGACGTGTTCGATGTCGAACGAATGACGCAGCGTTTTGTGGCGCATGTAACGGCCCGTCGCGAACTGCATTTCCTTGTCCTGCAGGTGGAATCGCGCTTTTGGGAACAAATCGAAGTTTCCGACGTGGTCGTAGTGCAGGTGGGTGATGATGATGTCTTCGATCTCGTTCGCATCGGCGCCGACCAGTTTCAGCGATTCCGCCGGGCAGCGCAGCAAATCGCGTCCGCGCGCGGTCGCGGCTTCCTGATTGAAGCCGGTATCGATCAGAACCGTCCGGTTTTCGTTGATGGCGATCCAGACGAAATAGTCGAGCGGCATGTTGCCTTCGTGCGGATCGCAGTCGTCGATGAAGTTGGCGGTGGCGTCGCGGTCGTGGTGCGCGTACTTGATGGCGAAGAGTTCGTATGTTTCGGTCATGTTTGATATCCTCCCGTAGCGGCGGATTTTGCCATCCCGACGGCGGCTCTACCAGACCTTGCGAAGGGTCTTTTCAGGTGGATATGCTGTTTTCCGGACTTTCAAGGAGACACGCACATGGCTTTCGACGATCTGGACGCCGAGATCGCTTACCTGATGGACGTGATGGAGGGTGAGCAGGGCGATCTGCGCGAGATCGAGTTCCGGCTCAGACAGGTGATCTCGACGCTGCGCGCCGAGGGCCTGCCCGTGCCGGATGACCTCAAGAAACTGGAAGCGGATCTGGACCGCCTGTTGCAGTCCAAGTAGAGCTTATTCTGCTGCTTCGCCGCCGAAGCGGTCGGCGTCGCCGGACGATGTCTTGTCGTCCTTCTTCTCCGTTTTGCCGGTGGTGTTCGCGTTCTTGGCGGCACTCTGGAGCTCGTCCAGATCGCCGTGAACGCGCCCGCCCTCGTCGATCGCAAGCCGGCCGTAACGGATCTTGCCGCTGACGTCGCCGGTGGTGTGCACGATCAGGCGTTCGCGCGCCGTCAGTTCGCCTTCGAACCGACCTTTGACGATGGCGGTGTCGATTTCGACCGTGCCTTTGTAGACGCCGGTTTCCGAGATTTCGATGACGCGGCTGTCCATTGACGCTTCGACATAGCCCTCGACCACGAGAGTGTCGCAGTCCTCGATTTCGACCCCCTTGAGTTTGATGTTGGGTCCGACGATGAGCCGGCTTTCCGACGGCGTGCCGCCGCTATCCTTGTCGGCCGCGCTGTTCTTCGACGGGTCGGATTTCTTGGGAATATCGTGCTCGCCGGACGGCATACCCAGAAGGCTGGGCGCCGGGGTCTTGGGGGATGGTTTCGACGGGATCGGGTTGGTGTCTTTCTGGAACAGCGCCATGTTTCTCCTCCTGATTTAAGGTGCGTTACCAATCAGCAACGCATGACAGGCGATTGCGGTTTGCGCTTGTTCAAAAAGTGACGTTTTCGGGGCGCGATCAGGTCCCGTCGGCGAGCGGCCGGGCGTATTGCGGTTCGGTGTCCCAGGGGAAGAAAATCCACGTCTCCTGATCGATGTCGTGGACATACGTGTCGACCAGATTCATCGCTTTCGGTTTTGCGTAAACCGTCGCGAAGTGCGCTTTGGGGAGGATCTCGCGGGCGGCTTTCATGGTGGTGCCGGTGTCGACCAGATCGTCGATCAAGAGCCAGCCGTCTCCGCCGCTTTCAAGGGCCGCTTCCGGCTGTTTCAGAATATTGAGCCGGCCCTGCACCTGTTCGTCGTAGCTGGTGATGCAGAGGGTGTCGACGACATGGATCGACATTTCCCGGGCGACGATAGCGGCGGGGACCAGCCCGCCGCGGGTCAACGCGACGATCCCCCGCCACGGGCCTTTGTTCAAAAGCCGCCGGACGAGAATACGGGTGTCCCGGTGGACTTCCGCCCACGTGACGACGTGATGTTCGATATCGTCGCGAAGCTGCACCATGGCGTTATCCCATGTGCTCAGGCGCGGTCATCGGAAGCGGTGGCCCTCAGCGGACGTAAAGGTGCACTTCGTTGTTGGCGACCTGCTGTTCGGTCCGCGCCGAAACGGCGACGCGGTTCGGCGGCAGGCCCATTTCGACCAGCGAGCGCATGACGTTCTCCGCATGCTGGCGGGCTTTCTGGGAATTCAACGCGATGCGCGCGGTCCCGCCCGTGGTCGGTGCCACGGCGACCAGATCGAACATGGCGTCCGGACGGCGTTCCAGCGTCTTGGAGACGGCGGTATAGAGCGCCTGCTCATAAGGGACATCGGCGCGGTCGAAGCGGATCACGACCAGCGGCGTGCGGCCCATGGTCGATTGCGGCACGTTCGTGTAGTTCGACAGGCCGGTGGTGTTCTGCAGAACGGCGCGGTTGACCAGCGAGCCGCCGAACAGTTCGCCCGACTTGATGCCGGCCGAAATAAGGTTGAGGTTGGCGCGCTCGGTCGTGACGTAGTTCGTCTGGCGGCGCACGTCGGAGGTCAGCTCTTTCAAAAGACGGTCGATCAGCACCGCGGTGCGATTGCCTTCGTCTTCGAGGATCGCAAGCTGGCGGTGATCTTCGTCGACGGCGCCGGAAACCGAGAACGCGGCCCGGGCGGCTTCGGCCATGTAAGCCGAAAGCGTCGAGTTGCTGGCGACCGCGGACGTCAGGTTGTTCATCTTGTCGATGTCCTGGGCGATGCGGTCGAGGTCGGCCTGTGCGCTCTTGAACTGCTGGACCAAAATCGGGTTGCCCGGGGTGGTGCCGACCTGCAGGCGCGAGTTCACGGCTGCGATGGTGCCGTGGTACTGCTGCGAGTTCTTGACCAGCTCGGTGCGCAGGCGCTGCAGTTCCTCGTTCTGCTGGGCGATGGAATTCTGCAGGCGCGTCAGTTCTTCGCGGAGTTGAATGACTTTCTCGCCAACAAAGGTGCCGGTCGGTTCGCCCGGCGTAACACCCGGCGGTACGAACTGGGTGGCGCCGATGGGCGGTTGGCCGCCGCCGATGACCTGAACCTTGCCTTCGCCGCTGGCAGCCTGCTGCTGAGACGGTTGCGTCTGTTGCTCCGTCTTCGGTTCGTCGTCGGCGGGCCATAGGAGGTTGTCGCCATACGAGCAGGCGCCGAGCGTGAGCGTCGCGCCGACTACGAGGACTCGTAGCGAAGTGAATTCCGAAAATCTCATCCCTGAAGACCGCCCCTTCATAGTTTAGGGAAATTCAGCTCGGTGCGATTATTGTACGCACCGATAACGATCACAAACTGTCCCCCTTGTTGCAGCGATCTTAATCAATGCCTTCCGGGGCGACAAGATGATTGTTTTACTTGGCGAATCTTTAATTTTAGTGAACTTGGAACGGGGTTTCTGAGGGGCATTGCGCGAGCGCCGGGCAATCGGCGGAAAGACCGTAATCGGGGGTTGTCACGCCGGGGCCCGTAGAGTAGTTTCCAGCCGCCTCGCATCCGAAGCCCCATTGCGCGCCCGTAGCTCAGCTGGATAGAGCACTTGACTACGAATCAAGGGGTCGGGAGTTCGAATCTTCCCGGGCGCGCCATTTCTTCCCTTTCAAGCGGTAAATTCGGTCTTCATCTGCACAACTGAATGGGCGCCAATGCCCTGTATCGCTGCGCCGATCCGGCCTATTTTCTTGCCTGCATCGGAGGAGAACCGTCATGGACCGGGAATTTATCAGCGACATCGCCTTCACGCCGCAGGTCAAGGCGGAGCAGGAGAAACGCGGCTCGCGCGCCGGTTACGCGAAAATGGAGCAGAAGAACGGGTGGGGCGAAAAGATCACATCCGATCTGGCCCAGTATCTGGCGGAGCGGGATTCGATCTATCTCGCCACATCAAACGCCGATGGCCAGCCCTACATCCAGCACCGCGGCGGGCGGCCCGGTTTCATCAAGACACTGGACGATAAACGTCTGGCGTTCGCAGATTTCGCCGGCAACCGGCAATACATCTCCATCGGCAATGTGGCGGAGAACCCGAAGGCCTTCATTTTCGCCATGGATTACCGGAACAAACGTCGGATCAAGCTATGGGGAACGCTCGAGGTTATCGAAAGCGACGACGATCTCATGTCGAAGCTGATCGACGCCGACTACGACGCCACACCCGAGCGGGCCTTTGTGTTCACCGTCGAGGCCTGGGACGTCAACTGCCCACAGCACATCACCCAGCGCTGGACCGAGGCCGAGATCGCACCCCTGGTGGACGCCATGAGCAAGCGGATCGAGGAACTCGAAGCGGAAGTGGCGCGGTTGAAGAGTTAGCCTGCCTGGGGCTTCAAGCCTTCAGTGACATGAACCAGTCTGGCGGTGTCCACGTGCCGGGGACGTGTGCATTCGCCCATCGGCACATGCTTTGCAGAACTGGCAACAGGTCGCGGCCTTTTTGCGTCAGTTTGTAAGCAAAGCGTTTCGGTCGCTGTTGATAAACGGTTTTTTCGACGAGTCCGTTCGCCTCCATTGTCTGCAGGCGGCTGGTCAACACGTTGGTGGCGATCCCTTCGGGGGACGTCAGGAAGTCGGAGAACTTTTCTTTTCCCGTGAAAAGATCGCGGAGCACGACCAAGGTCCAGCGATCGCCGACGATGTCGAGCGTGTTGGCGATCGGGCAGCCAGAGCGCATTCCGTCGTTCATTGCGACATTATAACTTGTTTATTGCAATTTGAAAGTGACTAATGCATGGTGCTCCACATTAAGTGGATAAACCACACCTAGAAGGAGGATTGAAACGATGGCTAAGAAGTATGAAGGCAGCTGCCTATGCGGCAGCGTGCACTATAGTTTCGACGATGCGCCAAAGATTGTTGGTGACTGCTATTGTGTCGATTGCCGAAAATCCAGCGGCACTTCGCATTGCACGCACGCTGCCGTCGTGGAGAGCGATTTCACCGTCGAGGGGCCGCTCAAGTTTTATGACCGTGCCGCCGATAGCGGCAACATTGTCAGCCGCGGCTTCTGCCCGGAATGTGGTTCAGCGGTTTATTCCACGAACGATCACTTGCCGGGCATGGTTTTCGTTCGGGTTTCAAGCCTCGATAGACTGGAGGACATGGCGCCGATGATGACGGTATATACCAGCCGCGCGCCCAGCTGGGCACGGATCGATCCGGAGACGCCTTCGTTCGAGCAAATGCCGGACGGCGGCCCGCAGAAGGTTCTGAGAGATGGCCTATGATGAAGCACTCGCTCAGCGTTTCAGAACGGCGCTAAAAGAATATGACAAAGTAACCGAGAAACGCATGATGGGTGGCGTGTGCTTCTTTCACCAAGGCAACATGTTGGGCGGCGCGGATCTTTCATCGGATGGAACGCGCCGCTTCATGTTCCGGGTCGGCAAGGAGAATGAAGCGGAAGCTCTGTCGCGTCCCGGCGCTGAAATCGTCGGGCTCGCGGAAGGGCGACGCATGGGCGGCATGGTGTTCGTGGACGAGTCTGCATGTGATGAGGCAGGACTGGTTGACTGGATCGGCCTTGTAATGACGTTTGTCGGAAAGCTGCCGGCTAAGCCCTAGTCATTCGGCTGGCTTGATCCAGATTGAAAGGTACTCCGCGACGACCGAGGGCTTGTCCGTATCGCCCTCGATCTCGAATGCGTGCCCGGTGCGGGTAAACAAACCTGTTTCGCGCAATTCCGCCTCGATCAGTGAAATCCGGTCGCGGACGCGAAAGCCGTCTCCGATCAACATGGGTTTAAGAAACCGAACCCGGTCGACCCCGTAATTGAGGGCGTAGGGGCTGTCGGTGGGGCGGAGACCGCACTGGTCGATGGCGTGGTTGATCAGGCTCAGGATCAGGAATCCATGCGCAACGGTGCCGCCGTAGGCGTCCTCGTTTGCGGCCCGGTCCGGATCCGTGTGCAGCCAGTGGGTGTGATGCGTCGCCTCGGCGAACCGGTCGACGCGTGCTTGATCGATATCTATCCAGCCGGACACCGCCAGTTCGCCCGGCGGTGACGCGGCCAGTTCAGCAAGCGTGCGGGGCACCCGAAGCTCAGGCGGCCTTGATCGGCGTGCGCTTCAGGTTGTCGGTGTTCTCGCCCTCAACCCGGATCAGACGCGTCGGCCCGTTGCGGAGCGGGGCATGCACCGCGCCCGGCGGATAGGCATGCGCGTCGCCCGGCTTGAGAGCGTAAGAGCGCGAAAGTTTCACGAGGGCGGGGTTGTCGCCTTCGGCCGGCCGGACGATCTCCCAATCGGTCATTTCGGTCTCGCCGGCGGCCTGGCCGTAGATCGCCCAGGTCGGGCCGTGATCGTGCGGCGAGCCTTCCTTCGGTCCCTGATAGACGTGGGCGCAGATGCAGAACTTGAGCTCCGGGTCCTCATAGATCACGCGGCGTTCCTGGTCGCAGTCTTCAGGTAGGTACTCGGCAATGAGGTCTTCGTCCTTGAGCGCTTTCTCGACGTACTTACGGACTTCCTCGACTCCCTTCATGCTGCTGTCCTTTTTAAGGGCGTTGTGGCAGTCGGCGGCGAACTCATCGAGCGTGTAGGACATGATTTCCTCCAGGTGGTCATCTCAACGTATTCTATATATAGAATACGAGAACCGCATCGTGAAGGCTTGCCTATGGTTGCGTCCAGCAAAAACGAGACAATCACACCCGGAGGATAATCCGATATGACACTTTCCGGACGCTTCGCGCTCGCGGGCGCGTTGTTCGCGACGTCGGCGCTCGGCCTGATCCTCGAGATCGTCGCGGCGCGCCTGATCGCGCCCTACGTGGGCATGTCGATCTATACGTGGACAGCCATCATCGCGACGGTCCTGGCGGGGATGTCGGCCGGGCATTGGATCGGGGGACGATTGGCGGAGCGGCCGGACCGGCAAGGACTTTCGATCATCGGGTTCATGCTGGCGCTGGCGACGGCCAATATTCTCGTTATTCCGCTACTGCTGCGCTGGGCCGCGCCGATACTGCTGGCGTCCCAGGTCGGGGTTGTCGTTGCGGTGACGGCGCTGACGGCGGTTCTGTTCTTCGTCCCGAGCCTGCTGATTGCCGGTGTGACGCCGATTCTGACGCGTATCGCCATCGACGCCGAGCCGGGCCGGCGCGGGATCGTCATCGGGCGCATGTTCGCGCTCGGTGCCGGGGGCGCGATCATCGGTACGCTTGCCGCCGGGTTCGTGTTCATCTCCTGGATCGGTTCGCAGGGGACGTTGATCAGCGTCGCCGCCCTGCTCGGTCTCATGTCCGTGGGATTTGCGTTCTGGGCCCGACGGTTCCGGAGCGCGCAGGCCGCGATGCTGGTGATTGTGCTCGCCGGCGGATTCGCCGCTTTTCGGGTGGATGCGTTGCTGGCCAGCGCCTGCGACGCGGAAAGCCGTTACTATTGCATTCGTATCGTCGATTTCAGCACCGAGACGGATAGACAAAGCCGGTTGATGGTGCTCGATCACATGGGGCATGGCATCAACGACCGGGACGACCCGACCCGGCTCCACAGTTCCTATGTCGAGCTGACCGACCGGATGATCGACATCAGGTTTCCGGGCAAGGTCGATCTGCGCAGCTATTTTATCGGCGGCGGCGCCTACACGTTGCCGCGCGCTTGGGCCGTCACCTATCCGCAGGGCACGCATGTGGTGGCGGAGATCGATCCGATGGTGACAAAGATGGCGCGCGATATGATGTGGTTCGAACCGACGCCGGTGATCCGGATCGCGCATGCGGATGCGCGGGTTCAATTGCGCCATATGCAGGACGGATCACTCGATGTCGTGGTCGGCGACGCGTTCCATGACATTTCCGTACCGCAGCATCTCGTCACGCTCGAGTTCGCGCAGGAAATCAGCGTCAAGCTGAAGCCCGACGGCGTCTACGTCATGACGGTGATCGACGCCGCGCACTCGCCCATGTTCATGCTGGCGATGCTGAAAACCCTGCGTAAGGTATTTCCGGTTGTCGAAATCTGGGTCGATGCCGAGCAGATCGGCGGCGGCGGGCGGCTGACGTACCTGTTGTCGGCGTCGGCATCGCCAATCCCGACACCGGTCCTCTTCTCGCGGCAGACCGCGGGGCGTCAGTGGCAGCGGGTTAATCCGGGTGCGGTCGCCGGAACGCTCTCACCCGAAGATGTGCCGGTGCTGACGGACGACCTGGCGCCGGTCGACCGGTTGATTGGAGTCGTCGCCGAACAGGCGCGCTGAGTTTAGGTCGCCGAACAGGCGCGCTGAGTTTAGGTCGCCGAACAGGCGCGCTGATTGAAAATTGCCGAACGGGATTACGAACGGTCCATCCGCTCCCTCGCGGCAGCAACCAGTTGATCGAACAGGCGCTGTTGACGCGGTTGCCAGAACAGAAATTCGGGATGCCATTGTACGCCCAGCAGGAAGCGGCTGTTCGTGCGCTCGATTCCCTGGATCATGCCGTGCTCATCCCTGGCGGCGATTTGGAAGCCGTCGCCGAGCGTGTCGACCGCCTGGTGGTGCAGGCTGTTGACGTAACAATGATCGACGTCCAGCAGCTTCCGAAGCCGCGTGTCCTTCATGATGTCGACGCATTTCTTCGGCAGCACCGTGCGGATCTGCGGCGCGTCCTTATATATGTCGCGAATCTCGGCATGTAGCGTGCCGCCGTAAAAGACGTTCATGATCTGCGAGCCGCGGCATATGCCGAGCACCGGCATATCCTGTTTGTCGGCAATTTCCAGCGCGTCGAGTTCGATCTTGTCGCGTTTCGGGTCGACGCGGACGTCGACCGAGACCTCGCCGCCATAGAGTGTCGCCGATATATCGTCACCGCCCCCGATCACGAGACCGTCAAGCCGGTCGATGGCGAACGGCTTGTCGCACGTGATGCGGACACTGCGGCCGCCGGCACGCCAGACCGCAAATCGGTTCAGAAACGTCATTATGCGGCCCTTGCGGCGGGATCCGGTGACGCCGATGAGGGGCTTTTTGGTCATGCGCATCCTGATATGGGGGTAAATGGGCGTATTATCAAACCGGCCCCTTGCCGTGCGCCCGGGGTTCGGGGACATTTAGCACCCAACGACAAAAGCCAAGTTCAAAGGGAAGCACTTCATGCGCGCTCTTTCTCATGTCCGTGTTCTGGATCTCACTAATGTGCTGGCGGGGCCGTTCTGCTGCCATCAGCTCGCACACATGGGCGCAGATGTGGTCAAGGTCGAGGTGCCGGGGTCCGGTGACCTGGCGCGCCAGCTTGGCGGGGATCCGGCGCTCAACGAGCAAGGGATGGGAATATCCTTTCTGGCCCAGAACGCCGGCAAGCGGTCGATCGAGATCAATCTGAAAAGCGACCGGGGCAAGCAATTGTTCCGCGAGTTGGTGAAGACCTCCGACGTGGTTGTCGAAAATTTCCGCCCCGGCGTAATGGACCGGCTCGGCGTCGGTTTCGACGTGCTCAAAGAAGATAATCCGAAGTTGATTTACTGCGCGATTTCCGGCTTCGGGCAGGACGGACCGCTCCGCGACCTGCCGGCCTACGACCAGATCGTGCAGGGCATGTCCGGTGTCATGAGCATCACCGGCGCGCCGGACACGGCGCCGTATCGGGTCGGTTATCCGGTATCCGATACGGTGGGCGGGATCACGGCGGCGTTCGCCATCGCCGCGCAACTGGCGCAACCGGACCGTACGGCGCATTTCATCGATGTTTCGATGCTGGAAGCGACGCTCGCGACCATGGGTTGGGTGGTATCGAACTATCTCGTCGCGGGGAATGTGCCGATGCCAATGGGTAACGACAATTTCACCGCAAGCCCGTCCGGCACGTTTGCGACAGGTGACGGCCTTCTGAATATCGCCGCCAACAAGCAGGAGCAATTCGAACTGGTGTGCGACGTCGTCGACCGGCCCGAACTTAAAACCGACCCGCGCTTCCAGCTCAGGCAGTCGCGGCTCGACAACCGCGCCGAACTGAAAGCGGTCCTGGAAGAGGCAATGGCTGCCAAGCCGGCGTCGGAATGGCGCAAACTCATGAACGATGCCGGGATTCCCGCCGGTGAAGTGTTGAGCGTGCCGGACATTCTTGCCCATCCGCAGATCGCAGACCGCGGCATGATCGTCGAATTCAAGGACCCGCCCGGTGTCGGCAGGGACATTCGGCTCGCCCGGACCGGTTACAAGATCGATGGTGCGCCGGCCAGCGTCGATGCGCCGCCGCCGACACTTGGTCAGCATTCGGAAGAAATACTCAACGAACTCGGTTACGACGCCGACGGCATAGCCCGTCTGAGGGAGGAAAAAGCAATATGAGCGACGACGTCGACAAAAAAGTCCGCGACTGGTGGCAGACCGAGATCACGGAAATGGCGCCGGGCATGCTGCGCTACCACGGTTATGCGATCGAGGACCTGATCGGCAACGTCGGCCTGCCGGGCATGGCCTGGCTCCTTCTGAAAGGCGAATTGCCGAATGCGGGACAGGAAAAGCTTTTCGGATTCGCGCTCTCAGCCGGGGTCGATCACGGGCCGCAGGCGCCGTCCATTGCCATTGCACGGATGGCGGCGACGTGCGGCGTCGGGCTGAATAACGCGATGGCGTCGGCGATGAACGTTCTGGGCGACGTGCATGGCGGCGCCGGCGAACAGGCCGTTGAAATATATGAACGGATCGGCGCCGATCTCGACGACAACGGCGGATCGGTGCCGGAGGCGGTGAGCCGATTTCTCGACGGTTTTTTCGAAGACGGCGGCAAATATATCCCCGGCTTCGGCCATCGCTTTCACAAGGTCGACCCGCGCACCGGGCGGTTGATGGAACTCGTCGCCGAAGCGCGCGACGCGGGGGTCGTGACCGGCCGTGTCATGGAGATCGCGCGTGAAATGGAAAAGCAAACGAGCGCCCGCAAGAACCGCGAGATCAACATGAACATCGACGGCGCGACGGCGGTGATCTATGCCGAGCTCGGGTTCCCGGCGCCGTTGGCGCGGGGCTTCTTTTGCCTGTCGCGATCCGTCGGAATCCTCGCCCACGCATGGGAACAGACGCAGCAGGGCGGCCGCAACAAGGGACCGATTCCGCGTGACATGATCTGGACCTACACGGGCAAGCCGCCGCGCCCGGTCGAGTGATATTCAGTCCCGGGCATTGCCACGCCGGGAGCGCTCCCCGATACTGCGGCGGTTGAATTTGAACGGGTGAAAGGGACGGATATGGGCATCGACTGGCAGGGCGTATTCCCGGCATTGATGACGGAGTTCAAGGAGGACGGCGCGCTCGATCTCGAAGCGACGCAACGCCATATCCAGTCGTGCATGGACGCCGGGATCGAGGGGCTGGTCATGCTCGGGACCCTCGGCGAGAACCCTTCCCTGACACAGGACGAAAAAGAACAAGTGCTGCGCGCGGCGGTCGAGGTCGCGAGCGACAAGATTCCCGTGCTTACAGGCGTTGCCGAATACACCACGGCGTTTGGCATCGAGTTCGCGAAACGTGCCGAGCGCGCCGGTTGCGCCGGTTTGATGGCGCTGCCGTGTATGGTTTATCAGCAGGATAGCCTCGAGGCGGTGACGCATTTCAAGACGCTCGCCGCGGCCACCGATCTGCCGATGATGATCTATAACAACCCTATTGCCTATAAGGTCGATTTGAGCCCACAGGATTTCGCAGCGCTCGCCGGCGTCGACAACATCGTCGCGGTCAAGGAATCGTCGCACGACAGCCGTCGTATCACGGACATGTTCAACGAACTGGGCGACCGTTACGTGATCTTCTGCGGGGTCGACGACCTGGTGCTGGAGAACGCGTTGTTCGGCGCCAAGGGCTGGGTGTGCGGGCTCGTGAATTCGTTCCCGAAAGAAGCGGTGCAGCTTTTCAAGCTCGCCCGTGCGGGGAAGGTCCAAGAGGCTTACGAACTCTACAAATGGTTCATGCCGCTTCTGCATCTCGACGTCGATGTCAAGCTGGTCCAAATGATCAAGCTCGCCAACCAACTGACCGGTGAGGGCTCCGAATACGTCCGGCCGCCGCGCCTCAAGCTTGCGGGCGCCGAACGCGCCCGGGTCGAGCAGGTGGTCGCCCGCGCCCTCGACACCCGCCCCAACATCTGAGCCGGCTTTTTCAGACGTGCCGGATAAGGAAGACAGAACGACATCCGACGTGACCGTGCTCGGCAACGGCATCGTCGGGCTGGCTTGCGCATATGCTCTCCTGGAAGACGGTCATCGTGTGACCGTCATCGACCGTGGCCCCCTCGACAGCGGCACGTCGACCGGGAATGCCGGTGCGATCGCCGTTGCCGAAATGATCCCGATCGCCGAGCCCGGCATCTGGAAACGGATTCCAGCCATGCTGTGGGATCCGTTGGGCCCGCTTTATCTGCGCGTCGCTCATCTGCCGAGGCTTCTGCCGTGGTTCTATCGCTTCATGCAGGCCTGTCGCGCCGACGATCACCGCAGGGGGATCGCGGCGCTGGCGGCGCTGTTGACCAGGTCGATGGAATCGCATCTTTCCTTGCTGCAACGGATCGGCGCGCAGGACATGCTGCGGCGAAACGGCACGCTGTTCGTCTATCGCTCGGAAGAGGCGTTTAACGCCGAAGCCCATCACTGGCAGGCGCGGAGGGATCACGGCATCGATGTGCAGCCGCTGGACCGTGACGGCATCCTCGCACATGAGCCGGCTCTGGGACCGGAAGCGCGGCTCGGTTATTTTACCTCTGACTGGGCGCACTATCGCGACCCCAAGGAACTCGTCACCCTGTTCGCCGATCATTTGCGTGAACGAGGCGTGAACTTCGAGCGGGCAGAGGTCACGGGTTTGGAAACCGCGAATGGCGGCGTCGCCGCATTGATTGCCGATGGCGGTAAACGCATCCAGGTTGAGCGGCTCGTCATCTGCGCCGGTGCGTGGTCGGGGAGACTGTCGAAGCAACTCGGCGATCCGTTCCCGATCGAAGCGGACAGGGGCTACAACACGACCCTGCCGAATCCCGGTGTCGACATTCGTCACATGATCACGTTCGCCGAAGACAGCTTCGTCATGACACCGATGCAGATGGGGCTCCGGATCGGCGGCTCCGTCGAAATGGGCGGGCTTGAGGCCGGACCCAACTATCAACGTTCCAAGGCGCTGGTCTCTCTTGCCAAACGGTACGTGCCGGCACTCCAAACCGAGGGCGGGACGGAATGGATGGGGCATCGCCCGGGAACACCCAATTCGGTGCCTGTGATCTCCGCATCCCCGCATGCGAAGAACGTCCACTATGCCTTCGGGCACGGGCATCTGGGGTTGACCATGTCGGTCGTCACGGGGCGAATGATCGCCGACATGATTGCCGGTCGCGATCCGGGGCTGGATATGGCACCCTACCGCATCGACCGGTACCGCTAAGGAGAGAACGCGATGGCGGGTCATACGTTCTTTTGCGTCGACGGCCACACCTGCGGCAACCCTGTGCGCATGGTGGTGGGCGGCGCGCCGCAGCTCAAAGGCGGCGACATGATCGAACGGCGCAAGCACTTCCTCCAAGAGTTCGACTGGATCCGCACGGCGCTGATGTTCGAACCGCGCGGTCACGACGTCATGTCTGGCTCGATTTTATATCCGCCGACCCGCGACGACTGCGATATCGCGATCCTCTATATCGAGGTGTCCGGCTGCCTGCCGATGTGCGGGCACGGCACCATCGGGACCGTGACTTTCATGATAGAACACGGCGTGGTCAGTCCGAAAACGCCTGGTCTGGCGCGGCTCGATACGCCGGCGGGCGTGGTCGAAGCGCAGTATGAAATGAACGGATCCCATGTCGATAACGTGCGGATCCGCAACGTCGCCTGCTTTCTGGCGGATCGGGATTTGACGGTCGATGCGCCTGGACTGGGCGAAATCGTGTTTGATGTCGCCTACGGCGGAAATTTCTACGCGATCATCGAGCCGCAGGAAAACATGCGCGACATGGCGGATCTCACACCCGGTGAGATTCAACGTATTAGCCCGATCGTTCGTGATCTGGTGAACGAAAAGTACGCGTTCCAACATCCCGAGCAGCCGGCGATCAGCGGGGTCAGCCACGTGATGTGGACGGGCGAGCCGACGCAGGCGGGGGTGCACGGCCGGAACGCAGTATTTTACGGCGACAAGGCGATCGACCGCTCTCCCTGCGGGACCGGCACGTCGGCGCGCATGGCGCAGCGGCACGGCAAGGGGTTGTTGAACGTCGGCGACGAATACCGCCACGAGAGTATCATCGGTTCGATCTTCGACGGTCGTGTCGAGGCGGAAACCACCATCGGAAACAAACCGGCGATCGTGCCGAGTATCGCCGGCTGGGCCAGGATGCACGGGCTCAACACCATCTTCGTCGATGAGCGCGATCCCTTCATGCACGGCTTCATTCTGAAGTAAAAAGTTACCCCTCACCCGCAGCGGCCGAGGCCAACCGCGCGTGAGGGGTTCCCTAAGTTCTCGGTGTGGGCCGGCTTACCCTTGATGTTACTGCGCCGGTATCCCTCAGATGTTCGTGTGTGCCGGTTTGCCGGAGACGCCCTTGTAGAGAACGCCCTGGCGGAGCGCCATGATGCGGTCGTGCTCGGCCATCGCGGCGGCGTCCATGTCGGCTTCGGGCGGCACTTCGTGAATGAAGTTGCCGTAGGTGTCTTCACCGCGGACCAGCCAGGCGCTGTCGCCGTCGGCGTTGATCTGGCTGACGTGCGGCGCGATGTAGCGGACGGCGATGCCGATGCGTCGGTCGTCCGACTGGTTCGGCGCCGAGGCATGAACGGTGCGGATGTTGTGAAGCGAGATCTCGCCGGGCTCCAATTCGAGGTAAGCCGCATCCTTCTCGTCGACGTCGACGGCGATCTCCTGGCCGCGGGTCAAAAGGTTTTCCTTGGCGAGCGTGTCCTTGTGGGCGATCTGCTCCCATTTATGGGTGCCCGGCATCATCTTCATGCAACCCGACTGGCGATTGGCGGGCGAAAGCGCGATCCATGCGGTCACAACATCGGGTTTCGACAGTCCCCAGTAGGTGCTGTCCTGGTGCCATGACACATACGACGGCGATTTGGCGTCCTTGATAAAGAGGCTGAGGCCCCAGACCATCAGGTTCGGGCCAAGGACGTCTTCGACGGCATCGAGGATTTTGGGATGCTGCGCCAGATCGCGCGCCCAGGTCTGCAGCAGATAAAGCTTCTGGCCCTTCGACATTTCGTACCAGCCGTCATGGGCCGCTTCGTAGGCTTCGAATTTCTTGCGGAAACCGGCTGCGCTGTCGCTGTCCATCACGCGGACCGGCGCGAAATAGCCGTCGCGGTGATACTGCTCGATCTGTTCGTCGCTGAGTGCCTTACCCATGATGTTCCTCTTTGATTTGCCGACTTTGAACGCGGCATCGGCAGGCAACATACCGTCTTTCAGCGAATGCGGCTATTTTTGCTTACTATAAATATTACTTATGATATACGTTGGCCGAAGCGACCTCAAAACATGGGAGTAATCGCCAGGATGTCATGGCCGGTCGGGCTCGATCTTAGGGCACTCAACGTTTTTCTGGAAACGGCGCGCGCCGGCAACATGACCGAGGCTGCGAAGCGGCTCGGCATGACCCAGCCGGCCGTCTCCCAGTATATAAGTAAAGTCGAGGATGAAATCGGTGCCCAACTGCTCGACCGGCGGCTGCGGCCGATCCGTCTGACCCCCGCCGGTGAGGTGCTGCGCGACCGCGCCGAGGCGTTGATGGTGTCCGCCGAGGCGGCGGTCGCGGCGGCGCGCAACGTGGGTGACCTGCCGCTCGCGGAGTTGCGGATCGGCGTGCCGAATTCTTTGGCGACGACCCTGACGCCGTGGCTATATGACGGCGTGCTGGCGGAATTGCATCCCGGCAACTTCGCGCTCCGCGCCGGGCAGTCGAGCGATCATATCCGTGCGCTCATGGAGCGCGAGGTCGATCTGATCATCGCGACGGACGCCGCCGAGAACCTGGGCGGCGTGGTAAGGCACGAACTGTTCCGCGAGAGCTTCATGCTGATGCTGCCGACAGGTTACGACAGCACCGGAAAGTCGCTGGGTGAGATCGTCCGCGATTTGCCGCTGGTCCGTTTTGCCGGGCACAATATCGTCGGACAGATGGTGGAGAGGCACCTGCGGCGATTGCGGGTTCACGCGCCCAGGGTCTGCGAGTTCGATACCGCGCAGGCGGTTTCGGCGATGGTCGCGGCGGGGCACGGGTTTGCCGTGGCGACGCCGATGTGCGTCCTCGAGGGAGCCGCGCTCGGCTACGACGTCGTGACCGCACCGCTGCCGGGACCGGCTTTCGCGCGCACGCTCCACGTTCTGGCGCGCGGGCATGAACTGGGCCAGCAGGCGGCGGCGTTCGCGGAAATCTGCCGCCGCGTCCTGAAAGACCACATCCAGCCGCGCTGCGAGCAAAGAATGCCGTGGATCGGCACGGGCTTCCGGGTTCTGACCCCGAGCTGAGAATGCGTCAACGCCCCGCCACAAATTACAAAGGCCGGCATTGCTGCCGGCCTTTGGGGAGTAAAGACGCCGCGGGGTGAGGGGGAGGGGGGAGCGACGTCTTTCTCGGTTCTCGTTTGGTGAAGTCCTGCCGTTACGCGGCCTGGGCGGATGCCTTGCTCTTGAGGTATTTGAGCATGGTATCGGCGTCCGAGACCTCGAACGGGTCGGTCGGGCAGTTGTCGCCGTAGTCCGGCTCGACGAACATCTGTTCGATTTCGCCGTCGTCGACGACCATCGAATAACGCCAGGAGCGCATGCCGAAGCCGAGGTTCGACTTGTCGACGAGCATGCCCATCTTGCGCGAGAATTCGCCGTTGCCGTCCGGCAGCAGGAACACGTTTTCGGCGCCCTGATGCTTGCCCCACTGATACATCGTGAAGGCGTCGTTCACCGAAAGGCAGATCACGCTGTCGACGCCGAGATCCTTGAACTCGTCATAAAGTTCCTCATACCGCGGCAGGTGGCTGGTCGAACACGTCGGCGTAAATGCGCCCGGGAGGGCGAACAGCACGACGCGCTTGCCTTTGAAGATTTCGTCGGTGGAGAGATCCTTCCACTCGAAGGGGTTCGGACCTTCGATCGCGTCGTTGCGAACGCGGGTTTTGAAAATCACGTGGGGAACTTGTCTTTGCATGGTGGTCACCTCTTTTTCTTGAATTCATCCAACGCCGTGTTGGCGACTGAGGTGAATATGTGGCATGGACAGTTATTCGTAAAATCGTTTGTTTTAATAACAATAATAGGTATTGATTATTATCCGCATGGGAGCGGCGGGACGTTGCCCGCCTGCAATGCGCCGGGCGCGGGCAGATAAGCGGTTGCTTCGGCCTTGCGAATGTGCTGCTCCCCGCGCATTCCCGACAATAGCCAGTCAAGATCGCCCTCGGCGCCACGCACCACCGGCTCACGGGCAGGTACGGATATGGCACGCGGCGTTCCGTCCTTTATTTCACCCAGCTTGAAACGGAACACGTACTGCGGCGTCAGACCCATGCGCAGGTCCGAAAAGATGACCTTCCCGTCCGTTTCTTCCATGCTGTAGAAGCCCTTGGTGAATGTGGCCAGTTCCCTGAAGGCGGTAGACCCGTCCAGGCAGCCCGCCAGTTCCGGGTGGCGTGGATGGGCGTAGACGGTCACGTTATCACCAACCAGCGGCTGATAGATGTTCAGATATCGGGGGCCGTCAATCGCGATGGTTCGCCAGTAAAGGACATTGAACGGCGTCGGGATCGAGAGCGTGCGCGCCGCTTCGATACCTTGCTTCTCGAGCCACGCCTGCGCCCGCAGCCCGGCCCATTGCTGCAGGACCGCCGTTCCTGCCATATAGAACGTCGAGACGATCAGGGCGCCCTTGAGCCAGCGCCGGAAGCGAACGCCATCCGAATTGAGCAATATCGCCCACAACGTGACGATCAGGAGCGGCAGCGTGTAAACCGGGTCGATGATAAAGATCGAGCCGACCCCGATCGGCCCCTCAAATAGGGGCCAGAAAAGCCGCGTGCCGTAAACGGTCATGCCGTCGATCAACGCATGTGTCGCGAATATCAGATAGACGGCGACGTATGTCAGGACGCGTTTGTCCCTGAGCCCCTGGAAGACACGCACCAAAGGCTCCGCGAAAACCGGTGTCGCCAATGCCTGGACAATCAGCGAATGACTGAACCCGCGGTGCGACGTGAACGACGTCACCGGGTCCGGACTCGGCAGGAAGGTATCCAGATCCGGCACCGTCCCCATCAGGCCGCCGACGATCGCCGCCTTTCGCATGCCGATTTTCGGACCAAGCATGGCCGCGCCGACGGCGGCGCCGAGCGTGAACTGGGTGACGGAATCCATCTGCCTCTCCGCTGTTGCAACCACCCCTATATGGGCCGTGCGATCAAAGAGACAATCCCGGCAGGTGCAAGCCGGGGATAGAGAATTGCGTCCCCCGCCGGGTTTCGGGCATAGTTGCCGCAACCGATTTGGATACAAGACGAGCCTTAGGGAGAAACTTCATGGAAACGCGAGCCGCCGTGGCCTTCGAGGCCGGGAAACCGCTGAGCATCGAAACCGTCGAACTGGACGGCCCGAAAGAGGGTGAGGTTCTGGTCGAGATCAAGGCGACCGGCATCTGCCACACCGACGAATTCACCCGGTCCGGCGCCGATCCCGAAGGAATCTTCCCGGCGATCCTGGGGCATGAGGGCGCCGGCGTGGTCGTCGATGTGGGGAAGGGCGTGAAGTCGCTCAAGAAAGGCGATCACGTCATCCCCCTTTACACCCCCGAATGCCGCGAATGCGATTACTGCACATCGGGCAAGACTAATCTGTGTCAGGCGATCCGCACGACGCAGGGTCAGGGCCTGATGCCGGACGGTACGTCGCGCTTTCGTATCGGCAAGGATCCGATCCACCACTACATGGGATGCTCGACGTTCTCGAACTTCACGGTCCTCCCAGAGATCGCGCTCGCAAAGATTCGCAAGGACGCGCCCTTCGACAAGGTCTGCTACATCGGCTGCGGCGTCACCACCGGTGTCGGCGCCGTCATCAACACGGCGAAAGTGAAGCCGGGCGACAACGTGATCGTGTTCGGGCTGGGCGGTATCGGTCTGAATGTCATTCAGGGCGCCAAACTGGTCGGCGCCAACATGATCGTTGGCGTCGACCTGAACCCGAAGCGGAAGGCGATCGCCGAGAAATTCGGCATGACGCATTTCGTCAACCCGAAAGAGGTCGAGGGCGATCTGGTGCCGTATCTGGTCGATCTGACCAACGGCGGCGCCGACCACTCGTTCGAATGCATCGGCAATACGGACGTCATGCGCCAGGCGCTGGAATGCTGCCATAAGGGATGGGGCGAAAGCACCATCATCGGCGTCGCCGGTGCCGGGCAGGAAATCTCGACCCGGCCGTTCCAGCTCGTCACCGGTCGCGTATGGCGCGGCACCGCGTTCGGTGGCGCCAAGGGCCGCACCGACGTGCCGAAGATCGTGGATTGGTACATGGACGGCAAGATCAACATCGACGACCTGATCACGCACAAGCTCGCTTTGGAAGACATCAACGACGGCTTCGATCTGATGCACAAAGGCGAAAGCATCCGCGCGGTCGTCGAGTTCTGAGGTGATCGGGTGGCCGACAACACTTACGACGCCGGCCGCCTGAACCTGCCGTTCGTTGGCCACTGCACGTTCGCCAAGCAGCCGGCCGTTCTCGATTGGGATGCGCTTGAGGGCGCCGACGTCTGCGTGCTCGGCGCGCCGTTCGACATGGGCACGCAGTACCGTGCCGGCGCGCGCTTCGGCCCGCGGGCGATCCGCGAGGCATCGACGCTGTTCTCGTTCGGCCACGCCGGAATGTACGACTTCGAGGACGACGTCACTTACCTGCCGCAGGACGGCATAAAGATCGTCGACATCGGCGATGCGGACATGGTGCACACCGACACGATCAAGTCGCACGACAATATCGAACTTGCCGTCCGCAAGATTCTTGCCGCTGGCGCCATGCCGGTGACGCTGGGTGGCGACCACTCGGTGCATATCCCGTGTATCAGGGCGTTCGATGATCAGGAGCCGGTGCACATCATTCACATCGATGCGCATCTCGATTTCGTCGACGAGCGGCATGGGGTCCGTTACGGCCACGGCAATCCGCTGCGCCGCGCCTCCGAAATGAAGCACGTTACCGGCTTCACGCAGATGGGAATCCGATTCGTCTCATCGTCCAACCGCGCCGACTACGAAGCCGCACGCAAAGCAGGCTCGGACATTCTATCCGTGCGCGATGTGCGCAAGCTGGGAACGGACGGCGTGCTGGCGCGAATCCCCAAGGGTAAACGCTACTATTGCACCATCGACATCGACGGCTTCGACCCGTCCATCGCCCCCGGCACCGGCACGCCGAGCCACGGCGGGTTTCTCTATTACGAGGTCCTTGAAATTTTAAAGGGACTGACCCAACTGGGAGATGTCGCGGGCATCGATCTGGTCGAAGTCGCACCGGATTACGACCGTGACGGCACGACGGCTTTTCTCGCCGCGCAGTTGCTGCTGAGTTTCCTCGGCTACATTTTTCACGCCAAGGGGGTAAGCGCATGACTTTCGAAACCGTTTCCGTGAACAAATCTTTTGGTGGGACGCAGGGCGTGTACAAGCACACATCCCAGGAACTTGGCTGCGACATGAAGTTCGCAGTCTTCACGCCGCCGCAGGCCGAAAACGATACGCGCCCGGTCGTGTTCTGGCTTTCGGGCCTGACGTGCACGGAAGAGAACTTCACGGTCAAGGCGGGGGCCCAGCGGGCGGCCGCCGAACTCGGCCTCGTGATCGTCGCGCCGGACACGAGCCCGCGCGGCGACGATGTCCCCGATGACGCCGATTCGTACGATTTCGGCAAAGGCGCCGGGTTCTATGTGGATGCGACCCGCCAGCCGTGGTCGAAGAACTATCGCATGTACAGCTATATCACCGGTGAATTGCCGGCGCTGATCTTCAAACACTTCCCGGCCCAGGCCGACAAACAGGGCATCATGGGCCATTCCATGGGCGGTCACGGTGCGCTGACGATCGCACTCAGGAACCCGGGTACGTTCACGAGCGTATCCGCGTTCTCGCCGATCGTTGCACCCAGCCAGGTCCCGTGGGGAGAGAAAGCGTTCACCGGTTATTTCGGTGACGATCGGGGCGCGTGGGCAGACTATGACGCGACTGCGCTCATCGAGTCCGGAAAACGTTTCGACGGCGAGATCCTCATCGACCAGGGAACGTCCGACAACTTCCTCGAAGAACAGCTTCGCCCGGAACTGTTCGCGGACGCCTGCGCCAAGGTCGGACAGAAACTGGACCTTCGGATGCAGCCCGGGTACGACCACTCGTACTTCTTTATCGCGAGCTTCATCGAGGATCATTTGCGCCATCATGCGGCGGCGCTGGCAGCCGGCTAGCAGGGGCTAAGATCAGCCGGTTGCGCCTTTAAAATAGCCTTCAAATAAATGACTTGCGCCCGGAAACCTTGAGGCGTAAACGCCGCGGGAATTGAAACCCGAACCCGTGGGCCGTGCGCATGTTATCGACGCTTCGCCTTGTATCTTCCCTGCTTTTGGGCGTCGCCTTCCTGATGGTCGGCGCCGGCGGGCTGTCGACGATTCTCGCGTTCCGAATGGGGGAAGCGGGTCTGCCGGCGACGGTCGTCGGTATCGTCACGTCGATGTACTTCGTCGGCCTCGTGCTCGGGACGGGGTACTGTCACAGGCTCATCACCACGGTCGGTCACATTCGCGCCTTCGCCGCGCTGGGGTCGCTGATGTCGGCGGCAACCCTGGCACACGCGCTGACGCTCGATCCATGGCTTTGGGGCGCTCTTCGCTTCATCGTCGGTTTCACGACGGTTGGCATGTATATGTGCACCGAAAGTTGGCTGAACGAGAAATCGTCCAATGAAATCCGGGGTCAGGTGTTCTCGCTCTATCAGATCGTTCTCTATCTGGGCCAGGGTGCGGGTCAGTTCATGATCAACATTCCAGATCAGCACGGGATGATACTTTACATCTTCACGTCGATTCTGATGTCGCTTGCGATCATGCCGGTGGCGATGACACGGATGAGTGCACCGGAACTGCCGAAGCCCGTGCGCTTTCGCCTGAGCCGGTTGTGGGGCATTTCGCCGACCGGGATGACGGCGTCGATGGCCTCGGGAACGGTGATGGGGTCGTTTTTCGGTCTCGGCGCACTGTTCGCCCAGCAGGCGGGCCTCGCCACCAATCAGACCGCGCAGTTCATGGGTGCGGTCATCATCGGCGGGCTGCTTCTGCAATGGCCGATCGGCAAGCTGTCCGACATGTTCGACCGTCGGTTGGTGATGGTCGCCGTGTCCCTGGCAACCGCCGTGGTTTGCTTCTCCATTATGTACAAGGACGTGCACAACGGTTTGGGGCTTCTCTCGCTCGGGGCGCTGTTCGGCGGGTTGTCATTTACGCTCTATCCACTCGCGGTCGCCTACGCCAACGACTACATCGAGGCCGAGGACCGGGTCCCCGCATCGGGCGGCCTGATGATGTCTTATGGGATCGGTGCCTCGTTCGGTCCGACACTGGGCGCGGTAATGATGGATTTTTTCGGCGCCCCCGGCCTCTTTATGTTTGTCGGCGGTGTCGCGTGCGTATTGATGGTCTTTATCGCCTGGCGCATCACGCAACGCCCGAGCCGTCCGGTCGATCAGCAAGGCGGATACCATTCTCTGCAGCGCACCTCGCCGGTTGTCTATGAAATGTATCCGGAAAGCGGCGAAGAAGACGCTGCTGACGACCCTGAGGACGAAACTCGCTGCTAAATTCGCGGCGTCAGCTGATTGCCGCCACGTATCCCACCGACACGATGACGCCGCCGACGGCCTTGGAATACGTGTGCTTCGTGCCCGGTTCGCCGGTTCGCGCGTCGGCCCATTGGTAACGCGTCCAGACGCCGCCGCCTTTGGCTGCGATGGCGGCGTCGATCATGTTGCGAATGAAAGGCGTGCCCAGCGCGTCGCGGCTGCCAATCACATTCTGCCCCTCGCCGCGGCGGTCGGGATGCAGCAGCAGCTTGCCGTCGCTATCCAGGACGAACACGTAAAGCCCCAGGTCCGGCCGCTTCCAGAGTTTCCAGTCGGTCCGGTTCAGCGCGCGCGGGAAGCCGTATTCCGTGACGGCGCCCGATGCGTCCTCGACCATCTCGATGACACGCTCCCGAACATTTCCGACGAGAGCCCCGCGCGCCAGGCACGGCAATGCCGTCAGGCCAAGAACGGTGACGGCGCCCGGTCCGATAACGGTCAGCAGATGTCGCCGCGTCAAGTTCATGCCGCTCATTTTACCATATTCTGCTTCAAATGCGCATCGACCGCGCTGGCATAGAAGGCCGGCGTCTCCTGCATCACATAGTGTCCGGCATTCGGGCTCACCACGACGTCGAGGTTCGGATACCACTTTCCGAACGTCGAATTGATGTAGTCGGGCTGGAAGAAGGGCAGGTCGTTTTCTCCGAGGATGACCGTAACCGGCACCTTTAAGCCGTTCACGTCCTCGTGGAAATCCTCGAGATCGAACATGTCGAGGTAGCCGAGACGGGCGGCTTCAGTCGATGACGACATGGCGCGCTGGACTTTGAACGCCGCCCACTGGTCGGACAGCCGGTTGCCGGTCAGGGCGTGAATGGCTTTGGCGGCGACCGTGGGATCCTTGGCGGCGCCTTCCAAAAAGGCTCTGGTATCGGCGTCGGTATGCATGCCGTTCGCCGCGACGGGTGTCGTGGCGATCACCGAGATCACGCGGCCGGGAACATCGGCGGCGATCCGCTGAACGACCATGCCGGTCATCGAATGTCCGATGATATGGAACCGCTGCCAGCCGAGATCGTCCGCGAGACGAACGACATCTTCGGCGGCCTCGTTCGACGTGAACGCGCCTTTCATGCCGACGGAACCGCCGTACCCCCTGAGATCCGCGAACGCGTATGTGAAGTTCTCCGTATCGAGATAGGCGCGCGCGTCATCGTAATTGCGGCGGTCGCCGAGCCAGTCGTGCAGAACGATGACCTTGTCAGGGCCGCTGCCGGCGACCTCATGCGCGAGTATCCCGCCACCGGGCGTGCCGGCACAGGCGGTCAGCGTGCCGATCAGAAATACGACGGCGAGAATACGGAGAATTTTAAAATCAAGCGGCATCGATCCCTCCCTTATGAGGCTTTAAGGATCGATATGTGGAAAATAATTTACCAATGAATAAAAAGTATAATTAAAATAAAAAAATGAATATTGAAGGTTTCGATCTTAATCTCCTCAAGGCGCTGGTCGCCATATATGAGGAACGGCAGATCACGGCGGCGGCCGATCGCTTGGGTATCACCCAGCCGGGACTCAGTCATGTGCTCTCCAGGTTGCGCGCTACGTTCGCCGACGAATTGTTCATCCGCCGCCGCGGCGGCATGGAACCGACAGTCCTCGCGGAAGACCTGTATGCGCGTATCCGTCCCGGTCTGCGCCAGCTTCAGGACAGCATCGCCGCGCCGGCTCCGTTCCGTCCCGAGACGTTGGAGCGGACCTTCGTCCTCGGGATGAACGATTACGGGGCGAGCGTCATTCTGCCGGTGTTGATCCGGCTTATGGCGAGCGCAGCGCCAGGCGTGCGGCTTAAGACGCGCCACTATGCGCACGGCACACAGTTCGACGACCTGCGCCAAGGCAGCATCGACCTCTCGATCACGGTCGCCGGGCCGTATCCGGGGTGGGTCAACGCGGAGCTGCTTTTCCGTGAGGAGGCCAGGGTCGTCGCCGATACTTCAAACCCGGTGCTGAATGGCGCCATGACCGTCCGAAAGTATGCGACTTGCCCGCATGTCATCATGGCGCCCGACGGTGGCGATCGAAACTGGATCGACGATCACCTCTCCGACCTTGGCATGGGGCGTGTTGTGCAGCACGCGGTGCCGCACTTCCTTGCCATTCCGGCGATTATCCGGGGAACATCGATGGTGTCGACCCTGCCTGCGCGCATTGCGGAAACGCTCGGTCAAAACGACGGATTGACCACTTATCCGTTGCCGTTCCGGGCAGAACCGCACAAGGTCGTTCAGGTTTGGCCGAAGCGGCTCGATCGGGACCCGATGCATCGTTGGCTCCGGCGGATGGTGGTGTCCGCCGTCTCATAAGCGGGACGATGCGGCGCCGACAGAATTGAGGGATGCAAGGCTCAATTTTTCATAATATTGACTAAGATATAGGCATTTATGGAAATTGCACTTTAACTATACAAATTATTTGACAGGAATGTAAAAGACCGTAGCATCTGATGTAATGGTGCGGCGCAAAAAAGCGGGTGCCTACTGGACTGCGGCGGCGACACAAGATCGCCCCGCTTCAATATGGAGAATAGTGGATGTCTAACCCATACCTTAAAACAGGGATCGCCGCCGGGGTTCTGATTGCGCTTGGCGGAACAGCACATGCGGGAACGGTCTCGAACAGCAATGGCATGAGCGTCACGCTCGGCGGTTACGTCGACCGTGCCGTGCTCTATGCCGACGACGGCAAGGACAGCACGGCAGCTGTCGTCGACAACGAAAACCTCAGCTCGCGTTTCTTCATCGTCGGTGAAGGCAAGGTCAACGAAGCGCTGACCGCCGGCTTCAAGATGGAATTCGATTTCCGTGACAACTCGTCGAGTTCCGTGACGATTGACGACTCGAATTCCAACGGCAACGCAGGTGTCGGTGAAAACGGCGTCGGTGCGACGTCCTTCTCGCAGCGCCATATGGATGCGTACTTCTCGCACGCCACGCTCGGCAAGTTCTCGATCGGCCAAGGGGCGTCCGCTTCGGACGGCATTGCCGAAACCGACATGTCCGGAACCGGCATCGTTGCCTACTCGGGCGTTGCCGACATGGCGGCAGCGGTCAAGTTCCGCCCGAGCAGCACGACCTACGGCCCGGCAATCGGCGATGTTTCCAGCAACATGGACGGGCTGGGCCTCGATGATCGCATCCGCTACGACACGCCGACGTTCGGCGGCTTCGGGCTGGCGACGTCGTTCGTCTCCGGCGGCGCCGGTGACGTCAGCGTCAATTTCTCCGGTAAGTTCGGCGGGATCGACGTCGGTGCGGCGGCCGGTTACTGGAACAACTCCTCGCTGTCCACGACCGACGATGGCGGTTATGCGGGGTCGGTGTCGGCCAAGCACGACAGCGGTGTCAGCCTGACCCTCGCCGGCGGGAAAACCCAGAAGAAAGCGACGGGCCGCGACGATGCATCGTTCATGTACGGTAAGCTGGCCTACACGGTCGGTCTGACCAGCGTCGGCGACACCAGCTTCGGCGTCGATTACGGGGTCTACAAGGATGTGGCGCAGAACAACGACGAGATGACCACCTTCGGTCTTCAGGTCGTGCAGTCGCTCGCCGATGTGGGCACCGAGGTCTATCTCGGCTACCGTAACCACGAGCTTGATCGCACCGGCACCAGCTATGACGACATCATGGCCGTGATGGCGGGCGTCAACGTCGCGTTCTGATTTCTCCTTCACAACGCAACTGTTCGGGGAACGCGGGGCTTCGGCTCCGCGTTTTCATTTGTGCGTTCATTGTGATGGAGGTGCAGGGTGGATGGAGCGGGTGAAGGGAATCGAACCCTCGTCTAAAGCTTGGGAAGCTTTCGTTCTACCATTGAACTACACCCGCGAAAGATGCCGTTCGAAGCCCTTCTAATAAGGTGCCGCGGGGTTGCATGGCAAGTCCTATCCCACGCGTCGTGACAACCGGTTGAGCGCCGCTTAAATTATCGCCGCCCAACCGGAGGACATCATGGATTTTACCCTTAGCGACGAACAGAAAGCCCTGCAGGAAACCGTGCGCAAGTTTGCGCAGACGGAACTCCCGGAGATTGCCAAAGAAATCGAAAAGTCGGCGACGCCGCCCAGCCACGACCTTGTGAAGCGCTACGCCGAGATGGGCTTTCTAGGCGTCAACCTGCCGTCGGAACTGGGCGGGCTGGGGCTGACGCATCTGGATGCGGTGCTGGTTCTGGAAGAGGTCGCCAAGATTTCGCCGTCCGTCGCGTTCCCGATTTTCGAATCGTCGTTCGGGCCGACGCTTGCGCTCGCGCACTTCGCGCCTGACGAGATGAAGCAGCGGATCGTGCCTAAGGTCTGCGCCGGCGAGATGATCGTCGCCGTCTCCATGTCCGAACCCGGCGCCGGCACGGCACTGACCGATCTGACGACAAAAGCCGCTGTCGACGGCGATACGGTGACCCTGAACGGCACCAAGCGCTGGTGCTCGGGCGCCGGGCACGCCGACGCATATGTCGTCTATTGCCGTATGTCGGATGCGCCGGGCGCGAAGGGCGTCGGCGCGGTGCTGGTCGAAAAAGACCGCGACGGCATCAGCTTCGGCAAACCGGAATACCATATGGGATTTCGCGGCATCCCGAGCGCCGACATTTTTTTGGATAACGTTCACGTGCCGAAGGAAAACGTCGTCGTGCCGGCCGGCGGCTTTCGGAAGCTTATGGAGGCGTTCGATCTCGAGCGCTGCGGCAACACCACGATGTCGCTGGCGATTGCCCAATCGGCGCTCGATTACGCGCTCGACTACGTGCAGGAACGCCAACAGTTCGGAAAACCCATCGTCGATTTTCAGGCGGTACAACTGCACATCGCGGAGATGAAGATGAAGGTCGACGCGTCCAGGCTTCTTCTTTACCGCGCCGTGGTCAACGCGCAGCAGGGCCTGCCGTCGGTCGCCGACAGCTCTATTGCCAAATGCTTCGCCAACGAGATCGTCCGCGACGTCACCGGCAAGGCGATGCAACTCATGGGCGGTTACGGCTATTCGACCGAGTATCCGATCGAGCAAAAGCTCCGCGACGGCTGGGGCTGGGGGATCGCCGGCGGCACCATCGACATCCAGAAGGTCAACATCGCCGCCGCGCTGGTCGGCCGGCGCTTCCAGCAGCGTTAGGCCGGTCGGCTAGACCGGCCGCTCGCCGATGCAGGTGGTGCGTTCCATGTAACGGGGCGCATCGCCGTAATCCATGACCGCGTAGTGCATCAGACACCGGTTGTCCCAGACGATGACGTCGTGCGGCTGCCAGGTGTGGCGATAGAGATATTCGGCGCGCGTCGCATGGCGATAGAGCGGCTCAAGAATCCATCGGCTCTCGTCCGCATCGAATCCATCCAGGTGAGACGTGAACCCCGGATTGACGTAAAGGCTCTCCTTGCCGGTCTCGGCGTGGGTGCGGACCACAGGATGCAGCGCCTTATTCCCGCCGGACATGTCATCCTCGACGACGATCGGCTTCGCATACTGGGTGCGCGCCGCCACTTCGAAGTCGTGCCAGGCGTGCAGCGGACGCAGCATATTCTTCATCGGTTCGGAGAGATCTTCAAAGGCCTTCGTCATGTTGGCGAAGATCGTATCGCCGCCGACGGGCGGAATTTCGACCCCGTGCAGTACGGACGCGGCCGCCGGCGTCTCGCGAAAGCTTACATCCGAGTGCCAGTACGTCCCCGCGCCCTTGCGGCCGAGCGGCTCGCCACTTTCGTCCAACTTGTTGGAAACACGATAGATTTCCGGATGCTTCGGGTGAATGTAGCGGCTCACCGTGTCCTGCAGCGGCGATTGGCCGGGGGCGCCGAACAGCGGACCGAGGGCGGCGCCGAATTCGATATGGGCTTCGGTCGTCAGGTTCCTCTGATCTCGGATCACCATCAGGCCGCCGTGTTCGCACCAGATCTGCTTCAGCTCGCCGGCAACGTTGTCGCCGAGCCCGTCGTTAAGATCGATGCCTCGAACTTCCGCGCCAAGGTGAGTTGAAAGGGGTCGTACGTCGAAATTCATGTGGGTTCCTCCTTGCCGCATTATGGATTTCCACGCGCGGACTGCAATCCCTCCCGGTCTCTTCGCTCACGATAGGTTTATTTGAGTTGAGCAATACCCTCGGCTAAGCAAGACTTGTCACTTGGGGACAGGAGATCGTTCAGGAAATGCCCGATTCCAGCCGCGCGCTCGATCCGCGCAAGTTCCGCGATCCGCATATCACCGCCGACGGCCAGCAACGGGCCGTGGTCGCACTCACCCACCTGACGACGCTGTGGTTCAACACCGGTTCGCTCTGCAACATTACGTGCGTGAATTGCTATATGGACTCGTCGCCGAAAAACGACGCGCTCGCTTATATCACGCTCGATGAGATGCGCGGCTATCTCGACGAGATCGACCGCGAAGACATGAAGGTCGAGGAAATTGCGTTTACCGGCGGCGAGCCGTTCATGAACCCGGACATCATCGGGATGATCGGTGAATCGCTCGGACGCGGCTATCGGGTGCTGGTTCTGACCAACGCGATGAAGCCGCTGCTGAACAAACGCGACAAGCTTCTGGCGCTGAAGAAGATTCACGGCGACGCCTTGGCGGTGCGGGTCTCCATCGATCATCATACCCGCGAAGGCCACGAGGAAATCCGCGGTAAGGATACATGGCCGCCGATGATCCAGGGACTGCGATGGCTGGCGGAGAACGGATTCAACCTCGCAGTCGCTGGACGGACGTGCTGGGACGAGGATGAGCAGACCGGACGCGCCGGCTACGTCGGCCTGTTTGCTGCTGAGAGCATTCCTATTGATGCGGACAATACGGGGCGTCTCGTCCTGTTCCCCGAAATGGACGCCGAGGTCGATGTGCCGGAGATAACCGTTCATTGCTGGGATATTCTGGGGATCAAGCCGGAGACCATGATGTGCGCGTCGTCGCGCATGGTCGTGAAACGCAAAGGGGCGGACGGCCCCGTGGTCGTGCCGTGCACGCTGCTGCCCTACGATCCGGCATTCGAGCTCGGCAGCCGGCTCCGCGAGTCCAACACCGCCGTGCAACTCAACCACCCCCATTGCGCTAAGTTCTGCGTGCTGGGCGGCGCGTCATGCAGTCCGGATTGACCGCATATGGCTGACGGGAAAACGGCCGATCTCGGCAAACTGGACGGGCCGGTGCTCGTGTTCGGCGGGCCGTACTCGAACCTGCAGGCGACCGAGGCGATGATCGCCGAGGCTGGACGGTTGGGTGTTCCGCCCGACCGGATCATCTGCACCGGGGACGTGGTCGCTTATGCCGGCGATCCGGCAGCGACCACGGACGCCATCATGGCCTGGGGCGTCGCGACCGTCATGGGAAACTGTGAAGAGAGCTTCGGCGCCGAAGCCGACGATTGCGGGTGTGGCTTCGAGGAGGGCACCGCATGCGATGTGATGTCGCGGCAGTGGTATGCATATGCGAATGCCTGTCTGACACCCGAGCACCGAGCCTGGATGCGTCAATTGCCGAGACGCATCGATTTCCAGCTCGGCCGCCGCCGCTTCGCCGTGATTCATGGCAGCGCCGCCTCGATCAACGAGTTTGTGTTTGAAAGAAGCGATGATCGTGTGAAGCGCACGGGCCTCGATGCGTTGGGTGTCGATGCGATCATCGGCGGACATTCCGGGGTGCCGTTTGCGCAGATTCTGGATCGGCGTCTCTGGCTGAACGCGGGCGTCATTGGAATGCCGGCCAACGACGCAACGCCCCGCGTCTGGTATGCGCTTCTGACCCCCGTCGCCGGTGGCATCGAGGTTTCGCTCCGTGCCCTCGACTACGATCACGCCGCTGCGGCAAGCGACATGCGCGCGCGCAAGCTGCCGGAGGGGTATGCCGCATGCCTTGAAACGGGGCTTTGGCCGAACATGGACGTGATGCCTGCGGCAGAACGCGAAAAAGCGGGCGACCCGCTCGAACCCGGCCGGATCTTCTGGCCGGATGCCGTTCCCGCCGCAGCCGATTGACGGGCTTTGCCCCTAAATCATCACCGAAGCGACACAATCGGCCATCGTTTCGCCGGAACCTGGAATTATCACGGTCTCCAACACCCCAGTGACAGGAGACCGATATGCCCACCAAAAAGACCCTTTTCAGAGCTTCTGTAGCCGGCGGACTTCTGGCCGTGGCCGCCTGCGCCAACCCGGAAATCGAGGCGGCGAAACAGCTTGAAATCCAGGGTAGCGACGTCAGTGCGGAGGCTGCCCGCGAGTATAAGCGCCTCGCACATTTCGAGGATAAGCAGATGTGGGACAAAGCGTCTGCGATTGCATTCTCGGAAAAAGCGATCGCCGCGTCGAAAGGTTTGGTCGGGACCGAACCGGCCGGCGACAAAGCTGTTCGAGATGCGGAAATCGCGAATGCTTATCGATATCTCAACCATATGCGCGCGCTCGGGGCCGACCGGATCGCGCCCAAGGAAACTGGTCAGGCCATCGCCCGGCTGGATTGCTGGGCCGAACAAAAACATGAAGGTGATCAGCCCCTCGACATCGGCTTTTGCAGGGACGGATTCGTCGAATACGCCTCCGCGACAGCCGAGGCGTTGAAAGCGGCAGGCCGTCCGGTCGCCATCACGGCGCCGATGTTGAAAACGTTCAAGGTGAGCTTCCCGCTCGGCTCGACGATGCCGGCCGTCGGCGCCGATACGGTGCTCGATGCCGCCGCCGCGTATGCCAGGTCGGGCAAGAACATGCGGATCGTGCTTGGCGGTCATGCTGACAAGTCGGGATCGGCGAAACGCAATCAGTATCTGTCACAGGCACGTGCCGACCGGATCGCAAACATGCTGAAAGCCCGCGGCGTGGCCGAAACGCAGATCAGCACCATCGGTTTCGGTGAAACGTATCCCGTCGTGGTCACGCCGGACGGCCAGAAAAGCGACGAAAACCGCCGCGTCGAGATCGTCATCGGCCCGGACCGCATGCTTTAAAGAACCTATAAACCGATCCGTCCGCCCGTCTGGACAAGCGCCGCTCGCTTCGGCTAAATGCCGGGGCGGGTGCGCCCGTTTATGGACGGAAGAGAATCATTAATGACGGAATTACAGGCATTCGAACAGATCACCGACGGCATCCGGGTCCTCGTCGCCTCTGCTTATATAGAAGACCAGTCCGATCCAGACGAGAACCGGCACGTCTGGGCTTATCAGGTGCGGATCGAGAACCTGGGCGCACAACCTGTGCAACTCCTGACCCGGCGCTGGCGGATCACCGACGGCAACGGCCGCGCCCATGAGGTGATCGGCGACGGTGTGGTCGGCGACAAACCTGTGCTCCGGCCGGGGGATCATTACGAGTATTCCAGCGGGACGCCGCTTGCGACCTCGACCGGGTTCATGACCGGTATTTTCCAGATGATCGATGCGACGGGTCGTCGGTTTGCGGTACAGGTGCCGGCGTTTTCGTTGGACGGGCCCGAGCCGCCGCGCGCGGTCCACTGATCCGAACGCCAGCGCCGGCGTGCATTGCGTTGATCCGCTTCCTATATAAGAACGTATGTAATAAGACCTCCCGGAGAAAACACCCTGAAAACAATGGGGTCGCCGCTCTCGGGAAATCTGGTAAGCTGCGCCCCCGCTTGGGCAGAGAGAGTAAGGACAGACCGTGACTGATCAGAAACCGCTGAGCGTGGTCGCCGGCAATCCGCATAAACATGCCTCCCCGGCGCTCGACAAAGGGCCAGAAATCGTGAAGCCGAGCCGCGCGGAAGCGGAGGAGGCCGTTCGCACCCTGATCCGCTGGGCCGGCGACGATCCGAGCCGTGAAGGGCTCCTCGAGACGCCCGACCGTGTTGTTCGTGCGTATGAGGAATTTTTCGGCGGTTACGATATCTGTCCGCGCGATTATCTGGCCAAGACGTTCGAGGAAACCGAAGGCTACGACGAGATCGTGTTGCTCAAGGACATCCGCCTGGAGAGTCATTGCGAACACCACATGGTGCCTTTCATTGGCAAGGTGCACGTCGCCTATCTGCCGGATCGCCGTGTCGTCGGGATTTCCAAGCTGGCACGTGTCGTCGAAGCGTATGGAAAGCGCCTGCAGATCCAGGAAAAGCTCACCGCACAGATCGCCAACACCATTGATGAGGTGCTGGAACCCCGTGGCGTCGCCGTGATCGTCGAGGCGGTCCATCAGTGCATGACCATGCGTGGGGTGCACAAACCCGGCGTGTCGCTGGTGACGAGCCGAATGCTCGGCGCGTTCCGGGACGATCCGACCACACGCCGAGAGTTCCTGTCGATGGTCAATCACGACGGCGGCAACTACGCCTGACGCAAATACGCGCTTTTTCGACCAGAATCGGTTAAGAAAGGACGGGGCTTGACCCGCTTCAAGCCCCGCGCTTTTGTAGCTGCGTGGCCTGAATCGGGCGGACGGGGACCGAACCATCCATGGATTACCGACCGGCAATTTTCATCGTCGGCCTATTGCTGGCGACCCTCGCCGTCGTGATGTGCCTGCCGGCCATCGCCGACTTTGCCTACGGTCATCCGGACTGGCAGGTCTTCGCTGTCGCCGCCGCCACCACCTTCTTCGTCGGTGTGACGATGTCGCTGACCGCCAAGGTGCGTGGTCTTAAACTGACGATCCGGCACGCCTTCATGATCACCACTGCAAGTTGGGTCGCGATGACGCTGTTCGCGTCGCTGCCGTTCGTCTTTTCGGAACTGGACATGAACTTCACCGACGCCTTGTTCGAGGCGATGTCGGGGATCACCACTACCGGCTCGACCGTCATCGTCGGTCTCGACAATGCGCCGCCCGGTATCCTGCTGTGGCGGTCGCTTTTACAATGGCTTGGCGGGATCGGCATCATCGTCATGGGCATTGCGGTCCTGCCGATGTTGCAAGTCGGTGGTATGCAGTTGTTCCGGATGGAAAGCTCCGACCAGTCCGACAAGGCCATGCCGCGTGCGGCCCAGATCGCGTCGGCCATCGGCGTGATCTATTTTGCGCTGACGATCATCTGGTCCGGGTTCTACTGGCTGGCGGGCATGAGCGGGTTTGATGCCATCGTGCATGCGATGACGACCATCGCAACGGGCGGGTTTTCGTCCCATGACGCGTCGATCGCGCACTTCGAATCGGCAGCCATCGACTATATCGCGACCGCCGGCATGGTAGTCGGCGCACTGCCGTTCATTCTCTATCTGCGCACGCTCCAGGGCGATCTGCTGGCGGTATTCAACGACAGTCAGGTGCAGTGGTTCGTCGTGTTCGTGTCTTCGGTGATCGTGATGACGACCGGGTGGCTGGTGCTGGAGATCGGCGAACGTCCGCTGGAGGCTTTGCGACTTGCGGCATTCAACATCGTCTCCGTGATCACGGGGACGGGCTACGCCACCGACGATTATGGGCTTTGGGGGGCCTTCTCGCCGGTGATCTTCTTTTTCATCATGTTCATCGGCGGCTGTGCGGGATCGACCACCTGCGGGATCAAGGTGTTCCGCTTCCAGGTGCTCTATGCCGCCGCACGCACGCAGATCCATCATCTGCTGCAGCCGCACGGTGTCTTTATCCCGTACTTCAACAAACGCCCGATCTCGGAGGAGATCATCATCTCCGTGCTTTCGTTCTTTTTTATGTGGTTCTTCACGTTTGCGTTGCTGACGCTGGCGCTGAGCCTGCTGGGGCTCGATTTCATCACCGCGTTCTCGTCGGCGGCGACATCGATCGCCAACGTCGGTCCGGCGCTCGGGCCGATCGCCGGACCGGCCGGCAACTTCTCGACCTTCCCCGATGCGGCAAAATGGCTGATGGCGCTCGGGATGCTGATGGGGCGGCTCGAGCTTTTCACTGTTATCGTGCTGCTGAGCCGCAGCTTCTGGCGGCCGTAAGTCATGAACCCGTTCGGCGACCTGATGCGTGGCTGGGCGCGCAAACGCTACCGCAAGGAAGCGGATCGACTGATCGGTCATCTGCGCACGCTGGATGATGAAAGCATCGGTCTGGTTCTGGCGATCGCGGCGCACCATCGGAACGCGCTAATGGAAACCGGCGTGGATCTCCGTGATCTGACAACGCTGGCCCGTGAACAGCCGATGTATCAGCACGAGCTGGCGAAAGCGGTCAATGTCCTGACACGCAACGATCGGCAGCACGACTCGCTCGGGCTACAGATCTGGGTGCATTCGCTAAGGTGCGTTGCCGATCGGGGACTTTATGGACTGGGTGTCGAACTGTGGCGCGAGCTCAAGCGCGGCCAACCGCACGTCGCCAAGGCGCGCAAGCTCGTTTCCAAGGAAACGGGTTTCGATCTCAATATCTCGATGGCCAACGAAGTCCCGGCCGAGTTCGCTGACGACGTTTGAGCGTCAGCGGATGAAATCGGCGAGGTGTTTGCGGATCGATGCCGACATCTGCGGGTCGAAATCCTTCATCACCTGTTCCGTCAGCGCGAACCAGACTTCCTCGCGGACGTTGATCGAGGCGTCCTCGGCGAGAGTCTGCGAACGCTCGGCCGACGCCTGGGCAAAGGCCTGATTGACGCGCGGCACCCCCTCGAGCCGGACCTCCACATTCACCGCGGCGTCGTACCGCTCCGCCTGCTCGGTAGTGAAGACGCCCTTCAGACCCTTTGAGCGGGCAAGGTCGGTTTCGACCACGGACGCGTTTGTGATGATGAACTTGGCGACGCCGGAAACGCCGTTGGCGCGGAGCCGGTCTCGCGCCCAATTTTTCAGCGCCTGTTCCGGAGAGACCGGCATCCGGTTCTCGACATGTTTCGAGTCGCTGGGCGGCGTGAAGTTATCGACAATCTCGATGCGTTCGACCCCAAGCGTGATCTGCGGCAGGTGGGTGAACGTAAGCTCCGGGAACTGCGGCGCCGGCGGCGTCGAACACGACCCAAGCCCGGCGGCGACCGTCAACAGAACCACGGCGATTGTGGCTTTGCGTGCGAAACGTGGAAGGCGCATGGATCGGGTCTCCGGCTGGATTCAGGTTGCGGCGTCCGCATAAAGCGCATCGAGCCGCTGCTCATCGTATACGTAGTCGGTCCTGCAGAACTCGCAAGTGACCGTAATAATACCGTCTTCCGCCATATCCGCGATCTCTTCCCGCGGGAACGAGCGAAGCGTCCGGCTGACGCGTTCCTCCGAGCATCTACATTCGTGCCGCAGATCGCGGGGATCGTAAAGGCGGATGCCGTCTTCGTGATAAAGACGGAAAAGTATCTTCGTCGCCGTCAGGTCCGGATCGAGCAGCTCTTTCGACGTGATCGAGCTCATGAGAACGACGGCGCGGCGCCAGTCTTCTTCTTCCTGCTCACCGTCGCGTGCCTTGGGCAGGCGCTGCACCATCAGACCGGAAGCACGAACGTCATCCGCATTGGCGGTGATCGCGATGGCGGTCTCTAACTGTTCGGATTGGCGGAAATAGTTTTGCGCACACTCAGCCAGTGTCGCACCGGTGATCTCGGTAATCCCCTGGTAGCGCTCCGTATCCGGTCCCTGGTCGACGGTGAACGCCATGTGGCCGGCGCCGACGGTTTGCGGAATCGATGCGCCCTCGATGTCGTCCTGGGTGACGCCTTCTTTGAGTTTGGCATAGGCGCGCATCGCGCCGTCGGATGTGATATCGGCCATGATCAGGCTGACGGGGCCGTCGCCTTGCACCTGCAACGTAAACACGCCGTCGTATTTCAAAGCGCTGGCGAGGATCGCCGTCAGTACCATGGTTTCGCCGATCAGCGACTTGATCGCGGGTGGGTAGCCGTGTGCCTGTATTGCCGCATTGTAGGCCTCGTCGAGGCGGATCAGGCGGCCGCGAATGTTCAGATCCTCGATCTGGAAGGTTTGAACGAAGTCGCCGAAGTCGATTTGGTCTGAAATGTGGTTCAAGATGCCGTCCAAAGTGTCCGGTAATAATATCCGTAAACAACGCGAAAACCGAGCCTTTCATAAAGGCGTCGTGCGTTCGGGTTGTCAGCTTCCACCTGTAGGTAGACACCGATGCCGCCCCGATCAACCGCCGACGTTGCCAAGGCGCGGATCAGGCTGGCCCCCAGTCCCCGGCGGCGGCATTCGGGCCGCGTCAGCATCCCGAAAACCGCGAGCCACCCGCCGCCCATCACGCCGAGGCCGATGGCCTCGATCAAACCGTCGTCGTTGGTTGCGGCGGCGAACAGGGTAAGATCCCTCGCTCTCGCGACGATCGCACGTGGGTCGCGGCCATAGCCCTGCATATATAGGTCCCACCAGCCGTTGGGTGCGGTCGGGCTTATCGAAATGGTACCGCTGCCGGGAGCGGCGAGCTTTGCAGCGTCGGCGATCATGATATCGACGGCCGACTCCGCTTCATACCCGCGCCGGGCAAGTTCGTCATCGAGACCTTCCGCCGCCGCCGGCGACATCTGGAACCGGGGTGGCAGATCATGAGCCCGGTAGAAGGTCTCCGTCGCCGCAATCTGGTCGTCGAGGGAGACATTGCGTTCGAGAGGGAACGGTGCCGTCGAATTGGCTCGCCGCGTGATGCCGTCCGCGAAGCGCATGAGCCAACCGTGGCAGTTCTCCTGTTTGGGCGCCGCCCATGCCGCTGCCGCCAGTCGGTCGAGCGCAAGGATATCGTCCCGTGACAGCGTGTCCTTGCCGAAAACGGACCGGTCGGGACCCTGAAGCGGGTGGTTCAGCTCAGACACCAGGACAGAATGGCCTTCTGGACATGGAGGCGGTTTTCAGCCTCATCCCAGACGACCGACTGCGGACCATCCAAAACGGAATCCGTCACCTCGTCGCCACGGTGCGCGGGGAGGCAATGCATGAAAAGCGCGCCGTCGGCGGCCTTGGCCATTAAAGCGTCGTCGACGCGATAGGGCGACAGCATATTGTGGCGCGTGCCCGCGTCCTTGTCGCCCATGGACACCCAGGTATCGGTAATGACCAGGTCGGCGCCGTTGACGGCTTCGGCCGGATCTTCGGTCAATACGACCTTCGCGCCCTGATCGTCGGCCCAAGCGATCAACTGGTCGCTGGGTTTGAGTTCCGCCGGCGTCGCGATACGCATCTCGAAATCGAACCGCGCGGCCGCATGCACCCAACTCGTCACCACATTATTGCCGTCACCGGTCCACGCTACCTTACGGCCCTTGATCGAACCCCGGTGCTCCTCGAACGTCATCACATCGGCCATGATCTGGCAGGGGTGCGAGCTGTCGGTCAGGCCATTGATCACGGGGATGCTAGCGTACTCTTCTAGCTCGATCAGTTTCGCCGGATCGTCGGTGCGGATCATGATCGCATCGGCGTATCTGGAAAGCACGCGCGCCGTATCGGCGACGGTTTCGCCGCGGCCGAGCTGAGACTGATCGTCGGTCAGAATGACCGTGTGTCCGCCCAGTTCCTGCATGCCGACTTGAAATGAGACCCGGGTCCGTGTCGACGGTTTCTCAAAGATCATGACGAGCGTTTTGCCGTCCAGCGGCTTGCCCGTCGAGCCGCTTTTACGGGATTTCTTGAGGTCGTGGCCGAGGTCGAGAATCCCCTGCAGCGTGCCGCTGTCGAGACGATCGATATCGAGAAAGTGTTTCGGCTGCGTCATCTCAGGCCGCGCTCTGTTCGAGTTCGGCGCTCGTCTTTTCTATAATCGAGAGCGCTTCGGCGACGTCTTCGGCGGTGACGACGAGCGGCGGCACGAACCGCACCACGTTGTCGCCCGCCGGCACGCTCAATAGACCGTTGCCGATCAACGCTTTGACCACATCACCGTTGACGACGCCATCGACGCATTTAAGGCCCAGAAGAAGCCCGGCGCCGCGCGCGCCTTCGAAGACCGAGGGGTGCTTGCGGGCGATGTCGTCGAGCCCGGATTTGAGCTGGTCCGACGCTTTTTGCACGCCGTCGAGGAATCCGGGCGCGAGTATAATGTCGAGCACAGCGTTCCCGGCCGCCATGGCGAGCGGGTTGCCGCCGTAGGTGGAGCCGTGCGAGCCGGCGGTCATGGCCGCGGCGACTTTCTCGGTCGCCATGGTCGCGCCGAGCGGGAAGCCGCCGCCGATCCCCTTTGCGGTCGCAAGGATATCGGGGGCGATGCCGCTCCATTCATAGGCGTAAAGCTTGCCGGTTCGGCCGACGCCGGACTGGACTTCGTCGAACATCAGCAGAAGGCCGAACTCGTCGGCGATCTTGCGGAGACTTTGCAGGTATTCCTTGCTCATCGGCCGGATCCCGCCTTCGCCCTGAATGGGTTCCACCAGAATCCCCGCGGTTTCCGGGCCGATGGCGGCGCGAAGTTCGTTTAGGTTGTCGAAAGCGACCTGATCGAAGCCGTCGACCTCGGGGCCGAAGCCCTTCAGGTGTTTTTCCTGCTTGCCCGCGGACAGCATGGCGAGCGAACGGCCGTGAAACGCGCCCGAAACCGTGATCACCCGATAGCGCTCCGGATGGCCATTGGCGTAGTGGTAACGCCGCATCATCTTGACGCCCATCTCGACGGCTTCGTTCCCCGAGTTGTTGAAGAACACGGCGTCGGCGAACGTGTTATCGACAAGGCGCTGGGCCAGCTTCTCCTGTCCGGGAATATTGTAGAGGTTGGAGGTGTGCATGAGCCGGCCGGCCTGGTCGCGAATCGCCTCGACCAAGTGCGGGTGGCAGTGGCCGACGGAGGCAACTGCGATGCCGGCGCCGAAGTCCAGATAACGTCGCCCCTCGGCATCCCAAAGATGCGCGCCTTCGCCGTGGTCGAAGGCAAGATCGTAACGGGCGTACGTGGGCATAACTGCCGGTATCATGACCTTTGCTCCTCTTCAGGGGACGCCGGATGTCCCCGGGAAAGCCGAGGAGTATCGTGAGGCGGCTTGTCGCTGTCAATAAGACGTTGCTGGCGCAACAGAAGCGTCACTTTCGGATAAAATGAAGGTCCTTGAAGCGTTTGCGGAAGGCGCTCACCTCACTGGCGACCACGGTGGGGTCGTTTCCGGTCAAACCCCGGTGTATCAGGTGGGCGAGCTCAGCCATGTCTTCCGGGCTCATGCCTATGCGGGCTAACTCTGGCGTGCCGATCCGGAGGCCGTTGACGTCGCCCGAGACCTCGGCCATCGGCAAACCGATTCCGCACGAAAGAATATTCGCTTCGCGGAGACGCTTGGCGGCGGTCTGGCCGCCGCCCAAACCGTGCGCTTCCAGCGCGAACTGATGCGACGTTGTGAAACCTTGATCCCTGGCGAAGACCGGAAGCCCTAGGTCGTGTAGCGCCCGGGCGAGGGTCTGCGACAGGTCCCGCATCTGCGCCGCGTAGGCGCCGCCGAATTCACGCCAGTCCAGCAGCGTGATTGCCAGCGCGGCGGATTTAGCAGCGTCGAAATTGGCGGTCAGGCCCGGGAACGCGATCTTATCGAGGCGTTCGGCGATTGCCGCATCGTTGGTGACGACCAGACCACCGGCGGGACCGCCGAGGCTTTTGTAGGTGCTCATCGTCATCACATCGGCGCCGAGCGTGAGTGGATTGTCCCATACCTTTCCGGCGATCATGCCGCAGAGATGGGCGGCATCGAACAGAACCTTCGCCCCGACCGTGTCGGCGATGTCGCGGATCCTTGCGACCGGATGCTGGAACAGATTGAGACTGCCGCCAACGGTGATCAGTACCGGTTTGATCTCGCGGGCAAGTGTCGCGAGCGCATCGACGTCGACGGTGTAGCCGTCGGCAAGTACCGGAGCAGCATGAATATCGACGCCATAAAGCCCTGCGGCACCTGCATTGTGATGGGTGACGTGCCCGCCGATCGCCGCCGGCGGCACGATAATCGCGTCGCCAGGCTTCGTTGTCGCCATGAACGCATAAAGATTACCGAGGGCACCCGAACCGACGCGGATTTCGGCAAATTTTGACTGAAAAATCTCTGCGGCCAGTTCGGCGCAGATCACCTCGATCTTCTCGATCGCCTCAAGGCCCATTTCGTACTTGTCACCCGGATAGCCAAGCGACGGACGAGAGCCCAGGCCCGACGCAAGTGCCGCTTCGGCTTTCGGATTCATGATGTTCGTCGCCGGGTTCAGATTGACGCAGTCCTGCTCGTGAATTCGGCGGTTTTCTGCGATCAACGCGTCAATACGCTTGTGAATCGCGTCTGAATTGGCAGACGCGGTCTCCGCGGCAATTTCCTGCACATAGGTTTCGCAGGTGCCGGGCGGCCATGAACGGCGAGCAAGGTGTGTCATTTGGAAATCCGGTTTAGTACATCGTCATCGGGAATCTAACCGTGCCAAGTGCGGCGGGTACAGGGGAATTCCGGTATTTGCGTCAAGTGCGCAGAACTTTTTTCCAGCCTGTGATTTTCATCATTTGACCGCGCCTAGCCCGGATATACACTCGTTTGTGCTTGAGGGAGGCTTGTAGCAACCAATGGATGTATTTTTCCAGTTCGTCAGTGCATTTGCCTTGTTTTTCGGGATTGCCGGCTTGGTTTATGCCACTGAAGTCTCGAAACGCTGTCAGCTCTTGATCGAAGAGCGAATGAACGAGTGCGAGGCGGCGCTGGCCGAAAAATCGCAAAAACAGGACCGGGCGATCAAGGGGGCGATCGACGCGATTGCCCGCACCGCAAAGTCGCTTGAGGAAACCGAGCTTGCCCAGACCCGTGAAATCAACGTGATCCGCAAAAGTGTCGAGCCGTTGATCGAAGCCTATGAACAGGCGAAAGAGAAAGAAGAGAAAGAGCGCAACCGGCATCAACGGGTGTCGATTCACAGCCGCTGAATCCCGGCGATCCCCCTCAGGGCTTCAGCTTGTAGCCGGACCTGAACATCCACGTACAAATACACCAAAGTACGGTGTCGATAACGGCCATTACCGCGATTCCGAGCCAAGGTGGTGCATCTGCATGTCCTATGAAGCCGGACCTGAAGCCGTCGATCATGTAGAAAAACGGATTGAGGTGCGCCAGCATCTGTCCGACTTCCGGGAGGCGGTCGATGGAATAGAACGTGCCAGACAGAAAGGCGAGTGGCGTGATCACGAAATTCGTCACGGCGGCCATATGATCGAACTTGTCCGCCCAAATCCCACCCATGATTCCCAGTAGCGATAGCATCAGTGACGCCGCGATGGCGTGATAGGCGATCAGGAAGACGTTGGAAATGTTGAGGCCCACCACCAATGCCATGGCCAGCGCGACCGCGAGCCCGACGACGATCCCGCGGGTAACGCCGCCGAAGGCGATTCCGGTGACCAGTTCCAGCGGCGAGAACGGGGGCATCAGGGTATCGACGATATTCCCCTGCACTTTGGCGATCATGATCGAGCTCGACGTATTGGCGAAGGCATTCTGGGCGATGGCCATCATGATCAGGCCGGGCGCCAGGAACGTCGAGAACGGCACCCCATGCACATCGGGCCGGAATTTGCCGAGCGCGAGCGTAAACACCGCAAGAAACAGGAGCGTGGTCACGACCGGCGCCATCAGGGTCTGGGTATAGACCTTCATAAAGCGGCGTACTTCGCGCATATAAAGTGTCCAGAGGCCGATGGCATTGGACGTCGTGGGTTGTCGCATGGATATCCCGGCTTGGATGTTGCGGTGTTTCGTTTGTTGTCCTTTGAGGTCTATATAAAGAGTGACGGCGCTGCAAACCAGTGCTGGCGGATTGAGACCCGATATGACTGACGACGAAGCCGATAAAACGCCGAAGCGCCGACGCGACCCGAAAAAAGCGACGGCCAGGTATCTTGAGAATTCGGCGGCCCATTATCTCGGCCGCTTTGCGACTTCACGCGCGCATCTGCGCCAGTTGTTGATGCAGAAGGTCAAGCGTTCCGCCGCTCATCACGGGACCGACCCAGTCGAAGGCGAAAAGTTCGTCGACGACATCATCGCGAAATTCGAACGTTACGGGTTCCTCGACGACAAGGCCTACGCCGAAATGCGGGCGCGGGGTCTGCATGCCAAGGGGACGCCCGTACGCGGAATCCGATACAAGCTGATGCAGAAAGGCCTCGACGAGGATCATATCGAGGCGGCACTTGCGCATCTCGCGGACGAGGAACAGGCAACTGACCTCGACCTCGCGGCGGCCCTGACGCTGGCGCGGCGCCGCCGTATCGGTCCTTATCGATCCGAAGAACCCGAACAGCGGAACGAACGGCGTGAAAAGGATATGGCGGTGCTGGCGCGCGCCGGGTTTTCGTATGATGTGGTCTGTCAGATACTGGATGCGGACAGCATCGAGGAACTCGAACTGGCGGCCAGGGCGGGCTGAAGGCGATCACTTGCTCGTAGCGGGGTTGTCGGCATGCTGTGGCAGCGGCTCCGCGTGCGGGTCCAGGGCCGCCGCCAACGGCGTCTGGCTGGGTGCCGGCACGAAGTTGGTCTTTTCCTCCGCCGCCGGCGCCGCACGACGCGTCATCCGCCAGGCAGCGTAAAGCGCAACCAGCGTAAAAACCCCGCCGATGTAGAAGAACAGGCCCGCGTCGCCGAGAATATCCATTACCGGACCCGCCAGCAGCGGGCCGACGATGGCTCCGGCGCCGTAGATGAGCAGCAGCGTGCCGCTGACGACGACGCGTTCGTCCGCGTGTACGTAGTCGTTGGCGTGCGATACGGTCACGGCATAGATGGGGAAGGAAGCCGCGCCGAACATCGCTGCCATATAAAGCAGCAGGTCGGGCTTGATCATGCCGCCGGTGGCGACGAGAAACGCCAACCCGCCACTGAGGAGACAGCCGATCAGTAGAACCAGACGGCGGTCGAAATGATCCGATATCCAGCCCATCGGCCACTGCATCAGGCCGCCGCCGAGAATGCAGAGCGACATGAACAACGCGACACCCTCGATATCGAGGCCGACATTCCCTGCAAACACCGGCGCGAGGCCCCAGAACGCACCCATGGCGAGGCCGTAGGCGAAACACCCGATAAACCCGAGCGGTGAGATTTTGAAGAGCCGGCGGATCGGCAGAGGGCGAGGTTTCTGCGGCGCGGGCGCGATCGTTCGGGTGATCGAGACCGGGATGATGGCGATGGACACGAGGATCGAGACGAGGCAGAACAGCACGTAACCGTGCGGATCAGATGTCGAAAGCAGAAACTGTCCGACAGTCAGGGACAACAGGTTGACCGCCATATAGGCGGCGAGAACCTGGCCCCGGGTCTCGTTGGTGGCGCGTTCGTTGAGCCAGCTTTCAATGACCATGTAGATGCCTGCGAAGCAGACGCCGGAGATCGCGCGGAAGATCGTCCAGGAAACCGGATCGATGAGAATGATATGGCCGAGGGCGGAGGCCGAAGCCATCGACGCCAGTGCCGTAAAGGCGCGAATATGTCCCGCACGTTCGATCAGGTATGCGGTAATCATGGTGCCGATCACGAACCCGAGGAAGTAACCCGACGCCATGATCCCGATAGCGTTCGATGAGAACTGCTCGCCCGTGGCGCGGATCGCCAGCAACGTGCCCTGCAGGCTATTACCGATCAGCAGCATCGACATGCCGACAAGCAACGAAGAAATCGAAACGATCTGCTCACGAACCGAATTCAAAGGACACTCCCCATACCGGATACGGTCGGGTATTCTAATGTTCTGGCCGGGACGCGCCACCCGGGAACGTGAAAAATCTGTGGAAGGTATCTGAGTGGGCATGAGTGAGCAGGACGGACTGATCGGCGCCTATGTACTCGACGGCAAGGGTGGCGGACGCGCGCTCGGCTGGGACGATCTCAAGAAGGGCGCCGAGTTCGACGGGCCGGTGTGGGTGCATCTCGACCGAAACGGGGAGAAATCGGAAGACTGGCTCAGGACGGCAGCCGGCATCGGCCAGTTGCAGGCCGACGCGCTCGTCGCCCCAGAAACCCGCCCCCGTGTGGCCTTCATGGACGACGGGATTCTGATCACGTTGCGCGGCGTCAACCTGAACCCGGGTGCCGATCCCGAAGATATGGTGAGTCTCCGCATCTGGGTCGATGCACACCGCATCATCACGGTGCGCCTGCGGCGCCTGATGGCGGTTAACGACCTCCGTGAGCGCCTTACGGAAGGCATTGGCCCGCAAAACACCGGCGATGCACTTCGCATGCTGGCGTTCGGCCTGGTGCGGCGGATGGGGCCCGTGGTCGAGGATATGAACGACGAAATCGACGCGCTCGAAGACGACCTGGTGGAGAATCCGACGGCTGACATTCGTCACCGTTTGAAGGCATTGCGGCGCCAGGCGATTGCGCTCCGCAGGTATCTCGCGCCGCAGCGTGAGGCGCTAGCCCGGCTTCATTCGGAGATAGTCCCCTGGATGGCGAATGAGCACAGATTTGCGTTTCGCGAATGCGCCGAACAGGTTGCGCGCATTGTCGAAGATATGGACGCCATCCGCGAACGCGCCGCCGTTATCCAGGATGAATTGACCAACCGGACGGCGGAGCACATGAACCGGAACATGTATACCTTGAGCGTCGTCGCCGCCCTCATGCTGCCGCTTGGCGTCATAACGGGCATGCTCGGCATGAATGTTGGCGGGGTGCCGTTGGGTGAGAGTAAGGATGGATTTCTCGTCATTGCCATCCTACTGGTCGCGGTCGTCGTCCTGCAGGTGCTGATCTTCCGACGGCTCAAGTGGATATAGCTGCCAGCTGTGGCCGGTTTGTAATGGCCGGGCAACTCGGCTATGCCTCTTCGTCGATTTGGACGTTCTGATTGAGGACTCATCGTGAATTTTGAAGACCTCAGGAAGTTTTGGGATCTGGTCGTCGATGTCTGGCAGAACGGCGTCGGCGGCGTCGACATCGGGCAAGCAATCAATGCCCTGCTGATCCTGCTCGCGTTTTTCGTGCTACGCGGGCTGATCGCAAAGTTTCTGGTCGGTTGGCTCAGGCGCATGGCGGCCAGCACCGAATGGCGGATCGACGATTACGTGGTCGATGCAATCGCGCCGCCGTTAAGGGCGATACCGGTGGTATTCGGGATTTTCGTCGCCACCAACTATATGAAGTTCGAAGGTCTGATCGAGGCCATCACCGAAAACGTGACGCGAACCTTGATCGTCGTCGTGATTTTCTGGGCTCTGATGCGGGCCATCGGACCGCTATCCAGGACCTTTGACAAACTCGAAGAAGTTCTCAGCCGGGAACTCGTCGAATGGATCATGAAGGCGATGCGCGTCGCTGTGGTCCTCGTCGGGGTCGCAACGGTGCTGCAGATCTGGGGCATCGAGATCGGACCGATCATCGCAGGGGCGGGGCTGTTCGGTGTCGCTGTCGCGCTGGGCGCGCAGGATCTGTTCAAGAACCTGATTGCGGGCATCCTTATCCTTGGCGAAAAAAGGTTCCGCAAGGGCGATTGGATCAAGGTCGACGGTGTCGTCGAAGGGACTGTGGAGGCTATCGGGTTCCGTTCCACCGTGATCCGCCGTTTCGACCAGGCGCCGGTGATGGTGCCGAACGCCCAGCTGTCGGACACCGCCGTCACCAATTTCACGGATATGACCTATCGACGCATTTTCTGGCACATCGGCGTCGAATATTCGACCAGCATCGATCAGCTTAGTGAAATCCGCGAGGGCATCGCCGCCTATATCGAGGAGAACGAGGATTTCGTGAAACCGAGCGAGGCATCCACGTTCGTGCGCATCGACCGCTTCAACGACTCTTCGATCGACATCCTGGTCTATTGCTTTACCTATACGAAGGTCTGGGGCGAGTGGTTGGAGATTAAGGAGAAGCTGGCCTATAAGATCATGGAGATCGTCCATGGCGCCGGCAGCGGGTTCGCCTTCCCGTCGACGTCGCTATATGTCGAGAGCATGCCATCCGAAAGGCCGGAACAGTTTATCCCGCCCAAAGAGGACGGCGCTTCGAAATCGGATGGCGAGGCCCACGACGGTGCAGCATTGTCGGCGGAACAATCGCCGACCGGTGGTAAGGGCGATACGCCGGACGACGGCGAGGGTGAATAGCAAGTTGGGAGGAATGAATGTCGGTTACGATCTACCATAATCCGCGGTGTTCAAAGTCGCGCCAGACCTTGGCGATTCTGGAAGACAAGAACGTCGATCACAATGTCGTCGAATATCTGACATCGCCGCCGTCGCAGGCCGAGTTGAAGAGGATCCTCGGCATGCTCGGGGTGAAGCCGGCCGACATCGTCCGCAAGAAAGAGGCCCGGGAAGCCGGGCTCGATCTCGGCGCTATGAGCGACGCTGAGATTATCGATGCGATGGTTACCACGCCGATCATCATCGAGCGGCCGATCGTGGTGGCCGGCGATAAGGCCGTGATGGGCCGTCCGCCGGAGAACGTCCTTTCGATAATTTGACTAAAATTCCCTGCAAATAAGCGCAGGCCCTTGCGCATGGCCGTCTGGAGCGCTTGCGGTACGACAAAACCCCTTGCAATATGCGCGGACGGGATATCCAACGGGGGGCAGCCAGGATGGCGAAACAGACCGCAAACACCGGCGCCGCGCCGAAAAAGCGCGCCAAGGCGGTGCTGCGCCCACGCGAGAAAGAAGCCGCCCCGCCGGTTCAATCCAAGCCGCATACGGTCGACCCTGAAAAGCTGGAGGTCTGGCGCTCGCTGCCCGAGGACCAGCGTATCGCGCTCCGTGAACGCGAAGCGGTGCGCATGTTCAATGTCGCTGCTGCTCTGCACCGGGAAGGCAAGCTTGAGGAAGCGGTCGAGTCCTACGGAAAGTCGCTGCTGCTCAACCCGAAGCAGCCTGACGTCTACAACAACATGGGCGTCGCCTTGCGCTCGCTCGGCAAGCTCGAGGCGGCCGTCGCCTGTTACCGCCGCTCGCTGGTGCTGAAGCCGAATAATTCGGGCGTCTATTCGAACATGGGCAACGCGCTTCGCGAACTGGGGCGGCTCGAAGTCGCGATGGCGTCGCATCAGCAGGCGGTCCGGCTGCAGCCGCGCTCGACGGAGGCGTACTATAATTTAGGCCTCGTCCTTCGCGACCTGGGTCAGACCGACGCCGCGCTGAGCTGCCTGGAGAAGGCACTGGCACTCAATGAAAACCACGTCGACTGCCAGTGGGACAGGGCGTTGACGCTGCTTGAAATGGGACGGCTCGAGGAAGGTTTCGAAGCCTACGAAAGCCGCTGGCTTCTGGATCGAAGCCCGCCCCGTGAATTCGACAAACCGCGCTGGGACGGATCCGACCTCCAGGGCAAGACGGTGCTGGTTCACCACGAGCAAGGCTTCGGCGACATGATCCAGTTCGCCCGATACCTGCCGATGATCAAAGAACGGGGCGGTCAGGTGGTTGTCGAGGTGCAGCCGGAACTGGCGCGCCTGATCGGGTCGGTGGATGGCGTGTCCAAGGTGTTCAACCGGGGCCAGACGCCGCCCAAGTTTGATTACTGGATCCCGATGATGTCGCTGGCGAACATCTTCGGGACGTCGCTCGATACGATCCCGGCCGATGTGCCATATCTCGGGCCGCTGGACCCGGGCGCCGTGCAGTTGCCGTCGTCTCTCGGGCGCATCAAGCGGGTCGGTATTTCCTGGGCTGGACGTCCGACGCACCGCAACGATCACAACCGGTCGGCAGGCTTCAAGCATTTCATCGAAATTCTCGGTCTGCCCGGCCTCTCGGTCTATTCCCTGCAAAAGGGGCCGGCGGCTGCCGATATAGCGGAGCACGGCTGCGATGCGCTGGTCAATGACCTCGGCGGACGGCTACGCGATTTCTCCGATACCGCGGCCGTCGTGAACCAACTGGATCTGGTGATTACCGTGGATACGGCACTCGCGCATCTGGCGGGGGCGATGGGTAAACCGGTCTGGGTGGCGGTGCCGTTTGCACCGGACTGGCGCTGGATGCGGAACACCGAGACCTCACCTTGGTATCCGAGCATGAGGCTTTTCCGCCAAAAACGTCACGGCGCGTGGGCCGGGGTTTTCGGCGATATCCGCCGCGCGCTCAGGGATGAAATCGTCGACGGCTGAACATATCCACGGTAGTTCATGAGCGTTTTCTTTAGGACGCATCAGACTATTGGGCGGATCGAGCGCAAATGCCTGGTAGACGCCGGTTCCAGCCAGGCGTGTCAACGTTCAAGACAGATAATCGTTAACACCATCTTTACTCCTTGAAGGCCACCATAGGGGCGCCTGGGCGCGTGTCCGTAAAGGAGAGACGGGTGGCAACCAAAGAGTACAAATCCGGCGACGTTCTGCTCGCTGAGGGCAGTGTGCCGGATACCGCGTACCGTGTCGTTCAAGGCTCGGTCGAATTGACGCGCGACGTCGACGGCATGTCGATGCCGACGGCCGTGCTCGATCGCGGCGCGCTGATCGGTGCGGAAGAATTGCTCGACAGCCGGGCCATGGAAGACACCGTGCAGGCGCTCGGCAATCTCGTCGTCGAGCCGGTCGGCAAGGAACAGGCGGCGCGTCTGCTCGGCAAGCAGCCGGCAAAGACCGAATCCCGCGAAAAGTCGGCCCGCAAATCAACGGCTGAGAAGCCGCCGGCAAAATCAGGTTCGCGTGCGCTGGTCGCGCTCTCGGCGCAATCGGACACGGAATACAGTGTCGAGGATCCGGCATCGAGCGTGCTCAAGCCAGGGCTGCTCCGGCGCATCCTTAAACCCGAGTTCGCCGATGTGTACGACCGGCTCGATGTGCGCGTTTCCGCGCTCGACGGCGAGGGCGGCGAGCAGGCCGCACATCACCTCGCGTCGGAACTCTCCAAGCGGCGCGGTATCCGGGCCCGCGTGATGAACGCCAAGGTCTCGCTCGAATTCGAAAACGACCCTGTCGCCGCAATGGCCGATCTCAAACAGGCGTCGGCGCGCTGGCTGCTCGACAACGGGGGCGACATCGTGGTCTGGGGCGCAACCGTGCACGGTGGGCAGTTGCTGCATCTGCGGCTGTTCGTTCGCGAAGACCCGCGCGTCGACCAGTTCCGGATGGGTGACGGCTGGACGTTGTTGATCCTGCCGATGCCGCTCGACCCGGCGTCGTCGCACCGATTGCACGCCGCGCTGCTGGCGGCGATGCGCACCAAGCAGGCGGGCAAGTTGTTGACCGTTCGCCGTGATCTTGAGGTCCTGCTTCAGGATGCCCGCGAACAACTGCTGCAGGAAGTGCCCGGACTCGACCCGCTGTCCCGCGCCGAAGAACGCGCAACCCTCGCCCGGACCTTCGCCAGCGCCATCCGTTTCAAGCGGCGCGCCGACGATGCGCAGACGGCGATGACGCTGTTTGATAGCGCCTTGGAATCATTTAGTGCCGAGAAAACACCCCTCGAATGGGCTTTCGCGCATCGCGACCGGGCGTTCCTGGGGCAATTCATCGCCGAGCGGACCAACGACACCAGTGCGTTGGAAATGTCGATCAACGACCTCGAGGATGCGCTCAAGGTTATCGGTCCGACGGCGTTTCCGCATGACTGGGCGGCGATGAACAATCGGCTCGGATTGGCGCTGTATCGCCTCGACTTCGACAATGGCGATGCGGAAACGCTGGAGCATGCGCTGCATGCGTTTGAGAACGCGTTGAGTGTTTACGACCGCAAGAAGACACCGAACGAATGGGCCGAAGCGATGGGGCACTTCGGTCAGGTCGCACTGGTGATCGGGCGCGAGAACCGCAATCCGTCGATGCTGTTGCAGGCGGTCGAAGCCTGCAACGCGGTCGTCTCGGCGCGGGACCGGAAAAACATGCCGTTGCACTGGGCGTCGGCGCAAAACAATCTGGGTTCGGCACTCTTCCTCTACGGGCGCGTCGCCGGTGATACCAGCGCCCTTGAAGGGGCGCGCGATGCGTTTAGAACGGCGCGCGCCATCTATGTCGAGAAGGGCGCAGATCGCTTGGCCGCCGTTGCCGAAAAGAATCTCGGACACGTCGACAAGGCGATGTCGCGCCGTCGCCGCAAGGAGGTGCCGCCCGAACTGCCGTGGGAGGGCAATCCGGGCGAGCCGCCGCCGCTGCCGTGGGAATTCGGCCCCGGTGCAAGCGGTGCCGCCGGCAATATCGCCCCGGGCCGGAAAGCCGGCCGGGACGAGGATGTTTGGCTGGACGATCGCCTGCGTTGAGGCAGCCGTTTATTACCGGCGTCTTGAAACCGTCCGAAGGCGGGTGTATCTCCCGGTTATGAAAGACGATGCGAAAAAGCTCGATATCGACGGCGTGATCTGGCTGCAGCCGGACGGCGAGCCGGTGTCTTGCGAGGAAAAACTCGTCGTATTGCGCGAAAATCTCGAAGAAATCCGCCAGGAATGCCAAGACGCCCTCGAAGATGCAGTATTGATGGGCTGCGACGAAGCTCAGGTGCGCGACGTCCTGGAGCAACTGGTCCGCGACATCGTCAACCCGTACCCGCAGAAATAACGGTCGAAGGCTCAGGCCTTGGATGCGAAGTGGCGTACCAGGTCGGTGGCGCTGATCATCCCGGCCAGAAACCCGTCCTCCACGATCGGCAAATGGCGGATGTGCTTTTCCGCCATCAGCTTGGCGACATCGGCGACGTTGTCTTGATCCGAACACGTCAGCACGTCGCGCGCCATGAACATGTCGACCGGCATATTGAGCGCGTGATTGCCGTGTTCATAAAGTGCGCGGACGACATCCCGTTCCGAGATCACCCCGGCAAGCGCGCCATCCGATGCAATTACGAGGGTCAGACCGATCTTGTGCTCAGCGAGATAATCGACGGCCTCGCGCAACGGCCTGCCTGCCGGCACGTGTAGGACGAAATCCTCGTTCACGCCTTTGACGTCCTTGACGGTCGTATCGTCGTATGCGCGGCGGCGTTCTTCGGCCATGGTCGATCCTTTGTGTATCAGAGAACGCTGAAGCTTCCGACGAAGCCGTTATCTGGTCAACGGAACAATCGTGATATTTGGTTTCACGAAGAACCTTTTGCCGACGGACCTAAATCTTTAACCTGCGCCGCATGGACCTTCGTCACCTCAAGACTTTGATCGCTATTGCCGAGCACGGATCGTTCGCTGCGGCGGGCGACGCCGTCGGTCTGACCCAGTCCGCGGTCAGCTTGCACGTGAAGGCGTTGGAAGAGGATCTCGAAACCAAACTGTTCGACCGTACCACGCGTCCGCCGCGTCTCAATACTCGCGGCCGCAATCTCGTCGACCGCGCCCGCGAGATTGTCGAGAAATGTGAAAGCCTGACCGACATCGTCACCGGAGAGGCATTGAGCGGCAGTCTCGATATCGGTTCGGTGCCGACCTTGATGTCGGGGATTCTGCCGCCCGCGCTGAGTGCGATCCGGCAGAGCCATCCCGACCTGCGCATCCGTGTGTCGAGCGGGCTCTCCGCCGATCTTGTCGGCCGGGTACACAAGGGTGAACTCGACGCCGCCGTGGTGACCGAGCCGTCCCAGCTTCAGACCGGTTTGAGCTGGCACATGTTCGCCGAAGAGCCGCTGATGGTCATCGCGCCGCAAGGCACGCGGGGAAACACCGACCGCGAGTTGCTCGACGCCGGTCCGTTCATCCGCTTCCAACGTTTCGCCTGGGCCGGTCGGCTGATCGACACGCATCTCAAGGACCGGGGTATCCGGGTGCATACGGGCATGGAGATCGATTCCCTCGAAGCCATCGCGTCGATGGTTGCGCATGGCCTCGGCGTCTCTGTAGTGCCGGACCGCGCCGGCGCCGACTTACCCAAAGAAGTCGTCAAGGTGCCGTTCGGTGACCCGCCGCTGTGCCGTGTCATCGGCGTCGTCGAACGCCGGGACAATCCAAAAGCGCACCTGACCCGGGCGTTGGTCGAAATTCTCAGCGGCCTTGCCGGAGACAAGCATCCCAAGGGGAAATCTGCGCGCATAAATGATGATATTTAATCAAGAAAATAGGTAAAATATTTCGTTTTTATCAAGCAATGCCATCGGCTAAAACCTAATGGGCGCTGCAGCGCCACACCTGAAGAGGAATATCCATGACGACCAATACCGGCCCGCTGGCGGGCATCCGCATACTCGATCTGACCCGTATTCTGGCGGGGCCGACCTGCACCCAGCTTCTGGGGGATCTGGGCGCCGACGTCATCAAGGTCGAAAAGCCCGTCGATGGCGACGACACCCGTGGTTGGGGGCCGCCGTACCTGAAAGACAAGGATGGTAACGACACCCGCGAAAGCGCCTATTACATGGCGTCGAACCGTAACAAGCGATCGATCACCATCGACATCGCTAAGCCGGAAGGCGTTCAGTTGGTCAAGGACCTGCTCAAGCACTGCGATGCGCTTTGCCACAACTTCAAGGTCGGGGGTCTGGACAAGTACGGTCTCGGCTACGACGACATTCACGCCGAGTATCCGGACAAGGTCTATCTCCACATCTCCGGGTTCGGACGGACCGGGCCTTACGCCAAGCGCGCCGGCTACGACATGCTGGCGCAAGGCATGGGCGGCGTCATGAGCCTGACCGGCCCCGTTGACGGCGATCCGCACAAGGTCGGTGTCGGTATTTCCGACGTGATGTGCGGCATGTATGCGACGACGGCGCTGCTGGCGGCGCTTCGTCATCGCGACAAGACCGGCCAAGGGCAGCTGATTGATCTGGCGTTGCTCGATACGTCGGTGGCGTGGCTGATCAACGAAGGCGTCAACTATCTGACACACGGTCACCCCAACGTGCGCCGCGCCAACGCGCATTCGAATATCGTCCCCTATGACGTCTACCCGACGGCGGACGGGTTCGTGATCCTGGCGATCGGTAACGACGGGCAGTTCAAGCGCTTCTGCGAATTCGTCGGCAAGCCCGAAATGGCCGCCGATGAGCGCTTCCTGACCAATGACATGCGGGTTCGAAATCGCGATGTGATCACGCCCTTGATGCGTCAGATCACGGTCATGAAAACGACGCAGGAATGGGTCGACGGGCTGGCGCCGCTCGGCGTGCCGTCGGCGCCCGTTAACACTGTCCCCATGGCCTTCGAGGATCCGCAGATTCTGCACCGGGGCATGCGAATCGAGATGGATCACCCGATCGCCGGCGACGGCAAGTGCCGGCTTATCGGCAATCCGATCAAATACTCCGAAACACCGGTATCCTACCGCCGCCCACCGCCGATGACGGGCGAGCACACCGACGAGGTGCTGGAAGAACTGTTGAACCTAGATGACGCCGCGCGCGGCAAGCTGCGTGACGACGGCATATTGTAAGGGAGCCGAACCATGTTTCAGCTGACGGACGAACAACTCGAACTTCAGGCCGCTGCCCGCAAACTGGCCCGCGACGTGATCGCCGGTCGCGCCGCCGACGTCGACAAGACGGAGGAATATCCCTGGCACAATGTCGAGGAACTGGCGAAAGCCGGCTTCACCGGCATGACGATCCCCAAGGAATGGGGCGGCAAAGGGTATTCGTTCCTGCACGCCGTTCTGGTGGTCGAGGAAATGGCCAAGGTGTGTGGCGTCACCGCGCGCATCGTCGTCGAATGCAACATGGGCGCCGTCAGCGCGATCATGAAGTACGGCTCCGACGAGCAAAAGAAACTCGCGGCCGAACTGGTGTTGGCGGGCGACAAACCGGCGATCTGTATCACCGAACCGGAAGCCGGCTCGGCGGCGACGGAGATGACGACGACGGCGGTCAAGAAAGACGGCGGCTACGTCATCAACGGCCGTAAGCATTGGATCACCGGCGGCGGTGTGTCGAAGCTGCACCTGATCTTTGCCCGTGTGATCGAGAACGGCAACGATATGGGGATCGGCGGCTTCATCGCCGTCCGCGGCGAGGCCGAGGGGCTTCGTGTCGGCACCCGCGAGCCGGCGATGGGGCTCCGCGGCATTCCAGAATGCGAAATGATTTTTGAAGACCTGTTTGTGCCGGAAAGCATGGCGCTGATTCCGCCCGAGGGGATCAAGCGCGGCTTTGCCGGTTTGATGAACGCTTACAATTCGCAACGCGTCGGCGCCGGGACGGTGGCGCTCGGCATCGCCGAAGGGGCCTACGAAAATGCGCTCGCCTACGCTGGCGAACGCGAACAGTTTGGCCGACCGATTGCCGAGTTCCAAGGGCTTCAGTGGATGCTGGCCGACATGTCGATCGGGATCGCCGCCTCGCAAGCTTTGATATACAAGGCGGCGGCGTCCGCCGAGACGACCGAGGGCGGGTTCCCGGATATGTTGATGGCAGCGCAGGCAAAGATCCTGGCGTCCGAAACGGCGATCAAGGTGACGTCCGATGCGCTGCAGGTGTTTGGCGCCGCCGGGTATTCCCGCAACCGGCCGATGGAACGCATGTACCGCGATGCGCGCATGTTCACCATTGGCGGCGGCACGGCGCAGGTGCTGCGCAATCTGGTCGCCGGCAAGATTCTCGACCGCAAGCTGCCGCAGACGCGGGACGGTTATCTGAAACTCGCCGAGCGCGCCCGCGCTGCCGAATAAGGAAGAACAACATGACGACGACGTCCGACATCATCGGCAAGCGGCTACATGACGCCGGATGCCGCCATGCCTTCGGCATCCCGGGCGGTGAAGTGCTGTCGCTGATGGAAGGGCTCGAGAACGCCGGAATCGATTTTCATCTCGTGAAGCACGAGAACTCTGGCGGGTTCATGGCGGAAGGGACGTATCACGCGACCGGTGCGCCCGGCATCCTCGTGGCGACCGTGGGACCCGGCGTCGTCAATGCCGTCAACGTCGTCGCTAACGCGTGGCAGGACCAAGTGCCGATGATCTTCCTCACGGGTTGCGTCGATGCCGCGGAGGCCGAGACCTATATCCACCAGGTGTTCGATCACACCGACGTCATTCGGCCGATCTCGAAAGCCTCCATGACAGTCGCCGACGGCGCCGTCGACGTGATGATCGACAAGGCCGTGGCGATCGCCATGCAGGATCCGCCGGGGCCTGTGCATATCGATGTGCCAATCAACATCGCCGGCAAGGACGCCAAAGTGACCGGGTATCCGGGACGCGCGGCCATGTCGAAGGTGGCACCGGCAGCCGGGTCGGACCTGGAGCGGGCGAGGGAGGCAATCGCCACCGCCGAACGTCCGCTGATGATCGGTGGTGTCGACATTCTTCACCACGATGCGGCGGCTGTGATCGACGAGGCCGTTCATCGGCTCAATATGCCGATCCTCACCAGCTACAAGGCCAAGGGCGTCATCAGCGAGGATGACCCTTTGGCGCTCGGTGGGCACGGCCTGTCGCCGAAGTCTTTTAAAATCCTGAAGCCGATGATCGACGAGGCGGATGTGATCGTGCTTGCCGGCTACGACCCCATCGAGATGCGGATCGATTGGCGTCATGCATGGCCGACCGGCATGGACGGCAAAACGGTGATCGAGATCGCCGGTCATGCGAATACGCACTATGTCCATCAGGCCGATATCAGTTTCGTCTGTGACGTGGGCGAGGGCATCAAGGCGCTGACCCAGGGGATCAACGGTAAGGAAACGTGGAAAGGCGGCGCCATCGAAAAGATGCGCACGCTGCTCCGCGACGCTTTCCCGCGGGACGAGACGTGGGGCCCGGCGGCCGTCATAGATGCGGCCAGAAGCGCGTTCCCCAAACAAGGTTTTGCCGCCGTCGATACCGGCGCCCACCGCATTCTGCTGAGCCAGCAATGGGATTGCTATTCGCCGCGCACGCTCGCGCAGTCGACGGGGCTTTGCACCATGGGTTGTGCGCTCCCGATCGCCATGGGTCACAAGATCGCCAATCCGGAAACGCCAGTTATCGCCTTTACCGGCGATGGCGGCATGGAAATGATCCTCGGCGAACTCGCGACGCTACGCGATATGCGGTTGCCCGTCGTGATCGTCGTCTTTGTCGACGAGAGCCTGGCGCTGATCGAACTGAAACAGCGCGCCAACAAGCAGGAAAATCTGGGGGTCGACTTCGGGGGTACTGATTTCGCTAAGCTTGCCGAGGTGATGGGCGGGATCGGCGTGACGGCAACGGACCGCAGGACACTCGAGAAAGCGATCTCGGATGGTCTGGATGCGGCGACATTCACGCTGATCGCATGCCCGATCGGCAGGAAAGCCTACGACGGCCGGTTCTGACGCCCTCTCACATTTGCGTGCGCGGCGCCGAAAAGACTGGAAACCGGCGAGTTCGGGGATTACCTCGGTTCGAGAACGAAGCGGAGGACACAATGTCGGACAAGATCACCAAATCCGAACAGGAATGGATGGACCAACTCGGTTTCGAGGCCTTCAAGATCATGCGCATGAAGGGGACGGAACGCGCCGGCACCAGTCCGCTCAATCACGAAAAACGCAAGGGTATGTTCGTCTGTGCCGGTTGCGGGGAGCCGTTGTTCGCATCCGATACCAAATTCGAATCCGGCACCGGCTGGCCCAGCTTCTATCAGCCGGTCGGCGACGAGGCGATCGAGGAAGAAGTCGACAAGAGCTTCTGGATGACGCGTACGGAAGTGCACTGCGCCAAGTGTGATGGGCATCTGGGCCATGTTTTTCCGGATGGCCCGCAACCGACTGGTCAGCGCTATTGCATCAACGGAGCGTCGTTGAAGTTCAAGCCCGAGGGTTAATGCGCCGACCCCATCGGCACGAAACCCGGCAGCCCCTCGATCCGCGCGACCCATTTTTCGATGTTCGGATACGCCCCCAAATCAAAGCCGCCTTCGTCGGCGACATGGGTGTAGGCGAACAGCGCGATGTCGGCAATGGTCGGCACGCCGGCGACGAGCCAGTCGTGCCGGCCCAAGTGATCGTCCATCAGTTTCAGTGCAGCAAGGCCGTTCGCGCGCTTGCCGGGAATCTGCGCCTGCTGGACCTTGTCCAGTTCCGGCATGTGATTCCAGAACCTGAGCGTCGCGATATTCGGTTCGTGGGAATACTGTTCCCAGAACATCCACTGCAGCACCTGGGCGTGGTGCAGCCGGTCAGACGGTAAATACGGTGTGCCGGCGGCGAGGTAATTCAGGATGGCGTTGGATTCGGGCAGTACTGTGCCGTCTTCCAGGATCAAGACCGGGATTTTTCCGTTTGGACTGATCGCGAGAAATTCCGGGGTTCGAGTTTCGGCTTTCAGGACGCTGTAGGTCTTATACTCATAGGGCGTATCGAGAAACGCCAGCAATAGCCTGATCTTGTATCCATTGCCTGAAATCGGGTCGTCCAGCAGCGTCAGCATCAACTTCTCCTTGCCGGGCGGTCAGCAACCGCCAATATCCCTTGATAAGACGAAACCGCGTTCCGCTCAAAGCAGCTTTGGTAATGCGAGGCGCAAATAACCTAATGGAGGAATTCATGCCGGAAACATCGAAGATCGCCATCGTCACGGGCGCCGGTTCGGGGATCGGCCGCGCCACCACCAAGGCGCTCGTCGACGATGGTTGGACAGTGGCTTTGGCTGGGCGCCGGGCCGACGCGCTCGACGAGACGGTGTCGATGTGCTCGGCGCCGGATCGCGTTCTCGCAGTCCCGACCGATGTGAGCGATCCGGATCAGGTGGCGGATTTGTTTAAGAAGGTCACTGACACCTATGGGCGTCTGGACCTGCTGTTCAACAACGCCGGCGCGAATGCCCCCGGCATTCTTCTGGAAGATCTCTCGTTCGAACAGTGGAAGAAAGTGGTCGACGTCAACCTCACGGGGTCGTTTCTTTGTCTACAGGCGGCATTCCGGGTGATGAAGGATCAGAATCCGCAGGGCGGTCGGATCATCAATAACGGGTCGATCTCGGCGCATGCGCCGAGACCGGATTCGATTCCTTACACCGCCACCAAGCACGCGGTGACCGGTATGACCAAGACAGCGTCGCTCGACGGGCGCAAGTACAACATCGCTGTTTGCCAACTCGATATCGGCAATGCGCAATCAGATATGGCGAACCGGATGGCGAAGGGCGTCAAACAGGCCAATGGCGAGATCAAGCCGGAACCGATGATGGACGTAAACGACGTCGGCCGCGCCGTCGTCCACATGGCGAGTTATCCGCTTGAGACGAATGTCTTCACGATGACGATTATGGCGACGCAGATGCCGTTCGCGGGTCGTGGCTGAGTTTTTTATAACCGCAATTGAGCGGGAAGCTCGATATCAATTGCAGGGACGTATCATACCGCTTTTTCGGCTGGCGACCGATTTTTGCGGCAAAAGCCCTGAAAAAGTAAATTTGATACGTTCACTTGCCAGAATGTAGAACACTGATACAATCCGCCGACGAACCCGCCTATCCGGCCAATAAAAGCAATAACACGGGCAGGCGATGGCGAATCCAAGTCGGGCGTAAGCCCGCACAACACAGAAGTCTGGGAGGGCTCACACAATGAAAGCACGTCTGACGACGGCGGTAATGGCATCTGCCGTTGCCTTGGGCGTCGCGCTGGCGACGCCGGCGAGCGCCAAAGTCGAGGGTGACACGATTATCCTCGGTTCCGCTATTTCCTTTACCGGTAAGTATTCGACGAACGGTATTCACGCTAAGAACGGCTATGACCTAGGTGTCAAAAAGATCAACGAAGCCGGCGGCGTGACCGTCAACGGCAAGAAGTACAAGCTCAAGGTCCAGTACTATGACGATGAATCGACGCCGCTGCGTACCGCGCAATTGCTCGAGCGTCTCGTCAACCAGGACGGCGTGAAATACTTCCTCGGTCCGTATTCGTCGGCCACGACGAAGGCTGCCGCGCCGATCGTTGAAAAGTACAAGGTGCCCATGGTCGAAGCCGAAGGGGCGTCCCGTTCGCTGTTCAATAAAGGTTACAAGTACCTGTTCGCGGTGCTATCGACCTCAGAGCAGTATCTGGCGAGCTCGATCGCGCTGGCCGCTGAAATCGCCGAGAAGAACGGCAAGAAGGCCTCCGACGTGAAAGTCGCGATGGCGTTCGAAAACGATCCGTTCTCGCTCGACGTCCGCGCCGGTGTTCTCGAGGACATGGAAAAATACGGCATGAAGGCCGTCATCGACGACAAGATGCCGCGTGACCTCAACGACATCTCCGCGACTCTGACCAAGGTCAAGGCGCTTAAGCCGGATCTGCTGGTGCTGTCCGGTCACTCCAAGGGTGCCGCTACGGCTGCACGTCAGATCAAGGAACTGCAGATCGATACGCCGATGATCGCCATGACGCACTGCGAGGCGGCGAAGATCACGTCGAAATTCGGCGAAGCCACCAACGACATCCTGTGCCCGACCCAGTGGGCGGAAACGCTGAGCTACAAGGATGATCTGTTCGGCACGGCCGCCGATTACGACAAGCTCTTCAAGGCGACCTACGAAGGCTACAAGAACGTCCCGTACCAGTCCGCGCAGGCGACCGCCGCGGTGATGGTCTGGGCCGATGCCTTTGAGCGTGCGGGTAGCTTCGATACCGACAAGGTCCGTGACGCCATTGCGGCGACCGACATGCAGACCTTCTACGGTGCGATCAAGTTCTCGGAAGCCGGTAACAATATTGCCAAGCCGATGGTTCTGCGTCAGATCCAGAACGGTCAGTACAATGTTGTCGCGCCGTCCAAATGGGCGTCGCATCCGGTGAACTGGCCGCGCAAGGCGCCGTCGAACTAAGCGGATAACAAACGGATGATTTCAGGCAAACCCGCTCCGGCTTTTTGCCGGAGCGGGCACGCCTGATCTTTATTCGCGTATCCCACTATTTAACAAACAATCAACAAGGGGAGAGGTTGCCGTGTGGGACAACATCATGATTCTGGTGCAGGCACCGGTCTTCAATGTTCAGTTGCTATTGGATGGCCTGTTCATCGGCGCCACGTTCGCGCTCGCCGCATATGGCCTGGCACTGGTATGGGGCGTGATGAACGTCAAGAACCTGGCGCAAGGCGATTTTGTCATTATGGGCGGCTACATCGCCTGGTGGCTCGGCAAACAGGGTATACACCCGCTTTGGGGGCTGCCGATCTCGATCGTCGTGATGTTCGGTTTTGGGTGGTTTATATATGTGATCATTATTCGGCGTGTCATCGATAAGGATTTGTTCACCTCCCTGTTGGCGACTTTCGGTCTGGCCATTGTGATTGCACAGGCGCTGAACCTGATGTTCGGTCCCGAGGTGCAGACGGCGGAGAGTGATTTCGCGATCCGGCAGATTCTTGGCGTCGTCACGGTCGCTGAGATCAAGCTCCTCGCGTTCGTATTGTGCGGTCTTTTGGCGCTCGCCGTGGTCATCTTCATGAAGAAAAGCCGCATGGGGCAGGCGATCCGGGCCACGGCGCAGGATGCGCGAGCGGCTCGTGTCATGGGTATCGATACGGACCGGGTATATGCGTTCACCTTCTCGCTCAACGCCGCGATCTGCGGTGCTGCGGGGGCATTGATCTCCATGATCTGGGTGATTCAGCCGTTCTACGGCATCGCGCATTCGATCCGCTCGTTCGTGATCGTGACGGCGGCCGGTTTTGGCAATCTTCCCGGCGTTATCATGGCGGGTCTCGGCCTCGGGGTGATGGAAGGCTACAGCGGCTTCGTGCTCGGCGCCGAGTTCCAGCAGGCGACGGTCGTCGGCCTGCTCCTTCTGGTGCTGATCTACCGCCAGTATCAACAGCGCAAGCTGCGCCAGGTCGTCAGCTAAGGGACGTTTCAAACAATGAACAAGAATTTCAGTTTTAAGCTGCACTTCCCGATTCTCGTGTTCGGGCTGGCGGCGCCGTTTGTGTTTCCGGGGCTGCAACTGCAGATCGCCACGCTCTGGGTGATGGTGCTGTTTGCTCTTACCTGGGACATCATGGGCGGGCAGATGGGCTACAACTCGCTCGGCAACATCTTTTTCTTCGGTGTCGGCATGTACACCTCTGTGCTGTTCCAGGTCGGACAGTTCGCGGAGATCGGCGCTTACACGGCGGCGCATGGTGGTGACAATTTCACGTTTACCAATGCCCAATACTACCAGGGCCTGGTGATCGGGATCATCATGTCCGGCGTTGTCGCGGCGATCACGGCAGCGATGCTGGGCTGGACGGTGTTCGGCCTGCGCGGCCCGTATTTCGCCATCGGCACCCTCGGTATCGCGATCGCGGCCGGCGAACTGATGGGCACCTGGGAATGGGTCGGTGCCGGCAGCGGCATCTCGGTCCCGGTGTTCCCGGGCAGTGCCGAAGCGCGATCGTTGCTGTTCTACTTCCTGTGTTTCGGCGCCGCGATCCTGACGTTCGTTACGCTGCAATGGATCTACAAGACCCGGTTCGGGCTTGCCGTCAACGCGATCCGGGATGACGAGGAAAAGGCGGAAGCGATGGGGATTCACACCGTCCGCTACAAGACGGTCGCATGGTCGATCTCGGCGTTTTTCGTCGGCATATCCGGGGCGTTGTTCGGCAACATCACGGGCATCATCGAGCCTCTAGAAGTCGCTTTCCCCACCGTCACCTTCGGCATCTTCATGGTCGCCATGACACTCCTGGGCGGCAAGGGGACGCTGTGGGGTCCCGTGCTCGGCGCCATCCTGTTCCACACCCTCAAGGAGGTCACATGGACCTATTTCCTGGGCTGGCAGTGGGTTGCGCTCGGCGTGCTGATCATCATCAACGTGGTGTACTTCCAGCAGGGCATCATGGGCTGGTTGATAGAAAGGTTCCCCGAGAAATTCGGTATCGTAGTTGAAGAGAAAGAGGCCACGCGATGACAAATTACGTGATTGAGGTCGAGGACGTTTCCAAGTCCTTCGGCGGCGTGGTCGCCAACCACGGCATCTCCTTGAGGGTGCCCGACGGAATGATCACCGGTCTGATCGGGCCCAACGGGTCGGGAAAGACGACGCTGTTCAATTCCATCGTCGGGTATCACCCGATCGACGAGGGTTCGATCAAGTTCAAGGGTGAGGAAATCTCGAAGCTCCGCGTACCACAGATCGCACGGCGTGGCCTGCTTCGGACGTTTCAGCAAACCCGCATCTACTCGAATATGAACTGTATCGAGAACATGCTGATCTCGATCCCGCACCGGAGGATGAAATTTGCCGACATGTTCGGCGAACGCGAGGATCGGGAGACGATGGAGGAAGTCGAACGCCTGCTCGACTTCGTCGGTCTTTACGAAAAGCGTAGGCTGCGCTCCGGCGACCTGTCCTTCGGCCAGCAGAAGCTTCTCGAGTTCGCGATGGCGCTGATGAACAAGCCGGAAGTGCTGCTGTTGGACGAGCCTACCGCAGGGATCAACCCGACGCTCATCAACGGTTTGATCGACCGCCTAAGGCGCGCCAACGAGGAGTTCGGCATTACCCTTTTCGTGATCGAGCATAACATGCGTGTCATCATGAACATGGCCGAAAGCATCTACTGCTTGGCGCACGGCGAAATGCTGGCGCACGGCAGTCCGGATGAAATACAAAACGATCAGAGCGTGATCGACGCCTACCTGGGAGCTCACTGATGTCAGAAGACCAACAGGAAACCAACGCCGAACGGGCCGCACGCAAGGCCGGCGGCTATCACATGGGCGGGGTCGAATCGGTTATTTCCGTCGAGCAGGTCGTGGCGCAGACCAAGGCGATCGCCGAAGAGGTGCCGCTAGAGAAGCTGGCAGCGCTAGCCAATAACGACCCGTTCGTCGAGATCAAGGACCTTCGGGCCGGTTACGGCAAGATGGAAATCCTGCACGACTTCAATCTACAGGTGGCCAAGGGCCAGTCACTTTGCCTGATCGGGCCGAACGGCGCCGGAAAGTCGACGATCCTGCATTCGATCTACGGCTTTACCAACATCTTCTCAGGTTCGATCGAGATCGGTCCCGCCGGGAATCGTCAGAACGTCACAAAGCTGTCGCCGAATCAGAAGCTTCAGAAAGCCGGCATCGCTTACATCCTTCAGGATAAGTCGATCTTCCCGAATATGACCGTGGAGGAAAATCTGTGGATGGGCGGTTTCCTGATGGATACGCCGGCCATGGCCAAGGAAGCCGCCGAACGGGTGTTCGCCAAATATGATCGTCTAGCGCAGCGGCGGACGCACAAGGCGCGGGTCTTGTCGGGAGGGGAACGGCGCCTTTTGGAGATCTCGCGGGCATTGGTCATGGACCCGGAGGTGCTGCTCGTCGACGAGCCGTCGATTGGGCTGGAGCCCCGCTTCATCGACATGGTGTTCGAGATTCTCGACGATCTTCAGCACGGCGAGGGCAAAACCATTATCATGGTCGAGCAGAACGCCAAGAAGGGCCTGGAGTTTGCCGATATCGGTTACGTGCTGGTGTCCGGCGAACTCGCGATCGCCGGGAATGGAGACGAACTGCTCGAGAACCCCGAAGTTGGCCGTTTGTTCCTCGGCGGTTGATTAGCCGTCGCCGACGGGTGGTGAAGCGCCGGCGGTTACCGGTGCTTGATTGGAGTTCTTGCCTGACCTCAGCCTGAATATTTACGCCGTTTTCGGTTTTGTCGGTGTGGCCCTGTATCTGGGCTCGTACGCGGCCCTTCAGTTCGGCTATATCACCGGACAGGGCGGCGCCTATGCGTTGCTGAACCTGTTTGCTGCCAGCAGTGTTCTGATCAGTCTGGTGCAGGCCTTCAATCTGTCGTCGGCCGTTATCCAGGCGTTCTGGATCGTCATCAGTATCGTCGGTCTTGTCCGGATGTATCTGCTGACCAGGCGCATCCGGTTCACCGAGGAAGAGCAGGCCTTCATTAGCAACGCGCTGCCGGCGTTATCGAAGCGGAAGGCGCGCAAGGTGCTCGATGCCGGGCACTGGATCGACGGCGAGGCCGGGGCGCATCTGACCAGCGAGGGCGAGCCTGTCGATCACCTGATCTATATCCTCGCCGGCACGGCCGAGATCATCAGCAACGACCAGATCATCGCCCAATGCGACGCTCACTCGTTTATCGGAGAACTGACGGCGATATCCGGCGAGCCCGCAACGGCGACCGTCAGGCTCAAGACCGACGCCCGCTACTTCTGTGTCGGCGTCCGCATTCTGCGGGAGCAGTTGATGCGCGACCCCGAGATCCGCACGCATCTGCAGGCCTGCGTCAGCCAGGCGATGTTGCACAAACTCGTCCGCACCAATCAGGCGCTTGCCGGTCGTGGCGGCGGAGACGCCTAATCCGCCGCCTGCGCGTGCGCTTCCACCACCTTGTCGGCATCTTTACCGGTCAGTTCCTGCAGGTGGTCGAACGCGGACTCGAACGTGCCCGCGCCTTGAGTGGCGGAGCGGATCTCGACGATCAACATGTGCATTTCGGCCGCCGGCATCTGGCACGACACCTCGTCCCAACCATCCCATCCCTGCTTGGCGTCGAAGCCGAGGATCTGGCCCCGGTGCGACGTGATGATGCGCTGGATACGCGCCGTGTAGGCGTTGGGGATCGAAATCGTCACGCTGTTGATGGGTTCCAGTAGAACCGGCCCCGCTTCCGGCAGCGCTTCCCTGATCGCCTGACCACCGGCCTTGCGAAATGCCATTTCGGATGAATCGACGGCATGGAATTGTCCGTCCGTCAAGGTGACTGAGACGTCCACGACAGGGAACCCGAGAGGACCGGTCTCAAGCGCTTCCCGGGCCCCGGCCTCGACGGCGGGGATGTATTGTTTGGGGACGGCGCCGCCGTGAATGGTATCGGCGAACTGGAAGCCTTCACCGCGCCCGAGCGGTTTGATGTCGATATGCACGTCGGCGAACTCGCCGTGCCCGCCGGATTGTTTTTTGTGGCGCGCATGCTTCGAAACCGGTTTCCGGATCGTTTCCCGGTAGGCGACCTTGGGCGTGGTTGGGACCACGGTGAGACCGCTCCGGTTCTGGAGTTTCTCGAGCGCCAATTTCAGGTGCATTTCGCCCTGACCCAGAAGTACGTACTCGCCGGTGGTGTCGTCGTGTTGGGTGGACAGCGACGGATCCTCGTCCATGATCTTCTGCAGGTTCGCCGGCAGTTTGACGTCATCGGAACGGCTCTCGGCGCGTATCGCGAGGCTATAGAGCGGCGCCATCACGGTCTCGGTCCCGGCCCTGGACAAGACCTTATCGGGACCGAGCAGGTCGCCCGTGGCGGCGTCCTCCAGCTTGCCGAACCCGACGATGTCACCGGTCTCCGCGACCGGTACCCGATCCAGGTTGGCGCCGGAAATCCGGTTGATCCCAGCCGGCCGGGCACCCGACAGATTGTCACCGTCGGCGATCTTGCCGCGCATCACACGCCCGTATGACAGTTTGCCGGCGTGCCCCGCATGGACGGTCTTGAAGATGCGCACGCGCGCGTCCGCAGACCCTTCGATTCCGAGGCGTGCCGCTGTTTCAGCCACGCTCGGCGCTTCATGGCGCAGCGCCTTCATCAGGCGGCGAATGCCATTGCCGTGGGTGGCCGAGCCGAAAAACACCGGGACGATGAGGTTCTCGGCAAGATCCTTCGTCAGATTGGCGTAGACCTCGTCGGTTTCAGGGATCGCATCCTCGAGAAGTTTCTCCAGAAGCGTGTCATCGAAGTCGGCGAGGCTTTCGAGCATGTCGTTTCTGGCTGCTGACTCGCGGTCTTGGACCGTATCCGGAAGCGTGATCAGCTTGGACGCCTGGCCTTCCTGCCAGCTGAAAGCGCGCTCCGACACCAGATCCACATGGCCGTTCACAGCTTCACCATCGCGGATCGGCACTTCGCGCAATACCAGCGGCCGGGTCGAGGCGGCCTGAAGTGCGGCCATGGTCTCGCGGACGCTGGCGCGGGTCTGGTCCATCTTGTTAATGAATACGATATGCGGCAGTCCCGCTTCATCCATCGCGCGCAGCATCGGCGCCAGGGCGACGGCCTTATCGGGTTCCGGCTCGCAGACGACGACGGCGATATCGGCGACGTTCATGGCGTTCAGCATTTCCTGGTGAAGCTCGACCGAGCCGGGGACGTCGATAAACGTCCAGCGCTCGTCCAGGTAATCGGTGCTGGCGACATTCATTTCCGTGGACATGGCGTGCGCCCTGGCTTCGTCGGACGCATCGCCGAGACTCGTGCCGTCGGTGACGGTGCCGTGGCGGTTAAGCGCACCGCATTCGACGAGAATAGCCTCAAGAAGCGAGGTCTTTCCCGACGAGTACGGCCCGGCGATAAGCGCCGCGCGCGGGGGCATTGGGTGATTTCTGGTCATATACGGTTCCTCCCCGGATGTTCCATCCAGGCCCGAGGGACCGCTTATGGTGGGTCGTCTGTTTTTTTCGAATGGTGCGGCCCGACGGGCACTTCATTCGCTTGTTTATGGAAACAGCGTAGCGTCATTTCGGGATCGAATCCAAGAGGGAACGACGATTCCCGGAAGATTATTGGCAGGATGCCTGTACAACGCGAAGCGGTACGCCGGGAATTGCCTCATATCCCGGACTGTGGGACCCTGTGGCCAACAAAACGACGCCGGGGATGGAGCATCCGAGGATGAAGGATCTGGGCACATTTGACTATGTGATCGTCGGGGCTGGCAGCGCCGGGTGCGTGCTGGCCAACCGTCTTTCCGAAAACCCCAAGATGCGGGTCGCGCTGCTGGAAGCGGGGGGGAAAGACGATTATTTCTGGATCCATATCCCCGTCGGTTACCTCTACTGCATGGGCAACCCGCGCACGGACTGGGGCTTCCAGACGGAACCGGACGAGGGCCTCAACGGCCGCCAACTTAACTATCCCCGCGGCCGGGTGCTCGGCGGCTGCTCGTCGATCAACGGGATGATCTACATGCGCGGTCAGGCGCGGGATTATGACCAGTGGCGACAGCTCGGCAACACCGGCTGGGGATGGGACGATATCCTGCCGTACTTCAAGAAATCCGAGGATCAGTTGGCCGTCCCCGGCGACGAATTTCACGGCTCCGGCGGCGAGTGGCGGGTCGAAAACCAGCGGCTGCGCTGGGATATTCTTGACGCGTTCCGCGACGCCGCCAACCAGGCCGGCCTGCCGCTGACCAACGATTTCAATACAGGTGATAACGCGGGTGTCGGCTACTTCCATGTGAATCAAAAGGCCGGCTGGCGCTGGAGCACGGCAAAGGGCTTCCTCAGGCCGGCGAAAGAGCGCAAGAACCTCGAAGTCTTCACGCATGCGCAGGTCAAATCGCTGACGATATCCGACGGCCGGGTCACCGGCGCCCAACTGCGTCACGGCGATGCGGACGCCACGATCACGGCGTCGGCGGAGATGATCCTCGCCGCCGGATCGGTCGGCTCGCCGCAGATCATGGAGGTCTCGGGGATCGGCAATCCGGACGTATTGGGGGCGCACGGGATCGACGTGAAGCACGCCTTGAAAGGCGTCGGCGAGAACCTGCAGGACCACCTGCAGATCCGCTGCATCTATAAGGTTTCCGGCGTCACGACCCTGAACGAGCAGTACAACTCGTTGATCGGCAAGGCGAAAATCGGCCTACAGTACGCGCTGTTCCGGCGCGGGCCGATGACCATGGCGCCGTCGCAACTGGGTGCGTTCTGGAAAAGCTCGGACGAATACGAGACCCCGAACATCCAGTATCACGTGCAGCCGCTATCGCTGGACAAGTTCGGCGAACCGTTGCATCCGTTCCCGGCGTTCACGGCGAGCGTCTGCAACCTGCGCCCGGAAAGCCGCGGCTCGATCCATATCAAGTCCGCCGATCCGATGGCCAAGCCGGCGATCAAGCTGAATTACCTGAGCGCCAACGCCGACAGAAAAGTCGCCGCCGACGCGATCCGGCTGACCCGGAAAATCATCGACCAACCGGCGCTTCAGAAGTTCAAACCGGAAGAGTTCAAGCCCGGGCCGGAGTACATGGACGACGACGGCCTGGCCCGCGCCGCGGGCGATATCGGCACCACGATCTTTCATCCGGTGGGGACGTGCAAGATGGGATCGGACGACATGGCAGTCGTCGACGAACGCCTGAGGGTCAGGGGAATCAAGGGGTTGCGCGTGATCGACGCGTCGGTGATGCCGACCATCACCAGTGGCAACACCAACTCGCCGACCATCATGATCGCCGAAAAAGGCGCCGACATGATCCGCGAGGACGCCCGCGCCTGAGCCCGTGTTCGACCGCTTGCGCGTGCCGCCGCCCGCTGGAAACCTGCCGTTTCTCGCGCACGAAAGGTCCGCCTCCCGCAACCCGCACCCACAAAAAAGACCCGCGCGAGGCGGGCCTTTTTTAGTGGCTGGGGTGCTAGGATTCGAACCTAGGAAATGCCGGAATCAGAATCCGGTGCGTTAGACCGCTTCGCCACACCCCATCGGTGATGTCGGGTACGGGCCGGAAAATAATCCGACCGGGCGGGGTAAGTACAGGAAAAACTGACCCCGGCCGCGAGATTCCGCCGATCCCGCCGAAACCTGCATTTTCCTGTTTAAAGTTGCATGAATTCCGGCGAGACTCCCCCGGGAGCGGATTTTTTAACCGAATCAGGCCCGATTTGCCCCGATTTGCGCGAAACGGGCGGGTGAGTAACCGGATATGACACCGACGCGCCGAAAACCGGGCTTCGATCCGAAATTCGACCCGGGCCTCGTGGGCGAGGTCTCGGGATCGCTCGCCGACTTCGGCACCTTCCTGCCGCTGGTGCTCGGCGTGCTCGCGCTGGGGACGATGGACCCGACTGGTGTGCTGACCGGCTTCGGGATTTTCGCCCTCGCGGTCGCTTTCTTCTACCGCCGCCCGATCCCGGTGCAGCCGATGAAGGCGGTCGCCGCTTTGGCGATCGTCGGTGCGCTGACACCCGGCGAGATGATGGCGAGCGGCATCGTCATCGGCGTCATCCTGCTCGCGCTCGCGTCGTTCAAAGTCATCAACCGGATGGCCAGGATGATTCCGGGCACCGTCATCGCCGGCGTGCAGCTGGGGGTCGGCGCGCAACTGGCGATGATCGGGTTCACACATATATATGACGCGCCCGCGTTCGGCCTCGGCGCGCTGGCGATCCTTCTGATGATGTTCTTCACCCGCTTCCGGGCGTTCTCGTGCATCGTCGTCTTTATCTCCGCCGCGGCGGTCTCGTTATATACGGACCCGCATCAACTGGCGGGCGTGACGATGTCGTTGAGCCTCCCGGGGTTCGCGCTGCCGACGCTCGGCGATGTCGAAGGCGCGCTCCTCGTCGCCGTCATCCCGCAACTGGCGTTGACGCTGTCGAACGCGGTCATCGTGACGGCGGCGATCGCCGGCGATTATTTCCCCGAAGATAAAGACAAGCTGAGCCCGAACCGCCTTGCCGCCTCGACCGGCATCCTCAACCTCGCGCTCGCGCCCATCGGCGCGCTGCCGATGTGCCACGGCTCGGGCGGGCTGGTGGCGCAGTATGGGTTCGGTGCGCGGACGTGGATCGCGCCGGCGATCTTCGGGGCGTTGTGCCTGACCCTCGGCCTCGCCTTCGGCCCGGACGCGGCGCGGATCTTGGGCGTGCTGCCCCTCAGTGCGCTCGGCGCCATGCTTTTAATCGCAGGTGCCGAGCTGGCGCTGGGACGGCGCGTCATGGACGCGCGGCCGATGTGCCGCGTCATCATCATCACGACCGGCGTCGCCTGCGTCGCCCTCAACGTCGCCGCCGGCCTCGTGATCGGCCTCGCGCTGGAAGCGGCGCGCTCGGCGTACTTCAAATCCCGAAACGGCAAAGGCGCGAACGGCTGACCAAGGAAGATGATCGGTCCCTCCATACCGCCAGCTTTCAATAAATCTCGAATCCGCCGGTATCGCGCCCTGCTGTTATTGCTGTTCCGTGATTTTACTTTCGCTCAAGCGAAGTGCGCAGGGCGCGCGTCGCAAATTTCCACCAGGGAATTGAGGAAATCTCGACTGCCACGGCAACGATGCCTTTGTTGGGATCACAACGCGTCCCATTGGAGAACTCCGTCTGGCCGTTCTTCACATGCCATACCGGTTTTTCATCTTCACCGAATGCGGATGCGCATTTGTAGCTTACGTCGTAGCTCTCGCTATCGGGACCAACCAAGGTGATCCAGATACTGCGAATAACGGACTGGCATTCTTCTCTCTCTTTCTCCGCCTGGCTCAGGCAATTGTTACTTTCGTCACGTGGACACTGATAGCTGCGCCTGTCGTTCACGTAGCCGCCCCAAAAGCCGCCCACCTTAAGTGAGCAGTTCAAAAGGAGTTTCAAATCTTTTGGGGCATTTTCCAATACGCCGGTCTCGAAACGGGCGAAGGCCTTGCGTTCAGCTTCTTTGAAAGGAATTTCAATGACGATGGGGTCTGTGGCGCCAACCGTCGACTCCAGCGTTCTTACATGAGGGGTTTCGGCAGTTGAACACTCACCCCCGTCATTCATCGGGCAAGCCCAGCCAGCTATGTAAAAATCAAAGGTTCGTGTTTCGATCGTTGCGATAACGCCAAGCACGATCGCTGCGGTAATGACGACGCTGAATGTCTTCGTTACCGCGCTCGATGCATCATTGAAACGTGCACCGAAAAAAGATGCCAATCGTTTGAGAAACCACATGGCACGCCCTCCGAAAGACGAGCATAGTCGTAATGCTCTCGTAAAAAGAGTGTGTTTCAAACCCACAAATTCGTCCCGATCTTTTCTCTGACTAGAAACAAGGCATGTTTATAATGTGCCGGAGGCGCTTGCGCAGGTTTAGCCTTGAAACGGCAAAAGGCGCGAACGGCTGACCGCTCGCGCCTTTTGTTTCTGATCTCCCACCTCATACTTCGAGACGCCCCGGCACGGGGCCGACGCCCCTCAGGATGAGGCAATCGTTGGATGAAACCTCAAGCTGAGGAGGCGCCTTTGGCGCCAATGAGGTCGATAACATCACCCCATCGCCTTCACCGCCCTTGCAGCTAATGTGCTGATGCAGCTGGCGCGGTACTCCGCCGTCGCGTGGAGGTCGTTGTTGAGGTCGTCCGCCGGCATCGTCACGCCCTTGGCGGCGTCGGCTGAGAAGTCCTTCGAGAGCGCGTCCTCGATGGCGCTTGCGCGGAACGCCGACGGTCCCGCGCCGGTGACGCCGACGCGGACGCCGTCTTTGGTCTTGGCGACCATCACGCCGACCATCGCGTAGCCCGACGCCGGGTTGGCGAGTTTTTGATAGTCCGCTTTTTCCGGCACCGGGAACGAGACGGATGTTATGAGTTCGCCCGGTTCCAGCGCCGTTTCGAACATCGCCGTGAAGAAGTCGTCGCCTTTTATCTCGCGTTTATTCGTTTTGACCGTCGCGCCCAGGCCGACGACCGCGGCGGGATAATCCGCCGCCGGGTCGGCGTTGGCGATGGAGCCCCCGATGGTGCCCCGGTTCCTGACCTGCTGATCGCCGATTAATGAGGCGAGCTTGGCCAACGCCGGGATCGCTTTTTTGACGTCGCTTGAGCCCGCGACCTCGGCGTGCGTGGTCGCCGCGCCGATGGTGACGGTATCGCCGGAGACGATGATCCCCTTGAGGTCTGCGATCGAGCCGACGTCGACGACTTTCTCCGGTTGCGACAACCTGAGTTTAAGGGTCGGGATCAGCGTCATGCCGCCCGCCAGGAACATCACGTCGTCGCTGCCGCCCGCCGCTTTCACGGCGTCGTCTGCACTGGCGGCTTTTTCGTAATCGAAGTTGTACATCTGTCTACTCCTTACTCTGCCGCCTGTTTCTTACTGTTGAGCGCCTGCCAGATCTTGAGAGGCGTCGCCGGCATCTCGATGTTGTCGACCCCCGCGACCCTGAGCGCATCCGTCAGCGCGTTGATGACGGCGGCCGGCGTGCCGATGGCCCCCGCTTCGCCGCAGCCCTTGGCGCCGATCGGGTTGTGGGTGCACGGCGTCGTGGTGAAGTCGAAGTTGTAGTCGGGGATATGCTCGGCGCGCGGCATGGCGTAGTCCATGTAGCTGCCGGTAACGAGCTGGCCGTCGTCGGAATAGACGCAGCCTTCCAGCAGCGCCTGACCGATGCCCTGGGCGATCCCGCCGTGCACCTGACCCTCGACGATCATCGGGTTGATGAGGTTGCCGAAGTCGTCGACGGCGGTGAACTTCTCGACCGTGCACTCACCTGTGTCGGGATCGACCTCGACCTCGCACACGTAGGCGCCCGCCGGATAGGTGAAGTTGTTCGGATCGTAGAACGCGCTCTCGTCCAGTCCCGGTTCCAGTTCGTCGTGCGGGAAGTTGTGCGGCACATAGGCCTGGAACGCGACCTCGCCGATGGTCAGCGATTTATTCGTTCCCTTGACCGAAAAGACGCCGTCCTCGAAATCGACGTCATCGACGTTCTCTTCCAGCATGTGCGCCGCGATCTTCTTGCCCTTGACGATGATCTTGTCGATCGCCTTGACGATGGCGCTGCCGCCGACCGCCAAAGAACGCGATCCATACGTCCCCATCCCGAACGGGATGCGGTCGGTATCGCCGTGCACGATGTCGACGTTCTCGACCGGGATGCCGAGCCTGTCCGCCGTCAACTGCGCGAACGTGGTCTCGTGGCCCTGGCCGTGGCTGTGGCTGCCGGTGAACACGCTGACGGTGCCGGTCGGCGCGAAGCGGACTTCCGCCGCTTCATAAAGACCGGCCCGCGCGCCCAGCGCCCCCGCGACCGCCGACGGCGCGATGCCGCAGGCTTCGATGTAGCAGCTCAAACCGACGCCGCGGAGCTTGCCGTTTTTAGCTGACTCCTCACGCCGCTTTTCGAAGTTGGCGTAATCGGACAGTTCCAGCGCCCGGTCCAGACTCGCTTGATAATTCCCGGTGTCATACGTCAACGCCACCGGCGTTTCGTACGGGAACTGGTCCGGCTGGATGAAGTTCTTGCGGCGCAGTTCCGCCGGGTCCATGCCCATCTCGCGGGCCGCGATCTCGACGATCCGCTCGACGACATAGGTCGCTTCCGGCCGCCCCGCGCCGCGATAAGCGTCGACCGGGGTGGTGTGGGTGAAGACCGCCTTGACCTCGGCATAGATCACCGGGGTCGTGTACTGGCCCGCCAGAAGGGTCGCATAAAGGTATGTTGGAATAGAGGACGCAAACGTTGAGAGATACGCCCCCATGTTGGCGACGGTGGCGACCTTGAGGGCGGTGAACTTGCCGTCCTTGTCCATGGCAAGCTGTGCCTTGGTCACGTGGTCGCGGCCGTGCGCGTCGGTCAGGAACGCCTCCGACCGGTCCGACGTCCACTTGACCGGCCGGCCGGCTTTCTTCGCCGCCCAGGTGACCACGGCCTCTTCCGCGTAGTGGAAGATCTTCGAACCGAAGCCGCCGCCGACGTCCGGCGCCACCACCCGGCACTTGTGTTCCGGGATCTGCAGAACGAACGCGCACATCAGAAGACGGATCACGTGCGGGTTCTGGCTGGTGGTGGTCAGGGTATAATTATCGCCGGCCGGATCGTATTCGCCGATGGCGGCCCGCGGTTCGATGGCGTTGGGGATCAGGCGGTTGTTCACGAGATCGAATTCGGTGACGTGATGCGCCTCCTTGATCGCCTTGTCGACGGCGTCCTTGTCGCCCAGTTCCCAGTCATAACAGACGTTGCCGGGCACCTCGTCGTGCACCTGCGGCGCGCCGCTCTCCATCGCCTTGACGGCGCTGGCGACGGCGGGCTGGACGTCGTAATCGACCTCCAGCGCTTCGGCGCCGTCCTTGGCGGCGTTTTTCGTCTCCGCGATCACGACCGCGACCGCGTCACCCACGTATCTGACCGTGTCGACCGCGAGCGGCGGGTGCGCAGGCTCGATCATCGGCGTGCCGCCCTTGCCGATCACCTGCCAGCCGCACGGCAGGCCGCCGACCCCGTCGGCGGCCATGTCGGCGCCGGTATAGACGGCGACGACGCCCTCGACCGCGAGGGCGGAATCCGTATTCACGCTCTTGATCCTGGCGTGCGCGTGCGGCGAGCGCACGAACACGGCATAGGTTTGCCCGGGTTTGGAGATATCGTCTGTGTACGTCCCACGGCCGGTCAGAAAACGGCCGTCTTCAACACGCTTCATGCGTTCGCCGACATGCTTTGCCATGGTCAGCTCCCCATTGCCTTGGCGCCGGCTTTGACGGCGCGATAGATGTTTTCATAACCGGTGCAGCGGCAGTAGTTGCCGGCCAGCCCCTTGGCGATGTCCTCGTCGGACGGGTCGCTGTTATTGTCCGCGACCTCGAGCGCGCTCATCACCATGCCGGGCGTACAGAAGCCGCACTGCAAACCGTGATGATCGTTGAAGGCCTTCTGCATCGGGTGCAGGTCTTCGCCGTTGGCCAGGCCCTCGATGGTCAGCACGTCGGCGCCGTCGCACTGCACCGCGAGCATGGTGCAGGACTTCACGGACTTGCCGTTGACGTGGACGGTGCAGGCGCCGCACTGGCTGGTGTCGCAGCCGACATGCGTGCCGGTCAGGCGCAGGTTGTCGCGCAGAAACTCGGTTAGCAGGGTTCTCGATTCGACGGTGGCGCTGACACTGCGCCCGTTGACCGTCATGCTGATCGCATGGGACATGAACGTTTCCTCTCCTGTTCGGCGGCGCGGACGTGCCAGACACGAAGCGCCAAGGCGGCCGGTTTTCCGGCTCTCGTGCGTCAATCTATACGCAACTTTGAACGCGCGGGATAACGTTTGCGTGAAACGGCAATCTCCACAACGCCCTTGTGATTACGGTATGCCCGCGCGTGGTTCGGAGTCAATGACCGCAGGGGTTGTTTCAGGGGTTTGTTTGCGGGTTTGTTCAGGGCTTTTGCGCGAGCAATCGAAAGACCCAGCCGGTGCCCCGGTGCTTGACCCCTTCGTCGAGATGCACCCGCCCCGAGAGCGCATGCACGATCCGAAAATCCGGGAGCGCCGAGATCAGCCCGTCCCGGTCATATAAAAGGTCGTCCTTGCCGGGGCCCAGTTCGCCCGAGCCGTCGTCGCCGGTGGCGAAACCTTCGGCCACGAACCAGCCGCCCGGGTTGAGGGCCGCGGCGGCGATGTGAGCGGCGCGGTGGCGGACATTATTCTCGCATTGAAGGTAGATCATGAACGCGGCGTCGAAGGTCTGCGCCGGATCGGGCGTCCAGGTTGCCAGATCCGCGGTGAGGCGTTCGACCGTGACGCCGATCTTTTTATCGTGTTCGAGCGCCTGTTCGGTGGCGACGCGCGAGATATCGACGGCGGCGACGTCGATCCCTTGTGATGCAAGCCAGGCGCCGTTGCGGCCGTCGCCGTCGGCGATCATAAGCGCGGATGTCGGGGCGACGTCGGAGCGCGCCATGACTTCGCGGACGTACTCGTTCGGGTTCGCGCCGAACAGCCGTTCGCCGGTTTCCAGATAACGCTTGTTCCAGTCAGCCATGTTCGTGTGTCCGCGCAGGTGTTGGCTCGTCCGAAGCCTACACGGCGGATCGGCCGCCGGGAAGCAATGTCGGCGGCGGCTTATTCCCTGGGGAGGCAGGCGTTGCCGGTGCGCTGGAGGGGCTTGTTGCATTCCCAGGCGTTACCGGAATAATCGAGGTGCGCGTTCGGTGGCACGGCAATGGCGACGCACGTGTCGCCGGACTTTCGGTAGCCGCGTTCGCAGACCCACCCGGTGTTGCGGCGTGAATCGTCCAGATAAGCATTTTTCGGAATGTCAATTTTCTCGCACCGTCCGGCCTTGACGATATAACCGCGATCGCACTCCCAGCCCGACCCGTAACTCGCCCCCGACAGTTGGGCGTTCTCGGGCACCGCGATGACGACGCACTTGCCGTTCCGGGCCTGATAGCCGCGATCGCAGGTCCAGCCATCCGAATAGGATGAATCCGAAAGATAGCCGTTTTCCGGCACGTCGATGGCGATGCATTTTCCGGCTTCCGAACGGTAGCCGCGGTCGCAGGCCCAGCGCTCCCCGGACGGCCGCAGGTGCGCGTTCTCCGGCACCGCGACGGCGGCGCAGGCGTCGCCCTGTTCGATGTAGCCGTACGAACATTTCCATCCCTTGCCGTATCCGGCACCGGTCGGGTAGGCGTTGGCGGGCATGCCGTCCGCGGCGGCATCCGAAAACGCCATGGCAAGCAAGACGGCGATCAACGCCATTCGTACAAATTTCAAATCCAGGTCCTTTTTCGGCATTGCGATCTCAAAAGACGTTTCTCCGTCTTATGCCTTGCGGGGCTTGACGGCTTTTTTAGGGGCCGCGGACGCTTGCGCCAGCCGCCGGGCACGAAGCGTCTCGATCTTCTCGGCACGCGCCTGATCGGCTTCGTCTTTCTCGTTCTTCGCCTTTTCGGACTTTTTCTGGGCCGCCTTGAACTGTTCTTCGGCGGTCTTGCGGTTCGATCCTTTCATGGGCGTGTCTCTCTGATCAGGCGTGCGGCTTGTTGAGCAGCCGCGCGCAAGCGTTGACCACGCCCGACTCCACGCCGGTCTCTCCTTGCAGCGGAGAAGAATACTTCCGCGCCAGTTCTTCGCGGTTGGCACGCGCGTCGGCCTGATAGCCTTCGAGTTCGATCTTGCTGTCCGATTGCTTGAGATAAATCTCGGCGCGGGCCGCGCAAACCGATGCCTGTGTGGTCAAGATCGCGTTCTCGAGTTGCGTGTTTACCTTCGACGAGGCGACGACCCAGCCGTTCGCGAGGCCGAGGCCCGAGATCAGAATGGCGCCGAGGGCGGCGCCGATGGCGAACGGCGCGGTGTTGTGCGGGAGTTTCATGAATTTCGAATCCTTTTTGAGCGAGCGCGCGATAAGAATGCGCTGCCGGCGCACGCTCAAGCCACGGCACAACGCATCGGCGCCCTAATGCCGGGCGCTAAAAAAATTACAAGATCCGAGGCAGTTCGAGACGGTTTTATAAAAAAATCTTTATAAAAGCCGAATATCTACAGAAATATAATTTTCAATTATTTTATACGGTATAATTCTTTACTAAACAATGATTATAAATTTCCGAAATAAATTAGGTGTGGATATTTTGGGCGCAAACACCTCGGATTGGCGGCTGCGCCGCCCGCTCGAAACCCGCGGTTTCTCGCGCACGAGAGGTTCGTCTCCCGCAACCCAAGCAACAAAAAAGCCCCGCACGGGGCGGGGCTTTCCGTTGGCTGGGGTGCTAGGATTGGCGGCTGCGCCGCCCGCTCGAAACCCGCGGTTTCTCGCGCACGAAAGGGTCGTCTCCCGCAACCCGCACCCACAAAAAAGACCCGCCTCGCGCGGGCCTTTTTAGTGGCTGGGGTGCTAGGATTCGAACCTAGGAATGCCGGTACCAAAAACCGGTGCGTTAAACCACTTCGCCACACCCCATAAGAGCCCGCGGATGCGGGCAGGGCAGAAAATAGTCGATGGGCGGGAGCGGGGCAAGCCCGCTTGCTGGTCTTTTGAGGGGCGCGCCCCGGCCGCGGCTGATCAGTTTCCGAGGTTTCTGCGCAGTATCATAAGGGTTCCGTCGTAGGAACTCCCCGCGACCAGTTCTCCGCTGGAACTTGTCGCGAACCGCGTCAAATCATCGCCGAAGCGGATCGTGTTGGTCTCGCTGAATCCGATGTCCGGCAGGGTTCTGTCGGTGTTTCCGAGAGTGGCCGCGCGCGTGTTTTCGTCGAGGCGCAGCACGCGGACATGATTTTGGTGGGTGGAGAACAGGAAGTATCGTCCGGTCTGATCCGTTTCGATGAAGTACTCCTGAGACAAGAGACTGGACTTGTCGCGCAGATTGGCAACCTTGTGCCAGACAGTATTTCCCCGGCCTTCCGCATTCTGCCAGTACTGCATCGGCCCATTGATCCAGGCGCTGTAGATCGGCGCGGCATCGGGGTTGGCGCCGGGGAACCTTTGCAGGCTGAGCATCGCCGATTTGCCGTCTTCGCCAAGCGCCAGAACCATGAACTTGTCGCTATCTTCGGCGCGGACCGAAGTGGAGGCGATGTCCGCGCCCTTCAGGCCTTCGAGAAAGACGGTCAGACCGAGCGATTTCGACGCAAGATCGATCAGCTTGACTTCGGTCGCACCGACGTTGCTGGTGAAAAGGATTTGATGCTTCTGGTCGAGATCGAGCGAGCGCTGCTGGAGTTCTTTGAAGCTGTATCGGGGCACATCGCCCATGTCGACGGGCGTGCCGGGTCTGTCAAAATCGCCGATGGGTATGCTGTAGACGGTCGGCGCGCTCATATCGGAGACCATCAGGTTCTTCCGGGCCGCATCGTAGACCGCGTCGCCGACGGTGACCGGCGTGCTGAAGGCAACGACCCGAATACTGAGATCGCGGACGTTGATCAAGGCGGCATGCTCAGAGCCGACGGCGAAAATCGCCTGGATATCGGACGCCGCAGCGAGTTTCAGGGGGTGGAACGGCAACGCGACGTGCCTCTCGGGTGTCGCCGGGTTGGTGTTGAAAATACGCACCGACCTGTCGAAGTAGTCGGCGGTGTAGATGCGTTCGCCCTCGGGGGTTTGCTGGTCGATGACGATATCCGACAAAGCGCCGGCACCCGGATGCTTCGTGACGGTCTGGTACACCGGCGTATAGTCGAACTGCATGATCGGGACCGAAGAGCAGGCGCCCAGCAGGAGGCAAACGGACGTCATTATCAATCGTCTAAACATGCTCATCAGCCTTTTTTCCGGCAGGGCGGCGAACCGTATTCGTCCTGTACTTGATCGGCGGTCATTTCGTATTCATCGAGCTTGAGATCGTAAAGGGTTTTCGGCTGTCGATCTCCGTCTATCTGAATATTTATCCTGACGTCGTTCCAACTGATCGATTTCACCGTCGTGTGGGCGGCCTCTTCGTAGCCCCGGATAAAGGCACAGACGCCGTCACGTATTTCATCCATGATGTTCGTGACGAAATAATGGCCGGTAACGGTCGCAAAATTGCCCGATTCGTCTTGAGACCTCCTGTCCGACTCGAGTGTGACGACGATCGTTGCTGACTGATCGCTCTGCGAGGCGCCACGCTCGGGAACCAGCGCGTATCTCAACTTGATCTCACCGCGGAGCTCCTCGGGAAACTTGGAATCGTTGCTGAACTGCCGGTACTTAAAAATTGCGGTGTTGAACCCGGGCTCGCCGCGTTTGCCGCCGCTTATATGCTCCCACACCGACGACAGGGAAATATTATCGACCCGGTCCTCGATCTCGACGACACGGCGGTAAACATGCGCGCCGGCGATTTCGATCAGCGAGCGCGCGAAGTTGATCGGCGTGATATGGTTCAGGCCCGAGATGCGGTCGCCGTGCGCGTTGATCTCCTGGCCGCCCTGAACCATACCGACGACAAGTCCGTGCCGGTCGAAAACGGGCGCGCCGCTGTCGCCGCTGACGACATTCGCATCGGTGACGAATCGCGCCCAAGAGCCGGTCAGGTTCTTGATGTGACCTTCCGCGTACGGATTGTCTTCGTTTTTGGGGAAAATCGCCGCGATCTCGGATCCGTCCTTCACCATATCGGAATCGCCGATCTTGGCGACGTTTAGGTCGCTAGCCGGCGTGAACTTCAGCAACGCCACATCCAGCTGCAGGTCGGACCGGATCAGTTCAAGCCGGGTCTGCTTTCCGTCGATCTTGGCGACATAGATATTTGCTTTTTTGGTATTGAAGATACGTGCGGGGTCGTTGGCGTCGCAACCGGATCGGGCGGTTCCGCTGCAATCGTGCGGCGGTGTGACATGGCCGGCAGTCAGGATGTAACCGGCTTTGCTGATGATGACGCCGTAGCCGAGCTTCGGATTCCTCTCGACCCGAGGCTCCACGCGTTCGATGGAAACGACGGAGCCGGAGACGTTCTCTCTTAGGTCCGCCAGCCATTGCTTGTCGGGGTCCTGGGCATGCGCGGCATTGTTGCCGGGTAACGCCAGCGCAAGCACCAGAACAGCCGCCGCCACCCGGCCTCTTCCTTTCAGGCGTTCCATGAATCACCTAATCCTTTTTACCTAGCTTCTCCTCGATGATTTTCTTGATCATCTCGGTCAGCGGCTCTTTCACGCTTTCCAGAATCTTTTCGCCGCCTTCCTCAAGCTTGGTGCGAAGCTCGCTTTTCTCGCCGGCTTCCTCGACGGTGACGGAAAGAGAGTACGGCATGAGATTAGCCGGACGCCCTTCCTGAACCTCAGATATGGCCGCCGGAAAATTTATCGGCTGCCAGTTCGACGTGCCGAGTTGACGGTCGACAGGGTTCGATTTGCCGCTGTAGACGGGCGCCGCCCCGATCGTGCGGGTGCCCATGTCGACATTGGCTTCAAGAAAAATGTCCTGGCTGCCGTCGATCTTGGGCTGCGTGAACTTGTAGATCACGTTCAGCTTCTTGCGACCGTCGCCGTCTTCCTCGGCCTTGGTCTTGGCGTAATCCAGAAACGCCGGTTCAATGCGGGTCAGTACAACTTCCTGCTGGCCGCCATTGCCGTCCGGGAGCTTCTCCGAAAGAAAGCGGAGCTTGGATTCCAGATAGAACTCCGGCTTTTCGACCAGTCCCAGACTGTTGAGCCTACTCGCCGTCCACACCTTGTTGACGTCTTCCTTGATATGCTGGCCGGAGCTGCTTGGCGATGCGAGAAACCTGCCACGGACAAAGATGACGCAAGGATTGACGACGGTTGGTTTGATCGTGACGGCGCCGCTCGCGGATTTGGCCCTGATCACCCGCAGAAAGGCGGTGTCGGCCGCCATGGCGCTGTCCTTGCCGTTGTAGTCGTCCGGCTCGGTCTTGAACAGGTAGGTGCCGACGGAAAAGGCAAGTTCGATGATTTTTGGTGCAGCAGCTAATAGCAGCGTCGCCGGGGTTTCCTGGGCGTCGGGATTGACGACGCATTGATCGCGCAGCAGCACGGCGCTCTCGACTCCGACCGAACTTCCTGCGGCGGCGGGCGTCGGTTGCAAAGCCGTGGCAACGAGCAGGACGCCGGCGGCCGGCTTGATCCAAGACAAGACGCTATTTGACCTCATATATTCGTTTTTCATTGTCACTCCCCGATTTCAGTTAATTGCGGAACGATTCCCAGATTGCCAACCAGCAGTTTGTCCGGCGACCGGCAGGTCCCGGATTGTTCGGCCCTGGCCACATGCAGCCCGGTCAGGACGAGTTCCGTGCCTGTCCATGAATAGATCGGACTACCGCTCATGATTCGCGTCGATTGGCAACTGTGGTTGATGCATTTGCCCTCGCTGACCAATGCCGCGTAGCACCAGCGATCCATGCGGATGCCTGTCAACCACCGGTCGTCCCCGGCCGGGTGGTTGAGTTCAATGTCGCGGGCGTCGTCGCGGACGTGTGCAATCTCACCGAGATAAGCGGCCTTGTGGAACCCAGGCACCACGAGCTGGTGAAAAGCACGAGGTGCGGCGAGCTTGGTCGTGTCGAACGCGGGGAGGTCGACGCCGTCCTCCACCTTTAGCCAGATGTAATCGTGTTCCCGCGCGAATTTAGTCGTGCCCGACAAATAGTACGCGTTGTCGTGAAGCCTGTACGGAATGGCCGTGGCGGCCTGGCTAAGCAAATGCAGGGCTATATCCTCCTCAAGCGCGTACTCGAAGTGGCCGGGTGTCGAATCGTAGCAGTGGCGCGCCGTCACGAAGTAGCGCGCACTCACACGCACAGCCGAGCAATGGGCGCTGCCGCCCAACACGAGCAATGCCGCCGAGGACATCACCGACTTTTTTGCGGCAGGGTCCAGGTCTTCGAGCTTGTTCAGGCAGTTGGTATCGTATGCGCGTGCGCTTTGCAGAATGCTGCGCGCCTCGTCCTTGTTGCCACGATAAAAACCGTTCGCGATTTGCGAGAGATAGGTCTCCTGGCGCAACAACTCGGCGGCGGCGGCATTGCAGTCCGGTTCCTGTTTCAGAAGCGCGTCACGGATGCGCTGGCGCGGCCAGGAATCGCTGTCGCAGATATCCGTTTCCCCGCACACGGTATCGATAACGCCTTCGACGTATTCCTGCTCGACGACGGCCTGATACGGAACGAACCGGGGCGCGAGTGAGTTGACGGTGTTCAGGCGCACCCGGACCGTGGGGTCGGCCGGATAGGCCGGATGTTCGGCGCTGTAGAGCGCGTCATGAAATTTTTGCAGGGTTTGGATTTGCTGGGTGGAGACGTATCGGTTGTGCGCCCGCAAATCCTGAGCGGACGTTTGCCCGGTGAGACAGACGAGAAGACCTGCGACAAGCGCACTAACTAAAGATGTATGCGCCCCCATAAAGCTATCCCTACGATAGAAAGGCCGAAGCGACTATACTTATCGTAGCACGATGCGCCGAAAAATTGAATAATCTAGTGCACGCACGCAGAGATTCAACGCCGCCCGACCGTCGAAGCCTTCACGCGCCGTAGGTGCGGGCCGCCGCGACCCACCAGTCCGGATGCGCGCCGGCGATATTCTCCGCCGCCGTTTCCGCCGCTTTAGCGCTCCCGAAGATGCCGAAACAGGTGGCGCCGCTGCCGGACATCCGGGCCAGCCGGACGCCGTCCTCCCGGTCGAGTGCCGCGCGCACGTCGGCGATCTCGGGGGCGATCTGTCCGGCCGGCGCCTCGAGGTCGTTCCGGGTCTCTTTCAGATACGCGATCGCCGCGTCCGCGTTATCCATGTCCGTGCGCCAGTCGACGGGCGCGGAAAAGTCCCCGGTCCGTTTTTTAAAGACCGCCGGCGTCGAGACGCCCACGCCCGGATTGACCAGCACGATATGCAGTTCCGGGAACGACTTTAGAAGCATGATCTCCTCGCCGATGCCGCGCATCACCGCGGGCCGGGTCATCAGGCAGACGGGGACGTCGGCGCCGAGCGAGAGCGCGAGCTTCGATATCCGCGGGTCGTCGGGGGGCAGCCGCCAGAGCCGGATCAGCGCCCTTAAAGCCGCCGCCGCATCCGCCGAGCCGCCGCCGATGCCGCTCGCCACGGGGAGCGATTTGGTGAGCGTCAGCGCGGCGCCGGTCCCGATATTGAAGAGTGCCGCCAGTTCCGTCGCGGCCCGCATGACCAGATTGTCTTCGGGGGCGGGCATGGCGTCCGCGAACGGGCCTTCATATGCGAGGGTGATCGTGTCCGCCGCTTCGGCCGCGATCCTGTCGCCGACGCCCGCGAACACGACGAGGCTGTCCAGCAGATGATACCCGTCGTCCCGCTTGCCGGTGACGTGGAGATAGAGATTGAGCTTCGCCGGGGCGGGCTCGCGAAGCGGCGGGACCGGATCAACCACCGTCCGTCGTCGTCTTGGTCACGGCGTCGGCGTTTTCGATCAGCCCCTCTTTGAGCTTTTTCTCGAGCTTCTCTTTCAACTCGGGTTCGGGATTGAGCGACAGCGCATGGCTCCACTGGAACGACGCCTCGAGCTTGCGCCCGACCTTCCAGTAGGCGTCGCCGAGGTGGTCGTTGATGACCGGGTCTTCGGGGCGGAGTTCGACGGCGCGCTCAAGCTCGGGGACGGCGTCCTCATAGCGGCCGAACTGGTAATAGACCCAGCCCAGGCTGTCGGTGATGTAGCCGTCGTGCGGGCGCTTGGAGACCGCGGTCTTGATCATGGTCAACGCCTGTTCGAGGTTCTTCTTCTGCTCGACCCACGAATAACCCAGATAGTTGAGCACCAACGGCTGGTCCGGTTCGAATTCGAGCGCCTTCAAAAAGTCCGCTTCGGCGCGGTCCCACTGCTTCGCGCGCTCCAGCACGATGCCGCGCGAATACAGAAGCTGCCAGTGGCGCGGCTCCAGTTTACCGATCCGTTTGACCGCCTCGTCATAGGCGTCGACGGCGTCCGACCATTTCTGATGACGGCGGTAGGCGTCCCCCAGAGAGATCAGCGGGCGCGGATCGTCGGGATAGGTCTTCGCGGCCTTGGTGAGGATCGCGACGGCGCCGTCGAAATCGTCGATGCGGTCGAGGTTGCGGGCGATGCGGAGCGTCGCCGAACGGGTGAACGGCGTGTTCTTGGGCAGCTGTTTGTAGACCGCGACCGAGTCCTCGTAGCGCTCCAGGTTTTCGAGGATGCCGCCCGCCATGTAGCGCATCACCGCGAAGTCCGGGCGCAGATGCAGCGCCAATCTGGCAAGCACCAGCGCCGTCTCGCTGCCGCCCTGGCGGTTGAGCGACGACGAAATCCCGAACAGCGCTTCGGCGATGCCGTCCTTGGCGTTGCGGACCAGCACCGGCGCTTGTTTCGTTTCCTCGTCGGCGAGGCGGTCGAGGTCCATGTCCACGAACGACGTGCCGGGCTGCGCGCTCTGATAGAGATCGAACACCGCCTTGGCCTCGGCGATCTTGCCCTGGCGCTCGTAAAGCGTCCCCAAAATGCGGGACGCGCGCAGCGACGCGCCTTCCTCGTCTTCGGTGACGGAGAGATAATACGTCTCGGCGGCGGCGAGGTCGCCGGAAAGCTCCTGGATCAGCCCGGCGTGCAGGTCGTGCAGCGCCCGCGTACCGCCCAGATCGCGGAGCGGCTTAAGCGCGTCCAGCGCCGCCTTCTTGTCTTTCTTGGCGAACAGCGCCCAGGCCTTGAACATGGGCGCCGTGAACCCGTTGAGCCCGGTGCTGTCGAGCGCCGACATGCGCTCGATCACCGCGTCCCATTTCTCGTTTTTCGCATCCTCGATGGCGAGCGCCAGGTTGGCGACCGGCGCCTTGGGCTCGTCCTTGACGTATTCGCGGGCGAGCCTGATGGCGTCCTTCATCTGCCCGTCCATGACGCTGAACAGGAAGGTGCGGCGTAAGACGTCGACCTGACCCTCGTCCTGCTTGAGGGTCGCGCTGAAATACTTGATGGCGGCCTTCACGTCGCTCCGCTTCTGGGCGACGTGGCCGGCCAGGAAGTTGCCGGAAAGGGACGTCGGGTGTTCTTCGGCGGCATGCGCCGGCAGCGTCTTGAACAGGAGCGCCACCGCGACCGCCGCTGCGCCCAGGGCTCGGACGGGGGCGTTCGGGAACGCACGTAAACTTGGGGGCATGCAATGCTCTCCGCTTTGCTCGGACCGTCCCGAGTGTAGTGAACGCGCCCGCCCGTGGCCAGCCCAACCGGGGGGTGGAAGATGACTTTATGGGGGTTTTTGGTGTCACATTGGACCGCCCGGAATATGGGCGTCATTCCGGCTCCCGCTTTCGCGGGCGCAGGCTCCAGCCGGAATCCAGGAGACGAAACATCACATATGCCACGTTGCGGTGCCGGTCGCTCTGGACCCCGGCCTTCGCCGGGGTGACGCCGATTAAGTTGCGAGGCAGATAATTTCTGCCCGATTGCCTGCCTCAGGCTTGGTTGATGAAATCCGCGCAGCGCTCGCCGATCAGGATCGAGGGCGCGTTGGTGTTCGACGACACCATCGTCGGCATGATCGAGGCGTCGGCGACGCGCAGTCCCTCGACGCCCTTGACCCGGAGTTGCGGATCGACGACGGCGTCATCATCCGTACCCATGCGGCACGATGAGACGGGATGGAACGACGATTGTCCGGTCTCCTTCGCGTAGGCGAGCAGGCCGTCGTCGGTGGCGATGTCCGGCCCCGGCCGGCGCTCGGCGACGATCAGTTTCTTGAGCGACGGCTGCAATCCGACGTTCCGGATCAGCCGCAGCATGTCGACGCAGGTGACGCGGTCTTCTTCGGCGGTCAAGTAGTTGGCGTGGATGGCGGGGGCGTCCATGGGATCGGCGGATTTGATATGCACCGAGCCCCGCGACTTGGGTTTCAGTTTGTAGCCGCCGATGGCGAAGCCCGAATAGGGGTCCATGCCGAGCGCGGCGGTGCGCGAGAACCGGGTCGTGCCGCTGAGCTGATAGAGCTGGATCTTCACGTCCGGGCGCGCGAGTTCGGGTCGGGTCCGGCAGATCGCCGACGCCGTGGCGCCGACGCTGGTCATGACCCCCTTGCGGCGGAACACGAGATTGAGCCCCGCCGCCAGCTTGCGCCACGGGCTCCGCATCAGGTCGTTGATGGTGATCGGCTTGGTGCATTCGAACACCATGCGCACCTGCAAATGATCGGTCAGGTTCTCGCCGACGCCGGGCAGGTCGTGGACCACCGGGATATCGAGGTCTTTCAACAGCGCCCCGCCGCCGACGCCGGAAAGCTCCAGGATCTGCGGCGACTGCACGCTGCCGGCCGACAGGATGATCTCTTTTGCGGCGCGCACCGCCACCGTCTTATCGCCCTGGCGGTAGCGCACGCCGACCGCGCGCCGGCCCTCGAACAAAATCTTCTCGACATGTGCGTGGGTTTCGAGCGTCAGGTTGTTGCGCTTGAGTGCCGGGCGCAGGAACGCGTCGGCGGTGCTGTGGCGGAGCCCGTTCCTGGTGTTGAGCTGGTTGAAGTGCGCGCCGTCCCAGTCTTCCGCATTATAGTCGTCGAGAACCGGCATCCCGGTTTCGCCGCAGGCTGCGACGAACCCCGCCGACAGTTCGTCCGGATCGACGGTCGCGCGGTTGATGATGTTGAGCCCGCCGAAGCTGCCGCGGTACTGGTTTTCGCCGTCGCTGAAGGTTTCGAGGCGGCGATAGACCGGCAGTATATCGCGGTACGTCCAGCCGTCGTTGCCCATCTTCGCCCAGTTGTCGAACTCGTACGGGTCGCCCCGGACATAGACCATGCCGTTGACCGAGCCCGAGCCGCCCAGCATGCGCCCGCGCGGCCAGAAGACGGATTGCCCGTTCAGACCCTTTTCGGGTTCGGTGTGGAATTTCCAGACCAGCCGGTCGTCCATCAGCGTCTTGGCGACGCCGATCGGGATCTTCACCCAGAGATGCCGGTCGGAGCCGCCGGATTCCAGGACCAGCACCTTGTTGCGGCCGGATTCCGTGATCCGGTGGGCGAGCGCGCAGCCGGCGGACCCGGCGCCGACGACGATGTAATCGAAGACGGCTTCATTCATTGAGCGTTTGAATCCTTCGATCAGGGTCCGAAGCGGACCATCGAAGTTTAGTGAACCCGCCCGAGTGTGGCCAGTGGAAGAAGGTGGGACCGGCGTCAGCCGCCGTGCTGCGTTTTAAGGTCGTCGAACGACACGATCCGCCCGGCGATGGCGCTGGCGGCGACGGTCTTCGGGCTCGCCAGCCACACCTTGCCGGGGCCGGAACGGCCCGGGAAGTTGCGGTTGATCGCGCTGACCGTCACCTGATCCGGGTTCAGCGACAGGCCGGGACCGCAGCCCGCGCAGGCGCCGCACGCCGGTTGCAGGATTTCCGCGCCGACGCTCTCGAACGCCGCGAGATAGCCCTTAGCCCGGCAGTAGTCGCGGACGGCCGTGGTGCCGAACTGCAGATAGAGCTTCACCGACGGGGGCACCTTCAGTCCCGCGTCCGCCGCCCATTTGAGCACCTCGTGATAACCGTCGAAGTCTTCGCGCTTGCCGGCCGTGCACGACCCGCCGTAGGCGATGTCGACCGCAACGTCCTCGCTCAGATCCGCGAGCCTGAGGCCGTTTCCGGGATCGCCGGGCGATGCCAGCATCGGCGTCAGCGCCGCGCAGTCGATCCGGATCACGTGCGCGTAGGCCGCACCTTCGTCGCTCTTCATCCAGGGTTCGATCTCGAAATCGATGCCGCGCCGGGCCTTCAGGAAACGCCGCGTTTCCTCGTCGGGGATGAAGATGCCGCTGAGCCCGCCCATCTCGGCGGTCATGTTGGTGAAGGTCGCGCGCTCGTCGGTCGAGAGTTCGGCCGCCGCGGGCCCTGAGAATTCGAACACACAGCCGATCCCGCCGCCGTCGCGGACGAACGGATCGGCCAGCAGGTGAAGAACGATATCCTTGGCCATGACGCCCGCCGGAATGTCGCCGTTCAGTTCGACCCGCACCGTTTCGGGCACCTTGATCCGGGTCAGACCGGTCATCAGCGCGTTGGCCATCTCCGTGCTGCCGATCCCGTAGGCAAGACAGCCGAGCGCGCCGCAGTGCGGCGTGTGCGAGTCCGTGCCCGCCGCCAGCTGGCCGGGCAGGACGTAGTGCTCCGTCATCATCGCGTGCGAGATGCCCTCGGAGCCTTCCTCATCCGTCAGATAGCCGTGATCGTTGAGCCCATACTTGCCGACGAATGCGCGGTGGCCGTCCGACATGCGGCGGATGCCCGGCATGCGGTCGGTCTTCGCATTCACCTCCGGGCGGTGCGCGTAGGAATAATGATCCTCGAACGAGACGACCGTCTCGGGATCGGCGAAGTTCAGGCCGTCGCCGTAGCGTTCTTCCAGCATGTGCCCGCACATGGCGGTGTAGATGTCATGGAAATATCGCCACGCCGGGCGGACGAACCCGGCGCTGCCGGGCGCGAGCGCCCACTTGCTGCCGCCGATGTCGACGGCGTGCCGGGCGACGATCTTCTCGACCAGGGTCTTTGGCCCGCCGTTTTCCCGGCGGTCGTCGGAAACCGGTGTCGCCGTCGGTGCGATCGTTTGGCCATAACCCAGCAGACCGCCGGCGCGCAGGATGTCCTGCGCCTGCGGATCGCGCCCGGCCAGCAGGTCGTCGATGGGAATGCGCTCGCCCGCCCGGATGCGCGCGATCAGCCCGAAGTCGGTCGATGTGAACAGGCCGAGGTTGTCGGCGTTTTGACGGTAGAGGCGTTCGAAGCTGTCGGCGACGATCAGCTTGATCCCGGCGCGCACCTCGGCGAGCGGGCTGTGCTCCCGGGACGATCCCTTGCCGTAACGGTTGCCGCCGACGATGACCGAGAACCCGCCGTCGAGGATCGCGCCCTCGCCGATGGGCGTTTTGCCCTGCGTCTCGAAGCCGACGTGCGCGAACCGGGCGATCTTGTCGTCATAGTGGACGAGCGTCGGGATCGGCGTGATTTCGTCAGTGGAGACGTCGTTCCTGAGCGGGCGCGCCGCGTCGATACCGAGGTCTTCCCCTCTGAACTGCCGCGCCAGTTTTTCCGGATCGTCCGACAGAAACAGGATGCGGCCGGGAAAGTCGATGGATGTCATATCGCCCTAATCTTTTGATGTCTTCGTTGCCGGGCAGTGTACGGGGATTTCAGATCGGGCGTAAGGCCGGATGGATCAGGCCGTCCGCGTCCGCCGCCAGTTCATCAATAAGAAGAACGCGATCGACATGTTCAAAAGGTTCCAGCCGATGCCGTTGATGAAGGCGGCTTGATAGGAGCCGGTCAAATCGTAGATCTCGCCCGACATCCAGCCGCCGATGGCCATGCCGATGACGGTGGTCATCAGCACCAGACTGACGCGGGCCCCCGCCTCTCTCGCCGGAAAGTACTGGCGCACGATCAGGGCGTAACTGGGCACGATCCCTCCTTGCGCCAGGCCGAACAGCGCCGAGACCACGTAAAGCGACACCAGCCCGTCGTAGGGGATATAGAAGAACAGCGCCGCGCACTGCAGCGTCGAGCCCAGCAATAAAGTTCCCAGCCCGCCGATCTTGTCGGCGATGAACCCCGAAATGATGCGGCTGACGACGCCCAGCCCCAGCATCACCGACAGCATCTCCGCGCCGCGCGCGACGCCGTAGCCGAGATCGCCGCAGTAGGCGACGATGTGGACCTGCGGCATCGACATGGCGATGCAGCACGCCAGCCCGGCGACGATCAGCATGATCTGGATGGTGCGGAGCGAGATCCCTTCCGGTTTGATCGCGCCGTTGCGCCCGAGGATGTTGGGGCGCTCGGACGTGTCGGCGCGGCGGCGCAGATAGAACGCCATCGGCAGCATCAGGACGACGCAGGTGACGGCGATCCAGACGTGCGCCTCGCGCCAGCCGACGGTCTGAATGGCTTCCGACAAAATCGGCGGCCAGATGGTCCCGGACAGATAATTGCCGCTGGCGACGATCCCGACCGCGATGCCGCGCCTTTTCTCGAACCACAGCGAGACATCGGCGACGAGGGGGCCGAAGGTCGCGGCGCTCCCCATCATGCCGATCAGAAGCGACTGCGCGAGCATGAAGGTCAGAAGGCTCTCCGCCTGCGACGCGGCGATATAGCCGACGCACAGCATGCCGGTGGCGACGAGAAGGGGCACGAAGATCCCGAACCGGTCGGCCAGCCGTCCCATGGCGATGCCGCCGACGGCGAAGCCGATCATGGTGGCGGTGTAGGGCAGCGACGCGCCGCCCCGGTCGATGCCGAATTCCTGCTCGATCACGGGCAGCGTCACGACCACCGACCAGAGCCCGATCCCGCCCACGGTCGAGAGCGCGAGCGAGACCGCCAGACGGCGCCACGCATAGGCGCTGTCGACATCGTCTGCCGGAACGGGGGATGTCTGCTCGCTCATGGCTGTCCGGGCGGGTTTCTCGATTGAAAAAAACGGTCGAACATCACCTAAACCCAGGCGGCACGCCTGTCAAAGCGTGTCTCGCCCGCCGGACGGGCCGGGGCGGCCGTTGATTCAGATCAATGCCGGGACCGCATGACTTGCATACGCTTATTAGTGCGACCTTCAGGAAGGTTCGCGAAAATCAGGAAAACAGGAGGAATCCGATGTCACAGGAAACGACGTCGACGCAGGAAGCGGCCAAGAAGCCGGCCAGGAAGAAGTCGCCACCCCAGAAAAAGACGCGCGCATCGGTCCCCGCGAAAACAAGCGATGCCGCAGATAGCCTCGAGCGCTACATGGACGGCATCTTCGACGGATGGCGGGGCATGATGAATTCGTTCTTCGACGCCGCGGGCACGGGGACGCTGCCGGCAGCGCCCGGCGTTCCGGATATCGACGAATGGCATGCGCAGGCCGACCGTTACTTCGCCAATATGCGCCGGCGCTGGGTCGACATGGCCAAACTGCATCCGATGTCGGCGTTCGCGCCGCTATCGGCGCTCGCGGCGCCGCCCGTGTTCGAACTGCAGCAGGACGACCAGGGCTACGTGATCACCGGCGCGGTGCCGGGGATGAGCGCCGACGACATCTCGGTCGAGCTGGAGGGCCATGTCCTGACCATCTCCGGCGAAGCCTCGAGCGCGGAGGACGATGACCGCGAAGGCGCCAAGCTGCATTCGGAATGCACGTGCGCGTTCTCGCAGCGCGTCTGTCTGCCGCAGGATGCCTTGGCGGACAAGCTGGACGCGAAGGTCGAAAACGGCGTGGTGACCATCAGGGCGCCCAGGGCCGCCGGCTTCAAGGCCCAGCCCCGAAAGATCGCCGTCAACGGTTAGTGAGCCCCGAACTTGAGGCGCCGGCGCCGTCCGGCGCCCTACTTTTTTTCCTTGCCGAATGCCGCCCGGCATCGCGGACGTATTGATATTGCTTGGGGAATGCCCACATTGCATGCAATATGAACGCAATCAGAGGCTTAGGGACGCCTGTATCCGCCAAGCGCGGGACAACGCCGCCAAAGAACGGTCGTCCCGGCGGAATTTTCTGAAAAGCGTGAACCGGGCGGCTTGGCGCTCACGTTTGTATCGGAGTCCGCGATTTGGACGGCAAGAACCTGAACGACGAGATCGGCGACGACCGTCCGGACGCCGACAGCGACACACCGTCGCCGCCGAAGCGCAGCCATCGCGTGCGCTGGATCGCGGTGCTGGCGCTTATCGGTATCGTATTATGGGGCACGGCCGATCAGTGGACACCGCTGTTCGACGGCCTGAGCCTCGGCGGCGGCGACGCGCCCGCCACATCCGAAACCAAGGCTGCCCCCAAGAAAAGCGCCGGCAAGGGCGTTCCCGTTCTGGTCGAAGCGGTCGGCGAGATGCGCGACAGCGTGCTGGTCGAGGCGATCGGCACGGCGCGCGCGAAACTCTCCGTCACCCTGTTCCCGGCCGCCGCCGGCGAGATCGTGGCGTTCCCGGTCGAAACCGGCCAGCAGGTCAGGAAGAACGACATCGTCATGCGGCTCGACGCCCGCGACGCGCAGCTGCAGGTCCGGGTCGCCGAAACCCGGGTCAAGGAGGCGGAGAACGCGCTCCAGCGCGCGCAACGGCTGAAGGACAACAACGTCCGTTCGCGCGCCAACGTCGAGGATGCGGAAGTGATCCTGGAGCGCGCCAGGCTGGAGCTGGGTCAGGCGCGGGAGGCATTATCCGACCGCACCATGCGCGCGCCGTTCGACGGCATCGTCGGCATCCCGAAGGTCGAGAACGGCGACCGGGTCACGACCGCGACCGAGATCATCACCATCGACGACCGCTCCACGCTTCTGGTCGAATTCGAGGTGGCGGAGAGAAATCTGTCGCGGCTCAAGCTCGACATGCCGGTCAAGGCGCGCACGCCCAGCTTCCGCGACCGCGTCATCGAAGGCCATATCAACAAGATCGACAGCCGCGTCGACCCGGTGTCGCGCACGGTCCGCGTCCGCGCCGCGTTCGAGAACAAGGACGACTCGCTCCGCCCGGGGATGTCGTTCTTCGTGCACCTCGACCTGCCGGGCGAGATGCTGCCGAGCGTCCCCGAACTGGCGTTGCAGTGGCAGGATGGAGAGAGCTTCATCTGGCGGGTCACGGACGGCAAGGCGGAACGGGTTACCGTGGTTTCGAAGCGCCGCCTCAACAGCAAGGTGCTGATCGAGGGCGACGTGCAGCCCGGCGACATCGTCGTCGTCGAGGGCGTGCAGCGGCTGAGACCCGGCCGCCTCGTCGAGATTTCCCAGGTCGGCGGCTAGGATAGGGGGGCTTGGATGTCGGAACGCCTGGATACCTCGTCCGCCGCGACCAACGACCTGCCGACCATCAGCGTGCGCCGCCCGTACCTGGCGGTGGTGCTCAACCTTCTGATCATGATCGCCGGCTTCGGCGCGCTGATGGGCGTCGAGGTCCGGGAACTGCCCGACGTCGACCGGCCCATCGTCACGGTGCGCGCCGATTATCCGGGCGCCTCGCCGGAAACCATGGACGCGGAAGTCACCAGCATCGTCGAAGCGGCGGTGGCCCGGGTCAACGGCGTCAAGGAAGTGCGCGCGTCGTCGGAAGAGAACAACTTTCGGCTCCGCGCCGTGTTCAACCCGGACGTCAACCTGATCGACGCCGCCAACGACGTCCGCGAGGCGGTGAGCCGGGTCGAGCGCGAACTGCCGGACCGGGTCGAGAACATCACCGTCATCAAGGCCGACGCCGACGCGACCCCGATCGTCCGGCTCGCGGTCTACAGCGACAGCCTGCAGATCGACGCGCTGACCCAGGTCGTTGACGATCAGGTGATCCCGGAACTGACCTCCGTCGACGGGGTCGCGGACGTGTCGATGTACGGCGATCAGGAACGGACGCTGCGCGTTTTGCTCGACCCCATGAAATTGGCGAGCTACGGCCTTTCCGTCGCCGACGTCGCCAACGTCATGCGGAACGCGCGCTACGACGTGCCGGCGGGCAGCTTCCAGTCGCGCGAGCAGGAAGTGCTGGTGCGCGCCAACGCCTCGGTCATCGAACCAAGCAAGATCGAGGATCTGTTCGTCCGCGAGCCGGTGAAGATCGGCGACGTCGCGACGGTGTTCTTCGGCCCGGCGACGGCGGAAAGCTGGGTCAGGCTGAACGGCCGCTCGGTCCTGTCGCTCGGCATCGTGCGTCAGGCCAGTTCCAACACCATCGCCATCGCCGAGGGTGTCGCCAAGGTGGTCGAGCGCCTCAAGACGCAGATCCCGAATATCACCATCGAGACGATTTCCGACGACAGTCTTTTTATCAAAGGCTCGATCTCCGAACTGCTGACGACGCTCGGCTACACGATCATGATCGTGGTGCTGGTGCTGGTCGTGTTCACCGGGCAGTGGCGGGCGTCGTTCATCCCGACCGTGGCCATGCCGGTGGCGCTGGTCGGATCGCTGGCGGCGGTGTGGATTCTCGGCTTCTCGGTCAACCTGATCACGCTGCTGGCGATGGTGTTGGCGGCGGGGGTCGTGGTCGACGACGCCATCGTGGTCCTGGAGAACATCCAGCGCCTGAGGGGGCAGGGCATCCGCACCAGGGCCGCCGCGGTGCTGGGGACGCGTCAGGTGTTCTTCGCCGTGCTGGCGACGACGGCGACGCTGGTTTCGGTGTTCGTGCCGATCTCGTTCCTGCCGTCGACGGCGGGGCGCTTGTTCCAGGAGTTCGGTTTCGTGCTCGCAGTGACGGTGATGATCTCGTCGTTCGTGGCGCTGACGCTGGTGCCGATGCTGGCGTCCAAGCTGCCGAACCGGGGCGATCGCAAACAGGCGGGCCCGATCCAGCGGAAACTGAATGCCGTCGGACGCGCCGGGCTCAAGGCGTATCAGGTGCCGCTCGATCTGGTGATGCGGGCGCCCGTATTGGTTTTCGTCTTCGCCGCCGTGGTGATCGCCTTCGCTTATCTCGCCTATCAGCAGCTCGGCGAGGAACTGGTCCCCGAAGAGGACCGTGGCAAGGTGACGGTCCGCCTGACCGGGCCGGACGGCACCGGGCTCGCCTATTGCGACCGCCAGGTGGAGCAGGTCGAGAAGATGTTCCAGTCTTATATCGATGATGGCGTGGTCGAGCGGCTGTTCACCATCACCGGGTACTATGACCTTAACCGCGGGCTCGTGGATGCGCCGCTGATCCCGTGGGAACAGCGCACGATTTCGGAAGGCGATATCGCCAAGGAGATCAATAAAAAGCTGACCGGCCTGCCCGGCGCGCAGGCGCGGGTCCGGCGCGCAAACAGCCTCAATCTCCGGAACGCCGACGGCGGGCTCGAGATCGCCCTGATCGGCGCCGATTACGCGCACATCTATCAGGAAGTGCAGAAGTTCATCCGCAAGCTGGAAACGGAAACGCCGTGGATCAGCAACTTCCGCGTCGAGTTCCGCGCCACCCAGCCCGAGCTGTCGATCGACATCGACCGCCGCCGCGCCACCGATCTCGGCGTCGATATCGCCGATCTGGCGACGACGATTCAAGTCCTGGTCGACGAGTTCGAGGTCGCGGAACTGACGGTCCACGACAGGACCGTGCCGATCATGCTGCAGGCGACGGAGGAGGCGGTGAACGAGCCCGCCGACATCGCCAATCTGTATGTCACCGCGGCCGGCGGCAGGCTGGTGCCGCTGTCGCAGTTGATCACATTTTCCGAGAGCTCGGTCGCCGCCGAGTTGGACCGCCACGAACAGCGCCGCGCCATCGAGATCGACGCCGACATCGCGCCGGGCTACACGCTCAGCCAGGCCATCGAGGCGACGCGCGCCGTCGCGGCGGGCAGCCTGACCGGCGACGTCGGGCTGATCTTCCTCGGCGAGGCGAAGGAGCTGAACGAGACCTCGCACGATCTCGCGATTACCTATCTGATCGCCTTCGTCGTGGTGTTCCTCGTGCTCGTCGCCCAGTTCGAAAGCGTCACCAGCGCGGTGACGGTGATGATTACGGTGCCGTTCGGGATCGCGGCGGCGATCTTCGCCCTTTATATGACAGGCACGTCGATCAACATCTATTCGCAGATCGGGGTGCTGATGCTGACCGGGATCATGGCCAAGAACGCGATCCTGATGGTCGAGTTCGCGGACCAGTTAAGGGAAAGGGGCATGAGCCCCCGCGACGCGGCCAGAGAAGCCTCGCTGGTGCGTTTCCGGCCGATCATGATGACCATGTTCTCGACGGTGTTCGCCGGGCTGCCCCTGATCCTCGGCACCGGGCCGGGGTCCGAGGCGCGCATCGCCATCGGCTGGGTGATCTTCGGCGGGCTCGGGATGGCGGCGGCGATCACGCTGTTGCTGACGCCGGTGCTCTACATGCTGATCGCCGGGTTTTCGAAACCGCGCTCGCAGGAGGGCGCGGAACTCGACGAAGAGCTCCGCGAGGTCTCGAGCCGCACCGCGTCGGGCCAGCCGGCGGAGTGACGTTTCGATTGGTCACAAGCGAAACGTCATCCCAAACTTGATTTGGGATCCATACCGACTTCCGCGCACGCCTATGGGCCCTGAATCAAGTTCAGGGCGACGTTCATTTTGATGGAAAAGCGGGTCAGCCCGGCTGTTTCCCGGCCAAAGCGCCGGGACCCATTTTCGGCGATGCAATGCGCCTGATTTGGGATAGATCCCGGATCGCAAGACTCGCGCCCGAAAACCTGCCGGTTTCCGGGTCTGGTCAGCGTCCGGGAAATAAAGAGCTGTTAGCTCGCGGCTTCGCCTTCGCCGTCGCCCTGGCCGTCGTCGTCGAGGCCCAGCACCGCGCCGGTGCGTTGCGGCTCGATCGGCTGCAGCTCGTCCTTGTTGTCGTTGGTCCACTCGGCGATCTGGATGACTTCCGCGTGGTCGCCGTCCTGCTCCTCGAGATTGACCGGCTCAAGCACGTGCAGGCCGTTCTGATCGGCATAGAACGTGTGATCGCCGAAGACGTTGGCCAGCGCCTCGTTGGCGGCATTGTCTTCCGGAATGGGAATGGCACCGGTCTGACGCTCGATGGCGCCGACCTGTTCGCTCGTCAGTTTCATGAAAATGCCTAACTATTATCGTCGTTCGGACGGGGAGACGCCGGTCTCGGCTTTTGTCCTTGGATCGGGGTTCCTCGGCGCGTCCCTAAGAGGGCACCCTCGCAAATTGTATTCACGGACGCAAGGGGGCGGGCTATGAGTTGGGTTTTGCCGGGCAATTCGCGGGCGTGCTGAACTCAAGCGCTTTGAGTTTGTCGACGGTACTGAAGGTATCATAAGACGCGAGGCAATCCGTCACGGTCTTGGACGTGATGTAGGCGCCGTAGATAAGGTCGTCGGCATCGGCAGTTTTAAAACAGGCTTTGGCGACCGAGGCGCCAATCAGGGAAGAAAACTTCAGCGCGCCGTGGACATCCGACCAGCTTTTCGCGCTGGCGGCATCGTTGAGAACGTTGTCGCGCCAGACCTCTTTGCCATTTTGGTCTTTCTGCGGCTCGAACGAAACCTTGTCGATGTCGTTCATCGCCAGCGTGATCGTCGCATACGCGTCGCACGCCTGCACTATCACCGGGCAAAGATGCGCTTTCTGGGTGGCCTGCATCTTGCTGCAATAATCGGCGGCACCTGCGGGCAAGGTACTCCCTTTGGGTTTCGGTTTCGCCTCGCCGTCGAGACAGGCAAAGGTGGCCGGGTTCCCGGCTGAATCGGTAGCCGGTTTCGCAGGCAGTTTGTTTAAGTGATATCGGTGGTAAAGGACGCCCATCCGCACGCGGTTTACCGCATGGCGAATGAACGCCGCCGGATCGGCGCCGCCGGCTTTATTAATCTCCCGGATGCGGCGGTCGGCGGCGCAGTAGTTGTCCTTGGCCTCATCGGCCGTCATCGGCGTTGCCGCGTCTTTCGCGTTCATGCCCTGGCGGAACTTCGCGAAGTCGATATAGGCGGGAAGCGCTTTTACGTTCACCAGAACATTCCCGCCGATGAAGGCGCTGCCCGATGAAGCGGCTGAGACGGCGGCTTCCTTCGTTTGGGTAATCTCCGTCTCGTCGTGGATTTGCCGCCAGTCCTGCTTTCCGTCGTCACCCGTCGGCGGGCCGTAAATGGTGCTGCGGATTTCGGAACGCAGGTAAAGCGCCTGCGCCTTGGCCGCCATCAGGGTGCCGCGAATACCCTTGTCCTGGTCGCTGCCGACTTTGGGCTGGGCGTCGGTCATCATCTGCACGGCAACGTCGCACGTCTCGAGCGCGGTGTGGTTCTTGTTCATGGCGCTCTCAAAATCGGCGGTGGCGCCGCCCGCGTTCAAGGTCCTGTAGCGGTACTGGCCCGGATCCAGATTCAGGCGTTCGGCGGCATCACTGTTTTTGACGCATGTCCGGTAACTCGTCAGTGCCCGGTCGACGTCCACCGTGACGCAGCCGGAAACGAGGGTGACTGCCAGTATCGAGCCTCCCGTTTTTACCATCGGATTCATGTATCCCTCCTCAGGTCTGTAAAGCGGCGAGGATCGCATCCTCGAACGCATCGGGTTCGATCTTGCCCATGGCCAGATTGTCGAAGACCGCGCGCGCTGCATCCAGTTTCGCTTTGAGTTGCGCTTCGGCGTCGGGCGCGCTGCCGAGCCCGATGGGGAGCGCCTCCTCCGCCTGGTCGAAGGTTACTTCGACCAGCGTGGCGAGCGCAGTCTGGCGCGTCAGCAGCCAGTGCGCGCCCGCGTCCTGGTCCTTGAACAGGCTCGCCAGCAACGCGTCGACGAGGCTGACGCCGAACGCCCGCGTCTCGCCCGGCATGTAGCGGGAAAGCACAAGGTTCTGCCCGGTTGCCTGCAGAACGGCGCGCAGGATCGCAAGGCCGGTGTCCCCGTGGATCTGCGACAGTTTGTATTTCTTGAGCACCCCGAACACGTCGTCGACGGTCGATTTCAGCAACGACTTGTCAGGGTCGGTGATGTCGATCCAGGCCTTGTTGTCGACCACCTCGGCAAAGATGGCGTCCAGCGTTTCGACGAGATCGTCCCGCGTCAGCTTCGGCGGCCACTTGCCGTCGCTGGTGCTGGCCTTGAGGCCCGCCAGCAGCTGTCGGCTGGCGGTGACCAGAAGATGCTCGGCGCCGTCGGCGTAGCCGCGGCCCCAAAGCGCGTCGAGATTGCTCGTCGTGTGCTCGACGACAAGGCTGAAGATATCGGGCAGCGCGTCGCGGCTGATGACCTTTTCGTGCGCCGCCAGGTCAGCCGCCAATCCCTTGACCAGTTTCTTGAGCGGCTCGTCGCCGCTGCCGCTGACCAGTTCCGGATGTTCGGCGACGGCGCGGAACGCCGCGTCTGCGAGTTTTTCGAGGCTTTCCACCGACCAGACGGCGCCGAGATCGATGCCGCCGTCGTCCTCGAATACGATATCGACCAGCGAGGTGCCGACCTTGGTGACGAGATCGCTCTCGGCGGTGCCGATATCGAGAAACGTTTTCGGGTCCGACAGCACGGTGTCGGCGCCGGCTCGGATGGCGGCGCGGGCGACGGTCTGCAGGATGTCGCCGATCTCATCGATCTTAAAGCTCGACGCCCCCTTGATCGCCTGCTTTCGCGCCGTGATGCTCTGCGCCATCGCTGCCGACACTGATTTGACGAGTTTTTCCTCGGCATTCCCGCCGGCGATCAGTTTCGGGTGCTCGGAGACAGTGTCGAGCGCCGCGATCATCAGATTGCTGATGATCGAAGACGCGTGGGGGTTTTCGAAGTCGACGTTTTCGTCGACGGCCTGAAGGAAAGCGCGCAGCGCGCGCCCCTTCGGCGTTTTCGTTGATACCGCGCCCGGTTGGTTAGCGAAGTAATCGACCGCGATCTCGACCAGCGCGCCGGCAACGGTCCAGAACGGCGACGGCGCGCCCGCGATTTCAACGGCAGTCCATTGCTGGACGCGGTACAGTGCAATCTGTTCGCGGTTGTTGAGGGTGTTCAGATATTTGCCGGCGTCTTCAGGCGCCTTCAGGGCATCGGCCTCGACCAGGGGAAATATGGCGATATAGGCGTCCGTGATGATCAGCTTGTCGTCGTCGCTGCGCGCGCCAGCCTTATAGAGCGCCGCCATGAGGCGTTTGTAGCCTTTGCCGTCGCTGCCGCCCTGATAGAGTTCTTCAAACCTCTCGGGGGATTGGGTTTCGAATGTCTGCAGCCAGCCCGAGACGCTTTCTTCATCGAGGCTGAGCCCCTTGACCAACGGAAACGCCAGGTCGCTGGTCGCGACGTGTTGGGCATAGGCACCCTTGCCGGCGGAATAAAGGCGCACCGCCGCCTGTATCGCAAAAAGGACCGTCGTCGCAGGTAGCATGAGGACCTCCCGCTTCCCCGATGCACGTTAAGCTAGTATACTAATTTTATTAAAAGTTGAAATAGTTTTCGGAGGGGGCGATGCCTGAGCTCAGCTATGACACCTTTGAGAGACTGATCACCTATCTCGCCATCGTCGTCGTGTTCGCGATGATCCTGGAACGTGCCTCGGCGCAACTGTTCGAATGGTCGCCATGGAAAAACATGCGCGAGAAAATCGGCCCGGAGAAATACGGGATCAACAGCATCTTCGCTTTCATCTTCGCATGGCTGATCTGCGCGCATGCCGAATTCGATGCGATCCTGCAGGTGTTCCCGCGTTACGCGCCGTTGGACGCCATGCCGGCGGGGGCCAAGGTAATGGAACTGACCGGAAAGGCCGCGAACATCGGCCTTGTTCAGATCGTCGAGCAGGGCGGCGTCCCGGTGGCCAAAGTCGAGACGAAACTGTACCAGCTGATCTGGTACAACGGGACGAGCATCGGCACCATCATCACCGCCGCCGTCATTGCCGGCGGCAGCAAGGGTGCGATCAAGCTGTTTCAGGGCGTGCTCGGTTTCGGCCGCGAAGCAATCGACGCGCAGATCGCGCTGAAGAAACATTCGCAGACGGTCAGGCAGGGCAACCAGCCGCAAACGCCGCGCTGAGCAGGTCGCCCGGCGGCGTGCCGGTCACGCTGGGTTACATGTTGGGGTAGTTCGGCCCGCCGCCGCCTTCCGGCACGACCCAGTGGATGTTCTGGGTCGGGTCCTTGATGTCGCAGGTCTTGCAGTGGACGCAGTTCTGCGCGTTGATCTGCAGCTTCATCGCATCGCCGCCCTTGTCCTCGTCGGCGACGTATTCGTAGACGCCCGCCGGGCAGAAGCGCGCTTCGGGCCCGTCATAGACGTTGTAGTTGGTGGCCACCGGCACGCTCGGGTCCTTCAGCGTCAGATGCACCGGCTGGTCTTCTTCATGATTCGTCGACGAGAACGAGACGTTGGTCAGTTTGTCGAAGGTGAGCTCGCCGTCCGGTTTCGGATACTCGATCTTCTTCATTTCTTTCGCCGGTTTGAGGCGGTCGTGATCGGTGTGATGGCCGAACGTCCAGGGCAGCAGGAAGCCGAGCCCGAGGTTGTTCAACCACATATCGAACCCGGCGTAGACGGTGCCGAGCGTGAGGCCGAATTTCGACAGTGCCGGGCGGGCGTTGCGGACTTTATGAAGATCCTTGTAGACCCAGCTTTGGCGGAACGCCGGTTCGTAGTCGGTGAGTTCGTCGTGGGCGCGGCCCGCCTTCAACGCCTCGAACGCGCTTTCGGCGGCCAGCATCCCGGTCTTCATGGCGTTGTGCGAACCCTTGATCCTGGGCACGTTGACGAAGCCCGCCGAACACCCGGTCATGCAGCCGCCCGGAAACGCGAGCTTGGGCACGCTCTGCAGGCCGCCCTCGTTGATCGCGCGCGCCCCATAAGCGACGCGCCGCCCGCCCTTGAGCATCTTCTTGATGTCCGGGTGGGTCTTGAAGCGCTGCATCTCGTCGTAGGGCGACAGGTACGGGTTCTCGTAATCGAGCGTGACGACGAAGCCGATGGCGATCTGGTTGTTTTCCTGGTGATAGATGAAGCCGCCGCCGGCGACGTCGGAAAGCGGCCAGCCCTGGGTGTGGACGACCATGCCTTCCTTGTGATTCTCTTCCGGGACGTCCCACAGTTCCTTGATGCCGATCCCGTAGGTCTGCGGCTGGCGGCCCTCTCTCAGATTGAATTTCTCCATCAATCCCTTCGACAGATGCCCCCGGCAGCCCTCGGCGAAGAAGGTGTACTTGGCGTGCAGCTCGACGCCCGGCTCGTGGTTGGGGCCGGGGGTGCCGTCTTTCTTCAAACCCATGTCGCCGGTGGCGATGCCCTTGACCGCACCGTCGTCGGTATAAAGCACTTCGGCGGCGGCGAAGCCGGGATAGACCTCGACGCCCATGGCTTCCGCCTGCTCGCCCAGCCACCTGACGAGGTTGCCGAGCGAGAGGGTGTAGCAGCCGTCGTTCGACATCAAAGGCGGCATCAGGATGTGGGGCAGCGACGACGAGCCGTTCTCCGATAAAATCCAGTGCTGGTTGTCGGTGACCGGCACACCCATGGGGGCACCCTTGTCTTTCCAGTCGGGGATCAGTTCGTCGAGCGCGATCGGGTCGACGACGGCGCCGGACAGGATGTGGGCGCCGACCTCGGAGCCCTTTTCGACGACGCAGACGGAAATTTCGTGGTCCTGTTCCTGCGACAGCTGCATCAGCCGGATCGCGGCGGAAAGGCCGGACGGGCCGGCGCCGACGATCACCACGTCGAATTCCATGCTTTCGCGCTCTACGGCTTCGGTCTGTCCGGTGTCGTCGTTCATGATCGCCTCGTCTTATATATATGTCGTCTGAAAGGCCCCGTGCCCTGGAAACTCGGGTATATCATGCGATATTCCGGGTTTCACGAATGAATTCCGAACGGAAATCCCCCAAAACCGTCATTTCCAGCGCTGTTCAGCGCTCTTTGAAGTGATATCATTCGCGCATGGAACACGCCCAAGACCTCCATGCATCGCTTCAATGGCACATTGACGCCGGCTGCGACGAGTGCGTCGCGGATGAGCCGATCGACCGGTTCCAGGTCTCGGCCGCGCAGATGGAATCCGCGCAGACAGCGCCTGCTGGCTCCCGCCAGCCAGCCCAAGACTCGCCTGCTGGCTCCCGCCAGCCAGCCCAAGACTCGCCTGCTGGCTCCCGCCAGCCAGCCCAAGACTCGCCTGCCGGCTCCCGCCAGCCAGCCCAAGACTCGCCTGCCGGCTCCCGCCCGCCCGCCAACATTTCGCGCGGCACCAAGGTCGACCCGCGCGAGGTCGACAACAACCAGCAGGTCCGCACCGCCATGGATTTGGCGGCGCAGGCGGCGAGCATCGACGATCTCAGGGATGCGCTGACCGGGTTCGAGGGCTGCGCGCTCAAGAAGACCGCAACCAATCTCGTGCTCTCCGACGGGCCTGCGGACGCGAGACTGATGTTCGTCGGCGAGGCCCCGGGCGCGGATGAGGACAGACAGGGAATCCCCTTCGTCGGGCCGAGCGGGAAACTGCTGAACGCGATGCTGGAAAGCGTCGGGCTCAAGCGCGAGGACGTTTTGATTTCGAACACCGTGTTCTGGCGGCCGCCCGGCAACCGCACGCCGACGACCCAGGAATCCGCCGTCTGCCATCCGTTCATCGAACGCCTTGTCGAGATCGTCGATCCGGAAGTGCTGGTCTGCGTCGGTGCGCCGGCGGCGCACACCATGCTGGGTCAGACCCAGGGCATCAGCCGGTTGAGGGGCAAGTGGTTCGAATTCCAGACGACGCGGCTCTCTCACCCCATCGATGCGACGGCGCTGTTCCATCCGGCGTATCTTTTAAGAACGCCGATCAAGAAGCGCGACGCCTGGGCCGACATGCGGATGATCGCGAAGAAACTCTCCGGCGCCTGACGGCACGCGAACGGGCGGCCCGGCCACAACGGTCGATATCCCGGATGACCTGTGTTAGCGTCCGCCGCGGACAATCAAAAAAACAGACTTTACGCGAAGCCAGGAACAGGAGCTCCTTATGAAGATCCGTGTCCCGAGCTGGACCAAACCCGCCGTGCTCGGCGGCATCGTCGGCGCCATCGCCATCAGTATATTTGCCTTTCAGGTCGAATGGGTCGTCTCGAAAGGCGACGCCATGAGACAGGCGGAACGGCAGGCCAACCAGGAAGTGCTGAGCGCGCTGACCCCGATCTGCGTCACGCAGTTCCGCGCCCTGCCGGAAAGCAAGAAGCAGACCCACCTCGCATCGTTGAAAGGCAAGGATGCCTGGGACAAGGGGACGTACGTCGAGGACCACGGCTGGGCGACGATGCCCGGCAGCACGTCGCCCAACGGCGACGTCGCGTCCGCGTGCGCCGAGGCGTTGTTGGACAACGCCGACAGCGAGACCGGCTGAACCTAGGGCCGGCGGAACGAAGGGTATCTTCCGTCTTCTCTCACGCTTTTATCACGGCCAAGTGAGGGGACTTGATTTCTGAACACGCGTAAACGGTGGCATACGGGATTTGCGCCCGATGTCGCGGCGCGGATAAACGAATGTTCAGGAGATGACGAAATGAAACGATCCTTCACCGCCGCCGCGGTTGTCGCGGGCGCGCTGGCCGCCGCGGGCACCGCCGCCTTAGCCCCGGCCGCCCAAGCCGCCGAAAACGAGAAATGCTTCGGCGTCGCCAAGGCCGGTCAGAACGACTGCGCCGCCGGGCCGGGCACGACCTGCGCCGGCACCTCGAAAGTCGATTATCAGGGCAACGCCTGGAAGCTGGTCCCCAAGGGGACGTGCGAAAGCATGAAACTGCCGGGCGACCGGGCGGGCTCGCTCGAACCCCTCAAGCGCGACGTGCCGTCGTAATCGGACGGGGCGCGGGGGGCATGGCGTCAGAAGGTATCAGGACGGACCGGGCGGGCGCGGGCTTCAAGCCGCAGCACCTGACGGCGATCATCGAAAGCCGGGCGGACGCCGGGTTCTTCGAGGTCCATGCCGAGAACTACATGGGCGCCGGCGGCCCCCCGCATGCCCGCCTCGAGAGACTGCGTGAAGACTATCCGCTCAGCGTGCACGGGGTCGGCCTTTCGATCGGCGGCGCCGGACCGCTCGACGAGGATCATCTTTCGAGATTGAAGACCGTCGTCGAGCGCTACGAACCGGCGCTGGTGTCGGAGCATCTCGCCTGGTCGACGCATCAGGCGGGCTATATGAACGATCTGCTGGCGCTGCCCTATAATGCCGAGACGCTGATGGGGGTCACCGATCACGTGGACCGCGTGCAGGACGTCCTGGGGCGGCGCATCCTTCTCGAAAACCCGTCGAGCTATGTGACGTTCGAAAACAGCACCTTCGACGAGGTGGATTTCATCCGCGAAACCCAGCGCCGCACCGGGTGCGGGCTTTTGCTCGACGTCAACAACGTCGTGGTGTCGTGTTTTAACCATGGCTGGGATGCGGACGACTACATCGCGCGGTTCCCGCTCCGTCATGTCGAGGAGATTCACCTCGCCGGGCATGACGTGCGCCATGACGAAAATGGCGGGGCGCTGCTGATCGATACCCACGACCGGGCGGTCGCCGATCCGGTGATCGAATTGTTCCGGGACGTGATCCGACGGACCGGCGCGGTCCCGTCCCTGATCGAGTGGGACGCGGATGTGCCGGACTGGGCGGAGATGATGATCGAGGTCGAAAAAATTTCGTTGGCGCTCGGCGCGGAATCTTATCGAGGGGTGATGAACGATGTGGCGTGACACCCTACATATGTTCGGAAACGCGCTGACGGCCCGGAACGCCGCCGTTCCCCCCGGCGTTATCGGCAGTGCCGCGCGGTTCGATGTGTACCGCAACAACGTGGCATGGGGCCTGATGAACGCACTCGCCGAAGCCTATCCGGTCGTCCTGAAACTGACCGGACAGGAATTCTTCGACACACTGGCACACGCCTATACGCAAAAAAATCGACCGGCTTCGCCGGTTCTTCATGAGTATGGCGCAGATTTCGGTGATTTTATCGAAACGTTCGATGCGGCCCAATCGCTGCCGTTTCTGGCCGATATCGCCAGGTTGGAGCGATACTGGCTCGAAGCCTATCACGCTGCCGATCATAGCTGGCTGCATCTCAGTCTTTTGTCTGCCGTACCAGAGAAAGATATCGATCACCTCCGGCTCGGCCTTCACCCGAGCCTGCGGCTGTTTCGAAGCCGTTATCCGGCGGTCTCCATCTGGCAGGCGCACCAGGCCACCGAATTTCCCGATCTTTCGACGATCGCGTCCGAACCGGAACAAGCGGTGATCGTCCGGCCGGCGCTCGACGTCCACGTTCATCCGGTCGCCCGGGAGGCCTTAGATTTCTATAGCGCTCTCGCCAAAGGTATCGCCCTCGGCGAGGCATGTGCGGCCGTCCGCGATACCGACGAGGGCGATCCGTCAGCCTGGCTCGCCGATCTGTTCGCCATGGGCGCGGTGAGCAGGCTTGATCAGCCGGAAACATAAGGGGAAACAAGCATGGCCATCGTGAATTCAATCAAGGGAATGCACGACGCGTTCTTCAGGACGCTCGAAACGCTCGCCGGGGACTGGTTCCTCGGCCTCGCCGCGAGACTGGTGTTCTCGTCGGTGCTTCTCGTGTTCTTCGTCAACTCGGCGATGACCAAGGTCGGCTCGGGCTTTCCGGACATGTTCATCCCCGCCGTCGGCGCCTATGCGCAGATCATCCCCCACATCGCCGAGGCGGCGGGCTACGACCCGTCGCAGATCGCGGTCTTTCCGTGGAAGCTGATCGTGCTGGCGGGGACGTACGCCGAGTTTATCCTGCCGATCATGCTGCTGATCGGCCTGTTCACGCGCTTCACCGCGCTCGCGCTGATCGGCTTCATCGTCGTGATGAGCATCGTCGACGTGACCCTTCACAATCTCGATCCGAAAAGCGTCGGCTTCGTGTTCGACCGCATGCAGGACGCCATCATCGCCGACCAGCGGCTTCTGTGGATCTTCCCGCTGATCTATCTGGTGCTCAGGGGTGCGGGGCCGCTGTCGGCGGACGGCATCATCTGCCGAGCGCGATGAGAACCACGGACGGCATCACGACGAACACCGCGGCGACGATCCGCACCGTCAGGTGCTCGCGCCGGAACACGATGACGCTCAACAGCATCGAAAAGATCGGCGACGCGGCGACGATCGGCACCACGGTCACGATGGTGCCGTTCAACAGCGCCGTGTTGAGCGCCAACAGCGCGGCGCCGAACATCAGTCCCGAGAACAGGAACAGGTAGACGCCCTGGCGCGCGCGCATCAGCGGCGGGCGTCCCTTTTTCATCAGGTGCAGCGACCCGGTCACGACCATCGAGACCGTGAACCCGACCAGCGCCGCGAAATACGGATCGGGGATGTATTCCATGCCGATCTTGGTCAAGCCGTGCCCGAACGAGCGGATGATCGCGGCTGCGACCGGCAGCGCCAGCGCCCACACCGGCCACGATGCCGGAATCTTCTTGTCGCGCCGGGTCAGCAGGATGATGGCCGAGACGATCCCGAGCGTGCCGAGCGCGATCTGCCAGGTCAGCATCTCGCCCAAAATCAGGATGCCGAACGCCGCGCCGAACAGGGGCGAGGTCGCCGCCAGCGCCGTCGTCAGCGTCGGCCCGATGTAGCGGATCGCGGCCACCGACAGATTTGCCGAGATCGCCGGACGGATCAGGCCGAGCGCGGCGAAGATCAGTACCGCCGGGTGCAGGAAATGGCCGGGGTCCAGCATCACCGGCGCCGCCAGCCAGTAGATTCCGGCGCTGGCGCAGATCGACACCATCGTGCCCGAGCGCGCGTCGAGCGTCTGCAGGCCCATGTGCTGGATCTGCCCGCCGAGGGCGAACAGGAATCCGGCGATCAGGGCCAGGACGTAGGGCGGAATGGTGACGTCGAAGATCAAGAATTTCTCCTGTCCGGAACCGGACGGGTGCGGGTGTCGGCTTGGCGAGTTTGCACCGATCGGGCATGCTCTGCAAAACATCCCGCACCGGACCCGAAAGGAGAGGGAACATGGCTGAAGACCGTTATGCGTTGATCGTCGGCGCCGGGCAGGGGCTCAGCGCAGCGCTGGCCAGACGCGCCCGCGCCGAGAGCATGACGCCGCTTTTGGCGGCGCGGAATACCGGTAAGCTCGAAGGCCTGTTGGCGGAGACGAGCGGGCACGCGCACGAATGCGACGCGTCGGATCCCGACTCGGTAAAACGCCTGTTCGACTGGGTGACGTCGGATTTCGGCGTGCCGGAACTGGTGATCTTCAACGCCTCGGCCCGGGCGCGCGGGCCGATCGCCGAGCTCGACCCGGACGAGGTCAGACGCGTTCTCGAAATCGCCGCCTTCGGCGGCTTTCTGGTGGGGCAGGCGGCGGCGCAGATCATGCTGCCGCGGGGATCGGGCTCGATCCTGTTCACTGGCGCGTCGGCGAGCGTGAAGGGCTACGTCAACTCGGCGTCGTTCGCGATGGGCAAGTTCGCGTTGCGCGGCTTGGCGCAGTCGATGGCGCGCGAGTTGGCGCCGAAGGGGATACACGTCGGTCACTTCGTCATCGACGGCGGCATCGGCGAAAGCGACGATCCGAAGAATCCCAACAAGCTCGATCCGGACGACATCGCGGAATCGTACTTCCACGTCCACAACCAGGATCGCTCGGCCTGGACGTGGGAGATGGAACTGCGCCCGTTCGTCGAGAACTTCTAGACGCTCACCCCCTCACCCAACCTCTCCCCCTAAGAGGGGGAGAGGGGTAGCTGCGGCATTTCGTCGAGAGTCCCTCTCCCCCGGCATCGGGGGAGAGGACAGGTGAGGGGGATTATTTCAATGTCCCGATATGGCGTAGGTCAGCGTTTCGACCTCGTCAGTCCGGTCGAGCGCGAAGACCATGTCGCGGACCTTTTCCGCTTTGTCCTCACCCAAAATATTCGAGGCGAGGGCAAAGTACTTGGCCTCGACCTCGTCCGCCGAAAGCGGGTTTTCCGGCGATCCTTTTCTGTTGGTCACGGTCTCTTCGAGCGTGCGCCCGTCCGTCGTCGTCACGCGCACCGTCGCCATGTGCCGGAACGCGGGCCCCTTGCTTTCGATCGCCGGGTCGACCTCGGCGGTGATGCACTTAATGAATTCGAGGACGGCGGGGTCCTTGATCGCATCCTCGGTGAACTGCGCGGTGAACGCTTCGCCGTGGAACGCGATCATGGCGAGGCCGTAATAGATGTTCATCTGCGCCGCGGTGACGCTCTGTGCTTCATAAGGCCAGGCGCAGTGAACGTGGGTCGGGCGGCTGACGCCGGCGTGGATTCGGGCGATGTCTTCGGCTCCGAGGCCGTTGTCGGCGCGGATCTTCGAGAGCGCGTCCAGCGCGGCGTGGATCGAGGTCACCGTCGCGTGCGGCTTGAAGCCGGTCTTTTCGGTCTCCCAGACTTGACCTAAACCGTCCGTCACCCGGGCGAGCTCGATCTTGCCGGAAAACGCCGCGAGGAAGCCGCCGTATTCGGCCTCGACCACGTCCGAGATCCCCGTGAAGCCGTTCGACGCCAGAAGGGCTGCGCGCACCCCCGCCTCGGCAGCGTTGCCGGAGTGAAGTCTTTTGACCATCGCGCCTTCCTGCGCCGCCATCAGTCCGGCGCCGAGCGAGCCGGCGATGCCGAGCGCGTTCAGGGTCTGAACCGCATCCAAATTCATCATCCTGGCCGTCGCCGCGGCGGCGACGAACGGGCCGATCACGCCCTGCGGGTGGAAGCCGCGCAACAACAAATCCGTGCCCGCCGCCGCGCCGATCCGGTTGCCGGCCTCGTAGCCGGCGACGATGGCCGTCAGCACGTCCTTCCCCGACGCGCCGCCCAGATATTCGGCGGTGTTGAGCGCCGCAGGGACGGCGATGGAGTTCGGATGCAGGATCGCGTCCCGGTGAATGTCGTCCAGTTCGAACGCGTGACCGGCCGTCGCGTTGATCAGGACCGCCCCGGTCAGCGGCACGGAGCGTTTCGATCCGAACACCGTCGCCGCGGGGACCCCGCCCTCGCCGGCGACCATGTCGGCGACTTTTTGCGTCCACGGCAGCGTCGAGCCGACCAGGCAGCAGGCGATGCCGTCGAGGATCGAGAGCTTGAGATGATCGATGACGCTTGCCGGAATCCTGTCATAGCTGAGCTGCGACGTGAACTCGGACAGAACGCGCGACGCGCTGGCGGCGGTTTTTTCGCTCATGGACGGTGGTCTCCCCTCGGAAATTTTTTCGTTGCGCCCAGTTTAGCCGCCCGGTCCGGCGTTCCAAGCCCCGTCACGGCCGCCATTAACCCTGTGGATACCCATAATCTTGCGGCGATTCCCGTGATCGGGTAGAAATGTTGTAGATAAGGGACTGAGGGGTTTCGTCCATTGACGAAGACGAGGAAATGTCTTCGCCCGGCACGTTTCATCGCCGCGGCGGCACTGGGGATTCTGATTGGCGTTTCGGGTATGCCGTCTTCGGGCGCGGCGCAGCCGCGCATGCCGATGTCGGCCGATATCGCCGGCTCGGCCCTGCCGCAAATTCTCAACGACGAGGATATCCGGCTCTATCAGCGTATCTTCGAAGTGCAGGAATCGGGGGACTGGAAAACCGCCGACAAGCTGATCGACCGGCTCACGGACCCGATCCTGATGGGTCACGTGCTCTATCAGCGCTACATGCACCCGACCAAGTACCGCTCCAAGTATAAAGAATTGAAGGACTGGATGGCGTCCTACGCCGATCATCCGGGGGCATCGACGATCTACAAGCTGGCGCTGCGGCGCCGCCCGGCTAACTGGAAGATGCCGGTGCCGCCGGAAACCGTCGCCGACGCCGGCGTGCTGCAGCACCGGGTCGGCTTCAAGAGCATCCATATCCCGGGCAAGGCGCGCTCGACCGCCGAGCGCCGCAAAGCCCGGTCGATCCGCTACCGGATCAAGCGCGCACTCAGGCGCGGCCACACGCTGACCGCCAAGCGGATCATCCAGGATCCGGCGACCGAGCGTTATCTGTCCGCCGCCGAATACGACGAGGCGCGGGTCGGTTTGGCCAAGGGCTATTTCATCGACGGCCGCGACGACTGGGGCCTTCAATGGGCGCTGCCGGCGCTGAAGCGGTCCGGGAAATATCTGCCGGAAGGCCACTGGACGGCGGGACTGCTCTATTGGCGCGCCGAGAAATACGCCGACGCCGCCGAGCATTTCCGGGCCGCCGCCGACAACGATAAGGTATCGGAATGGATGGGCTCCGCCGCCGCCTTCTGGGCGGCGCGCAGCTACATGGCGGCGCATTCACCGCGTGAGGTCGTGCCGCTGCTGGAACGCGCGGCGTCGCACCCGAGGACGTTCTACGGTCTTCTCGCCATCCGGCTCCTGGGCCGCGACCTGCCGTTCAACTGGGCGCCGCCGGCGTTCAAGGGCGATACGCTCCAAAGATTGTCGGAGAATCCGCGCGGGCGCCGTACCATCGCCCTGATGCAGATCGACGACAACGTCCGCGCCGAAGCCGAAATCAAGGACCTGATCCGGGGCGCCGACCGGCCGTTGCTCGAAGGGATTCACGCGCTGGCGGCGCGCGGCAACATGGCCTCCATCGCGGTTCGCCTCGATACGCTTCTTTATCCCGACGGCGGCGGCTACGACGGCGCGGCCTATCCGATCCCGGCCTATATTCCCGTCGACGGCTTTACCGTCGACCGGGCGCTGATCTATGCGCTGATCCGCCAGGAAAGCCGCTTCAACCCGAAAGCCAAAAGCTGGGCCGGCGCGCGCGGCCTGATGCAGCTGATGCCGGGCACGGCCAGATTCGTCGCGCGTTCGACGGGCATGCGGCTCCGCGAGCGCTCCAAGCTCTACACGCCCGAAACCAACCTCGAACTGGGTCAGCGCTATATCGAGATGCTGCTCGACGAAACCGACGTCGAACAGAACCTGTTCACGCTGGCGGTGGCGTGGAACGGCGGACCGGGCAACCTCCGCAAGTGGAAACGCCGCACCAAACACCTCGACGATCCGATCTTCTTCATCGAGAGCATTCCCTCGTTCGAGACCCGCACCTTCGTCGAAAGGGTGTTGACCAACTTCTGGATTTACCGCCATCGTCTGGGCCAGGACACGCCGTCGCTCGAAGCCGTCGCGCGTGGCGAATGGCCGCTTTATCAGGCCCTGGGTCCGGGAAATTCGGAGGTTGCCGCCAATGCCGCTCTCAAGTGATCGTGAATTCAAGACCGTCAATATCGCGGTCCTGACCGTATCCGACACCCGCACTTTGGATGACGACCGCTCCGGCGACACGCTGGTCCAGCGGCTGACCGACGCCGGCCATTTCCTCGCCGACCGCAAGATTTGTAAAGATGACGCCGGCGTGATCGCGCAGCAGTTCAAAGAGTGGGTCGCCGACCCCGGGATCGACGTGGTGATCTCGACGGGGGGGACCGGCGTCACCGGGCGCGACGTGACCCCTGAAGCGCTGGCAAAGGTCACCGACAAGGAAATCCCCGGTTTCGGCGAACTGTTCCGCTGGATCAGCTATCAGAAGATCGGTACCTCCACCGTCCAGTCCCGCGCCACCGCGGCGGTCGCGGACGGCACCTACATCTTCGTGCTGCCGGGCTCGACCGGGGCGTGCAAGGACGCGTGGGACGAGATCCTCGTCCACCAGCTCGACTACCGGTTCATGCCGTGCAACTTCGTCGAGCTGATGCCGCGCCTCAACGAACACAAGGGCTGAGCATGCCGGACATCGAAGCCGTCCTGTTCGACATGGACGGCGTGCTCTACGCCTACGATTTCGAAAACCGCCTTAATCTTCTTTCGGACGCGCTCGGCGTGCCCGCCGCCGACATCGACGAGAAGATCTTCAAATCCGGCTGGGAGGGCGAATCCGACAACGGCGACCTCGATGTCGACGCGTATATCGCGGGGATTTCCGAACGGCTCGGCGTCGACGTCACATTGCGCCAGTGGGTCGCGGCGCGGAAGTGGGCGATGGCGCCGGAGCCGATGATGATCGATCTCGCCCGGCGGTTATCGGAAACGCATCAGATCGCGCTGCTGACCAACAACGGCCGGATGCTGTTCGATCACGTCGACGAAGTCGCCCCGGAACTGAGGCCGGTGTTCGGCGAACGGTTGTTCGTCTCCGGCGTACACGGGTTCAACAAGGAGCGCGCCGCCGGCTTCACCGGCATTCTCGATCATCTGGGCTGGGACGCGGAAACGACGTTATTCGTCGACGACAGCCCGCGCTACATCGCTGCCGCCGCAGACGCCGGCCTCGTCACCCACCTGTTCGACGGGATCGAGGGGTTGAGGGCGAAGCTGGGCCGGCTCGGCGTGATTTAATCCACCCCCTCACCTGTCCTCTCCCCCGGCAAGCTGGGGGAGAGGGACCCTGCTAAAACGCACTGCAAACTAATCCCTCTCCTCCTTTTAAGGGGGAGAGGTTGGGTGAGGGGGGCAGCCGTTTCTGTAGGCGTAGCCATACCCGTTGATCGCCGGCACGGCTTTTCCGAATACGCTTGGGGCAAAAAAGAACGCCATCCCGGATCGGTTTACAGGGGACCGGCCGGGATGGCGCTTGGGGAGTCAACAGGAAGAGATGTCAGCCGTTCCTGTAGGTGTAGCTATACCCGTTGATCGCCGGCACGCCGCCGAGGTGCGCATACAGGATCTTCGAGCCGGCGGGGAAGTAGTCCTTTTTGACCAGATCGATCAGGCCCTGCATGGATTTCCCTTCGTAGACCGGGTCGGTCATCATTCCTTCGAGCCGCGCGCAGAGGCGGATCGCGTCGTTGGTCTCGTCGGAGGGGATGCCGTAGGCTGGATAGGCGTAGTCCTCGATCAGAACGAGGTCGTCGTCGGTGATGTCGCGGCCGAGCGCGACGATGTCCGCCGTCTGTTTGGCGATCTGCATCACCTGGGCGCGGGTCTGCTCTGGGGTGAACGACGCGTCGATGCCGATCACCTTGTCGGCCCTTCCGTCGGCGGCGAAGCCGACCAGCATCCCGGCGTGGGTCGAGCCGGTCACCGTGCAGACGATGACGTAGTCGAACTTCGTGCCCATCTCCGCTTCCTGCTGGCGGACCTCTTCAGCGAAACCGACGAAGCCGAGGCCGCCGAACTTGTGCACCGATGCGCCGGCCGGGATCGGATAGGGCTTGCCGCCTTTTTTCTTCACGTCTTCCAAGGCGTTTTCCCAGCTTTCGCGGATGCCGATGTCGAAGCCTTCGTCGACCAGCTCGATCTCGGCGCCCATGACCCGGCTCAAGAGGATGTTGCCGACCCGGTCGTAGACGGCGTCGTGGAACGGCACCCAGCTTTCCTGCACGAGGCGGCACTTCATCCCCAACTTGGCGGCGACGGCGGCGACCTGGCGCGTGTGGTTGGACTGCACGCCGCCGATGGTCACCAGCGTGTCGGCGTTCGACGCCAAGGCGTCGGGGACGATGTACTCGAGCTTCCTGATCTTGTTGCCGCCGAAGGCGAGGCCGGAGTTGCAGTCCTCGCGCTTGGCGAAGATTTCGACCTTATTGCCGAGGTATTCGGACAAGCGGCTCAGTTTTTCGATCGGGGTCGGCCCGAAGGTGAGGGGATAGCGTTCGAATTTGGCGAGGTTCATGGCTCTGCTCCTGTCTGGGACTTTCCCGGACACTAGCCGAAACGCCGTCGAAGGTGCTTTCGAAATTCAATCGAAAATGGATGTGATGGATTGTAGATAGAGTTTTTATGAGATAATTTTTCTATATCAACGAAAAAAATGAGAGAAATGATCACATGGATCAACTCGACCGCACGGATCTCCGCATTCTCCGCGCCCTGCAACAGGACGGCCGCTTGTCGAACGCCGATCTCGCCAAAAAGGTCAACGCCAGCCCCGCGACCTGCCACCGCCGCACCCAGCGGCTGATCGACGAGGGCTATATGTCCGATACCCGCGCCCACGTCGCCCCGGACCGGGTCGGGCTGGGGGCGCTGGTGATCGTCGGCGTGGTGCTCGACCGCTCGACGCCGGAAAGTTTCGAGGCGTTCGAGACCGCGGCCAAGGAGATGCCGTTCATCATCGACTGCCATCTGGTGGCGGGGGACTTCGATTATTTTTTGAAGATAAGAGTCCGCGACATCAGCGACTTCAGCCGGCTGCACGGGGAAAAGCTGCTGACGCTCCCCGGCGTGCGCCAGACCCGGACCTTCTTCGTGATGAAGGAAGTCATCGATCAGGCGCGACTGGATTTTTGATGCCGATGTTCACCCCCTCACCTAACCTCTCCCCCTTATAAGGGGGAGAGGGATGAGATCGGGTTTCGTTTCGGCTGGGTCCCTCTCCCCCAAGCATTGGGGGAGAGGACAGGTGAGGGGGTCTACCCCGCCCGGCCCTCGAGCAGATCGGTCTCGGACGACAGCGCCCCCGCCATGAAATCCATGAAGGCGCGGACGCGCCCGGTGTGGCGGAGGTCTTCATGCGTCAGAAGCCACAGCATCGTCCCCGCGCCGGGGATCGGCTCGCCGATCCGCGTGAGCGGCTTTCGACGGTCGGCCATGAAGCACGGCAGCAGCGCCGCGCCCATCCCCGCCTCGCAGGTGTGCAGCAACCCGAACAGGCTGTTGGCGCGCACGACCACGTTGGCGTCGGGATAGGTCTCGCGGAACCATCTGGCGGACGCCAGATGCGACAGGCTTTCGTCCACCGTCAGCCAGTCCAGCGCTTCGGGGGCCGCGGCGCGGCCCTTCATATATCTGGGTGACGCGTAGGGGGCGACGGCGACGTCGGCGACCTTCCGCCCGACCAGGGTTTCCGGCGGATTGCGCGTCGGCCGGACGGCGACGTCGGCCTGGCGCTTCGACAGGTTGACGTTCTGGTTGTCGATCACGAGCTCGAGCACGATGCCCGGATAGGCGTTTCGAAACCCGAGCAGATGCGGCGTCAGCAGGTTTTCGATGATGGTGTCGGTGGTGGTGACGACGAGCGAGCCTTCGAGCCTGAGGTCCTGCCCGGTGATGCGCCGGTCGAGCCGGTCGATCTCGCGCTCGACCCGGGCGGCGGAGGCCTGCATCTCCTCGCCGGCGACGGTCAGCGCGTAGCCGGTCGGCAGGCGCTCGAACAATCTGACGCCCAGCTTCGCCTCGAACGCGTTGATGCGCCGGAACACGGTCGAATGGTTGACGCCGAGCGCACGGGCCGCCCCCGCCAGCGAGCCGGTGCGGGCGATCTCCAGAAAAACGCGCAGGTCGTCCCAGGGGAAGCTCATGGGGCAGACTCCGAATTTGCAAAGATGCAAACCAATACTGCAATATTTGCGAATTCCTTTGCAAACAGGAAAGGCCTAGGTTCCGACCCAACGCGCCGGACGGGGTGTCCGGCGCCAGATTTTCAAGAGAGGTTAGAACCATGTCAGACAATAATATCAATTCGCAGACCGCGCCGTACGGCGCCTTCCTTCTTCGCATCTCGCTGGGCCTGATGTTCCTCGCCCACGGGGTTGTGTTGAAATACATGACCTTCACCCTCGGCGGCACCGCGCAGTATTTCGAGAGCATCGGCTATCCGGGCTTCTTCGCCTATCTGGTGTTCGCCGGCGAAGCCCTCGCCGGGCTCGCGCTGATCGCGGGTTTCCAGACCCGATTGGTCGCCTTCGCCTCGCTGCCGATCCTGATCGGCGCGCTGCTCGAGCACGTCGGCAACGGCTGGGTGTTCTCGGCCCAGGGTGGCGGCTGGGAGTATCCCGCGTTCCTGATCGTGCTCGTCATCGTGCAGGGGCTTCTGGGCGGCGGCGCGTTCGCCGTCACGAAGAAGGAGTTCCCGCTGCCGGTCCTTTCGAACGGCGACGGCGCGCTGGCCACCCGCTGAGGCCGCCTTTAACATGAACCGATGAGGGCGGCAGGCGTTCACCCGCTTGCCGCCCTTGTTTCTCCGAAAGGACGAACGAGATGACCATCCCCGCTTTATTCGTATCGCACGGCGCGCCGACGGTGATCCTCGACGAGAGCCCGGTCCGGACGTTCCTGGCGAAACTCGCCGAGACCGTCGACAAACCGAAAGCGATCCTCGCCGTCTCGGCGCACTGGGAAACCGATCATCCGGTCGTTTCCGACGCCGAAAAGCCCGAGACGATTTACGACTTCTACGGCTTCCCCGACGCGCTTTATAAGCTCAGGTACGACGCGCCGGGCGCCCCCGGTCTCGCCGCAAGGACGGCCGGGCTTCTGAACGACGCCGGCCTCGGTCCGGTGACGACGGAGACCCGTGGCCTCGATCACGGGGCGTGGGTGCCGCTGATGCTGGGCTGGCCCGACGCCGATATCCCGGTCACGCAGCTTTCGATCCAGTCCGGAAAGGATCCCAAGTGGCATTATCGGCTGGGTGAGGCGTTAAGACCGCTCCGGGACGAGGGCGTTCTCATCCTCGCCAGCGGTAATCTGACCCATAATTTAAGGGAATTCCGAGGCCACGCCATTGACGACGACCCCGAACCGTGGGCCAGCGCCTTCGACGAGTGGGCGAGCTGGGCGATCGCCGAGGGACGCACGGAAGATCTTCTGGATTACCGCAAGCGCGCCCCCGAAGCGGTCCGCAACCATCCGACCGACGAGCACCTGCTGCCGCTCTATGTCGCCATGGGCGCGGGCGCACCCGGCCAGCCGGGCCGCCACCTGCACAAGAGCTACACGTACGGGGTGCTGGCGATGGACGCGTTCGCGTTCAATTAATCGCGAACGGCGAGGCGGGCGTAATCGTCGCCGTCGTCGACATCCGCGAGGGGGCGCAGCATCGCATGCCGCGCCCCTTTCAGATTCCCAAGCGTGTCTTCCAGCGCGTGCGGCCCGGACCACCGGACATTCCCGAACATATCGATCACACGGGGCCGGCGCTTCTGGCCGACCAGCCAGTAGCCGCCGTCGTCGGCCGGGCCGAACACGGCGTCGTTGGCGCCGAGCTTCGCGAACGCGTCTGCGATGTCGCGGTTCTCGATCCCCGGGATGTCGGCGCCGACGATCACCACGGGCCCGGGCGGCAGCCGGTCGAAGACGCGCTGCATCCTTTCGCCCAGATCGCCCGGTCCCTGGCGGATGCGCGCGATGTTATTCGGCCAGACGCCGCCGTCCATGACCGACGTGTCGGGGGCGGCGGCGATCAGGGTTTCCCATCGCGGATCGCTGCCGAGCCTGCGGGCGAGCGAGAACAGCATGCGGCGGTAGAACTTGAGCGCCCGGACGTGACCGATGTCGCGGCCGAGCCGGGTCTTGACCCGGCCGAGCCTGGGCGCCTTGGCGAAGATCACGAGGCGCCGGCGGTCCCCGCCGCTCATGAATAGAAGTCCCGGATCATCTTCGGCGGCACGCCCATGAAGAATAATATGAGGCAGGTGACGTTCTTGATCGGCCGGAACCACCAGCCGTCGCGGCGGTAACGGATCGCCGACGTCACCGCCGCGGCGGGCAGCTCGTGCAGGCGCGGTTTGCCGATGCGCCGCACCAGGTCGACGTCCTCCATGATCGGGATCGGTCTATAGCCGCCGAGGTGGTCGTAATAGGTCTCGGAAATCAGCAGCCCCTGATCGCCGTAGGGGAGGCCGAACGTCCTGGCCCGCCAGTTGGCGAGCCGTTCGACGCGTCTGGCGTCCGGCGTCGGGTCGTCGAGCACGAGGCGGAAATACGCGGTGTGGAAGTCGTTGTCCTTTTTATGGATGAAGCGTTCGACCAGTGCGACCCAGCCCGGTTGCGGATGGGTGTCGGCGTGCCAGAACAGATACCAGGGCCCGTTGGCCGCCTCGGCGCCGGCAATCAGTTGCCGGCCGCGGCCGCGCGCGCCGGTGATCACGCGGACGCCGGCAAGCTCCGCCATCTCCGGCGTGCCGTCGACCGAACCGCCGTCGGAGACGACGATCTCCCACGCCTCGGGACGCATCGCCAGCGCATCCAGGGTGCGCTTCAGTTCGTTTTTGCAGTTCAGCGTCGGGATGATGATGCTGAGCACGGCTGCATCCGGAGTTGTTCACGACTTTCCCGAAGCTTGGCGCAAAAAAAAGACGGGCACAACGGCCCGTCTTTTCGTTTCGCCCGGTGGGATGGCTTTCCGCTTGCGAGGGGGAAAGCGGCCGGGCGACCGGTTCTCGGCTTAGCGGCGCGCGAGGCGCTCGATGCCGACCACCAGCTTGTAAGCGCCGGACGAAATCATCTCGGCGATGCTCAGTTCCTTATGCGGCAGATGATGCGCGCCGTCGGGGGTGGTCTTGATGTTCTGACCCAGCAGTCCTTCGAATACAGTCATTTTAAAATCTCCTAAATCTCGATGAAGCGCCGTTCGCTTCGTTGTCCATTGAAATACGCGGAAAGCCGCCGCCCGGCAAACGACGTTTTTTCATATACAGTTGAGAAAATCTAAAGTATAAGAAGATATGGAACGGCTCCCGCCCCTGAACGGTCTGCGCGCCTTCGAGGCCGCCGCGCGGCATCTCAGCTTCTCCCGCGCGGCCGAGGAGCTGTTCGTGACGCCCGCCGCAATTTCCCACCAAATCAAGGGGTTGGAGGATTATCTGGGGGTCACGCTGTTCCGCCGCCTGCCGCGCGCGGTGATGCTGACGGACGCTGCGCAGGCGATCCTGCCGCTCGTATCGGAGGGTTTCGACAAGCTGGCCCAGGCAACGGCCGTGTTGAAGGAAACTGAGGCAACGGGCGTCCTCACCGTGACCTCCGCGCCGACCTTCGCGCAGAAGTGGCTGCTCGAACATCTGGACGAATTCGCGAAAGAACACCCGGAGATCAACGTCCGTCTCGACGCCCGTCTCGATACCGTCGACTTCGACCGCGACGGGGTCGATATCGGCATCCGCCTGGGGGCCGGGCACTATCCGGGGCTGCGCACACACCAGCTGTTCGACGAGCAGGTGACGCCGGTCTGCCACCCGAAATATCTGGAAGGGCCGCACGCGCTGAAGCGGCCGGAAGACCTCAAGCACCACACGCTCCTGCACGTCGACTGGGGCAACATCAATGCGCCGTTTCCGGACTGGCGGATGTGGCTGACGTCCGTCGGCGCCGACAGGGAAGTCGACTATACGCGCGGCCCGGTGTTCACGGTCGAGAGCATGGCCATCGACGCCGCCGCGCGCGGCACGGGGATCGCGCTGGCGTCGACCTATGCGTTCCGCCACGACATCGAATCGGGCCGCCTGGTGATGCCGTTCGACCGCCGCATCACGTCCGAGATTTCTTATTGGGTCGTGTCGCCCGAGCGCACCGCCGACAACCCGAAGGTCAAGGCGTTCCGCGAATGGCTGCTGCGCCGCGCCGCCGAAACCGGCCTCACGGGCGGCTAGGGTATGCCCCTCACCCGGCGCGCGATGCGCGCCACCCTCTCCCAAGGGAGAGGGGGTATTGCGAGCCTCCCTCTCCCTTGGGGAGAGGGAGGGACCCGCGCGCGTTAGCGCGTGGGAGGGTGAGGGGATCGCCCTTTGCAACCCCGATCCGAGCCTCTAATGTGCGCCGCAATTAGGGGAGAAAAACATGCCTGAACAGATCATCGACATCGAAACCGAAGACGGCGTCATGCCGACCTTCACCTGCTGGCCGGAAGGCGACGGGCCGTTCCCGGCCATCGTCTTCTACATGGACGCGCCGGCGATCCGCGAAGAGCTTTACGTGATGGCGAGAAGGATGGCGGACGAAGGCTACTTCGTGATGCTGCCCGATCTGTTCTACCGTTTCGGGATCATCCGCTTCCCGTTCCGGAACGCCAAGACCAGCCTGGTGTGGCGCGAGATCATGCGCAACCTGTCGAACGAGGACGTGATGCACGACACCCGCGCCATGCTCGATTACATGGCGGCTCAGGAGATCGTCAAAGACGGCCCCAAGGCGACCATCGGCTACTGCATGAGCGGGCGTTTCGTGACCGCGGCGGCCGGGACGTTCCCCGACGAGTTCGCCGCCAACGCGTCGTTCTACGGGGTCGCCATCGTCACCGCGCAGGACGACTCGTCGCATTTCTGGGTGAAGCACATCAAGGGCGAGATGTATTACGCCTTCGCCGAGACCGACGGCACGGTGCCGTCCTACGTGGTGCCGACGCTCAAGGCCGAGCTGGAAGAGCATAATATCGACTACACGCTCAAGATATTCCCCGGCACCAGCCACGGCTTCAGCTTCAAGTCCCGCGACGACTACGACGAAGACGCCGCCGAAGAAGGCCACCGGCACTTCATGGATATGTGTAAGCGCAAGCTGGGGTAAAGCGCCCCTCACCCGGCTCGCTATGATCGCCACCCTCTCCGTCGTCAATCGATTCGGCGCGGACCAAAATGGGAGAGGGGTTGGCGAAGTCTCTCTCCGAGAGTCTCCGCTCCCTTGGGAGAGGGACAGGGTGAGGGGGTGCCGATTCCGATTGTCGGCGAAGTGCGTTCGCCGTTATTATGATTCCGGTCCGCCGTCCGGCGGCGTTTTTGTGGGGTTTTCATCCGTGCTTCTAGCTTTTCTTGCCGTGATCGGCGGTCTCGCGCTTCTGGTCTGGAGCGCCGACAGATTCGTCGACGGTGCCGCCGCGACGGCCAACCATCTTTCCGTTCCGCCCTTGCTGATCGGCATGGTCATCGTCGGTTTCGGCACCTCCGCGCCGGAAATGGTCGTCTCCGCCATCGCCGCGTCGCAGGGCAATCCGGGCCTCGCGCTCGGCAACGCGTATGGCTCCAACATCGCCAACATCGCGCTGATCCTGGGCGTGACCGCGCTGGTCTGCCCGATCGCCGTGCAGTCGCAGGTGATCAGGAAAGAGATCCCCCTGTTGATCGCCGTCACCGCCATCGCCGCCTATCAGCTCATCGATTTCAGACTGTCGCGGATGGACGCGGCGGTGCTGATTGCCGTGTTCGCCGTGATCATGGGCTGGAGCATCTATCAGGGCCTCAAGGGCCGCGGCGATCCGCTCGGCGACGAGATGGAAGAAGAACTCGCGGAGAAAGCGATGAGCCTCGGCAAGGCCGTGATGTGGATCGTCGTCGGGCTTGTCGTGCTCGTCGGCTCGTCCAGGCTTCTGGTGTGGGGCGCCATCGACATCGCCAGCGCGCTCGGCGTCAGCGATCTGGTGATCGGCCTCACCATCGTCGCCGTCGGCACGTCGCTGCCGGAACTCGCCGCCTCGCTGGCGGCGGCGCGCAAGAACGAACCCGATCTCGCCATCGGCAACGTCATCGGGTCGAACATGTTCAACACCCTTGTCGTGGTCGGCATCGCCGGGATGATCCAGCCGCTGGCGGTCGCGCCGGAAGTGCTCAACCGCGACATGTTGTCGGTCGGCGCGCTGACGCTTCTGTTGTTCGTCGTTGCTTACGGTTTCAAGGGACCGGGGGTCGTCAACCGTTACGAAGGCGGACTGCTGATCGCGTGCTACGTCGGCTACACCGCCTGGATCGCGGCGGGCGTGCTGCAGATCTGAGCGGGCCTGGCGTACCCCCTCATCCTGTCCTTCTCCCGAGGGAGAAGGGACCCTGCCTCGCATCCCTCTCCCTTGGGAGAGGGTGGCGACGTCACCCCGGATTCCATCCGGGGTAGACGAGCCGGATGAGGGGTCAAATGTTCTTGAAATGTTCTCATGCCGATTCTATCCTCCGGCATGGTCGATATCCTCCCCGATCGGGCGAAAAAGGGCAGAGGCGCGGTCTCCAACAGATCGGGCCGGTTCGAGCCGTTTGCGGGTTTCCGGATCGCCGACGGCTGGTCGACGGCGGACGAGATCGCGGCGGAAAAGACCCGCACCACCGTCACCGACGAGCACCCGAAATCGATCATCGCCACCAACCAGTCGCCCGACATTCCGTTCGAACGCTCGATCAATCCGTATAGAGGCTGCGAGCACGGCTGCGTCTATTGCTTCGCGCGCCCGACGCATGCCTTTCACGGCCTGTCGCCGGGTCTCGATTTCGAAACCAGACTGTTCGCGAAACCGGATGCGGCGAGACTGCTCGAGGATGCGTTCAGAAAGCCCGGCTACAAGCCGAAGACCATCCAGCTCGGCGCCAACACCGATTCCTATCAGCCCATCGAGCGCACGAGAAAGATCACGCGGGACATCGTCGAGGTGATGGCGCGCTACAATCACCCCATCGGGATCACCACGAAATCCGATCTGGTGCTCCGCGATCTCGATCTTCTCGGGCCGATGGCGGCGAAGGGACTGGCCGCCGTCGCGGTCTCGGTGACGACGCTGGACGCCAAGCTCGCCCGCACCATGGAGCCGCGCTGCCCGCGCCCGGAAAAGCGTCTGAACGCGATCCGTGAACTCGCGAACGCGGGCGTGCCGGTCGCGGTGATGACGGCGCCCTTGATTCCCGGCCTCAACGACCATGAGATCGAGGATATTTTATCCGCCGCCGCCGACGCGGGGGCGACCGCCGCCGAGTACATCATGCTGCGGCTGCCGCTCGAGATTCACGATCTCTTCGAGGAATGGCTGGCCGCCCACGTCCCCGACCGCGCGAAAAAGGTCATGTCGCTGGTCCGCGACACCCGGGGCGGCAAGGTCTACGACAGCGCCTGGGGCGAACGCATGAAGGGCACCGGTGTCTACGCGAAGATGATCGAGGCGCGCTTCAAGGCGGCCCGCAAACGCACCGGCATCGCCCACAACGCCGCCAGCGGGTTCCGGCAGCGCACCGATCTCTTTACCCGGCCGCTTTCGACAATCCGCCAGCCGTCGCTGTTCGATTAGGTCCCCTCACCCGGCTCGCTATGCTCGCCACCCTCTCCCCGGGGAGAGGACTGGTGCGACTGCGTTCCCTCTCCCTCGGGAGAGGGACAGGGTGAGGGGTGTATCGGGGAATTGTTTGAACATCCGGTTCTGCTGACGCATGCTCCCGGTCCCGCCGGTTATCCCGAAGGAGCATGACGTGACCCTCCTCATCGCCGTCATGGTGATCGCCAGTGCGTGCCTGCACCCGTTCTGGAACCTGTTGATCAAGGGCGATCACGACCGCGCTGGGTCGTGGTGGCTGTTCACGGTGATGCTGTCGGCGATCGGCGGGGCGGTGTGCCTGGTCCGGGGGTCGGACGTCATGGCGATCACGCAGGTGCTGCCGCTGCTCGGGCTTTCCGTCGCCGGGCAGTATTTCTACGGCCTGACCCTGATCAAGATCTACGAGCGCGGCGATCTGTCGGCGTACTACCCCATCGTCCGCGCCTCGCCGGTCGGCGTCGTGATCCTGGGGGCGCTGTTCCTGAACGAAAGCTACGGCCTGCAGGTTTTGCTCGGCATCGCGCTGACCGTGCTCGGTGCGTTCTGGCTGCAGAAACAACCGGGCCGCCGCCTGCTCGACGATCCGCTGACGCTGCTGCTCGCCGTCACCTGCATGATGGGCACGGCGGTCTATTCGATCGTCGACAGCCGCGCCGTCCAGGTGGTCGCGCCGGAGGTGCTGTTCTTCTGGGTCGAGACGACGATGGTGTTCGCCTATCCGCCGGTGTTCGCGCTGATGGGCCAGCGCCGCGTGATCAACCGCGCGTTCGGGCTGATGCGGGCGAGGCCGCTCAGGCACATCGCCGCGGGCGCGCTGGCCTACGTGTCCTACATGCTGATCCTCGCCGCCTACAACATCGGCGGCGACGTCGCCGCGGTGACCACGGTCCGGCAGCTGTCGATCCCGTTCTCGGTCCTGCTGGGGGGGATGGTGCTGAAGGAAGCGCTGCTCGGCCGCCGCCTTGCCGCGTCGCTATTGCTCGCCGCCGGGATCGTGATGGTGATTTTGGGGAGTGCGTAGATTCTCGCAGGTTGGCCTCCTCACTTGTTGTCACCCCCTCACCTAACCTCTCCCCCTGAAAAGGGGGAGAGGGATAAGTTTGCAGTGCGTTTCGACAGGGTCCCTCTTCCCCAGCCTGCTGGCGGAGAGGGCAGGTGAGGGGGATATCGTCTCTGCCGTCCGCATCCCGCATCGGATATACTCCGCGGATGCGCCGATTCGCCCTGCCGATAACGATGTGCGCCGTGCTGTTCGCGGCGGCGGAGGTGCGCGCGCAGGCGACCAGCCTCGACGAGGCGCCGATCGCCTGGGGCGAGACCGACGAGCGCCACACCACCGTCTGCGCCAAGCGCTGGCACGCGATCCGCATCCGCGACATCCGCACCCGCACCGTCGACGAGGGATTGGGCGCCGACGCCCAGGTCGAACAGGAAAGCCGCGCCATCTTCAACGGCGGCGCGGATTGCTACACCGGACAGATTATCTACACCCCCGTCCAGCACGCCGACGTGATCCTCGGCGCCCGGACCTGGGTGCAGGTGATCGAGCGCGACGGCCCGGTGCCGTGCTTCGACGGCCTCCGGTGCCGCTGGACGATCCAGAACCAGAGCTTCGTCGAAGCCAAGATCGAGATCGACGGGAAAAAAGTGCCGGAAACGGTCTATGTGGCGACGCCGCGCCCGGTGCAGCCGGCGCGCATCCTCGAGACCGAGCCGGGGACGGTGAAACAGAAACCTTGAATTCAGGCGCTCGTTTTCGGCCCGCGCGTGTTGGGCAGGCGCATCGCGTTGAACAAGGCGAAGATCGCGGCGACGCAGGCGATCTCCAGCGAGACCCGGTAATCGCTTGTGAGGTCGAAGAAGTAGCCGCCGAGGGTCGGGCCCGTCAGCCCGGCGACGCCCCACGCCGTTAAAAGCACCGCGAAGTTCCGCCCGTAGCTTTCGCGCCCCAGAAACAGCGACACCGCCGACGGATAGACGCCGGCCGTCATCCCGTAGGCGACGCCGGCCAGCGTCATGGTGATGACCGCGCCCTCGCCGGTCGGGTTGGCGAGCACGACGATGAAGCCGAGCGCGCCGGTCAGGTGCGAGATGCCGGCGACCGAGCGCACCGGCACATGATCGGTGAGCCACGCCGACGCCAGCCGGCCGACGGCGTTGCCGACAGAAAGCAGCGTCACCCCCGCGACGGCGGCAGCCGCGGTGCCGCCGAAATGCGCGATGATGGCGGCGGCATGGCCAATCGACATCACGCCCGACAGCGCGCCAAGGAAAAACCCGATCCAGCAGATCTGCATGGTGCGGCTGTCGTGCGACGCCGGGCGGCGCATGCTCTGGCGCGGGAGCCGGATGCCGCTGAGCGCGATCAGGGTGACGGCAATCATGCCGGTCGCCGCGATGGTCAGCGCCAACGCCCAGAACGTCGGCTTCACGCCGTTGGCGGCGACGCTCATTTCCAGCAGATAAGCCGCGATGACGCCGCCGGCGGCGAACGCGGAAATGATCAGGCCGTTGGCGAGGCCCGGGTTGCGGGGCAACGCCATCAGGCCCGATTGCAGCACGACGTTGTAGTTAAGCCCGCAGCCGAGCCCGAACAGGACCCCGTAGCCGATTACCACCGAAAGATAACCGTCCCCCATGGCGGCGAGCGCCAGCCCGCCGGCACCCGACATCAACCCGAACAGCGGCAGCGCCGGCGTCGGCACACGCCCGAACAGGAACGGGATCAGGAAATTGCCCAGCGTGAAACAGACGATGGCCAGCGAGAACACGATGCTGACGTCGGTCCGCATGATGCCGAGGTCGTGCTCGAGTCCCGCAATGAACACGCTCCACGCGTAAAGCGAGCCGAACACCATGTTGAGCATGATGGCGGCGGTGAGGCCCAGAAGCCGGCGCGGCGAGGCGGAAGAATAGGCGGACGTGTCGTTCATCGTGCTGGCGTTTTAAACCCCGGGCTGCGGCGCTGCACGTGAAAACTGACCCGGTCTTCATCCAAATGCATTGCTCCCTCACCCCTCGCTTTCGCGGGGGCAGGCTCTGTCCTCTCCCCCACGGTGTGGTGGAGAGGGACCCTGACGCAAGATCGCTATCAATCCCTCTCCCCTTTGCAGGGGGAGAGGTTAGGTGAGGGGGTGCGCATATATGCACATTCGGTGATGACCGCCCGGGGCCGTGTGATATGTTTAAATCATGGAAGCCACCGACGCCATGGAAGCCGCCCATCATGTCGATCTGACGGGGATTGCCATCGTCGCGCTGGGCGCGCTGGTGTTCGGCTTCGCCATGGAAAAGCTGCGCCAACCCGCCATCGTCGGCTACATCGTCGCCGGCGTCGCCCTCGGCCCGGCCGGATTCCGGCTGGTCGACGTCCGCGACGGCATCGAGGTGCTGGCGGAAATGGGCGTCCTGATGCTGCTGTTCATCATCGGCATGGAATTGTCGCTCAGGGCGTTCATGCGAATCTGGAAGATCGCCGTCTCGACGACGCTGTTCCAGATCACCGCATCGACGGCGGTGACGCTGGGGTTTTCCCGGCTTGCCGGGTTTCCGTGGGAACTCGCGGTCTTGCTGGGCTTCGTCGTCGCCATGTCGTCGACGGCGGTGGCGATCAAGATCCTCGACGACATCGGCGAGCTCCGCACCCGCGTCGGCCAGATCACGGTCGGCGTGCTGATCGCGCAGGACATCGCGGTCGTGCCGATGATGCTGACCGTCGGCGCATTGGGCGGCGACGGCTTCAAGTTCTCGCAGATCCCGGTGATGATCGGCTCGGTGGTTTTCCTGGGCGGTCTGATCTTCTATGCGTCGCGCGGACGCAAGATCCATCTGCCGTATGCCGAGGCCATTGCCGGGAACAAGGAACTGGCGCCGCTGGCAGGACTCGCGTTCTGTTTCGGCTGGGCGGCGATCGCCGGTCTGATCGGGCTGTCGGCGGCGTACGGCGCGTTCATCGCGGGGCTGATCATCGGCAACTCGCAGGCGCGCCATGCGATGCTGGACAGCGTGCTGCCGATCCAGAGCGTGCTGATGATGGTGTTCTTCCTCTCCATCGGTCTCCTCATCGATCCGACCTATATGTGGAACAACATCGGCGACGTGGCGATGCTGTTTTTGATGGTCACCGTGTTCAAAACCGCGATCAACGTGGGCTTTCTCAGGTTCGCCGGGCAGCCCTGGGCGACCGCATTTCTGGCCGGAATCTGCATGGCGCAGATCGGGGAATTCTCGTTCCTGCTCGCCGTCGTCGGGATCGCGTCGGGGGTGCTGGACGAAGAAGGCCGCCGCCTCGTCGTGTCGGTGACGGTCCTGAGCCTCGCGCTCAGTCCGCTGTGGGTGGTCACCGCGCGCCGCCTGCATGGGTTGGCGAGCGCCGGCGTGACCGAGGCCAAGGATTTCGTCCGGCTCGTTTACGAACCCGAGACCGACGCCATCGTCGAGGCCTCCAAGCGCGCCTCGACCCGGACCCAGCGGGGGCTGCGCCTGACCGCGCTCGGTCTTCGCAAGATGCGGCTGAAGGCCCGCCGCCGCAAGGCGGAGAAGGCCAAGGCGACGGCATCCGCAGCGGCGCCGATGCCGATGCCCGCCCCGGAAATGGCGGCCCCGGCGCCCGTCTCGCCCGCGCCCGAAAAGGAAACGCCGGCGGCGGACGAAAAGCCGGCCGTCGACGAGAAGAGAGAGAAACCCGCGCCGGCCGAAAAGACATCTGCGGCCCCGGCGAAGAAGAGCGCCGCCAAGAAGAAAGCGCCGGCGAAGAAGACGGCCGCGCAGGCGGAGAGCAAGGCGGACGGCAAGGCGGCGCCGAAGAAACCGGCCAAAGACGCCGGCAAAAAACCCAAGGACGATGCCTGACCTTTTGCTCGAGCGGGCCCACTGGGACGCCGGCCGCGCGCGCGTCTGCGGCGTCGACGAGGCCGGGCGCGGCCCCCTCGCGGGGCCGGTGGTCGCCGCCGCCGTGGTGCTCGATCCGGCGGCGCTCGAAAAGCCGGTGTTCCGGAAGCTCGACGACTCCAAGAAAATGACGATCAGATCGCGCGACGCGCTCTATGACGCGATCTTGCATACGGCGGACGTCGGCGTCGGCATATGTAATGTCGACGAGATCGACCTGCTGAACATCCTGGGTGCGACCATGAAAGCGATGGCGGCCGCGGTCCGCGCCCTCGACCGCGCGCCTGACGTGGCGCTCGTCGACGGCAACCGCGAACCGATGTTGAATTGCGAGTGCGCCTGCGTGGTCAAGGGCGATGCGCGCTCGCTCTCGATCGCCGCCGCGTCGGTGATCGCCAAGGTGACGCGGGACCGGATCATGATCGACCTCGACCAACGTCATCCGGGCTACGGGTGGGCGCGGAACGCGGGCTACGGCACGGCGGAACATCTGGCGGCGCTCAAGACGCTCGGCGTCACCGAACACCATCGCCGCAGCTTCGCGCCAGTCCGCGACGCGCTTGATTTTTAAATGCCCCCCTCACCCTCCCACGCGCTGACGCGCGCGGGCCCCTCCCTCTCCCAAGGGAGAGGGATTTTGCGGCAGGGTCCCCTCTCCCCGGGGAGAGGGACAGGGTGAGGGGCGGGAAACGACATATATGTGCGCATCGGAGGTGGTCCTGACGCCCCATATCTTGTCCCGTTAACCATTTTGATTTTCTATATATGCCTTTTTGAATCCTTCTAACCCCTTGAATCCATTTAATTCTTGACGGTGAATCACGGCTGACTCAGGATGCCCGGCATGGGGGCAGAGAACAAAAAATCCTGGGTCAACAAGATCCATCTGGGCGACTGCATCGAGCTCATGAACGGCTTGCCGGAAGCGAGCGTCGACATGGTGTTCGCCGATCCGCCCTATAATCTGCAGCTTTCCGGCGACCTGATGCGCCCGGAGAACTCGAGAAAAGTCGACGCCGTCAACGACCACTGGGACCAGTTCGATAGCTTCCGCGCCTACGACGAACTGACCCGGGACTGGCTGACGGCGGCGCGTCGCGTTCTGAAGCCCGACGGCACGCTCTGGGTCATCGGCAGCTATCACAACATTTTCCGCGTCGGCGCGACGCTGCAGGATCTCGGCTACTGGATCCTCAACGACGTCGTGTGGCGCAAATCGAACCCGATGCCGAACTTCCGCGGCCGGCGCTTCACCAACGCGCACGAGACGATGATCTGGTGCGCGCGCGACGAAAGCTCGAAGTACCGCTTCAATTACGAAAGCATGAAAGCGCTCAACGACGATCTGCAGATGCGCTCCGACTGGCTGTTGCCGATCTGCTCGGGCGGCGAACGTCTGAAGGGCGACGACGGCAAGAAGGCGCACCCGACGCAGAAGCCGGAAGCGCTTCTGCACCGCGTCATCATGGCCTCGACCGAAGTCGGCGACACCATTCTCGATCCGTTCTTCGGCACCGGCACCACCGGTGCGGTGGCGAAGCGGCTGGGCCGTAACTGGATCGGACTCGAACGGGAGGAAAGTTACGTGACCTATGCACAGGAACGCATCGACGAGGTGAAACGCGTCGCCGCGGACGAGATGCTCAACTCGCCCTCGAAGCGCGACGAGCCCCGCATCCCGTTCGGCTGGCTGGTCGAACGCGGTATGCTGGAACCGGGCACCGTGCTGACCGATCAGAAACGCCGCCACAAGGCGCGGGTCCGCGCCGACGGCACGCTGATCTCGGCCGACTTCAAGGGCTCGATCCACCAGGTCGGCGCCAAGGTGCAGAACCTGCCGGCCTGCAACGGCTGGACCTTCTGGTGCGTCGACATCGAAGGCGGCATCGTTCCTATCGACGTGCTCAGACAGAAACTCCGCGCCGAGCTTCACTAAGACATGACCTTCCGGCTGGCCCGGATGACGGCGGCGCACCGGCCGGGCGTGCTCATGCTTCGGGTTCACGAAAGCCAGACGCCGTTCGTCGAGCCGATTGCCGAGACTCTGGAGATCTGGGCGGGGCGGCGCGACAACCATGTGATGCTGGCGGGCGACGACGTCGCCGGGTTATTCCAGGTCGACGCCTCTTCGCCGAAGCGCTTGCCGTTCATATCCGAACCGAATACCCGGGCTGGGAAACGCTGGTGCTTTCCGTCAACTGCCGGAACGACCGCGCGCATGCGCTCTATCAGAAAGCGGGTTTCGCGGACACCGGCGAGATTTACGAAGGCGGCCGTTCCGGCCCGCAATACGTGATGCGGCTCTCTCTTTGAACCCGGCGCCGCCCGGAACGGGATTTAGCGTGACGAAAGGAGCCCGCTCAGCCCACCACGTGATAGCCGTTGTCGATATAGACGACGTTACCGGTCATGCCGCTGGCTTTATCAGAAGCCAGAAACGCCGCCAGGTTGCCGATCTGCTCGGTGGTGACGAGGGCTTGCATGGGTGCTTTCAGGGCGGCGGCCTCCATCAGTTCGTCGAAGCGGTCGATCCCGGACGCAGCCCGCGTCTTCAACGGTCCCGGCGACAGGGCGTAAACGCGGATACCGCTCGGCCCCAGCTCAGTCGCCATGTAACGCACGGACGCTTCCAGCGCCGCCTTCACCGGCCCCATGAGGTTATAGGATTTCACCGCCTTTTCGGCGCCGTAGAAGCTGACGGTCATCAGGGCGCCGCCGTCCGTCATCAGCGGTTCGGCATAGCGCGCCATGCGGATGAACGAATGACACGACACGTTCATCGCGATATCGAAGCCGTCGCGCGAACAGTCCGTCACCCGGCCATGCAAGTCGTCGCGCGGTGCGAAGGCGATGGAATGGAGCAGGAAATCCAGCCTGCCCCATTTTTCCGTGATGGCGTCGAACAGCGCCGACAACTGCCCCGGCTCGCGGACGTCGCAGGGCAGGAACAGCGACGCGCCGAGCTGTTCCGCCAACGGTTCGACGTAACCGCGGGATTTGTCGTTCAGATACGTCACCGCGAGGTCGGCGCCGGCGTCGCGGAACGCCTGGGCGCAGCCGTATGCGATGGATTGGTCGTTGGCGATGCCGACGACGAGGCCGCGTTTGCCTTGGAGTGGATTTGTCATGCCGGTCCGATTCCTTGCCGAACTGCACAAATCTAACCCGAAGCGGCGGGGGCCGTGCAACCGCTGCGGCCGGAATCACGAAAATTTAATGCGAAACGCCGCTTTCGAAGCGGGATTCAGTCATCGGCTGCGGTGTAGCGGTGCTCGACCGTGACGACGCCGGTGACGGTCTCGCCGTCGTTGGACAGCGGCAGGCGCAGCACCAGGTTGCGCATCGGCACCCCGTCCTTCACGAAGATATCCGACTGGAACAGTTTCGGCGCGCGGGCGGCGCGAACGGTCTCGTACTGGCCGACGATATGGCGGCGCAGATTCTCCGGGAAAATATCGTCGCTGGTCTTGCCGGTCAGCTCGAAGCCATGGCTCTGCGCGACGCCCGAGCCGTAATAGCGATATTTGATCGGCAGCGGCGGCGCCTGCAGATCGACGACCACGGTGTCGCGGAGCAGCCTGCCCGGCAGTTGGGCGAGGTCGAAGTCCCGCCAGCCGGGCGCGAAACGCCCGCCGCGCAGGCGGTTCCAGTATGCGAGCACAGGTTCCAGAACCGGATCGGGCGACACGTCGATCGGGATCTCCCGGAGCCGATACAATCCCGTTAAATCATTCATGGACGGCGCCTTTCGACCGGGTACAGGCCCGGAGATAGTGCGCGGCAGGCCAAGCGCAAGGGCATCAGAACCGGCACCGGAAATCGTGGGCGGCGAAAAACGCCATCGACACCTCGATGTTCTCGACCGTCATAACATGCCCCTGACCGGTTTCCGGGTCGATCAACGGAAGCCGGACGACGGGGAAGACGCGGCGAATGCCGCCGGGCGACGTGATGGCGTGCGACAGCCACTGCGGCTGGCGCTGCTCCAGGGTGTCGCGCGCGCTTTGCACGAAACTGCTCATGACGCCGTTGTGGTCGGCCTCCGAAAGCCATTGCCGGGAAAGTTCGATCCCGAACGCACTCACCAGATCGTCGCCCCAGTAGCGGATATAGAAGTCGTCGCGTTCGGGTATGTGGTCGGCGACCATGGCGCCACGGCGGAGCGCATCCGGCAGATCCAGCAGGTCGATATCGGACCACGCCGGTACGTCCTTGGCGCCGGCCGCCCGGCGCCAGGCATCGAGCGCGCGATCGAGGCCGCACTCCCGGATCGTTTCGGCGTCAGGCGTCCCGAGCGGAGTGGTATCCGCCACATGAAGGCGGGATTGTGTTGACGTTGCGTCAGGCATGAGTTTGACCTTATCCGGCTCGTCCGTCGGCCCGGGGCTGACAGGTTGAACTGTCTCATTATAAAGAGCCGGCCCGTGGATTAAAAACCGGATTGAGTATAAGGCGGGACGCTTTCCGCGGCGCCGCCGCCCCTTGGCGGATCGTCCGCGCCGCGCGATGATGCGCCGGGGGTGGAAATGCGGACGACCAAGACCATCAGCGTCATATCCTGCCACGCCGAGGGCGAAGTCGGCGACGTCATCATCGACGGGGCCGATATGCCGCCCGGCGAGACGCTCTGGGATCAGCGGACCTGGATCGCGGAAGACAAGATGCTCCGCAACTTCATGCTGAACGAGCCGCGCGGCGGCGTGTTTCGGCACGTCAATTTGCTCGTCCCGCCGAAGCATCCCGACGCGCAGATGGGCTTCATCATCATGGAGCCGGCGGACACGCCGCCGATGTCGGGCTCCAACTCGATCTGCGTCGCGACGGTGTTGCTGGACGCCGGGATCATCCCGATGACGGAACCGGAAACCGACCTGGTCCTCGAAGCGCCGGGCGGGCTGGTGCGGGTGCGGGCCGAATGCAGGGACGGCAAGGCGGAACGCATCTTTGTCGCCAACGTCGCGTCGTTCGCGGGCGTGACGGATGCGCCGCTCGAGGTCGAGGGAATGGGGACGATCGCCGTTGATACGGCATACGGTGGCGATACCTTCGCCGTCGTCGATGCCGGAAAACTCGGGTTCGCGCTTGCGCCCGGCGAGGCGCGCGATCTCGCCGAACTCGGCGTCAGGATTTCCGACGCGGCGACCGCGCAACTGGGGTTCGATCATCCCGAATTGCCGGACTGGAATCATATCTCGTTCTGCCTGTTTACAGGTCCCGCCGTCAGGGACGGATCAGGGCTCTCGGCCCGCCACGCGGTCGCCATCCGGCCCGGCAAGATCGACCGCTCGCCGACCGGCACCGCGGTCTCGGCAAGGATGGCGCTGCTGCATGCGAAAGGCGAGATGGCGGCGGGCGAGAGCTTCACCGCGACGTCGCTGATCGGTTCCGAGTTCCGGGGCCGGATCGTGGGTGAAACCGCCGTCGGCGGACGCCCGGCCATCCATCCCGAGATTTCCGGCCGCGCCTGGATCACCGGCACCCACCAGGTCATGCTCGACCCGGACGATCCGTGGCCGGAAGGCTACCGGCTGTCCGATACCTGGCCGGGGGCTTGAACGCAGAGACTCGCCGCCTCACCTGTCCTCTCCGCCATCAATGGAGGAGAGGGATCCTGCCGTACGATCGCTATTAATCCCTCTCCCCCTTTTAAAGGGGGAGAGGTTAGGTGAGGGGGTAAGCGTCTCTATGAAGGGCTAGCTGACCGCGACCGGACCGGCGTAGGACGCCTCGTCGAAGGAGCGTTCGTTGTCCCAGACGTTCTTCGGCATCGGCAGGCCTTCGAAATCCTTGTCCTCGAGCGCGCCGTCCGGTTCGATGCCGAGCTTCTCGCGCAGCATCAGGATGATCTGGCGAGTATGCTGACCCGAATGCCAGCCGGTGCGTTCCAGCACTTCGTGGAGGGTGACCTCGCCGTAATAGACCTTGCCCGGCTGCTTGAAGTCGGTGGTCTTGCCGTCGCGCTCCCACCAGTCGGCGAAGCGCTGGCGGTTGCCCCGGCCGTAGTCCAGCAGGTCCTGCTTGGTCTTCATGTCGGCCGGCAGTTGCGAGATCAGCGCTTCGTACGTATAGGGCGCGTCGTGCTCGACCCGGTCGAGAAACACTTTCGGGATGTCGAACACGTGATAGACGAGCTGGCGGTAGGACCGCGGGCGGCCCGGCAGCACCACGTCGAGCTTGTCTTCCGGAATCTGCTCGAGATAGCGCGCCGCGGCGTCGAGGATCATCAGCACCTTGTCTTTCATCTCCTCGGGCGCCAGCATCTTGTGGCCGCCGTACTCGAACCCGGCGACCTTGGCGACGTCGCGGAACACGGCGCCGTTGGCCCACGCATCGCCGCGCGCCACGATCGGCACCAGGCGGACGCCGAGTCTTTCCAGTTCCTTGAAGCCTTCCTCGTCGTCGAGGACGTTGACGGAAACGAACGGAATGCCGTGCTCGAGCAGGAATTCCTTCGTCTTGAGGCAGCTCGAACAGCCGGGCTGCCAGTAGACCTTGAGCGGTTTGTCCCGGTTTTCGGGCGCGTCTGCGGTGGCCAGTTGGCTCATGATGTGACTCCCTAAGTCGATTGTTATTATAGGAAGTGTAGCGTACCCAGGCCGCGCGTCCATCCCCTCGGCGCACGCTTGACATCACGTCTGTCAGCGGACGCCTGAAATCACGTCTGTCAGCGGACGCTTAACATCACGTCCGTCAGCGGACGCTTAACATCACGTCCGTCAGCGGACGATGAACACCGACATGTCGGCGTGCGCCGCGAAATCGACCGAGTGGGTATGGAAGAAGTTCTCCAGAAGCCCCGGCTTGTGCGACGCCATCACGACCAGATCGGCGTCCAGATCGCGCGCCGTGTCGATCAGCTTGTCGTCCAGCTCGACCGCCGGGTCGCTGCTGATCACGGTCCTGGCGTGAACGTTCGCCTTGTGCCGCGCGCCGAGGCTTTCGGCCAGTTTATCGAGCTTGCCGGTCAGTTCCTTCGGCGTATGCGCGGCGGCGCCCGGCACCGCCGACGAGACCTCGACGAGGTGGACGTCGGCGTCGTAACGCGCGCCGAGATCGCAGGCGACATCGAGGGCGCGTCCGAGATTGTCGATGTGGGATATGTCTACAGGCACCATGATATGTTTGAACATTTCGGTTGCCTCCTTTCGGCCTTTCCCTTTTCAGGTATGCAGGCGGGTAGCGGGAACGCAAGGGGGCGCCGCCGCGGAGGACGGGGCGCCGGCCGCTTCGGGCAAATGGATGCATAAAATGCATATGAACATGATCTAACAATGCATTGGACGGCATAAGAGATGAGTGATTTGATTTGCAGACGATAAAACCGCGGTTGCGACCGACGGATACGCAACCCCCGAAACAGGTCGAGGAGTCGAAAAGTGAAATACATGAAAACTAGCCTGCTTGGGGTCGCCGCAGCCGCGGCCCTCCTTGCGGCCCCCCTGACGGCCAAGGCGGAATTCCCCGAAAACCCGGTGACGGTCGTTGTGGCCTACGGCGCCGGCGGCGGCGTCGACACCATTTCGCGCGCCGCGTCCGACGCGCTGAGCGAATCCCTCGGGCAACCGATCGTCGTCCAGAACCGGCCCGGCGCCGGCGGCGGCCTGGCCGTAACCGCGCTGAAGGCGGAGAAAGCGGATGGTTACACGGTGGTCGGCACCACGTCGACGACGCTGACGTTCGATCCGCACGCCAAGGACACCGGCTTCACCGTCGACGATTTCGAATACATCGCCGCTTTCGGCGTGTTCCCCGAAGCGCTGGTGGCCCTGCCGTCGCGCGGATGGAAGACGTTCGCCGACACCATCGCCGAAGCCAAGACCGGCAAGACCCTGACCTACGCGTCGACCACGTCGATCGACCGCGTTGTGGTGGCGAGCATCGCCAAGCGCGAGGGCGTGACGATCAAGCCGGTGCCGACGAAGGGCGGCGCCGAGGCCGTCGCGCAGGCCCTGGGCGGGCATGTCGATTTCGCCTACAGCTCGGGCACCTATTACGCCCAGGCGCAGGCCGGCAATCTGCATGTGCTGGCGGGCCTCGGCGACTCCCGCATCGTCGGCTTTCCCGATGCGCCGACGCTGACGGAACTCGGCTACGACACGTCGAGCGTCAACATGATCCTTTATCTGGCGCCCAAGGGCATCCCGGCGGCCGCCCGCGACAAGCTGGTCGCGGCGTTCAAGGCGGCGGGGAAATCGGAAAAGTTGCTTGCCGTGCTCAAGAAGCGGAACATGGGCAGCACCGTGCTCGTCGGTGACGACATTACCAAGGCCATCCATGCCCAAAGCAAAGCCTTCAAAGCCGCTCTTTCGTCAAACTAAGACCGTGCCGCACAATTCCCAGAATGGCGGGCGTTTCACACGCTCGCCATCTTTTTTGCGGGCGGCGGCGGAATTCGCCGTCGTCGGCGGCCTGAGCCTCGTCTTCATCTTCGTCGTGATCCCGGCCGGCACGTCCCCCGGCGGTGAGATCGGATTGCCGCCGGATCTGCTGCCCAAGGCCGCTGCCACGGCGATCGGGTTGCTGGCGCTGGCACAGTTCGTGGTTTCCTGCGTGCGGCCCGCCCCCGATTCCGAAGCGCGCCCGCCCGTACGTCACGTCCTGCCCCTGATCGGGGCGACGATCGTGGGGGTGCTGACGGTCAGATTCGTCGGCTGGGAAGCGGGCGGGGCGGTGCTGGCGCTGCTGGCGCTGCTGGCGCTGCGCGAGCGCGCACCGCTGCGGCTCATCGTGGTGCCGCTGATCGTCGTCGCCGTCCTGTTCGCCGTCGGCGAGATCGGACTGTAACGATGGAAAACCTGCTCCTCGGCGCCATGGACGCTTTCGAGCCGCTGGCCGTGTTCTCGGTGTTCTGCGGGATCTTGCTGGGCTACGTGGTCGGCGTTTTACCGGGTCTGAGCCGTCCGGCCGCGCTGGCGATCGCGGTGCCGATCACGTATTACCTGTCGCCGATCTCGGCGATTGCATTCTTGATTGGCGTCACCAAGGCGAGCGCCGCCGGCGGCGCGACCGGGGCTATCATGCTGAACACGCCGGGCGAGCCGAGTTCGGCGGCGACGTGCTTCGACGGCTATCCCATGGCCAAGGCGGGGCAGGCGACGAAAGCCCTGAAAACGGCGCTTTTCGCGTCGGTGTTCGGCGACATCGTGGCGACGCTGGTGCTGATCCTGATGGCCAAGCCGCTGGCCTCGTTCGCGCTGAAGATGGGGCCGCTGGAAATGACCGCGGTCATGATCTTCGCGCTGACGTTTATTGCCGCGCTGTCCGGGAAGTCCCTGACGCGGGGGCTGATCTCCGGGATCTTCGGCCTGTTCCTGGCGACGGTCGGCCTCGATCCGGAAAGCGCCACGCCGCGCCTCACATTCGGCGTGATCGAGCTCTACGACGGCGTGCCGCTGGTCGCGGCGACGGTCGGCATGCTGGCGTTCACGGAAATGCTGGTGCAGGGCGAAACCTATATCGCCAACCTCAGAAAAGGGGTGGCGCCGGAAATGATGAAACGCGACAACTCCGACCTGACGTGGCCGGACGTCCGGCGCGCCGCGCCGACGGTTCTCCGTTCCACCGGCGTCGGCATCGCGGCCGGCATCATTCCCGGGCTCGGCCCGACCATCGGCGCTTTCCTGGCCTACGCCGTCGCCAAGAAAACGGCGAAGCCGGGCGACAGGTTCGGCGAAGGCGAGATCAAGGGTGTCGCCGCGACCGAGGCCGCCGACAACGCGGTCCTGCCGGCCAGCATGATCCCGCTGTTCGCCATCGGTCTGCCGGGTAGCGTCTCGGCGGCGATCCTGGTGTCGGCGTTCATGATCCACGGCGTCATACCGGGGCCGCTGATCTTCGAGCAGTATCCCCGCCTGATCTACGGCATTTACGTCTCGATGATCGTCGCCAGTGTCTGCATGCTGGTGGTCGGGCGGATCGGATTGCACTTCTTCGCGCGTATCGGACGGGTGCCGATCGTCCTCATCGTGCCGAACGTGCTGGTGCTATGCCTGATCGGCGTGTTCCTGGAGCGCCATCAGCTTTTCTCGGTCTATGCGATGCTGGCGCTCGGGCTGCTCGGGTATGTCATGCAGCGCTACGGTTATTCCGTGGTGACGTTCCTGATCGGTTTCGTCGTCGGGCCGATGTTCGAACTGTCGCTGCGCCAGGCGATCATCGTCAGCAACGGCGATCCGGGGGTCCTCGTCAACCACCCCATCGCAATCGCATTCCTGCTGATGTCCGTCGCGGCGGCGATCATGTTCCTGAAACGCGAACGGCCGGACGGGGCTGTCGACGAACGCGTCGCCGGCCCCGGCTGACGCCGGCTCAGGTTCTGGCGGCGGCGTGTCTTTCGAGATACTCGACGAACGTCAGCAGACTCGCCGGCCGGTATCTGTTGGGGTTCCAGAGCGCCGAGACGGGCTGGTGGATCTCCCGGCCCGCCGACGCCAGCACGACGGCGTTGTCGAGTTCGCCGGTGTCGCGCGCCGACGACGACAGGATCGCGAAGCCGTGGCCGTCGTGGGCCAGCGACATCACCGTGTGCGTGCTGTCGCTTTCAAGAAGGATGCGCGGCCTGACGCCCGCCTCCGCGCAGGCGTTGTCGAACATGTGCCGGGTCAGGAAGCCGCGTTTCAGGACGATGATCCGCTCCGCGGCGATATCCTCGATGCTCAGCGACCGCGCTTTGGCCCGTGGGTCGCCGGGCGGCGGCATGGTGAGGAGCTTCGCATCGAAAAGTTTGCGGCTGACCAGGTTGTGGTTCGGCGACGGCGACGCGATGCCGATATGAATGACGCCGTTTTCGACCATATCGATCAGCGCGTCGTTGTGGCCTTCGCTGAAGATCAGCTCGACGTTCGGATGCGTGGCGTTGAACTCGGCCATCACCGGCGACAGCAGCCAGGCGATGGTCTGCGGCGAGGCGCCGACCCGCAAGAGCCCGACGTGGCCCTGCTTCAGGCCGTAGGCGCGGTTGGTGAAGTCCTGCGCCATATCCAGAAGATTGGCGGCATGTTTCAGCAGATCGTCGCCCTCGGCGGTCAGCACCAGGCGCTTGCCGACCCGCTCGAACAGCAGCACGCCGAGCTTTTTTTCCAGGGCCTGGATCTGGCGCGACAGCGCCGGCTGGCTGAGGTGCACGACCTCGGCGGCTTGCGAAACGCTCAGCCGTTCGGCGACGGCGACGAAGTTCTGAAGTTCCCGCAGTTCCAGCATGCAAATGCATTACATGCATTTATTAGCAATGTAAATATGCATTGGACACATGCTCTCGCATGGTGATCTCATCGTCCCGACGTGAAGACCGGGCACAGGGATGCGTGATGAAGGTGAATATCAATGCCGATGTCGGCGAGAGCTTCGGGCGCTATCCACTGGGCAACGACGAAGACCTGATCCCGCTCATCGGGTCGGCTTCCATCGCCTGCGGCATGCATGCCGGCGATCCGACGACGATGGTCAAGACCATCAAGATCGCCCTCGGCGCGTCGGTGTCGATCGGCGCGCACCCCGGGTTCGACGACCGCTGGGGGTTCGGGCGCCGCCAGGTGCAGATGGACACCGTCGACCTCGAAAACCTCGTCGCCTACCAGATCGGCGCCCTCAAGGCGCTTGCCGCCGCGCACGGCGGTTCGGTGACGCACGTCAAACCGCACGGCGCCCTCAACAACATGGCGATGGCCGACCGGCCCTACGCCGACGCCGTGGCGCGCGCCGTCAAATCGGTCGACGCCGACCTGATCTTCGTCGCCAATGTCGGCACCGAACTGGCCCTGGCGGCGGACGCCGCCGGACTAAGGGTGGCGCGCGAATTCTATGCCGACCGCAAATACAACGACCAGGGGCACATCATCAGCCGAAGATATGAGCACGCGATGATCCGCGACCCCGGCATGGCGTCGGAACAGATCCGGCGCGCGGTCTGCGACGGCGAGGTGATTACGGTCAGCGGACGGAAGATGCCGGTCGCCGTCGATTCCATCTGCATCCACGGTGACGAGCCGACCGCGGTCGCCGTCGCGCGTTCGGTGCGCGAGGTACTGGATCGCGAGGGTGTGGAGATGGTTCGCCTGCCGGAGCTCTTCGGGAACTGACGGCCGGCCCGGCTCAGAGCCGCTTGGTCAGGCGCGCGACATCGAAGAACGCCTCGATCAGCCGCGAGTTGCGCCGCTCCATCAGGCAGTTGACGTGGGCAGTGGTGTAGATGTCGGCGTCCGACACCTCCAAAACGTGGAGATCCGGATGCGGGATGAACTCGATGTCCGACACCACGCCGACGCCGATGCCGCGCGCGACGGCGAGCCAGACCGCCTCGCGGCTGCCGATCTCCATCACCGGATTGATGGTGACGCCGTGCTCCCTGAGCGCGCCCTCGAACGCGAGCCGCGTCGTCGAGCCGCGCTCGCGCAGCACCATCCGTTCGCCTTCCAGTTCCTTGATCCTGATACGGCGGCGCTTGGCGAAGCGGTGCGTTTTATTGACGAACACCGCCACCTTGTGACGGCTGTAGGGCATGGCGAAGATGTGCGGGCTGTCCTCGACGTGCGCCAGCACCGCGACGTCGGCGGAATAGTCGAGCAGCCGGTTCACCATCTCGCGCGAGTTGCCGACGGTGACGGCGAGGCGGATACCCGGATAGCGTTCGGAAAAGCCGCTCAGCATTTCGGTGGCGTGGAACGGGCCGACGGCGCCGACGCGGAGCGTGCCCGTATGGAAACCGCCGAACGCGTTCAGAACGTCGCGCGCCTCGCCCTCCAGATCGATGATCCGGCGCGTGATCCGGAACAGCGCCTCGCCGGCGTCGGTCATTTCGATCTCGCGGCCGCGGCGGTGGAACAGTTCGACGCGGAACATGTCCTCGAGCGCACGGACCTGGCTGGTCAATGTCGGCTGGCCGACGTTCAACACCCGGGATGCGGCGGTGAAGCCCTTCTCGGCGGCGACGGCATGGAACGATCTGAGTTGTGTAAATATCATCGCTTTTATAAATGAATATCATCGTGCGCATGGTTCTGTCCAATACACACGAGCCGTCATCAAGCCGCGATCTTCGCCCGCGCCGAGAGCATGCTGCCCTTGTTGAGGAAGAACTGCATCAACTCGTCGTCGTAGGTCGGCAATACCGCCGTTGCGACGGACGGTCTCGCCATCACGGCACGTCGGTAGCGTGAAACGTTCGGCCGTGACGAAAGAACGCCGAAGTCGTCGATCCGGTCGAGAACATCGAAGTATCTGAAGATCGTCGGATACACCGCGTCGACCAGGTGAAACTCCTCGCCGCTGAACAACGGCCCGTCGGATAGGTTCGCCTCGAGCCAGTCGAACTTGCGCGAAAGCGCCTGGCGTTTCTCTTCGAAGGCTTCCTCGGTCGTGGCGCCGTAGAACGCACCGATGCTGTCCAGGATAGAGGAACCGAATTCGATCCAGGACCGGTGTTCCGCTTTTTCGAGCGGGTCGGAAGGATGCAGGTCGCCGGGAGTGATCTCGTTCAGGTATTCGCAGATCACGGTCGACTCGAAGAGTGTGCGGTCTCCGACATGCAGTAGCGGCACCTTGCCAAGCGGCGAAATTTCCTTGAACCAGTCCGGTTTGTCGGCGAGCGAGATATAGGTGCGGCGATGCGGGATCGACTTCTCGCCGAGAACGATGATGGCGCGTTGCACATAAGGGCACAGATTGAAGCTGATCAGTTCCAGGTCGGCGGTATCGGCGTGCATGGTCATACTCTCCAGATAAATGCAATTGCATCTATAAAGCATGCAGTTGCATTCTCCGTCAAGTTAGATGTAAATGCATGGAAACAGAAAGGAGGGGGCATGGCGGCGGGAAACGCTTTTACGGACACGCACCAGGCGGCATGGATCGGAATTGTCCGGGCCTCGGAACGTATTCTGCAGACCGCTGGACGAGCGCTGAAGGCAGCTGGGTTGCCGCCGCTGGTCTGGTACGACCTGCTCCTGGAACTGAAGAAAGTGAAGCCGGACGGATTGCGCCACTATCAGCTTCAGGAACGGATGCTGATGCCGCAATACAACATGTCGCGACTTGTTGAACGCCTTGTCCGAGAGGGGTATGTGGACCGGTTCGAGTGCGATGACGACGGCAGGGGGCAGGTCGTGACGATAACGGCGGCGGGGCTGGCGCTGCAGAAACGCATGTGGCCGGTATACCGCGCGGTTCTGGAAACGGAGATCGCCGGCCGCCTCAGCGAGACCGAAGCCAGGAACCTCGCGGTTATCCTCTCCAAGCTGGGCGACTGACGGCAGCCATCGAGCCCGGGAGCCGGTGACGCGGACCGGGGACGGTCGTGTCAATAGCATCGCTTTTTTCAATGGATATCATCTTAATTATGAATTTGTCCAATAGTTAAGTTCGGATCATCATAATCTGGTCCAATGGGCCAAAGCCGAAAAAACAAGATGGCCGGCCCGGACTGGGAGAAACAATGAACGCTCTGCTCAACATTCGAGTGCTGACAAGCGACGGTGCCGGTTCCACGGCGGCCGCCGGGGCTGCTCATGGATCAACACAGTGGGAGACATCCAATGATTCCAGAACGCAAAACAAAAGAGGCCTGCGCCTCTCCGTGTAAACGTCTTTTCGGCGCGATCGGCCTGGCCGCGGTGGTCGGGCTTGCGCTGACGCCGTCGGCGAAAGCCGAATGCGAGAACCCCGATGCGCTGACCTTCGCCATCGTGCCGACGGAAGAATCCGTCGCCGAACTGCAGCTCTACAAACCCGTCACCGACCGCATGGCGAAGTTGACCGGCAAGAAGATCGAATTCTTCATGCCGACGTCCTACGCTTCGGTGGTCGAGGGGCTGCTCAGCAAGTTCGTCGACGTCGCGGTGCTCGGTCCGTATTCCTACGTGATCGCCAACGAAAAAGACCCGACCGTTGAAGTGTTCGCGACGTACGCCAAGAAGAAGGGCCACATGCAGGACGAGGGTCCGGGCTACAAGGCGGCGCTGATCTCCAAGAAGGGAAGCAAGTTCACCACCATCGACTCGCTCAAGGGCGCGACCGTCGGTCTGACCGATCCGGGCTCGACGTCGGGCAACCTGATGCCGCGCGTCGTGTTCGCCAAGGTGATCGGCATGGACATCGACAAGTTCTTCGGCAAGGTCGCCTATACCGGCAGTCACGAACTGTCATCGGTCGCTGTCGGCAAGGGCAAGGTCGACGCGGCCTTCGTCGCCACGCACCGTTTCGACAATGTGGTCAACAAGGGTGAGATCAAGCTCGAAGACGTGAACATCCTCTGGGAATCGAAGCCGATCCCGCAGGATCCGTTCGTCTATCGCAACACGCTTTGCGACGACATTAAAGCCAACGTCCGCGAGACGTTCCTCGGCCTGAATAAGGAAGCGGCGGCGGCGCAGTTCCTCGCCAACGTCAAGTCGAACAAGTTCGTGCCGATGACGTCGGAGGACTACGACATCATCCGCGACCTGAAGAAAGCGAAAGACGAAAAGAAGAAAAAGGGCTGACTCCCAAATCTTCTTTGGGGGCGGCCGGTTTCCACCTGGTTGCAAGCCGAAGCCGGCCGCCCGCCTTCTTCGCTATCGCGGGGCAAATGCCCCTATACTGATTGCCCATTCATTCGAGACGACGGGAACTCAAGATGGCTGTCCTGAAAGTCACCGATCTGCACGCGCGTTATTCCGCTAAGGGTCCGGAAATCCTCAAGGGTATTACCTTCGAGGTCGAGGAAAACGACTTCTTCGCGATCATCGGCCCCTCCGGTGCGGGCAAGTCGACGCTGATCCGGTGCATCAACCGGCTCGTCGAGCCGACGTCGGGGAGTATCGTATTCGACGGCCAGGAGGTGACGACGCTGCGCCGCGTCGAACTTCGCCGCCTACGCCGCGACATCGGGATGATCTTCCAGGAGTTCAACCTGATCAACCGCATGAGCGTCATGGACAATGTGCTGTCGGGACGGCTCGGTTATACGTCGAACCTGCGCACCCTGTTCCGCGCCTTTCCCCGCGAGGACATCGACCACGCTTTGGCGTTGCTCGACCGCGTCGGCCTGATCGACCACGTCGATAAGCGCGCCGACCAGCTTTCCGGCGGTCAGCGCCAGCGCGTCGGCATCGCCCGGGCGCTGATGCAGAACCCGAAACTGATGCTGCTGGACGAACCGACATCCGCGCTCGATCCGAAGATCTCGCGGGAAGTCATGGAACTCATCAAAGAGATGGCGCAGGAACTGAACGTGCCGTGCCTCTGCAACATTCACGACGTCAAGCTGGCGACGGAATGCTGCAACAAGATCATCGGCCTGCAGGATGGCGTCACCATGTTCTCGGGCCTGACCGGCGACATGAACGAAGAAAAGCTTGGCGAAATCTACGCCATGGAAGTGCTGTGACATCATGAACACCGCACCCGCCAACCCCGCCCTTGCCGGCGTCGCCGACCGCGTTCAGGAAAACCGCCGCCGCAGCCGCTATATCTCGGGCGCGCTGACCGTCGCGCTGACGATCATGGTCGCGTGGAGCGTCGACGTGACCGTGATCCAGGATACCGACTGGGAACGCATCGGCAGCGTCGCCAACGTGTGGGAGGCGACCAGCCATTTCATCGGCCTGGATCTGGAACTGTTCCCGGACCTGCTCGTCCCCGCTCTCGAAACCTTGCTGATCGCGTGCCTGGGCACCGCGTTCGGCTTGATCCTGTGTATCCCCGCCGCCTGGTTCGGGGCGATGAACATCACGCCCTACGCGCCGATCACCTATCCGCTGGCAAGACTGATGATGACTCTCAGCCGCTCGATCCACGAGATCGTGTGGGCCTTGTTCTTCGTCGCGGTCGTCGGGTTGGGGGCGATGGCGGGCGTGCTCGCGATCGCGGTCCGCTCGGTCGGCTTCATCGCCAAGATGACGGCGGAAGCGATCGAGGATATCGACTACGGCCCCGTCGAGGCGATCAAGGCCGTCGGCGGCTCCAACTTCCAGGTGATCGTCTATGCGATCCTGCCGCAGGTCCTGCCGCAGATCGTTTCGGTGGTGATCTTCGAGTGGGAGATCAACATCCGCCGCTCCGCGATCCTCGGCCTCGTCGGCGCGGGCGGGCTCGGCCTCGTGTTCTTCCGCCAGATGAACACCTTCAATTATCACGGCGTGACGTCGGTGATTGTCGCGATCCTGATCATCATCCTGCTGGGCGAGGCGATTTCGTACTTCGTCCGCCGGCGCATGATCTGAGGAGGCCGGGACATGAGCAATCGCATGGCCGCATACGGCGAACCCGGCAAGAAGAAACTGGAGTGGCGGCGCTTCCGTTTTCCGGAATCCATCTACAGTTACGCCGGCTGGCTGATCGCGTTCACCGTCGTGGTGTTCAGCATCGAGTACCTGAACATCCCGCTCGACCGTATTCTGGGGATGCTGGGGCGGATGGGCGACATCCTCGCCGACCGCTACTACCCGCCCGACATCGAATACATCATGGACCGCGACTATTTCGGCTACGTGGTCGAGACGATCCAGATGGCGTACCTGGGTGCACTGTTCGGCCTCATTATCACGATCCCGGTCGCCTGGTTCGCGTCGTTCAACATGACGCCGAGCCGGCGCTTCGTCTATCCGATCGCACGGCTTTTCGGGATGTCGTGCCGGGCCGTGCACGAGACCATCTGGGCGATCCTGTTCGTCTCCATCCTCGGTTTCGGGATGCTGCCGGGTGTGCTCGCGTTGACGCTGTTCTCGGCCGGGTTCGCGGCCAAGCTGTTCGCGGAAGAGATCGAGCGGATCGATATGGGCCCGGTCGAGGCGATGCGCTCGACCGGCGCCAATCTTTTCCAGATCATGCTGTTCGGCGTCTGGCCGCAGGTCAGGGTCGCGTTCACGGGTATCGCCATCTACACCTGGGACGTGGCGTTCCGCGCCGCGACCGTGGTCGGCTTCTTCGGCGCCGGGGGGATGGGGTGGTATCTGAAACGCAACGTTTTGCAGATCGAAACCGAACGCGTCGCCGCCATCATTCTTTCGATCATCGTGCTGGTCATCATCTCCGAGGCGCTGTCGGCATGGGCCAGAAGCGTCGTGATGAAGATGAAATGACGGCGCGTCACAGGGATGAAACAGCGATGGCTCATACTGGACTTTTGAAACGGCGGACACGCGCATGAACAAGCTGGAGAAGACGACAATGACGAAAAAGGGACGTGCCGCCGTCTACGATGCGCCGAACGCGCCGTTCGAACTCAAGGAGTATCCGCTTCGCGACGTCAAACCGGACGAAGCGCTGGTCAGGATCACCATGTCGACGATCTGCCGGTCCGACATCCATTCCTATCAGGGCCACCGGCCGAATCCGTGCCCGGGCATTCTCGGCCACGAGATCGTCGGCGTCGTCGAACAGCTCGGCGAGACCATCACCCACGACATGCGGGGCGACGAACTGAAGCCCGGCGACCGGGTGACGTGGACCGAGTTTTTCCACCACGGGCCGTCTTATTATCGCGACGTGCACGACATGCCGCAGAAGTCGAAGGGCGTGCGCAAGTACGGCCACGACCTCGCCGACGACGATCCGCACTTTTTGGGTGGCTTCGCGGAGTACTGCTACATCCTGCCCGGCACCGGCATTCTGAAGCTGCCCGACGATATCACGGACGAGGAGGCGACGCCGCTCAACTGCGGGGTTGCGACCATGATCTCGGTGACCGAGGTCGCCGACATAGACATCGGCGACACCGTCGTGGTGCAGGGGCTCGGGCTGCTGGGTCTCTACGGGTGCGCCATTGCCAAGGCCAGGGGCGCCCGGAAAGTCATCGGCCTCGACGGGGTCGCGGCCCGGCTCGACCTCGCCAAGCGTTTCGGCGCCGACGAGACGTTCGATATTTCTTCGATGAACGAGAAAGACCTGATCGCAAAGGTCCGCGCCGCATGCCCGCCCGACGGCGCCGACACGGTGATCGAGGTGTGCGGCTATCCGGAGGCGGTGCCGGCGGGTGTCAGGATGCTGCGCACCGGCGGCTGTTACGTGATTGGCGGACTGGTCAATCCGGACGCCAACTTCGAGATCGACGGCAACCTGATCCTCAGGGGCTGGATCAATATCAAGGGCGTACACAACTATCACCCGCGCCACCTGATCCAGGCGCTGGATTTCGTGATGAGCAACAAGGACCGGTTCCCGTTCGGCGAGCTGGTCGATTCACGGTTCGCGCTCGAGGATCTGAACGAGGCGTTCGCGCGCGCCGCCGACAGATCGGTGCTGCGCGCTGCGATCGTGCCGTAAGGCGCGTGGGCGTGATGCCGTAAGGCGCGTGGGCGTGATGCCGTAAGGCGCGTGGGCGTGATGCCTTGAGGCGGCGAAGCTAAGCCGCGGCGTCCGCGTTGTTGGCGGCCAGCACCAGCGCCGACGCCCCGGCGCAATAGACCGCACAGCCGAAAGCGATGGCTTCGAACCCGATGCCGGCGTCGATCATCAGGCCGAGCGCCGCGGGGGCAAGCCCGGTCGAGAACACCATCGCCGCCTGACCGAAGGCGCGGATCGCACCCAGGTGCGAAACGCCGTAAAGTTCCGGCCAGAGCGCTCCCAGCAATACCACCGTGACGCCCGCCGATGTCCCCAGGAGGCCGAGATAGAGCGGCGCCGCCCAGGGAGCGTCGAACAGCGCGACGCTGAGCGCGCCCAGCGTCATCGGCGTCAGGAACACGGTCATGATGCGCCGGGCCCCGAACCGGTCGATCAGCGGCCCGGTGACGAGCGCGGCGGCGACCGACATCGCCGCGTAGGCGGTGAACGAACCGGACACCAGCGCCATCGACCAGCCTTTGATGTCGGCCATGTGGACCTGATGAAAGATCAGGCCCGTGCCGATGAACGACGGCGCCAGCAGTGCCGGCAAGCGCAGCCACAGTCCCGCCGTCCGCAGCGCCTGTCCGAGCGTCATGTCGGACTCTGCGATTCCGCTCGCCGCGCGTCCGGCTTCGAACGCGGCGTGGCGCGCGCGGTGGCCTTTCAACAGCAACAGCATCACCGGCAATGCCGCCAGTACGGTCAGACCGCAGGCCCACCACACTTCGCGCCAGCTGGCTGCAGCCAGCGCGGCGACCGCGATGACGGGGAACAGTGCTTCGCCCGCCGGATGGCCGAGCGACGCGATGGAAACGGCGCGGCCGCGTTCGCGTTCGAAATAACGCCCCATCGCCGTCATCGCGGTGTGGGTGGCAAGTCCCTGGCCGAACAGCCGCAGCATGAAGATCGCCGGGATCAACAGGTAGGCGGTGGGCGCGGCCCCGAACAGAAAACCGGCACCGGCGATCCCGCCCAGCACCAGCGCTGCGAACGCCGGCAGCGGGATGCGGTCGACGATGCGCCCGGCCCAGATCAACACCGCCGCGCTGGCGATGGTGGCGGCGGAATAGACTGACCCGAAGCCGCCGTGGCTGAGGTCGAACGCCGCGCGCACGTCGGCGCCGAACAGGGAAATGAAGAACGTCTGGCCGAAGTTCGAACTCAGGCACATGAAGAAGCCGAAGCCGAGCAACCGGCCGTGTTCGCGAAACATTGCGAGGGGAATCAAGAACGTCTCCCGAGGTTGGCGCCGAGCCGAGGAGGTCAGGCGCTTTCGGAACCTAAAGGCGCTGGGCGTACCCGGCAAGGGGACGGGCCCTCGATGCGCGCCTCGCACAAGTGATCGTCGCCATTCCCCCTTTGGTCGTCCTGAACTTGATTCAGGACCCATACACTCACGTCGCCATGGTGCCGGGGTCGCATGGACCCTGATTCGATTTCAGGGTGACGTGTGGACTATGTGGAAGGGATTGTTCGCTTGCTGCCCGAAGACGCCACGCCCGGGAGATACGTTACTTTCGCGTCAGCCAGAAAGCCCCGGCCATCCAGCCGATGACCAGCCCGATCACGATCAGGACCGGAACGACCCACTGATCGGCGCGTTCCTTGGCCAGGATATCCGTCCTGACCGAACCGATCACCCGCCAGCGTGAATTCGGAACGTTTTCACGCGCCATGATCGATTGCATCTCGGCGTCGCTGAGGCGGATGTCGCGCCTGAGCGCGATCTTGTCGCGCGCCCCTTCTGCGGAGAATTCGAGCAGCTGCGGCTGGTCCGTGTTGACGACCGCTAGCAGATGCCCCGTTGACTGGTTCGCGCGGATGACGGCCGCCAGCTTGCCGGGGAAAAAACTCACGAAAAAGACGCCCTTCAGCGTGCCTGCCGCCGACCACGGCGCCATGACGTCATAATGGTAGTGGCCGGCCTGCGGATGAATGACGGTCCGGTAATGGGCCTCGCCTTGCTCGGCGCCTGAAAGGTGTTCGACGTACTCCTGGATGTCGGACTGACAGGCCTGCCCGACCAGCCCCTCGATATCGTTGACCAGGTCCCGGCCCGCCGGGTCGGCGATGGTAAAGGTGAAATAGAGGGGAAACCGCTCGCGCAGCAGGCCGCCGATCTGCTGTCGCAGACTTTCGTTTCCCGGATCGTCCGCGAACCGGTTCACGAGGTCGAGATGCTCAGCCACGAACGTGCCAATCAGCCGTTGCCGCTCGGCCAGGTGGCCGGCGATGTCACGCGCGGTCCGGCGGACTTCGTCCTCGAGCAGCGCCCGATGGCGGGCTTCGATCTCATCGATATCGCGGAGCGTCGTGAAAACGGTGATGCCGCAGCCGAGCAGCGTCAGCACGGTGAGCAAAAGCAGCGGCGTGCGCCGGGGGCGTCCCGGTTTTGAAACGTCGTCGGTCAAGATAGCTTGGCTCCGCGCGGTCTGTGTTCGCGCACAATCTAGTTGTAGCGGCGCACGAATAAACTCCGTAAAAACCACATGCCGCCGGGTTAGCGCCAGATATCTTCCATGATGCGGTTGGCGTAGGTCATCAGCGCCGTCTGATATTCGGCGCGCTGGTTGTCGAGGGGATCTTCCTCGGCCCAGGTCATGCGCTTGGCCCATTCGGTCATCGTCGCGACCCACGGTTCGGGGAACCGGAAGGCGCGGCAGATCGCCTTGATTTCCGCGAGTTCCGCTTCGTGCACGTAATCGTCGGCATAGAGCATGCGCATCAGTTCCAGCGCGGCGATGACCCGCGCGCGGTGGCTGTCGAACATCGAGACGTCGATGTCGCCCAGCACGGCGCGCTGATCGAATTCGAACGGAATGTCCATCTCGTTGCAGAGCGCTTCGAGGGCTTCGTGCTCGTCGGCGGAATCCTCGCCGTCGGCCTGGGTGATGCGGCTTGCGAGCACCAGCACGGCGCGCTTCTGGGCGTCGTTCAATTCGTTCAGAAACATCCGCCCCCCTTACCTCTAGTAACGCAATCAATATGCCGTATTACGCAGCGTTACAAAAAATAACTTCACTTTGACGTCAATAATTCGGAACCTTTGAATAATAATAAAGGGGTTTTGGGAAATTGAAGAAGATCCTGAGTTGGCTGATGGTCGCGGTGTTCGCCGCGCTACAAGTGGCCGTCCTCGCGCCGGACCTGCTGAGCAGTTCCAGCGGGTCGCTCAAGGTCGCCATCGTCGGCCCGATGAGCGGCGAGGACGAGGCCACCGGCAAGGCGATGATGGCCGGCGCGCGCCAACTCATCGACACCTATAACCGCGAGCGCGACTCGCTGACACCGCGCGTCGTGCTCGAGGTGCACGACGACAAAAACGACCCCGAGGAAGCGAAGAAAATCGCTCTCGAGCTCGCCGACGATCCGGATATCCTCGCCGTGCTCGGCCACCAGTCGGACGAGGCGTCCGCCGTCGCCGGGCCGATCTATGCGGAAAAGGGCCTGCCCGCCGTGACCGGGTCGAGCGGGCTGCAGAAAGTGACGTTCCAGAACGACTGGTATTTCCGCGTCGGGCTGACGACCGCCAACCAGGGGACGTTCCTCGCCAACTACATCGGCCGCGTGATGAAGGCGGAAGAGGTCTACGTCATCCGCTCGACCGATCCCTACGGCGACACCATGGGCGAGGCGGTGGTCGACGAGTTGAACTTCCAGCGCCGCCTGAGCGCCTTCAGCGTCAAGGTGCTGAACCAGTACCGGATCGACCCGGCGTCGAAGACGCTCGCCGACGACATCCAGAAGATCGCCGAAGAAATCATGCCGACCTATGCGCGTCAGCCGGTCGTCGTCGCGGTCCCCGAAGACATCGCCGCCGAGGTGGTGTTCGGGCTGCAAAGCAACCAGCGCCGCAGATTGGGAAAGACGATCCCCTATCAGATCGTCGGGCCGGACTCGCTCTCGAAAACATCGGTGCAGGCGGAACTCGCGGCCCGGCGCACGACGCGCTTCGGCCTGCAGGATTTCACCGAGGGCATGCGCGCGGTGGCGCCGTTCCTCGAAGACGTCGCCAACCAGAAGGCGCGGGATTTCCGTTACGCCTATAAATCCGAACACAAGACCGAGCCCAGCGTCATCGCCGCCGGGTTCCATGACGCCGCCGCGGTGCTGGTCCGCGCCTTGGGGCAGCTGGTCGAGAACGGCGTCGCGACGACGGACACCAAGGCGGCGCGGGAAGCCGTCCGGCAGTATCTCTCCGACATCGACACGCCGGCGACCGCCGTCATCGGCGTCACCGGGCCGCTCTACTTCAACCGCGACGGCAACGCCATCAAGACGGTCCCCATCGGCATCTACCGCGACCGGCGTCTCGTCTCGACGCCGGTGCAGCTAAGCCCGACCGGCACCATCGACCGCGACGACGGCGCGCCGGTATTCCAGATCTTCGGCGGCTACTTCACGCCGACCCGGGTCGTGCCGACCGGCGTGCAGATCAACAAGATCAGGAATGTCGATCTCAAGAACCGCACCGCCGAAATCGACTTCAATTTCTGGTTCCGCCATCAGGGGGACCTCGACCTCAGTCAGATCGTCTTCCCGAATGCGGTCAGCCCGGTCGCGCTCGGCGATCCCATCGACAAGAGCGAGAAGGGCGGTCAGCACTATCGCCTTTATCGCGTCGAAGGGACGTTCCAGACCGATTTCCTGGGCCCGGTGTCGCGCGGCGGCGACCGCGTCATCGGCTTTCAGATGCGCCACGCAATCCTCAACCGCGAACGGCTGATCCTGATCCCCGATCTGGTGGGGATGGACGGGGGCACCGGCAACACCCTGCAGAGCCGGGTCGCGCGCGTCCTCGATCTCGGTGACGAGACCACGCATCAGTTGAAGAAGGTCGACATCTTTCTCGACGCGCAGCCGGTCGAGGTGATGGGCAATCCGGAATACATAGGCGTCAACATTGAGGGGTTCTCGCGGATCAACACCACCGTCTGGCTGACCCCGGACGAGATCACGCTCAACCGTCTGATCGATCCGGGCACGGCGCTGCGCGCGTTCCTTCTGTTCGGCTTCCTGCTCGGCGTGATGGCGATCGCCAGCCAGCACCTGCGCGGCACGTCGAAACAGAAATGGGTCTGGTTCCCGTCGGCGATCCTCGCCGTGATGTTCCTGTTCGTCGCCGAGCCGGCGCTGAACGGGCTGCTGGCGGGCCGCGGCGCGAGCCCGGTGCTGGCCGAAGCGGTGCCGCTGTTCGTCGGGTGTTTGTGGTGGCTGGTGCCGGCGTGGCTTTTGGCGCGCTTCATGGAGCTGTTCGTGTGGCGGCCTTTGGAACAGAACACCAAGCGCGAGGTGCCGCGCGTCGTCAGGGCCTTCGTCGCGGGGACGTTCTATACGCTGGCGGTATTGGGGATTTTGGCGTTCGTGTTCGATCAGCGGATCACCAGCCTGCTGGCGACGTCGGGCGTGCTCGCCATGATCATCGGCCTCGCCATCCAGATGAACATCTCCAACGTGTTCTCCGGGATCGCCATCAACGTCGAACGCCCGTTCCGTATCGGCGACTGGGTCAGGATCGAAGGTCACGAACCCGGCCGCATCGTCAACATCACGTGGCGGACGACCAGGCTCGAGACCATCGACAAGAACATCATCTGCATTCCCAACGCGATGGCGTCCGACCAGACGCTGGAAAATTTAAGCTATCCGGACGAACGCTACCGCGCCGAGTTGATGGTGCACGTCGATCCGGGCGCGAAACCGGAATGGGTCGAAAAGATTCTGATGGATGCCGTCATGTCAGTGCCGGGCGTGCTGTCCGAACCGCAGGCGGTCGTCCAGTTCGACGGGGTCATGGACTGGTCGGCGGACTTCGCGGTCCGGTTCTTCTGCCCGGATTACGCCGAGAGCATTCCGTTATCCGCGAAGGTGTGGCGGCAGATCGTGCGCAACCTGAAATACGCCGGATTCGAGTCCGTCATACACGAAGAGTTCACCCTGTTCCACCTGTCCGACACGGCCAAGCAGGGCGGCGACGTCGCCCCCTTGCTGATCACCGACGTCGAGGTGTTCGAACCGTTCGGCGAGGCCGAAATCAACGAGCTTTGCAAACACATGATCCGCCACCGCCTCGAGCCGCAGCGCACCGTGATCGAGCAGGGCTCGGCCGGCGACAGCCTGTTCATCGTCGTCGAGGGTGCGCTCAAGGCCGAGATCACCATGGACGACGGCAAGGTGATCGAGGTCGGGCGTCTCGGTCCCGGCGACTTCTTCGGCGAGATGGCGCTGCTGACCGGCGAGCCGCGCGGCGCGACCATCACCACGATCACGCTGTCGCAGATCTACGAAGTCAGGAAAGAACATATCGAACCGGTGATCGAGAAGTACCCGGATATTAAGCAGGATCTGTCGCGCATCCTGACCCGGCGCGAGCTCGAGAACCTGCGCCGCCGCAACGAGCACTTTGCGTCCGTCGACGAGGAGCGCAACCTCGCCTCCAGGCTGTTGTCCAAGATCACCGATTTCTTCGGCCGCGGCGACCGCAAGGGACCCAAGAAACCGGCATCCCAGGAAACCGTCGACGCCGACGATTGAGGCGCGTTTAAAAGGTTTTCGTCGCCCTGAACTTGATTCAGGGCCCATGAGTTGTTTTTGGTCGTAAACGGCGTCCCGCCATGGATCCTGAATCGAGTTCAGGATGACGGTGTGCGCTAGAGCGGCAGCATTGATCCACATCATCGAATTCGGCGCTGCGGCGCAGTAACATCCTCCCATGGCGGAATTGAGAAGATCGCTCGGGCTTTCGCTCGTCGTGCTTTACGGCCTCGGCGTCACGATCGGCGCCGGGATTTACGTGCTGCTGGGCGCGGCCGCCGGGAAAGCCGGGGTGCATGCGCCGATGGCGTTCGTCGGCGCGGCGGTGGTGATGGGGTTCAGCGCGGCGTCGTTCGCCGAACTGGCGGCGCGCATGCCGGTCAGCGCCGGCGAGGCGGCCTACGTCCACGTCGGCTTCGGCTCGAAGAAGCTCTCGGCGCTGGTCGGGTTTCTGGTGATTGCGTCGGGCACGGTCTCGTCGGCGGCGATTGCGGCCGGCAGCACCGGCTATATCCGCGAGTTCGTGGATGCGCCGGCGTGGATCCTGGTCGTCGCGATCGTGCTCGCGCTCGGCGCGGTCGCCGCCTGGGGGATCGTGGAATCGGTCCTGTTCGCCGGGCTGTTCACGGTGTTCGAGGCGGGCGCGCTGCTGGTCATCGTCGGTGCGGGAATCTGGAGCGACCCGCAGATCCTGACCGGCCTGCCCGCGATCCTGCCCGCCGCCGGCGACGGCGTGGCCTGGGCGGGCATCGCCGGGGCCGGGCTTCTGGCATTCTTCGCCTTCATCGGGTTCGAGGACATGGTCAACCTAGCCGAAGAGGTGCGAGAGCCGGAGCGCACGCTGCCGCGCGCGATCTTCCTGACGCTGGTGCTGGGCACGCTTCTGTATTTCATGGTCACCGCGGTCGCCGTGCTGGCGGTGCCGGTCGACGAGCTGGCGGCCTCGGATGCGCCGTTGAGTTTCGTCTTCGAGCGCATCACCGGCGCCTCGCCGGCGCTGATTACGGTGATCGCCATCGCCGCCACATTGAATGGCGTGATCATACAGATCGTCATGGCGTCGAGGGTGCTTTACGGGCTCGCCAAACAGGGCAGCGTGCCGATCCACTTCGCGCGGGTCGACGCGCGTACGCAAACACCGTTGATTGCGACGGGTACCGTCGTGGCGATGGTGATGGCGCTGGCCCTCGCGGTGCCGCTCGAAAACCTCGCCGAGTGGACGTCACGGATCGTTCTGGTGGTCTTCACGCTGGTCAACGCGTCGCTGATCCTGATCAAGCGGAGGGGCACGCCGCCGCCCGAAGGCGCCTTCACCGTCAAAATCTGGGTGCCGGCGCTCGGGGTCGTCACGTGTCTCGCGCTGCTGGCGGCCGGGGGGCTCGGCTGAGGGATTACATCTCTTCCCAGAGCTTTTCCTCGAACGCCAGTTCCTCGTCGAAGCCGTCCAGTTCCTCGCCCGGAAAATCCCGGACCGACACCACGCCGTGCCCGCCTTCGGCGCGGCTGACGACGACGTGGCGGAACCCGTATTCGCGCATCCGCCTGACGGCCTCGAACCCGAGGTCCGAGCATTTCAGGCAGACCGGCCCCGGCGTCATCACCTCGCCGACCGGCACGTGATGGGGATTGCGGCCCTCGTTGATGACCCGGTTCATGAGGTTGGAGCCGGTGAATATTCCCTTCAGTTCGCCGCCGTCCATGATCAGCGCGCAACCGACGTGGGCCGTTTGCATGCGCTTGACGGTCTCGGCGACGGTATCCGCGACGTCGGCGTGAACCAGTTGCTGATTGGCGATGATGTCTCTCAGTTTTCGTTGTGGCATTGCATGTCCTCCGCTTTGCACGCATGGCCTATGATTTGTGTCTAGTATCTTACAGCCGCAAGCGTGCAGGAATGACCTGGATCAACTGAAGGTTGGATATCAGGGGAGTAGGCGCGTTTAGCCGCCGTTCTCCAGCGCCCGGCGCAGCCGGCGCAGGATCACCGCGCGGGATTTCTCGTCGGCGGCGTTTTCAAGCGCGTCCCTGACGTCGAGCGACAACTGCGCCAGGTCGTTGTGCCAGTCCGTGTGGCCCAGCGCTTCGGGCGCGACCCGGTGTTTGACCTTGCGCTTGTCGGTGACCGACCGGATGCCGCGTTCGAGGTCGATCTGCTCGTCCAGTTCCGGGATATGGATCTCGCCGGCGTCGAACCCGTCGGCGGCAATCGCGTCCCTGAGGCCGTCGAGCGCCGCCTGCTCGCCGTGGGTCAGGATCACTTTCCGCCGGATCGGTTTGCGCGCCTCGATCCACTGCACCAGTTCGTCGCGGTCGGCGTGGCCGGAATAGAAATCGATCTGGCGGATCCGGGCGTTGACGCGGATGTCCTCACCCTGAATGCGCACCGCCTTGGCGCCGCCCTCAAGCAGCGCGCCCAGCGTCGCCGGCGCCTGGTAACCGGTCAGCAGCACCGTCGTCTTCTTGGACGGCAGATAGCGTTTCAGATGATGGCGGATGCGTCCGGCGTCGCACATGCCGCTCGCCGCCATGACGATCATGCCGCCGTCGTAGCGGTGGATGCCCTTGCTTTCTTCCGTTGTCTCGGTGAAGTGGATGTTGCCCGCATCGAGGAACGCGCCGCCGTCATTGACGCCGACCAATTCGTGGGCGTGTTTGCGGAATACTTCGGTGGCGCGGATCGCCAGCGGGCTGTCGAGAAACAGCGGCACCGTCGGAATCTTGCCCGACCGCATCAGGATCGCGAGATCGGCCAATAGCTCCTGCGTGCGTTCGACGGCGAACGCCGGGATCAACAGCACGCCCTTGCGTCTGAGCGCGGTTGATACTTCGTGGGCGAGCACGCGGCGCCGCGCCGGGCCGTCCAGGTCGTCGCGGCCGCGGTCGCCGTAGGTGCCCTCCGAAACCACGTAGTCCCAGCCCTCGGGCGCTTCCGGCGGATTGTGGAACAGTTTGAACTCGGGGCCGATATCGCCCGAGAACAGCACCCGCACCGGCGCCGCCGATTTCCGTCCCGGCCGGATCTCGAGCTCGATCGAGGCCGCGCCCAGGATGTGACCGGCGTTCCAGTAACGCGCCCTGACGCCGGATGCGGGGTCGATCCATCGTTCGTAGTCGACGGCGCGGAAGCGCGACAGCGAGGCTTCCGCGTCGGCGCGGGTGTAGATCGGTTCGACCGGGGGCTTGCCGCGCTGCTGCTTGCGCCGGTTCAGGTGCTCAACCTCGCGCTCCTGGATGTAGCCGCTGTCGGGCAGCATGTAGGACAGAAGATCGGTCGTGCCGCCCGTCGCATGAACCGGCCCCTTGAAGCCATCCCGGATCAGCTTCGGGATCAGCCCGGCGTGATCGATGTGGGCGTGTGTCAATAACACGAAATCAATCTTTTTCGGGTCGAACGGAAAGCGGCCGTAGTTGAGCTCCTTGATCGTCTTGGAGCCCTGGAACATGCCGCAATCGACGAGGAACTGACCGCCGGGATAACGGATCCAGTAGCACGACCCGGTGACCGTCTGCGCCGCGCCGCAGAATTTCAGGAAAATGGCGATGCCGGCCTCCCAAGGCTTGCGCCCGAGACCGGGCGGTTATTTTCTCGATGATGATTTATTCCGCGATCCGGCGCCAGATCAAATGACCTGGATCAATCGGGACCGATGGTCCGATGGTCCGATGGCGCGGGGACGGGAGCGACGAGGGGCGCGCCGCGTCAGCGACCGGCTTGTTCCCAGGCGGCCTGCAGCAGGCCGACGGCTTCGAGAACCTTGCTCTTGCTGACCGGTTTCCTGAACGCCTTGAGCGCGCCGAACCGCTCGGAGATCTCCGTATAGTCGATGTCGTGCCCTTCGCCGGCGCTGGTAATCACGACGACGGGCAGATCGGGGCGTTCGCTCTTGAGCCAAGACAGGACCTCGAGGCCGTCCTTGTCCGGCATGATCAGGTCCAGGATCATGCCGTCGACACCGTCCTGCTTGATGTACTCAATCGCGGCGTTGCCGTCTTCGGCCTCGCTGATCGACAGGCCGAGCGGTGCAATGATTTCGCGGATGATTTCGCACGTCTGTTCGTCGTCGTCGACGATCAGGATACGTTCTGCCATGCCGATCCCCCCCTGATAGCTGCGGTCCCGCTCGGGAGCACTCCACATCGTCTTGTCTCTCAACACGTATGGATTCGGCTTACACTTTGAAAGCAGAAAATCGCATTTTTTTAGATGTGCACACGACCTAATCTACTTTTACGGGTATCCGGCGTAAGCACGAATGTCTCGGGGGCGCCATCATATACCTGACACGATGCAGTTCCCCCGCGCCGCGTCGGCGCGGGGGCGTGGCGGATTTCTCAGGCCGGGGGCTGGGTGTAATCGCTGTCGGCGACCGGCTCCTGCCAGTCGGTGGCGTTGCCCTGGTCGTCGGATTCCGAAAGCGCCAGGTGGCACATCATCTGGTCCGGCGCGGCGCCGTGCCAGTGGCGGGCGTTGGGCGGAATGACGACGGTGTCGCCGGGGCGGATTTCCTCGACCGGGCCGCCTTCGAGTTGATAGCGCCCGACGCCCGAAAGCACGTAGAGAATCTGGCCGACCGCATGCGCATGCCAGTTGGTGCGCCCGCCCGGCGTGAAGGTGACGCGCGTCACGCGCAGCCGCGACGGGTCTTCGGGTACGAACACCTGATCCTGCAGCACCTGGCCGACGAACAGGTCGTCCGGCGCGATCTTGGTTTTGGATTCGTTGGCTCTGACGATGCGTGGTTTCATGGTGACATAACCTCCCCAAGTTTTTGTATGTGTTGGACAATCTGTTAGTAATCTGGCGAGCCTCGCCCGCACTTGCAATCTTTCATATCCGCTTTCCCGCCTGTTTCCGATACCCGCCGGACGCCGGTCCGCCGCCGGGTCTACGTAATTTCCGCAATCCGGCCCTTTCGGGGGGAGGTAAGGTTGTCCGGATGAGCCGGCTTCGCTATAGGGGCAGGATGCGGCCGCCCAACGGACCCGTGGCGAATGCGGCGGCGAGGGACAGGTAAGGCGACATGGACGCTTCGAGCCTGATGACCGAACAGGATATCAAAGCCGCGTTCCGGATCGAGGATCTGCGGGGATTCCGCTCGGCGGCGGGGCAACATTATGCGGTCGTCGGCCACAACCCCGGAAGCCGCCTGATCACCGACAAATGGATCGGTGCCTGTGAAGATCCCGCCGATTTCAGGGCGGTGCTGGAGTATATCTGCAAACGGTTCGAGACCGGGCGTTACAGGTACTGGCTGGCGGACCTGCGCTTCATGAGTTCGAGCTTCTTTCATTCCGAGGACTGGCTGGCGGACGTGGTGTTTCCGCGCGTGCTCGCCGCGGGTCTTGTCCGCGAGGCGGTGGTGGTGCCGGCGAATGAGCGTCTGCCCGCCGATTACGACGTGTTCGGTTCGGCGTCGAAGGCGCTCCGCAAGATCACCGACGGCCGGGTGCAGGGGTTCCAGGATATCGACCTGGCCAAGGCGTGGCTGTTCCAGGATCAAATCGGCTGAACGGGCCGATGACGGCGCGATATCCGGGTGGGGCCCGGGCGACCGCAAACTCAAGTCCGTGCCTGCCGGACGCGACGCCGCGAACATGCGGAACCGTCAAGGTCCTGCCTCGATCCCGGCAGCGGCGGCAACCGCAAATGCATCGGGAAATCGGTATCTATGCTTCAGGTTATGGCAAGGTTAATGAAATAATCACTGGTTGGAATCGTATGGCCGAGGTGCTGAACACGCTGAGACGCGATAGTATTTTGCAGGGGTCGCATACCGGCGCAATCGCCTTGCCCGCGACAATTCATTCCGATGTACATTAACAGCTATTTCACGGCGCTTGTCGCATTCCCTGGGTCGCAACTCCCCTATGTCGGAACCTATCGCGCCGATCTCGTGGCTCTCTCGCTGGTTATCGCGATCGCCGGCGCGTGGGCCGGGCTTGCATGCCTCGCCCGCGCGGAGAGCATTCTCAAAGAACACCCCGGCAGTGCGGTGCTGTGGAAACTGGCCGGCGGCGTCGGGTTCGGCGGCTCGATCTGGGGCATGCATTTTGTCGGCATGCTGGCGTTTTCGCTGCCGTGCGGCATCTCGTACGATTTTCTGGTGACGTCCCTTTCCATCGTGCCCGGCATTCTTGCCAGCCTGACGGCGATGGCCGTTGTCGGGCGCACCGACTTCGGGCAGTACTCGCGGCTCACCATCGGTGCGGTTCTGATGGGCGCGGGAATCGGCGCCATGCATTATGCCGGCATGGCGGCGATGCGCTTGCCGGCAATCCTGATGTACGAGCCGTTTTTTGTCGCGCTATCCGTCGCGGCCGCAGTCGGGCTTTCGTTCATTGCCTTGCTGTTCGTCGAGCATGGACAGCGCAGGTTGCCGCGTCCGCGGCTGAGGCAGTTTGCCGCCGCGGTCATTTTGGGCTCGGCGGTGGCGACGATGCATTACGTCGCTATGCAGGCGGCGATTTTTTACCCGACGCTTGAGCCGCCGGAATCGTCGGGACAGCTATCGCAGGGGCTGTTGGCCATTCTGGTCGGTCTTGGCACGCTGGTTCTGGCGGGCGCCGTCGCCACTGCGTCTTTCGCTGCGCGGCTCCGGCAGGTCGCGCGGGATCTCGCCGAGGAGGTCGAGCACCGGATCGAGGCGGAAAAGGCCGCGCGGGCCGACCAGACGCGCCTGCAGGCGATCTTCGATACCGCAGCCGAGGCCATCATTGTCATCGACCGGCATGGGGTGATCCAGGAGTGGAGCCGGAGCGCTGAGCGTATTTTCGGTTATGCAGCGGAGGAAGCGATCGGACGCAACGTCGCGCTGATCATGGACGGCATCAATCCGGCCGCGCACGATCGTTATCTGCAGCGTTATCAGATCACCGGCGATGCCCGCATCATCGGAAACGGCCGCGAAGTGATGGGTCGACGCCGCGATGGTTCGATGGTGCCGCTCGACCTTTCCGTCGGCGAGACGGAGGTCGACGGTGAAATCTTCTATACCGGAATTCTGCGCGATATCACGCAGCGCAAGCAGCTTGAAAAAGAGCTGATTGAAACGGTGCGGGCGAAAGAAGCGAATGCGCTGAAAGCGAATTTCCTTGCGCACATGAGCCATGAAATGCGAACGCCGCTGAATGCCATCCTGGGCTTTGCCGACATTATGAAGATGGAAGCGTTCGGCGAGCTCAATCGGACGTACAAGTCTTATGTGAGCGATATATTTTTGTCGGGTAGCCATCTCCTGAAGCTGGTGAACGCGCTGCTTGAAATGGCGCACGTCGAGAAAGCCGGGGACAGCCTCGACGTTGCCGACATCAACCTGCGTGAGGTGCTGCAAGAGGCGCTCGGCGTTGCCCGCCGGCAGGCGAAGCAAAAGAAACTCGTCGTGTCGTTGCTTGTCGATAACGAGCTTCCCGAAATCATCCGCACCGACAGGGAGAAGTTTTTCCAGATCCTGATCAACGTGTTGAACAACGCCGTGAAGTTTTCTGATGAGGGAGGCCGGGTGTCGGTCAAGGCGTGGGGCAACCAGGAGGATGTGATTGTCAGGATCGAAGACGAGGGTGTCGGCATGACGGAACCGGAGCTGGCGCGGGCGCTGACGGCCTTTGTTCATGTAGACGATGCATTTACCGCGGGCGCACGCGGTACCGGACTTGGTTTGCCGGTCGTCATGTCGTTCGTCGAGTTGCTGAAGGGAAAGATTGACATCAAGAGCCGCGAGGGCGAGGGAACGTCGGTTACTATCCAAATACCTGTTGCCGTCGAAGAAGAATCAAGTGCGGTTGGCAGCCAAGCCGTCTAAATCGAAGCTTACCGTCCGGCCAGATGAGCCGCGCTAGAATCGGGCCGGCGTGCCCATCAAATCCGAAATGCTGCGCGACTGCTCCAGCGCCCAGTGGAGTTGCTGCTTCTCGTGGCTGTCGAGGGCGCCGAGTTCGACCTTGTTCGACAGCTTGACGCCGGCTTCGATGTCGCGGAGCTGCTGGCGCAGGATCGCATCCAGGAGGATACGATGGGCGTCGATCAGGTCGCCGATCCGGTGGCCGCCCGGGATGTCGTGGTCGCGCGCCGCCGACAGGCGTTCCGGCGTGGCGCGGGCGTCGATCCCGAGCTGCAGCGCCAGCACCCGGGCCGCCGAGAAGATCGGCATGATGCCCGATTTCTTGAGGTCGATGCGGCCGCTTTCCGACTTGATGCGGCCGAACCAGCCGATGGCGCTTTCGAAGTCCGACGCCTTGATCGCCATCGCCTGCAGGAACGTCTTGCTGCCCTGAGCCAGCCGCATGGCGTCGAGGCGTAAGGCGTCGCCAAGTCCGGTGTCGCCGAACACGGGGCGCGCGTCGAAAAAGATGTCGCTGTTGAGAATGTCTTCCGCCTTGCCCTTGCCGATCCACGTCTCGACCGTGGCCCGCCAGTGCTTCGCGTCCATCCGCCATTCCGGGTTCTTGGCCATGATGCCGCCCTGGCAGTAACTGACGCCGACGTGATCGAGGGTGTCGGCGGCGATTTCGCCCAGGCGTTCGAACCACTTGTCGGTCTCGGAGCCCGGCTCGCCGTCCGCATACACGATGGCGTTGTCCTGATCCATCGCGAGCAGGCTTTCGCCGCGCCCGCCCGAGCCCAGGACCAGCATCGCGTAGGGTTGCGGCGGCGGCCCCCAGCCGTCGTCGATCATCTTCAGTTCGGCCAGCTCGGTGGCGCGCCGCGTCAGGGCGCGCAGTTCGTGCGATACGATGGCGGCGGTGTTGCGCGGATCGACACCCTCATTGGCGAGAGACGCCGCGACCACGGTCAGGCTCTCCCAGATGCGGCCGAGTTCCGCCGGCGACGCCGCGGCTTCGATGGTGTCGCCGAGCGACATCGCATCGCCGGCACGTTGTTTCAGAAGATCGCGCGCGCTGAGCGCGCCCAGAATGCGGCCGTCGCCGCCGGTGACGCCCAAGTGACGGAAGTTGCGCCCGCTCATCAGCGTGATCGCGCGATAGACGAACTCGTCGGCGGGAATAGAGACGAGCGGGCGAATCGCGAAACCGCCGACCGGTTTCTCCAACGCCGCCGCGCCGCCGCTGTCGACGGCGCGCAGCACGTCGCGCTCGGTCAGGATGCCCCAGTCGCCGCCGTCCGTCGCCGGTTCGACGAACACCGAACTGATCTTCTTTTCGATCATGCCGGAAAGCGCGTCCTTGAGCGCGGTCGTCCCCGCCACCGAAACCGGCGGGCTGTGCATCACGTCGGCGACCCGGTGGCGGTAGGGAAAGCTGTCGATCCTGGCGAGTACGCTGGCGTCGTCGGCTTTCGGCGCGGCGACTTCGTGCCAGCCGGCCTGGGCTTCGGCGTTCATGTGGCTGGACAAATTCCGGCACGCGCGTTCCGCCTGCGCCAGCGTGACGATGCCGCGCGCCCTGAGCCTGTCGATCAGCGCGTTATATATGTCGGCGGTGACGAGAGCGTCGCCGAGCGCGCGGTGGCGGTCGGTGATTTCGATGCCGAGCCATTCGGCGGCGATCTCCAGCGACTGGCCGGGCAGGTCGGGGGCCACCACCTGCATCAGGTGGCGGACATCGAGCGAACGGGGCGCCGACCATGTCATCCCGTTGCGCTTGTGCTCGGCCTCCAGGATCGCAAGGTCGAACCCCAGCGAGTAGCCGATCATCACGTCGTTCCCGGCCCAGGCCGAGAACCGCGCCATCACGTTCGAAAACGCGTCGGCGCCGGCGACGTCGGCGTCGCGAATGCCGTGAATCTCGGTCGACTTCGCGGGGATCGGCCGGTCGGGGCGGACCAGTTCCTGGAACGTGTCGGCGGTGCGCTGGCCGTGCGCGACGCGGACCGCGGCGATTTCGATGATGCGGTCGTCGGCGGTGTCGAGACCGGTGGTTTCGGTGTCGGCGACGATACCGGGCACGGCGCTCAACGGCAGGCCGGACAGTCCGCTCTTCGGAGGGTGAAAGCTCATCGATGACCTCCCGACGCCGTTGCCCAGGCGTCTTATTATATAACTTATGTGCGCCTGGCCGGCTTATATGACTTATGTGCGCCTAGCCGGCGACGGTCCCGCCGGCCATATTCGCGCGCAGCGCGTCCCGGTCGAGGCGCTTTTCGTACTGGCGGCGGATATTGGCCCAGGCGAATTTCACCGAATTCTCGACGTACTCGACGTCGTACTTCTTGAGCTCATCTGCGATCGGCGCCCATTTGACGACGCGGGGCGGGCTCTCGCGGAACACGTCGCGGGTCTGTGCGATGCCGTGCCAGTCGACGCCGGTCAGCCGCACCTCGAAGTTGCGGATGGCGTCGTCCGGATCGAACGCCTGGACGCCCTCGTCGAGGTTCGCGCGAAGGCCGTTCTTAAAGATAGCAAGCGCAATTTGTGCGCGTTCCGAATCGGTCATCGGATCGTGTTCGAAGGCCCGCGCCACCGCCCAGATGCAAAGATCGGACAGACACGCGTCGAAAACGTGCATCTTGGCGATGTTGACGGAGCTGATGATGTTGTCGTCGCGGAACATCTCGGGGTACTTCGTCCCCATGCGTGTCTTCACGTAGCCGTAAAGCGTTTTCTGGGCGATGAAGGCGCTCCGCGTCGTGACGAATTCCTCAATACTTTCAATGTCATGTATTCGCCCGGCATGACGGCGGAAATTGAATCCCGATACAAATAGCCGCCAATAGTCGCGTACCTTTGAATACTCGAAGCCGATCATGTCGCTACCTCCCGGTTCTTGCCGATGGAGGCGCTGTTTCTGCGGTTGTCAAGTCGAAAACTCCCGGCGACTGTCGAACTAGTTGCGCGAAAATCCATTTAGTGCAGTATAGAAAGAGTCGCATTTGTGTAAATGCGCATTGGGGATGAAATGTCTGAGGGGATTCAATCATTATGGCTGATAACATAAATGAAATCCGTCAGCAGCATTGGCGAAAAACCAGGAACCTGACCTTCGGGGTTCTCGTGATCTGGTTCATCTTCGCCTTCGTGCTGCCGTGGAACGCGGGGGCTTTGAACGATATGTCGTTTCTGGGCTTCCCGCTGGGTTACTATTTCTGCGTTCAAGGCTCGCTGATCGTTTTTGTCGCACTCATCTTTATCCAGAACAAGATGCAGGACAAAATCGACGACGAAGCCGGCCTTTCTGGCGAATAAGGGAGGGCTGAACAATGAAAGGTGGATTTATCGAAAACCTAGGCCGCGTGTACGCGATGTACACGGGCGGGTTCCTCGTCTTCGTTCTGATCATGGCGCTGCTCGAGCAGATGGGCGTTGGTGCCGACACCATCGGCATTCTGTTCGTGGCCTTCACGATCGCGATCTACGCGTTGATCGGCTGGCTGTCCAGAACCATGCAGGTCGATGCCTATTACGTTGCCGGGCGCGAAGTGCCCGCCGTCTACAACGGCATGGCGACGGCGGCGGACTGGATGTCCGGCGCGTCGTTCGTGGCGCTGGCCGGCGGTATCTACTTCGGCGGCTACGGCTATCTCGGCTTCATCGTCGGGTGGACCGGCGGTTACGTGCTGGTGAACTCGCTGATGGCGCCGTACCTGCGGAAGTTCGGCTGCTACACGGTCCCCGACTTCATCGGGACCCGTTACGGCGGTAACCTCGCCCGCTTCTGCGCGGTCATTGTCCTCGTGTTGGCGTCGTTCACGTACGTGACGGCGCAGATCAACGCGTCGGGCACCATCGCGGCGCGGGCGCTGCACATCCCGTTCGAAGCCGGTGTCTGGTTCGGTCTGCTCGGTATTCTGCTGTGCTCGATGCTCGGCGGGATGCGGGCGGTGACATGGACCCAGGTGGCGCAGTACATCGTGTTGATCATCGCCTATCTGGTGCCGGTCATCTGGATGTCGAACCGTCAGGACTTCGGTCTGATACCGCACTTCTCGTACGGCGACGCGGTCGCACGTATTCAGGAACTCGAACCGATGATCGGCCTCGGCACCGCCGCGGTCGACAAACCGCCGTTCGGCGGGGTCAGCATCCTGAAGACGCCGCACTTTGCGCCGGGCGATGCAATGGACAGCTGGAAGTTCGTCACGCTGGCGGCCTGTATGATGATGGGTACCGCTTCGCTGCCGCACATCCTGATGCGCTACTTCACGACGCCGTCCGTCCGTGACGCCCGTCGTTCGGTGGCGTGGTCGCTGTTCTTCATCTTCCTGCTGTACTTCACGGCGCCGGCACTCGCCACGCTGACGAAGCTGCAGCTGATCGATCCGAACCTTGCCACCAGCGTTATCGGCAAGTCGTTCGAGGAGGTGTCGAACCTGGCCTGGATCAAGAACTGGGGCTCGGTGGACATGTTGTATCTCGTCGACAGCAACAAGGACGGTATCCTGCAGCTGAACGAGTTCTTCATGCGCGCCGACATCGTCGTGCTGGCAACGCCTGAAATCGCGGGTCTTCCGTACGTGATTTCCGGTCTCGTCGCGGCGGGCGGTATGGCGGCTGCCATGTCGACCGCGGACGGTCTGCTGCTGGCCATCGCCAACGCGCTGTCGCACGATCTGTACTACAAGATCATCGACCCGAAAGCCGACACCAGGCACCGCCTCATCGTGGCGCGGATCCTGCTGATCGGTATCGGTGCGTTGGGGGCGTTCATCGCCAGCTTGAAGCTGACGGGGATTCTCGGCGCCGTGGCATGGGCCTTCGACTTCGCCATGTCCGGGCTGTTCTTCCCGCTGGTCCTCGGTGTCTGGTGGAAACGGGCCAACCGTCAAGGCGCGATCGCCGGTATGGTGTGCGGTCTCGCGGCCGGTTGCATCTACCTCTATGCGGTCCGCTGGGGCGGCATGGATCCGTGGATGGGCATCGATCACCTGCGCTTCGGCATCATCGGTGCCGCGGTCAGCCTGATCGCGATGGTGGTCGTCACGCTGGCGACGCCGGAGCCCGACGCCGAAACCCAGGCCATGGTGGACGAAGTCCGCGTGCCTTCGGGTGATGCGATCCTCGGCCAGTCCCACTAAGACGGGACTGCCGATCACAAGAACGCTGGGGGGCGGGTCATTCCGCCCCCCTTCGTTTTGCGCACGATCCAACCCGGCCCCGTCGAAACCCGATTGTCATTCCGGGACGGCTGTGATTACCTCGAACCGTCCGGATTCAAGAGAGCACGCCTGAGCCATGTACGACCCGTTAGCTAATTTCCCCGTCTGGGTTCTGGCGCTCGATTACATTCTCGGGATGGTGATGTGGACGCTGATCGGCCGGGTCGCGATGAACCTGTTCCTGCCGATCGACAGTTCGTTCGCGTTCATGCGCCTGTTCGTGAAGCTGACCGACCCGATCCTACGGGTATTCCGGCCGATAACCCCGGGCTTCCTGGTCGAACCGTTGGTGCCGCTCTATGTGGCGTGGTTCTTCTTCATGATCCGCTTTTATCTGATGCCGTGGCTGTTGGGATACGACGTCATGGGGATGCTGTCGTTCCCGCTCGAAGGCGACATCACGCGGGTGCTGTATCAGCTGTTCTACGACAAGTGATGCGGCGCGGTTGAGAACGCCCATTCAACGTCTCCCCTTCAATACCCTCTGTGCGACACCAAGAGGCTTTGCCTGACGGCGCGTTCCGAGGCGTGCGCCAAAGATTTGCGATCAGGGAACGCGGCGGGCCGGATCGGCGGCATGAAGTTGACGTCGACGACGCAGCCCTTGAGGCCGAACACGCTGATCAGGTGCCCGGCCAGCGTCATGTCGCCGTACCACGCGTAGAGATCGCTCAGCTCGCCCTTGAGCTTGCGCCCGTCGGCATAGCGCGAATAGGCGATGGAGACCGGCTGCATGACGACATCGCCGCCGACCTTTTTCGGCTCGACCGCGGAAAACAGCGCCGATTTGAACGGCAATACGTTGAGGCCGTTGGACGACGTCCCTTCAGGAAACAGGATGATCTTTTCGCCGCGCTTGAGCGCCGTCTTCAGTTCGTCGCCGTCGCAGGCGGCGTGCCTGCGCTCCCGCGAGACGAAGATCGTGTCGGCGAGGCGCGCCAGCATGCCGAACAGCGGCCAGCCGGCGACGTCCTTCTTGGCGACGAAGCGCGCGTCGGAGAGCGCGCCGAGAACGATGATATCGAGATACGACACATGATTGGCGGCGATCAGCGTCGGACCCGCCGTATGCGCAAGGCCCCTGACCCGGACGCGAAGCCCGCAGATCCGCTGGCACGTCCTGAACCACAATTTCGCGATCGGCCGCTTGGCGGCGGGCATCAGGCGGCCCGAAAGCGCGTAGGGGCCGACCAGCGCGCCGGTCACGGCGACGAAGGCCGCGGCGCGGAGCAGCGCTCTGACAATGGATGTCTTGGTCGCCGCGTAGTCGTCTAGGATTTCCCAGATGGTCTGTAGTGGCGACGGTATCTCTCTGTAATATTCGTACATTCCACGATCACGCATATATCGGTTGTGTTGAACTGTTCGTCGATCACGGCGCCGTCGCCGACGACCCCGCCGACCCGGAGGTAGCCCTTGATCAGCGGCGGCAGCTCGGATAATGCCGAACGCCGGTCGAGCGCGTCGGCGGCGAAGCGGTCCATGCCGACGAAACGGGTTTCCTGGGCGCGCGGACGGATTTCCTCGGGCGCCAGGTGGTAATGGTGCAGGTACGACAGGCCTGCCCCGATGGCGTTGGTGTCGGTGCCGGGGAAGCTGGCGCAGCCGAACATCATCTCGATACCGTGCGCGTCCAGGTAATCGGCGATGCCGCGCCACAATAGCTGCATCGTCGTGCCGGAGCGGTAATCCGCGTGCACGCAAGACCGGCCAAGTTCGACGATCTCGCCCGGATAGTTGATCAGCGACGTCAGATCGAACTCGGCGCCGGAATAGAAGCCATCGCTTTTCTCCGCGACGGACCGGCGTAAAAGACGGTAGGTGCCGACGACGAACGGCTTGCCGTTGGAGCGCTTTTTATCGACGACGAGAAGATGATCGCAGACGTTGTCGAACGGATCGTCGTCCATTTTTGCGCGGCGTTGCGTCAGCGACGGCACGGCGCCCATCTCTTCATAGAAGACCTGATAGCGCAGCCGTTGGGCGCATTCGATCTCGATTGGGTTGTCGGCGAGATAGACGAGCAGATCGCCGTTATCGATGATGTCTTTCATGGTCCCTCCTTTCCCGGCACAGGCGCCGGGGACGAGACGGCGGTATCCGGGAAGATGTGGCAGAGGGGATGCATCCGTTCAAAGGAAGCTTAAGTGCCGGATTGATGTCGGAATTGTGACGCAGGTTCTTGAAAAAGCCGCGAATATCAGGGGCTTGGGTTTCGGGCGCTCACGCGTTGCAACGCGCCTGCAATACCGCCATCACGCAACTGTCACACGGTTTCAGTGGGGTGTTTTCCGGACCCGCCCGAAACCCTTGCCGGGCAACGATTCGGGCGGATTTGTTGGTTAAGTCACCGGAAAATCTGTTTCCCGGCCGACGCCGGACATGCGTCCGGCTGAGAGCCGGGACCCATTGTAGTATAGTGCCGGTGCTTCGATAGGTCCCGGGTCTTGGCGCCAAGCGCCTCGCCCGGGAAATGAACGTTGGTGAACCGCCTCAGGCGCTTTCCTCGCGCCGGCGGGTTTCGGCGTCGCCGTTGTCGTTGCGGCCCTCGGTACGGCGGTTCTCATCGACGTGTATCTGGCGGCGGCGGCGGTCCGGACCGAAGAAGTTGCCGGTCCGCACGAACGAGCGCGGCTGCTCGGCGATGATTCTCAGGCGCAGATAGATCAGCTTCGGCGAGAACGGCTTGGCGAGAAACTCGGTCATGCCGAGATCGCGGGCGGTCAGCACGTGTTCTTTGTCCGACATCGAGGTGACGATGATGACCGGCACGAATGGGTTCGGGCTGTCGTCGTCGCGGCGGATCTGCTTCAGAAGGCCCATACCGTCGAAACCGGGCGCCCAGTCGGCAAACACCACGTCGGGCTTGTGCAGCTTGAAGGCGTCCCAGGCCTGATCGGGGGCGTGCGCTTCCTCGATCTGGCCGATGTTGAAGGTGCGGAGGATCGACCGCATCGTCTGGCGCATGTAGGAATTGTGCTCGGCGACCAGCACCGAGATGTCCGAGAAGTCGTAGGGTTTGATCGACTGATCCATTTTTTGCTCCCAGGCCTGATTTGAGCCTTGTTCAGGCTGGGAGCATCGCAGCCCAACGTCACAGACGTATTTCGGCGGCGTAAAACCGGGTGAGAAAGTGTTTCAGTTTGTAATCGGGGGAAAGGGGCGCTTGCAGGTCTCCCTCACCTGTCCTCTCCCCCGTTAGCGGGGGAGAGGGACTATGGAGCGATAGCCTTATCCCTCTCCCCCACCGTGTGGGGGAGAGGTTAGGTGAGGGGGTATTGAGGTTGCCCAACAAAAAGGCCCCGGCGATGCCGGGGCCTTTCGAATCACGTATGCCACGCGGATTAGCGCGTCGGGACCGGCGTGTCCGTCGAATAGTCGTAGAACCCGCGGCCGGTCTTGCGGCCGAGCCAGCCGGCTTCGACGTACTTCACCAGAAGCGGGCAGGGGCGGTACTTGGTGTCGGCCAAGCCGTCGTGCAGCACGTGCATGACGGCGAGGCAGGTGTCGAGGCCGATGAAGTCGGCCAGTTCCAGCGGCCCCATCGGGTGGTGCGTGCCGAGCTTCATCGCGGTGTCGATGGCTTCGACCGAGCCGACGCCTTCATAAAGGGTGTAGATCGCCTCGTTGATCATCGGCAGCAGGATGCGGTTGACGATGAAGGCCGGGAAATCCTCGGCGTTGACCGATTTCTTGCCGAGCTTGGCGGCCAGTTCGCGGATTGCGGAGTAGGTGTCCTCGTCCGTGGCGATGCCGCGGATCAGTTCGACCAGTTCCATGCGCGGCACCGGGTTCATGAAGTGCATGCCGAGGAACTTGCCCGGGCGGTCGGTCTGCGCGCCCAGACGCGTGATCGAGATCGACGACGTGTTGGACGCGATCAGCGCGTCGTCGCGCAGCACCGGACAGAGTTGCTTGAGGATCGCCTTCTTGACGTCTTCGTCCTCGCTCGCGGCCTCGACGACGAAATCGCAGTCGCCGAACGCGGCATAGTCGGTGCCGGTCGAGATGTGCTTCATGGCGGTGTCGACGTCGGCTTCCGACAGCTCGCCGCGGCTGACCTGACGGGTCATGCCCTTCTTGATCTTGTCCATGCCGGCCGCGATCGCGTCGTCGGAAATGTCGAGCATGTGCACGTCGAAACCGGCCTGCGCACAGACGTGTGCGATGCCGCTGCCCATTTGCCCGGCGCCGATCACGCCGATCTTTTTTATGTTTATTGACATGGTCTTCTCCTCGCTATCGAAAGCAGCGGTTACGTGTTTGTCCATCTCAGTGTCCAGATATCCCTAAGTTCTTATTTGTCGAGTTCCGTAGACAGTTCGGGCACCGCGTCGAACAGGTCGGCAACGAGGCCGTAGTCGGCGACCTGGAATATCGGCGCCTCCTCGTCCTTGTTGATGGCGACGATGACCTTGCTGTCCTTCATGCCGGCGAGGTGCTGGATGGCACCGGAGATGCCGACGGCGATATAGAGGTCGGGGGCGACCACCTTGCCGGTCTGGCCGACCTGATAGTCGTTCGGCACGAAGCCCGCGTCGACGGCGGCGCGCGATGCGCCGACCGCGGCGCCGAGCTTGTCGGCGACCTCTTCGAGCATGGCGAAGTTGTCGCCCGACTGCATGCCGCGTCCGCCGGAAATGACGATCCCGGCGCTGGTCAGTTCCGGGCGCTCGGATTTGGTCAGGTTCTGGCTGACGAACTCGGAAAGATCGCTGGCGGCGGCCGCGTCGATGCTTTCGACGGATGCCGAGCCGCCCTCGGCGGCGGCGGCGTCGAACGCGGTGGCGCGCACCGTGATCACTTTCTTGGCGTCCGACGACTGCACGGTCGCCATGGCGTTACCGGCATAGATCGGGCGCACGAAGGTATCTTCGCTCTCGATGGCGACGATTTCGGAAATCTGCTGCACGTCGAGCTTGGCGGCGACGCGGGGCGCGATATTCTTGCCCGACGTCGAGGCGGGCGCGACGATATAGTCGTAATCGCCGGCGATGCCGACGACGAGGTCGGTCACGCTTTCGGCGAGCGAATAGGCGTAGTGATCGCCCTCCGCCTGCAGAACCTTCGCAACACCCTCGGCCTTGGCCATTTCGGCGGCGGCGTCGGCGCAGTCCTTGCCCGCGACCAGCGCCGTGACCTCGCCCAGTTTGCTTGCCGCGGCGAGCGCGTTGAGGGTGCCCGGGCGCAGCGCCGCATTATCGTGATCGGCAATCAGAAGTACGTTGGCCATGTCAGATCACCTTCGCTTCGTTTTTCAGTTTGTCGACGAGTTCGGCGATGTCGGCGACCTTGACGCCGCCTTCGCGTTTCGGCGGCTCTTCCACCTTCAGCGTTTTCAGGCGCGGCGCCGCGTCGACGCCGAGATCGGCGGCCGACATGGTGTCGATCTGCTTTTTCTTGGCTTTCATGATGTTGGGGAGCGACGCATAGCGCGGCTCATTAAGCCTGAGGTCGGTGCTCATCACCATCGGCAGCTTGACCTTGATCGTTTCCAGACCGCCGTCGATTTCGCGGGTCACTTCCGCCGACCCGTCGCCGAGCTCCAGTTTGGAGGCAAAGGTCGCCTGCGGCCAGTCGAGCAGGGCCGCCAGCATCTGGCCGGTCTGGTTGCTGTCGTCGTCGATCGCCTGCTTGCCGACGATCACCAGATCGGGGCTTTCCTTGTCGACGACGGCTTTCAGGATCTTGGCGACCGCAAGCGGCTGCACTTCGTCATCGGATTCGACCAGGATGCCGCGGTCGGCGCCCATGGCGAGCGCGGTGCGGATGGTTTCCTGGGACTGCGCCGGGCCGATGGAAACGGCGATCAGTTCCTCGATCTTGCCGGCTTCCTTCAGACGCACGCCTTCCTCGACGGCGATTTCGTCGAAGGGATTCATCGACATCTTGACGTTTTGCAATTCAACGCCCGAGTTGTCGGGCTTGACGCGGATTTTGACGTTGTAGTCAACCACCCGCTTGACAGCAACGAGTGCCTTCATCGGTTCTCCTCACGCCGCGATCGCGACTTCTTGGTGCTCCACCCAGCGAAATGCCCGGATTTGCTTGTTGTGGAGTTTTTTTGAGTGCAGGTGCACGGGTCTTTTCGCAGGCGCAACATTAGGCCTTGGTCAAAAGGGGGTCAAGGCACGTTTGCGACAAAAAAATGAACGGAAACGACCGGTTTTCCGCCGGTTTTAAGGTGTTTCGGGGAATACTTAGCCGCTGCCCGCGTGATTGGCCCCTCACCCTCCCACGCGCCATCGCGCGCGGGTTCCTCCCTCTCCCGGGGGAGAGGGGTGTTGCGGCATCGTCCCCTCTCCCTTGGGGAGAGGGACAGGGTGAGGGGATGTGGTCGAGAGCTACCGGCTGCCGCCCGGCACCCAGAGCACGTCCTTGGCGCCGTTGTCATTCAGATGGCGGGCGAGCACGAACAGGTGGTCGGACAGCCGGTTGATGTACTTGATGGCGGCGGGATTGACGTCTTCGTGTTCGGCCAGTTCGGTGAGCAGCCGTTCGCAGCGCCGCGCCACGGTGCGGGCCAGGTGCAGGTAGCTGGCCGCCGGCGTGCCGCCGGGGAGGATGAACGAGGTCAGCGGTTCCAGCTTGGCGTTCATGGCGTCGATCTCGTTCTCGAGGCGCTCGACCTGCTGATCGACGATGCGGAGCGCGCCGTCCGAGCGCTTGCCGCCCTCAGGGGTGCAGAGATCGGCGCCGAGATCGAACAGATCGTTCTGGATGCGCGCCAGCATCGCGTCGGCTTCGGGGAAGTCTTCTTTCGGGGTGTGCAGGCGGGCGAGCCCGATGACCGCATTGGCCTCGTCGGACGTGCCGTACGCCGCGACGCGGACATCGTGCTTCTTGACCCGGTCGCCGGAGCCCAACGAGGTTTCGCCGCTATCGCCGCCGCGGGTATAGATTTTCGTCAGCGTGACCATGCCGCCCCCCTTACGTCTGCAAAATGTCGGGTTACCTGGCCGCCAGGAACATGATCAGCGCGAACAGGATCAGGGCCAGGCCCTGACCGATGACCCGCGCACGCATCAGGTTGTTGGCGTGCTTCTTGTAGAACGGCCCGTTGCGCGCAAACCCGATCAGGCCGATCACCAGGATGGCCAGGGTCGCGAACATGGCGAAGCCCATCAGAAACGGTAAGAACGCGTCCATATACGGTATATAATCCTCCGATCGCCATTCCGCGAGGATAAATCCTCGACCTGTCCCGAAACCATCAATCGGGCGTCATCCGCCGGCAACGATTTTCAGCGACGCTGGCGGCGGCTAGAATACGATTTGGAGAGGAACCGCCATGCCCGACGGCGACAATCGACCGATTTGCGACAAAACCGACGGTGGCGCCTTCGCCAATGTCCTCAGGCGGGCGCTCGGCCGCCGCGGTTTCCTGAAAGGCGGCGTGTCGTTCGGCGCAGCGGCGTTCGTTTTAGCGGCGGGCGGCTTCGTGCCGCGCGCGCGGGGCGACAATCCCGTTTTCGACTTCCGCCCGGTGCCGGCCAACACGCTGGATACGGTGACGGTGCCGGAAGGCTATTCGTGGCGCGTGCTGGCGGCGTGGGGCGATCCGCTGTGGTCGGCGGGGAAGCCGTTCGATCCCGTGACGCGCGGCACGGCGAGAACGCAGGCGCTCGCCGTCGGCGACAACAACGACGGCATGGAGCTCTTCGAGTACCGCGGCAGGATCGTGCTCTGCGTCAACAACGAGTACGTGAACAAGCACGTGATCTTCGGCAACCGCGAGAGCGGGCTCCCGGAAACCGACGACGACGTGATCAAGGGGATCGAGGGGCATGGCGTGACCATCTTCGAGATCCGCGAAAAAGCGCACGGCTGGGAGATGGAGATCGACGCGCCCCTGAACCGCCGCATCACCGGCGGCACGTGCATGCGTCTGGCCGGACCGGCGGCGGGGCACCCCCTGGTCAGGACGGCGGAAGACCCGGCGGGGAAGACCGTCATCGGCACCTTCAACAACTGCGGCTCGGGCCGGACCCCTTGGGGCACCTATCTGACGTGCGAGGAGAACTTCAACGGTTACTTCCGGGCCAGCGCCGACGACTTCCACCCGAACGCGGCCGAGACCCGCTACGGCCTCAGAAAGAAAGACCGGGGATACGGCTTTGCCCGTGTCGCCGAGCGCTTCGATCTCTCGAAGCAACCGAACGAACCGAACAGGTTCGGCTACGTGGTCGAGATCGACCCGCTCGATCCCAAATCCGTGCCGGTGAAGCGCACCGCGCTCGGGCGTTTCAAGCACGAGAACGCGGCATTGGTCGTCAACGGCGGCACCGGGCACGTCGTCGTCTATATGGGGGACGACGAACGGGGCGAGTTTCTCTATCGTTATGTCTCGAAACGCCGCTACGGCGGCGAGGAGGACGGCGGCGATCTGCTCGACAACGGCACGATCTACGTCGCCAAATTCCACGACGACTATTCGGGGGAATGGCTGCCGCTGCTGCCCGAAACCGTGGGGATGCCGGAAGCCGACATCTGCGTTTTAACGCGCATCGCCGCCTCGAAGGCGGGGGCGACGACCATGGACCGGCCGGAATGGGTCGCGGTCAACCCGAACAAGCCCGAAGCCTACGTGGCGCTGACGAATAACTCGAGCCGGGGACGGAAATCCAATGCGGGCGGCGATGCGCAACCCTTGAACGGGCCGAACCCGCGCGCCGACAACCCCTATGGTCAGATCGTGCGCTGGCGGCCCACGGGTGGCGATCACACGGCACGCACGTTCGCGTGGGACCTGTTCACCATGGCCGGCAATCCGGACGAACATACGGATGAGTACGCCGGCTCGAAGAACATCGACTCCCAGAACATGTTCAATTCGCCCGACGGCTTGAACTTCGACAGCCGGGGACGGTTGTGGATTCAGACCGACGGCAACTATTCCAACGCGCACGGCTTCACCGGGATGGGGAACAATCAAATGCTGGTCGCCGATCCCAACACCGCCGAGATCCAGCGCTTCATGGTCGGCCCGAAAGAGTGCGAGATCACCGGGCTCTGCTGGACCCCCGACAAGAAAACCATGCTGGTGGGTATCCAGCATCCGGGCGAGAGGGGAAATAGCCACTTCCCCGGCGGCGGCGATGCCCCACCCCGGTCCTGCATCATCGCCGTGACCCGCGACGACGGCAAGCCGGTGGGGTAATGCAGGAACGTCATCCCGGCCTTGAGCCGGGACCCATTGTCAACCGGCGCCAACGAATGTGATCAAAAATGGGTCCCGGACACCTCGTCCGACCAATGTCGGGCTCGGTTCCGGGAAAGCGTGTGGCGTTAAACCGGGATCGCCCGCTTGATTGCCCCCTCACCTAACCTCTCCCCCTTTGAAAGGGGGAGAGGGATAAGTTTGCAGTGCGGTTCGACAGGGTTCCTCTCCCCCACGGATGTGGGGGAGAGGGCAGGTGAGGGGGCTACCCTTTTAAACCGAGATCGCCCGCTTGATTGCCCTCTCACCTAACCTCTCCCCCTTGAAAGGGGGAGAGGGATAAGTTTGCAGTGCGGTTCGACAGGGTCCCTCTCCCCCACGGATGTGGGGGAGAGGACAGGTGAGGGGGCTACCCTTTTAAACCGAGATCGCCCGCTTGACTGCCCCCTCACCTAACCTCTCCCCCTTGAAAGGGGGAGAGGGATAAGTTTGCAGTGCGGTTCGACAGGGTGCCTCTCCCCCACGGATGTGGGGGAGAGGGCAGGTGAGGGGGCTACCCTTTTAAACCGAGATCGCCCGCTTGATTTCCCCCTCACCTAACCTCTCCCCCTTGAAAGGGGGAGAGGGATAAGCTTGCAGTGCGGTTCGACAGGGTCCCTCTCCCCCACGGATGTGGGGGAGAGGGCAGGTGAGGGGGCTACCCTTTTAAACCGAGATCGCCCGCTTGATTTCCCCCTCACCTAACCTCTCCCCCTTGAAAGGGGGAGAGGGATAAGCTTGCAGTGCGGTTCGACAGGGTCCCTCTCCCCCACGGATGTGGGGGAGAGGGCAGGTGAGGGGGCTACCCTTTTAAACCGAGATCGCCCGCTTGATTTCCCCCTCACCTAACCTCTCCCCCTTGAAAGGGGGAGAGGGATAAGCTTGCAGTGCGGTTCGACAGGGTCCCTCTCCCCCACGGATGTGGGGGAGAGGGCAGGTGAGGGGGCTACCTTTTTTAAACCGAGATCGCCCGGTTGATGGCGCTGACCACGGCGCTTAACGACGCCTTGGTGATGTTTTTGTGCCGCCCGACGCCGAACACCGGCGCGTTGTCGCCTTTCTGAACCTCGACATACGCCACCGCATCGGCGCTGGAGCCGGTGCCGACGGCGTGTTCGTGGTAGCTGACGACCTTCACGTCTTCGAGCATGTGCGCATTGATCGCCGTCAGGAAGGCGTCGATCGGCCCGTTGCCCTTACCCTTGAGCACGACCTCATTGCCATTGTCGGTGATGTTGGCGGTGAGCTCGCGGACCTCGCTGGCGTGGGTATCGGGGACCGAGCGATGATCGACGAACTTGAAGCGGCCATTGGGCTGAGTGAAGTACTCCTTGTCGAAGATCGACCAGATTTCCGTGCCGGTCAGTTCCTTGCCCGACGTGTCGGCCTGGACCTGCACCACGCCCGAGAACTCGATCTGCAGCCTTCTCGGCATTTCGAAGCCGTAGTCGGTCTCCATCACGTACGCCACGCCGCCTTTACCCGATTGCGAGTTGATGCGGATCACCGCCTCGTAACTGCGCCCGACGTCCTTCGGGTCGATCGGCAGGTAGGGCACGTCCCAGGTTTCGGCGTTCGCCGACTTCAACGCCGCCAGGCCCTTCTTGATCGCGTCCTGGTGCGAGCCGGAAAAGGCGGTGAACACCAGATCGCCCACGTACGGATGGCGCGGGTGAACCGGCAACTGGTTGCAGTATTCCGCGACCCGCATCACCGAATTGATGTCCGAGAAATCGAGATTGGGCGTCACGCCCTGGGTGAACATGTTGAGCGCCAGGGTCACCACGTCGACGTTGCCGGTGCGCTCGCCGTTGCCGAACAGCGTGCCCTCGATTCGGTCCGCGCCCGCCATCACGCCCAGTTCGGCGGCGGCGACGCCGGTGCCCCGGTCGTTGTGCGGGTGCAGGCTCAGCACGATGCTGTCGCGGCGCTTTAAATTGCGGTGCATCCATTCGATCTGATCGGCGTAGATATTCGGCGTCGCCATCTCGACGGTGGCGGGCAGGTTGATGATCGCCTTTTTCTCGGGCGTCGGTTCCCACACGTCCATGACCGCGTCGCAGATGTCGCGGGCGAACTCCAGCTCCGTGCCGGTGAAGCTCTCGGGGGAATACTGGTAGACGATTTCGCCGTCGGTCACCTGTTCGCCCAGCTCGCGCACCAGCTTGGCGCCGTCGACGGCGATTTTCGTGATCCCGTCCATGTCCATGTTGAACACGACCCGGCGCTGCGCGGTCGAGGTGGAGTTATACAAATGCACGATCGCCCGCTTGGCGCCCTTGATGGCGTCATACGTTCTCCGGATCAAATGTTCGCGCGACTGGGTCAGGACCTGGATCGTGACGTCGTCGGGGATCATGTCCTCTTCGATCAGCTGGCGGCAGAAATCGAAATCGGTCTGCGACGCAGCGGGGAAGCCGACCTCGATCTCCTTGAAGCCGATCTCGACCAGCTTCTCGAACATCCGGCGCTTGCGCTCGGGGCCCATGGGCTCGATCAGCGCCTGGTTGCCGTCGCGCAGGTCGACCGAACACCAGACCGGCGCCTCTGTGATCGTCTTCGACGGCCATTGCCGGTCGGGCAGATCGACGGGCTGGAAGGGCACATATTTCTGGCCCGGGTTCATACTCGGTTTTGCAGTTGCCTTGGTCATTTTCTCGTCTCCTGGGCCCGGGTCATCCGACATCCTGGGCTTCTAAAATCATATTTATCCGAAGGGGGAAACGGCTTCGGAGCCGACCGCCGGGCAGCCGTGGGATTACCGGCGGCCGCCGATAAGTCGCGCAAGCGCAAGGCCGATGCGGTCGCAATGCGGACGGGAGACGTAAATAGATATGGAGTTCATGATGTCGGCTCTAAGAAAGTGGAAAAACGGAAACGCGCAGCGGTGACCCGGTGTCCCTTCAGGACCCCGGGCAGATAAGAAGTAGCGCCAGCGCGGTGTTTTTCGTCAACATCATGCGCAAAACCTAGGCGAGGTTGCGTCGGCGGTCAAGTCCGGGCGCGTAAGGGTGGGGGCGGCGCACGCGAAATGGAGCGGCACGGTTTCACAAATTGGCTCTTTGGAAACCGGGCGAAATGGCGGAAGAATGGAACCACCTGAACAGATCATTGCATTCTGGGAGACCGCCATGCCCGCCGTCGTCGAAAAGCCCAGCGTTTGCCCGCTGGATTGCCCGGATACCTGCAGCCTCACTGTGGGTGTTGACGGGGATCGCATCATCTCGGTCAAGGGATCGCGCGCCAACCCCTACACGGCGGGCGCAATCTGCACCAAGGTCAGCCAGTCCTATCCCGACTTCGTGCACGGCGATGGGCGGCTGACAGAGCCCATGCGCCGCACCGGCGAGAAGGGCAGCGGCCGGTTCGAGCCCATCACGTGGGAAGCGGCCATCGATCTTATCTATGACGGCATCTCGAAGGCGATCGCAACGCACGGGCCGCAGTCGGTCTTGCCGCTCAATTACGCGGGCCCGCACGGCGAGATCGCCGGCGGCTCGATGGACCGGCGCTTCTTCCATAAACTGGGCGCGTCGCTGTTAAATCGCGGGCCGCTCTGCGGCGGGGTCAGGGGCACGGCGTATACAAGTCTCTACGGCGGCGCGCCCGGGATGGCGCCGGAGCAGGCGAAAAACGCCGATCTGATCGTGGTCTGGGGCAACAACGTCACGGTGTCGAATTTGCACCTCGCCCGGGTCATCAAGTCGGCCAGATCGAAGAGGGCGAAGCTGATCGTCATCGACCCGAAAAGGACCAAGATCGCCGAGCAGGCGGATCTTCATATCCAGATCGCGCCCGGCACCGACGTGGTGCTGGCGCAGGCTATCGCGGCGGAACTGGAAAAGCGCGGCGCGCTCGACAACGATTTCATCGAAAAATGGGTCGCGGGTTTCGACCTCTACATGACCGAAGCGCGGCAATACGGCGTCGATAAAATGACCGCCATCACCGGCGTCGATGCGGAGAGTTTCAAGACGTTCGCGGACTGGTACGCGAAGGCGGATAAAGTCGCGGTCTCGGTGGGGAACGGCATCGAGCGCGGCGCCAGCGGCGGTGCGGGCCTCCGGGCGGCGATGGCATTACAGGCGTTGACGGGCAATCACGGCCGCGAAGGGGCGGGGGTGTTCGCCAAGCCCGGCCTCGCGATTCCGAAGACCACAAATAAACTGCAACGGCCCGACTTGGTGCCTGAAAATACGCGGACCATCAACATCGTCGATGTCGGCAAGCTGATTCTCGACGAAACGCTGAACCCGCAGATCGCCGCGGTCTTCATCTACAACCACAATCCCGTCGCGACCCATCCGGACCAGAACCGCATGCGCCGGGCGCTCGCGCGGGACGATCTGTTCGTCTGCGGGGCGGATGTCGTCATGACCGACAGCCTTCTCTATTGCGACGTGATCCTGCCGGCCGCGTCCCACTTCGAATTCGACGATATCTACGGGGCCTACGGGACGAGTTATCTGCAGCGCGCCGAGCCGGTGATCCCGTGCGTCGGGCAATCGAAACCCAACACCGAGATTTTCAGAATGCTGGCAAAACGCTTCGGCTTCGACGATCCGATCTTCAAAGCCGGCGACAAGCAGCTGATGGACGACGCCATCGATCATACCGATCCGCGCCTGAAGGGGATCAAACCCTCCGAGATCCCCTTAAACGAGGCGTTCGACATGTCGATCGACGGCGACGACCCGAAAGTCATGTGCAAGACGGTGTTCCCGCAGACTGAAAGCGGTAAAATCGAGCTGTTCTCGCAAGATTTGGAAGACAAGTGGGGCGCGGGGATTCCGAAATTCAAACCCGCCGAAAAGACGCGCCCGTTTACCGTGATCTCGCCGTCCTCGTCCAAACGCACCAACGCGACGTTCGGCAATTGCGCGCCGTCCGATGGGGCGGAGATCGTCGAAATCCATCCCGATGATGCGAAGAAGCACGGCATCGAAGACGGTCGGCCGGTGACGCTATCCAACGATCTCGGTCAGGTGACGCTGACGGCGAAGATCAGCGATGCGGTGAAGCCGGGGGTCCTCTATTCGCCCAAGGGCATGTGGCTGAAGTCGTCTGAGACCGGGCAGACCGTCAACGCGCTGATCCCGTCCGACATCCGCGCCGACATCGAGGACGGGGCCGTCTATAACGAGACCTTCGTCGATATCGCTGCGGCGTAACGCTCGGGGCTACGACGGCTTCCTGGCGTGCACCAGATGGGTGAGGCCGGGGATCGCGGCGGTGTCCTCAAGATCGGTGAAGCCGGCCTTGGTCATTTCCTCTTTGAGCCAGCCCGCCGTGATCGAGTGCGCGTCGGGCGTGAAGGCCATGTGCTGAAGCTGCCAGAGCGCCGCCATCGACGGCCCCTCGCGGTCGTCGTCGACCATGAAATCGTGCACCATGTAGGTGCCGCCCGGCGCCAGGCTGTCGAAGGCGCGTTCGATCAGCTTGGGGACTTCCGTCCCCGGCACCCCTGAAAACAGATACGACATCAGGATCGCGTCCTGCTCCGTCGGCCATTCGGCGACGAGCGCGTTGCCCGGGATATAGCGGACCCGGTCGATCATCCCGGCGTCGGTGATGAACTGCCAGCCGATCTCGGCGACGTTGGGAAAATCGATGATGGTCGCGACCAGATCGGGGTTGGCTTCGAGAAGCCGGATCGTCATCGCGCCGGTGCCGCCGCCGACATCCAGTAAATTCTTCGCCCCCGTCAGATCGACGGTCTTGGCGATGGTGCGGCCGGGGCCGAGCGAGCCTGAATGCTGCGCGTTGGAATACAACGCCGCCTGGTCCGGGTCCGACATCCAGTGCTGGTACGAATCGACCGCTTCCGGGTCGAGTGTCCCGTCCATGACGTTATTCAGCTGTCCCAGGAACGGGTACATCTGCTGATCGATCTGGTAGCGCAGATAGTCGCCGAAATCGTATTTGGACTCGCGGTTGAGAAACGCTTCCGACCCGGGCGCGTTGGCGTACTTGCCGTCGTCGAAGGTGACGAGGCCGACCGTGTAGAGCGCGGTCATCAGGGTCTCGATCCGGTTCGCCGGAATCTTGGTCGCCTTCGCGATCTCGATAACCGTCTTGGCACCCCCTGAAAGGTGCGTGAAGACGTCGATGTGCAGCGCAGCAAAAAGCGCCTTGGACGCCATGAAGCCGAACGCGACGCGCGAGACGTCTTCGGCGGTTTCGGCGAGATGAATGGACATGGGGAAGGTCGCTCCTGTTTCCGTTCGGCCAGCGGCGGGCATGGAGTTTCCTAGCTTACGAATTATCCCGGGCATCGCAAGGCTTCGCCCGGGAATAACCCGGATTCACCAATTCTTCAGCGGTTTTATGCCACAACAGAGAGTGTGCAATGCACCATAACACAACTAAAAATTATATTAATGTATATTACACGTATTTGTATTCTGGCGCTCGTAACGTTGTTCGCCGGCCCGGGCGCGGCGGCGGAGACCTGCGGCTGCGACGTGTCAGGGGACACGCTCGCCGTTTACGACGCGGCGCTGCTCGACGCCGACGCGGCGGACGTCAGCCCACTGCACGCGCCCTGGGGCACGCCGGTCAAAAAGACCGCCGGGCTGCAGGTCGTCGAACTGGCGCAGGCGCACTGGCTGACGGGCTACGACGTCAAACGCCGCCTGCCGCTCTGGGTTGCGTACCGCCTGACGGCCGAGGATGTCGCGGCGAAGCGGAAAAGGACCCAGTGCTTCCGCCCGGACCCGCGCGTGGCGGTCGGCGACGGCGGTACGGTCTGCGCCTCGTATAAAGGCGACGGCCTCGATCGCGGTCACATGGTGCCGAGCGCCGACATGACCCGATCCGAGCGCGCGATGGTCAATTCATACGTCTTCACCAACATCGCGCACCAGTATCCGGGTTTTAACCGGACCCTGTGGCGGGATCTGGAGATCCGGGTCCGGGCTATGGCGCGGCTCAGGGGCGAGGTCTATGTCGTCACCGGCGCGATCTTCGACGCCGACAAGGACGGCCGGCCCGACGGCCCCGGTATGGCGGCCTATCCGGTAAAATCGGGCAGCCCGCCGGCTGCCGTCGCGACGCATTTCTATAAAGTGGTGTTCGTGCCCGGAAACGGCAGCGATCCGCCCAAGGTCACCGCCTGGCTGTTCCGGCACAGAAACGTCAAAACCAGCGGCCAGGAATCCGCCGGTGTCATCGACAAGGCGCGGGTGCCGTTAGCTGTGATCGAAAAGATGAGCGGCCTCGACATCGCCCCCGCTCTCAACAGCACCCGAACGGCCAGGAACTAGGTCCGCCTTGCGAGGGCGAGGCCCAGCCCCGTCCCCAACAGCAGCGTGCCGGTGATGCCGTGGCGCAGCCTGGCCTTGGCGCCCCCGGCGAGCCACGCCCGCGCGCGCCCGGCGACGACCGCGTACATCCCGTCCAAAAGGAACGCCAGTACCATGAAGGTGACGCACAGGATCGCCAGTTGCGGGCCGGCCGCGAGGGCCGGGTCGACGAACTGCGGGAAGAACGCGACGAAGAAGAACACCGTCTTCGGGTTGGTGATGGCGACGATGAAGCCGTGCCAGAACACGCCCTTGGGTTTCTTGTCCGCCGCGATCTGTTGGACCGCATCCGGGTCGGCGGCGAACACGTGACGCCACTCCTTGATTCCCAGATAGACCAGATAGGCGACACCCGCCCAGCGCACCCATTCGAAGATGTCGGCGGCGACGGCCAGGACCGTCGAAAGCCCGAGCGCACCCGCCGTCAGCATCACGGTGGTGCCGGTGTTGGCGCCGACGACGGTGAGCACCCCGGTCCGCATTCCGTGCTTCAGCGAGTTGGCGATCACCAGCGTGACGATCGGGCCGGGGATCAGGATCAGCACGGCGGTGGCGAGAATGAAGGCGGCGTATAGCTCGGGGTCTATCAGCATGGGGGCGCTCCTTGTTCGGTTTTCGAAGCAATCCACCGATCTTTGGGTCTGTCAACGCCATCGCGCCGGTGCTAGGGTGCCGCCACGTTCTCGGGGCGGGGTGAAATTCCCCACCGGCGGTATGTGTCGACACGGGTATCCGTTATGACATGAGCCCGCGAGCGCCCGGCGGTTGCCCGCCGGGGTCAGCAGATCCGGTGAGATGCCGGGGCCGACGGTCAAAGTCCGGATGGAAGAGAACAATGCGCCGGTGCGTTTGCGCGCGCCGGGGTATGAGTCCCGATTGCGTACGGTTCAAATTCGTTCAGGAGCACGTACCGCAATGACCGCAGATAATCAGAAAATCGCCTACATCCAGGCCCGCTGGCATGCCGACATCGTCGACCGCGCCCTCGTCGGATTCGAGGAACGCCTCGCCGAAGCCGGCTATGACATGCCGATCGAGGTGATGAACTTCGCCGGCGCCTTTGAACTGCCGCTCGCCGCCAAGCGACTGGTGCTGCGCGACGACATCGCCTGCGTCGTCGCCTGCGGCTTCGTCGTCGACGGCGGCATCTACCGCCACGATTTCGTCGCCGACGCCGTCGTCTCGGGGCTGATGCAGGTGCAACTGGAGACCGATACGCCGGTGTTCTCGGTGGTTCTCACGCCGCACAATTTCCAGGAAACCGAAGAGCTGATCAATTTCTTCAAGGGCCACTTCGTCACCAAGGGCCGCGAGGCCGCCGACGCGGTGATGGGCACGCTGGCCGTGCACGAAAAACTGGACGCGGCTTAGAACCCCTCACCCGGCGCTTCGCGCCACCCTCTCCCCAGGGAGAGGGAAGGTCGGCCGTGAGTCCCCTCTCCCTTGGGAGAGGGTGGCGAGCAAAGCGAGCCGGGTGAGGGGGTGTCTTAAAGCTTCTTTGTATAGACGTACTCGATGGAGTTGGATGCGTCGGCGCAGTGCACCAGACCCGGCTGACGGACGTAGCCGCGCCGCTCATACAGCCGATGCGCGTTCAGAAAACGCGAGTCGGTGTAGAGCATCATCATGTCCGCCTGCATTTCTTCGCTCGCCGTGCGCTCGACCAGATCGCAGAGCGCGCTCCCCACACCCCGGCCGCGCGCGGCGGAAGAGATGAAGAGCTTGCGCATGCGCGCCACGCCCGGAGCGTCGGTCGGCGTCAGGGCCACCGTGCCGCAGATCTGCCCCTTGCATTCGGCGACCCAGAACCGGCCGCCGAGGCGCCGATACGCGCTCGCCGGTTCGCGCAGTTGCGGGCGTTCTTCATCGACCAGAAGGACGCAGCCCTGGAATTCGGCATAGACGTCCGAGATCAGCTCGATCACGGCGTCGGCGTCTTCATCGCGCGCCTCGCGGACGATGACGTCGGCGACCCTTGCGACAATGTTATTGGCCGCGATTTCGGGCGTTTCGCTTTGGCAGGCGGCGGTCGAGAGGAAGTTCATGTCAGTTCCGCCCTTCCAGAAGGCCGCGGGCGATCACCTGCGCCTGGATTTCGGCCGCGCCCTCGAAGATATTGAGGATGCGGGCATCGCAGAGCACGCGGGAAATCGGGTATTCAAGGGCGTAGCCGTTGCCGCCGTGAATCTGCAACGCGCCGTCGGCGTTGGCCCAGGCGACGCGGGCGGCCAAAAGCTTCGCCATTCCGGCCTCGATATCGCAGCGGCGGTCGGAATCTTTCTCGCGGCCCGAGAAATAGGTGATCTGGCGCGCGATCATGGTTTCGACCGCCATCCACGCGATCTTGCCGTGGACGCGCGGGAACTTGTAGATCGGCTTGCCGAACTGGATGCGCCCGGTGGCGTATTCGAGGCCGAGTTCCATCGCGTTCTGCGCCACGCCGACGGCGCGCGCCGCAGTCTGGATGCGCGCACTTTCGAACGTCGCCATGAGTTGCTTGAAGCCCTGGCCTTCCTCGCCGCCCAATAACTGTCCGGCGGGGACTTCCATATTGTCGAAGCCGAGCTCGTATTCCTTCATCCCCCGATAACCGAGCACCTCGATCTCGCCGCCGGTCATGCCCGGCTTCGGGAACGGGTCCGCATCCGTGCCGCGCGGCTTTTCGACCAGCAGCATGGAGAGGCCCTTATAGCCGGGCTCGTCCGGATCGGTGCGCACCAGCAGCGTCATCATGTCGGATCTCGATGCGTGCGTGATCCAGGTCTTGTTGCCGGTGACTTTATAGTTATCACCGTCCCTGATGGCGCGGGTCTTGAGGGACGCCAGATCGGAGCCGGTGCCGGGTTCGGTGAAGACCGCCGTCGGCAGGATTTCACCCGACGCGATGAGGGGAAGGTAGTGTTCTTTCTGCGCATCGGTGCCGCCGAGGCGGATCAGTTCTGCGGCGATCTCGGAGCGCGTGCCGAGCGAGCCGACGCCGATGTAGGCGCGGCTGAGTTCCTCTGTGACCACGCACATCGCCATCTTGCCGAGCCCTAGCCCGCCGAAGTCTTCGGGGACCGTCAGGCCGAACACGCCCAGTTCCGCCATCTGTTCGACGATCTCGATCGGGATCAACTCGTCCTTCAGATGCCAATCGTGGGCGAAGGGCTGAACCTGCTCCTGCGCAAAGCGGCGAAACTGGTCCCTCACCATGTCGAGGGTTTCATCGGACAAGCCCGGCGCGCCGAAATGACCGTCCTCGATCAGATCGGCGATGCGCTGGCGCACGGTGCCGGTGTTGCCGTGTTGCTGAAGCGTACGCACGGCGTCGTTTTTAAACGATGCGATCTCCGCCTCGCCGATGCCGATGTCGCCGGGGCGCACGATCTCCAGCTGGCTGACGGCGATGCCGCCCTCAAGCTGGCTGAGATACTCGCCGAATGCGGCCTGCACCATCAATTGTTCGAGTTCGCCGAAACGGCTTTCCTGATCGAGGCGTTTGCCCCAATCCAGCATCTGCCTGAGGCCCTCGACATACATCGCGATCCAGGCGAGGCCGTGGACCTCGGTCTGGTGTTTCTCGACCAGCGTGCCCTTCACGCGCCCGTCGACGACGACCATGTTTTGAAGATGTTGGCGGGTTTCCGCCAGAAGCCCCTCGGCGGCGGGCAGTGCGGCCTCGCAGACACCGATCAGGCCATCGATCAACGGCACGTCGTTATTGCCGCTCGCGTCCATCTTGTTGCTCCCCATCGCTCCCCATTGGCGACGACTTCACCGGATCGGCTTGTTGTTATTTTTATCGATCCGGCACGTTAAAGACCGTCGGGCGGTCCGGCAAGCGCGCCGGACGCCCGTCTAAAAGGCGCTCAGCCCTCGATGCAGTCCTCGATGGTGCGCCGGCCCGGCTTCTTGGCCTGCACCAGCACCGCCATGTTGCCCGGCTTGTGCTGATTGCGCAGCATCTTCATGTGCGCGGCGGGAATGTCGTCCCACGAGAACACTTCCGACATGCACGGATCGATGCGGCGTTCGACGACCAGATTGTTGGCCTGGCTGGCCTGCATCAGGTTGGCGAAGTGGCTGCCCTGAATCCGCTTCTGGCGCATCCACACGAAGCGCGCGTCCATCGTCAGGTTGTAGCCGGTGGTGCCGGCGCAGAACACGACCATGCCGCCGCGCTTGACGACGTTGCAGCTGACCGGGAAGGTGGCTTCGCCCGGGTGCTCGAACACGAAGTCGACATCGTTGCCCTTGCCGGTGATGTCCCAGATCGCCTTGCCGAACTTGCGGGTCTCTTTCATGTACTCCTTGAAGCCTTCGCCGTTAACGGGCGGCAGCTGGCCCCAGCAGTTGAAATCCTTGCGGTTGATGACGCCCTTGGCGCCGAGGCTCATGACGAAATCGCGCTTGTCTTCATCGGAGATGACGCCGATGGCGTTGGCCCCGGAGACGGCGCAGAGCTGCACCGCCATGGCGCCGAGGCCGCCCGACGCGCCCCACACGAGAACGTTGTGTCCCGGGCGCAGGATGTGCGGCCGGTGGCCGAACAGCATCCGATACGACGTCGCGAGCACCAGCGTGTAACACGCGCTTTCTTCCCACGTCAGATGCTTCGGGCGTTCCATGCACTGACGGTCCTGGACGCGGCAGAACTGCGCGAACGAGCCGTCCGGGGTTTCGTAGCCCCAGATGCGCTGCGACGTCGAGAACATCGGATCGCCGCCGTTGCATTCCTCGTCGTCGCCGTCGTCTTGGTTACAATGCACGACGACCTCGTCGCCGACCTTGAAGCGGGTCACTTTCGAGCCGACCGCGTAGACGATGCCGGACGCGTCCGAGCCGGCGATGTGGTATTCGGCCTTGTGATAGTCGAACGGCGAGATCGGCGTGCCGAGCGCGGCCCACACACCGTTGTAGTTGACGCCGGCGGCCATCACCATGATCAGGACGTCGTGGCTGTCCAGTTCGGGGACATCGACAACCTCGACCTGCATGGCGGTTTCCGGTTCGCCGTGGCGCTCCTTGCGGATCGCCCACGCGTACATCTGTTTCGGTACGTGCCCGAGCGGCGGAATCTCGCCCAGCTCGTACAGGTCCTTCTTCGGAAGGTCCGGATAAAATTCGATGATTTCGGCAGCTTCGTTCATTGGTTCGTCCCCTGTTCTTTAGACGCATCGTTCGTCGTCTTCACGCCGCCCGCCTCCCAAAGCATGCGACGATCCCCTGTTGCGATTGCAAATTTGTTGCAACGCAATATGAGTCGTAGACGGATTCCGCTTTCACCGCAATGCACAATTTGCTACGTTGCAAAAAAATTTTCCACGGTTTTATAATAATATTTCGTGGAAGCGGGGAAAGTGGATTTAAATCGTTCGGGGGCTTCAAGTTAATGACAGAAAATTACGCTAAGACCGGGAAGGGCCTTGCTGCGGATGCGAACGCGGAACCCCGCGTGACGCCCGACCGGCCCTGGCTTTTCCGCACCTATTCCGGTCATTCGTCGGCCCGAGAATCGAACAAACTGTATCGCTCTAATCTTGAAAAGGGTCAGACGGGCCTTTCGATCGCCTTCGATCTGCCGACCCAGACCGGCTACGATTCCGATCACCCGCTCGCCAAGGGCGAAGTGGGCAAGGTCGGCGTGCCGATCTCGCACCTGGGCGACATGGAAGCGCTGCTCGATGGCATTCCGCTCGACAAGATGAACACGTCGATGACCATCAACGCGCCGGCGGCGTGGCTGCTGGCCTTGTACGTGGCGACGGCGGAGCGTCAGGGGGTCAAACGCGACCAGCTTTCCGGGACAACGCAGAACGACATCATCAAAGAGTATCTGTCCCGCGGTACGTATATCTTCCCGCCGGCCCCCAGCCTGAAACTGATCGCCGACGTGGTCAGCTTCACGTACCGGGAAATCCCGAAATGGAACCCGACCAACGTCTGCTCGTATCACTTACAAGAAGCCGGCGCGACGCCGGTGCAGGAACTGGCCTATGCGCTGGCCATCGCCATCGAGGTGCTGGACCGGGTCAAGCCGCTGGTGCCGGAAGAGGACTTCCCGACCGTGGTCGGGCGCATCAGCTTCTTCGTCAACGCCGGCGTCAGGTTCGTTACCGAGATGTGCAAGATGCGCGCGTTCACGGAACTCTGGGACGATATCTGCAGGGAACGTTACGGCGTCGAGGACCCGAAACTCAGGCGCTTCCGTTACGGGGTGCAGGTCAACTCGCTGGGCCTGACCGAACAGCAGCCCGAGAACAACGTCTATCGCATCTTGCTGGAGATGCTGGCGGTCACGCTTTCGAAGAACGCAAGGGCGCGGGCCGTTCAACTGCCGGCGTGGAACGAAGCGCTCGGTCTGCCGCGCCCGTGGGATCAGCAGTGGTCTTTAAGACTGCAACAGATCGTCGCCTACGAAACCGACCTTCTGGAATACGGCGACCTGTTCGACGGCTCGCCGGTGATCGAAAAGAAGGTCGAGGAACTGAAGGCGGGTGCCTTGAAGGAACTTGCCCAGATCGACGACATGGGCGGCGCCGTCTCGGCGGTCGAGAACTCTTATATGAAACGCCGCCTTGTCGAGAGCAACGCGCTCAGATTGGCCGCCATCGAACGCGGCGAGCAGCCGGTGATCGGCGTCAACCGCTATACCGCCGGCGAGCCGTCGCCGTTGACCACCGGAGATGGCTCGATCCTCACCGTCGACGAGACGGCGGAGAAGGAACAGATCGACGGTCTCAAGAAATGGCGTGAAAGCCGCGACGCGGCCGCCGTCGATGCCGCCCTCAAGGACCTGAAAAGCGCCGCCGAAGCGGGCGAGAACATCATGGAGCCGTCCATCGCCTGCGCGCATGCGGGCGTCACCACGGGCGAGTGGGCGGAAACGCTGCGCGCGGTCTACGGCGAATACCGCGCGCCCACCGGGGTCGGCGGCGCGTCGTCGCAGTCCGCCGATGCGATGGCGGAGATCCGCGCCCGCGTCGACAAGCTCGAAAATGTGCTCGGCACGCGCCTCAAGATGTTGGTCGGCAAACCCGGATTGGACGGCCATTCCAACGGCGCCGAGCAGATCGCGGTGCGCGCCCGCGACGCCGGTCTCGAGGTCGTCTACGAGGGCATACGCCTGACGCCCGACGAGATCGTCCAGGCGGCGTTGCAGGAGGGCGTGCATGTGGTGGGGTTGTCGATTTTATCAGGCTCGCACGTGACCCTCGTCGCCGACGTGGTCGAGAAGATGAAGTCGGCGGGCATCGGCGACGTGCCGGTCGTCGTCGGCGGCATCATCCCGCCGGAAGACGAGAAGAAACTGCTCAAAAGCGGCGTCGCCGCCGTCTACACGCCGAAGGACTTCGACCTGACGCGGATTCTTGAGGGCATCGTCTCCATCGTCGAGGACGTCAGCAAGCAGGCGGCTTAGCCTCCTCACCTGTCCTCTCCTCCACACGTGGAGGAGAGGGACCCTGAAGGAATGACGGAACTCTCATATCCCTCTCCCCCTTGGGGGAGAGGTTAGGTGAGGGGGGCACCTCTTCGGCCCGCCCGGGAAACGGAAATTCACCCCGCCTTCCGCTTCGGCACCTTGACGTTAATCGGGCCGTCCTTGATGTCCTTGATGGCCGGGTTCTCGACCACGGGCTCCATCGCCTTGGCGAGGTACTTGAGCACGCCGCCCTGGCGTTCTTTCAGGATCGGCGACCAGGTCACGAACAGGCCGCCGTTCACTTCATAACTTGAAATGTCGTCGTCCTTGGCGGCGCGGTCGATGGCGTGGCCCAGGTTGTCGCTGGCGCCGACATAGACCCACTGCGGCTTGACCCCCGAATGCCAGATCACAAACACCCCGGACTGGCCGTTCAGCCGCTCGGCCTTGGTGTCGAGCATCATCAGCCGGTGGAACTTGCCGTCCCGGTTCCGCGCCCATTCCGGGTCCAGCGGCGGCCCCTCATAGGCCGGGGCCGGTTTGTTTTTCTTGAAGCGACCGAACATTCGTTTCCGTCCTTTTTATCCCCCGCACGGCGACACCCGCCGTCAGCTCACCATATGTGACGAGTTCGTAAAAATTCGCTAAACGCACGAAACTTTCTCAATTCGCGAAAATTGTTTTCTCAAATCACGATTTTGCGAAACCGGCCGCGTGCCGTATTTTGACAGCACTTAGGGAGGACGACATGAAGATCGACCGAATCGACCATTTCGTGCTGACGGTGCGCGACATCGGCGCGACATGCGATTTCTATGAACGCGCGCTCGGCATGACGCGCGAGGTGTTTGGGGAGGGGCGCACCGCCCTCAAGTTCGGACGCCAGAAAATCAACCTGCATCCGGCGGGCCGCGAGTACGAGCCCAAGGCCGCGCATCCGCAGGCCGGCGGCGGCGACTTCTGCCTGATCACGCGCACGCCGATCGATGAGGTCGTGGCGCACCTGAACGAGGCGGGCGTCGAGATCGAACTGATGCCGTCGGCGCGCACCGGCGCGACCGGCCCGATCAATTCCATCTATTTCCGGGATCCCGACGGCAACCTGGTCGAGGTCTCCAACTACGCGGGCGAGATCGATGACTGAGGATTTATCCGAAGAAGAAAAAGCGGAAAGCGACATTACCGGGCCCCTCTCGGGGCTGCGTATCCTCGAACTGGGGCATTTCATCGCCGCACCGTTCTGCACCCGCGTGCTTGCCGATCTCGGCGCCGACGTGATCAAGGTCGAGCCACCCGGCAGGGGCGATCCGGTCCGGACCTGGGGCGCGATCCCGGAGGGCGAGACGTCGTCGGTGTGGTGGTCGGTGCACGGCCGCAACAAGCGCTGTGTGACGGCGGACCTGAAGAACCCGGAAGGGATCGACCTGGTCAAGAAGCTGATCCAGCACGCCGACGCGGTGGTCGAAAACTTCAAGCCCGGCCAGTTGGCGAAGTGGGGCCTCGGCCCGGAAGATATGAAGGCCGCCAACCCGGACGCGATCATCGTGCAGATTTCCGGTTACGGGCAGACCGGCCCCTATTCGAAGCGCGCCGCGTTCGGCGTGATCGGCGAGGCGGTCGGCGGCCTGCGGCATCTGTCGGGCTATCCGAAAGAGATTTCCGATCTCCCCCCTGTGCGGGTGGGCGTATCGATCGGCGACAGCATCGCCGGGCTCTATGGGGCCATCGGTTTGCTGGCGGCGCTGTTCGAAAAGAACGCCGGGCGCGGCCGGCCCGGACGTCGCGTCGACGTCGCGCTGACCGAGAGCATCCTCTCGATGCTGGAGGGCTGCCTGCCGGAATACGGTTACATGAACAAGGTGCGCCAGCCGCAGGGTTCGACCATCCCGACCGCCGCGCCGTCGAGCGCGTATCCGTCGAAGGACGGGCGCTGGTTCATCATCGGCGCCAATTCGAACGCCTTGTTCGCCAAACTGTGCGACGTGATGCAGCGGCCGGACATGACGCAAGATCCGCGCTACGCCGACAACCCGAACCGGGTGAAGCACATGCAGGTCCTGGACGCGGAGATCGGCGAATGGACCAAGCAGTTCACCCTGGATGAACTGGAAAAGATGATTTCCGACGCCGACATTCCGTCCAGCCGAATCTACGATATGGCCGATGTCGCCGCTGACCAACAGTTCATCGAAAGGGGTATGGTGACGCCGGTTGACGACGCGCGGCTGGGCGAGGTGCTGCACCCGGGTGTCGTGCCGCTGATGGGCGCGGGCCCGGACGACAAGAGCGGCGGCGGTATCAAGTGGGCCGGTCCCGGCGTCGGCGAACACAATGACGAGGTGTTGAAGGGCGTCCTCGGTCTCGACGAGGCCGAGATCGACCGCCTGAAAAAGGAGAACGTGATATGAGCAAGGACCCTGTGATTTTATGCGACGTCGCGCCGCGCGACGGTTTCCAGGTGGTGCCGACGTGGATTCCGACGGAAACCAAGATCCGCGTGATCGAGGGATTGGCCGCCGCCGGCATGAAGCGGATCGAGGCGGGGGCGTTCGTGTCGCCGAAGCATGTCCCGCAGATGTCCGACACCGCCGAGGTTCATGCCAAGGTGAAAATCCCCGACACCACGTCCCTGACCGCGCTGACGCCGAACCTGCGCGGCGCCCAAAACGCCTTCGAGGCCGGTTGCCCGGATATCGGCTATGTGTTTTCGGTCTCCGAAAGCCACAATAAATCGAACGTGCGCCGGCCGGTCGCCGCGTCCATCGAAGAGTTGGGGCTGGTCATCGAGGCGGGCAAGGACGTCGAGGGCTTCAAGCTCCGGGTCAACGCGGCAACCTCGTTCGACTGCCCGTTCGAGGGCCGGATCGACGAGGACGCGGTCTATCGCTGTATCGAGCAGGTGCTCGCGTTCGGCTACCCGGTCGAGATCGGGCTTTGCGACACGACGGGAAGGGCGCTCCCCGATCATGTCGCCGGACTGTGCGCCGGCGCCATCGAGCGGTTTTCGGGCGGTGTCGCCAACTGGGCCTATCACGGTCACGACACCTTCGGCCTCGGCGTCGCCAACGCGCTCTACGCTTACGACGCGGGTGTCAGGGTGTTCGATGCGTCGGTCGCGGGTTTGGGCGGTTGCCCGTTCGCGCCGGGCGCGACGGGCAACACGGCGTCGGAAGACCTCGTCTTCACGTTCGAAAACATGGGCATCGATACCGGCGTCGACTTGGCCAAGCTGCTGGATGTCGCCGAAGAGGTTGCGGCGCTGCCCGACACCGACACCGGCGGACATATCCGCATCGTGCCCCGCAAGCGGGTGCTGGACGCGGCGTGAGGGAAACAGCCACGTCATCCCGGGCACGACGGGCCTCCAAATCAATGATTTGGACAGGGACGTCAGTGACCCGGGACCCAATTAGCGGGATGTGACATGCATTGCCATGGGTGCCGGATCGCAAGTCTCGCACCCGAAACCTTCCGGTTTCGGGCTCGGCTAACGTCCGGGATGACGGAAAGGGGCAACGCATCGACTTCGATCTGATCACGCTCCGGCTTCTGGAATCCGCCGTCCGGCTGGGCTCGATCTCGGCGGCGGCGGAGGAACAGCATATCGCCGTTTCCGCCGTCAGCCGGCGCCTGAGCGACCTCGAACATCGGCTGGGGACGGCGGTGCTTTACAGAAAAGGCAGAGGGGTGGCGCCGACGCCGGCCGGGCAGGTCCTGCTCAGGCACGCCGAGAATCTCCTCGACCTCGCCGGCCGCGCGGCCCACGAAATGGCGGACTTCGCGGAAGGCAATCGCGGTCACGTGCGTCTCGCCGCCAACCCGTCGGCGGTGCACCAGTTCCTGCCCGACGTGCTGGCCCAGTTCCGCAGCCAAAATCCCAATGTCCGCATCGCGCTGAAGGAAGCCGTCTCCGACGTCATCGTCGCCAATATCGAGGACGGCCTCGTCGATGTCGGCATTTTCTCCGCCGCCGTCGGTCACGAAAATATCGAGACGTTCGGGTATCTCAGCGACCTGCTGTGCGTTGTCGTGCCGGCCGGCCATCCGCTGGTCGAGCGGTCTTCGGTCACGGTAGCCGACCTGTTGCCGTTCCCGCACGTGGCGCTGGCGGACGGCAGTTCCCTGTTCGCCGTCATCGCGGGCGCGGCGCGCGATCTCGGCGCGGAGCTCGACGTCGCCGTCAGCGTGCGCAGCTTCGACGGGGTCAGGCGCATGGTGGCGCGCGGTCTCGGGATCGCGGTGCTGCCGGTCGGGGTCACCGAACCCTACGCCGAAAGCGACGGGCTTGCGGTCGTCGGGCTGAGCGAGCCGTGGGCCGACCGCCGGTTCCTGATCGGCGTGCGCGAGCGCAAGGCGCTGTCCGGTGCGGCGGAACGCTTCCTCGCGCATGTGCTGGCGTCGGCGGACGGTTGGAATTGATTTCCCGCGTTCCGTTCCCACATGACAGCGGCTACGGATTATATGAGCGAGCGCATGTCCACATCCCGCCAGCGATGTTTGATCCTTCGCCTTACCGGCGCGTTCTTTATCCTGCTTGCGCTTTCCGCGTGCTCAAGCGTCAAACTGTTTTACGGGTTTGCCGACAATGCGTTGGAGAGCCGGGCGGAGAAATATCTCGATCTCGACGCGGCGGACGTGCGGCTTGTCCGCGAAGAGGTGGCGCGACTCGTCGCCTGGCACCGGACGGCGATGCTGCCCAGCTACGCTGCCTTCCTGAACCGTCAGGCAGACACGGCCGACAAGGGACCGTGGCGTCGCGAAGACGTCGCAACCGCGTTTGCCGAGTTCCGGGTGCTTTTGGATGATACCGTAGCCGGCGCCACACCTTATATCGCGCGCGTCCTGGCCCGGCACACCGCCCCCGGCAAAGTCGATCATCTGGACGCGCAGATGGCCGCTTATATCAGCGAAGAACGCCTCGAAGAACGGGAAGCACCTTTCGGCGTGCTGCTCGAACAGCGGGTCGAGCGCCGTGTCAATAATCTGGAGCGTTTCATCGGTCCGTTGCGTGGCGATCAGATCGAGATCGTGCGCCGGCACACGCGCCCGACCGTCGGCGACCGATTGGTGTGGCTCGATCACCTCGAAAAACGTCAGCGCGCGCTTGCCGATTATCTGCGGCGCGATCCGGCATCGGCGGCTCTGGCGGCATTCGTCTACACGCTCGTGCTGCGCGGCTACGACATCGTCGACCCGTCTTACGAGAACGTATCGGAGGCACGCTGGCGCAAGCTAGAAGCGCTGTATGCCGACGTGTTGGCGTCTTTGAGCGATGGCCAGCGTCTCAATCTCTCCCAGACCTTGCGCAGCTACGCCAGCGACATTCTTGAACTCGCCGCCGGCGAATGAACGGTGGCAATCCGGTTTCACCATTCCCGCGTGCCAAGCGCGCGTTCGTTTGCTAGATAGATTCCCGCACTCCCGGGGGGACGTTCGTGGAAAACATCATATCGATTTTGATCGACGGCACCGGCCTCGACATCTGGGGCTTCGCGATCATGTGCGCGGTATCGTTCGCGGGAAGTTTCATCGCAGCCTCGCTCGGTCTCGGCGGCGGGCTCCTGGTGATGGCGACGATGGCGTCTCTGTTGCCGCCGCAGGTGCTGATCCCGCTGCACGGCATCGTGCAACTCGGCTCCAACGCTGGCCGTGCGGCGATGCTCCGTGCGCATATCCTCAAGCACGTGATGCCGCCGTTCGTGATCGGCACGATCATCGGCGCGGCGATCGGCGGCAACCTGGTGATCACCTTGCCGACGGCGCTGTTGCAGCTGGTGTTGGGCGCGTTCGTGCTTTACGCGACCTGGGGGCCGAAGCTGAAGACGGCGACGCCCGGCAACAAGGCGTTCTTCGGCATCGGATTGTTCGGCTCGCTGGCGACCATGTTCGTCGGCGCCACCGGCCCGCTGGTGGCGCCCTTCGCGGCGGCGGCGAGCGAGAAGCGCCAGGAAGTCGTGGCGACGCACGCGGCCATGATGATGATCCAGCACGGCTTCAAGATCGTCGCCTTCGGCGTGCTGGGGTTTGCGTTCGGCCCCTATATCCCGCTGCTGTGCGGTTTGCTGATCCTTGGCTTCGCCGGGACCTGGGTCGGCAAGCATGCGCTGAACGCGTTGCCGGAACGGGCGTTCCGGATCGGCCTCAAGACCCTGATCACAGCGCTCGCGATCCGCCTGCTGTTCAAGGGGCTCGAGGGCTTGCTGGGGTAGAATGCTAAGCCGCGTCCGGTCTTTGTGTTGAAAGGTGATGCCGTCCCGCGTCGGTGATGGCGACCATGACGCCGTCCCGCGTAATCCGCTTTTCGACGAAGCCCGCGTCGACGGAATCTTCCCAGACGGTCAGCCTGGGACATGACGTGCGCCACGCGTCCATGACGTCCTGATAGCGTTTGGGCGCCGGCTTCAGCCAGGCCAGAAGGTCGAGAATCAGATCGCCGTTATCCATCGTCGCCTCCTCTGTGGTGAACAAAGAATATCCCAACCCGGCGGATCATCAAAGCGTGCCGAAGCGGGTCTCGACGAGACCGCCTTCCTGGCGTTCGTTGGCGAGCGAACCCGGCAGTTTGTGGAGCGCTTCCTCGGCCTGGCGGACGGTGACGATGCCGATGATCTTGTTCGGCTTTTCGTGGTCGTCGGCGACCGGCAGCGCGGCGCGGGTGTAGACCAGCCAGTCCTGCGCTTCGGACGCCAGTTGCGTCGTCAGGATACCCAGTTCGCCGTTGCCGGCGAGACGATGAAAGAACGCGATGACGACTTCGACGAGCCGGCCCGTCGTCCGGTATTCGCGGGCCCGCATGCCGGTCAGCGACACGCCGTAGTATTCGTCGAGAGCGCTGCCCATAAATCGGTAGTAATAGTCGTTGCTGCCGATCAGATCGATGATGAAAAGATTGGGCAGCAGCTTCGGGATCTGCACGAGATCCAGATCGTGCTGGCTCGGAAACCGGTTGTCGCCGCGGCAGGCGTCCCAAAACGTATAGAGTTCCATGATCCGGGGATCGTCCGCCGCCGCCGCCAAAGCGCGCGCGTCGATAGCACCCTCCCAGCCATTGCAAGCTCGGATAACGGAAAGTATGGCTGAGCGGCGCTGGGTGGACAACAGGGAAAGGGAATGCGGCCCGCTCAGGCGCGCGGCAGTTTGAGCGGCTTGGTCGCTTTCTGGAGCCACGCCTTCACGGTCTTGTCCAGCTTCTTATCGAGGGATTTCCTGACCCACGCGTGATAGTCGTTGATCCACTCGATCTCGGCGCGGTTCAGCAGCTTCGGCTCGATCAGGTTGAGATCGTAAGGCGCGCAGGTTAGCGTCTCGAAGCCGAGCAGCTTCTTCTCCCAGCCCTTCTCTGGCTTGACGGTCGTGACCATCACCAGGTTTTCGATGCGGATGCCGTAACCGCCGGACTTGTAGTAGCCGGGCTCGTCGGAGACGACCATCCCGGGTTCCAGCGCGACGGTGCTGGGTGCTTTCGAAATCCGCTGCGGGCCTTCGTGCACGCCGAGATAGCTGCCGACCCCGTGACCGGTGCCGTGCTCGTAATCGAGTCCGATCTCCCAGAGCGGCTTGCGCGCAAGGGTGTCCAACTGGCCGCCGGTCGTCCCTTCGGGGAACCTGGCGCGCGCCAGCGCGATATGGCCCTTGAGGACGCGGGTATAGCGGTCCCTCATTTCCTGGGTCGGCTTGCCGATGGCGACGGTGCGGGTCACGTCGGTGGTGCCGTCGAGGAACTGGCCGCCGCTGTCGACAAGAAGCAGCGAGCCTTTCTTCAGCTTCGCAGACGACTTCTCGGACGCCCGGTAGTGTACGACGGCACCGTTGGCGCCGAACCCGGCGATGGTCTGGAAGCTCGGGCCCCGGTGCAGGTCGAGCTGTTCGCGAAGCCCGTCGATTTTCAGGCCGACATCCCATTCGGTGGTTTTGCCGCGGCCGGCGGATTTTTCGATCCAGCACAGGAATTCGGCGAGCGCGACGCCGTCGCGGAGGTGCGCCGCGCGCATGCCGTCCCGCTCGGTCTTGTTCTTGACGGCCTTCATCTGAAGCGTCGGGTCGCGGGTATCGACGATTTCGGCGCCCGCGCTTCGGAGCGTCATGGCGATCCGCGCTGGGGCCTGCGCCAGGTCGACGCCGACCTTGAGGCCGCGGCTGCCGATGTGCGCGAGCTCGTCGGCGAGCGCCTCGGTCTCCATCACCACGACTTCGGGGCCCAGATGATCTTCGAGACCCGGGCTCATTTTTCGAGGGTCGGTGAAAAGCTCGATGCCGCCCTGCGCGTGGACCACGGCGAACGCCAGCGACAGCGGCGTGCAGGGCACGTCCCGGCCGCGGATGTTCAACAACCAGGCGATGGCGTCGGGCGCGCTGAGGACGACGGAATCAAGGCCCGCGTCGTTCATCATGTCGACGAGGCGCTTGCGTTTTTTGGCCGAGGTTTCGCCGGCGTATTTCTGCGCGTGCGCGACCATCGGCGTGATCGGGGCCGGCGGCTGGCCGTGCCACACCGCATCGACGGGGTTGTCCGGCTGCGCGACCAGGTAGGCGCCGGCGCGCGTGCAGACGCTTTCCAGCCGATTGCGTTCGTTGTCGGTGATCAGCCACGGATCGAAGCCGACCCGCATCCCATGCGAGAGATTTTCCGAAAGCCAGGTGCGGATATCCTTGTCGGCGGCGTGGTGCGCCTCGAACAGTTTCGAGCTGACCTGTTTCTTGACCTGCAACGTGTAGCGGCCGTCGACGAACACGGCGGCCTTGCGCATCATCACGGCGCAAGTGCCGGCGGAGCCGGAAAATGCGGTCAGCCACTGCAGCCGCTCGGCGCGCCTGGCGACGAACTCACCCTGGTGCTCGTCGGCCTTGGGGACGATGAATGCGTCGAGGTCGCGGCGCTTCATCTCCTTGCGCAACTCGGCGAGGCGTTCCGGGTCGGTGGTGCGGCGCGATAGGCCGTCATCCAAGAGTGTGGTGCGGATGCGTTCGTTGAGATCGCGAAGCGCCTCGATCACGTCCTCGCCGGCGTCGGGGGCGATCAGGGTGATCCAGGCGTCGTCGTCGCCGGCGGCGGGAGAGGCGAGCACACCGCGCAGAATCTCGCGGGCGCTGACCATATCGACCCGTGCCCCGCTGTCGCGCAGCAGGCGGTCAAGATCACGATCGAGCTCGCGTCTATCGGTCATAGCGCGGGAAGGCTAGGGGGCTTGAAGGGACGACGCAAGCGTTATCTTATTTTGCATAGCTTATGATGCTAATCACGCCTTTACCATGCGCCAAAAGCATGGCTGGTACGCGAAAAAGGCGCTTTTTGCAGTGCAACATGAAGCGTATATCGGGTTCAGTAACAAGGGCGACGCGGACACTGCTGCGCCGGCCTGATCTTCCAGAACGAAGGAACAGGTAAGATGAACAAGATTGATCCCGCGACCGCCGGTCTGCCGCTTTTCGAAATGAACCGGACCGTCACCGACGACGACGTACAGGCGATTGTCCAGCATGCCAAGGAAATGCGCGCCGCGATGGTCGCCGATATGCTGAAGGGGATTTTCCGGCCGCTGAAGAGCGCGCTGCGCGCCCGCCGCACGGCCCGCTCGCTGAACGGCCTCTCCGACGCGGTTCTCGCCGATATCGGCATCGAACGGTCGCAGATTCCGTCGGTCGCCAAGGCGCTGGCCGAAGGCACCTACACCCAGCCGACGGCGGAAGTAACCGTGATCCAGCCGGCCGTCGCCAAGACCGACGACACCCAGCCGGAACTGCCGCTCGCGGCCTGAGCGAACAAGATAATACATCGTCCGTCAGGTTTCCTCCCAGACCGAACGACGATCCAAACGGCGGCTTCCCCTCCCGGAGCCGCCGTTTTTCTTTGTCTTGTCTCCATCCTCATCCCGGGCGCGAAGTATCGCCCAGACGCGATGCGCGTCCGGTTGCGATCTTCACGACCCGGGACCCATGGCTCCGCTCGGTGAGATATCGGAATAGGTCCCGGATCGCCGGCTTTTCCGGTTCTCGCTATCGCTCGATAAAAAGCCGCGTCCGGGAAACGTGGGGCTGTTGGCGGTTGAGGATGCCGGCGCTACTTCGAAATCGGCTGGTACCCGAGCCTGCGCATGCAGTCGGCGAAGGCTTTGTCCTGATATTTCTGCAGCCGGTAGGCGCTCATCGACGAGTTGAAGCTTTGCGTGCCGCCGCCGATGTTGTCGCCGGGCGCGCTCATCGCCGGCAGGCCCGCTTCGCGCTCCATCTCGTGCCTGGCGTAACGCCGGCATTCGCCGAAGTCGGCGGCCCATTCTTCCTTGGGGAGCGTCGGATGCTGCCAGTTGACGTTGGCGTTGCGTTGCGCGCAGCCGGAAATCCCGCCGAATCCGATGGCGGCGATCCCAAGTATAAGAAGCGAACGTCGGATTCTGCGCCCCATCATGACCCCCTCGGACCGATGCAGCGTTTCAGGAACTCAATGCTTTCCGGCTGGTCGTACTTGAACAGCCCGACGATGCGCGCCACTTCGCGGCCCTTGGGGTCGATCAGCAGCGTCGTCGGCAGGCCGCGGATCTTGAGCGTGCTGCCGTCCTTGGCGCTGGCGACCAGCGATTCCAGGTTCTTGATCTTGAGACGCTCGTAAAAATCGCCGACCGCCTTGTGGCCGCCCCGGTCCATGGAAACGGCGATCACGTCGATCCCGGCGGGGGCGAGTTCATTCTTGATATGATCCAGTTCCGGCATCTCGCGGACGCACGGCGCACACCACGTCGCCCAGAAGTTGACGACGACGCCGCGACCGGCGAATTCGGCCAGCGTCTTCTCGCCGCCGTCCGCGGTCGAGAACGCGATCTCGGGCGGCACCTCCGCCGTGTCGTTCACCGTGAGCGCCTTGAACGCCTTGCCGCCGGCTTCGCAGCGTCCTTGATGATCACTTGCAAGCGCCGGAGATATAAGGGAAAACACGCCGACGAGCGCGAGCACGGGGATCGTTCGTTTGAGGTGGCGGCGGAAAGGCCCGTCTGACATCGGATATCCTCGTATTAATGCTTCAGACATATTTAGGACGATGAAGGCCGGAATGCCATGACCGAGAAAAAGAACGACACCGCACAAACCACCAGCGCCATGTGGGGCGGGCGTTTTTCGGCCGGGCCTTCGGCGGTCATGGAAGCCATCAACGCGTCCATCGGCTTCGATCAAAAACTCTACGCCCAGGATATCGCGGGCTCGAAAGCGCACGCCCGGATGCTGGCCGATCAGGGCATCATTACCGGCGGCGACGCGGACGCGATCATCAAGGGCCTCGACGACATTGAAGCCGAGATCGAGGCTGGTCGTTTCGAATTCAAGACCGCGCTCGAGGACATCCACATGAACGTGGAATCCCGGCTGCGCGAACTGATCGGCGATGCGGCGGGACGACTGCACACGGCGCGCTCAAGAAACGACCAGGTGGCGACCGACCTCAAACTCTGGGTGCGCGATGCGCTCGACGGCATGGACCGCGACATAAAAGCATTGCAGAACGCCCTGATCGATCAGGCGGAAAAACACGCCGCGTCGGTGATGCCCGGCTTCACCCACATGCAGACGGCGCAGCCGGTGACGCTCGGCCACCATCTGCTGGCCTATGTCGAGATGCTGGGCCGCGACCGTTCGCGCGTCACGGACGCGCGGGCGCGAATGAACGAAAGCCCCCTGGGCGCCGCCGCGCTGGCCGGCACCTCGTTCCCGATCGACCGCGACAAGACGGCGCAGGCGCTCGGCTTCGACCGGCCTGCGGCCAATTCCCTCGATGCGGTCTCGGACCGGGACTTCGCCATGGAATACATGAGTGTGGCGTCCATTTGCGCCGTGCACTTGTCCAGACTTGCCGAAGAGATCGTGCTCTGGTGCTCGGATCAGTTCGGCTACGTCAGACTGTCGGACGAGTTCTCGACGGGCAGTTCGATCATGCCGCAGAAGCGCAACCCCGACGCCGCCGAGCTGGTGCGCGCCAAGGCGGGGCGCGTCATCGGCATGCTGAACGCGTTGATGATCGTCATGAAGGGGCTTCCCATGACCTACGGGAAGGACATGCAGGACGACAAGGAACCGGTGTTCGAGGTCGCCGACACCATGGCGCTGTCGCTGGCCGCCATGACCGGGATGATCGAGGGCGCGGTATTTAATGAAGCGCGGATGAAAGCGGACGCCGGCAAGGGCTTCTCGACCGCGACCGACCTCGCCGACTGGCTGGTCCGCACCCTCGCCATGCCGTTCCGGGACGCGCACCATGTGACGGGCGCGCTGGTCAAGATGGCGGAACAGAGAGGCTGCGGCCTCGAAGCCCTCTCACTCGCCGACATGCGTTCGGTCGAAAAGGGCATTACCGAGGACGTGTTCGGGGTGCTCGGCGTCGACAACTCCGTCGCCAGCCGCAGGAGCTTCGGCGGGACGGCGCCCGAAAACGTCGCCCGCCAGGTGAAGGACGCGCGCAAACGCTGGCTTTGAGCGCCCAGCCGGCACCGGCCTTTCGCCGGTAACATTATTGCGCCGTAACCGGCGTCATTCTTGAATCATATCGATGTTGCGGATCCGTTCCTAACGATCTGGCGTTTTCCCCGCATGCGTTTGCAATCCGCGCTGTGCCGCTTAGGTGGTTGAGCACAAACAATTTTTAGCAGCGAGGTATATTCAATGAGTAACAAACAGGCATATCAGCAAAAGGTTCAGGCGCAACTGGACGAATGGTCCGCCGAGATCGACAAGCTGCGCGCCAAGGCCGACAAGGCCGACGCCGATGCGCAGATCGCGCTCAACCGCGAGATCGACAACCTGCGCGACAAGAAGAATCAGGCCCGTGAGAAGCTGGACGAGCTCTCGGACGCCAGTGAAGGCGCCTGGGAAGACCTCAAGACCGGGGTCGAGGCCGCCAGCAACCAACTCGGTCAGGCGCTCCGTTCGGCGCAGTCGCGCTTCGATTGACCTGACATGCGCGCCCCTGTCCGACCGGCAGGCCGCGCATGACGACGAACGACAAATTCATAGTGATAGTGAAAGGAGACCCGAAATGACTTTCCGTTTACCGATTTATGCCGCTGCAGCCGCGCTTCTTCTGGCCGCGCAGCCGAACGCCGCGATGGCAGGAAACCAGGACTACAGCGTCGAAGAAATCAAACAGGACACCTCCGAACTGCTGACGTCGATCAAGAACTACAGCGTCGAGCAGAAGAACGAAGCGGTCGAAGCGGTCGAGGGTGCCCTCGACGAGATCGACAACCGCATGGTCGAACTGCAGGCGCGGATCGACGAGAACTGGGACGACATGAGCGAGTCCGCCCGCGAATCCGCCAACGAAACCATGGCGGCGCTGCGCGAACAGCGGGCCGAAGTCGGCACCTGGTTCGACGATCTGAAGGCCAGCAGCAAGGACGCGTGGGGCGACGTGAAGGCCGGCTTCTCCGAAGCCTATAACGACATGTCCGACGCCTGGAACGACGCCGAGCGGGAGCTCAGCGAAAAGTCCTGACGGACAAAGCCTTTCGTGGCCCGTTCGGGCTCAACGGAAGAACCGGCCGGCGGCTTCAGCCGCCGGCTTTTTTCGTCCGGGGCGCAACGATTTAAGCAAAAACCTCCCGCGAATGTGTCTGGACCCTTGAAAGGGTTGGCGACTAGTATGACCTGATGAAAACGAGCGAGTTGATCAGGCGTGTGCCGCTGGTCGTGTTGACCGCCGCGGCGCTGTTCGGATGTGGCGTTAAGTCGACGCCGAAAGCGCCCGAAGGCAGCACCTATCCGCGGATCTATCCAGCGCCGACCGCCGACACGGTTTCGACGGCGCCCCGGGCCCGGCCCGCGCCGGTGGGAACCACCGATGATACGCGCCGGCGCGATCCGAGTTCGGGATTTTATGAGCCGCCGCCTGCGGCGACGGACATGAGGTCCAAGTAGACCGTCCAAGTGGGCGTAAGAACGGCGGCGTTTTTTTGACGGCAAGGAGCGGACGTGGATCATTTCAATTACCGGAACGGTGAACTGTACGCCGAGGACGTCCGCGTGGCTGATATCGCGGACGCCGTCGGCACGCCGTTCTATTGCTATTCCACGGCGACGCTGACGCGCCATTACACCGTTTTCGACGAGGCCCTCGCCGGCACCGATCATCAGGTCTATTTCGCGGTCAAGGCGAACGGCAACATCGGCGTCCTCGCGACGCTGGCGGCGCTCGGCGCCGGGGCCGATATCGTCTCCGCCGGCGAGATGCAGCGCGCCATCGCCGCCGGCATTCCCGCGTCCAGGATCGTCTTTTCCGGCGTCGGCAAGACCACGGCGGAACTTGAGGCGGCGCTGGCGGCCGGGGTACATCAGATCAACGTCGAATCGCAGCCGGAACTGCACAGGCTTTCAGACATCGCGACGTCGATGGGGACGACCGCGCCGATAGCGATCCGCGTCAATCCGGACGTGGACGCCAAGACGCACAAAAAGATCACCACAGGGCTCAGCGAGAACAAGTTCGGCATCGCCTGGGAACAGGCGGAAGCGGTTTTCGCCGAAGCGGCCGCGCTGCCCGGCCTCGACGTCGTCGGCGTCGCCGTGCACATCGGATCGCAGCTCACCGATCTCGCGCCCTACCGGGCCGCCTACACGAAGGTGCGTGGTTTGGTGGAGACGCTGCGCGGCCAGGGCCACGACATCCGCGTCGTCGACCTCGGCGGCGGGCTGGGCATCCCCTACGATGCCGAGAACCCGCCGAGCCCGGCCGACTACGGCGCGATGGTCAAGGAGGTCATGGACGGCATCGGCTGCAAGCTGGCGTTCGAGCCCGGCCGCATGATCTGCGGCAACGCGGGCATCCTGGTCAGCAGCGTGGTCTACCTGAAGCAGGGCATAGACCGTTCGTTCCTGATCCTGGATGCCGCCATGAACGACCTGATCAGGCCCGCCATGTACGATGCGCATCACACCGTGGTACCGGTCAAGGAACCGCGTCCCGGCGACAACATGGCGCCGGTCGATATCGTCGGGCCGGTCTGCGAGTCCGGTGACACCTTCGGCAAGGACCGCCTGATGCCGGCGATCGAGGCGGGCGAGCTTGTCGCGTTCCGTTCCGCCGGCGCCTACGGCGCAGTGATGTCGTCGACCTACAATGGGCGCGACCTGATCCCCGAGGTGCTGGTCAACGGCGCCGATTACGCGGTCGTTGCCGAGCGGCTCAGGATCGAGACGGTGATGGAGCGCGAGCGCGTGCCGGAATGGCTCGCGGCGCCCTTGCCGGGCGATATGCCCCGGGAGGCCAGTGGATGACGGAAACCCCCGAGAAGACGCGGGACGGCGTCTCCCGGTTGTCGAATGCGCTGCAGACCGCGGTGCTGGCAATCCGCTGGGAACGTCTTTGGCGTGTTCTCTGGGCGCCGGTGGCCGTCATCATTCTTTTCGTCGGCGTTGCGCTGACGGACGTGCTGCCGGCGCTTCCGGACGCCGTGCACGGAATCCTGCTGGCCTTGATCGCCGTTCTGTTCGGGTTCTCCGTCAAAGGCTTCACGTCGGCATTCGGCCCCGTCTCCGGCGCCGAAGCGGCGCGCCGGGTCGAGGCCGCGTCGGGCCTGAAGCACCGGCCTTTGACGGCCTTGTTCGACCGTCCGGCGCAGGACAAGCTCTCCGCCGACGGCCGCATCCTTTGGCAGGCGCATATCGAGCGCGCCCTCAAGCAGACCGAAAACCTCGCCTATCCGTCGCCGAAACCGGGCGTCGCCGGGATCGACCGGCTCGGGCTCCGCTTCATGCCGGTCCTGATCCTGTTCGTCGGCGTGCTGATGGGCGGCTCGGAACCGGTCGAACGCATGCTGCGCGCATTGAGCCCGATCGGCGGCGGCAGCGGCACGGCGACCGTCAGCCTGGATCTCTGGATCACGCCGCCGGCCTATACCGGCCTCGCGCCGAGCGTCTTTAACGGCATCGGGCGCGCGCCCGAGAAAACCGACGCCGCGGCCGCCCAGGCGGTGGCGCCGAACGCGGCGGCGCGCCCGACCCTGATCGTGCCCGTGGGATCGCAGATCCTGGTCCACGCCACCGATGCGCCGGCGGCGCCGACCCTGGCGCTCGGCAAGGACCGCTTCCCGCTCGCGCAGCTCGGCGATCAGTCGAGCACGTCCTACAAGCTCGAACTTGCGGTCGAGGCCGCATCGACGGGGGCGGCGACGCTCACCCTCGGCATCGGCAACGACACCCTCGCCGAGTGGCCGGTCGTCGTCGCCGGCGACACGCCGCCCAAGATCGAATTCGAACAGGCGCCGTCGCGCCAGCGCGATACCCAGCTTCAGGTGGTCTATCTCGCCTCCGACGATTACGGGGTCAAGCGGGTCGAAATGACGATCCGCCGGCCCAACGGCAAGCCGGTGCCGGGCGGCGAGGACGAGATCCGCGTCGAGGTGCCGGTTTCTGGCGACCGCCGAGACATCAGGGCGACGCATCTGCGCGATTTTTCCGCGCACCCGTGGGCCGGGCTGCCGGTGCAGGTCAAGCTGATCGCCGAGGATACGGCCGGTCAGATCACCGAGACCGACGGCGTCGAGGTCGTGCTGCCGGAGCGCATCTTCAATCATCCGGTGGCCCGCGAACTGGCCGAGGCGCGCAAGATACTCAACGACGCCGACCGCGAGATGATGGAGGTCATCGCCAACAACCTGCACGAACTGTCGATCTATCCGAAGCGCTTCTTCGACGACACGGTGGCGTTCCTGGCGATCCGTGCGGCGGCCAACCGGCTCGGCTACGCCGACGGCACCGAGGTGGTGCCGGGCGTGCAGCGGCTTCTGTGGGAAACTGCGCTCCGGATCGAGGACGGCGAGTTCGCGCTCGCCGAAGCCGATCTGATGCGGCTCCAGGAAGAGGCGATGCAGGCGCTCCGCGACGGCAAGCTGGGCGAAGAGCTCGACAAGGTAATGCGCGAACTGCAGGAAGCGATGGACCGCTACATGCAGGCGCTGGTCGACCGCCTGCAGGAAATGGGCCTCGACGAACTCCCTCAAATGCCGGACCAGTCGCAGATGCAGACCCAGGACATCCAGGAGATGCTGGATAAGATCAAGGAACTGGCGCAGACCGGCAACCGCGAGGCCGCCGAGCAGATGCTGGCGCAGATGCAGCAGATGCTGGAGCAGCTTCGCCAGGGCCTGAAGATGCAACAGTCCAACCCGGCGATGGCGGAAGCCAAGAAGCTGATGGACGGGCTGCGCTCGCTCACCCAGGACCAGCAGAACCTCCTCGACCGCACCTTCCAGGAAGGGCTGCGCCGTCAGACCCAGCGCCCGCCGCAACTGGGCAACCAGGGCCAGATGGGCCAGCAGCAACAGGGCCAGCAGCAGGGGCAGCAGCAGGGCCAGCAGCAGGGGGAACAGGGCCAGCAGGCGGAGAACGGCCAGCAGGCCGGCGAACAGGGCGCGCCGACGCAGGAACAGCAGGACGCACTCAGAAAACGCCTTGGCGAACTGATGATGCAGATGGACGAACTTATGGGGCAGATCCCCGAAAACCTGGGCCGCGCCGAACAGCAAATGGATCAGTCGGGCCGCAACCTCGGCAAGGGCGAGCTTTCGGACTCCGCGCGCAACCAGACCCAGGCGCTGGAAGAACTCAGAAGCGCCACCAACCAGATGTCGCAGATGCTGGCGCAGCAGTTCGGCCAGCAGCTCGGCGTCACCAGCGGTTCGCGCTCGATGCCCGGGCGCGAAGGTCAGTTCGATCCGTTCGGCCGGCGCAACACCAACGAGAACGGCCAGGGCGCGGCGGTCGAGGATTCCGACGTCACCGTGCCGAACCGGATGGAGATGCGCCGCGCCCGCGAGATTCTCGACGAGCTGCGCCGCCGGGCCGGCGAGCGCAACCGCCCGCAGATCGAACTCGATTACATCGACCGGCTCTTGGATATTTTCTGAGCTGTTCCCGCGAGGAAAGCCCCCTCACCCGGCGCTGCGCGCCACCCTCTCCCTTGGGAGAGGGGATTACATACGTGCGTCCCTTCTCCCTTTGGGAGAAGGACAGGATGAGGGGCCGAGTAAAGAATGAGAGGTTAGTGCGCCGCCTTGGGTTCACCCTCGCCGCCGCGTTCGACGAACGTGACTTCGAGCCTGCGGGCCAGCGGCGACGGGTCCTCGACCTGGATCTTGAAGCCGATCTGGTCGCCGGCGGTCAGCTGCTTCTTCAGCGGCGCGGTGTTGGCCGACTGCACCAGCTTGCCGTCAAGGTCTGAGAGCCGGAGTTCCAGCATCGGCACCGGCCGCTCGCGGTCCGACACGTTGACGATCACGCCCCTGACCACCAGCACGTCCTTGCCGGAGATGCTTTCGCGCGTGCTCTTCACGTCGTTGATCGAAAGCCCGGCGCCGAGCGCGTCGTCGCCGAGACCGATCATCGAATAGACGCCTTCGGCCGCGGGGACGAATTCAATGACCGTGTCTTTCAGGAAGATCGCCGCCGCGATCAGGCCGACGAAGATCGCCAGCACCGCGGCCAGCACGATCTTCATGATCGAGCCACCGCCGCCCGCGTCTTCGACTTCGTCCTCATCGTCGTCTTCGTACTCGTCGTCACCGGTTTCTTCGGCGGTGAAGACCTGCGGGATCGGTTCCGGTTCCTCGAGATCGTCGAGGTCGTCGATGTCCTCGTCTTCTTCCTCGTCGTCGTCGGCGGGTGCCTCGACCATGGAGCCGAGCGGCGCGCCGTCTTCATCGTCGTCGTCGCCGAACATCGCCTCGATGTCTGCGGACGAGAGTTCCTCCTCGTCGTCGCCGTCGTCATCGTCGGCGAAGGCCGCCATCGGATCTTCGTCCGCGTCGTCCTCCATCTCCGGCAGCGGCGCGTCCTCTTCCTCCTCGACCGGTTCGGGCGGCGGCGGTGGAGGTGGCGGGGGCGGCGGCGCCGGCGGCGTCTGCTGTTCACCCTGCGGCGGATAGCCCGCCGGGGCATACCCCGGCTGCGCCTGCGGCGGATACGGATACGGCGGATAGCCCGGCGGCGGGGGCGGATAGCCCTGCGGCGGGTATGGGTAGGCTTGCTGCGGCTGTTGCGCGTAGTGTTGCTGCTGCTGCGGCGGCGCGCCCCGCGGCATGGCGGGTGGCGGCGGGTCGGCAACCGGCTGCTGGTACCAGGTATTGCCGCAGTTCGAACACTTGACGGATTTGCCGTTCCCCAACTGGGCGGGGGAAACGTTGTAGCGCGTCGAGCAGTTCGGGCAGGAAATAAACATACGCAACCGGCCAGTTATGACTTCAACGTTTATAGGCGCTCGCGATTCCGGGCGCAAGCGAACGCACGCTTTGCGCGCTTTCAACTTCGGCACCGATCGGGACGCCGATGCTGGACGGGAGGCGTGCCCGCATGGCATTGTCTGAACTGACCGCGAGCGCCGGGCGCGGCCCGGCGGCGGTCCGTCCGTTTCAAGAACCGCAGGTGCCGGGATTGTCAAAAGGGAACATCGCGCGATTTGAGAACGTCGGCCTGCGTTACGGCCTCGGGCCCGAGGTGTTGCGCGATGTGTCGTTCTCGCTGGATTCCGGATCGTTCCACTTTCTGGTGGGCGAATCCGGCGCCGGTAAATCGTCGCTACTGAAGCTTCTCTATCTGGCGTTGAAGCCGTCGCGGGGGTTGATCTCGTTGTTCGGGTCCGACATCGCGACCACGCCGAGACCGCAACTGCCCGCGCTTCGGCGTCAAATCGGCGTTGTTTTTCAGGAGTTTAGGCTTCTCGAGCACCTGTCGGCGTTCGACAACGTGGCGCTGCCGTTGCGCGTCGCCGGGATCAAGGAGGCGGACGTCAACCGCCACGTCACCGAGCTTCTGGAGTGGGTCGGGCTCAAGGACCACATGAAATCGCGTCCGCCGACGCTGTCGGGCGGCCAGCAGCAGCGCGTCTCCATCGCCCGCGCGGTGATCGCCCGGCCCAAGCTTCTTCTCGCCGACGAGCCGACCGGCAACGTCGACGACCGCATGGCGCTGAGGCTGATGCACCTGTTCGAGGAACTGAACAGGCTGGGGACCACCATCGTCGTCGCCACCCACAACATGGCGCTCGTCGACGGTCTGGGTTATCCGATCCTCAAGCTCGACGACGGCACGCTTTCGACGGTCGCCGGCAGCGGCAACAAGTCGGCGGCACGCGAATGGCGCGAATCGCGCGAATCGGCCGAGCAGCAGGCAAGGGCGCAGGCGAGGGCGCGGCGCCAGCGTTTGCGCGGCGAATCCGAAGAACAGGATGCCGATCCGCCCGGCATCGAGAACTTCCTCTGATGCTCGGCGTCAAGCGTTCCGACCTACCGCTGGACAAGGACGCGCACAGCCGCTTCCTGCCGTGGCTGATCGCGTTCATGGTGTTTCTCGCGGTGCTCGCCATCGGCGGCATTCTGGTGCTCAACGCGACGGCGTCGCGCTGGGATCAGGGCATCGGCGGCACGCTGACGGTGCAGATCGCCGCGACCGAGGACCCGGCGAAGGATCAGAACAACCTGCAGGAAGTCCTCAACGTCATCGCCGCGCAGGCCGGGATCGAGCGTTACTTGGTGATCGAGGAAGACCGCATGATGGCGCTGCTGGAGCCGTGGCTCGGGCCCGACGCCAAGGCCGGCGACCTGCCGCTGCCCAAACTGATCGATGTCGGCCTCGCCGACGAGGCGTCGTTCGACATGAAGGCGTTCACCCGCCAGCTGCAGTTACGCGTACCGGAAGCGACCGTCGACGACCACCGGGTCTGGCTGCAGCGGCTGGTCAACCTGATCAGGACCGTCGAGTTGATTGCGATCTCGATCCTCGTCTTCATCGCGCTCGCGACCATGGGGACCGTGATCTTCACGACGCGGACCGGGCTCGCCGTCCACAAGGAGGCGATCGAGGTCCTGCACCTGATCGGCGCGCAGGACAGCTACATCGCCGGACAGTTCGCCGGGCGCGCCATGATGCTGGGCCTCAAGGGCGGCATCATCGGCCTGATCCTCGGCCTGCCGGCGCTGTTCGCGGTCGGGTATCTGGCGAGAAGTCTCGAGGACGCGGCGCTGCCCGATCTCACGTTCGGGCCGCTCGAGTGGGTCATTTTCGCGGCGATCCCGCTCGGCGTCGCCTTCCTCGCCATGACCACGGCGCGCTCCACGGTGCTGCGTTCGCTGGGGAGGATGCTCTGACATGCGCCAGCGCACGCGGGGGCGTCGTTCGCCCTGGTTCAGGACAATCGTGTTCTTTTCGCTGCTCGTCGTCGGCGGGTGGACGGCGGGGCTGATCGCGTTCGCCGCGATGGTGCCGTCGCGCGGTTCGGCGTCGAGCGAAAAGACCGACGCCATCGTCGTCTTGACCGGGGGGTCCGGACGATTGCGCGCCGGGCTCGACCTGTTGCTCGCAGGCCAGGCGGAACAGTTGTTCATCTCCGGCGTCTACCGCGGCGTCGACGTGACGCAACTTCTGGCGATCCTCAAGCAGCGCCCGGACGAGGTCGAGAACCGGATCAGCATCGGCAACGCCGTCGACACCATTGAGAACGCGCTCGAGACCCGGCTCTGGATGCAGGGCCAGGGATTCGCGTCGCTGAGACTGGTGACGGCGGCCTATCACATGCCGCGGAGCCTGCTTGAATTCAGAAGCGCCATGCCCGATATCCGTATCGAGCCGCACCCGGTGTTTCCGGAGCACGTGAAACAGGAATACTGGTGGGCATGGCCCGGCACCATGGCGTTGATGATTTCGGAATATAACAAGTACGCGGTGGCGTGGTTCCGCCACCGGATCAAGGTCCTCGATCTCGGCGGCTCGCCGGCGGGCAAGCAGACGGTGGCGGCCTCATGAGGCGACTGCGCTCGTTTCTGTTTCATGCGTTCTTCTTTTCGTGGCTGACGTTCCTGCTGGTCTCGTTCTGGGTGTTCCTGCCGTTCCCGCGGGACGTGATCAAATATGCGCTCCGCGTCTGGTCGCGGATCCTGGTCGGCGCCATGCGCGTGCTCGGCGGTATGAAAGTCGAGTTCAAGGGCCGCGAGAACCTGCCCGACGGGCCGGTACTGGTCGCGTCCAAGCACCAGTCGATCTATGACACGTTCATTTTCTACCTGCTGCTGGACGAGCCGCAGTACGTCCTGAAGAAAGAACTGACGGAGATCCCGTTCTGGGGCTGGTATGCGAACAAGTGCGAACACGTGCCCGTCGACCGGAGCGCAGGGGCGAAGGCGCTCCGTGACATGGTCGCCAAATGCATCGACCGACTCAAACGCGGACGCCAGGTGATCATCTTCCCCGAAGGGACGCGCACTGCGCCGGGCGTGACGCTGCGATACCATCCCGGCGTCGCCGCGATCTACCAGCAACTTCCCGACGACGCCGTCGTCGTGCCGGTGGCGCTCAATTCCGGGAGCTACTGGGGCCGGCGCGAGTTCATGATCAACCCCGGCACGATCACGCTCGAGTTCCTGGAGCCGATCGGACCCGGCATGGACCGCAAGCAGTTCATGGGGCTACTGGAGGAGCGCATCGAGGGCGCCACGTCGAAGCTCCTGGAAAGCGCCGTCCGCGATACGGGAAAAAAACCAGAGATCACCCCCTGAAACCCGGGGATAACCCGCTTATATACTGTAACAGAAGGTTTTTTGCCGATTGCGCCCGGGGATCAATCTGGTAAAATCGGTGGAAACATTTCAAGAACATTCGCTTGAAGCGAAACGCTGATATACCCTAAGGTTCGGGCCTTGAAGATTGCGCTTCGGCGCCGCCCGCAACCCGCCAGCCCCCGCGCCGGCCAGTGAAGAACCGAAGTGCCATGACCGAAATTGCGCCGCTCTCCCAGCAGATCTGGGACATGAAGTATCGACTTAAGGACGCCGAAGGCCGCCCCAAGGACAAGGCCGTGAGCGACACTTGGCGCCGCGTAGCGCGGGCGCTGGCCGCGAATGAAAAAGACTCTGCGCACTGGGAACAGCGCTTCTTCGAGGCGATGGACGGCTTCAAGTTCCTGCCCGCCGGGCGCATCCTGTCGGGCGCCGGTTCGGAACGCCGCGTCACGCTGTTCAACTGCTTCGTCATGGGCGATGTCCCCGACGACATGGCCGGCATCTTCGACAACCTGAAAGAGGCCGCGCTGACCATGCAGCAGGGCGGCGGCATCGGCTACGATTTCTCGACGCTCCGTCCCAAGGGCGCGCCGGTCAAGGGCGTCGGTGCCGACGCGTCGGGGCCGCTGACGTTCATGGATGTGTGGGACAGCATGTGCCGCACGATCATGTCGGCGGGCTCGCGCCGCGGCGCCATGATGGCGACGCTCAGGTGCGATCATCCGGATATCGAAGCCTTCATCGAGGCCAAGCGCGAGCCTGGACGGCTTCGCATGTTCAATCTGTCGGTGCTGGTGACCGACGCCTTCATGCAGGCGGTCAAGGACGACGCGCCCTGGGACCTGACGTTCGACGGCGCCGTTTTCCGCACCGTTGCCGCCCGCGAACTGTGGGACAACATCATGCACGCGACGTATGCTTATGCCGAGCCGGGCGTGATCTTCATCGACCGCATCAACCAGCGCAACAACCTGCACTACTGCGAAACCATCCACGCCACCAACCCGTGCGGCGAACAGCCGCTGCCGCCCTACGGTGCGTGCCTGCTGGGGTCGATCAATCTTTCTAGATTGGTGAAGAACCCGTTCGAGGCCGACGCCGATCTCGATATGGCGGCCCTCGACGAGTTGACGCGGACCGCAGTCCGCATGATGGACAACGTGGTCGACGTCTCCGGCTTCCCGCTCGAACAACAGGCGCACGAAGCGAAGGCCAAGCGCCGCATCGGTCTCGGCATTACCGGCCTCGCCGACGCGCTGATCATGTGCGGCGCGCGCTATGGGTCTCGGGCGGCAGTGCAACTGACCGAGAAATGGATGAAGGCGTTGCAGCGGGCGGCTTATCTCGCCTCCACCGATCTCGCCCGCGAAAAAGGCGCGTTCCCGTTATTTGATAAAGAACACTACCTGAAGGGCGAGACGATCGCCGAGCTCGACGAGGACGTGAAGGACGCCATCGCCGAGCACGGGATCAGAAATGCGCTCCTGACGTCGGTCGCGCCGACCGGCACGATCTCGCTGTTCGCCGACAACGTGTCGTCGGGGCTGGAGCCGGTGTTCAGCTTCACCTATCGCCGCCACGTCCTGATGCCGGACGGCTCGCGGCGCGAAGAGGACGTGTCTGATTACGCCTATCGTCTCTATAAGCGGCTCAAGGGGGCGAACGCCGATCTCACCAACGCCTTCGTCGATGCGCAGTCGCTGGCGCCCGAGGACCATCTGGTGATGCAGGCTGCCGTGCAGAAGTACATCGACAGCTCGATCTCCAAGACCATCAACGTGCCCGAAGACTCCTCGTTCGAGGACTTCAAGGACATCTACATGCAGGCCTACGAACTGGGCTGCAAGGGCTGCACGACGTATCGCCCCAACGACGTCACCGGCGCGGTTCTCGAGACCGGCGAGAAGAAGAAAAAGGAAGCCGCCTCCGAACCGGAACTGCCGTTCGAGCAGCCGGTCAGGAAGGCGCTCCCCAAGGACGCCGGCGACAGCGGTGCGGTGGTCTACATGACGAAACCGCTCGACCGGCCGGGCGAACTGCCGGGCAAAACGTACAAGGTGCGCTGGCCCGACAGCGACCACGCGCTCTATATCACCTTGAACGACGTCCTCGACGATCAGGGCCGGGTAAGGCCGTTCGAGATTTTCATCAATTCGAAAAACGTCGAGCATTTCGCCTGGACGGTGGCGCTGACGCGCATGATCTCGGCGGTGTTCCGGCGCGGCGGCGACGTGTCGTTCGTGGTCGACGAATTGAAGGCCGTGTTCGACCCGCGCGGTGGCCAGTGGATGGGCCGGCGCTACGTGCCGTCGCTGCTGGCGGCGATCGGCGACGTGATCGAACGGCACATGATCGACACCGGCTTTTTGAAAGCCGACGGCAGGCTCAACGACGACCCGGATCATGAACGCAACGTGGTCTCCCTCGTCGCCACCGGGACCGGCGACGACACGCCGGGACGGTCTTCCGACCAGCCCGCGGCGATGGGGCGGTCGTGCCCGAAATGCTTCCAGCCGACGCTGATCCGCAAGGAAGGCTGCGACACCTGCATGTCGTGCGGCCATTCCAAGTGCGGGTGACGGCCCAGGGGTAAACGCGGGGGTGGGGTTGAAGATTCTCGTCGTCGATGGCCATCCCGATTCGGACCCGAAACGCCTCTGCCATGCGCTTGCCGATGCCTACGTCACCGGCGCCGGGGACGGCGGGCACGACGTGAAGCGGATCGACGTCGCGTCGCTCGACTTTCCGTTGCTCCGCTCGGCGCAGGAATTCAACGAAAGCACGCCGCCGCCCGTGATCCGGGACGCCCAGGACGCCGTCCTCTGGGCCGATCATCTGGTTTTGATCTATCCGCTCTGGCTCGGCACCCAGCCGGCCTTATTAAAGGGATTTCTGGAACAACTGTTTCGGCCCGATTTCGCCTTCGAGCCTGGCGGCAAGGGGTGGCCCAAGTCCAAGCTGAAGGGCCGTTCCGCGCGCGTCATCGTCACCATGGGCATGCCCGCCTTCGCGTACCGCTGGATATACGGCGCGCACAGCCTGAAAAGCCTGGAGCGGAACATTCTCAAGTTCGTCGGCTTCGCGCCGATCCGCGAAACCCTGTTCGGTGCGGTCGAGGCCGCCGGCGTGGTGAAGCGCGAAAAATGGCTGAACAAGATGCGCGGCCTGGGCCGCGGCGGCGCCTGAGCGGAAAGGAGAACGTATGGACCCCCGAATCTCGCTTGTGACATTGGGTGTTGCCGACATGAAGGTGGCGAGGGCGTTCTACGAGAAGCTCGGCTGGCGGGCTTCAAGCCAGTCCAACGACGACGTCACGTTCTTTCAGGCCGGCGGCATGATTTTCGGATTGTACGGGCGCGCCGCGCTCGCCGCCGACGCCGGGGTCGATGACGGCGAACCCGGCTTTTCCGGGGTCGCGCTGGCCTATAACGGCCGCGATAAGAATGAGGTCGACCGGGTGCTGGATGAGGCGGTTGCCGCCGGCGGCACGCTGGTCAAGAAGGCGGAAGAGGTATTCTGGGGCGGCTATTCGGGCTACTTCGCCGATCCCGACGGCCACCTGTGGGAGGTCGCCTTCAACCCGTTCTTCCCGATCGCTGAGGACGGGTCGATCTCGCTGCCGGACCCGCAATAATCCGTCATCCCGGGCGTTAGGCGAGCCTGCCGCCGGAAGGCGGCACGTGCGAGGCTTGCGACCCGGGACCCATAACTCTTATCGGATATCGTCTGCGATGGGGCCCGGATACCTCCCGGATTGAATCCGGGTCGGTTCCGGGATGACGAACTTGATTATCCCCTGATTTTCTTCGCCAGCCGTTCCAGCGACCGGTCGCGGATGCCGCACTCGCGGAGATGATCGGCGGTGTTGAGGACGTATTCGGTGCAGGGCCCGGACGCGCCGTGGCCGGCGTTGACGAGGCGCAAGGTTTCGTCTTCGGACAGCTTGCCCGCATACTGTTCGTTCGCCTCGTTGGCGACGAAGGCCAGGGCCGTGACGGTTTCCGGCGTCCTGTCGGTGAGCCGCAGTTTCAGCCAGCGCGGGCAATAGACGGCGGTCACCATTTCGCGCTCATGGATATGCTTGTAGACGTCGCGGGCGTTCCTGGCGGTGATCCGGTACGCCATGCCGCTGACCGCGCCGCCGCGGTCGAGCCCGAACACCAGGCCGGGGTTTTTCTCGGTGCCGCGATAGACCCACGAATAGACGCAGAGCGCGCGGTGATAGCCATACAACATCGCCCGGCGGCGCTCGGCGTAGGGGAAGTTCGCGTGCCACATCAGCGAGCCGTAGCCGAAGACCCAGAACGCGCCGGTGGGTGGGGTGAACGGTTTTTCCGTCATCGTCAGCCCCTTGTGACCAGGGCCACGCCGATGACGGCGATGGCCAGCCCGGCGAGCGCGGCGGGGTTCAACACCTCGCCGAAAAGAATGTAGCCTTCGACGGCGACCACCGGGGGCACGAGGTAGAACAGGCTCGATACCTTCGAGGCCGCGCCCTGGCGGATCAGAACGTAGAGCAACGTCACCGCGCCGAACGATAAAACGATCACCAGCCACGCCATGGCGAAGATGCTCTCCGCATTCCAGTCGATGACCATGGTCTCGGTCGGGATCGCCAGCGCCAGCATGAGTAAGGCAGCGGCGGCGAACTGCACGGCCGAGCCGAAGCGGAGGTCGATCGCGCCGCCGAAACGTTTCTGATAGAGCACGCCTGCCGTGGCCGCCGCGAGCGCCGCGACGCAGGCCAGGATGCCGGGCAGGCCGCCGCTGTCGCCGGCCTGGCGCCAGACCACCAGCACAACGCCGCAGAACCCGAGCGCGAGACCGAACCAGGCGCGCATGCTCAGACGTTCGTTCAGAAGAAGCCCCGCGAAGATGGCGGCGAAGATCGGCTGCATGCCGACGATCAGCGCCGAGATCCCGGCCGATGTGCCGTGATCGACGGCGAAGAACACGCCGCCCAGATAGGTCCCGTGCATCAAAAGCCCGACCACGGCGGCGTGTAGCCAGATCATCGGCTCGCGCGGCAGCTTGACCCGCATGACGGCGATCAGGATGAAGAAACCGACGGACGTCAGCCCGAAACGGAGCGCCAGAAAGGAGAACGGCTCGGCATGCGGCATGCCGAGCTTGGCGCCGATGAACCCAGTCGACCACAACAGCACGAACACGATGGGTGCGGAAAGTAAAAGGAATCGGCGGAGGGCGGGCGACGTCGGCATCGGTGTCCAGGGGTTTTTGCGGTGAGCGTGCAAGCTATGCCCTTCCCGGAGCGGGGGCAACGCCCTATGTTGAGAGATATGAACGATCCGCAACTGACCGAGATCGACGACCATGTCGTCGAACGCCCGTTCACCAGCCCGAAACGTATCCTGATCACGGCCGCGACGCTGCTCGTGATCGCGGGGGTGGTCTACACCAGCTGGTGGTACTGGCTCGCCGACGAGGTGCGCGATCAGGTCGACGGTTGGGTCGCCGCGATGCGCCTCGACGGACGCGAGGCAACATACGGCGCGCTCACGGTCACAGGTTTCCCGGGCGACCTGATGATCGATCTCGATAATATCGACGCCGCCGACCCGTCGGGCGGCTGGCGCGTGCGTCTGCCGGGCGTGCATGCGCTGCTCTCACCCTGGGCCATCGACCGGCTGCAGGGGACGGTGACCGGGCCGGTCGAACTCGACCTCAGCAAGGGCGCGGCGCCCGGCCGGTATTCGATTGCCGCCGAAAGTAACGTCTGGCATGTCGGTCTGAGCCGGGGCGGGAAGGTCCGCGCCGATCTGGCCGACGTTAAAGCGATGCGGGACGGCGTGCCCGACCCGTTGACCGCTGTGCGCGTATCGGCGGACCTGGTCCGCGGCGCGAATCCGGTCTACGGGCAGGCGACCGTCGATCTCCGCGGGATCGACCTGCCGCCGGAAATGCATTCGGCGTTCGGCGGCCACGTCGCCTATCTGAAAGTCGTCATGGAAGCCACCGGCGCCGAACTCCCGGAAGGGATCAACGCCCAGAGCCTCAGGCGCTGGGCCGGAGACGGCGGCGCCGTCGATATCAAGTCGCTGGACGTGCGTCATGGGGTGCTCGGCATGGCGGGCGAGGGGACCATGGCGCTCGACGGCGACCTGCAGCCGATCGGCGCGTTCACGGCGCAGATCTCCGGCTTCAACGATGCCGTCGATGCGCTGGTCGACGCCGGCGCCGCGCGCGAGCAGGACGGGGCTTTAGCCAAGGTGGTGCTGGGCGTGCTCGCCAAATCGCCGCCGGGCGGCGGGCCGAAGGTCGTCTCGCTGCCGTTGTCGCTGCAGGATCGCAAGCTCTCCGTCGGGCCGATCCCGCTGATCCGGTTCAAGGCGATCGAATGGGAATGAACGTCAGCCGCTGATCTTCGCCCGCGCGGCGGCGTATTCGGTTTTGAGTTTCTCGATATAGGCGGCGGCGGGTTGGACGGTCTCGACCTGACCGATGCCCTGACCGGCGCTCCAGACGTCGCTCCACGCCTTGGCCTTCGACGACCCGGCGCCGAATTCCATCTTGCGAGTCTGTGCCGCTTCGGCCTCTTCCAGATCGGCCCCCGACGCCAGGATCGAGGGGATGAGATAGTTCGCCGGCGTGCCGGAGAAATAAGGGGTGTAGAGCACGTCGGCGGCATGGTGCTCGGCGACCATCTTCTTGTGAGCTTCCGGCGCGATGCTTTCGTCCGTCGCGATGAAGGCGGAGCCGATATAAGCGAAATCGGCGCCCATGACCTCGGCGGCGAGGACCGCCTCGCCGTTGGTGATCGCGCCCGCCAGCACGACGGCGCCCGAATAGAAGCTTTTGACTTCGGGGACCAGTGCGAACGGGCTCAGCCGTCCGGCGTGCCCGCCGGCCCCGGCGCAGACCAGTATCAGTCCGTCGACGCCGACGCCCGCCGCCTTTTCCGCATGGCGGCGCGTGGTGATGTCGTGGAACACCAGCCCGCCGTAACCGTGTACCGCCTCGACCACCTGATCGGGCGCGGACAGGGACGTGATCACCAGCGGCACCTTGTGGCGGACAAGCGTCTGCAGGTCTTCCTCAAGGCGCGGGTTGGTCTTATGGACGATCAGGTTGACCGCATAGGGGGCGGGCATCTTACCCGTGTCTTTCTCGAACGCGTCGAGGCGCGCCTCGATCTCGTTGAGCCATTTTTCAAGCTCTGCCGCCGGGCGCGCGTTCAGCGCCGGGAACGCGCCGACGATCCCGGCCGAGCATTGCGCGACCACCAGATCAACGCCGGAGGCCAGGAACATCGGCGCGCCGATAACAGGAAGCGACAGCCGCTTTTTCAACTCATCGACGGTCATGCGGTCCCCTCCCTAGCGCACCCGGCACAATACTTTGGCGACGCGGAGCGAGGTGAGCAAGACGCGCGCGGCCTTGGGATAATCTTCCGGATCGAACGGGCCTGCCGCCGCCGTCTGGCCGATATGCCCCGCGCGGTCGATCATTTGTCTGAGCGTCGCCGGTTCGGCTGAAATCACACGCCCGCGCCGGGGCTCTTCCGCCAGCACCACGCCGACCAGACGTCCATCCGCTGAAAAAGTGGGGCCGCCGGAAAGCCCGCCGAGACTGTCGAAGCGGTCGGGAATGCGGCTCCGTTCCGACCAGACGTCGGCGCGCTCGCGGGTCTTGTATCGGCCGCGCTCCTGCAAAATCGTCGTGCCGATCTTGGTGGCGTGAACCGCGCCGGGGCGGCCCTTGGGAAAGCCGACCAGATAGCCGTCGTCGCCCTTGCGGGCATCGCCGCCGAGCGGGAACGGCGGCGGGCCGTTCTTCGTCGTCAACAACGTCACATCGGCGTTCGGGTGGTTCTCGGCGTTCGTGACACGGATGCCCTTGCGGGGTCCGACCTGCAGGCCGATGTCGTCGCAGCCGTCGGTGACGTGGCGCGCCGTCAGCCACTTGCCGTCGCCGACGGAAAATGCCGTGCCGGATCCGTTCGTCTTGCGGGGTTCCAGATCGACGAAGGATCGGCGCTCCGGCGCCGTCCAGTCGGGGGTCAGGCGAAAGCGTTCGGCAGGCCCGTCGACGGCCCAGTCCTCGGTTTCCCCGGCCCAGAGCTTGCCGCCGTCGATGTTGGGCGCGGGACGGCGCGGGTTTTCTTTACCGGGCGGCGCGGGAGAAGGGGCTTCCGGTTCCGACCGCATGAACTGGCCGAAGGCGAACACGACGCCCAATAAAATCAACGCGACGATATCGCGAAGCCGCATCGGTTAGCCCGCGACGGCGGCGGCGTTGATGGCGGCGGCGGCGATCTTGATGGAGACGAGCAGGACGGCGGCGCCCATCTCGCCCTGCTCGATCCGTTTCGGGACGTCCTTCAGCACCACGTCGGCGATGCGGTAGGCGACGATCTGCAGCGCCAGGGTGACCGGCCCCCAGACGAGGATTTCATAGACGCTGACGCTGGCCGACATGGCGAACGCAAGCGGCAGCGCCAAGCCGATGATGGCGCCGCCCATGGAGACCGCGGCGGCGGTGTTGCCGCTCCGGATCAGCGTCACTTCGTCCCAAGGGGTGATCCACATATAGATCAGGATGCCGGCGACCAGCATGGCGATGGTCACCGACGAATGCAGCATCAGAACGGGGAAACCGGCGAGAAAGCTGTCGATAACGGGCTGCATGTATTGATAGTCCTAACTTTGGATATCCCAAGACTCGACGGCCAATGAAGTGTCTATAATGAGTACAAAGCCCAACAGAAAAATCCAGCTCCGCCTACACCCACGACAAGAAACATGTAGTTAAAGCAATTGCTATAAGAAAAAGAACCGTCTTTGAGTGGAAACTTCTGAGCGCGAGCAGTTAGATGATCGTCGCGGGAGAAAAGGCGTAAAGGATGAGGTTCGGCGTCGATATCGTCTAAGTCGTGAAGCGAGTCCAAGTACTTCAAAGCGTTTTCGCCGTTTTTTATTAGGGCTTTCGTTCGTTCCTCAAGCTTCCAAAACACGAAAGCCAATATCACGAGTAGCAGCCCTAGGATTGACACCCATTTGTTGGGATCTCCTAACCTAACCATTAAAATCAGGGCGCCGGTTATGGCCGTGGATAAAGATATGAAGAATTGAAATGCTTTAAGTCGTTGATCCGCATGAAGTGCAAAATATTTCCACGCGTAATCACGAAATTTGCTGTCCAGGAATTCGATCCGTTCGTGGTCAGCCATCACAGGTCTCAGTCGTCGTTGCTGTAGGGGCCGGGAATCGCGCCAAGCGGCGCCGGCAGGTCGTCCTGCTGGGCGTCGACGACGCCGCGGCGGATCGCGCGGGTGCGGGTGAAATGGTCGAACAGCGTGTCGCCGTCGCCTTTTCTTATCGCGCGCTTGAGCTCGGTCAGGTCCTCGTCGAAGCGGCCCAGCACTTCTAGCACCGCGTCTTTGTTCGTTAAAAAGATATCCCGCCACATGGTCGGGTCGGACGCCGCGATTCGCGTGAAGTCGCGAAAGCCGGACGCCGAGAACTGGATGACTTCCTTTTGAAGGTCCTCGCCCAGATCGGTCGCCGTGCCGACAATCGTGTATGCGATCAGGTGCGGCAGATGCGAGGTGATCGCCAGCACCTGGTCGTGGTGCCCGGCCTCCATCACCTCGACCTTCGCTTCGGCGCGGAGCCAGAGTTGCCGAACTTTCTCGACCGCCGTTTCATCGGCGCCCTCGGCGGGCGTCAGGATCGTCCAGCGGCCCTTGAACAGTTCCGGGAAGCCGGCGTCGGGCCCGGAATGCTCCGTGCCGGCGACCGGGTGACCCGGAACCAGATGCACGTGAGCCGGCAGCTGCGGCGCCAACGTTTTGAACACCGGCATTTTGACCGAGCCGACGTCCGAGACGATGGCGCCGTCCTTCAAGAATGGCGCGATGTGCTTGCCGATGGCCTCATATGCGCCCATCGGGGTGCAGACGATGACGAGATCGGCATCGCGCACGGCGTCGCCCGCGTCCATGGTGCCGCGGTTGCAGAGACCGAGCTCGATGGCGCGCTTCAGCGTCTCCTCGCGCCGTGTCGAGACGACGATCTCGCCCGCGAGGTTCTCGCGCTGCATGACGCGCGCCAGCGACGAGCCGATCAGGCCGATGCCGATCAGCGTCACGCGATTGAAGAGGGGAGCTTCGGCCATCACGCCGCTCCGCTTGCGTTCTTGCCCATGAACTGCGCGAGCGCATCGACGACGGCGCGCATCTCGTCCTCGAGGCCGACGGTGATGCGGAGGCAATTCGGGAAGCCGTAGCCGCCCATGCGCCTGACCACGATCCCCTTGGTTTTCAGGAACGCGTCCGCCGCGGCGGCGTCCCGGTCCGGGTCGCCGTTGAAGCAGACCAGCAGGAAATTGCCGACACTGGGCGTCACGTCGAGGCCGAGTTTTTTGAGCTCATCCGCCGTCCATTCGCGCCATGTCTCGTTGTGCGCGCGGCTCATGTCCTCGAAGTCCTTATCCCTGATCGCCGCGATCCCGGCGGCCATCGCCGCCGCGCCGACGTTGAACGGGCCGCGGATGCGGTTCAGCACGTCGATCACGTTGGCGGGCGCATAGCACCAGCCGAGGCGCACGCCGCCGAGCGCGTAGATTTTCGAAAACGTCCGCGTCATCACGGTGTTGTCGCCGGCGTCGACCAGTTCGATGCCGGGGGTGTAATCGTCCACCGTGACGTATTCGGCATACGCCGCATCGATCACCAGAAGGATGTCGTCACGCAGGTTGTCGCGGAGCCGCTTGACCTCCGAGGCGGGCAGATACGTGCCCGTCGGGTTGTTCGGGTTGGCGAGGAACAGGATGCGCGTCTTGTCGGTGACGGCAGCCAGCAGGTTATCGACGTTCGCGGTCTTGTCGACCTCGGGCGCGGTGACCGGGGTTGCGCCGACGGTCTTCGCCGAAATCGGGTACATCAAAAACCCGTGTTCGGAATAAAGCACCTCGTCGCCCGGTCCGGCGTAAGCTTTACATAAGAGCGAGATCAGTTCGTCCGACCCGGCGCCGCAGACGATCTTTTCCGGGTCGAGGCCGTAGCGTTCGCCGATGGCGGCGCGCAGCTTGACCGCGCCGCCGTCCGGGTAGCGGTGCAGGTTGGCGGCCTCGGCTTCGTGCGCCTTGGACGCCAGCGGGCTCGGGCCGAACGGGCCTTCGTTGGACGACAGTTTGATGATGCGCTCGACGCCGGGGATCGACGATTCACCGCCGACGTAGGCGGCGATGTCCATGATGCCCGGGCGCGGTTCGGGTCGCTCGGCCATCAGCCCTCTCCCTCCGGCGGCGCGACGTCGCGCTCGCCCAGGGGCGTGCCGTAACCGCCCAGGTGGATGATGCGTTGCGCCGACTTGCCGATGGCGTCGATGAAGCGCGGGAACTGCTTGCCGGCGGGATCGACGAAGCCGAATGCCTCGACCAGATACACCCAGCCCGGCGGCCGGTTCGGGTCGTGCCAATTCTGGATGAACGACGAGCTGACGCCGGCGGAATTCAAGGCGTCCTCGATCTTGCGGGCGCCGATTTCGGTGTCGGTTTCGACCGCCAGCATGGAGCGGTCCCGGCCGGTCTTTTCTTGTTCGATGGGGCAGATGACGGCGGCTTCGATGCCGGAACCCCGCATGTTCGAGCCGGGCACAAAGGGTAGGCGGGCGATCACTTTCGGGGTGTCGGAGGACTGCGAGACCATGTAGCGCCACCACGGGTCCGGGTCGTCGCGGCTCGGCCACGGCACGATGCCGACGGACGCTTCCTGGCTGCGCACGGCCTCGACCACGGCGCGGCCCGAACCGAACCGGGTCATCTTGGTGAACGAGCCGTACTGATCGCGCGCCATGTCCCAGTAGCCGGGCTCATTCTCGACATCCATCACGGCGACCGAGAAAGGGCCTTCGAAATTCAACGTGGCGACGATGATCTCGCGCCAGATGCGGCACAGTTCGCGTTTCGGGAAGTTGCCACGGTGGCGCGCGGTGATGCGGTACATCATCTCGGCCTCGCGCGACGGGCGGATCTTGACCGAATCGCCCTCCTTGATCGCGCGCACCTGCTCGACGACCTCGGTGCGCCGGATCAGCAGATCCTGAATTTGTTGGTCGATGGCGTCGATTTCCTCGCGGACCGCCGCCAGCGCTTTCTTTTTATCGGTCATGACCCCAATGCCCGCCAGACACACGAAGTAAATTAAGGCCGGGTAGTGATAATGTCTAAGGCTCTGGAAATCAAAGCAAAGGTGATTTGGGGCTCAGCCGCCGTCCGACTTGCCCATGGCGGTGGCCAGCAATTCCCGGAAAAGCGCCAGGATCTTATCGATGATCTTGAGCTCACGCTCCTGTTGCGCTTCGTATTCGGCCTGGCGTTTTTGTTCTTCGGCTTTGCGCTCGGCGGCGATCTGCTCATAGGACTTTTTGGGGACGTCGGCGGCGTCCGACGTGGTGGTGCAGACAAGGTTCTCGCCGTCGAGCGAGCAGACCGCGATCTCGCCGGTCTGCGTATTCAACCGCCAGACCCGGCTGTCGGTCGCCTTGACGATCTGGTAGATGCCGTCGCGCTTGCCTTCGGCGGACTGGGCGTGGGCCGCGTGGGTCGCGAAAAGCAGCACGGCCAGGATCGAGAGCGTTCTCATATATTTATGTCCTTCTCAGGCGGCGTAAGGCGTCGGGTCGTCGAGGCCGGCCTCGCGGAACCCCTTTTTGCGCAGATGGCAGGCATCGCATTCGCCGCAGTGCCGACCGTCATCCATCGGATCATAGCAGCTTAGCGTCTCGGCGTAATCGACGCCAAGTGCGGTGCCTTTTTTGACGATATCCGCTTTCGTCATGTCGATCAGGGGCGTGTGAAGGGTGAACGGGCGCGCGCCCTCGACGCCGGCCTTGGTGGCGAGGTTCATCACGTCCTCGAACGCTTTCACGAATTCGGGCCGGCAGTCCGGATAGCCGGAATAGTCGAGTGCGTTGACGCCGATGAACACGTCAAACGCCTGCGAGGTTTCGGCGAGCGCCAGTGCATAGGACAGGAACACCGTGTTGCGGGCGGGGACGTAAGTGATCGGGATCCCTGTGCCGATTTCCGCGTCCGAGCGGTGCTTGGGGACGTCGATATCGGCGGTTAAAGCCGAGCCGCCGAAGGCGCGCAGATCGATATCCGCGACCACGTGGCGTTTGACGTTATTCTTTTTCGCGAGCCGCGCGGCGACGTCGATTTCGGCGGCGTGGCGCTGGCCGTAGCGGAAGGTGAGGGTCACCGGATCGAAGCCCTGATCCTTCGCGATGGCCAGAACGGTCGCGGAATCGAGCCCGCCGCTCAACAGCACCACCGCCGGTTTGGCTGTACTCATTAATCAATCCCCGGATACGTATCATTGATTGCGCGGCTCATTAGCATAATGCTGACGGGATGACCATTGCCACGACCCCCGAAACGGACCCGCGCGTGATCAAGGCGGAAATCCGGGACGAGGCCCTGACCCTGGGCTTCGACGCGGTCGGCTTCACGGACGCCGAAACGCGTCCCGCCGATATCGAGGCGCTGAAACATTTCGTCGATAAGGGCTATCACGGCGACATGGACTGGATGGCCAGAAACGACGGCCGCCGCGGCAACCCGAAAGAGCTGATGGCGAGCGTCAGGACGATCATCGTCTTGGGCGTCAATTACGGCCCGGGCCTCGATCCGATGACGGTCGTGAACATGGCTGACCGGGGGGCGATCAGCGTCTATGCGCGCGGCAAGGATTATCACGACATCATCAAAAAGCGCCTCAAGAGGCTCGGCCGCTGGATCGCCGAAACCTACGGTTCGGACATCAAGGTCTTCGTCGATACTGCGCCCGTGATGGAAAAACCGCTGGCCGAGCGCGCCGGGGTCGGCTGGCAGGGCAAGCACACAAATCTGGTGAGCCGCCAGAAAGGCTCGTGGCTGTTTCTGGGCGAAGTGTTTCTGGATATCGAGCTGCCGCCGGATAGCCCCGAACCCGATCACTGCGGCACCTGCGACAAATGCCTGCGCGCGTGCCCGACCGACGCGTTCTCGGAACCTTACGTGCTCGACGCGTCGCGCTGCATCTCTTATCTGACCATCGAGCACAAGGGCGACATCGCCGACGCGTTGATGGATAAAATGGGAAACCACGTCTATGGCTGCGACGACTGTCTGGCGGTCTGCCCGTGGACCAAGTTCTCGGAACCGACGACGGAGCCTGGGCTGGAGGCGCGGGTCGAATTGACGCAGCCCAAGCTCGCCGACCTGGCGCGCCTCGACGACCAATCTTTCAGGCAGGTCTTTGCGGGTTCCCCCATAAAGCGGACCGGGCGCGACCGATTCGTGCGCAACGTGATGATCGCGGTGGGGAACTCGGGCGACCCGTCGCTGAAATCCATTGCCGAAGACCTCGCCGAAGATGCGTCCCCGCTGGTGGCGAACGCCGCCCGGCGTGCGGTCGGCAAGCTCGGCGGGACTTGACCGCGCCCACGCCACGGGACACTTTTAATCATGATCCGCGCGTTTCTTCTGGCCGCTGTTGCCGTCCTGATCGCCCTGCCGCACCCGGCGGCGGCGCAGGGCGTCTATCCGGAGGAGATCAAACCCGTCGATATCCCGAAAGCGCCGGTGATCGCGCCGGGCACCCAGCTCAAGCCCGGCGACATGTTCCGCGACTGCGAACAGTGTCCTGAGATGGTGGTGGTGCCGGCGGGGATCTTCGTCATGGGCTCCAAGCAGCATAAAAGTGAGCAGCCGGTGCGCGTCATGCGGGTCAGGAAACCGTTTGCCATCGGCCGCTTCGAAACCCTGCATGCCGAATGGCAGGCGTGCCTCGACGCCGGCGGCTGTACCCACAAGCCCGACGATCACAACTGGGGCACGGTCCGGAAACCCGTCATCAACGTCAGCCATGACATGGTGCACGGATATGCCGACTGGCTGACCAGGAAAACCGGGCACAAATACCGCCTGCCGAGCGAAGCGGAGTGGGAATATGCGGCCCGCGCCGGGTCGAAATCCAATTACTGGTTCGGCGATTTGGTCGGCGAGAACGAGGTCAACTGCCGTAAATGCGGCTCGCCCTGGTCGGGGATCGGCAACGCGCCGGTCGGCAGCTTCAAACCGAACCCGTGGGGCCTCTACGACATGCACGGCAACGCCTTCGAGTGGGTCGAGGACTGCTGGCACGAAAACTACGAAGGCGCGCCCAAGGGGCTGGAGGCGTGGGTCGAGCCCGGCTGCCAGTTCCGAGTCATCCGCGGCGGTTCGTGGTATTATTATTCGCGCATGGCGCGCTCCGCCAACCGCCAGAAGAACCCGGGCGCGGTCAAAAGCTACTGGCTGAGTTTCCGGCTCGTGCGGGAACTGCCGTAAGGCGCGGTTTTACTTGCCGGAAAGCCGGTCGAGCTTCTTCTGCATCTCCAGCATCTGCTGACGCAGATCGTCGATGTCGCCGCCGCCTTCGGCTTTCGCATCCGGGGCCGGTTTGCCGGTACCGTTGTTGGCGCCTTCCTGGCCGTAGAAGGGCGTGAACATCTTCATGGCGTTTTCGAACATCGCCATGTTCTTCTTGGAGATCTCTTCCATCGGGCCGAACGGGCTCAAGCCGCCGAACGCGTCGTTGAGGTAGCTGCGCATCTGTTCCTGATTGCGCGCGAACGAGCTCATGGAGTGTTCCAGATAGTTCGGCACGACGGCTTGAAGACTGTCGCCGTAGAAGCTGATGAGATGGCGCAGAAAGCTGATCGGCAGCAGGTTAGTCCCCTTGGACTCTTCCTCGACGATGATGTGCGTCAGCACCTGACGCGTGATGTCCTCGCCGGTCTTGGCGTCGAACACCGAGAACTCCTTGTCGTCCTTCACCATCTGCGCGAGGTTGTCGAGCGTCACGTAGCTCGAGGTCTCGGTATTGTAGAGGCGCCGGTTTGCGTATTTCTTGATCGTGATCGGTTTCTTTTCGCCGGCGGAAGTATCGGTTTCTTGCGGCTTTTTCGCCATGATGGGCTCCCTTCCCGTACGAGCAGACCGTAGCGCCGAACCTGTTGCACTGCAACGAAAAATCGGTCACGGATTCGGCAGGTGCAGCATAACGTTTTTAGGGGTGCAAAATAGGCCGCGCCCGGTGCGGGTTGTTTGCCCGCCGACGGGGCCGCGATATACTGCCCGCCGACATTGAGGATCGGAACGCCGGGACCATGAGCGACGACAAGAAATCCGAAGGTGGCGAGGCCGATCTCGAACGGCTGGCGAAGGAGTACGTCGACCTGTGGGAGACGCAGATCAAGGCGTTCACCAACGACGAAAATCTGGCCCGCACCATGGCGCAGACGATGGAACTGATGAACGCGGGCGCGGCCAACGTGGCGGCGATGATGCAGCACGCCGCCACCGACGCGGCGGGCGCGAAGACGGGGGCGGCGGATGGAAACGAACGGGACGGCACCGATGCAGGCGATGGCGAAGATGTTCGGGGCGATGACGGAAACGCCGACGGCACCCCGGCCGCTGGCCCTGCATCTGGCGATCCAGAACCTGATGTTCACGAGCTCGCTTTGCGCGTTGCCGAGCTTGAAAGACGGCTCGCTCGTCTGGAAGGACTCTCTGGCCCCGCGGGCAAGATCGCTCCGGGAAAACCTCGAAAAGGTTGACGCCGACGCTTTCGCCGATGCCCTGAATAAGGAAATCGGCGCGCGGGTCAGCGCCTTCGCCGAGGGCGTCAACCGCTTTGCCGAAGCCGCAAGACCGATCGCGTTGCCGGCGCTCCCGGAAACCTGGTGGGAGGGGACGACCCGGGTGTTGCGCGCCGAAGCGTCGGGACGGCCGGTGATCCTGATCCCGTCGCTGGTCAACCGGGCGCATATCCTCGACCTCGACAACGATCACAGCCTTGTGCGGTATCTTGCAGGCGCGGGCCACGACACATATCTGGTGGATTGGGACACGCCGGGCGCGGAAGAAATGCGCTTCACCATCGACCATTATGTCGACCGGCTGGAGCGGATCCGCGACCACGTGATCGAGACCACGGGCGAGAACCCGGTGATAGCGGGCTATTGCATGGGCGGCAACCTGGCGTTGGCGCTGGCGCACCGGGCGCCGGAAAAAATCCGCGCCATGGCGCTGCTGGCGACGCCCTGGGATTTCCACGCCATGCCGGTATCGGCGACGGCGATGCTGACGGCGATGCTGCCGGGTTTGAAGCAGTTGATCGCGACCGTCGGCAACCTGCCGGTTGACGTGATCCAGGCGATGTTCTCGAGCCGCGATCCGGGGAACGTGATCAGAAAGTTCCGCCGCTTCGCGGCGATGAAACCGGAAGGAAAGGAAGCGCGATCCTTCATTCTGCTCGAAGACTGGCTCAACGACGGCGTACCGCTCGCGGGACCGGTCGCGGTCGAGTGTCTGGAGGATTGGTATGTGAACAACGCGCCGATGAAGGGCACATGGCAGAGCGGGGGAACGCCCCTCGATCCGGGACGTCTCGAGATCCCGGCGCTCGTCGTGATCCCCGATCACGACACGATCGTGCCGCCGGCGTCGGCTGCCCCCTTGGCAGAACTGCTGCCAGATGTCACGCTCATCAAGGCGAACGCGGGGCATATCGGCATGGTCGCGGGCTCGCGCGCCCAGGCGACGCTGTACGCGCCGCTGAGTACATGGATTGCTGCAGTGCAATAAATATGTTGCAGTGCAAAATAGCTGTTGCGGGCGACGCTGATTTCGCGTATGACCCCACCAAAATTACGGTTAAGCGGCCCGAACGGCCGCAAGGTTACCCGGTCCCTAAGACCGGCTGTTCTGGAAGCATGACAAAGGGAGAGACCCATGACTGAAGTTGTAATTACCGGCGCCGCCCGTACCCCGGTTGGCGCGTTCCTGGGCGGGCTCAGCTCGCTCGCCGCCTCTTCGCTCGGCGAAATCGCCATCAAGGAGGCGCTGAACCGCGCCGGCGTCAGCCCGGACGACGTTTCCGAAGTGATCATGGGGCAGATCCTGGCCGCCGGCGGCGGTCAGAACCCGGCCCGCCAGGCCGCCATGGGCGCCGGCATCCCGCAGGAAAAGACCGCCTACGGCATCAACCAGCTTTGCGGTTCGGGCCTGCGCACGGTCGCGCTCGGCTATCAGGCCATCAAGATGGGCGACAGCGACATCGTCGTCGCTGGCGGCCATGAAAGCATGAGCCAGGCGCCGCACGTCATGCATCTCCGCAACGGCGTGAAGATGGGCTCGGGCGAACTGCTCGACACCATGCTGCGCGACGGCCTGATGGACGCCTTCGCCGGCTACCACATGGGCAACACCGCCGAGAACGTGGCCCAGAAGTGGCAGCTCACCCGCGACGAACAGGACGCCTTTGCCGCCGCGTCGCAGCAAAAAGCCGAAGCCGCGCAGAAGGAAGGCAAGTTCAAGGACGAGATCGTCCCCGTCACCATCACCTCCCGCAAGGGTGAAACCGTGGTCGACACCGACGAGCACCCGAAGCACGGCACGACGGTGGAGAGCCTCGCCAAGCTGCGTCCCGCTTTCGATAAAGAAGGCACCGTGACCGCCGGCAATGCGTCGGGCATCAACGACGGCGCCGCCGCCGTGGTGCTGATGAGCGCGGACAACGCCGAAAAGCGCGGCGCGCCGGTCCTGGCCCGCATCAAGTCGTGGGCGACCGCGGGCGTCGATCCGGCGATCATGGGGACGGGCCCGATCCCGGCCAGCCGCATGGCCCTCGAAAAGGCCGGCTGGACCGTTGACGACCTAGACCTGATCGAAGCCAACGAAGCCTTCGCCGCCCAGGCCTGCGCCGTCAACAAGGACATGGGCTGGGACATCGAAAAAGTGAACGTCAACGGCGGCGCCATCGCGCTCGGCCACCCGATCGGCGCATCGGGGGCGCGGGTGCTGGTGACCTTGCTGCACGAAATGCAGAAGCGCGACTCGAAAAAGGGTCTGGCGACGCTCTGCATCGGCGGCGGCATGGGCATCGCCATGTGCGTCGAACGCGACTAAGCTGAACGACTGGGACGGGCGGCGTCACGGTCGCCGCCCTCTCGGGGGGTAAAACGCCGCAACATAAGCGGCACGCAACGGAGGAAGCATCATGTCCAGAGTAGCACTGGTTACGGGCGGCACGCGCGGTATCGGTAAGGCCATCTCGCTTGCCATGAAGGATGCCGGTTACAACGTCGTCGCGAGCTATGCCGGCAACGACGACGCGGCGAATGCGTTCAAGGAAGAAACCGGCGTCGCCGTTTACAAATTCGACGTCGGCGACTTCGACGCCTGTCAGGCGGCGATCAAAAGCATCGAAAGCGACATCGGCCCGATCGAGGTCCTGGTCAACAACGCGGGCATCACCCGCGACCGCCCGCTTCATAAAATGGACAAGGATCAGTGGGGCGCGGTGATCGGCACCAACCTCAACGGTCTGTTCAACATGTGCCGGAACGTCATCGACGGCATGCGCGAACGGGGCTTCGGCCGCATCATCAACATCTCGTCGGTGAACGGTCAGAAGGGTCAGTTCGGCCAGACCAACTACGCCGCCGCAAAAGCGGGCGAACTCGGTTTCACCAAGGCGCTGGCGCTCGAGACCGCATCGAAGGGGATTACCGTCAACGCCATCGCGCCCGGCTACATCGCCACCGAAATGGTGCTGGCCGTCCCTGAAGAGGTGCTCAAGAACAACATCCTCCCACAGGTGCCGGTCGGGCGACTGGGCGAGCCGGAAGAGATCGCGCGCTGCGTCGTGTTCCTCGCCGCCGACGATGCCGGCTTCATCACCGGATCGACGCTGTCGGCCAACGGCGGGCTTTATCTGGACTGATTCGAAACATCCAAATAAAAGACAAAGACCTCCGGGCGGTGCGCTTGCGCCGCCCTTTTTATTTGCCGCGCTTGGTTGTAAACAGCGTCGGCTTAAGTGAGGAGGGGACCATGGCGGCCAGGGACGCACATACGGTCAAAGCGACGCTGATCGGGTCGACGGCGGTCCTGATGTGGGGGCTGTTGGCGCTATTCACGACGCTGACCGGCGAGATCCCGGCGTTCCAGCTCGCCGCCATGTCGTTCGGCATCGCCACCGCGTTCGTCATTGTTAAGTGGATCGTCCGGCGCGAGAACGTCGCTGCTTATATGCGTCAGCCCGTGGGCGCCTGGGCGCTCGGCACCTGTGGGCTGTTCGGCTATCACTTTTTCTATTTCATGGCGTTGAAGAACGCGCCGCCGGTCGAGGCCGGCCTGATCGCCTACATGTGGCCGCTGTTGATTGTCGTCGGTTCGGCGTTGCTGCCGGGCGAGCGGCTCAGATGGTGGCACGTCGCGGGCGCGGTCGCGGGGCTGATCGGCGCGGCGCTCCTGATTACCGGCGGGCGCGGCCTTTCCGGCTTCAAAAGCGAGTTCGCGGTCGGTTACGCTTTCGCGGTTTTATGTTCGCTGACGTGGTCGAGCTATTCGATCACCAATCGCCGCTTCGGGCATGTGCCGACGGATACCGTCGGCGGCTTCTGCGCGGCGACGGCGATCCTCGCGACGATCTGTCACATGATGTTCGAGCAGACGATCTGGCCCGCGGATTATATGGAGTGGCTGGGCGTGATCGGCCTCGGGCTCGGCCCCGTGGGCGCGGCGTTCTTCACCTGGGATTACGGCACCAAGCACGGCGACATTCAGGTACTGGGGGCAATGGCCTATGCGGCGCCACTGATCTCGACGATCGTGCTGATCGCGTTCGGCAAGGGCGATGCGACATGGTATGTCGCCGTCGGGTGTGTTCTGATCGTCGGTGGCGCGCTGCTGGCGTCCAAGGAACTCCTGAAACGGCGGAGAACGATATGAGCGATCCGATCACCCTGGTGCAGTTTCCGCGCAAGCTCGGCGTCGCCAACGCGTCGCCGTTCTGTCTCAAGCTCGAACTGTGGCTGAAGCTCGCCGGTATCGATTACGTCGTCCGCGACCAGATGATGCCGCAGTCCGCGCCGAAGAAGAAGATACCCTACGTCGTCATCGATGATAAACCGATGGGCGACAGTACCCTGATCATCGAGCATCTGACGAAGACGCGCGGTATCGATCTGGACGATGGATTATCGGACCGCGAACGCGCCTACGATCAGGCGGTCTGGGCGATGTGCGACGAACGGCTCTACTGGTATGCGGTTTGGGACCGCTGGCTCGGGGCGGGCTGGCCGGTGATCTCGCACACCTTCTTCGGCGGCATGCCGGCGCCGATGCGCCCGGTCATCAAATTCTTCGCCCAGCGCGCCGTCGGAAAACAGCTATGGGAACAGGGCACGGGGCGGCACACGCCGGATGAAATCCTGGCGATGGCGAAACGCGACCTCGCCGCGCTCGCCCATATCGTCGGCGACGGCCCCTATGTGCACGGCGAGAAGATCCGCAGTATCGATACGGCGGTCTATGCCTTCGTCGTCAACATGACGGAGATCGAGCTCGATACGCCGTTCACCGAAGCGGCGCGGGCGCACGCGAACCTCGTCACGTACGCCCGGCGTATCACGGCACGATATTTTCCGGATTTGACTTAAGCCGGTTTCGGCACCGTCTCAACGAACGATGGACGGTCGGAAATCTTGTCGAACCAGTCGGCGAGCGCCGGCCGGTCGTTGCGCCAGCCGAAATCAGGGAAGCGCAGGTCGATCCAGCCGAGCCCGGCGCCGATCGCGACTTCGGCAATGGTGATCGGGCCGTCGGTGGTCGCCAGGTTGTCGGCGGCGGCGTCGCAGACATCCATGCAGCGGTTGATAACGCTGGTCTGGCGTTCCGCCCACCAGTCCCATTTCAGTTCACCCGGGCGGCGCTTGGTCTCGATCAGCAACAGAACACCCGCGTCCAGCATGCCGTCGGCGGCGGCGGCAAGGGTCAGCGCCTTGAAGCGCGCATCGCCCGCGGCCGGGATCAGCTTTTCGCCGGTATTCAAACTGTCGAGATATTCGCAGATCACCGGGCTGTCATAGATCGCCATGCCGTCGTCGGTGATCAGGCACGGCACCTTGCCGATCGGGTTGGAGTTGCCGAGGTCGGTTTCCGCCGACCACGGATCGGTGGTGACGCGCTCGATCTTGTCGGCGAGGCCGGTCTCGATGGCGGTGATGGAAACCTTGCGCACATAAGGTGATGTCGGTGAATAGCGAAGCTTCATGGTGCCCTCCCCAGGCGTTATAATCATCTCTTTCAGCTATATGGTGATTTGGCGGGGGATGTCACTACCCGCTTTCGGCGGGGATGACCTGATGGTGGAAAGGTTCTAATCTCGGGCGCATGTGGTCCGATGTCGTCGATCTGAGGGAATTCTACGCCCGCCGTCTGGGGCGCACGGCGCAGCGCATGGTGCGCCGCCGCCTGCGCCAGCTTTGGCCCGACGTGACAGGCCTGGGCGTGCTCGGGCTCGGCTTCGCGACCCCTTATCTGAATATGTTCCGGGGCGAGGCCGCGCGCGTCATCGCCGCCATGCCGGCGGGGCAGGGGGTGATGCACTGGCCGGTGCGCGAGCGCGGGCTCACCATGCTCGCCGACGAGACCGACCTGCCGCTACCCGATCTCAGCATGGACCGTATCCTGATCGTGCACGCGCTGGAGTGCACCGAACAGGTGCGTCCGCTTTTACGCGAAGCGTGGCGGGTGCTGGCGGATTCCGGGCGGCTGGTCATCGTCGTGCCGAACCGGCGCGGACTCTGGGCCAGGTTCGAATCGACGCCGCTCGGCAATGGCCGGCCGTATTCCAGAAGTCAGCTCTCAAGACTTCTCAGGGACAACATGTTCATGCCGGTCGAAAGCACCCGCGCATTGTTCGTCCCACCTGTCGATATCGCGCTACTGCAGGGGTCCGCCTCGGCGTGGGAGAAAATCGGCATGAAGCTGTTCCCGGCCGCCGCAGGCGTGGTGATGATCGAGGCGGTCAAGCAGATGTACGCGCAGCCGGTCGCTGTCGAACCGAAACGCAAGCGCGCGTTGGATGCGATCCATGAACGGCCGCGCGGCCTCAACCGCTACCCGAGCGAGGGCGGCCGCCATGCCGCGCGCGGGTCCGTGGACGATCCGTCATGAGCGGGGCGACGTCCGGCGATATCGTCGCGTGCCGGGTGGCGGCGGTCGAGACCGCGTCGCCCGAGGTCCGCATCATCAGGATCGAACCGGCGTCGGGCGAATTGTTCGACTGGCGCGCGGGCCAGTACGCGAGCTTCAGGATCTGCGATCAGGAACCGCGCGACTATTCCATCGCCAACGCGCCGGGCTCGGGGGCGATCGAATTGCATATCCGGCGTTCGGGCGCCGGCGGGGTCAGCGATTTCATCTGCGACGACCTCAAGCCCGGCGATCCGGTCGACGTGCAGGGCGCGTTCGGCGGTGCGTATTTCCGCGCCCGGCACGACGGCCCACTGCTGGCGATCGCCGGCGGCACCGGGCTGGCGCCGATGAAGGCCATCGTCGAGGCGGCGCTGGCGTCGGACCTCAAACAAGACGTGCATCTCTATTTCGGCGTCAAAGACGAAACCGAGCTCTATCTGGAGCGGCATTTCATCAAATTGACCCACGATCATCCGAACTTCAGATTCGTGACCGTGATTTCCGAACCGAAGGAGAATTCGGGGCGGCGCAGCGGGCTCGTGTCCGACGCCGTCGCCGCGGACTTCCAGCTTCTCTACGGGTTCCAGTGCTATATCGCCGGGCCGCCGGTGATGGTCGATGCCAGCGTCAAGATGCTGGCGCTCAAATCTGTACCCAAGCACGATATCTTTGCCGACGCCTTCTACACGGAAAAACAGATGCAGGCGAAGGGCGAGCCGCGCCCGGACTGGAGCGGGCGGCATTAAGATTGATGCCGGCGGGCAATCGGCGTAAAACCCGCCCCCATGACGTACCAGGTCAAAGAGATCTTCTATACGCTGCAAGGCGAGGGGCGGCAGGCCGGCCGCGCCGCGGTCTTTCTGCGCTTTGCCGGCTGCAATCTCTGGACCGGTCGCGAGCAGGACCGCGACGCCGCCGTCTGCACGTTTTGCGACACCGATTTCGTCGGCACGGACGGGGAGGGCGGGGGATCGTTCAGGACCGCCGACGCGCTCGCCGATGCCGTGGCGGAGAAATGGGCCGGCAACGGGGCGGGCCCGCGCTTCGTCGTGATGACGGGCGGCGAGCCGCTGTTGCAGTTGGACGACGCTCTCATCGAAGCGCTGCATGCCCGCGGCTTCGAGATCGCGGTCGAGACCAACGGCACAATCGCCGTCCCTGAAGGCATCGACTGGATCTGCGTCAGCCCGAAATCGGATGCGGAACTGAAACAACTCAGCGGGCATGAACTGAAGCTGGTCTACCCGCAGGCCGAGGCCATGCCGGAACGCTTCGAAGGGCTGGCGTTCGAGCATTTCCTTTTACAGCCGATGGACGGACCGGACACGGCGAAGAATACCGAAGCCTGTATCGAGTACTGCCGGGCGCATCCGCGCTGGCGGCTGAGCCTGCAAACCCATAAGGTGCTGGGCATCCCCTGAGGGGCCGGCAATCGGAAAGACGATGGAAATTTTCAAGGAATTCACGTTCGAAGCGGCGCACGACCTGCCGAACACGCCCGAAGGCCACAAATGCCGCCGCCTGCACGGCCACAGCTTTCGCGTGCGCCTCGCGGTCGAGGGGCCGGTCGACGCGCACACCGGCTGGGTGATGGACTTCGCCGAGATTAAAAAGGCGTTCAACCCGATCTGGGAGCGCCTCGACCATCACTATCTGAACGACATTCCGGGGCTCGAGAATCCGACCTCGGAAGTGATCGCCAAGTGGATCTGGGCGGAACTGAAACCGGTCCTGCCGCGGCTCTCGGAAGTCAAACTCTGGGAAACCTGCACGGCGGGGTGCACGTATCGGGGGGATTAACCCCGGCCCCTCACCCGGCGCCTAATGGCGCCACCCTCTCCCGAGGGAGAGGGGATGCCGAGCCTCCTGATTCCCATCGTCCTGAACTCTACTCAGGCCCCATCTCATGCTGAGAAGGATGCGCAGCATTCGTCTCGAAGCATGGACCCCAAATCAAGTTCAGGGTGACGCGTGTGTTGTTTGCCAGCGTCATCCCGGGCGCGCCGGGCCTCCAAATCTTTGATTTGGTCAGGGCCGTCCGTGACCCGGGACCCACATTCGAACACGTCCCAGGCTGAGCCATGGGTCCCGGATCGTAAGGTTCGCCCCCGCATTCCTCTCGGTTGCGGGCTTACCTAACGTCCGGGATGACGGGTGTTCGCTGATCAGCCCCGGCCGCGGTAGGGCTGGACGCCCTGGTCCGGCAGCCACAATCCCTTGGGTGGTTCGCCCGACTGATAGAACACATCGATGGGGATGCCGCCGCGCGGATACCAGTAGCCCCCGATGCGGATCCAGTGCGGTTCCGCCGCCGAGATGATCTTCTGGGCGATGTCGACCGTGCACTTTTCGTGAAAGCCCGGATGGTTGCGGAAACTACCGAGATAGAGCTTCAGCGATTTGCTCTCGACGATCCGTCTCTCCGGCACGTAATCGATCACCAGATGCGCAAAGTCGGGCTGGCCGGTGACCGGACAGATCGAGGTGAATTCGGGCGCGGTGAAGCGGATCAGATAGCGCGTGCCGGGATGCGGGTTTTCGACGCACTCAAGCGACGCTGCGTCGGGGCTATCCGGCAGCTCGCTCGCCTGGCCGAGCTGGTTCAGGGTTTCATATGTCGTTTCGCTCATACGGTTATCTTATTAGAGCGAGCCGGGCCCGGCAAAGCCGGAATGGATCGTCAGGACGTCACCTCGACCGTCAGCTCTTCATAAGACGCATCGAGCCGCCCCATGCAGCGGACCCGCTGTTGCTTGCCCTCGAACGCCTCGAACGTCGCCGGGATGAAGGTGATCTCGAGCGTCACCACGTCCAGGAGCTTGGCGCCTACGTCCTCGAAACGGTCGGCCCAGAAATGCGCCTTCGGCTTGAACGCGTTCAGCAGATACCAGCCCGCCGCGCTCGGCCCCTTGGGGGTGTTCCGCGTCAGATCGCCGACGATGTCCTGGAACGTCATCGCGCAGGCGGCGGGGGTGCGGCTTTCCTTTGGCACCGGGACCGAGACGAAGAGCGTCACCCGATTGGTGCGCCAGTCGTAGAACGAGCCCGTGACCGGATCGCCCACGAATTTCGGGATCGTGCGCCGGGCGGCGAGTTTGATGTCCTGATCCAGCTGGGCAATGCCCCAGTCGAACAGCGTCACCGGTTCGTTCATCAACCGGCGCAGCACGTCCTTTTCCTGCGCCTGGGCCTGCCCGGCGCTGAAAAGGATGCAGGTCATGATCAGCATGCGTAACATCGGCGCCTCCTCGTTTTCGTTCGTATTGATTCAAGAGTCGCAATTTGTGCGGATTTTAGCACAGAAGACGCCGACGCCCTAACCGAGATTTATGACAATTGCGGCGCCCGGTCCTTGGTCATCCCTGGCGCGAATGCCCTCCAAATCCCTGATTTGGTCAGGGGCTTCGGTGACCCGGGACCCATGGGACAACAATGGCCAAGCCGATCTACGGGTCCCGGATCGCCATCCTCGCGTCCGAATCCATTCGGTTCCGGGCTCGGCTAGCGTCCGGGATGACGCACTTTTTTAAAGTGCGTCAATATCCCCGCCAGTGTACTGGGCGGTGAAGGCGGTCTGGAAATCCGCGAACGTGGCGGCCTCGATGGCGGCGCGCATGCCCGCCATCAACTCCTGATAATAATGCAGGTTGTGCCGCGTCAGCAGCATCATGCCGAGGATTTCTTTCGACATCACGAGGTGATGGATGTAGGCGCGGGAATGATTTTGACAGGCGTAGCAGGCGCAGTCCGGATCGATGGGGCGGGTGTCTTCTTTATGGCGCGCGTTCCGCATATTGACCGTGCCGCGCCGGGTGAAGGCCTGATCGGTGCGCCCGGAGCGCGTCGGTAAGACGCAGTCGAACATGTCGACGCCGCGCGCCACAGCGGCGACCAGATCGTCCGGCTTGCCGACGCCCATAAGGTAGCGGGGCTTATCAATGGGGAGCTTAGTTGCGGTAAAGCCGAGCACGCGGAGCATCTCTTCCTGACCCTCGCCGACCGCCAAACCACCAATGGCGTAGCCGTCGAAGCCGATACCGGTCAGGGCGGCGATGCTCTCATCCCGCAAATCCTCGTGCACGCTGCCCTGCACGATCCCGAACAGCCCATACCCATCGCGTTCGCGGAACGCGTCCTTTGATCTTTTCGCCCAGCGCATGGAAAGCCGCATGCTTTCAGCCGCCGTCTCCTTGTCGCAGGGGAAGGGGGTGCACTCGTCGAACGCCATGGTGATGTCGGCGTCCAAATCGTCCTGGATCTTCATCGAGCTTTCCGGCGTCAGGTCGTGATAGCTGCCGTCGATGTGCGAGCGGAACCGGACCCCGTCCTCGCCCATCTTTCTTAAGCCCGCCAGCGACATGACCTGAAAACCGCCGCTGTCCGTCAGAATCGGCCCCGGCCATTTCATGAATTCGTGCAGGCCGCCCAGTCTGGCGATCCGTTCGGACCCCGGGCGCAGCATCAGGTGATAGGTGTTCCCCAGAATGCACTCTGCGCCGGTCTCCGCGACCCATTCCGGCGTCATCGCCTTGACCGTCGCCGCCGTGCCGACCGGCATGAAGGCGGGCGTCTCGAACGATCCATGCGCCGTCGTCACCCGGCCGCGCCGGGCCTGGCCGTCGGTCTTGATCAATTCGAAGCCGGTCCCGGTCATGCGATCTCCGCCCGCTCGATGAAACACGCGTCCCCATAGGAATAGAAACGATACCCGCTGTCGATGGCGTGTCTGTAGGCCGCCTGCATCCTGTCCAGTCCGGCGAGCGCCGAGACCAGCATGAACAGCGTCGAACAGGGGAGGTGGAAGTTGGTCATCAGCGCGTCGATCGCCTTGAACTTATAGCCCGGCGTTATGAACAGATCGGTATTGCCGTCGTATTCATGAAAGACGCCGTTTTCATCGCAGGCGCTCTCAAGCGTTCTTAACGACGTCGTGCCGCAGGCGATGATGCGTCCGCCGTTCTTACGCGCCTCGTTGAGCTGCCGGGCGATGTCTTCGCTCAGGATCGCGCGCTCGGTATGCATGACGTGATCTTCGGTGTTTTCGACCCGGACCGGCAGGAACGTGCCCGCCCCGACGTGAAGGGTGACACGGATATCGGTGACACCGGCGTCGCGGACGGACTTCAGAAGATTGTCGGTGAAGTGCAGTGCGGCGGTCGGCGCGGCAACGGCGCCGTCTTTTTCGGCGAACATGGTCTGGTAATCCGACCGGTCATCGTCGTCGCCTGCCTGCCCGCGCTTGATATAGGGCGGCAACGGCATGATGCCGTGCTTTTCGAGCATGTCGATCAGATCGCGCCCAGCAACGTTGAACCTGAGCCAGCGTTCGCCCATGTCGCCTTCTTCGATGCAGTCGGCGGCGAATCCGGGGGCGAAAACGATGTAATCGCGCTTGTTGAGCTTGCGCGCCGGCTTGGCGAACACCCGCCAGGTGTAGGCGTCGACCGGCTGGTGCAGCGTGACCTCAACTTTCGCCCCGTCGGGCCGGCCCCGGTTGGTGGCGTCGCCGCGCTTGCCGGTCAGCCGCGCCGGAATGACGCGGGTGTCGTTGAACACCATGACGTCGCCCTTGTTCAGAAGACCGGGCAGGTCTTTGACGCCGAGATCGGCGAAATCGCCTTTCTTCGGGATGTGCAGCATGCGCGCGGCGTCGCGCGGACGCGCCGGGCATTGCGCAATACAGGACTGCGGCAGGTGAAAATCGAATAGCGAGACATCCATGAGCGGGGGTTTTATAGCCTTGCGGCGGCCGGGACAATCGTGGAACGTAAATGCTATAAAGAGTGAACGCCGCCGGAGTTCGGCGGCGCCCAACAATAGACGAGGACCGCGATGTTACGTCTCATTCTCGCCATTCTGATTCCGTGGCTCAATTTCTTCACCATCGGCAAGCCGATCCAGGGCGTGATCTGCCTGATCCTGCAACTGACCCTGATCGGGTGGATTCCAGCCGCGATCTGGTCGGTGTACGCGCTCAGCCAGTACAACACCGACAAGAAGATCGACGCCGCCACCCGCCAGTGATCAGCCGGGGCTGACCTCGCTGCCCGTCTTCGACGCCTTGACGATGGCTTCGAGGATGGCGATGCCGTGGATCGCGTCCTCCAGCGGCACCGGAAATTCCGCGCCCGACGCGACCGTGTCGGCGAAGGCTTCCAGTTCGGCGCGCTCCATGTCGAAGCCGGGGAACTCCTCGACGGTGTTCTCGCCCTCGATCAGACGGACTTCGAGCCGCTCCTGATCGCGGACCTCGGCCCAGCCCTTGGAGCCGAACACCTGGATGCGCCAAAGCGCATGGGTCGCGAACAGGGTTGTCAGCACGCCGGTGATGCCGTTTTCGAACTTGAGCGTCGCGAACGTGGTGTCGTCGACCGGGACCGGCGTCGCACGGCGTTCGCTGACGGCGCGCAGGTGATCGACATGGCCGCCGATCGACATCATCGCATCCATCATGTGCACGCCCATAGCGGTCATGCCGCCGGCCGGGCTTTCGGTTTCGGACGCGCGCCAGTGCTCGGGGCCGTAGCGCAAGCCGCCGTTGCCGGAAATGTTACCCTCGATGTGCAGAAGCGTGCCGAGCGCGCCCGATGTCGCCAGTTCCTGCAGCTTGATCATGGCGGGGAGAAAGCGACGGTTGAACCCGACGCACAGCGGCAGGCCTGCGGCCTTGCAGGCGTCGGCGGCGCGACGGGCGTCGGCTTCGTTTAGCGTTAAAGGCTTGTCGCAGAACACCGGTTTGCCGGCTTCGGCGGCGGCAACGATCTGATCGACGTGCTGGGTGTGCGGCGTCGCCAGCACGACGGCGTCGACATCGGCGTGAGTCAGCAGTTCGGAAAAGTCGTCGAGCAGGTCGATCTTCTTCTCGGCGCAGTAATCGACGGCGCGTTCCTTGCGGCCGGTGACGCCGGCGGTAAAGGTGACTTTGTCCGATTTGCCCTGCACCGAATCGACGAGCACCCGGCCCCAACGGCCGAGACCGGCCACACCACAACGAATCATTTTGTCATTCTCCCTAAGAGTCTTGTTTGACGCGGCGCCGATCCCAACTCAAAAAGAAGACTTCGTTCGGCACGCCATTCCGGCGTGACGGTAGCAGCTTTTCCGGGGACGGCAACGCCGTGGATCGATTAAATGGGTGAAGAAACCGCCATACCTCACGGTCCGGGCAAAGCGGATGCGCGCAAATCGGTGCTCAAGGGTATCGCCTGGGCGGCGCTTTCCAGCCTCCTGATCTCGCTGATGCACGTTCTGGTGCGCGACGTGACGCAGGAGGTGCACCCGATCGTGGTCGTGTTCTTCCGCAACGTCGTCGGGTTCATCATCCTGATCCCTTTCCTGCTGCGCCAGGACCGCACGCACTGGAAAAGCAAGCAGCCGAAGCTGCAGCTGATCCGCTCGATCTTCGGCGTCTGTGCGCTGAGCAGCTTTTTCATCGGCCTCAGCATGGTGCCGGTCGCGGACGTGACGGCCATCGGTTTCGTGACGGTGCTGTTCATCACCATCGGCGCATCAATCCTGCTTCGTGAGAAAGTCGGGATCCGGCGCTGGACGGCGATCGCCGTCGGGTTCGTGGGCACGCTGATCATCGTCCGTCCGGGATCCGGGATTTTCGGGCCGGGCGCGTTCATCGTGCTGGCGTCCACGGTGTTCTGGGCGGGCTCGATGTTGTGCGTGAAGGTGCTGTCGCGCACCGACAGCAGCGTCACCATGGTGTTCTACGCCAACGTCTATTTCACCGCGTTCTCGTTAATTCCGGCGATCATTTTCTGGAGCTGGCCGACATGGGAGCAGTTCGGCGTGATGGTGGCGATCGGCGTTCTGGCGGCGCTCGGCCATCTCGCCCTGGCGACGTCTCTCAGATTGGCGGACGCGACGGTCGTCGCGCCGGTCGACTATACGCGGCTGCTGTGGGCGGCGGGGGTCGGCTACCTGATGTTCGGCGAGTTCCCGGACGTCTGGACCTGGATCGGCGGAACCGTCATCTTTCTCTCGACCGTCTATATCACGTATCGGGAATCACGCCGCCCGAAATCAACCCCGCCACCGCCCCCGACGCCGACGACGCAGGCCACCGGCTGACGCACAACATTCAGGGCGCGGTCTTGTCCTGCACGCTTGGTTTGGCGTGGACGGCCTGTTCGCGGCGCACGATGTAAAGCGACGACGCGAAGATCACCAGCGCGCCAACCCACGTCCACAGATCGGTCAGCTCGCCGAACGCCAGCCAGCCGATCAGCACGGCGAACGGCAGGCGCGAGAAATCCACAGCGGCGACGATGGAAACGTCGGTCACCGAAAACGCCTTGGTCAGGAACAGATGGCCGAGCACGGCGATCGGCCCGGTGGCGAACAGGTACATCCATGCTTCCTGGGTCGGCCAGGACCAGACGTAAATCGCAGGCACCAGGGCGATGGGAATCATGATCAGGTGGGAAAAAAAGACGACCGTCCACGGGTCGTCGCCGCGGGTGAGGGTTTTGACGATCAAGGCCGACGTGCCCATGAAGACGGCGGAAGCGACGGCGAACCAGCTTCCGGCGCTCATCTCGACGAAGCCCGGCCGGATGATGATCAGCGCGCCGGCGAAACCGATCAGGGTCGCCGTCCAGCGCCTGAGCCTGACGACCTCGCCCAGCACCAGCGCCGCGCCGATGGTGGTGAACAGCGGCGCCGCGAAGCTCAAGGCGGTCACCTCGCCGATGGGGATCAGCGCCAGCGCGTAGAACCATGTCGACATGGCGCACATCGAGCAGCACGCGCGCACCAGATAGAGCTTGAACTGCGACGTGCCGAGCGAGCCGACGCCCCGGTGCAGCAGCCACGGCAGCATGCACATCCATGCGAACACGAGCCGGCAGAAAACGATCTGCAGCGGATCGACGCCGAGTTGCGAGAGATGCCGTCCGAGCGCCGAAAGCCCGGCCAGGAACGCGCAGGACGCGATCATCCAGAGCGCGCCTTCGAGCGGCCGGTTGACGGCTTCGGGCCGGGTTCGGGCCGCCTTCGCTTCGGGCAGCGTTTCGGCCACGTTTAATCGAGGTCCAGCGGAAAGATCGGCCGGCGCAGCCGGGTGAACGGCAATTTCGAGATGTCCTTGGTGGAGAGCGCACCGGCGTCGCAGATCAGAATCTCGCGCGCGAGCGGCGCGAAGGCGGCGCGGAAGTGCTGCATCGACTTGACGGCGACGACGTCGCGTTCGCGGGGGTCGATGCCGGCGTGGGTGAAGGCTTCGACCTCGGTCAGCTGCAGACGGTTCGAAGCGACCACGATTTCCATCCCCCCGACCTTGAACACCGCGGTCGGACCCAGGTGATGGGTGACGCCTTTCCAGCGGGGGCCCTGCGCGACGTAGGTGCCGTCGGTGACTTTCGTGACCGTGCCGGTGAGCTCGAGGGGCGCGCCGAACGCGGGGTCGGTCTTGCCGCCCAGATTGACGGTGACCGTCGCGCCTTCGCCCGCCGACACCAGCTTGGCCGCTGACTCAGCGTCGCAGATGGTGCCGAAGCACGCGTTCTGCAGATCGGCCTTGAGCAGGCCCGCCAGCATCAGCGTCGAATCGCCGTAAGCGCCGGATCCGGGATTGTCGGAAAAATCGGCGACGACGATCGGCCCCTTGCCGGCGCCTCCGTCGAGCAGGCGGGCGATTTCATCGACGGTTTCGTCGACGGAAAGATAAGTGTTGGAATCGAAGTGCCGCGTTTCCCAGGCGTAATCCATGTACTCGTCGGCGATGGCCCTGAACCGCGCGTCGTCGCCGTCGCCGGTGACGGAGACCGTCGGCCCGGCTTCGTAGAGGTTGGCAGGCGTGAAGCCGGCCTGTATCGACACCAGCAGCACGCCCGGATCCGCAAGTTCCAGATCGGCGGCGCGCGCCAGCAGCGTCGTCATCGGGTTGTCGGTGGTGGTGCGGCCGTCGTCCAGTCCCTCGATGGTGTCGCGTCGCACCGTGACCGCCACCGGTTTGACCTCGCCCTTCATCGTGCGTTCGAGCACCGCCGCAGCGCGTTTCGAGGTTTCGATCTGATCGATGTGCGGATAGGTCCGATACGCGCAGATGATGTCGGCATGCTCGGTCATCAGATCGGTGACGTTGGCGTGCAGGTCGAGCGTGATGGCGACCGGTACGTCGGGGCCGATAATGGCGCGCAGTTCCTTCAACAACTGGCCCTCGGCGTCGTCGTAGTCGACCGTCGCCATGGCGCCGTGCATGTTGAGCAGCACGCCGTCGAACGGCCCTTTCGATTTCGCGGCGTCGAGGATCGCACCGACGCACGCGTCCCATGCATCGCGCGCGACCGGGCCCGACGGCGTTGCCCAGGCGACGACGGTGCGGACAAGGTCCCAGCCGTATTCGGCGGCGGCTTCTTCGACGCCCGTGGGTTCGATCTTGGCGCCGGCGATCTTGGCGGGCACGTCGTCGCCGTAAGCCAGCAGATAATTCTCGAAATTGACGAGCGCCGTCGGCAGCTTCGAGAACGCATTGCTTTCGTGGCCGAATAATCCGGTGAGTACGCGAAACGTCATGTCAGTAATCCTGTTCGGAAGCGATGAGTGCACCCGAGATCGCATCAGCGGTCTCGACGGCGAGGGGGCCCAGCTTGGCGGCAGCTTCGGACTGCTTCCACGTCGGGTAGTAGACCGGGATCTGCACCGCGCCGACGGGTCGGCCGCGAAATCCCGTGATAGGTGCCGCGATCGAGATTTCGCGCGGCAACTGCTGCGCATAGGTCGCGGCAAAACCGCGGCGGCGCGCCTGCTGCACCATTTTCATGATACGGTCGGGATCGACGATCGTGGACGGAATACGCTTCGTCAGTTCCGACCTTTCGATGATCTCCAGGGCTTCGTCGTCGCTCATCCTGGACAGCACCGCGATCCCCGCCGCCGAACAGAACACCGGAATGCGACGGCCCACCACCGTTGCCGCGTAGGCCGCCTTCACGTGCGGAATGCGGATGGTGTAGATCATGTCGGTGTCGTCGCGTTCGGCCAGGTTGACGGTGGTCTTGTAGACCGCGCCCGCCTCGATGAGCCGCGGCATGGCAGCGGCGCCCAGTGCGCTGTGGCGCAGGTATGTGTACGCCATTTCCATCAACTTGCGGGCCGGCCGGTAACGCCGGGTCGCCGTATCCTTCTCAAGGAAACCGAGCTGGTGAAGCGTGTTGGAGAATCGTTGCGCCGCGCTCTTGTCCAATCCGGTGCGGAGCGCGATCTCGGTCACGCCGAGTGCGGGGAAGTCTTCGGTGAACGCGGCGAGCACGCGGAAGCCCTTTTCCAGCGAGCCCACGTATAACGCGCCGGCGGGGGGGGCGTCCGGGGGGGCTTGAACCTGTTTGGCTTTTTCAATCGTCATGCTTGACGCCTTGCAGTGTTATTCATAGCATATCGGTATATACTACGGTGTATTAAATAGTAATACAACCCGGAAGAGGTTGAAGAACCCGACGGGAAGGGGGTTTCTAAAAAATTCCGCGATGGATCGAGGTTCGCCATGGACTCGGCGGCCGATTCATCGAACAATTGAATCAATCGGGGCGCGTCGAGAGCGCCCCCGCTGATGGCATGCGCAATGCCAGTTTAGTCAGGGAGGCGCGAGCATAATGTTTCGCAAAGTACTATTGAGCTCAGCTCTGGCAGCAGCGGCAACGCTGGCTGTCGCACCTGCGGCCCACGCAGGCAAGGCCAACGACGAGTTGGTCTGGTCGACGACCCGTGAAGTGGCGGTCGCCGATCCTTACTTCAACAACACCCGTGAACTCGTCATCATGGGGAACACCGTGTGGGACGGTCTGCTGTTCCGCAATCTCAAGACCGGTGAATACGAGCCGCTGCTGGCGACCTCGTACAAATGGGTCGACGCCACCACCATCGATTTCGAACTGCGCGACGACGTCGTCTTCCATGACGGCTCCAAGTTCGGTCCGGAAGACGTGGTCTACACCGTCAACTTCGTTTCCAACGCCGACAACGGCGTGCTGACCCAGGCCAACGTGAAGTTCCTGAAGTCGGCCGAGAAGACCGGTCCGAACAGCGTCCGGATCTATCTCAAGGAACCGTTCCCGGCGGCACTGGCCTACTTCGCGCAGACTGTCTTCATGATGCCCGAAGGCCACTATGACAGCGCCAAGGACGGCGCCGACGGCAAGAAGGATTACGGTACGGTTCCGGCCAACGGCACCGGCCCGTACAAGATGGTCAACGTCGTCGCGGGTGACCGCATCGAAATGGTCCGCAACGAGAACTACTTCAAGAACGGTCCGAAGGGCCAGCCGGCCATCGGCAAACTGACGTTCCGCACCATCAAGGAAATGAACACGCAGATCGCCGAGCTTCTGACCGGCGGCGTGGACTGGATCTGGGACGTGCCGAAGGATCAGGCCGAAAAGCTGGGTGAGCGCGGCGGCACCACGGTGACCAACGCCAAGACCATGCGCATCAGCTACATCGCCTTCGACGTCGACGGCGACAGCGGCGACAAGCACTTCATGGACAAGAAGGTCCGCGAAGCCGTCGCGCATGCGATCAACCGGAAGTCGATCGTCGAAAACCTCGTCGGTCCGGCCTCCGTGGTGATCGATTCCGCGTGTCACCCGGATCAGTTCGGTTGCACGCAGGATGTCAAGAAGTGGGACTACGACCCCGCGAAAGCCAAAGCGCTTCTGAAGGAAGCCGGCTATGGCGACGGGTTCGAAACCGACATCTACGCCTATCGTCAGCGTGAGTTCACGGAAGCCGTCATCGGCGACCTGGCGAACGTCGGCATCAAGGCCAACCTCAAGTTCATGCAGTATCGCGCGCTGCGCGATCTGGTGTGGAAAGGCACGACGCCACTGCACCACATGACCTGGGGTTCGAACTCGGTTCCGGACGTGTCGGCATCGACCGGTCACTTCTTCTCGGGCGGCAAGGACGACCCGGCGAAGGATCCGGAAGTGGTCGAAGCGCTCCACAAGGGCGACACCTCCACCGATCCGACGGTCCGCAAGGAAGCCTACAAGAAAGCTCTCTCGAAGATTTCGAGCGAGCTCTACTGGCTGCCGATGTTCACGTACGCAAAGTACTACGCGTACACCGAAGACCTCGACTTCACGCCGACCTCGGATGAGATCCCGCGGTTCTATACGGCGAAGTGGAAGTAAAACACTGATGTAACGCGGCCGGTGCCGGGCATGACCCCGCACCGGCCGTGCCATCCGTAATCGGGATTGCCAGGCATGCTTATTTATGCCCTGAAACGGCTCAGCATCGCGTTGCTGGTGGCTGTAACCGTTTCACTTTTAACATTTTCAATGATCTATCTGTCGGGCGACCCGGCGATGGCGCTCGCGGGCGAAAGCGCGACGCAGCAGGATATCGAGAATATCCGCCGGGTTTACGGCTACGACCAACCGATCATCGTTCAATATTTCAACTGGCTCGGCAACGCGCTGCAGGGCAACCTCGGTCATTCTCATTATCTGAAGACCGAAGTGTCCAACGTCATCTTCGACCGCCTGCCGGTGACCATGACATTGGGTGCGTGCGCGCTCGGCTTCGCGCTATGTCTTTCGATACCGCTCGGCGTCTTGGCGGCGATGCGGCCCAATACGCTCATCGACCGGTTTGCGCTGACGCTTGCGGTCATCGGTCAGGCGCTGCCGAGTTTCTGGTTCGCGCTGATCATGATCTTCCTGTTCGGCGTCAGCCTCAGGTGGCTGCCCATCACAGGCTCGGCGTCGTGGATGAATTTCATCATGCCGTCGATCGCGCTTGGTTATTACGTGACGCCCGCGGTGATGCGCCTGACCCGCGCCGGAATGATCGAAGTGCTGTCGAGCGATTATATCCGGACCGCGCGCGCCAAGGGGCTGCGTCCCGGCGTCGTTCTGTTCAAACACGCGCTCAGGAACGCAATCATCCCTGTGGTGTCGCTGGCGGCCGTGCAGTTCGGCTTCATGCTCGGCGGCTCGATCGTCATTGAGACGATCTTCGCCATCAACGGCCTGGGTCAGCTGGCGTGGGAATCGATCCTGCGCGCGGACCTGCCGATGATGCAGGCCATCGTGCTGGTGTTGTCGTGCTTCTATATCGTGCTGACGTTCCTGGCCGACTTACTCAACGCGTTCCTCGACCCCCGGATCAGGGTGAGCTGATATGTCCGAAGCCGTTCAGGATACCAACGTCCAGAAGCCCGTCATCGCGGACCGCACCATCGAAGAGCCGTCGCCGGCGGAACGCGCGCGCAAGCGCATGTTCAGCCACGTCGGCTTCATGTTCGGGGCCATCGTGCTTCTGGCCATTCTCGCCATCGCGTTTCTGGCACCGCTGATTTCGCCGCACGATCCGCTCGACCAACAACTCGCGCGCAAGCTGATCCCGCCGATCTGGCACGACAGCCCGAAAGCGACGTGGGTACATCCGCTGGGCACCGACCAGTTCGGCCGCGACTACCTCTCGCGCCTGATCCACGGCTCGCAGATTTCGCTGCTGATCGGTTTCGCGGCGATGTTGATTTCGGGCGTCATCGGCACCGCCATCGGCGTCGCCGCCGGCTACTTCGGCGGCAGGGTCGACATGGTCGTCAACTTCGTCATCACGACGCGGCTGTCGTTACCCGTCGTGCTTGTCGCGCTGGCGGTCGTGTCGCTGGTCGGCAACTCGCTCTGGATCGTGATCTGCGTGCTCGGGCTTTTGATCTGGGACCGCTTCGCGGTCGTCATGCGAAGTACCACCCAACAGGTCCGGAACCTCGATTACGTCGCCGCGGCGCAGGCCATCGGCTGCTCGACGCCGCGCATCATCTTCACCGAGATCATGCCGAACATCGTCAACAACCTGATCGTCGTCGCCACGGTCGAGATGGCGCACGCCATCATCCTCGAAGCGGCGCTGTCGTTCCTGGGGCTCGGCGTTCAGCCGCCGGCGCCAAGTTGGGGCCTGATGATCGCCGAGGGCAAGAACCACATGCTGTTCGACCCGTGGCTGGTCGGCATTCCGGGGACGGCGCTGTTCATCCTGATCCTTTCCATCAACCTTTTGGGCGACGGCATGCGGGACATCACCGCGCCCGAAAACCGGAACTAGGAGAGGGCTATGAGCGAACGTATTCTCGAAGTCGAAAACCTCACCGTCGATATTCCGGTCGGCGGCGGCATGCTGCACGCGGTGCAGGGGATTTCGTTCCATGTCGACAAGGGCGAGACGCTGTGCATCGTCGGCGAATCCGGATGCGGGAAATCGCTGACGTCTCTCGCCGTCATGGACCTTTTGCCGAAAAAGGCGATCCGCGGCGCCAACAAGCTCGAACTGGGCGGCGAGGACATCCTCAATGCCGGTGAGCGCCGCATGTCGGATATCCGCGGCAACACCATGGGAATGATCTTCCAGGAGCCGATGACCAGCCTCAATCCGGCCTACACCATCGGCAACCAGATGGAGGAGGCGCTGAGTCGCCACAGAAACGTGTCGACCCGCGAGGCGCGGGACCGGGCGATCTATCTGCTTGAGAAAGTCGGGATCACGGCGGCGGAATCGCGCCTCAGCCAGTATCCGCATCAGTTGTCGGGCGGGCTGCGTCAGCGGGTCATGATCGCCATGACGCTGATGTGCGGGCCCAACCTGATCATCGCCGACGAGCCGACAACCGCGCTCGACGTGACGATCCAGGCGCAGATCCTGTTGCTATTGGCCGAACTGCAGCGCGAGTTCGAAATGGGGTTGATCCTGATCACCCACGACCTGGGAGTCGTCGCGCGCATCGCCGACCGGGTCGCGGTCATGTACGCCGGTCAGGTCGTCGAACAAGGCACCGCCGATCAGGTCTTCAACCGGCCGACCCATCCATACACGCAGGGCCTGCTGGATTGCATCCCGATCCCGGGCAAGACCGAGCGCAACAAGCCCTTGGGCTCGATCCCGGGGATCGTGCCGTCGCTGGTCGGCCCATTCAACGCCTGCCACTTCGCGGAACGCTGTCAGTACGCGTTCGCAGAGTGCGTAAAGGGCGACATCGACATGCGTCCGGCGGTCGAGGACGGGCACGAGTATCGTTGCCTGCTCGATCCGGAGACCTGCCGCGCCAATGCTCAGAAACGGGGGGTCGCATGAGCGAGACCGTCATCAGCGCCAAGGACGTCACCCGCACCTTCATGATTTCCGCCGGTGCGTTCAGGGGCAAGAAACCGCTGCACGCCGTCAACGGGGTGTCGCTGGACGTCGAGCGCGGCGAAGTGCTGGCGCTGGTCGGCGAGTCCGGCTGCGGCAAGACCACGTTCGCCAAGATGCTGCTGGGGTTGCTTCCGCCGACCGACGGCACCATCGAGTTCGGCGGCACGCCGGTCGCCGAGATCGAACGCCTGAAGCTGGCCAAGATGGTGCAGCCGATCTTCCAGGACCCTTATTCGTCATTGAATCCGCGCAAGTCCATCGGCTCGATCATCACGCTGCCGTTGAAGGTGCAGGGCGATCCTAACCCCGCCACCTGGCGCCGCCGGGCGGAAGAGATGATGGAGCTTGTCGGCCTGCCCCCGCGCCTGTTCGAAAACTTTCCGAACCAGTTGTCGGGCGGGCAGCGCCAGCGCGTCGCCATTGCGCGCGCACTCATCAACCGCCCGGAAGTGGTGATCTGCGACGAGCCGACCTCGGCGCTCGACGTCTCCGTGCAGTCGCAGATCCTCAATCTTCTGCAGGATCTCAGGAAAGAGCTGAACCTGACCTACATCGTGATCAGTCATAACCTCGCTGTCGTCGAACACATCGCAACCCGGGTCGCGGTCATGTATCTGGGCCGCATCGTCGAACAAAAGGACACCGCAAGCCTGTTCGACAATCCGGAACATCCGTATACGAAAGCCTTGCTGGAGTCGGTCCTGACGCCGGATCCGTCGCTCGGCGTGCCGGACACGCATCTGGGGGCGGCGTACCCGAACCCGGTCGACCCGCCGCCGGGCTGCACCTTCAATCCGCGTTGCGCGCGGGTGATGGATCATTGTTCGGTCATCGAGCCGAAGAGAATCCCGAGCGGCAGCGGCTTCGTGCAGTGTCATCTCTATGACGAGAACGAGGGGCGCGGGAGGGCCGCGTCATGACAACCCGCGCCGACGCCATCGCTTCCGCGCTGGCGTGGTTCGACGACGAAGACGCCGGCTACTTCAAGACCCTATCCGACCGCGTCGCGGTACCCACGGAAAGCCAGGAACCGTCCCAGCTTCCGGAACTCTATCGATATCTCACCGACTTCATCCGTCCCGATTTCGAAGCCATGGGCTACGAAACCCGGATCTACGACAACCCGTACGAGGGCGGCGGCCCGGTGCTGCTGGCGAGCCGGATCGAGGACGAGAGCCTGCCGACGATCCTCGGGTACGGCCACGGCGACACCGTGCGCGGCCAGGCGGAGCGTTGGACCAAGGGCGAGGGGCCGTGGAAGTTGTCGCGCGACGGCGACCGGGTCTACGGGCGCGGCACCGCCGACAACAAGGCGCAGCACACCACGCATATGGGGGCCATCAAGGCGGTGCTGGAGACGCGCGGCAAGCTCGGCTTCAATTCCAAGTTTATGGTCGAGACGGGGGAAGAGAACGGCTCCAAGGGGCTGAAGGATCTCGTCGCGCAGCACAAAGACGACTTCATGGCGGATGCGTACTTCGCCTCCGACGGGCCGCGCGTCAGCGTGTCGCGTCCGAACCTGACGCTCGGTAATCGGGGCTGCGTCAACTTTGATCTGGTCGTGAACTGCCGCGACGGCGGACATCATTCCGGGAACTGGGGCGGCTTGCTGTCCAACCCCGGCGTGATCCTCAGCCACGCGCTCGCGACCATCGTCGATCAGAAGGGCCGCATCCTCGTCGATGCCCTGAAGCCGCCGCCGATTTCGAATTCGGTGCGCGATGCGCTGAAGGGGATTTCGCGGGACGGCGGCAAGGACGCGCCCGAGATCGACGAGACCTGGGGCGAGCCGGGATTGACGTCGGCGGAGAAAGTCTACGCCTGGAACAGTTTCGAGATCCTGGCGTTCACGACCGGCAATCCGAACAATCCAGTCAACGCGATCCCGCCGCGTGCGCGCGCCAACTGCCAGCTTCGTTTCGTGGTCGGCACCGACTATCAGAACCTGCGCAGTAATTTACGCAAGCACCTGGACGCCAACGGCTTCGAGATGGTCGAGATCGCCGACCCGCCGCCCGGCAACGACGCGATCTTTCTGGCGGCGCGGACGCCGCCCGATCATCCGTGGGCGGAATGGGTCAAGGGCGCGGTCAAGCGCACCACCGGCGAGATTCCCGACGTGATGCCGAATTCCGGCGGTTCGATCTGCAACGACGTGTTTCAGGACGTTTTAAAGATTCCGTTCGTGTGGATGCCGCTGAGTTACACCGGCTGCTCGCAGCACGCGCCGGACGAACACATACTTTGGTCACTGACCCGCGAAGGAATGGAACTGGTGACCGGCGTTTACTGGGATATGGGCGAGGAAGGCACAGCATACCGACCATGAGCAAAGACGACGCACTTAACAGCATCGACGACTATTTCAACAACGGCGGCTTCATGGACGACCTGAAGCGCCGTGTGGCGATCCGCACCGAGAGCCCGGAACCGGACAAGCGGCCCGAGCTTTACCGCTATCTCGAAGAAGAGATGACGCCGTACCTCGAAGATTTCGGCTTCACCTGCGAGATCTACGAAAATCCCATCGAGGGCAAGATGCCGTTTCTGGTCGCCTCGCGCATTGAGGACGAAGCGCTGCCGACCGTGATGACCTACGGCCACGGCGACGTGGTGCGCGGCTACGACGACCAGTGGCGCGAAGGCCTGAACCCGTGGGAGATCGTCGTCGAGGGCGATCGCTGGTACGGCCGTGGCACCGCCGACAACAAGGCGCAGCACACCATCAACCTAGCGGCGATGAAGCATGTCCTGGAAACCCGCGGCAAGCTGGGCTTCAACGCCATCGCGCTGATCGAGACCGGCGAAGAGAGCGGCTCGCCGGGGCTCAAGAAATTCTGCGAGGTCTATAAGGATCTGTTCAAGGACGTCGACGTGTTCATCGCCTCCGACGGCCCGCGTCTGGCGCCCGACAGGCCGACCGTGTTCATGGGGTCGCGCGGGGTGTTCAACTTTACCATGACGCTCGAATGCCGCGACGGCGGGCATCATTCCGGGAACTGGGGCGGGCTTTTGTCGAACCCGGGTGTGATCATGGCGCACGCCCTTGCGACGATCACCGACGCCAAGGGCAAGATTCTGATCGAAGAATGGCGGCCCGAGCCGATGTCGAATTCGGTGCGCAAGGCGATCTCGAAACTGAAGGTCGGCGGCGGCGACGACGCGCCGGAGATCGATCCCGACTGGGGCGAGCCGGGCCTGACGCCGGAAGAAAAGGTCTTCGGCTCCAACACGTTCGAAATAAGGGCCTTCGAGTGCGGCAACCCACGCAACCCGGTAAATGCGATCCCACCGCGCGCGGTGGCCTACGGCCACATTCGTTACGTGGTCGGCACCGACCCGCACAATTTCCTGCCGGCGCTCCGCAAGCATCTCGATGCGCACGGCTTCAACGACATCAAGCTCGAGCCCGAGCGCGACTACATGTATGCGACCCGCCTCGACCCGGATCATCCGTGGGCGCAGTGGGCGATCTCGTCGATCGGCGAGACGTCGGGCGAGGAGGTCGCGGTGCTGCCCAACCTCGGCGGCACGCTCCCTAATGACTGCTTCGCGGAAGTGCTGGGCCTGCCGACGATCTGGGTGCCGCATTCCTACGCCGGATGTTCGCAGCACGCGCCGAACGAACACGTTCTGGCGCCGGTCTGTCACAGCGCGCTCCGCATCATGACCGGACTGTGGTGGGACCTGGGTGACGGCAACACGCCGGCCGGCCGCGCCGCTTAGGAGATGAAGAGATGACAGAGCTTTGCGATCTGACTGCCATCGAGTTGCGCCGGCGTATCGGCAGTAAGGACATCTCGCCGGTGGAACTGACGGAAAGCTGCATCCGCCGCATCGAATCGGTCAATCCGGCCGTCAACACCATGGTCTCGACGTGCTTCGAGCGCGCCATGGACGAAGCCAAGGCCGCCGAACAGGCGGTCGTGGACGGCGACTATCTCGGTGTGCTGCACGGTCTGCCCATCGGCATCAAGGATCTGGAAGCGACCGAAGGCCTCCGGACCACGTTCGGCTCCAAGCTTTACGAGGATAACGTCCCCGAAGTGGATCAGCTCTCGGTTTCGAACGTCCGCGACGAAGGGGCCATTGTCGTCGGCAAGACGAATACGCCCGAATTCGGCGCCGGCGCCAATACCCGCAACCTGTTGTTCGGCGCGACCGGCAATCCGTTCGACCCGGAAAAGACGTGTGCGGGCTCGTCCGGCGGCTCTGCCGTCGCCCTGGCGACGGGCATGGTGCCGATCGCGAGCGGGTCGGATTACGGGGGGAGTCTCAGGACGCCCGCCGCGTTCTGCGGCATCGTCGGTTTCCGCCCGACGCCGGGCGTGGTGCCCGCCGAGGCCAAGCCGGCCGGGCTTTTGCCGTTTTCCGTTTTGGGGCCGATGGCGCGAAACGTCGCCGACGCGGCGATGCTTTTGTCGGCGCAGGCTTCCGCCGATGCGCGCGATCCGTTCTCCGGCGATCTCGACCCGGCCTTGTTCGAGCCGATGCGCGAAGCCGACCTCGGCTCCATGCGCGCGGCGATCTCGCCGGACCTCGGCTGCTCGCCGGTCTCGAAGGCCAATCGCGCGCTGTTCAAGTCGCGTACCGACACCTTCCGTCATGTCTTCGCCGAAGCCCAGGATCGCGATCCGGACTTCACCGACGTGCACGAATGCTTCGAGGTGTTGCGCGGCGTCGTTTTCGTCGGCGCACATGGGGAGCGGGTCAAGAACCATCGCGACAAGATCAGCCCCAACGTCGTCGACAACGTCGACCGTGGCTTGCAGTACAATCTGGAAGATGTCGCCAAGGCGCACCTGACACAGACGAAAATCGCGCGCGCCTGGATCTCGCTTCTGGACGAGGTCGACTGCGTGATCTGCCCGGCGGCCGCCGTGACCCCGTTCCCGCACGCGGAATGGTTCGTTTCCGAAATCGATGGCGAGAAGATGCCGACGTATATGCGGTGGCTCTCGCTCAGCTACGCGCCGACCATGGCGATGGCGTGCGGTTGCGTCTTGCCGTGTGGCATCGACGAGTTCGGCATGCCGTTCGGCATTCAGGTTTTGGGCGCGCCGGGCCGCGACCGCCAAGTGCTCGAAATCGCCGCCGCACTGGAACGCCAGTTGGCCGCCAATCCGGCGACCGCGCGTCCGATCCCCGATCTGGATGCGCTCTCGAAATAACACCACGAAGGAACGGGAACGATGAAACTGTTCACCGCGTGCCTCGGCACGGAAACCCATACCACGGCCCCGTTACCCACCGATCTGGCGGCGTTCGAGAACTCGCACCTGGTCAGGGGCGGCGATCACGGCGACGTGCCGCATATGTTCGGCGCCCCCCTTGTGATCTGGCGCGAGCACGCGAAGAAGCGCGGCTGGGAGGTGGTCGAAAGCCTGTCCGCGTTCGCAACCCCGTCCGGGATCACGGTCAAGAAGGTTTACGAAGACCTGCGCGACGAAATCCTGAACGACCTTAAAAATGCGATGCCGGTCGACGGCGTTATGCTCAGCCTGCACGGCGCGATGGTGGCCGAGGGCTATGACGACTGCGAGGACGACCTCGTGCATCATATCCGCGAGATCGTCGGCCCCGATATTCCCCTCGGCGTCGAGTTCGACCTGCACTGCCACATCACGCGGCGCTTCACCGAGGAAGTGAACGCGTTGGTGATATATAAAGAGTACCCGCATACGGACAGCCGCGAGCGCGCCGAAGACCTCTGGAAGATCATGGAGCCGACCTTCGACGGCACGTGCAAGCCGGTGATCTCGAGCTTCGACTGCCGGATGATCGGCTGTTTCCACACCACGCGCGAACCGATGCGGTCTTTCGTCGATAAAATGACGTCGCTGGAGGGTAAGGACGGCGTGTTGTCGGTTTCGCTCGGTCACGGCTTCCCGTGGGGCGACGTGCCGGCGGAAGGCACGCGCGTCATCGTCGTCACCGACGACAACAAACCGTTCGGCGACGATCTGGCCGAAAAGCTGGGGCGCGAGCTCTGGCAGATCCGGGACGAGATTACGCCCCGCTACGTCGATGTCGAAACCGCAATCACCGAAGCGCTGGCCGAAAAGGAAGGCCCCGCCGTGATCGCCGATATGGCCGACAATCCGGGCGGCGGCGGGCCCGGCGACAGCACATTCATTATTCGTCGCATGCTGGAGCGCGGCATCGGCATGGCGTGCGTGGGCGGTATCTGGGATCCGGTCGCGACCGGCATCGCCATCGGCGCCGGCGTCGGCGCCAAGTTCCAGATCAGGCTTGGGGGCAAGACCGGTGCGGTTTCCGGCGACCCGCTCGACCTCAAGGTGGAAGTCAAAAACGTCATCCGCGACGCCTATGTCAAAAGCCTGGGCGGCTCGCAGCGCTATGTCGGCGATGCGGTGTGGCTGCACGCCGAGGGTATCGATTTCGTCGTGCATTCTGCCCGGACCCAGAACACGCACCCGCATTTCTTCGAGGCGCTCGGCATCGATCCGACGAAGCGCCGTATCGTCGTCGTCAAATCGATGCAGCACTTCCACGCCGAATACTCGAAGATCGCCAAGAAGATCATCTACTGCGCCGCGCCGGGCACGCTCGAATGGGATATGACCAAGGTCTCGCACGAAAAGATCGCCAGGCCCGTCTGGCCGATCGACGACGATCCGTGGGCGACGAACGCCGAGCGTCCGTGGTAAACCCACACGTATGAAAAACATGCTCAGGGTGATCGGCATCAACGTTCTGGTGCTGGTGGCCGGTCTTGTCATCGCCGAGTTGGTCTTCGGCAACTGGCTGTTCGGTCCCGACTACCGCGAAATGAACATCCCGCGGAACACGGTCCGCGTGTTCGATGTCGAGAATCTCTATTCCGGCGGAGGGAAAGTCACCTATACGCGCGACGAGCACGGACTGCGCGGTCACTACGAGAGCGTCGGTGAAATCGATATCCTTACGCTCGGCGGCAGCACCACCAACCAGCTATATGTCGACGACGCCGAGACCTGGCAAGCCGAATTGGCACGCCGGTTCGCCGCCGCCGGGGAAAAGACGAGCGTCGTCAACGCCGCCGTCGACGGCCAGTCGACACGTGGCCACATCGCCGTTTTCGAACGCTGGTTCCCGCTGATCAAGGGCCTGAAGGCGCGTTTTGTCTTGGTTTATGCGGGGATCAACGATGTCGCGGTCGAAGGACATGAAAAATACGACGACATGCGGTCGCCGGACCCGTCGAGACGGTTCGCCGAGGCGATCAAAAACAAGAGTGTGCTTTATCACGTCTACAAGATCGCCAAAGGCATGTTGGCGGCGTATGACGCGCACGTCGTGCACGGCGATACTCGGCGTGACGGTCTGGAATGGACGAAGTGGCAGCCCGCGGACACGCGGTTCGCGCCCCCCGAGGCGTACATGGAACGGCTTGCTGCCTACGAGACGCGCCTGCAGCGATTGACGGAGAAAATCCGCGATTTCGGTGCGCGCGCCATTTATGTGACACAGCCAAGCGCCGACGCCAGGATCCGCGACGGCTGGATCTGGCTGCCGAACGGTGAAGCGCGCGCTGCCGCGGAAGGGTATTTCCGCCAGCTGGATGCCTATAACCGCGTGACCATGCGGGTTTGCAACGACCTCGGTGCGATCTGCATCGATCTGGCGCGCGAACTGCCGTTCGAGGACGGGGATTTCTATGACCGGGTCCACAACACCGGCCAGGGGGCGACGAAGGTCGGCCGCTATCTGTTCGACAAGCTGAACGGCCGTTTATAGCGGCAATCTGATCCAGACGCGGAGCCCGCCCATGGGCGAATCTTCCAGCCGAATCTCGCCGCCGTGGCCCTGGATCGCATCGCGCGCGATGGAAAGGCCGAGCCCGACGCCGCCGGTGCCGGGATTGCGCGACTGTTCGAGCCGGTAGAACGGCCGAAACACCTCGGCGCGCTGTTCTTCGGGGATGCCGGGACCGTCGTCGTCGATCACGATCTCGACCCCTTCGCCGCGCACGCCGGCGCGGATCGAGATGTGCTCGGCGTAGCGCATCGCGTTTTCGATCAGGTTGGTGATGCAGCGCCGGAAGCCGTTGGGGCGGATCGTGACGTCGATCCGGCCTTCGGTGTGCAGATCGATCCGTGCATCGTGCCGCCGCGCCTGTTCGGCGACGTCCTGCAGAAGTTTGGAGAGGTCCGTCGGTTCAGGTGTTTCGCCCCCTTCGCCGCGCGCAAACGCCAGATACCCCTCCAGCATCCGTTCCATCTCGGCGATGTCGTCCTTTAAAGCCTGCGCATCGTCGCCGCTGCCCGACATTTCGAGTTGCAGTTTCATGCGCGTCAGCGGCGTTCTGAGATCGTGCGAGACCCCCGACAGCATATCGGTGCGCTGGGCGATCTGGCGGCGGATACGGTCGCGCATGGCGAGGAACGCGCTCGCCGCCTGGCGCACCTCGGTCGCGCCTTCGAGCTTGAAGGTTTCGACGGCGCGCCCCTTGCCGAAGTCGTCGGCGGCGGTCGCCAGCCGGCGGATCGGTTTGACCTGGTTGCGCATGAAGACCATGGCGACCGCGAACAGGATCAGCGACGTTCCCACCATCCAGATCACGAAGACATAGGTCGTCGAACTGAACAGCCGCTTTCGGGTCGTCTCGATCCTGAGCACGCCTTCGGCGAGTTGCACCTTGATGATGACGTCGTCCTCAAGCGACTTGGTGTCGATCAGGAATGGCTTGTTGACGAACGACTGCAGCGACTCGGCCAGCATCTCCTCCAGAAGCCCGTCCGGCTTCGGCGGCCGGTTCGGCAGGATTTCGCCTTCGTGATAGGACGTCCGGAACTCCATGTAGCGGGCCGCGTTATAGAAAATCCAGTCACGGTTCTCAGGGCCGGGATAGCGGCGCATCAGCGAGATGATCACCGACGTGTCGCCGGCGACGGATTTGGCGAGCCTGAGTGTCACCTTGTCCCAGTGGCTTTCGAAAAAGATGATCGCGGAGACCACCTGAAGCAGCACCAGCGGCGTGACGATGATCAGCAGCGACCGGCCGAGCAGGGAGCGCGGCAGATACCGCTTCACGGACTGGCTAAGGGGCTGGCGTTCCGGCTGGGTCATTGATTGTCCGGCCACAGCACATACCCCTTGCCGCGGACGGTCTTCAGGTATCTCGGTTCACGGGGGTCTTTTTCGATCTTTCGTCTCAGCCGCGTTACCTGCACGTCGATGGCGCGGCTCTCGCCGCCGGCTTCCGTCGCCTCGATCAACCGGTCGCGGGACATGACCTGTCCGGACATCTGGCCGAGCGCGCGCAGCAGCGATACCTCGACTTCAGTCAGGTGCACGCGGCGTCCGCGGCGGCGCATCTCGCCGCGCTCCAGCGAGAACACGGCGTCGCCGAACATCAGTTCACGCGGCTGCGACGGCTGCGGGCGGGCGCGCTTCAGGATCGAGTGAATGCGCAGCACCAGCTCGCGCGGCTCGAACGGTTTGGTCAGATAGTCGTCGCCGCCTTTCTCGAGGCCGCGGATACGGTCTTCGGATTCGCTCATCGCGGTCAGCATGAGGATCGGGATGTCGTTGTCATTGCGGAGCTTTTCGGCGAACTCGAGGCCGCTTTCGCCCGGCATCATCAGATCGAGAATGATCATGTCGAAGCTGAGGCTGGTCATCCGGCGCCGCGCTTCGGCGGCATCGCCGGCGGGGGTCACCATGAAGCCGTTGTCGCCCAGATATTTCGCCAGCAGCGTTCGGAGCCGGTCGTCGTCGTCGACGACCAGCACGTGCGGCATCTCCTCGGGATCGGCTTCGGTCATGCGATTATTCTAACGCGCCCGGGGGCGGGGGTCATGTGGAACCGACGCGTTGACGCGCCAGCGGAACAGACGCGATGACGGGCCCTCTCGTCAGCTGCCGTCGGCGTCGTAACGCCGGACCCGGCCGCGGTCTTCCTCGTTGATCAGCCCGCGCAGTACGGTGCGGAACCCGGCCACCGCATCGGCGCCGGCCTGGCGATAGGCCTCGGAGATGTGCCGGCTCTGGCGTTGCGTCAGTTCGGTTTCCAGTGCGCGGCCCTTGTCGGTGAGATAAAGGCGGCGCCGGCGCCGGTCGTCGGCGTCGGTCTCCTGATTGACGAAGCCTTCCTCGACAAGCTGGCTCAGGACCCGCGACAGGCTCTGCTTGGTGATCTTCAGGATCGCCAGCAGGTCGCCGACCGTGATGCCGGGATTGGCGCCGACGAAATAGATGATGCGGTGATGGGCGCGGCCGAAGCCGTAGGTCTCGAGCACCACGTCGGCCTCGCCGGTGAAATCGCGATAGGCGAAGAACAGCAGCTCGATGGCTTCACGCAGATCCTCGTCGCGGAGGAACAGCGGATTGGCGCGGGGGCGGCCACGTGACGGTTGATCGGACATACCGGACTTTCCCGGAGCGCTGTTGTTAAGTCAATAAAAATTGGTCAGTGTTATTGACATATATGATGGAAACTGATACTTCACGCAATATCCAAGTTACAGCGACTCAAGATACGAAAGAAAATTACAATGTCTGGTCCAAATTTTGCCGATCGTGACGGAAAGATCTGGTTCAACGGTGAGTTCATCGACTGGCGCGACGCCAAGGTCCACGTGCTGACGCACGGTCTGCACTACGCGTCGTCGGTATTCGAGGGCGAGCGCATGTACAGCGGCACCATTTTCAAGCTGCGCGAACACACCGAGCGGCTGTTCTATTCCGCCGGCGAACTCGGCTTCAAGATTCCCTACACCGTCGAAGAGATCGATGCCGCCAGCATTCAGGCCTGCGAAGTCAACGGGATCACCGACGGTTACGTCCGTCCGGTCGCCTGGCGCGGCAGCGAGATGATGGGCGTCTCGGCCCAGGCCAACAAGATCAACGTTGCCATCGCGGCGTGGGAATGGCCGTCGTACTTCTCGCCGGAAGCGCGCATGAACGGCATCAAGCTGCAGATTTCCAAATGGAAGCGGCCGAGCCCGGAAACCGAGCCGGTGCACGCCAAGGCGGCGGGCCTCTATATGATCTGCACCCTGTCCAAGCACACCGCCGAAGCGGCCGGGTATCAGGACGCGCTGATGATGGACTATCGCGGCCAGATCGCCGAAGCGACGGGCGCGAACATCTTCTTCGTCATGGCGGACGGCAAGCTGCACACGCCGAAGCCGGATTGCTTCCTCGACGGCATCACGCGCAGGACGGTCATCGACCTCGCGAAGAAACGCGGCATCGACGTGGTCGAACGCGCGATCATGCCGGAAGAAATGGCGGATGCGAGCGAATGTTTCCTGACCGGCACGGCTGCCGAAGTGACTCCGGTCAGCGTGATCGGCGATTACACCTTCACGCCGGGCGAAATCTGCCGTCAGATGATGGAAGATTACGACCGCACCGTCGGCAAGTCGAAAGCTGAAGCCGCCGCCTGATCCGTCTCGGGCGACGTCAAGAACGCCAGCCGCCGCGCCGGGCACCCGGGGCGGCGGTTTCTTCTGGCGATCCCGGCCGATTGATCCATGACAATTTACGGACGCTCTGTTTCAGCATACCTTCCGTCACAACCAATACTGACGGGAGAGCGACCATGGCTGACGGCACCCCTAATCCGGTAAGCGGGATCGACGCCTATGCGCCGGCGGAGATCGCGCACCGCGTCGAGAACGCGGGCGTCGCCAAGGCGGCGCTGCCGGTCCTGAGTACCTTCGTGCTGGCGCTTTTGGCCGGCGCCTTCATCGCCTTCGGCGCGATGCTGTTCACGCTGGTGATGACAGATAATAGCCTCGGGCTCGGGCCGGGTCGCCTTTTAGGCGGCGTTGCGTTCTCGCTGGGGCTGATCCTCGTCGTTGTCGCCGGGGCGGAACTATTTACCGGCAACAACCTGATCGTCATGGCCTGGGCGGACCACAAGATATCGACCGGCGCGCTTTTGAAAAACTGGATCGTCGCGTTCTTGGGGAATGTCGCCGGCGGCATTGCGATGGCGGTATTGATGATCCTCTCCGGAACGCTCGACATCGGCGGCGGCGCGGTCTCAAAAACCGCGGTCGGAATCGCCGAGGCCAAGGTGGCCCTGCCGCCGCTGCAGGCGTTCGTGCGCGGGCTGCTATGCAATGCGCTGGTCTGTCTCGCGGTCTGGCTCTGTTTCGCGGCGCATTCGGTGTCTGGCAAGATTCTCGCCATCGTGTTCCCGATTTCTGCGTTCGTCGCCCTCGGCTTCGAGCACTCGATCGCCAACGCGTATCTGATACCGGTCGGCTGGCTGGCCGGTGCGAACGTCGACATGAACGGACTCGCGGCCAATATGATCCCGGTGACGTTGGGGAATATCGTCGGCGGCAGCGTCTTTGTGGCCCTGGTCTACTGGCTGATTTATCTGCGCCAAAAATAACGACGATTTACCGGTATTCCCCGGATTTCGGTTGAATTTGACGCAATAAGTGCGTATATAGTCACGATTCCGGGCACAAAAACAGATTTTCCAACACGTTGCCCGCGATTTCTCGAAGGGCACAGTCACTCACGTGGACATTCTGATCAATATTTTCGGTGGCGTTGCGTTGATGCTTTGGGGCATCCGCATGGTGCGCACCGGCGTCATGCGTTCGTTCGGCGCCGAACTGAGGCGCGCGCTTTCTATGACCGCAGGCAAGCCGGTGCATGGGTTCGGCGTCGGATTCGTGGTGACCGCGATCCTGCAGAGTTCGACCGCGACGGCGCTGATTTTGTCTTCGTTCGCCGGCCGCGGCCTGATTACCGGCGCCGCAGCGCTCGCCATCATCCTTGGCGCCGACGTCGGCACGACCATGGTGGTGCAGCTGCTGTCGTTCGACCTGCACTGGTTGTCGCCGCTGCTGATCGGTGGTGGGGTGATGGCGTTCCTGTCGTCCGAAGCGAGCCGCCGCCGCGCGCTGGCGCGGACCGCCATCGGTCTCGGCCTGATCCTGCTGGCGCTGAACCTGATCGGCCAGGCGTCGGTGCCTTTAAGAACCAACGAGACGCTGTCGCTGATCCTGAAGCCGCTGACCGACGAGGTCATGCTGGCCGTGCTGCTGACCGCGATCCTGACCTGGATCATGCATTCGAGCGTTGCCGTCGTGTTGTTGGTGATGTCGCTCGCGGCGCTGCAGGTGCTCAACATGCAGCTCGCGCTTTCGATGGTGCTGGGCGCCAACCTGGGCGGTGCGATCATTCCGGTGATTGCGACGCTCGGCGAGAAACCCGCCGGACGCCGGGTCGCCATCGGCAATCTGATCATGCGCGGCACCGGTGCGCTCGCCTGCGTCGCGCTCTTACCTTATGTGCAGCCCTATCTGGCGGGTCTCGCCGAGCATCCGGCGCGGATGATCGCCAACTTCCACACCGCCTTCAATATTGGTCTGGCGCTGATCTGCCTGCCGCTGGTCGGCGTCGTCAACCGCCTGACCGAACGCCTGATCGCCGACCCGGCGCATGCCGAAGACGAAGGCGGTCCGCGTTACCTCGACCCGACGTCGATGGACACGCCCTCCGTGGCGCTGGCCTGCGCGTCGCGCGAAGCGCTCAACATGGGTGACGAAGTCCGCCAGATGCTGGCCCGCAGCCTGGATGCGTTCGAGACCAACGACACCACGATGGTGCGCGAAATCGAGCGCTCGGACGATGTCGTCGATCGGCTTCACGAGGCGATCAAGCTTTACCTGACGCGGATTTCCAAGGAAGAGCTCGACAAGGACGAGAGCGAGCGCAACATCGAGGTGCTCAGCTTCACCACCAACCTGGAGCACATTGGCGACATCATCGACAAGAACCTGATGGATCTCGCCGCCAAGAAGATCAAGAAGCGGGCCAACTTCTCCGAGCAGGGGCTGAAGGAACTGAAGGCGTTCCACGCCCGCATTCTCGACAACTTCGATCTCGCCATGAACGTGTTCATGTCCGGAGACGTCGACATGGCGCGCATGCTGATCCGCCAGAAGGTCACCGTGCGTGATCTCGAACGGGATTTTTCGGAGAGTCACTACGCCCGCATCGCCGAGGGTCGCGCCGACTCGATCGAGACCAGCGCTTTACACCTCGACGTGCTACGCGATCTGAAGAGGATCAACGGCCACCTGACATCGGTCGCCTATCCGATCCTGGACCGCGCCGGCGAACTGACCGAGAGCCGGCTCAAGTCGCAAGCGGAAGAAGCCCGCGACCGCGCCGAACGCAGCGCGAGTATCAAGGAAGCGCCGTCGTCGTAATTAAATCCGTCTGAGGGTTTCCGGATCCCGTTCGCCGCCGTAGAACGCGGCGAGCGCGTCGGCGAAGATCGGCAGCCCGCCCGCCGCCTCGAACAACGTCATCGACGACCTGAATTTGACGGCGTCGATCGGCCCGAATATCTGCTCGGCGCTCTTGTTGGTGTGGCGGAGTACGAGCCGCGTCGCTTCATCGAGGCGGCTCCCCAGCGTCGGGTGCTTGAGATACGCCCGGGCGGTGCCGATGTCGGGGATCGCATAACGGACCGCCGTGGCGCTCCGCCCGAGCCCGGCGATCTGCGGGAACACGAACCACATCCAGTGCGAGAGTTTATGGCCCGCGGTCAGTTCCGCGGTGACTCGCGGCCACACCGCGTCCTGCGCGGTGACGAATTTTTCGAGATCGAACGGGTCGGTCATGGCCGGGCCTCGCCCGCGCGTTAGAAATTGTCCTTGCGGCGGCGGACTTCGGCGAAGACGTCGACGATGTCGGCGCCCTGCATGCCGAGCGTCGCCTGGATGTCGTCGCTCGCGGGTCTTAAAAACGGGTTGGTCTTGCGCTCCTGCGCCAGCGTCGATGGGACCGTCGGAATGCCCTTGGCGCGTTTGGCGTCGACATCCTTCATGAGATCGATCAGGTCGTCGTTGTGAGGCTCGACCGTCAACGCGAAGCGGCCGTTGGATTGGGTGTATTCGTGCGCGCAGTAGACCTTCGTTTGGCCGGGAAGATCGTCGAATTTCGCGAGCGAATTGACCATCTGCGCCGGCGTCCCTTCGAACAATCTGCCGCATCCCATCACGAACAACGTGTCGCCGCAGAACAGCGCATCCGAATCCTCGAACCAGTACGCGATGTGGCCGCGGGTGTGGCCCGGCACGTCGAACACTTTCGCTTCGGCGTCGCCCATCTTATAGGTGTCGCCGTCGCCCACTTCGATGTCGATGCCGGGGATGCGGTCCCTGTCGGCGCGGGGGCCGACGATGGTGCAGCCGGTGGCGTTCTTGAGTTCCAGATTCCCACCCGTGTGGTCGTTGTGGTGGTGCGTGTTGAGGATGTGCGTCAGTTTCCAGCCGGTCTGGTCCAGCGTATCCAGCACCGGGCCGGCGACGGCCGGATCGACGACCGCAGTCGCGCCCGTTTCCGGGCAATGCGCCAGATAGACGTAGTTGTCGTTGAGGACCGGGATCTGCTTGATGTCCAGCTTGCTCATGACGTCATCCCTCCAAAGGACGAACCCCGCCGTTTCGGGCGGGGTCCGGAAAAGTCTATTCGACCCCAGCGGGCCGGATCACAGGTTCTGCTCGATCCACTGCTGCAGTTGGCTCTTGGGCAGCGCGCCGACTTTCGTATCGGCCACTTCGCCGTCCTTGAACAGCATCAGCGTCGGAATACCGCGCACGCCGTAGTTGCTCGGGGTTTCCGGGTTATCGTCGATGTTCAGCTTGGCGATGGTCACCTTATCGCCCATTTCCGCCGAGATTTCCTCCAGCGCCGGGGCGATCTGCTTGCACGGCCCGCACCATTCGGCCCAGAAATCGACGACAACGGGGCCGGATGCGCCAAGGACATCCTCCTGGAACGAGCTATCGGTTACTTGCTTGGGCATGAGGCGGTTCCCTTCAAAAAAGCGAAATCGAATTGCAGTGTTTCTGTGTCACTCAATTATCTTGTCTAGAGAATCTAGGTAGGTCCCCGTACCCCGTCAAGGTGCGTGCGGGGCCAGTAATTCGTCCGCCAGTTCCATACACTTAGGCCCGTCTGTCCACAGCAGAAACGCGCGCACAGGGCGTTCCGGGAAGATCTGGCGCAGCGCGGCGCGGTATGTCGCCATCTGCTTGAGATAGAGCGGCGCCACGTCTTCGGCCCTCTCCGGTGGCGGGCGGTTGGTCTTGAAATCGACGATCAGCACCCCTGTGTCCGTCACCACGAGCCGGTCGATCTGCCCCGAGATCACGCGAAGACCGTTGGCGGTCTCGATGGTGCCCGTAACCGGCACCTCGGCGCGGGAGCCTGGCTGGAACACGGGGCCGAAATCCGGGTGTTCGAGCACCGCCATGACTTCATCCAGAAGCGCCGCCTGCTGATCTGCGTCGAACCCGTGGGCTGGGCGCGAGATGTAGAGCGCCGCCGCGTCGCGGCGTTTGTCCGGGGGCAGTTCGGGCAACGTCTGCATCAACGCGTGCACCACGTTGCCGCGTTTGAAGCGCCGCCCGTCGTCGCTGTCCAGCGGCGAACGGGCCGGAGGTTCCTCATCGTCGGGACGGGACGGGCTCAACGGGTTGGGCGGTAGCGGCTCACCTGCGGGCAACGCCGTCGCCCAGCCGGGAAGCGGGACGTCGGTGGCGGTTTTTCTGTCATCCCGCCCTCCGCCGTCGGGGTCTTCGGTTTGCGGCTTTTGATAGGTGACAGCGATGCGCCCGTCGGCTTCGGGGACAGGGTCGCCGAGTTCGCCGATCGCGCCTTCGACCATGTCGTACCACGACGTTTCTTTGGACGGGCGTTTGTTGGTGAACCCGGTGACGTAGAGGCGGTCCTTGGCGCGGGTCAAAGCGACATACAATAGCCGCCGGTATTCTTCCAGGGCGGCGGCGCGCCTGCGCGCCTTGATCGATTTCAGATCCTCGGTCTCGTCGTCGGCGAACGCCGGCCAGACCGGCAGCGCGCCGTCGTCCAGCCAGCGGATCCGGTCGTCGGTCTGTGGCGCCGGGACCGAGCACGCGTCGGCCAGAAACACGATTTCCGCCTGCAATCCCTTCGCGCCGTGCACCGTCATGACGCGGACCTCGTTCCGGCCCTGTTCGAGATCGCGCTTCACCTCCGCGTTGCCGACCTCGATCCAGTGCAGGAAGCCCTCCATCGAGGGGACGTGATCGCTTTCGAAATCGAGCGCGGCGGCGAGAAAATCGTCGATCGGGTCGGCGGCGTCGGGGCCGAGCCGTGCGAGCAGCTTCTTTCTACCCTGATCGGCATGCAGTACGCCCGAGAAGAACTCGAACGGCGGGGTGAAGTCGGCGCGGGCGCGCCATTCGGAAATCTGCTGCCACGCGGCGGCAAAGGCGGGATCGTCGCCCTGTTTGGCGCGTAACGCATCGAGCACCGTGCCGTCGCGGTTATAGGCGACCTCGAACAACTGCTCTTCCGTCAATCCGACCAGCGGCCCTTTCAGGACCGTCGCGGTATTCAGGTCGTCGCCGGGGAGCAGCGACAGCCGGCCGAGCGCGATCAGGTCCTGAATGACCAGCTGATCGGGCAGGATCATGCGGTCGCGCCCCGACACCGGGATGCCGCGCTCTTTCAGCGCCGCGACCAGCAGTTCCGCCATGCGCCGCCGGCGCTGCACGAGGATCAGCACGTCGCCTGGCCGGACGGTGCGGCCCTGCGCCGGCAAAATCTCGCCCGACTTGATCCACTGATCGACCGTATCGGCGATCCTGACCGCGACCCGCGCCAGCGGACTGTCGGCGCCGATGTGATCGAGCGGCACGTCCCACGGATCGTCGTCGCCGTCGTCCTCGCCCGGCTCTTCCTTGGGCCACAGCGTCACCGAGCCTGCCTGGCCCTGGCGCGCGGAATAGTGATGCACCTTCTCGCCGGCGAAGCTGAGGCCGCGCGCCGCGTCTTCGTTTTCGAACACCTTGTCCACGATATCCAGTATCGCCGGGCCGGAGCGGAAGCTCTCCGCCATATCGACCGGCTTCCAGACATGGCCGATGGTGGTGACCTGCTCACCGAAGCGGTTCCGCATGGTACCGAACATCACCGGGTCGGCGCCCTGGAAGCTGTAGATCGATTGTTTCTCGTCGCCGACTGCGAACACCGTGCGCGGCCGCTCGGCGGTTTCCTCGTAGCGGCTCTGACCGGTAAAAAAATCCGACGCGATCTCCTCGATCACCTGCCACTGGTCGGGGCTGGTGTCCTGCGCTTCGTCGACCAGCACGTGTTCGATGCCGCCGTCGAGCTTGTAATGAACCCAGCTGACACCGGCGGCGCTGTTCAGCAGGCGCGACGCGTGCTGGATCAGATCGTCGTAATCGAGCCGCGCGTGGCGTTCCTTGATGTTTTCATAGGCGTCGATCAGCGCCGCGCCGACGCCGATCAGGGCGCGGGTCGCGGCGGCGACGTTGATCGCCTTCAGAAGATCGAGGATCGACTTGAGCCGGCTGGCATAGTCGAGCGCGATATCCTGCGCGCCGTCGTCGAATTCTCGCGCCGCCTTGGCGACGAGGCGGTCCGGCTTGCGAATCTCTTCCTTGTCAGTCAGGAACGCTTTTACGAGCACCGGCCTCCAGAGCGGTTCGCGTTTCTCGGGTTCAAGCGCCAGCCAATTGCGAACAGTGGCGGCGGCTTCCTTGTTGGTCGCGGCGCCCTCGTCCCATGCGGCACAGAGGCGTTCGAGATCGGCGCGGGTATCCTCGTCGAGTTCGCAGGCGGCGCGGAGCACGTCGTCGGCGGTGGTCGCGGGATCGATTCCGAGCGAGGCATAGACCGCATCCCCCAACCCCTTCGGTCCGCCGTGGCGCGCCAGCGCATCGCGGAACCTTGTCCGGGTGCCGTCCAGCTCCTTCATCAATCCGGCGAACTGTTCCTCGTTCACCAGCGCGGCGACGGCGGAGAGCGCGCCGGTCAGATCGGTGCCGCGCGCCGCGGGGTCTGCGAGCACCTGATCGCGGGCCTGCAGCTGAAGTTCGCGCTGGTCGCGGTCGTCCATGACGCGGAAGTCGGGCGTGATCTCGGCTTCGAGCGGGAAGCGGCCCAGCAACGACTCACAGAACGCGTGAATGGTGCGGATGCGGAGCCCTTCCGGCGCTTCGAGGGTCATCGCGAACAGGCTGCGCGCGCGAATGAGAAGCGCTTCATCGACCGGGTTCTCGCCCAGCGCATGCAGTTCCCGTGTCAGGATGTCGTCCGGCATCGCCGCCCAGCGGCCGAGAAGTTCGGCCAGCCGGTTGGCCATTTCCGCGGCGGCGGCCTTGGTGAAGGTGAGGCACAGGATGCGCTCGGGCTCGACCCCCGTCAGCAGCAACCGCGAGATGCGGTCGACGAGAACGCCCGTCTTACCCGTGCCGGCGTTGGCCGACACCCATACGGACGCTTCCGGTTGCGCGGCGGCGATCTGCTGGCCGGTGCGGTTACGGATCGGGTAGGCGCTCTCTACGGTCATGCGTCCTCCTCGCCGCCGCTGCGCCATTCGGCGACGCGGGCCAGGTGGTCATAGTCGCTGAAGCGGTTTTCGAACTGCGGACGCGGGGTCGAGAGATAGGCGCGTTTCGGGTCGGCGTACTGCACGACGAGGCGGTTGACGCCTTCCATCGTCTTTTCGATCAGTTCGGGGATATCGAGCTTGAGGGGCCGCGCCTCGCCGGGCGCGCGGCCGCCCGAGAGGCGGATATAGAGAAGCTCTGCCGCATCCTCGGCGGGCACGCCCTTGAACGCGCCCTCTTTCGCCATCACTGCCTCGAGGGGGAGTTGCGGGCTGAAGCCGCTATTGACCTGTTTATCGGTCGGCGGCTGGCCGGTCTTGTAGTCGATGATAGAAAGCCCGACGCCGGGGCGATAATCGATTCGGTCGGGCTTGGCGGTGATCTCGAAGCCCCCTTCGACGGCGGTGACGATGTGCTTGCCGGTCTCCTCGGCAAAGTTGACCTGCCAGCCTTCAGCGAGTCTTTCGCGCTGCCAGTCGACGAACCACCTGGCGATGCGTTCGAAGCGCGGCCACCAGAAGGCGCGCACGCCGGGCCGCGCCAGATGATCGGCGAACACCTCGGCGCCGATCGCGATCAGCCGCCGTTCGGCGTCGTCGGGGATCTGATCCGGGTATTTGCGGACGAAGATCTCAAGCGCCTCGTGAATCAGGCTGCCGCGTTCGGCGGCGCCGGGGTCCGCGTCGAGCGGGTCGAGCGCTTTCAGTTTCAATATATGCCGCGCATAGACGGCATAGGGGTCGCGGATCAGGGTTTCGATCTGGGTGACGGACAATCTCTTGGGACGGGCATCGAGCGGCGGCACCGGCTTGGGCGGCCGGACCGTGTCCCGTTCGCCGTGATCGAGTTTCTCGATCCAGCCGAGCCAGGGAGCGGTATCATCGGCGCCAAGCCGGCCGCCTGCGCCGGCGCGCTCCAGAAGATTGTCGATCCTCAAGAGCCAGCGCGAAGGGACCGTCGGCGCGCCGCCCAGCCGTTCGGCGCGGGTCAGGATGACTTCCGGCGCAGCGAAGGCTTGTTGAAAGTCGTGCGCCGTCAGGCCGATACGCCGCTCGGGCATTTCGAGACCGATCTCCGCCATCATCGGCCGGCTCATCCACGGATTGCTCTCCGACTCCGGCGGCCAGGTGCCCTCGTTGAGACCGCCGAGGATCACGGTGTCGGTGTGTTGCAGGCGCGCTTCCAGCAGCCCCCAGATGTGCAGGCGGGGGTGCGTGCCGAAGCGGGGCCGGACGACGCGGCCCGACATCAGCCCGTCGAACATGGGGGCGTAGGTCACGCCGGGTTGCGACCCGAGTACGCCGACGGCTTCCTTCAGTTCCTCGACGAAGCGGACGGCGGCCTCCCCGGCGTCCCCCGCCCACAGTTTCTGATCGCCGCCGAGGTCTTTGTCGGCCGCCAGTTTTTCCGCGGTCTGGATATGTGCGGTCAGCAATTCGGCGAAGTCGACGCTGTCGTGCGTCAAAAGATCACTCAGCGGGGCGAGGGTCTTCTCGACGATGTCGAGCAGCGGGCGCAGATGGGCTGTCTTCTTATCCTTACCAAGCGCGGCGCGCAGCCCCTTGATGCCCGGGGCCGGACGCGGGCCGCGAAGCGCGGCGATCTCGAACCCGCGCACCAGCGACCGGAAGTCGCCCGTTGCCAGCCCGCCCGACGCGAGCGGATGCTTGAGCAGCGCCAGCAGGGGCACCGGGGCGAATTTCTCGGCGGCGGCGTCGGCGACCAAACGCAGGAACGCGCCCGGCGGCGTCTGCGCCAGGGGGACCCCGGCGGAATCGTCCACCTCCAGATCCCAGCGGCGAAGCTGCGCCGCGACCCGGCGCGCAAGGCTGCGGTCGGGGGTTACCAGCGCGCAGGTCTTCTCGGGTGTTTCGAGGGTGCGGCGCATGGCAAGCGCGATCACCGCGGCTTCCTCGCTGGCGCCCGGGCAGTCGACGCGGGTCACACGTTCGAGCGCGGCGTCGATATCAGCGGCCGCCGGCGGCGCGGGGAGCGCGGCTTTCGCCGGCGTCAGCGCGGCGGATATCAGCCGGGCGCGCGCATTTTCACCGTCGCCGGTGAAATCGGCGACCATGTCCCGCGCGACGTCGAGGCGGTTCAATAGTTGCCTGAGGCCGAACTGCGGATGGCTGGGGCCGAGATATTGCCACGCGTCATCCGGCATTGTCGTGTCCAACCCCGGTAAAACCACGATCCCCTTGGGAAGTTTCGCGACGACACCGAGTAGATCCGCCGTCGCCGGAATCGAACCGGTCGAGCCCGCGGCGATGACGGGTGTCGTCGGCGGGGATTCCTGCCAGAACCGCGCCTGCGCGCTCAACAGCGCGTTCCGCCGCTGGGCAGGGTCGATGCAGCCTTCGGCTTTGAGGATGTCCGGCCAGGCAGATATGAGGATTTCGAGAAACCTGAGCACGCGCTGCCAGTGGGCGGCATAGTCCTCCCCCTCGCTGACAAGCCCGCGGATATCCTCGGCGTTGCAGTTCTCCGTCGCGAGGCGGTCGATCAGCTTGGCAAGTTCGAGGGCGAGGGCCGTCGCGTGCTCCGGGTGCATCCGGTGATCCGGCAGCGCCATGACCGCCGTCGCCAGCAAAAGCTGCCGCCTGAGACCCGAGATCGCCGGGGGGAGGTCGAGGGCCTGATCGGCGCCGGGCGGCAGCCCGGCCTCGGCGATGGTCAGTTCTTCCTCGTCCATGTCGCCCAAGGGCGTCATCGTCGGTAAAAGCTGCGCCTTGCCGCCGCCGAGCCTGAGAAACGCCTCCGCCAGCGCCCGGCAGGCGCGCCGCGTCGGCAGCAGCACACGCATCTCCGCGAGCGCCATCGGATCGCCGTCGGCTTCCGCCAGAAGACGCTTCGCCAGCGCGTCCACGAAGGCGACGCCGCTCGAGATCGTCGCTATCCGTGGCGCCGGCGCATCGAACATGGGCTTATCTTTTCTTTTCGCCCGCGAAGGGGAGGTTGAGGAACTCTTCGGCTTCGTTCAGGCCGTCCGGCGTGCCGATATGAAACCACTCGCCGTCGTGGATCACGCCATAGAGCCGGTCGCCTTCGATCGCCTTGTCGAAGACCACGTTCAACGACCACGCGCCATCGGGACTATCGTCGAAGAGCCGCGGATGCAATATCTGCACGCCCGCGAACAGCCATGGCGCGACCTCCATCTCCGGGCGGCGCGCGAGTTTACCATTCGGGTCGGCGACGAAATCGCCGGGGCCCATGTAACCGTGGCTTTCGACCGTGCCCTGCAAAAGCAAGAGCCCGTCCATGAGGTCGTCCTTCCATTCCCGCGCCAGGCGCATCAGGGTGTCTTCGTACCCGTCGAGCCAAAACGCATCCGAATTCACAACATAGAACGGATGGGTGCCCGTTTCGGTCAGGGGGCCGAGCGCGTTCTTGACGCCGCCCCCGGTCTCCAGAAGGTCCGGTTCTTCGGTGAAGATGACGTCGAGCCGGTCTTCGGCCGACAGATACGCACGGATCTGATCGCCGAGATAGTGCAGGTTGACGACGGCGCGCTCGACACCCGTTGCGGCGAGGCGGTCCATGACATGCCCGATCAGCGGCTTGCCGTTGAGCGCCAGCATCGGCTTCGGGGTGTCGTCGGTCAAAGGCCGCATGCGCTTGCCGAAGCCCGCCGACAGCACCATCGCAGTTTTCGGAATATCAACGGTCATTGGCGGCTTCCGTGGGCTGCACTTTAGCGGTGGGCGTGACGCGCAGCTCGGCGGGGACATTTTCCCTGAACCATTCGGCGCAGGGTTTGAGGGCGGAGTGCCCGAGATCGTATTCGAGCAATCGCCACACGCGCGGAATGTGCGCGAGATACTGCGGCTTGCCATCGCGGTTGCAGAGACGCGTGAAAATCCCGATGACTTTCGCGTGCCGCCCGGCGCCAAGAATGGCGATATCGCGCCGGAGCGCGGTTTCGTGGACATCGCCGCAGGCGGCGACGTAGCGTGAGATCAGCCGGTCGGCGCGATTGTGATCGACGTCGCGCCGCGCATCCTCGATCAGCGACATCAGGTCGTAGGCGCGGGCGCCGATCAGCGCGTCCTGAAAATCCAGCAGTCCGCAACGCGCAGTGCCGGCGCGCGCCGGCAGCCACATCAGATTGTCGACGTGATAATCGCGAAGCACGAGAGTTTCGCGTTTCTCGGCGACGTCCGTGAATGCCGTCCGCCAGGCGTCTTCGTAAGCGCGCCGCGCCTTGTCCGAAACCGGTCTGCCGACGGCGGGCATATACCAATCCACGAACAGCATCGCTTCGGCGACGAGTTTCTCCATATCGTAGGGCGGGATCTCCGCGGGTGCGGTCTTGGCCGACGACAGTTCGTGCAGATGAACAAGGGTGTCGACCGCGATCTCGTAAAGCTGTTCCTGATCGCCGCCGGCGTCGAACACGCGTGTGTAGGTGTCGTCCCCTAAGTCTTCCAGCAACAGGAAACCGCGGCGCTCGTCCTCGGCGAGGATCTTCGGCGCGCTGAAACCGAGTTGGCCCAGATAGCGCGCGACGGTGACGAACGGGCGCACGTCCTCTTCAGGGGGCGGGGCGTCCATCAGCACGCAGCGGCGCTCGCCGTGACCAACCCGGTAATAGCTACGGAACGAGGCGTCGGCGGCCAGCACCTCGACCTTGGCGCCGGCCCAGCCCGCGTTGGCGAGGAAGTTGAGCCGGGATTCCGTGCGCTTGTCATCCATGTGAAGCGCGCTCCGCGAACAGGGGGGCGAGCCGTGCGCGCCAGTCGTCGTTGCCGCTAAGCGTGATCCGCCGCCCGGCGGGCGTTTCCTCGATATGGACGTTCAAATGTTTCCGGGGCAACAGCGTGCCCAGCCGCTCCGGCCATTCGATCAGGCTGACGGCGTCGGCGAAGGCGTCCTCGATCCCGAGTTCGAAAGCCTCTTCCGCATCTTCGATTCGGTAGAGATCAAAATGAAAGATTTCCAGATTGCCGCGGCTATAGGTCTGGACCAGGGTGAAGGTCGGGCTCGGGACGTCCTCGGGTTCGCCCGGCAGCGCATTGATCAATGCGCGGGCGAAGGCGGTCTTGCCCGCGCCCAGCGTCCCGTCGAGGGCGACGATGTCGCCGGGCTTCAGGACACTCGCCAGACGGGCCGCGAATGCGGCGGTTCCGCTTTCGTCGGCGACGTCGAACCTTAATATAATGTTTGGCCGATCACCCATGCCTCAGTTTGTATATGGCACCGCAATACCGAACAAGACTTGAACCGCCCGCCGGGCGCACCCATCCTAGTTGAGCACCGCACAAAGGATCGTATCACGTGACAGTCACGTCCCCCTCAGAGCAGTTCGACACCGACGTCGCCATCGTCGGTGCCGGCCCGGTCGGCCTGTTCGCGGTCTTCGAATGCGGCATGCTGGGGATGAAATGCCGGGTCATCGACGCGCTCGACGATATCGGCGGGCAGTGTTCGGCGCTTTATCCGGAAAAGCCGATCTACGACATCCCCGGATTGCCCGAGACATCTGCGGCGGATCTGATCCGCAATCTCGAGCGTCAGATGCAGGCGTTCGAGCCGCATATCCACCTGAATCAGCAGGTTACGGGGTTAGCGGGCGAAGCCGGGAGTTTCCGCCTTTCGACCTCGGCCGGGACCGAGATTTTGGCGAAGGTGGTGATCATCGCCGCCGGGGTCGGCGCGTTCGGACCGAAGCGTCCGCCGCTGGCGGGGATCGAGGATTACGAGGCGCAGGGCCCCGGGCTCGGCGTCAAATATCTGGTGCGGACGGTGAAGGACTTCGCCGGCAAACGGGTGGTGATCGCGGGCGGCGGCGACAGCGCCGTCGACTGGGCGGTTCAGCTATCGGGCGTCGCCAAGAAAGTGATGGTCGTGCACCGCCGCGACCGGTTCCGCGCCATGGACGAATCGGTCCGGCGGATGAAGCTTTTGGCCGACGACGGCATGATCGATCTGGTGACCCCCTATCAGTTGCAGGCGCTGGAAGGGGACGGCGGCACGCTCGCAGCGGTCATCGTCGCCGATCTGGACGGGGAGGAACGCCGGCTTGACGCGGATGTGCTGTTGCCGTTCTTCGGGCTGCAGCAGAGCCTGGGGCCGATCCGCGAGTGGGGGCTGGGCGCCGATAACGCCGGGATCCCCACCGATCCGGCGACCGCGGAAACGGGCGTGCCGGGCATTTACGCGATCGGCGATGTCTCCGACTATCCGGGCAAGCTGAAGCTGATCCTGACCGGCTTTTCCGAAGCCGCGTTCGCCGCGCATCACGCATACAAGACCGTGTTCCCGGACAAGGCGCTGCACTTCGAGTATTCGACCACCAAGGGCGTGCCGCCGGTCAAATAAACCGCGCCTGACAGGTTACGATCAGCTTCGTCGGTCACAATGGAACTCCAACAAGAACAATGGAGTCATCCATGCCCGCCCGCCTGGCTCTTGCCCTGCTGATTTTTTCGATTTTTACGTGCTATCCGGCATATGCCGCGCATCACGGCGACGCCGCGCGTGGTGCCGTGCTCGCGAAACAGTGCGAAGGCTGCCACGGCGGCAGCGGCAACAGCCGGATCGACGGCTTTCCCAATCTTGCCAACCAGAAGTACTTTTATCTGGTCAAGCAACTCCGCGAGATGCGGACGTCGGCGCAGAGCCGGACGGGGGTCGTCGATAAACCTGAACACGATTACAGCGAGTTGCTGCGCCAGCGCCGCAGTAACGAGATCATGGACGCTTTCGTGTTCAATCTGAGCGACAAGGATATCGAGGATCTGGCGGCCTATTATTCCCGCCAACCCTGTCACACCGAATCTGCCGGTCCTCTACTGACCGCGCCGCAGTTCGAAGTCCGCTGTCAGGTCTGCCATGGCGAACGTGGCATCGCCTCCAACAGGAATGTCCCCAACATCGCCGGCCAGGACGCCGCGTACCTCGAACAGCAGTTGCTGAACCTCAAGGGCGCAAATGGAAGTGACGGCGGCCAAAAGCGCCGTGCATCGATCATGGAGGCGCAGGTCCGCCACCTGAGCGAACAGGATATTCGGGATATATCCCTTTACTATGCCCGTCTTCCCTGCCGATAAACGAACAGGTTCAGGTCAGGGGGGGAGAGTTATGGCCATCGATCTCGCGCGTGCGCGCAAGGAAACGCCGGGCACCAGGAACGTCATCCATTTCAACAACGCGGGCGCCGGATTGATGCCGACGCCGGTGATGGACGCCGTGATCGGGCATCTGCAGCTCGAACAGGATTTCGGCGGCTACGAGGCCGCAGCCCGGGCACAGCCCCTGATCCAGCGTACGTATAATAACGTCGCCCGGCTTTTGAACGCGGACGCGGACGAGGTCGCGTTGATGGAGAACGCCTCCGTCGCCTGGCTGCAGGCGTTCCACGCCATGCTCGGGACGATGAAAGAGGGCGACCGGATCGTCACCGTCGAGGCCGAATACGCGTCGAACTATATCTCCTATCTGCAGGCCGCGAAGGCGCGCGGGATCGAAGTCGTGGTCGCCCCCAGCGACGCCACGGGTGCGGTCGATGTCGCCGCGCTCAAGGGGATGATCGATGAGCGCGTGAAGATGATCGCGGTGACCCACGTGCCGACAAACGGCGGCCTCGTCAATCCGGCCGAAGAGATCGGAAAAATCGCGCGCGACGCGGGCGCATGGTATCTGCTGGATGCCTGCCAGTCGGCCGGACAAATCCCGCTCGATGTCGAAAAGATCGGCTGCGATGCGTTATCGGTGACGGGGCGGAAATACCTGCGCGGGCCGCGCGGCACGGGCTTCCTCTATGTCCGCAAGAACCGGATCGAAGAGCTGGAGCCGGTATTCCTCGACCTGCATGCGGCGAGCTGGACCGGGCGCGACAGCTACGAGATCGTGCCGACGGCGAAGCGCTTCGAAAACTGGGAGTTCTATACCGCTGGCGTCATCGGGCTCGGCGTTGCCGTCGATTACGCGCTCGACTGGGGGATGGACGACATCCATGCGCGCATCACGTCGTTGGCGGATAGGTTGCGCGATTCGCTCGCTAAAATTCCCGGCGTCACCGTGCGCGACATCGGCGCGGAGAAGTGCGGCATCACGACGTTCACGAAGGACGGCGTCGAACCGGACCGGGTCAAGGCGGCGCTGGCCGAAAAGATGATCAACGTCTCGGTATCGCGCATCGGCTCGACCCGGATCGACATGGAGAAACGGGGCTTAAGCGAGGTCGTGCGCGCCTCGGTGCACTACTACAACGACGAAACCGAGATCGAAAAGCTGTGTGAGGCAGTTCGAGCGCTCTAGCGCGGGCCGCGGACCTGGGCGTCGGTGAAATAGGACAGGATGCGCCCGAAGTAGGGGCCGTCGTAGCCCGGGTCGCAGGCGTCCGCGCCGTCCATTTCGCCGGCGATCAGGCCCTGCTGGCCTTCGTCGCTGCCGAGAATGCGGGCGAGGGCGTCGCTGCCGCCGGTGCTCGAAATGTTGTGACGGATCATTTCCATGCGGATCGGGGTTTCCAGGGCCGGGCCGTAGGCGATCTTGTTCATCCTGGCGATTTCGCGGGCGATGCCGACCAGATAGGCGATGTAGAAGCGCAGGCCCGCCGGGTCATGGCGGCCGGGCGCCTGATCGCCGAGATCGCGCTGCAGGATGCGGATCGTCTCGTTGAGCTTGTCCAGCGCATCGTCGAGCGCAAAGGCGCCGGGCGGCGGCTTCGAGACGGTGCGGCGTTTCATCCGCGCGCGCGTCTTGCCGGCGTTCAGCATGGCGCGCGCCAGCATAGTGATCACGCCCGCCAAAATCACGACGATGCAAAGCGTTTGAAGGTCCAAGTGCATTCTCCGCTCGCGGCCCTATTCGGCCGCATGTTCGTCTACGATAGCACGACCAGCCTCGCTGGGCGCAACCCCCTCGGTTTCGCCGTCGCCGGCCGGGATGCGGCAGACTACCGTCGCGCCGCGCGATTTGTTGGAGCGGATCTCGATGGCGCCGCCGTGCAGTTCGACGAACCGTTTGACGATGGTGAGGCCGAGGCCCGGTCCGCCGCCCTGGTGATCGTCGCTCTTGATCCGTTGGAACGGCTGCATGACGCGGTCGCGCTCTTCCTTGGGAATGCCGGGCCCGCTGTCGGAAACCGAGATCTCCACCATGTCGCCGTCGCGCCGGGCGGCGAGAGTGACGTGGCCGAGTTTGGGGGTGAAGGTGATGGCGTTGGTCAGCAGATTGAACACGACCTGCGTCAGGCGCTTGGCGTCGGCGGAGATCCAGCCGATGTCGGGCGGGCAGTCGAAGTCGATCTTGATGTTCTTTTTCTTCGCCTGCTCCTTCACGACGTTGAACGCATCGACCAGGATCGCATGCGGATCGACCGTATCCTTGTTCAATTCCATGCGCCCGGCCTCAATGGTGGCGAGGTCGAGGATATCGGTCACCACGTCCATCATCTTTTCGGACGTCTCCACGATGCCGTTCGTGTATTCGAGCTGCCGCTTGTTCAACTCGCCGAACATTTCCTGACGCAGGATATCGGCGAACCCGTGAATGGTGTTTAACGGCGTGCGCACCTCCATCGCCACGTTGGCGATGAATTCGGTCTTCATGCGGTCGGCCTCGGCGAGGGTGCGGGCGCGCTGGCGCAACGCTTCCTCGACACGGAAGCTGTCGGTGATGTCGCCGTAGCTGACCAGCGACGCGCCGTCGGGCAGCGGCACGTTGGCGAACGCGAGGACACGCCCGTTGATCAGGTCGACGCGGCCGCTGTTCAGCGTGCGGCCGAGGATTTCGGACGCGATCCTCTCACGGCGCTCGGACCATTTCTCGTCGTTGGCGGCCATCTTCATGCCGATCGACTGGATCACGTCGGGTAATCTCGCGCCGGGCTCGAACGCGGTGTCGTCGAGGTCCCAGAGCTTGGCCAATTGCGGATTGGTGAGTTGCAGGCGGCCGTCGGCGCCGAACACCGCGATCCCTTCGCGCATGTTCTCGAGGGTCGTGCTGTGGACCCGGCCTGCGGATTTGAGCGAGCGCTGCATGTCGAGGCGGTCCGAGACGTCGTCGCACGCGATCACCAGGCCGCCGTCGTCGAGGGGCGCGAAGCGGCGCTTCATGGTGCGGCCGTCGGGCAGGTGCAGTTCGTCGCCGCTGACCCCCTTGAGGGTTTTGAAGCGGCTCAGTTCCTCGTTCCTGAAATCGGCGAAGTTGGCGACTTCGGGGAGGCGGCGGAGCTCCCTGAGGCGCATCAGGAGATCGCTCATCGACGGGTGCGTCTCCAGCCAATCCGGGTCAAGCCGCCACAGCGCGGCAAACGCGGCGTTCGCCGCGACGAGGTTGGTGTCGCCGTCGAACACCGCGACACCCGATTCCAGGGGTCTCAGCAACTCGCGGGGGCTGGGGCCGACCGGCGCGGTGACGGTATCAACCGACGTTGCCGTCTCCGGGGCATCGACGGCGAAGCCGATGGTGCCGCTCCGCTCGCCCATGGCGGGGGCAAGCGGGGTTTCGGTGATCCTGACGCGGCGTGTCGTTTCGTTCTCGGTGATCTCCGACGTGTCGGAGACGGTCTTGCCGTCCCCTTGGGCGCGGCGGCCGGTGTCCTCCGAAAGATCGCCGATGCGCTCCGCCGCGCGGTTCCTGAATGCGAGCTTGAGATCCGAGTCCCTGAGCCAGAGCGGGATCGGCAGGGTGTCGAGCAGCGCCGTCAGGTGCCGGTCCTCGAGACCGGATTCGTTTCGTCCGGCGGCCGGGCTTTCCGCGGCGGGCTGGATACGGCGCATCCAGACGATATCGGCGACCGCCTCGCCGCCGGCGCCGGTGGCGCGCGAACCCAGCGCCTGGAAATACTGATTGCCGCGCTTAAGCGTCACGTCAAAGGGCGTGCCCTTGGCGCGCAGCAGGCTGACGCCCTGCTCCAGTTTCTGAAGCTCGTCTTCCTCGAAGCAGGCGCGGATGTCGTCGTAACGGGCGAGGGTGCCGCTCTCGATCTCGAGCATCTCGGCGAGGCGCCGCGAACAGCTGATGCCGCCGGTGGCGTGATCCCATAAAAAGATGCCGTCCGGTGCGGCGGCGAGAATACCGCGCGCCCGGGTCGCGATGGCGTCGACGCGGCGGCGTTCGGCGGATGCGTCCCGGGCGCGGGCGCGATAGACCAGCGCGAACGGCAGCACGATCAGGGCGCCGACGACGGCGCCGAGCATGAGCGGCAGGGCATTGGATGCGGTTTCAAACACGGGGGAAGTCTACGCGCCTTCATGGCCGGGGCCAAGAACGCCGTGCGCCATATGCGGGGTCATCCGGTGGACAATCCCTCGATGTTGTCGGCGATCCGCATCAGCCGGTCGAGGGTCATCTGCCAGCGCTGGACGCTGGAGAATTCCGCGACCACGGGCGTGAACCAGGTGTCGTTTATCACGCTTCTGGCGGCGGGGATGAAGGGGTAGTCGGGCGATAGCGCCTTTAAAGCGTCGGCCTGCGACGTGACGGCGCCGGCATAGCTGCCGTGCGCGATCAGCGGTTTGCGCGCACCGGAACTGTCGATCACCACCCACTTTTCGCTGGCGTCGATGTAATGCGGCAGGTTGTCGAGAGAGGCGCGGAACGACTTCTCCATCAATTCATCCGAGACGTCGTCGCCGCCCTTGAGGACGCGGGCACGGACGCGGTCCCGGCAAAGCTGGATCTTGGGGAGCGCCAGATAGATCAGGCTGACCCCCCAACCACGGCGGCGTAAGCGGATTGCGGCGGAGAGCGGCTTCCGGCTCATCAGCCGGGTTTCGACGACGAAGCTGCGCCCGCCGGTCTCGGCGATCTCGAGGCGTTTCGAAACCGGGACGATGCGCTTCATCACCGCTTCGGGGAGGTCGTCGGCGGCGTCGAAGCCGCGGGTGTCGTCGGCGTCGATGTGGCGCGTGGTGCCGATGTCGCGCGGAAACAGACGCTGGGCGAGCGTGCTTTTGCCGGCCCCGGGCGGGCCGGCGATGATCCACATGCGTCGGTGGGTGTCCATGAATGCGTTGTAGCCGATTTGATTAGAACCGGAAACGGAAACGACCCCCTCACCTAACCTCTCCCCCTGAAGGGGGAGAGGGATGAGCAGGGCCGTGCAACCGTCCGAGAGTCCTTCTCCCGCGCGCAAGCCGGGGAGAGGACAGGTGAGGGGCTATCCCCGTTTAATAGCGGTAGGTGTCCGGCTTGTGCGGGCCGTTGACGTCGACGCCGATATAGTCGGCCTGCTTCTGCGAGAGCGTGGTCAGCGACACACCGAGTTTTTCGAGGTGAAGCGCGGCGACCTTCTCGTCCAGGTGCTTCGGCAGCACGTAGACGTCGTTCTTGTAGTGGCCGTCCTTGTTGTTGGCATAAAGCTCGATCTGCGCCAGCACCTGGTTGGTGAAGCTCGCCGACATCACGAAGCTCGGGTGGCCGGTGGCGCAACCGAGATTTACCAGGCGGCCCTGCGCCAAAAGGATGATGCGGTTGCCGCTCGGCATCTCGATTTCGTCGACCTGCGGCTTGATCTCTTCCCACTTCATGTTCTTGAGGCCGGCGACCTGGATTTCGCTGTCGAAGTGACCGATGTTGCAGACGATGGCGCGGTCTTTCATGTTGCGCATGTGCTCGACCGTAATCACGTCGACGTTGCCGGTCGCGGTGCAGAAGATGTCGGCGCGTTTGCACGCTTCTTCCATGGTCACAACTTCATAGCCTTCCATCGCCGCCTGCAGTGCGCAGATCGGATCGGCTTCGGTGACCATGACGCGGCAGCCGGCCTGACGCAGGCTTTCCGCCGAGCCCTTGCCGACGTCGCCGTAGCCCGCGACGCAGGCGACCTTGCCGGCCATCATCACGTCGGTAGCGCGGCGGATGGCGTCGACCAGGCTTTCGCGGCAGCCGTACTTGTTGTCGAACTTGGACTTGGTGACCGAGTCGTTGACGTTGATGGCCGGGAACATCAGCGTGCCCTTCTTGGCCATTTCGTAAAGGCGGTGCACACCCGTCGTCGTTTCCTCGGTGACGCCCATGATGTTCTTGGAATGATCGGAGTACCACGTCGGGTCTTCCTTGAGCTTCGCCTTGATCGCGGCAAACAGGACTTCGGCTTCTTCGCTGTCCGGATTGTCGAGGACGGAGAGGTCTTTCTCGGCTTCCTTCCCGAGATGCATCAGCAGCGTCGCGTCACCGCCGTCGTCGAGGATCATGTTGGGGCCGGTATTCCCTTCCCAATTGAATATCTCGTGCGTGTACTGCCAGTAATCTTCGAGGGTTTCGCCCTTGATCGCGAACACCGGCGTGCCCTTTTCGGCGATCGCGGCGGCCGCGTGATCCTGGGTCGAATAGATGTTGCAGCTGGCCCAGCGCACTTCCGCGCCCAGTGCCTGCAGGGTTTCGATGAGGACGCCGGTCTGGATCGTCATGTGCAGGGAACCCGCGATCTTCGCGCCCTTCAGGGGCTGCGATTTGCCGTATTCCTCGCGTGTCGCCATCAGGCCGGGCATTTCGCTCTCGGCGATATCCAGTTCCTTGCGGCCCCATTTGGCGAGGCTCATGTCGGCGACCTTGTAGTCCGTAACTGCGTTCATTTCTTTCCGCTCCATCGCTGGCATCTGTCATTGAAAAACGATCACTTAAAGACATAAAGATTTCTTTATATCTTGGTGTTGACGCGGTTTCTAACAGGCCGGCACGGGCGGGGCAAGAGGAAAAGCGGACTAAACCGAAGCGGAAATGCGCTCCCTGACGTCGGCAAGGCGGGCGGCGACCCGGTCGGCCTCGGGGTCGGCCTTGGTGCGGTAGACCTCGAGCGCGGCGGCAAGGCAGGATTCCGCGGATTCGAGATGTGACGAGTCGTTCGTCTGCGCTGCGAGCGTGCAAAGCGATTCCGCCAGATCCGCCGACGTGGTCGCGAATTCCAGGGGTGCGTGTTCGCGGGTGTAGACGGAAAGCACTTCGCGGAATTGCCTAATCCCGTCGTTCAGGGTTTCGATGCGGCCCGGAAGCGACCCCAGTCCGCTTGAAATCTCGCCCTTGAGCTTGGCGACGCGCGCCCAGGCGAAGGGGAAATTCCGCGGATTATAGAACGACAGCGCATCGCAGACGGCGTCGATGGCGTCGTTCGCGTAGGTTTTCCCGGCTTCCGCGTCGCCGGCGTGCTGCGCCAGCCGCCAATTGACCCGCGCAAGGCGGGATTGCGCCCGCGCCCAGTCCTCGATGAAAAGGTTCTGATAGAGATACGGTACGGCCGAATTCAGCAGCAGGCGCGCATCCTCGAGCAGGCGGCTGTCGTGCCTGATCTCGCCGAGGGCTTCCTTGCAGTCGGCGAGCAACAGGTCGAGACGGGCGCGGTCCCGGTCCTCGGTGCCGAGACGCGCCGCGCTCGACAGGGTGTCGACCGCATCCAGGACCGGTTCGACGCTGCGTGTCCGGTAGCCGAGACGGATCAACATCGCCGCGCGCACCCGCAGCACGCGGGCGAGTCGGACCGGATCCGCCTGCCCGATCCGGGTGCAGAGCCGGGTGTTGAGGCAAACGGCGCGCCTGAGCGCGCCGATATCGTCGTCGTCGGCGCGGCCGAGCGCATAAAGCCGGGACAGGGTCTCCAGAACATTGAGGTTCCGGTCCGTGTCCGGCGCCGTATCGCCCGACAACTCCAGTGCGGCGATCATCCGTACGATCAGGTCCTGCGGCGCGGGACGGTTGCGGGCGATCTCGACCAGCGCCGCGGCAATCGCGTGGGCGAGCGGCACGGCGATGTCGCGGTCGTCGAACGGCAGCGGCACCTGCGCCGTGAATCGCGCCGCGAGCCGGTTTTCATGGGCGACCTTGGGATAGGGCGCGACGGCGGTGTGGATGTCCAACACGCCGTCCCCCGCATATCCCCAAACCACGGCGTCGGCGCCGGTGTCGACCAGGAACTGGTTGAGGGCTTCGCGGTCGAAACGGCCGAAATCCGCGTTATCCAGTAAAAGCGCATCCGGCGCCGCCACCGCGCCCGGCTCGACCGACGCCAGCACGTCCGTGAGATGTTCTTGTATCGCGCCGTCCGCATCGCCCTTGATTCCGGCGACGTAGACCAGCGGTATCCGTGTCTGTGAAAGCTGCTTCACGATATTCATGACGATCCCCGTTCGATCATTGTTTCACTCACGGAGACGGATATGGAAGGGGCAGCGGGAATTTTTTGGGTTCAGCCCGAGACCGTTACGCCAACGCGTTGAAATCGTCGATCATCATGGCGATGCGGCCTGAATCCGATTGTTCCATGATCTGCAGCGCGCGCTGCGACGCGGCCAGCGCGTCCATGTCGCGGATGCGCTTTTTCACCAGCGGGATGTTACCTGCCGTCATCGACAGGTCGTTGAGGCCCAATCCCACCAATAACGCGGTATAGCGGGGATCGCCGGCGATCTCGCCGCAGATCGAGATCGGGATGCGGGCGCGGAGCGCCGCCTGCGTGGTGAACTGGATCAGTCTCAGGACCGCCGGATGCAGGGTGTTGAACAGGTGCGCCACGTGCTCGTTGGCGCGGTCGACGGCGAGGGTATACATCGTCAGATCGTTGGAGCCGATGGCGAAGAAATCGCTGGCGCGCGCGAGCGAGTCGGCCGCCAGCGCTGCGCCCGGCACCTCGATCATCACGCCGACGGGGGGTAACGGGTCCGGCAGCTTGCGGCCCTCGGCTTTGAGTTTCTCCGCCGCTTCGAGAAGCAATGCCTTGGCGCGCTTCACTTCCCCCGGCGTGGTCACCATCGGCAACAGGATGCGGACGTTGCGCTTGGGCGCGACCCTTAGAATCGCGCGGAACTGTGTGCGCAGCGTGTCCGGGTTGGCGAGCGACAGGCGAATCCCCCGCAGCCCGAGCGCGGACGCCGCCGCCTCGTCAATGTCCGACAGCAGCGCGGGGGCGGGTTTCTCGCCGCCGATGTCGAGGGTGCGGATCGTCACCGGCAGCGATTTCATCGGCCCGACGATCTGCTCCAGGATCGTGGTCTGTTCTTCCTCGCTCGGGATGTCGTCGCGGTTCATGAACATGAACTCGGACCGCAACAGCCCGACGCCCTGCGCCCCCGATCCCTGCACCGCTTCCATCTCGACGGGGAGCTCGACGTTGGCCATCAACTGGATTTCGGTGCCGTCGCGCGACACGGCGGGCTGATTTCTGAGCCGGTCGAGGGCGCGCGCGCTACGGCGCTTCTCGGCCTGGCGCTTTTCGTACTTCTTGATCGTGTCCGCGGTCGGGTTGACGACGATCTTGCCGGCGTAACCGTCGACGATCACGGTATCGCCCTGGTTGATCCCGTCGAGCAGATCGGCGGCGCCCAGCACGGCAGGCAGGCCGAGCGCGCGGGCCATGATCGCGGTGTGGCCCTCGGTGCCACCAAGCGCGGCGGCGACGGCGGCGACGTTTTCCGGGTCGATCTGCGCCATGTCGGCGGGGGATAACTGCTCGGCGACGACGATGCCGCCCTTGGGCGGTTTGGGCGGCGCCTTGCCAGGCGCGCGGACGAGGATGCCGATCAGCCGTTTCGCGACCTCGCGGATGTCATCCAGCCTGGCCGCGATGTAGGCGTCCTCCATCGCCTCGAAGCGTTTGGCGAGTGTTGTGAATTCGCGTTCGACGGCGGCTTCGGCGTTGATGCGGTTGTTTTCGATGCTTTCCCGCGCGCCGCGCACGAGGCGCGAGTCGTCCAGCATCGCGAGATACGCGTCGAACAGGTAGACCAGTTCCTCGCCCGCCGCGCCAGGCATGCTGCGGGCCCGTTCCTGCAGGCTTCTGATCTGCCGGCGCGCGACCTTGACGGCGCCGTCCAGGCGTTTGACCTCGGCCGCGACCTTGGTCTTGGCGATCGTATAGGTCTGCACCTCGATACGGTCGCCGAAGCGCACGAACGCCTGGCCGACGGCGATTCCCTGCGCCGCGCCGAGGCCATTGTACACCCGTTCTTTCGGCTTCTTCGCGCTCGGGCGTTTTTCGGCTTTAGGCGTCATCGGGCCGGTCTTCTTCGAACTTGTCCACTATCAGTGCCGCGATCGCGTCGAGGGCGGCTTCGGCGTCGGCGCCTTCGGCGCGGACCGTGATTTCCGTGCCGGTGCTGGCGGCCAGCATCATCAGGCCCATGATCGACCTTCCGGCGACGCTCTGGCCGTTGCGCTCGACCTCGATATCGCATTCGAACGCGTTGGAGGTGGCCGCGAACTTGGCGGCGGCCCGGGCGTGCAGGCCGCGCTTGTTCAGAATCGTGAATGTTCTTTCAAGACGGCCGTCCGACATCGATAACTCAGGCTCCGCCCTGGGCGAGCAGTTGCGAGGCGATGTTGATGTACTTGCGCCCGGCGTCCTGGGCTTCCTTGGCGGCGTCGGCGAGCGCGCCTTCGTCCCGGATCGAGCCGAGCTTGATCAGCATCGGCAGGTTGACCCCGGCGATGACCTCGATGTTGCCCTGGTCCATGATCGAGATCGCGAGATTGGACGGCGTGCCGCCGAACATGTCGGTCAACACGATGACGCCGTCGCCGTCGTCGACGTCGTTGGCCTTGGTCACGATCTCGGTACGCCGCTGTTCCATGTCGTCGTCGGGGCCGATGCAGACCGTTTCGACGTTCTCCTGCGGGCCGACGACGTGTTCGAGCGCGGATACCAGTTCGACGGCAAGGCGGCCGTGGGTGACGAGCACCAGTCCGATCATTGTCGGTTATCCTTCTACCCTATCTCTTTTGATTATTTTTGTTCGTTGGCGGAATTGTGATCAGATTCTCAGGCTTTGTCCAAGTCCCTGTGGCGAATCTGTGCCCGCCAGCCGTTTTCCTTAAGCCATGCATGGAAGCGTTCGGCAATGAAAACCGAGCGGTGACGCCCGCCGGTGCAGCCGAATCCGATGGTCAGGTAGCTTTTCCCCTCGGCACGGTAGCGGGGCAGAAGCGGGCCGATCATCCCCGTCAGATGCCCGAAAAACCCCTCGAACGCCTCGTCTTCCATAATGTACGCTTGTACTTCTTTGTCGCGGCCGGTCTTGGGACGCAGCGTCTTGTCGTAGTGCGGATTGCGGAAGAACCGGACGTCGAACACCAGATCCGCATCGCGCGGCAGACCGCGCTTGAACGAAAACGAGGTCACGAAGATCGCCAGGCCCGGGTCGCCCTCGACGCCGAACGAATGCTCGAGATGCGCCTTCAGATCGCCAAGCACGAAGTCGGTGGTGTCGATGATGTGGTCGGCGCGCGCGCGTAAGGGTTCCATCACCCGCCGCTCGCGGCGGATGCCGTCGATCACGGGGCGGTCGGCGGCGAGCGGGTGGCGGCGGCGGGTTTCCTCGTAGCGGCGGCCGAGTACGTCGTCGTCGCAGTCCATGAACAGAAGCGAGACCTCGATATTGCCGCCGGCGGCGATGCGGTCGAGCAGTTCCAGAAGCTTCGCCGCCTCGAAATCGCGGGTGCGGATGTCGACGCCGATGGCCAGCGACTGACCGCCGCCCGTATCGTCGCCGCCTTCCAATCCGGGGATCAGCCGGCCGATCAGCGACAGCGGCATGTTGTCGACCGCTTCGAAGCCGATGTCCTCGAGCTGTTTCAATGCAGAGCTTTTGCCGGCCCCGGAGACGCCCGAGACCAGCAGGACCTTGTTTTTCGATATGTCGTTGCCCATCACGATTGCAGCATATCCCCATCCGTGGTCCGCAACGCAAGACGGATTTTCGCCGGCGCCGACGCTTGAAACGGATCGAGCGCGATGCGGCGCACGTTCACCCCCATGAAATCCGCCGTCAGGCGGTCCGGGAGACGTTCCACGTCTTCAGGTTTCACCAGATCGACGATCAGCGAAAGCGACACTTTTGTTTCGAAAGGGACGCGGACGATGCCGACGCCGCGCACCTCGATCAGCCCGGCCAGGTTATCGGGTCCCGAAAGCAGGACGCCGTCATCGCCGGGCGTCAGATCGACACGGTCGTCGGCGATCAAAACCGCGCCTTCGTCGATCAGGCGCAACGCGAGGTCGGACTTGCCGGCGCCCGACGGGCCGCATATCAGCACGCCCCGCCCCTCGATGGCGACGGCGCTGGCGTGGATTTGCTCGGCGGGGGGGCTCATTCGCTCGCCGGGAGTCTGACGATGAATCTGGCGCCGATGACGTTGCCCTGTGCATCGCGGCGGTTGGTCGCTTCGATTTCGCCTTCGTGAACATCGACGATCTGTTTCGAGATCGATAGACCCAAACCCGAATGCGTGCCGAATTTCTCGCCCTCCGGGCGCGCCGAATAGAACCGGTTGAAGATCTCTTTCTCTTTACCTTCGGGAACGCCGGGGCCGTCGTCGTCGATGGTCGTCACCAGCCAGCCGCCGTGGCGGCTGAGCGAGATACGGATCGTGCCGCCGGGCGGCGAGAACGTGTTGGCGTTGGAAATCAGGTTGCGGAACACCTGCACGAGGCGGTCCTCGATCCCCTGCACCTCGAGCCCGCCATTGCTGACGATCTCCAACTGCACGTCGGCGTCTTCATCCCTGTCGGCGGCGTTCCTGAGATCGACGATGGCGCCGAGCACGCCGGCCAGATCGACGGTCGCGAACTCGGTGCGGCTCAGTTCCGCATCGAGCCTGGATGCGTTCGAGATGTCGCTGATCAGACGGTCGAGGCGCGCCACGTCGTCGGTGATGATCGACATCAGCTTTTCACGTTGCGCCGGATCGGTCACCCGGCCGGCGGTTTCGACGGCGGACCTGAGCGACGTCAGCGGGTTCTTGATTTCGTGCGCGACGTCGGCGGCGAAGCGTTCGACGGCGTCCATGCGGAGCCATAGCGCCTCGGTCATCTCTTTCAGGCTGATGGCGAGGTCGCCGATTTCGTCGCGGCGCTCGGTCAGCAGCGGGATGGTTTCCTTTCTTCCCTTGTCGTGGCGGATGCGCTCGGCGGCGATGGCGAGACGGCGGATCGGCCGGGCGATCGTGCCGGCGAGATAGAGCGACAGTAGAATGGTGATGCTGAGGGCGACGGCGACGACTTTGAGGATATCGAGCCGAACGTCATGCAGCGCATTCTTGATGTTTTCGCCGTCGCGCGACAGCATGATCGCGCCCAAGACCTGTTTATAGCGCTGCACCGGGACGGCCGCCGACAGCACCAGATCGTCGTGGCCGAAACGCCTGGCGGCGACGGCGCTTTCGCCGATCAAAGCGGCCTGGGTTTCGGGAAAGTCGCTCGCCGACTGCAGCGGGTTTTCCTTGTATTTCGGCAACGGTCCCTCGCCCGAGACCATGCGGGCCAGGTCGTCGTATTTGTCGAGAAGGGCGTCGAGGAAATCGAAGTCGTCTTCGGGCGGACGCAGGACCTCGATCTGCACGGCGCCCCCCGCGCCCCCGAGACGCCGTGAATCGACGATCAGCGTGCCGTCGGCGCGGAACAGCCGGGCCCGGGTGTCGGTGATGTCAACGAGGCGGCGCGTGATCTGATAAGCGATGTCGGAGACCAGATACTGCCCGCTGGGTTGTTCCGAAACCACCGCGCCTTCGCCCAATGCGGCGGCAAACATCTCGGCCTGCACCTCGAGAGATTGCAGCTCGTTGTCGATCAGGGAGCGGCGGTATTCGCCGAGATAGAGAAGCCCTGCGACGAGGGTGCCGATGGCGAGCAGGTTGACGGTGAGGATGCGGCGCGTGAGGGGCGAAATGAACGGCTTCGACGCGCCATTGCGCGCCGCCGCCCGAGGCTCACTTTCCTGACCCCCCTTGGCCATATACCCCCCAACGTTGCGGGTTAAAGAATGCCGGTGAAGCGTTATGCCTTATAGCGGTAGCCGACGCCATAGAGGGTTTCGATCTCGGAAAACTCGGGGTCGACCTCGCGGAACTTGCGGCGCAGGCGTTTCACGTGGCTGTCGATGGTGCGGTCCTCGACGTAGATGTTCTCACCGTAAGCCGCGTCGATCAGCTGGTCGCGGTTCTTGACGTGGCCCGGGCGGCGCGCCAGCGATTCGACCAGCAGGAACTCGGTCACGGTCAGCGTCACTTCCTTGCCCTTCCACATGCAGAGGTGACGGTCCGGATCGAGCATCAACTCGCCGCGTCTCAGGACATTGGCGCCGTCTTCGCCTTCGACCGCGGGTTCGACGTCGCGGCGGCGCAGAATGGCGCGGATCCGCTCGATCAAAAGGCGCTGCGAGAACGGCTTCTTGATGTAGTCGTCTGCGCCCATGCGAAGCCCCAGAAGCTCGTCCACTTCGTCGTCCTTCGAGGTCAGAAAGATCACGGGGAGCGAGTCCTTCTTGCGGATTTCGCCCAAGAGTTCCATGCCGTCCATGCGCGGCATCTTGATATCCAGCACGGCGAGATCGACCGGGTGCTGGCCCATGCCTTCCAGCGCGGCCACGCCGTCCGGATAGGTGGCGACATCGTAGCCTTCGGCCTCGAGCGCCATGGAGACGGAAGTCAGAATATTCTGATCGTCGTCGACCAGTGCGATTTTCTGATGCATGGGCTTGGTTCCACTCATGGTTTAAAATAAATCCTCGCTTCTGGTACGGACCCAATATGGCCAAATTATATGCGAATTACGGCGAAATAAGGCAGCTTCAGTGTATTATCCGATGCAAACCGGGGTTGCAGGACTTATGTAAGTCTAGCGCAAAACAACCAAAACATCGAATGCCGACAACGGCAGGGAGGACAGCATGATCAGAACCACCGTCGCCGGCAGCCTGCCGAAACCGGCCTGGCTCGCGGAGCCCGAGAAACTCTGGGCGCCGTGGCGTATTCCCGACGAGCAGCTCTTCGAGGGGCAGTCCGACGCCGCGCTCGCCTGGATCAAGTGCCAGGAAGACGCCGGCATCGATATCGTTTCCGATGGCGAGCAGTTCCGGAAGCACTTCGTGCACGGGTTCCTCGAAAAGATCGAGGGCATCGACTGGAACAAGATGACCACCATGGGCATCCGCAACGACCGCTACGACGCCCAGGTGCCGACGGTGACGGGCGAGGTCAAACGCACCGGCTCGGTGCACGGTGCGGGCGCCAAGTTCTGCAAGGAACACACCAACGGCCAGTACAAGTTCACGCTGCCGGGTCCCATGACGATCTGCGACACCATCGCCAACGGCTATTACGACACGCGCCCCGACATGGCGCGGGCCTTCGCGAAATTGCTGAACGAGGAAGCGAAGGAACTCGAAGCCATGGGCGTCGACGTCATCCAGTTCGACGAGCCCGCCTTCAATGCGTTTACTAAAGAAGCCGCGGACTGGGGCGTGGCGATTCTCGAAGAAGCGGCGGACGGCCTCAAATGCACGACCGCGGTGCACATCTGTTACGGGTACGGCATCCAGCAGAACCTGGACTGGAAGGCGACCCTCGGCGACGAGTGGCGCCAGTACGAGGATTTCTTCCCGGCGCTGAACGCCAGCAAGATCCAGCAGGTGTCGCTCGAATGCGCCGACAGCCACGTGCCGCACGAAGTGATGGCGATTCTGAAGGACAAGGAAATTCTCGTCGGCGCGATCAACGTCGCTACCGAAGAGATCGAAACGCCGGAAAAGGTCTGCGCGACACTGACCGCGGCCGCCGAATACGTCGACCCGGAGCGCATCATCGCCTGCACCAACTGCGGCATGGCGCCGCTGCCGCGTCACGTCGCGGAAGGCAAGCTTCAGGCGCTGGGCGCGGGCGCGGAACTGTTCCGGAAGTCGCTCTAGGCCCCGGCCGCGCGGAGTTTCCGACGCCTTTTGCGCGACAGCATGTTGAGGCCCTCGACGAACGCCGAAAACGCCATTGCCGCATAGATGTAGCCTTTCGGCACGTGAAAGCCGAGGCCGTCGGCGATCAGCGTCGTGCCGATCATCAACAAAAAGCCGAGCGCCAGCATGACGATGGTCGGGTTGTCGTGGATGAATTTCGATAGTGGGTCGGCGGCGGCCATCATCACGCAGACGGCGACGATCACGGCGGCGAACATGACGGGCAGATGCGTCGTCATGCCGACGGCGGTGACGATGCTGTCGATGGAAAAGACGAGATCCAATAACAGGATCTGAAAGATCGCCGCGCCGAAGGCCATCGCCGCCTTTTTCTTGTCCGACTTATCTTCATCCGGGTCCGGGTCGACGTTGTGATGGATTTCGCGGGTCGCCTTCCAGACCAGGAACAGCCCGCCGGCGATCAGGATTATGTCGCGCCATGAAAGCGCGAACCCCAAAAGCTCGATCACCGGTTCCGTGAGGCCGATGATCCATGTGATTGCCGCTAGTAAAGCCAGTCGTAACCCCAGCGCGAGCCCGAGGCCGATGCGTCTTGCGTTCGACTGTTGGTCCTTGGGCAGCTTGTTGGTGAGGATCGAGATGAAGACGAGGTTGTCGATCCCGAGCACGACTTCCATCGCGATCAGGGTGGCGAGCGCAACCCACGCCTCCGGCGTTGCGGCAAGGGCGATCAGATGCTCCATGGCACCTCTCCCGGTCTGTGGCAATCAGAGACTGTTATCGGCCTCCAGATCACCACCCCGGACGGGGCGCGTCAACGGAGCGGAGGTTAATGGCTGTGTTCGAGCGTCTTGCCCGGTAAAAGCACGGGGACGTCGATGTTGATCTCGCCCGCTTTCTCGAACGTGAGCGTGAGCTTGTAGGCCTCGGTCGCCTTCAGGGGCGATTTCAGGCCCATCAGCATGACGTGCAGCCCGCTCGGTTTCATCTCGACGGTCTCGCCGGCGGGAATCTTGAGCGCCATGACATGCGACATCTTCATCACGCCGCCGTCCATCGTCGTTTCGTGGACCATGGTGTTATCCGCGGCCGGTGACGAGACCGAGACGAGGGTGTCGTCGGCGCTGCCCGTGTTCTCGATCCGCAGATAGGCGACCCCGGACTTGGCCGAGGGCGGCGTGGCGCGCGACCAGATGTGGCTGATCGTCAGATCGCCGATCTTCGGGTGCATATGACTGTCGGCATGGAGGGGGGACATGGTGAGAATAAGAACGAAGAGGGAGAGAAGGGTGATCGGAATTCGCATTGTACAGGGCTCCTTTTACATGGAAAATATGTGGAAACCCCGATTAATCAAGGGCGGTTGTTGACGGTTATGGATGCGCTCCGCAGAGTGCCCCGACAACCATCCGGAGGCCACGCATGACCGAACGCAGAAACGCCGATCTCGCCCGCTTGCTGGTGCGGCGCCGGGGCGTCGGCATGCTGGCGACGGCGATGGCGGACGACGGCGCGCCCTATGCCTCGCTGGTGACCTATGCCTGCGATCATCGCGGCCAGCCGTTGTTCCTGTTCTCGGGCCTTTCCGATCACACCAAGAACATCAATGCCGATCCGCGCGCCTCGCTTTTGGTCGAGAACGCGGCCCGCAACCGCAACCCGCAAACGGGGCCGCGCCTGACGCTGATGGGCACCGTCAAGCGCGACAAATCGCCGGGTACCCGGGCGCGGTTCCTGGCGCGTCATCCGGATGCCGCGCTCTATGCGGATTTCGGGGATTTCGGTTTCTTCCGCATGACCGTCGAGCGGGCACACTGGGTCGGCGGGTTCGCCCGCGCCGTCTGGTTCGACGCCAGGCAGGTGTTGACGCCGAAGAAAACCGCCGACGAAATGGCGGCGATCGAGGCGGGCGTGGTGCAGCACATGAACGCGGATCATGCCGATGCGGTGCGCGCGTATGCCGATTCGCTCCTCGGCCGCCGGCCCGGGAACTGGCGCATGACCGGGTCCGATTCCGACGGGGTCGATCTGATGGCGGACGGGCGGTATGCGAGGCTCGAATATGACAATCCTGTAACGGATTCAAAGACCTGCCGTGACATGCTTGTTGCGCTGGCCAAGCAGGCCCGCAAATGAGTCGATAAAAAAGCCCGGAAACCCGCCAGTTTGTCTTGATTCCACATGATTAACTTGTCTAAGTTCGCGGCCTTCGGAGCGTGAACAGGCGGCTTGTAAAAAGACTGCCGAAATAGGAGCGAGGAAACGGTGCAGAACATCGGTCATCGATACAGCCGCAACGGGCTGGAACAGCAGGGTCTGGGTAAGGTTGCCAAGGCCTATTGGAACTTCTCGGCGCCGCGGTTGTGCGAAGAAGCCATTCGTCGCGGTGAAGCGCAAATGGGTCAGGGCGGCTCCTTGCTGGCGCTGACCGGCAGCCACACCGGCCGTTCGCCGAACGACCGTTTCGTGGTCGAGGAACCCTCCACCGCCGGCGAAATCTGGTGGGGCGACGTCAACCGGCCGATCTCGGAGGAAAACTTCGAGAAGCTTCTGTCGAAAATGATGAAGCACTACGAAGGCCGCGACGCCTTCGTTCAGGATTGCTACGCCGGCGCCGACCCGACCTACCGCCTGCCGGTCCGGATCGTCACGGAAAATGCCTGGCATAACCTGTTCGCCCGCAACATGTTCCTGCAGCCGGCCGACGACGAGCTCGAAGGCTTCGAGCCGCAGTTTACCGTCATCCAGGCGCCGAGCGTCACCGCCGATCCGGCGAGCGACGGCACCACCTCGGAAACATTCATCGTCCTCAACCTGAAGCGCCGCATGGTCATCGTCGGCGGCAGCGCGTACGCGGGTGAGATCAAGAAGTCGATCTTCTCGGTCATGAACTTCCTGATGCCGCCGCAGGACGTTCTGCCGATGCACTGCTCGGCCAACATGGGTCCGGACGGCGACACGGCGATTTTCTTCGGCCTTTCCGGCACCGGCAAGACGACCCTTTCCGCCGACAGTTCGCGCACCCTGATCGGCGACGACGAGCATGGCTGGAGCCCGAACGGCATCTTCAACTTCGAAGGCGGCTGCTACGCCAAGTCGATCAACCTGACCGCCGAGACCGAACCGGAAATCTTCGCGACCGCGTCGCGCTTCGGCACCATCGTCGAAAACGTGATGATGGACCCGGAAACCCGGACCTACGATTTCTTCGATACCACGCTGACCGAAAACGGCCGCCTGTCCTATGACGTTTCGGAAATTCCGAACGCATCGGCCAATGGCCAGGGCGGTCTGCCGAAGAACATCGTCATGCTGACGTGCGACGCGTTCGGCGTTCTGCCGCCGATCAGCCAGCTCACGCCGGAACAGGCGATGTACCACTTCCTTTCCGGCTATACCGCGAAAGTGGCCGGGACCGAGCGTGGCCTCAAGGAGCCGGCGGCGACGTTCTCGACCTGCTTTGGCGCGCCGTTCATGCCGCGCCACCCGACGGTTTATGCGAAATTGCTGCGCGACAAGATGGCCGCGCAGAACGCCAAGTGCTGGCTGGTCAACACCGGCTGGTCCGGCGGCGGCTATGGCGTCGGCGAGCGGATGCAGATCGCCTACACGCGCACCATGCTCAATGCGGCGCTCGACGGGCGTCTCGAGCAGGGCTCTTTCCGCCAGGATCCGAACTTCGGCGTGCTCGTCCCCGAAGCCTGCCCGGGCATCCCGGACGAGGTGCTGAATCCGAAGAGCACCTGGGCCGACGGCGCCGGTTACGACGCCCAGGCGCAGGATCTGCGCAAGCGCTTCGAGAACAACTTCGCGCAGTTCGAAGAGCACGTCGATACCGACGTCAAGGCCGCCGCGATCCGCGCCGCCGCCTGATCATATTCGGTACTGTTTCGGAAAGGCCGGTCCCTTCGGGGGCCGGCCTTTTTGCTTGGTCCGGTTGCACATAACGAGCCCCTGTGGGATCGTTTTTGCAATCGGGGGCATCGTCCCTATATCCAAATAAGTCAAAAACCCAGGGGAGGTTTCACAGGTGACGAAAATCAATATTCAATTCACGCTGTTCTCGGCGTTCTATTCGCCGCTGATTTCAACCATGTCCGGCGGCTTCCTGAAGGCGGAAGGCCTCGAGCCCGACTGGTCGATCTCGCCGCCCGGCAAGTCCGCCATCGAATCACTGCTGGACGGGTCCGCGCACGTGGTACAGACCGCGCCGAGCCAATCCTTCAACTGGCTGAAGAAGGGCGAAACGCCGCCGTTCAAGCACTTTGCGCAGATCAACGAGATGGACGGTTTCTTCATTACCGGCCGCGAGCCCGATCCCGATTTCACCTGGGACAAGCTGGAAGGGGCCGAAGTGGTGATGTTCAAGGCCGGCCAGCCGAATGCGATGTTCAAGTACGCGTGCTTCAAGGCGGGGATCGACTACGAAAAGATCATTCCCGTCACCCCGGGCGGCGCCGGCGACATCGACAAGGCGTTCCGCGACGGGCAGGGACAGTACGTGCAGCAGCAGGGACCGTTCCCGCAGCAACTCGAAGCCGACGGCGTCGGTCATGTGGTCGCCCAGGTCGGCCCTCAGATCGGCCCGAACGCGTTCTCGAGTCTCGCCGCGACGCCGGAATGGCTGGAAAGCGATATGGCCAAGGCATTCATGCGCGCCTACCGCAAGACGCGACAGTACATGAACGAGACCCCCGCCGCGGAAATCGCCAAAGCCGAAAAACCGTACTTCCCTGACATCGACGAAGCGGTGCTGGCGGATTGCATCGGCACCTATCAGAAGCTCGGTTGCTGGACGCCGCATTGCGAGATCACGAAAGAGGCGTTCGACGTCGCGCAGGATGTCTTCATCCACTACGGGGCGATTTCCGAGCGCTACAATTACGAAGACGCCATCGCGCAGCCGCCGTCGGATTGATCCGCCCGGATCCCGGCTGAAACCCGCCGTGACGCACCGGCCGGGATAGGGGTAACTCCTATCTTGGCCCGCGCGGACGGGGCGGCTATCATCGTCCCAATTTCGGGGGGCCTTGCGGGAAGGAAACGTATGCTCTGTCACGTTCTGGCCGAAGAGGGAGCGAGAACCTGGCTGGTCTTCCGCCGGCCGGTCGCGTCCACCAATGGGCTCAGGTTCACGAACCATTATGTGGTCTGCTCGAACGATCAGGCGATCCTGATCGATCCCGGCGGGGCGGCCGACTTCGGCCCGCTTCTGGCGGCGATCGCCGACAACATCGCGCTCGACAACATCGCCGGCATCATCATTACCCAGCGCAGTTCGCAGGGCTCCGGTTCGATCGGCATGTGGGCCGAAGCGCTCGGCTACGAACTCCCGATCTATGCCTCCGACATGATCTCGACCGACCTGCTGCACACCGACGCCGGTCTCAACATCGAAACGATTTCGGAAAACGGCGGCGAGGTGCCGATGGCCGACGGCTCGGGGCTGCACCTGATGCCGGCGCCGTACCTGCCGACGGCGGCGTCGATGTCGATCTACGACCCGGCGGCCCGGGTGCTTTACACCAGCGATATCGGCACCGCCGAAGGGTCCTGGGCCGACGACGCGACGCCGTTCTGCGAGCAGTTCTCGCTGAACAGCCACGCCATGAACGCCTATCACCAGACCTGGCTGCCGTCGGCGGCGGCCAGGGACGACTGGCTTTCCAGGATCGATGACATCGAGATCGAAATCATCGCGCCGCGCGCCGGGCCCTGCTTCAGGGGCAAGGACATCCAACACTTCAAGCGCTGGCTGGCCTCCATCGACGTCGGCGTGCTCGTCGCCAGCAATACGCCCGCGTACCTCGCCGAGGATACCTACGCCCCCGAGCACGGCCGCGACGATCCCGACATCGTCATGGCGCCGCCGCCGATGGATGACGATACGGACGACGTCTCGTTCATGGATGAACGGGAACAGGCGGCCTATGACGCGGCGTACGACGATGACGACGAGGATGATGACGACGACTACGTCGATATCGAGGATGAGGAAGTCTCCCGGCTCGTCGATGCGCTCGGCGTCGAGGCGGACGACCCGAACGACGATCCCGATCCGGATTACGACGAGGATGACGAGTTCGACATCGTCTACGTCGACGAAGACGGCAACGAGATCGATCCCAGCGAGGTCGATGAAGAGGACATCGTCGCCGAGGAGGAAATCCTCGAGGGTAATGACGAGCAGCGCCTCGATTTCCCGCCCGGCCAGATGTACCGGCTGATCACGCGAAGCGATTTCGACGGGCTGGTGTGCGCGGTGCTTCTGGAAGAACTCGATCTGATCAACGACATCCTGTTCGTGCACCCGAACCAGATGCAGGAAGGCGAGATCGAGGTGTCGGAGACCGATATTTCGACGAACCTGCCCTATACGCCGGGCATCTTCGCGGCCTTCGACCACCACCTGTCGGAGATCACGCGTCTCGGCAAACACTACGAGAACCATATCATCGATCCGCTGGCGCCGTCCGCCGCGCGCGTCGTCTACAATTATTTCGGCGGTAAGAAGCGCTTCCCCGACATTTCCGAGGACATGATGGCGGAGGTCGACAAGGCCGACGCCGCGCAGTTCACCGAGGACGAGGTGCTGAACGCGCAAGGCTGGCCGCTGTTGAGCTTCATCATGGATTCCCGCACCGGACTCGGCCGTTATCGCGGCTTCAGGGTGCCGAACTACGAACTGATGATGTCGCTGATCGATTACTGCCGACGCTATGATATCGACGAGGTCCTGGAGCATCCCGACGTGAAGGAACGCGTCGAGCTTTACCGCGAGCACGAGGAACCGGCGAAGGAGCAGATCAAGCGCTGCACCACCGTGCACGGCAACCTCGCCGTCATCGATTATCGTAATGAGGATCAGATTTATGTGGTCAACCGGTTCATGGTCTATGCGCTGTTCCCGGAGTGCAATATCTCGATGCATATCCTGTGGGGCCGGGGCGAGCAGAACACGGTGTTCGCGGTCGGCAAGTCGATCTTCAACAGGACGTCCAACACGAACATCGGCGACCTGATGCTGACGTACGGTGGCGGCGGCCATAAGAACGCCGGGACCTGCCAGGCCGACAACGCGCTCGCCGACGTGGTGCGCGATGCGCTGATCCAGCGCATCAACGCCGACGGCTAATTACGAGCGTCTCGAATTCCGAAACGTGGCTGATTCTTCGCCCTACTCAACGGGGGCGTGAGTTGCTATCCATAATCCATGGATTTTCAGCTTAAAGATAAGATCGCTCTCGTCACCGGCGGCAGCCGGGGAATCGGCCGCGCCGTATCACTGACGCTGGCGAGGCACGGCTGCAACGTCGCGATTTGCGGACGGACGCAGGAAAGCCTCGATCAGACGTGCAAGGAGATCGAGGCGCTGGGCGTCAAGGCGTGGGGCTTCCAGGCCGACGTCAGCGAACACGAGCAGGTCGAAAAGCTCGTCGCCGAGGTGGCCGGCGCGACCGGCGGGATCGATATCCTCGTCAACAACGCGGTGACCTCGACCAGCGCGCCGTTCGATCAACTGACGGATAAAGAGTTCCGCTACCACATCGACGTCAAGCTGATGGCCTATATCCGGATCGCGCGCCTTGTCCTGCCGCACATGATTCCGCGGGGCTCGGGCCGCATCGTCAACATTGGCGGGATGACCGCCCGGATCGTGGCGCCGTTCCGCATGACAAACGGCGTGACCAACGCGGGCGTCGCCAACTTCACCAAGCAGTTCTCGAGCTACACCGCGCGCCACAACATCACCGTCAACTGCGTGCACCCGGGCTATACGGCGACGGAACGCGTCGCGCAGATCTTCGAGAAAGAAGCCAAGGAAGCCGAGCTTTCACTGGACGACGTGATCGCCAAGCGCACCGGAGACATCCCCTTGGGGAAGCTGATCCAGCCGGAAGACATCGCTAATTCGGTGCTGTTTTTCTGCTCGCCTTTGGCTCAGATGGTGACCGGCCAGTGCATCGCCGTCGACGGCGGCTCGGGCGAGGCGGTGATTTACTAGGCTGCCATGTCCTCGCCACGGATGGCGCGATCGATCAGCTCCAGCGTTTCGTCCCGGCCGTAAAGCGCGATGAAGGACCCCATGCGCGGCCCCTGGCTCTGTCCCAACAGGATTTCATAGAGTGCCCGGAACCAGTCCTTCAGATCGGGGAACGCGTCGCGTTTGCCGACTTCGTAAACCTCGGTCTGGATCGCTTCCGCGTCGGCGTCTGCGGGCAGTTTCTTCAGGCGTTCGGCGAGATCGGCAAGTGCGTCGCACTCGGCGTCGGTCGCTTTTCTATACTGCTTCGCCGGGCGCACGAAGTCGCGGTAGTAGTTGATCGCGTATTCGACCAGCTTATCCAGCATGGGGGCCGTTTCCGGGCTGGCGTCCGGGCGGTAGCGGGAAATGAAGTGCCAGAGCACCGCCTTGTCCTCGCTGTGGCATACGCTTGCGAGGTTCAAAAGAATCCCGAACGACAGGTGCGCGCGCTCCGACGGCGGCTCACCCATATGAATGAACCACGCCGGGTTGTCGATCTGCTTGGCCGGTTCCTGGTCCTCGAACGCGTCCAGCATGCGGGCGTATTCGTCGACCTGGCGCGGGATCACGTCGAAATAGAGACGCTTCGCCGTTTTCGGCTTCTGGAACATGAAATAAGACAGGCTTTCCGGCGGCGCGTAACGCAGCCACTCTTCCACCGTCAGGCCGTTGCCGCGGGATTTCGAAATTTTCTCGCCGTTTTCGTCAAGAAACAGCTCGTACGAGAACCCGGCCGGCGGGTTGCCCTTGAGGATTCGGCAGATTTTGCCCGAGAGATTCACGCTGTCGATCAGGTCCTTACCCGACATTTCGTAATCGACATCCAGCGCCGTCCAGCGCATCGCCCAGTCGGCTTTCCACTGCAGCTTGCAGTGCCCGCCGGTGACGGGGGTTTCGACCTTCGAGCCGTCCTCGTTCTGATAGACGATGGTGCCGGCGTCGACGTTGGTTTCGATGACGGGCACCTGCAAGACGACGCCCGTCTTCGGGCAAACCGGCAGGAACGGCGAATAGGTCTTTCTTCTCTCCTCGCCCAGCGTCGGCAGGATGACGTTGATCACCGCCTCGTAACGCTCGAGGATCTCCAGCAGCGTCTCGTCGAAAGCGCCGGATTTATAACGCTCGGTCGAGCTGACGAATTCGTAATCGAAGCCGAAATCGTCGAGGAACGCGCGCAGCCGGGCGTTGTTGTGCGCACCGAAGCTGTCGTGCGTGCCGAACGGGTCGGGGATCGACGTCAGCGGCTTGCCGAGATGCGGCTCGATGATTTGTTTGTTCTCGATGTTGTCCGGCACCTTCCTGAGGCCGTCCATGTCGTCGGAGAACGCGAACAGCCGCGTCGGTATGTCGGAAAGCTGGTGGAACGCATGGCGCACCCACGACGTCCGCGCGACCTCGCCGAAGGTGCCGATGTGCGGCAGGCCGGACGGGCCGTAGCCGGTCTCGAAAAGGACGTAGCCTTTTTCAGGCGTTTTGCCGCCCAGGCGTTTCAGGATCGCGCGCGCCTCGGCAAACGGCCAGGCGTTGGACTTTTCGGCAAACTCGCGCATATCGCTCATCGTTACTTCCCGTCGGCGGTTAAGGCGACCGGAAACTACGGTTTTGGGCGGGTTTAATCAAGGTTCGGGTGGTTTCAGCCGCGCACTTTCACGTCCGTGTTGATGACGTTGATCGGGCTGCCCTGCTCGAACGCCAGGATCTGGTCGAAGATATCGGTGAACTGGATCTGGTATTCGTCTTCGGTCACATAGCCGATGTGCGGCGTGCAGATGACGTTATCCATATTCAAAAGCGGGTGCGACGTGTCCGTCACGGGCTCGGATTCATAGACATCGACCGCGGCGCCGCCGGGACGCCCGTTCTTGAGCGCCTCGACCAGCGCGCCTTCCTCGATCAGCGGCGCGCGGCTGGTATTGACCAAAATCGCGCTTGGCTTCATTTGACTGAGATCGTGCGCCGTGATGATGCCGCGGGTCGCCGGATAAAGCCTGACATGCAGGCTGACGACGTCCGACGTTGCGAAGAATTCGTCGCGGCTTTCGGGCACATGGATACCCGCTTCCCGTGCGCGTTCGAGCGTGTTCTCGGAGCCCCACGCCTGCACGTTCATGCGGAACGCCTTGGCGATGTCGGCGACGGCGGACCCGATCCGCCCGTAGCCGTAAATCCCCAGGGTCCGCCCGCCGACCGACTTGCCGACGCCCATCATCCAGTTGCCCATTTTCAAAGATGCCATCTGCTGCGGGATCATGCGCATCGCCGACAGGATCAGCCCCCAGGTGAGTTCGACGGTGGCATACGACGGCGTGCCCTCGTGCTGGCCCGAGCACAGCATGATGCCGAGGCGCGTGCAGTCTTCGACATCGATGTGCGGGTAGACGCTCCGCTGCGAGATCAGTCTTAAATTCGGCAGTCGTTCCAACAAGTCTTTGCGGATTTTCGTCCGCTCGCGGATCAGCACCAGCACTTCGGTGTCGGCGAGCCGTTCGGCCAGCTTGTCGGTGTCCTGCACGTGATCGTTCCAGATCGTCACGTCGTGGTGCGCGATCTTTTCGTAGCATGGTAGGTGGCGGATGGTGTCGAACCAGTCGTCGAGGATGGTGATTTTCATGTGTGCTCCCTTAAGCGCGCCAGAAGTCGGGGTCGAAGGCGACCAGCAGCGCCAGAATTTCAAGCCGGCCCGCCAGCATGGCGACCGTCAAAATCCACTTCGCGGTTGCCGGCAGGGTCGAGAAATTGCCGGCCGGGCCGATGATATCGCCAATCCCCGGACCGACGTTGGTGATCGCGGTGACGCTCGCCGAATAGGCGGTCACGATATCGAGCCCCAGAAGCGTCAGCGCCACCGTGAAAACGGCGATGGTGGCGACGAACACGGCCATGAACGACAACACCGAATGCGGCACGTCGGCGGGCAGCGCCTTGCCGTTGTATCTTAGCGGGATGACCCGGTTGGGGCTGAACAGGCGCTTGATGTGCGCGCGCACCAGGATCAGCAGTATCTGGTGGCGGTAGATCTTGATCGCGCCCGAGGTCGAGCCCGAACACCCGCCGACGAACATCAGGACCAGGAACATCCCGACCGCGCCCGGGCCCCAGGCGGTATAGTCGTCGGACGCGAAGCCGGTCGTCGTCACCACGGAGGTGATGTTGAAGGTGGTCAGCGTCAGCGCGTCCGGAAACGGCATGTCGCGCTCGATCGCCAGCCACAGCGCCATGGAGATGCTGGTGATGACCAGGAGCGTGATGAAGCCCCGCACCTGTTGATCGCGGACGAAGGCATCCATATGGCCGCGGACCATCTTGATATAGATGAAGAACGGCACCGCGCCCGCGACCATGAACGCGACGGCGGTCCAGTGCAGGCGCTTGTCCGAGAAATAGCCGAACGATTCGTCGTGCGTCGAATAGCCGCCCGTCGACAGCGTCGTCATGGCGTGGGCGACGGCATCGAACGCGTCCATCCCGAAAATGCGGTAAAACACCGCGCACGCCACGGTCAGTATCAGGTAGATCGTGAACAGCCCGATCACGGTCCTGAGCGCGGTGAAGAGCTTCTCTTCCGAGGTGTCCGAGCTTTCGATCTTGAACAACTGCATGCCGCCGACGCGCAGCAGCGGCAGGATCAGGATCGCGATGGCGATGATGCCGATGCCGCCGAACCACTGCAGGATCGCGCGCCACAAAAGTATCCCGGGCGGCAACTGGTCGAGGTTCACCAGCACGGTCGACCCCGTCGTGGTGATCGCCGACATGGATTCGAAGACCGCGTCCGAAAAACCGATGCCGACATGCATGAACGGCAGCGCCGAAAACCCGGCGACGACGATCCAGCCCAGCGACGTGATCAGGAACGCCTGACGGATATCGATCTCGGTCGCGCTCCCGGACCGGGTCGCATAAACAACCGCGCCGCCGACGAAAAGCGTCGTCAGGGCAACTTCCAGGAAGATTTCCCACTCCGGGTTGCCGGCGATCCCGTCGGCAATGGCCGGAATGCACAGCACCATCGCGAGGGCGCAGGAAATCCAGCCTAGAATGTGAAGAACGGGACGCAGATTGAGCATGCAGATTTCCGCCTGCAAATGGAGCGACAAGTGAACCCCCGGACGTCCCTTAAATCAAGGTACGGCCGGTATGCATGGCCGTATCCCGCAATTAACCGGGCTCCGGTTCTTGATCTTGCCGTGAACTCGGCGCGTAATATTGCCGATTTTCGGTTAGGTCAACGAATCCATATCCAGGGGGGAACATGAGCATCGAGCGTATCGACAGTGGCGAGATCCTGTCGCAGGTCGTCATTCACAACGGCATCGTCTATGTCTGCGGGCAAACGGCGACGGACAGAAGCAAGGACATCAAGGGCCAGACCGCGGAGGTGCTGGCCAAGATCGACGACCGTCTGAAGCGCTCGGGCACGGACAAGTCGAAGATGCTGATGGTCACCATCTACCTCGCCGACATGACCCAGAAGAGTGACATGAACGAGGTCTGGAAAGACTGGCTCGGCGATCTCGCCCGGCCCGCACGGGCCTGCGTCGGCACGCCGCTGGCGACGCCGGACACGCTGATCGAGATCGTCGTCAACGCCGCCGTCTGACGCACGCGTTGGACACGCCGCCACATAACGCTGACGCCGGCGCATCGGACAAGGTCCAGAGCGCGCTCAGGGGCATCGCCTTCATGCTGGCGGCGACGCTGCTGGCGGCGGTGATGAATTCCGCCGCCCGGTACGTGTCGCAGACCGTGCATCCGTTCGAACTGGTGTTTTTCAGAAACCTGTTCGCGTTCGCGTTCGTGATCCCGATGTTGTGGCGGGTCGGGTTCTTTGCGTTGCGGACGCAGCGGCCGTGGATGCACGTCGGGCGGGCCAGCCTCAACGTCGTCAATATGATGGTGTGGTTCACGGCGGTCAGTCTGGCGCCGCTGGCGGAAGTGGTGGCGCTCGGCTTCACGGCGCCGATCTTCGCCACCATCCTGGGCGTCATAATCATGAAAGAGATGGTCGGAATCCGGCGCTGGTCGGCGATCATCGCCGGTTTCGCCGGCGCGCTGATCATTCTGCAGCCGGGATTCGACACGGTGCAACTCGGCCACGGTCTCGTGCTTCTGGCGTCGACGATGTGGGCGGGGATCCTGTTGATCATCAAGTCGCTCAGCCGCACCGAAAGTTCGATCACCATCGTCGCCTACATGTCGATCCTGATGACGCCGATGTCGCTGATCCCGGCGCTGTTCGTGTGGGAATGGCCGACCTGGAGTGAGCTGGCATGGCTCGGCCTGATCGGGTTCTGCGGCGGCGCCGCGCAGTACCTGCTGGCGCAGGCGTTCCACGAAGCCGATATCAGCGTCGTCATGCCGTTCGATTTCGGTAAGCTGGTGTGGGTGGCGCTGATCGCCTTCATCGCCTTCGGGGAGGTGCCGACCTGGACCACCTGGGCCGGCGGCGCGATCATCTTCGCGAGCGGCATTTACATCGCCCGGCGCGAAGCCATGAAGCGGCAGGAGAGATCCGGCTGATCAGTTGGCCGGTTCGATCCGGATGATCTGCCCCGGGTTTTCGTCGACGAGAATATAGAGATACCCGTCCGGGCCGTCGGTGACGGCGCGGATGCGTTTGTCGATCCCTTCGAGGATGCGCTCCTCCGAGACGACTTTTTCGCCGTCCAGCGTCAGGCGCGCCAGAAGCTGGTACTTGAGGGCGCCGACGAAGGCGTTGCCCTTCCACTTGGGGAACTTGTCGCCGGTATAGAACGCCATGCCGCTGGGTGCAATCGACGGGTCCCAGTAATAGACCGGCTGCTCCATCCCTTCTTTATGGGTGCCGACGCCGATCTTGGCGCCCGAATAGTGCACCCCGTATGAAATCACCGGCCAGCCGTAGTTGCGGCCGGCGAGCGGAATGTTGACCTCGTCGCCGCCGCGCGCGCCATGCTCGTTGATCCAGAGCTTGCCGCTTTCGGGGTTGAGCGCGGCGCCCTGCGGATTGCGGTGTCCGACCGACCAGGTTTCCGGCCGGTAGCCGTCCTTGCCGACAAAGGGGTTGTCGTCGGGGACCGAGCCGTCGCGGTTGATGCGGATGACCTGGCCCCGGTTGATGGTGAAGTCCTGGGCGCGCTCACGCTCGCCGCGCTCGCCGACGGTGATGTAGAGGTGTTTTTCGGGCGAAAACACCAGTCTGGAGCCGAAATGCCGCCCGCCGCCGGTCTTCGGATACTGACGGAAGAGGACTTCGACATCGCGAAGAACGTTGATCGCCCGGTCGAGCCTGCCGCGCGCCACCGCGGTCCCCGCCCCGCCGTCGCCGGGTTCGGCGTAAGAAAAATAGATCAGCTGGTTTTTGGCGAAGTCCGGGTCGATGGCGACGTCCAGCATACCCCCCTGACCGGAGGTGTAAGCGCGCGGCACATTGGCGAGCGGGCGGCGGAGGGTGCCGTCTTTCTCGACGACGCGGATCGTGCCCGGGTCGCGCTCTGTCACCACGATCGCGCCGTCGGGCAGGAACGCCATGCCCCACGGATGATCGAGCCCGTCGGCGACGACCGAGAGCTTGAGGTCGTAATGTTCGGTCTTGAAGGTCTGGGCGGCGGCGGGCGTTGTGACGATCGCCGCTAGAATCAGTGCCAGTACGGTTCGATGCATTGCTGTTCCTCCTTCTTCTGAAATGGGAAGCAGCGTGCTGCAAACAAGTGACCGTCGCCCTGAACTTGATTCAGGGCCCATGCGATTCCAACAACAATGCCGGGATTTATGGATCCTGAATCCAGTTCAGGATGACGTGCGGGATATTACGTCAGTACATCCGCCCGCCGTTGGGCACGTCGATGTCGGGTTTCAGAAGCACCACCTCGCCCTCGGCGTCGGGGATGCCGAGCACCAGCACTTCCGACATGAACTTGCCGATCTGGCGCGGCGGGAAGTTGACGACGCCCAGGACTTGCCGGCCGGGCAGAGTGTCCGGGTCGTAATGCTTGGTGATCTGTGCCGACGATTTCCGTTCGCCGATTTCGGGGCCGAAATCGACCCATAGCTTGATCGCGGGCTTGCGCGCTTCCGGATACGGTTCGGCGCGGACGATGGTGCCGACACGGATGTCGACCTTCATGAAATCGTCGAATGAAAGGTCCATGATTCTGATCCCCCGAAAACGTGCTTAAACCGAATGTCGGGGACCATGCCCGAGCGCGCCCGAAAAGGCCAGCCCCGGGGCTTCAGCGCAAAAGGAAAGGGCCGCCCGGTCTCCCGGTACGGCCCTCGCCCATCACTTCAGGAAAGTGAGATTACTTCTTCTTCGCGGCCTTCAGCACGCTCGACTTGACTTCGTCGAGGGCTTCGACGACGCGGGTGTTGAGCGCGTCAGAAGCTTCGGTGTTCGACTTGGTCATCAGGTCGGCCAGTTCGCGGGTGTTGTCGACGGACTTGACGAACGCACCCTTCAGAAGGTCGGCCTGCGCCGCGGCAACAGCCTGCGGGTTGTCGATTTTCGAGAACGACTCGATCATCTTCGACACTTCTTCCATCGCCTGCTGCAGCATTTCAGCCTGACGCTTGGCGAGGGCCTGGGCACCTTCCGCGGCAACCTGGTTGGCGGCGGTGATGGCGTCGAAGTTCTTCTTCTGCAGTTCGAGAACGGCGTCGAAGTCGAATTTCGGCACTTCGTAACCCTTGGTCACTTTGGCGAATTCATCGGCCATTTTCTTCGGGTCGAAGTCGGCCATCAGTTTGCTGTATTCGGCGAAGAAGGGGTTCTTCTCTGCCATTTTGAAAAAGTCGGCGTACATGTCTATCTCCATCTCCAGTAGGGGCGCGGTGCGCCCGGCGAAACTTTTCAGGTGGCAGGCGCCCCATGAGCATTCATGTTGCGCTGCACCATGACCACAATATGCGTCAGGGATTGCCCGAAGTCAACAGGTTTTTGTGCAATGCACAAAAAATATTTTTGCGCCTGCGAATTCCAAAATTTGGCGGATTTAAGCCGCTTCGGGCTCTTTGGTCCGGCGACCTAGGCCACTGGATGCAAATTTTTCCGCACGTGCGAGGCCTTTGTCGAGGGCGGCCATCGTGCTGGCGAGGCCGGGGTCGTCGTCATTCATCCATACGCGCGACGCGTTCAACTGGATCATCGCCAGCGCCTTGGCCTTGGCGGCGCCGGAACAGCCTTCGGCGGAAACGCCGGCGGCCTGCAGGCTGAGCGCCATGGATTTGAGGAAGCGCGCCCCGATACAGGCCGTCGTCAGCGGGTCGCGCGCGGCGTCCCGGGCCATGGCGCGGAGCGCCGCCTGATGACCGTCGAGCACGTCGTAGCGCCGCATCAGGATGTCGAACAGCTTGTCCTTCACCGTGCCGTCGAGCGGGTCGTCTTTGAGGCTGCCGAAAACCTCGGCATCGACCCGGTCGATCAGGGCGCGCTGGATATGGCCCCGGCTCGGCAGGGCGATCAGGGCTTCGCCGATCGGCACCTTGGCGTGCTCGGCGATGTCGGGGAGGGCGAGTGTGCGCCACGGCCGCTCGGCGGCGAGTTCAAGCGCGGCGTCGATCAGTTTGTCACCGGTCGAGCGGGTATCGGTCTTGGCTTTCGACGATTTCTTCTTCGCGGCGGCCATCGGTCTCCTCCTTCACCCATTCCACTCTCTGCGGGCGGGAATGCGGCTCCCGCCGGCAGGACATCATTATAGAGAAATGGGGAGGCGAGGCCTATCCCGCAAGTTCGCGCGACCGCGCGGTGGCGGCGGCGATGGCCTTCGTCATCAGCGGTTGCAGTGCGTCTTCGGCCATCAGCACCTTGAGCGCCTCGGCGGTGGTGCCGCCCGGGCTGGTGACGTTCTTCCTGAGGGTCGCGGCTTCGTCGTCAGACTGGTAAAGAAGCTCGCCCGCCCCGGCGACGGTCGCGCGCGCCAGTTGCATGGCGAGATCCGCAGGCAGCCCGTTATCGATCCCCGCCTGCGCCATGACCTCGACCAGCAGAAAAACGTACGCCGGGCCGCCGCCGGAAAGGGCGGTCACGCAGTCGATCTGGTCCTCGTCGTCGACCCAGGCGACCTCGCCGACGGACTGCAACAGCTCGTCCGCCCACTTGCGCTGGGATTCCGATACCAGGTGATTGGGATAGCCGACCGTGATGCCGCGCCCGACGGCGGCGGGGGTGTTCGGCATGGCGCGGACGATGGCGGCCTTTTTGCCGAGTTTGTCCTCAAAATACCGGACGGTCTTACCGGCCGCGACCGAGACGAAGACGCAGTCCGGCCCGGCGTACCTGGCGTAGGCGCCGATGGCCTCGTCCATCATTTGCGGTTTCACCGCGAGCACGACGGTTTCCGGCGCTGCGTCCGCGGGAATGTCGGACGCATCGGCGACGCTTTCGACGCCGAGCGTGGATTTCAGGAGTTTTCGGGTGTCTTCGAAGGGTTCGACGACAAGCACGTGTTCGGGCTTGAGGCTGCTTTTCAACCAGCCGGCCATCATGGCGCTGCCCATCTTGCCGCCGCCGACAAGCAGCAGTTTAACGGTCATTTTAAATCCTAAGCTTCTCCGGCGGTCTCGATCATGGCCGCGGCAATGGCGTCCGGCGCGGACTTGCCGCCCCAGATCACATATTGAAATGCGGGATAGAACTTCTCGCACTCGATCAGCGCGGTCTCGACCAGATCCTCCATCTGCTCCAGCGTCGGCTCCATCTGGCCCCGCATCGGCATGGCGTGACGGTACATCGGCAGGCCTTCGTCGGCCCACATCCCGAAGTGCCCCATCCACAAACGCTCGTTCACTTCGGCCAGAAGCTCGAAGACGGGCTGGCGCCGGTCCGCGGGAACGCGCATGTCGAAGGCGCAGGTGAAATGCATCGCCCCCATGTCGTCGTTCCAGGCGAAATACATGCTGAAATCGCACCAGGTCCCCGGCACCTGAACGGCCATTTCCTGGTCGTTGCGGCGGTCGAAGGTCCAGTCGTTGTATTCAACGATTTTTTCGACGATATCGAGGGGATTGGCGAGGGGGGTGTCGCGGGATACTTCAGTAGTTCGCATGGAGCGCTCCTCTCATGCCCGGCCGGCGTTGGTATCGGACCAGAGGGAGCAAGTACTATACCTAGCGGTGATCGCTAGATATCGCTTGCGCCATCCGATCACCTACAAGATTTACCCTGCACCATGTCGGAATCGCGCGCAAGCGGAATTCAATGATTTATCGCAAACTGTTGTGGATAATCAGAATCCATCCACAGCTTGTTGTGTTTTAACGATAAAAAACGGCGGAAATCCGCGGCGTTCCGGCACGTGGAATCAACCGTCCGGCCGGGCCCAGTGGCATAGATTTGGTATGAGTGCGGTCAGGAAGACTTGTCGGCCGGGGCCTTTTTGGCGGTGCCTGCACGCGAACCGGATTTGGGTTTCGCGGCCGTCTTCTTTTTCGGTGACGCTTTCTTCGCCGCCGGTTTGGCCGTTTTCTTGAGTTCGGCTTCGAGCGTTTTGACGCGGGCTTCGAGCTTCTCGTTCTCGGTGCGCGCCTTTTGCGCCATCGCCTTGACGGCCTCGAATTCCTCACGCGTCACCAGATCGGCTTTCGAGAGATAGCGCTCGAGCCGCTGGCGGATCATCGCGTCGATTTCGTCCTTCATGCCGGTCAGCGTCGACACCGCGCCGTTGGCGACGCGGGCGAGATCGTCGAAAAGCTTGTTTTGCGTTTGCATCGGAAGCTCCTTTCGCTGTTGGGAATATGGGCCGTCCGGCGGCGGACCGCAAGCCGCGGACGCTTGCCCGCGCGGTGCTCCGGGGCCTATAAGGGGGCACACCGTTTTTGAGGAATGCGCATGTACGTTATTACCGGCGGCGCCGGCTTTATCGGATCGAACGTCGCGGCTCAGCTCGAAGCGAAAGAGGCGGGTCCGCTGGTGATCGTCGACCGGCTGCGCGACGCGGGCAAGTGGCGCAACGTGGCCAAGCGGACGCTCCACGACATCGTTCATCCGGACAACATCCATGACTTCCTCGCCGCCGGCGGGCATGCCGTTAAAGGTATCGTCCACATGGGCGCGATCTCGGCGACCACCGAAACCGACGCCGACCTGATCGTCGAAAACAACTTCCGCCTGACGCGCGATCTCTGGGTGTGGTGCGCCGAACACGGCGTGCCGCTGATCTACGCGTCGTCGGCGGCGACGTATGGGGACGGCACGCAAGGTTTCGAGGACGACATGTCGGCCGAGGGGTTGAAGAAGCTCAAACCACTCAATCCGTACGGCTGGTCGAAGCTGCTGTTCGACCGGTGGGTGGCGGCCGAGCTCGCCTCGCATAAACCGCGCCCGCCGCAGTGGGCCGGGCTCCGGTTCTTCAACGTCTACGGCCCCAACGAGTATCACAAGGGCCGGATGATGAGCGTGGTCGCGCAGATCCAGCCGTTGGCGGCCAAGGGCGAGTCGTGCCGCCTGTTCAAGTCGCACCACCCGGACTACGAGGACGGCGGTCAGCTCCGCGACTTCGTCTCAGTCGACGACTGCGCCGACGTGATCTGCTGGCTATTGGATAATCCCGATGTGTCGGGGCTGTTCAACCTGGGGACGGGAAAGGCGCGCAGCTTCGCCGATCTCGCCCGAGCGGTCTATGCGGCGATGGATAGGGATTTCAAGGTCGAGTACGTCCCCACCCCCGAAGACATCCGCGACAAGTACCAGTACTTCACCGAAGCCTCGATGACGCGGCTTCGCGATGCGGGGTATACGGGCCAGTTCACGCCGCTCGAAGACGGTGTCGGGCGGTACGTCCGCGACTACCTTGCCACCGACGACCCGTATCGCTGACGGGCTCGGCGGATCATGTTCTTCGCGATCCCGTTTCCGAATATCGATCCGGTTCTTTTCCAGGTCGGCGTGTTCGCCATCCGCTGGTACTCGCTCGCCTACATCGCCGGGCTGGTACTGGGCTGGGTGATGATGAAGCGCATGTGCCGCTGGGACCCCCCGGTCTGCGAAAAAGACGCCGTCGACGATTTTCTCGTCTGGGCGACGTTCGGTGTCATCGTCGGCGGGCGCGCCGGCATGGTGCTGTTCTACCAGTTCGACTATTACATGACGAACCCGGCCAAGATCATCGCCGTCTGGGAAGGCGGGATGTCGTTCCACGGCGGATTTCTCGGCGTCGTCGCGGCGGGCATGCTGTTCACCCGCAAGCGCAAGATCGATCCGCTTCGCTTCGGCGACCTGGTGGCCTGCGTCGCCCCGATCGGCCTGTTCTTCGGACGCATTGCCAACTTCATCAACGGCGAACTCTGGGGCCGCCCGGCCGACGTCCCGTGGGCGATGGTGTTTCCGACCGGCGGGCCCGAGGCGCGCCATCCGAGCCAGTTATATGAAGCGGCTTTCGAGGGGCTCATATTGTTCGCGGTCATGATGACCCTGGTCAGGATGGAATCGGTCAGGCGCCGGCCGGGGCTTCTGATGGGGACCTTCATCGCCGGGTACGGCGTCGCGCGCATATTCGGCGAGGTGTTCCGCGAGCCTGACGCCTATATCGGCTTTCTTGCTTTCGGCACCACCTGGGGCCAGTGGCTGTCGTTGCCGATGATTGCGGTCGGCATCTATTTCATCGTCCGGGCGCGGCGCCGGGATCCGGTGTGACGTGTCCGCTCTCGCGGCCCGGCTGAAAGCGCGCATCGAAGCAGACGGCCCGATGACCGTCGCGGATTGGATGCAGGCGTGCCTCGCCGATCCCGAGCACGGCTATTACATGACCCGCGACCCCTTGGGACGAAAGGGCGACTTCATCACGTCGCCGGAAATCTCGCAGATGTTCGGGGAATTATTGGGTCTCTGGGCGGCGGTGGTCTGGCAGCAGATGGGCGGGCCCACGAAGGTGAACCTCATCGAGCTTGGTCCCGGGCGCGGCACGCTGATGTCCGATGCGCTGCGCGCCGCGGCCGGGATGCCGGCGTTCATCGGTGCGGTCCACGTGCACATGGTCGAGACCAGCCCGGTCCTGAGAGAGTGCCAAGAAAATGTGCTCCGCAATGTGGCGGTGCCGAGCAATTGGCATGACAGCCTGGAAAGCGTCCCGCCCGGGCCGTGCATCGTGCTCGCCAACGAATTTCTGGATGCATTGCCGGTGCACCAGTTCATCCGTCACGATGGGGTGTGGTGCGAGCGGATGGTTGGCGTCTCGGGTGGCGGCTTCGCTTTCGAGGTGGGCGCGCCCGTGGACGGCGCGCGGGTGCCCGCCGATTTAACCGATGCACCGGAGGGCAGCATCTTTGAAGTGTCGCCCGCCGTGCAGGCGGTGACGGAACTGCTCGCTTCGCGCCTGGTGCGCGACGGCGGGGCGGCTCTTCTGATCGATTACGGCCACGACCGGCCGGGTCTGGGCGAAACCCTGCAGGCGCTCAAGGGGCATGAATACGCCGATCCGCTGATGTCGCCCGGCGCGTGCGATCTGACGGCGCACGTGGACTTCGCCGCTGTCGCCGCCATCGCGGAAAAGACGGGGGCGCGGGTCTGGGGTCCGAACGGGCAGGGTGATCTGCTGGAGCGCCTGGGGATCGGCGCGCGCGCAGCACAGCTTTTACAAGGCGCCGATCCGCGTCAGGCCGAGGACATCGGCACGGCCCGTCACCGCCTGACCGGCGCCGGCGCCATGGGCCGGTTGTTCCGGGTCATGGCGCTGACCCACCCTGCGCGGCCGGCGCCGCCCGGGTTCGAGGTGTCGCGGACCGCCTAGTCGGTTTTGCAGGTCTTGATGCCGAGCGGCAGGTACGCCGGGCACCAGCGAATGATACCGGTCGCAAGCGGTACGATGCCGACCCAGCCCCAGACTGCATATTCGTTTTTCGAGAACACTGCGAAGGCGATCAGCGCAAGACCGACGATGATTCTCAGGACGCGGTCAACGCCGCCAACATTTGCCGTCATGTGGAAGTCCTCCATTCATATTCAATAATTCGAATATAATACGGCGAAAAATACCCCCGCGCCTTGATGCAAATCAATTCACGGGGGCGGGGTTTAGTTCGCGAATTCGATCCGGTCGAAGACCGCGTCGAGTGCTTCCTGTGCGCAGGATTCGTCGATGTCGCCGCCGGGCGCGCCGCTGACGCCGACCGCGCCGATGCGCATGCCGCCGGCGCTGATCGGCAAGCCGCCGTCCATCATCTTGATATCGGGAAGCAGATTCAGGTTGGCGGCCAGCTCGGGCCGGCTGGCGCGGAGTGCTGCCGTCGGCGTCCCCGCCATCAGGGCGCCGCGGGCCTTGCCGCCGGCGATGGTGATGGTCTGCACCGCGGCGAATTGATGACGCAGCACGGCGATGTCGTTGCCGCCCCGGTCGACGACGACGGCGGAGACGGAATAACCCTTGTCCGAGCACGCCGTTACCGTCTTGTCGGCGATGTCGCGGGCCAGCGCCGTGCCGATGGCTTTGACGTTCAGGACATCCTCGGCGCGTGCATCGTGCGCGGCGGCGCTCAGCACCGATGCGAGGGCCAAACCGGCTATGGCGAATTTCAATGATCTGATCATGGTTGTTCTCCCTGTTGCGGCATCGTCGGCCCGGTCCCGGGCGAGGTGCCACACTTTTAGCATTTATCCTCTCGAATAACATATTCTATATCCGGAATATGTAAATAGACAGGCTCAAGCGGGTCTTTAAAGGCCGCACCGTTTCATCGATAATCGGGGCATGATCACAGCCGAGAATCTTGCCGACGCCGAAGGCGTCCGGCACATGTTTTTCACCCGCGTCGGCGGCGTCAGTGAGGGGATCTTCAATTCCCTCAACTGCGGGCCGGGATCGTCGGACGAACGGGGGCGCGTGCTCGACAACCGGGCCCGTGCTATGGCGGCGCTCGACCAGGACCCGGCCAGTCTGGTCACCGTCCATCAGTATCATTCGCCGGTCGCGCTCGAGGTCTATGAGCCCTGGGCCATCGGCGAGGCGCCGAAAGCGGACGCCATGGTGACGACCACGCCCGGTGTCGTGCTCGGCATCCTGACCGCCGATTGCGCGCCGGTCCTGTTCGCCGACGCCGACGCCGGGGTGATCGGCGCCGCGCACGCGGGCTGGAAAGGCGCGCTTGGGGGCGTCATCGACGCGACCGTCGAGATGATGGTCGATGCGGGGGCGCAACTGGACCGGATCGCGGCGGCGGTCGGGCCGTGTATCCAGCAGCCGTCGTACGAGGTCGGCGCGGATTTCCGCTCGTCTTTTCTGGAAGCGGGCTCGGGCAACGAACGGTTTTTCGAACCCGGCGTTGAAGCAGGCAAATACCAGTTCGATCTCTCGGGATATGTACGTTATCGGCTGACGGAATGCGGCGTCGGTTCGATAGAAGTCTCGCCCGCCGACACCTATACGGACGAGGACCGTTTCTTCAGCTACCGCCGCGCCACGCACCGGGGCGAGGCGGATTACGGCCGCGAATTGTCGGCGATCGTTCTGGAAGGATAATTTCGAATGGCGCTCCATTTCAGCGAGCAGGAGCTCGCGTCCCGCCGCGAGCGCACCTGCCGCGCGATGGCCGATGCCGGGCTCGACGGCATGCTGCTGTTCCGCCAGGAAAGCATGTACTACCTGACCGGCTACGACACCTTCGGGTATGTGTTCTTTCAGTGCCTTTATCTGGGTGCCGACGGGCGGCTGATGCTGCTGACCCGCGCGCCCGACCTGCGCCAGGCCGAGAACACGTCGATGATCGAGGACATCCGCATCTGGGTCGACCGGCCGGACGCCGGTCCGGCGGAGGAACTTCGGGATATCCTCGACGAATTTGGCTGCCGCGGGCAGCGTTTCGGCGTCGAGTACGAGGCGTATGGACTGACGGCCAGGAACGGCAAGCGGCTCGACGCCGCGTTCGATGGGTTTTGCTCTCTCGAAGACGCATCCGAGCTGATCAGCAGGCTCCGCGTGATCAAGAGCGAAGCCGAGATCGCCTACGTGCGGCGCGCCGCCCAACTGGCCGACGATGCCCTCGATGCCGCTATCGACGTAGCGGGGCCCGGCGTTTCCGAATCGGACGTGCTGGCGGCGATGCAGGGCGCCGTTTTCAAGGGCGGCGGCGACTATCCGGGCAATCCGTTCATCATCGGCTCGGCCGAAGACGCGCTCTTGTGCCGCACCAAGTCCGGCCGGCGCACGCTGGATAAAAACGATCAGCTTAATCTCGAATGGGCGGGGACGTACCTGCACTATCACGCGGCGATGTTCCGCACCATGGTGTTCGGGAAACTCCCGGACCGGCAGAAAAGGATGTACGACGTGGCGCACGAGGCGTTGCTGGCCGTCGAAGACGCGCTTCGGCCCGGCAATATCGTCGGTGACGCGTTCCGGGCGCACGCCGACGTCATCGACCGCGCCGGGATGAAGGAGCATCGCCTGAACGCCTGCGGCTACAGTCTGGGGACGACGTTCCAGCCGAACTGGATGGACTGGCCGATGCTCTACGCCGACAATCCGGTCGAGATCGAACCCGGCATGGTATATTTCTGTCACATGATCATTTTCGACAGCGATGCGCATTTGGCGATGTGCCTCGGCGAAACCGTGCTGACCACGGATGGCGCCGCTGAGCGTCTGTCGCGCCATAACCTGGACCTTTTGCACGAAGGTTGAACGCCCGATGCCGCACATGATGATCTTTCTCGGGATGCTGATGCTGGGCCTGCTGGCGACATGCGTCATCGGGATCGGACCGGCGTGAGCGGCAGGACATGACGCGCGCACTCGCCATTTTCGTTCTGGCGCTGTTCGTGCTGCAGGCATGCGGGCCGCTGCCGAGACCGTTCGGTCGCGACGACGGCGATCCGGGGAACAAGCTGGCCCGGCAGATCTTCTTCGAAGGTGTCGAAGTGCAGCCGCTGACCGGCACCACCAAGCCGATGAGCCGCCTCGTCGCCGATTCCATCATCGATAAGCTCCAGAAAACCTATGAAATCCCCGCCGCTTACGAGGGTATGGACCGGAGCGAGTTCGTGCTTCTGGGGCATGTCGTCGAGAACCGGAGCGACCCGGATGCCGCCCGCCCGGTCAGCATCGAATGGCAGCTTCTCAGGCGCGACGGCGAGGCCGTCGAGACATTCGTCGAAGCCGTGGAGGCGAGCCGGCTGGATTGGGACTACGGCGCCGCGCCGATGCTGAAAAAAATCGGTGACGACATCGGCACCCGTGTCGCCAAGGCCGTGCTCGGCAAGCGTTTCGGCACCGCCGGCGAGGACCGTCTGTTGGGCCGCTCGGGGCTCTTCATCGGCCCGGTCACGGGCGCGCCCGGCGACGGTAACACGTCGCTTCGCCGTGCCATCGCGGTCGCGCTCGGCGGTGGCGGGGTCAAGTTGACGAACAATCCGGTCGAGGCGCTGTTCACCCTCGAAGGCACGGTCGAGATGGGGCCGCCGGAAAACAACGCGCAGTCGATTAAGATCGTCTGGGCGGTCAAGGACGTCGACGGCAATGTCGTCGGCCGCGCCCAGCAGTCCAACGCCGTCGCCGCCGGCAGCCTCGATCAGACCTGGGGGCGGACCTCCGCGTTCGTCGCCGCCGCCGCGACGGAGGGGATCATCAAGGTGGTCGAACGCAATAACCCGAACCGGATCCGCGGCCCCAACCTTGGCGCCCCACGCGCGCCGAGAGTGATCCCGCAATCGCCGCCGCCCGCGACCCCGTCGCTGCCGCAGGTGCCGGGGCGCGCACCACCGCCGCCCTCCTGAGCCGTTGCGTCCGGACTGTTTTTACTGAAAACGGTCGCCGGGACTGGTAGATTCTAGGCGTGGCGACATGGCTCTCGAGACATGAGAATTCATGGCGGCCGGGCGTGCGCGCCCGGACGAAGGGTGTTGCCGTCTATGCCTTGCTGAGCGTGGCTTTGCTGCTGACCGGGTGTGCCCAGTCGACGGGCGCGGAACCGCCGCCCGGCGCGAACATGAGCGGCGAATCGGGACGCCACGGCGAGGACATGTCGGGCATTATCTTCGTGGTGCCGCTCGAAGGCGCGCCGGCCCGGACCGCGCTGGTGCTGGCCGACGCCATCGCCGCGGAAATCCGAGACACCAACCATCCGGCAATCCTGGCTTACGTTCCCAACCAGGCGGGGGCGTCAGTGGTCGGCAAGGTCGCCACCGCCGATACCCGTGGCAACGTCATCTGGCTCGGAATCGAGTGGGCGATCCGTGCGCCTTACGGCACCCACGTCGCCACTTATACCCAACACGTGGTGGTCGACGCCGGTATGTGGATGCGGGCCGCGCCCGAAGCGATCAACCTGATCATCGCCGATGCCGCCCCCAAGGTGGCGGAGATGGTCTCGGACGAGGTCGGCCCGCCGATGCTGGCGGCGATGCGCCACCCGGACGTGACGCCGGAACCGGAAATAAAACCCGCACCGGCGGTGACCGGCACAACGATGGACGTGCGACGTGCGCAAATGGGCACGACACCCGGTCCGGAAGTGCAGGCGACGACCGGGACGCCGGCAGCCCCCGCCGCGCCGCAGCCGCTCGGCCGGATCGCCGAAGGCACCAACGGTCAGGTCGTGCACCCGCCGGGGGCCGCCGCCGCGATGTCCGAGCCGTCTCCCGCACCGTCGCTTGCAACTGAACCCTCGGCGCAAACATCCGGGACGCCCCCCGACGGGCTGCCGTCGCTGCTGACGCCGGTCCCGGACCGGAACACGGCGAACGCCGATGCCGCGGAGACCCCGTCCGGCCCGCCGCAGGCGCTGACGCCGGGTACGCGGGTCGTCTCGCCGCCGCCCGGCGGGGTCACGGCTGAGGCCGCCAAATCGCCGGATAAAGAGGGGAGTTTTCTCGATTCCCTCACGCCCAACATGGATGCACAGAAACGCGCCCCCGACGATGCCCGGCCGAAAACGGACGAGGTCGCCTTCGCCAAGGTGCGCTGGGGACAGCCGTCGTTCCTGATCAAACCGGTCACCGGCGCGCCGGGGAACGGCAACGAGGCGCTTACGGCGGCGCTCAAATCCGCGCTTCGCGACAAGGACCTGACGATTTCCGAAGACCCGCGCCAGGCCGGATTCATCATCCAGGGCAAGGTCGACACCGGCGATCCGGTCAACGGCCGGCAATATATCCGCATCATCTGGCGGGTGAATACGGTCACCGGCGAGGAAGTGGGCAAGGCGGTGCAGGAAAACACCGTCGTCGCCGGCAGTCTCAACGGCGAATGGGGGCACGTGGCGGAGGCCGTTTCCTACGCCGCCGTTCGCGGGATCAGCGACTTGTTCAGCGACGCCGACGCGCACCTGACCAACCGCGAACCGCTGCCGGAGTTCCCCGACGTGCAGTTACCGTCCGTCCCCGGACGCGCACCGCCGCCGCCACCCTCATATTGATCCCGTATCGGGACCATTCCCAGAACGTCACAAAGGGGTCATCAAAGCGTTTACAGGCCATCATCGGGTTGGTATGTTCCGCGCGCTTTTTCCGGGGCTCAGGTTAGTTTTATGAAAATCATTGCTTGCAACAGCAATCGACCGCTCGCCGAGGCGATCTCCGCGTATGTGAACCTGCCGCTGACCAAGGCCAGCGTGCGGCGTTTCTCGGACATGGAGGTTTTCGTCGAGATTGAGGAAAACATGCGCGGCGAGGACGTCTTCGTCGTGCAGTCGACGTCCTATCCGGCGAACGACAACCTGATGGAACTGCTGGTGACGCTGGATGCGCTCCGCCGCGCATCGGCGCGGCGAATCACCGCGGTGATCCCGTACTTCGGCTATGCCCGCCAGGACCGCAAATCCGGTCCGCGCACGCCGATCTCCGCCAAGCTGGTGGCCAACCTGATTACTGAAGCCGGCGCCGACCGAGTCCTGACCATGGACCTGCACGCCGGCCAGATTCAGGGCTTCTTCGACATTCCGACCGACAACCTGTTCGCCGAGCCGGTGCTGGGCGAGTACATCGAAACGGAAATGAACGGCAACACCGACGACTTGGTGATCGTGTCGCCGGACGTCGGCGGCGTGGTCCGCGCCCGCAGTCTCGCCAAGCGCCTGAACGCGGACCTGGCGATCATCGACAAGCGTCGCGAACGCGCCGGGGTTTCCGAAGTCATGAACATCATCGGTGAGGCCGACGGCCGTCACTGTATTCTGGTCGACGACATCGTCGACAGCGCCGGCACATTATGTAATGCCGCCGTGGCGATCATGGAAAAGGGCGCCAAGTCCGTTTCCGCCATCGTCACCCATGGCGTGCTGTCAGGCGGCGCGGTCGCGCGCGTGACGTCGTCGCCGCTGGAAAAACTGATCATTACCGACAGCATTCAGGCGACCGAAGCGGTTCGCGTCGCCCAGAACATTCATCAACTGACGGTCGCGCCGCTGATCGGCGAGGCCATGCAGCGCATCAGTCAGGAAAGCTCGGTTTCGTCGCTTTTCGACTGATGACACGGAATTCCGGCCCTCTGGTTGGGCCGGTAACGGGACGGACACCCCTGGAGGCCGTCCCAAAATTGAGCAAGGAGTAAGACAATGGCTCAAGCCCATCCACTGAATGCGGAGCTCCGCGAACGTGCCGGCAAGGGGGCCGCTCGTGCTGTGCGCCGCGAGGGACGTGTCCCTGGTGTTATTTACGGTAACAAGCAAGAACCCGTGCTGATTTCCCTCGACCCTGTCGACCTGATGAAGGAATACCAGAAAGCCGGTTTCTTCTCCCACGTGTATGAAATTGCCGTCGGCGGCGAAAAGTACAAGGTGCTGGCGCGCGACATGCAGACGCACCCGATCAACGACCTGCCGATCCATGTCGACTTCATGCGCTTCAGCGCCAAAACGCGCCTCGCGGTTGACGTTTACGTCGAGTTCATCAACGAAGATAAGAGCCCGGGCCTCAAGGAAGGCGGCGTGCTGAACGTCGTCCGCCACGAGGTCGAACTGCGTTGCTCGCCGGAAAGCATTCCGGAGAGCCTGATCGCGGACCTGAGCGGTCTCGACATCGGCGACTCGCTGCACATCAGCGCCATCACGCTGCCCGAAGGGGTCGAACTGACGATCACCGATCGCGACTTCACGATCGCGACGATCGCCGCCCCGACGATCTTCACCGAAGCCGAAGACGAAGAAGGTGAAGAAGGCGAAGAGGCCGAAGGCGCAGCCGAGGCCGAAGACGGCGAAGACGAAGACGGCGAAGAAGGCGGCGACGAAGAGAAATCCGAGGATTAATTCCGGGATTTTCCCGGACGGAGGTTTCTCATGTTTCTCGTTGTCGGTCTCGGCAATCCCGGTCGGGCCTACGCCGAAAACCGTCACAACATCGGTTTCATGGCGGTGGACGAAATCGTCCGCCGCCATGGTTTTTCGCCCTGGCGCTCGAAGTTCCAGGGCGAAATCGCCGATGGGCTCATCGGTGGCGAGAAGGCGATTTGCCTGAAGCCGATGACATATATGAACGAGAGCGGGCGTTCGGTCCGCGAAGCCGCCACCTTCTACAAGATCCCGCCCGAAGACGTGATCGTGTTTCACGACGAGATCGATCTCGCGCCCGGCAAGCTCCGGGTCAAACGCGGCGGCGGTCACGCGGGCCACAATGGCTTGCGTTCCATCCACGCCGGCATCGGGCCGGACTATGCGCGCGTGCGTATGGGCGTCGGCCATCCCGGCGACAAGAACCTGGTGAAGACCTATGTTCTGAAGGACTTTGCCAAGGCCGACGACGAATGGTTGCAGCCGATGATCGACGGCTGCGCCGAATTCATGGGCGATCTGCTGAACGGTGACGATCCGAGCTACATGAGCAAGGTCGCACACAGGATCAGCCCCAACCGTCCGAATGCGCCGAAACCGGGGTCGAAGGGCCCGGGGGCGGCGGACAACGAAGAGGCATAAAGACATGGGTTTCAATTGCGGTATCGTCGGCCTGCCGAACGTCGGCAAATCGACTTTATTCAACGCGCTGACGCAGACCGCGCAGGCGGAAGCGGCGAATTTCCCGTTCTGCACCATCGAGCCCAACACGGGACGGGTCTCCGTCCCCGATAAACGTCTCGACGCGATCGCCGCGATTTCGAAACCCGAAAAGATCGTGCCGACGAGCCTTGAGTTCGTCGATATCGCCGGTCTGGTGCGCGGCGCGTCGAAGGGCGAAGGCCTCGGCAACCAGTTCCTCGCCAATATCCGAGAGGTCGACGCGATCTGCCACGTGCTGCGTTGTTTCGAGGACGAGAACGTGACCCACGTCGAAGGCAAGATCGACCCGATCGCGGATGCCGAGACGGTGGAAACCGAATTGATGCTGGCCGACATGGAAAGCCTGGAAAAGCGCGAAACGCCACTGACCAAGCGGGTGCGCGGCGGCGACAAGGAAGCGGTCAAGGAACTGGCGCTCTGCGAACGTGCGCTGGCGCTTTTACGGGACGGCAAGCCGGCGCGCATGCTTGACGTCGCCGACGACGAGAAAAAAGCGTTCCGGATGCTGCAGCTGCTGACCGCCAAGCCGGTGCTTTATATCTGCAACGTCGAGGAAGAATCGGCCGCCGACGGCAACAGCCAGTCGGCGCGGGTCTTCGAGAAGGCCGCCGCCGAAGGCGCCGAGGCGGTCGTGATCTCCGCCAAGATCGAGGAGGAGATCGCGCAGCTCGGCTCGCCGGAAGAAAAGAAGGAGTTCCTGGAAACGCTGGGATTGGAAGAGACCGGTCTCGCGCGGGTCATCAACGCAGGCTATAAGCTGCTGGACCTCATCACGTTCTTCACCCAGGGACCGAAAGAGATTCGCGCATGGACGGTCAGAAAAGGCGCCAAGGCGCCGGAAGCCGCGGGCGTGATCCATACGGATTTCCAGCGCGGCTTTATCCGCGCCGAGACCATCGCCTACGACGATTTCATCTCGCTGGGTGGCGAGCAGGCCTGCAAGGACGCCGGCAAGATGCGCCAGGAAGGCAAGGAATACGTCACCAGGGACGGCGACCTGATGCTGTTTAAGTTCAACGTATAGGGTGCACCCGTTCCCCGGCCTTGTGCCGGGGCCCATGTCCGCTCACAACTGTTCATCGAACCCGAGGATAGGTCCCGGATACCTGCGGTTCCGGGAAATAGCGAACTTTGCGGTAAGGAGATTGAGATGTTCTGGCTTTTCATGTCCGGTGCCATCGCGCTCGAAGTCGTCGGCACGATTTCGCTGAAACTTTCCGAAGGGTTCACCAAGCCGATGTTCGTTGCCGTGACGGTGGTCGGTTATCTGGCGAGCTTCGGGTGCCTGGGGCTTGCGTTGAAGGGGCTGCCGGTGTCGACCGCGTATGCGATCTGGGCAGGCGTCGGGACGTCGCTGGTCGCCATTATCGGCATGGTGTTCCTGTCCGAGCCCGCGAATATGATCAAATACGTCTCGATCGGGCTGATCGTCGTCGGCGTCGTCGGCCTGCATCTCGCCGACCGGCTGGTCTAGCTCTCCGCGCCCGGTGGACGGCTTCGCCGCGTCACGATATAAAGCGCGGCCGGCAGCATGATCGCGCCGACGATGGCCGGCAGTTGCCAGTCTTCGGCGACCCAGATCGCCACGTAAACGAAACTCAGCGTCATCACGATCACCGCCAGCACCTTGCCGCGGATCGGGATCACTTTGTGGAGATGCCAGTTTCTGACGGGCGGGCCGAACGTCGGGTGGGTCCACAACCACGTCTGAAAGCGCGCCGAACTGCGCGAGAACGCCCAAAGGGCGGCAATCAGGAATACCGTCGTCGGCATCACGGGCACGAAAATGCCGACGATCCCGACCGCGATCATCAGCCACCCGAAACCGATCAATAGCCACCGCATCCATGCTGTCCCGGCGATGGCCGGGGCCGGCATTTCCGGGGTTTCGGGGTCTTGGTCTTTGATCGGCTCCATGCGATGGAGCATACTCGCCGGACCACGCAAACGCGAGAACGACAAGGTCCGGCAGTCAAAAGATGAACCCCGATGAACTTCCCTTCGGCGCCGCCATCGGCGACGACGGTGTCTGGCGGCAGGTGCTGACGCGAGTGCCGGGGATCGATCCGCGCCCGGCATTGTTTCTGGACCGGGACGGGGTCATCGTCGAGGAAGTGCATTATCTCCACAAAGTCGATGAGATGAAGGTCGTATCCGGTGCCGCCGACGTGATCCGGCGCGCCAATGTGAAGGGCGTTCCCGTCGTCGTCGTTACCAATCAAGCCGGGATTGGGCGTGGCCGATATGGCTGGAAAGAGTTTATAGGGGTGCAGGACGCGATGCTGGACGAACTGGCGGCGGAAGGCGCGTTCGTCAACGCGGTCTTCGCCTGTCCGCATCACGCCGATGGCGTCGCCCCCTACAACGTCGCCAACCACCCGGCGCGCAAACCCAATCCGGGCATGTTGCTGGCGGCCGCCGAACTGCTGCCGGTCAAGTTTGATGGATCCTGGATCGTCGGCGACCGCGCAGGCGACATCGAGGCCGCCCGGCGCGCCGGTTGCGCCGGGGGGGTGCACGTCTCCGGCGGGCACGGCAGCGAACCCGGCGAACGCGACGGCGCGATGGCGCAACGGACGACTGGCTTCGAGGTGAAGACGGCGGCGACGATTGCCGATGCGGGCGGCCTGATCCCGCTGTTGAACGACTAAAGGGGAGTGACGACATGACCGAACGGGCGGACATCATCATCGACAATGCGGTGATCATCGACGGCACCGGTGCGGCGGGCAGATCGGGCGGTATCGCCGTGACGGGCGACAGGATCACCGCCGTCGGCGATATCTCGGAGATTGAGGCCGGTCACCGGATCGACGCCGGTGGTCACGTGGTCGCGCCAGGCTTTATCGATTGCCACACGCACGATGACCGGGTGCTGCTCGACGACCCGGCGATGGCCTGCAAGGTGACGCAGGGCGTGACGACCGTGGTCGCCGGCAACTGCGGCGTCAGTCTGGCGCCGTTCCTGCCCTCCGACGACTGGGACATGCCGGTGCCGATGGCGCTTTTGGGAAACAAGAAGCAATACAAATTCCCGAGCTTCGGTGCGTATGCCAAGGCCTTCGAAAAAGCCCCGGCGGCGGTCAACGCGGCGATGCTGTGCGGGCACAATACACTCCGCGCCGAGGCGATGCAGGGCGACGTCAAGCGTCCCGCGACGGATAGCGAGATTGCGCAAATGCAACGGAAAGTGCGAGAAACCATGGAAGCGGGCGCCATCGGCGTCAGTTCGGGTCTCATGTATCCGGCGGGTTTCAACGCGCCGACGTCGGAGGTTGCGGCGCTCGCCGAGGCGGCGGGCAAATACGGCGGCCTTTATGCGACGCATCTTCGTGACGAGGCCGAAAAACTGGTCCAGTCGATCGAGGAAGCGGCCGAGATCGGACGGGCCGGTCAAGTCGCCGTCGTGCTGTCGCATCACAAGGTCACCGGGAAGAATAACTGGGGCGGCACCAAGCTCTCGCTCGAACGCATCGAACAACTGGCCGAGGGTCAGACCATCCATTTCGACGTCTATCCCTACGTCGCCAGCGCGACGGCGCTGATGGTCGAGCGGATCTCGGTCGCCGAGAAAGTCCTGATCGTCGCCTCCGACAAGCACCCGCGCACGGCGGGCTGGTATTTGCACGACATCGCCGAGGAGTGGGGCATGACCCAGGCCGAGGCGGCGGAAGAACTCATCCCCGCGCAGGCGATCTATTTCGCCATGCACGAGGACGATGTGAGGCGCGTGCTCACGCATCCCCGCGCCATGATCGGCTCCGACGGCATTCCCGGGACCGATGCGCCGCATCCGCGGCTCTGGGGCACGTTCCCGCGGGTGCTCGGGTACTATTCGCGCCAGGAAAAGCTGTTCCCACTGGAAACGGCGGTCCACAAAATGACGGGGCATACGGCTGGCGTGTTTGGTTTCAAGGATCGCGGTATCCTCAAACCCGGCGCCATCGCCGATATTACCGTATTCGATCCCGACACCGTGCTTGACAGGGCGACCTTCGAGAAACCGACGACACCGTCCGATGGCATCGAGCATGTCATCGTCTCGGGCGACGTGGTGCTTGAAAACGGCCGGCAGACAGCGGCTCGGCCGGGACGTCTGGTCCGCCGGGATGCGGCGTGACGCGGAGATCGTCAAAGCACCTTTAATGTCATCTGCGACCTGTTAATCTGGTAGGGATAATTACAAGACCTATCTGGTGCTCGGGATTAGGCTGGCGATGTCGAACGACACGAGAACCGCCCAAAGTGACGAGGTGGAGGCGCTCCGCGATGAGATCGCGGCCCTGAAGCGGCGCCTCAGCCGCATGGAAGACGACGCCCTCTTTGCCGAAGCGATGGAAAACAGTTCCGAAGCCATCGTGATTTACGACGCGGACGGCCGGCTGGTCGCCTGCAACCGGAACTTCCGCGAACTCTATGGTTATACCGAGGAAGAGGCCCGGAAGGGGGTCCACTTCGGCGAGCTCGGCCGGATCGACATCGAACGCGGCAACGTCGTCATCGGCGACGAATACGGCGGTGGCGAGGAGTATCTCAAGCGTAAGGCCGAATACCGGCGCAAGCTCGAAGGCTCGTTCGTCGTGCATCTGAAAGACGGCCGCTGGATCAAGACGACGGACCGGCGCATGCAGCGCGGTGGGTTCGTCAGCGTTCAGGTCGACATTACCGACATCAAGAAAAACGAACAGGCGCTACGGCATGCCAAGGAGGCGGCGGAAAAAGCGGCGCAGTTCAAATCCGAATTTCTTGCCAACATCAGCCACGACCTGCGCACGCCGCTGAACGCGATCATTGGCTTTTCCGAGATGCTGCTCTCTGAATTCAAGGGGCCGCTGGGCGACCCGGATTATCGGGAATACGTGGGCGATATAAATGACAGCGGACAGCTGCTGCTCTCCATCGTCAACGACCTGCTCGATACCGCAAAGCTGGAGAGCGGACGGCTGAAACTGGATTGCACTGAATTCGATGCCGCTGAATGCGCGGCGGATGTGTTGAAGCGTCTCCGTTCCATTACCGACCGCAAGCGGCTGGTTATCGAGATCGAAAAGACGGACGATTTCCCGCCGGCGGTCTTTGCCGACCGACGCGCAACCATACAGATCCTCAATAATCTGCTCGCTAACGCGGCCAAGCATTCCGACGAAGGCGGCACGATCGTGATCCGCTGGCACAACCCCGAACCGGGCTACAACGCCGTGAGCGTCATCGACACCGGCACCGGTATGGGCCCGGAACTGATCGAGAAAATCGGCGATCCGTTCCTGCAGGAAGGCTCCTACGCGCTGCATACCGGCGAGAAGGGGGCGGGCCTCGGCCTTTATATCTGCTCCAAGCTGATTGCGGCCATGGGCGGGCGCATGGAAATCGAGAGCGAAGTCGGCGAGGGAACCACGGTCACCATGATATGGCCCGAGGACTGCGCCGGCCCGGGCTGCGGCTAACGTTGAGCGGGCCCCCGCCTCAAGCGCATTCCGATTATTCCAGCGTTTCCATCATTCGGATCATTAGGCGGCAACGCTCGACGAGGCTCGAATAATAGATGAACTCGTCGTTGGAATGCGCCCCGTGGCCGTCGGCCCCAAGGCCGTCGAGGGTGGGAATCCCCAGCGCGCCGGTGAAGTTGCCGTCCGAGCCGCCGCCGGTCTTGAGATCCTTGAGCTCGAAGCCGATTTCGGCGGCGCACTTTTTCGCGTGCTCGAACAGCTTCTCGATGCCTTCGAACTTCTCATACGGCGGCCGGTCGACGCCGCCCTCGACGGTGATCCTGCAATCCTTGTCCTCGGGCTCCAGCCCTTCGACGAAGGCCATGACCTCTTCGGCGGCCTCCATGTCGGGGATGCGGATATCGACGCTGATGGTGCAGTCCTCCGGGACCACATTTGTGAGCGTGCCGCCGTTGATGATCCCGACCGAGCAGGTCTGGCCTTTTTCGTAATCCGTCAGCGCTTCGAGTTTCAAAATGATGTGCGCCATTTCGCGGATCGCGGAGCGGCCGTCCATGTGTCTGGCGCCGGCGTGCGCGGGCACGCCCTTGACCTTGATTTCGTATTGCAGCCGTCCGTTGCGCGCGGTGACGATCTTGCCGCCTTCGCGGGCCGGTTCGGTGACGAGGACGTATTTGTTCCTCTGACCCTCTTCCGCGATCATCTTCTTCGACGTCGGCGAGCCGATCTCTTCTTCGGGGATGAACATGAAGGTGACCGGCAACGGCGTTTCCTTGCCCTCGCGGATCAGGTGGCGCATGGCGTGGAGCGCGATGTAAGCGCCCGCCTTCATGTCATAGATGCCGGGGCCGAAGACCTTGTCGTCTTCGCGGCGGATCGGGTTCTTGGTTTCCTTGATGCCGATCGGATGCACGGTATCCAGATGCGACAAAATCAGAATCCCCGGCCCGTCGCCGCCCCAGGGCGTGCGGCATTTGAGGATGTCGCCGAAACCGTCGCGGCCGGGCGTGCGGTCGATCTCGAGCCCCATGGTCTGGGCCTCGGTTTCGACCTGGTTGACCATTTTGTTGACGGCCGCGCCGTCATGGCTCGGGCTTTCGATCTCGACCCAGCTCAGCACGCCGGCCAGGATTTCCTCGGCGTCGAGTGCAGGCAGGTTCGATTTGGCGTTATCCATCTTTTCCCCCGGGGATGTGGTTGGTATTAGATTGATCGCGCCCGGACGGGCGCTTGCCACTAGGATAATTAACGAGCCCGGAGCGTCAAACCCCATGTCGGTCATCGATCAATTGAAATTGCGTCAGGCGGTGGCCGGCGATGTCGCCGCCATCGTCGAACTTTTAAGTGACGACCCCTTGGGCGCGAAGCGTGAAAAGCCCGGCGACCCGGCCTATGACAAGGCGTTCGAGGCGATCGACAAGGATCCCAATAACGAGCTTTGGGTGATAGAGGGGCCGGACAAGCGCGTCCTGGGGATACTGCAGCTCACATTCATCCCCGGCCTCTCTCACACCGCCGGCTGGCGCGCGCAGATCGAGGGTGTGCGCGTCGCCGACGAACTGACGGGAAAGGGTGTCGGCACCTGGTTCTTCAAACAGATGATCGAGCGCGCCCGGGAAAAGGGTGTCAGGATGGTGCAATTGACGTCCGACAAGACGCGCACCGACGCGATCCGCTTCTATGAAGCGCTCGGCTTCGCCGCGACGCACGAAGGCTTCAAGTTGAAGTTCGAATAGCCTCCTCACCTGTCCTCTCCTCTCCTCCATAAATGGAGGAGCGGGACCCTGTCGCAATATCCGTTCCGCTAAAATCCCTCTCCCCCTTCAGGGGGAGAGGTTAGGTGAAGGGGATAAACCTTACAGTTTCAGGTGATACGATTTCGGCCGGGTCAGGCTGAGATAGCCGAGGCTTGAGAGCGCGGCGCCGCGGCCGGTCTCTTTACAGCCCGTCCAGCAAAGCCCTGGGTCGAGGTAGTCCGCCCGGTTCATGAAGATCGTGCCGGTTTCGATCCGCCGCCCGATCTTCGCGGCGCGGTCCGTATCGGCGGTCCACAGCGACGCGGTCAGGCCAAAGTCGCTGTCGTTCATCAACTCGATGGCCTGTTCGTCGCTCTCCACCTTCATGATGCCGACCACCGGGCCGAAGCTTTCGTCCCGCATCACGCGCATGTCGTGAGTGACGTCGGTCAGAATCTGCGGCATCAGATAGGCGCCGCCGTCGTCATCGGGGAAGAGTTTAGGGTCGATCAGCGGCGTCGCGCCGGCCTTGATCGCTTCATCGGTTTGCGCGCGTACTTCGTCTGCAAACCGCACGTTGGCCATCGGGCCGAGGGTCGTGGCTTGGTCCAGCGGATTGCCGAGCTTGTAGCCGCTTACGATCGCGACCGCCTTTTCGACGAACGCGTCATAGAGCGATGCGGTCACGTAAATCCGCTCGATCCCGCAGCAGCACTGCCCGGAATTGAACATCGCACCGTCGATCAGCACGTCGGCGGCGGCCTGAAGATCGGCGTCCTCCATCACGTAGCCCGGGTCCTTGCCGCCGAGTTCCAGCCCGACGCCGGTAAACGTCCCCGCCGCCGCCTTCTCGATAGCGCGGCCACCACCGACGGAACCGGTGAAGTTGACGAAACCGAACGACTTGGCGGCGATCAGCGCCGACGTGGTGTCGTGATCCAGAAACACGTTCTGGAACACGTCGGCGGGCACGCCGGCTTCGACGAAGGCGCGCGCCATGCGCTCACCGACTAAAAGCGTCTGCGTGGCGTGTTTCAGAAGCACCGTGTTGCCGGCGATCAGCGCCGGGGCGACCGTGTTGATCGCGGTCATGTAGGGGTAGTTCCAGGGCGCGATCACGAGGACGACGCCGACCGGTTCGCGCTCGATCCGGCGTTGGAAATTATTACTTTCCTCGATCACCATCGGCTTGAGGGCGTCGGCGGCGATGTCCGCCATGTACGACGCGCGTTCTTCGGTGCCGCGGAACTCGCCGCCGTACCGGATCGGCCGGCCCATCATGTGCGCCAGTTCAGGGGCCACCTCATCCGTCATCTCGCCGAGCCTCGCAACACCGGCGCGCACCAGGCGGATACGCTCTTCCAACGGTACGTCCTGCCAGTCCTTCTGCGCTTTCTTCGCGCGGGCGACGGCGGCGAAGGCGTCGTCACTGCTAAGAACGGGGCGTTCGGCGTAGACGCTGCCGTCGATGGGGGAGATGCATTTAAGGGTCGCGGTCATGGGGATCCCCTCAGGATGAATATGAGCGAGATCGCCTTCTTAGGACGCGGCGAGGCGGACGTAAATACCCCCGGCGCACGCACCGGGGGTATTCGTCATTCGCGGCCGCGATCTTAGCTGTAACGGTACGGGCGGCCCGCCTTCAGCATGTCGGCGTTGTACTTCTTGAAGATGTCGACGACCTTCTTCTTGGTCTCCGATTCTGACGCGATCTCGTCCCAGAACTTGACCGCGGCCTGTTCCACCGTTTCCCACTCTTTGTCGGGGATCGTGGTCAGCTTCATCTTGGTCCCGTTGACGCGCAGCGACGCCTCGCCGCCCCAGTACCACCACTGGCGATAGTAGTGCGAACTGTCGAAGGTGATTTTCAGCAGTTCCTTCATCTTGTCGGGCAGCTTGTTCCAGCTATCCATGTTGGCGAAGAACGAGCCCGCCCAGGCGCCTGAGATGTTGTTGGTCAGGAAGTAGTCGGTTACGTCGGCCCAACCGACCGTGTAATCCTCGGTGATGCCGGACCACGCGATGCCGTCAAGCTCGCCCGTCTGCACGGCGACTTCGATGTCCTCCCAAGGAAGGGTCACCGGGACGACGCCGAACTGCGCCATGAAGCGGCCCGCAGTCGGAAAGGTGAAGACCCGCTTGCCCTTGAGGTCGGCGAGGGAGTTGATCGGTTCCTTGGTGGCGAAGTGGCACGGATCCCACGAGCCCGCCGAGATATGTTTCACGCCGACTTTCGAATATTCGGCGTCCCAGATTTCGTTCAGGCCGTACTGGTTGAACAGCACCGGTACGTCCAGCGAGTAGCGGCTGGCGAACGGGAAGTAGCCGCCGAAGACGGTGACCTCGGTCGGCGACGCCATCGAGTCGTCGTCGGACTGCACCGCGTCGATGGTGCCGGACTGCATGGCGCGGAACAGTTCTCCCGTGGGGACGAGTTGGTCGGCGAAGAACAGTTCGATCTCCATCTCGCCGGCGGCGATCTTGTTGAAGCTGTCGATGGCCGGTTTGATCACATGCTCGGCCAGCGCCGGACCGGCATAGGTCTGCATGCGCCATTTGATCGGCGACTGCGAATGAACCGCGGGCGCCGCAAGCGACGCGGCCCCGGCGACGCCGGCGGCGGCGCCGGCTTTAAGGAAGTTACGTCTCGTCGTCATTGTCCTCTCCTGTGGGTTTGCGGTTGTCCGTTTTCCTGCCCCAAGCGGTCTTGTTTTGGTTCGCCCCTTTTCGAGGTCCTGATTATTTTCCGTAAATAGTGTTCGGCAGCCACAGCGCGATCTCTGGGAACGTCATGATCAGCGCCAGCGCCAGCACCATGACCAGCACGAACGGCAGGATCGAGCCGTAGATATCCCGGATGCCGATTTCCGGCGGCGCCATGGCACGCATCAGAAACAGATTATACCCAAATGGTGGTGTCATATAGGCGATCTGCGTGGTGATGGTGTAGAGCACGCCGTACCAGATCAGATCGAAGCCGAGCGCGGCGACCAGCGGCACGTACAAGGGTGCCACGATTACAAGCATCGCGGTGTCGTCGAGGAACGTCCCCATGACGAGAAACGAGAGCTGCATCAGGATCAGGATGGTGAGCGGGCTCAGGTGCATCTGCTGGGTGAACAGGTTGTCGATGGCCTTGACCGCGCCCAGGCCGTCGAACACCGCGCCGAAACCGAGCGCGGCCAGGATGATCCACATGAACATGCACGAGATCGCCAGCGTCTGACGGACCGAGGTTTCGAACACCTCCTTGTTCATCCGGCGTTTGACGACGGCGGCCATGAATGCGGTCAGCGCGCCGATGGCGGAGCTTTCGACAAGGCTGGTCCAGCCGTTGACGAACGGCACCATCATGGCGGCGAAGATCGCGACGGGTAAAAGTCCGGCACGCAGCAAGCGCAGCTTCTCGGCCATGGAGACGTTGCGCTCTTCCTTGGGGAGCGCCGGGCCGAGATTCGGATTGAGGCGGCAACGGATATAGATGTAGACGACGAAAAGCGCCGCCATCATCAGGCCGGGCACGACGCCCGCCAACCACAACTGCCCGACCGGCTGGCGCGCGATCATGGCGTAAAGGACGAGGACGACGGACGGCGGGACGAGGATTCCCAGCGACGATCCCGCCTGGATGACACCCGTCACCATCCGCTTGTCGTAATTGCGCCTGAGCAGTTCCGGCAGCGCGATGGTGGCGCCGATGGCCATCCCCGCGACACTGAGGCCGTTCATCGCCGAAATCAGCACCATCAGCCCGATGGTGCCGATGGCGAGGCCGCCGTTGATCGGCCCCATCCAGACATGGAACATTTTATAAAGGTCGTCGGCGATCTTCGATTCAGACAACACGTAGCCCATGAAGATGAACATCGGCAGCGTGAGCAGCGGATACCACTTCATCAGTTTCATCGCCGACGCGAACGGGATCGTGGACCCGCCTGTCCCCCACAATGCCAGCGCCGCGATGGCGGCGACGCCGCCGATGGCCGCGAATACGCGTTGCCCCGTCATGAGCATCAGCATCATCGACGAGAACATCAGAAGCGCGATCAGTTCGTAGGACACGGGGTTAGATTTCCTCACCCCTGATCTTGGCGATGTCCTTGCAGAGTTCCGCCAGCGACTGCAGCAGCATCAAAAGGAAACCGATGCACATCAGCGTCTTGATCGGCCACAGCACCGGCCGCCACGCGGTCGGGTTGCGCTCGCCGTACTGGAAGGCATAGGCCGTACTGTCGATGGCGCCGTAGAGCATGACGCCGAGATAGAACAATAACAGCAGCACGGTGACGGAATCGAAGCACGCCTTCTTCTTCGGCGACCAGTTGGCGTAGAGAAGGTCCATCCGCACGTTGGCGTTCAACTGGATCGAATACGGCCCGCCCAGGATGTAATAGGCGACCATCGCGAACTGCGCCATTTCGAGGGTCCAGAGCGACGGTAAAAAAAAGGTTTTGGAGATCGACGACCACAGAAGGATCGCCGCCATCACGAAGATGCCGTACATGGCGATGCGGCCGATCCGGTAGTTCACCGCCTCGACATATTTGACGAACAGCTTGATCGCCTTCGGCATCCGCCCCCCTGAGCGTTTATGTCCGCCGTGCTTTGCTGCACGTGCGAATGCTCAGGTTAGCCGACCTACAGTTGCGGTCAAGCCTATCCCCTCATCCTGCCCTTCTCCCATCGCCCATCATTTGGCGTGAGCCAAAATGGGAGAAGGGACTCACGGACGCAAATCCCTCGCCCTCGGGAGAGGGTGGCGCGCTCGCGCGCCGGGTGAGGGGCGACTTGCTAAACCGCCAACGCCATGCCGTCGCGGCCCGGGTCGGCGCCGCCGTCGAGGCCTTTGTCGGTGATGCGGATCGCGTGCACGCCGGCGAAGTGGAAGTTGAGCGGATAGCGGCGGAATGCATAGCCGTCCGCTTCCAGTTCGGCCTGCACGAAGCGCGGGATGCGGTTGACGATCTCGATGATGTCGCTGGTCGCGGAAAAACGCGGCGCGGCGACCGCCTGCTGCGCGTCCATGCCGTGATCGATCACGTTGAGGATGCCCTGAAGCACGCCCATGGCGATGTAGGTGCCGCCCGGCGCGCCGATCAGCAGCATCGGCTTGCCGTCCTTGAAGACGATCGACGGCGCCATCGACGTGAAGCGCGACTTACCCGGCGCGAGAGAGCCGGTCATGCCCGGGCGCGGGTCGAACACGCCCATGCAGCCGTTGTAGACGAACCCCAGGCCCTCGGTCGTGACCCCCGACGGCATGCCGAGCGAGTGCGTCATCGTCACGCAGTTGCCCGCGGCGTCGACGGTGCAGAGGTGCGTGGTTTCCTTCTGATCTTCGCCCTTCTGGAAACGCGGCACGTGGGTTTTTTCGCCGGACTTGATCTTGTCGGCCATCTTTTTCGCGTAGTCCTTGGACAGCAGCATATCCAGCGGGATATCGACGAAGCGCGGGTCGCCGACGTGCTTGTCCTTGTCGACGGTGGCGATCTTCATCGCCTCGGCGACGGTGCGGATGTACTTGGGCGAGTTGAGGCCCATGCCCGCGAGATCGAAATTCTCGAGGATGTTCAGCATCTCGAGCACCATGACGCCGCCGCCCGGCGGCGGGGAGGAAGCGACCTGATAGCCGCGGTAATCGGTCCACAGAAGTTCGGTGTCTTCCGGCCCCGCGTTCTTGAGGTCTTCCGCCGAGATCAGGCCGCCGTTGGCCTCCATGTCGGCGACGATCTTGGATGCGATCTCGCCCTCATAGAAATCGTCGGCGCCGGCCTTGGCGATGCGCGTGTAAGTCTTCGCCATGTCCGGGTTCTTGATGATGCCACCCATCGGCTTCATCGAGCCGTCTTCGTTGAGATAGATCTTTGCGGTCGCCGGGGACCCACGTAGATATTCGATGTGCTCGACGCGCCCGCCGGGTTCGACCTGTTCCCAGAATCGCCGCACGTGCGGGCGGATCATCCAGCCGCCGGCGGCATAATCGATGGCGGGCTGGATCACCTCGGCGAGCGACTTGGTACCCCATTTCTTGAGCGCGGTATCGTAGGCGCGCAGGCTTTCCGGCGTGGCGATGGATTGGTAGCCGACCTCGTTGACGCGGCCTTCGAGGATGAAGCCGAAGCCGTCCTCGCACTCGTGCAGCAGTTTATCCAGCCACATGTCTTCCTTGACGCTGCCGGGTGCGCGGGCGTGGAAATCCAGGCACTGGTGGGTTTCGAAGTCCGGCAGGTAGACGTGCATCGAGCCGAAGCCTGCAATCCCCGACATGAACGGGTCGACGGTGGTCTGCACCAGCGCGGTCGCGATCGCCGCGTCGACGGCGTTACCACCGGATTTCAAAACCAGTGCGCCGGCTTCGACAGCCTCCGGCTGCGGCGCGCACACCATACCTTTAGCCATTTCAGGCTCTCCTCTTCGGTTTGTTCGTCAGGTCGTCGTTATTCGGCGTAGCTTGGATCAATCTTGTCGAGCATGCGCTTGAAGGCGTCCCACTGCATCGCGGCATTCTTGCCGCTGGAGTAGTTCTTTTCGAACTGTTGCGCAGTTTTCTCGCAAGTCTCGTCATCGACGATCCGCAACTCGCCGCCGCCCGTCTGCGCCATCAGTTGAAGCTGGCACGAGTCGTTCAGGCGTTTATGCAGAACGAAGGCATGAGCGACACTGTTGCCGACGGTCAGCAAGCCGTGGTTCCAGAGGATCATCGCATTCAGATCGCCGAGATCGGCGGCGAGGCGATCACGCTCGTCGAGGTCGTCGGCGATGCCTTCGTAGTCGTGATAGGCGAGGCGATTGTAGAAGCAGAGCGACTTCTGATTCAGCATCAGAAGACCGTTCTTCTGCGCCGATACGGCCATCCCCTCCATGGTGTGGGTGTGCATGACGCAGACCGCGTCTTCGCGGTTCATGTGGATCGCGCTGTGAATGGTGAAGCCGGCCTTGATGTAGCCGAACGGACTGTCCGTCACCTTGTTGCCGTCGCAGTCGATCTTGATCAGCGAGGACGCGGTGATTTCCTCGAACTTGAGGCCGAGCGGATTGATCAGGAAATGATGGTCGGAGCCGGGGACTCGGGCCGAGTTGTGCGTGAACAGAACGTCGTCCCAACCGTAGTGGGCGACCAGACGGTAACAGGCCGCGAGATCGACCCGCATCTGCCATTCTTCTTCCGACACCCGATCACGTACCGACGGCAGTTCGAGTGCATGCACATTGCTCATTTCTGTTCCTCCAGCTACGACTATCACCTAAGGTTCCATCATCGGGGGCCTTTCCGCAAGACCTGCCACAACCAATTCAGAGCGATCAGGGAGATCAGAAGTGTCGGACAGCAATTCGGGAGCGGGATGGAACGTCTCGCCCAGGGACTACGTGCGTGGCCTGGACAAAGGGTATGAAGGCGAGCGTCTGAGCTCCGTCTACGTGCCGATGCGCGACGGTATCAGGCTCGCGGTCGACATCCATCTCCCCGGCACCGAAGACGAGGATAAAGCGTATCCGACGATTTGCATCTTCACGCCCTATTACCGGCGTTTCGCGTTACGAGAAGGGCACAGGGAAGGCATCGATCCGTGCCCGACCATCGCGTTTTACCGCGACAACTTCGTCAAGCGCGGTTATGCGCTCGTCTGCGTCGACGTCAGGGGCTCCGGCGCCAGCTTTGGTTGCCGCGACGGTTTCCGCTCGCCCGCCGAACGCCTCGACCATCACGATACGGTGGACTGGGTCGCCCAGCAGCCCTGGTGCGACGGCAACATCGGCGCGACCGGGATTTCGTACCCGGGTGCGGCGTCCGACTTTCTGGCGTCGACCAATCATCCGAACGTGAAGGCCGTCGCGCCGCTGTTCGCGGTCTGGGATACGTGGTCGAACCACCTTTATCCGGGCGGCGTGCTTTTGACCTGTGTGACCCGGAATTACGGACAACTCGCCGATGCGCTCGATTTCGACGACCGCGAGCTGATCCCCGATTACGCGTATTTCAAGGACGACGATCTGGCCGGACCCGCCCCCGTCGACGAGGACACCGACGGCGCGCTGGTCAAAGCGGCGCTCAAAGATCACGTCGCCAACTTCAACATGCAGGACTTCGCGCAGCAGTTCCGCTTTCGCGACGACGCGTTGACCGACAACCCGGACTACCAGAGCCGGGTGATCTGCCCCTACAACTACGCCAGTCGCGACGCCGACAAGAACACGGCGTACTACACGATTTCCGGCTGGATGGACGGCGGCGGGTATTCCGTCGGCACGATCCAGCGCTACCTGTGGCTGAAAGAGAAACATCACCGTCTGATGCTGGGGCCCTGGGATCACGGTGCGCGCGGCCATGTCAGCCCCTGGCGTGGCGATAAGCCCGAAGCCCAGCAACCGTTCGTCGCCGCCGAGGTGCTGCGCTTCTTCGATACGCATCTTAAAGGCATCGACGCCGGCATCGAGGACGAGGCCCGGGTGCATTACTTCACCATGGGCGCGGAAGAGTGGCAGTCGGCGGACAGCTGGCCGCCCGCCGAACCCGACACGGTCCTTTATTTCGACGCCGACAGTACGCTCAGCGCCGCCGCGCCCGAGGTCACCGAGGGGGTGGACGACTATCAGGCGGATTACGACTGCCGCACCGGCTTCCATACCCGTTACGACCGGCTCTATATCGCCAACGTCGAGACCTATTACGACGACTGGCACGGGCGTGACGAAAAAATGCTGAACTTCACGTCGGCGGCTTTCGACGCGGACACCGAGATGACCGGCCATCCGGTGGTCGATCTCCATTTCACGTGTTCGGAAAAGGACGGGACGTTTTTCGTCTATATTTCCGACATCACCCCGGAAGGGAAGTCGGTCTATGTGACGGAAGGCGTGTTCCGCGCGTTGCACCGCAAGATCGGCGATCTGCCGAAGGACATTCCGCCGACCGGGCCGACCCATTCATTCAACCGCGCCGATGCCGAACACCTGGTGCCGGGTGAGGCGGCAAGCGCGTCGTTCGAACTGTTGCCGACGTCCTATCTATTCCGCGCCGGGCACAAACTCCGGGTCTCGATCGCCGCTGCCGACAGCGATCATTTCACGCGGATTCCGGACGGCCGTCCGCCCAAGTTCGTGTTTTTCCACACGGCGGACCAGCCTTCGGCGATCCGGCTGCCGATTGTGCGTCGCTAGGTCATTGAAAATCAAAAACCCCCTTCCGATATGCAATGTTGTGAAGGGGGTTGTATGGCCAATGAGCTGATACCCGATATCGACCCGGCGCTGCAGCCGACGCCCGAGGATTTGAATTTCGACCTCAAGGCGGCTCTCCGGGCGATTTATCTGATCCGTACCCGTGCCCCTGAGGACGGCTTTACGGCCCAGTCGCTCGGCAGCGAGCGGGCCGGACACGCCGTGCTGATCGACGAACGCGGGATTCTGCTGACCATCGGCTACCTGGTGGTCGAGGCGGAAAGCGTGTGGCTGGTCGACGCCGACGGCGCCGCCGTCGAGGGACATGTCCTTGGCGCAGATACGGAGACAGGTTTCGGCCTCGTGCAGATGTTGGGCAGGCCGACGATCAAGCCGCTCAAGATTGGCACTGCGACCGATCTAGAGGTCGGCGACCGCGCCATCGTCGCCGGATACGGCGGCTGCGGCCAGTCGGTGGACGTCGAGGTCGTGGGACGGCGTGAATTCGCGGGCTATTGGGAATATCTTCTGGATAACGCCATTTTCACCTCGCCGCCGCATCCGTTCTGGGGCGGCGCGGCGCTGATCGGCAACGACGGCACACTCAAGGGCATCGGTTCGCTGTTCGTGCAGGAGGGTGCGCACGACGGCGACGACGAACCCCACGAAGGGAATATGATCGTGCCGATCGATCTGCTCGACACCATCAAGGACGACCTGATGCAGCACGGCCAGCGCATGACGCCGCCCCGGCCGTGGCTCGGTATGTTCTCCGCCGAGAACGCGGGTAAGGTGGTGATCGCCGGATTGTGGTCGGGCGGTCCCGCCGATAACGCCGGGCTTGAAGCGGGCGATCTGGTGCTCGAAGTCGGCGGCAAACCGGTGACCAGCATGGCGGGTATGTACAAGACCATCTGGGGTCTCGGCAGCGCCGGTGTGACGGTGCCGCTGACGATCTTTCGCGACAAACGCATTATCGAGGTCGAAATTGAGAGCGCCAGCCGCATCGAATTTTACAAGAAACCCGGTCTGCACTGATCCATGCCGCCGATGACGTGCCGTGACCTCGGGATCGCCGGCGCGGACATCACCCTTTTCGAAAACGTTTTTTCCGACCCCGACGGGTTGTTCCGCGCCGTCGAGGCGGAAGCCGAGTGGCATCGCGAGAACATCACGCTGTTCGGCAGGACCCACGCCATGCCGCGCTTGATCTGCTGGATGGGTGACAAGCACTACCGCTATTCAGGTCTCACCCATCCGCCCGCGCCGTTCTCGCCGTCAGTACGCTTGATCGCCGAAAAGGCCGCGGAGATCGCCGGGGCGCACTTCAACGGTGTGCTCTTGAACCTCTACCGCGATGGCGGCGACAGCATGGGATGGCACGCGGACGACGAGGCCGAACTCGGTCCCCGGCCGGTGATAGCGTCGGTGAGCATGGGGGCGCCGCGCCGCATGCGTTTCAAGCCGAAGAAGCATTTCGCGGGGGAGTCGTTCGGGGTCGATCTTGCGCCCGGCAGCCTGTTGGTCATGAAGGGCGAGACACAGACCAACTGGTTGCACGCGATCACCAAGACCCGGAAGCCCGTCGGGCCCCGGATCAATCTGACGTTCCGGGAGATTCTGGACGTGGCTTAGTCAGGCCGGTTCGGCCTCGGCGGCGAAATCGTCCGCCATAATCGTCGCGTATTCCTGGAGAAGCGGGACATGCGTCACCGCCTCTTCGACGCTCATCCGTGCGGCGGGCGCGTGGATCGCGAGCCCGGCGATCACGGTATCGGTTTCCGAATAGACGGGAACGGCGACCGAGATGATGCCGTCGTGATATTCCTCGTTGTTGACCGAATAGCCGCGCTGGCGGGTTTCGGTGCAGTCGGCTTCGATGGCTTCGATGCTGGTGAGCGTCCGTGCCGTGAACGCGGTCAGTTCGATGCGCTCCAGAAGACGCTTGCGCGTGCGCGGCGGCAAGTAGGCCAGAAACAGCTTGCCGAGACCGGTGCAGTGAACCGGGACCCGGCTGCCGGGGTGGAGTTCGGCGCGGAGCGGAAAATTGCTCTCGACCCGATCGAGATAGAGTACGCTGTCGCCGTCGAGCACGCCGACGTTGCAGGTTTCGGAGATCTTGCCGACGAGACGAGACAGCACGGCGTTGCGGGGCGCATAACGGACGCACCAGCCGAACACCTCTTTCGAGACGTCGAACATCTTGGGGCCGATGGCATAGCGGTCGCGTAAAGGTTCGCGAAACAGGAAGCCGTATTCCTCAAGCTGGCGGGCGGTGCGGTGGACGGTCTGCTTGGGGCGGCCGAGCGCTTCGGAAAGCTCCGGCAACGACAATGGGCGCCGCGCGGCGAGGATGGCCTCGATCACCGCGAACGCCTTGATGACGACCGGCTCAGCGTTCTCGTTCATTTAGTCCCCCCAAACCCCGCAATTTTCCTATCACTTTGTTCGCGAATGGAAAAGGTTTACGGCGCATATTCAAACGCCGAGCAAACGGGCGGTAATTCCGGGATTTGTGTCCAGATCAGCGAAAGTGCCGCGATAGGCGATGCGCCCGGTCTCCATGATCACCACATTTTCCGCGACTTGCCGGGCGAGTCGGCGGTTCTGTTCGGAGATCAGGATGGCGATGCCGGTTCGCCGCAGTTCGCCGAGGGCGTCGCCCAGGCGCTGGACGACGACGGGGGCGAGTCCCTCCGACGGCTCGTCCAGAAGCAGGAGTTCCGGGTTCCCCATGAGGGCGCGCCCGACCGCGAGCATCTGCCGTTCGCCGCCGGATAATGTCCCAGCCGCTGCCGTGCGGCGCCGCGCGATCTCGGGGAAGAGGTCGAAAATGCGATCGGCGGTCCAGGGCGCGACCCCGGACACGCCCGCTTTCTCGCCGCTGAGCAGGTTTTCGGTGACGCTCAGGCTTTCGAAGATGCGGCGGTCTTCGGGGACATAGCCGATCCCGGCGCGCGCGATGGCATCCGGCGCAAGCCCCGCGATGTCTTCGCCCTTGAAGACGATCCGGCCCTGCCAGGCGGGGAGCAGGCCCATCACGGTCTTGAGGGTGGTGGTCTTGCCGGCGCCGTTGCGCCCGAGGATGGCGAGGCTTTCCGACTGGCCGAGCGTGAACGAGATGTCCTCGATGGCGAGCGCCTTGCCGTATCCGCTTCGGATATTCTGGACGTCAAGCATTTCCATCCTCCGGCTCGCCCAGATAAACCCGCTGGACGCGGGCGTCGTTCCGGATCGCGTCGGGGGCGCCGTCGGCAATCAGTTTCCCCTGATCCATGGCGAGGATACGGCTGGCATAGCCGAACACCGCGTCCATATCGTGCTCGGTGAACAGCACGGTGATTCCGCGCGCGCTGACCAGATCGGAAATTCGCTGCATGATCCGGTGGCGCTCGTCGGCGGCCATCCCCGCCGTCGGCTCGTCGAGCAACAGCAGCTTCGGGTCGGCGGCCAGCACCATCGCCAGTTCGACGCGTTTGACATCGCCGTAGGCGAGCGCCGTCACCAGGCGCGGCGCCATGTCGGCGATGCCGACATCTTCGAGCAGCGCGGGCGCTCTCTCCGCGCCCATGCCGGCGGCCATCAACGCCGCCTCGACGTTCTCGATGACGGTCATGGACCGGAACGTCGCGGCGATCTGGAAGGTTCGGCCGATGCCGGTCCGGGCGCGGCGGTGCGGGGACCAGCTCGTGATATCCTCGCCGCCGAAGACGACGCTGCCGGCGTCGACGGTCAGCGCGCCGCCCAGAAGATTGAAACACGTCGTCTTGCCGGCGCCGTTGGGGCCGATCAGGGCGGCGACATCAAATTGATCGAGCGTGAATGTTACTTCGTCGACGGCCTTCAGGCCGCCGAAGTTCTTGCTGATTCCGTTGACGTCGAGGACCCGGGTCATGCCGCTCCCTCCCGCCGGCGTCTGAGCCAACCGGAAAGCGACCCTGCGATTCCACCCGGTGCGAAAACTGCGATCCCGACAACCGCCGCGCCCAACAGCGCACGCCAATAGGGGAGGCGGCTCAGCGCGTCTTCGAGCAGCGCAAACACGCCCGCGCCCAAGATCGGTCCGGCGGGCGCATGCAAACCGCCCAAAAGCACCATCACGAGCGCGTCGACGGAATTTGGAATTGCCAGGGTATCGGGGAACACGCTGCCTTTCGAAAACGCGAAGATACCGCCCGCAAGTCCGGCGGCGGTCCCGGCGATGACGATTGCGGTCCAGTTCCGGAGCTTGATGTCGATTCCCAACGCCTGGGCGCGCGCCGGCGCATCGCGCCCGGCCCTTAGCAGTGTGCCGAAGCGGCCCTTCGCCAGCATCGTCAGTGATCCGATCCCGGCAGCGGCGAGGGTAAGTGTGAGATAATAGTACGCCGTCGTGCCGCTTGCCCATGGGGCCGGCCAGATACCCAGAATGCCGTCGTCGCCGCCGGTGACGTCCTGCCATTGGACGCTCGCCGACCACAGTATCTGCGCTGCTGCCAGCGTCAGCATCGCCAGATAGACGCCGCTGAGCCTGACAGCGAACCAGCCGATGATCGCCGCGCCGCCGGCGGCGGCGGCGGGGGCGAGGATCAGGGCGGCTTCCATACCGATCCCGGCGCGCTCCACCAGCAGCGCCGCCGCGTAGGCGCCAATGCCGAAAAACGCGGCATGCCCGAACGAGACGAGGCCGCCCGTGCCCATCATGAAATGCAGGCCGGCGGCGAACAGCGCGAAGATCATGATGTCGCCGGCGAGCACAATCATAAAATCCCCGGCGACGAACGGCAGCGCGAGCAGCAGGACGATCAACCCGGCGCCGGCGACGCGGCCCGGCGCGCCGAGGGTTTGTGGCGGCTGGATCTCCACCGCATGCGGGGCCGTTGTCGCCGGCTTCCCCAACAAACCGTAGGGCCGAATGACCAAAACCACCGCCATGGCCGCGAACGCCGCGACCAGCGTGATCTCGGGGAGGATCAGGATGCCGAAGGCGTTCAGTTCGGCGATCAGCAGTGCCGCCAGAAAGGCGCCGGTGACGCTGCCCATCCCACCGATGACGACGACCACGAACGCCTCGGCGATGATGTTGATATCCATCAACAGGCTTGCCGGCTGGCGCGGCATTTCGAGCGCGCCGCCAAGGCCTGCGAGCGCCGCGCCGATGAAGAACGTCGCCTGGAACAGCCGCGCCGGACGGACGCCCAGCGTCTGCAGCATCTCCCGGTCCTCGGTTGCGGCGCGGACCAGGATGCCGAAACGGGTGCGGGTGAACATCCACCAGATTGCCCCCAGCACCGTGAGGCCGACGGCAATCAGGAACAGGTCGTATTCGGGCACCGGCTGGTCGAGGATACGCACCACGCCGGTCAGTCCCGGCGCGCGCGGCCCGAGCAAATCCGTCGGCCCCCAGATCCACAGCGCCGCATCCTGTACGATCAGCACCAGGCCGAATGTGGCGACGAGTTGAAACAACTCCGGCGCGCCGTAAAGGCGGCTCAAGACCGTCCGCTCCATCGCCCAGCCGACCGCACCGACGCAAAGGGCGGCCAGCGGCACCGCGAGCCAGAAGCCGAATTGCTGTGAGATCGAATAGGCGATGAACGCGCCCAGCATGAACAGCGAGCCGTGCGCGAAATTCACGATCCGGGTCACGCCGAAGATGATCGACAGCCCGGCGGCGACGAGGAACAGCGACGACGCGCTCGCGAGACCGGTCAGGAACTGGGCGACATAGAATCCCATGGCCGGGCTATCCTATGGGAGCCGATGTGCGCGAGGCCAGAACTTAACCGCTCAGGCTACGACGGCATCGGCTTCCAGTTCGACGAGCCAGTCGGGGTCCACGAAACCGGATACCTGGACGAATGTGCAGACCGGACGGATGTCGGCGAATACCTCTCCATGGGCGCGGGCCGCCTCTTTCCAATTGGCGACATCGGTCAGCATGACGCGGGTACGAATGACATCCTCAAGCGAGGCGCCGGCGTCCGTCAGTGCGCTTTCAACTATTTCCAGGCACCGCTGGGTTTGCCGGTAGACATCGCCCAAGCCGTCAGTGCCGCCGGACGCGGCGATCGGTGCGGTGCCGGCAACAGCAATCGTGTTGCCGATACGAACTGCCCGGCTGAAGCCGATTTCCGGCTCCAGATAGGAACCGGAGGAGATGAGTTTTCGCGTCATGCTATGTCCTAGTTCGCGGGGCGCATGGCCTTGGCTTCTGCCGGCGGCGGCAGGACTTCGGCGCCGTCGACATAGCGCCAGTCCGTCATTTGCCCGCCGCCGTCGACGACGTCGGTACGGCCGACCCAGGACCCCATGGTGGCCTGGTGGTCGGCGGCGCGATAGGCGATCTCGCCCTGTGGGGTCGCGACCTTGAGCCCCTTCATCGTCGCGATCATCTTGTCGGTGTCGGTGCTCTTGGTCTTTTCCAGGAGCGCGGCGATCGACAGCATGGTGTTGTAACCGACCAGCGAGCCCATCTTGAGGGTTTCGCCCCAGCGCTTTTCGTAAGCCGCGCGGAAGGCGTTATGTTCCGGCGTATCGATCGCGTACCAGGGATAACCGGTGACGATCCAGCCCTTCGGCGCTTCTCCCTTCAAAGGTTCGAGATACTCCGGCTCGCCGGTCAGCAGGCTGACGACGGTGCGATTCTCATAGAGACCGCGGACGGTGCCTTCGCGCACCATCGCACCCAGGTCCGGGCCGAAGGTGACGTTGTAGATGCCTTCTGGTTTCGCGGCTTCAAGCGCGCGGACGGTGACGCCCGCATCGATCTTGAACAGCGCCGGCCACTGTTCGTCGACGAACTCGACGGAGGGTTTGAGCTTTTTGAGCACCTGTTTGAAAGCGGCGACGGCGTCTTTGCCATAGGCGTAGTTCGGCGCCACGGTCGCCCATTTGACGGCGTCGGTTTTCGCCGCTTCGGCGGCCAGCATCGCGGCCTGCATGTAGGTCGAGGGACGCAGGCGGAAGGTGTAGTCGTTGCCCTTCGACCACACGAGCGCGTCGGTCAGCGGTTCGGCGGCGATGAACAGCACCTTGTTCTGTTTGGCGAAATCGGAGACCGCGAGGCCGATGTGCGAGAAGAACGTCCCCGCCAGAAGCGCGACCTTTTCACGTTTGACCAGTTCTTCCGCGATCTTGACGGCGTTGCCCGGCTTGCCGGCATCGTCGCGGCTGATGACCTCGAGCTTCCGGCCGTTGACGCCGCCCTTCGCGTTGATCTCCTCAAGCGCCATCTGCCAGCCCTTTTTATAGGGCTCGGTGAAGGCGGGCAGGCGCGTATAGCTGTTGATTTCGCCGATGCGGATCGGTTCTGCGTTGGCTTGCGTGACAGATATGGCGAGTAACGCCGCAACAACGGCGAGGCGCGCAAACTTCATGGGATGTCTCTCTTTATGTTCCGTGAAGAAACGGCGGTTCGCTACCCCTTGAACCGCCCCTTGGTCACATATGTAGCGATAATTTTACGCAGTGAAAAGGCGCGCGCGCTCAATTTTGCGAATTACAGTTGTGAATTTGCCGCCATGCGCCCCAATGCATTTGCCGCCTTGCGCTCTTGGTTGTGATCCACACAATACGGGAAACTTCAGGAGGACTATCCATGACATCAATGAATGCGGCGGTCGTCGGTCTTGGCGCCATGGGCATGGGGATCGCGACCTCGGCGTTGAAGGCCGGTCTCACCGTGACCGGCTGCGACGTATCCGAGAAGGCGCTGGACGCGTTCGCCGCCGCCGGCGGGTCGGTGGCGAAAGCGCCGGCGGACGCCGCGAAGGGTGCCGATTGCCTTGCCATCGTGGTCGTCAATATGGAACAGACCGAAGCCGTGCTGTTCGGCAAGGGGGGTGCCGCTGAGGCTTTGCCGAAAGGCGCCGTGGTCATGGGCTGCGCCACCGTGCCGCCGGCATATGCGCGTAGCGTCGGCGAACGGCTGAACGCGATGGGCCTCTTGTATCTCGATTCGCCGATTTCCGGCGGTGCGGTAAAGGCTGCCGCGGGTGCGATCACGGTTATGGGATCGGGAGCGGCGGAAGCGTTCAGCAAGGCCCGGCCGTTCCTGGACGCGGTCGCCGAAAAGGTTTTCGAACTTGGCGGCGAGGCAGGCCCCGGTTCGACCATGAAGATGGTCAACCAGTTGCTGGCGGGTGTGCATATCGCGACGGCCATGGAGGCGCTGGCGCTGGGGATTCGTTCCGGTCTCGACGCGGAGAAGGTCTACGAGGTGATCACCGCGTCCGCGGGCAATTCGTGGATGTTCGAAAACCGCGTGCCGCACGTGCTGGAAAATGATTACAGCCCGAAAAGCGCCGTCGAGATTTTCGTCAAGGATCTCGGCATCGTGCTTGAAACCGGCAAGCGGGAAGGTTTTCCATTGCCGGTGTCGGCCGCCGCGCACCAGCAGTTCCTGGCCGCCAAGGCGATGGGATTGGGGCGCGAGGACGATGCCGCCGTGATCAAGGTGTTCGCCGGGCTGGCGGGCATCGAACTGCCGGGCGCAAAGGGGTAATATTTCGATATGCCGATGTTCGCCGCCAATCTGACGTTGATGTTCACCGAGGTGTCGTTTCTGGACCGTTTCGCGGCTGCCCGCGAGGCCGGTTTCGAGGCGGTAGAGTTTCTGTTTCCCTATGCCCATTCAGCACCGGAGGTCGCGGAGAGACTGGCGGAAAACGGCCTGACACAGGCGCTTTTCAATGCGCCCCCGGGCGATTGGGACGCGGGCGAACGCGGTATTGCGGCGCTCCCGGACCGGGTCGCCGAATTTCGAGAAAGCATCGACAAGGCGCTTGAATACGCCCATGCGCTGGATTGCCGGACGCTGCACGTCATGGCGGGGCTGATTCCCGACCCGGCGATGTTGGACGACATGCTTGCATGCTACGTCGAGAACATCCGCTTCGCCGCCGACCGGTGCGAGGGGGAAGGGGTCACGGTGGCGCTCGAGCCGCTCAACAGCCGCGACGTGCCGGGCTATTTAATGCCGACCAGTGCCGCCGTCGCGGATGCGCTGGAAAGGATCGACCGGCCCAACGCCGGGCTGCAGTTCGATTTCTATCATGTGCAGATCATGGAAGGCGATCTCGCCAAACGGTTCGAGGCGATGCTCGACGATATCGTGCACGTGCAGATTTCGGGCGTGCCGGAGCGCCATGAACCAAATATCGGCGAAATCAACTATCCGTATCTCTTCAACCTGATGGACCGGCTCGGCTATACCGGATACGTCGGTTGTGAATACAACCCGCTCGGGGACACCCGGGACGGTCTCCGCTGGCTTTTCGACTGACTTTCAGTGTTCGGCGGCCAAGCTTTGCTGCGCTGCGGAACCGGCAAAACCGCTGGCAATCGAGCCGTATATCTGTATAACCCCACCCATATTTTGCATTGCGACATTGTTATGCCCGGGTATGGCCCCTATGTGGCACCCGAGGACATAAAGGATTTGACGAGGACAATATGACGGAACGTGTACAGTCCAGCGGCTTGCAAATCGACAAGACGCTCTTCGATTTCGTGAACGATGACGTGCTGCCGGGGATCGGCATGTCTTCCGACGATTTCTGGGCCGCTTTTGCGGGCATCGTCAGCGATCTAACGCCGAAGAACCGGGCGCTTCTGGAAACGCGCGACGAGATGCAGGCCAAAATCGATGCCTGGCATCGGGAAAACAAGGGCAAGCCGTCCGATCTTTCGGCCTACAAGACGTTTCTCGGCGACATCGGTTACCTGGTACCCGAGGGCGACGACTTCTCCGTCACCGTTACCAACGTCGATCCGGAAATTTCCACCATCGCCGGGCCGCAGCTTGTGGTGCCGCTGACCAATGCGCGCTACTCGCTCAATGCCGCCAACGCGCGCTGGGGGAGCCTCTACGATGCGCTTTACGGCACCGACGCCATTCCTTTCGGCGACGGTTGCGAGATCACCAAGGACTTCAATCCGAAGCGCGGCGCCAAGGTCATCGCCTGGGCGCGCGATTTCCTCGACAAGAACGCGCCGCTGGCGTCGGGCTCGCACGCCGACAGCGCGGGGTACAGGATCGTCGACGGCTCGCTCGTCGTCACCATGAACGATGGGTCTGAAACCGGTCTCGACGTGCCGGAAGACTTCGCCGGGTATCTGGGCGACGAGGCCGATCCGACATCGGTGCTGTTCGTCAACCACGGCCTGCATTTCGAGATCGTCATCGACCGCGACCATCCGATCGGCAAGGACGATCCCGCCGGCATCGCCGACCTGATCATGGAATCCGCGATCACCACGATCATGGATTGCGAGGATTCCGTTGCCGCCGTCGACGGCGAGGAAAAGACGCTGGTCTACAGCAACTGGCTGGGCCTGATGAAGGGCGACCTGACGGCGTCGTTCGAGAAGGGCGGCAAGACGGTCGAGCGGGCGCTCAACCCGGACCGCACCTACACCACGCCGGGCGGCGGGGACGTGACGCTGTCGGCGCGCTCGCTTCTTTTGGTCCGCAACGTCGGCCATCTGATGACGACGCCGGCGGTGCTGGACGCCGACGGCAACGAAGTGTTCGAAGGGCTGCTCGACGCGATGGTCACCTCGGCCATCGCCAAGCACGACCTCGACAAGCTCGGCAAGTACCGGAATTCCTATGCCGGTTCGATGTATATCGTGAAGCCGAAGATGCACGGCCCCGAAGAAGTGGCGTTCGCCGCGGAAACGTGCGCGAAGGTCGAAGATGCGCTCGGCATCGAACGCAACGCCCTCAAGCTCGGCATCATGGACGAGGAACGCCGCACTACGGTGAACCTCAAGGAATGCATTCGTGCCGCCAAGGACCGGATCGTGTTCATCAACACCGGCTTCCTCGACCGCACCGGCGACGAGATCCACACCTCGATGGAAGCGGGGCCGATGATCCGCAAGGGCGACATGAAGCAATCCGCCTGGATCCTGGCTTACGAGGACTGGAACGTGGACGTCGGCCTCATGTGCGGGCTCAAGGGCAAGGCGCAGATCGGCAAGGGCATGTGGGCCATGCCGGATCTGATGGCGGCCATGCTGGAACAGAAGATCGCGCACCCGAAAGCCGGCGCCAACACGGCCTGGGTGCCGTCGCCGACGGCGGCGACGCTGCACGCGACCCATTATCATCAGGTGATGGTTTCCGAGGTGCAGGAACAGCTTAAATCGCGCGAACGCGCCAAGCTCGACGATATTCTTTCGTACCCGATGGCCGACCGGCCCAACTGGTCGGAAGACGACGTGCAGGCGGAACTCGACAACAACGCGCAGGGGATTCTGGGCTATGTCGTGCGCTGGGTCGATCAGGGCGTCGGCTGCTCCAAGGTGCCGGACATCAACAACGTCGGCCTGATGGAAGACCGCGCGACGCTGCGCATTTCGTCGCAGCACATCGCCAACTGGCTTTATCACGGCATCTGCACCGAAGAGCAGGTGATGGAAACCATGAAGCGCATGGCCAAGGTGGTCGACGAACAGAACGCCGGCGACCCGAACTATACGCCGATGGCGCCGGGTTATGACGGCATCGCCTTCAAGGCGGCTTGCGATCTGGTGTTCAAGGGACGCGAACAGCCAAGCGGCTACACCGAACCGATTCTGCACGGTCGACGCCTCGAGTTGAAAGCCGGCTGAACGTCAATATAGATGGTTAAAGGTATGGGGAGGCGCGGTTGAACCCGCGCCTTTCCGCTTTATATAAGCCCTTATGACGAAACGTTTTCTACGGCGCCTCCCGGCACGACTTGTCCTCGCCGTGGCGCTTCTGGCCATTGCTGCATGCTCTTCCTCGCGCAAGACACAGCCCGAACATTCGGCGACCGAACAGTTGCTGGTGACGAACGCCGTCGACAAGGCAGTCCGGCAATTGCGCCTGCCGCTGCCGGACGGCACCAGGGTTTATTTGCGGACCGACGGGATCGAGGGTGATTACGCGCCTTATACCAAGGCCGCGATCCGTGAAGCGATCGTCGAGCAAGGCGCATATCTGACGGCCGAGCGTGGCGATGCGGATACCGTCATCGACGTCCGCGCGGGCGCACTTTCAAGCGACGAATTCGAGACTCTGGTCGGGATGCAGTCGTTCGAGGTGCCGATCCCGCTGGCAGGTAATATCGAGACGCCGGAGATCGCGTTCTACAAGCGCTCCGAGCGGCGCGGCGTCGCCAAGGTGGAGGCCACGGCCTACAGCGCCGACGCGGGGAAGCACATCGCCTCGACCGGCCAAACGTACGGCTTTGCGCACAAGCGGCAATGGACGATGCTGATCTTCTTCTCGTGGCAGGAAGACGACTTGATCCCCGATCACGTCGAGCCGTCCAAGCATTCCATAGAACTGCCGGAATAGATCCCGGTGTCACCCCGAGATGAACAAGCCGGGCGCAAGCCCGGCTTGTCCGTCGGTAGCGGCGGCCCATGCCTGCCGCCCGCCACCTTGGCGGCCCGGCCACGGCGTTGGCCCGGCCGCTGTTCGATCACGGTTCCGCAAGTCGGTATATACCGCGCTTTCATCTATAGTTGAAATCGATTAATCATATCGGGGTGATAAGGGTTGATTATATTAAGGTGTGCCCATGAACCTGCGTGATCTCGAATACGTCGTCGCCGTTGCCGAGGAAGGCCATTTCGGCCGCGCTTCCGAACGTTGCCACGTCTCGCAACCGGCGCTCAGCGGTCAGATCAAGAAGCTCGAAGACAGGCTCGGCGTGCAGTTGTTCGAGCGCACCAACCGCCGTGTCGCGGTGACGCCGATAGGCGCCGAGGTGGTGGAAAAGGCGAAGCGCGCGCTGGTGATCGCGGGCGAGATCGAGGCCGCTGCCGCCGCCTACGCCGATCCGCTGGCGGGACCGCTGCGCTTCGGCACCATCCCGACCATCGGCCCGTTCCTATTGCCGGCCATCCTGCGCCCGTTGAAAGAGGCGCTGCCGAAGATGCAGCTGACGTTGCGTGAGGACGTCACCCAGGAACTGGAACGAAAGCTGATCGCCGGCGAGATCGACGTGGCGGTGACCGCGACCGATCCGAAGGAATCCGGAATCGAGGAGATTCCACTTTACGACGAGCCGTTCTGCGTCGCGCTGCCGAACGGCCATCCGCTCGATACCGGCAAGGATCTGGACGTGACGACGCTGAACAATACCGAGCTCCTGTTGTTGAAAGACGGTCACTGCCTGTCGGATCAGGTCGCCCGACTCTGCGGTCTGGCGCGAAAGTCGAATGTGAAGGGGCTGGATACCCAGGCGTCGAGCCTGGAAACCATCGTCGGCCTCGTCGCCGCCGGGGCGGGGATCACGTTTCTTCCCGCATCCATGGTCGGTGATGGCGGGGCGCTCAGGCCGGGGATCACGATCCGGCGTGCGACCAACAAGGCGGCGAGTCGCCGGGTCCGGATGATTTTCCGCGAGACGTTCCCGAAGCGTGCCCTGCTGGCCGCCATGTCTGCGGTGATCACGGAAAACCTGCCGGCGGGGGTAACGGCGGTTTAGCCTTTCAACGACGGCGTAACCGAAAGACCCGCCCCTTCGATCCCGGCGATGGCGGCCAGTTCATCGTTGCCGGAATTGTCGCCGCTGATGCCGACGGCGCCGACGATGTTATTGCCGTCGCGAATCAGCACGCCGCCCGGCACCGGCACCAAGCGTCCGCCGGACGCGGCGGCCACGGCGCTTAAGAACGTCGCGTTCTTTTCTTTCAGATCGCGTCCGTCGAGGCCGAAGCCGAGTGCGCCGTAGGCTTTACCGATGGCGATTTCGGGTCTGAGAATGCCGCTGCCGTCGGCGCGCTTGAAGGCGACCAGATGGCCGCCCGCGTCGAGCACGGCGACGGTAAGCGGATCGAAATCGTGCTTCTTTCCGTACGCGTGCGCGCCGTCGACGATGCGGCTGGCCTGTTCGAGTGTCAGCGTCATAGCGTCCTCCCTAGTCGCGAAGCGCGTCGGCAAGATAGGCGGCGGCCGCGGCGACCCCGCCCTTGGAGTTTGCACCCGTCAGGCCGAGTGAATCCAGCGCGACGTCGAGCGCGCCGAGCGTGCCCATCATCATCGGCGCATTCACATGACCCATGTGCGCGATGCGGAACGCCTTGCCCGACAGATCGCCGATGCCGAGACCGAGCGTAACGCCGAGCCTGTCGAAGCAGAACGCGCGGATCGGTTCCGGTCTCAATCCTTCACGCAACAGAAGCGTGGTGACGGAGACCGAGCGTTCGTCGGGCTCGGTGACGTTGAAGTCGAACGAGCCGCTTTCGCGCCAGACATTGATGGCGGCATGGGTGGCGCCGGCGAGCAGCCGGTGGCGCTCAAAAATATTCTCGAGACCCTCTTCGAAGATCATGTCCATGGCCTTTCTGAGCCCGAACAACATGTGCACAGGCGGTGTGCCCGCGAACTTGCGGTAATGCTCCTCTTGGTCGCGGCTTGACCAATTCCAGTAGGACGAGACCAGATCGGCCGTTTTGTGGCGTTCTTTGGCGCGCGCGTTGGCGGCGACGAAACTCAGACCCGGCGGCGTCATCAGGCCCTTCTGCGAGCCGCCGACGGCGACGTCGACGCCCCATTTATCCATCTCGAACGGCATGCAGGCGAGGGACGCGATGGTGTCGACCATCAAAAGCGCGTCGTGGCCGGCGGCGTCCATCGCCGCGCGGATCGCCGGGATATCGTTGACGCAACCGCTGGCGGTGTCGACCTGAACGACGAGCACGGCCTTAATCTTGTTTTCCGTGTCGGCGCGAAGCGTTTCCTCGACCTTTGCGGGATCGACCGCGCGGCGCCAGTCGCCGGGCACGCGCTCGACGTTGATACCCATCGATTTCGCGAAGTCGCCCCAGCCGACCGCGAAGCGGCCGCTTTCGAGGATCAGGATCGTGTCGCCACGGCTCAGCACGTTGGCGATCGAGGCTTCCCATGCGCCGTGGCCGTTGGCGATATAGATATACGTGTCGCCCGTCGTGGCGAAGATGGTCTTCAGGTCCTTGAGGCAACTCGTCGTGATGCCGAGAAGTTCGCCGCCGCCTTCGCCGCCATAGATGTCGATGGCCGGGCGGTGCATCGCGCCGAGCACCTCGTCGGGCACCGTCGTCGGACCGGGAATGCTCAGAAACTGTCTGCCGTGCTTGAGTGTCATGGGTGCTGCCGTACGCGGAAACAAAGGAAAAAACGAGCCTGATCCTTCCCGACGCCCGTTCGCTTGTCCAGAACGGAAATTGTTACCGATTCAATCCGTGACGGAGAGTTTGCGTCCCCGGGTCCGGGCGTTAAATTAGGACGCCTGATCGGGGAGGGTCATCATGGAATTCGACTTCGTTATCGTCGGCGGCGGTTCCGCCGGCTGTGTGCTCGCCAACCGGCTGAGCGCCGATCCCGCCTACACCGTCTGCCTGATCGAGGCCGGCGGTGAGGACCGCAACCCGTGGATCCACATTCCGGCGGGGTATGTGAAAACGATGGTCGATCCGACGATCAACTGGCTGTTCGACACCAAACCCGACGAGCGCACCGGTAACCGCGCCATCCCGGTGCCGCGCGGCAAGGTGCTGGGCGGCTCCAGCGCCATCAACGGGATGCTTTACGTCAGGGGACAGGCCGCCGACTACGATACCTGGGCGCAGAAGGGCTGCCGCGGCTGGTCGTTCTCCGACGTGCTGCCGTACTTCAAGCGCTCGGAAAACCGCGAACAGGGCGCCGATGAATTCCACGGGACCGGCGGGCCGCTCAATGTCACCGAAACGACGGTCCGCTACGATACGTTGGACAAGGTTATCCAATCGGCGGGCGAACTCGGCTATCCGATGGACGTCGATTACAACGGCGCCGATCAGGAAGGCTTCGCCTACTTTCAGGTGACACAGCGTCACGGCCGGCGCTTCAGTGCCAAGAACGCCTATCTGGACCCGGTGCGCCGCCGCGAGAATTTGCATGTGGAAACCCATGCCTTCGCGCAAAAAGTTGTGATCGAGAACGGCCGCGCGACCGGCGTCGTGATCCGGCAGGGCGGTGAAGAGCGAACGATCCGCGCGAAAAGGGAAGTCGTCCTTTCCGCGGGCGCCATTCAGTCGCCGCAGTTGCTCGAGCTTTCAGGGATCGGTCAGGGGGATTTGCTGCAGAAACTCGGCGTGCCGGTCGTGCACGATCTCAAGGGCGTCGGCGAAAACCTGCAGGATCACTATATCTCGCGGCTGTCGTGGAGGCTTAAGGGGTTGGACAGCCTTAACCAGATGACCCGCGGTCCGCGCCTGATGATGGAGGTGCTCCGCTTCTTCACGCAGCGGAAAGGCGCGCTGACAATGCCGGCCGGTATCATTGCCGGGTTCGTGAAAAGCCGGCCCGAGCTTCAGGACCCGGACATCCAGTTCCACATTGCGCATGCGACGTTTGCCAATCCGCACAAGCGCGTCTTCGATAAGTTCCCGGGGATCACCATCGGCCCGTGCCAGTTGCGCCCGGAAAGCCGCGGCTACATCCACGCGACATCGTCCGATATGAGCGTGAAACCCGATATCCAGCCGAACTTCCTGGCAACGCGGACGGACTGCGAGGTGCATGTTGCGGGGCTCAAGATCGGCCGCCAGTTGATGGCGACGAGTGTGCTCGGCCCGCACGCGGCGGAAGAATTGTCACCCGGGATCGACGCCGCCGACGACGAGGCGCTTTTGGCGCACGCTAAGGCGACTGGCGCGACGCTCTATCACCCGGTCGGCACGTGTAAGATGGGCACCGACGATTTGGCGGTGGTCGATCCGGCGCTGAAAGTGCGCAGGCTCGACGGTCTTCGTGTCGTCGATGCGTCGGTGATGCCGAACCTGATCAGCGGCAACACCAACGCGCCGACCATGATGATCGCGGAAAAGGCGTCCGATATGATCCTCAAGGACGCCCGCTGATTATTTGGAGAGATCTTCCGGCGTATCGATATCGAGGAGCGTGCCCGGGTCGTCGACCGGCACGGCGATGACCCGTTCCGGGTGCGCGTTCAGGATCGCGCGCGCGCCGGTATCTCCGGAAAGTGCGCAGAGGCGCGTGAAATAGCGCGCCGCGAACAACACCGGATGCCCGCGCCTGCCGTTATGCACCGGCACCACGATGTCGTGCCCGCCCTTGTAATCGAGCGCCCCCAGCATCTGGGTCAGGGTTTCGGGCTTGAGCTTCGGCATGTCGCCCAGCATCACGAATAGTGACGTCATCTCGGCGTTGACGGCGTTGGCGCCGGTCGCGAGCGACGTGCCCATCCCCGACCACGGCGTCGCGTTTCTGACGCAGCGGATAGACAATCCGTTGAGCGCGCGCTCCACCTGATCGGCGTCATGGCCTGTCACCACCACGACGTCACCGAGGTTGGCGGCAAGAACGCGCTCGGCCGTGACTCGGATCATCGGCGTGCCGTCGATGGGGTGAAGCAGCTTGTTGTCCGTTCCGAAGCGTTCCGAGCGGCCGGCGGCCAGGATAATGGCGGCAGCCTTGGTGGTGTCCGGTTTGGTTTTCATACCGGGAATTTCTCGCGGTAGGTCATCAGAACCTCGGCGACCAGCGAAATCGCGATCTCGGGCGGGTTGCGCGATCCCATGGAAATCCCGAGGGGGCCTTTGATGCGTTTGACGTCCTCTTCACCGACGCCGTCCTCGATAAACCGGCTGACGCGTTCGGCGTGTGTGTTCCGGCTGCCAAGCGCGCCGATATAGAAGGCGTCCGAGTCCATCGCCGCCATGAGCACGGGCCCTTCCAGTTCGTGCTCGTGGAACAGTGTTGCCACAGCGGTCCAGCGGTCGAGCATGCCGGCGGGCATCGACTTCGACGTCGTCGCGCCGGCGGCCTTGCACTGGCGCGCGATCTCGTCTTCGGTGGTGATCGCGTGCACAGTGATATCCGACGCCGCTGCAATTTCCGCCGTGGCGGCAAGCACCGGCCCCTTGCCGGCAACGACGAGCTTCAGCGGCGGCCGGTACAGCCTATCGAAGGTGTCGCCGTTGCACGTGAGCTGCAGACGGTCGGCGCTGTCCGCCGCATCGGTGAGATGGCTCTCGCCGGTCGCCATGTCGGTCACCAGCGACATGGGCTTGCGCGCGTCCATGGCGGCGACGAGATCGCCGGCGACGGCGTCGGAGAAGCTGACATCGATATAGACGTCGATGGCGCTGCCGCAGGGAAGGGTGATGTCGAAGTAGGGCGAGTTGACGCCGTATCGGATAGAGCGGTTCTTGCCCTCATCCATCGCGGCCCGGGTTTCCTCGACCAGTGCGCCTTCGACGCAACCGCCCGAAAGAAACCCGGTAAAGTCACCGGCGTCGGACACCGCCATCTGGCTGCCGGCGGGCCGGGGCCCTGTCGGTTCGACGTTATAGAGCGTCAGCAGGGCGGCGCGTTTTCCCTCGGACCGCCATTTGCGGAGGTCCGGGAGGACGTATTCTGAAAATCTGCCGTTCATGGTGCCTATATAGGCTTAACCGTCGGCTTTTGCATCCCTGATGGCTTGCCACACCCTTTCCGGCGTCAGCGGCATGTCGATGTGATGCACGCCGAATTCCTTGAGAGCGTCGCATACCGCATTGACGATGGCCGGCGGCGCGCCGACGCAACCCGCTTCGCCGGCGCCCTTGACGCCCAGCAGGTTCTTCTCGGTCGGTGCATCCTCGTAATAGTCGATGACCATCCGCGGCATGTCGTCGGCGCGCGGCAGCGCATAGTCCATTAACGAGCCGGTCACCAGCTGGCCGCTTTCGTCGTAATGGATGTTTTCCATCAACGCCTGTCCGAGCCCCTGGGCGATGCCGCCCATGACCTGGCCGTCGGCCAGCATCTTGTTGACGATGGTACCGAAGTCGTCGACCACCCAGTAACCATCGACCTTGACGGTGCCGGTTTCCGGATCGACCTCGACCTCGCAGGCGTGACCGCCGTTGGGGATCGAGATGATGCCGCGTTCGAACACGCTTGAGATGTTCATACAGCCCGGTTCCAGATCGTCCGGCAGGCTGTCCGGATCGTTCTGGGAATCGATGGCGTCGCGGATCGTCATGGTGTGGTTGGTGCCCGGTACGTGGAAACGGCCTTCCTCGAACTCGACCGAACCGGCATCCACGTCGAAGCGGTGCGCGGCAATCTTCCTGCCGACCTCGATGATCTGGCGTGAGGTCTGGGTAACGGCGCTGCCGCCGACTTCGAGCCCGCGCGAGCCGCCGTGGCCGCCGCCGATGTCGGTGGCGTCGGTGTCGGACTGACGGAACACCACGTCTTCCATGGCGATGCCGAGATGACCCGACAGAAGCTGCGCGAACACGGTTTCATGGCCCATGCCGGTCGACGCGGTGCCGACCGAAAGTTCCACCTTGCCGTCGTCGCGGAACGTCACCTTGGCTTCCTCCTTCGGGCCGCCGCCGGTGCATTCCAGATACATGCAGACGCCGAAGCCGCGCTTCAGGCCTTTGGCTTCGCTCGCTTCCTTGCGTTTCTCGAAACCTGCACGATCCGAAATCTCGATCGTCTTTTCGAAGACTTCAGGGAAGTTGCCGCAATCGATGTCGAGGCCCATCGGCGACTTCATCGGCAGGTCGCTTGGGGGGATCAGGTTCTTGCGGCGCAGCTCGAGCGGATCCATCCCCAGTTTGGCCGCCGCGTAATCGATGATGCGGTCCATCTGGTAGGAGCCTTCCGGACGCCCGGCGCCGCGGTACGGGTCGAGCGGGCAGGTGTTCGTGAACGGCGCGATGGCGGTGTAGTAGATGCCGTCGAAGCGGAACGGGCCGCCCTGGGTCCGGCTGGAACCGCCAGTCGGCGTGAACGGGCCGACGGTGCCGCAAAACGCGCCCAGGTTCCCCACGGTTTCGGTGCGAAGCCCCCGGAACGTGCCGTCATTGTCGAGCGCGAGTTGCACGGTCGAGACCTGATCACGGCCGTGGGTGTCGGAAAGAAAGCTTTCGGAACGGTCGTTGACCCACTTCACCGGACGCTTCAGTTCGCGGGCCGCATGCAGGATCAGGATCGGCTCTTGATAGACGCCGTTCTTGCCGCCGAAGCCGCCACCGACGTCGGGGGCGATGTGGTGCAGGTTTTCCTTGCCGATCTTCAATACCGTATCGGCGATGGTGTCGCGGTTGGCGTGGATGTTCTGGGATGCGTTCCAAAGCGTGAATTTGCCGGTCTCCGCATCGTAGTCGGCGAGCGCGCCGCGCGGTTCGATCGGCGCTGCGGTGACGCGGTTGTTGACCAGTTCCAGCGTGATGATGTGGTCGGCGTCCTCGAACGCTTTTTTCTGCGCGTCCTCGTCGCCGAGTTCGAAGTCGAGGCAGATGTTGTTCGGAATGTCGTCCCAGATCTGCGGCGCGCCGTCCTTGATGGCCTCGGACTGGTGCGTGACCGAAGGAAGACTGTCGTAGTCGACCTCGATCAGTTCCAGCGCGTCGCGGCAGAGATCGAGGCTTTCCGCAACCACCAATGCGACCGGCTGGCCGACGTAGCGGACACGGTCGATGGCGATGGCGTGGTGCGGCGGTTCCTTCAGATCCGAGCCGTCCTTGAACTTGCGGACGCCGGACTTGGTCGGGATGGTGCCGTAGCCGGCCGCTTTCCAGTCCTCGCCGGTGACGACAAGCAGAACACCGTCGAGCGCCAATGCTTCCGTGGCGTCGATGGACTTGATGTCGGCGTGCGCTTCGGGGGAGCGCAGCACCATCGCATAAGCCTGGTTTTCCAGGTTCATGTCGTCGATGTAGTGGCCGTGACCGGTCAGAAACCGGAAGTCTTCCATGCGGCGCTGGCTTTCGCCGATACCGTTTCGTGCAACGAATGTGCTCATGTTCTTTCCCCCGCTTAGCCGTTCGCTTCCGCAACCGCACGACGGGCGAGAACGCCGATCAGGTGCGCACGGTAATCGCGGCTTGCGTGAATGTCGTTGTTGAGGTCGTCGGCCGGCACCAGGCCGTCCTTGATGCTGTCCGGGCTGAAGCTCGCGGTCAGCGCCTGCTCCATCTCCGCAACGCGGAACGCGCAGGGGCCGGCGCCGGTGACGGCGACGCGGACGGTGTTGCCGAGCTTGGCGACCATCACGCCGACCAGGGCATAGCGGGTCGCCGGGTTCGGGAATTTGATGTAGCCCGCAGTTTCCGGGATCGGGAACACGATCTCGGTGATCAGTTCGCCTTCATTCAACGCGGTCTCGAACATGCCGGTGAAGAAATTGTCGGCGTCGATCTCGCGCTCGTTGGTGACGACCGTCGCGCCCAGGCCGAGCACGGCCGCCGGATAGTCCGCCGCCGGGTCGTTGTTGGCGACCGAGCCGCCGATGGTGCCGCGGTTGCGCACGTGCGGATCGCCGATGCCGCCGGCGAGTTTGGCGAGCGCAGGGATCGCCGATTTTATGTCCGAACTGGCGGCGACGTCCGCATGGGTCGTCATCGCCTTGACGGTGATGCTGTCGCCGGTCGCCGAGATGCCGGACAGCCCGTCGACGCGGGCCAGCGAGATCAGGTCCGACGGCATGGCCAGGCGCTGCTTGAGGACCGGAATCAGCGTCTGGCCGCCGGCCAGGAACTGCCCGTCGTCGCTTTCGCCAAGCGCGGTTTTCACGTCGTCGACAGAGGCGGGGGTTTTGATACCGAATTCGTACATGATCAGCCCCGCATCGCCTTGGCGCCGGTTTTCACGGCGTCGATGATGTTCTGATATCCGGTGCAGCGGCAGATGTTGCCTTCGAGGCCGTGGCGGATGCCGTCCTCGTCGATGTCCGGGTTGTTTTCGACCAGCGACACCGCGGTCATCACCATCCCCGGTGTGCAGAAGCCGCACTGCAGGCCGTGGTGTTCGCGGAAGGCTGCCTGCATCGGGTGCAGTTCTTCGCCGTCCGAAAGGCCCTCGATCGTGCCGATGTCGGCGCCGTCGGCCTCCCAGGCGAACACGGCGCAGCTTTTGACCGTTTTGCCGTCGAGCGTGACGACGCAGGCGCCGCACTGGCTGGTGTCGCAACCGACATGCGTGCCGGTGAGCTTGAGCTGTTCACGGATAAACGTGCTGAGCAAAGTACGCGCGCCGACCTCTTTGGTCACTTCGAGGCCGTTTACGCGAACGGTAATCGCGGGCATTTAATTCTCCCCCCGGAATGTCTTAAAGGGCCTCGAACAGGCCCCGGGCACTCTCGTTCAAATGTTCGCAACACAACGCTCACCGCCGCACCGGGGCGCCCGGGTGGCAGATCGCGTGCGTCGATCCTATATAAAAATTGGTGATGACGCCGGGCGTTGCAAGTCTTTATACATTCCCATAACAATTCCGACCGAATTTCAGCCGCCTGGCAAGGATACTGGAGAGTTTTTATGAAGTTATCCGACGAAAAGCGCATTGATGCGCCGAGAGAGGAAGTCTGGCGCGGCCTGAACGATCCGGAGATTCTCAAACAGTCGATCCCGGGGTGCGAGTCGCTGACGCAGGTTTCCGACACCGAATTCGAGGCCGAAGTCCGCGCCAAGGTCGGTCCCGTGAAGGCCAAGTTCAAAGGCAGTGTGACGCTTTCCGACCTCAATCCGCCGGAGAGCTACCGCATTTCCGGCGAGGGCAAGGGCGGCGCCGCCGGGTTCGCCAAGGGCGGCGCGGTCGTGACCCTGACCGAGGACGGCGACGGCACGATCCTGAAATACGACGTCGACGCCGATGTCGGCGGCAAGTTGGCGCAGATCGGCGGGCGGCTGCTTGAGGGCACGTCCAAAAAACTGGCCGGCGAGTTCTTCGATAACTTCGAAACCGCGCTCAAGGGCGGCGGTGAAGACGCGGGCGAGACCGCCGACGCCGAGAGCGAAGCTACGGCGCCCGCCGATGAGGCGCCCTCGCAACCGGCCCCGGCCGAGCGCACGGTGTCTGAATCGAGCACCGGCGTTTCGAGGATTCTCGTCATTATCGGCGCCGTTCTCGTGCTCGGCGCGCTGGCGCTGACGATCATGCAGTGACGGGGTGACCGGCATGGCCGATAAGACGCTTTTGATCGTCGGCCACGTTCCGTCCCCGAACACGCAGGCGCTCCGCGACGCCGTCGAGGCGGGCGCCATGTCGGACGACATCGACGGAGTCCGGGTCGTTACCAAGAGCCCTTTCGATACGGATGCCGAAGACGTACTTTCCTCAGATGCGGTCATTCTCGGGACCACCGAGAACCTCGGCTACATGTCCGGCGCGCTGAAGGATTTCTTCGACCGCACGTATTACGGTGTGATCGAGGAGAAGCAGGGCATGCCCTATGCCCTCTACGTGCGCGCCGGGCTCGACGGCACCGGCACCATCCGCGGCGTGCAGTCGATCGTCAGCGGGCTCCGCTGGAAGGCGGTGCGCGATCCGCTTCTGTTGCACGGGGAATGGCAGGACGGTTTTACCGATGACGCGCACGAGTTGGGCCAGCTCGTCGCCGCGGGTCTCGAGGCGGGCGTCTTTTAAGTCTCTTCTAGCTCACAATCCTCACGCAGAACTGGCCCAACGCTTCCTTCCAGAGCCATGCCACGGGGCCGACCTCGGCGTAGACAATGAGAATTCCGTCGCCGAGACGTTCCACCGGGACCTGAATCAGGTCGAGGAAATCGTTCAACTCTTTTGCGGAGAGGCATTGCGGGAGAGACACCGGTCGTACCGAATCGTCCATGTGTAAAAGATTAGCACAAAACGATGCCTTGCCGAAAAGATTTACACTGCAGTGCACAAGATACATTTGTGCCGATTTCGCATAAAACGAACCGCCACGAAATGGCGCGCGCAGTGGGTATTGAAAAGCCGGGGGCGTTTGGCCACAGTAACGGCCCCGATTCTACGATCCCGAAACAAGGAGACCCAGATGAGCCGCATCGTCTATGTGAACGGCGAGTACCTGCCCGAGGAAGACGCCAAGATTTCAGTATTCGACCGCGGCTTCCTGTTCGCCGATGGGGTTTACGAGGTTTCTGCCGTGATCGACGGCAAGCTGGTCGACAACGACGCGCATCTGGCGCGCCTGAAGCGCTCGATGAGCGAACTGAAGATGACGTCGCCGGCGACGGGCGAGGAGATCATCGCGATCATGGAGCAGATGGTCGAGCGCAACGGAATCGATGAAGGGCTGGTCTATCTTCAGGTGACGCGCGGCGCCGCCGACCGGGATTTCGCCATGCCGACCGATGCGACACCGTCGCTGGTCATGTTCACCCAGAAAAAGAAGCTGACCCAGAACCCGGTCGCAGATAAGGGGATTTCGGTGATCACGGTCCCCGACATCCGCTGGAAGCGCCGCGACATCAAGACCGTTGCCTTGTTGCCGGCGTCGATGGCCAAGCAGGCGGCCCTGGATGCGGGCGCCAACGACGCGTGGTTCGTCGAGGACGGGTTCGTCAACGAGGGCAGTTCCAACAATGCCTTCATCGTCACCGAAGAGGGCAAGATCATCACCCGCCACCTGGGTAACGAAATCCTGCACGGCATCACCCGCAAGGCGGTGATGGAACTGGCGAAGCGCGAGAACCTGGAGATCGAGGAACGGCCGTTTACCCCGGAAGAAGCCTATGAGGCGCGGGAAGCCTTTTCGACCAGCGCATCGGCGTTCGTCATGCCGGTGATCAAGATCGACGATCACACGTTGGGCAACGGCGTGCCGGGTCCGGTCACGGACAAGCTCCGTAAGCTCTACATCGAGATGGCGAAGGCGGGCTGACATGCGGCTTCAGAACAAGACCGCCATTGTTGTCGGTGCGGGCCAGCAACCGGGCGAGACCATGGGCAACGGGCGCGCCGTGGCGCTGCGCTTCGCGCAGGAAGGCGCGCGGGTTCTCTGCGTCGATATCTCGGAAGAGCGTGCGCTGGAGACCGTCGATCAGATCTGCAACGAAGGCGGCGAGGCGGAAGCGTTCGAAGTCGACGTCACCAGCGAGGATGATTGCCGTAACGTCGCCGAAGAAGCCCGTAAACGCTTCGGACGGATCGACATCCTGCACAACAACGTCGGCCGTTCGGAAGGCGACCGCAATACGGTCGACATGGATTCCGACATGTGGGACGAGCTGATGGCGCTCAACCTCAAGTCCATGTTTCTGATGAGCAAGCATGTGCTCCCGATCATGCAGGATCAGCAATCCGGTGTGATCATCAATGTCTCGTCGACATCGTCGATGGCGGCGCGCCAGACGGTCACATATAAAACCTCGAAGGGCGCGGTGAACACCTTCACCCAGCATCTGGCGTTCGAAAACGCGCGTTATGGCATCCGCGCCAACGCGATCCTGCCGGGCCTGATGGATACACCCATGGCGATCGAACGCCGTGCCCGCGAACAGCAGGTTGACCGCGACGTGGTGCGCGACAGCCGCAACAAGCTGGTGCCGCTGCAGAACCGGATGGGCACCGCGTGGGACGTCGCCAACGCGGCGTTGTTCCTGGCCTCCGACGAGGCGCGCTATATCACGGGCGTGCTGTTACCCGTCGACGGCGGGCTTCTGGTCAAGATCGGCTAGCCAGGGTCAGGCGTTGCCGCTTTCCGGAGCTGCTCGCTCCGCTTCGCGGGCGGCGGCGGTCGTGCGGTCGACGAGCATTTTCGCAAGATCGGCGGTGACGTTGGCGGGGGCGTGGATCATCCGCGCCCGCACCGCGACGGCCATCGCGAGCGCCTGAAGCACGTCACCGTTGGCGGTTTCACCGCAGATGTTGATGTCCTTGTCGATGGCGTCGAGCACCGCCGTCAGCAGCTGGTTGACGCGCATCGGCGAGGCGGTTTCGTCGTGCAGGGGGAAGGTGATGTCGAGGATGTCGCCGGTCGCGGTTTCCACGCGGTAGGGCAGGGGGCGCATGACGGTCTCCCTCTCAGTTCAACGTCGTCGTTGCCCCCAACATGATGGCCGATGCCAGGACATTCAAGCGCCGCCGGGCTTGGTTGGGATTTCGGTGGAGCGATGTTTGTGCTGCAGCGCGACCCCGATCCCCTTGAGGCGCGGCAACAACCAGAGCGTCAGCAGGGTGCCGATCGGCCCCCAGAGAACGATATGCACCCAGAGGGCGGGCTCGTACTTGAATTCGACCCAGACGGCGAGGGCGACCAGCACGCTCCCCAGGATCAATAAAGCCGGCACAACGGCACCGTCGCCGGCGTCGTGTTCGGTGAGCACGAGGCCGCAGACGGGGCATGCGTCGACGATCTCGAGCCGGCCCTTGAAAATCCGGCCCTGACCGCAGCGCGGGCAGCGGCCGGAAAAGCCGAGGCCGATGGTTTCCTTGATCGTTCGTTCGGGATAGTCCGTCTGGGTATCGGTCATATGTTGTCCTTTAACGCGGGATTCATCATTTTACAAAATTTGAATATGTATGAAAGGTCTGTCGATGCAAGGGCTGACCCTTGCTTGACGCCTATGCTGAGCTTAAAAACCGCGCATGGCACCCCCGCTTCTGACTCTCACCGACATCACGTTGACCTTCGGCGGCACGCCGCTCCTGGATGGCGCCGAGATGTCCGTTTCACCGGGCGCGCGTATCTGTCTGGTCGGGCGCAACGGGTCGGGAAAATCGACGTTTCTTAAGATCGCCGCGGGTGAGATCGAACCCGACGGCGGCGAGGTGTTCCGTCAACCGGATGCGACGATCCGCTATCTGAACCAGGAGCCCGACCTCTCCGGGTTCAACACGGTGCTCGATTTCGTCGAGGCGGGCCTCGCGCCGGGTGATGAGCCCCATGTGGCGCAGGTTCTTCTGAGCGATCTCGGTCTGACGGGGGACGAGAACCCGGCGACGTTGTCGGGTGGTGAACGGCGCCGCGCCGCGCTGGCCCGCTCGCTGGCGCCGAGACCGGATATTCTTTTGCTCGATGAACCGACCAATCACCTTGACCTGCCGGCCATCGAATGGCTGGAGCGAGAACTGAAGAGCCGCCGCGCGGCGCTGGTGCTGATCTCGCATGACCGGCGGTTCCTTGAGAATTTGTCCGACGCCGTGATCTGGCTCGACCGTGGACGCACCATGCGGCTCGACAAGGGGTTCGCCGACTTCGACGACTGGCGCGACGAAATCCTCGAACGCGAGGAGACCGAGCGCCACAAGCTCGACCGCAAGATCGTCGCCGAGACGGCGTGGCTGCACAAGGGCGTGACGGCCAGGCGCAAGCGCAATATGGGGCGCTTGCGGGCGCTTCACGATCTCCGCAAGACTCGCCAGGATCTGCGCAAGACCGCCGGCGAAGTGAAGTTTACGTCGAGCGAGGCCGAAACGTCCGGCAAGCGCGTGATCGAAGCCGAGCATATCTCGAAAAGTTTCGACGGCCGGGCCGTCGTCGACGATTTCTCGACCCGGATTCTGAGGGGCGACCGGATCGGCCTGATCGGCCCCAACGGGGCGGGCAAGACGACGTTGCTGAATATGTTGACGGGGGCGATGAAACCGGATGCGGGGAAAGTGACGCTCGGCACCACGCTTAAAATCGCGACGCTGGATCAGAATCGCGAGCAACTCGCCCCCAACACGTCGACGCGGGACGCATTGACTGGCGGCAGCGGCGACAGCGTGACGGTCGGCGGTCAGCAGCGCCACGTCATTGGATACATGAGGGACTTCCTGTTCGATCCGTCGCAGGCGCAGACACCGGTCTCGGCGCTCTCGGGTGGGGAGCGCGGGCGGCTGATGCTGGCGCGCGCCATGACGCGCCCGTCGAACTTGTTGGTGTTGGACGAGCCGACCAACGATCTCGATCTCGAAACCCTCGACCTGCTGCAGGAGATGATCGCCGACTATGCGGGCACCGTGCTGATCGTCAGCCACGACCGTGACTTCCTCGACCGTGTCGTGACATCGGTGATCAACTTCGAAGGCGATGGCAAGTGGGTCGAATACGCCGGCGGCTATTCGGACATGGCGCGTCAGCGCGGACGGGGAATGGAGTCCCGCGCCAAGCCGGACGCCAGCGAGAAACCGAAGAAAACCGAAAAGCAGGCGAAACCGAAGAGCGCGTCGAAACAGCGCATGTCCTTCAAGGACAAGCACGCGCTGGAAACGCTACCCGGCCGCATCGCCGAACTGGAATCCGAAAGCAGGCGGCTCCAGACGAAGCTCGCTGACCCGTCGTTCTATCAGCGCGACGCAGACGGGTTCGATAAGGAAAGCCGCAAGCTCGCCGACGTCAGCCGTGACCTTGCCGCCGCCGAAGAGGAATGGCTGCGGCTCGAAATGCTGCGAGAAGAAATAGAGAACGCCTGAGCGCGCCGCTTAGCGTGTCGCGACGTCCGGGTCAGTGTTCTCCGAGACCTGCACGTCTTTCGGCATCGGCAACGTATAGAAAATGTGACGGCCGATCTTGGCGACGCGCTGTTTAGCGCCGGCCCAGTGCGGGTTCACATAATCGGCGTGATACCACAACGCCCCATTCGTCGGGTCCGCAGCGATCCCCGCGCTGACGAGCCGCGCCAGCGTCATCGCGCGGCGCCACGCGTCGGCGTTCACCGGCTCGTCCTTCTTGCCGTCACACCACCACGAAAACTGGCAGCGGTGCCGCCGCGCCTCGCCGCCCTGGCGGACGACGTCACAGACGTTGGACGGGAAGATCGGGCTTTCGACGCGGTTGAGCGTGACGGCGGCGACAGCGAGCTGACCGGGAATCGATTCCGAGCGCGCTTCCCAATAGATATTGAGCGCGAGGCAGCGGAGTTGCTCCAGGCGGACTTCGTCGCTTTGATGCGCGATGAAGTTTGCTGCAGGTGCGAAAAGGCTCTCGGTCCGGGTCATCCGCGACTCCGCCTCGGCTTCGTCACGGGTCAGTGCAGGCAACAAAAAAACGCTGACAATCAGCCCAGAAGCCAAAGCCAGCGCCAGATTCTGACGCGACATGTTGTGCTGTCTCCTCTCTCCTGCTTCTTTCCCAGATAAGAAGCGAGACGTCTTTCATGGTCGTCGGTTTCGGCGTCTATATAATCATCGTGGTTATAATTTCAAGTGAAATATTGCAGTGCACAATATCGCCTTATTTCAGCAACTTGCGGGGGTGTGCGGCGCGTGGCATTAAAAAATAGGCCGACTTCAGACGTTTCGGGGGTAACCCATTGAGCAAACCAGTCCGCAAAGCCGTATTGCCCGTGGCGGGCCTCGGCACGCGTTTCCTGCCTGCAACCAAGTGCATGCCAAAGGAAATGCTGCCGGTCGTCGACAAGCCGCTGATCCAGTATGCCATCGAGGAAGCCGAAGCCGCCGGGATCGAGAAATTCATCCTGATCACCGGGCGAGGCAAGAACCTGATGGAAGATCACTTCGACCACGCGTTCGAGCTGGAGCGGATATTGGAAAAGCGCGGCAAGAAGGCGGAGCTCGAGTTGGTCCAGCATTTCCCGGAACCGAGCAAGATACAGTACACCCGCCAGCAGCAGGCGCTGGGCCTCGGCCACGCCGTCTGGTGCGCCAAGGACTTCGTTCATGACGAGCCGTTCGCCGTATTGCTGCCGGATGACATGGTACTCGCCGAGCGGGGCTGCCTGTCTCAAATGATGGACGCCTACAGCGAGGTCGGCGGCAACATCGTCGCCGTGACCGAGGTGCCGCGCGAGCAGACCAACCGCTATGGCATTCTCGATATCGAGAGTGACGACGGCAAGCTCGCCAAGGCGACGGGTCTAATCGAAAAACCGGATCCGGCGGATGCACCATCTACGCTGTCGATCATCGGGCGCTACATCCTGCAGCCGGAGGTGTTCGATCATCTCGACAAGCAGATCGCCGGCGCCGGGGGTGAAATCCAATTGACAGACGCTATCGCCGCGACGCTGGACCGGGTGCCGTTCCACGGCCTCAGATACGAAGGCACGAGATACGATTGCGGCTCCAAATCCGGTTTTATCGCCGCCAACGTCGCCTATGCGCTCGAGCGTGCGGATATGGCGGACGATGTGCGCGCCGCGTTGAAGGATTTACTAGACTAGGCCGCCGGCGGCATACGTCATCGGACCGTTCTTGGGAGGGCATGCGATGACAGGACATATCCTCGCCATCGACCAGGGCACGACGTCGTCGCGCGCATTGGTGCTGGACGCCTCATATAACGTGAAGGGCATTGCACAACAGGAATTCGCCCAACACTACCCGGCGTCGGGCTGGGTCGAACACGACCCGGAGGAGATCTGGTCGTCGGTGATCGAGACCTGCAGGGCTGCCATCGCCGATGCGGGCCTCAGCGCCGCCGACATCGCCGCCATCGGCATTACCAACCAGCGCGAGACGACGTTGGTCTGGGACCGCGATACCGGCCGGCCGGTGATGAACGCCATCGTCTGGCAGGACCGGCGCACGGCGGATATGACGAACGGTCTCCGCGAGGCGGGCTATGAGGCCGCGGTGACCGACAAGACGGGGTTACTGCTCGATCCCTATTTCTCGGCGTCTAAAATCGCGTGGATCCTCGACAACGTTTCGGGCGCTCGAAAGAAGGCGGAGAAGGGCAAGCTCGCCTTCGGGACGGTCGACAGTTATCTGATTTGGCGCATGACAGGCGGCAAGCGCCATGTTACCGACGCGACCAACGCCAGCCGCACGCTGATTTACGACATACACGCTGGCGACTGGTCGGATGAACTCCTCGATCTTTTCCGAATCCCGCGCGGGATCTTGCCGGATGTGCTCGACTGCGCCGCCGACTTCGGCGAGACCGTGCTGGACCTGTTCGGCGCGGCGATCCCGATCACCGGCGTCGCCGGCGACCAGCAGGCCGCGACCATCGGTCAGGCGTGCTTCAAACCCGGGATGCTGAAATCCACCTATGGCACCGGCTGCTTCGCGGTCCTCAATACAGGCGCGCAGCCGGTGAAGTCCGAGAACCGCCTACTGACGACGATCGCCTATCGGCTGGGCGGCGAGGTGACCTACGCGCTGGAGGGGTCGATCTTCGTCGCCGGCGCCGCCGTGCAGTGGCTCCGGGACGGGCTCGGAATTATCGATCGCGCAGACCAGTCGGGGTCGCTCGCCGAAAAATCCAACGACGACGACATCTATCTGGTGCCGGCGTTCGTCGGCTTGGGCGCGCCCTATTGGGACCCGGACTGCCGGGGCGCGCTCTACGGCCTGACCCGCGCCACCGGCCCGGCCGAACTGGCGCGCGCTGCGCTCGAAAGCGTCTGTTATCAGACCCTCGATTTGATCGAAGCGATGCACGCCGACTGGTCATCCGAAAGCGATACCGTTCTCAGGGTCGACGGCGGCATGGTGGAGTCCAGCTGGATGCTGCAATGCCTCGCCGACATTCTGGCTGCGCCCATCGACCTGCCGAAGATGCTGGAAACGACGGCGTTAGGGGCGGCCTATCTGGCCGGGATGCACGCAGGGGTCTATGGCGACCCGACGGCGTTCGCGGCGGCGTGGACGTCGGAAAAAAGATTTGTGCCGGAGATGGATTCCGAGACTCGGGCCCGGAAAATCGACGGCTGGCGGACGGCGGTCCGCCGCACCCTTTTGTGAGCGGCTCTCGACAATCCGGATAACAGGACTATCCTTGGTCCCGTCCAAACGGGGGATCAACAGGGAGAGAGACATGTCCGAACAACCGCTCGGCAGCCCGGACGACGCCGCCGGCGCGCCGGCAGGGGGCCTTGAAAGCACGCCGGTTCGCGCCACCATTCCGGCCGACGAGGTTGGTTCCGTTTCGCTGACGCCGACCGGCGACTTCGAAGCCGGCAGCTACCAGACGTTCACGCTGGTCTATACGGCGGGCAAGTTCGGCATCGACGATTCCGGTTCCATGCGCATCTGCTTCCGCTTCGCGAGCGATCAGACGCGGCCCCAGTTCGACGACCCCAAGCGTCCCAACTTTACGACGGTGACCGCGTCCAACAACGCGGTGCTGCAATATCACTACGACCCGAAGGGCAACGTCCGGCCGTGGGACCGGACGCTTTATATTAAGGTGGTGAAAGGCTTCCTGCGAGAGGGCGACACCATCACGGTGGTGTTCGGCGACACCTCCCAGGGCTCACCCGGCATGCGGCTGCAGACGTTCTGCGAGGAAACCTTCGAGTTCCATACCCTCGTCGACCCCATCGCCACCTATTGCTATCAGCCGGTACCGGACCAGCCGGTCATCCGGATCGTGCCGGGCCAGCCGGAGACGTATGTCTGCGTCGCGCCGACGCTGATCGCGGCGGGTGAAATGTTCTCACTGAAAATGAAGGGCGAGGACACGTGGGGCAACCCGTCCGACAAATGCGCCGCGACGTTCGACGTCCGCGTCACGGGCGACGCGAAGATCGACGGCGTCCCCGATAAGGTGACCTTCACTCCAGGTGAGTTCGCAAACATCGTCGAAGGGCTATCGATGCCGGCTGCCGGCGAAGCGGTGATCGAGCTTGTCGACGGGGATGGGAACGTCGCCGCGCGCTCCAACCCGATCCGCGCCATGGAGGCCCCGGAACTCAAACACTACTGGGGCGACCTGCACGGGCAGTCCGAGGAAACCATCGGTACCGGCAGTGCGGACGCGTATTTCGCCTTTGCGCGCGACCGCGCCTTCGTCGATGCCACGGGGCACCAGGGTAACGATTTCCAGATCACGACGCCGTTCTGGCGCGAACTCGACAGCCTTTGCGACAAGTACGACGAGGCCGGCAAGTTCATCGCTATTCCCGGTTACGAATGGTCGGGCAACACCGGCCTCGGCGGCGACCGGAATATATACTTCCCGGAATCGGGCCGCACGCTCCGTCGCTCGTCGCACGCGCTGGTGCAGGATCACAGCGATATCGACACAGACGCCAACAGCGCGCGTGAACTGTTCGATGCGCTCGCGGAAGGGAAGGAGTGGGACGTGGTCGGCTACGCCCACTGCGGCGGGCGCTACGCCGATGTGAAGCTGGCGCACGATGGCCGGTTCGAGAAGTCGATGGAAATCCACTCGTCCTGGGGCACGTTCGAATGGCTGGTCCAGGATGCCTTCGAAATGGGCTACCGGGTCGGCATCGTCGCCAACTCGGACGGTCACAAGGGCCGGCCGGGAGCGAGCTATCCGGGGGCGTCGCTGTTCGGTGCGGTCGGCGGGCTGACGTGCTTCCTGACCCCGGAACTGAGCCGGGACGCGATATTGGATTGTATGCGCAAGCGGCGGCACTACGGGACGACCGGCGGGCACGGCGGGCGCATGTATATCGACGTGAAGGCAACGTTCTCGGACGCCGCGACGCTTTATCACGACGATCCCAAGATCGGCCCGGCCGAGGGACGCGCGTCGGAGACTGCGCTGATGGGCGATATCGTGCACCTGCCGTCGGGCGAGGCGACTATCGATGTCGATATCTCGGGTGCCGCGCCGATCGAGCGGGTCGATATTTTCAACGGTCTGGATCACGTCGAAACCATCCGCCCCTACACGCCCGAAGACTGCACGAACCGCATCCGTGTGGTTTGGGAAGGGGCCGAATACCGCGGCCGCTTCAGACAGGTGATCTGGGACGGTGAAGCGCATCTGTCGGATAACAAGATCGTCGACGCCAAACCGATCAACTTCTTCAACCGTGACAAGACGCTCGATAAGACGTCGGATACCTCGCTCGCCTGGCGGGCGCTGACCACGGGCAACATCGGCGGGTTCGATCTCTGGGTCGAGGATGCCTACGGTGGCACCCTCAAGATCGAGACGCCGCTGGTGAAATGCGGCGTGCCGCTGGAAGAGATCGACATCAACGACGAGATCTTCGACAAGTCGGACATCCTGCCGCGGTATCTGAAGATTTTCCGCCTCCCGGCGGAGAACCCGCACCGGCAGATGAAATTTTCGCGGAAAATCGATCTAAAAGGTGACGGCGATAACCCGATCTTCATCCGCGTCACCCAGGAAGACGGCACCCTCGCCTGGACCAGCCCGATCTACATCTATCGGTAACAGGGGTGGTCATTCCGGCGCATGCCGGAATCCAGTGGGCCGGGCTTGTCGCTCTATCGGTCCTGTTTCCGGACCCCGGCCTCCGCCGGGGTGACGGGGATGAAGAACGGGCTCTATCCGGAATCCAGGCCAGCCGCCGGGAGTTTCACAATCTTGCCGAAGTGCCGCTGGCGGAGTAGTTTCGCGCCTGCTCCGGCAGTGGTCGGCAGCTGACCAGACAAGAGGGTACGTTCGACGCCATGAAAGCATCGCAAATCGGCATTCAGGTTCTTCGCGAAATGCCGGCCGACGCCGACGACATCGCGCAGGCATGGCTGCTCAGGGGTAACTATCTGCACCAGCACGCCGCCGGGATTTACTGCGTCGCCGGGCTTCTGTACCGGGTCGAGGACAAGGTGTCGCGAATCATCTCCGAGGAGATCACGCGCTACGGCGGTATGCAGGTTCGCCTGCCAATCCTGCAGAGCGCCGAAATCTGGAAGCAGACCGGCCGCTGGGCGGTATACGAGCACGCCAACCTGATGTTCCAGTCCCGCGACCGCAAGGAACGCCTGTTCGGCCTCAGCCCGACGGCGGAAGAAGTCGTCTGCGATCTCGGCAAGAGCCTGATCAAGAGCCCGGCGCAACTGCCGCTCAACCTGTTCCAGCAGAACCTCAAGTTCCGCGACGAACTGCGTCCGCGTTCGGGCCTGCTCCGGTCGCGCGAATTCATCATGATGGACGCCTATTCCTTCGACATCGATGAAGAAGGCCTCGACCTCGCGTACCGCAAGATGCGTCAGGCCTATCACGCGATCTACCAGAAGCTTGGCTTCGACTACATCGTCGTGCAGGCCGATTCCGGCGCTATCGGCGGTTCGGCCTCCGAAGAGTTCATGGCGGTTTCGGAAGCGGGTGAGGACACGCTGCTTTATACCGACGGCTACGCCGCCAATGTCGAGCGCGCCATCGCCGAGGCGCCCGCGCCCGAAAAGGCCGAAGACGGCGAGATGGAAATCATCGACACCCCCGACAGCGAGACCATCAAGAAGGTCGCGGAATTCGTCGGCGTACATCCGTCCGCCGTTCTGAAGACGCTGGTCTTCGATCTCGTTTATCAGGAGAAGGTGGAGCAGGTCGTCGTTCTGATTCGCGGCGATTGCGACGTTAATGCGGTGAAGTTGGGTAACCACTTCGGCGCCATCGCGGCGCAGCCGTCGGACGCGGACACGGTCGAGAAGGTCGCCGGATGCCCGCCCGGTTACGTCGGTCCGATCAATATGAAGCCGGGCGCGAAGGTGATCGCCGACCGGACCATCGAAGGGCTGACCAGCCTTGTTTCCGGATGCTGCGAGCCGGACCGCCACGCGATACGGGTCAAACCCGGCCGAGATTTCGAGATGCCGGAAATCGTCGACGTGCGCATGGCCAACCCGGGCGAGATCGCGCCCGACGGCAAGCCCTTGCAGCAGTGCCGGGGTATCGAGATCGGTCACGTCTTCAAGCTCGGCACCAAGTATTCCGAGCCGCTGAGCGCCGGCGTTACCGACGCCAACCAGCAGTTCCGCCATTTCCAGATGGGCTGCTACGGCATCGGCACGACGCGCATCCTGCAGACCCTCGTCGACCAGAACAACGATAGGGAAACGGGGATCAAGTGGCCGGTGATCATCGCCCCGTTCCACGCCCACCTGATCCCGGTGAAGGCCGAAAACGAAGAGATGATGAAGGCCGCCGAGGATATGGGCGAGAAACTCGAAGCATTGGGTTGCGAGTGCATCGTCGATGACAGGAAGGGGTCGATCGGCTCGAAGCTGAAGGATTCCGATATACTGGGTATGCCGCTCCGGGTCGTGTTCGGCCGCGACCTCGCCGACGGCAAGGTGGAAATCTACAACCGCCTGACCGACGAAAAGGACATCGTGCCGATCGCCGACGCTATAGAGAAACTGTCCGGCTTCGTCCGTGACGAGATCGCGGCGGCTAATGCGCGCCGCGATGCGGTGGTCGCCGAAGGGGTTTGACAGATCAGGTCACCCCGGCGGAGGCCTGGGGCCCAGGGTGTTGAGCCTCGGTGGTGCCCTTTTCGCTCTGGATTCCGGCTTGCGCCGGAATGACGGCGCCTCAGATTGTCTTTTTCGCTTCCGCCAGCAATCGATAGGAATTCCGCCGATCTTCCTGGGAATGGGTCCATGTCAGCACCACCACCTCGTCGATGTCGTAGTTGGCGGCGAGGCTGGATAGCTGTTCATAGACCATGTCGCCCGTGCCGATGATGGCGCCGGCGCGCAATTCGGCGATGCGGGCTTTTTCGCCTTCGGAATAGTCGAAGTCCTTGATCGCGTCCGGCGACTGGATAGGCCGGAGGTCGCCCATATCGCGGCGGACCTTCCAATGCGCGCGGGAGTTGAAAAGCCGTTCCGCGTCCTCCATCGTTTCGGCGGCGAGTGCCCAGACGCAGACGTTGGCGGTCGGTTCGGGAAAGCGCTCGCTGGGCTGGTAGTTGTCCCGGTAAATCTGGAACGCCCGTTCGACGCCCCGGCCGTCAGTGATGAAGTGCGCGAAACAATAGGGAATGCCGAAGTGCGCCGCGACCTGCGCGCCATAGTCCGAGGTGCCGAGCATCCATACCTCCGGCGACGTATCGCTCATCGGTTTGGCGACGAGTCCGTTGAACGGATGTCCCGTCAATAACGGCTCGCCCGACACCCACGCCATCAAATCGCGGACATTAGCGGGGAAGTGCTCGGCGTCCTCGTGTGCGTTCGGATTCAACGCGAACGCGGTCTTCCCATCCGAGCCCGGCGCGCGGCCGAGACCGAGGTCGATGCGGCCGGGCGCCAATGCTTCCAGCACGCGGAACTGCTCGGCGACCTTGAGCGGCGCATAGTGCGGCAGCATCACGCCGGCGCTGCCGATACGGATCGACGACGTCACCTGCGCAATCGCCGCCATCAGGATTTCCGGCGCGGTGCCGAGGATCGTCGGGTGGTTATGATGCTCCGACACCCAGAACCGCTTGTATCCGAGTTCCTCGCAGTATTTCGCAAGCTCGACGGTGTCGCGGATCGCCTGCGGTTCCGGAATGCCGTCCGCCGCCGTCGACTGATCGAGAACGGAGAGGTCGACCATCAGCCCTCCGCGTCCACCGCATCGAACACTTCCCTGGCCTTGCGCATGCTGTCCAGCGCCGCCGGAATGCCGCAGTAGATCGCGGTTTGCAGGATAGCTTCGACGATCTCTTCACGCGTGAGCCCGTTGTTCAGCGCGCCGCGCACATGAACCTGTAATTCATGCGGCCGGTTCAACGCCGTCAGCATGCCGATGTTCATGAAGCTGCGCGTTTTGCGCTCGAGCCCGGGCCGAGTCCAGCACGCGCCCCAGCCGTACTCGTTGACGAGATCCTGTAGCGGTTTGGTGAGGTCGTCGCTGTTGGCGATCGCGCGGTCGACGTAGTCGTCGCCGAGCACTTCGCGGCGGACCTTCATCCCGGCGTCGTATTGTTCCTTGTTCATAAATTCCTCCCTAAGTGTGTTGATTGCCCGAGAGCATACCGGACGCATCCGGTCGGGCAAGGGAAGGCGGGGACGAGCAGTATTTCCGTCAGCGACGCGGTGGTGCGGTCGTGCCGCGGACCATGATATCGGTCGGCAGTTCGTTGTGTGTGGCAGGGGATTCCCCAGCGATGCTGGCGAGAAGGTATTGGGCGGCGCTGATCCCCATGCGGCGGCTGGGGACGTGGACAGTGGTGAGGCCGGGCGACAGGTGCTCTGCCAATGGCAGGTCGTCGAAGCCGACGATGGAAACGTCGCCGGGCACGTGGATGCCCATGTGCTGCGCTTCCAACACGGCACCGATGGCCAGCACGTCGTTGCCGCAGAAAATCGCCGTCGGGCGTTTCGATTTCGGAAGGGACATCAAATAACGAAATCCGTCCCGGCCGGCGCCGACGTCGTAGGGCTTTTCGATCAGGCAATCTTCTTGGAGTTTAAGGCGCCGGGATCTCAGTGCGGTGCGTACCCCGATGATTCGTTCCCGGGCCCGGTCATTGCCTTCGGTGACACCAGCAATGACGCCAATGCGTTTGTGTCCGAGCTCGAGCAGGTGTGCCGTTATGCGCCTCGCCGCATCGGCATTGTCGAAGCCGACGCAGGGATAGGCAGTATCTTCGGTATAGGTCCAGGTCGTGACAAAGGGGCAGCGCTGTCGCTCCAGCATATTGAGGGTGTCGGCATCGTGGTCGCGGCCAACCAGAATCATACCGTCGACGCCTCGTTCGATCAGCGCCTGCACCTGTTCGTATTCATGTCGCAGGTCGTAGTTGGTGATGGCGAGCAGCAGCGTGTACCCGGATTCGGCAAGGTAGTTTTCGACGGCATCGACGCCGCTCGCGAAGATCGCACTTTCAAGCGTCGGGATCACCGCGCCAATGGTGAACGAGCGTGAAGAGGCCAGCGCACGAGCGGCGCCGTGCCGCACGTAACCGAGCGCCCTGATCTGCGCCTCGACCCGCTCGCGCAGGGCGGGGCGGACGTCGGACGGGCGATTGAGGACGCGGGAAACCGTCGCCGTCGAAACGCCCGCGGCGGTGGCGATGTCCTGCAGGTTCGGGTTTGGCGTAGCTTTCTCGGGCATGATCGATAGCCGGTTTCCGGAAACGGGATTGACTCTATAACGTGGTGATGCGATCCTTCATAAATGTAAGCGCTTACATTTTAGATCAAGATAATTTTTGCGCGGTGAGCGTAACCATGCAATAATGAGATATATGGTCTCATTATTGAGATTTTAATAAAAAGAAGCGGTCAACGCTCGATCGAAATCCCCGGGAACGGGGTGAGTTGGGAGGCTCAATGTCGGGACGGGGACTCACGTACCTTTCTGATGACGGTGCCGGCGAAAGTCCGGAACTGTCCGTTGCTGTCCGCATTCGGCATTCGTTTCTCCGATCCAATCCCCGGTTTGACCAAATCCCGCGCAGGCCCGGGTCCAGCCTCTCTGCGCAATCGGCGGAACCAAAAACGACATCAATTGGAGGAGACGTTCCATGTTTCGTGTAAGTAAAACCATCAAGGGGCTATGCGCTGCCGCGCTCGCGGTTGCCTTTGTCTCGGCGCCCGGCATTGCCGACGCAAAAACCAAGATCCGCGTCCAGTCGGTGATCCCGGCTAAGGCCGACGAAGTTTTCATGCTGGAAGACTTTGCCAGCGACGTGAAAGCGTTGACCAACGGTTCAGTTGAAATCGAAGTGCTGCCCGCTGGCGCCGTCGTCGGCGTGAAAGAGACGCTCGACGCTGTTGATAGCGGCTTGCTCGAGGGCGGTTTCGCCTGGACCCACTACTGGTCCGGTAAACATCCGGCGGCCATGCTGTTCGGCTCGCCCGTTGCGGGTGCCGGTGTCGGCATCGACAACATCGCCTTCGTTTCCTGGTTCCAGTACGGCGGCGGCAAAGAGCTGTACGACCAACTCTGGAAGGAAATGGGTGTCAACGTGAAGGGCTTCATGCTGCAGCCCGTTGGCCCCGAGGCGCTGGGTTGGTTCAAAGAGCCGATCAATTCCATGGACGACTTCCGTAAGTATCGTTTCCGCACCCCGCCGGGCATCCCCGGTCAGACCTACAAGGACATCGGCGTGGCATCGGTGGCCATGGGCGGCGGCGACATCCTGCCGGCACTTGAGAAAGGCACGATCGACGCTGCCGAATGGTGCTGCCCGAAACCGGATAGCGTGTTCGGCTTCCAGAAAGTGCTCAAGCACTACTATCTGCAAGGCCTGCACCAGGTCGTCGTCAACGCCGACATGTATATCAACGGCGATGTCTACAACAAACTCACGGATCACGAAAAGAAAGCCCTCGAAGTTGCGGCAAACGCATCGCTCTCGAAGGCCATGTCTTATCGGATTTATGAGAACGGTAAGGCCCTCAAGGACCTGACCGAAAATCATGGTGTCATCCTGCATGACACGCCGGCCGACTATTTCCCGGCGTACATGAACGCAGCGAAGGCCGCGCTCGAGAAGAACGCTGCTGAGAATGAGTTCTTCGCCAAGGTCTGGCAAAGCCAGAAGGACTTCGCAGCGATTGCGGTTCCGTTCTGGGCCGGTGCTCAAGCCTCGAATGCGAGTCTGGGTAAGGCGTTCGCCGACAGCCTGAAGAAGTAAGTCCAATTGGAAGGCGGAGCCGATGAGGCTCCGCCTTTCTCTCAAGGTGTTTCGTGACGAAAGTGCCGATTTGATCGGGTGGGGGGACTGATGGCCGACGAAGTCGAGATGGGGAAACTTGATACGACGGACGAATTGATCGCCGAGGCGCGCACGGATGCGCCAGGCGAGACGCCCGAAGACATGACCGCTTGGCAGCGCCCGATTACGGCCTGTATCGATGTTCTCAATCTGTGGGTAGGCCGCATCATCTGCGTTCTGATGGTCCCACTGGTTTTGGCCATTGTTTACGAAGTTTTCTCACGCAACATGTTCGCGATACTGACAGAGATGGGCATGAACGACGTGGCCATTTCTTGGGGGTTCGGTCCGACTTTATGGGTTTACGATATCAGTCGAATGCTGGGCGGCGTCCTGTTCATGGCCGCGGCCGGTTATGCATTGATGCGTGGCGTTCATATTCGCGCCGACTTCATCTATCGAAATTGGTCCCCCAAAACACAGGCGACCGTCGACGCCTCGCTTTACCTGGCACTCTATATCCCCGCCATGTTGTTCTTTACCTGGGTTTCGGCGGAGTACTGGTACAAGGCGTTCGCCATCGGTGAACAAGCAAGTGACTCGACGTGGGCGCCGATCTTGTGGCCTGCCCGCCTTGCGATGCCCGTTGGCGGTTTCTTGCTCCTTTTGCAAGGCTTCCCGGAACTGTTTCGCGCGTTCCATCAGATGGGTAAGGAGCGCGAAAGGCTCTTCATCCGGATACTCCCGATCTATGCCGTCGCCTTGTTGGTGTTGGTCGGTGCGGTGTTCTTCCCCGACGTCGTGCCGCTCGGAGAGTGGTGGACCGAAACGGTCGGTCGCGGGGGATTGTTCGACATTTCAAAACCGGTGATCGGCTTGATCATGCTGGCCGTGATGCTGTTTTCGATCTTCGTCGGTTTTCCGATTTCTTTCACCCTTATTTTCCTTGGGTTCGTTTTTGGCACCTGGGGTGCCAACTTCAAACTCGCCACATTCCTAATGGCCCTTCAAACCAACTCCGTGATGTTGGACGATCAATTGGTTGCCGTCCCGCTTTTCATCTTGATGGGGATCGTGATGGAGAAGGCCGGATTGATGGAACGGCTGTTCCAGGCCGTTCAAATGATGATGAGCCGGACACGGGGCGCACTATTCATCGCCATCCTGTTCGTGTCGACCATCTTCGCGGCTGCAACAGGCATTGTCGGCGCATCGGTCACGATCCTCGGGATCATGGCGGCGCGCACGATGAATCGCTCCGGTTACGACGTGAAACTCGCTGCCGGGACGATCACGGCCGGCGGGACGCTCGGTATTCTCATCCCGCCTTCGATCATGTTGATCGTCATGGGTCCGGTTCTCGAAGTGCCTGTGACGGACTTGTTCCGCGCGGCGATTATCCCCGGCGTTATGCTGGCAGGGCTCTACATGCTGTACGCGCTCGGACGGTGTTTCATCAATCCAAAACTCGGCCCCATTCTGCCGCCGGACGAGCAGCCTGAAACGTCCAGCTTCTATTTGCTCGAAGTGGCGATGGTTATGGGCGCGCTTGTCTTCCTCATCTGGCTGATCACGCATGGGATTACAAACGGCTTTGGCTTCCCGATGGGCGCATTGATCGTGCCGCTCGCCTGGATCGGCGCAATGTGGAGCGTCTATAAATGGCTCGGGAAAACACGCCCTGGCGGCTTCTATTTCTCGGACCTTTGGTACGAGTTTTTCATGGGCCTCGTGCCGCCGACCGTTCTCATCGCATTTGCACTGGGATCGATCCTTGCGGGTTGGGCGACACCTGCCGAGGCCTCGGCCTGCGGCGCATTCGGCGCAGTTCTTCTATCCATGCTTTATCGCAAGTTCACGATCGAAGGATTCTACGGTGCTTTGATCAAAACCCTGGAGATCACGGTGCTGATCATGTTCCTGGTGGCGGCGTCGAACTTCTTCGGTGCGGTGTTCTCAAATCTGGGGACGCCGACGATGCTGACAGAGCTTCTGCTGTCGCTCGATATGTCGCCTATCTTTGTTCTGATTCTGATCATGGCGTTGATCTTTTTGCTCGGATGGCCGCTCGAATGGGTGCCGATCGTCCTTATTATCGTTCCTATCCTGATACCGACGGTGCTTTCGCTTGATCTCGGATTTGCAAGTCAGAACGACATGCTGATCTGGTTCGCGATACTTGTCGCCGTCAATTTGCAAACGGCATGGCTCAGTCCGCCCGTTGCACTATCCGCATACTTCCTGAAGGGCGTCGTCCCGGAGTGGGATCTGCGCGATATCTATCTGGGGATGATGCAGTTCATGGTTATTCAGCTGATCGGCCTCAGTCTGATCTTCGTGTTTCCGCAAATTGCCCTGTGGCTGCCGAATTACATTTACGGAAACTAAGGGGCCTGAGTGACGTATCCCATTCGATCGGATGAGTTTCCCGTCCGTGGGCAATTATACGAGGACAAAGAAAAATGACCCGCGAGTACCTTAAGAAAGCCACGTTGACATCCCGCTCGGATTCAAGCGAAACGGCAGAAATCGTTTCCAAGATCCTTGCCGAGATTGAAGCGGGCGGTGAAGAAAAAGCGCTCGAATATGCGGCGAAATTCGATAAATACGAGGGCAATATCGTACTGTCGGCGGAAGAGATTGAAGCCGCGGGTGCAAAGCTTCCGCAGAAACTAAAAGACGATATTCTCTTTGCTTACGACAATGTCCGCCGGTTTGCAGAAGCCCAAAAGAACACGGTTGCGGATTTCGAGTATGAGATAAATGAGGGGCTGATTGCCGGACAAAAAGCGATACCGGTATCGGCCGCCGGCTGTTACGTGCCGGCGGGGCGGTACCGCCATATCGCCAGCGCCATCATGACGGTGACGACGGCTGCTGTCGCCGGGTGCAAACATATTTCGGTTTGTTCCGCCCCTCAGCCGGAAACCGGTGTCGATCCGGGGGTCGCTTATGCGGCGCATGTGTGCGGCGCGGATACGATTATGGCCATCGGTGGTGTGCAAGCCGTGGCATCCATGGCGTTCGGCTTGTTTGGACAGCCCAAGGCGAACATCATTGTCGGCCCGGGAAATCAGTTTGTCGCCGAGGCAAAGCGCATGCTGTACGGCCGTGTCGGCATCGACATGATTGCCGGTCCGACGGATAGCCTGATCCTGGCCGATAAGAATGCCGATGCCCATATCGTCGCCACCGATCTCGTCAGCCAGGCGGAGCACGGATACAACTCACCCGTTTGGCTGGTTACGAATTATCGGCCGTTGGCTGAAGATGTCATGGCCCGTGTCCCGGACCTGATCGCCGACCTGCCGGAACTCAACCGCGGGAATGCAGAGGCGGCATGGCGCGATTATGCCGAGGTGATTGTCTGTTCAGACCGCGAGGAAATGGCCAAGACATCGGACGAATATGCGCCGGAGCATCTGACCGTTCAGGCGGATGATCTGGATTGGTGGCTGGGTCGGTTGCAATGCTATGGGTCGCTGTTCCTCGGCGAGGAAACCACCGTCTCTTACGGGGACAAGGCTTCAGGGACCAACCATGTCCTGCCAACCTCGGGAGCAGCCACGTATACCGGCGGTCTGAGTGTCCACAAGTACATGAAGATCGTGACCTGGCAACGGGCCACCCGTGAAGGCGCCAAGAAAGTTGCCGAAGCGACCGCGCGGATTTCGAGACTGGAAGGGATGGAAGGCCATGCCCGGGCTGCGGATGTCAGGCTTGCCAAGTACTTCCCAGGTGAAAACTTCGACCTTACGGCAAAAGGATAGGTTGGCGTAGGGTAGGGAAAAACGAAGGGAACAACGATGTATCACAAGATACTTGTACCCATGGCATTGGACCATGGAATCTCACCGCAGACGTTAGAGATCGCCCGGGCGCTTTTGTCGCCGGGAGGTTCGATCGTCGCCCTGCATGTATTCGAGGTGCCGAAGGGCTCCGTCTCCGCCTATGTTGGCGAAGACGTCATCCAAAAGGGTTTCGATAGGGCCGCCGAGATCTTGCGGGAGAAAGCGTCTCATCTTGACGGAGTCTCCACGGATATCGTTCGCGGCGAAGCCCATCGCAAGATTATCGATTACGTCAACGAACATGGTTTTGATTGTATCGTCATCGGATCTCATAAACCGGATATCAGTGACTATCTCATCGGTTCAACCGCCGCGCGCGTGGTCAGGCACGCACCCTGCGCCGTTCATGTTCATCGTGACTCCTGACCGCGTGGCGAGATCGGCAATTGTACGTAGATGAAGCGTTGCTGGCTGAAATAGGCTTACGTCATCCTTGGATGGATGGGATTGGGAAAACGACCGATGCCGTCGCAATTTGATCTTACTGGTTCCGTCGCGCTGGTGACCGGCGGCTCGTCGGGCATCGGCCGGCGTATGGCGGGTGCGCTGGCTGCCGCCGGCGCCAGGGTGGTGCTGGTCGCGCGCCGGGCCGACAAACTGGCGGATACCAAAGCCGAGATCGAAGCTGCGGGCGGCGTGGTCGCAACGGCCACAGCCGATCTGATGGACAAGACCGTCATCGACGATCTTTACAAACGCGCCGCCGAGCCGTTCGGCGCGCCGACGGTCCTCGTCAATGGGGCGGGGGTCAACCTGCGCGAGCCGTGGCAGGACGTAACCCTCGCGAGCTGGGATCATCAAATTCACCTGAACCTGAGCGTGCCGTTCTTTCTGTCCCGCGCCTGCGTGCCGGGCATGATCGAGAAGGGGTATGGCCGGATCATCAACATCGCCTCGTTGCAGAGTTACCGCGCCTTCGCCAATTCGATGCCGTACGGCGCGTCCAAGGGTGGCGTCGTACAACTGACCCGCGCCATGGCCGAGGCGTGGTCGAAGGACGGGATCAACGCCAACGCCATCGCACCTGGGTTTTTTCATACCGAACTTTCGGCGGCGGTTTTCGCCAACAAGGAACTGGCCGCGCACAACGCCCGCATGACGGCGATCGGACGGAACGGCGAGCTCGAAGATCTGGACGGGGTGACGGTGTTCCTGGCGTCGCCGGCGTCCGCCTATATTACCGGCGCGACCATCCCGGTCGACGGCGGTTTTACCGCGAAATAGGAGAGGACGATGCGCGCGCTCGTCTACACCGGCCCCAAGCAAATCGTACTGCAGGACGCCCCCGATCCGGTCGCCGCGACCGGCGACGTGCTGATCGAGGTTGGCGCCGTCGGCATCTGCGGTTCCGACATGCACGCTTTTCTGGGACACGACGAACGGCGTCCGGCACCGCTGATTCTGGGTCACGAGGCGGCGGGGATCGTCCGCGGTGGACCGATGGACGGCAAGCGCGTCGTCGTCAATCCGTTGGTGACGTGCGGAGTGTGCCGGGACTGCCTTTCGGGTCGCGAGAATTTGTGTTCGAAGCGCGAGATCATCTCCATGCCGCCACGCCAGGGCGCGTTCGCGGAAAAGATCGTGGTGCCGATGCGGAACGTGATCGAGGTGCCGGAAGGTCTCGACATGACCAAGGCGGCGCTCGCTGAACCGCTGGCGACATCATGGCACGGTGTCACGCTCGCCGACCGGCACGCCGCGCGACCGCTGGCCGAGGCGCGCGCGCTGGTGATGGGTTCGGGGGCGGTGGGGCTCGGTGCGGCGCTGTCGTTGCGCGCCTTCGGATGTCATGACGTGACGGTCGCCGAGACGAACGCACTCCGCCGCGAAACAGCTTTGTCGCAAGGTTTTACCAATGTCGTCGATCCGACGGTGGAAGGCACGCTCGACGCCGGGTTCGCGGACGTGGTGATCGACGCCGTCGGCAACAAGCACACCCGCGCCGCTTCTGTCAGGTCGGCCCGGCCGGGTTCGGTGATCGTGCATATCGGTCTGGGCGACGGGGTCGACGGCTTCGATGCCCGTCGCGTGACGCTGCAAGAGATCACCTTCGTCGGCGCCTACACTTATACGATGATCGACTTCCGGGGCGCGCTCACGGCGATGGCGTCCGGGGCGCTTGGGAATCTCGACTGGATCGAGGCGCGTCAGTTGGAAGATGGCATTCAGGCGTTCGACGATCTGCTCGAAGGCCGTACCGGTGCCGCCAAGATCGTCCTAAATCCCGTTGCCGTGTAGTCCGGATCGAAGTTCTTAAAAATATCGTCGAACCTGCCGTGCCAGTGAGACAGCGCCAGGCGATGGTCAAAGTGGATCGCCGCGCGCTACACTCTTGAAAGATGCCGGTTCCGGCAGCACCTATCAAAAATCCAACTTGGGGAGGGAATCACAATGGAAGTACGCATGGATGGCCGGAACGCCATCATCACCGGCGGTAGCGCCGGACTCGGCAAGGCGATGGCCAAGGAATTCGTCGCGTCCGGGGCCAACGTCGCCATCGTCGCGCGCCGGCAGGATGTGCTTGATCAGGCGAAATCGGAAATCGAAAAAGCGGGGAGCGGCAAGGTCATCGCAATCTCCGCCGACATCCGCCAGGCCGACGAATGCACCCGCACCTTCAACGAGGCCGTCGCCGCCTTCGGGCAGGTCGACATCCTGATCAATAACGCCGGCACGTCCCGGCGCGGCCCGTTCCTCGATATCACCGACGAGGTCTGGCAGGAAGATCTCGACCTTAAGGTGTTTTCAGCCATCAGATTGTCACGGCTGGCTATCCCCGGCATGCGTGAACGCAAGTGGGGACGGATCATCAACGTCCTCAACTCCGGGGCCAAGACACCGCCCGCCGAGGGCGCACCGACGGCGGTTACCCGCGCCGCCGGGATGGCGATCATGAAAGTGCTCGCCAACGAGAACGCCAAGTACAACGTCATGGTCAACTCGCTGCATGTCGGCAAGATCCGCAGCGAACAGTGGGAGAAGCGCCACGAGAAAGACGAGCGCGGCCTGACGCTGGATCAATGGTACGACGAAGAGGGCAAGAGCCAGCCCATGGGCCGACTCGGCACGCCCGAAGAGTTCGCGGCGATCGCGTGCCTGCTGTGCTCGGATCGCGGGTCTTATATCACAGGGGCTGCGATCAACGTCGACGGCGGATTGTCGAACGCCGTCTGATCGGGTGTCGCGCGCTTGGCGCGCGCTTATGTATCGCGCGCTTGGCGCGCGCTTATGTATCGCGCGCTTGGCGCGCTTATGTATCGTGCGTGATCAGACCCTCTTCGAGGGCCTTGATCTGCAACGCAAGGAAGCGCGAGAAGATGCGGCACTGCGCCAGCGAGCCGGCGGTGAACCACAGCCCCGGCTGCGGCGTACGGCACCACATGTTGTTCAACTCGCCCTTGTCGTTGAAGCCCCAGACGGGGCCGATCCTGTCGGCGATCTCGTCGCCCATGTACTGGCGTACGGTGTCCTGCTGCATTTTGTAACCGGTCGCCATGACGATCAGGTCGGCCTCGACGATGGTGCCGTCCTTTAGCTTCGCCCCTTCGGCGCAGAAGGTGTCGATGTCGTCGTATTGCAGGATGCCAATCTCGCCGTCGGCGATCAGGTCGGAGCAGCCGACGTTGAAGTAATAGCCGCCGCCACGCTGCAGATAGCTCATCTGGAAGCCGCAGTCTTCGACCCCGTCGTTGAGCTTGAAGCCGCGTGCCGCTAGTTTGTCGAGCAGCGGTTTGTCGATCTCTTTCGACATCTGCGTCGCCATTTTATAAGACCGCTTCAGGACAGGGAACGGCATGGAGGTCGCGATCAGATCGCAATCCCGGACCGGCGGGCCTTCGGCATAGATCAGGTAGACGCGTTGCGCCTCTTTCAGACTGACGATGTGCGTCGATGCGCGTTGCACCATCGTCGTCTCGACTCCGCAGGCGTGCAGATCCTGGGCCACGTCGTGACCGCTGTTGCCGGTGCCGATCACCAGCGCCTTTTCGCCTTCCCACTTGTGCCCTGTTTCGTACCAGCCGGAATGCATGACCTCGCCCTTGAAGTCCTTGAGGCCGGGCAGGTCCGGCATGATCGGAATACCGCTGGCGCCGGTCGCCATGATCACGTGGCGCGGGCGGACGACGCGCTCGCTGCCGTCGGACTTCTTCAGCGTCACCGTCCACTCGCCCTTGTCGTCGTCGTAACTCGCTTCCGTCATTTCGGTGCCGGCCCAATAATTGAGCTCCAGCGCCTCGACGTAATGCTCGAACCAGTTGGCGAGCATGTCCTTCGGGATATAGACCGGCCATGTCGACGGAAACGGCATGTAGGGCATGTGGTTGACGTACACTTCGTTGTGCAGCGTCAGCGAATGATATCGCGTGCGCCAGTTGTCGCCGATGCGCGGATACTTGTCGACGATCAGGGTGTCGACGCCGAGGTGCGTCAGTCGGGCGGCGACGCCAAGTCCGGCCTGACCCCCGCCGACGACGAGCACCGCCGGATCGCGGTCGGCATAGGCGCGTTGGCGGTTGCGAAAGTCGAGCCAGTTCTCGCCACCCCATTCGCGGCTGAACGCGTCGACGCCGGCACGGTTGGCGCTGGTCGTTTCCGGATAGCCGTCGAGCGCCTGCAGCGTAGTCGAGAACGTCCACGCCTTCCAGTTTCCTTCGTCCGTCTCGCACAGTCTGACGATGCCGCTGCCCGTGCCGACGGCGGTTTTGAAGTCGAACATGACCTCGATCACGCCCGTTCCGGCGCGGGTGACGCTGCGGGGCGGCGTGCGCGTTTCCGGCATATGGAACCCGGACGCTTTGGCGGTCACCTGCGTACGGCACAGCTTCTCGGCGATGACTTCAGGCCCGCTCACGGATTCGAGCCGCCAGTCGAAGCTGAGAATGTCGCGCCAATGACCGTCTTCGAGGAACAGCGCGGCAATGGCTTTTCGATCGGCGCCGGTCAGCGCCTTTTCGAAATCCGATAACCACGCATGTGCGATGTCTGCGAGCGGCTGCCCGGTGTCTGAATCTTTTGGCATTTTGTTTCGTAGTCCGTTTTCTTCCCTGGAAGGATGGTAGAACTTCGCCGCCGCAGTTCCAAGGGGGAGGCGGGATGCAGGACATAATTCCTTGATTACGGACCCGGAGGTATTACGTCTACAATCAGCTCAAGAACAAAATCCTAAGTCAGGGGACATCATGGAATTCAAGACACTCGGCGCGACCGGCCTGCAGGTATCCGAACTCTGTTACGGCACCATGTCGTTCGGCGGTGACGCAGACGAGGCGGAATCAAAAAAGATGTTTGCCGCCTGCCGTGACAAGGGCATCAACTTCTTCGATTGCGCCAATGCGTATTCGCGCGGCAAGGCGGAGAGCATCCTCGGCAAGCTGATGGCGTCTGAGCGCGACGAGCTCATCATCACGACCAAATGCTTCAACCAGATGACCGACGACATCAATTCCAAGGGCGGCAACCGGCGCAATATTCTGAGTGCGGTCGAGGCGAGCCTCAAGCGCCTCAACACCGACCGGGTCGAGGTGCTGTTCATGCATCGCTGGGACCCGGTGGTGCCGCTCGAGGAGACGCTGCGCGCGCTGGAGAAACTCGTCGCCGACGGCAAGGTCCTTTACTTGGGCGCCAGCAATTATTCGGCGTGGCAGGTGGCCAAGGGCCTCGGTATATCGGAAAAGATGGGATGGCCGCGCTTCGACGTCATCCAGCCGATGTATTCGATGGTCAAGCGTCAGGCGGAAAGCGAGATATTCCCGCATGCGCTGGCGGAGAATCTCGGCGTCATGACCTATAGCCCGGTCGGCGGCGGGTTGTTGAGCGGCAAGTACGGGCCCGACAAGCGCCCGGACCAGGGGCGGCTGATGTCGAACAAGGAATACACGGCGCGCTACGGTGAGGATTGGGTGTTCGAGACGGCGGGCAAGTTCACCAAGCTCGCAAACGCAAAGGGCGTGCATCCGGTTAGTCTCGCCGTCGCCTGGGCGGCGGCGCATCCGGCGGTGACGTGCCCGATCATCGGGGCGCGCAGCCTCGAACAACTGCAGCCGTCGCTCGCTTCAACGGATATCGACATGACGCCGGAATTGCATGCGGAGATCGCGGCGCTCGGCCGCACGCCGCCGCCGGCGACCGACCGGCTCGAAGAACAGAAGCGCTGAGAACGGCCATGAAGTATAACCGGCTCGGGACCAGTGGGCTCAAGGTGTCGCCGATCTGCCTCGGCGCGATGACGTTCGGCAAGGAAACCAGCGCCGACGTCGCCGCCAAGATGGTCAATCACGCGCGCGACACGGGAATCAATTTCATCGACACGGCCGAATCCTATGTCATGGGTGAGTCGGAAAAGATCGTCGGCAAGCTGATCAAGAAGGACCGGCACGACTGGGTCGTCGCCACCAAGTTGGGATCGAAGGCCGTCGGGGATGGACCCAATCAAAAGGGCCTCAGCCGCGCATGGATGATCGACGGTTTGAACGGCAGCCTCAAACGGCTTGGGACGGACTATGTCGATATCTACTACCTTCACCGCGCCGACCCGACGACACCGCTCACTGAGACGATCGGGACGATGGGCGATCTGATCCGTGCGGGGAAAGTCCGCTACTGGGGTTTCTCCAACTTCCGCGCCTGGAAGATCGCCGAGATGGTGCACCTTGCGGAGAAGCTCGGCGTGCCCAACCCCGTCATCGCCCAGCCGTATTACAGCGTGCTGCACCGTTTGCCGGAGATGGAGTATCTCCCCGCGTGCCACGAATACGGGATCGGCGTTGCACCCTATAGCCCGCTCGCGCGTGGTGTCCTGACCGGCAAGTACGGCATGGATATTACCAAAGCCAAAGACACCAGGCGCGGCGCCGGCGAGACCGGCACGTATGGCGACGTCTATACCCGCGACTGCTTGCGGATCGCATCCAAGATCAAGGCGCGTGCCGAAAAACGCGGCATGACGGCGGTCGACCTTGCGATCAATTGGCTGTTGAACAGTTCGGCCGTGAGTTCCATCGTGTCGGGCCCCCGGACGCTCCAGCACTGGAAAGCCTATGTTGCGGCGTTGGATCACGCGTTCACGGCGGCAGACGAAGCCTTCATCGAAAAGCTGGCGCCGACCTGTTATCCGCATCAACTTAGCTACACCGAGCTCAAGGATCCGCCGCGGGGCCGCTTCGCGATCAAGGCCTGATCAGATCAGGCGTTTCCTGAGTTGCGACGAGATGATGTCGATGATCGAGACCGAGATCACGACGACGATGATCACGGCCGACGCCCGGTCGTATTGGAACGAGCGGAATGACTCGTAAAAAATGAAGCCGATGCCGCCGGCGCCGACGATGCCGAGCACTGTTGCCGAGCGCACCAGGGTTTCGAAGCGATAGAGGGAGAAACTGGTCCAGAGCGGCAGCACCTGAGGAATGACCCCGAAAATAATTTGTTGCAGGCGGGACGCGCCGGTGGCGGCGATGCCCTCGACAGGGCGCGGGTCGATGGCTTCGACCGCTTCGGAGAACAGCTTGGCGATGATACCGAGATTGTGGACGAACAGCGCCATCACGCCGGCGAACGGACCGAGCCCGACGGCGGCGACGAACAGGATCGCGAACACCAGCTCGTTGATGGCACGGCAGGCATCCATTAGGCGGCGCATGGGCTGCACGATCCATGGTGGGGCTATGTTGTTGGAACACAGAAGACCGGCGGGGATGCCGAAGATGATCGAGAGCACCGTCCCCCAAAGCGCGATCTGGATGGTTTCGATCATCTTCAGAATAATGTCTTCAAGATCGACGAAATTGGGATGCAGGAAATCTGCGATGAAGGTCGCCATGTTGTCGGCGTCCGTGTACAGCAGCGTCCAGTTATGCACCTCGGCCGGGTGATAGGAGACGCCCAGCAGAATAACGATGATCAAGGCGGTCACGGCGGCGCCGGCATGTCGCGTCCAGCGTGGTTTCAACTGCTCTGCGACGGCGGGGGAAATATTCGGCGACAGCGCGATCTCACTCATGAAGGTTCGGCCTCTTCTAAATGAAGTAAAGAAAACGGGGTGATAGACGCGCTATCACCCCGTCTGTAATGCGATGGCTCAGTAGCCGGCTTTGCCGACAATGCCCGCCATTTCCTTGAGCTTCTTGAGTTCGGCTTCCGCTTCGGCGACGGCGGCCTTGTCACCGGCCTGTTCGGCCTTCAGCTTTTTCTTGAACGCCTCGATCTGACGGACGTCGAGCAGCTGAGCGTTGGAGGACGCGAGGAACGGACCCCAACCGTCGGAGAGGTTGGCGAGGACTTCGCGCTCGTGCTTGACCTTCTCCATCGGGCCGAAGCGGCCGTACTGCATGATGAAGTAGTAGATCTTCTGCTTGGCGTCGTTGGCGAGGTCCTTTCGCCAGACCATCGGGTCGGACGGGATCAGCGGCGAACGCCAGATTTCCTTGATGTTCTTGAACGCTTCCATGTTGTTTTTCTGGAGGCGTGCATAGATCGATTCCGTGTTATTGGTGGCGACGTCGACCTTGCCGTTGGCGACCGCAAGCGCATTGCCCTCGTGGTTGGAACTGGTGACACGCTTGAAGCAGTCTTCCGGAGTCTTGTTGTTCAGCGCCCAGACATAATAACCCGGGATCGCGAAACCGGACGTCGAGTTCGGATCGCCGTTACCGAAAGTCTTGGTCTTGTCGCACTTCAGCACGTCGTCGAGGGAGTTGATCCCCGAGTCCTTGTGGGTGATCAGCAGGGAGTGATAGCCCTCGGACCCGTCATCCTTGATGGTCTGCGCGAAGACTTCGCCACCGGCGCGATCAACGGCGACGATGGCCGATTTGTTGCCGAACCATGCGAGGTCAACCTTGCCGAAGCGCATGCCTTCGATGACGCCGGCATAGTCGGATGCGAAGAACGGCTTCACCGGCACGCCCAGGCTTTTTTCCATGTCGTCCAAGAACGGTGTGAAGGATTTTTCGAGCGCGGATGCGGACTCGGTCGAGATGATGCCGAAGTTGATCTGCTTCGGCATTTCGGCATGGGCGGCTCCCATACCGATCAACGATACCGCGACTGCGGCAGCAAGTTTTTTGAACATGTGTTCGCTCCTGTAACTTAAGGGTTCTTACGCGTCCAGGGCGGACGCGGCAGCTAATTGCGGGTTCGGGTCGCGCCCGTTCCCGTAAACGGGGCGCTTGTCGGCCTTTTTGCCGGGCTTCTTGTTGCCGGCTCCCCGAATTTCGTGGCTCTCTTCCGCGGCGAGTTCGACGCCGTAGAGGTGTTCGAGATCTTCCTTGGTGATCTGTTCGACATCCCCGTCGTGGATAATCCTGCCGTCCTTCAGCGCAATGATGCGGTCGCAGTGCTTGAAGGCGTGATCGATCTGGTGCAGCGAGACGATCACCGTGACCTTGTCCTGCTGGTTGATGGACCGGAGGATCGTCATGACGCGCTCCGCCGATGCCGGATCGAGCGACGCGATAGGCTCGTCGGCGAGGATCAGCTTGGCTTCCTGGGTGAGCGCACGGGCGATGGCGGCGCGCTGTTGCTGGCCGCCAGAGAGGGTCGAGGCGCGCTGATACGCCATGTCGACGATGCCGACCCGCTCTAATGCCTGCAGGGCCTTGATCCTGTCTTCTTCCGGGAACAGGCCGAACGTCCCGCGTAGACGGTTGATACGGCCGAGGCGGCCGACCAGAACGTTGAGAAGAAGCGTCAGACGCCCGATCAGATTGAATTGCTGGAAGATGATGCCGACATCGTGGCGCAGTTCACGGATCGCACCGGTGCGGCGGCCGCCCACCTGGCAGTCCTTGCCGAAGAGTTGGACCTTACCCTGACCCTTGTCGATGGTCTCGAAGCCCGCGATGAGGCGGATCAATGTCGATTTGCCTGAACCCGAGGCGCCGATCAGGCCGACCATTTCACCTTGTTTCACTTTCAGGTCGATCCCATTCAGGACCGGCTGATTTGCTTTAAAAGATTTGTTGATGCCCTCAATCGCAACGGCTGGCGCTTGCATGGCAACTCCTTCCCCCGTCTTGTCTGGGGGGAAGGTGCAGATGCGCCGTTACATTAATATGTCGGGAATATGAACCTTTGTTTCGGTGGAAGGCCGTTATCCACAGTCCCTACCGAAACGATGCGTTCCGCCTGCATTTCTGCAGGGCGGCATCAGTGGATAACGTTGCCGGATAAGGGGTCGAAGCGGCTAGATGGCATGGTCGTGACGCAATGCACGGCGAATTCATGCGGCCGTCGTAGCTCCGCGGCGGGTCGAGTCGGCATATCGCTTAAATCGACGACCAAACCTGCTTTTCGAACTCGATCTCCTTTTCGAAGGTCGTCAGTTCGGTAAACGCGAAATCGCGGATCGATACGACACCGTAACCCCCGTCGTCCAGTCCGGTCACGGCGACATGGCGGATCGAAAGCTCGATCATCAGCGCGACCGCTTCGAAGCCCAGTTGTTCGGCGTTGAGCGCGACGACCGATGACGTCATCACGTCGCGGATCAACGTATCCGTCGGATTACGTCCCTCCGCGACGACGCGGCGCAACAGGTCGCGTTCGGTGAAGATACCGGAAAGGTCGCCATCGTCGATGATGAGCACGGCAGCGACGTTCTTTTCGGCCATTAATCTGGCGACGGTAACCACATCGCTAGTGCCCTCGACGTGAACGAGATTCTGACCGGCGACGATCTCTTTCAGTTTCCTGTGATGCATGGGTGCCTCCCAATCTCGCCGGCGTTTGTCGCCAGGCGGTTAAGGACATTGGGATAAGTATATCGCAATCGGTGACGGGCGGGGAGCGGATAAATGAAGAACGTTATTTTGGCCCGTAATGGCTTTCGGGCGAGGCGGATGCTGTCTAGGTCGACAATAAATTATCGAGCAGGCGAAGGATCTTTCCGGCATCGATTGGCTTGGTGATGTAGTGATCACAGCCGGCTTCATGGGCGGCCTCGATACTTTCGGTCGCGTTATCCCCGGTGAGTGCGATGATTGGCACGTTTTTCGTCGCCGGGTGCGTCCGCAGAACAGGGGCGACCTCGAATCCCGTCATTTTCGGCATCGTCATGTCCAGCAGGATGAGATCTGGCTTGGCCATACGCGCCTGTTCGACGCAACTGTCGCCGTCGGATGCCTCAAGAACGTCGTAACCCTGGTTGCCGAGGATTTCCTTAAGAATGCTACGAATGATTTCATCGTCGTCGACAACAAGAATCCGCGTCACGGTTTACCTCCGGGACTAAAAAAGTCGATTGGGCTCAACAGGGGTATTGTTACGATAATGCCGTTCTACCTGTCGATTGCGTCAAGTACGTAACTCGAACAAATGGTGGCGTCAGTAGATTTCCAGCACGCATTGGGTGCCGAAGCGGCGGCGCAGCTCGTCAAGGCCGTGATCGACCTGTCGGCGGATGCGGTTGGCTTCGGCGGGGTCGACACCCTTTTCCATGGAGGCCATGAAATGGCGCATGGCGAGCTTGTTCCAGCGGTCGTTGAGGACGGTTTCCTCGACCGCGCTGAGCTTGCACGACGTAAGCCGGGCGTGCCGCTCGACATTGGGATCGACGGCCGCATGCGCGGTTTCAGTCGCGAGGAGGACGGAAACCGCAATAAGTGCACATTTCAGTCTCATGCGCAGAGTATTGCAAAATCTTTTCAAATTCCAAAATGTCATAAAACTATTCAATTAAACCAATGGCTTAATATCCTTAAAAAAAATAACGATAAGCAAAAAGTGCGTATTTTTTCGATTCAGGCCGTGCTTGCGTGCGGCCTCTGCTCCCAGCACCGGCCATCCACGACGACCTTGCGGAAGCGATGACAAGCCCCGACAATCGCCGACACACGTCCCGCCGTCGCCCCTTCAGCCCGAAATCAAGGAACGGATATGAACAACGCCCCGGCCCGTATCTCTCTTGTTCACGCGACACCCGTCGCCGTCGAACCGGTGGTCGGCGCGTTCCGTCGCCTGTGGCCGGAGGCGGACGTCTACAATCTTCTAGAAGACTCGCTGGCGCCCGATCTCGACCGCGCTGGCGCGCTGGACGACGCCATGACCGAGCGCTTCTTGCGGTTGGGCCGCTATGCCTCCGACTGCGGCGCCGACGGCATTCTATTCACGTGTTCGGCATTCGGCGCCTGCATCGAGGCGGTCGCCGAGGCCTTGAAGCCGACGCCGGTCCTGAAACCCAACGAGGCGATGTTCGCCGAAGCGTTAAAGGCGGGTAAGCGGGTCGGGATGATCGCAACCTTTCAGCCGAGCGTGCCGTCAATGGAACGGGAATTCAAAGACATGGCCGCTGCCGCCGGGTCGGATGCCGTGTTGAAAGCCGTTTATGCGGCGGACGCCATGCAGGCGCTTTTGGCAGGCGATGCGCAAACCCACAACAGGCTGATTGCTGATGCGGTGGCCGAAGTTGGCGAGGTGGATGTGCTGCTGCTTGCGCAGTTTTCCATGGCGCAGGCGCGGGACGCTGTTCGGGCGAAGACAGACGCGCCGATCCTTACCAGCCCGGAAAGCGCGGTCCGCGCCTTGCAGGCGGCGCTGGGTTAACCCGCCTTTTTGGTCGCGAAGTAGATGATGAAAGCCGACGCTAAAAGGAATGCCAGGGCGATCGGCGATTTCAGCAGGAACAGCGGGTCGCCGCCCGACGCCGAATAGCCGCCGCGCACCAACTCCTCGAGCCTCGGTGACAGCAAAAAGCCGATCACGAACGGCAGGATCGAGATATCCAGCCGCTTCAGCACATAGCCGATCAGGCCGAACACCATCACCACCCAGATCGCGATAAAGCCGCCATCCTGCGCGTAGACGGCGGTCAGCGTGATCAGCAAGACGACCGGCAGCATGATCGATTTCGGCACCCGGGCGAGAATGCCCAGCGAGCGCATGACGACGCCACCAAGCGTCCAGTTGAAGAAGTTGGCGATGACCATCAGCGTGAACATCGCGAACGCGATCACCAGATCCTTGTTGATGATCGTGCCGTAGCCTTCGATCACCTTGATCTCGGTAAAGCGGAACACGTGCGGGCCGAGGGTGAAGTCGCCGACGCTTTCGACCGCGAGGATGATGAACACGGCGGCGAAGTTGCCGGGAATGCCAAGGCTCATCACCGGAATCAGGTTAGCCCCCGACACGGACGAGTTGGCGGCCTCGGTCGCGGCGACCCCTTCCGGGATGCCGGTGCCATATTTCTCGGGCGTCTTCGAGGTTCGTTTCGCGAAATCGTAGCCGAGCGTCGCTGCCAGCGTCGTGCCGATCCCCGGCAGCGCGCCGATCGCGGTGCCGATGACCGACGACGACAGGATATTCGGCATGATCCGTTTGATATCCGAGAGTCTGAGCCGGTTGTCGCCGAGCGCCGGGGCCTCCCTGGGGCCGTCCTTCGACAATCGTTCCCGGGCCGCTTCCTCGATGCCGATGAAGACCTCGCCGACGATCAGCACGCCGAGGATCGCCGACGACAGCGGCAGCCCGTTGCCGAGTTCGGCGATCCCGAACGTCATGCGTGGGCCGTTGCCGGAAAGGGTGGAGCCCATCAGTGCCAGAAGCATTCCCAAAACGCCGACGGTCAGGCCCTTGATCGGCGCGTTACCGGCGACCGCAGCCATGAACGAGAGCGAAAGGATGATAAGCGCCGCTTTTTCGGGCAGGTCGAGGACGCTTTCGATCAGTACCGCCAGCACAGGGGCGGTCAGAAACAGGCACATGTCGCTGAACGTGTCGCCGCAGACCGACGAGAAATGCGCGACCTTGAGCGCTTTCGGCCCTTCGCCCTTCATCGCCATCGGATGGCCGTCAAGGGTGGTAAGATACGCGTCCGGTGTTCCTGGTGTGTTGAACAATATCGCGGGCACCGCACCGCCGACGGTCGCCCCCTTCATCAAGCCGATCAGAAAGCCCAGGATCGGCAGCAGCGCATCGTCGCTGACGCCGAAGACCCAGATCAGCACCGGCAGGGACAACGCCATCGCGAACGGGCCGTTCAGGCCCGGCGTGGCGCCGACGATGATGCCGACGAAGAGGCCCGCGACGACCATCACCAGCGGCATCCAGTCGAAGGCGCCGCTCGACGTGGTGAAGACATCCGCGATGCCGCGAATCACATTTTCAAGAACCAGTTCCATCGATCGCGGCTTCTAATATTCAGCGTTGGGCGGCAAAAGCACATTCGTCAACAATACGTCGAAAACGACGATGGAGACGACAAGAACCGAAAGCACTGCGATGATGCCGGCGGGGCGCACGCGCCCCTCGGTCCAGGCAATCAGGGTGACAGTCATCAGAAATCCGCCGACCACGAAGCCGATGTATTTATATGGCGCGGTATCCGTCAGATAGCGGTATTCGGCATCGGTCAGGCCAAGCTCTTGCATGACCCAGACGACTGCCGGGCCGAGCACGAACATAACGGCGAGGCCGGCGGCGCAGATGCTCAGAAATATAATAAGAAAACGAATGTTGTAGGGCGTCAGCTTGCCGAGGCTGCCCGGGCTCGGGCTGGGGGACCCTTTGATCAGGGATATCGTAATCTGAAGTGTGCTCAGGAAGGCGAGCGTTGCCGCCAGCAGAACGGGAAAGAACGCGTCGCCGGGTTCGGTCCGGCCGAGCGGCGTCGTGTTGAAGAACCCGCCTTTGATGTCGGCCGGGAACCACACGAAGATCGCCAGCAAAGAACAGGCGAGAATGAGGACGCCGAACCCGATGTCCCACGGGTCCGGCGCCTTCGAGGTAGTTACTTTGGGCGTGTCCACGCTTATTTGACCAGCTTGACCAGTTCTTTGTTGGCCTCGAGGTTCTTCTTGAGCTGAGCCGTCAGTGCGTCACCGGACGTCATCAGCGGGCCCGGCGGGTATTGCTTGGTGATGAACTTGGCGGTCTTGGATTCCGGATTTTTCAGAATCTCGTGGATCGCCGCCGCGATGGTATCGCGGGCGTCATCGCTCAGGCCCTTCGGCGCTGCCAGCAGGAACTGGAAGCCAAGGCCGGTTTCCATGACGCCGAGGTCGATCAGCGTCGGCTGGTCCGGCGCCTGCACCAACGGTTTCGGTTCCGCGGAAGCCAGGATCACCAGTTCGCCGGCGGCAACCAGCGGGCCTTGGACACCGCCGCCCCAACCGACGTTCGCGTCCTTGGCGACCAGCGCGTTGATGGCGGACTTGCCGCCCTTGCCGCGCAGGTGGTTGACCTCGATGCCGTAGTGGCGGGCGACCATTTCGGCACCGGCCTGGACCTGGTTGCCCCAGTTGGCCCAGACGATCTTGGTGCCGCTCTTGGCGGCCTTGACCATATCGTCGAGCGACTTCCAGCCGCTGTCGGCGCGGGCCAGGACGGCCATCTGCGACCCGGCGGTCATGGTGATGTAGGTGAAGTCGTCGATCGAGATGTTGTCGTTGCCGATCGTTGCGAAGTCGAAGGTGGTGTTGATGGCGAGACCGAGGGTCTGACCGTCGGCGGGCTCGTTCTTGAGCTGCGCCGCCATGACGGCGCCGCCGCCACCGGCCTTGTTCTCGGGAATGATGCGCCAGCCCTTGAGCGCTTCGAGCTCTTCGGCAAGGGCGCGGGCCTGCGTATCTGTGCCGCCGCCGGCGCCGAAACCGATCCAGAACTTGATCGGGCCTTTCGGCGCCCATTCGGCGTGCGCCGGACCGGCCAGCAGCGCGAGCGCCGCGATGATAGGAATAAATAGCCTCATTGATTTTCTCTCCTCTGGTGAGTGGGTCCCTCAATAGTGTTGTTGTCGGTTGCTCTTTTTTCGGCCCACGGTTTCATTGTGCGCCGTAGGTTTCCGTAATCTCGACCGGCATGTGCCCCGGCGGCAGCTGATAGCGCTGAAACAGCAGGGGTACGTCCTGGATCGAGAAATCCTTGATGTCCCAGACCATGCCCATGGTGCCCTCGGGCAGCATGAGCTGATGGCAGGCGTGATCGTCAAGTGTGCGGCAGCCGATGGCATGTTCCATGCGCAGCGTCGGCAGATTAAAACGTTCGATCAGCATCCGGTGCAGCGACGAGCCATTGAGATCCTCGATTTTCTGATCGAGATACATCTCTCCGTGTTCGTATTTGAAGTAGACGCTGGAGAAAGCGGGCGGTTGCTGGTCGAACCAGACCAGGCGGTCGACACGGACACAGCGTTCGACGCCCAGCGCGCTCTGCCATGGGCCCGCGCTGTCGTCGGTGTTGACGGCGAGCGTGCGCACGAACGGCATCTTTAACTTGCCGGTGTCGGGATCCTTGTAGCGGTAAACGAAGACCTCGTTCACCTGCGACAAGCGATCGGCAATGAAGGTGCCGGTTCGGCGGCTGCGCACCACGAGACCGTTGGCGACCAGCCGTGCCAGCGCCTTTTGTACCGTTCCGACGCTGACCGGCAGTTGCTCGGCGAGCGTGGTTTCGGTTGGGACGCGCTGCCCGGGCTTGAAGCGGCCCGAGATGACGCATTCGGAAAAGGCTTCTACAAGTTGCTGGTATTTGGGCGCGCCGTTCCCGGACGACCCGTCGCCGACGGAATCTACCAACGCATCCATAGCAATCATTTGTGCAGACATTGAAGCCATATACTTATTAGTTTTAACTCGTATACTCTATAGTATATAAAAAGAGATACCCGTCAACTGGGCGATCCGCAAACACATTCCGGGAGGCTTAAAATTGAAGGTTACATTGCTCGGCACCGGCACGCCTGCACCGTCGCTGGCTCGGCAGAGTTCCGGCTACCTGCTTGAAATCGGCGACGACGTTATCGTCATGGATCACGGACCCGGCGCCGCACATCGTCTTCTGGAAGCGGGCTGTCATCCGACCGAGGTGACACATGCCTTTATCAGCCATCTTCACTACGACCATATGATGGATTACCCGCGCCTGATCCTGCAGCGCTGGGACGTGGGCGCGAACAAGATTCCCGAGCTTAAAGTTTACGGACCCAAGCCCATCGCGGAACTGACCGAAAAGGCCATCGGGCCGGATGGTCTGTTCGGTCTCGATATCGAGTCCCGTGTCAGCCATCAGGCGAGCCTCGACGTCTATACGTCAAGGGGCGGCGTGCTGCCGCGCCCGAAACCGGCGCCGGACGTTACCGAGGTCGTTGCTGGAGATGTGATCGAGGGCAACGGCTGGCGCGTCGTCGTCGGAGAGGCGCAGCATTTCCAGCCAATTCTGGATTGTGTCGGCTATCGCTGGGAGACGCCGGAAGGCGTGCTCGTCTATTCCGGCGACAGCGGCGGTGTGCCCGACAGCATGGTCGAACTCTCCAGGGACGCCGACGTGCTGATTCATATGTGTCATTTTGCCACCGGGATGGAGCCGACACCGGCGTACCGCGACGCCTGCGGTAATCACATGGACATTGCCGAGTTGGCGAAGCGCGCCAACGTCAAGACCGTCGTGCTGACGCACTTCATTCATCTTCTGGACCGGCCCGGCGTGCTGGAGCAATTGGTTAGTGAAATGAGATCTGTCTATGACGGGAATATCGTAATCGGACGCGATTTGATGACCATGTCGCTCAACTTCGAATTGCCGAACCGCGTCGATTGAGGAGGAAAGAATGATCGAAACCCGCGACGTCATCAGGGCCGAGTGCTACGCCATCTCGGCGGGCCACGAGCTCGCGACTCGCGCCGGGATGGAAATCCTGGAGAACGGCGGAAATGCGGTCGATGCGGGTGTCGCGGCGGGAATGGCGCTCGGCGTGCTGCACTGCGATCTGGTCAATTTCGCGGGTGTCGCGCCGATCATGATCCGCATGGCGGACAAAGGCGAGACGATTACCATCGACGGGCTCGGCCACTGGCCGAAGCTGGCATCGGTCGACTTTTTCGAAAAGGAGTTCGGCGGCGCGATTCCGCAGGGCATCCTCAGGACGGTGGTGCCGGCGGCGCCGGCAGCGTGGATCACGGCGCTTCGCGACTTCGGCACCATGACCTTCAAGGATGTCGCCCAGTACGCGATGCGCTACGCACGGGACGGCTTCCCCGCCTATCCGGTGTTCGCGCGCTTCATCGCCGACAACGAGAATGCCTATCGCCGGACCCCGGCGACGGAGGCGATCTATCTCCCCTGCGGGCATCCGCCCGCCGTCGGCGACACGTTCGTGCAGCGCGACCTCGCGAAGACGATCCAGTACATGATCGATCAGTCCGAAGCCGCCGGCAGAGACCGTATTGCCAGCCTGAACGCGGCCTACGATGCGTTTTACAAGGGCGACATCGCCAAGACGATCACCGACTATCACATCGCGCAGGGCGGCTTCATGCGCATGGAGGACATGCGCGACTACCGCCCGCGCTTCGAGAAGCCCATCAGCGTCATGTATAAAGACGCCGAGATCCTCGCCTGCGGAGCCTGGTGCCAGGGCATTTCGCTGGCGCAGGCGTTCCGCATGCTGGACGGCATCGATGCCGTCGGGCTCGGTCACAACTCCGCCGACTACATTCATTATCTGAGCGCCGTTTTCGATCTTGTATTTGCCGACCGCGACGAATACGTCGCCGACCCGGCGTTCGTCGACGTGCCGGTCGCCGAGATGCTGAGCGACGATTACCTCGCCGTCCGTCGAACACTGATCCACCCGAACCGCGCCTTCCGCGAAATGCCGCCGGCGGGCGATCCGCAAAAAGGCCTGGCGATGCTGGGCGAGGTCGCGGCGCATGCTGCGCGCGGTCATCACGGCAACGATCCGCACGATACCGAACCGCGCGGTGCACATGACCTCAAGGACACCGCGTCGGCGGACACCACCTACGTCAGCGTTGTCGACGCCGACGGTAACATGTTCTCGGCGACGCCCAGCGACACGTCCGCCGATACCGAGGTCATTCCCGGCACCGGCCTTTGCCCGTCGTCGCGGGGGTCGCAATCGAGGGGTGTAGCCAATTCGATCAATGCGCTGGCGCCCGGCAAGCGGCCGCGCCTGACCCCTAATCCGGCGATCGCGCTCAAGGACGGAAAACCGTTGCTGGCGTTCGGGACGCCGGGCGGCGACGTACAGATCCAGGCGATGATCCAGGTCTTCATCAACGCCTTCGGCTTCGGGATGGACATCCAGAAGGCGGTCGAGGCACCGCGGTTTGCGACTTACAACTTCCCGTCCTCGTTCGCGCCGCACGCCTATCATCCGGGCCTCGTTATGCTCGAAGAGAGCATCGCCGACGACGCCGCCGAAACGCTGGCGGTGCGCGGGCGCAATGTCGACCGCTGGGCTGACGGGACGTGGAAAGCTGGCGGCGTACTCGCCGTCAAATGCGAAGACGACGGTACGCTCACGGCGGGCGCCGATCCACGCCGCGCCGGCTTTGCGGCGGGATCGTGAGCATGAACCAGATGAAAAGCGATGACACGGTGATCAAGGCGCTTGGCGCGTATGCGGAGAATGTTTCGACCGCCCCGGACGCGGGGGTCGCGTTCAGATACGCCGAAGAAACGTCGCGCGACCTGATAGGCCATCGGTTGTTCACGGTCATGCAGTTCGACCCGGACGCGATGCAGGTAAAGCGCTGCTATTCGTCGAACCCGGACGAGTATCCGCCAGGCGGACACAAGGAAAAGCGAGACACCGCCTGGGGTCGGCACGTGCTGGAGCAGGGTCGTTTTTTCATCGGCTGCAACGCCGAGGACATCCGCGCCAACTTCGACGATCATGAGGTAATCGCCCGGCTCGGCCTTGAATCGGTCCTCAACATGCCGATCCGAAATCTCGGCCAGACCATCGGCACCATGAACCTGCTCGACGTCCAAGACTATTATCGCCCGCAGCACGTGACCGTCGCATCGGTGATCGCGACCGGGCTGGCATCGGTTTTAATGCATCTCAATTTCCGCAATAAGGCCTGAACGTCGCAGTTTTTTCTGCCCGCAATCCAATAAAAAGAACAATCACGTCATCTTTGGTTGCCGCCGTGCATCGGGATCGTGACACTCTTCTCGGTAATCCCTGAATAAATAAGGGGAGGGAGGAAATGGGCAGCAAGGTGAAATTCGGTATCCGCCTGACGGTGCAGGGCGAAATGGGCGCGACCTCGTCCGGCTTCGACTATGCGCTGGAGATGGCGCGGTTCGCCGAGGATTTGGGTTTCGATTCGGTCTGGATTCCTGACCATGTCGAGAACGCGCACCTCGACCGTTCCAAGCCGATCCTCGAATACTGGACGGCGATGACCGCGATCGGCGCGCTGACCAAGCGCGTGCGCCTGGGCGGCCATTCCATCAACAACACCTTCCGCCATCCGGGGCTGACGACCAAGATCGCCTGCACGCTTGACGAGATCACCGGTGGGCGCGTGATCCTGGCGCCGGGATCCGGCTGGTTCGCGGCCGAAGCGAAAGCCTACGGTTTTCACGAATGGTACGACGACGGCCTGAAACGGATTAAAAGGCTCGACGAATGCCTCGAGATCTACCGTGGCCTGATCACGACAGACAGCGAGGAAGGGTATAGTTTTTCGGGCGAGTTCTACACCCTCGAAAACGCGTTCTGTAACCCCAAACCGCCGCAGAAACCGTATCCGCCGATCTGGATCGCGGGCGACTCGCCGCCGACGCAAGAACTGATGATGAAGCACGGCGACGTCTGGTTCATGTATTCCAAGGCGCCGGCAGTGGTGAAGGAACTGGTCGACGGCATGAAGAAAAAGCTCACCGACCGTTCGTGGGAAACCGCGATCTCGACGGTCGGGTTGTCGGGCACGACCGAGGCTGAAACCATGAAGTGGGCGACCATGTATGCGGAAGAGCGCAAGCACCGCTTCCCGATCCCGCCGACCGTCGACGACATTCTGGAATCCAACCTGCTCGGCGACGAGGCGCGGGTCTGCGATCGTATCGACGAGTGGATCGATGCCGGGGTCACCAACATCGTCGTGCAGCCGATGCCGCCGATGGAAGGCATGCGCTTCATCGGCGAGAAGATCCTGCACCGCTACAGTTAAGCGTTGTCGACGATCCCGGCGATGGTTTCGGCGGTGCCGGCCGAAAGCGTCCAGCCCAGGTGGCCGTGTCCTGTGTTGTAGAATACACCCGGCTTCCGGCCCGGGCCGAGGGTCGGCGTCATGCTCGGCATCATCGGACGGAGCCCGGCCCACGTCAGCGTTTCATCTGCGATCAGGCGCGGAAAGTGCACCTTGGCCCAGCGTTCCAGTACCGCCGCGCGGGCCGGATCGATGGAGAGGTCGCGGCCTCGAAATTCCGCGAGACCCGCGATCCTGACGCGTGCACCCAACCGGCTGGTGACGATCTTCGCCGCTTCGTCGAGCAATGCCGTTTTCGGCGCGCCGTCCGATGGCGTCTCCGGCGCGATATCGAGGGTGAGGGAGTAGCCCTTCACCGGATAGACGTTGACCCGATCGCCCAGCATCGCCGCCAACCGGCGCGAGCCGACGCCGGCGCAGATCACCACGTTGTCGAAGGTCATGTCCTCATCGCTTTCGAGAACCAGCCGAACCTTGCCGCCCGTCGCTTCGATAGCTCGAATGCCATTGCCGAACCGGACTTCGACGCCGCGTGCCCGGCAGACGTCCAGCAAGCTCTGTGAGAATTTGTGCACGTCGCCGGAAAAATCGCCGGGCGTGAAGAAGCCACCGTAATAGTCGCCCGAAAGCGCAGGCTCGATGGTGCGGATTTCGGCCGGCGTCACGGCGCGCCGGTCGAGCCCGCACGTGGTGAAGACCTTATTGGCGCTGGCCGCGGTCTCGAACTGAGGTTTGGTCGCGTAAACATGCATCAAGCCTGTCTCGAGCATGTCGAAGTCGATTTGTTCGCGGTTGGCGATGTCCCTCAGACGTTCCCGCGAGTGCAGCGCCATCCTGACCAGACGTTCGGTGTTTTCGGACTGGCGCAGTCCCTCTCGCGCAAATGCGGCAAACCAGTTCAACTTATGCCAGTCGGGTTTCGCGCCGATGCGGAGTGGTGCATCCGGCCCAAACATCGCGCCGACCGCAGTGCGGACCGTGTGCCAGTTGTTCCAGACCTCGGCGTTGGAAACGGAAATCTGGCCGCCGTTGGCGAACGAGGTTTCCATCGCCGCCTGGTCGTTTTTGTCGAACAGACCGACCTCGTGGCCGCGCCGGTTGAGGTGATAGGCGGTGAGGATGCCGGTCACGCCGGCGCCGATGATTGCGGTTCGGGGCATGGGGCACTGCTTGCCATATGGCCGGGGCCGGGTCACGCGGAACCGTACATATGCCGCGTCGGGGTGCCACCGTAAACTTTCGGCCTTATCATCGATTTGATCGATTTATATATCTAATATATTTATTAGAATGATGTTTTGCGATGGTATATCGATTTGATTCATTGAAAAACGCACAGGGATGGGAGTAAGCCCGTGGAGGATATATCCGTACTTTCCCGTGAAACCGGGATGCTGGTTTTCGATCAATACGGCACCGTCGTTGACATGCAAAAGGGGCTGACCGAAATCGCGGCGCCCTTCTTGAAGGAAAAGGGCTGGGACGGCGAGGCACACCGTTTCGTCACATGGTGGCGGCGCACGCATTTCGAAAACTCGATGATCGACGCCCTTTGTGATCGCGGGCACACGCCCTACCGGCAGATCGGGCACCGCGCGGTGTCGTTCGTGATGGACCGGTGCGGGATCGAATACACCCAGGACGAGGTCCGCTGGTTGGTCGGTGAAATCGAAAACCTGAAGCCGTTCCCAGACGTGCTGGACGCTCTCGCCAAACTCCGCGAGGCCGGCTACAAGCTGGCGATCCTGTCGAACGGCGACCGTGACATGCTGGAAGCGGCGAAACCGCATATCGGTTTCGAGATGGACTATACGATCTCTGTTCAGGAGTCGGGTTACTTCAAACCGGCGTGGCAGACCTACGCCTCGGTCGAGGACATCACCGGCGAGGAACGATCGAGTTGTCTGTTCGTCGCCAACCACGCCTTTGACTGCATCGGTGCCAAGGCGTTCGGAATGCGCACCGCCTTTATCGACCGGCGCAAGCGGCCGTTTGGCGAAACCCCGCACCAGCCGGATCTGATCGTCGAAGATTTCACAACCCTCGCCGCCGCGCTCACCGGCGGATGATCGTGTGGCGGTGACGTCATGAACCTTCGCAAGATCGACCTCAACCTTCTTGTTTATTTCGACGTGCTGATGCAGATGCGGCATGTTTCGCGGGCGGCGGCATATCTCGGCGTCGGGCAGCCGGCGATGAGCGCGGCGCTGGGCCGTCTCCGCGACCTGTTCGATGACCCGCTGCTGGTTCGCCAGGGTCACGAGATGGTGCCGACTGAGCGGGCGCTCAATCTGGAGACCGAGGTCAAGAGGGTGCTGCGCGGCATCGAAAGCGTGATCGAGCCGCCGGACGCATTCGACCCAGCCGAAAGTACGCGGGCGTTCCGGCTGCGCATGTCGGACCTGCTGACTTTCCTGGCGCTGCAGGACTTCGCGCAGATGCTCGAAGCGTCCGCGCCCGGCATCACCTTGACGGTCGATCACTTCGCGCCGGACGAAACCGCCGACGCGCTGACCGGCGACAAGATCGACGTCGCTATCAGCACCGGCCTCGACGTCACCAAGTCGATCCGCAAGACCGATCTTTACGAAGATACCGTCGTCTGCATCGCGCACCGCGATCTCGACGTCGCCGGCGCGCTAGAATCCGCCGAGACCTTCGCGCGCATGCCGCAGGTGCGGGTGTCGCAAAGCCCACTCGACGACCGGTTCGCCGACCATAACCTGCGCAATATGGGACTGGAGCGGAACGTCCGCATTACCGTGCCGCATTGGTTGTCGGTACCCGAGATATTATGCGCGACGCCCTTGATCGCGACCGTGCCCCGGACCTTCGCGCGCCGGGTCGCGGCACGCCATCCGATTGCAATCCACCCGATCGAGATCTTCGATACGGCCTTCGCATGGTCGATTTACTGGCATCACCGTTACGACGGCGAGCCCGCGCACCGCTGGCTCCGTGATCGCCTGAGCGACAGTTGCATCCGAGAACTCAGGCGCGCCGGTGCTGAACCCGACGGGGACGGTGGGGCCTGACGGCTCGATCAGGTGCCGCGACCGGCTTCCAGATTGACGGTGACGCTCTTTTTCTGGGTGAAGCTGTCGAGCATGCTTTCCAGCGAGAACTCGCGGCCGATCCCGCTTTGCTTGTTGCCGCCGTAGGATTGGCCGAGAATCTGGCCGCCGCCCTGGTTGACCTGTACCCAGCCTGAATCGATGGCGTGCGCCGTGCGCAACCCGGCGCCGATGTCGTGGGTCCAGACGAATGCGGCCAGCCCGTAGTGGCTGTCGTTGGCCATGCGGATCACTTCCTCTTCGTCCGACCAGCGGATCGCGACGAGCACCGGGCCGAAGATTTCCTCGCGCGCCAGGCGCCAGTCATTGGAGGCGTCGGCGAAGATCGTCGGCACCGCGAAGTTGCCCTTGCTGAGCGGACCGTCGGCGGGCGGCATACCGCCGGTGACGAGCCGTGCGTCCTTCGTCTCCAACCCTTCTTCGATGTAGCCGCAGACACGGTTGAACTGTTTCTCGTTGATGATCGCACCCATGTCGGTGGCTTCGTCGAGCGGATCGCCGAGCTTCAGGGCGTCGGTCTTGGCGACCAGCTTTTCGAGGAACGAGTCAAAGATCTTTTCATGCAGGAACAGCCGCGAACCCGCCGTGCACGACTGGCTTTGGCGCGTGAAGCGCATCGCCATCGAGACGCCGTCCGCGACCCATTCCTCGTTCGCGTCCGGGAATACGATGTTCGGGCTCTTGCCGCCGAGTTCGAGCGACACCGGGACGATCCGGTCCGCCGCCGTCTTCATGATCTCCTTCCCGACATTGGTCGAGCCGGTGAAGGACAACTTACCGATCCCCGGATGCCGGGCCAGCGCGGCGCCGCATTCATGGCCGTAACCGGTCAGGATGTTGAGGACGGACGGTGGCAGTTCTTCCTGGCAGATTTCGGCCATTTTCAGGATACACAATGGTGCGTCCTCCGCCGTTTTGAGGACGATCGCGTTGCCGGCGCAAAGCGCGGGCGCGATCTTCAGGGCGGCCAGCATCAGCGGCGCGTTCCACGGCACGATGGCGCCGACGACGCCGATCGGCTCGCGCCTGGAATAGCTTAGAAGATGCTCGCCGAGCGGCACGGTCTCCCCCTTCAACTCGCTCGCCAAGCCGCCGAAGTAGCGGAAGATGTCGGCAGTGGTGACGGCCTCGGGCCGCGCCTGTGTGCGGATCGCATTGCCGGTTTCCTGGGCGATGGTCTGAGCCAGTTCCTCGGCGTGTGCTTCGAGCTTCTCGGCGATCTTCAACAGCATGCGCCCGCGCGCGCGGGGCTGTTCCCGGCGCCATGATTCGAATGCCTTGGCGGCGGCGGTAACAGCTAAGTCGACGTCTTCGGCGTCGCCCCGGGGCACGGATGCGAAGACGCTGCGGTCGGCCGGATTCAGGACCGGAATCGTCTCGCCGTTGGCGCTGTTGGTCCACTCGCCGGCGACCAGCATCTTGTAGTGTGCAATTTCGTTATCCTTGGGCATTTATTGAATCCTCCATCCGTCAATCGATGCGCTGCCGCCCCGGCGCGCGTTCTCAAGACATTTGCATCATATCAACGGAAGTCAATCATACGGTTATGGGGCAGGGTGGTCTGACCCGGGCAGGAATCGGTTCCCGGATCCGTGCCGCCCTGGCGATTAACGAGGCAATGCCATCAAGACTTGCGGCGGACGGCTGCTATCGCCTGTATAGCTGCGGCTTGCGACGGATCGATAACGGGGACGTCGAGCGCGGCCTCGATAGCGGCGCGAAAATCCGCCATGCCGGCGCAGCCCATAATCAGCACGTCCGCGCCGTGTTCCTCGATGAGTGACGAGCCTGCTTTGATCATACGGTCGCGTACATGATCGCCTTGAAGTTCCTCGGCGCCCAATCCGATGGGCACGCTTCCGGCGTAGCGGCTGTCCACGCCCATCACGCGGACGGCACGCTTCTGGCGAATTGTCGATTCGGGCAGAATGGCGATGATCCCGAAACGCTCGCCAAGCAGCATCGCCTGTGCGTAAGAAGAGGCGCCGATACCAAACACCGGCGTGTTCGTAATCTCCTTGGCGACAAGGACTCCCGGGTCGGAAAAACACGCGATAATGAATGCATCCGCCGAATTGCCTTGCCGTTTGACGACGTCGCACACGCTGACGGCCGCTTCGTCCACATGCTGCTGCGTGGCGATCCCCGGCGGTCCGTTCTCTATCGTTATGCACTCGAATACCGGGCCATCGGCAAAGCGATAGGGGTCGAGAGCGTGATCGATGCCCTCGGTCACCGCCGCCGTCGAATTCGGATTGATGACGACGATGCGGCCGTTAATGGATTTCGCTTCCCCGACGTTGCTGGTGTCGGCCATTCTCGCGCCTTTTTTCAAAGCTATTCGGGCTGTCGTGACGGCAAGATATCCGCGCCGAAATTCCGCGTCGCATCCATCTCCGGCACCAAGCGTCCAAGGGGTTTTGCCGCCGCGGAGCGTTCGCGTTTGAGAAACGCACCGGATCCGCGTTCAACGCAGAGTTCTCCGTCTTCGATGGCGACGCGGCCGCGGCTCAGGACCATGACAGGCCAGCCTGTGATCGTCCGGCCCTCATAGGGCGTGTAGCCGACATCGTCATGGATATGCTGATCATAGTTGATCGTTTTCTCGAGATCGGGATCCCAAATCGCAATGTCGGCGTCGGCGCCGACCGCGATGGTCCCTTTGCGGGGGTGCAATCCGTAAATCTTGGCGATGTTGGTCGAGGTCAGGGCGACAAACTGGTGGATATCGATGCGGCCCTTCTTGACCCCTTCGGAAAACAACAGCGGCAGACGCAACTCGATGCCGGGGACCCCATTCGCTACTTCCTTGAATGACGGGTTCGGCCCGGCGCGCAATTTGCCGGTGTCGTCGAACCTGTAGGGCGCATGGTCGGACGTGAAAGCCTGGAACGTGCCGTTCGCGAGGCCGCGCCAGATCGCTTCCTGAGACTTTTTATCGCGCGGCGGCGGACTGCAGCAGAACTTCGCGCCCTCCGCTCCGTCCCGGTCCAGGTCGTCGGCCGTCAAAAACAGGTATTGTGGGCACGTCTCGCCATATACCTTCAGACCGGCCGACTGCGCATTGCGGATTTCCGTCATCGCTTCTTCGGTCGATACGTGCACGACAAGCATGGGGACGTCGATAAGCTCCGAAAGCGCGATGGCCCGGTGCGTCGCTTCGCTCTCGGCAAGGCGGGCGTGGCTGACCGCGTGATACTTCGGTTCGCGGTAGCCTTTGGTGATGAGCCGGTCGCTCAGCCACTTGATCATTTCGTGATTTTCGGCGTGAACCATGACGAAGCCGCCGTTTGATCGCGCGCAGGCGAGTACGTCCAGCATCTGCCGATCGTCGAGGCGCAGGGCGTCATAGGTCATGTACACTTTGAAAGACGTGTACCCGTCGTCGATCAGTGACGGCAGTTCCTGACCAAGAACCTGTTCATTGGGGTCGTTGACGATCAGGTGAAAGCCGTAGTCGATCACGGCCTTCGGCCCGGCGCATTCGTGATATTCCTCGACCGCCTGGCGCAACGTGGCGCCTTTGCGTTGCGCGGCAAAGGGAATGACCGTCGTCGTGCCGCCGAAAACGGCGGAACGCGTCCCCGTATAGAAATCGTCGGCGTTCATGACGCCACCGACCGCCGAGCGTTGCTCGATGTGGCAATGCCCCTCGACGCCGCCGGGCATGACGAGCATGCCTTCCGCTTCGATGATACGTTCACCGCTTCCGAGATCTTTCCCCAGCGCGGCAACTTTACCGTCCTTGATCCCGACATCGCAGTGCACGGAGTCCGAGGATGTGACGACCGTGCCACCCCGGATAATGACGTCGTATTCTGGCAATGCGTTTCTCTCCCCTTAATCCGGCAACTCGACGCCAACTTGCGATGTTATTCTGCCGTAATGTTCCGGCCGCCGATGGCGTTTGAAGTCGAATACGGTTTCCTTGCCGAAAACCGTATCGTCCAGATCGCAGTCAGCGACGATCAATTCGTCGTTGGTCGTATGGCATTGGGCGACGATTTCCCCGGTCGGCGCGACGATCGCGCTCCCGCCCATGAGCGGATGCCCGTCCTCGTCACCGGCTTTGGCGACGCCGATGACCCAGGTGCTGTTCTGATAGGCGGCCGCTTGAAGCGACAGCGTGTTATGAAAATAGCGAAGATGGGTGGATTCATCAGATTGGGAATTCGTCGTCGGTGTATTGTATCCGAGGACGACCATTTCGACGCCCTGCAGCCCCATGCTGCGAAATGTCTCGGGCCAGCGGCGATCGTTACAAATGCACATGCCGAAAATGCCGCCCATCGTCCGCCATACCGGGAAGCCCAGGTTGCCGATCTCGAAGTAACGTTTCTCCAAATGCTGGAACGTTCTGTCAGGGTCGTACTCGGCATGACCGGGCAAATGGATTTTCCTGTATTTGCCGATGATGTCGCCCGCTTTATCGACCAGGATCGCCGTGTTGTAACGATGCGTTTCGCCACCTTCTTCGATTTTCTCCGCGTAGCCGAGGTGAAATCCCATTTTCATGCGCTTCGCCGCCTCGAACAGCGGCTGGGTATCGTTGCTCGGCATTGAGGTTTCGAAATACGCGTCGACGTCTTCCTGGTCTTCGAAGTACCAGCGCGGAAAGAAGGTTGTCAGCGCAAGTTCCGGGAAAACGATCAGATCTACACCCTTGCTGTGCGCGTTTTCCATCAATGCCAGCATGCGGTTGACGACGCTGGTCCTGTCCTCGGCTTTCTGAATCGCACCCAGCTGCGCCGCGCCGACGGTTAAAACTCTGCTCATTTCTGTGCTCCGTACTTCATTTTCGTCATATCTCCCCGTGGTGCCGCGCCTTACCGCAGCTCCAGCTTTTCGGCGGTGCAGGCTGCAAAGACCAGTCCGGCCGTCAATTGCGTTGCACGCGCCAGGTCCGCAGGATCGATTTTGTCCCTGTTGTCCGCAGGCGTCAGAACGTACGTGAGGTTCGACTTATGATTGTCGAAACCTGCGACGAGCCGGGCTGCCGGAATGCCGTGTCGCGCAAAGTTGTAGTGATCGGAATTCCGCATAAGCGGCCGATGCGCGGACAGTTGCTGCCCCATGTTTCCGGCCTCTTCCAGCATCCACGCTTCGGCTTTTTCAAATCCGCTTGTCAGCGCCGTGATTTCCGCATCGCCGGCGACCGAGTCCAGGTTGATATTCAGCTTGATGGCGTCGCGGGCGGCATCGTCCATGGCGTCCACATACGCGGCGGATCCCGCCAGCGCCCACTCTTCGACGGTGAAGAAGCCGACCCTGAGACCCCGTTGAAACAGTTTCGCATCGGGCACGACTGCCGCCAGCGCATTCAGCGCGGCCGCCAGGCCGGTGCCATTGTCCATGGCGCTTTCCGACAGGTGATGTCCGTCGATGTGCGCCGACAGCACGACCCATTCGTCGGTTCGGCCCGGAATGTCCAGGATCAGGTTCTCCGTCCGGCGCGGCGCGGTCGTCGTGTCGATCCGCAGCTTCACCCCTTGGACACGCCCCTGCGAAATCGCGGCGGCGGTTTCGGCGCTGATGCCTGCGGCGGGAATCCCTCTCTCAGGCGTAGCGCCGGAAGAGCCCGTGACAGGCAAATCGCCGGTCAAATGAGAGGCGATCAGAAACCCGGCTGCGCCTTTCTCGATCGCCCAGTCATATTTCCGGCGGCGATGGACCGTGTCCGTCGTAAACATGTATTCATGACGGACCATGACGATCTTGCCCGGTATCTCACGGGCATGCGCTTCGAAGTCCGCTTCCGCTCCACGACCGAGATCGAGAAGCTCGGCGACCAGACCCGCGCCTTCCGTTTTCGGTGAGCGCACCAGCGATACGCAGGGGTAAGTCTCCCCGTTGGCAATGACCTCAAGCGAGGCCTCGCCGCGGACCCAGCCGGTATCTTCGATTGCCACGCGTTCCGCTGCTTTTCCGGTGATTTCCTGAAGACGTTTTGCCAAATACTCACGCGCCGCGACCTCGCTTTCCGTGCCGGCGAAGCGGCCGCCCGTGTCGCAGATCGCGTCGAGGTCCGCCATGACCTGGCCGGCGTCGCCGGCGCGTTCGAGAACTTTCTGTAATCTGGCGTCCATCACGTTACCTGCTCGCCGCACTGGAACAATCGGCGCTCTGATTTTGTCAGGCGTTCGGCCCCGTCCATGGTGACATGAATTGTCTCGCTGATGGCGACACCGGCGCTGGCTGACGTATACATGTGAAATGTCATCCCGGCTTCAAGCGTCCAATCGGCGCCTTTGGTGAAGACACGCGTAAAGTCGCTCGTCCGCGGCGCTTGCTCGAAATAATAACCGAGGGTGTAGCCCGTGTTGTTCACGTAGTCGGGCCTCAGTCCCGCTTTGACAGCGCCGTCCCGCAGGATTGCGTCGACCTCGCCGGCGTTGGCGCCCGGCTTCATCGCCGCGAACTGCCGATCCTGGAGAGAGATCAGTTCGGCGACCGCATCGGCGACCTCGCCTGTGGGCTTTCCCATCACGGCCGGGCGCATGAGCCGCGCGCAATAACCGCTGACCTTGGGCACCAGTTCGATGTGCAGGATATCGCCCGGCTCCAGCGGATCGTCGGAGAGCTTTCCGTGCATGAAGTTCCAGCCGCGTCCGACCGTAATCGGACCTGTGCGGCCGAAATCGGCGCCGAGTTCGACGAACGCCTTTGATGCCTCCGCCGCCGCTTGACGGGATGACGTGCCGGGCACGGCAGCGCCGATCGCGCGCATCATGGCTTTGTCCGCAATCGCGCTGGCCTTTCGAATCATTTCGATTTCACGATCCGATTTCAATAGCCGCATCGGACGGAATACATCGTTCATGTCGACGAATTCCGCTTCCGGCAACGCGTGCTCGAGATGCCGAAAGCGTGCGACCGGCATACAGTATGAATTCAGGTCGAGACCGATCCGGCCCTTCGCCGCACCCACGTCGCCGAGGACATCCGCCAAAACCCGGACGGGGTCGTCGGTATCGACGAAAGCACGCCGATTTTCGAACCATGCCGCATTCAGGAAGGGCTGCTCATCCAGTCTTCTCACGACCATCACCGGCGAGCCGCTCAGCGGAATGACCGCAGCGCGGTAGAGGTTTTCGGAGATCGCAAACCCGGTGAAGTAGTGGAGCATCTCGCATTCGTCGACGATGACGGCGTTCAATTCCCGCTCGGACATGAATGCGCGAAGCCGGCCAAGCCGCTCATCGTATTCTTCGACGGGGAACAGCTTGCTCACGTCGCCACCTCGCATACGTCCAGAATCGTCAGAAGGTAGATACGGATGGCGTCGAGGTAGTCAACGATATCGACCCTTTCGTCCGGACGGGTGTTGTAACGGCCGCCCGGCCCGCAGACGATGCCGGGCATACCTGCCCGGCTTTGCAGATGCGCCGCGTCGGTGCCGTAATAGCAGTAGGGTTTGACAGGGCCCAATGCCTGATCCTCGCCACGTACCGATTTATAGGCGGCGCTGACGCTGGCGACGATCGGTGCGTTCCTGTCGATCTCGAAAGGCAGCATCGATGGCCGCTCATCGGCGAACTGTTTGACGACCGAGGTCTTGAGGCCGGGCATTTCGCTTTCGAGTTCCGCCAAGAGCGCGCGAATGTCGTCCAGAACACTCTCCTGCGACTGACTTGGGCCATAGCGCACGGAGCCCGACATCCTTACGAAATCGGCAACCTGCGGCGGGCGCCAGTCATGAAACTCGGGCGATAAAGAGCCGCGGATGACACCGATATTGGCGCGATTGACGGACGCGTGCTCTGCGTTCGCCGCGCCGGAAAAGGTGAGCCCGTTGATACGCGGGATCAACGCCGCCGCCGCGGCAATCGCGTCGACGGCTTCTTCCCGCTTCGACATGTGCCGCGTCTCGCCGGTCAACTCGATTGTGATGTTGAAGCTGCCGGCGTGGAGCGTCATTCCATTGAGGTCGGTCGGCTCCATATTGACGAAGCAGTCGGCTTTGACGCCGTTTTCGATGGCCGTGACCGTGCCGATCCCGCCCTGGAGTTCGCCGACGACGAATTCGAGGATGACGTCGCCCCGCAGACGGACGCCGGCATCCGAAAGCAGCTTTACCGCCATGAACGCCGCCGCATCGCCGGACTTCATGTTGGATACGCCGATCCCAAAGATGAAATCATCATCGTAATGACCGCCCCACGGATCGACCGACCAGTCGCCGGTGACCGGGTTCGTATCCAGGTGACCGTTGAACAGCAGGCTTTTGCCGCCGCCGGCGCCTTTCAGGGTGCCAATGGCGTTGAACCGTCCACCGGGTACGGGCGACAGGTCGGCTTGCATGCCGTTGGCGCCCATTTCCGCCACCATGAAACGCGCCAGGTCCGCTTCGCCGGGTTCGCCGCTATAGCTCTTGAAACCGATCATCTTGGCCAGAAAGTCCAACGCATCGGGTGCGTCGACGGCGTCAATCAGGCGGCGCGGATCCGTCATGCGCTTTCACCGCCGGACGCCGCGGCAAGGGATCGGGCACGGTCCAACAGACCGTTCAGCGCATGATCGACTTTTCTAGAGGCGTCGCTACACCATGAGCGATGTTTTTCGAGCGTGGCACGGAGCTGATTTGCATGCTCCTCGGTCTCGCTGGGCGCAACGCTGCCGGTGCTTTTTCGGCTGTGGATGAAGGCGCGTGCATCCAAGGCGTCGCGCAGTTCCGCCGTCGTCATATCGAGGTCGACCCCTGCCATTTCTTGGCCCGCTTTGATCAGGGCCTCGGCATTGACATTTTCCGGTGTCCTGCCGGCGGCAAGGCTGTCGCGGACGAAACGGCCGATGATGTGATGCGCGGCGCGGAATGACAGGTCGTAGCGGCGCACGAGTTCGTCGGCCAAATGCGATGTGGTGCTCCAGAATGCGCCCGCGGCTGCGGCCATGCGTTCGGCATTGACTTCGATGGTCTCGATGGTGGCGCAGGCAAGCCGCAGCGATTGTATCGTCGCGTCCCCTATGCCGCTCAGGGCGTCATCGGCGAACGTGAGGTCAAGGTCGGTCGAGAAAACGCTGTGCTGACACCCGGCGACGCTGGCAAACCAGCCGGTTGCCTGCCCGGAGAGCGATTTGATGCGCTCCAGCGAATGCGGGTTCTTTTTCTGGGGCATGATGCTCGACGTGCCGGCGAGGCTGTCGGCCACCTGCACGTAACCGAATTCCCATGAACTCCAGACGTACAGGTCATTGGCGAGACGCCCCATGTTCGCCATGAGGACGGAAAGGGCAGCGACGGCTTCTTCAATGTAGTCGCGCGCAAAACCGCCGGCGTCGGACGAATTCACCGCCAGGCCCTCGTGCCCCAGAAGTTCGGCCGTTCTTTCCCGGTCGATCGGCCATGACGTGCCGGCCATGGCGGCGCCGCCGAGGCTGCCGAGATTGACATGAGCGTAAGCCGCGATGATGCGGTCGAGATCGCGGTCGAACGCCGCAGCGTAGCGCATCAGATGGTGGCCGAACGTCATCGGTTGCGCGTGCTGGAGGTGGGTGTATCCCGGCATCAAGGTTTCGGAATGGGCTTCCGCCTGATTAAGCACGGCTTCCTGCAGAAGGATCAGATGCTTGGTAACGCTGAGAAGCAGATCGCGAAGATAAATGCGCTCCGCTTCGGCGCTCTGGTCGTTTCGGCTGCGTCCGGTTTGCAGCCGCCCGGCCGTGTCTTCATCCACCTTCTCGCCGAGATAGTGCTCCGTCTGGACGAGAAACGAGCCGACGTTGGGAAGATAGGGAAATCCATCGCCTTCGCTTTCCCACATCATGAGCAAACCGGAGAGCAGTTTGGCGCCGCGCTCAGGAGACAGAATTTTCGTCTCCGTCAACATGACGGCGTGGGCAAGATCGGCGAGCACATACTCGCGAAAGCGGCGAATGAGGCGCGGCAGGTTCGGGATCTCTTCGCATTCCACCAGAACATCTGAGCGCGGTCCGAGACGAGCTTCTTCCAGGAAGACGTCGCGTTTGGAAGTCATATCGGCTCTCTCTTCTTGCCTCGAGCATTGCGCCCGATGAAATTTTGGTTGGTTCGAACGCCGCGAGAGCAAATTCGGTGTGCCCCAAGCTCCTTCGAACCCAAGTCAAACTTTCTCGTTTGACCGGAAGGAAACTCAACGAAAGAGGGCGTTTCTTCGCACTCGCGAGATTGAATATGATCGAGTCTCATGTACAATGTCGAATTAAGAATTGGCCTTTATGTATTTGTAAAAATTATAGGGGGATGGCGTGAATCTTCGCCAACTGGAAGTTTTTCAGGCACTTATGCACGGCGGCACGACGAAAAACGCCGCACGGCTGCTTCTTGTCTCGCAACCTGCAGTCAGCAATACGATCAAGCAATTCGAAGACCAGCTCGGCTTCAAATTGTTCAACCGGATCAGTGGCCGGTTGCGCCCGACGCTGGAAGCGGAAGTGCTGTCCAAGAACCTCGAACGGGTTTTTGCCAGTGTCGATGCGATCGAAAATCTGTTGAACGATCTCCGCGATACGAAGGTCGGCACGATGAAGATGGTGTCGAGCCCCAGTCTGGGACAGACCATTCTGCCGCCGGCGATCGCCGCGTTTGCGCGGGACCTGCCCGACGTGAAGATCGGTTTCGACACGCTGGGCAATGACACGATCGCCGCGTACCTGGACAGCCACCAGGCCCATTTTGGCTTAACGACGACGTCTATCAACCATCCTTCGCTGGAAAGCCGGGTGTTGCGCGAAGGTCGCCTGGTGTGTGCGATCCCGAAAGATCACCCGCTGGCGCGAAAAAAATTCATCCTGCCTAAGGATCTTGCCGGCACGACCTTTATCTCGTATCCGCGATTCTCGCCGATTGGGATCATCGTCGACGATGCCTTTCGCGAATATGACGAGATATTCCGTTCGGACGTCGAGGTCCGTTACTGCTATTCGGCCTGCAAACTGGTCAATGCCGGTGTGGGGGTCGCGGTTGTCGATGAATTCGCGCTTTTGGGCGACGATTTGCCGAATATCGTGACCCGGCCGTTCCGTACGTCGTCCCGCGTCGCAGTGATTCTCTCCTATCCGAAGGCGAACCCGCTTTCGCGTTTGGCCAAGTTGTTCATCGACTCCTATCTCTGGCGACATGTCGGTCAATAGGGACGGCTTGAACGTCGTCTATAACTTTTACGAATATATGAAGTCGAATTTTTAATTCGACGCTATTTCGTTATTCCCCCAGTATGTTTCGCAGGCGCAGCACAAAATCGCTCCCGAGAGAGAGCCGGTTGTGAGAACAAGCCCCGTCGCGTCTATCTAATCCGGTCAAAACCGGGAATTGCGGGGCGCTCAGACAAGGATGCAGATCATGTCTTCTAGACTCGTAAAACTCTTCATGGCAGCGGCAGTGCTCGCGTTCAGCTTCAGCGCGCCGTCCGCCGATGCCCAGACGAAAGGCGGCGTTCTCAAGTTTGCAACGCCAAGTGCGCGGCCCGGCCTTGACCCGGCAATGACCCGGACCGGTGACGCATACATGCTGACCGCAATGATTTTCTCGAACCTGACGCGGGTCAGCCACGAACTCAAACCGGAACCGCAACTTGCTAAAAGCTGGGACGTCAACGCAGCCGGCGACGAATGGACGTTCCACTTGGTCAAGAATGCCAAGTTCCACAACGGTCGTCCGTTGACCGCGGAAGACGTAAAATTCTCGATTGAACGTATTCTCGATCCGAAAACGGCGAGTAAGGGGGCCAAAGCCCTCGGTCCGATCAACGAAATCATCGTCAAAGACGACTACACGGTCGTCTTCAAGTTGTCAGGGCCCTACGCGGACCTGGCGCTGCAACTCGGCAACACGTTCTCGCGGATCATCGCGAAAGAGAACGTCGACGATATCTCCAGCAAGCCGATCGGCAGTGGGCCGTTTATCCTCAAGGAATACGTGCCCGGCAGTAAGGCGATTCTGGTAAAGAACCCGGATTATTTCGAAGAAGGCCTGCCCTACCTCGATGAGGTTCATCAGATATTCATCAAGGAATACGCGGCGCAGGTCTCCGCACTCAAGACGGGCGAGATCGACATCATGTATTTCGCACCGCCTGAAATCGTCCCCGAACTCGAGGCGGATCCTAATATCGAGGTCAAAGTCGTGTCGGCCCCGTCGTTCCAGCCTTTGCTGATGTGGGGTGGCGTGAAGCCGTGGGATGACGTTCGCGTCCGCCAGGCATTCCGCTACGCGATGGACCGTGAGGCGATGATGGTTGCCGCCACTGGCGGTCTGGGCGTTCTCGGGAACGACTCTCCCGTCAGCCCGTCGAACCCGTATTACAACGCCAATTTGCCGCAGCGCAAAAAGGACGTCGCCAAAGCGAAGAAATTGCTCGCGGAAGCGGGGTATCCCAACGGCATTGATATCACGCTTTACACCTCCACCCAGCGGCCGGGACTCGAACCTGCCGCGGTGGTCGCGCAGCAGACACTGGCCGAGTCGGGTTTCCGGGTGAAGATCGAGAGCGTCGAAATTCGTCGCCTCTACAAAGAGATCATTCCCAACCCGCAGGCGATGGCGACGACCCATAACAACTGGTTCGGGCGCCCGACCATCGATGAGAGTCTGACACCGTTCTATTACACGGGCAGCAACTGGAACTATACCAAGTACTCGAACCCGGAAGTCGACAAGCTGCTCGATGAAGCGCGAAGCAAAACGAAGTTCGAAGAGCGCAAGCCGCTTTATGACCGCGTTCAGGAAATTCTCTACAACGAAGGACCTGACGTCGTGGCTTACTTCAAGAACTACGTTTCGGCCAATCGCAAAGAGGTCAAGAACTACAAGCTGATCCCTGTGCAATACGTCGATCTTCGTGACACGTGGCTTGAGCGTTGATCTGTCGTAACGGCTAACAGAACGGGGCGGAGCCGAGCCTCCGCCCCGACTCTGCGCTTCTTGAAGGTTCTTTGACGCATGCTTTATTTCGTCGTTCGTCGGATCGGGATGCTGTTTCTGACGCTGGTCGGAATATCCGCGATCATTTTTCTGATTGTTCAAGTTCTGCCGGGTGACGCGGTGGACGCCATGCTTGAGGGCTGGGTCGAGGAACGGGGCGGCGCCTACGATATTCTGCGCGCCAAGCTCGGCCTCGATCGGCCGCTGTATGAGCAGTATTTTTCCTGGCTCCTGAATATTCTGCAGGGCGACCTCGGCAACAGTCTCGCGATGGACGCGCCGATTGCGCCAGTCCTGCTCGAGCGTCTTGCTTATTCGTTGCGCCTCGCGGTGCCGGCGTTGATCATCGCCGTCGTTCTCAGCCTGATCCTGGGCGTGATCGCCGCCACGCGCCCGAACGGCTGGATCGATAACCTGATTACATTGGTCACGCTGACCGGCGTATCGGTTCCGGCATTCGTATCGGGGTCTTTGTTCATCGTCGTGTTTGCGTCCTGGCTGCAGTGGTTCCCTTCGACCAGTTCGTTGACCGAGGGCGAAGGGTTTTTCCACTGGGCCTACGTTCTCGCCATGCCTGTCGCGGTCCTGGCGATCGAAGCGTTGGCGCATCTGGTCCGGATTACCCGCTCTTCGATGATCGAGGTCCTCAAATCGCCTTATGTCCGCACGGCAAGACTAAAGGGGCTTCCCCGGTGGCGCGTTATCTATGTGCATGCGCTACGGAACGCCATGCTGCCGACGGTTACGGTGATCGCGTTCAACATCGGCTGGATGCTGGGTGGGGTCGTCCTGGTCGAACAGGTCTTCAGTTATCCGGGGCTTGGCAGCCTGGTGTTGTATTCGATCGAACAACGCGACACCCCGCTGCTTCAGGCGAGTATGTTTTTCGTGGCGGCCGGATACTGCTTCGCCAATCTTCTCGCGGATATTTGCTATGCGGTGCTCGATCCGCGCATTCGGTACACGTAAATGGACGGTTCAGACAAAATTAAGGACGGCGCGCCGGGGGCGGGGAATGATGCCACCAGCGAGCCACAACGCTCCGTCAAACCGCCGCGCCGGGTGCCGGTCAGCCTGATCGTCGGCGGATCGCTGGTCTTTATTTTCATCGTCTTCGCGATTATCGGGCCTTACGTCACCCCTTATCCGTTCGACCAATTCCACTTCGGGAACCGGTTGGCGCCGCCATCCGCCGAGTTCTGGCTTGGCACCGACAGGTACGGCCGGGACATCTTCAGCCGCGTCATCCACGGCACGCAACTGACCGTGGCGATGGCCGGCACCGGTACGGTTATCGGCGTCGCGATCGGGCTCGTCATCGGGCTGTTCAGCGGATACATCGGCGGCTGGTTCGATGAAATCCTGATGAGAATTACCGATATCGCGATGTCGTTTCCGGCGCTGCTTCTTGCGATGCTGGTGGTGGCGGCGTTGGGGTCAAACGAGATCAACGCGGTGCTCAGTATCGGCATCGTTTTCATACCGAAAGTCGCGCGCGTGGTGCGAAGTGCGACCTTGGGGCTCCGGAACGTACAATTCGTGGAAGCGGCGGAGGTTCGCGGCGAATCCAACAACTACATCATTTTCCGCGAAATCCTTCCCAACGTGTGGCCGCCCGTGATTGTCGAGACGTGCATCCGTCTCAGCTATGCGGTGCTGCTGGTCGTTTCTCTCAGCTATCTCGGTCTGGGGGCGCAGCCGCCGGCACCGGACTGGGGGCTTATGATCGCCAAGGAACGCGCGTTCCTGGTATCCGCCCCTTGGGTCGTCTTCGCGCCGGCCGGTGCGATCGTCCTGCTCATCATCTCGGTGAATCTGCTGGGCGACGGTATGCGTGAATTTCTGGCAGCGAGGAAAACCGGAGATGAATAGTCGGCTTGCCGCGAGCGCGAACAAGGCTAGTGAAACCGAACCGCGGGTCGGCAAGCCTGTCCTGACCGTGAGGGACATGCACATTTCGTATTTTCCCCGCGGCAAGGAAGTGAGAGCGGTCCGGGGGATCGATCTGACCGTACATGCCGGCGAAACGCTGGCTTTGGTCGGCGAGAGCGGCTCCGGCAAGAGTTCCGTCGCGTTTGCCGCGATGCGCGGCCTGGATGCGGCGGGCCGGGTCATGAAGGGCTCCGTCCATTTCCATGACACCGATGTGCTGGCATTGGACCCCGGGGAATTGCGCCGTATCCAGGGGTCGCGCATCGCGATGGTTTACCAGGACCCGCAAACGGCGCTAAACCCGGCATATCGGATCGGCGATCAAATCGCCGAAGCCGTACGCGAGCATACCGATATGTCGGCAGCCGCGGTGCGCGAACGCGTGCTCGACCTGCTGGGGGAGGTCAATCTGCCGGACCCCGCGGGATTTTATAAACGCTACCCGCACGAACTCTCCGGCGGCCAATTACAGCGAGTCGTGATCGCGATGGCGTTCGCTTGCAGTCCGGAACTACTGATCATGGACGAGCCGACGACGGGTCTCGACGTGACGACCGAGGCGCACATCCTCGATCTCGTCGCGAAGCTGAAAGACTCGCACGGGGCGGCGATCCTTTACATCACCCACGACCTTGGCGTTGTTGCCAAGTTCTGCCATCGCGTTGCGGTCATGTACGCCGGGCAGATCGTTGAGCAAGGTCCGGTGTCGCGGGTTTTCGCGGCACCGGCGCATCCTTACACCCGCAGTCTTCTCACCTGTATTCCGCGGCTCGATATCTCAAAGCACGACCGCCCCTTGAATGCGATCGAGGGCCGGTTGCCCAACCTTGACGAATTGCCGCCCGGTTGCGTCTTCGCGCCGCGTTGCAAGGAAAGCCAGGATCAATGCCGTTCCGGCGACATCCCGAAAGAGACGATCGATGGTGCGGAAGATTTCGTCCGTTGTGTGCGATGGAAAGAAATCGGTGAGTTCGAGTTCGACCGAAACGCCCGTAAGTCGAGGTCGGTGGAAAAGGCAAGGGATGTCGAGCCGGTTCTCGATATCGACGAGTTGCAGTGTCTGTATCGTCTTCGCCGGAGCATCGCCGATATTGCGACAGGTCAAGGCGTGCGACACGTTCATGCCGTGGACGGCATCGACCTGACCCTGGGGCGTGGCCAAACCCTCTCTATCGTCGGCGAGTCCGGGTGCGGAAAGACGACGCTTGGGCGCACCGTCGTCGGCCTGCAAACGGCGACCGGCGGGACGATGTCGTTTGAGGATGAGCCTTTGGCAGGCAAGGCGCGCGACCGCAGTTCGGATACGCGGCGCCGGATTCAGATTGTTTTTCAGAACCCCGACGCAACGCTGAACCCCCAAAAGTCGATTGGCGAAACGATCGGGCGTCCCATCGAGCTTTTCGGGTTGGTTGACGAAGCGGCGCGAGATGCCCGCGTCGCCGAACTGTTGCAAAGCGTCAATCTGCCGGCGCACTACGCGTCCCGATATCCGCATGAACTCTCGGGTGGTGAAAAGCAGCGCGTTGCGATCGCGCGCGCGTTTGCCGCGGACCCCGACCTGATCGTGTGTGACGAGCCGTTATCGGCTTTGGATGTATCGGTGCAGGCGGCGATTCTGAACCTGTTGGTCACGTTGCAAAAGTCGTCGAACGCGGCCTATCTGTTCATCTCGCACGATTTATCGGTCGTGCGGTATCTCTCGGACCAGGTCGCGGTGATGTACATGGGCCGTCTTTGCGAGATCGGCTCCCCCGAAGAAGTTTTCGTTCCCCCGTATCATCCATATACGGAGGCGTTGCTTTCGGCGATATCGCTTCCGGATCCGAATATCGACCAGGAAAGCATTCGGCTGGAAGGATCCGTCCCCAGCCCGATCAACCCGAAGCCCGGGTGCCGGTTCGCTTCCCGCTGTCCGCGTAAGATTGGCGAAATCTGCGAGACCGAGAACCCGCCCCTCGTGAGTTATGGCAGCCACAAGATCTACTGCCATATCCCGAAAGAGCAGCTTGAGGAAATGAAGCCTGTCATCCGGTACGCGGATTCCGACGATCCGGTCGTCTGATCAGACGACGTTGGTAAATTATGATGGAGATGAATAATGACGGCGCGCCTTGAGCCGTATGACCACCCGGCCGCATGGAAAGCATCCGACGTTAACGGTAAGGACGCGTTCGCGGTCGATTTAACAACCGCACATCTCGATGCGATGATAGCCGCCGTCCGGCAATTGAAGAAACGCGGCGTCTCGGAACTTAAGGAAATCAAGCGGCACGATTTCGCTCTCGACGATATCGCCGGAGATGTGCAGGCGTGGCAGCAAGAACTTTCGGATGGAAAGGGCCTGATCATCCTGCGCGGCTTCCCTGTGGATGACCTGCCCAGCGAAGATATCGAGCTGATGTGGTTCGGCCTTGGGACGCATTTCGGCCGTCCGGTGTCGCAAAGCGCGATGGGCGATTTGCTGGGGCATGTCGTGAATGTCGGCGGACAGGACGCGCGCGAGCGCGCTTACAGGAACGCGCGGGATCTGCGTTTGCACACAGACCGCTGCGACACGGTGGGGATGTTTGCGCTGCAGCCCGCGATGAAGGGCGGGCTTTCGAGCTATTGCAGCGCGCTCGCCATTTACAACGAGATGATCGAAGTGCGTCCCGATCTGTTGCAACCGCTATGGACAGGGTTCCACCTGCACCGGTTTGGTGAGGAATTGCCCGGTGAGCTCCCTTATTCAAAGGTGCCGATCCCGGTGATTTCCGAAAAAGACGGGCAGCCGACCGTGGTGTTGATGCGCGGCTACGTCGATATGGCCGTCGATGAGTTCGGTATCGCGTTCACGGATCAGGATCGCGAGGCCATGGATATGTTCGAGGAGATCGGAAATCGCCCGGACTTTCGGCTGGACTTCGTCCTGGAGCGGGGGGAAGCCACGCTCTTCAACAATTCCCGGATACTGCACCGTCGCTCGTCGTTCGAAGACTCCGACGAGCCGGCGAAGAAGCGCCACCTCATGCGTTTATGGCTGAATGATTGGGGCGGCCGCATCGCGGTCGACGCCGTCAACTTGCATAAGGGGAACGACGGCATCCCGCCGCAGGCCGGAAAGACCACGTATTACGCGAACCGGCGTGTTTAGGTCTCGGGATAGGGGATGCTGTATGGATCGACCGCGCGCTTCACGTAGGGATCAGCCTGAGGACGATAGACTTCCCAGAGAAACCGTAACTCCGCAAGCGGATCACGATCGAACTCGACCCGCAAATCTACCAGCGGGAAGGATTCTTCGTGCACGACCAGAAGTGCGGCCGACTTGATCTGTTTAAACTCACCTCCGGCGTCTTCGCCAGCCTCCAGACCCCGTATAAGGCGTTCCGCCAAATGGTCTTCGGGCGAGGCCTCAAAAGCATCGACCATTTTCTGCGGAATGTCGTCGGTCCGGATGATGTTTCCGATCGCGCAAGAATTCGCGCCCCTGGCGCCGGCATGCACGGACGATATGTGCTTGCCGTGGAAAAACGCGGTGCCGCCCGAACTGTCAATAACCGCCAACTGCCGCCAACCGATCGTTTCGTTGCCATCGACCAACGCGGCAACCGTCTCCTCGGCGGACTTTCCCGCAGCCAAAAAATCCAGGCCTTTCGGGCCGAGTGTCGGATCGGTCCGATGCTGTGTAAGGACGGCACCGACGCCGGCCCGGGCGTACGGGCATCGTGAGCCGACACCGATGCTCGATGTCGTTACGGCGGCGCCGAACATACCGGTTCGCGCGCATTTTCCGACTAGTGAAAATGTCATTTCAAAATGGTTCCCGAGGTTCGATTTGAGACAGCGAGGATCGCAGAAAAATTCATATATATTAATACCTTATTCCCTCCGGGGTGTCTACGGGGAAAGGCCTGAAAATGTCCGTAACTGAGAAAATTGCCGACTGGATTTCCCATGCTAAACCGCTCGCGGGCGGTGAGGCACTTAGGCTTTCCCGCAACGCCATGATCGATATCGCCGGCTGTATGATCGCTGGTGCGAACGATCAGGCGACACGGCGTGCGCAAGCGGCAATCGAAGGTCTCGGCACCGGTCCGGGGCGGGTCGTGGGCAGTGATGTTTCGCTGCCCGCACCGCACGCGGCGCTCGTAAACGGCACCGCCGCGCACGCCCTCGACTTCGATGACAATTACCATCCGCTCTCCGGTCATGCGACGGCGGTGCTGGCGCCTGCGGTGCTCGCGTTGGGCGATGAGCGGGCCGCCGACGGGACTGCCGTGCTCGATGCGTATATCGCGGGGCTCGAGGCGATGTCGGTGATCGGCCTGGGTGTCAACCTGCAGCACTACGAACTCGGTTGGCACACGACCAGCACGATCGGCGGTATGGGCGCGGCTGCCGCGGCGGCCAGGCTATGCGGGTTCGATGCCGATACGACCGTTCGTGCGATCAGCCTCGCGTTCAGTATGGCGTCCGGATCGAAAATTCAGTTCGGCACGATGGCGAAACCGTTGCACGCGGGCATCGCCGCGATGAATGGTTTACTTGCGGCGCGTTGCGCAGAGGCGGGCATTACCGCGACGCCGGAACCGCTCGACGGGCGATGGGGATTCCAGGATCTTTTTGTCGGCGGCGACGGCGCCGGTTATGCGGGGAGCACTGTGCCGGCCGGGGAGAAAACGGCGCTGGAGACGTTTGGCCTGAAGGTCAAAATTCATCCCTGCTGCGCGAGTGTGCATACCGCGGTCGACGCATTGGTCGAGTTGATGAATGTCCATAATCTTGATGCCGGCGACATCGCTTCGGTCGAGACCGTCGTCAACAAGGTCAGTTACGACAACCTGATGTTCGACGATCCGAAAACCGAGATGGAGGCCCGCTTCAGCATGCATTACGCGATCGCCGTTGCGTTGCTTCGCGGCAGGTTGACGCTCGCCGACTTCGACGCGTCCGCAATCGGCGATCCAAAGGTTCGGCGCTGGTATCCGAATATCACCATGACCCGGACGTCGGACGACGCACCGCATCCCACGGCGACCAATGGCCGTGAGCCCGCGGAAACCCGGATCATGACGAAAGACGGCAGGACGTTCACCAAGTTTCTGCAGCACCCGAAAGGGGTCCTTCAGAACCCGCTTTCCGACACGGAAATGTGGGCGAAGTTCGACGACTGCGCCGGCTATCTGAACGACGCGAAGAAAGCGGCCGAGGTCAGGCGCATGCTGGAAGGCCTCGAGACTATTTCCGACATCCGTGATTTCACGGCGATGCTGGCAAAGTAAGGAGTTGAAATGAAGGGACAATCTTCGGTTCTGTCCAACGTGCGTCTTACCGGCGGAGAGGCGGCGGATATTCGCATTGCGGATGGTTTGATCTCCGAGATCGCCGGCACGATCACACCACGTGAAGACGAAGTGACGATCGACGCCGGCGGCGATCTCATTCTGCCCGGTCTCGTCGACGGGCATATGCACCTCGACAAAACCCTGACGGGAACGCCATGGCAGGGGCATCGCGCGGGGCCGACCCGGGCCAGCCGGATCGAAACCGAGCGCGACATGCGCGCCGAACTCGCGCCTGTCGAAACGCGGGCGTCAAACCTCGTAAAGCTGTGCATCGGGCACGGGACGTCGGCAATACGCACGCATGTCGATATCGATCCGACCATTGGCCTTAAACATGTCGAAGCGTTATTGCGCGTTCGTGAAGACTTTGCCGACACGGTCGATATGCAATTGGTGGCGTTCCCGCAGTCGGGCGTTCAGTCGCAATCCGGGATTGCCGATTACTTGTCCGCCGCGATCGATGCGGGCGCTGATCTTGTCGGCGGGATAGACCCGATCGCCGTCGACGACGATCTGGACGGTCAGCTGGATACGCTGTTCGACATTGCCGAGAAAAAAGGCGTCGGCATCGACATCCATTTGCATGATGCGGGGCAAAATGGGCAGAAAGAGATTGCCGGTGTCGTCCGGCGCGCCAAAGCGCATGGGATGGCAGGCAAGGTGACGGTCAGTCACGGTTTCTGCCTCGGCGCCGCGGATGAGGATGCGCTTTACGCGCTTGCTGACGGAATGGCCGAGGCGGGCGTTTCCCTCGTCACGCACGGGGGCGGGGCATCGCCGTTGCCGCCGGTGAAGGAACTGCGAAAGCGCGGCGTCGAGGTTTTCGCCGGCAACGACGACGTCCGCGATACGTGGTCTCCGCTTGGCGATGGCGACATGCTGGAACGCGCGACGCTAATTGCCTGGCGCTCGGGCTATCGCACCGACGACGATCTACTGGTGGCGCTCGATTGTGTCTCCGCGGCCGGCAAACGCGTACTCGGTCAGGATGACAGGGGCATCGCCGTCGGCGTCCCCGCGGACTTCTTTACGGTCAGTGCGGAAGTCGCCGCCGAGGCCGTCGCGCGCCATCCGCAACGGAAGCTGGTCTTCAAGAATGGCCGCATTGTTGCGCGCGACGAGGTGTTTATCTCGTGATGTCGGCGGACCCTATACCATCAGTCCTGAACGACAGCGTCGACGTCGATCTCGACCTGCATCCAGGGCATGGCAAGTCCATCTATGACGATGGCCGTGTAACAGGGCCGGACTTGACCGAGATGCCGGGCGACGACCTCCTCGACTTGAGGCAGGAACTCCCGCTCGGTCACGTAAACGGTCACCTTGCACATGTCGTCCGCTTGCGCGCCGGCCTCGTCGAGCAACGTCGCGACATTCGACATCGCTTGCTCCGCTTGCGCCGATACATCGCCCTTTCCGACGAATTCGCCGTCGAACCTGAGGCCAGTCTGGCCGCGAAGGTAGACCCGGTCGCCGGCGCGGACAGCCATGCTGAACCGGCTTCGAAGATCCTGCCCGTCTTTGTATTGGGCCGTGGTTTCGAACGTCCGAATGCGGGTGTGCGGCGTGCCTTTCGACAGGGTTACGGCCATGTCGATCTCGAACAGGATCGGCACGCGGGCAAATCCGCCGACGATGAGCCCGGTCGATACCGGGGCCGATGTCCCGAGATGCCGCCCGATCACCTGATAGACCGCTTCGCGATATGCACGGTCACGGATGTAAACGTGCAATTTCGCGACATCGTCGAACGTCGCCCCGGCCTCTTCGAGAAGCGTTGCCGCGTTCTGGATCGCGATGTCCGCCTGCTCGGCCGCATCCGCCGGGGTAAACGTCGGCCCGTACTGCTTCGAACCGTCGAGCGCCGTACCCGTCTGTCCGCGCAGATAGACCTCGTCGCCGGTATTCACCGCCATGCACGAGCGCCGTGTCAGTTTGTTCTGATCGAACCATTGGGCGGTGTCGAACTCGCGAAACCGCTTGTGGGGCTGCGCGCCCTGGATGACCGCCTCGATCCCCAGGTTGCACATCATCCCGGGCAGGGCCAGGCCCTTGGTAACGATTCCCGTGCCGACGGTGGGTACGCCCGCCAGGAACCCGTTGACCGCGTTATAGACGCCCGGCCGGTACGCCTTGTCCGTGATCCAGGTCGTGACCTTGCAGACGTCGGCCAGCGTGGCGCCGGCTTCGGCAAGAAGCCCCGAAACCGACTCCATGGCCCGCTCAGCAAACTCGGCAGGGTCGGTCGTGACCGGCAGCGCGCCGCCCGGCGGCTGTCCCGTTTGGCCGCTCATGAAAATCCGGTTGCCAGCTTTAACGACAGACGAGGCGTCGATGCCCGGCGTCGACCGCTCGATATGGCCGTCGGCGCTGTTAAAAGAACCAATTCTCTCGAGTTTCATTTTACGGTTCCTCGTGCCCGGTTAATCGGAAATGACGGCGTCGACGTCGATTTCGACGAGAATGTGCGGCTTCGCGAAACCGTCCACGATCAGCCCGGTGCCGCAGGGGAAGACGCCTTTCAGGTGTTTGCCGACGGCCTGATAGACAGGCTCCCGGTGGTCGCGGTGCTGGATGTACGTGCTGACTTTGACAATATCGTTGAGGCTCGCGCCCGCTTCTTCGAGCAGGATCTTGATGTTCTTCATCGCCTGATCGGCCTGTGCGCCGGGGTCGCCAGGCGCCACGAATTCGCCGTCAAGGGTGCTGCCGGTCTGTCCGCGAAGGAAGACCCGGTTTCCGGCCCGGACCGCTTTGCAGAATTTCATGCCGAGTTGTTGACCGTCCTTGTATTCATTGTCCGTATGGAACTTGCGAAACCGTTGATGCGGCGTGTCACCGGCGCGAATGATCGCCATATCGATTTCGAACAGGATATGGGGGCGGGCGAGCCCGCGCATGATCAGCCCGGTCGAGCAGGGGTATGTGTCACCAAAGTGCTTGCCGATGGCCTGGTACACGGGCTCCCGATAGGCGCGGTCGGTAATATAAATGCGCGTCCGGCATACATCGTCAAAGCTTGCGCCGGCTTCTTCCAGCAATTCACGCGCATTCCGCATCGCCTTGTCTGCCTGCTTGCCGGCGTCTTCGACGGTAAAGCCGGTGCCGTGCATGGTTTTTCCGTCGAACTCCGTTCCGGTCTGGCCGCGCAGAAAGATTTCCTCGCCGGTATCGATCAGCCACGCGGAATCGCGGTTTATTTCGGCCTGTCCGTACCAGTCCTTCGAGTTCATCAGGCGGTATTTCTTAACCTCGTCGCCCTCAGGAACATAAGCCTCCAGGTCGATTTCGACTTTCATTTCCGGCATCGCGAGGCCTTTGACCACAAGACCGGTGCCGACCGTGTGGTTGCCGCGCAAATGCCTGGCGACGGTCTTGTAAACCGGCGTCCGGTACGCGGGATCGGTCAGATACGTGGTGACCATCGTCACGTGATCGAGGCTGGAGCCGGCTTCTTCGAGAAGGACTTTCGCATTCTGCATCGCCTGCTCGGCCTGCGCCCCGGCATCGTTCGGGTCGACCATCTTCTGGTTCAGATCGAGACCGGTCTGGCCGCGCAGAAAAATTCGGTTTCCCGCTCGAACTGCCATGCACATGTCGTTGTCGAGGTGCCCGCCCGGGTACACGTCACGCGTGTTGAATTGGCGAAATCGGGTAATCTTCATGGTTTTATCCTTTGGGGATTCGGGGACGCAGAATTGCGAATGTGGATGCTTAATTCGTCTTCAAGGATATCAACGATCACCTCTGAAAGGAAGTAAGAAAGGCGCAATTTTCAGGCAATAAACGATGAAAAAACCCATTTATGGCAATGGCTTAACGTTGTTACTGGTCGGTCTCAGCGTCACCAACCCCTTTGCCTTTCACATATTCCTGCCGTCCATGCCGGGCCTCTCCGAGACCCTCGGCGTGAGCGCCGCGGCGATGCAACTCACGGTAAGCATATACGTCGCGACGTTTGCGATCGTTCAGTTGTGTTACGGTCCGCTGTCGGACCGTTTCGGCCGGCGCCGGGTGATCCTGTCGGGTATTGCCGTCTACATCGTCGCCCCGCTTTTTTGCGCGCAGGTCGGCACGATCGAGTCGCTGGTCGCCGGCCGGGCGCTGCAGGCCGTCGGCGGATGCGCCGGCCTGATGTTCGCTCGGGTGATCGCGCGCGATCTCTTCGAGCGGAACAAGGCGGCGAGTGTCATCGGGTTCATCACGATGATTACCTCGCTGGCGACATCGGCCATACCGGCCGTCGGTGGTTATCTCGACGTGTTGTTCGGCTGGCGCGCCAGTTTCTGGCTGGTGTCCGGTTATGGTGTATTCGTCTTCGTCACCTGTTTCCTGTGGCTTCCCGAAACAAGGCCGGATCACGAAACGAAGGGCATCATGCAAATTTTCAAGGACGGCGCGACGCTCATTCGTTCGCAGGCGTTCGTCGGTCATGCGCTGCACGGCGCCTGCACGCTATCGTGCTGGTATACGATGCTGGCGGGAATGCCTTACGTCCTGGTCGAAGTTCTTGGCGAGGGAACGACTGCGTACGGGTATTACTATCCGTTCCTCTCCATCGGTTACATGCTCGGCAATCTGATCACGGCTCGGGCGGCATCGCTCTGGGGTGTGGACCGGCTGATCCGCACCGGGATCGTCTGCGCCTTGGTTCCGGCCGCGATCGTTCTCCTCTGGCTCGCCTTCAACGATCCGACACCGCTGTCTTTATTCCTGCCGTTCGGTGTCATCGTGATGGCGCACGGCATGAGCCAGCCGGCGTCCTTTTCGCTGGCGGCCGGCATTCGTCCCGAGCTCGCCGGCAGCGCTGCCGGTATCATGGGTTTTTCCCAGTGGATGATCGCCGCCGTCACGACACAGGTGCTGGGGATGCTGCTGGCCGGTTCGATCTGGCCCGTCGTGTGGTTCGTCGTTGGCTTCAGCGTATTATCGGCGGTTTCGTCTTTCTTCGGTTTTCGCGGCGACCCTGAGCCGGCTGCGTCCGGACCCGCGCAACGGATATGAATGGAGAGGTAACGAACATGAACGACAAGACCGACTGGATTATCACCGGCACGACGGTCATTCCACTGGAAGAGGGCGATACCGCGATCGACAATGCAGCGATCGCCGTCGAAAACGGCGTGATATCCGAGGTTGGTCCAAGTGCCGATGTCGAAAGCCGTTACCCGGGTCTCGAGAAAATCGACGGGCGGGGCAAAGTCGTTCTGCCGGGGTTCATAAACTCTCACACGCATGCGGTCCTACTGGTTCTGCGTGGCACGGTCGAGGATATGTCCGGAGACGCCATCTTCGGTTACATGACTCCCATCAGTTTCGCGATGAACGACGATGAGCGGCGGGCGCTGGCGCGGCTTGGCTGCCTGGAAGCGATCCGATCCGGTTCAACGACTCTGGTCGAACCGTTTCGCTTCATCGTCGGCTACGCCGAGGGCATGATCGATACCGGTCTCAGGCTTTACTTCGGCGAGAACGCAGCCGACGCATTGACGCTGAAGATACGGCAAGGCGTCTATGAATTCGACAAGGGCTTTGGACAAGAATTTCTCGACCGCACGGTCGAGATGATCAACCGCTTTCACCACACCCATGACGGCCGCGTGCAATGCCAGATCTCCGCGCACGCACCTGACGTCTGTTCGCCCTGGATGCTCGGCGAGCTGAACGATCTCGCCCGGAAACATGATCTGAGACGAACGGTGCACCTCTCTCAAAGCCCCAAAGAGGTCAAGCAGATCCGGGAACTGCATGATCTGACATCTGCGGAATACCTGGATGAAAACGGCTGGCTCGGGGATGACGTAGTCGCGGCGCACTGGACGTTCTGCACGCCCGAAGACATCGGGCTTTTGGCGGAGCGCGGCGTCCACATGGCGCATTGTCCCGCCAACAGTTCTCGCCGCGGGCCGCATAAGGCGCTCGCGAGAAATATTCTCGACGCCGGCGTGAACATCGCTTTCGGTACGGATAACATGACCGAAGATATGTTCCAGGCGATGAAGATCGGCAGCATCGTACATCGAGGCGCCGGGGGTGGCGGCGTCGATCCGGCGCCGCTACACGCATTGCAGGCTGCAACGATCAACGGTGCCAAAGCCCTCGGGCGAACGCATGATCTCGGAACGCTCGCGCCAGGCAAGCGCGCCGACATCACCGTCCTTAATCTGAACGATCCGAGTATGACGCCGGTGATCAATCCGGTTTCGAACATCGTTCACTACGGGCACCCGGGGGTCGTCTCGGCCGTCGCCGTCGAGGGGCGTTTCCTGATGAAGGACGGCCACGTCCTTTGCATGAACGAAATGGATGTTATCGGCGAAGCGCAGGAAGCGACGCGCGCGGCCTGGCGGCGGCTGGGAGAGATGTGGCCGGAGATCGAGTTGCCGGTGAGCATGCGGTCTTGAACGAAATGGAATGAAGGATACGATCAATGCCAAATACGAAAATCGAAGAAACGTACCTGCCCGGCGTTCTGCATCGCCGGACACCTGTCGGCGACCAAGCGCCGTTGGTATTCGACATCCCGAGAAGCGGCAGCGACTATCCGAGAGAATTTCAGAGCGACGCGCCGTTCACGGCCGTTCGCCGCTCGGTCTCCATGTACGTCGAGGATTTGTATGGACTGGCGCCCGAGGCCGGGGCGACTTGGCTATATGCGCTGTTTCCGAACGTTTATATCGACGCCAACCGTCATGAACTCGATCTGGATCCCGAATGGGTCGATGGCGATTGGCCGGAACCGTTTCAGACGTCCGACAAGTCTGTTCGTGGCATGGGATTGATCCCACGGGTTTGCGGCAAGGGCGATGTCGCACTGCAGGACGGACCGATCAGCGTGGACGATCTGAAGCACCGGTTGGACAATTACTACTGGCCCTATCACAACTTGCTTGGCGACATTCTGTCTGAATTCATAACCAACGCCGGTGTGGCGTTTCACGTCAGCTGCCATTCCATGTCCAGCATCGGTGGAGTTGCCATGGCGGACCCCGGCCGCAAACGTTCGGAGTTCGATATCGGGACACGAAACGGTGAAACGTGCGATCCGGCATTCTCCGATGCCGCCGTTTCTTTCCTGAAAGGCAAAGGGTACGACGCCACGATGAACGAACATTTCCCGGGCGCCGAGTCGGTCCGCAAGCACGGCGACCCGGCCAACGGCGTGCACAGCCTGCAGATCGAAATCAACCGCAGCATCTACATGAACGAAGACACCTACCGTCGCGGCGCCCGGTTCGAAGAGATCCGGAACGACCTCGGCGATCTCGCGAAACATCTGGCCGCGTTCGCGCGCGATAAAGCGGAGTAGGGGAGCGACATGCGCACCGATAAAGCAGCGATAAGGCAGCAACTTCTCGACTGGATTGCCGACGAGCAAGAGGCGTTGGTGGCGTTCTTCAGCGGGTTTGTCGCCGAGGCTTCGCCAAACCCGCCGGGCGACACAAGGGACGCCACCAGGTATCTGAACGACTGGATGAAAGCCAAGGGGCTCGAACCGCAAATCGTCGCGCCGCAGGAGAATATGCCGAATATTTTGGCGGTGACCGACGGCGCCGGACCCGGGCGGCATTTGGTGATGAACGGCCACATCGACGTGTTCCCGGTGGATGAAAATGAAAAGTGGACCCACGGTCCCTGGTCGGGGGACGTTGCAGACGGCGCCGTTTGGGGCCGGGGCGCATCCGACATGAAATGCGGCACCAGCGCGTCTATTATCGCCTTCGAGTATCTGAGCCGGATCAAGGACCAATGGCCGGGCAAGCTGGTTCTGACTGCCGTGTCGGACGAAGAAACCGGCGGCAAGTGGGGGACGCGGTACCTGCTCGATCATCATGCAGAGGACTGTGTCGGCGATTGCGTGATCAATGCGGAACCAAGCGGCCTGAACTCTATCCGATTTGCTGAAAAAGGAACGCTTCGCCTGACGATACGGGTGGAGACTCCGGGCGCCCATGGTGCCTACCCGCATCGAAGCGCGAACGCGAACCGGATTGCCGCCGACATCATTCGCGATCTGGACGCGATCAACGAACTCCCGGTCAACATGCCGGAGAATATGGCGGCGTATTTGGCGGAACCGAAGGTTCGTGCGTGCATCGACGACGTCATGGGCGAGGGCGCGGCGGACGTGGCGACACGGGTGACGGTGAATGTCGGCGTGGTGCAGGGCGGCGTCAAAGTCAACATGATGCCGGGTGTCTGCCGGTTGGAGGCGGATATCCGTTTGCCGTTCGGTGTCGAACGCGACGACGTATTGAATGCTGTCAACGGGATATTGGCCCGCTACCCCGCCGCATCGCTGTCGGTGCAGGAAGCGGCCAGCAATCCGGCGTCAGCCAGCGATCCGGATCACGAGATGCTGCGCATCCTCAAGAGCGTCGTCGCCGAGATCAGCGATCACCGGCCGCTCGGCATCAGCGGGATCGGCGCCACGGACTGCAAGTTTTTCCGGTACAAGGGCGTTCCCGCGTTCGTCTACGGGCCGTCGCCGGACACCATGTCGCGGCCTGACGAACATGTGCCGATCGACGATTTTCTGCACGTCGTACGCACGCATACGCTCGCGGCGTTCGACTATCTGACGGCAGAAATGAGTTAAAGCCTGGAGTTTCTGATGTCGTGCGGCGTCATCGGCTCATCGTCGAGCCAGCCCCGATAGAAATCTTCGGCGTAGGGCAGTGTCCGCCGCGCCATATTACGCCGGCGCTCTTCGTCGGCCGTGCGGGGTGCCGCGAGGGTCTCGGCGATTTCGGCGATGACCGCGTCTTCATCGACACGTGTGAAACGGCCCCCGGAAAGGATGACCTCACCGCCGACCAGCACCGTATCGACGCCCGCCGGTTTGCCGCGCATCATGACCGCGTCCAGGATCGATACCTCCGGGTCGAGATAGGGCGATGCGATCTGCGCGCGGTCGAGCAGGACGATGTCCGCGGCGCGCCCGGGCTCAATCCGCCCGATCCCCGTCCCGAAGCCAGTCGATAACGCGCCGTACTCGCTGGCCATTTTGAAAACATCGGCCGGCGACGGCGCGGGGGCCTGATGCCCCGGTGGGCGGTGCCCGTTCAGCACCTGACGCATCTCCGCAAACATATCCCGGTCATCGTTGATACCGGCCTCGTCGATGCCGATGGCGACTTTGATGCCGCGCGACAACATGGCGTTCACAGGTGCGGTGCCGCTCTTCAAGCGCATGTTCGAACTGCAATTGTGACAAATCCGGGTGTCGGTGGATGCGATCGCATCCAGATCGTCGTCGGTCGTCCATACGCCGTGACCAAGGGTCATGCGTGAATTCAACAGGCCGAACCGTTCCAGCGTCCGTAATGGCGAGTTGCCGGTTTCCCGCCGCGCAAACGCCCGTTGATAGGGCGTCTCCAGCAAGTGCATGTGGACGCACGCATCATGCCGCCTTGCCGCGTCGGCGATGCGTTCCAGCGCCGCCTCCGAGCACCACTGAAAATTGAGCGGCGCCAACTGCACAGCGACATCCGCGGCATCAACATAGCTTTCCGTCAGGCGCTCGAACGCTTCGATGTTGCCGTCGATGCTCAACTTTAAAGGGGCGATCGCGGCATCAAGCTCGGACGCGAGGTCCGGTGGCAGTGTGGCGAGAAACGCATCGTCATCGCCGTATACGATGCGGTTGCGATCCCGGAGACAATACGAGTATGAGACCCGCATCCCGATGTCCCGATAGGCGCCGATCACCTGTGCGGCCGCATTGCATATCTCATCCGGCCCGCCAGGAACCCGGTTGTGCAAATGCTGCACCGTGGTCACGCCCGACCGGACCAGCTCGAAGGCCGAATACAACGTATCGAGGCGCCAAGGGACCGCCCGGGTCCCCATCCGTTCGATCAGCCAGAGTTCCAGCGGTAAATCCGGCGCGCCGAGTTGAAACGGCGTGATGCCGATATGGTGATGGGCGTTGACGAAGCCGGGGAACACGACGAACGCGTCGCCGCCGATCACCGCGGCGTCGGGTGCGGCGTCGATGAGGGCTGCCGGATCGCCGGTCTCTTTGATGATACCGTCTTCAACAAGGATCGCGCCGTCGGGAAGTTCCTCGGCCCGGCCATTGTGGTCGACGCCGCAGATGATCGTCGAACCCCGGATAATCTTCGCTGTCATGTGGCGGGTTCCTCGTCCCGGGCGAACGCGATCATGCGTGCGAGCACGTCTTCATAACTTTCTTCCGCCGACCAGCCCAAAATCTCACGCGTGCTGTCGATCTCATAAATCGTCGAACGGGAATTGCCGGCGTAACGGGCCGGATCGCGGACCTCGACCTCGGCAGCGTACTCTCGCCGGAGAACCTCCAGCGTCGGCAACGCAGAATAGGTATCGGGCGCCATCACATTGAAGATGCCGAATTGTCCGATATCGGCTTCTAGCGCCTTGCGAAAGCACCGCGCCGCATCGCGCGATGTAACGTAGGCGCGCGAGTCGGAAAGGACGCTGCGTTCCTGCCAGGACGGGTGCGATGCTGCCGGTGGCAGCGGCGTGCCCTCGGCTTCCGCCGTGGCCTTGATCAGATTGTAGACTGCCGCGTCACGAAGAATAAGCGGCGGACGGAGACATACGACCTTCATGGCGGAGCGCCGGGAAAAGGCTTCGCACAGATCTTCCGCAAGCACCTTGCTGATCCCGTAGGCATGAACCGGGTTCAACGGATGCGCGGTATCGACGGGCAAGTATTGCGGCGGGAAGTTTCTCGAGAAGCCTGTCACGTTGTACGACGATGCATAGATGAACCGCTCGACGCCGGCGCGCTCCGCCGCCTCAAGCATGTTCCAGGTCCCGCCGACGTTGATCCGGATAAATTCATGCTCGGGTTTGCGGACACCGGCATCGAGGTTCGCCAGATGAATGACGGCATCGACGCCTTTTACGGCCTCATTGATCAGGTCTCGGTCTTCGACGCTGCCCAATAGCATCTCAACATCCTGCCGAGGGCGCGAGATATCGAGAACCCGGACCACGAAGTCGTCGAGCAACGCGTCGACGACGTAATCACCGAGGCGCCCGCTGCCGCCGGTGACAAGAATGCGTGGACGACGAGTCATTTCATCAACTCGATCACGCGGGATAGACCGGACTCGTTCGTCACATGACGAACCGCCTCCAGCAAGGCGCCGGCGTCGTCGGGTTTCAGGCTGCGGGTCGCGAGCGACATGAACTTTGCTTCGACATCCGCCTGCGGTACCGGGTTCTCCGGGTCACCGAGGGCAATCAACGTCTGTTCCGCATGGGTCTCTCCCGACGTCAGTTCGATTTCGACGACGGGTGGCGTTTCGCCGCTGAGGGCGGGATCTTCCTCAATATCGACGCGTTTCAGGAAATCCCTGAGCGTCGGGTCGCTGAATTTCGGCTCTTCGAAGACGTCGATCCCCGCATGGCCGTAAACGAACGTCGCCGCGATGCTGTATGGCATGCTCATTTGCGCCGCCAGACGTGTCTCAGGCGCGCGGTCGCCAAGCGTCCGCAGATTGTAACGGTTGCAGCGGATCCGAACGGCCGCGATATCCGAAGGATCCTGCATGTGCCGGCGCAGCAGCAACGCCGAGTCCGTCGCCGAATGCGCGCCCCGGCAACTCGCGTGAGGCTTGATGCCGCTTCGCATGATGCCGTAAGGGTTTCCCAAATTCTCGAACAGCTTTTCGGGAAACACGTCCTGATGCGTCCACGTGTTAAATATTCCACCCCAGTCGGCTTCGAAAACATACCTTGGGCCGGTCATGCCGTTGGCGGCCAGATAGGCGGAGAGCACGCCATTCTCCGCCGCTTTGCCTGCGTTCACGCGCTTTGCCATTGCCCCATCCGCGAGAAACGACCACGTGCCGCCGGCGATGTTTCCGGCATGGCCAATCGCATCGCGCGTCTTGGCTTGATCCAGCCCCAGCATTTTGGCAGCTGCGACGGCGGCGCCGATTGACCCGCAGATCGCCGTCGAATGCCAACCGAGATTGTTGCATGCTCTGTATCCGCCGAACGCATCCATGGCGCGAACGCCGAACTCGTAACCGAGGATCATCGCCTCAAGGAAGTGTCGGCCATCCCTAATTTTTCCTGCTTCGGCTATTGCCAATATTGCCGGAACGACAACGGCGCCGGAATGATCGCAGCCGCCGAAATCGTCGAGTTCCTGAGCGTGGGCGATCGTGCCGTTGGCGAGCGCCGCATGCGCGGGGTTGCTGGTCAGGCCTGCGCGCCAAACCGATGCGGCCCCGCCTGACCCGAACGCTTTGATCGTCGATATGGCGGCCCGGCCTTCGTCCGTATCGACGCCGGCGAGTGCGGCGCCCAGAAGATCGAGCAGCAGTGTCTTTGCATAAGCGACAGTCGGCGCAGGCACATCGTCCAACGTGAACGATACGGCGTACTCGGCGATACGGTCGCTGATGCTTGTTGAGGATGCGCCCATGCTGTTGCCGTTCGCGTGCCTTCCGGCTGGGGTTGTCGAATTGCCAAACGTGTACGAAGAACACGCACTATGCAGATGGGTGACCGCCTGCGCCGGGCAAGCGGCCCTTCTTTAAAAAGAAACCGTAGTCCAACTTATTGGAACAAATAAATTAAATTTCGACGTGCCCATATAATCAGGGTTTATATGGGAAAGGTTACGTGCTCTGCCGTATAGGACCGGACGCGCTGATGGCGTTGCAGATGATGCGTGCGATAGCGGCGGCGCCGGTCCCCGACGGGTCGCGTTCGGGGACGTACTCGACGAAATTCGCGCCGACGATGTTCGCCTTTTCCGACACCCCCAAAATGAGCTCCAGCATCTGCGTATAGGTCACGCCGCCAAAGGCCGGCAGGATCACGCCGGGCACCACGGACGGGTCCAGGCCGTCGACATCGACAGCGAGGATGACGTTTTCTCCGGACGGAATTTCCTGAATGATCTGCTCGACACCGTGTGCATGCAGCATGCGCGCCGTGATGAATTTCGCGCCCCACGCTTGCGCCTCTTCGAAGTCCGTTTGCCGCGCCGACCCGGGGCCCCGTGCGCCGACCTGAACAATTCGGCGAACGTTTTCGAATTCGGAGGCGCGTCGCATTGTGCTGGAGAAACCGAATCTTTCCCCGTCGACCTCCTCTCGCCAGTCGATATGCGCATCGATTTGCAGAACTGTAACCGGACCCGTTTCCGCAATCGCTTGAATGAAGGAAATAGGAGTCGAATCATCGCCGCCGATCAGGAACGGCGCGGCCCCGGAGGAGAGGATCTGACGGGTCGCCTCGGCGATTTTAGAGCGATTTTCGGCGCCGTTCGCGAGGCTCCCGCCGATATCGCCGCAATCGACAATGCGCTTACCGCCGAACACCGGCTTCAGGGTGTCGAAGTCGAACTGATTTGGATTTGAACTGTACCAGGTCAGAGCGCCTCGGATCGCAGATGGTGCTTCCGCTGCATGGCTCGGCACGCCGGGTTTGTATGGAGAACCATGCCCGGAGCCGAAAATCGCGACATCGACATCTGTCAATTGATGACTTTCGCCATACTCAACATCGCAAAACGTTTTTTCGGGCTTTATCAACTTCGGCGCTCCTTATGCATCAGGTTGGCATCGTCACGATATCAGCGCCCACAAGGTCTGTCACAGTTTGATGAAGTGTCATCGCGATGCGATGCGATGCCGCGACGCGATGGCGGCGCTCAACGGTGGCTTTCGGATCGAAGAACGCGAGCGACGAACCGTCTCCTTCGTTCGAAGCCTCAATGTTGTAAATACCAAAAAATATGACCTACATTGGCCGCATGGACGGATATCGCACCTCAGTAATCGATGCGCCGGCGGCGTGGTATGGCTCCAGCCTGGCGAGCCGTGACGACTGGCGCTACACGCTGACACCGGAAGATATCGTGGAGCTCGACGCCGCACTCGATGGTGTCCGGGGCCGGTCTTGGCAGGATGTCACGCGAGACGACTTTCCTCTGCCCCGGTTGGCTCAGCGCCTGCAGGAAATCGCGAAAATCATCGATACCGGGTTGGGTATATTCCTGCTCAGCGGCGTGCCGGTTGAGCGGATGAACAGCGATGAAGCGGCTTTGGCCTTGTGGGGGCTGGGACAACACGTTGGCGTGCCCCAACCGCAGGATGCCCAGAAGACGCTGTTGCACCACGTCCGGGACACGGGCGCCAAGTTCGAAGAGGATCCGAACATCCGGATTTACCAAACGAACGCCGAACAAGTATTCCATAACGATGGCGGCGATCTGGTCATGCTGCTGTGTCGGCGTCGCGCCAAATCCGGCGGCGCGAGCCGCATGGCAAGCGCGGTCACTATGTTCAACGAAGTTCTGAAACGCGATCCGGAACTGGCGATCGTCCTGCAACAACCGTTTCATTTCGATGCCCGCGGCCAGCAGCTGCCCGGTCGGCCCAGAACTCAGGAAGTGCCGATTTTCGTATGGCACGGCAACAGGTTGAACGCGCTCCACAAACGCCACTACATCGGAGCCGCGCAGCGGTTCGAGGAGGTTCCCCGCTTGACGGAGAAACAACTCGCGGCGCTCGATTTGCTGGATGAATTGTTCGAGGATCCGGACATCACCTATTCTTTTGAGTTAGCACCGGGTGATATTCAGATCGCCGGAAACTTCAGCATTTTCCACGCGCGGGAGTCCTTCGAGGACTATGAGGAAGCAGAGCAGAAGCGGCACATGCTTCGTCTATGGCTTGGCCTGGAGGACGGTCGCGAACTGGCGCCGATCTACCGCGAAACACGCGAATTCGGTCCGTTGTTCGACATCCCGGGGCGCTGCGCCGAGCGGGCCTAGCCGCTGTTGAACAGCTGGTTCAGGTGCTAATGCCGCGATGTTCTTCCAACGCCGCCAATTCACGGCGGATACGTTCATGCTGGCGACGGCCGATCGGAAAACCTGCAACGATCGCCACTGCCGATATCTTTAATGCGATTGGCACAATGGCGTAGATCGCCACGAGCGCCCAGATTGCATCGGGCATTGCCGCCTCGGGGTCGAACCCTGCTAGCTCAAGAACTGGAAAAGCGATCCCGACGGCAAAAGCCAGCGCAAGTTTCGTCGCCATCCCCCACAGCGCGAAATAGATGCCGGTCCGGTCTTTGCCAGTTTGCAGGCGGTCATGGTCGACCACGTCTGCCTGCATCGAGGGCGGGAGTGCCAGATCTGCGCCGAGCGTGGCGCCGGTGACGACGCAAACCACTAGAAAGAGCCAGGATTGCTCGGGGTCAAGGAAAGGAACGATTGCGAATGCCGCGGATGCCAACAGCATGGCAAGGCACCAAATCCTGTGTTTGTCGCTTCTCTGGCACAGCCAGACCCAAAGCGGGACAAACAACACCCCGGGCAGGAAGTACCCGAGAATGAACGCCGGTTTGTCGCCATCGGATATGTTAAGACCGTGTTCCATATAAAGAATGAACAGCACTGCCGGGAAGCCGTTCGCGAGGCCATTCACGAACCATGCGCCAAAGAGACGCAAAAACGGTTTGTTTCCGAAAATCGAAAATAACGATTGCCTGATGGCGGACGCCGAAAACGTCCACACCTGGCCCGTTCTGCGCCGAGGCGCATCGGGCACTTTTAGTGCAATGAGCAGGAAGCCCGGCACACCGACAAGAACCGCGGCCCAGGCGATCGAGCGAAGGGCGCTTCCGTCGCCGTCGGCGGCTGTCGCCGGGCCGGGCGGGGTCCCGCCTCCGGTGAGCAACGGGATGCCCGCAGCCAGAAGTATGCCAATAAGCATGGCGCCCTCCCGCGCGGCGGTGATTTTCGAGCGGGTGTCGTAGTCGTCCGCCAGTTCCGCCCCCCACGCGGTGTAGGGCACGATCACGAAGGTCCAGCCCGCATAAAGCAGCACGGAAAATCCAAGTAGATATGCCGACCCGGCGGATTCGGGCGGGTGGGCGAGCGCCAGCATTGCGCCTGCCGCAATAACGCCACCGCCCAGCATAAGCGGCTTGCGGCGTCCGAAACGCCAGTGGAGCCGGTCGGAGAGGTATCCGCAAACCGGGTCGAGAACCGTATCGAAGATCCGTGCGGCAAGGAGGACGCCGCCGACGGCGCTCAACCCAAGGCCGACGTCGGTCGCATAATAGGCAGGGAGATAGATGTAGATTGGAATGGTAGGCATCGCCAATGCAAGAGCCGGCAAAGCGTATGCAATGAGTTGTAAGCGATGGATGCCGTTTGGTGCGATCACGGGTTCACGTTCCACTTTTGCCAGGAAAGCTAAATTAGGTACGTGAAAGACCGCTTATTGGATTTGATCCGCCGAGTTGCACTGCGGACGTATGACCGTGCGGCATCTTGCGGCTGTCCGGCCAGATTTCATTTTTTGGGACCGCGTTTCTGCGCGTCAGGTCCGGCGATACGGGGGATTTTCCGTCAAGGGATCGAGGCGGGGTCGTCAATCCGTGCGACCTCCAATAGTTCCGATAGCAGCGGGTTCGGGTAGCGCCTTGGCATAGTGACCGCATAAAACGCCTCGGTCGCTTCCGGCAGTTTGTAAGCTTCGGTCAGGATGCCCTGAGAGAGTTCGTCGCGGACGACGACCGGCGGCATTATGGCGAGACCGGCGTCCTCGCGGGCGAGTAGCCGCATCATCGCCATGTCGTCGACTTCGGCGATGACCCGGGGGCGGACTCCCAATCTGTCCGTCAGGGCATCGAAGCCGATCCGCGCGATGTTGTCCGCCGTTGGGAGAATAACGGGTTGCTGTGCCAGAAGTTTCGCGATCGGTATTTTAACGCCGACGCGCTTCGGCGTGCCGATCAAACTTACCCGTTGCTCGGCGATCTTATGCGCGATGAACGACGTCGACACCGTGGTGTCGGGTGCGCGGTTCAGCAGCACCACGTCGAGCCCCATTGCCTCGAGACTGCCCAGTAGTTCAGCCGGGCTTCCCGATCGCAGGATCATTTCGATGCCGTCTCGTGCCAGTAGAGGACGCAGAAAAGCGATCTGGAAGTTGCGCGAGAGAGTCGCGAGCGCGCCGACCCGGAGCGTTTGCTGTGAGCCACCGCTACCGGAGAGCGTTCCTAGCAGTTGATCGCCAGCAGCGAAAATCGCATCGGCGTGATCGAGTGCGATACGGCCGGCCTCGGTCAAATGAAGTTGCCGTCCGCGCCGCTCGAACAGGTCGTGGCCGAGCCGTTCTTCAAGTTTGCGGATCTGCACCGAGAGCGCCGATTGGGACAGGTTCAGTTGCGCTGCCGTTTTCGTCAGGTTGCCTGCGTGCGCGACAGCCCAGAAATATCGAAGGTGGTTGTAATTCAGCATCCGCATATCGTTCTATTTTATAGAACGTTTGATTTAAAACAATGAATTTTATTATTCCCGTTCGGGCTGCTACCAGTCGCTGCCAAGGAACGCCGGAACACAAGGAATACGATGTCCATGCATCTCGTCCCTATACTGGCCCCCGCCGGATTCATCGTGGCGGCACTGATGAGCTTTCGGGAGCCAGGCAACCGCCCGACGTCGGCGCTGGTCGCGGCGACCGCCGCCAGCGTGCTTGCGTTGGCGGCCGCATTGGTATCGGCATTGCTGCTGGTCGTGAAGGGTTCGGCGACGGTCGCGACGCCATTTTCGATACCCGTCTCGCTTGCCGTCCGGGTTGATGCCGTCAGTGTCATTATGATGCTTCTGATCTCGCTGGTCGGCTGGGTCGTGCTTCGTTTCAGCGCGACCTACCTCGACGGCGAGGACCGGCAGGGCACGTTCACGGGTTGGCTCTGTGCCACGCTCGCGGCAGTCCTTACTTTGGTGCAGGCCGGTTCACTCACACTGCTCGTCTTCGCCTGGGTCGCCATGAGCCTGTGCCTGCACCGGCTCTTGCTGTTCTATCCCGACCGGCCCGGCGCGCAACGCGCCGCGCGCAAGAAGTTCATCTTCGCCCGCACCGGCGATCTGGCCCTTGCCCTTGCCGCCGTATTTCTGGTCGTCGGCTTCGGCACAGACGACATCGGCGCTATCCTTGAAGCCGCTCGGGCCGGGACGACGCCCCAAGGCGTGACTGTCGCCGCCGGGTTGATCGCGCTCGCAGCGGTTTTGAAATCGGCGCAATTCCCGACGCATGGTTGGTTGACAGAGGTGATGGAAGCGCCGACGCCGGTGTCTGCGTTGCTGCACGCCGGCGTTATCAATGCCGGCGGGTTCCTGTTGATCCGGCTCGCGGACGTCATGCTTCTGGCGCCAGGGGTGCTCGCGTTTCTCGTCATCCTCGGCGGCTTTACGGCGCTTTTCGGCTGCGTCGTGATGCTGACCATGCCGGCGGTCAAGACCTCGCTGGCGTGGTCGACCGTCGGACAGATGGGTTTCATGGTGATGCAATGCGGTCTGGCGCTGTTCCCGCTCGCGTTACTGCACATCGTGGCGCACTCGTTATACAAGGCGCACGCATTTCTCTCGTCCGGGAATGCGGTTGCCTATGTCGCGTCCATTCGCCGGCCGGGACCGATCGCGGTTCCAAGTCTGGGCGCGGTCTCTCGCTCTTTCGTGATGGGACTTGGCATCTACCTGATCGTCGGCTTGTTTTTCGGGTTCTACGACAAGTCGCCGCAGGCGATCGCCGTCGGCGCGCTGTTGGTCTTCGGGGTCGCCTATCTCCTCGCCCAGGGCCTCGCTGATGCCGCTCCGCGCGCGCTGACCCGGCGGACGGTCGGCTACTCGGTTGCGGCAAGCATCGCCTACTTCGGTTTGCAGAGCTTCAGCATCCATCTGCTGGCGGGTACGTTGCCGCCCACACCCTCGGCGACAGCACTGGAATGGGTGCTGATCATTCTCGCGGTCTCGTCATTCGGTTTCGTTGCCTTTGCCCAAGCCCTGTTCCCATTATGGGCGACGCACCCGGCGGCGACCGGGCTGCGTGTGCACGTCGCGAACGGACTCTACGTCAACGCCGTGATCGACCGCATGCTGCAAAATCTTTCGATCAAATCCACGTGGCGGCTGAAACTCGAAGAGCGTTGAGGAGACCATGCCAATGACTGCATATAAACGCCGTTCAGCATCCAAGGTGACCATCCTCCGCGCTGCGACCGCCGCCGCCCGCGCCGTGCCGCCGCTTTGGCCGCTCGCAGAGAGCGTCGCGGTAAACCCGTTTTTGGGCCAGACGGGCGAGCACCTCGCAGCGGCATCGGCGCGTCTTGCGAAAAGCGCCGGCTGCCGGCTGACGATGGATCGCGATTGGTACAAAAAGAAATCGGATAATGGCGAAATAACCGACAGAGACCTTGAAGCTGCACTCTTGGCGGCGCAAACGAACGGCCACGGACTGAACCTCGCCGCGGTGTATTCTGAACTCGACACGCAATCGACGCCGACGGCAGCGTTGCCAACGGTCGCGGACATTGCCGCTGATGTATGCGACGCCGGCTGGCCGGACCTCGTCGCCGATATGATCGGCACCTGGGCAGGGGCTTATTTCGACCAAGGGCAGGCGTTCTGGCCGGCGCCCCGCGGCGGCGGGGCGTGGCGCTCATGGCGTGAATATGCATCCCGTGACTTGCGCCCGGAGATCGCCGGCCTCGACGGCTTTGCCGCGCATGTCGTGGCGACCCCGCTGGAGGCGGCGGATGCAATCGTCGATGCGGCAAAACGCCTGAAACTGTCCGCCGATGCCATGGAACTTTATTTTCATCGTTTGCTCATGGCGATGGGCGGCTGGGCGCAGGTTGCCCGCTACCGGTTATGGCAGGCGGAACTGAATGGCGAACAGGACGACGATCTTATCCAGCTTCTGGCCATCCGGCTGTGTTGGGAGGCTGCGCTGCTCGGACGCTACGAGAGGGAGATTGGCAAGCCTTGGAGCGAAGCGGTGACGGCATACGCCGAACCCGTGAGTCCCAGCACTGAGCAGATTACCGACAGTATTTTTCAGGAGGCCGCCGAGCGCGCCGGACAGCGGTCGCTGATCGGCAAGTTGAGCGCCGCATCTGCCGTAATAACCGACGGCCGGCCCGCCTTGCACGTGGCTTTTTGTATCGACGTGCGTTCGGAAGTTTTCCGGCGCGCCCTCGAGACGGCCGACCAGTCGATCCGTACGGCCGGCTTTGCGGGGTTCTTCGGTATAGCTGCCGAATACAAGGCGGCCGGTTCCGATACCCCGGAGGCGCGTTGCCCGGTTCTCCTCAGGCCGGCACATCATGTTGCCGCGTCCTCTAAAAAAGAGACCCCCGCGGCAGAAAGCCAGATCAGGATTTCGGCACGTGCCAAGCGAGCCTGGGGGCGGTTCAAGCTCGCGGCTGTCTCTTCGTTCTCGTTCGTAGAGTCGGCCGGCCTTATATACGCGCCGCGTCTCGTCCGCGATGCTTTGTCACTGGTCGCGCCGAAGCCGCCGGCAGAAAGCCGCCCTGTTTTTGAATCCGAGCTAACGGTCGAAGAGCGGATACATGCTGCCGCGACCATCTTGCAAGCCATGTCGATGACGGATGGTTTCGCGCGGCTTGTCGTCTTCGCAGGGCATGGTGCCGGGGTCGTGAACAACCCGCATGCCAGCGCCCTGCAGTGCGGCGCCTGCGGCGGTTATTCGGGTGAGGCGAATGCGCGGCTGCTCGCAGCCTTGTTGAACGATCAGGCGGTGCGTAGCGGACTTGCCGAGAAAGGGATCGATATACCTGCGGACACACTGTTTCTGGGTGCGCTCCATGATACGACCACGGATACGGTGACGCTCTTCGACGGCGATGCAGATACCGCCGCTCATCAGTCGGATATCGATCAGGCCAAGAAGTGGTTCGCGCAGGCCGGCAAGATCGCGCGGACGGAACGCGCCATCCGTCTGCCGCACGCAGGCGGGGCGGATCAACTGCTTAAGCGAAGTCGCGACTGGTCCGAAATTCGTCCCGAATGGGGGCTCGCCGGCTGCCAGGCGTTCATTGCCGCACCGCGTCACCGGACCTCCGGGCAGGAGCTTGCAGGCCGCGCTTTTCTGAACGACTACGACTGGCGCAAGGACAAGGACTTCAGCGTTCTCGAACTTATCCTGACCGCACCTGTCGTCGTCGCGAGCTGGATAAGTCTGCAGTATTACGGCTCGGTCGTTGCGCCAGACGTTTTCGGCGCCGGCAACAAACTGCTGCACAACGTCTCTGGCGGCATGGGCGTTTTGGAAGGGAACGGGGGCGTTCTGCGCGGCGGTCTGCCGTGGCAATCGGTCCACGACGGCGACCGGTTCGTCCACGAGCCGCTGCGGCTTTCGGTCTTCATCGAGGCGCCGACGGATGCGATCGAAGGGGTGCTCAAGAAACACCCTGACGTCCGCAACCTATTCGATCATCGTTGGCTGCATCTGTTCGCTATCGATGATCGAGAGAGTACCATCCGTCGCTATTCCGCTGTCGGCGCTTGGGTTGCGGAAACAAACGGAAGCGAGGGACCCTTGGGAAAAGCCGCGTAAACTGCCAAGATCACCAAGATTTACGGATAGAACCGACGGGTGATGAATCCATGCTGCAATCCCTCGCCAACGCCCGGACTACGCGGCGTCGAGCGCACCTGCGTTCGCGTATCCGCATGCGGGTCTGGTGCAAAGAACGGAACTGGCGGCATGCCTGGCAAGATACGTCGTTGTGTTGCCGCCCAGCGCAGACTTGATGGCGCCGTCAACCTGCCCGTCAAAAATCAGCAAGGCGGCATTCTGTTCGTTGGCGTAGTCGACGATGGCGCTTCTTGGATTGCCTCGAAGCGGCATTGCCTTGTAATCGACGAAGTCAGTGAGCACCGACTTGACCAAGCTGACAATTTTCCCCCGGTTGGTTGCGTGCGCCTCGGCGCATAGGGCTTCGTGCTTTCCGCGCGGAAGTTCCGACGCAATGGTATCGCGTTGGCCGCCTTCGAAATCCCAGGCATAGACCAAGTGCAACTCGGCGCCCTCCAGAATGGAAAGGGACGAGGAGATTTCGAGTATGCGGCGGTTTGCCTGGCAATCCGGGGCGTCGGGCTTGCCCGCATTCAACGCGGCAATGATGAGAGGTTGGCGCTCACCTTGCTGCGGGCGCATTATCCATGTCGGGCAGTTCGCTTGGCGGAGCAGCTCGGTCGAGATATCCAAGCCCAGTATCTGAGCGTAAAAGCCCTTGTTCTGTTCCGGCGCTATGATCAGATCGGCGCCGATGCCGGATGCGGCTTCCAGGATCCGCTCGACCGGCGGCCCATAACAGACAACGCTGCTTCTCTGCGCGTCGGGCAGCGGCAGACCGGCCTCAACCCGCTTCAGCAATCGTTCTCGTTCAGCATTCGTAATCTGCCCCGCCGATTGAGCATTCGAGGCATGGACAACGGTCAAGCGAGCCGCGTTCCGAATCGCGAGGTCGACCGCCTTTTGCAACGTATCGTCACAGCCCTCAAAGAAGTCGTACACCACCAGAATGTTCTTAAAGCGTTGCATCGTTGTTTCCTCCCTTATGTCTGGTTGACCAAATCCGAGACGTTCGATGCGCGCTGCTTCGAACGAGCCGGTTTGTCTGAAATAGCCGCGCGCAGGATCGCAACGCCGACCACTGCGGAACATGCGGACGCCATCAACACGCCGAGGCGGACTGCGTCGAGTTGCTGCGGGGAGTCGAACGCCAGTGTGCCAATGAACAAACTCATGGTGAAGCCAATGCCGGTCAGGCAGGCCACGCCGTAGGTCTGACGCCAGGTCACCCCGTCGGGGAGGCGGCACAGCCCCACGCGGACGCTCAGCCAGGTAAACGCCATGACGCCCAGTTGTTTGCCCACGAACAGTCCGAGGACAATGCCGATCGGCAGGGGATCCAGCAAATCCGACATCGACAGTCCTTGCAACGCAACGCCGGCATTCACGAAGGCGAAAAGCGGCATGATGAAATAGCTTACCCACGGGAAGAGCGCATGTTCGGCGCGTTCGAGCGGTGACTCGCCGCGTGAGTCGCGCATCGGGATGATAAGTGCCACCACGACGCCGGCCAACGTTGCATGAACGCCGGATTTGAGCACGCCTGCCCAAACGATAATGCCGATCAGCGCGTAAGGGGCAATTTGGCGGACGCCCATCCGGTTCATCGCGACGAGAATGAGCATCCCGGCAGCGCTGAAAACCAGCGACTCGATCGAGAGATCCGACGTGTAAAATATTGCGATCGCCAGGATTGCGCCAAGATCGTCGATGATGGCGATGCCAAGCAGAAAAACCTTTAGCGCGGCCGGCACACCGGGACCCAACAGGGCGAGAATACCCAGAGCGAATGCAATATCTGTCGCCGAAGGGATCGCCCATCCGGCCAGATTCTCCGGCGTTCCCCAATTGATCGCTACGAACACGGCTGCCGGAACGGCCATGCCGCCGATTGCGGCAACCAAGGGCAAGGAGGCCCGGTCTGCAGAAGAGAGCTTGCCTTCCAGAACCTCGCGTTTGATCTCGAGTCCGACAAGGAAAAAGAAGACCGCCATCAGGCCGTCGTTGACCCACAACAAAAGGGGTTTGTCGATGTTGAAGGCGCTGATCGAGACACTGACCGGGATGTCCAGGAACGCCTTGTAGCCTACATAAAGAGGCGAATTGCTGATGAGCAGCGCCGCCGCCGCCCCCACCATCAGGAGCATGCCCCCCAACGTTTCCTTGCTCAGGAAAGACGTTCCATCGTTGCTGGTCGCCGTCGCCATGTGCTTGTTCCCCTTTGTATTCTCTCGGTTTGCATTCAGGTTGAACTGATTTCGGAACATGTAGGCGCGATTTTTAATTTATCTAATTGAAAGTTATGCTTTAATTTAATAGATTTTATCTATTAAATGCCGGCAACAAATGAGGCATCATGCCAACATTCCGCCAACTCAGATATCTGGTGGCCATAGCAGATGAGCGTCACTTCGGGCGCGCCGCACAACGCGTCAATGTGGCGCAGCCGACCCTGAGCGCACAGTTCGCCGAGCTTGAACGAAAGCTCGGCGTACGTTTGGTCGAACGAAGCCGAAGCGGCGTATCGGTCACGCCATTGGGGCGAGAAATCGTCGCACGCGCTCAAAAGGTTCTCGTCGATGTTCAGGAGATCATCAATTTAGCCGCGGCGGAATCTTCCGGGATCGCGGGGCGGCTCCGGCTCGGTGTCCCGCCGACACTCGGCCCATATTTGCTACCCCATGTTATTCCGGAAATGCACGAGCGGTATCCGAAGCTCAAGTTGTACGTGCATGAGGATACGCCCCGCGAAATTCAGGAGAGGGTGGCATCCGGGGATCTCGATATCATCCTGACGCCGTCGCCGGTGAAAAACCGGGCATTGGAAGTCATGCCGCTGTTTGACGAGAAACTGGAAATCGTTTGTGCGCCCGACCACCGGTTTGCGTCGCTTGATCGCATTACGCCCGAAGACTTGCGCGGCGAAAAAATATTGACCTTGGAACATGGTCACTATTTGCATGACCAAGTCCGGGGACTGAGCAACACGTTCGACGCCGAAATCCTCTATGACTACGAAGGAACGAGTCTCGATACGTTACGACACATGGTCGGTATGGGCGTAGGCATCTCTTTCTTCCCGGAACTTTACGTTCTTTCGGAAATCCGTAGTCACAGGGAACTCAAGGTGCTGCAGTTGCATGGCGCGACTTTGTCGAGAAAGTTATGTATTGCGTGGCGGACCAATTCGCATGCCCGTCATCTCGGCGCGCAGTTGCAGGAACTGATTCGCTCGGCGTTCGAATCGCGTCACCAGATCGAACTGAAGGCCTGATTGCCAAGCAACGAAGAGGCGCAAAACCTCTCAGTATCAGACGTGGATCTCTGGCATCGTCACGTTAACGGGCAATTCAAAGTGCGTGTTAGGCTGATTAGCTGAACCCGCTCTCATCGCCCAAAAGGTCTCACTATCACCTGGGCTGTACGATTGCCCGGCAAATCTGCCGCAGCGCGATGCCGGTCATGGATGTGCCCGACAGCGGCTGTGGGCGTTGCCATGCTGCAGGGGCTTCCTGGCCGACTGAAGCAAAAGGTGCTAGGGCGTTATGGGTATCGAATAATACCGGCGTAGATGTGATAGTACGCTTATCGGCATGTATTGGAAGAGGAACCCTAATCAATGGCACGGATCGCGATCGCTGGCTTTTTGCACGAAACCAATTGCTTTGTGCCGATGCGTACCGACTACGAGTATTACGCCAAGGGCGGCGAGTTCCCGCCGTTGGCCAGACGTGAAGAGGTCATTGCGCGAACGACAGGTGGGTCTTTCGGGATGTCCGGGTTCCTTGATGCCATCGACAGCAGTCATGAACTGGTCCCGCTAATTTGGGGGCACGCCGGCGCAGGCGGCTACATAACCGATGACGCCTTCGAGCGTATCGTCGGGGAATTGGTCGGCATGCTGTCAGAGCAAATGCCGGTCGACGCGGTCTATCTGGATTTGCACGGCGCCATGTGCTCGGAAACCTTTCCGGATGCCGAGGGGGAACTGTTGCGCCGGGTCCGGGCCGTTGTCGGCAGCGCCGTCCCGATCGTCATTACGCTCGACTATCACGTCAACATCACCGAACAGATGGTCGAGCATTGCGACGGCATGGCGATCTATTTGACCTATCCTCATATCGACCGCCAGCATACGGGCGGCCGGTCAGCGAAAATTTTGATGAGAGTGCTGGAAGAGGGTATCCCGAGCGGCAAGGCGATTCGCCGGATACCTTTTCTGCTGCCGTTGAACTTTCAGTGTACCCTGGTCGAGCCGACCAAAGGGATCGTTGAGGCGTCGGTGGCCGGCGAAGGTGGTGAAATCCTGGACCTCTGCTACGGTGCCGGGTTCCCGCCGTCAGACCTGGCAGAATGCGGCCCGGCCGTGGTCTGTCACGCTTATAGCCAGGCGGCGGCCGATGCGGCGGCAGATGAACTCGCCGCCATGGTCATATCCCGCGAGTCTGATTTCGCCGAACCGTTGCTGGATCCCGACACAGCAGTCAGCCAGGCAATGCAAATCGCCGCCGGCGCCAGCAAGCCGGTAGTCATTGCCGATACCCAGGACAATCCCGGCTGCGGCGGCACCTGCGACACAACCGGGCTCCTCGAAGCCTTGCACCGCCACGGCGCCGATGGCGTTGCCATGTGCGTGATGTGGGACGCGGCCGCCGCAGAAGCCGCGCACGCGGCCGGCGTCGGCGCCGAGGTAACGCTTGCGCTTGGCGGCAAGCATGAAATTCCCGGTGACAGACCGTTCCACGGAACGTTTACGGTCACCGCTTTGAGCGATGGACAGTTTACGACCACAGGCCGGAGTATCCCCGGACGAAAGATCAACCTCGGGCCGACGGCCGTGTTGCGCATCGATGGTATTTCAATCGTCGTCGCTTCGAAGCGGATGCAGGCTTACGATCAGGATATTTTCAAGCATATCGGGATCGACCCGACGAAGCAGAAGATACTGGCATTGAAGAGTACGTGCCATTTTCGGGCCGACTTCGATCCCATAGCCGAGAAAACACTGGTGGTGCTGACCCCGGGGGCGCATATCGTCGATCCGCGCGAGTATCCTTACAAGCACCTCCGGGCCGGTGTCAGGCTGTTGCCGGAAGGACCGGTATTCCGAATTGAATAACGGCACTGTCGCGTCGACCGGCGAAAAGCGGTGCCGGACACAGGAGATAGGCGGCATCTCGCCGGACTGCTGCAGGGGCGCATCGCCAGTAAATATGACAATGACATGTCGAAGACATAAATAAGCCAATACCGCAGCAAAATAGACAATGAGAGTTGTCTCCTTTAAGACGTGACGCTGCTGAGCACGCACGCGTTCAAGGGGAGGTGATGATATGGCGATTTCGGCGGTCGAACTGACGCAAGAGTTAGTCCGGTTCGACACCATAAATCCCCCAGGCGGTGAAATGGCGTGCGCGGAGCATCTCGCGGCGTTGCTCGAAACGGCCGGGCTGGAGACGACACTTCACCGGTTCGGCGAAGATAGGGCTAACCTCGTCGCGCGTATCGGCGGAACGGATGGCCGGTCTCGCCTCGGTTTCACCGGACATATCGACACCGTCCCGCTCGGTCATCGCGCATGGTCCGTCGATCCCTTTGCCGCGGAAATCTCGGGCGGTAAGCTTTACGGTCGCGGTTCCACGGATATGAAGAGCGGTGTTGCCGCGATTTGTACGGCCGTGTCGATTCTCGCCCAAGAACTTGACGGCACGTCCGGTGTTGAGATCGTCATCACGGCAGGCGAGGAGACCGGCTGCGACGGCGCCTACGGTCTGGCGGCAAAGGCTGGGGCGCTCGGCGAGGCCGGGGCTCTAATCGTTGCGGAACCGACCTCCAATGCGCCATGGGTCGGCCACAAGGGCGCGTTATGGTTGCGGGCTGTCACCGAAGGTGTGACGGCGCACGGCTCGATGCCGGAACGCGGCGTCAATGCCATCTACAAGGCGGCGCGCGCCGTCAGCAAGCTTGAAGACTTCGATTTCAACGTCGCCCGGCACCCGGTGTTGGGGAAACCGACGGTCAATGTCGGCAACATAAGTGGCGGGATCAACATTAACTCGGTGCCCGATCACGCTGAATTCGGCATCGATCTTCGCACCGTGCCGGGGCAGGACCATGCGCATCTGCGCGAGCAGATCATGAGTTACTTGGGAGATGACGTAGAGCTCGAAGCGATCGTCGACGTACCGGGTGTGTGGACCGATCCGGAACTCGAATGGGTGCAGAAGGTATTTTCGATCGTCGAGGAAACCACAGGGACCAAGCCGGAGGTCGGGACGGCATCGTATTTTACTGATGCCTCCGTACTGACGCCGGCTTACCGCAATCCACCTACCGTCGTGCTCGGCCCGGGTGAGGCGGCTATGGCCCATCAGACCGACGAATACTGCTATGTGCACCGCATCGACGAATCGGTGGAACTGTATTCTGCGATCATCCGGGACTGGTGCGGTATATAAGCGGTGGCGCAATTGACGCTGGGTCAATACGTTGTGGTACAATGCATATGACAAAACGCGACAAACTTGCCAGGCTTCGGCTGGAAACCTATAAAGCGCGTTGTGTGCTTGGTGTCGGCGTTGCGCGGGCGAAGGTCTTAGGACAAAGATGATATGGCGAGACAGCGGACCAGTTTGGATGATCCGACGGGTGCGGCGCACCTGATAAAGGGCCGCACCGCCAATGAGATTTCCGAAAGCATCAAGGCCGCCATCAAGCATGGTGCGTTTCGAAGCGGCGAGGCCTTGCCTGCGATCCGCGCGTTGGCCAAACGGCTGGGCGTCAACCGCAACACGGTCGCATCGGCCTACCGCCACTTGTCTGACGCCGGCGTCATCGAAGGGAAGGGCCGCCAGGGTAGCCGTGTCTCTTTGCAGGCCGAGGGCGCTTCACGTGGCCCGACGATGCTTCACGACATCGGCGGCGGCAATCCGGACAGCAGGCTGCTTCCCGATGTGAAGGCCATGCTCAGCCAATCCGTCTGGCTGCCGCGCGGTTACGAAGATCCACCCGACAATCCCGCCCTGATCGATTTCGCCCGCCGGCAATTGTCTGATGATGGCATGCCATTGGGGGATGTCTGGATCGCAAACGGCACGTTCGACGCGATCGAGATGATCCTGCGCGCCTACCTGCAACCGGGTGACGCCATCGCCGTCGAGGACCCTTGTTTTATGACGACTCTGGGTCTGCTCAAGGAACTCGGTTTCCCGCCGGTGCCGATGGCGGTCGACGATCATGGGGTTCTGCCGTCGGCGATGGAAGACGCCCTCGGTATGGGTGTGAAAGCGATGATTTTGACGCCCCGGGCGCATAATCCGTTTGGCGGGTCGTGGACGCCCAAGCGCCGCGACGAACTGGCGCGCGTGATCGGGCGGTATGAAGACCTGCTCTTGATCGAAGACGACCACTTCGCCCCTCTTTCGCCGTTCAAGCCGGTCACGCTGGTCTCCGCCAAGCGGCCAAATTGGGCAATCGTCCGGTCTGTGTCCAAGTACGTCGGGCCGGATCTGCGCCTTGCGTTCGTTGATTCAAGCGACGGTCTTGCCAGGAAAGTGAGCGGGCTCGCCGCATTTTCGTACCGCTGGGTGAGCGGTGTGCTGCAGCAGGCCGTGCTTTCGACGGTCACTTCTAAGGATTATCCCCGGATTATCCGGAATGCGTCTCAGGCTTATGCGGCGCGTCGGCAGTATCTTTTGGATGCTCTCATGGATGCCGGAATCGAGGCCCATGGCGCGGACGGGATCAATGTCTGGATTCCGGTGACCGACGAACAGGCGATCACAAGACGGCTTATGGAGGCCGGTTGGATCGTTCGCCCCGGGGATATTTTCCGGCTGGAGAGCGGGCAGGCCATCCGTGTCACCGTGAGCACGCTGACTGATCGAGAAGCGCGAGAGTTGGCGGCTCTCCTCGCCAATCTGCAGCGGCAGGGTGCCGTCCAACGCGGCGCATAACCTCTTCGACAAAAACATTCTATCGGTTGATCGCGATTGGGCTCTCCTAGTCGGCGGGCGATGACGTATGCCGTTTCGCGGACGCCGTCCTCGAATTACGTCCTATCTTTAATAATATGACCTATGTCAAAAGAAAGAAATGTCATATTTATTATTGACCACATGATATTTTGTCTATCTAGTAGTGGTGATCGGTATCCACGCAGAAAGGAAAGCACATGATCCCGTCCGACCAGCATCTTCAAATCGGCTCCCTCCTGTTTCCGGGGCTCGATCAGATCGATTTGACCGGTCCGCTCGAAGTGCTTTCCGTCATTCCCAACTCGACGTATCAGGTGATCGCTGCGACGAAGGAGCCGATCAAGGATCTTCACGGCCTGAGCATGAACGCCGACAAGACTTTCGACGAAGTCGGGCAACTTGACGTTCTGCATGTGCCGGGCGGCCCGGGTCAACAGGCCCTTATGGAGGACGAGACGTTCCTGTCGTTCATCCGAACTCAGGCGGAGGGAGCGCAGTTTGTTTTTTCGGTCTGCACGGGGGCGTTGTTATGCGGGGCAGCTGGATTGTTGAAAGGTCGGAAGGCCACGACCCACTGGTCGGCTTTTCATCTTCTCCCATACTTCGGTGCGACACCGGTCAATGACCGTGTCGTGATCGATGGGAACTGGGTGTTCGCTGCGGGTGTGACGTCCGGTATCGACGGTGCGTTGCACTTAGCTGCCATGCTCCGTGGCCAGAGGGTTGCCGAGCAAATTCAGCTTTATATGCAGTACCACCCGGAGCCACCCTTTGATAGCGGCACGCCGGAGAGGGCCCCGGCGGCGGTTCTGGAGGCGGCACGAAATGCGGCTGGTGAATTGACCGCCCGGCGTCTGGAAACCGCAAAGACAATCAGCGCCAAGCTTGGTATCGAACCCGTAGGCGTCAAATCTTGATGTGCAAAAATGCACAATTATGTGCGAATTTCTTGAATTGCCGAGAGTTTTAAACAGCCTCACAATTCAATGAATACGAAACAGCCGCGCCAAAAAGCGGTAGAAATACAGGGTTTAAAGGGGCACACACGGTGGAACTCACCATCGCGCTGGCGTTGAATGGAATCGTTTGGGGGCTGATTATCGCGCTAATTGCGCTTGGGCTTTCGATCATCTTTGGTCTGCTGGACATCATCAACATTGCGCACGGTGACTTCTTCATGGTCGGGACGGTGCTGGCCTGGTTCGTCGCTGAAACCACCGGGAATTACTGGCTCGCTTTTCTGATCGTCCCGATTATCGGTTTCGCATTGGGCGCGTTGATCGAATACACGGTCATTCAACCAATAAAGAACGCGGCGGCGTTGTCCATCGTCGCTACGTTCGGGCTTGCCATCATTTTGCAAGAAAGCGTGCGTGCCACCTTCGGCGCGACGCCGGAACGCATGCTGCCGCCGATCCACGAAACAATTCCGATGTTCGGAATCGAATATGAAGTGTACCGGCTTTTTGCCGCAGCGGCTTCGATTGCGGCGATCGGGGCGTTCTTTCTGTTTCTGCACCGCTCCAAACTCGGAACCTGGATGCGTGCCGTCAGGTTCGATCCGGAAACGGCAACCGCCATGGGCATTCCGGCGCGGCGTATTTATTTGATGACCTTTGCGATCGGATTCGCCATGGCATCTTTGGGTGGCGTGGTTGCCGCGCCGATCACCACCGTCTATTTCGAAGCAGGGGTCGATATCCTGCCGTTCTGCTTCATGGCGGTCATTATCGGGGGGCTCGGCAATCTGGGCGGCACTGTCGCCGCTGCCGTCTTACTGGCCTTCTTCGAGGGGATTATCACCAGTTTCACCGATCCGACGTTTGCCCGCATCGGCTCGCTCTGCCTCATGAGCTTGGTACTGATGATCCGTCCGCACGGAATCTTTGCCGGGGCGACACGATGACGGTACGAACGATCAACAGGGCCGGCACGTTGATGTTGGTTTTGTTCACGCTGACGGCACCGTGGGTGTTGCCGCTGTTTGTCGATTCGTTCTGGGTCGATATTTATTCAGAGATTCTGATCTGGTCGTTGCTGGCGGCGAGCGTCAATCTGTTGTTCGGTTACGTCGGTCTGCTGTCTTTCGGTCAGGCTCTCTATTTCGGTATGGGGATGTACGGCGTCGCCATCGGTATTGCCAAGCTCGGACTTGGCTTCTGGGGCGGGTTCGGCTTCGGGGTGGTTCTGGCGACCGCCATGGCCGCCGTTGCGGGGGTCTTGGCCGTGCGCCTGACGTGGCACTATTTCGCGATCATCACCGTGGTGTTCTCGCTCATCTTCTATTTCCTGGCGTTGTCCTGGAAACCGCTGACAGGTGGCGACGACGGTTTGCCGTTCAGCATGCCACCGTTGATCAATGTCGGCGACTTCGAACTGACGCTTACCGATCCTGACGTACAGTACTTTTTCATCGTGCTGATGGTGGGCGCTTGTTATGCGGTCATTGGGCGGATCATCTCGAGCCCGCTCGGGCGCGCCTTCGTCACGGTGCGGGAGAACGACCTGCGCGCATCGCTGATCGGCCTGAACGTCTACATGATCAGACTGAGCGCCTTCATCGTTTCCGGCTTTATCGCGGGGGTCGCGGGGGCGCTGTTTGCGCTGTTCGGACGGTATGCGTCCGCCAACTTCATGTTCTATCACGTCTCGGGCGAGGCGGTCGTTTGGGCGATCATCGGCGGTGTCGGGACTTTGTTCGGACCGATCGTCGGTACCAGCCTTCTGATCGTGCTGCGTGAAGAATTATCCCATGTATGGGCGCATTACCCGATCTTGGTCGGTATCGTCGTGATCCTGACCGTCATCTTCGCGCCGAGAGGCATCGGCGGGTTGTGGACGTCGCTGACGCATCGCATCGCCGGGTCAAATACGGGCAAGGGAGGCGACTCATGACCGTGCCGCTTCTCGAGATCGATGACGTCACCAAACAGTTCGGTGGGCTGCGGGCCGTCGACAATGCCAACTTCACCCTGGAAACGGGCAAGCTGCACGCCATTATCGGGCCCAACGGTGCCGGCAAGACGACCCTGTTCAATCTCATCACCGGGACTCTGCCGACGACGAGCGGGCGGATCCGGTTCCTGGGGGACGACATCACCGATGAACCGGTCCACAAGATCAGCCAACGAGGTCTTGCTAGGACACTCCAGATCAAGAGTGTGTTCGGCGGACTGACTGTGCGGGAAAACCTGTGGATTGCGGCGAGGTCGCGGTTTGGTGTGTTCGCGCCGTTCATGAGTTGGCGGCGCTGCCGCAAATCGAACGAACGCGCGGATGCGGTTTGTGAGGAACTGGGGTTGATGCCGCATGCCGATCAATTGGCGGCGAACCTGTCTTACGGGGATGTGGCGCTGCTGGAAATCGGGCTGGCTTTGGCCACGCAACCGAAATTGCTTTTGCTGGACGAGCCGATTTGCGGCATGGGGCCGGCGGAAACGGAGAAAACCGTCGCCAAGATCCAGGACCTCTCCAAACGGATTGATATCGTTATCATCGAGCACGACATTGAAGTCGTCTTCAATATCGCCGACGAGATCACCGTCATGGCGAACGGCGGCGTGTTGGCCAAGGGAACGCCGGACGAGATTGCCAAAGACCCAGATGTGCGAACCGCTTACCTGGGGGACGATGACGATGCTTGAACTCCGGGATTTGAACGCACATTACGGCAAAGTGCATGTGCTTCGAGGCGTGACGTTACATGTCGAAGCCGGCGAGTCGGTCGCCTTGCTCGGGCGCAACGGCGTTGGCAAGACAACGACGCTGAAGACTATTATGGGGTTGGTGCCTTCCACCGGCGGCTCCGTCAGCTTTGCGGGCTCGGACATTTCCAAGATGGCGCCTCATCGCATCCCCGGTGCGGGCCTTGGGTACGTGCCGCAGGGGCGCGGTATTTTTCCCGGCTTGTCGGTCGAGGAAAATCTTCTGATCGGCCTGACGAAGTCCCCGCCGTCGCACATCACGGATTACGTCTTCGACAGGTTCCCCAGGCTGAAAGAACGCCTGAAGCAGCAGGGCAACACGCTATCTGGCGGGGAGCAGCAACAACTCGCCATCGCCCGCTGCCTGGTGATGCAGCCGAAGATGATCGTTCTCGACGAGCCGACCGAGGGGATCATGCCCATCCTGGTCAAGGAGATCCGTCGCGAGATTGCCGCGGTGCGCGAAACCGGCGTCTCGATCCTGCTCGTCGAACAGAACATCAAGACGGCGCTGCGGTTGTGCACTCGCGTTTATCTCATGGAGAAAGGCGTCATCGTGCACGAGGCCAGCGCCAGCGAACTCGAGAACGATAAGGAGACCCTGCACCGATACCTCGGGGTCACCGTTTAACAAGAGCAAGATAATGTATCGGACAGAGAAACATCGCTGGAATTTACAGAAGGAGAAGTGAGATGAAGAAGGACAAGGCGTCAAACAAGACTTTGCAGACAGCCGGACGCACTCGCCGGTCGTTTCTGCAGACGGCCCTCGCCGGTGGCGCGGTCGCCACGACGGCGTATCTCGGCCTGACCCGCGATCTGTTTGCCAAGGAAAGTGGGCCAATCGTGATCGGCCACCATTGTGAACTCACCGGTGGATTTTCATCGTGGGGGTACTGGCACGATAAGTGCGCGAAGAAAGCGGTGGAGCTGATTAACGAAGGCGGTGGTATCGCTGGCCGCAAGGTTGAGCTTGCGACCGAAGATACGGAATCCAACCCTGCGACCGGCGCGCGCAAACTTCGCGCCTTGATCCAGCGCCGCAAGGCCTCTTTCGTCGTCGGCTCCGTCCACTCGGGCATTATGCTGGCGTCAATCCCGGTCGCGACGGAATTGAAGACGCCTTACTTCTCGGCGGGTGAAGCCACCGAAGCCACGGGCTCCAAGGGGACGCGCTACAGTTTCCGCACCGGCACCGACACCTACGCTCTGGCCGCCGCGGGTGCGCCGTGGGCTTACGAAAATCTTGGTAAGAACTGGACGATGATCTTCCCCGATTACGCGTGGGGCCACAGTCATCATCAAGAGCATCGCAAGATCATCGAGCAAATGGGCGGCAAGGTGAATGACCCGATCGCCGTGCCGCTTGGTACAAAGGATCTGGTGCCGTATCTGGCGAAAATTCCGGAAGAGACGGAAGTTCTGTTCTCGGTCTTCTTCGGTGCGCTGTCGGTTGCTTTCTATACGCAATCGAAGTCGATGAAGCTCGACGAAAAGATGAAGATGTATTCCGTTTCCGGAACCATCGAAGCCATCGATCCGCGCGCCATCGACGGCGCCGCCGAGGGGGTGTTCTTCCTTGAAAACTTCCCGCGGCCCCTGGAATACAAGGACGACGAATATCATCGCAAGTTCGTGGAAATGATGGAGATCGATCCGGTTCACGCCAAAGAAGTGGGCTCAAGCAGGGTCATGGCCAAGAGCCACGCCTGGCAGAGCTGGGAAAACTTCTTTGCGCTCAAGCAGGCCATCGAAAAGAGCGGCTGGAACACCGACAAGGATACGCCGATGGTGATTGAGGCGCTCGAAGGTCTTGAGATGGAAAACTCGCTAGCGCATCCCCAAGGCTCGAAGTTGCTTCGCGCCGAGGACCACAGCGGTATGATCGACTGCTACATCAGCCAGGTGGTCGATTCGAAGTTTGAGATGAAGAAGCACATCCCGCGCGCGGATATGATGGCGATGCTGCCGCCGCGTTACGACTTCACCAAGCAACCGCTCTAAGAGACGGCGTCCCGGTTCCGGTCGGCCCTGCGGCCGGGACCGGCGCCTCTCGGAGGACACAATGAAAACAAAAGTGAAAGTCGCGGCGGCGCACGTCGCGCCGGTCTACATGGACGCCCGTGCAACGGCCGAAAAAGCCAGCCGCATCATTCGCGAGGCGGGCGCCGACGGTATTCAGTTTCTCGTCTTCCCGGAATCCTTCATCCCCGGATTTCCGTTGTGGCCGGCGTTGTCCGCCCCGATCTACAACCACGATCTATTCACTCGCTTCGTGGCGCAGTCTGTACGTGTGCCAGGCCCCGAGGTGATGAGTATCTGCGCCGCGGCGCGCGATGCAGAAACGGTGGTGTCGATCGGTATCAGCGAGATGGCCGAAAACAGTGTCGGTTGCATATGGAACACCAATCTTCTGATCGGCGCCGACGGCGCCGTCATAAACCACCACAGGAAGCTGGTGCCGACGTTCTTCGAAAAGCTCATTTGGGCGAACGGTGATGGTAATGGGTTGCGCGTCGTCGACACGCCGATCGGCAAGATCGGCGCGTTGATTTGCGGCGAGAACACCAACCCCTTGGCGCGCTTTTCGTTGATTGCGCAGGGCGAGCAAATCCATGCGTCCAGCTATCCGCCGACGTGGCCGACACACGATCCCAAGGCGAACGACCGTTACGACCTGGCGTCGGCAATTCGTATCCGCGCCGGGGCGCATTCGTTCGAGGCCAAAGCCTTCAACGTCGTGGCATCGTCATTGATCGATCAACGGACGCTGGACGAACTTGCGGAGCTGGGACCCGAGGCGCTTCGCATCATATCCGAATCACCCCAGGGTTTGTCGGCGATCATCGGGCCCGACGGCCTGCCGATTGCCGAAACGCAGTCGGAAACGGATACTATTTTGACGGAGACCATCAATCTGGAGGCCCTGGTCGTGCCGAAGCAGTTCCACGATGTCGTGGGCTATTACAACCGTTTCGATATTTTTCAGCTTGAGGTGAACCGGGCGGAGCGGTCAGGCGTTCATTTCGACGACGGGGACCTGACGCCGCGTGGCTTGGAATTCGAGGAAATGGAACGCATGATGGGGTTCGAGGCTAAAACGAACTGAACGGCGCCCACATGAGGTCCCATGCCGTCCGATAAGGATACCCCGCCACAAGGCCGCCGCCCCGATTTGTCTCGCTTCAACTGGGGCGACATATCGATTTTTCTGGCGTTGGCCCGATACCGCTCCCTGAGCGCCGCCGCGCGCGCGCTGAATGTCAACCATGCGACCGTCGGACGGCGGATTCGCGCGCTCGAAATGGCCTTGGAAACCAAATTGTTCGAGCGCAACCGGCACGGGTTCATGCTGACCGATGCCGGCGACATTCTTTTGCAGGAAGCGGAAGGCGCGGAAGCCCACATCAACAACATCTCGGCCCGGTTCTCGGGGGAATCATCGGGCGTGGCGGGAACGGTCCGGGTCGCAACGATGGAAGCAATCGGCAGTCTGTTTCTGGCGCCCAGTTTCGTGAAGTTCTACGAGGCGGCGCAGAACGTTCAGGTCGAACTCGTCACGGCGTCGCACTGGATCAACCTTTCGAAACGCGAAGCCGATGTCCTGTTGAGCTTTCCGAAGCCGGGAGGGTTGCGGATCGAAAGCGAAAAGATCGGCGAGTTCGCCCTCTATTTATATGCGTCTGAAGATTACCTCGCACGTCGAGGTGTGCCGGCAACGATGGACGATCTCCGGGACCACGATTTCATCGATTACATCGACGAGCTGATTGCGATCTCGGCCGTGCGATGGTTGTCGGACGTGGTGCGAGATATCGACGCCAGGTTTCGTTCTACCAGCCTGGTCGCTCAGTATCATGCCGCGGCCGCCGGACTCGGTATTGCGATGTTGCCGACCTTCGTCGCCGGCACCGATGCGCGGCTCCGACGGATTATGCCGGAGAAAATTTGCGTCATGCGCGATATCTGGCTCAGTGTTCATCACGATCTCGAACACATCGCACGGGTGCGGCAAGTGATGACGTTCCTGAAAGACCTGATCCAAGACAACCGGGACTTTCTGATCGGCAGAGAGCTGCAAAGCTAGCGACCGAAGGGCAGTGTCGCGTTAACGGCCAAATTGAAACGCATGATAGGCCGATGCGATGATACCGATCTCATACAGGCGTCACCGCTTGCCGCCCGTCATTATTATATCGCGTTGGCTAAAGCGACAAATTCACTCAGGACCCGCGACCGGTTCAACCGGTTCCAGACCAGCAACGTTTCGACCTTGAAGTCCTCATCGGCGATTTTTGAGATCGCGACCGGTCCGGCGAGGGTTTCGGCGAGGCTTTCGGGGCAAACCGTGATGCCGAGACCGGCCGCGACGAGGCCACTCAGTGCGAGCGTGTTTGAGGCTTCCTGCTTGATCCGGAACTGCAGTCCCCGCGCGTTGAACAGTTCGGTCAGGCGCCAGCGGTAAAATTCCCATTCGTTCAGGTCGCCGAGGACGAGATCGTGCCGGCACACGTCTTCGGGGGTGATCTCGAACTTGCGCGACAGCGGGTGATTGTGCGGCATCACCGCATAAAGCGGCTCGGCGCGCGCCAGCCTGGTTGCGAAATCGGAATGATCGAACGGACCGATCATGTAGCCGACGTCGATCTCATTGTGCGAGATGGCGACCTTCTGACGCTGCGTGCCGATGTACTGCAGCGAGATATCGACGTCTGGATGCTGGCGCTGAAAACGGGCCACGGCCTGGGGCATCAGCTTAGGCGCGGCAAACGCCATATAGGCGATTCTGAGCCTGCCGGATTTGCCTTCGGCGACGCGGCGAGCGGTGTCGGTCGCCCGGGTGTAGTCCCGCAGGAGGTCGAGGCTGCTGTCGTAAAGCTCGCGCCCGGCCGGCGTCAGGCAGACCTCTCGGGTGGTGCGCTCGAAAAGCGCAAAACCGTTGATATCTTCGAGCTTTTTGATGCGCCGGGTCAGCGCTGAACGGTCGACGTTGAGGATTTCGGCGCTGCGTCGAAAGCTGAGTTCTTGCGCCACAATCACGAAGCTGTGCAGCAGTTCGATTCCGTCATCGCGCATAAATCATCTCCAATATGTTGAAATAAAACATTTAAATATTGTTGCTTAAAAAGCAACAATATTTGCAAAAGTGCCAATTCCCTCGCCTGCCACCGTGCCGCATCGTTGCCGTCAGCGCCGAACCCGCGAGGTTGAATCGGCGCCTAATGCACACATGAACCGGCAAGACCGTAAGACGGAGGACATAATGGAAGGGATCGACACCAAGGAACTGGACCGGATGCTGAAACAGGCATTCGACGCCTCGACCAAGATTTACCAGGAAAGAGGTTTTCAGCGCCGGATCGGCTTCGGCAAGAAGCCTGCGCTGATCAGCGTCGATCTGGCCAACGCCTGGACGCGCCCGGGGAACCCGTTCACCTGCGATCAAGACGCGATGGACAACGAAATCATCCCCGGCATGCAGAAGCTTCTGGAAGCCTGCCGCGCCAATGGCCATCCCGTCATTCACATCACGACGGCCTACGAAATCACCGACCGCGACGCGCCCTTTACCGACATGGGGTTGTGGCATTGCAAGATTCCGATCGACGTCGTCGATCTGAAGGACAAGGAATTGTGGGCGATCGATTCCCGGATCGCGCCGATCGCCGGCGAGCACACACTGATGAAGAAACGCGCCAGCGCGTTTCACGGCACCGGGCTCGGCGGGCTGCTGCGCGCCGCCGGGGTCGATACGATCCTGGTCACCGGGGTCACCGCGACGGCGTGCGTCCGCACGACCATTTGTGACGGTCTCGCCGACGGTTTTCGCACCATCGCGGTGCGGGAATGCATCGGCGATCGGGTGCCGGGGGCGGTGGCCTGGAACCTCTACGACATCGATGCCAAGTTCGCGGACGTCGAGGGAGTCGACGACTGCGTTGCCTATTTGAACGCCGTCAACCGGCGCAATGCGGTGGAATGACCGGCGCATGGTCGCTGCAACTGGCCTGAGCGTCGGCGTGTCGGCAACGTGCGCTACCCCTGAAATAAAGGGTGTGGCGAACATGGATATTTACAAACAAGTTGATTTGTTTTTAAATATCGACAACAGGGATAACAACGGGGGCGCGGTCACGATGCAGGCGGAGCGCAGAACGCATGAAGAGCGGAGCACGGAAACGCGGCTCCGCATGATGAATGCGACGCTCGATTGCCTGATCGAGGAAGGCTACCTCAACACCACCATGCACCGTATCTCGGCCCGCGCCGGGATGTCGCGAGGCGCCCAGACCCACCATTTTCCGGTCAAGATTGACCTGATCGTTGCGGCGACGGAACACCTGTTCAACGAGTTCGCTGAGAACGTCGACGAGATCGCCCGCAAGTCGCGGGGCGGCAGTACGCTTGATGAGTTCATCGACGAGGTGTGGGCGCGGTTCTTCGGCGGCAAGTTTATGTACGCGTCGCTGGAACTGATCGTCGCGTCGCGCTCCGATCCTGAACTCAACGCGCGTCTCGTCCCGCTGATCCGCAATCTGCATGCGTCTCTCGACCGCACCTGGCTGACCTTCTTCAAGGGCCACGACGCGGCCGTTGGGCGACCGGACGTGCTATTGAACCTGACGCTCTGCCTGTTCAGGGGCATGGTCGTGCAAAGCGTGCTGCGCAAGGACCCACAGTATTACGACGATCTGCTTTCGGCCTGGAAGCGGATCATTCCGATGTTTGTTTCGGAACCGGCAGAATTGCCGGTCACGATGGCGCCCGATGAAGGCACCGTAAGAAAAGAGAGAAATCTTGAATAGGACCGCGAATGAAAATCGCGGCTCGCGGGGAAACGAAAATCAACCACCAGGAGGCAATCAAATGAAGATGACGTCTAAATGGAAACTTCCGCTCGGCGTGCTGGCGGCCATGGGTCTCATCGCCGGTACGGCTATCGCCGACGACACCACCGGCCTGACCGACACCACGATTAAGGTCGGCGTGATGGGGCCGTTTTCCGGGAATGCGTCCAGCTACAGCAAGGCGCAGATCGGCGAAATGGCGTACTACAAGATGATCAACGATCAGGGCGGCGTACATGGCCGCAAGTTCGAACTGATCCAGGAAGACACCGCCTGCCAGCCGGCCAAGGGGATCGCCGCAGCCAAGAAACTGGTTTCGCAGGACAAGGTATTCATGATGCACGGCAACTCGTGCAGCGGCGTCGCGATGGCGGTGAAGGACATCGTCGTCGAATCCGGTACGCCGTGGATCGTTGCGCACGCGGTGAACCCGAACATCTCGATGCCGCCGACCCCGAACGTATTTCACGGCGTGCCCGCCGGCCCGGCGTACGGCTACACCATGGGTAAGTTCGTGATGTCCAAGCCCGGCACCAAGAACGTGGTGATGGTCGAGCACTCGAACGACTGGGCGAAAAGCTATGCCGACCCGACGCGCGACTACATGAAGTCGAAGGGCGTCGAGCCGAGCATGGTCCTCGCCATGGAACGCGGACAGACCGACGCGACCGCTCAGGTCCTGAAAATCCGTCAGGCCAAGCCGGATTTCATCGTCGCGTCGCTCTATGAAGCGGAAACCGTGATCTTCCTGAAAGATCTCAAGAAGTACGGCATCACCGATATTCCGGTGATGGGCGCCGCCGGGACCGACCTCGAGAATACGCTGGCGCGGATCGGCGACATCGACACGGTCAAAAACTACTACGTGCCGCATGCCTTCATCGACACCGTCGACGGCCCGGGCATGAAAAAGTGGAACGACATGATCCTGAAGTACTATCCGGGTGAGACCATCACCGGATTTAGCTATGTCTCGATCGGGTCTGCCGTCGCTGCCGTCGAAGCGCTGAAGAACGCCGGTCCGGATCTGACCCGCGAGAAGTTCATCGCCGAACTCGACAAGCTCAAGAACTTCGACACCGGCATCTTCGCGACCAATATCACGTGGTCGGCCGACGATCGTCACGGCGTCAAGGAATCGGCTGTGGCCGGCTTCGTTGACGGCAAGCCGACCGTCTTGAAAAGCTGGAACCAGCCGATGTAATTCGGCCGAGAAAACATGGGGCGCCCGGTTGCCTGAATCCGGTTGACCCGGCGCCCCCTTTTTCTTTTACGGATAAATAGAAAATGTTGATGCAACTTACCGTAAGCGGTCTATCGCAAGGGGCGATCTATGCGCTGATCGCACTCTCGCTGACGGTCGTTTTCCGCGCGACGACGGTGGTCAACTTCGGCCATGGCGACTTCGTGCTCGGGGGTGCCTTCGGTGTCTACGTGCTGGTCGTGATGCTCGGCCTGCCGTTCATTCCGTCCGCGCTCGCCGCCATTGTCCTGATGTTCGCTTGCGGCATATTGATTTCGAGAGGCTTCATCGATCCCATCAAGGCCGGGCCGCATATCGGCTTCGCGATGATGAGCATCTCTCTCGGTTATATTTTCCGCGGCACGACACGTTCAATTTGGGGCCGTGAGGTTCTGCCGATGCCGCGCGTATTCGATATTCCGCCGGTGTTCGTCGGCGATCTCGTCATCACCGGCGATGCGATGATTATCAGCGGCACAGTGGCGATACTGCTCGCCGGCTTCTTTATCGTCTTTTACAAGACTTCCATCGGCAAAGTGATCCAGGCCGTTTATCAATCCGAACGCGGCGCCACGCTGATCGGCATCAACGTCAAGCGCTTCCACGACATGATGTGGGGCGCGGGGCTCGCCATGGGCGCGGTCGCCGGTATCCTGATCGCGCCGATCTCGCTGCTGCATCCAGATCTAGGCGCCGGATTCCTGATCCGCGGTTTCGCGGCGATGACGTTGGGCGGTTTCGGCTCGCTCGGCGGCGCCGTCGCCGGAGGATTGATCCTTGGCGTTACCGAACAATACGCCGGCGCCTACATCAATACGGCACTGATCGACATTACCAGTTATCTAGTGATCCTCGTGGTTCTCGTCGTCCGCCCGTCGGGGCTGTTCGGCAAGCGCGCCGTGGTCCGTGTGTGAGGCGCCCGAAATGAGCAACGAAACACCTCAACAAAAACGTTCGTTCCTGCAGAACGGCCGGGTCTTCTATCTGGTGCCGCTGGTTGCCGCGCTGATCCCGTTTCTCGCCAACGATTATCTTCAATTCATCGTCAACATGATCCTGGTTTACGTGCTGGTTACGGTGGGCTTCAACTTGGTCATCGGTAACCTCGGCCAACTCGCGTTCGCGAACACCGCATTTTTCGGGATCGGCGCCTATATGACGGCGATCCTGATGACCTATGCCGGCTTCACATACGAGATCGCACTGGTCGGGGCCGCCATCTCGGGCGGACTGGCGGGGCTGCTGGCGAGCGTCACGGCGCTCCGCGGTATCCGGCTTTATTATCTGGCGATCATCACGCTGGCGTTCGGTGAGCTGATGCGCTGGGTCTATATCCACGCCGAGAGCGTGACCCGCGGGACCGACGGTCTGCCGCTGCCGGACGTCACCGTGTTCGGCATTTCAATGCATTCGGAAACGGCCAAGTTCTACGTGTTCCTGCTGATCACGGTGCTGGTCGTGAAGGGGACGTCCAATCTCCTCAAGTCCCGGGTCGGCCGCGCCATCCTGGCGATCCGTGACAACGAACTGACGACGGCGTCGCTCGGCATCTCGACCGCCAACTATATCATCCTGACGTTCGTTTGGAGCGGCTCGGTCGTCGGCATCGCGGGTGCGATGTTCGCCGCGTCGACAGAGCGCGTGTTTCCGGAATCGTTCGGTCTGACCGAAGTCATCGTGCACTTCGCGATGGTGATGGTCGGGGGTGCGGGGAGCCTGATCGGCAGCGTCATCGGCGGCGTCGTGCTGACCGCGTTGCCGGAATATTTCCGCCAGTTCCCGGGCATGGAGGAACTGTTCTTCGGGGCGATCATCATCGCCGTACTGTTGTTCCTGCCGAAGGGATTGGCCAGCCTGCTCGCCAAGGTCTCGCCCTTGTTCCGCGAACGGTATTACAGGGAGTAGGGTGATGAGCGGACTTCTCAATCTCTCGGGTGTATCCGTCCACTTCTCGGGCCTCAAAGCCCTGACGGATGTCTCGTTCAGCGCCAAGGCCGGCGAGGTCACCGCCCTGATCGGCCCGAACGGCGCCGGCAAAACGACGCTGTTCAACGTCGTTTCCGGTTACGTCCAGCCGACGGCCGGCGAGATCCACTTCAAGGGAGAGGCGATCCAGGGTATGACGCCGCACGCGGTCTCGGAAAAAGGCGTGCGCCGGACGTTCCAGAACGGCGGTCTTTTCGGCGACATGACAGTGCTGGAGAACATCCTCACCGGTCTGCACGTGCAGATCGACAGCAACTTCTGGGGGCTGTTGTTCGGTACCAGAAAAGCCGACGAGGCCGAGCGCGCGGCCGCCGCCCGCGCGCGCCGGTTGCTGGCACTTATGGATATGGACGGCTTCGCCGATCAGCAGGTCAAGAGCCTGTCCGGCGGCCAGCAACGCATGGTCGAGATCGTGCGCACCATCGCCACCGAGCCACCGCTATTGTTGCTCGACGAGCCGGCGGTCGGTCTCTCGCCGCCGATGCGCGCGCGTATGATGGAGGTCATCAAGCGCCTGGCCGGCGAGGAGGGGATTTCGATCCTCTTGATCGAACACGCCATCGACTTGGTCATGGCGGGATCCGACCGGATTATCGTGCTCAACTCCGGCCAGAAGATCGCCGAAGGCAAACCCGCTGAAATTCGAGAGAACCGCGAGGTTCTGGAGGCGTACCTTGGATACGCATAAGCCCATGTTGAAGGTCGACGGCATTCGCGTGTCGTACGGCAAAAAGGAAATCCTGCAAGGCGTCGATTTCGAGGTTGCGCCCGGCGAGACGCTCTGCCTGCTCGGCGCCAACGGGAGCGGCAAGTCGACGGCGATGAATGCGATATCGGGCTTCGTCGGCTGCACGCACGGTCGGATCGAGCTCGACGGGGAAGAGATTCAGAACCTTCCCGCGCACAAGACGTTCAGGTTGGGGATGGTGCAGGTGTCGCAAGCGCGCGATCTGTTTCCGCAACTGACCGTCGAAGACAACCTCAAACTCGGCGCGCAGGTACGCTCCAGATCGACCATGCCCGAAGAACTGGAGCGGGTTTACAATTACTTCCCCCGCCTTCGCGAGCGCCGGCTGCAACGCGTCATGACGCTATCTGGCGGCGAGCAGCAGATGGTCGCCATCGGTCGCGCCGTCATGGCCCGTCCGCGTGTGCTTTTATTGGATGAGCCGTCGGGCGGGCTGTCGCCGCAGTTCGTCAACGAGATCGGCACCATCATCGCGGCGCTCAAGGAAGACGGCGCGACGATGATGATGATCGAGCAGAACCTCGGGCTCGCGTTCAAGGTCGCGGACCGGTTCATCATCCTCCGCGACGGGGTCGTCGTCGACGGCGGTACGGTCGCCGATTACGCCGACGACCACGAACAGATCGTGAAATCCATTTACCTATAGAAACTGACCAAGAATAACCGGAGCATCCATGTCCCAAACTTCACTTCACGACGACGCCATCGTCTTCGACGGCTTGATCATCTCCAACTGGGACGGAGACATCTTCGCCGACATGCGCAAGGGCGGCCTGACCGGCGCCAATTGCACATGCTCGATCTGGGAAGGCTTCCGCGACACGATGGTCAACATCGGCAACTGGAATCGCTGGTTCGACGAGCATGGCGATCTGATCGTCAAGGCTCGCACTGCCGCCGACATCCGCCAGGCCAAGAAAGACGGCAAGACCGCCATCGTACTTGGCTTCCAAAACACCAGCGCGTTCGAGGACCGGCTCGAATTCATCAAAATCTTCAAGGATTGCGGCGTCGGCGTCGTGCAGATGACTTACAACACGCAGAACCTTGTCGGCAGCGGCTGCTATGAATCGACCGACAGCGGGCTTTCCGATTTCGGCCACGAGGTGGTCGCGGAAATGAACCGCGTCGGCATCCTCTGCGATCTCAGCCATGTCGGCTCAAAAACGTCGAACGACGTCATCAAGGCGTCGAAGGTGCCGGTCGCCTACAGCCACTGCCTGCCGCGCGGTCTGAAAGATCACCCGCGCAACAAGACGGACGATGAGCTGAAATTCATCGCAGACAAGGGTGGGTTCATCGGTGTCACCATGTTTACGCCGTTCTTAAGGCGTGGGCCCGAGTCCGGTATCCAGGACTACATCGAGGCGATGGAATATGTGATCAACATCGCGGGCGAAGACTGCGTCGGCATTGGCACGGATTTTACCCAAGGCTACGGAGACGAGTTCATGGAGTGGATTACCCGCGACAAGGGTTATGCCCGGCGCCTGACCGAGTTTGGGCCGGTGAAGTTCCCGGACGGGTTCTCGACCATCGGCGATTTCCCGAACCTGACGCAGGGGATGGAAAAGGCCGGCTGGTCGGAATCCCGTATCCGAAAAGTGATGGGCGAAAACTGGCTTTCACAGCTCGAAAACGTATGGGGCGGCTGAGCGCGCCCGAACCCGGCGACCCGGCAGGCGGCAAGGTGACGGCCGCCAAGGCGCCGCTGAGGCTGGCGGTTCTTTTGTTGCCGCAATTCACGCTTTCGGCGTTTTCGCTTTTTCTCGATCCGGTCCGCCTCGCGTCCGACGACCGCGACGGCAGCCGGCAAATTCGCTGCAACTGGCGGGTGATGACGCTGAACGGCCTGCCGGTACGCTCGAGTTGTGGTGTCGAGATGTATCCGACCGCGACTCGGTTCGAGTACACCGATATCGACTGGCTGGTGGTGGTCGGCGGGCTGACGCAGTCCCCGGTCCATGACGACGACAGGGTGATCGACATTATCCGCGGTGCAGCGGCGCAGAACGTACGCGTCATCGGACTTTGCACCGGCGTGTTCAGCATGGCTGCGGCGGGCATCCTCGACGGCGAAGCGTGTTGCGTCAGTTGGTTTCACCGTGACGAGTTCGTCGCCCGATATGATGTCGCCGATGTCGATACGACCCGGCTGTTCCGGTTCGGTAAGCGACACGTCACCTGCGCCGGGGGTGTCGGCGCGGCACATGTCTCGCTTGAGATCATCCGTCAGAAGTTCGGCGACGACGCGGCGGGGAAATGCTCGGGCATCATGCTGATGCCGCAATACTGGGCGCACGACATCGAACAACCGATGGCGCAACTGGTTGCGGTGCGTTCGACCAAGGTTCGCGATGCGCTTCGCTACATGGAAGCGCGCATCGACGAGCCGCTTCGCATGGGGGACGTGGCGGCTGTTGCAGGCGTGTCGGTGCGTCAGCTCGAACGGCTCTTCGGCAAGCATCTCGGGCGCTCGCCCCGAAACGCGATGACGCTGTTAAGGATGAAGAAGGCCTGCAACTATCTCGCCGAGACCGACCTGCCGATCATCGAGATCGCGCTCGCGTGCGGCTTCCCGTCACCGTCCCATTTTGCGGTCACCTTCAAGGATGCGTTCGGAATGCCGCCGTCGGCATACCGGCGTAAGGAACTGTCACGCTGAAAAATCAGCCCGCGCTGAGACAAGTTGCCGCTGCCGCGGGCATCATTAATAGATATGTCGCACGGCTCTTGCCATTGGCGTTCCTGGCGCCAGATATCGTCGAGGCGTCAGCCAGCGGATCTGACACTGGAAGCACTATTCTATTCAGAACGCCCGAATGATTGGGCCGATCAGCGCCGAAAGTTCGGGTTCAAGGCCCTCTGATTAGCCACGAAATTCGGCGGAATTTCCGTAAAGAGGACTGGCAAAGATCGCCCCGAAACGGGCGATTTTTTCTCTCTCCGCGGCCGAAATCGCGCAGTGATAACCGGCTAAGCCATTAGAATGTCAGGAGAAGTTCGGAGCCCTTATGCGGACCGGCGGTTCGCAGAAGAACGAATGGCGGTGGGGACAGTCTGCAGCGAACCCGTCTCCGCCTTTTCCCTGATATTCAGGGAAAATACAGGGAAATATCGAGGAATTTGGTGTTCTAGGTGATTATGAGGCTCCACGGATGCCCGGTCAGCCTGTGTTCTCGGGGAAGTTCCGTGAATGTAAGAACAGGGAATTCTTTCCTTCTTAACAAGGAATACAAATCGCTATGTGGCAAAGACATAGCGCATTTGATGCGTGATTCTTCTCCGCCTTGCTGTCTATACCGTCGGTTTCGCCGGTGAATGTGACAATGCAAAACGGTTGATCTACCCGACCTTCCCAAGAGCGGGGAACATGTCCAATAACCAATATGCCAGAACCGTCAGTTGACCGGTGATCATGGCGATTCCCATAAAGACCAAAGACAAGCCTGCAAATTGCTGAACCCGCCGCCCGAACCGCTTGATCGTTTTCAGATTACGCGTCAGGTGAGATGTGAATGCTGCGGAAAGGATGAACGGCAGTCCAAGGCCGAGAGAATAAACGACCAGCATCAATACGCCTTCGCCGACGGTTGCGTGCGCGGCGCTGACAGTCAGGATTGTGCCCAGGACGGGGCCAATGCATGGTGTCCACCCGAAGCCAAATGCAAGTCCGAGTATATAGGCCGAAAGCGGTTTGCCCCCCGGAATATCAAGATGAAACCGAAAGTCACGTTGTAGCCCGGGAATGGAGGCGAGGCCAAGCATGAGAACACCCATAAGCAGCACGACACTGCCGCCAATGATGTTCAACTCATATCGATAGTCGAGAAACAGCTGGCCAAGTGCGGTGGCGCCCGCCCCCATGATTGCAAATACGGTAGTGAAACCGATGACAAAGATTACGCTGAAACCAAGCGTGGCTGCTTGTCCCGGTGTTGGGCGTGGGCCGGACGTCCCGGTTGCGGATTGCCCGGCGACGTATGAAACGTAACCGGGCACGAGCGGCAGGACGCAGGGCGATACGAAGGACACCGTGCCGCCTAGAAAGGCAATGAGAAGGCCCAACGCCGATAAATCAGGCATGTTGCGACTTGCCGCGTCGGACTGGTTTCAAGGCGACCACGTATGCCAGAACCGGTATGACGATCCATTGCAGGAGAGGGCTCAAGCCGACATTGAGAATGGGGACAACCGGCATGATGTCGCGGTAAGCCCATGCCTCTCGGACGACAATATTCAGCCATTCACTGAAGATCGTATATCCAACGCCGATAAAGATCGCCGCAAACAGCACGGTTTTTATGCGCTCATCGGGCCAGCGCGTTCCACCAGACAGGAATACCGCGAGCATGATAGCGGTCAGGCCGATAAGAGCATCTCCGCCCGTACAGTGTACAGCCGCGAAAAGTATCTCTTCGGTCGTTCCTTCTTCCCAGATCGTGTAAAGCGGCATATGCGCGAACTCCCAAATGAGGTTCAGGAGCACGAGCACGGTCATGTATCTGCGAAGCGCGGTGAGAGGCTTTATGGAATTGTTCACGTTGCCTTGCGGTCTCAATTGAAGAACCCTCTGAGTTTATCGAGCCAACCCCGATCCTTCTTCGGTTCAGGCGGTTTGTTTATCAGGCCGTTGGTATACAGAACCATGTTTACGGAATTGAATCGCAGGCCGTGAAAATTTCCAGACCAACGACCGTTGCGGTCGATTACGTGCGTAACGACGCCGTGGGTTTGATAACCGTCATCACCCTTGGCGAATTTGTGGCCGAATGCTTCCGCCAGTTTGCGTGTCGTGTCCTCGGCCTGATCCGGTGCCGCCGTCATGAATGTCCAGTTCTCCGGGTTCAGGTTATGGTCTTCCCCGTATGTTCTCAAAACGTCCGGCGTATCCGTTTTCGGATCTGTGGTGATGGTTACGAATTGCACGACCTCCTTCATGGGAGACTGGTTGATCATCTCCTGAATTTCCTGAATTTTCTCTGCGTGAAGAGGGCACACATCCGGGCAACTCGTATAGACGAAATGGACGATGAGAATTTTGTCGGCATAGTCGGAGAGGTTAACGATCTCTCCATCCCTGTTCATCAGCTCGAACGAAGGAGCCGGTCTGTCGGTTTTCTCAAAGAACTTCTCCTTGTCCCCCATCACTTTATCTAGCTCCGCACCGGGGTGATGAGCCTGCGCGGACGAGAACGTTAGAATGACCGTTAACGCGACAGCCAGAGCGCTCCATGTATTTACTTTGCTGTAACGAAGACTTGTGCACTTCATAAACTTCACGATGTTAACTCCCGGCCGATCTTGTTTCCGACCCGGGGGTGGGCCGTGTATCAGCGCTTTGATCATGGCAAGACCGTCCGGACCCACCGCGCATGCAGAGACCGAGTGCACACATCGCGACGCATGGAAGCAAACTCAGGAGTATGGGGGCTGCGCCGACGGCGGTCAGCCAATCCCATTTAAGGGCAAGCCCAATGCTGACAACGGCCAGGCCGCCAATTGCCCACACCCTTCGGTTCCTCGTCCAGGTCGGCAAGGTGGTTGGCGCGACGATTTGAGTGCTCTTGGCCGTTTTCGATGACATGTTGTTTCCTTTTACCTGGAGTGTTTGTCGAGAATTTCTTTGAAGAATGCGATTGCTTCGGGCGCATCCCATTCGGCAGGGCCGACTTTACGGCCCAGTTCCTTGCCGTCGGGGTCAATCAGAAGTGTTGTCGGCAATCCGAACACCTTCATGGCCCGGGATGCCTTCGTCGTTGCGTCAATCCGGATTTGAAGATGCTGCAAGCCGATCTCTTCGTAGAAATCCCGGACGACGCCAACGCCACCACGATCGATCGAAAGCGCCAGAACGTCGAACCGCTCGCCACCGAGCATTGCCTGAAGCCTGTCGAGCGTCGGCATTTCTTCCCGGCACGGGCCACACCATGTTGCCCAGACGTTCAGGAGAACAACTTTCCCTCTCCAGTCAGACAGTTGAAGTGGCTGGCCGGTCTCGTCCTGGAAACTGATGTTCGCAACCGGTTGTGGTGTTTCGTGTAACGGAACGAATGGCTTTGATTCCGCATGAGCAACGAAAATCATCTGCAACAAAAACACGAATCCAAGAATACACGATCTCATTTCAGACACTCACTTTTCCAGGCGCAGACGTTCAACAAGAGGGAGAATGGTGCCGGTGATTGTGTCCGGTGTAAGCGGGCCGACGTGCTTATAGGCGATACGGCCATCGGGCCCGATGACAAAAGTTTCCGGAACCCCGTAAACACCCCATTCAATGCCGACCCGCCCTGAAATGTCGGCGCCAGTGCGCGTGTACGGATCGCCGCGTTTGTCCAACCAAGTGGCGGCATCTTCAGGGCGGTCCTTGTAATTCAGACCATGGATGGGAACCGTGCCTGTTTCAGCGAGATCCATCAGAAACGGATGCTCGAGTTCACATGCGGTGCACCAGGATGCGAAGACGTTTACCAAGGACACCGAACCGTTGAGGTCGGAATCAGATAACCCAAGTGTCCGGCCTTTTACAGGCGGCAATTCGAACGACGGGACAGGCTTGCCCACAAGCGGCGACGGAATGTTCTTTGGGTCATTCGTTAACCCCCACCCAAGGGCAGCAAGCAATCCCGCAAACACGATTAACGGCACCAGAGCCATCGCCATAGGGCGCCAAGGGTGCCGTGGCGTCTCTCCATGTGCGGGAAGAACTGCTGCGTCGATCCGTTCTCCGCTCATTGGTTTGTCCTCGATTGACGTGCGAGAATTTCCGGTGGCCAGGTGCTCTTGATGAATGCGATCGCCGCCCAAATATCTTCGTCCGGCAAAACGTCATCGAAAGCAGGCATGTCGGATTCGTACCCGCCGGGCACGAACTCGCCTGGGCCATACTTGGTGATCCCGACCAGATGCTCGTCGGGATGATGCCATGTGTGCCCCGTCTCATCATGAGGCGGCGCCGGTAACCGACCATCGGATTTTCGGTATCGCCAGTCCGCTTGTCCCTCCAGGGTCTCTCCATGACATGACGCGCAATATTGCTGGTAAATAACTCGGCCACGCTCCACCTGCGCTGCATCATTCGGATCGGCCCGGTAATCAGGGAATACGATTTTCCATCCCCAGAAGCCGACACCGATGAGAGCGATCAGCGCTACGATTTTCATGGCGACCATTCTCATTGGCGCTTTCCCGCAAAGAGATACTTCACGAGCGCCGCGATGCCGAGGATGAGCAGAGCCGCGCCAAGTATCGCGAGGATTCCCATTCCCCACATCATGCCGCCCATGCAGTCATACATCCCCGAACCCATACCTGAAGTTGCGTTGTGCATATGAAAGCACTCCCTTACTCCGTCGCGTATATGGTGGGCCGGTCCGAGCCAATGGTGTAGATCGTGAATGGCCCTTGTTTGACCCCGTTCATGCCGGGCGATCCCATCGGCATGCCGGGCAGGGTGATCCCCTTGATCGCCGGGCGTTCCGCAAGCAACCGGTTTACCGTTTCGACGGGTACGTGGCCGCTGACCACGTAGTCACCGATGTAGGTAAGGTGACAGCCCTGGAAATCATCGGGAACACCGGCGGCGCGGCTCATGGGCGTCAGCTCGTGTGTCGGTTTGACGTCGACCGTGTAGCCGTTGGCACGCAGGTATTCGGCGTATCCCTCGCAACAGCCGCACTGCGGGTTTTTATAAAGCGTCGCGGCAGGCTTCTCGCCCGCCGACACGGATGTCGAAAATACGGCGGCAAAAGCAAGTATTAGGGCAGTGAAGATTGATCGGATCATTGCTGGGGGCTCCTTTGGATTGGTTTCATTAGAGTTATGCGCGGGGCGGTGTTTTCCAGTATGGCTGACGAGCTTTCGGCGAGCTGTTTCAGGTACGCGATAATGTCTCGGCGTTCCTCCGCATCCTTGATGCCCGGAACCCGCATCGAAGTCCCAGGCACCATGGTTTTCGGAGACGTCAGCCATTCATCCAGGGTCTCCGCATCCCATACGATGTCAGCCTGTTTAAGAGCTTCGCTATAATTCCAGAAGCCCTCTACCGTTGCCGCATTGCGCCCCCATATTCGGGCCAGGCTTGGGCCCGATTTGTGCCCGCCCGGCACTGCGGAATGGCACATCACGCACTGCAGGAATGCTCGCTTCCCACGCGCCGGGTCGCCGTCTGCAAGTACGGCGTTCGGCGCTATCAAGGCAACAAGGACGAATAGGTATTTCATGTCCTCTCCGTGTCCGTTTGTTGAAGCATCAATGGCATTCCTCAACCAGCAACCGTGAGAGGTCGGCGATGCTTCTGAAAATTACGGAAATGCGATCACCTCGCATGCCTGCCCCAAGGACGACCGGGATCCCCGCCGGTGGCCCGGTTTCGGTGCTGTCGATCTTGAGGCGGACGTTTTTCTCCCAAAACGGATAGGAGGCGCCGTCCTCGGTTTCGATAATGTAACTGTCGCCACAGTGGCGGATTGACACGATCCGATTACTCGGGGCGCCTTCGCCAATCGGGTCTGGCGCGACGGACCGGGTCCAGGACGCAGGAATCAGATCTTCCGCCACGACACGTTTCGCGCCATCCGTGGCGCCGGCAACCATAAGGAAAGCAACGAGATCGGCCCGTACAACGGGGTCGGATATGCCCGGGAATGACATATAGGTTCCGGGGATCATCTTCTCCGGCGCTTCTATCCAGGCGTCCAGAGCCGATGGGCTCCACTCGAAACCTGCGGATTTGAGTTTCGGCGAATATCGACCATAACCCTTTGCGCTACCCGATGGACGTTCGAGGAAGTTTCCAAGGCTGGGGCCGCTCAGATGCAGGCCAGGTTCGAGGGCATGGCAGGCAACGCACGCGCGGAAGGCTTGTCCTCCCTTCTTGGGGTCACCGTTCGCCTTCACGGCGCCCGGTGTGATAAAAGCCAGAGCCAATGCCAAGATGGTCAGCCGTCTCATGTCCGCTCTCCCGGCTGAGTAACACGGATGACGCCCATCATCCCGGCCGCCTGGTGCTCCAGGATGTGGCAATGGAACATCCAGTCGCCTGGATTGTCGGCAACAAAGGCAATCTCTATCCGTTCCTTCGGCGCCATCAAAACCGTGTCCTGCCATTCTTTGTGGGCGGTCGGATTGCCATTACGGGAAAGCACGCGGAATGAATGTCCGTGGAAGTGAATCGGATGATGCCAGGCCGTCGCGTTCGTCATGGAAACGATGTGGCTACGCCCATGCACAAGCCGGAGCATGGGCTCCATGATGTGCCCTTCAGCCGCAACACCGTTGATGAACCAGATCTTGCCGGAGTGCATCATGCCGCGCATCGACCCCATCGCCCCCATAAGTTCGTGCCCCATGGAGCCACCCAATTCCTGCATCACCATGCCGCCCATCATCCCGCCGTTGAAGATGACATCATGGCGTTCGGCGTCATTCAGATCAGGTTCGGCAAGTGGATTGGCTGGTAACTGCATATCCCAGTCAGGGACCCCGTCTCGAAGTGGCGTGTCGGCGTAAACCAGATCGACAAGGCGATACTTGAGCCCTCTGTAGAACGGGTCGGTTAGTGTGAAACGCTGGCTGACGTCACCGACCATGTCGATGACCACGTCAATGCGCATCGCCGGACCCAGGACAATAAGTTGATCCTGCGGTACGTGCGGCGTCACCGGCTGACCGTCAATCGCGACAATCACCGGTTTGTGCTTGTCGAAATCGATGCCAAAGATACGGGCGTTGGCCGCATTGATGAGGCGAAGCCGAATACGCTCGCCACGTCTGACGGAAAACGTCTCCGGCACACGGCCGTTGATCGTCACTGTGTTGCCGATGCGGCCGTTGTGGCTCATGTCGTGCATATTGCCGAAGTCGTCACTGATCTGACCGTCTCGAGCCAGGCGCCAATCGTCCAGAATCCAGGTCAGATCTCGGTCGACGCGAATAGGTGTCTGCTCTTCGACGATCAGCGGCCCGTAGAGACCCCGCCCCACCTGTTCGAAACTGCGTTGATGTGGGTGGTACCAGAATGTGCCTGCGTCGAGCGTGTCGAACTCGTATGTAAAAGTGCTTCCCGAAGAGATTGGTGGCTGCGTCAAATGCGGGACCCCGTCCATTGAATTTGGCAGCCGAATCCCGTGCCAGTGAACGGTCGTCTCTTCGTCGAGTGCATTCTCGACGGCGACGCGTAGTCGCTCACCTTGCCGAACACGAATCTCCGGGCCGGGGACGGTGCCGTCGAAGCACCAGGCATTTGTCTTTACGGCTGCATCAGGGATGAGAGCTACAGGAGACATTCCGGCGCGTAGGCGAAACGTTTTGATCGCAGCGGCCTGCACGTCATCCCAGGCAAAGGCGCCCGTGAATCCGCCTGCAAGTGCGATTGACGACGACTTGAGGAAAAACCGGCGAGTGAACTCCGGTGCTATTTTGTAGTTCATTGTGAATCATCCAAAGGATGTTGATGCGAAAGGCTGAACGAAAGCCTCACGGAACGTCGGCAGGCAGAAGGCAGCCTTGCCTCTGTCGACCAAATGCACGTAGCCGGGCCCCGCCCGTTACGGCATCAGAATTAGATGATGGATTTAGGTGGTGCGGGGTCTAGAGAGCCAAATTGACCAAGGGAGTCTCTATCGGGGGCTCGCATAAATTTTGTGTGGGTTGATACACGTTCGACTTCGAGGGATGTCGGAAGAGCCACAACGGTCGTCAGGCAGATCAGATCACACGACGGGGATGCGTTGCTATCATCGGGGCACGCCTGGCAGATGCTGTTTCCACCAAATTGGACATCTGCCGCAGCCATCTCGGCTGCCATTGTTGTCGAAGTCGCAGCCTGCACCATAGAGCCAAGGGCGAAAAAGGCGATTAGAGCGACAGTAAGGAATTCGCGTACCATTTTCATAAGAATCGATAGTTGATCCAATTGAAACGCAGAGTCAACCCTTGCCAGCAATTGCTCATTAAATCCGGCACTCAGTCTGGGCAGGGCCATCGAGATGCAAATATCTCGGCTAATACGGCGTGAGCCTCTCGCTCGTGAAGCGTTGACTCGTTTTGCAGTTTCGAGAGACCGGCGGTCAATAGCTGTATGTCTGGGACCGCTTCGGGAATGCATGCGCGAATGTCATGGATCGTGCCGAACGCTAACTTGCTCCGTACATCCGCAATAAAACGTTCACATTCTGCAAATCGACTCTCGCCCTGATAATCACTCTCTGAAACCAGGCAGAGAGATTTGAAGCGATGACCATCAATACTCTCAGCACCTGTTGCTGGCTGAGGAGCAACAAGCCCGAATCCTACCCAAAGACACGCCGCAATCATTTTTAATTCGAATTCGCTGACTTTTTGCATTTTTGACAACCATTTAACGATCTGCGCACGTTAACCCGAGTTGAATTGATGGTTTGTTGCGGCGTCAAGTTAACTTTTAGAAATATCATGTGGCGTTTTTGGAATCCGTCTTTGCCAAAAGTGATTAGTGGGGCCATACCCGCGCGCGTTCGTTGCATCAATCTGCGGCGGATCTGACGATTAGAGCTTGACCTTCCTGTCAGGGTTAGGTTTAGGTATGGCGTAATGAGACGTTTATTGATCGCCATATTTGCGTTTATGCTGATCGTCAGTCCGTTTATGGCACATCACGCCACCGGGGAGGCGATGCATAACCATAGCAATCCGGCATCTCATGAACAGCAGATCACCGCATCCAGCCAATGCGAATTGGGATGCGACGCCGGATTGCAGACAACGTGCTGTTCTCAGGCCATTACACACTGCTCGCCAACGTCCAGCTACAATGAAGTGTGGACGGATGTTCCCCCTGCCTTTATGTCAAATACGTACTTTGTCGAGAGACAGGATTTGCTTGTTTCATTGACATTCGAAGCAGAAACGCCTCCGCCTCGAGTTTGATTTTCATCTCTTTGTGAACGCGGGTGTATTTTGTCGGCCAATCTGGCCAGCAAACCCCTCGAACTATGATGATTTCTAACTTCGAAGGTTTAAAGACCATGAAAAACCGATACGCACTTTACGCAGCTGCGGCTGTGATAGCCCTGAGCTTGTCTTCCGTCCCCGATCTCGTCTTTGCTGATGCTGGTCACTCAAAAGCGAGCAAGACCGGATCACCGGGAAAAGCATCCGATGTCTCGCGCACAATCAATGTGACAATGAGCGATAATTTCTACGAACCTGAGAGCATCGCTGTGAAGGAAGGCGAGACCGTTCGGTTCGTCGTCAAGAACGCCGGTGAGTTCGTCCATGAGTTCAACATCGCAACGGCCGAGATGCACAAAGCCCACGCCCCTGAAATGATGATGATGGTGGAACACGGGGTGCTGGAAGCGGATAGAATCAACCGGGAAGCTGCGAAGAAGATGCAGGCGTCTATGGGGCACGGGCTTCATGACGCCCCTAACAGCGTGCTGCTTGAGCCTGGGAAAACCGGAGAGGTCATCTGGACATTCCCAAAGAAGACCGAGTTGGAATTCGCTTGCAATGTTCCTGGGCATTATGAGTCCGGGATGGTCGGCAAGATCAAACTCTCGCACTAACTGAAGAATGCCGATGAGGGACCGTGAAGCGCGGATTCCGTGCTCCGTCCCCGTCGGCTATCAAAAATAGGAGCACGCTATGTTGCGCTTAAGCTTACTGAATGCCGGCGTCGTCGGATTGAGCCTACTCGTGTTGAGCTCAGGTATTGCCGGGGCCGCTGAGTACTCTCTATCCGTCGATCGTGTTAAAATCGATACTGGGGACTTCACCCGTACTGGTATCGGATACAACGGCAAGACCCCCGGACCGGTTCTTCGGTTTAAAGAGGGTGAAGACGTAACGATCAATGTTACCAATAATCTGGATGAGTCCACTTCGATCCATTGGCATGGACTTATTCTTCCATATCAGCAGGACGGCGTGCCGGGGATCAGCTATGACGGGATCGATCCTGGCGAGACCTTCACATACCGGTTTCCCATTGTGCAGAGTGGAACATACTGGTTTCACAGCCACACCGGCTTCCAGGAGCCTGACGGAGCATACGGCTCGATTATAATCGAGCCGAAAAAACGCGAACCGTTCCGCTACGACAGAGAGTACGTGGTTCAACTGACGGATGCACACCCGCATTCCGGCAGCCGGATCATGAGAAATCTGAAGAGATCTGCCGATTATTACAATCGCAAACAAGAGACGATCTTGGATTTTATTGCAGAGGCGAAAGAGAAAGGCCTCGGTGCAACAATCGATGACCGCATGATGTGGGGCGATATGCGGATGATGCCGAGAGACATTGAGGATGTGCAGGGTTTTACACCTCTTATCAACGGAAAATCTTCCTCACAAAACTGGACCGGCATCTTCAAACCTGGTGAGCGTGTGAGGCTACGGTTCATCAATTCATCTGCCATGACTTACTTCGATATACGCATTCCGGGTCTCAAGATGACCGTGGTGCAGGCTGACGGGAACAATGTTCAACCGATTACAGTTGACGAGTTTCGTATCGGCGTTGCGGAAACTTACGATGTGATCGTGAAGGCCGACGAGGACAAGGCATATGCAGTATTTGCTGAGTCGATGGGTCGGACCGCGAGCGTGCGGGCAACTCTCGCCCCAACAGAGGGAATGGTGGCCGAAGAGCCGGACCTTCGAGAAGTTCCGCGGTTGACCATGGCGGATATGGGCATGGACCACGGCAACATGGCCGGCATGGACCATGGCAAGATGTCTGGTATGGACCACGGCAACATGGCTGGCGCGGACCAGAGTAAGATGGCCGGCATGGACCACAGCAACATGGCTGGTGCGGACCAAAGTAAGATGGCGGGCATGGACCACAGCAAGATGGCAGGAATGGACCACAGCAACATGGCAGGTGAGGCGAAGAAGGATGATGCTTTCTACGCGTCCGGTAGTGGTTTGGTGCCTTCGGCTGCCGATGGCGGGAAATTTCTGTCATACAGCGATCTGAAGGCCCAAAAGCCTTTGTACGAAGACCGGGAGGCGACACGCGAAATAGAATTACGACTGACCGGCAACATGGAGCGTTATATCTGGTCAATAAACGGCGTGAAGTACGAAGATGCTGATCCGATTGTCCTTCAGTACGGTGAACGAGTGCGGTTCAAATTCGTGAACGAGACGATGATGACACACCCAATGCATCTTCACGGAATGTGGTCGATCCTTGATAACGGTAACGGGAAGTGGGACCCCATCAAGCACACGGTGAGTGTTGCACCGGGAACCACCGTTTACACCGAAACTGAAGTCGATGCGCCGGGACAATGGGCATTCCACTGTCACCTCTCGTATCACGCTGGCGGTGGGATGTTCCGAAAGGTAATTGTCGAAGGTGGTCCGAAGTCGACATCCGCAAAACCGAGCTCAGTAGAGGGATGAAGATGAAGAACCAAATATCGCGTTTTCTTATCCTGTGCTCCGTTGGTGCAATGGTGCCTTCGACAGTCATAGCCGCCGAAGAACAGTTGATCTGGGGTGTCCAGGTTGAGCAATTCGAGAACCGGTTTACCGGTGACGCTCAGTCAGACGTTATGGCGTGGGATGGCGATGCCCTGATCGGAACAGACGAACTGAAGTTCGTCGTTCGCAGCGAAGGGGAGTTTCAGACGCGAAGCGAGCGGCTCGAAACAATGGAGACGCAGTTGCGTCTGCAGAAACCGATCTCCACTTTCTTCGATGCCGTTGCTGGTGTCCGTTTCGATACGCCTGATGGCCGAGACCGGGTTCATGGTGTAGTAGGCCTGCACGGTTTGGCTCCTCAGTGGTTTGAGGTCGATGCCGATCTTTTCGTTTCGGATCGGCCGTCGGCCAGGTTTGAGCTCGAATACGAAGCCCTGATCACGAATTACCTGATCCTCACGCCGAGTATTGAGCTGGATGTACCTCTCCGGGATAATCTCGATGCCGAAGTCAAGGCATGGGGGCCGAAAATGGAAGTCGGTGCCCGCCTCAGCTACGATCTCGTCGACCGCTCCGTCGCGCCGTACATCGGTGTGCACTACGAACGGGTCTTCGGCGATACCTTGGATCTTAGAAAAGAGGAAGGCGAAGAAGGCGACGGCCTGTTCTTCGTTACCGGGCTTCGATTGATGTTCTGATGGTGATACCCGGCTTTGCCGATGCCTATGCTGTGTAGATTTCGTCGGGCCGGATATTTGTCGAATGACCCCTGGCACCAAAAAAGGAGGGCCTGTTGAACAGGCCCTCCTAGGGGGTCAGGGATGCAGGAGATTAGTTTCTATCGTTGACCCAAATATCGGGTTTTTGATCGTGGGTATGGCATGCCTTATCCACGTGGGGCTGGTCGAGATTGTTCGTGCCGTGATTGGCGCCATCGGCGAATACGGGGCCGGCAGATGCCATGCCGATGACAGCGGCGAGCGATGCCGCAGCAATGATGGATTTGATGCCGATCATGTTCGAAATAAGTTTACGCAATGTCTTGATCCTTTCGTTGATGTTGATGAAAGGAATTGACCACACAGGGGTGCCAAAAGTTTGTCGCCGTTAGCCGGTTTTGTAACAGCTTTTTACGGTTCTCAAGTTTGACAAACTTTGTCGCAATTTTTCTGGAAATAAAATGCAAGGTGTTCCGAAAATCCTGATCGTCGAAGATAACCGGGAACTCCGCGGCCTGATTTTCAGAGCGCTCAAGAAGGACGGTTATCGCGTGGCCGAGGCAGAGGATGGCAGGTCGATGCAACGTCAACTCGATGAAAGCCGGGTCGACCTTGTTGTCCTGGATATCATGTTGCCTGGCCAGGACGGCCTCACTCTCTGCAGAAACCTACGTGCGAAGTCGTCAATCCCGGTGATTTTCGTAAGTGCGAAGGATGATGATCTGGACAAAGTGCTTGGTCTAAAAATGGGCGCCGACGATTATCTCACAAAGCCGTTCACGATGGCCGAGTTAAGTGCACGTATTGAGGCGGTGCTGCGGCGTACAGAGTTTGGAGGCGTTAAAGACGTGAATGATGACGTCGACGGCTACCGGTTCGATCGTTGGTTCTTCGATGTCGATCGACGGGAGTTGATAGAGTCAGACGACATCGTCGTCCCGTTAAGTACAAGCGAGTACGAACTTCTGAGAATTTTTGTTGAGCGCCCACAGCGGGTTATGTCTCGCGACCAATTGCTTGATCTCACGCGCGGTCGCGACGCGACAGTATTCGACCGTAGTGTCGATACGCAGATCAGCAGATTGCGTCGAAAAATAGAGGCAGATTCTCAACATCCACAGATAATAAAAACCGTGTGGGGAGGAGGATATGTATTTGCCGTCGACGTTTCTAGTTCTTAAGGGAAATTTATTCCGGAGCCTCGCGGTCCAAACCGTTTTGATTGTGGCTGGAAGCTTGATTCTCGCCTATTCGTTCAGCCTTTTCGTATATTCGAAGGATCGTTTGGAGGCGCTGACCTATCTGGGCCTTAAGAACACTGCGCTCACGGCTATTCATTTTGCACATGCAGTCGCGGTAACCGAGCCGGATTGGAGGGAGAGTGTCCTGGAGCGCGTTGATGACGCGCAAATGACCGCTTCGTTGACAAAGACGCCCGCGTTTGAGCAGGAGGCATTCCAAACTGATTACAGTATTGCGTTCGCCGAGTTCTTAGAGTCGGGTGCACATGGCGACGACTTTAAAAGCGTGCGCTATTCCCTGAGCAGGAGTCCGGCCGTAAAAGCCGATCTTGCGGGAGAGCCTTTGAGCCGGTCGTCTCATTTGTTGCAAACATTCTTTGAATTGCCGATGCACTCGGTCGCAAATGTGGCGGTGCAAATGAACAATGAAGAATGGCTGAACATTTCCCTGCCGCTTCCGGATTACCCGGCCGACCTGTGGAGCCCATCTTTGCTGCCCGTAGGGCTGTTTACGTTGTCGCTTATTATCGTGTCCGGTTGGGCCGTGCGGCGCATTCTCAGGCCCCTTTCGGATGTTACGCGGGCTGCCACTGAATTTGCTCAGGATATAAACGCGGCGCCAATGTACGGTGGTGGCTCGACAGAAGCGCGTGTTGTCGCGGCGGCCTTCAACAAGATGCAGCACAATATTAAAGCAATCGTCCGCAGTAGAACGGAAATGATGGGAGCGATCTCACATGACTTCCGTACGCCTCTGACGCTAATCAAGTTGCGGACTGAGAGCTTACCTGCGTCTCGAGAACGCACGCGGCTGCTGCACTCAATTGAGGCAATGGAGACAGTAATCCAGGATTCTCTGACCTTCGCCAAACAGCTTTTTGGAAGAGAAGCGAAAAGGAACGTGGATGTGGCAGCTCTACTTCAATCGGTATGCGACGACTTTGCCGAGGCTGGGGAGAGAACTGAGTGCGCGGTTCCGACTGACCGGGTGATTGTCAAAGGCAATCCGGTTGCGCTGCGACGTGCATTCTCAAACCTCATGGGAAATGCCGTGAAATATGGCGGCGTTTCTAGGGTGTCCGTAACTGCAGACCAAAAGCTCGTATCGGTTATTGTCGACGATGATGGGCCCGGCATATCACCCGATGAACTGGAGCGAGTGTTCGAGCCTTTTTATCGATGCGACCGAGCCCGTTCCGGATCGGGAGAGGGCTCAGGATTGGGGCTTAGCTTGACGCGATCAGTCATCGAAGATCACGGAGGAACGATAACGCTGCGAGCGAACGAGCCACGCGGGCTAAGTGCCCTCATTAATCTGCCGCTGCTGGAACTCAAGTAGCTTGAGAACTGTGGTCGTAGTTCCAGCGCTTTGTGCCGGCGCGATCTTTGAACGATAAAATGTAAGGGAGACTGGAATGAAGATGATTTTTCAGGGTGTCATCTGTGTATTGATAGCTTTAGCACTGCTCAATCTTGCAACAGGTTTGAGAGCGCAGAACGCAGATTCGAATGAACCAAGGGAGCCGGAGATGACCCCGTCGCTAAACCTGGGCAAGATGAATTACGAAGCGTACTGCGCATCGTGCCACGGCAAGACGGCGCGCGGCACGGACAAGGGGCCGACGTTCATCAGCAAGGTCTATCATCCGGGGCACCACAGCGACGGCGCTTTCTATCTCGCCGCGAAACGGGGGGCCCGCGCGCATCACTGGAAGTTCGGCGATATGCCGCCGGTCCCCGAGGTGAACGACTCGCAACTGGAATATATCGTCAACTATGTGCGCGCCGTGCAGCGGGCGAACGGTCTGTTCTGACCGGGCGGGCGTTCAGCCCGCCAGGGACTTTTTCCGCTCTTCGTATTCGGCTTTATCGATCTCGCCCTTTGCAAAGCGTTCGTTGAGGATGGCGAGGGAGCGATCGTGCGCTCCCGACGAGCCCGTGTGCGCGCCGAACCCGAACATCTTCAGAATGACGACCACGGCGACGACAATGATGACGACCATTAGGATCATCATCACCGGCCCCATGAACATGCCGCTCCACATCATGGGATGTTCACCGGACCACCCGTAGCTCGGGCCGGCGTCCGCAGCCGCTGCGCCGACCGTTGCAAGAGTGGCACCGATCGCAGTCAGCGCCGATAGGGTAGTTCTCGATTTCATTTTTGACTCTCCTTGGTTTGAGGCGGTAACGCCAGCCCAGAGCAGCATCCCCTTTCGGGCTGTGCCATATCATTAATCTATCTGGACATCCGCCACATTGACTCAAATCAACGAATCCTCCTCCCTGAACCTGAAACCAGGCCAGATGACCTCTTCTTGACCTGTCAGTTACTCGAAGGTGCAGGCTGGCAATATCGATAGAATTCGGAGGTTCTTTATCATGGGCGATCATGCATCGCATCAGCACCATCACGCGCATGCCGTGGTTCGCGATCCGGTCTGCGGGATGGAAGTCGACCCGCAATCGGATACGCCGACGGCGGAGTATGAAGGGCATGACTACCGTTTCTGTTCGAAAGGGTGAAAGATTACCGGGCCCCCTGCGTTCGTGATTGGAGATACGGTAATTCGTGGTGCGGCTGACATGTCGACATTCGTCGACGTGATTGCCGAGGTTCGCAAAAAGGAAAAGGCCACGGGCGGGTGACACGGTGAATTGTAATATCGCTGTTAATGCTTGTATTGACCGGCAAGGGAGCTGCAGCATCTTATCACCCTTCGATCAATTTAGACCGCCTAGATGGCCGGGAATACCAGTATCTATGTGATGCGGGGTTTGAGGATCAGGCGCTTGCAGTGCCGTTTTCGGATACCGTTTGGCGCCTTCACGAATCTGCGCTCTTTATACAGAAACTTAAGCATAAGCTCACTGAAACTTCCGTTCACGGCTACGATGTGTACATTCCAATTGAGGTAGGGAGTATTTAGATTGTTTACCTTGGCATGCGTTGGCTGGATGAGCACCTTGACGATATGAATAGAACTGCAGATGAAATTGTATCCGCTGCACTTTACCGAGAGTGGCCTTGCATGACGGACAGTTTGTCTCAAAGTCAGTAGTCGTTATTAAGACGCAATCACTTTTTGAATCATCAACCCTAACTTGGAGCTGGGACGCATGAGAACAATTTTGCCACACTTAACTGTCTTGGCCGGCGCGATGCTCTTGCTTCCCCTATTTGCCTTTGGTGTGCCCGCCGCGCAAAAAGCAATCTATGAGCATCCGATCGAACCCAAGATGACTCCTGAACTCAATCTGGGAAAGATGAACTACGAGGCTTATTGCGCTTCATGCCATGGAAAAACTGCGCGCGGCACGGACAAAGGGCCAACCTTCATCAGCCGCATCTATCACCCGGGTCATCACAGTGATGGTGCGTTTTTCGTTGCAGCTCATAACGGTGCGCGGGCCCATCACTGGCAATTCGGAAATATGGAACCGGTTCCGGAAGTAAATGACTCGCAACTTGAATCCATCGTCATATATGTTCGCGCTGTGCAGCAGGCCAATGGCGTTTTTTGAAGCCATTGTTGAAAAGTCGCCTTGGACGTGCGCCGCTACCAAAGACTTTCGTAGCAAGCTGGCACTTCGGGCCTTGACGGCTCACAACAGAGTAGGAGGCACGCCCTGTCATTCCGTTGGAAGATACGCCTCTACGGACAGCCCGCCTTCGGGCCGATTTTTCAACATAACGTCGCCACCATGCCCTCGAATGATGTTCCGGGCGACGCTTAATCCCAGACCGGCCCCACCGGTTTCACTGTTTCGAGATTGCTCGAGCCGGTAAAACGGCGTGAACACGTTCTCGAACTCTGTCTCGGGAATTCCTGGACCATCGTCTTGAATCGTGATCCGCACGCGATCGCTATCTGACGACAGTCGAATTTCGACGTTGCCACCGTATTTAACGGCGTTCCCGATCAAATTTGTCAGCGCCCGTTTAATGCTTACAGGGCGGCACTTGAGCGGCGTCTGGCCATTTGCGGTCAGGGTGACTTCGTGACCCGCGTCTGACATTTCATCGCAAATGCTCTGAAGGAGCGAGGCGACGTCGACGCGTCGCATTTCCTCATTGCGGATGTCATCACGCGCGAACGAGAGTGTCGAGTCGATCATCTTCTCCATTTCGGCAAGATCGCGTAGCATCTTTGCCTGCTGCTCATGGTCGTCAACGAACTCGGCGCGCAGGCGCAATCGAGTAATGGGGGTTCGCAAATCATGAGAAATGGCCGCGATCATTGCCGTGCGATCGTTCACGAAACGTTTTAACCGGCTTTGCATTCGATTGAACGCCGTGGCGACGTCACGGACCTCGCGCGGGCCTTCCACCGGCATGTGCGTGGCATCAACGTTCCTGCCGAGGGCGTAGGAAGCTTCCGAGAAACGTGCTAGCGGTCCCGTGATATAACGAACGACGATCATGCCAATTATGATTGCTGCGGCGATCATAATTGCCATAGACAAGACAAAACGCATCGAAAAGAAGCTGCCTGTTTCGCGCACAACTGATGCCATATTCAACCAAACGCCATCCTCAAGTCGATAGGCCGCGACGACCATCCGTTCATGTTGAGTCAAACTGGATTTTTCACCAAATAGATTGAACAAATCTCTCGCGCCGTCCCCTCGGATATATCTTATCGTTAGCTCCTGACGATCTTCCGGCTCGAGATGGTCCATTAAGGTTGCGGCGACGATAGAGTTCATCCAGTCGTCATGGTGACTTCCATCAATGACACTTCTGTCAAGCAGGCGGAGCCGAAGCTGAGGCGCATCAGCGTTTCCGGCAACCTGCTGACGTTGGTCGGGGGGGAGATTCTGGAATATCCGCGCCATCGTCGCCATTCGTTCACCGATATGTGTTTCACTCCTCAGCATCAGTGCGGTCCAGCGATCCGAGAAATAGAGCGACATGCTGATAGTGTGTGAAGCCATCAACACGACGACCAGCAATAGGAAGGTCCGGGCAGCGATGCTGTCAGGAAGCGGAAGTTTCATCGTTTTCAACGCTCGGCGTAAAAATGTATCCCCCGCCACGAACTGTCTTAATGATTTCAGGGTTTTTGGGATCGGTTTCGATCTTCTGGCGGAGCCGACCAACCTGTACGTCGATGCTTCGGTCAAACGGTGCGGCGACGCGACCGCGAGAGAAGTCCAGGAGCTGATCGCGGTTAAGAACCCGCTGCGGATGATCGAGGAAAGCAATCAGCAAGTCGTACTCTCCGCCGCTCAGATCAACCACCATGCCGTCGGCGTTCTCAAGAACTCTTTTGGTTCTGTTCAGTGACCATCCGGCGAACGTGGCAATGCTGCCCGAAGTGCCCTGGTTTTCTCCACGGGGCAGCGACTTTGTGCGCCGCAGGACCGCCTTTATGCGGGCTAGAAGCTCCCGCGGGCTGAAGGGCTTAACAAGGTAGTCATCCGCCCCCATTTCGATTCCCACGATCCGGTCCATTTCGTCACCCACAGCCGTGAGCATGATAATCGGGACGTTTGACGTTGCGCGGACACGCCGGCAGATCTGGAGGCCGTCCTCACCGGGTAGCATGATGTCGAGAACGATTAGATCTATCCGCCAGTCCCGTAGCGCTTTTGTCGCCTCCCGCCCATCGCCGGCCGTTTCGACATTGAAACCGTGCTTGGTTAGAAACTTTTTCAACAGGTCACGTATCTCGCGGTCGTCATCGACGACGAGCACATGCGGCATTTCCCTGCTTGCAATATCGTTCATATCGAAAACCTATATTGGAATTGGCGTCATTGACCTCGTCGGATTGTAACGCAGTGTAACCGGCGCCGCATCGCTCACATCCTGTTACCAGATAAAGGTCAAACAGACATCACCCAGTTACACTGAAGTGCTTCACTGCGTCCTGGCACTAACAAGCGAATGGAACAATGCGGTGGAGAACCTGATCTATTTCGGCGTATGGGCCGCAGTGATTTTCTTCATGATGCGCTTCGGATGCGGGGCGCACATTATGGGTGGCCACTCACATGTTTCGCGGACGAACGAGAATGAGAGTGAACCATTGCGTTGGGAAGCGCCCGAACAGGACAAGGATCCCGTTTGTGGTAAGATGATCAGAACAAGGACGGCAAAAAGTTCCGTCCACAACGGATCGGTTTTCTACTTCTGTTCCCGGGAATGCCGGGAAATCTTCGAAGCAGCTCCCGATTTGTACACGGGCGACAATTCCATCGATCATGAGGCTCCGCAACTGGAGCATTCAAAATGACCAAGGTTTCTGGAGATACAGGTTGGCAAATGGCCGGAGAGGTCTCAGTGGGCTCGAGGCCTTATTCACATGTATCAGTTCTCGCTCTCGGCATGTCGCTGGGTGCGTTCTTGGCAATTACGTTCGTCGCGTGCGTGCTGTTCGATCTTTGGTTCCCAGCCTTGGCAATGAACGCTGTTTGGTCTCCGCTTTTGCCGGGGTTTTCCTGGCTGAGCTGGAGCAGTTTCTTCATCGGGTTGATCGAGAGCTTTGCATACGGCTGGTACGTGGCCCTCGTATTTGGGCCGCTCTTCAACTTTTTCTCGCGGCGTTTCGGCTGAATGATCGGGCGTTTGACAGAATCAAAATACAATTATCGGAGCAGACCATGAAATTAAAGCACCACGCCTCCTCAATTGCCTTGGCAGCCATCTTTCTTTCAGTGGCCGGGCCGGCTCTGTCGGAAGAGCGCGTATATATTCCGCTGGGTTCTGAAAATCAGATCGTTACGATAGACCCGGCGACGGACAAGGTCGTAGGCGCTATCACGGGAGTGAGCGCTGTCCATGGCCTTGCCGCGACGCCGAACGGCCGCTTCCTGATAGCCGGCAGCTATGACGAAAGGCCTGCTGGTGCTGCGCCGGCAAAACCGGCGGCCGTCTCCGAAGAAGATCATGCGGCACATCACAAGGCATCGACGAAATCGACGTCTCAGTCGATCCCCGTTGTCAGCACCGTCTCGGTGATCCGCCTTCCGAGCGGCGACATCGTCCGCCGAATTGACGTGCCTGGTGCAGTCCACCATGTGTCAGTGAGCCCCAACGGACGGTCAGCCGTCGTGACCCATCCGAATGCGGACTCGATTTCAGTAATCGATCTAAAATCTTTCACCGTAGTCGCGACGGTGCAAACGGGAAGCGTTCCGAACTATTCCACGTTTTCCAAGGATAGCCGGCGTCTCTACGTTTCAAATGCCGGGGACGACGCGATCGCCGTCGTCGACACCCACAGCTGGAAAGTAAGTGACCGTATATCGGTCGGCAAATCGCCAGAACACCTGGTTCTTTCACCGGACGGTACCACGCTGTTCGTCAACAACGTTGATGATGGGTCTGTTTCTGCCGTGTCGCTACGTTCTGGCTACAAAACGCGGACTTTCTCGGTCGGTGCGGGCCTGCACGGGATCGACCTGTCCGATGACGGAGAAAAACTGTTCGTCGCATCGGTGGATGATCAGAAGGTCGTCGCAATGAAATTAGACGGAGAGCTATTCAATAGCATTCGAACGGATGCGCTACCCTACCACCTTGCGGCGGTGCGGACGTTCGGCAAGGTGTATGTGTCGAGTGTCGATGAACCGAAAATCTGGGTTTTGAAACAATCTGACCTTTCACTTGCCGGAGAAATTCAAACCGGTGGGAAGGGCCACCAAATGGTCCAAGTTACGACGGAGTAAAATGTTGTGCTCCAATGCCAATAATACGCACATCCCCGACGCCAGTTCGACGGATCGTGACGAAAGAACAAGAAGAGATTTCCTTCTTGTATCGACCACGGCCGCCGGACTGGCTGGGATGGGACTGGCATCATGGCCGTTTATAGACTCCATGAACCCTGCGGCTGACGTGCGGATTTTGGCGAACGTTGAATTTGACTTGGCCCCCATCGAAGTCGGTCAGCGGATCACAATTATTTGGCAAGGACGACCGGTTTTCGTCGATCATCGTACAGAAGCGGAAATCTATCGTGCTAAAGCCGACGACACCGCCGATTTGAGAGATCCACAACCGGACAGTGCACGCGTTCAACTTGATGATTGGTTGATCGTGGTCGGTGTTTGTACGCATCTGGGATGCATCCCGCTGGGGCAAACGCCTGGCACCCAAAGAGGTGACTTCGGCGGGTGGTTCTGCCCTTGTCACGGCTCCCACTACGATACGTCAGGCCGAATTAGAAAGGGTCCGGCGCCACGTAATCTCGATGTGCCGCCGTATCGGTTCGCGAGCAATGAGATCGTACAGATAGGCTGATCTCTGCCTGTGCGGCCAGTTCCGTGTCGGAGAACTACGATGTGGAAGCGGGGAGTGTCCAAAAGGGTTGATTGAACAGTTTTATGTTCATAGTTGAACACGAGCCATTTTAGGAGACGAGTTATGAAAGTTCACAATCGGAAATCTTACCTGGGTGGTGTTTGTCTCGCACTGTCGGTGATGTTTCTTGGAGCGGTTCCGGTTGCGGCCGGAATGCCGGTAGACGAGTTATCCCGGACGGTTGCGGCTCGCTACAATGTCGAGGTCCTGAAAGTTCTGCCGGCCAAAGAAGTCGGCGATGATATTGTCGCGGTACGCGTTATGAATCCGGCCGGGAACTCGAACGGTGCATTTCAGGTCTATACTGTCTTCGTGAATGCCGAGACTGGGGAATTCGATCCTCGTTACGGCGAATTGGTGTCGCGCTTGAGCCGAACGTCGCCGCTTATTTGGCAGCGCACGGTACCATTTACCGTCGACGATTAGGTGCTGGCAAATTCGACATTCCGTGCGGTCGACAGTGCCTCTGCTTCCTCGTGAACGGTGAAGCGCGGACAAAAGGAACCCAAGTGGCGTCGTTCGTGCAGGTGCCGCGTCGCGGATGCTTTCGCAACAATATCCCGCACCTGTCTTTCGCTGACACCGTCACGCTGCATCAAAATACGTATGATCGGTTCTCTGAGAAAGTCGTCGAGAGTGGGCTCCGACTGTCGTGAAACGTGGCTCATTGATCATCTCCGAGTGTGACGGTCATTTGGCTGGCTCCTTTAACAGGATGCGGAAGATGCTGTCCGTCGTGCCGGACGTAAGTGGACTGAAGGAAGCCGAGGGGGGTGGACGTTCGCCAGGCTTACCATTTTGGCCGCCGGTTCCCGTATGCGCGTATCTGCTGTCGTCGAAGCCCTCCGAGAAATAGCCCAACGGTTTGGTGGGCACGGAGGCGGCGATCGGCGGGATGCTGCCTGTATCCACTTTCGACTCTTCTCTATGCGGCGAAGAAACCGGAAACGGATTTATCAGGATGGCCCAACGTTCATAGTCGAGAGGGGCAATGGGTTCCATCGTGAACACTCCTAGGCCTCCGACGTCACTCGCTCCCATGGAGCTTTCGCACGATTTACCGAGCGCGGCGGCGTCAATGAATGCTGAAGCCTAGCATGTGTGTCGTACCGCATTATCTCCGGGATGTGTTGTTTGGTAACAGTCCGTCACCACCAGTGAGTGTGTTACATTCGGTTACCAAAATCCGAAACGGTTTGGTGATATATTGGTTCAGTATGACGGGAAAGCGTCAAGGAGCGGACGCTCTTCTGTGTCGATGTCAGGTACGGGCAGAGCGTGCCGCTGTGACGTGCCGGGAAGCTTTTTGCACACGGCTGTCTGGAAGAATCGAACGGTTCGGGAGAAGAAATATGCAAGCCAAGGATATCATGACAACCGAGGTTGCCACCGTCCGATCGGTAACGCCCGTGCGCGAGGTCGCTTCGCTGTTGCTCGAGCGCAGGGTCAGTGCCGTGCCTGTCGTTGACGACGATGGAGAACTGTTGGGGATCGTGAGTGAAAGCGACTTGATGCGCCGACCTGAAACCGGGACCGAACGCCATTCCTCTTGGTGGCTGTCACTATTGACAGCTCCTGAGGACCGTGCGGCCTCGTATATCAAGACTCACGGTGGTCAAGCCGGTGATGTCATGACCCGGAATCTGATAACGATTACCGAAGACACGTCGCTGGGGGAGGCGGCGAACACGCTTGAACGTCATCACATAAAAAGGGTGCCGGTTCTTAGGGACGGCAAGATGGTCGGCATTCTGAGTCGAGCAGATCTGCTAAGAGGACTGGTTGCATGGCGACCGACCCCGACCCCCTCTATGGAAGATCGAACGATCAAGGAGGCTGCCATTAAAGCTTTGGCTGAAGCCGGGGTTAGCACTGCGTTTATTAGCGTTATTGTGTCGGACGGCGTTATTTATTTATGGGGAGCCGTGGAATCTGAGTTGGAAAAAGAAGCGGCGCGCGTCGCTGTCGATAGCGCCCCGGGTGTGGTGGGCGTGCGCGAGGAAATTGCCGTGTTACCGCCCGGCGTACGCAACCTTATGGGCTCAGAATAATATAACAACGCCGCTGGTGCAGAAGAGAAGGTAGGCAGTAGTTAGATTGCTTGTCCGTTTCTACGATGAATATCTTCGTCCTTGGAGCTAGGGCTTATTTGTATTTCGCTTGGCGGTCCGCGGAAGAACAAGATGGAGCCAGGTTAATCCGATGGCCGCAGCAAAAGCTGACCCGCAGAAAATGCCTAAGCGCGCGGTCGCAAGCATCTCCACACCGTCGTATGCGAGACGAGCAACAAACAGGCTCATGGTGAAGCCGATTCCCGCAAGCAGGGCGATGCCATAAAACTGCCGCCAGGAGACGTCGGCCGGCAGTCGGGCGACCCGCATGCCGACGGCGACCGCAGCGAAGACGACGATGCCGAGCTGTTTTCCGACGAACAGGCCGGCGATGATGCCGAGGAAGATCGGCGACATCGCGGCACCCGCGGGTACGTCAATCAGCGCCACGCCGGCGTTGAAAAACGCGAACAGGGGCACGATGCCGAGGGCGCAGAACGGATGCAGGCGCCGCTCGGTCTCGCGCACCGGCGAGGTGCACCGACACTTGGGCGATCGCATGGGTACGGCGAGCGCGATCAGGATGCCCGCGAGCGCCGGCTCGATGCCGGATTCGAACATGCCCAGCCAGAGCACCGTTCCGGCCACCACGTAGGGCACCGGATGCACGACCCCGCGGCGGTTCAGCGCCGCCAGCGCCAGCAACGCGACCGCCACGACGGCGAGTGGCCCGAGCGTCGGCACCTCGCCGTAGAACAGGCCGATGAGCACGACGGCACCAATGTCGTCGAAGATCGCCAGCGCCGTAAGGAACACCTTGAGGCCAACCGGCACCCGGTCACCAAGCAGCGCGAGAATGCCGAGGGCCAGCACGATGTCGGTCGCCGTCGGGATCGCCCAGCCTTGCATCGCGCCTGGATCCGGCGCGGCGATCACCAAGAAGAGCGCTGCCGGCACGATCATGCCGCCGGCGGCGGCGATCGCCGGCAATGCCGCCTCCTTGGCCTTCGCCAAGTGCCCTTCGCGGAACTGCCGTTTAATCTCGAGACCGGCGACCAGGAAGAACAGCGCCATCAGGCCATGGTTGATCACCTGCGCCAGCGTCTGGTCGACGATCAGCGGCCCGATGCGCAGGTGCACCGGCGTGTGGTGCACGACCCGGTAGACCCAGGCGACCGGCGAGTTGGCGGCGACCAGCGCCAGCAGCATCGCTGCCAGCATGACGAGGCCGGCGGTGCGGTCGTGCGGAAACAGGCGCCGATGCATCATTCCTCACGATCCGCTCGGCGGTCGGGGCAGCAGCCGGTCCAGGGCTCGCAGTCGGTCCGCGTGCGCATGCCCTCGCGCGGTGCCACTGCCTCTTGCCGCAGCCCCCGGACGAGGCCGATGACGATCACGATCAGGACGAGCGAGAACGGCAGCGCCGCCGCGATGGTCGCGGACTGCAACGCGGCAAGGCCGCCAGCGGTGAGCAGCACGCCCGCGATGACGCCCTCAGCCAGTCCCCATGCAATACGTTGGGCTATCGGAGGTTCTTCGGCGCCCAGCGACAGGATGGTAGTAATTACCAGCGTCCCTGAATCGCACGACGTGATGAAGTAGATCGCTGAAAGGGCCACGATCAACACGATCATTGCAGTGCCGAGAACACTTGGCGCCAGTTGTTTGACCGTCGCGAACAGTGGCAGCGATGGGTCGCGTTCTAGTATCTGTAGGAGACCGCCGCCCTCGAATAGTTCGATATAGAGCGCCGTGCCGCCTGTGATTGCCAGCCAGACGAAGGTGAAGATCGCCGGCACCAGCAGCACCCCCATGACGAACTCGCGGATCGTGCGGCCGCGGGAGATGCGGGCGATGAACATGCCGACGAACGGCGACCAGGCGATCCACCAGGCCCAGTAGAACACCGTCCAGGTCTCCTGCCAGTCGCTGTGCCGGTTCACGTCCAGCCAGGTGCTGAGCGCGATCAGGTTCTGGAAATAGTCGCCGCTCGCCTGAATCAGCGAGCCGAGGATGTGCCGAGTCGGCCCGAACGTCAGGAAGAACGCCAGCAGCACCACGCTCATCAGCATGTTGAGGTTGCTGAGGACGCGCACCCCGCGCCGCACGCCCGAGACCGCCGAGGACGTCGCAACCAGAACCACGGCCGCCAGGACGACGAGCTGCATGGTCTCCGAGGTCTCGATTCCGGCGGCGAGGCCGAGCCCGGCGGTCATCTGGCGGATGCCGAGGCCGAGCGAGGTGGCGACGCCGAAGGCCGTGCTGACGACCGCGAAGACGTCGGCGACATGACCGAGCGCGCCGTCCGCGTGCCGCCCGAGCACAGGCGTCAGCAGCGAGCGGATGGTGAGCGGCAGGCCGCGCCGGAAGGCGAAGTAGGCGAGGCTGAGCCCGACCAGCGCATACACTGCCCAGGCATGCAGCCCCCAATGGAAGAAGGTGAGACGCAGCGCCATCGCCGCCGCCTGCGGCGTCTGTCCTTGCTCGATGAACGGATTCTCCCGGAAGTGGCTGAGCGGCTCAGAGACGCTCCAGAAGATCAGGCCGATCCCCATGCCGGCGGCAAAAAGCATCGAGAACCAGGACGCCCAGGTGAACTCCGGCGCCTCGTTATCGCCGCCAAGGCGAATATTGCGGTAACGACCGATTCCGAGCCAGACGACGAACGGCAGTACGAACGCTACCAGCGCCACGTAGTACCACTTGAGACCGAACAGGGTGCTGTCGAGCATAGTTCCGAAGACGCTCGATGCCTCGCCTGTGAACGCGGAGCCGAGGCCGAGGATCACCACGACCATTGATACCGAGGCGACAGTAACGATCCGACTTGATCGCTTCGCGGCAAAATGCTCGACGCTCATTCTGGCCTTTCTTCCGTTGCCCTTAGGAGAGCTATCCCTTAGCGGATCGGGTGATGTCGAGATCACGGGATTCTGCTTCGTCCAGGCAGTGAGGTTCTAATTGCAGGGTCGAGAAATGGAAGCCGAATTCGTCGCGCAGCAGGTCATGTGCAGTTCGCAACAGAACAGTGTGATCCGCGTCGTCCGTGAGTCGTAGATGAGCAGAGAAGACATGTTGGTTAGACGTTAGCGTCCAAGCATGAACATGGTGTACGTCGGCGACGCCGTCCAATTCGCCGAGACGGCGTAAAACCTTGCCCACATCAATATCCGCGGGCGCGCCCTCCATTAGAATGCCAGCGGAATCCCGTAAAATGCCCCAAGCTGCATAGATTAGTACGACGCCAAAAGCCATACCTAGCAACGGATCGATCAAAAGGAATCCGGTGAACTCGATCACCAGCGCGGTGACAATGATCAACACGCTACCGACAAAAGTCTGGATCACGTGCCAAAAGGCGCCACGGATATTGAGATCACCCTTCTGGTCGGCATAGAGCAGGCGCAGCGAAATTACCTCGGTGGCAAGTCCACCAGCAGCCGCCAACAGCATCGGCGTCGTTGGCAAGTCGATCGGCTGGTTTAATCGCAGCGCTCCCATGACGATCACCAACACCGCCATTGCCAACAGGAAGGCGCCGTTGAGCAGTGCCCCCAAGATTTCTGCGCGATAGGCGCCGAATGTCCGCGTCTCGTCGGCTGGTCGCCGGGCAATGCGGGCAGCAACGATGGCGAGGACCACGCCGCCGACTGCCGAGAAGGTGTGGAAGGCGTCCGAGATCACGGCAATCGAGCCAGTCCAGAATCCAATTGCAAGTTCGATCAGAAAATAGATTCCGGTCAGCCAGGCGGAAATCCTGAGTGCCCGACCGCTCCGTCCCGCCGATGGCATTTGGTGGGACATCCCGTGCTGTTCCGATGCCATTCAATCCTCCAGCATGCTCTCAGACTGGAGTTTACATATAAGTGCAAACCACATCAATTTGCCGAGGAGCGAGTACACATAGAATCACGCTTGCAGCAAAAAGAATTCCCCGTGACTATTCTCTATTGTCGATCTTGCCAAGGCTTCTGCAGTTCTACCCATGTCGTGGCTTCAGGGAAAAAACTGGATTGATCGCTATCACTTTAAATCAGGCCTTACCGCCACAGGTGAGACTGCAATCGACGTTTGTCTGCTTTGCAGAAGTTGATGTGAACCGTAAAGTGACTGCTGCAGCCGTGCGAGAGGGTGTTTCTCTAGGTCGAGGTGTGTGAGGTATAGGCGTCATTCGTTCCTGTTCAGCTTGCTCCATAACAATCCTTGCTGCGATGGCTTATAAGTAGAACAGCCGCCTACAATGCTCATGCATGCAGATACCGAAAAGTTGTTGGGTTGGGCGATTAGCAATGACTCATTTGAAAATCTTATTGATCATTCACCATACGCACGCCAACGATCGTTATCGGTATGCCGATAAAATGCTCCCAACCCAGTTCCTCATCAAAGAAGATCAGTCCCATTAAGATGCCGAATATTGGTACCAGAAAGGCGAACGCATTAGCTCGGTTGAGCGGGGTCCGCTCAAGTACAGAAAACCAAAGGTAGTAGGCAAGCGCTGTTCCGACCAAGCTGAGGCCTAATAGCGATAATGTAAAAATAGGCGCCCATGTTATGTCCGACGGAGATTCGTAAAGCCAAGCTGCAGCTGCGAGCGGCATGCTTCCAATAAGCATCTGTAAGCCCATGGTCATAAGGACATCGACCTTACCTACGATTATCTTAATTAAAACATTGCTCACTGTGATGCCAAATGCCGCCAAGAGGATATAAGCGACCCCGAGCAAATAGGTCTCGTTGTTATCAGAAAATAGGCGCGGCATCGTCATAACGACAATTCCCAAAAAACCTAGAATCAAACCCACCTTGGCTCTATTTGTCACAATCTCACCAAGTGCGGCAGCCGCCAAGAACGCGGCCAAAAGAGGTTGGGTGTTTGCAATTACTGTTGCGACGCCGGGGGAAATGAATTCAGCCGCATGGAACATCCCAAGAAAACCGAGACTGGTAGCACCAAGACCAATAAATACGATCACGATCCACTCTCGACTGCTTTTTGGCAGCGGGCGGCGTAGTGCAAATGCCAGGATGATTAGCGCGGCGCCTGCGATGGCTGCCCTGAGCGCCGCGAAGCTCAGATGAGGCGAAAATACGATGCCGGCAGATATAAGCGGAAAGCATATCGCCCAAAGTAGCATTACCACGATAATCTTAGCTATCGTGACGTGGTCCATTGTCGCTTTCGATTGGTCATTGGCCATTAATTGCGATACTTCATTCCAAGATGGTGCCAATTCGATGTAGCGGAAGGTAATCCGTGATGCATGATATCGTAACAGAAAAGTACGTATGGTTTGCCTGGTCTGCGGCATTTCTTCTGCCGTGGCTGGCAGCTTTCATCGGTTTTCCTGCCCATCGTCGAGCGATGCTTTGGGCCAGCATCTTTACGACGCCCTTTGGTTTGACCGAGCCGTTATTCGTACCTGAATACTGGAATCCGCCCAGTCTCTTCGATCTTGCACAACGCACCGGCTTCGATCTTGAAAGTTTGATTTTCTGCTTTGGTATCGGCGGTATTGGTGCCGTTTCGTACAACCTCCTGACGGGGAAACGGGCAAGGCAAATGAGTTCGACGTCGCGCCATCATGCGCGTCATCGATACCATCGTCTGGCAGTGGTATCGCCGTTTCTGGTGTTTCCTGTGTTGTACCCGCTGAACTGGAACCCGATCTACCCTTCAATCGCCGCCATGATTGTCGGTGCCGTTGCAACAATGCTTTGCCGCAGGGATCTCATTGCAAAAACTTGGATCGGCGGGGTGTTGTTTTTGGCCTACTATATGGTTTTTCTTGTCGGATTGGATTGGTTGTCACCTGGCTATATTGCCCGGGTATGGAATACCGGCGCTCTTTCCGGGCTTGCGATGGCGGGTATCCCGATAGAAGAGTTTCTGTTCGCAACAACGTTCGGTGCATATTGGTCCGGTGTTTACGAGCATTTTACATGGAGAAGATTAGACAATCGGTCCACGCTGTACGCGTAACGCGTTGACCGCCGGAGGAGTGAGCCTGGGGCATGTGTTTTTCCGAAACTGTTAGTTTCGCCAGCGGCGGATTACTGGTGGCAGGGGGAGTTGTCGCCAGTGTGAAGGCCTGGAGTATCAATAAAAGATATTTGCCCATTGCGCTCATGCCGGCGTTGGCGGGTGTGCAGCAGTTTATGGAAGGTCACGTCTGGATGGGGATGAATGTGGGCGATCCATCCATGGTTTGGTGGGCCGCCATGGGCTACATCTTTTTTTCTTGGTTCATGTGGCCTGTTTGGATTCCCTTTGCCGTTCATACGCTGGAACCGCCTGATAGCCGTCGCAAAAAGACACTCCTCTGTTTTGCTGTGGCGGGTGTCATGCTCGGCCTCGTGCTTTACGTTCCGCATATCGTGAACCCGGACTGGGTCAGCGTCGGGGTCAGCAAGCAGTCACTGGCCTATGAGGATACGATGTTCCTCGATTACATCATGCCTCGCTGGCTGACCTATGCGATCTATTTGTTCCTTATTATCGTGCCGCCGCTCGTTTCTACATACCTTCACATGAGGCTGTTCGGCCTGACGCTTATCGCCGTGATTGTGTTGGTCTATGTTTTCTTGAGCTATGCCTACATATCGTTTTTCTGTCTGCTGGCAGGCATGGCGACCATCCACCTTATATACATAATTCTGCGAAACAAGTGCAGCCGCGAGTGCCCCGTGCTGTTTGGATAAATTGCAGTGCGGGTAAGATCGTGTCGATTTAGGCATGTTGGCCTAAAGCGATATGGCCGACCCCGACGGCATTCGTCATTACCTTCTAGGCATCCATTTACCGATTCCGGCGGGTGGCCCGCATCTTTGAACGGAGTGCGACTGTGTTTCAAGAATAACGGTAACATTCGGCTACTAAAACAGGCCGAGTTACATTTAGTTACCAACTTCATCTGTTAGAATATGCCGATCTGTTGTTTTATCCGGATGAACAAGGGCGTTGTATCCTTGCGGGAATAGGGCCTAAACGCGCCGGTATAAAGAAGGCCCTCATGGAGTGAATTGGAAATGACGGCTTCTAACCAACACAGCAGACAAGTCGTTTCGCGACGTAAGTCAAAAATAGGCGGGTTGTCCTCTTCGGCCAGTGCGCGGCACACGGAAAGGCGTCTGCCCCCCAAAAAAGCGCCGAAATCACAGGGGGTTCACGTGCCGAAGGACCAGCAGGCAGCGGGTGCCGTTGTTGAATCCGGTGAACGGCGCGGGGTCTCTATCGAGGATGTTCTCGCCTATCAGATAGACGTTATTGAACGAACAATCTTGTTTTGGGATGCGATGCGGCAACGCGGCGACAACATGCTGGACCACGAGCGCGCCGGCCTTCCCCCGCTTCTTGATTTCAAATACGAGCTTCTATGTGACGCGCGCACCTTCGAGCGTCCTGCCAATTACGCGTTGCTACGCATTACGGAGATTGGGGCGGACTGTTGGGAAGACTGCATCGACGAGGATAAACCCCCTGTGATTGTCGTTGACCCACGCGCAGGTCATGGCCCCGGCATTGGCGGGTTCAAACGCGATTCCGAGGTGGGAATGGCCATGCGCGAGGGACACCCGGTTTATTTCGTCATTTTCTATCCGGAGCCTGCGCCCGATCAGACACTTGCCGACGTTTTGCATGCATTGAGGCGGTTTGTAGAGGAAGTGAAGCGGAGACATCACGGAAAGTCGCCTGTGTTGTATGGCAATTGTCAGGCTGGCTGGGCCGTAACTCTGTTGGCGGCAGATTGCGAAGGCCTTGTTGGGCCGACTGTATTGAACGGCTCGCCACTTTCGTATTGGGCTGGAGAAGCGGGTGTAAATCCGATGCGCGTTACCGGCGGATTGTTAGGCGGCGCCTGGTTGGCACATATGCTGGCCGATATGTGCGATGGCCGGTTCGACGGTGCATGGCTCGCAATGAATTTCGAGAACCTGAAGCCGGAAAAAGCAATTTGGGGAAAATATGCTCACCTTTTTACCGACGTCGATACCGAACGGGAGCGGTTTCTTGAATTTGAGCGATGGTGGAACGGCTTCTATTTTCTGAGCCGGGAAGAGATACTGACTATTGTCGAAAATCTGTTCATCGGCAACAAGCTGGAGAAGGGACAGATGCGGATTTGCGCTGGGTGCATTGCAGATCTCAGACGGATCAAGAACCCTCTCGTCATTTTCGCTTCGTACGGAGATAACATCACACCGCCCCAGCAGGCATTGGGTTGGATTCCCCTCGTGTACAGCGATACGGACGACCTGAAGCAGGCCGGGCAGAGAATTGTCTTTTTAACCAATCCACACGTAGGGCATCTGGGCATTTTCGTTTCGGCGGATGTGGCTCGTCTCGAGCATAGGGCAATCCTGGAGAGCCTGGACGAGATCGAGGCGTTGCCCCCTGGCCTTTACGAGATGAAAATTCATAATCCGTCGGGCGATAAGGACTGTCACCGCCCCAATTTCGACGTTCACTTCGAGCCGCGGAAGGTTGAAGAACTGAGGGGCGACATCCCGCGCGAAGCATTCGAAAATGTTCGTCTGGTTTCCGAGTTCAACGAAAAGATCTACCAGACGTTCTTGAGCCCTTGGATGCAGGCGTATGCCAACCCATGGACGGCCGAAATGTTGAAGTGGATGCACCCCATGCGTTTCAGCCGATATGTTTCTTCGGAGAAATTCAATCCGTGGATGCGTGCCATTCACCTTCTGGCGGAAGAAGTTGCTGCCCAACGGCATCCGCTGCCAAATGATCATTCCCTGATCGAACGAGAACGGCAGTCCGTCGCCGAGGTTGGTCAGGTGTTCGAGAATTTTCGCCTGATTCGTGATCTCGCCTTCGAGCAAACATTCAACCTGCTCTATAACGCAGATAGCAAAAGCGACAATTAGGATGCCTGAAATTCGTAACTGCGATCACCATGTGAGTGATCGAAAGGCAATCCTTGTTGTCAACGCTGGATCATCTAGCCTCAAATTTGCGCTGTTCGCTCAGGGGAGCGAACCTGTTCGTCTTTGGTCGGGCGCAGCCGAACGAATAGGCCTGGCTGACAGCCGCATCCAAGCTTTCGATCGTAGCGGAAACGAGGTGTTGATGCACAGTGGTCGCGTGGCGAACCACGAAGTGGCATTAGGCTTGGTCATGCGAGAAATCGAAAACCATCCTTCCGGGGCATCTCTCGCTGCAGTCGGGCATCGCGTGGTGCACGGTGGGCAAAAGTGTGACTGTTCTGCGATTGTCACCGGTGAACTGGAAGCGGAACTGAGACGTCTTATTCCGTTGGCGCCATTGCACCAACCGCATAATCTTGCGGGGATATCGGCCGTTCGCGCTCAAAGGCCAGCTTTGCCACAGGTGGCCTGCTTCGATACGGCTTTTCATCATAGCACGCATCGCCTTGCGAAGCTTACCAGCCTGCCGAGGCAATATTTTGAGCAAGGAGTGCAGCGCTATGCCTTCCATGGATTGTCCTACGAATTCATTGTCGATTCGTTGCGTAGCAACGGTGTTGATGTCGATGCCGAACGTATTATCGTGGCGCACCTTGGCAACGGAGCTTCCATGTGTGCGCTCTCCGGTGGACGTAGCCTAGATACGACGATGGGGTTTTCGACTCTCGCCGGCCTTCCGATGGGTACCCGTTGCGGGGATATTGATCCGGGTATTCTGCTCTATCTTATGAGCGAGCTTGATATGACAGCTTCGGACATCGAACATCTGCTATATGAGGAATGTGGCCTGCTCGGTCTATCTGGCATCAGTCGCAACATGCGCGATCTTTTAGATCGGCCGGATGATACGAATGCAGTCGAGGCAATCGAGGCCTACTGTTATCAGGTGCGCCGGCACCTTGGCGCATTGACGTCGGTTCTCGGTGGAATCGATCGGCTAGTATTCACGGCCGGTATCGGCGCGAATGCAGCGCAAGTACGCGGCAAGATTTGTGAAGGGTTGGGCTATCTCGGCATCACGCTAGACAAAGAGAAAAATGCTGGCGGAGCCCGGACCATCTCCGCGACTGGAAGCGATGTCATTGTGCAGGCTTTCCCGACGGATGAAGAAATGACCATCGCGCGGCACGTTTACGGCCTGCTTGGTACTTCCGCGACCGGCCGAGAAGAGAAGGAGGCGGTATGATTATGCAAGCGACGAAGCTTGAGCACTTGGTCGATCAGGTAGGCAAATTCGCGCCGATCCGCATAGCGGTTGCAGGTGCCGCTCAGCCAGTTGTGATCGAAACATTACATGAAGCGCACGGTCTCGGCTTCATAGAGCCGCGCCTTGTCGGCGAGCCAGACAAAATCGCCAAGCTTTGCAAAAAGGCGGGTTGGAATGTGCCGCAAAGCTGGATCATTGCCGCTGCCACAGATGAAAAGGCAGCGCGTACGAGCGCCGACTTGGTGCGCGGCGGGGAGGTCGAGGCAATTATGAAAGGGCTGATCCACACGGATACCCTGATGCGAGTACTTCTTGATAGCGAGAAGGGATTACGCATTCCTGGCGAGAGAGTTAGCCATGTCTTCGTTACCGAGGTGAAGGCTTACCCCAAGCTATTGGGAATTACGGATGCAGCCATCAATATATCACCCAATCTAATCGCCAAATCGCAAATTCTTCAAAACGCGATTGACTTATTCCACGCGCTGGGTGTCGAAACACCAAAGGTTGCTGTGCTTTCTGCCGTTGAGACGATTAATCCTGACGTCGTTTCTACACTGGACGCAGCTTGCCTGACGCTGATGTCGCATCGCGGCCAGATTAACGGTGCATTGGTCGAGGGGCCTCTGGCGTTTGACAACGCCATCTCCCAATCTGCGGCTCAAGAGAAGGGGATCGACTCACAGGTCGCGGGGGCTGCGGATATTTTGCTGGTTCCTGACCTGGTTTCGGGAAACATACTGGCGAAAAACCTAGAGTACTTGGCAGGCGCGATTGCCGCTGGCGTCGTCGTTGGACTGACCGTTCCGGTGGCGCTGACGTCCCGTGCCGATCCGGCGCCGTCAAGGCTGGCTTCTCTTGCTCTCGTCGCAGCGATGCACCGCAGCGCGCCGAAAGCCTTTCCGGTAATCGACTGTCACGAACGTAGCTTCCATGCGGCTCCTCAGAACGAAGAGTCGTGTTGTCCGATATGAGAAACCTGGGGGTAGGTTGAAGGTGTATATCGCATCAGAGTTTGTGTTTTCGCGCGTGAGCGGCGAGTAAGTTTATAGAGCCGCTCATTCGGCGGATGAAAATTGCCGCTGCTTGATGTTGAAATGGCAGGCGGATGCTCGATGCAGTTTCGTACACTCAAGCCGAAGACGAGCGTTCGAGTTCGATACTATAGTGAGATCATGACAAGCACACGGCTACTCAATCAGTGAAAGATTAAGGATCAACGAAATGACGGAAACTAGACCGATGAGCCAGGTTGATAACTGTCTGAATCTGTCGGGCAGGAAAGGACTTGTGGTCGGAATTGCAAATGAGCAAAGCCTAGCTTGGTCGGCAGCAGATCATTTTCGTGCCGCTGGGGCGGAGCTTGCTGTCACTTATCTTAACGAGAAGGCAAAGCCCTTTGTTGAACCTCTGGCAAAACGGCTGCAGGCGCCAATATTTTTGCCCTGTAACGTTTCTCGTGACGGTGAACTGGAACGCGTATTCGATGAGATTCGAGATCGTTGGGGGCGTCTAGACTTCATTCTTCATTCGATTGCCTGGGCGCGGAAAGACGACTTACATGGTCGGCTGGTGGACTGTTCCGCTGAGGGATTTGCCGAGTCCATGTTGATCTCCTGCCATTCACTTATACGCATGGCCAAGCTCTCTGAATCGCTAATGGATTCAGGCGGAAGCATCGTGACGCTGAGCTACTATGGCGCGGAGAAGGTTGTTGACCACTACAACGTCATGGGGCCGGTCAAAGCAGCGTTAGAGTCTTCGGTTCGTTACCTCGCACACGAACTTGGCCAAAAAGGAATTCGCGTAAACGCACTTTCCGCAGGGGCGGTGGAGACCCGGGCTGCATCGGGCATAAAGCATTTCGATGAACTGCTAAATGAATCGCGTCGTAGGGCACCACTTCGCCGAACCGTATCTCTCGAAGAAATAGGTCGCGCAGCGTTGTTGTTGGTCAGCGATTACACATCTGCGATGACCGGTGATGTCATTTACGCGGACGCGGGGTTCCACAATGAGGGGATGGTGTTTCATTGAGAGGGAGCAGGCACGAGACCAGTCCCACAACTCGACATATCTAGGCGCACACGCAGCGTTGAAAATCGCCCGATAGTCTATTGCAAAGCGATGTATTGATTTTTCAGCCGCCCAACGCCTTCTTTCGCTCTTCGTACTCGGCCTTATCAATCTCGCCTTTGGCGAAACGCTCATTCAGGATGGCGAGGGCGTTGTCGCTGGCGCCGCTGCCGCCCTTGGCGCCGATGCCGACGCCCAGGAACTTGAGCACGAGGGCCACCGCGACCGCCAGGACGGCGACCATCAGGATCATCATTATCAGACCGAAGAACCAGCCATGCGACATCATGGATTGACTGCTATACCCGCCATAGCCGTAACCTTGCGCGTGGGCGAGACCGGATACGGTGATCGCAATCGCGCCTGAAATCAATGACGTCAGTATCGTTTTCATCACGTTAAACCTCTCGATTACTATGGAAGACGGTGCGTCGAACCGCCCGGTTTCACGATCACCCCTTCCACAGCCAACATAAAATTCGCCATTGCCGGACGCATTGATTCAAATCAACGCGGTAGATGATGTTATAGTCGACAACACTTCAAATGGGAACCCCTTGACCTTCCAGTTACTGGTAGGATTACTTTTAGCAGCATTGGTTGTATCGGAGGGTGACATGGATAAGTATTCTGACCACGCGGCCAGCGACATCGTTCGCGATCCAGTCTGCGGGATGGAGGTTGACCCGCAATCCGACATCCCGACGGCGGAGTACGAAGGACATGACTACCATTTTTGCTCGAAGGGATGTTGGAATAAGTTCCAGGCCGCCCCCGCCGATTACGTGAGCGCGGAAGACCCAGTCTGCGGCATGTCCGTCGACCGCGCGACGGCTGCGCACACACACCGCCACGAGGGCACGCTACACTATTTCTGCTCTGGCAAGTGTAAGGACAAGTTCACCTCCGCGCCGGATGATTACCTCGGCGACCGCCTCGAACCTGAGCCCATGCCGGAAGGTACGATCTATACCTGCCCCATGCATCCGGAGATCGAGCAGGTCGGCCCCGGCACGTGCCCGAAATGCGGCATGGCGCTGGAGCCCAAGGGCGTGCCCGCCGCCGACGAGGGGCCGAACCCAGAATTGGTTGACTTCAAGCGGCGCTTTGCGGTCGGCGCGGTCCTGACCGTGCCGCTGCTGGTGCTGACGATGGGGCCGCTCGTCGGCTTGCCGGTACGGGAATGGGTTGGTGAGCGGACGGCGCTCTGGACCGAACTTGTTCTCGGCACGCCGGTGATCCTGTGGTCCGGCTGGCCGTTCATGGTGCGCGGCTGGCAGTCGTTCCGAACCATGAATCTCAACATGTTCTCTCTGATCGGCATGGGGGTCGCGGCAGCGCTTCTTTTCAGCCTTGTCGCCGTTCTTGCGCCGGGTATCTTCCCTGACGGCTTCCGCGACGCGGACGGCCATGTCGGCGTCTATTTCGAGGCTGGCGCCGTCATCGTGGTGCTCGTTCTGTTGGGGCAGATCCTGGAACTCGGTGCACGCGAGCGCACCGGCGCCGCGATCCGCGCCCTCATGGACATGGCCGCCAAGACGGCGCGCGTGATCCGTCCGGACGGCACCGAAGAAGAAATCCCCATCGAGGATGTCCAGGTCGGCGACAAGCTCAGAGTGAGGCCGGGCGAGAAAATCGCCGTCGACGGCGAGGTGGTCGAAGGGCGGTCGTCGGTGGATGAATCGATGATTTCCGGCGAACCGGTCCCGGTCGAGAAGGTGCCGGGCGATCCCGTCACCGGCGCCACCATCAACGGCACCGGCAGCCTGATCATGGAAGCCAAACGCGTCGGCAGTGACACCATGTTGTCGCAGATCGTCGAGATGGTGGCGAACGCACAACGTTCCCGCGCGCCAATCCAGAAGCTCGCCGACAGCGTCGCCGGCATGTTCGTGCCCGCCGTCATCGGCATCGCCGTTCTTTCCTTTATCGCGTGGTCGGTCTGGGGACCGTCACCGGCGTTCTCCTATGCGCTGGTCGCGGCGATCGCGGTGCTGATCATCGCGTGTCCGTGCGCCCTCGGCCTGGCGACGCCGGTGTCGATCATGACGGCGACCGGGCGCGGCGCGCAGGCGGGCGTGCTGATCAAGAACGCCGAGGCGCTGGAGCGGTTTGCCAAGGTCGACACGCTGATCGTCGACAAGACCGGCACGTTGACCGAGGGCAAGCCGAAGCTGGTTGCGGTCGAGGCCGAGGACGGCCATCCAGAGGGTGAGGTGCTGCGTCTCGCCGCCAGTCTGGAGCGGGGCTCCGAGCATCCGCTGGCCGAAGCCATCGTCGCCGGTGCCAGGGAACGCGGCGTCGATCTTGCCGATGCGTCCGATTTCGACGCGGTCACCGGCAAGGGCGTCAAGGGCACCGTCGACGGCAAGCGCGTGGCGCTCGGCAATGCCAAGCTGATCGAAGACCTGGGGCTGGACGCGGGCGCCCTGACGAAGACGGCCAATGCGCGGCGCGACCAAGGCGAGACCGTGATGTTCGTCGTCGTCGATGACGCCATTGCCGGCCTTGTGGCGGTCGCCGACCCGGTCAAGGAAACGACGCCGGATGCGCTCCGGGAACTGCACGCGCTCGGTTTCCGGATCGTCATGGCGACCGGCGATAACGAGCGCACCGCCAGGGCCGTGGCGCAAAAGCTCGGCATCGACGAGATCCGGGCCGACGTGCTGCCCGCCGACAAGGCGCGCATCATCGAGGAACTGCAAGGCCAGGGCCGCAAGGTCGCGATGGCCGGCGACGGCGTCAACGACGCGCCGGCGCTGGCCCAGGCCGATGTCGGCATCGCCATGGGCACCGGCGCGGACGTCGCCATAGAAAGCGCCGGGTTCACGCTGGTGAAGGGTGACCTGAACGGTATCGTCCGGGCCCGCCGGCTGGCCACCGCGACCATGCGCAACATCAAGCAGAACCTGTTTTTCGCACTCGTCTACAACGCCGCTGGTGTGCCGGTGGCGGCGGGCGTCCTTTACCCGTTCCTCGGCCTTCTCATTTCGCCGATATTCGCGGCGGCGGCGATGAGCCTGTCGTCGGTTTCCGTCATCGGCAATGCGTTGCGCCTGAGAGCGGTGCGTATCTAGCGTCAACCCAGAGACAGGAGACATTCAGATGAAAACGCCGAAGATATTTAAGGCCGCCCTGTTGGTGGCCGCTGTAGCGATGGTGCCTTTCGCCGGTGCGAACGCCCATGGACAAGGGGGTGGCATGATGGGGCCGGGCTACGGCATGGGCCCTGGTACGATGGGCCCGGGCATGATAGGGCCGGGTTACGGCACGGGACCCGGTATGATGGGCCCCGGCATGATGGGCCAGGGCTACGGCATGGGCCCGGGGATGATGGGTCCCGGCATGATGAACATGATGCCGATGATGCACGGCATGATGATGGGGCCCGGCATGATGGGCCGCGGCTACGGCATGGGCCCCGGCATGATGGGGGCCTGGAGCGGCCGTGACGTCACCGAGGACGACGTCCGCGGTTTCCTCGGCCGACATCTGGAGATGCACGGCCTCGAACGGCTGAAGGTCGGGAAGATCGACGCCTCCGACGAACGCGTGTTCAAGGCCGACATCATCACCAAGGAAGACTCGCTCGTCGTGCGCGTGGTCGTCGACCGCCGCACCGGGTTCCCGGTCGCGTTCGAGTAAGGTTTGATCGTGAGGCACAATGAGGCCGTCTCGCATTCTGCTTGTTGTTTCGCTCCTCGGTGTGCTCGGTGTCGGCTGGTGGATGGCCGCGTCGGGCGGCACCGTAACGGAGCTTTACGACCCGCAGAAGATCCAGGGGCTCATCGACGATGCGGGAATTTACGGACCTTTGCTGGTGATGGCGATCATGGCCGCCGCAATCGTCTTCAGCCCGCTGCCGAGTGCGCCGATCACGCTCGCGGCCGGGGCCGCCTACGGGCACACCTGGGGGACGATCTATGTCCTGATCGGCGCCGAGGTTGGCGCGATCGTGGCATTCCTCATCGCGCGCTTGTGCGGCCGGGAGTTCGTGCGCCGGTTGATCGGCGACAAGTTGCCGCAGACCCGGGTCAACACGCAGAACGGTCTGACGGCGGTGGTCTTCGTCACCCGTCTGTTACCGTTCATGTCGTTCGACGCGGTGAGCTATGCAGCTGGGCTGACGCGGCTCACGGCGGTCCGGTTCGCCGCCGCGACGCTGGCCGGGATGATCCCGGCCACGTTTCTGCTTGCGCATTTCGGTGCCGAGATGCTCGCTGATGACAGCATGGACCTGATGATCGGGCTCGCAATCTTCGCGGTGATCATGCTTGTGCCGCCTGTTGCCCTTTACGCCTATCGCAAACGAACACTCTTTCTCAAAGGTGAAACGCAATGACCTCTGACCATAACCATCGAAATCACGACCGCTCGTCTCCCGCGGGCCTTCGCCCCTGGCTCTCCAGATACGGGTTTGTCCTGGCAGGTTTTGTCTTGATTGCGGGATACTTTCTGTGGACCGAGCACAAAGCGCATATTTTGGCATTCTCCGCATGGTTGCCTTGGCTGTTGCTTTTGTTGTGTCCGCTAATGCACCTGTTCATGCATCATGGACATGGAGGGCATGGTAGCAATGGAAATAGCGGCGACGGCGGGCGGGGAGACGAAAAATGACCGGCGAGGAACATTCCGCTTACGGTCTCTGGTCTCTGGTTATCATTAATTCGGCGATCTTTATTCTGTTCGCGTTCAGCTTCTTCAAGCCGCAGAGCAAACGAGATTGGCGGTCATTGGGCGCCTTTTCGGCCTTCATCGTCGCTCTGTTTACGGAAATGTATGGTTTTCCGCTGACCATATACTTGTTCTCTGGCTGGCTTTCAGAAGTTGCGCCAGGGATCGACATCTTTTCGCACGATGCAGGACATTTGCTTTCAACAGTGCTTGGATTCGAAGGCAATCCGCATTTTGGAGTGCTTCACATCATCAGCAATATCCTGGTTATCGCCGGATTTATCATTATTTCGGCGGGCTGGCGCGTGCTACACGCGGCGCATCAGGAAGGCACGTTGGCACGAACCGGGCTTTACGCGAGGGTCCGCCATCCTCAGTACGCAGGATTTATGCTCGTGATGGTCGGATTTCTTTTCCAGTGGCCGACCTTGCTGACCGTTGTCATGTTCCCGATCCTGGTCTTTATGTACACACGCCTTGCTATTCGGGAGGAAGAAGAGACGCGACGCCGTTTCCCGAAAGAGTGGGACGAGTACGCAGCGTCGGTGCCGAGGTTCATTCCGCGATTGACGTCGTCGCCTGAAGCGGACCACTTCCCGACGTCAGGGCGATAGAAGGGGCGCCCACTCCCCGCGAACAGTGATACGAGGAGGGTTCTATGGCTCATTTTCGGTATCCAACTGATACGAAGTTCTGACGGCATGAAATGGATATGATTTGCAATGCAATCGGGCAAAGCCCGATTAATAGTGTCCCATGATCGTCGCTCTCGCCTTTGCAATGGTGACGGCGCTAATTTGCTTCCTCGTGCACTATGAGGTGCTCACGAGCATGAGTCGTTTCATCCCCGACAGTGGGCGCGTGAAGCGCCCTTCCTTCCTGTTGTTGATGGCTGTGGTCGTGGTGGCGCACGTCGCTGAGATCATCTTGTTCGCCGTGACCTTCTATCTGATGCAGGAAACTTGGGATGTCGGGCATATTGATGGCGAGTTTGCGGGAAAATTCTTTGATTATGTTTACTTTTCGGCAGTGACATACACGTCCCTGGGACTTGGCGATGTATGGCCGCACGGTCCGCTACGCTTGGTGACGGCGATTGAAGCCCTGACCGGGTTGATCCTAATCGGATGGACAGTCTGGTTCAGTTACCCGATTGTCCGGCTCGCCTGTCGATCGAATCGTAGAAAGACACCGTAATGGACGCCTTATAGAAAAGAAAAGCGATGACTAACGACTCGGAGGAAAGGATATGCCCCACGACCACGGCGACCGGGCGGCGCATTACGCCAAGGATAGCCTGACGCTCACGGGTGCGGTCGCTCTCGGCACCGGCGTGATGATCGGCGCCGGTATCTTCGCGCTGACCGGACAGATCGCGCAACTGGCCGGCGAATGGTTCCCATTGGCGTTCATCGCGGCTGCCGTCGTCGTCGCTTTCAGCGCGTATTCCTACGTGAAGCTTTCCAATGCCTACCCGTCGGCAGGCGGCATCGCCATGTTCCTCGAGAAGGCCTACGGACGCGGCACCATGACGGCGGCATGCGCGCTGCTGATGTACCTCTCCATGGTCATCAACGAGAGCCTGGTGGCGCGTACGTTCGGCAGCTACGTCATGCGGCTTTACGACGGTACGCCGCCGGGCTGGGCCGTGCCGGCGCTCGGCGTCGGTCTGCTGACCTTTGCCTTCGTCGTCAACATCCTCGGCAACAAGCTGATCCAGACCCTGTCGTTCGTCATGGCGTTTCTGAAGATCGGGGGTATCGCGGTGTTCGCGATCGCCGGACTGGCGGCGTCCGGGATGACCTTCGAAAGCGTCTCCGTCGATCCTGCCGAAACCACGCTGGGCGGGTTTCTCGGCGCGGTCGCGTTGGGCATTCTCGCCTACAAGGGCTTCACGACGATCACCAACAGCGGCGGCGAGATCGTCGATCCGCACCGCAACGTGGGCCGCGCCATCATTATCGCCATCGCGATCTGCGTCGTCATTTACGTACTTGTCGCGCTCGCAGTGGGTGCCAACCTGTCGCTAGCCGAGATCGTGGCAGCGCGCGACTATGCGCTGGCCGACGCGGCGGAACCCGCGTTCGGCGATGTAGGACTGTGGTTCACCGTGGCGTTCGCCATCGTCGCCACCGTATCCGGCGTCATCGCCAGTGTGTTCGCAGTCTCGCGCATGCTGGCGATGCTGACCGATATGAAGCTGGTGCCGCACAGTCATTTCGGCATGCCGGGGGACATCCAGAAACATACGCTCGTCTATACGATCGTTATCGCGATGTTCCTGACCGTGTTCTTCGATCTGGGGCGCATCGCCGCACTCGGCGCAATCTTCTACATCGTCATGGATATCGCTGTGCACTGGGGCATCCTGCGTCATCTTCGAGAGGAAGTGAACGCATCGGCGTGGGTGCTGGTGACCGCCATCTTACTCGATGTCGCCGTGCTGGCGGCGCTGCTGATGATCAAGGCGGGAAGTGACATGACGGTGGTCTATGCGGCAGCCGTCGGCATCGTGATCGTTTTTTTCGGGGAAAGATTCTTCCTGTCGCGGACCGATAAAGAATCAACCGATTGATCGACCGGATCATGCGAACCCTGCGCGGTATGGAAGGACATCCACATGAGTGCACGAATAAGGTTTCTGGGCGGTGTCGGAACCGTTACCGGTTCCAAGTATCTGGTCGAGGGGAACCGTTCGAGAGTTCTGGTGGACTGCGGTCTGTTCCAGGGCGTGAAAAGCCTCCGCGCGCGTAACTGGGCGCCTTTCCCGGTCGACGAGAAGAGCATCGACGCACTTCTGCTGACTCACGCCCATCTTGATCACTCGGGATACATCCCCCGTCTCGTCAAGCAGGGTTTCCGTGGTCCGGTCGTCTCGACCGAGGCGAGCAGAGACCTTTGCGACGTTCTGCTGTCGGACAGCGGGTACCTGCTGGAACAGGACGCCGAGTACGCGAACCGCCACGGCTTTTCGAAGCACAGGCCGGCATTGCCGCTTTATAGGCGTTGTCAGACTAAACTGGACGTGCGCCTAAGGCCGGTTGCTCTCAACGTTTAGACCGCAAGCTGACGCCATTCGGCTAGGGCCGCGGTTCGGTCTTGTTTAAAAGTATCTCGGTGGTTGAGATGACGTGCGTGGTTGAAATGGTTGTGGATTGAGGCGTGGGTTGATGCGAACTTCTGCAAGGTCTTCACGTCCCGAAACTTCGACATCGCACCCTCTCGCCGTCGAAACGGCTGATGCGAGTTTTCGGCTCGATTGTTGAGCCACCGACCACATTCCTGTTTGGCAGCATTACCGATTACATTCAACGCTGCTCGGTATGACCGAAGCCGGTCCGTGACAATCACCTTTGGAGGACCGTACCTCTTCATAGTCCGCCTCAAAAATTTGAGCGCAGCCTTGCGATCTCGCCGTTTCGTGGCAAAGACTTCCAGCACTTCACCTTCATGATCCACCGCACGCCATAGATAATACGTCGCGCCATTGATCCGTACGAACACTTCGTCCAGATGCCAGCGCCAATTCGAATAGTTATGCATCTGACGCTTCCGTATTTCCGCCGCGAACAGCGGACCAAATCGGTTCCACCAGAACCGTATAGTTTCGTGGCAGATGTCGATGCCTCTTTCGTGCAGGATGTCCTCGACCTGGCGCAGGGATAGGGGATAACGGATGTACAGCATCACCGCGAGGCGAATTACTTCCGGCGACGAGTTGAAATAGCGGAACGGATTTTTCATCCACAGATGCTAAAGACCGAGCCTGGCGGTCTCAAGCCGATTTGGTCTGACACTGCCATCGGAAGGGGTAACTTGCTTTCAGGAGCATTTGTTTCTGGCGCACCGGGACCGTCAATCTGCCACCAGCCAAACAGAAGTGAGGTTGTAATTACCATTGCCAGCCCACAACCAGTGAGCAACAGCTTCCGAGCGGGTATGCTCGATACCATAACGCCCTAGCCTTTGTCGCGAGACCGGGCGTCTGTCACAGGTTCTCCACGAGCATTCTCAGCAGGTGTTGAAATATCCAACTTCGCCTTTATCGCTGAGGTTTCTTGCTGAAACCGCGACAATGCTTCGCCTTCAAGTTCTTGTTGCGTCGGCGCGGCAACCCTTGCTGGGTTCACTTGCTTCCCCCTTTTCAAGACCTCGAAGTGCAAATTCGGTCCAGTTGTCAGGCCTGTCTCGCCAACATAACCGATCACCTCTCCACGCCGGACGCGGTCCCCGGATGCTAAGGTGTCCTTATATCGGTCGAGATGGGCGTAAGCCGTGGAGAGTTCGCCATTGTGCCGGATTCGAATGTAATTACCGAAACTGCCGTTACGGCGACGCTGAACAACCGTACCGTCACCTGCCGCCAAAACCGGCGTGCCGCGCACGGTCGCAAAATCCAGACCTTTGTGCATTCTCGTGTAGCCAAGAACAGGGTGCTCTCTCTTACCGTACGATGACGATAATCGCCCGGACGATACCGGGGTTCTCATCAATCCTGATGCAATGCTATTTCCTGCTTCATCGAAGTACGACACAAAGCCGTCGTTCGTTTCATGCCGGAAGTAGGTAAGCGATCTATCCGTTATATCGAGCGAGATATAAACGAGATTGCCGGCATGCGTCCCGACGTTCCCTTTATCTACGTAAATCTCATACCCGAATGCGAACTTGTCGCCATCAGCGACGTCGCGTTGGAAATCGACGGCTTGGCCGAGCACCCGATATGCCTCAATCAGGATAGGAGTTGGCACTCCTACCCCGCGTGCGGACTCGAAGAAGCTCTGCGAAATTGTCCCAAATGACCGAACCAGACGCATGTCGTGTTCAATGGGTTCAACCCTTGCCACAAAAGCATCGTCATTTTCATGTTCGACAACTACTCGACTATCCGTTTCCGGTATGAAAGAGAGGTGATCAAGGCGCTGACTATTCTGGGTGTCTCCGTCGGATCTCACCACGATTGAAAGTCTCTGCCCTGCTTTCAGGCCACGTGGATCAAATACGCCTCTTAAAGCGTCACTCGCGGCAAATGATTCACCAAAAGAAACCCCGGCATTCCTGAGCGCATCGATCAACGTGTCACCTGGACGGAGAACAACAGATGCGCCCTGGCGGTCATCTTCTCCGGGGATGGTCTCGGCATTTCCGACTGGCGGTGCCATTGCTATTTTATCGGGGTCAGTTCTTGGCACCCGTGGAGCGTTTTCAAGATTTTCAGCCTTTCCTCTATCCAGAGCCAGACCGGCGACGAAGGCTATTGCGATGACACCGCTGATAGCGCCGGCGCTATAGAGCAAAATTCGTTGCATCTTGGTCATTGTACAGGACCTGAGGCTCCAATTCCCAGGACCGGCACCGACACGTCGATCGGCCCTGCGCCCTTAAAAGTCAATGTCAGGGTGAATTTCTCCCCTTCCTTGAGCGGTTGTTTCAGGTTCATCAACATGACGTGTAGTCCGCCCGGTTTCAGCACCACCTCACTCCCGGCCGGGATTTTCACTGCGCCAGCCGGTCCCATTCGCGCGACACCATCTGTCATCGTCATCGCATGGACTTCGGCCACTTTCGAAACCGAAGCTTTTAGGCTGGTCAATACGTCCGTTTCGTCTCCCTCGTTGCGTATCGTTAGATAGGCCGCAGACGGGCGCGATGTTCCGATTGAGGCTCGTCCCCACGCGGCTTCAACAATCACCTCGTCGTTTCGTGCCGTGTCTGGGACGACCGGTGAGGTAAAACCAACGGCCATCAAAAAGGTTAGAGCAATGACAGCGCCCAGAAATTTGATGCTGCTCATATTCTCTCTTTCAAATCTTCGATAATCATCTCTGGCGGCGTGCGGAATTTAAAAGTGCGGACAAAATGGCCTTTGGGGGAAATCAAGTAGACGACCGAGGTGTGCCCCATTGTGTATCCGTCCGGCGCCGAGTCCTGGGGCACTCGCTCAAAGTAAGCCTTGAACGACTTTGCCGCTTCGGCGACTTGTTTATCCGTTCCCGTCAAACCGACAATGGACGGATGAAACGCGGAAACGTATTCCGCCACGTTTTCGACACGGTCCCGCACAGGATCAATAGTGATGAAAAGCGGCGTCACTTTCGCGGCTGCATTACCAAGACCATCCATTACATCTGCCAACTCCGCCAGGGTTGTCGGGCAAATGTCGGGGCAGTTCGTAAACCCGAAGAACACCAGTACCCAGTTGCCTCGATAGGTTGCTTCACTAACAGTATCACCTTGATGGCTGACGAGGGTGAAGGCGGGCTGGAAACCGTCAACGTTTTCCGCGTCGGTGCCCAAGAAATGTGAAAGCTGATGGCCTGCAGCAACAACCAGGGCGAGGAGGGCCAATCCCCAGAGGATATACCGAACCGTTTTCACAATGCCTCCACTTCGGATCGGACGAGATCGCGCAGCTGCGCCTCACCAAAAGAGTCCAGTGCTTTGCCGTTAACGAAAAACGTTGGCGTTCCGCGTACCCCAAACGTCTTAATGTCTTCGGCGTCTTGGTTGAGGACACTGACGATGTACGGCATGCGGCTCTCCCGCTTAGCGCGCTCGATGTCCAATCCGGTTTCGTCTAGAAGACTCCAGATGTCCGCTGGAGTACGCCCGTGCGGCGCCCATTGAGGCTGCGTTTCGAGGAGACGCTCCAGCACGGGTTCGAGTTTTCCTTGCAGACGTGCGGCCTCAAGGAGTCGAATAGCTTGCTCAGACGGTGGATGAAATGCTGCGTACCTTAACACCACGCGCACTTCATCAGGATATGTCGCCATGATGTCTTTGACGATCGGATGGAAGGCACGGCACGACTCGCACGCCGGGTCAAAAAACTCGACAATGGTGACCGGGGCATCTTTTGGGCCAAATACAGGTGAATGGTCGCGGACCAATTGGGCGGCATTTGTAACTGGTGCTACCTTTCTCATATTCTCGACTAAGGGTTGATAGAGGTATACGCCGAACCCAAAAATTCCCAAAATCGCTATCCCAATTTGTGCGATAAAATGACGACGATTCATTTGCGTCCCTTTTCCGTAGACAGAAACAACAAGAGTGAAATCAAACAGAATGCGGCCAACGAGAGATATGGAAGCGGTAAATATCCGAAAACGACCTGGTCTTCTCCGGAGCAGGAGGGGCCATTCTGCGCACACGGTTGTATCGCCTCCGAGATGAACCCGGCAAAAAGCAGACTGTGCCAAAACGCTATTGAGCCTCCCGCAATGGCTAATGGGAGTGCATAGCAGCGCACATTGAGGTCCGACTGATAACACGCAATACCGAGAACAACGGCTAAGGGGAACATGGCGATCCTCTGGTACCAACATAGAACGCATGGGGGGCGTCCCATGACCTCCCCGATGAACAAAGCACCCAAGGTGGCCGCCAAGGCGATCAGCCAAGCGCCGATCAATGCATTGTCCGGGGATATCATTGTAGTGGCCTGCTTAGGGTACATCTCCTCACCCGTCATCTTTACTTCCTACGCCCGCTGTTGACATGACGGAAATGGCAACCAGCGATGCAGCGCCAGCGCAAATAAACACGTCGGCAAAGTTGAATGCGGGCCAATGAAATCCCATCGCATGAAAGTCGAGGAAATCTGTAACCGCGCCTTGTCGTACTCGATCAATGATGTTCCCGAATGCACCGCTTGCCATGAGTGCAATCGCCCCTGCTTCGAATAGGCGGTCCGAACGTAACGCCCAAACGGCGAGGGCTGACGCGATGGCAAAGGTTATCGCAATCAACGGCCATTGCTGATCGCCGAAAATATCGGCAAAAACACCAAAACTGACTCCTGTATTGAAGCCTAAACTGAGATCAAAAAATGGGGTGACCCCCACTTTATAGGGCGGTGTTGATAGGAACGTAAGTGCAGCCCATTTGGTTGCCTGGTCGAACACGATCGCGGCCACCATGACCGACGAGACAACAACAATCGAGGTTGAGCGCGCACACGTTTGCGAGAACAAATCTGATGCCGCTTTATTCCGACGCAAAGGGGGCATTCCGTACGTCACTAAAGAATTTCCTCGGCTCCAGGGTTGTTATTCAGCAGCGATACCATGCGCCCCGACATGGCGCCGCTCATCCAAAGCCTGTTTGATGATCTGCAACGATGACCAGAGAAACAGACCCGCCATCAATCCGGCCACGATCAGGTCGGGCCACGCGGTCCCGGTCAGATATACCCCGCCAGCTGCCACGATTACGGCGACGTTGCCAATCGCGTCGTTACGGCTACACAGCCATACGGAGCGAACGTTCGCGTCTCCGTCCTTGAAACGCATCAGGATAAGAACGCTCAATAGGTTGGCAGCGAGGGCAAGTACGCCGATGCCGCCCATTATCGGCGCACTCGGTACACCGAGGATCAAAACCTGATAAGCAGTCATGCCGAAGACCCAGAACCCCATGGCCGCAAGACTGATCCCTTTGACCAAAGCCGCCGTGGCGCGGACTTTAAGCGACATGCCGATTACCATAAGACTGATGGCATACGTGACCGTGTCGCCCAGGAAATCCAGAGCATCCGCCTTCAACGCCTGAGACCCGGCCAACGCACCTGCGGCCATTTCGACGAAAAACATGGTTCCGTTAATCGCGATTACTGCCCATAGAGCGCGTTTGAAGCCTTTCGACATCCCATCGAACTTCGGTTCGTGACTGCAACATCCTCCGGCCATGGCACACCCTTTTATTCCGCGGTTCATCTCAGATATGCTAAACGTAATGTCTACAGTAACTATAGGTTCAAGAGGTAATTTGCTTTGGCCCACGATTTGACGATTGGCCGCATCGCCGAGGCCGCTGGTTGCAAGGTGCAGACGGTCCGATACTACGAGCAGATCGGCCTCATCCCGGCACCACCCCGCTCAAGTGGAAACCAGCGCGTTTACGATCACTCGGCCATCCACCGTTTGACGTTCATTCGTCATGCCCGAGAGCTCGGGTTCCCACTGCAGGCAATCCGAGACTTGATCAGTCTCTCGGACGACCCCAATCAGCCGTGCGATGCCGCGGACGCAATTGCGAAGGCGCAACTCAGCGAAGTAGACCGCCGTATCCATCGTTTGCATGCACTCCGCCATGAACTGGAGCGCATGATCGAGCAGTGCCGGGGCGGACGGATCGCAGATTGCCGCGTTTTAGAGGTGCTGAGTGATCACAGTCTTTGCGAAACGGATGATCATTCAACACCGAAGGAACGGTGAATTTGATGAATTCGGGTAAGAAACATTTATCCTGCCGGCCTAAGAATGAGGCAAGTATATCAAGATGAGACGGATCTGAGGCCTGTTCGTTCGATACGTTAAGCCACTTCAAGAGATATTTTGTTGCTGCTGAGTTGCTGTATCGCGGACATCAACGAGGCATTTAACGACGGTTCGTTTGTAGAATCCGAATCCTAAGGTGAACCAACGTGTTCTCCGCACATATGTGCATATTCTAAAATCTTATAATTGACTCCGTAGTATACTACGGCTGCTAGCCTTTTCACATAGGAGGTTCGGACATGCGAATTGGTGAAGCCGCCACATGCGCCGGAGTCAGCGTCGAAACGATCCGGTTTTACGAGACCGAGGGGCTAATCGATCAACCGCGTAAACCGCAAGGTGGCGGATTTCGTGATTATCCGATGGCGACGGTGGACCGCATACGCTTTGTCCGCCAAGCACAGGAAATCGGCTTTTCACTTCGGGAAATTTCCGAACTTCTATCCCTGCAGGCGGATCCCATGGCGGATTGCGCCGACGTCAGAGCCCGTGCAATCCAGAAACGAGACCAAGTCCGATCGAAGCTCAACCACATGCGGCTCATTCTCGAAGCACTGGACGATCTCGTCGCGAGTTGTCCCGGTGGCGGCGAAATTACCGCCTGCACAATCCTCGACGCCATGAATAACTGCGCTTTACACAGCGGGGTGACCCGCAATGAAGCACAGCCTGAAGGAAAGGATGCGCCAGACATGAAAACCACTCTCCTGAATATCGAAGGTATGCACTGTGACGGCTGCGCCCACACGATCGAACTATTGCTCAACCGAGTGCCGGGTGTCCGCAAGGTCGATGCCTCCTATGCCGAGCGTCAGGCTCGTGTTCTGCACGATCCCGATACGGCCTCGAAGGAAGATCTGGTTACGGCAATCGACAAGGGCGGTTTCGTTGCCGCAATCAGTGATCAATGATCGAAACCGGGTTTATTGGACTGGTCGCTATTCCTGCCGGGTTGGGCCTTTTTGGGTTCATTGAACCGTGCACGATCGGCTCCAGCCTCGTCTTCATAAAATACCTTGAAGGCAAAGATCCGTCGGCGAAGGTCTTAGAGACAGCCGTTTTCGCCGCGACCCGGTCGGTATTCATCGGTTTGCTCGGGGTTCTCGCCGTGCTCATCGGAGACATGTTTCTCGACCTGCAGCGACATGCATGGCTGGGTTTAGGGACATTGTATGTTCTTCTCGGCATATTGCTCGCGACCGGACAGTCACGCTTTTTCACGCGTTCAATCGGGCCAGGACTTCGTCGACTTAGCGGATACCGTGGATCCGTTGGCCTCGGCCTCCTGTTCGGATTCAACATCCCTGCCTGCGCGGCACCGTTGTTGCTCGCATTGTTGGCAGCCGCCGCCGCTTCCTCCGGCGCGACGGTAGCAAAGGGCTTCATTGCGCTCGCTATTTTCGGCCTTGGATTAAGCATCCCGTTGGTTGTGGCGGTTCTCGTCCCTCGTGCGCGTGGCTGGCTCGAGCGAATTGCATCCTTTTCCGGCCGATATCCAGCATTAGCCGGTCTGGTCCTCATTGCACTAGGCGGATGGTCGATCTGGTTCGGCCTGTTTGCCGATCTGAAAGTGGGCACTTCCCCCAGTTGACTTGTTTGAGATTTTTACGGAGTCAATGACATGACCGCGATACCCGCCGAAGAACCGACATCAACGTATTGGAAGGAAGAACCAGCTACTCGTTCCGACCGGGCACGTATTCGTGCGCGTATCGGCGGCCTCCATTGCTCGCTTTGCACGGGCACGATCGAGAAAGCACTCGGCAAGCAAACCGGCGTGGATAAAGTCGCAGTTAGCCTGACGCACGAGCAGGCGCTTGTCGAATTTGACCCGTCGGCGACCACGCCGGAGGGGTTATTGCAGATTTTACGCGACATCGGTTACACCGTTCACGACCCAAACAAATTGCGGCCTTTTGAAGAGGAAGAGCGTGAACTCGTCGTCGAGGGCCGCCGCTTCCTGACAGCTACCGTATTCAGCCTTCTATCCGTCGCATTGATTACCGAGCCGGCCGGGCCGCTCTCGCTCATCCTTCCCACGATAGCAACGCTCAGTTTGATCGCCTTCGTTTTTCTCGTTCTTCGGGCGCGCGGGTTATGGCCAGCACTCATCGGCGCCGGGGGCCTCGGCGTCTTGGTGACCGGGTTACTCGTACTGAAAGATACCGGAGCACTGACCACCTTCACGCCATGGATCGTAGGGATGCTTGCCGTCGTTCTTGTTTTCGGTATTGCCCGTCACATTCTGATCATGGCTGTTCAGGCTCTTCGACGGGGCATCTTGAACCAGCACGTATTGCTTGAGGCCGGGGCATTTGCCGGGCTCGCCGGCGGTATTATCGGTTTGATTCTCGGTCAATCCGATTATCCGACGGCACCCTTCTTCGCCGTTGCCGTCATGGTCGCGACGTATCACATTTTTTCAGAATGGCTGTCGCTGATCGTCAAAACACGGTCGTCACAGGCTGTCAAAAGACTGCTCGATCTGCAGCCGGATATCGCGCGCGTGCAACGGGACGGTACCGAAATCGAAATCCCGACAAGCGAGATCGTCGAAGGCGATCTGGTGAGGGTTCGACCTGGCGACCGCCTGCCGGTGGATGGTGAAATCATCGACGGCCGTTCTACCGTGGATCAATCCCTCGTTACCGGCGAACCGATGCCCGTTGAACGAAAGACCGGCGATGCCGTGATCGGCGGTACGATTAATGGCAACGGGACTTTGCTGGTCCGGGTCACCGCTGTCGGCGATCAGAGTTTTCTCCGACGTGTTGCGCGCGAAGTCGAAGATGCCCGTGCCCTCAAACCCGGTCTTTTGCATCTGGTTGACCGCGTTTTACAGCTTTACACACCGGCCGTCCTGACGATCTCGATCCTCTCTTTCATAGGCTGGGCGGCATTGCCGCAAATGTTCGGTTTCACACCCGATCTGCAACGTGCGGTTTTCGCGGGCCTTAGCGTACTCGTCATGGGCTATCCCTGCGCGGTCGGCATCTCCGCACCATTGTCAATTGTTAGGGGTGCAGGCGAGGCGGCGGAAAAAGGCATCCTGATGCGGACGGGAGAAGCGTTCCAGGGTTACCGACTGGTCCGGCAAATTGCTTTCGACAAAACCGGCACACTGACCGAGGGGCGTCCACGGGTTCACGAGGTGGAAGCCGTATCGGAAGATACAGATCAAGTTCTGATGTTCGCTGCCGCAGCGGAATCAGCCTCGGAGCACCCACTCGGCGAAGCCATCGTGGAAGCGGCCTTCGATGCAGGACTGACGCCGCCGGACACCGATACGTTCGAAGCGGTTCCCGGTAAGGGCGTGATCGCCGCAGTCGACGGCAAAGACGTGATCGTGGGAAGCCCGCGGTTCCTCTCGCAGAATGACATCGATCTTGCTTCGCTCGACCACCGGATCGAAGCCTTACAGGAGCTGGGACGGACGGTAATCGCAGTCGCTCATGGCGGTGTACTTCTCGGGATCGTTGCCTTGGGAGACTTGCCGCGGCGGGAAGCCGGAACGACGATCGCCAAATTACGTGACGCGGGTATAAGAACGGTTCTGATTACCGGCGACAACGAACGCGCAGGGTATCGTATCGCCAAGGAACTCGGCATCGACGTCGTCCACGCAGAAGTGCTGCCCGGTGAGAAAGCCGAACTGATCCGCGATCTTCAGCGGCAAGGCCGAACCGCCATGGTCGGTGATGGCATCAATGATGCACCTGCGCTCATGCAGGCGGATGTGGGCATCGCCATGGGCTCGGGTACCGACATCGCCATCGACGCTGCCGATATCATCATTCTCAACAACGACATCTCGAACGTCGTCGAAGCGCGGGAAATCAGTCGGCAAGGGTACCGCAAGATGCTGCAGAACGTGTCGCTCGCCTTCCTGTTCAATGGCGTTGGCGTCCCCGTCGCAGCGACGGGATTGCTTTACCCTGTCTGGGCCATGGTCGCCATGGCCGCAAGTGTGACGACCATTTTCGTCAACTCGCTCTGGGGCAAGCCGAGACTGTTCATCGACGCGATACTTAGCGTTGGGAAGCCGGTTTCACGAACAGGCAACACGTAATGAACATCCGGATAGTTGGAAATTGATTGTCCAATTTAGAGAATTAGAGGCGCTATGATCATCAAGAGTTGGCAAATTGTATCCCTTATAATCCTGCTTGCCATGTTTGCCGCGTGCGCATCAAGCGTTCTGGTTTACAACGCTTTTGGATGGGCGCCCGATGTAATTTCGTTTGAATGGGGTTCTTACCGAGCCTTTAATATCTTTATCTCAATCCTCATTGTTGCTGCCCTTATATGGGGCCTTGTTGCTCGAGTTCCTATCATCATTCCTGTCATCATAGTTTTCGCTTCGTTTCACTTGGTGGAAGGATTGATCATTTCATTTTGGAGCAAAGCCGTTATCCATTTCGTTACGCTCATAATAGCCACGAGCGTCCAAATCCAAACCAAACGAAAAGCCGCTTAACCAACATGCATTGGCGAAACTGAGGCCGCATTGAATGATCCTGTATCCGAGTTGCTTACAACGCGACAAATGGTCGTTCTCGGTTTTTGGTCGTCATATGAGAGCAGAAAGATAGAAGTCCGTTTGAGGTGAGCAAGCAATCAAACCTATCGATGTCGAAGAAGCTATTATACGTGCACGCACCGAGCGGCAGAACGGATACGAGAGTATCTGTTGAGAGTAGCTTCCCTCGCGCTACGAACAGAGATTTGAGTAAATACAATCGAACGCCTGAAACAACCATCGTGGCGGAATTAGCCCAATTTTCATGACCTTGTGAAGAAGATGCGTCGTCTGACTTCAGAGGGGTTGTTGGTCACTCACTTGCCCTAACGCTGATGTTAATTGGGTATTGTTAGATGCTCTTCCTCTCGCCATAACCCAATCTCTTCGCTGCTAATAAGTGGTTCCAACTCTAAGATCGATTAGCCGACGTGGTGCGATGGCAAATGGGAGTGGGAGATTGAAAAACATTACAGCTAAGTTCCCCGCGGCCCCCAAAGGATAATCGCTGCTCCCAGGAGACAGATAGTCGCGCCGACTAGATCCCATCGATCGGGTGTTCGCGTTTCTACTAACCAGAGCCACAGAATTGACGCGGCAATGTAGATTCCGCCATAGGCGGCGTAGGCACGCCCAGCAAAGTCACTGTCAACGCGGGCCAGAAGGAACGCGAACAAAGCCAGACTGACCATGCCGGGCACGAGCCACCACGGAGACTTATCCAAGCGGAGCCATGCCCAGAAGGCGAAACAACCGGCGATTTCGGCAACGGCCGCGCCGGTGTATACGACGACCGTACCAATCACGATGCCAGCGCCTCCAACACGGGACACTCCGGCAATTCCTCACCCGAGCATTGCGCTGCCGTATCGGCCAGCACTTTTTCTATGCGCTTGAGATCAGCAATCTTGGCCCGTACATCAGCAAGGTGCCGTTCGGTTAACGCTTGTACCTCGGCGCAGGTCTGTGTGCCTCGGTCAACCAAGCTTAAGAGACCGCGTATTTCTTCGATGGAGAACCCCAGCTCGCGGCCACGCAGAATGAAGCGCAGGCGTGCCACATGGGTTTCATCATATACACGGTAGCCGGACGCCGTGCGTGGCGGGTCGGGCATCATGCCGATCTTCTCGTAGTACCGGATCGTTTCCAGGTTGCAGCCAGTTTGCCGCGCGAGTTCGGCGCGTTTCATTCCCTTCGCAGATCTGTGATCACTCATCGAAAAAACTCTCTTGAGTCTGTAGTTACTACAGACCTTACCTTGTTACTGGAACAAAAGCGAGGACGTTAATTCGTGAGCACTACGGAAACAGAAACCCGTGCCCTACAGGCCCATGAAGCGCATGGCGACCGCAAGCGGTCACTCTTCGCGTCTGGTGGCGTGATCGGTGCCATTCTTGCCTCGAGCTGCTGCATCGTGCCGCTGCTATTCGTGATCCTTGGTGTCTCTGGTGCGTGGATAGGCAGCTTAACCGCGCTTGAGCCATACAAACCTGTTTTCGCCAGTCTCGCGCTCGTCTTTATAGGTCTCGGTTTCCGGCAAGTTTACTTTAAGGCCGGTTCTGCATGTGATGTCGACAGTTACTGCGCCAAGCCGCAATCGTCCACCATCACCAAGACCGCGCTCTGGATCTCGACGGTCGTGGTCCTGCTCGCACTGACCATCGATTGGTGGGCGCCATTCCTATACTAATTGCAATCTACGGAGAATCTCTCATGAAACGATTGCCTATTTTGGCAGTGGCCTTGCTGACCCTTGGCGGGCTTGCCTGGATGACCGGCAATGGCATTACGCCCGCTGCTGCGCAGTATGTGACTGTGCAAGTTTCTACCGTCCAAACTGCCACTTTTTCGATTGAAAACATGAACTGCGCGCTGTGCCCGGTCACCGTCAAAAAGGCAATGGAAGGTGTTACCGGTGTCAAGTCGGTATCCGTCGACTTCGATGCTAAAACGGCGATAGTCGTTTTCGACCCATCCATCACAACTCCCGATACCATTGCCGCAGCGTCCACAAATGTTGGCTATCCGGCCTCGGTCCAAGGATAATCCAATGAAGGACGCAACAATCATCAAGGCAGGCATCGTCGGCACAGTCATTGCGGCGATCTGCTGTGCCACGCCTGTGCTTGTCACTGCGCTCGGCGCGATCGGTCTTTCCGCTTGGGTCGGCGGGCTGGACTATGTTCTTTTTCCCGCGCTTACCGCATTCCTGGGCATGACGGCTTACGGTTTGTGGCGACGACAGCGCGCGGCGGCCTGTTGCGAGCCGGATATTCAAACAAACGAGGAGAAATCAAAATGACGGACTGCTGCGAAGCGGGCTCACGATCAACGTCAACCTACGACATCGCTGTAATCGGCGCGGGATCGGCAGGCTTCTCGGCTGCTATTACCGCTGCTGAAGAAGGAGCCAATGTGGCGCTGATAGGTCATGGTACCATTGGTGGCACTTGCGTCAATGTGGGCTGCGTACCGTCCAAGACTATGATCCGTGCAGCCGAAGCGTTGCACGGCGCGAGGGCGGCAGGACGGTTTCCAGGCCTGTCCGGAGAAGCGGGGGTGGATGATTGGAGGAAGCTGATCGCCGCCAAGGACGACCTCGTCATGACATTGCGGCAGAAGAAGTACGCCGATCTACTGCCTGAATATAACAATATCACCTATCTGGAAGGCGCGGCACGGCTGAACGGCGCAGGCGTCATCCTTAATGACACACCGATTGCCGCAGGAAAGACCATCATCACAACTGGTGGACGGCCTTCCGTGCCGCCGATACCCGGCCTCGAAGAGGTGAACTACCTGACCAGCACTTCCCTACTGGAGTTGGAAACCCTGCCCGAAAGCCTGATCGTCATCGGCGGCGGCTATATTGGTGCCGAGATTGCCCAAATGATGGCCCGCATGGGTGTTCAGGTGACAGTGGCCTGCCGCTCGCGCTTGTTGCCGCAGGTGGAGCCGGAACTATCGGAAGCGCTGTCAGACGCATTCCGCGCTGAAGGCATGAAGCTCTATTGCGGCATTGCCTATGATGCTTGCCGCGAAGATGAGACGGGCGTGACCGTCTGCGTCAAGGAAGGCGATACACCCCTAGAACTCAAGGCTGAGCAGTTGCTGGTTGCTACCGGGCGTACTCCTAACACTGAGGGGCTGGGGTTGGCTGAAGCAGGCATCGACTTGGACAAACGCGGTGCGATTGTCGTTGATGACCGGATGCGCACATCTAGGCCTAGTGTCTATGCGTCGGGCGATGTGACCAATCGCGACCAGTTCGTCTACATGGCGGCATACGGCGCAAAGCTAGCCGCAAAGAACGCTTTGAATTTTGACAGCTTGGTGTACGACAACTCCGCCATGCCCTGGGTGGTATTCTCCGATCCACAGGTAGCGGGTGTCGGATTTACGGAGACCGCTGCCAAGGACAATGGGTATGATGTGATGACGTCGACCATTTCACTCGATCACGTCCCTCGTGCGCTAGCCGCGCGTGACACGAGGGGACTGATCAAGCTGATAGCTGACAAGAAAACGGACCGGCTTCTAGGCGCTCAAATACTTGCCCCTGAGGGAGCTGACAGTATTCAGACCGCTGCCCTGGCAATCAAATGCGGCATGACCGTCACCGACCTGGCAGATACGCTGTTTCCTTATCTGACAACAGTCGAAGGGCTCAAATTAGCCGCACAAACCTTCAACAAGGATGTCAGCAAGCTCTCTTGCTGTGCTGGGTAATGGTCGCTTTCGAAGCCGTGCGAATGTTTAAAAAGCAGGACTGTACTTCCGCGTCACTTTCGCAAGCGGACCTCATTTAGCATGAGCGCCCAGGACCGTATCGGGCCAGAAGTAAACATTTCAATCGATGCAACAGAATGCCTGAAACCGTAAAGATGGCGAACTTCGCCTATCGCTAGCAGCCTTGAGTAAAGATACGTTATGCGACTACAAGTAACCAAACGGGAACAAAATAAGTAATAGGAAGTTATCGCAAGTCCTCTGAGAGGGCCGGAATTCGGTCGATCGAGTAGCTCAGTATTCGACGACGCTTCAATACTTAGGTCGCCATGCCACCCAAGAACAACTGGCCACTTTCACTTCCTGCGCAATTACGGCAAAAATAGTTTGCAGCAATCAATGAGATTAATCTGGGCAATGACGCTGAGAGTTCGAAATCTCGACGGTTTGAATTCAGGGCCGAACTGTCTCCAAATCGAATTTACTAACACTCACAGATACTGGGGTAGTTAGTGGCCTTGACGAAGGCCGGTTTTAAGTCGCGCGAGGGATCGAAAACGACGGGCCGAGACCACGTCGCGGGCTCGGTTCACGAGAGCCCGACCCGAAGGGCGCGATCAATAAAATTAGGACTTGGATCAAGTGCCAATTGTTTGAAGTACTTTCATGTATGTGAAGCCGTCGCGACCAACCGCTGCAGCCTCTTCGAGAAATAAGTCCATTTCTTCAGGGGAGGAAAGCGCCCTAGCAATTCTGGCGTGTTCTGCTTCTTTTTGATCCAAAAGACTCCCTAGCTCAGGCATTTGACGCATTTGGGCTTCGGTATCTAGCGCCTCAGCCGTCTTTTCCAAGTGATAGCTATACGTGATGTTGCTAGTGCCTTTGAATTCATAATCTAAAATGACGGTTGGCCCGCGCCCAACATCGTGCAACGGGCGTTCAATCATCAAATCGGTTTTCTTTCCTTTCGTTTCGAGCCAAGCATGAGAAATAAAAACATTGTCTCCGTCATTGACATATCCCAGCACAACATCGGAATTTACTTGGTACTCTTTATCCAGTATGCGCTTCATCAGTATTGAAGTTCGATAGCAAGCCCCTCTTAGGCTCATAGGGTTTATAAACCTCTGTAAAAGTCGCTGGGAGAGGTCAAAAACTACATTTTCTTCCGCGTCCAAAGAACCCAAAAATGCTTTAAGCTTTTCTGCCTTTTGTTTTCCCTGCCCCATGAGTTGCCCTCTTACCCCTGATCTGTATCTTTCAAAAAGAGATTGGTTTTTCGCAGTATAGATTAGTCGCCTTTTTCATTCTTGATTTGCATCAACATGGTGCCCGACGACCATACGTGATGATCTGGTATCAAAGAGAATTGGTTGCCCGACGTGTCAAAATAGAATTGGGACAATCCCGACAGCCAATGATGCGATAGGGGAATACGAGCATTTGGATTGTGGAAAATCTGAAGCTCGTCAGACCAACCCTCAACATAATCTGCATTGGCAACATCTTCAGTAAATGGAATCCCCATCGTCGCGTTGGGGTCCGGATTAAATCTATAGCCGAAGCGAATGTATTTATGGCTGGGGGCAGCAAATCCCGCGGTGACCCCGATGCGGTCGAACTTAGCTAGAGTGCCTGCGTTGGAAAACAAAACGGCGGAGACGTTTTCGGCATCTGGAAGATCAAAGAAACCGGATGGGACTTCTTTCTCTCCGAATTTGTGCATCGGGTTCTGAACCGCAGAGGTCCTAAGTTCCCCATCTACAAACTCCCAGTTCACGCGATGTCCGTAAAGATATGGCCAGAGCGCTGACTGAGTATATGTCATCGAGCCCAACTGGTGTTTCTCAGCTTGTTTATGAAAGTCGGCGACCGCGATTACAAAAGGCTTATCTTTTGTCTCCTCTCTTTCCCAGTAGTGCCGCCCCTCACTGTCGACTTTGTTTAGTTTATTGGTGAGTGGCGTGCCGAATTTCATAGGCATGTAATCGGCTAAGAAGTCTTGCATTTCCTCGTGCGTCTTGGGTTCTGGATGGCTTGCTAAAGCTCCCGATTGGGATGGCGCAACAGTCGTTGCCTCAACGGCAAACTCAATGCCTGGTGCGGCGCATAGGAAGTCAGGTGACTCAAGCTGCGTAATATCAAAACCAAGTTCCCTAAAAGATGCCCAGAGATATAATTCCCATAGTCGCTGGTCGAATTGGCGGAATTGAAACTCTTCCACGAAATGTGGATCGGCGGGGGCAAGCCAAGGCCCGATCTCGCGAACAACGGCCCGAGCAGGAGCTCTTCCTGGCCTTTCGCTAAACTCCCGAAAGTAGGGATGTAATTTTTCGGGATCAGTGCCCTCGGGAACGCGGAGGACATCTGTTGGTGTATTTGGCTCGTCGCCTTGGGTCCCCAATTCAGCAAGATTGTTGTGCCGTAGAGTTTGCGCCATCGCAAGGCGTAAGCCGACGGTTGCGTAGTCTTCACTTCGGAGACTGCATTCGAGCTTTACGCTGCGAAATCGACCAACTCGGTCTCGAGCTAAAATCTGCCAGCCATAATCGTCATCTGTTGTGTCTCTAAAAACAAAGCCAATTAGACGCTCTTCATTGTCTGCCCAAAAAGACAATTCCTCCGCCATAACGCGCGCCATCGAGCGTCTTGTGCCGATGGTGTAGAGATTAAACCGTGCATAAGAAATTTCTTTGGAAAGCTCAAAGTCGAGCCGCCTTTTGGCCTGTTTTCGCTTCGCCTCACCACCCATTTTCTCAGCTCACATATCTTTCAAATTGCGAAGACGCTTTGGCAGCGAAGCGCACTTTGCGGCACGCTCAATCCCGATCAGGTCCACTATCGCTTCATGCAATCTGATTGGAACGCGCATTCTTCCGACGCTAAGCGCACGAAATGTAGCCTCCGCAAGGTTTTCTCGTCCAATCGAACGTTCGATTGAACTGTCGAGAAGGAGGTCGGGGGTTGTTACCACACTCAATTTTGGAAATCGACGCTCGCAAATATTCAGAGCCTTCTTTTCATCGATCGTGGCGATTCCTCCTGTTTCGACAGCGAGCGCGATTGTAGCAGCTTCCCCGTCGTCAAGCGTCGTCAATGCGTCTCCAGCAACGAGGGACTCGAAAATTTCCTCGCCGTGCGTTCGAATAGCTCTTGTTTTTAACGCGCCGGATTTGATTAGGTGCTCGACTTTCTGGCTATCGGAATGCCCGAGGATTGCGCCTCGACTTAATTCATTAATGACCTGAGTAGGCGCTAGGCATTCATGTGGAAGTGCCGAAAGGATTTCGTGTCCAGAACCGCTGGCGTTTAAATTGATGAGCACGCTAGCGTCCAACACAATCAGTGAGCGCTCGTTAGGTAAGGAGATTTGGTAACTCATCCGCATCTCCCCCAGCCGAACCGAATTGGTCCAATATTTCCCTGACTGCCATACGGTCGACGTTGAGAAGTTCGGCTAATTGTCCTTCACTTAGTAAGCCCTGTTGCCATGCCTGTTCGGCTAGTGCGTGAAGTCTCAAATTCGTCGGGCGCGCTGCGATATCTCCTTTTTGCTCGCCGCTGTAACGGTCGCCGAGCACTTGCTTTACCTGTTCCAGAGTAATCCCGCCGTTATGTACAAACCAATCCCAAGTCCCAGGTTTGGTGAGGCGAAGTTCTTCAAGTCGTCTGACCATTGCCTCGCGCGATATGCCAAAAAAATACGCGAGAATAATGATGTGCCGCCTAGTGAGTTTTTTTGCACCAGCAGTGACGTCTTTGAATTTTTGAATAACGGCTCTCGCCGGCGTTAAAAATGCTCGTCCAAATGAATTGGCGTACTTTTCCTCTCGGGAGTTTTCCGGTTCATTTATGTGCAAGATATCTGGTTGCCGTCGAGTGCCAATGAAATGTCCTAGTTCATGCGCTAACGTTTGCGTTCGTCTTTCAATCGGATGGTTGGCATTCGCTAAGACGCACGCGCCGACACTATCCTCATAGGCAAAAAGGCCCGCAACTTTCGCATCCAAAGGTATGATATACAGCCGAATTCCTAATTGAAGCTCCATCAAAGTTACTATGTCGGCGACTGGCGAAAACCCTAGACCAAGCCATGATCTAAGTTCATTTGCATCGTCTTCTGCTTGCGCCCTAGCATTCCCGGGTAAAATTGGTCGTTCCTGCGGATAATTTTTGGTTCGCGCTACCCCGAGAAGATTTTCGAGTTCCACTTCCGCCTTCACCATACGAATCATCGCTTCTGCGGCTACAGTGACAGCAGTGTCGTCGGTCGATGACATTTTGCGAAACTGGGGAATAAGATTGACCTGAACAGCTTCGCGTCGGAGTAAGCCGTTTAAGCTCGTTCCATATAAACGAGCTAGGTCTTGCAATTCCTCCAATCGAGCTCGCCGTTGGCCTTTCTCAATAGCGACAAGAGTAGTTCGGGCGATGCCAATTTCATTGGCAGCGTTCGCTTGGGTCCATCCGCTATTCTCTCTGGCTGCTCGGAGCCTCTCACCCAAGCCGACTGGGTCGCCGAGATCGAAGGTCATGACTGACCTCCTTCAAGCCACTTTACGACAAAGGAGTCATTCCCAAGTGAGGTTAGAAAGTTTTCCCATTCATTCGCGTGTGCTTGGAGCATCCGGTTTGATTTTGAGGTAATGTCATCCAAAGGGATATTAAGCGCTTTTGACAATTGACTGTTTTTCCGAGCCAGGGCCGATCTATTGAGAGGCGAGCTGGTAAATTTTGCCAGATGTTCTAGGTGCAAGACTCCCGCGATTGCGTATTGAAAATGTGCACCGCGAGGATGACGGAGTTTGAAATTCTTCGCGGCACCTTCTTCAAATGACGTAGCGGATAAATCCTGCCACACGTAGGTTGATCGATCTTCTTCCTGTCCAGCAGCATGTACGCTTAGACGACGAAGCAGGCATGCCGCGCAAACGCCACACTGTCTTTTTGCTCCGTCAACTGAGGAGAACTGATTGGGCTGCCAGCAGGACCAAGTATCTCTCCAAGGTGCCTTTTCGCCGCAAGTATCGAGGTACGATTTAAGCGTCTCGCCCTTCGTGTGCCAGAGTCGAGGGAATTGATATTTCACGGTATGACCGAACAGAGCCTTGATAAACGCTTCCATTCTTATCGTGAAAAGGGGGTGGTTTCGATAATCGTCATATCCTTGGCCCACAGTGACTAAAGTGGGGCCAATAGCGCCTTGTCCGCTTTCAGAAACCACAATCTCACTGGCATCTGCCATGAAAGCGCCGATAGCACTAAGGAGAGCAAATCGAAACCCTCTTGATCGTCCACTGGATTCCCGACTGCCATATGGCTTGTAGCTGACTCTGTAGGGGACAAGCGCAAATGGCTCGCGTTTGCTGTTTTGTTTGCCGCCAAGACGTTTTGAACCCAAGCGAACGCGCATCAGCCCAGATGAATTGCTATTTTCAATCAGGCCTGATACCGCGCGAGAATCTAGGCCGTCACTGAATGGCATCAACGTGACAGCACCGCTTGGCAGATCCAGACTGGACTGACGCGGCTGGTCGGCAGGCTTTTTTCTGTTAATGAACTCGATTGACCAATAATCTCCGGTCAGAAGCGTCAGAGCATCGTGCAAGGCTTTTAAAACTGAGGGAGAGTTCCAGAGTTCTGGATCATGAACCGGAATTTTGACCTCGAACGCTCTACCCCAAGCGACTTTGGGGCGTGGCTTTACGTGGTCGCAAAATTGCACTGCTGCAGCGAGGACAAACGCGTCATAGATGCGCTCATCCCAATTTGCGAAACAATAGGAGCGGAGGCCTTCGATGCTGAAACGGACATTCTGGTCAATTTTGCAAACTTTGACGCCTTCCTTGTTGTAAGCATGCCCTTGTTCAACGACACGCACTCGCTCCACTGACAGTCCTGGTAAATGATCTTCCTCTTGTGGCGTCATAGGCCTACCCCATCTTCTAAATCGGTTCTTTTTCTCGGCGACATGCCTTTGTCGCTTTTTGATGGGCGAACAACGCTTTCAGCCAAATCTCGGAAGTTTGCATTCGCCGCCGAGGCCTCGTATCTGTCTCGAAGGCGGATAGCTCGACGGTCGGTGGATTCTCTCCGGTAATGCTCCTCCATTTCACGGCTATGTCTTGCAGACCATTCGCGCAGAGTGTTCTCGACACCCCCTTGAACGGCGGCAGTTCCGTCATTGCCGGATGAGAAAGAGTCGATAACGCAGTCGAGCAAAAGCATCCCCATTGGAGAGCCGCCGATCTTCGGTCGAAGCTCTTCCAGCTTCTCGACAACGACATCGCGAAACATTGCAGATTGTTCATCGCAAACAATACCTTGGATGCGTTTCACGGTCGCTTCACAGTTCTCTCTCTTCCAGTCCTTCTTATGAGCGTCCTGAAAACATTCGGCAATCTCATCGTCAGATGAATTGGGATTGTCCGTCACTTTCGCGAGACGCTTCCACGCACGGCGCATATTCAGGCTTTTGTGAGGTCCATCGCTCATTACGAATCTCCTATGTCAGAAATAATACAAAATATCTGACAATGTCAAATTCGTCTCAAAACGGAATATTTACGGGTGTTCCTTTCGTTCGTATCTGAGCAGATTTTCCAGATTCCCCTTTATATTCAGACACATTTGATTAGTGTCGTAACCGGAGCCGAGACGCACGGCTCTGGGGCTTAGAAACCCCTTCACTAGGCGGTCCGGTGGGGCCGTTAAACCACCCTTGACCTCTGCGGTCGGGGATCCTGTGACGTATGTCCAGGACCCCGGTCTAAAGGTCACAGGGACCGTCCTAGTGCGGTTTTCTAAGTCCCCGATCACCAGGTCAACGAAGCCATCTTCCAGCGGGCGCGCTGGGGGCGCTGGCTCAGGATTGGGCAATTAGTTTCAATATCGTCAGGCGGCCATGCGGAGAGTTTTCCGCGCCAAGGACTTTTAGCACGATCTCGCGCGAATTGCTCATCAGGCAGGGGTTAGAAAATGAGAACCAGAACACTGATTTTTCTGATGGCACTATTATTCGCAGGAAGTGCTCACGCAGACATGGTTGACGGTGTCAAAGGTGCTGTTCTCCCGTTTGATCGAAGCATGACGATCGGACAGGCTTTCGACGGTTGGTCTAATTGTGCTTCGACGGAGTGGAAGCACATTCAAACAGATCGCGGCCAAAACATTGTGATCTCCATTTGCCATATGAGGGATGCACAGGAATTTTTGTCACGCGTCGCGACTTCTCCAGCCGTTAGTAGTTCGGACATGCCGGGAGCTATTCATTTACGCGGCGTTCGCCGAGCGATGTTCGTATTGCAGTGGAACATAAATGTAGACGGAACGCTTCAACTCGGTCATGCAGAGCAGCAATACGCGTGGGCTGACGGAAAATACCTGCAAATCCCGCTAAACCTGGATCAGGCGATCACCCAAGTATACGAGGATGTCGTATTCTTTTCCCTGCCCCAGTTGACGAGTTCAGATGAATTGGCGACGCTTCAAGTTGCCCGCGCATACAATCAAATCTTCTATGGCCACTATCGGAACGCATCAACTGCGCAGTGAAGCCTGGACGTCGATTATCCTAATTGGCATAGGCATCGACAGATATTTCGAAACGTTCCAGATTTGGTATGTGGCTGCAAAATGACATGCGCCAACCCCTGCAATGGAGACGCCTTGAGAAGGCTGTTGTGATATATTCGCAACACTCAGGCCTTTTCTGCAAACATGTGGGCAAAATGCCGGCGCTTAGAACGACCCAAAGCCTGTATGACCGGACGAGCGTATCTCCATTTTTATTAAGCTACTGAAATTATGCAACAAATGAGAGAAGACGCTGCCGTCCGCCCGTGACAGTGCGGCGACATCTTTGCCAAATTGTCCACATAGATCGGACTTTCGAACTTTTTAGGTAACGAAACCCTGTATGGGTGTCTGCGCCAATCATGAAATTAGGATCGAAGGCGCGGTCGCCAATTGGTGCTCTTCAATTACAGGCACTTAGCGGCCTTTAGCCGCTCAATCAGCAATATCGATAAACCTTTTTAAATGGAGAAAACGATGTCTTCCATCGAATACGCACGCGTGCGTCTAGTTGACCTAAAGCCATACGGTCAGAATCCGAGAAAGCACTCTGAAAATCAACTTGAGCAAGTTGCGAAAAGCATATCTGAGTTTGGATTCATCAATCCTATAGTCATAGACACAGACAACATCATCGTTGCCGGCCATGGACGGTTTCTCGCCGCGGGTAAGCTGGGCCTCGATGAGGTTCCCGTTATCAAAGTTGAAGACCTGACCGAGGCGCAACTACGCGCCTATCGGATCGCCGACAACAAGCTCACCGATAATTCCACTTGGGATGAGCCTGCGCTTAGGCTGGAGCTCGAATATCTCGATCAGTTGGACATGGAGCTGGATGTAACCGGCTTCGAGGTGCCGGAAATCGATCTGATCTTCGCAAACTCGAAAGTGCAGGCACGCGACGCTGCAGCAGTCCATGAAATGTCGGTGCCCGATGAAAGCAAGGTTGTCCCGGGGGATCTGTTTCTTCTCGGGCGGCATCGTGTGATCTGTGGCGATTGTCGAGACGCTGACACCATGGCCACCCTCATGGAGGGAAGAGAGGCCGATGCCGTCTGTGCGGATGCGCCGTACAACGTCAAAATTAACGGACATGTTCTCGTTAAGGCAGATGCACACGACGAATTCGCGTTTGCGAGTGGCGAAATGTCGCAAACAGAGTTCACCGAGTTCTTACGCCGCAGTTTCGCGTCTTTCTATGAGCATAGCAAAGATGGATCCGTGCACTTCTTGTTCATGGACTGGCGCCACATGTCCGAAATGCTGGCGGCGGGAAACGAGGTCTACGACGATCTTTTGAACCTGTGCGTCTGGACCAAACATAATTCCGGAATGGGCTCCCTTTATCGGTCCCAGCACGAGCTCGTCTTTGTTTTCAAGAAAGGCGGTGCTTCGCACACCAATAACGTTCAGTTGGGAAGGTACGGCCGGAACCGAAGTAACGTCTGGAGCTATAGCGGCATGAATAGCTTTGGGGCGGAGCGGGATGAACTCCTCGCCTCGCATCCAACGGTGAAACCGGTGTCTCTTGTTGCAGACGCAATCCTGGATGTGACCCCACGCAACGGTCTGGTTCTCGACGGCTTCTTAGGGTCGGGCACAACCATCATCGCCGCAGAGCAAATCGATCGAGTTGGTCTCGGGTGCGAAATTTCACCCCAGTACGTGGAAGTCGCAATCAAACGTTTCCAGGCGATCAGCGAGGAGCCGGTCATTCACATGGCGACTGGCCTCCCTTTCGAGGAACTCGTCCTCGAACGTCAACAGAACGCGGAATAGGAGGAACCAATGTCAGAAGAAGGATACGAAATTGGTTACGGAAAACCTCCGAAATCGGGTCAGTTCAAGAAAGGAAAGTCGGGCAACCCTAAAGGACGCCCGAAAGGCACCAGAAACCTGTCTGCCGATCTCAAAGAAGAACTGGCGATGCGGATCGTTACCAAGGAAGGCGACAGGGTCCAAAAACTGTCGAAACAAAGGGCTCTGGTCAAAACGCTAACCAACAAAGCGCTCAACGGAGACCAACGTGCCATCGCAACGTTGGTCAAGTTGATCGAGCGCCTGCTGACGGACGCAGAGGAAGAGGTCGAAGATGTTCCTCTTTCCAAGGCCGATCAACAGATCATCGCAGAATTTTTAAAACGCAATTCTCATCAGAGTTCAAAAGATAAGGACAAAGAAAATGACTGATTTTAACAAAATCGAACTTGCCGCAATCCTCCGCCAAGATATTCGGTCGTTTGCCGTCAAGTGTCTGCAAACGACGAATCCAAATACCGTCTATGTAAAGAATTGGCATCACGACGCGCTAGCATATTTGCTGGCGCGTTGCTTTCGTGGTCACTGCACACGTGCATTGATCACAATGCCGCCGCGAGAGCTGAAGACCCATTTCGTGTCTGTCAGCTTTTGCGCCTATGTCCTTGGTCATCGGCCTTCCGCACACGTCATTGTTGCGAGTTACAACCGTGAACTGGCACAGGAATTCCTTGATGGTGTGAAACAGATTCTTGGTGCCGCCTGGTATCAAGACTTGTTTCCCCAAACAAAGCTTCGGAAGAACACAGGCACCGAGGTGAAAACCACAGAAAATGGATCGGTGTTTGCGACCTCTGTCAGTTCAACCTTAACCGGAAAAGGGGGGGACTTCATCATCGTCGATGACCCTCATAGTGTCCGAGAGGCTTACTCGGACGACATTCGTAAAGGCACGATCGATTGGTTCCGTTCCTGTTTATCGTCGCGGACCAATGATCCTGCCAAGGCGTGCTTCATTGTCGTTCAGCAACGCGTCCATACAGACGATTTGGCTGGTTACCTGATCGACCAAAAGGGTTGGGAGCACCTGAACTTGCCTGCTGTCGCCGACCGAGATCGGGCAATTCATATTGGAGATAACAATGTTCACATCTTCAAAGAAGGAGATCTCCTTAATCCGTCACGTCTCACTGAAAAGATCCTCGATCAAAAATTTCAGGAAATGGGGAAACTGGATTTTTCGAGCCAGTTTCTTCAAGCGCCAATTGCGGCTGAGGGAAATCTTATTCCTGTGAACAAGTTTCGAACGTTTGATCCGCAGAATTTCTCGCCAAAAGCAGGTGAGGTGTTTCAGGCGTGGGATCTCGCAATTAGTGAGGAGTCTCTCGGCGACTTTACCGTAGGTACGACCTGGTTTGTCGCGAACCGTGCCTACTACCTGCTCGATGTGTATCGCGAAAAACATGATTTCGAGCACACCAAGCAGGCGATTGTCGCGTTGGCTGGGACCTATCCAGTGACTCAAATTTTGGTGGAGAGCAATGGTATCGGTCAGGCAATGGTTTCCGAGCTGAGAAACGCCAACCTCCCCGTGAAAGGGATCCTCTCAAAGTTAAGCAAGGCGAGCCGTGCTCAACCATGCACCGGCCAAATTGAGAGAGGGCAAGTTTACCTGCCTATGAATGCGCCATGGAGAGAGGCGTTTATCGACGAGTGTCGAGCGTTCCCGAAAGGGAAACATGACGATCAAGTCGATAGTCTGACACTTCTATTGAACGCTGTTCGTGAATACGAAACGAGTGAACAACGAGTGAGAGATCACATCGTGGGACTCGATAGGTATTCAGAAATGCAAATCGCCGAGCAGCAGCTTGAGCAAACGCGCTACCGAGATGGAAGGAACGACAATTGGTTAATGCGCGTCTTAGACCAGAGAAAGCCTGGGTGGAGTGATTGAGTAACAATGAATTCCATACATAGAAAAAAGGATTAACATAATGGGTAAGAATATAAAGACATCGGTAACATTGGCAGACCAACTCGTTTTAAAAATCAAATTGGCCAAAGATTTGATTTCGAGGAAAACCCGTCCAGAAAAGCTAAGGCGAATAAATAAGGAATTGAAGCGCAGCGCCGTAAAGACGGGTGTCGACATCGAAATTCTCGAAGAGTAGCACAACAAAAGACCATGGCGAACTTCATAAACTGAGGTTCAATTCAAGCCCGGGGGACTAAAACTCCCCTGGCTTGATGGTCTGGTGGACTGGCCGCGCCGAAACGGCTGTGGGGATTAAAGTCGTCCTGACAAATTGAAATAATTTGAGAGAGAAAACCACCAATACCGACTGGACTTCCGCTGCAAACAGAGCGGTACTGGTCAAGGTGGAACGGACCCTGATCTCAGCCTCCAGTCACCGCCCGCCCGGCAAGGCATTCAGCCTAACCGGGTCGGGGTGGTGCAAGCGCCTGCATCCCGCAGGCGCCACCAAAGGAGGCAAATATGACCGCCATTATTACGAAAACAAAATCGGGTTCGACCAAGCCCGACACTATTCTCAAACGCCTCGGCCAAAAGAACGGCGCGACCCTGAAAGCCATGCAGGACGCGACCGGCTGGCAGCCGCACAGTGTCCGCGCCGCCCTCACCGGGCTGCGCAAAAAAGGCCACACTATCGAACGCACGAAGGACGGCAAGGGCGTCACGGTCTATCGGGTGGCTCGCAAATGATCCGGTTCGACGACCTCGACGGCATGGCGACAGCAGAATTGCGGATGGCCTGGGAAGAAGACCTGGGCCGTCTGCCGCCTTCGCGGGCCAGCGATGCGTACATGCGCTCGGTGCTCGCCTATCGCATCCAGGAACGCGCTGGCCCGAAACTGTCCGCTGCAACCGTCCGCCATCTTGAGCGACTGGCGGCACCGAACGCACGGATACAAGCGATGCCGATGCAGGCGCGTAAGTTGAGCGCCGGCGCATCGCTGCTTCGCGAATGGAACGCTGAAACCCACGAGGTTCGAGTGCTGGAAAAGGGTTTCGAATACCGAGGCCAGCGGTATCGGAGCTTGTCTGCTATCGCACGGGAGATCACCGGCACTCGCTGGTCCGGCCCGGCGTTTTTCGGCTTGAAAGACCCGGAGCGTGAAGATGTCGCCTGACCGCAAGCAGGTCCGATGCGCCATCTACACCCGGAAATCGTCCGAAGAGGGGTTGGAACAAGAGTTCAACTCCCTCCACGCTCAGCGGGAGGCCTGTGAAGCATTTATTGCCAGCCAGCGGCACGAGGGCTGGAAGGTGTTGCCCGACCTTTATGATGACGGCGGGTTCTCTGGTGGCAGTATGGAGCGGCCTGGGCTTCGACAGCTTCTCGCAGACATAGATGCGGGCAAGGTCCACGTCGTTGTCGTCTACAAGGTCGATCGACTAACACGGGCGCTGGCCGATTTCGCCAAGATCGTCGAAGCATTCGATGCCAAGGGCGTGTCGTTCGTCTCAGTCACGCAGCAGTTCAACACGACAACATCGATGGGGCGCCTGACGCTGAACGTACTGTTGTCGTTCGCGCAATTTGAGCGCGAGGTCACAGGCGAGCGCATTCGAGACAAGATCGCAGCTTCCAAAAAGAAGGGCATGTGGATGGGTGGCAATCCGCCGCTCGGCTACGACGTACGTGATCGGAAACTCGTCGTGAGTGCTACGGAAGCAGAGAACGTCCGACACATCTTTACGCGGTACACTAACCTAGGCTCTGTTCGTGAACTGAAAGTGGACCTCGATCGAGATGGGATCGTCAGCAAGATTCGTACGAGCAAGACCGGGAATGTATCGGGAGGTAAATCCCTCTCACGCGGCGCGATCTACAAGATGCTGTCAAACCGCATCTACGTCGGTGAGATTGTCCATAAGGACAAATCTTATCCGGGTGAGCACGATGCCATAGTCAGTTCCGATCTTTGGGAGCGTGTGCAGACGCAGCTGAACGACAATGCCGTCGAACGCCGTGCCGGAACTAATGCGAAAGATCCAAGCCTGCTGACAGAATTGGTATTCGACGATACCGGAAATCCGCTGACCCCCAGTCATGCCAACAAGCGGGGCGTGCGTTATCGATATTACATTAGTGAGCGGGACAACCACACGCCTTCGACCCGGTTGCCAGGGCGGGAACTCGAAGAAATTGTCGTCGGGCTGATCGTATGTTTGTTGAAAGATCCAGCTCGATTGTTCGATGCGATGCCGGAGGGTGATGGAAACGTTGCGGCGCGCCGCGCTCTTCTGGATAGAGCACAGGTGGTGGCGTCAAGGCTAAGCACTGACGAACATGCGGCGCGCAAAAATGTGGTGCATGAGGTCGTGTCGCGGATCGATGTCGGCCGAGAGGCCATCTTGCTTTCGATCGACCGAGGTGGACTGGCGAACCTGCTCTTGGTCGATGGGTATTGGGCTGCGCCTCATAGCGAGGACAGTATCTTTCAGGTATCTTGTCCATATCGGATCAAGCGTCGAGGCGTAGAAACACGCCTAATCGTTTCCAACGAGAAAATTGACCGACCGGCACGACCGGACCCGGCTTTGATGCGTGCGGTCGCCAAGGCGTTCATTTGGAATCGGAGGATCGTGACCGGTGACGTGAACTCTATGGCTGACATCATCAGAGAGGAAGGCGTCGCCTCACGTTACGTCCGTAAGCTGCTGCCCTTGGCGCATCTGGCACCTGATATCGTGGAGGCGATCTGCGCGGGGCTTCAACCAACGGATTTGACCTTGGAAACCCTAGTCTATGCCGATCTCCCGAACGATTGGTCGGAGCAGCGCCGCAAGTTCGGGTTCAAGGCTCTTTAGTTCTCCGTAATATCCGGTCGAAATTCCTCTGATGGGGACCGGCAAAAAGGCAAACAGAGAAAACCTGCAAAGATCGCCCCGAAACGGGCGATTTTTTCTCTCTACGCCACGTGTATCGCGCGGAGATATCCGCTAACCCATTAGAATGTCGGGAGAAGTTCGGAGCCCTTATGCGGACCGGCGGTTCGCAGGCAGGAGAATGGCGGTGGGCGCAGTCCGGGGCGAACCCGTCTCCGAGATTTCCCTGATCTGCAGGGAAAATACAGGGAAATCTTGATTCTTCGGCCTTCAAATTTGGCGTAGACGGCCGAAAAGCGCCCGTGACAGGAGTTTCATCTCAAACCTCAATAATTTGAAACAGGGAATTTTCCCTTCAGATTAGGGAATGACGGCGGGGAAACAGAAAGTATTTGCGCGGATGAAATTCTTGGCAGGGGCAATAGCGGCATTCATGCTAGCCCGCCTCGTAAAAATTTTGTTGTCATAGACAACAAATAATGTTACTCGCTCATTCATGAATACGAAACAAATAGCGCCGGAACCGCTTCTCCCCGAAGCGCCAGAGGATGTCGAAGCGCATTTTAGCGAACTGGCAACGGTAGGCATCCACCTACTTGCGGCGGAGACAGCACGCCACGCCGAAGTCAGTTATCTTGGGCATTTCGGGCTACCACTATTGGAAGCGCGGACGATGCTGTTACTCGGATCAACCGGGCCGGCCTCGCTGAAAACGGTGTGCAAACAAGCCAACATCGAGAAAGCATACGCGAGCCGATTGATTGAGAAACTGATCCGTAAAGGCCTCGTGCAAAAGGTCGAGGATCCTGATGACCGCAGGGCCGTCAGGCTTACGCTCACCAAAAAAGGAGCAGCACTCAACGCTGACCTGCAGGCCGAGGTCGTTCAACGTAACGGCCACCTGATGTCGGTTCTCACTGCCGAGGAACAGGACATTTTTTTGCGTTGCCTCTCGAAGTTGACCTGGGCGGCCAGGAGCTTGACCGCCATGGAGAAATCATGAACGCGATCGACAACCGAGATGTGCAGTCGTTGATGACGCGGGCAATTGTCCAGGACATCAAACCTGAGGCAGAAGGGGTTCTCACCATGGAATTGGTGCCTGACGGCGAGGCGGAATGGCCCGCCAGCGACGCCGGGGCGCACATAGATGTGGAACTGCCGAACGGCACCGTGCGGCAATACTCCGTCATCAATCCGGGGGAGCCGAACAAGTATGTGATTTCAGTACTCCGCGCACCTGATAGCCGTGGCGGATCCAAGTATATTCACGATCAACTCTCGGATGGTTCGGTCGTACGTGTCGGTCGACCGAGAAACAATTTTCCTCTGATTGCGGATGATCGTCCCGTCTGCCTGATCGGTGGCGGGATAGGTGTGACGCCGCTACTTGCCATGGCACAGACGCTCGCCGGGACCGACCGTGAATGGTGGCTCTACTATTGTGTGCGCACGCCGGCCCACGCCGGTTTTGGTCGTCTTCTTGACCGGTTCGGCGACCGGGTACGAATGCATTATGATTCCGCAAGCGGGAGTGCGCCCGATCTGCAAGCAATGGTGGGGACTTTCGACGACGCCCACGTTTATTGTTGCGGTCCACAAGCCATGCTGACGGCCTTCGAGCAATGCACTGCCGAAATACCTAGCGAGTTAGTTCATATCGAACGTTTTTCTCCTGCAGATATACCAGCCGACTCGCCGGCATTCATAGTGGAACTGGTCCGCCAGGGGCTGACCTTGGATGTGCCGGAGGACAAGTCGATCCTGGACGTAATTGAGGAATCCGGTGTGCAGGTCGAGAGTTCCTGCCGCATCGGTATTTGCGGTACCTGCGAGACAGCCATCGTCGAGGGCCAGGCCGACCACAAGGACGAATACCTGACCGATGACGAGAAAAAGGAGGGGCGCTCGATGATGATTTGTTGTTCGCGATCGAAGTCGCCCGTTCTCCGATTGGATATCTGAGCCCTTACAACGCGTGAATATGACGATTGCCAACCGGAGGCCATACAACCTTCGGCCCTTAAAACTGCAATAAAATGGGAGTGCACCAAATGACCAGCTTCGCCAGCTTGATTGAACCGGACCGGATACACGGCAGCCTCTATACCGATGCAGCCATCTTCTCACGGGAGATGAAGGTCATCTTTCGCGATGGCTGGGCATTCGTCGGTCACGAGTCTGAAATTCCCGAACCGGGCGACTATATCACGAGGACGATTGGCTCGGAGCCCGTACTTTTCCTACGGAACAAGGACGGCGAGGTTCGGGTGTTTTCGAACCGCTGCACGCATCGAGGCAACAGGCTCTGCCATGAAGGGCGCGGCAAGTTGCGTGGCGGAATTATGTGCACTTACCATGGTTGGGCTTTTTCGTTCGACGGCGACCTACTGGCGGTGCCGTATGAGGGCGGTTTTACAAAAGCGAAGGAGAACTATTCGCTGCGCCAGCCGAAAATGGCGAGCCACCGGGGGTTCGTATTCGCCACGTACAATCCCGATCCAGAGGATTTTTACGATTACCTAGGGTATGGGAAAGACCTGATCGATAAGTCGGTCTCAATGTCGCCCGTCGGCAAGATCAGGCTGGACTCCGGGTGGGTAAAGCATCTTTTCAAAGCGAACTGGAAGATGCTGCCGGAGAACCAGACGGACGGTTATCACGCAAACCACGTCCATAAGTCGTTTTTGAAGGTTTTCAGTTCACAGTATGACGAATTGAAAACCAACGAAGAAAAGCGTGTTGGATCCGTCGTCGACTGGGGGAACGGTCACGCGTCGATCGAAGTTTCCGAACGCTACGACGGGCCGCTCCAGTGGCTTGGCTCGAATGAGGAACGCTATCCGGAATACGTCAAAGCCATGAACGAGGCTTACGGGGAAAACGAGGCGCGCAAGTTGATGACGGAGGGTCCGCCGCATGCGTATATATTCCCGAACCTTTTCCTCGGCGAAGCCAACATCGTCATCATCGAACCGGTCGCGCCCGACCTGTCGGTTCAGCACCATTCCCCAATGCTGTTGGAAGGCGTGCCGGAGGGGCTGAATGCAAGGATTATCCGCCAGTCGGAAGGAGCGCTGGGCCCGTCCGGGTTGCTGCTCGCCGACGACTCCGTAATTTCCGAGCAGCAGCAGATCGCCTTGCAGGGCAAGAGCGGTTGGCTCGAGATCAGCCGGGGCGTCGACCGTGAACGGCTCGAGGACGGAAAGCGGATCGGTCACGTAAGTGACGAGACCACTAACCGGGGCTTCTGGCAGCATTATCTTGCCAAGATGAATAGAAGCTCGGTGGAAACTCCCGTCGAACCGGAGCTTGTGTAATGATGACAGCCAACCTTTTGCCAGCCGACGTTTATCGTGAGATCGAGGAATTCGTATACCGCGAGGCGAGACTGGCCGATGAGTCCCGTTACGGGGAGTGGGAGGAACTGGTCGACGACGACATGATGTATTGGGTTCCCAGGGGCGAAGGGGATTTCGATATGGAAAAGCATGTGTCCGTGATCGCCGATAACCGCAATCGGTTGCGCCGCCGTATCAAGCAACTGCAGACTGGCGCACGCTATGCACAAGTGCCGGTATCGCCCATGCGCCGCCTCGTCTCGAATATCGAAGCGAAGCCGATTGCCGACGACGAGTTCAATGTGCAGTGCAACTTCGTTCTCTATGAACTGCGGATTCAATCGACGAACAACATCGAAATCTGGCCCGGCAGGATCGAGTATAAACTTCGCCGCTCGGAAGGCGGCTTAAAGATGTTCCTGAAGAAGGTCATGCTCGTGAATGGCGACATGCCTCTGCCGTCGCTGGCATTTCTTCTCTGAGGTTCGTTGTCTTGAATGCAGAGCCACGCAAGCGGCGAAGAGTGACACATGACTGATGCCTTGGGCGCGGTAGTTGGCCTGGGCATGAGTCCGGTGTCGCGCAATAACATAGGTACGACGCGGGACCTCGCAGTCCTGGCTGCACGGAACGCAATTCGGGATGCCGGATTCTTGCCGGGTGACGTCGACGGGCTGCTTCTCAACCGCAGCCCGTCCGCACCGGTCAAAGATCTGCCAATGAGCATTCTGGCGGATCTCGGTCTGGAAGATCTCGGGGTCCTCGCGTGCATCGACGCCGAAGGCACGTCGGCAATTCAGATGATCGAATACGCATGCATGTCGATCCGTTCAGGCGCCGCAAAAGCAATTGTTTGCATTTTTTCCGATGCCCGCCTGTCCGGCGGTGGCGGCGCCGGGGCATATGCCAGCACAATGCCGGTGACGGGGCTCACGGGCTGGGAAGCGGGTTACGGGTTGTACGGTGCAACGGGCCCATATGGGTTATTGGCGCAGCGGTACCTGTGGAAATACGGGTTGGGCTGTGAGGCGTTGGGGCATGTCGCGATATCCAACCGGCGTTGGGCGGAGAATAATCCTCTGGCCCAATTGCGTGAACCGATCAAGATGGAAGATTATCTCTCGGCAAGATGGGTCGTAGAACCTTTTCGGCTGCTCGATTGCGCATATCCGGTAAATGGCGCCGCCGCTGTTGTCGTGACGGCACCGGACATTGCGTCGGACGGTCCTGTTGCCCCCGCTTTTATCCATGGCGTTGCACAGGGTCATTCCGGGCAGTTGGCCGCAAAAGCGATCGAAGATGGCGATGCGGGCGCCGAGAGGGCGGCTCGCGCAGTGTATGCGATGGCCGGCGTCGGGCCGGGCGATGTGGAAGCCTGTGAATTTTATGACAACTTCACCTATGTCACCTTGCGCACCCTGGAAGATTACGGACTTTGCCGTCGGGGCGAAGCGGCCGGCTTTGTTGAGGCAGGACATATATCTCCGGGTGGACGGTTGCCGACGAATACCGGTGGAGGTCATCTTTCCGGTTATTACCTTCAGGGAATGACGCCGGTCTCCGAAGCCGTGATCCAAATTCGCGGTGACGCCGGGGCGCGTCAGATAGGCAAGCGCGATGTCATTCTCGTTACGGGTGTCGGCGGGATGCTGAACTACCATGCAGCGATGATCATGAGCGCCAAAAGGAGGCTGTCTTGACGGATGCCGCTGCGACGGGCGCAAGGATTAGACCGAAAAGCGATTTCGACGAAGCGTTTCATGAATATATTGGAAGGCGTGAATTACGATTGCCGTATCTGCGTGGCTCATCGACAGCCCTCGATCTGAATGCCGCGCCTGCTACCGATATGACGGAGATCGAGTGGCGGTTGGCCTCCGGCCTGGCCGAGCTTTATTCATTTGTTGTCTATCGACAACAGTTCTCGGAGGACCGCGCCGCGCCTTACAACGTTGCCTGGGTGTCGTTAGCGGAAGGACCGATGCTGATCTCCACAGTCATACTGGAGCAGAATTCCGAACTGAGAATTTCAATGCCGTTAAGGGCCGAATTCGACGATCACGGTCTCCTTGTGTTCCGACCGGCACAAAATCCCTAACAGGCCTATTTGCGGGAGTTTACAGACGATGATGTTGCCACGTGATTTGCTTCGGAATTGTGCATCGAACTATCCGGACAGGCCGGCCTACTTCTGGCGTGACGAGACACGGACCTGGCAGGAGATGAAACGACGTTCGGACCGGCTCGCGGGCGCGTTCATGGAACTCGGAGTCGAAAAGGGTGATGTCGTCGCCATTCTTGGTCGGGAGTCGCTGGAGATATACGAGCATTTCTTCGCCTGCATGACGCTCGGCGCGGTGAGGGTGGGTCTCAACTGGCGTTATTCGCCCGGCGAGATACTGCATATATTGCAGGATTCCCGTCCCCGCGTGCTGTTGCTGCAAGCGGATTGTGCCTCGTTGATCGAGACGCTGGAGCAGGAGATTGCCGATCTCGATACGCGGGTCATCCTTTACGGCGATCCCGGAGGCGCGCTTCACGAGTACGAGGAAATGATCGATGTTGCCGTAGCACCTTCGGCGTTGCCTGATCTTGAAAGCGAAGATCCAATGTTCATTTCGTACACCTCCGGTTCTACAGGGCGACCTAAAGGTGTCGTACATACCCAATACTCGTCGGCATATATCATTTTTCAAAACCTGGTCGGGCGCGGCCTTGCACCGAACGATATATTCCTCCAGGCCTCTGCGTCGTCTTGGATGACTGTACTTTTGAATATGCTCGGTCTCGGAAACGGCATGGCCCACGCGATCATGGATGGAACGTTCGAGATCGTGAGTTTCATGAAGCAGATCGATCGGCATCGGGTGACGTCGATAATGCTGGTGCCGACGCTGCTTCAGCGTGTTCTGCAGGAGCGTGCGAAGGGCGATTACGATCTGTCATCGATCCGGTTACTTAACTACGGGTCCTCGCCGATCACGCCTGAACTTGCGCGGTCCGCTTATGCCGCTTTTGACTGCGATCTGATCCAGAATTACGGCATGACAGAGGGTGGTTGGGTAACGCACCTTTCCGCAGACGATCATGTGAAGGCCGTCAACGGCGAATACAACCTGCTGGAATCGGTCGGCCGCCCCGGCGTTTTGACGCGGATATCGATCAGAAACGCCGATGGTGAGGAACTGCCTCCTGGCGAAGTCGGCGAGGTTTGTCTCAGCAGCCCGATGCTGATGAAAGGTTATCTCAATCTTCCGGACGCGACGGCTGAAGCGCTCAAGGACGGATGGCTGCATACAAACGACCTCGGTTGCCTGAACGAAGAGGGGTATCTGTTCCTGCACGGGCGCAAGAACTTCATGATTATCTCAGGGGCGGTCAACGTGCAGCCGCAGGGTGTCGAACTTGTCATTTCGGAACATCCTTCGGTGTTCGAAGTCGCCGTGGTCGGCGCCCCCCATCCAGATTTGGGCGAGGCCGTCGTCGCCGTGGTCGTCTGCAAGCCGGGAAGAGAAGAACCGACCCAACGCGATATTGAATCGTTCTGCCTCGCGCGCCTGAGCAAGCTGTCCATCCCGAAGCACGTATATATCGTTTCGGAACTACCGAAAACGCTGAACGGAAAACTCAACAAGCCGAAGATTATCCAGTGGGTGCAGGAGAATTTGCATGCTCTTCCCTGGTTCAGGGTGCAGGGCGCCGCAGGTGGACAATAAGACCGTACGGCCCGCGCGTTAATAAAAGCGTTTAGACCTGAACCCGGGACATGTTGAGTTTTCGGGGTCATGTAGCCGGCAGAGAATGAAAATTGTTGTTATAGACAACAAATAATGATAGTTATCATGTTAACTAAATAAAGGCACCGGGAACCTTGTGAAATTCAAGGTTCCCATTGGGAAACATTCATGGGCGTTATCCTTCAGAGACTCGTGAACGGGTTGAGCAACTTACTCCTTGTCGGATCAGGGATTCTTTTGTTCCTGATGATGCTGCATATCTGTTTGGGTGCCGCTTTCAACCTCGTCCTTCCGACCGTCAATTTGAACACGCTAACGGTTGTCGCTGCTTGGTACATGATTGGTGTCACCTTCCTGCCGATGGCGAATACGCAACCGCTCTCAGTGAATATCGCGGCCGGGTTCTTGTCCGATGCCTTTCGCAAGACTGTTCGCTATGTCGTGGCCTTGCTGTCGGCGATCGCGTTCGGTTTTATCGCGTACCTCACGTTCGAAGAAGCGATGTCTCAGACGCAGATCGGCGAAATGTGGGAAACCTCGACCGGGTTCTTTCCCGTCTGGCCGGCGCGCTGGCTTCTACCATGCGCCTTCATAGCCATGTCTTTGCGGGAAATATGCAAGGTTTTCGTGCCCGAGGCCATGGAGCAAGCCGATGCTTCATCGGCGGGGAGTGATTGATATGTCTGGATTGCTCGCCGGGTCGCTCGGATTTCTTGCCGTTATCGTGCTGATCCTTCTCGAGGTCCCGATCGGACTGGCGCTCGGCGGCGTCGCGTTCGTCGGCATGTATGTAATGGTCGGCCCGCAGGCGACGTATGGTGTGGTGGGTGGCTCGTTATACGAGTTCGCCGCCAATTGGTCGTTGTCGGCGCTGCCGCTATTCATCCTGATGGGCGCGTTTCTTCAACATTCGGGGCTTGCGTCATCAATTTACCGTGCTGCCCGTCTTTGGCTCTCTTTTCTGCCGGGTGGGCTTGCTATCGCGACCAATGTCGCCGCGGCCGGATTTGCGGCGACGTCTGGGTCGAGCATGGCGACGGCGGCGACGATGGCCAGGATTGCCGTGCCGGAAATGCTCAAGGCCGGCTATGACAAGAGTTTGGCTGCGGGCACGGTCGCCAGCGCCGGCACTCTGGGTGCGTTGATTCCACCAAGTATCCTGATGATCCTGTTCGGGGTGCTGGCCGAGGTCTCCATCAGCAAGATGTTGTTGGCGGGCATTTTACCCGGTGTGCTTACGCTTGCCGTCTATGTCGCGATGATTGTCATCCGGGCTTGTCTCAATCCGAAAATCGCGCCGCGTTCTCTGGACAAGGAAGAGAAAGGCCAACGCTGGGCGAGTCTCATCCCGATCTGGCCTTTGCCCGTGCTTTTCTTCGGCATTCTTGGCGGCATCTACGGTGGGTTCGTGACTGCCACGGAAGCTGCGGCTTTGGGCGCGTTTCTCGCGATGCTGATTGCATTGGCATTCGGCCAGCTGTCGTTCTCCGTGCTCAAAAACTCGATCAAGACGACGATGATCAGTACGGCTCAGATTTTCTTCGTTGCATTGGGCGCGGTGCTATTCACCCGTTTCCTCACATTGACGGGAATGAGCGGGGCATTCACGAGCCTGTTTCTCGATCTGGCTGTGTCGCCCTATCTGTTGCTGCTGGCGGTGTCGGTAATGTTCATTATCCTCGGGATGTTTCTCGATCCTCTGGGGGTGATGCTGATCTCCATTCCGATCATCATCCCGATCTTCACGAACCTCGGTATGGACCTGATTTGGGTCGGAATCATCGTCGTGAAATACGTCGAGATCGGTCTGCTGACCCCACCAATCGGATTCAATGTCTATGTCGTCAAAGGCGTCGTGGGCGATGAGATATCTATTGGAACTATATTTAAGGGTGTCGGATGGTTTCTGTTCTGCGAAGTAATAATCATGACAATCATAATTCTATACCCGGAATTGACTTTGTTTATTCCCAGCCAGATGAACTAGGTAAACCAAGATAGGAGGCAACATCATGTCATTTGGAATGAAATTTGGAAAACAGGCCCTTATGGCAGGGCTTGTATCGGTGATATCCATCGCCGGCGCGCAACGTGCCGATGCCGATGAAATCCGCTATGCGACGCTGGTGTCGAACGGGCATACAGGGGTTCAGGACGCGGTCCTTCCGTTCTTCGAACAGGTCAGCAAGGCAACGAACGGCGAACTGACAGGCCGCGTGTTCCCATCGGGCCAGCTTCTGAACGCCAGGGGTACGCTGAAGGGCATCAACGAAGGCGTCGCGGATGCCGGACTTGTCATTCCCCATTATGCGGCATCGCAACTCCCGCATGTGTTGGCCCTTGCGGACATGATCATGATCGGTGAGGACCCTCTGGCGGTAGCGGCGGCGCTCAACGAGACCATCTTGTTCGATTGCGAGACGTGTCTGAAAGAGTATGAAGCTCAGAACACTTTTCCGCTCGTCTCTTATTCGACGACGAGCTATGTCCTGCAGTGCAACAAACCGCTCAATAGCAAGGAAGACCTCAAAGGCTTGCGTGTCCGTTCGACCGGGATGTTCAGTTCGCGCTTGAGCGCCCTCGGCGCGCTGCCGACGAACCTGGCGTCAAGCGAGTCCGCGCAGGCGCTGCAGCGGGGTCAGGTGGACTGTGTCCTAGGTCCGATGAGCTGGTTAAAGGCTTACGGCTTGCAGGGAAGCGTCAGCCACATCATTGATGTTCCGCTCGGCATGGTGCGTGGTCTCGGCCTATTCGTGATTAACAAGAATAAGTGGACCGAAATGCCCAAGGCCCAACGTCAGGCGATGCTCGACGCCGCCCCCGGCATGTTGGCTGGCGTCATGTTCGGCCAGCCCCGCGAAGACCGTGAGCAGGTCATATGGGCCAAGGAAAACAATGTTGATATCTCAGAGGGGTCCGACGAATTGCGCGCCTCCCTGACGGTGTCGGACAAGGATGACGATATCCTTGCCGAGCGTGCCGAGAAGCTCGGTGTGAAAAACATCGACGAGCTTGTCGCCACATTCAAAAAGAACCTCGAGAAATGGCAGGGTATTGTCGCCAAGACGGGGGACGACAAAGCGGCATACATCGACGCGGTCAAGCGCGAAATCTATTCTCGCCTGTAAACGCCAGACAAACGATCTGATTAACTTTCGGCGGCACCGCGCCCATCCTGGGGGCGGTGTCGTCACTTTCGAAGCGGAGTGTGACGCATGGGCCTGTTAAGCGGCATGACCGTCCTCGAGATCGGCGGAATCGGCCCCGGGCCGTTCTGTGCCATGTTGCTAGCGGATCTGGGTGCAGACGTGCTGCGTATCGAAAAGCCCGGCAAAAAAGATGCGGGGTTCGAGGAAAGGCCAAGTGCGAGCATCGTTGGCAGAAACAAGTCGGTGTTAACGCTTGATCTGAAATCGCCAAATGCGGTCGAGGTCATCAAGATCATGGTGCGCCGGGCAGATGCGATCATCGAGGGGTTTCGCCCGGGCGTAATGGAGCGGCTTGGGCTTGGACCGGACAATTTGATGGGTGAGAACCCCGCGCTTATATACGGCCGCGTTACCGGTTGGGGGCAGGCAGGGCCCTGGTCTCAGAGAGCCGGTCACGACATCAACTACTTGGCGGTGGCGGGTGCGCTGAGCTTGATCGGGCGAAAGGGTGAACCGCCGACAGTGCCGCTCAATTTGATCGGGGATTATGGTGGCGGCGGTATGTACCTTGCGTTTGGTATCCTGTCAGCCGCTTGGGCGGTCAAAAGTACCGGTAAGGGCCAGGTCGTCGATGCCGCGATGATTGACGGGATTTCGTCACTGATGGCGCCGCTGTTCGAAATGCTCGCAAATGGACAATGGACCCGGCCGCGCGGTGAGAACCTGCTGGATGGCGGCGCGCCTTGGTACGATGTTTACCAGACCAAGGATGAGAAATTTCTGGCAGTCGGCGCGATCGAACCGAAATTCTATGCGGCGTTTCTGGACGGTCTGGGAATTGATCCGAATGGATTGCCCCCTCAGTACGACCATGCCGGCTGGCCCGTGTTGCGCGAAACTTTCTCCGACGTCATCCGTCAGCGAACGCAATTGGATTGGATGACGGTCTTTGACGCGCGCGATGCTTGCGTAAGCCCGGTTCTAGGCATCCACGAAGCAGCAGCGCATCCTCAGATGAAGTTTCGAGGAACCCAAGTCGACGTGGATGGGGTTGTCCAGCCAGCGCCTGGCCCCAGGGTTGTTGCCGAAGATGCTGGTAGCGATGATGTGCTGGACGGCAACACCGGCACGGACGCGCCATCGATACTTCGCGCCTGGGGAGTTTCGGAAGAAGATATCGAAAGATTGAGAACTGGTGGTGGCTTGGCGTGAAATCGATCGGTGCCGCGCTAATCGGCGGCGTCGGGTTCCGGCACGTCATCCGGCATCTCCGGCGTCAGATCCTCGATAAGTTGCGTGAGAAGGGCGAGCAGCTTGTGAAACTGATCTTCGCCGTATTCGTCGATGATCTTTTTATAGATTCGCTCGGATTCCGGAATTAGATCCTTGATCGTTTTGCGGCCGAGCGCGGTAATTGAAATCAACATCGACCGGCCATCCCGTTCATCCTGATCACGGGTGACGAACCCTTTTTCTTCCAAGGTCTTTAGTATCCGGCTCATGCTCGGTCGCATGATGCAGCATGCAGTTGCTATCTCCGCGGGCTTCATTGCGTCGTATTCCATAAGCGTGCGCAGGACGCGCCATTGCTGCTCAGTGAAGCCATGGCTGTGAATGAACGGCCGGAAGTATGCCATCACGACCTCACGCGACTGAAGCAGGACCATGGGGAGTGCCCGGTCCGTGCTCATCGGAATATCTGCTGCGCTCAAAACCTGCGTTTCGTTGTCATCTTTGTTCATGATACTCGTTCTTGGCCCTCAATTCCCGCATTTCGATTGCCAGTGCCGTTCGACGATCGGAGAGGCGTGGGATGCCACCGGTATACGAACGTCGCGATGCGGCCACCACCCGCTGCGTTTCGGTTTTGGCCCGATGAGCGCTTTATGCGGCGGCATCCTCGCATGACCTGTCTATGTCTCGTCAGCGATACCGTTCTCCAGCGTGCCGACGCCGTCAACAACAACGCGAACGGTATCCCCCGGCACCAACCATTTTGGCGGATCGAAGCGCGCCCCGGCTCCGGTCGGAGTGCCGGTGGCGATCATGTCGCCGGGACACAACGTGCAGAAGGTCGAAACGTATTCAATAAGCTTGTTGAACGGAAAGGCCATGCTCGCTGTTGTATCCGATTGACGCAGTTCGTCATTGACCCAGGTTTCGATGTGCATGTCGGTGGGGTCGATGGCTGACAAATCGGTTTGAATCGCTGGACCGATCGCGCCCGAGCGATCCCAATTCTTGCCCTGTGTCACGTTGAATTTTCCGTGGCGAAGCCAGTCCCGGATCGATCCCTCGTTCATGATTGTGAGACCGGCGACATGCTGCATCGCATCCGATCTTGAAATGCGTCTGCCCGGCTTCCCGATGACAAGGACAATTTCTCCCTCATAGTCGAGCTGGTTGGATTCCGGCGGGCGTATAAGGCTTTGCCCGTGGCCGGTAAAAGAAAGAGGATTGCGGACGAAGATCGACGGATACTCGGGCGCGGCCGAGCCGTCCTTGTATTCGGCGTTCCGGTTCATGTAATTGACGCCGATACAAAAGATTTTCTGTGGATCTGGAACCGGAATATCCAGAATCACGTCGGCAAGGGCAACCTGCGGCGATTCGCTCTCCGTGGCAACTTTCGCCTGTTCCAGAAGATCCTGTTCGAGGAGTTGTTTGACGGAACCGACCGAAAGTGCGGATGTCAGATCGACAATGCCTTCGTCTTTAATAGCACCGACCGATTGTACGCCGTCGGCTTTGCGATATGTAACCAGTTTCATGTCAGAAGTCCTGCATCCTTGAGTACCGATTCTAAACGTGTTTCGAGTTCCGGCGTGGCCGGCAGTAGCGGCAAGCGGTGCTCGTTCACCTCCAGCAGCCCGCACATCTTCATCATCGCCTTCATGGGAATGGGGTTGATGTCGAAAAAGACGGCTTCATTCAGATGATAGAGCTGCCGATGCAGCGCCCGTGCCGCCATCAGATCGCCGCGCCATACAGCTTCGCATAGGTCGGACAGCGGCTTTGGATTAATATTGCCGACTGCGTTCATCAGTCCGCACGCGCCGATGGCCATCATGGGAAATGACAGCTCTTCTAGGCCGACAAAAACCCGCAAGTCTTCGCTGATCGCATCGAACAGGTCGGAAACGAACCCAAGGTCCAGCGAGGCATGCTTGAGCCCGACGAACGTGGGGCACACGGCATCTATGCTGCGGACCGTTTCCAGCTCGACGGAGACGCCGGCGCGCCCCGGGATGTGATAGATCATCCACGGTTTGTCATGCAGTTCGTTGAGACGCCGGTAATACTCCACCATGCCCCGTTGCGGTGGACGTGAGTAATAAGGCGTCACGATCAACAGTGCATCGACGGCTGAGATGGCCGCGGCGTATCGAGTGAGCGCTTCGGTTTCGGCGTAGGATTGCGATCCGGAGGCTACGATCACCTGACCCCGACCGGCAGCGGCCTCGACGGCGACGTCTACGAGCCGGTTTCGCTCGTCAACGGTAAGGGACGAGGGCTCCGATGTCGTGCCGTTTACCAGCACCCCGTGGCTGCCGTTTGCGAGCTGGAACTCGACCAGTTCGGCATATTTCCGGTAGTCGACTTCGCCGCCGGAAAAGGGTGTCACGATGGGGGGGATCGAGCCGCGAAGCTCGGTTTCTTTAAGAGCTAACATGTGAGTTCTCGCTGTGTCTTGCGCGGGTTTGAGTTTGACGTTTAATAATGAACATGTTAACTATCATGAGCAATGAATGCAATGCGATTGTTGGCGAAGGAGTCATCGAATGCCGCATTTGACGCTGGAGTATTCCGCGAACCTCGAACAGTTCTGCGAAATCTCCTCGATGTGTTCGGTTATCAGGGAATCCGCCCTCGGCACGGGTGTTTTTCCGCTTGGCGGTATCCGGGTTAGGGCTCGGCGCTGCGACCATTACTCGATTGCCGACGGCCGTCCCGAATGCGCATTCATCGATGTCGAAATAAGGATCGGTGAAGGCCGCTCGCTGGAGGTCAGGAAAAATTGCACCGAGACCATATTCGCCGCGCTCGTCGAGCATCTCGGCGACCTTTTTGAGCGCATCCCACTTGGCGTTTCCATCGAGCTTAGGGAAATCAGTGCCGACTTAAGCATCAAGAAAAACTCGATCCACAAATGGATCGAACAAGACAAACCTGCCGCAGGAGAATAATAAGATGAACGTGATCGCACCCGATTTGGCGGCTAATGCCCGCAAGTACCTGGAGCGCTATAACGAGTCAGGCGTGCTCAATCAAATCGACGGCGAGGCCGTGCCGGCGGTGTCCGGCGAATGGTTTGAAACGATGTCGCCCGTGGATCTGGCGCCTCTCGCCCGTGTGGCAAAGGGGGGGGCGGACGACGTTTCGCGCGCCGCCAAAGCGGCCAAGAAAGCGTTCCCGGCATGGGCGGCTATGCCGCCGAAGAAGCGGCAGAAGTTATTGCACGAAATTGCCGATGCCATCGAAGCCCGCGCACCTGAAATCGCCGCGCTCGAATGCCTCGATACAGGGCAGGCCATGCGCTTCATGTCAAAAGCCGCGTTGCGCGGGGCCGAAAACTTTCGCTTCTTCGCGGATCGCTGTCTGGAGGCCGCTGACGGTTTGGCGTTGCCATCACCGGATCATTACAATGTGACCTCGCGCGTGCCGATCGGCCCGGTCGGTATTATCACGCCGTGGAACACCCCGTTCATGCTCTCCACGTGGAAGATCGCGCCCGCGCTGGCGGCCGGCTGCACTGTTGTTCATAAACCTGCCGAATTGTCGCCGATCACGGCCCGCCTGTTGGTCGAAATTGCCGAAGAAGCAGGCCTGCCGACGGGCGTCTGGAATACGGTCAACGGCTTCGGCGAAGATGCCGGCAAGGCGCTGACGGAATGCCCCGATATCAAGGCGATTGCCTTCGTCGGCGAATCCGCTACCGGCTCCGCGATCATGGCGCAGGGCGCATCGACGCTGAAACGCGTGCATTTCGAACTCGGCGGCAAGAACGCAGTGGTCGTATTTGCTGACGCGGATCTGGATCGGGCTCTCGAGGCGACAATCTTCATGATTTACTCGCTGAACGGGGAGCGTTGCACCTCATCCAGCCGGGTATTGGTCGAGGAGAGTATATACGAGGAATTCACGGCCAAGATTGCCGAACGGGCGAAGAAGTTGAAAGTCGGGCATCCCCTCGACCCGGAGACTGAAGTTGGCCCCCTGATTCATCCGAATCATGCGTCCAAAGTGCTGTCGTACTTCGATGTCGCCCGGCAAGAAGGTGTGACGATCGCCGCCGGCGGGTCCGCCTTCGACGGCCCAGGCGGCGGATGCTATGTTGCGCCGACGTTGTTCGTGGATGCGAAAAGCGAGATGCGCGTTTCACAAGAGGAAATCTTCGGACCGGTTCTGACGGCCATCCCCTTCCGTGACGAGGCAGAGGCAATTGAGATCGCCAACTCCGTAGAATATGGACTGGCCGGATACTTGTGGACCAACGATATATCACGCGCATTCCGGGTTTCGAACGCGATGGATGTCGGCATGGTCTGGGTCAACTCGGAAAACGTACGCCATTTGCCGACCCCCTTCGGCGGCATGAAGGCAAGTGGGATCGGCAGGGACGGTGGCGACTATTCCTTCGACTTTTACATGGAGACGAAGAACATTGCCTATGCGACCGGTTCGCACAAAATTCCGAAACTGGGCGGCAACTGATTCGATATCGACATGAGCCTCTACGAGACGCAGAAATTGCTCTACCACCTCAATCGGGAGCCGAAGCTGAAAGCAAGCTTTCTGGAAGACCACGATGCGGTGCTGCAAGAGTACAGCCTGACAGAAGAAGAGGCGGGCGCCGTACGCGATCATGATATCGGCCTGCTTTACGTACTGGGCGTCAATGGACAAATCCTCATGCACTTTGCGGCAATGCTCGGTATTGCCTGGGGGGATTACCTCCAATTGATGCGCGACGGTGTCGAGCGGCACGGACCTGTTCGCGCGGGGGTGTATAAACTGTCAGGGTACGAAGGCGTCGACGCTCACGACCGTGCGCTGCGGGAAAAGCGAAACCAAAAGGCGAAAGGGTAAAGCGGCATGCCATTGGTTTACGCCGGCGTGTGTTCTCATGGGCCGGGCATCACGGCAAGATCGGATCAGGCGGACCCGGATACCCGAGACCGGTTCTACGGCGCGCTCCGTGCCATGGGCGACGAAATTCGCGCTTCCGGCGCGGAACTTCTTGTCGTGGTCGCGGCCGAGCATTTCGCGAACTTCTTCATGAACAACATGCCGGCGTTTGCGATGGGAATGGCGGACGCCTACGAAGGCCCGATCGAAGATCCGGATTGGCTGAAGATCGCGCCGGTCAAGGTGCCGGGCGATGCGGAAGCGTCGCATTCTTTGATATCTTCTGTGCTGGAGAGCGTCGACGTCGCCTATGCGGAGGAATGGAAATTCGATCACGGCATCATGGTGCCGTTGCATTTCCTGACACCGGCGTACGACCTGCCTGTGGTGCCCTGTAACATAAACTGCCAGGGGCCGCCGTTGACGCCGTTGTACCGTGCCTGGGCATTTGGTGAGGCCTTGCGCAGCGCTTGCGACAGCACGCCGCGGAATATCGCGCTCGTCGGTACCGGCGGTATATCTCACTGGCCGGCGACACCCGATTCCGGAAAGATCAATGAACCATGGGACAGGACCTTTATGGATCGATGGGTGGCGCAGGATAAGGAAGCTCTACTTTCCTACAGCGATGCGGATATCTATCGGGACGCCGGGCAAGGCGGCTTCGAAATTCGCACCTATATCGCTGCTGCGGCTGCCGCCGGCGGGATGGGCAAAATCGCGTTTCTCGAGCCGATACCGATTTTTGCGACAATGGGGGTCGTTGCTTCGAAAGCCGTAACATGAGCGAGGTTTTGGAAGGCGAGTCACTCCCGACATTACACCCATCGTCCTAGACGAACGCCAGTTCGGCGACCATCGAATTTAGAGAAAAAAGATATGAGGCGGCTGCCGACGAATTGAAGCAGCAAGGGTGACCATTCGGCTTCGCTGCAACCGAAGTGACGTGACCCCCTGTCCCTGCCAAAAACTACGTTCGAACGTAGGCGTGATGTAATCCACCAAGCTGCGGCATCGCCGATATCGGTCCAACGGCTTGGATGGCACGGCCAAGTGGAGTGTCTTTGTCCAGACCGAGATGCGTGCGATAGCCGTCGTAGTATTCGACATATCGGCGCAAGAGCGTCCTAAGATGCCGCTTGTTCAATACGATGACATGGTTCAGCAGGTCTCTGCGTATTGATCCAATGACGCGCTCGACATAAGCGTTCTGCCATGGCGAACGCGGCGCCGTCGGTCGATCCCTGATGCCCATTACGGACAGGCGTTTCTGGTAGATTTGCCCGTAGGATGCGTCCCGATCTCTGATTAAGTATTGAGGCGCTTCGTCCCAAGGGAAGGCTTCGACGAGCTGCCGTGCGATCCACTCTGCCGTTGGATGATATGTCGCGTTTGTATGAATAATCTCCCGGCGGTCGTAGCCCAAGATGACGATCCCAAACAGTAACTTGAACCCAAGCGTCGGCACGACAAATAGATCGATCGCTGCGATACCGTCGGCATGGTTTCGAAGGAAAGTCCGCCAGCCTTGGGACGGCGGACCACGGCGTTTCACCATGTACTTCGCAACCGTCGATTGTGATATGTCTATGCCGAGTTTGAGCAGTTCTCCATGAATGCGCGGTGCGCCCCAAAGCGGGTTATCCATACTCATTTCTCGAATAAGTTCGCGTATCTCTGCCGGTACTTTTGGCCGCCCAGTAAGGCGAGAGCTTTTCGCTTTCCAAAACAGGCGGAACCCAGCCCGGTGCCAGCGGACCACGGTATCTGGCATTACGATCAGCATGTTCACGAGCGAACGTGGATTGACCTTATAGATCACCGAAAAGAAGAGGCGGTCCCAGGGCGTTAGCCTCGACCGCCCAGGCACTTGCCGTTGCAATGCGACACTCTGATAGCGAAGCGCAGCAACATCGACTTCGGTCGCCGGCCCCTGGACGAGCCGCCGAAGCAAGCACCAGATGATCGTATGAAGAACGCCGAACATGACTTTGCAATCGTCACCGGATAGGCCCATCGGTCAAGCCCGGATCAGCGGATGAAGTTTTTGGTAGGGACAACCTCAAAAACAATAAAATGGAAAGCATTCCATTTTTGTTGCAAGCCTCGAGTTTGTGCGCTAAGAGTCTTACTTCTCGTCTCCAATTTGAGGGTCCGAGAGTCTGGGAAACAAAATCCAAGGGAGGATTGCGATGCCATTGAATTTCTCAAAGCAGACCAAGCAGGGGGTGTTCGCGTTGGCTATGAGCGCATTTGTGTTCGCTCAGGCCCCGCTGACCGTCAACGCCGCCAATTTCAAGTATACGACGCAGTTGCCGCAGAAAAATTTTCAGGTGCAGAACATTCTGGAGTTCTCGAAATGTGTGGCAGGAAAGTCGGATATCACGATTGACGTATATGATTCGGCTCAGTTGTATCGCGACAAAGAGGTTCCGAGTGCCGTCGCTTCGGGGGCAGTCGAGCTTGGCATGTCCACGACGGAACGCTGGGCGGGTACGATCCCGGCTATGGGTATCTTTAGCGTACCATTCGCATTGGGTGGCCGTGACACCGTTCTTAAGCTCTTAAAGCCTGGTGCGGAGTTTCGAAAGGTCCTCGACGACGCGCTCGTCAAAACCGGTGTGCGGCCGATCTACTGGATGGAATATGGCACCGTTGTCTTCTTGTCGAAGAAGGATCGCCCGATTCACATGCCTCAAGATCTCAAAGGGATGAAGGTCAGAACGTTCGGGAAAACGCTCGGTGATTTCGTCAATTCTGTGGGCGGTGCCGCGACTATCATGTCGGGTTCTGAGCAGTTTGTTGCCTATCAGCGGGGCACAGTCGATGCGGGCATGACTGGCGTGGCGAGTTTCAAATCTCGTAAGCTCGATGAAGTGATGAACGTTATCACGTTCACCCAGCATGGACACATCTACTTCCCGTCAGTGATTAATGAAAAGGTATGGCAGGGTCTTTCTGCCGATCAGAAGTCGGCGCTGAAGTCATGTGGAGACGAGGCGCAGACCGCTTTGCACAACGAAGTTGGATCTGCCGAAGCTGAAGCGATTGCATACGCGAAGGACAAGGGTGCGGATGTCATCGAATTGTCCGCAGAAGAACTTGAGAAGTGGCGCGAAGCGGGCCAGCCTACGGTGAAAGAGTTTGTCAGTCACTCCGGTGAACTCGGTCAGAAACTTCTGGAACTTGTAGAAAAAGCCAAGTGAAGTCTGACGTCAGCCGATTGAGTTGTTGCGGGAGGCAGGTTGAATGCGACCTGCCTCCAGCGCAACTAACCTCAATTCTAATCAGATAAGAAATGCTCGAAATGATCGGAACGGGAATAGACCGAATAAGTGACCTTCTTGGTTATCTTGCCGCAGCGATTTTTTTTCTAATCGGTCTGGTGATTGCCTTCGAAGTGGTCTCCAGGTATGTATTTCTGGCGCCCACGACCTGGGCCGAGGAAGGGGCCAGGTTGTTGCAGTTATGGGCTACCTACGGGGCGCTCGCGTACATCCTGAAAACACGCGCGTATATCCGGATTACCGCTCTGGTCGTGATCCTGCCATTGCGGTTGCGTCAATTTCTGGAATTTTTCGCATTGCTCTGGATCATAAGCTTCAGTGTTGTCGTTGCCTGGTATGGATACGAGATCGCTCGCGAGAGCGTGGAGATCGGGCGCGCAACAGAAACAATGAACCAGGTGCCAATGGTATGGACCGAAGCGGCTATCCCGATCGGTTTTAGCGTCTTGCTACTTCAGGGCTGCGTCGAGATGTGCAAGTTGTTTAAGCACGGCACCCTCGATCGTTCGGATGAGCGAGACGAGCTTGGCAGCGAGTTCCACTAGAAATGACGACATTTATTATACTCGCAGCATTGTTGCTGTTGCTGCTTGCGGGAATCCCTATTGCATTCGTGATGGGCGGACTGGGCCTGCTGCTTCTCTTGATCGAGGGCTTCAAGCCGATCATGGCGGCCCAGGCGCTATATGCAAGCATCGACAACTTTATTCTGCTTGCCGTCCCGATGTTCCTTTTGATGTCTAATGTCCTGCTGAAAGGCGGGATCGGCAAAGACTTGTTTGCGGCGGTTCAGTCCTGGGTCGGGCATTGGCCTGGCGGATTGGGTGTCGCTACCATCATATCCTGTACGATTTTTGCCGCGATCTCCGGATCATCCGTTGCGACGGCGGCGACGATCGCAGTCGTTGCCATTCCCGAAATGACAAAGCGCGGTTACGAGCGAAAATTTGTTCTGGGCTTGCTCGCTGCCGGCGGCACCCTCGGCATTTTGATACCCCCCTCGATCATTCTGATTGTCTATGGCGTAATCACCGAAGAATCGATCACAAGGCTGTTCTTGGCCGGTATCGGTCCCGGGTTATTCCTCGCGTTCGCCTTTTCCGCATACGCGATGCTGTATGCCCGCTTTAAAGGTCAGTATGAACGAGCACCAAAGGCAAGCTGGGAGGAGCGCCGGAAGTCACTGCTGCGGGCGTTCCCGGCACTTCTTTTGGCTTTCGTCATTATCTTTGGGATTTATTTCGGTATCTTCACGCCCACGGAAGCCGCTGGCATCGGGTTCGTTTCTTCTCTGATCATCACGACCGCCATGGGCCGGATGGACATTCAGAAACTGAGAGTGGCATCAGTAGAAGCCGCCAGTACGACGGTTACAATATTCGTCATTGTTGCGGGCGCAGATATTTTTGCGAAGGCAATCACCCTGTACCGCATCCCGCATGACGTTTCGCAGATGGTTGGTTCTACATTCACGGAACCCGGCATGTTTATCCTGCTCGTATGTATTGTTCTGCTCATTATGGGTTTCTTTATTGAAGCGCTCAGCATGATGCTCGTGATGGTGCCCGTGCTGTACCCCTCGCTGCTTGGCATGGGCATCGACCCGATTTGGTTCGGTATCGTTTTCGTGATCATGGTTGAATGTGCGTTGATTACGCCTCCGGTGGGCTTGAACCTGTTCGTCCTACAGGCGATAGCCAAGGTGTCACTAGGCGAGGTGTCACGAGGTGTGGCGCCGTTCATCGTCATAATGTTATCTACCGTTGTTCTGCTTTTCTTCTGGCCGGACCTGGCGTTGTACTTCACCAGGCTCTGAGTGAGGTTACGCTCAGCAAAGTAAAACGGTATGGACTCAACTCGTGACGACTGGAGGACGCATCACCTCTTAGTTCTCGTGGTGCTCAGCGTTCTTCATGTCGCCGTGATCGTGGGGCTGTTCACCGTGCCGGCACTTGCGGTCAGTCTGAAGCAGGAATTGGGCCTCAGCTCGGAGACGATCGGCTACAGCTCCAGTTTGATTTTTGTCATGTGCGGCCTGACCTCGATTGTCTTCGTCGGGACCACAGCAAAATTCGGCGGCGGGAAGGTTCTTCAGGCATCGCTGGTCGTCATGTCTGCGGGTGGCTTGCTGGTGGCGATTTCGGAAGGCAGCATCCTGTTCTTTGCCGGTCTCGGCCTGTTTGGCCTGGGGTACGGTGTCATGATGCCCGTCACATCCGTCGTGCTTGCCCAGTTTACGCCAGCCAGCCGAAAGAATTTCAGTTTCTCCACCAAGCAATCCGGGACGCCCATCGGCGCCACCATTGCGGGGATTGCGTGTCCGTTCCTGGCCGCGGCATGGGGGTGGGAAGCAAGCTTCCTGCTGATTGCCGCGACATGTGCGCTAGGTGCATTGGGATTGCTGTTCTTTGCCAAAGCCTGGGATGTAACGGCCGATTCCAAAAGAAAGATCCAATCGCCAGGCGCCGGCATCCGCATTATTGCCGCTGACCCGACCCTGAGGCGCCTCGTCGCAACAGGTCTGTTCTTTTCCATGTCGCAACTGGCCTCGACGTCGTTTCTGGTTCTTTACATGGTTGAAGATCTGCAAAGAGCCCCCGCGACGGCGGGTTTCTATTTCTCGCTTGCATATGCGTCGGGGTTCGCCGGCCGATTTGTCTCGGGCTGGTTAGCGGATCGCTATAATGACACGATTGGCGTCCTGGTCTTCAATGGTGTGCTGGCAGCGGTCGCCGCGGGCGTGCTGGCAATGGTCTCTCCGGGGGTGCCGGAAGCGATCGTTGTGATCCTGGTCGTCGCCAGCGGCGTCAGCGGGTTCTCCTGGAACGGCTTGTACCATGCGGCGGTTGCTTCGAACGCGAAACCGGATCAGCTCGGTGAGGTTATTGGCGGCAGTTACGGGTTTGTCTTTCTGGGATCGCTCGCGGGCCCCGGGATATCCGCCTTGCTCTACGGTCTCAGCGGAAGCTACGTGGTTGTGTTCATGTACGTGGGGTTGATGGCGTTGTTCGGTGCAATATCGGTTGTGCCGCTTCGCAACAGGAAAGCGAGCGTGGATGAGCCCAAAAATACCTAAATTCCATCTTGTGAAATGCATTCCATTTTGATAATTTACGATCAACAGGTCGTTAACGTGTGTGCGGCGGGCGTGCGCGTTCGTATGCGAAGCGGGTCGGCATCCTGACGTGTTGAATGCATCCCTCCGTCCAAGCATCTGGCAAGCGAGGTGGGCGTTCATTGAACCAGAGGAGATCTTAAAATGACGGACGGTTATCAAGACATCCTGTACGAAGTGAAAAACGGCGTGGCGACCATTACGGTAAACCGGCCGGAAAAAATGAATGCTTTCCGGGAGGTCACATACCACGAAGTTCTGGATGCTCTTGGCCGCGCAGGATGGGATCTTGATATCGGTGTTATTGTCCTAACCGGCGCAGGCGGCAAAGCCTTCGGCGTCGGTGGCGACAGCAGCGACAAGAAATCCGAACGTGCGGGCCGGGGATTGCTGGGCGTGCCGCTCGAAGAAATCCATACCATGATCCGTGACGTTCCGAAGCCTGTCATTGCGAAAGTAAACGGATATGCAATCGGCGGCGGGAACGTGATGGCGACGATCTGCGACCTGACGATCGCCTCGGAGAACTCGCAATTCGGCCAAGTCGGGCCGAAAGTGGGATCCGTAGACCCGGGTTTTGGCACCGCGTATCTGGCAAGGATCGTCGGCGAAAAGAAAGCCCGTGAGATGTGGTATCTTTGCCGCCGATACACGGCGCAGGAGGCTCTGGAAATGGGGCTCGTCAACAAGGTTGTGCCGGCAGCAGACCTGGACGCCGAGGTCGATGCCTGGTGTGCGGAAATCATGGAAAGAAGTCCGACCGCCATCGCCATCGCAAAGCGGTCTTTCAATGCCGACAGCGAGAATATCCGCGGTATCGGCGGGATGGGCTTCCAGGCGCTGGCGCTTTACTACCAAACCGAAGAGTCGAAAGAGGGCGGCAACGCCTTCAGGGAAAAACGCAAGCCTGATTTTCGCGACAAGGTCTTTCGCTCATAAGTCCGGTTGAGTATCCGGTGTGTGAACAAACTGCCGATAACAGGCGTATCCAGACGAATATGTAGAGGTTCGTGATGAAGGTACTTGTCGCGGTGAAGCGCGTTATTGACTACAACGTGAATGTTCGGGTGAAGGCTGACGGCTCGGGCGTTGAGACGTCGAACGTCAAGATGGCCATGAATCCGTTCGACGAGATAGCCGTCGAAGAGGCTGTCAGATTGAAGGAGGCCGGCGTCGCCGACGAAGTCGTCGCCGTGACGGTCGGCAGTGCGGCGTCCCAGGAAACACTCAGAACCGCCCTCGCCATGGGTGCCGATCGTGGCATACACGTCGTTTCGGATGAAGAGCTTCAACCGCTTGCCGTCGCGAAGGTGCTTAAATCCATTTGTCTCGAAGAGATGCCGGATCTGGTGATCGTCGGCAAGCAGGCAATTGATGACGACAGCAACCAGACGGGGCAAATGCTTGCGGCGATGATGAAATGGCCGCAGGGAACTTTTGCTTCGAAAGTGGAACTGAACGACTCAAAAGCCGTCGTGATCCGTGAAGTGGACGGCGGTCTCGAGACCGTCGGGCTCTCAATGCCTTGTGTCGTGACGACCGATCTGCGGCTCAACGAGCCCAGGTATGCATCCTTGCCGAATATCATGAAGGCAAAGAAGAAACCAATCGAGGAAAAGCAGGCGAGCGCGCTTGGCGTCGATATCGCGCCGCGATTAACGGTCGTAAGTGTTTCCGAACCGCCCAAGCGAGAAGCCGGCATTGTTGTGGAGGATGTCTCTCAGTTGGTGGACAAACTCAAGAACGTAGCAAAGGTGATCTAATCATGAGTGTAATGGTCATTGCTGAACACGATAATTCATCACTCAAGCTGGCCACGTTGTCTGCCGTAACGGCAGGACTGCGGATCAGCGAAACAGTTGACGTGCTGGTTGCTGGCAGCGACTGCGGCAGCGTTGCCGAAGCGGCGTCGAAGATTGCAGGTGTTAAACGCGTCATGCACTGTGACGATCCTGCCTATGCGCATATGCTCGCTGAAAATATGGCGCCGTTGATCGTAAGCATGTCGGAAGGTTTCACGCACATTCTCGCGCCTGCAACGACGGCCGGTAAGAATATTATGCCGCGTGTGGCTGCGGACCTGGATGTTGCGCAGATTTCCGACATTGTCGACGTCGTCGATGCGGATACCTTTATTCGGCCGATTTACGCAGGGAACGCGATGGCGACCGTGAAAAGCGGCGATGCCGTCAAGGTGATCACGGTGCGGGGGACGGCATTCGATGCTGCCGATCAGACAGGCGGCAGCGGTTCGATCGAAACGGTTTCAGCGGCCGAGACCGCTGACAGCTCGGCCTTCATCGGCCAGGAACTCAGTAAATCGGAAAGGCCGGAATTGACGGCAGCCAAAGTGGTCATATCCGGTGGCCGCGGCATGGGGTCGGGTGAGAACTTTAAACTGATTGATGCCGTTGCAGACAAGCTCGGGGCGGCCGTTGGCGCATCCAGAGCGGCCGTAGATGCAGGGTATGTCCCCAGTGACTATCAGGTCGGGCAAACCGGCAAGATCGTGGCGCCTGATTTATACGTTGCGGTCGGTATATCCGGCGCCATCCAGCATCTTGCCGGCATGAAAGATTCGAAAGTCATCGTGGCGATCAACAAGGATCCGGAAGCACCCATCTTTCAGGTTGCCGATTTCGGTCTGGTCGCGGATTTGTTCGAAGCGTTACCTGAACTCGAAGCCAAGCTGACCTGACACTCCCGATGTGACACCCCTTGTCGTCGCTGGTGCATGGCGCTGCGTGCCGGCAAATGGGGGGCGGAGATCTGCGTTAAATATTGCCGAAAAGGGGAGCTTTCCGATGACGGAACGTGAGCAAATGGAATTCGATGTAATCATCGTCGGCGCGGGGCCATCCGGCCTGAGTGCGGCGATCCACCTGAAACAGCTCGCTGAGTCTTCGGGCCTGGATATCTCTGTCTGCGTGCTCGAAAAAGGATCGGAGGTCGGCGCACACATCCTCTCCGGTGCAATCCTTGAGCCGACAGCATTGAATGAATTGTTGCCGGACTGGAAGGAACTCGGTGCACCGCTGCATACCCCCGTGGCGGAGGAAAAGATCATGTTCCTGTCAGAAGCGGGCGGGCTCTCGCTGCCGGGTGTATTCATACCACCGGCCATGCGGAACCACGGCAACTACATCATCAGCCTTGGCAACCTGTGCCGCTGGTTGGGCGAACAGGCCGAGGCCGCAGGGGTGGAAGTGTATGCAGGGTTTGCTGCTGCTGAAATGATCTATGACGATGATGGCGCCGTTGCGGGCGTTATCACCGGCGATATGGGTGTCAACGCCGACGGTACTCAATCCGCTAACTTTGAGCCGGGAATAGAACTGCGTGCCAGGTACACGCTGCTTGCCGAAGGGTGCCGGGGGCATCTCGGCAAGGAAGTGAAGCAGCGCTACGATCTGGAGAAGGATTGTGAGCCGCAAACCTATGGCATCGGTATCAAGGAGCTGTGGGAGGTGGAGCCGGACAAGCACAAGCCCGGTCTCGTCGTGCACACGGCGGGTTGGCCCCTGGACAAAGGGACTTATGGCGGTTCCTTTCTTTATCATCTCGAGAATAATCAGGTGGCGGTCGGGTTTGTCGTCGGATTGGACTACAGCAACCCGTATCTCAGCCCCTATGACGAATTTCAGCGGTTCAAGACGCATCCGAAGATCGTCGAGACGTTTAAGGGCGGCCGGCGGATTTCTTACGGCGCGCGCGCAATCAACGAAGGCGGGTTGCAGTCGATGCCTAAAATGACCTTTCCTGGCGGGGTGCTGATCGGATGTGACGCCGGTACGCTCAACATGCCAAAGATCAAGGGATCTCATACGGCGATGAAGTCGGGCATGCTCGCAGCGGAAGCCGTTTTCGAAGAATGGGCGGAGCCATCCCGACAGAACCCGGAACCAGCATCATATGCCGGCCTGATCAAAAACTCGTGGCTGTACAAAGAGCTTTATCGCGCACGGAACGTCCGGCCGTCATTCAAGTGGGGTCTGATCATCGGGACACTTTATACGGCGCTCGATCAGATTGTTTTCAGAGGCAACGCCCCCTGGACGCTTTCCCATGGGCATGTTGACCATGAAAAATTGATCCCGGCCGATCAGTCAACGCTTATCCAATATCCAAAACCGGACGGCGAAGTCTCGTTCGACAAGCTTTCGTCCGTGTATTTATCAAATACGAATCACGCTGAAGACCAGCCGTGTCATCTTCAATTGCGGGACCCGGAACTGCCGGTACAACACAACTATCAGCGCTACGCCGGTCCGGAGCAGTGGTTCTGCCCGGCGGGTGTCTACGAATTCGTCGAAGACGAGAAGGCGGAAGACGGCGTGCGCCTGCAGATCAATTTTCAAAACTGCGTTCACTGCAAAACATGCGACATCAAGGACCCGAACCAGAATATAAACTGGGTTGTTCCGGAAGGCGGGAACGGTCCGAACTATCCGAATATGTAGCTAACGTCTCGTGATGGCGTTTATTTCAGACACTTAGTCCGTCGCCACGGTGCCGGCCTCTTGAAAGTCGCGGATCTCGTCCGTTGTGTAGTTCAACACCGACCTCAGGACCTCGGTGGTATGCGCACCAAGCTGAGGGGCAGCGACAGGGTCTTTTCGCTCCAGTTCGGAAAACGTTCCGGCAAATCCCGGAGCTGGATATTCTTCGCCGCTGGGGTGGCGCAGGTTCCGGTATATTGGATTGGTTTTGGCGAGGTCCGGTGTCTGCTCGTAAGCTTCCTTGACAGTTCGGTACACATCCCAGCAGAAATTCTTTTCCTTAAACAGATTGGTTATCTCTTCGAGTGAATGGCGCTGGACGGCGTCGGCCACCATTGGATTGATTCTGTCGCGATGGCGGAAGCGGGTCCCCTCATCGCGGGTGAACTCGACGCCGAGCTCCTGTTCGAGGCGGTCGACGGATGACGTGAGCTGCAGTGCCTCGATCAACGATGTCCATTGCCGGGGCGTCAGAGCAACGATCATCACACGTGCGCCATCTCTGGTCTGGAAATCACGACCGAATGCGCCGAATAGATCATTGCCGTAGCGGGGCCGGTCATGTCCGCTCGAAATCACTTCCCCCAGCATCCCCAGATTGGCGATGGTGGAGAATGCAACATCGCTGAGCGGGATACGGACTTCGCCGCCAATGCCGGTTTCACTGCGATTTCTTTCCGCTGCGATAAGGGAGAGCGCTGCCATTGAATCCGACATAAGGTCCCATGCCGGCAGCACATGGTTGGTTGGTTCCTGTCGGTCGCCTGGGCCGGTGAGTGATGGGATCCCCACGGCGGGGTTGGTCGTGTAGTCGACGGCGCTGGTCCCGTCCGGCCAGCCCATCACCCGGACCGTAATCTGATCGGGGCGTGTCTTGCAGAGGTTTTCGTGTGAGAGGAAACCGCGCGACGGAAAATTAGTCAGCAGGATGCCGGACCGTGGCCCCGGCGCGCAGGCAAGCTTCACGAGAATTTCCCGGCCAGCCGCCATTTTGAGGTCCAGGGCGACGGATTTCTTGACGCGGTTGAGGCCTTCCCAGAACAGGCTGTGTCCGTTGACGCTGAGCGGCCAACGGTGAAAATCCGGCCCGCCACCTATTTGATCAATGCGGATCACTTCCGCGCCAAGCTGGCTTAGATATACCCCGGCCGATGGTGCGGCGACGAAGGACGATGCCTCGATTATCCGAAAACCTTTCGAGAGTTCATACATCGCCCGCAGCTCTATCTGGATTGAACACGAAATATCTCCGAATAGGCACGTTGACGCCTGAGAGATGGCCATCTAAATTATTCAACTAATGAATAAAAAATTCAAAATAGATGACAATTGGTACCTGCGCGGGTAAGATTTGTCAAACTCGGAGCAGGCCGGGATTGCGTGTATTGTGTTGATTGCAGCCTTGATGGCGGAATGCCTTTCCGCCATGCCCAACCTACGAATCTGGATACGGAAATGAACCACGAACTCTATATCCCGTTCTCTGGCGAGAATTCTTTCTTCTTTGAACTTTATCGGCGTTACCAGCGTGATCCTCAGTCTGTGCCGATCGACTGGCGTATCCATTTCGAAGCACTGGATGATGATGAAAAATCGGGTCAGGCATCGGGGACGGCGGACGCGACCGCTCAGGCTCTGGTTGCGGTATATCGTCAGGAAGGTCACCGGGTGGCGAGCCTTGATCCGTTGGGTCTCTCGTCAGGCAATCCAGGTGCAACGATGGCAAGCTTGCGCGAAAAGGCAGCCGCGACGGACAGTCAGTGCCGATACAGGCTCGCCGGCGAGGAACGGATCGGCCGGCTGCAGGATGTGGAGAAAGAGTTTCGCTCCATTTATGGCGGCACCGTAGCGCTGGAGGCCGGGCATATTCAGGACGAGGCGGCGCGAAACTGGATATACGAAACGTATGAGCGGGAAATGCTGGCGCCACCGGATGCGGAGTCGCTGATCCGTGTCGGGGATACGATTGCCCGTGCCGACACCTTCGAGAATTTTTGTAAGATCAAATTCGTCGGAAAAAAGAGATTCGGGATTGAAGGCGCGGAAGGCAGTGTTGTCCTGCTACGAGAACTGCTGAGGCATGCGGCGCATGCCGGCGTTGCGGAAGTCGTCGCCGGCGGCATGCATCGTGGGCGGCTTGCGACGCTTGTGACGGTGCTGGGTAAGTCTCCGGCGTTGTTGTTTGCGGAACTCAAGGGTGCGGACCTCACCAACGCGAGCAGCCACTTCACCGGGGATGTGCCGTACCACCTGGGGCATACGGCGGAGCTCACCTTTGGCTCGCATGAGCTTAAGGTTTCGATATCTCCCCATCCCTCTCATCTGATGGTCGTCGCCCCTGTTGCATTGGGTTATGCCCGGGCAAACCGCGATAAATCCGAAGGCAGAGCGATGAGCATCCTGTTGCATACCGATGCGGCGTTCGCCGGGCAGGGGCTTTCAGCAGAGATTATGCAGATGTCCGGTTTGCAGGGCTATGACACGGGCGGGACTGTGCACATCGTCGTCAATAACCAGATCGGGTTCAGTACAATGCCGTCGGAAGGACGTACGGCTTCATATTGCACCGATGTCGGAAAGATGATCGGCGTCCCCATCCTGCATGTAAATGGTGATGATCCGGACGCCATGCTGCGCGCTGCTCAAGTAGCTTTCGCATGGCGCCAGAAGTTTGGCCGCGATGTCCTGATCGATCTCGTTTGCTACAGAAAGAATGGGCATAACGAGTTGGACGAACCACGGTTCACCCAGCCGGGTATGTGGGAGGTCATTGACAATCACCGCACGGTATTCGAGATCGCGACCGCAAAGATTGCGGAAGTTGCGCCCTACGGCGTGGATCACGTCCAGAATACGGCAAAGGATTTCCGGACTGAGCTGGAGGACGCCTACGAAGCCGTCGAGGGCGCCTTTACCAATGCGTATCTGCACTACCAGGAAGGCTGGGAGAAGATCAGCGGCAGCGGCGCCGCGTTGCTCAGCCGAGTAGAAACCGGCATTAATGCCAAATCGCTGGAAGCACTTCTTCGCCAAACAACGGAAATACCGGACTCGGTCCAGGCGCATCCAAAAGTTGCCCGTTTCTATCAGGAACGGGTATCGAACGTACTGGATGAAGACAAAGTGGATTTCGCGACAGCCGAGGCGCTGGCGATTGCATCGCTCCTGGATGAAAAGGTCTCGGTCAGGATTTCCGGTCAGGATTGTGTCCGTGGCACGTTCACGCAGCGCCACTGGCGCGTTCACGATTTGAAAGAGGCAGGCACCTGTGCCCCAATTTCATTCGCAGCGAAGGATGGGGCGACGTTCGATGCGATTAACAGTCCGCTCACGGAATACGGCGTTCTAAGTTTCGAGTATGGGTACAGTACGAATTCGCCGCAGGCACTCACGATCTGGGAGGCACAGTTCGGCGATTTTCTGAACTGTGCGCAAACGGTTGTTGATCAGTTCATTGTATCAGCCGAGTCGAAATGGCGATTGAAATCAGGATTGGTGATCTCGTTACCGCACGGTCTGGAAGGGCAGGGGCCGGACCATTCGTCAGCCCGCATCGAGCGAATTCTTCAATCGTGTGCGCATGACAATATCGTTGTCGTAAATCCGTCCACGCCGGCGAACCTATTTCATGTTCTGCGCCGACAAATACACGCTTCCTGGCGAAAGCCGCTTTTCCTGATCTCACCGAAGTCGCCATTGCGCATGAAGGCTGCCGTTTCAAGCGTCGGCGACTTCATCGGCAAAAGTCATTTTCTGCCTGTTATCGGCGAGGCGATTGAGGATAAAACCGCAATACGGCGGCTCATCCTCTGCTCGGGCAAGATATTTTACGACCTTGCAGCGGCGCGGGAAGAAAATGGACTCAACGATCGCGTCGCCATCGTCCGCATCGAACAATTGTATCCGTTGGATATGGAAGCCATCCTCAAGGAAATCGGATCATACGGGAAATGTCAGGACGTGATCTGGTGTCAGGAAGAAGCGGAGAACCAGGGTGCGTGGAAGTTTATCCGCGACAAGCTTCTGGAAGTGGACAGTGATTTGGCGCTGAAGATCGAATATCATGGCCGCGAAGCGTTGCCGGTCGCCGCCGGCGGTTCTGTCGACCGGCATGGCGCGGAACAGTCCGGGATCGTAAAGTCGGCTCTCGGTATTTAGGTCTATCGGGTTAACACTCGGACAGGAAGCATATGACGGCATTTGAACCTGTTAGAGCATTGGTGCGTGGCCTGGATGTTTTGCGCTTCGTCAGTGAGAACAGCAGGCTCACGGCATCCGAGATCGCCAAGCGGCTGGATATTCCTCAACCCACAATTGTCAGAATACTAGAGACATTGATTGCCGTTGGTTACGTCTATCGTGATCTGGACGCAGCGACGTTCGGCGTCACGGCGAAAACCAAATCGTTGAGCAGCGGATACGACATGAGCTCGCGCGTGGCGCAGCTTGCTCAGCCGACGATCGAGGCGCTTCGTCAGGAGATCGGCTGGCCATCCAATCTGTCCGTTCCTGTCGGCCGGTCGATGGTCATCGCGTACACCAACCGTGCTGCGCATGGATTATCGATGCCGGGCAGATTGGGCGCCCAGTTGCCGATGCTGGCGACCGCCACCGGTATTGTTTACCTGGCGAATCTTGATGATGCCGCTCAAAAGGAACTTCTCTCTGACCTCAAAAGCAGCAGCGATCCCTGGGACAGCTTGCCGGCACTCTGGAAGGGCCTGAAAAATAAACTGGAGCGTGTAAAGGCGCAGGGTTACGGGCTTGCGGAAGAACAGTATCTGGACGCGATCTATCAATCACGGCTGTGGGCCGTCGCCGTGCCGATCCGTTCCAATCTGGGGGTCGAAGCGGCGATCAGCAGTCTGGTGCTCAGAGATGCCGGTGATCAAGAGGAACAGATAGAGAGAATCCTGCCGAACCTTCGGGATGCTGCCCGTCAAATCGGCCGCGAGATAGACCTGGATCGGGGCCTCGGCGAGATCGAATGACGCGGAGCGAGTGGGAGTGGTGTGATCTTTTTTGGAAACGCCTCTACTCAACGGTCATGATCGTTCCGCGCATGGCCTGGCCCCCAATTTCAGACAAGGCCCAGACATCGTAGCTGTTGCCGTCGCTGTTTCTGTCGACGAATACGGAAATCTCATCCCCGCAGAACAAGGGGGAGATGACTCTATATTCATACGTGTTGATCTTTGCCTCCGGATGACGGGCTCTGAAGGCCTCGGCGATAAGCGTGGCAGTCAGCGGGCCGTGTACGACGAGCCCGGGATACCCCTCGACGTCTTCTGTATAAGGGCGGTCATAATGAATGCGGTGACTGTTGAAGGTCAGGGCCGAATAGCGAAACAGCATGATTTCATCGACGGTCGTTGAGCCAATTTTTTGTCCGTGATCCGGCGCCGGGACATGAGACCGCGTTTCTTTTGCACGGGGCATTTCGCGATAAATTATGTCCTGCTCCTCGATCAGTGAGGTGCCAAACTGCCCTTCGTAGGTATGAGACAGCGTCAACAGCGTTAATGCTCCGTTGCGGCCAGGCTTCTCCGTGACATTCAGTATCTTGGTTATCTTTTTGACGTCTTCCCCGATACGAAGTGTGCGCAGGTATTGAATGCGGCTGCCTGCTCACATGCGACGGGGCAATGCCACAGGCGGAAGGATGCCGCCTTTCACCGGGTGGCCATCTGCACCGAGTTCTTTCTTCGGCGCGGGTTTGTTGAAATACAACCAGTGACCGGTCGGCGGAAGCGGGCGATCGACTGAAGATTCGATATTCTCGCTATCCAGCAAAGCTGCCGATCCGGCAGTGCGATCACCGTGTATTGTTTCTTCCGCCGACGACTTACGTCCAATCCAATCCGATTTTGATTCCATCGTTTGTGACACTTGCCCGATCCAGAGAAAATTTGTTGAGCGGGCGCAGCCTCAATGGAGGCTGCGATCACCAGACAATATTTCTGCGATCTGAGGCAGGGTGTTCCCGTCACCCGTGTTGCGGATCAACTTGAACAGCGTCTCAGTGCCGTCACCGAGCACCGGCTCGACGAGAGCGTTGAACTTGCGCTCCATGCCTTCCCATCCAAGCGGATTGCCGGGATTGCCGATAGAGATTGGGGTTTCTGCGGAGACCTGTGACCCATCGCCGAAGTGTACCGTCATGGTTGCTGAGACTTCCGAGACGCCGTCAGTGCCGGTCAGGGTAACCTTTTCCATCAAACCGCGGATTGTAGGATCGGTAATGCGATCCATATCGAAATCCCGCTTGGTCGCGTCATATCCGCTCAGGCCTAACGCCGCACAGTACTGATTGCTGAATTTGCCTTCGAGCGGCGTGTTCGGCGACGGCTTTCCTGCGAGACGAAGAACGGAAGGATGGACGTTCACGATGACTTTGTCGATATTGTCCAAGTTGATTTCAGATGCAAGTTTCTGCCCGGTTTCAATGGTGGCGTGCGTCAAATTGCATGCCGCGAAAGGCTTGAACGTGTCCTGGAGGATTTGCCATTCGTCACCGAACGAGAGCTTGGGAAAGGTTTTCAAGCCATCCTGGACGAGCGCAGCCGCCAGGGTCTGACCCTCAGCTTCAAGCAAGTCGAGTTTTGATTCAAACCCGGCGGAAGCCAGTTCTGCAGAAAGGACCCCGTCCAGCGCGGCTTTGCCGGCATGGAGTGGCTTCGACATCGTCCCGAACGAGGCCACGAGCCCGATGCATTGGGTCGCAGCAGCACCCAGGGCATACATGATCTGCTGTTCATTCAAGCCGTAGGCATAGCTTGCAGCGACGGCAGCCGACAGCCGCCCAAACACGGCCGTCGAGTGAATGCCGCGACCGGTGATCTCGTGACCGAGGCCGTTTCCACCCAGCCTTGAGGCGACCTCAAAGCCGTTTATGAATGCGCGCAGCGCGGTTTCGTCATCCAGGCCGCGGTGAGAGGCAGTTGCCAGCGTTGCCGCCCATGTCGGTCCGCTCAAGTGGGCAAGGCAGCCGAAATGCGTATCGTCGAAGTCCAGACAGTGGGCGAATGTCCCGTTCACGAAGGCCGCTGCTGTAGGGGCGTGATATCCAGAGAAAAACATCGACGCACGGCCCGTTGAAGACCAGGCCTTTGCGACGCTCATGGCTGATACGCCCGCCGGCTGGTCGAATGCGCCCAAACCAACCGCACACCAGTCGGCCAGGCACATGCGCGCGGCGTCCAGAACATTTTCCGGGATCTGCCTCTGCGGCGTTCCGGAAACATAAGAAGCAATTGTCCGGGCGTTTTCCGTGACGGTCATGATGTGATCTCTCCCTTGTTCATGAAGGCTTTGATTTCGTCAGTTTGGCATCCGAGATCCGCGAGTATCGCGGGGGCGTCGCCATTCAGGGCAGGGGCGCGGCCACGTGTCGGCGCGGCGAGCCCCGTGCATGCCAATGGATTCGTGATATGCGGCACCTGTGGGTTGTCTTTAAATGCCACAGGGTCCAATAGGCCGCGGCCTTTTACATTCTCCGAGTGCAATGCTTCGCCAGGCGAAAGCACAGGCGTTATCGGCACCCCTTTGGCTTCCATCAAATCTATGATGTCGTCGCGGCTGTGAGCGAGGCAGTAATCGGAAATCGTCTTCCGATAAACTTCGGCGAGGTCGCCGTGATTGCTCAACCGGTCATGTGTGGATTCGTTCTCATTGATCAGATCGTCCCGGCCGATGGCATGGCAGAATCCCTTCCAGAGCCGAGGCTCAAGCAGCGCCACCGCGACGGACTTCCCGTCTTTCGTGCCATAGATGGCATACCTAGGATTCCCGCCCCAAACTTCCAATCGATTAGGGTCGTCTGTTTTCGCTGCGTCGGCGAATGCACCGGTCAGGGCAATATTGCTCATGCTGAACAGGCTATCGAACATCGATATATCCAGATAACAGCCTTCGCCCGTCGTATGCCGGCGAAGCAGTGCTGACAAGATGCCAATGCATGCAACATTGGCGCCGGCAAAATCAGCGGCTTGAAAATGCGGCATCTGAGGCGGCACGCCATCTTTTGCAGCAACGCCCAGAACGCCTGTCTGACATTGAATTGCCAGATCGTGACCCGAGATATGGGCAAGTGGCCCGGTTTGCCCGAAGCCGGTGATTGAACAGTAAACGATGTCTGACGAAAGAGATTTTGCGGTGTCGTAGCCGATGCCAAGCTTGGCCGCGAGGCCAGGGCGAAATGACTCGACGACAACGTCGGCATTCTCGATGAGCCGCTGGGCAATCGCCAGATCGCCTTCATCCGTGAGATCCAGAGCGATACTTTTCTTCCCGCCGTTCACGCCGGTGAAATAGACGCTGACGTCATCGACTTTCGGTGAATTGTGCCGGCTCCCGTCTCCGGTGTGCGGGGCCTCGATCTTGATGACTTCGGCGCCAAGGTCCAAGAGAAACTGAGTGCACCAGGGGCCTGGCAGCAATCTGCTGAAATCGACGATCTTAATATTCTGTAACGGTAGTTTCATGCTCTGACCCTTCAACTCCTTTCCTCGTTTACCGGCGCCGAAACGGAACCGTTCCCGGTTACCCGTGCAGGCGTTTCACCAAATTGGAAAATTCCTAATTGATTGACTCGGCGATCTGGGATAATTAGCATAATGGAATACATTCCGTCTATCGGAATATCGTAATTCCAGTGGTGAACTCCTTGTGCGGGGGCAGCCAGCTCCGGCCACCCACGCGGGCGGCGCATCGGGGTTTGGCGATGGAAATGGCGCATTTTCGTCTTTGCCTTGTAACCGGCAGGGAAACATTTCGGGTTGGAGGATACAGTTATGGATTTGGGAATTGATGGGCGCGTCGCGCTGGTAATCGGTGGTGGCCGGGGTATCGGGTATGCCGTTTGCAATGATCTCGCCGCTGCGGGGTGCAAGGTTGCGATCGCAGATATCAACGGCGACGGCGCAAAGGAATCGGCAGGCAATCTGGCCGCCGAGACATCTGCGGAAACGATGGGTATCGGCCTCGACATCAGCTCCCTGGAGAGCGTGAAGTCTGGCTACGACGAGGTGACAAAGAAATTCGGCGCACCGGAAATTCTGATCATCACCGCAGCTATTGTTGACGATAAGTTATTCCTGGAATCCTCGATCGACGACTGGAAGCCCATGATCGACATCTGCTTGTATGGGCCGATGAACGTCCTCAGCGTCGCTTTGCCGAGCATGGTCGAAAACAAATACGGCCGCGTTGTTTGCATGGCTACGGATTCTGCGCGCGTCGGGCAGGCACGGCTTTCCTATTACGCGGCGGCCAAGGCCGGTGTGGTGGCATTGGTCAAATCCGTTGCCCAGGAAGTCGGCTCCAAAGGGGTCAATCTGAACGTCGTCTCTCCCGGGGCCACCAACACCGAACTGCGCATGGCGCGTGAAGAGGCGATGAAAGCCGAAATGGGCGAAGAGAAGTATGCGCGGCGGGTGGAAAAGGTGCTGCGCATGTACCCGGTGCGCCGGATTGGCGAGCCGGAAGATATCGCGTCGATCACGGCCTTTTTAGTGAGTGAACGCGCGTCCTGGATTACCGGCCAGGTCGTCAGCGTCAACGGCGGCTTTGTAATGCCTTGAGGATACGAACGTGGATTTTGAATTAACAACCGAACAACGGCTCATCCAGGAGTCTGCTATCGAGATGACGGAGCGGGATATCGCTCCGGTCCTCAAGCGGAACCCGGCAGACCTGCCGTTGCCGAAATCGGAAATGCTGGAAATTTTTGGCGTTCTGGCCAGGCAAGGTTTGATGGCGCCGCGCCTGCCTGTTGAAGAGGGCGGGGCCGGCCTGAAGATGCTGGATTACGGACTGATTTTCGAACAGTTGCCGGCGGAAGTCGCGATCGCCCTGCTGTCGCAGGATTGTACGATCGCGCGAATGTTCGCCGAGTCGACGCAAGAACAGCGTGACCGGTTTCTTCCCGGATTGCTGAACGGCACGAAGATCTCGTGCACGGCCACGACGGAACCGGATGCCGGCTCGAACCCGCGTGAAATCAAAACGCGAATCTCGGATGCAGGAGATCATTTCCTCCTTAACGGAAGGAAGATGTGGATAACCAACGCCACCATCTCGGATGTTGTGAATGTCACATGCATCGATGGTGTGGACGAAAAGGGAAGAGGCCGGATCAGGCGGCTGGCCGTAGAGCTTGAGCACTCGCCCTTTGAATCCGCCGAGATTCCAAGCCTTGGCCTTCGCCAGGGACATCTGGGGCAGTTGAGTTTCGACGATTGCCCGGTGCCGAAGGATAATGCGCTTGGCTCAACCGGTGACGCTGCCAAGTTGCTGACATTGACGTGGAATGGAAATCGACCCCTAGTCGGGTTGGCGGCCGTCGGGTTGGCGCAAAAAGCATTTAATTCCGCTTTAGAGTATTCGGGAACAAGAAAACAGTTCGGCAAGTTGATTGGCGGCCACCAACTCGTTCAAGCTCATCTGGCGGAAATCCAAACACTAATCACGACTAGCCGCCTTCTCTGCTATTCCGCCCTGAATGCGACCGACCATGGACATCGGGCAAACGGATTGTCCGCGATGGCGAAGCGTTACGCGACGGAGTCCTGTGAAAAAGCGATCACTGAAGCGATTCAATTACATGGCGCTATGGGGATTGCATGCGAGACAGGTCTCGAGAAGCTGTATCGCGATGTCCGAATGCTGCCTATTCCAGATGGGGCAAACAACATTCTGGCACTGATCCAAGGTCGTGAACTCACAAATATTGACGCGTTCAAGTAGGTGCTTGTCTAAATGGAGCAGGTTCACGGTTTAAACGGCATCAGGGTCGTCGAGCGTGCCGGACGATTGGCTGTGAGATTGTGTTCGTTCCTTTTGCGGCAAGCGGGGGCTTCGCTTACCCGTGTCGAAACGGCATTGTCAGACACGGGGAACGAGCCCCGGTTCTGGAAGGACTATCCGAAGTTCGATGACGGTGTTGAGACGCTGAACCTTGGATTAAGCGACAATGTCTGCGGGGATGAAGAGCCTGCACCCGATATCATCATCATCGGCGTGGATGGCAATGAAAATCGTAAAAGTCTGGAAGCACAGACCGCCGGGATAGACCCAAACCGAACAATCCTGTGCGTCATTTCGCCGTTCGGGGTGGATGCAGAGCATCCACCTTCGACGGAAACGGACGAGCTGGCCATTCAGGCCGTCAGCGGGCTCATGGCGACAACCGGAGAGCTTGGCGGTGAACCGTGCGCCGTCGGTGTTCCGGTTATGGAAGTCTTTGCGGCCGTCAATGCGGCAAGCTCGGCTGTCGCGGCATTGCGGGCGAGGGCGCTCGGCGGCGGGGCGAAGCTCATCGATATTGCCGTCTTCGATGCGGCCATCGGTATGTTTGGGTCTTTTCTCGGGAACGTGGCGAATGGTCACGCCCGCGGGCTTCGGGGCGGTTGCCGGCATCCTATTGTCGCGCCCTGGAATGCCTATCCGACGCGTGATGGGTGGGGTGTGATATGCACGGTCTCGAACGAGCAATGGTTTCGGCTGCTTGACGTAATCGGACGAGCAGAGTTGCGTCAAGACGAGAGGTTTCAGACGGCAAAATCAAGGGTAGAGAATTGCGACACTGTCGATGAAATAGTTACAAATTGGTCGAAGACGCAAACGACGGACGCGTTGATCCTGGCGCTGACCGACCGGGGAATTCCGGCGGGTAAGACTGCCACAATTGCACAACTGAGGAGCGGGCCGAGCCCCGTCCCATGCCGACGAAAATTCTACGATACCCAAATAGCCAGGAGTGATGCTGCACCGATCTCTCACGGCAAACTACCACTGGCGGGTGTCCGGATTGTCGAAGTCGGCGCGTATACCGCCGGGCCATATGCGGGGCGCATGCTTTACAATCTGGGTGCGGACGTCATCAAGGTCGAACCGTTGGTAGGTGAGGTCAGCAGGGCCTGGACGCCACGCGTAGGAAACAGCAGCGTTTTTTTCGCCAATTACAATGCGGGGAAGAAATCTGTCGCGCTGGACCTCAAAACACAACCCGGCCGAGAAAGCTTCAAAACCCTGTTGGGTGGGGCAGACGTCGTTCTGCAAAACCTGAAAGCAGGCGCGATGAACGATCTCGGGCTGGGACCGGGCGAGTTATTCTCCGACACCGCGTTGAAGGTTTATTGCAATGTTGTCGGCTTCAGTGGAGAGCTACAAGACCGTCCGGCGTTCGACACGGTTATACAGGCTGAAGCGGGCATCATGTCGTTAATCGGGAGTGGAACATCGCCAATGAAGGCGGGATTTTCGCTCGCGGATCTCTTGGCTGCCCATCTGGCTGTTTTTGAGATCGTATCGGCGCTCCGCGCCGCGAATGAAAGTCGGCACCCGGTCGAACTGACGGTGTCGATGCAAGACGCCTTGGCGTGGCTCACTCAAATCAGTTGGGCTTCTGAAGGCCCCGTCTTGCCGCCGCACACGGTGTGCCGAGCCAACGATGGCTGGATTGTTGTCCGCCACCAGGGTCAGAGCCCGCAATCAGATATCGATTTCTCATCGTCAACGACGGACGAAGCGCTCATGCAAGCCGCTGAAGCCGGTATGCCGGCGACAAAAATCTTCGAGTTAGACGAGGTTCTGGCAGACGAACATGTGAAGGCCAGACAGTTGTTGATGGAAGAATCCGATGGAGATCGGTTGTTGAAGTATATGACCGCGGCGCCGTTCGGGTTCGATAAGAATTCGATTAGATACGGTGACCAGGTCTCTGAAGTGGGAGCAGACAATGATGCCTACCTCAGCCGGTGAACCCCAAAAACAAAACCAGAATGATCACAAGGAAGTGCTCCATGTCTGAAAACTCGGAGAATTGGCTCGACGGACGTGTGGTTGTCGAACTGGGCAGCAGAATTTCCGTGGGGGCATGCGGGTCGTTGTTGGCTCAGGCGGGTGCAACCGTTTTCTTCGTGGAACCAGTCAATGGCGCGGCGCCGGCCGGCAAGTTCGCCAGCCGTAGAGTGTTCTCCGCCGGGAAGAAAAGCCTTGGAATAGATTATCAGAATCAAGACGACAGGAAGCTCCTGTGTGAACTCTTGAGAAAGGCTGATGTGGTACTGCTGTCCAGTGACTGGGACGGCCCGATCGCCGATGACATCGAAGCCGCTTGTGAAGGTGCGGCGGCTGTATGTGAATTTGCGGCAACGGGTGAACGAGCAGATACGTCGTTCGGGCCACTGACGGACGCGACGGTACAGGCCATGTCCGGCATTGCCTACACGAACGGGTTTCCAGGAGAGGAGCCGGTCATCTTGAATGTGCCGATCCTGGAATATTCGGCCGGTGTCTACGGTGCGTCCGCATGTGTTGCCGCGCTCGAAACGATGCGTCAGTTCGGTCAGCCGCAAGAAATCGAAGTGACGCTCTTTGACTGCGCCATAAACGCTCTATCGACGTTTCTTCCTGCGGTCTATGAGGGGAAAGAGCCGGGGCGTTTGGGCAATGGGCATCCGATGGCGGCGCCGTGGAATGCCTACAACGCGGCAGATGGCTGGATTCTGCTATGTTCGGCATCTGACGATCATTGGAAGCGTGTCTGTCAGACGATCGAACGGGACGATCTTGCAAATGACGGGAGATTCGCAATCCTTGGTGATCGTATTGTGCACCGGAGCATGGTTGACGATGCGATTGCTGAGTGGGTTGCAAAGCACAGTGTCGATGAATGTATCGCCTCCTTCTCCAGCAGGAAATTGGCATGTGGCGCGATTGTTAAGCTCCCTGAGCTGAAGAGCGAACCCAATGTGGTTTATCGTCAGGCCATCACGCAGGTTCCCGAAAATAACGGTGAGACGACGTCGTTTGTGCCAGGTAGGTTTTTAAAGGCATCAACCGGGATCAGTAGTACGCCTATGGCTATTCCAAGTGTCGATGACGGCCGTGACCTCGCCAGAAGCTGCCGCCGTACGGATTTGAGCTGTGAGTCCAGGGCAAACGAGGAAAATATCACGCTGCCGCTCACGGGTGTGCGGGTGCTTGAGATCGGCCAGTACACAACAGCGCCACTGACGGCCCGTCATCTCGCGAGCCTGGGCGCTGAAGTGATTAAGATCGAGCCGCCCAGTGGGGATGCTGCGCGTGAGTGGGCGCCGAAAGTTGACGGACTGAGTGTATTCTTCGCCATGAGCAATAGTGGGAAAACCAGTTATTGCCTGGACCTGAAGACAGAGTTCGGAAGAGATGCATTCGCCGAGCTTGTCGCTACGGCGGATGTGATGGTTGAGAATATGAAGCCCGGTTCACTTGCGGCGATCGGCTTCACGGCAGCGCGTTTGCAAGAGATAAATCCGAAACTGATATACTGTGCGATCACCGGGTTTGGGTCCGATTCCGTTTACGAGAATCGCCCGGCATTCGATACGGTTGTTCAGGCTATGTCCGGTATGATGGATGCCAACGCCTGGAATGGTATCCCCTTGAAGGCCGGCGTATCAGCATGCGATTTCATGGGGGGCGAAGTTGCCCTGTTTTCGATTCTTGCCGCCTTGCACAAGAGAGCGGCGTCAGGCCGTGGTGTCGTCCTGGACCTGTCTATGCAGGACATTTCAGTATGGATGACGGCAACTTTATGGTCGAAAGAGACAGAGCAAACCACGTGCAATCGTGTCCTGCAGTGCAGTGACGGCTATGTTTTGCTTGAAGGTGTTGAAGGTGCGATTGGTCGGCTACTGGATGCTTTAGGTTCCGAGAAAACAAGCCTGGCTGAAATGCGTGAAAAGGCCAGCCTTGAGATGGTTACGGCAACCCCGATTTCACGATTGTCAGATGCGCTCAAGTCAGACGCTGCCAAGAGCAACAATCCCGTGGTGTCCGTTGAAGGGCATGGCGGCAAGCCCTGGCAGGTGCTTCGTTCGCCAATGAGGATGCGCCCGACGGCGCCGGCGGTATGTGCGCCGGCCGGGCAGGCGTTGCCATTCAACATGAGCACCCTGACGATGCTTAAAGGTGCATGAGGCGGAGGCGGAAACCGCGGACCTGGCCTTTGCTGAGCGACTTAAGTCGGCTGCTTGATCAATCGTCTGCTGCCGGCGCGTGTGGAAATCCGGTCTGCAGAAGTAATCAGTAACTGAGCAAATTTATCAGCGTTAGGAGCGATGCGTCCAGTAGGCCCAAAAATGCCCAGAGAGTGAGAACATTCGTCCTTAATGTTGAACAGCGGCACCGCAATCCCAACCAAGCCCTCAGTTCGCTGATTGGTTGTCATCACGTATCCATGTTTCAGCACGTGGTCCACGTCCTCGCGTATCTTGGCTTTATCCTTAGGTTGTGTCTTCAGGTATTCATTAAAATGATTGGGGTGGTACGCAAGGAATACGCGGCCGGTTGCGCCAGTGTTGCGATCGTTCTGCTCTCCGCGGCGTATTGCAATCTTCAGGATTTCCGTACTTTCAATGAAGTCTATAATTACCCGGGAGTCACCGATAAGGGCGCTTAGCGCGACAGTTTCGTTTACTTCTTTCGAAATAAACTCCAGTTCGGGGCGCGCCAATCTCGCCATCTCAGGGTCAATTCGGACGCAGTCTCCTAATCGAAGCGTTTTCATGGATAACTCGAAATGAGTGTTGTCAGTGTGAAGGATGTAACCGGAATCAATTAACGTCTGCAGAATCCTGAATGTCGTCGTCTTAGGTAGCTTTACCTTGACGCTTATTTCATGGAGCGTCAGCAACGGTTGGTTCGGCTCAAAGGTCTCCAAAATACTAAGTGCGCGGTCAATGGATCTGATACTCAATTTTACGGCCTCCGTGTAACTTGTGGGACTTTGCCCTGTTTGCCTAGAAATGCAAAGTCCAGTTTTCCATCTCAGGTCGTTTCAACGCCTCGTCCCCTGACAATGCCGTTACCGCTGTTTTGATAAAGTCATGACGCTCAAAACGAGGGATCGGATCGGCTTTCTCAACGACCGATAGCAGTTCAATACATATTGAATTAATGCTAGAAGACAAAAATGGAATGTATTCCATTTTTGGTAGACACCATTCTCCGGGTGCTGTAATACTTAGGAAATCCGACGCTTCACGGCAGTTTGCCGGCGGGTGTGTCGGATTCAATATGTATGGCGCCGTGCATTGCGCATTTGAACAAACGGCTGGTTACGGACAGGGCAGAGGTTATGGAGAAAGAATACGAAACGCTGAAGCTGGAACGGATTGAAGATCATCTGCTTGTCGTAACCTTGGATAGGCCGCATGCTGGCAATTCGACGAATACCCAAATGGGGCGTGATTTCCTCGACCTGTGGACCGAGCTTTATATCGACCAGCAAGGCATCAGGTGCGTTGTTCTCACGGGCGCCGGCGATCGCATTTTCAGCGCAGGCGGTGATCTTAAAGAACGAAATAACATGACGGACGAAGACTGGCATCGTCAGCACAGTCTTTTTGAACGGGCGCGCCAATCGCTGATGCAATGCCCTGTCCCTGTGATTGCAGCTGTCAACGGTGCAGCGTATGGCGGGGGGGCGGAGACGGCCCTGACATGCGATTTCATTTTTGCGGCAAAGCGGGCGAAGTTTGCGCTGACCGAAGTAAAGTTGGGGATTATGCCTGGTGGTATGGGGACACTGCATTTGCCGCGTGCGGTTGGCGTGCGGCGGGCGAAGCAGATCATCCTGAGCGCAGAGCCATTCACTGCGGACGAGGCCTATGAATGGGGCATGGTAAACAAGGTATGCAATGACGACACCTTGATGGATGAAACGATAGAAGTGGCGCGCAAAATCTGCAGCAACGCGCCTCTGTCGATTTGTCAGGCGAAGAAATCGATGAATGTCTCAACGCAGGTTGACCTTTTCAACGGCTTCGCTTTCGAGATCGAAGCGTACAACAATCTTGTCGGAACGGAAGACCGTTTAGAGGGTGTTCGTGCTTTCAACGAAAAACGTAAAGCTGAATTTAAGGGACGGTAAAGTCATGACGATGAACCCGCATACAGATGTGATCTGCCGTGAAGTCGGCCTTCGCGATGGCCTTCAGATTGTCGATATATTTTTTCCCACAGACGAGAAAATCCGTTGGATGAGAGAAGAGGTGGCAGCTGGTGTGGGGTCGATCCAGGCGTGCTCGTTTGTGCCGCCGAATCGGCTGCCACAATTCAAGGATGCAGAACAGGTCGCTCGTGCAGCGGGCGAAATCGAAGGCCTTTGGGTTTCTGTTCTTGTGCCGAATTTGATGGGTGCGGAAATCGCCGCGAGTATCGGTGCTGATGAGATTGGATTTATCACCTCGGTGAGCGAAAGCCACAACGCGGCAAATGTGCGCCGGACGTCTGACGAGTTACTGAATGAGTTCAGGAAAATTGTCGAATTCCGCAATAGCTTGCCAACCGAAAAAAGATTTAAACTAACGTCCGGCCTTTCGACGGCGTTTGGCTGCTCCATCGAAGGAGCAATAGATCCAGCATCTGTGATGCGGTTGGCTGAGAAATACGTTTCCGCCGGCTCTGAAATGCTGACGGTTGGCGATACCGTCGGGTACGCGAATCCTGTTCAAGTCAAAAAGCTTTTTGGTGAGCTGATTGCTGAATTCGGGTCTGACGTCGACGTACTTGGACATTTTCATGATACCAGAGGATTGGGGATTGCGAACGCGTTCGCGGCGTATGAGGCCGGATGTGTAATGTTTGACGCGTCGCTCGCCGGGCTCGGAGGCTGCCCGTATGCGCCGACGGCAACCGGCAACATTGTCATGGAGGACCTGGTGTTCATGTTCGAGTCGGCCGGAATTCGAACAGGTATTGATCTCGAGAAACTGATACCCGTGCGGAAGATTATTGAAAAGAACCTCCCGGAAGAGCCGCTGCATGGTGCATTTGCTGAAGCGGGTGCGCCCAAGGGGTTCGTGTTTGTTGCCAACAAAACTGAAGCTGCCGAGTAATTAAATGAGCGAAGATACGATCAAGTTTGACATTGGCGACGACTACCCGGATTTACGAAAGGGTGTTGCGGACCTCTGCAAGGAATTCCCGACCAAGTATTGGCGCGATATCGAAGATCAGCCGCCATCTGGCAGCTATCCGACGGAGTTCGTGAAGGCGTTGACCGACGCCGGATATTTGTCGGCCCTTATTCCCAAGGAGTACGGGGGGTGGGGTTTGCCGCTTCGGGCCGGCGCTGTAATCCTTGAAGCGGTGCACCACAATGGCGGCGCTGCCGGAGCTTGCCATGCGCAAATGTATACGATGGGCACCGTTCTTCGCCACGGAAGTGATGAACAAAAGGAAAAATTCCTGCCCAAAATCGCTCGCGGCGAATTGCGCCTGCAAGCGTTTGGTGTGACTGAGCCCACGACCGGATCTGACACCACGCAGTTGAAGACCAAGGCAGAAAAAAGCGACGACGGCGGTTACGTCGTCAACGGCCAGAAGGTCTGGATTTCCAGAGCTGCGCATTCGGATGTGATGTTGCTTCTCGCCCGCACGACGCCGGCCGATCAGGTCGAAAAGCGTGTCGATGGTGTTTCCTGCTTTCTCGTTGATATGCGGGAAGCCAAGAAGAACGGCATGGAAATCCGTCCGATCGACGCGATGGTGAACCACAATACGACGGAAATCTTTTTCGACAATGTCTGGATCCCGGGCGACAGCCTGATTGGCCAGGAAGGGAAGGGGTTCCGTTATATCCTCGACGGTATGAATGCCGAACGCTGCCTTGTTTCGACAGAGGCGATCGGCAATGCCTGGTACTTCCTGAAGAAAGTCATCGATTACGCCAAGAAACGCCCCGCGTCCGGCAGATACAGCGCCGGCGGACAGTCGTTGGACTTCGCAATCGCTCAGGCCTATGCCCAATATCAAGCCGCGGATCTGATGGTTCGCAGGGCCACGGCCATGTTCGATGCCGGGTTAAGCTGCGGTGCCGAAGCAAACATGGGCAAGTACCTCTCCGGTGAAGCGGTTTGGACATGCTCTGATCTTTGTTTCACGGCTTTTGGAGATGATGCGCTCGATGCCGAAGCTGACGTTGAGCGGAAATGGCGGGATACGCGGATGTCCCGGAACTCTCCGGTATCACCGAACATGATCCTGAACTTTATCGGGCAGCGCATTCTTGGGTTGCCGCGCTCCTACTGATTGTTTCCGAGGAAAAGAGAAATGAACGAGCCGAACCTTTTGATGGCGATCGATGACAGTGAATATGCCGATATCCGGCAGTCCATAGATGCAATTTGTTCCGAGTTCCCGTCGTCTTACTGGCGCGGCCTGGAAGATAGTGCCGACAAAGAGCGATATCCCGAGAAATTTGTCGCAACTCTGGAAGAGGCCGGCTTTATGTCGCCGAGTATTCCGGAAGAGCATGAAGGCATCGGGCTGCCTATTGGCGGCGTTGCCGAGATTGCCAAGGGTGTCCATGCATGCGGAAGCAACGCAGCTACTTTTGTTGCCCAGAATGCCCTGGTCGAAGTTCTTGTCCGGCACGCCGGTGATGCCCAAAAGGCATCTCTGCTGCCTCGCCTTGCCAGCGGCGAGTTGAGACTCCAGAGCGCTGCCTTTAGTGAGCCCGGCACCGGTGATGACGCTTCATCCTGGGAAACGGTCGCCGAGAAAAAGGCAGACGGTTACGTGATCAACGGCCGCAAACGCTGGGTGTACTTCGCAGAAGATACAAACCTCGTTCTTCTCGGGGCTAAAGCCGGCAAGGGGGCGGATGATGTCTCTCTGTTCGCTATTGATTTGGCAGCAGTTGAAGGCTCCGGCTTGGACATTTCTCCGATCAAGGCGATGAACAACAACCGTGGCGCGGAAGTCGCATTCAACGATTTGCAAATCGGCGAAGAGTGCCTGGTCGGCGAGGCCGGTCAGGGACTGGTTTATCTGGATACCTACCGGACAGTCGAGTGCATTCTGATGGGCGCTGCTGCGGTCGGAGATTGCGAGTTCTTTTCCAAGAAGGGAACGGACTATGCCAACGAACGTGTCGTTTTCGGCAATCCGATCGGCAAGTACCAGGGCATTCAGTTCCCCCTCGCGCGTACATACATCGAATCGCAAGGCGCAGGCATGTTGCTCCGAATGGCGATTGCACACTACGAAGCCGGATCAGGCGCTCTGGATGAAGCCGTCATGGCGCGCTGCATGGCCGTGCAGGCCGCCTGGGATTCTGCAGATACAACATTCTCCACGCACGGTGGATTTGCGTTTGCTCGGGAATACGACGTCGAACGCAAGTGGCGGGAAGCAAGAGCCTGGCGGAATGCTTCGGGCGGCGACTTGCCGCATATCGCGACCAGGACACTGGATCTTCACCAGGGATAACGGCCGAAGGCTCGGCGGACTTCATCGATCCGAGCATGATTATACAGCACACCGATAATATCAGGATGCAGACAATGACATTTGAAACAATCAAGACTGAAATTATAGATCACGCCTACATCATCACGTTCAACAGGGCCGACAAGAGAAACGCGATCAGTACGGTCGTCATGGGTGAGATGATGGCGGCCGCGGCTGAAGCGGATCGTGATCCGAATGTCAGTGGGATCATCATCACGGGGGGGATGAAATTCTTCTCCGCCGGCGCTGATCTGAATGACGCGCAGGCTTTGGAAACTCCCGCCGACACGCTCGCCTATGTGAAACGATGGCATCAGCTGTGCCGCACATTTGAAGAGCACAACAAGCCCGTTATTGCCGCCATCGAAGGGTTCTGCATGACGGGCGGATGTGAGTTCGCAATGGCATGCGATATCCGCGTCGGTGCCCAGGGATCGACCTATGCAATCACCAGCGCGCGAATTGGAACAGTGGCGGGGGCTGGTGGCACGCAGCGTTTGGCGCGGATCGTCGGCCCAGCGAAGGCGCTGGAGATCATGTTCGACGCCGATCCGATCGAGGCGGAAGAAGCGCATCGTATCGGCTTGATCAACAAGGTGGTTCCTGACGGCCAGGCGCTTGAGAAGGCAAGGGCGATGGTTGAGCACTATGCAACGAGGGCGCCTCTCAGCCACGCATTCATTAAACACACGGTTTATACGGGTCTGCAGATGGATCTTGTATCATCGCTGGACTACGAGTCGTTCATTGTTGCCACCGTTTACGGCACCGCGGATCGCCGGGAAGGGATCAACGCTTTCTTTGAAAAAAGAAAGCCGGACTTCAAAGGAAAATAGAACGCTTCTTTCTGGAGCGGTTTCTGTCGCGGTTACTCCCTAGCCGCCAATCCTGGGCAGTGGATGACATCATCCACTGCCTTTTTTTTTGGGAAAGCGAACGGGACGGTTAGCGGCAAACCTGCCGATAGATCCGTTCTGACACAGAGAGGGGCAAAAAGACCGGTTGCGATAATTGGGTGCGGACAAAAAAACGCCGGGAAAAGGCAATCCTTTTCCCGGCGCAGCGTGAGGGTGCGCGTTATACTTCGCGTTTGGACTTCAGAAAATCATGTTTGCGCATCTTCGGGTGTGCACGTTCGTACTGGACCGGGAATGCTGGTTCTTCACCAAATTCGATGGCGGCATGCCACGGCCAGCGAGGATTGAAGATCATGCCGCGCGCGAGAGCGATGATATCTGCCTGCTCATTCTGCAGAATATCTTCCGCTTGCTGAAATTCGGTAATCAGGCCGACGGCAACGGTTGGAATTCCGGCCTCACGACGAATGCTTTCCGCGAAAGGCACCTGATAATTCGGACCGATTTCGATGTCCTGTTCCGGAACCGAGCCGCCGCTTGAGGCCGTAACATAATCACAGCCGCGGCTTTTGAGTTCCTTAGAGGTGGCGACGCTATCTTCAACGGACCAGCCTCCTTCAACCCAGTCCGTTGCGGAAAGGCGCACGCCCAGCGGTTTCTCGTCAGGCCAGATCGCCCTGACGCCATCATAGATTTCCAGCAGGAACCTCATGCGGTTCTCAAGGCTTCCACCATATTTGTCCGTGCGCACGTTGGTGAGCGGCGAGAGGAAGTTGTGAATCAGATACCCATGTGCTCCGTGAATCTCGAGGAAATCGAGGCCGAGCTGGTTCGCGCGTTTGGCGGCGGAGACAAAATCTCCGATGGTTTTCTCGATGCCTTCATCATCCAACGCCGTAACTTTCTGATTCCGTTGCGGGTGCGGAAGCTCGGAGGCGCCAAAAACTTCCCATCCGCCTTCTTCGATTGAGATCGGGCGGAACCGCTCCCAGCCGGGCAAGACCGACCCTTTGCGGCCGACATGCCATAGCTGAAGACCAAGCTTGGCATCAGAATGTTCGCGGCAGAACTTGAGAACCCGATCAAGGGCTTCTGCCTGATGATCGCTCCACAACCCCAGATCAAGAGCCGTATTGCGTCCGTTGGGATTGACGGCCGTTGCTTCAACAACAACCGAACCTGCGCCGGAAATCGCCAGATGGCCAAGGTGCATGATGTGCCAGTCGGTCGCACAGCCATCCACGGCAGACGATTGGCCCATCGGGGACACCATGATCCGGTTGGGAAGCGTCAATGACCGCATTGTGAACGGCGAGAATAATTTTGAACTCATCGATTAGTTCCATGCGTTTTAGAGAGGTGGCTCGGCAATGCCCGCTCGGCATCGTTTTTGGACGTTTGGATGTTCACCAGAACCTCCTCAGATATGGCAGAATATCGTGAAGTGTGTATAAGCATGCGTTCTCGGGTCATGTACGTCGGTACGTGCACATAGTCCATGGGACGCAACGCGCAGCGCAGTTTGAAACATCTATAACCCCTTCATTTGAACGCTCTTCCAGGTTGACTGGATCCAATCCCAAGGGCCTCTTCTGCTCAACGCAATGCAAGTGCCATGTTAACTTGGCAACAACGTTCAATAAAATGAAACGCATTCCATTTTATTGAACGTTAGGGTAAGCCACAACGCTTTTTTCGTTCCGGCAAGAATTTGGCGTGATGATAACTGTATCGGCATTATCGCAATTCCCGCCAAGATTGGAGATCGACGTTAAACCTTAGTACTGATGGAGTGCTGTCGATTATTAAGATGAGGAGCTGGACATTTTACGGAGAGTAACAAGATGGACAATAGAACTAAATCTGAACATCCCATCCTGGCATCAGCCAAGGAAGCGCTTACTTCGCTAGAGGAGGTCATTTCGCCCACGCCCCTGCAGCAAACGTTTTCCTATCCGAGCGTTTTGTCGCGAGAATATTCTTGAAGCGGGAGGACTTGACGCCTGTCCGAAGTTACAAGATCCGCGATGTCTTCAATATTTCTCCGCAAAGCCCTTGCCCGTGGACACAAACCCCACGGCTTTGTTCGCGCGTCAACTGGAAATCGTCCTTGAACCGGCCGGCGCGTTGGCAATCCATGCTTTGCGGACACTCGCACCAGAACGGTTGGCAGGCAAGAACGTCGTCTGCGTTACGTCAGGAGGTAACTTCGATTTCGAGAGACTGCCGGAGGTGAAAGGGCGGGCACTGCGCGCAGCTGGTCTAAAGAAATACCTGATCCTCCGTTTGCCCCAACGCCCTGGTGCCCTCAAGGACTTCCTGAATGTTCTCGGTCCCGATGACGATATCGCGCGCTTCGAATACTTGAAGAAGTCGGCGCGCAATTTCGGGCACATTTTAATCGGCATAGAGTCGACGGATGTCGGCAGTTTCAAAGCCCTGTACGCCCGCATGGATGAGTTGGGTTACGCGTATACTGACATCACCGAAGACGATGCGGTCGCGAACTTTATCCTATAGAAGTGATGAGAGCTGCCCAGTTCAATGCTGTTTTGAGGGCATTGTATAATTTTGTTGCCCTTTACCTATGGCAGAGTGCCACATGGTTTTTAGGTTCGAAGAGTTTCATATGCGGGCGTCTTGCTTCAGGGAATAGCCAAGATATTGGGCAGTTCAACTGAGCCATATGATACGTTATGCGACTTCAAGAAACAAAAGGGGGAGCAGAATAAGTAATTCGAAGTAACGTTAAGTCCTTGCGGAGGCTCGGGATCGGTGCGCTGGAAGCGCGCAGTCTTCGGCGGCAAGTGAATACTTCGGTCATCATCTCGGCTAAGACTAACCAGCTGCTTTCATTTCCCTATTCGGTCAAATGCCAGTCAAACGCGACAGGTAATCAAAGTATTGGCCACGGCGCCGACATAGCTCCGATCAATTTTCAGGATATAAATATCGTAAAATTCAATGATAGCGATTTTCCCCTATCTTCATTTGTGCTCGAATGAAGATAGGGAAATTTTGTACGCGTCTCGAACCTACATTTGAAAGTGAGTAAACTTACTCATTCCTGTTCGACATATGACTGGGCGTGATAGGCGCCGATACAGTGAATTTTGACGGTTTCATGATGTTGAAAAAGAGCAATGGAAAGCAAGGCAGAGAGGATGCGTAGCACGTTCTTCGAGGAGCCGATTCTAAATTCGCCCTACGCCGAACCTACGCGTCATCATTCGCTGGATGAAGAAGGACAGCCGACCGACAACCCGCCGGTTGATGGTCGGAGGCCATCAGCACTATTGTCGCCGGTTCCTAAGTCCCGAAAAAGGCGAGCGCAGGACGCTGACGACCGCCAACAAACGCTCGGCGTCTATGCGGATGATGGCGTTTCCTCGGAAGAGCAGGAATACAATCCAACTCCGGTCATTAACGACATACGTACGCAGATGAAGCTTTGGCGCTCGCTGCCGAACCCACAGGATTGGGGTGTGACGCCGGCGACGGCGCGCCTACTGCAGCATTGGCGCCATTACCAGTTCCAGGATATCCGTCCCTTCTTTTGCCAAGTAGAAGCCGTCGAGACGATAATTTGGCTAACTGAGGTCGCTAGAAAGAACAAGTCGTACAAGAGAATCTGGTCGCACCTCGAGAACGGCAACGCGAGCGCAAATCCGGATTTGTTTCGTCTCGCCATGAAAATGGCGACGGGTGCAGGTAAAACGACGGTTATGGCGATGCTTATCGCGTGGCAGACGGTAAACGCAGTCCGGTCTCCAACAAGCAAATTATTCACGCGTGGTTTTCTGATTATCACGCCGGGCATCACAATCAAAGATCGCTTGCGGGTTTTGCAGCCAAACGATCCGAACAGCTACTACGAGAGTCGTGAGCTTGTTCCTGCGGATATGCTGCCGGAATTAGGCAAAGCAAAAATAGTCATTACGAACTATCACGCTTTTCAATTGCGCGAACTGCTCGATGCCAACAAGACGACACGGTCGCTTCTGCAGGGTCGCAACGATCCCATCCAGAGCACAGAAACAGAAGGACAAATGGTGCGACGCGTCGCGGACGCACTGATGGGTATCAAGAACATCGTCGTCATAAACGACGAAGCGCATCATTGCTACCGCGAAAAGCCGGAGAGTGATGAAGAAAAGCTAACTGGTGACGCCAGGAAGGAAGCAGAAGAAAACAGCAAGGCCGCACGGTTGTGGATTAATGGCATTGAAGCATTCAAGCGTAAGCTGGGTGTTCAAGCCGTTTATGACCTCTCTGCAACACCGTTCTTCCTGTCGGGTTCCGGTTGGGCAGAGGGAACGCTGTTCCCTTGGACGGTCAGCGACTTTTCGCTGATGGACGCTATTGAGTGCGGTATCGTCAAGCTGCCGCGCATTCCCATCGACGACAATATCCCTGGCGCCGACATGCCGATTTTCCGCAATTTGTGGGACCACATCGGCAAGGACATGCCAAAACAGGGTGGGCTGACAGGTGACCCGAGAGCCATTCCGGACAAGCTGAAAACCGCTCTCCATTCCCTTTACAGCCACTATGAGAAGATATCGGAGGCATGGGATAAACAGGGCATCGATATTCCGCCGGTATTCATCGTGGTCTGCAACAATACGACGACGTCGAAACTTGTCTATGAGTGGATTTCCGGCTGGCAGCGGCCCAACGATGACGGCGACGCCGTTACACAGCATCGCGGGCACCTGACCCTGTTCAGCAATTTCGATCAATATGACGAACCCCTTGGTAAACCCAAGACACTTTTGATCGACAGTCAGCAGATCGAAAGTGGCGAATTGGATAAGAATTTCCGTAGTTTGGCGGCTGCGGAAATCGAGATATTCAATCGTGAGCGTAGGCAGCGGGGCGAGCACGGCGAAATCTCAGATTCGGAATTGCTGCGTGAGGTCATGAACACGGTCGGTAAAAAAGATCGGTTGGGCGAACAGATCCGCTGTGTCGTTTCTGTCTCTATGCTAACAGAAGGCTGGGACACGAATACCGTGACGCACGTTTTGGGCGTGCGAGCATTCGGCACGCAACTGCTTTGCGAACAGGTCGTTGGTCGTGCACTGCGTAGATTGAATTACGAACCCGTTAACCCCAATGACTCACCGTCCGCTTGGATGTTTGACAGTGAATACGCCGACATCCTCGGCATTCCTTTCAATTTTACGGCAAAACCGGTCGTCGCACCGCCTACCGCACCTAAGAAGACCACACACGTTAAGGCGCTAAAGGAGCGCGCCGCGCTGGAAATCCGTTTTCCCCGCGTCGTCGGTTATCGCGTCGACTTGCCGGAGGAACGCCTGTCGGCGATCTTCACTGAGGACTCGTCTTACGTCATCGATCACGAAAAGATCGGCGCCAGCCAGACCGATATGTCTGGCATCGTCGGCGAACGCCATACCCTGTCGTTGAAAGAGGCGCAGCGCATGCGGCCGAGCACCATTGCCATGAACTTGGCGAAAGATGTGCTCAACCGTCATTTCTTGGATGAAGATGGAGATCCAAAATATCACCTAATCGGTCAGGTCAAGTCCATCTGCCGCCGCTGGATCGATGAGGGGTATTTGCGATGCCCGGGCGACACCGAGCCCTGGATGCTTAGCTTCTATCCAGAGATCGCGGCGCAGGCTTGCGAGCGGATCGTCACCGCTATCATCCGTGCCCGTGAAGGTTTGCCGCGGGTCAAGGCGGTCATCGACCCCTACAACCCGGAAGGTTCGACCCGACACGTCAGTTTCTCGACAACCAAGGACGTGCGTGAAACGGACCCGCGCTACTGCCACATCAACTACGTGGTCAGTGATAGCGATTGGGAGGCCGAGTTCGCCCGCGTCGCCGAAAATCATCCGAAGGTTCTGTCTTACGTCAAAAACCAGGGGCTGGGTTTCGCAGTGCCGTACAAGGACGGCGACGTCGCCCGCTCCTATGTCCCTGACTTCATCGTCCGGGTGGATGACGGACACAGTCCTGACGATCCGCTCAACATTGTCATCGAGATCAAGGGTTTCAAAAATGAGCAGGTAAAACTCAAAAAGGAAACCATGCAGGATAAATGGATTCCGGGCGTCAACGCACTCGGTGCCTACGGTCGCTGGACGTTCGATCAATTCGACAGCGTGTTCGAGATCGAGCGGGAGTTCGGGGAGTTAATCGAGCGTGCGATTGCCGCAGCAGACGAGGACGCCGCAGCATGAGTTGGCTCCTATTCATGGATGAGAGCGGGCATGACCATAAGAACATGCCGTTCGAGGTCCGTGGGGGCGTGGCGCTTCACGCTGGTAAGGTGTGGCCGTTCATACAGGACTGGCACGCAGCGGTGGAAGAAACCTTCGGCCCCAAGTTTATAGAACTGAAGGGGGAAATTAAGGGGAGCAGTCTACTTGAGTCGAAAAAAATGCAGTGGGCCAAGCAGATGCACCCGCTTGGATTGCGGGAACGGCACAACGGCGTGCAGCGGTTCCTGACCAAGTCATTGCAAAAGCAGCCGATGGAAAGGCGGGACTTCACGGCCTACGGCCAGGCCAGTACAGCGATGGCCCGTAAGGTGTTCGATCTGCTGCAGCGGCATGATGCAGTGCTGTTTGCCAGCCTGATTCCACGAGGTGTCCGTAAACCGAAAGGTTACGAGTTCGACCATCTATTGCGGAAGGACCATATCTTTCTGCAGGAGCGTTTCTTCTATTTCCTAGAAGCGAAGCAGGAACATGGTCTGTTCGTCATGGATCAGACCGAGAAGCAAAACGACAAACGCTTCGTAAAGCGCCTGCACGATTACTACACCAAGACTCAGACCGGGATTAACCGGACGCAGTGGATTGTGCCGGCGCCGATATTTGTCGACTCCGAAATGGCGCCCGGCGTGCAGGCCGCCGACCTATGCCTCTATTGCATCAATTGGGGCTTTCGGCGACCCGAATGGAATTTTACGGGCATGACCCGTAACGAGATCCATACGGAATTCGGCGGCCGTATCGGGCAGCTGCAGTTTCGGGGCGACGGCTATAAGGCCGGAGATATTTTCTATACGTATGGGATCGTGCACGTGCCAGACCCGTATACGGCAAGGATGCCTGGAAATGGTGACGGAATATGAAAAAGGAGGTAATGCACCATGCTGCCATCCGTCGGAACGATCGTTCCGGGGACCGCCCATGGGCCGAACCTCCAAGGAAACAATTGGGGTATTTTTACCGCATAGTCAATAGCGAACCAGTTCGCCGCATGACCGTGTCGGACCAACGACGGAATAGAAAGTAGACCGATGGCACGCAAACCGAAAGGCCCGAAGCAAGTTGAGACGCTGACCCATGACGCGGCGACGCGGCGCAATATTCCGACGGCGGAGCTGCAGTCGGCGGCCGAGCGGATGGAGGAGTTGAGTCCCTTCGAACCGGTGGTTTATGAGCGCGCCAGCCCAATGGCCGATGGCGAGGTGCGTGAGCGCGACGGAGATCTGGATCCACAGATCGTCTGGAAGGGGACGGAGTTGCGTCTGACCCCGGCGCAGCTGGAAACCCTCAAATCCGGTGGCAAGATTGAACTGGGCGACGCGCAGTTGGTCTGGCGCGGCAGGGACCAGCAGGACTGGTCCGACCTGGTGGTGCAAGCGCCGCCGATTTACGTGCAGGAAAAAATCCATCCCAAACACATCATCGAGGATCTGAAACGCCGGACCAAGGAACGGCGCGAAGCGGAAACCGACGCGCCGGATCTGTTCGCCGACTTCAATGGCCTGCTGGATCCGGAGGCCAAGACTGAGTTCTACCAGCACGACCAGCACTGGCAGAACCGCATGATCCTGGGGGACAGCCTGCAGGTCATGGCGAGCCTGGCAGAACGCGAGAGCCTGCGCGGTAAGGTGCAGTGCATCTATTTCGATCCGCCCTACGGCATCAAGTTCAATTCCAACTGGCAGGTGTCGACCCGATCCCGCGACGTCAAAGACGGCAAGCTCGACCAGATCACGCGCGAGCCGGAACAGGTGAAGGCCTTCCGCGACACCTGGAAGGACGGGATTCACAGTTACCTGACGTACCTCCGCGACCGCCTGACGGCGATGCGCGACCTGCTGACCGAAAGCGGCTCGATCTTCGTGCAGATAGGAGAGGAAAACGTACACCGTGTCCGCGCGTTGATGGATGAGGTGTTTGGGGAAGAGAATTATGTCGTCTCTATTACTTTTGCTAAGAATAGCGGTGCGACCGATGACAAACTAGCATCGCCATTCGATCACATAATTTGGTTTGCTAAAAACAGCTCGTCGACAAAATTCCGGCGACTATATTACGAAAAAATAGCAGGCGGTGATTTTGGTGGTCGTTACAATAAAATTAGAGAAGAAGATGGTCTCCGTAGAGCTTTAACCAGTAAAGAGAAGTCCGGAGAACACCTGGTTCCTCAAAATTCTGAAATTTTCACTGAGCAGCCTCCGATTTCCTCTGGATTTAGGGCCAATACCTCGGTTCCATTTGAGATGCGTGGAAAGGTGTATGATATTGGCAAGCAAAGAAATTGGAAGACTCACCTCGTTGGGATGAGGCGCCTTGACTGGTCTGATCGGCTAATCCCATTGGAGAAAATGGTCTACTACGAGAGAAGACTTTCAGATTTTCCAATTACACCGATCTCATCAGTATGGACTGACACACAAGACCGTCTCTCCAAAAATTATATAGTTGAGACGGTTCCCAAGGTAGTCGAGCGTTGCATCTTGATGACCACTGACCCCGGTGATTTGGTATTTGACCCAACCTGTGGTTCAGGGACGTCCGCTTATGTCGCTGAGCAATGGGGTCGACGTTGGATCACGACCGACACGTCGCGAGTTGCGCTGGCGCTGGCGCGGACGCGACTGATGTCGGCGCGTTATCCATACTATTATCTCGCAGATACCCGCGAAGGGCGGGCCAAGGAGCAGGACGTGTCCGGCGTGCTTCAGCCGGACGGGCCAGTGCAGTCCGATATACGGCAGGGCTTTGTTTATCAACGCGCGCCGCACATCACCTTAAAATCCATCGCCAACAACGCCGAAATCGACGTCATCTGGGAAAAATGGCAAAAAGTTCTCGAGCCGTTGAGATCTGAATTAAATGATATCCTGGGAAAATCATGGCGTGAGTGGGAAATTCCGCGCGAAGTAGGCGGCAGTTGGCCCAAAGATGCCAAGAAACTGCATGAAGACTGGTGGAAGGCCCGTATCGAGCGGCAGCGGGAAATCGATACTTCCATCGCCCAGAAGGCGGATGTGGAATACCTTTATGACCGGCCGTACGAGGACACTTCGAAGGTACGTGTCGCCGGACCATTCACCGTCGAGAGTCTGTCGCCGCACCGGGTCATCCCGGCGGATGAGAGCGAGCTGATCCATGAGGTTGATGCCGCCGACGGCAAGCGCGGCCGCACCGGCGGGCCGGCGCAGGATTTCGCCACCATGGTGCTCGAAAACCTGAAATCCGCCGGCGTCCAGCAATCCGACAAGCAGGACCGCATCGCCTTTACGGCGATGGAAGGCTGGCCGGGTGACTACATCGCCGCCGCCGGAACCTATGAGCATGCGGGTGCACAAAAGAAGGCAGCGATTTTCATCGGCCCCGAGTTCGGCTCCGTCACGCGGGCCGACATCATGGCGGCAGCGCGGGAGGCCAACGACGCGCGGTTTGACGTGCTGATCGCCTGCGCCTTCAACTTCGATGCTCATTCGTCGGAGGTGAACAAACTCGGCCCCTTACCGATCCTCAAAGCCAAAATGAACCCCGACCTGCATATGGCAGACGACCTGAAAAACACCGGTGCCGGCAACCTGTTCGTTGTGTTCGGCGAGCCCGATATCGAGTGGGATTTCGATATTGAGGGCAATGTCGTTGTCGAGGTGCTGGGCATCGACGTGTTCGATCCCAAGACCGGTGAAGTGCGGGCTTCCGGCAAGGACGATATTGCCGCCTGGTTCATCGACACCGACTATAACGAGGAAAGCTTCTTCGTCCGGCACGCCTATTTCCTGGGCGCCAACGATCCGTACAAGTCGCTCAAGACCAGCCTCAAGGCAGAGGTTGACGAGGAAGCCTGGGCGACGCTCTATCGTGATAAGTCACGACCGTTCGAACGGCCCTCCACCGGCCGTTTCGCCGTCAAGGTCATCAACCACTTCGGCGACGAGGTGATGAAGGTGTTTGGAGTTTGAAGCCATGACTCATGGAATCCCCACTAACCAATATCAACAAGCCAAAGCGCAGGCCACGCAGGTCCTTCGCGACATGGCAAGAAAAGGCCAGCCTATTAGCTATGGCGACCTAGCCGCAAAAATCACAGCTGTTGATTTTGACCCACACGATCCTCGGTTCCACGGATTGCTGGGCGATATATCCATTGAAGAGTTCAAGGCGGGACGAGGGCTCCTTTCCGTACTTGTTATTCATGCGACCGGGGATCAAATGCCGGGGAACGGATTTTTTGAGCTGGGAGACTCACTCGGACTCGACACAAGTGACCGCTTAAAATTTTGGACGAATCAATTTAGTAAGGTTTGTGGGCGTTAGCGTATGTGGAAAACTGCGGCCCATTATTTTTGAGGAAGCTTAATGCCAACTGAAATGAGCAGGCTCGTTTGTGGCGACTGTGGTCACGATCTCCCGTGCGAATGGATTCCGAAATACAAACCGGAGCAGGTTTGCGAAAGATGTGGGTCGAGCAAACGTACAAATATTCAGATATGCACTCTAGTGATGCCACCAATTAGAACTCGGCTTCAGCGGTTCCTCTTCCGGCAGCCAAGCCATCCCTCAAAAAGAAAGATTAGACACGATATAAAAGATGTAGATGAATACAATTACGATCACAAAGCAGTTGTCGAGGTATACAGAGAATTTGATAGAAATAATGATCGATATATAGAAATAATAACACTTAAGAAAACGCGAGAGGTTATCCGATATGTTGATGAATCCTTGAAAGAGCATCGTAACCGTGATTGTGGCGGACAGAAAAAGGCGCGTGACCAAGGGTGAATTTTCTACTTGCGGATACATTCCAAGCAGCGCTGGCCAAGCTCAACAATAACGAGCAGAAAGCTGTCAAGCTGACGGTTTTCGATCTGCAGCAGGATCCGTCTAACCCGGGGTTTCAGTTCCACCGCATCGACAAATGCAAGGACCCGAATTTCTGGTCGCTGCGCGTCAGCCGCGACATTCGGTTAATCGTTCACAAGACACAGGCAAGTTTTCTGGTCGCCTACGTGGATCACCACGACGCCGCCTACAAATGGGCCGAGCGGCGTCGGATCGACACGCATCCGCGTACCGGCGCGGCGCAGATCGTTGAGCTCCGCAAGCGGGTCGAGGAAATCACGATCCCGTCCTATGTCGTCGAGAGTGAGCCCACGGCTGCCGCTGAAGCGGCAGAGACTCAGGCGCGCTATGCGTCACCTCTGTTCCTGAACCTGAGCGAAGATGAGCTTCTAAGTATCGGCGTCCCGGCGGATTGGCTGAATGACGTTCGCAACGCGTCTGAGGACTCGTTCTTCGATCTTGCCGGTCATATGCCGGCAGAAGCCGCTGAGGCGTTGCTTGAGTATTGTGCTACCGGCAACCTCATTCTGCCCGGATCGGCTGAGTCCGGAGGCGATCCGTTTACGCATCCGGATGCTCAGCGCCGCTTCCGGGTGATGGAGAACGTCGAGGAACTTGAACGTGCGGTTGATTATCCCTGGGACAAGTGGGCGATCTACCTCCATCCCGATCAAAGACAGCTGGTCGATGCGACATTTTCGGGGCCTGCCCGGGTCGCCGGCTCGGCCGGGACTGGCAAGACCGTGGTTGCTTTACACCGCGCTGCGCACATTCTACGAAGCGTTCCCCATGCAAAGCTGCTGCTGACGACGTTCTCCAGCCCGCTGTCCAACGCGCTGGAGCATAAGCTGCAATTGCTGATGGATGATGATCCGAACCTAGATCATCGCACCACGGTACGCCCGTTCGAAGGCATCGCACGGGAACTGTTCACACTGATCCATGGCTTCGATCCCAAACTGGCTAGACGGGAGCATGTCGCGGACGCTCTGTCTAAGGCGGCTGCTGAAGTAGACCTGCAAGGCTTCTCCGACCGGTTCCTGATGTCGGAATGGCGCCATGTCGTCGATGCCTGGCAGATTTATGGTATCGAAGAATATGCGCGTGTACCTCGTCTCGGCCGCAAGAATAGACTGGGGGCCAAACAGCGAGAGCGTCTTTGGCCGGTATTCGCTCGGGCGCGAGAACTTCTCGCCGGGCAAATGCGTTATACTCCGGCGACAGTCTTCGGTGAGGTCGCGGCGTATTACCGGCACCGGGACGCGAGGCCGTTTACACACATCGTGGTCGATGAGGCGCAGGACTTGGGCGTGCCTGAGCTCAAAATGATCGCGGCAATCGCACCTGATGACCCGCAAGCGCTATTCTTCGCGGGCGACCTGGGGCAGCGCATTTTCCAGGAACCTTTCTCGTGGCTCGGTCTCGGGATCGACGTTCGCGGGCGTTCGCATACGCTGAAGGTCAACTATCGGACGTCTCATCAGATCCGGCGGGCGGCGGATCTTCTGCTGCCGCATATCGTCCAGGATGTGGACGGGATTGAACAGGACCGGCGCGGCACGGTTTCTGTGTTCAACGGGCCTGAACCGGTCGTTATCATTCATGCTTCGGAAGCGGACGAACAGAATGCGATCGGACTGGCGATCCACGAGGCGGTCGACGGTGGGCTGCCACCGGAGGAAATCGGCGTCTTCGTGCGCTCAGTAGAAGAGCTTGCCCGCGCCCGGGCGGCCGTGAAAGAGGCGCTTCAGACACCGTTGGAACTTTCAGATCGTGTCGAAGACCGAACGGGGCGCGTCGCCATCGGGACTATGCACTTGGCAAAAGGGCTAGAATTCCGCCTTGTGATCGTGATGGCCTGCGACGATCAGGTTCTACCGGATCAAGACCGCATCAGTGATGTCGCGGATGAGGCGGAGCTTGATGAGGTTTATGAAACGGAACGCCACCTTTTCTACGTCGCATGTACTCGGGCGCGCGAACAGCTGATCGTGTCAGGCGTTGTGCCGGCCTCCGAATTTTTTGCGGACATTTCGGCGGATGTAGAAAGTGCTCGCGCTGAATCCTGATTTCGCAGGGCTTTTTAAATCAAGAAGGTCTGGCTCTTTCCAACGCGGCATATACGCTTTCGGGATCAACTAGAGCGATGTGTTGTTCCCGTGCCGGGCGTGTTTGGCCGATGGGATCTAGACCAAGCCGCCTCAAGAAATAATAAAGCATGGCGAGTTTTACCGTCAGCTTAAGCTCACCTTTGTGCATCCCATAGTCTGACGCGACCACCCTGCGCTGTCCTTCTGTAAGATCCGGATGAGGTTTCATCGCGACTTCGATTTCTTCAATCCAAGCAGAGTCTTCAGAGCGTGATGGTCCGGGCTCTCCCACTCCTCTGATATCCAAGATTCTTGGCAGCAAAAAATCATCGAATGCTGAATCTAAGTGGCAATAGCCTCGAGCGTGCCATCGCATCCCATCAAAACCGAATCCATGAGGTGTGACTCGGCGCCATAACGGATTGGGGCGTGACGGAGATAGAGATTGATACCTGATTTCAACCGATTTGAACCCGCGAATACACGACAGCAATTCTCTTAGAATTTGCGGATCGACATTTCGCCGAAGTAGCGGGACTGCTGCAAAGTCCGGCAATTGTGCGATCCATGTTTCGTCTTCGGACATAACGTTCCGAGCAATCATGTTCAATTGGGTGAGATATCTATCTGCATCCGGAGTGTGAAAAAGAGGATTGAATTTCCTGGTCGCGAAATAGCGCCGTTTGCTTTTGTCATACGCAATATTGGAGGGGGCGAGTTCTTGGTATTGGCTTAGATCGTTAGACGCTTGCGGAACCGACACGCCGAAAAAATCGATAATGTCACTTCGGTTTATGCCGCCCTCCCAAAACAGCCGGAAATCAATGAACTCGAGCCGTTGCTCAATGCCCCACCGCATTTTTTTTGAATTTTTCGCCATGCCACCTCCTTATACGTATAGAAACTATATTGACAGTGTTTTTATGCTAGTATAAATACTATTCGCATACAGGGAATCGGTCAACTCGGTCATTTTATGAAAACAAGGGCGGCGTCGAAGTTCACATCGCCATGCACAGGACTTGTCCACATGAGTAAAGAGCACGTCAGCCATTCGGATATTCGGAAATTTGCCGAAGAACGAGTAAATCTGCCAAAGGCGAAGGCCGACGAGTATCGCGAACAAGTTCGTCGTCTCAGGGACAAGCTCGAAAGTTACCTGGGCGAACACCCGAGTTTCTCGCTCCGTCGCATGATGCTCTCCGGCAGTCTGGCCAAAGGTACGGCACTTCGTTCCCTGAACGACATAGACCTGGCTTGCTATGTAAGTGGCGAATCTGCGCCGTCCAACATCTCTGAGTTGTTGGACTATTTGGCGGAAAGGTTGCGAGCAGCTTTTCCAAACTTCAGCCCTGACCAAGTGCAACCGCAAACGTACTCAGTAACAGTTTCGTTCCGAGGCTCAGGACTCGACGTGGATGTCGTACCCATCATCTACAGAGGCGATACTGATTGGTACGGCGATTTGGTTAGTCAGGATGATGGTTCGTTCTTGCGGACATGCATCCCGCGTCACATCGAATTCATTCGGAAAAGGAAAGCGGCGCATCCGAGTCACTTCTCTCAGGTAGTGCGGCTTGCCAAATTTTGGGTCGGCAATATGAAGCGTGAGCGAGACGGTTTTCGCTTCAAGTCGTTCATGGTGGAGCTTGTGATGGCGCGTCTCGCTGATCAAGGGGGGGATTTCTCCGACTATCCCGAAGCGCTCCAGCATTTTTTCACATATATCGCGAACACGGACCTGGCAGAGAAGATCGTGTTTGACGATTACTACCGCCTTGCTGCTGCCGGGTCTTTCGCGGATCCCGTCCAGATGATCGACCCAGTGAACGAGAAAAACAACGCTGCGCGTTTATACACGACCCAAGGTGCGGAAATGATCGTCGATGCAGCGATGGATGCCGGTGATGCAATTGACGCGGCTCTATTCGCAACGACTAAACAAGAGACAGTCCGGTATTGGCAGAAGGTTTTCGGGCCAACTTTTCAGGTTTGAGGCAGAACAATGACGTCGAGCTATACATTTAACGAGTCAAGGACGTTTACAGTCACGGATGCCCGGAAAATGGCTTCCAAAGTCGCGGCCGATTTAAAACGCATGCAGCGCCTATATGGCGAGCCTAGCGATATGGAAATTTCCGAATATGAGGCTGAGGTAATAGCCTTGCTAAAGGACGGATATTTAGGGGTCGTGTGGTACGGGTTCAAGCGCAATGGGGTATGGATTGAGCCGACGCTGCAATATACGGCGAACGATCTTGCCGACGATTCTACTGCAGATGACGACCCTGGCGGCATCAAGACCAGAAAGAATATAGATGGCGCCAGCTTCTGTAGTTTCCTGGAGTATAGTCAATCATGGAGTGATCTGACTGATTCAGAGAAGCGATCATATAAGGGGCTCCTGCCGTTCCAGCGAACTAGCGGGAGCGCGTCCAGTGTCAGCGGTTACTTGGAAAGCGACCGGGTCTATTCGTCAGGTGGGCGCTCGCTCGGGCGCGCAAGCGTGAGGAGTTCCTAAAAATGTCAAAACCTTCACTGGACGAATTGTTCGAGCGCCGGATCACATATCCTGATTTTGAGCCGCAAGAACGGCTGGCCCGGCTGGTCGGGTTGGATGAGCACAAGTCCCGTCTCTCAAAAATTTTAGGCCTACTGGTGAATCCGAGGGGAATCGAAGACTGGGCGGCAAAGCATCATGGCGGTGCGCAAAGGGTCGTGAAGGACATACTGCGTCGTCCGCCGCTCGTTGTTCTTGCGGGGGACGTTGGTTCGGGAAAGTCGGAACTTGCAGAAACCATCGGCGACATGGTGGCGCGCCAGGAAGGAATCGATATTACGCTTTTCCCCCTCAGTTTATCGACGCGGGGAGAAGGGCGTGTAGGAGAAATGACGCAGCTCATTTCTGCTGCGTTTGATTACACCGTTGCAGAAGCTGAAAAACTGAAGTCGGAAAGTGGCCTTGCTCGCGGAGCTGTAATTTTGTTGGTTGATGAGGCGGATGCCCTGGCCCAGTCACGTGAGGCCTCGCAAATGCATCACGAGGATCGGGCGGGGGTCAACGCCTTCATCCGAGGTATCGACAGAATCGGCAACGGCCGGCTTCCGGCAGCAGTGATCATGTGTACGAACCGACTGAACGCGCTCGATCCTGCCGTTCGCAGGCGTGCAGCGGACGTGCTTCCTTTTTCGCGGCCGAACGATGCGCAAAGGGCAGCAGTGTTGACCGGCGCATTGACCGAATTAGGGTTTTCGAAACCCGAAATTGATGGGCTTGTTGCTGCGACGGGCGTGACCCAAAATCGTAAATACGGATTTACGTTCTCGGATATCTTGCAGCGATTGTTGCCAACTATTGTGCTCGATGCATATCCGAATTCCCCCGTGTCGCCCAAGCGTGCCCTTGCGATTGCGGCCAAAATGGCTCCTACACCGCCGTTTATGGATAAGTCATGACGCAAAAACATTCTTCTCTTCCTGCCATGCTGGAATCAATCAACGGAAGCATCGAGAATCGGCTTAGAGAAGTCCGGACTGTGATCGATCACTCCGGCACTAAGGGAGATGCAAGCGAAAAAGTATGGTTGAAACTATTTCGAGACTATCTTCCGAAGCGCTACCAAGTGGAGAACGCGTTCGTTGTTGATAGCGCCGGAAGTGTTAGTGACCAGTTAGATGTGGTTGTGTTCGATCGGCAATACTCACCATTTATCTTCGTTATCGACGGGGCTACCTACATTCCGGCAGAAAGTGTTTACGCGGTATTTGAATGTAAACAATCGATTGATGCCTCGCTCATAGAATACGCACGGGACAAGGTGCTGAGCGTTCGTGCTCTGACGAGAACAAGTTTACCTGTCCCGCACAGCGACGGGGAGAAGCCACCGAAAGAGCTACACAATATTATCGGGGGCATTTTGTCTTTGGAGAGCGAATGGAGTCCGCCAATGGGCGATGCTTTGCTAAAAGCCTTAGGGCTTGGAAGCGAGGACAACAGCCTTGATCTCGGTTGTGTCGCGGCGCATGGCTTTTTTAACTTTAACCCAATTGGCATGAGCTATGAATTTGTTTTTGGTAAAAAGCCTGCCACAGGGTTTCTTTTTGAATTGATTGCGCGACTTCAGGTGCTTGGAACAGTTCCAGTGATCGATATCCGTGCGTATTCACGTTGGCTCTGAACGGTATTGGCGAGTGGTCGCCTTCAGGCAATTCTCCAAACGAAGAATGAATCAGATGAATTCACATTTCACTTTATGTTAAGGCACGTTCGATTAGTGTCGTAACCGGAGCCGCCACGCACGGCTCTGGGGCTTAGTAACCCCGCCACTGAGCGGTCTTTTGGACCGTATAAACCTTGACCACTGCGGTCGGGGAGCCTGTGACGTATGTCCAGGACCCCGGTCTAAAGGTCATAGGGACCGTCTCAGTGCGGTTTACTAACTCCCCGATCACCAGGTCAATGAAGCTAATCTTGCAGCGGGCGCGCTGTGAGCTCTGGCCTCCATGACGCGGAGGGATCTCATGGGGAAACCGAGCATCGCAGCGTGCCCGGCCTGCAGTAAACCTATTTCCGTGAAGGCGCAAAGCTGTCCGGCCTGCGGAGAGCCTTTGACAAAGAGCTGGGCCAAGCGGGCAGCCCGGAACAGGCAGAGAGGACATCGAACAAAATACCAGTCACTGCTGGTCGCCGTGGTTGTTGGGACGCTCGGTCCGGCCAGTATTCTTTATGGCCTCGCCTCCCTGACCCTGAACGAGCCGGCTGAAGCGCCTGCCGCCGAGATGGCGGTTCCACCCAGAGAGAAGACCCCCGAAGAGATTGTCGAACAGGCGCGACAGAAAGCCCGGGAGCGGGAGGAGGCCGCGGCGAAGAAAAAAGAAGCACACCTTAGGGAAGCGCAGCAGAAGGCGAAGGCGTTCATGGAGCGTGTCGAACGGGAGACCGCGAGCTTCAGCAAGATTGACCTCAATAAGTACACAGGTAGCAAATTCGGGTTCCTTGCCGTTAATGCCCTGTTTCAGGTATGGGCTGGCATGGTTGAGGAGGCAAAAAGTCTCGTTCTATCGTCTGAACAGCAGGCGATTGTTAACAGGTTCAGGAATGGTGCCATCCGGGTACAGGAAGACCTGCTCCCGAGGATTCGGGATGCCTACGGTCCGCACATGCGGAAACTCCTTTGGGATAAGGATGTGGCGGCCAGGACCTTCGGTGAAGGCTTCGGCACGGTCGAGTTTGCCGGAGCCTTGTTCGGTGCCAATCGCAATATTAAGGCATTCAACGATGAACTATGGGAAACATTCCGCATCCTGCGTTTCAAGCAGGTCCGTTACAAGTGGTTCAAAGAAGCGACAGAGTATACGTACTTCAACGTCGATGGGCCGGGCGATAGTGCTTTAGTCATCTGGGGAGAAAATGGGGTGTTCAGAACAATTGAATGATCGATAGGGCGATGCTTGGCCAGCCGCACGGATCAAAAAGTGTTCTCATCACGCACTACATCTTGTGCATCCACCTTGATCTAAATCACGATCTGCAGTATTAAGACGGTCTAGCTGCGGGTGGCGGCTCACCGCCATCCCCTGTTCATTTACAGGGCAGCACGACATGACGGCCTTTTTGGGCATCTGTCGGCTGCCTTTTATCTTTTGCAGTCGCATCCAATGGGCCGTCGCTGACCAGTAGACGGAACAAGGAAAGCGACATGAACCAAGTCCCTAAAACACACAACCAGGCTCCCCGGGTAGATGCGCGTCTTCTCGACAATGTCTTGTACATGTCGATCGGCAATCTGAAACCGTATCCGGGGAACCCCCGCAAACACCCTAAACGCCAACAGAAGAAGCTCGACGCGTCTGTTCGCGCGTTCGGGCTCGTTGTGCCGATCTTGGTCGACGCGAATAACGAGATCGTCGCCGGTGAAGCTATTTGGGATTCCGCGCGACGCCTCGAGTATTCCGACGTGCCAGTCCTGCGCATTGACCATCTCAGCGAAGCCGAGATCAAAGCGCTGAGGATCGCCCTGAATCGCATCGCCGATTTGGCTGAGTGGGACGAAGAGAAGCTTGTCATCGAGCTGCAGCACCTCCTCGAACTGGACTTTGACCTTGATCTTACGGGTTTCGAAACGCCCGAGATCGATCTCATCTTCGAAGAAGCCGGGGGCGTTGGAAGTGACAATCCGGCAGACGACGTCCCTGACATTACCGACGTTACGGTATCTTGCCTCGGCGATAAATGGCTTCTCGATCAGCACCGCGTTTTGTGCGGCGACGCCCGTGACCCTGCTGCATTCGAAGCCCTCCTTGAGAATGATCTCGCGCAGATGGTTTTCACCGACGCACCGTACAACGTTAGAATCGGAGGCAATGTCGGCGGCAAAGGCAAGATCAAACATCCCGAGTTCGTAATGGCCTCGGGCGAAATGACCGATGCGGAGTACAAAGCGTTCCTGGCAGATTACGTGCAAAATCTGCCCCGCTTTTCGGTCGACGGCTCGGTTCACTTCCACTTCATGGATTGGCGGCACGCAAGTGATCTCGAACAAGTTTGCCACCAGTACTATTCCGAGCACCTCAACACCTGCATCTGGGCCAAAACCAACGCCGGAATGGGCAGCTTCTACCGTTCGCAGCATGAGTTTGTGCTGGTTATGAAGAACGGGTCCGCTCCGCACATCAACAACATCCAACTGGGTAGTTTTGGCCGGAACCGCAGCAATCTGTGGACCTATGCCGGCTGCAATTCGCCCACAAAAGACCGGCGGGCCGATCTGAAAATGCATCCGACGGTCAAGCCGGCAGAGTTGGTCGCCGATGCGATCAAGGACGCCTCTAAACGCGGCGGCTTGATTATGGACCCGTTTTTGGGGGCGGGTACGACGATCATCGCGTGCGAGTTGACGGGCCGCATTGGCGCAGGTCTGGAACTGGATCCGAAGTATGTTGATGTTATCGTCCGTCGTTGGGAAGCCTACACCGACGGGGAGGCTGTACACGCCGAGACGGGCCTAACATTTACCGAAATGCGTGAACTGCGTTCCGGCAAGCAGTTGCTGCTGCCGCCTCCTGATGCGTTCGAGGAGGTGTGACATGGCAAAGAAACCCTACACAGTAGGTTACAAAAAACCGCCACAGTCCGGCCAATTCAAACCCGGTCAGAGCGGCAACCCGAAGGGCCGACCAAAAGAGGCCAAGAACCTGAAGACGGTCCTCGAAGAGGAGTTCTACGAGAAGATCATGCTCAAGGAGAACGGTAAGGCAAAAAAAGTCCCGAAGCTCCAGGCGATGATCAAGACCCTGATGGCGAAAGCGATCAAAGGCGACAATAAGTCGGCCGTTACGCTCATCAACCTCGCGCTCAAAACGGCGGCAACCGAACTCGATGTAAGCCTCGAAGACACGGACCTCTCTGCGACCGACGAGGCCATCCTCGAACAGCTTAAAGCCTCTCTGCTCTTGGAAAGTAACAAGGAGAAAAGCCATGACTGAACTGGTCAATGCGATGCCTGCCGCTTTGCGCATGGTATTCTACTTCTTTGTGATGAAGGCCTTTGAGGCCTGCCACAATAAAAAGAAGATGGTGGAGAATTGGCACATCCAGTGCCTCGCCTATTATCTGGAAATGACGGTCACCGAAGAGGGTGAAAACCGACTGATCATCGCAATGCCGCCCCGGGCTCTCAAATCTTTCTGCGCCTCCGTTGCTTATCCGCTTTGGATTCTGATGCGAGACCCGTCAAAAAAGATCATTTGTATCAGTTACAACGATGACCTCGCGAAGCACTTTGCGCTGAAGCGTCGCATGATTCTTGAGAATAGCTGGTTTCGCGCACTGTGCCCGGGCTTGGAAATTATCAAGCTGACCGATACGGAGCTGGTCACCAGCGCGGGCGGGGAGATCTTGACCACGTCCGTCTGCGGCACGCTGACGGGATTTGGTGCTGACTATATTGTTATCGATGACCCTATTAAGGCCGGCGACACCAATTCCGAGGCTAGCCGGAAGGCCGTTAATGACTGGTATCGGCATACGCTTTATTCCCGCCTGGACAACAAGGAAAAGGGCGTCATTGTTATCGTCGCCCAACGGACCCACGAGGACGACTTAATTGGTTCCGTAGAGCCATACGATCATTGGACGGTCCTGAACCTGCCTGCTCTTGCGGTGGAAGACGAGACCTATCTGTTGGGCGCGAATAAGTACTATCACCGGAAGAAGGGAGAGGCGCTGCACGAAGCCTTTGAAAGTGCAGAAACCCTGCAACGCACCGAGCTGCAGATGGGCTCATACCACTTCGCTGCCCAGTACCAGCAGAACCCGATGCCGCCCGAGGGAAACTTGTTCAAGCTCGACTGGTTGGTGCGACTCGACTGTGCGCCGGATCTATTCCCCGAGGACATCATTATTCAAAGCTGGGACCTTGCGTCGGGGTTGAGCGAGAACAACGATTATTCCGTGTGTGTCACCATCTCCGTCAGGGAGGAGAAAATCTTTATCCGTGATATTTTTCGTGAGCGGTTGGCGTTTCCCGAACTTCTGCGTCAGATGGAACAGCAATGGCGCATTCATCGGGCACACAGGGTCGTTGTCGAAAATGTCGGTATCGGACTCTCCGCTCTCCAGTCTCTGAGCAAGACACGGATGCCGCTCCTTCCGTTCAACCCGAAAGTGGATAAGATCACGCGCGCCGAGCAGGTGAGCGCAATCATCGAGCAAGGTCGCGTATCCCTGCCGAAGGATGCGCCGTGGCTTGATGACTTCCTCAGCGAGTTCAGGTCATTCCCGTCTGGAAAACACGATGATCAAATGGATGCGCTGACGCAGGCATTGCTTCACTCGGATATGCAGCGGGAACGCTACCTGAATAGCCGTGTGACCATCATTGGCACGGAAAGCGCAGAGGTTGTCTACCAGGACAGTTATTTCGAGAGGACGGGTATCCCTTGCTTCTGATTTTCCGACTGGACTTCCGCTGCCAACAGAGCGGTACTGGATCTCAGCGGAACGGACCCTGATCCCAGCCTCCAACCACCGCCCGCCCGGCAAGGCGTAATGCCTCGCCGGGTCGGGATGGTGCAAGCACCTGCACCCTGCAGGGCCACTAAAGGAGGCAAATATGACCGCCATTACTACGAACACAAAATCGGGTTCGACCAAGCTCGACACTATTCTCAAGCGCCTCGGCCAAAAGAACGGCGCGACCCTGAAAGCCATGCAGGACGCGACCGGCTGGCAGCCGCACAGCGTCCGCGCGGCACTTACCGGGCTGCGCAAAAAAGGGTACACCATCGAACGCTCGAAGGACGTCAAGGGCGTCACGGTCTATCAGGTAGCCGGTAAATGACCCGGCTCGACGACCTCGACGGCATGGTGACGGCAGAATTGCGGATGGCCTGGGAAGAAGACCTGGGCCGTCCACCGCCGACGCGGGCCAGCGATGCGTATATGCGGTCGGTGCTTGCCTATCGCATCCAGGAGCGGGCCGGCCCGAAACTGTCCGCTGCGACCGTCCGACACCTGGAACGCTTGGCGGTGCCGAACGCTCGGATCGAGGCGATGCTGATGCAGGCGCGCAAGCTGAGCGCGGGGACATCGCTGCTCCGCGAATGGAACGGCGAAACCCATGAGGTGCGTGTGCTGGAGAACGGTTTCGAATACCGAGGCCGACGGCACCGGAGCTTGTCTGCTATCGCCCGAGAGATCACCGGCACCCGCTGGTCCGGCCCAGCGTTTTTCGGCTTGAAAGATCGGGAGCGTGAAAATGCCGCCTGACCGCAAGCATGTCCGATGTGCTATTTACACTCGCAAATCGTCGGAGGAGGGGCTGGAACAGGAGTTCAACTCCCTCCACGCGCAGCGCGAGGCCTGCGAAGCGTTCATCACGAGCCAGCGGCATGAGGGCTGGAAGGCGGTTCCCGACCGTTATGATGACGGTGGGTTCTCTGGTGGCAGTATGGAGCGGCCTGGGCTTCGACAACTACTCGCAGACATAGATGCGGGCAAGGTCCATGTCGTGGTCGTCTACAAGGTCGATCGACTGACACGGGCGCTGGCCGACTTTGCCAAGATCGTCGAGTCCTTCGATTCCAAGGGCGTGTCATTTGTCTCAGTCACGCAGCAGTTCAATACGACGACGTCGATGGGGCGATTGACGCTGAATGTGCTGCTGTCGTTCGCGCAATTCGAGCGCGAGGTCACGGGCGAACGCATTCGCGATAAAATCGCGGCATCCAAGAAGAAGGGCATGTGGATGGGCGGGAACCCGCCGCTCGGCTACGACGTTCGCGACCGGAAACTCGTCGTAAGTGCCCCGGAAACAGAGATCGTCCGATATATTTTTACGCGATACGCTGACTTAGGCTCCGTTCGTGAACTGAAAGCGGAACTCGATCGAGATGGGATCGTCAGCAAGGTCCGCACGAGCAAGACCGGGAACGTATCTGGAGGTAAATCCCTCTCACGCGGCGCGCTCTACAAGATGCTGTCGAACCGCATCTACATCGGCGAGATCGTTCATAAAGATAAATCCTATCCGGGTGAGCATGCTGCCATCGTCGATACCGAAATTTGGGAGCGGGTGCAGACGCTGCTGAACGAGAACGCGGTCGACAGACGCTCTGGAACCAATGCTAAAGACTCAAGCCTGCTGACAGGATTGGTATTCGACGATGCCGGGAACCCGTTGACCCCCAGTCATGCTAACAAGCGGGGTGTGCGTTATCGCTATTACATTAGTGAGCGGGACAGCCACACGCCGTCGATCCGGTTGCCTGGGCGGGAACTCGAAGAACTTGTCGTCGGGCAGATCGTATTTGTGTTAAAGGATCCGACTTTATTGTTCGAGGCTTTGCCAGAAGGGGATGGGGATATCGCAGTTCGCCGTGCGGTTCTGGATCGGGCGAAGATGGTGGCGACAGAACTAAGTGTTGACGAGCGTGCCGCGCGCAAGAAGGTCGTGCACGGCATCGTGTCCCGTATCGACGTCAGGCGAGAGACCATCGCTCTTTCAATCGACCGAGATGATCTCGCGAATTTTCTGTCGATCGATGGGTATTGGGCGGCCTCTCTAAGTGAGGATCGTATCTTCCAAGTTTCTTGTCCCTATCGGATCAAGCGTCGCGGCGTAGAAACACGCCTCATCGTGTCGAACGAGACGCCCGATCGACCGCCGAGACCGGACTCGTCTTTGATGCGCGCAGTCGCTAAAGCGTTCATCTGGAACCGCAGGATTGTGACAGGTGACGTGAGTTCCATGGCTGACATCGTGCGAGAGGAAAGGGTAACGTCACGTTATGTCCGAAAGCTGCTGCCTTTGGCGCTCCTAGCACCGGATATCGTTGAGGCGATCTGCGTAGGGCATCAGCCTTCCAATTTATCGCTAGAGTCGATTGTATATAATGAAATTCCATTTAATTGGGATGCTCAGCGGAGCTTGTTGGGGTTTCGACCCTTATAACTAGTAGCAAATTTATTGGTGTGCCCATGTTCCCTCTCCCTATGAATCAAACACATGAACTTGTCGCTTTCGCGACGTGTGCAGACAAAGAAGCAAGGAGCGATCTAGCATTAAGCTTTATTCGAGGTGAGGATGACTACACTTCGAATTTTACAGGTGCGCTTAGGAGGATCATTAACTCCAACTCGCGTACCGGTTTGTCAGCCAATTCGTTTGTATTACCCCACAAGATCGAACGAAGCATCGGCTGCGATGCCGTTATACTGATTCAAAGTTCTAGTGAGTTTAAAATTGCAGTGTTTGAAGCGAAGTTGCCGAGGTTGTCGAAACCGAATGCATGGGACTATACGCAAAAAAAGACGGGCGATTCTCATTTTGGTGACCAGTTAAAGAGACAAGCGAAGATCGCAGGTAATGTTGCGGTGTTTGAAATGTTCTATTGCGAAGCGCCTTTCAAACGACAAGTAAAGGAGATGCATGACGAACTTTCATCATGCGTATGGCATTCCGATGCTTTGGCACATGACAAGACGCGCGCAGGACCGACTTGGACATTTGCCCATTTGAGAGCTTTGCTGGGGCGTAGCTCTCTACAAATAGGGGATGTGCTTAATGTCATTGTGTAAATGTGAGGCAGGCGAGGTGATTTCTGGGATGAATGCCGCCAGTCCTGAGCAGTTTGCCGCTCGAACGAGTGCTGAGTTCGGTTTGTCCGGAGAAGTCCTGTTGATAAATGCCGATGATGCGCCGCGTGACGACGGGCAATCTGATGCCAGTTGGGACTAAGTTGCTTCTTTATGGATAGCGCGAAGGGGACCGGCAAAAACCCAAACAGAGAAAACTTAAAATGATCGCCCAGAAATGGGCGATTTTTTCTCTCTACGCGACGTGTATCGCGCGGAGATATTGTAACCCGTCACTTAGGACTGGTATGAGGCGGAAAATATAGGAAATAGGCGGAAGATAACGGAAACGCGCTGTCATCGGGCGATTGACGATCTTCGCGAAGGACTGTGGCCAAAAATCGGCGCGTCATCAAACGTCATTTAGAGACACCGACGACAATTGGTTTTGGATCAGCGACCGAGTACCCGGCCGATCCACCTCACACGGCCGATGATCTGCAACGCGTCGAAGCGTGCCTGGTCCAGCAGGTACGGTTCGTAGACGCGGTTGTCGCTGATGACCTCGATCCCGTCCGGTATATTCCTGAACCGCTTCACATAAGCGGTGTCGTCGAGCACGAACGCCATAATCCCGTCCTCGGGTTCGTCCTGGCGCCTGTCGACCAGGACCAGGTCCCCATCGCCGATCGTCGGCTCCATGCTATCGCCGCGCGCCTCCAGGACCGCCAAACCCTCCGCCGTGTTGCGCCCCAGCTTACGCTGCAGGAACTCGCGGGTGAACGGTATGTCGTCCAAATGCTGAGCACGCTCGTTGAAAGCGCCGGCACCAGCCGCCAGCCGAGCGTCATAGCGCGGAATCCCAATGAACTCCGCGTCATTCTGAACTCGGGCTGCCGGGGCGCCGGTTGCCAGTTCATCAAGACTAGCGCCAACAGCGGACGTTAAACGAGCCAGCCCTTCGAATGATGGGTCGGTGTTACCTTCAATCCAGTTCTGCAAGGTCGACTTTGCCACGCCAGCGGCTTTTGCAGCCGATTCCCGGTTCTTGAACTTCTTTTCGAGTTCGCGAAGTCGAGTTCCTACTTCACTGCGGAAACTAGGAACTGCAGTTCCTTCTTTCATGCGCTGTTCCGACTCCATGTCAACCTATTGAATTCGTTAAATAAAGACAAGATTTTGACGCTTCGGACCAATTTTCTAACTTGGAACCGATTTTTTGATTGATGCGAACCTGTTTTTAAGTCTATGTTCATTACATTCGTAAGTTTAAACGACCCATAAAAACCGGCTTTGCAGAGCCGGCGATTTCGAAGAGAGGACCATCGCACGATGCACCCAGCGGACATCAAGGCGGCTATTCAGAAGAAGGGCTCCAATCTGACGAAGATCGCCCTGAAAGCCGGCCTGTCCGAGAGCGCCTGCAGGATGGCACTGCTCTACCAGTTCGTTCCGGCCGGTGAACGTGCGATCGCAGCTTATCTCGACATGCCGCTGCACAAACTCTGGCCGGATCGCTACGACCAAAAAGACAAACGTCTCATCGGCCGCAACCAGGTTCATATTACGGAAATCGACGCCCAGGGTCACCGTCAAAAGGGAGCGGTGGCGTGAACACCCGGCATACCAACCATAAGGCGAATTGGATGGTCCGGGCTCTCGCTCGGCTTCTCCGGCCTGTGATCGCCGAGATTATTCGTCAGGACGTTCATCATCCCCGTTCCCGCCTTCGGCAAGCCGTTCAAAAAGAGATCGTAGATCTTCTGAAATCTCATCTGGCGTTGCTTGCTGCCACCAAGCGATCTGAGCGTCTCGATGATCAGATCCGGCAGACAATAACGAAAGAGCGGCAACCTTCATGAACTGGACCGGATCAACATCCTCAATCATAGGCCGCAACAACTCGAGATTCGCGTGTACGGCTTTTCCGACGTTTTCCCCTTTTATTGCAGTCGCATACAGGGTGGTTGCCTCAAGAACTTCAATGATGTCGGAAGGGTTGGTTTTCGTCGGCCGTGCCATCGCGGCAGCAATCCCCAGTAAAAACATCCGGTCGGCCTCGCGGAAGACTTTTAAAAGCTCAATTTCCACGCGCAGTTCGACTTCGTCCATCTCCCATTCCCTCCTCTTATCCATGCCCTGGGTGAGTGTAGGGACACTACGGCGCGCTGTCACCGCTCTGGGCCTCCCTGCGGAGCTTGGTGACAGCCGCCGTTTTTCTTTTCAGCAGAGGGTTCCAGCTTGAAATACGTCGAGACCATAGAGATCGCCGTCGACCAGGTCGACGACAAGAACCGCCTTCGCCTGGTCGATCAGGACTGGGTCGAGGCGCTGGCCGAGAGCATCAGCAACATCGGCCAGAAGGAACCGATCGAGATCGTCGCCCAGAAGCGCAAGGGGCAGCCGCCGTACCGGCTGATCGCAGGCGCGCACCGTCTCGCCGCCTGCAGGCTTGCCGGCCTCGACACGATCCGCGCCGAAGTGAAGACGCCGGAGACCGATAACCCGGATCTAGAGATCCGGCTTCACGAGATCGACGAGAACCTGATCCGCCACGAGCTCAACGCGCTCGACCGCGCGGTATTCCTCGGCGAGCGCCAGAAGATCTACGAGGAAATGTATCCGGAAGCCCGAAAAGGCGCGCATGGCGGCCGCGGCGGCAAGACGAATGAAACGGAAATCGTTTCCTTTTCAAAAAACACTGCCGAAAAGATCGACCTGACCGAGCGGACAATCCGGAACGCGACGCGCATCTACCATGGTCTTTCCGCCGATATACGGGCCCGCCTGCACGGCACTCATCTCGCCCGCAATCAGGGCGAGCTGATCAAGTTGACCCGCTACAGCGAAGAGCAGCAGGCCAGGATCGTCGATATCTGCCTGCGCGCGGACAAGCCCGCGCCGAGTGTCAGCGTCGCCGCTCAGGAGCTGGACGGCCGGAGTGTGCCGGCGACCTCTCCGGAGGAAAAGGAACTCGCGTCTCTGCAGAGCAAGTTCGCCGATGCCTCGAAGGGAAACAGGGAAGCGTTCCTGACCTGGCTTCAAACTCTCGGGATCATCGATGCGTTCGACCGGGAGCAACTGGCATGACGCAGGGCCGCGACCGTCACGACACCAACACCGGCGACCTGCTCAGCTGGGAACCGCCCGCGGTCGTCCGGCGTTTCGACGAGACCCGAATCCGCAAGGCGACGCTCCGCGCCAGAGTGGCGGGCGCTGTTTCCGAGACGCTCAAGGATTGCGAACTCGGCCGGGAAGAGATCGCCGAGCGCATGTCCGAGTGGCTCGACGAGGATGTCACCAAGAACATGCTCGACGCCTATGCGTCGGAAGCCCGCGAGGCTCACACCATCACCTATCACCGGCTGGTGGCGCTGATCCATGTCACCGGCGACGTCCGTCCACTGCAGATCGGAGCCGAAATGTTCGGCCATCTCGTTGTCGACAACAAGTTCATGAAGTTCATCGAACTCGGCCTGAAAACCGAACGCAGCGAACGCATAAAGCGGCTCGATTCCGAACTGGACAACGAGATCAAGGCCGCTCTCAGGGAAATCAGATCGGGGCACTCACAATGAAACAATGGCTTTCCGCTTCCGAGATCGCGGGCCTGCGGCTACCGGGCATGCCGAACACGACACGCGGTGTGAATAAGTGGCTCTCGAAGCGCACCATCGATCCCGAGAACGTCCGCCGGCGTTCCGGGATCGGCGGCGGGCAGGAATATCGCTACACGATCCTGCCCAAGGCTGCCCGAGACACGCACGTCATCCGGCAGTTTCAGCGCTCCGATGCGCCGCCGATCGAAGAAATCTTCACCGGCGCTCACGCGATCCCGGAGCCGCCGTCCAGCCAGGCCGGCGAGTTGCGTCGCGATGCGATCCTCGTGATCCTGAATTTCTGGGACATCTTCAAATCGAAATCACTGAGCTCAATCGAGAACGCCCGTTTCGAGTTCACGGTCATGTATCGGAACGGCAAGATCGAGGGCATCCCGGAATGGGTGACGCGTGCGATGCAGACCCGCGACGGCCGTGAGAAGGCGTTCTGCGTCAATACCCTCCGGAATTGGGAAAAGAAGCGCAACCTTGGCGATTTCAACGGTCTCGCCGGTGATCACGGCAACCGAAAGGGATCCGCTACGCTCGACCTCGCCGAGGACGGCCGCGTCGCCACGTTCATCGCGGCCAGGATCGTCCGTCATCCGCAATGGACCGCCGATCAGCATCGCGAACAGGTGCGCGGCGAATTCGGCGATAGGCTGAACGTCAACGGCCGTGTCCGGTCGGTACCGCCTGTCCGCACATTCCAGCGCTGGATATCGAAGTGGTGCGAAGAGCATCAGGAAGCGCTGACGCGCATGACCGACCCGGACGCCTTCAAGTCGAAGATGAAGTTCTCGGGCTCGAACATGAACCACTGGGTGAAACGCCCGAACCAGCTCTGGGAGATTGACGCCTCACCGGCGGACGTTCTGCTCACCGACGGGCGGTACTCGATCTATGCCGTCGTCGACATCTTCACCCGCCGCATGATGGTGACCGTCACCAAGACGCCGAAGACCGACGCCGTGCTCGGCCTCATGCGCGTCGCGATCCAGGCGTGGGGCGTACCGGAGATCCTGCGCACCGACAACGGTTCGGATTTCGTCAGCCATCGGTTCAAGAACGCGCTGGCGCACCTTGCCATCCATCACGACATCACCGATCCGTTTTCGCCGGAACAGAAGGGCACGGTCGAACGTCACATCGGCACCCTTCAGCGTGGCCTCATGCCGCTGCTACCCGGCTTCGTCGGTCACAACGTCACCGACCGGAAGAAGATCGAGGCACGCCGCAGCTTCGCGCAGCGCCTCGGCGAGAGCGACAAGGATGTCTTCTGCGTCGACCTGACCCACGACGAGTTGCAGGAGAGGGTCGACCGCTGGGTTGAGCTCAAGTACAGCCACTCGCCACATGGAGGCCTCGACGGCAAATCGCCGTTCGAGGTTATCGCCGCCTGGTCCGGCCCGATCCGCAAGATCGAGAACGAGCGCGCCCTCGACGTGCTCCTGGCGCCGCTGGCCGGCAAGGATGGCATCCGCACGGTGACCAAACACGGCATCCGCTACGACAAGGCGCACTTCATCCACGGCAACCTGGTCCCCGGCAGCGAGGTCTTCGTTCGCGTCGACCCGCAGGATATGGGCCGGATCTACGTTTATTCGCGGGACGGCCGGGAATTCATCTGCGTTGCCGAGTGCCCCGAGCGGCTTGGTGTTGATCCCGGTGCAGCGGTACGTGCCGCAAGGGAACTTCAGAGCCAGCGCATCGCTGCCGAGGTCGATCCGCTCAACCGTGAGATCCGCGCCATCAAGCCGCGCGACGCGATCGACGCCGCGATCCGCGTGGCGGCAAGGGATGCCGGCACCCTGACGGCATTCCCCAAGCAGTCGGAGACGCACACCTCGCCGGAGCTGGAGGCCGCTGCCGAAGCCGCCGCGATCGACGATCCGAAGCCGGCGCCGGCGCTGACGCCAAAGCAGGAGAGCATCCGCAGCGAAGTCGTCGCGGATCTGGCGACGTACCGCACCGACAAGCCCAAGACAGATATCGAACTGAAGCGCGAACGGTACTCCCGTGCCCGCGCTCTCGAAGACGCGATCGCCAACGGCGATTCCGTGGACCCGGAAGATGCGCGCTGGCTCGGCGGCTACCAGACGACGGCCGAGTACAGGGCAATGAAAAGCATGACGGAGGATTTCGCGGCCAACCAGGCCTGAACAAAAAAAGGGCCGGGCGAGAAGCCCAGCCGAGTCAAACGTAGGAGACCTTTATGACGACGGACAATCTCAACGTCAACAATACGATCGCGCCGCTCTCGAACGTCATGCGCTTCACGGAGCTGGTCGAACGGCTCGTGAGCCGCCCGCCCGAGCTGCCCGGCTTCGGCGTTTTCGCCGGCAAGGCCGGCCTCGGCAAGACGTACTCGGCGATCTACGCGATTAACAAGTTCCGGGCCCGCTACGTCGAGTGCGACTTCACGTGGACCCAGAAAGCGTTCTGCGAGGCGCTGATGGTCGAGCTCGGCCTGCTGCCGCCGCGCACCCGGCTGGGGACGCCGATCTATCGGGCCGTCGCCGAGATCGGTGATCACCTCGCTGACAATCCGCAGCGTCCCCTGATCATCGACGAGGCCGATTTCCTCGTGAAGCGCAAGATGATCGAGATCGTCCGGGCCATCTACAAGCACTGCGCCGGCGCCGGGGCATCGATCATCCTGATCGGCGAGGAGAGCATGCCGAACGCGCTGCGGATGTGGGAGCGCGTCGATTCCCGCGTCCTCAAATCGGTCAAGGCGCAGGCGATCAGCGAGGACGACGTCCGCGTTCTCTCCGGCATGGTCTGCCACGGGCTCAAGTTCGAGAAGGCCGCGATCGAGCGCCTTGCCAAGCTGTCCGGCGGCTCGGCGCGCCGCGTCGTGACCAGGCTGCACGACGTCAAGGAAGCGGCAGGCGTCAACGGCTGGCAGAGCGTCACGGCCGCGGCCCTGGAGGAACTCTGATGGCGCGCCAGTCCGCAGATAAGGTGGCCAACGCCAAGTGGCCGCAGGGACGGCAGGTGATCTGGACCGAGATCCGACGCCTGGGCGCCGGCGACGCTCTGTTCACGACGCCCGACATTTGGGAAGGGTGCGGCCGCGAGATCCCGAGGGACACCGTCCGTGACTATGTGCGCGCGCTCCATGCCGGGGGCTTCCTCGAACAGGTAACCGCGTCTGGCCCGAGAAAGGCCGCCACCTACAGGATCGTCGGCAAGCACGGCGCCGAGGCGCCACGCGTGCGTCCTGACGGTTCGATCGTGACGCAGGGTGCCGGGACCGAAGCGATGTGGCGCACGATCAAGGTGCTCGGCACCTTTTCCGCGGCCGAGCTCGCCCTCACGGCATCGACCGACGTGGCGCCGGTCACCGAGGAAACCGCCAAGACGTATCTCCGCTACCTGGAGCGCGCCGGCTTCGTCCGCTGCGTCGTGAAGGGCAAGCCCGGCCGGGGCGGCAACAAGGACCGCTGGAACTTCGTGAAGTCCCGCGATCCGGGCCCGCTGCCGCCGCAGATCCAGCGCATCAAGCAGGTCTTCGATCCGAACTCGAACAGCGTCGTCTGGCCGAAGGAGAACCGGTCATGAGCGCGGTCAGAAAAACACGCGCCGCCGAAGTGGTGGCCGAAAGCTGGGGCGCCAATCCGCCGCCGTATGTTCAGGCGCTCGCCGAGGCGTGCGAAATGTCGGGCTCTCAGAGCCAGGTCGCGAAGCGCATCGGCTATTCGCCGGCCGTCGTTTCAACGGTTCTTAAAAACACCTATCGGGGCGATTTAACGGCCGTTGAAGACCGTGTCCGCGCGGTCCTGATGTCCGACACCGTCGATTGCCCGGCCGTCGGCCAGGAGATCGAGCTGGCCACGTGCCTGGAGCATCAGGCGCACGTCAAAGCCCGCAACCGCTCCAACGCGTTCCGCATCACGATGATGCGCCACTGCCCCAACTGTCCGAAGAGCCGCCTGGGAGGTAAATGACATGCTGAGCTCTGATGTACGCACCCTGCGTGAAAAACTGGAGACGTACCGACGAACCGGTGTGTGGTTGACGCCGGCCGCCGTCGGCAGCCTTTGCGCCACCATCAAGGCGGTTGAGGAGGGCGTCCGCCTGATGGAGCGGCACGCCGTCAAGCAGCCCTGCATCAGGGTGCTGCCGCCGAAGCCGGACAACGGCGTCGTCAATCTCGCCGACGTAAAGAACAGGCGCGACATTGAGAACTGGATCAACGGCCAGGGTGTCACGGTCATCAGAGGCGATGCGCCGGATGGCGGAGACCCGGCATGACAGACCCGAAGATCAAACGGCTCTCGGAGATCGTCGAAAAGGCGCACGCCCGAGCGGTATCGGAAGCCATCCGGATGGCCGAGGCCGGTATGACGCCGGCACAGGCGATCCGATCGGTCGGCATTCCCTTCGAAAAATCGAACCCGACATGGGAGGACGCGACGTTCGTCCTCGCCTACGCGTGGCGGCGGCATTGTTCCGATCTGCCGCAGGCGGCGTTCAAGGAGCGCGCCAAGGAACCGCTGCCGGCGCGCGCATTCGAGGCCGTCCTTCAGGAGAACCACGAGCCCGACGACGCCAACATGAGGCCCGCCAAGCGACGCTGTCTCGGCCAGGACTGCGGCGTGATGTTCGACAGCGCGCACGCAGGAAATCGTCTCTGCCCGCGTTGCACGAGCCGCAGCGGGCGCCTGTCGAGTGCCATCGCATGAAGCGCCGTAATCCCATCACCCACGCGATCCGCCAGCAGCTGCGCTGGTGGCGGACGCTGTTCATCCACCCGAAACCGAAGAGGAACTCGTTATGAGTGACGCTATCAACACCGCGCCGGCCGGTTACATGTCGGACGCCAAGGGACGCCTGGTCCCGGAGAGCCTGGTGAAGCCGCAGGAGAAGCTCGAGGATCAGACGGTCAAGACGATCATCGGTTTCGCCCGCGACCTCAACGCGCAGATCGCGCGCTTCCGCGGGCACACGTTCGACGACGTCGCCAGCTTCATGGACGTGCTCGCCGAGCAGTACGGCGGCAAGAAGGGCGGCGCCAAAGGCAACGTCACGCTGACCAGCTACGACGGCTGCCTGAAGGTGGTCGTGCAGGTCCAGGACACCTTGACGTTCGGGCCCGAGCTGCAGGTCGCGAAGGAATTGTTCGACGCCTGTATCAGCGCCTGGGCCGAGGGCGCGGACGACAAGATCCGCGCACTGGTCCAGCACGCCTTCCAGGTCGACAAGGAAGGCCGGATCAACCGCGAAGCGTTGTTCTCGCTCCGGCGTCTCGATATCGACGACGACGGCTGGCGCAAGGCGGTGCAGGCGCTGAACGACTCGATCCGCGTTCAGGGCTCGAAGGAGTACGTGCGCTTTTACGAACGCACCACACCCACCGACCGCTGGCAGCCCATCACCATCGACATCGCCAACGCCCTGGCGCCGGGAGAGGCGGCATGAGCCGGAAGAAGCCGAAGAAGGTGTTCTGCCTGATGTCCGTCTCAGGTGAGCACGTTTTCGCGCTTGCCCGGCATGCGAAGGGTGCCCGTTCCGTCGCCGCCGAGCACGGTCACGAAATCTCGCCCAAGAAGTCGGATGTCTATGAGGTTCACGAGGGCATGGCCTATCGGGCGATCAACAAGGAGAACCGCAATGGCTAACCCCAAAGCCGACTATGTCCGCCGGCAAAAAGCGGACGATCCCAAACACACCTGTCACTGGCCGGGTTGCGACAAGATCGTGCCGCCGGCGATGTGGGGCTGCAGGAAACACTGGTTCAAGCTGCCGCGCGCGCTCAGGTCGGAGATCTGGCGCACCTATCAGCCTGGTCAGGAGATCAGCAAGTCGCCGTCCGCCGATTATCTCGAGACTGCGCGGAAGGTGCAGGCGTGGATACGCGACAACGCAGTGCCGGCAGGCGGCGAACGCAGCTGCCGCGGCTGCGGCGTCAAGCACCCGGAGAGCTTCCAGCATGCAGACGGTACGCCGTGCTACTGGGTCGAACCGGATCTCTGCAGCCAGTGCAACTCAAGGCAGATGGCAGACTGACATGAGCAAGCCCGATTACCGCGAGACCGTGCAGGAAACCGCCGTCGTGATGCTCGACGACGGGCGGCCGGCAATCCGCACCTCGATCCGCCGTGGCATGGCCGGCAAGGGGCCCGTCGACGATCAGATCGAATACCTGGCCTTCGGTGACCCGAAGGAAGGACTGCGCATCGCCCGCGACCTCGCGGAGATGTGCCTGGCAAAGGTTAAGGGCTGACTCATGGCCATCGAGCAGATCCGCCACGACATGGAGGCCGAGATCGCCGAGCTGAAGCAGAAGCTCGCGACGCTCGAAGCCGCCACGGTCGAACTGCGGATCTGTGCTGCGCCTTTCATCAAGTGGCACCACCTCTCCGAACAGTGTGCTGCGCTGCGACGCGCCATGAAGATGGTCGGCGTCGCACTCAAGGATATCAAACCGATGCCCGGTCACTGCGACCGTGTCCGGGATCTGAGCGCCCGCGCCGAGGGTGAGGAACTGGATCTCAAGGCCCTCGCCGACGCGGCCGACGAAGCGCGCCGCAACGAGCCCGGCTACCGGGCGGACGTGGAGGGCTGACATGTCGCGCAAATGGTTCTTCGATCCCCTGAAGCCGCTCGCATACAACGTCATCCTCTGCGATCCACCGACACGCTTCGAGACGTTCACGCCGTTCGAGTCGGCCAAGGGCGCGCAGTATCCGACCATGAGCGACGCCTGGATACGCGAACTCCCGGTCTTCGACCTGGCCGCACCCGATTGCCTGATCTGGCTCTGGTCGACCATGCCGAAGCTGAAGTTCTCGATCGAGGCGATGTGCGGCTGGGGCTTCGACTATGTGACTGCCGGCGCCTGGCACAAGAAAACCACGAACGGCAAGACGTCGGCCGGCACTGGCTTCGTCCTCCAGTCCTCGGCCGAGGTCTATCTGATCGGCCGACGCGGCCGGCCCCGCTACCGGCGCCGGCCACAGCCCGGCCTGATCGAGACCGCCAGCGAAATCGAAACGGAATTCGACAACGGCCTGCGCGACGAAGTGCCGACCGTGATCGAGGCGATCCGGCGCCAGCATTCCCGCAAGCCTGACGATCAGTACCAGATCCTCGACAGCCTCATGGGCACAGATAGCGTGCGCCGTTGCGAACTGTTCGCCCGCGAACGCCGCGACGGCTGGGAGGCGTGGGGCAACGAGGTCGATCATTTCGAGGGAGTGGCATGATGGTCGCGAATAAGCGCTCCCAGGCATGGCTGCAGTGCAACCGCGCGATCCGCGCGGCCGTCGCGCAGGGCGGACTCACCGAAGATGACCGCAAGGAGATCGTTTTCAACGTCACCGGCAAGTCGAGCATGGCCGACTGCTCCGATCGGGAGATGGCCGACATCCTCACGGCCGTTAACGACGCGGTGCCGTCGGTACGGGATGAGTTCCGGAAGTCGAGCAAGAGTTACGTCCGGAAGATCTTCGGGCTCTGGACTGAGGCCGGCAAGGTCGGCGCGGTCAGCCACGCCAACCGGGACGCGCTGCTGGCCTATGTCAACCGGATGACGAAGTCGGAGAAGCGGCCGGACGGTATCGCCCACCTCGGCCAGCTGGAGTGGATCACGTTCGACGAAGCCGAACCGATCATCGAGGGCCTGAAGGCCATGAACGCACGCGCCAGGCGAAAGGAAGTCAAATGACCGATCTGGGAACGAAGGTGAGGAAGCTCTTGGACCAGGGCGTCACCGACGAAGTGGAAATCGCCTGCCGGCTGCAGGTGTCCTGGAAATCGGTCGAGGCGGTCATGCAGGAGCTGGTGCCGCCGCGACAGGTCGCGACGTTCGTCGAGACCGGTAAAGGTAACGCTGCGGTCGTGCACGGCGACGCGCCACTCTCCGACCAGTCGAAGCCCGCCATGGAAGCACTGATCGATGCCGCCACGGAGGACATGAAGGCGCGGCGGCGCGTTGCCGGCAGCGACCCAGCTTGTTGTGAACAACAAGACCAGGAGACGCCGGCGCCGGCCGCGGTAACGAAGCCAAAGACCTGGACGCCAGAGCGGATCGAGACTCTGAAGGCGTTGTGGAATGACGGGTTGTCGGCCGCCGAGATCGCCGAGGAAATCGGCGTCAGCAAGAACACGGTTATCGGCAAGGCGTACCGCCTGGATCTTGAGCGGCGCCCCTCACCGATTAAGCCGAAGCCGAAGCCGAAGCTCGTCGACCTCACCCAGCCGTTCCCGACAACGGATCAGCCGCATGAGCCGGTCGGGTGCCGGTGGATCGAGGGCGACGTCCAGGAAGGCGAGTGGCGCTACTGTCAGGCACCGCAGAAAACCGGCTCATCGTACTGTGAACATCACCATCCGCGCTGCTATAGGCGCGCGAATGCCGAAGAGGTGGCATGAACACACGCCTGCCCCACGGCCTGCGAATCATCGCGGATGCCGCCGGCGTCGAAAAGGCGCTGGAGGTGGCGATGAACCATGGCGGCAGGCGTGTGCGTATCCCTCAGAAAGCGGACGGCTCAGAGCTCGCTCTCATGGTTGGGATTGACGCGGCATGCAAGATCGTCAAAGACTTTGCCGACGAACGCGTTCTGATTCCCTCGTCGGCCCGGCTGTTGAACGCCTGGCTGCGCGAGATCGGATGGAGCCAGGAGCGCCGCGCCGCCAAACTGCACCGCGGCCGAAGCACGATCCAGGGCTGGGACAAGCAGGATCGTGAGAACGCGGACCAGATGGATCTCTTCAGCGAAACCGGCTAGGGCCCGACCGTTGGGCCGTTATCCATAAACCTCGACGGGCGCACAGTGCGCCCATGGCTGATACCTCGCCAATCCACGACCCGGAGAGCCCCGGCAGCGCCCATGCAGCCGGGGCATCTTCCGTGCGCGACATGGCGATCGACTTCGCGATGACGCACGAGGGCGGGCTCGTCGACCATCCGTCCGATCCGGGCGGCATCACCAATTACGGCGTGTCGCTGCGGTATGCCCGAAACCAGGGCGTGATCCGCGGTGTGCACGCGGCGATCCTGCTCAACTTCGATCTGGACGGCGACGGCGACATCGATGCCGACGACATCCGCAAGCTGACACCTGAGAAGGCGCGCATCGTCTATGCGGACTTCTGGAACCGTTACGGCTTCGCCGGCGTCCAGGACCGCCACATCGCCGCGAAGTTTTTCGATCTGACGCTGCCGATGGGATACGGCGGCGCCAGCCGCGTCGTCCAGCGCGCCATGCGTGCCTGTCGGTTCGACTTGGTCGAGGACGGCTACGTCGGCCCCGTCTCCCGTCGCGTCATCAACGAAGCGAGCGAATGGAATACCGCGGCAACGATGGCCGCGATCTGCGCCGAGGCGGCGGGTTACTTCCGGGACCTTGACGCCCCGGATTTTGAAGCGGGTTGGCTCAACCGGGCCTACCACTGGCCATAAGGAGAAGCGATTTGCGTACCATTAAAACGACTTTAATGGCGGCTTTAGCCGTCATCGCCGTCACCGCCCTGGGCGGCTGTGCCGGCGCCGTGTTCGGGAACCCTCAAGGCAACGCCGGTATTACGCACGCCGAAGTGAAGGTCTGCGAATCCGACGGCGGCACGCCGTACGTCTGCGGCGCGGAGATCGTCGACGGCAAGGAGAAACAAAACGTCAAGCTGACGGTCGAACACCCGGACGGCTGGAAGGTCCGATACGCCGCTGCCGGCGTCACGGCCTTCGAAGGCCAGAAGATCCGCGGCGCCGTCGAGGAAGCGGTCTCCGAAGACGCGAAGGCAGCCTCGCCTGGAATTGTCGACAAGATCACCTCGTCGCTGGTCAAGCTTCTCGCACCCTGACGAGGTTCGCGTGAATTTCTTCGGTCTCACGGACGCGATCGATGACGCGGTCGCCGGCGGGCGCAATGCCTGCCGCGCGGCCGTGCGTCGCGACCTAACGTATCAGCGCCTGTCGGCCGCGGCCTATCAGAGCGAGGAAGCGGCAAGGCTCAATGCTCTGGCCGCCGGGTTTCGCCTGGTCGAGCACGTGCATGATGCGCGCACCGGCGCCGATGCGATGCTGTTCGTCAACGACGCGTTCGTCGTCGTGGCCTTCCGGGGCACCCAGCACAACTACGCCGACATCGTCGCCGACCTGAAGTTCCGCACGCGCGCCATGATGTCGCCTGCGTCCGGTTCGCCCGTCATCGTGCACAGAGGTTTCCTCGATCAATGGGAGGCGATCCGCGAACGCATCATCGGCAACGTCCAGGCGCTCGCCACACCGGGGCGGCGCATCGTCGTCACCGGTCACTCGTTGGGCGGTGCGCTGGCCGTCCTTGCCGCGATCAGCTGGCGAGGTTTTGCTGACGAAGTGGTGACCTTCGGGGCGCCGCGCGTCGGCAACGCATCGATCCGCGAGGCGGCGCAACTGAACGATGTTCGCCACCGGCGTTACGTCTACGGCGCCGACGTGGTCCCGATTGTGCCGCTGCTCGCCATGGGATACCGCCATGACTGCCGGCCAATCTACCTGACGCGCGGCGGGCGTGCGATCGATGACTGCCCCCTCTGGCGCGAACTGATCGGACGCACCCGCTCGCTCCTGACCGTCAAATGGTCGAAGAGCTGGAGCTGGTGTCCGGTCCCGTCTCGCGTCTTCACCGACCACCGTCTCGGCGACTACGGCGCCGCCATGCGGAGGGCTGCGTAATGATGCCTGAGAAAATGATGGTCGCCACCGCCATCGCCACGACGATCGCCGTCGTGATCAACGTGGTCTGGACGATCTACTGGTCGATCGCCGTCAGCCGGCAGGTCAAGGCCGCGAAGAAGGATGCCCGGATCGATGATCACGGCGAGCGCCTTACCAAGATCGAGGGCCGGCTTGAGAACTTCCCGCAGCGGATCGCTAGCCATCAAGAGGTCGAAGTCGTCCATAAGCGCGTAACGGAGGTTCGAAAAGAGCTGAAGGAACTCACCTCCGATTTCAGCGAAGCCAGGGGGACGCTCGACGAGATCCGGAAGACGACCCGGGACATTAACAACCTGCTTCTGAGAGGGCCGCAAAAATGAGTGCCAGCCGCGATTTTCTGATGCAATCGATCCGCCTCGCTATCCTCCAGTGCCTGGACCTCGACGCCGGCGGATCGTGCAACCACGTGATGATCGTTCATTGGCTCGAAGACCGGCGCGCTTATTCCCTGACCGATGAAGAGGTCAAAGAGCAACTCGCCTGGCTGGAAGCGTTGAAGCTCGTGGTGACCGAAGACGTCAATCACTACCGGATCGCGCGCCTGACCGAGGACGGTGTCCGTGCCGCCCGCGGCCTGAAGAAAGTCGAGGGTGTCGCCCGCGTCGACCCGAGGGGCTGAGCCATGCCGCAGATATCTTCGATCGAGCAAAAGCTGAGCGACGAGCAACGTGCCCAGTTGAATGCCATCATCGGCAAGGGCGGCAGCACGCTTCATGACCTGATGGCGTATTGCGAGGAGACTTTCGGCGTCGAGATCTCGCAGACCGCCATGCACCGGCACCGCACGAAGGTTGCGGCGGACGCCAAGGCACTCCGTGAGTCGCGTATGATCGTCGAGGCGCTCGGCAAGGAGCTCGGCGAGTCGGCCTCGCTCGGCGAGCAGGGCCGGCTTCTGGTCGAGATGGTGCGCGCGCTCGCATTCGACATGCTCCGCAAGGTCCGCGAGGAAGGTGCGACACTCAGCCCCAAAGATATCGCCATGCTTGGCAAGGGCTTCGCCGAACTCGGCCGGTCCCTGCGCCTCGATCAGGATCACGAGACCAAGATCCGCGAACAGGTCGAGCAGGAGATCAAGAAAGAAGCCGCAGACAGCGCCGGCGAGAAAATGGTCCAGGCCGGCCTTAGCGCGGACCAGATTCAGTTCTGGCGAGAGGAGTTCTTGGGCGTGCGGAAGCAGGGGCCCGAGGACAAACAGGAATGAGCGAGGGTGGTGTCACGCGCGTCGAGACAACGCCGTACCGGAAGGTCAGCCGCTTTGAACTTCCGGAGAGTGTCCTCACGATTCCGGAAGGCCTAAATCCTCTCGACGAGGGGATTTTCATGGCGCACCAGACCGCGTGGGTGGCCGACGACTCCGACCTGAAGCTGAGCGAGAAAGGCCGGCGTACTGGGATCACCTGGGCGGAAGCCCAGGACGATACCTTGATCGCGGCCGCGTCTCGTGAAGCCGGCGGCGACAACGTCTTTTACATCGGCGACACCAAGGAAAAGGGCCTGGAGTTTATCGGCTACTGCGCTCACTTCGCTAAGTTCATAGAAGATACGCCAGTCGATATCTGGGAAGGTGAGACGCAGGTCGAGTACGTCGCCGACGGTCAACCGGTTGTCGAGCGCCTGGCGAGCTACACCATCCGCTTCAAGTCCGGCTTCCGGATCTCGGCGCTGGCGTCCAGGCCCGCCGTCATTCGCGGCCTGCAAGGCGTCGTCGTGATCGACGAGGCGGCGTTCCACCCGAACGTCAAGGGCGTGATTGACGCCTGCAACGCACTTTTGATCTGGGGCGGCCGCATCCGAATCATCTCGACGCATAACGGTGTTCTAAACGCTTTTAACGAACTGGTGAAAGAGACCCGAGAGGGCAGATGGAACTACTCGCTTCACCGCGTCACCTTCGACGACGCCGTGAAGAACGGTCTTTACGAACGCGTGTGCCTTGTGCGCGGCTGGAAACCGTCCGCCAAGGGCAAGCAGCAATGGTATGACAAGATCCGCGGCGCATACGGGACACGCGTCGAGGCCGCGCGGCAGGAGCTGGACGCAATCCCGCTCGAAGGCGGCGGGACGATGCTGCCGATGGCATGGATCGAGGCGTGCATGACGTCGGACCTGAAGGTAGTCCGGTGGGAGCCGCCGACAGCCGAAGACGACAAGTTCGTCGACTGGCCGGAGAAGGCCCGCCGTGCGGAGATGGAACTATGGCTTCGGGACAACGTTGAGCCGCTCTTAGATCTGATCCCGGAGAATGCCCGCACCGCGCTCGGCGGCGACTTCGCTATGCGCGTCGATCGGTCGTCGTACACGGTTGGTTACAGAGCACCGAACAAAGTGCTGATGGCTGCGTTTACTTTGGAGATGCGCGGCTGTCCCTATGACCAGCAGCGCCAGGCGCTGTTCTTCCTTTACGAGAACCTGAAGCGGCTCGGTAAGGTGGTCCTCGATGCCCGCGGTAACGGCATGCCACTGGCACAGGAATCCCGGCAGAAACTCGGCCGCAACCGCGTCGAGGAGTTGATGGCCAACGACGCCTGGTACATGGAATGGACGCCCAAACTTCGCGAGGCGTTCGAAAGCCAGATGATCCTGATGGGCGAGGACGCCGATCACAAGTCGGACCTGAAGCAGTTCCAGATGTCGCCGAACGGTGTGTGGAAGATCCCCCAGTCAATCCGGAATGTCGGTTCGGACGGCGGCAAGCGTCACGGCGACTTCGGGATATCGCTGCTCAACTTTTTCGTGGCGGCCGACGCTGACGTGATCGAATACGACTACACGCCGGCACGCAGCCCGCACCGCTCGATGCCGGTGCAGGGCCGCATGGTCGAGCGCCGCGAAGAGTACGAAATCGACGAACCTGAAACCGCTTGGGGCAAGGGAGCCTTCTAATGCTCTACGATCAATACGGCCGCCCGATCGACATGGCCGCACTGCGCGAGGAGCGCGCCGGCGCCGAAACCATGGGCGTCCGCCGCCCGTTCGGCGAGCACGCGTCGGATGGCCTGACGCCGGTGCGCCTGGCGTCGATGCTGAAGGAATCGGAAACCGGAGATCCGGCCCGCTATCTCGCGCTCGCCGAAGAGATGGAAGAGAAGGATCTCCATTACCAGGCGGTGCTGGGCACCCGTAAGCGCGCGGTTGCGCAGCTAGAGATCACGGTCGACCCGGCCGGCGACGACAAGGAATCGGAGCGGGACGCGGATCTCGTCCGGCAGTGCGTCAACCGTGAAGTCATCCAGGAAGAGATCTTCGACATCCTCGACGCGGTCGGGAAAGGCTTCTCGATTACCGAGATCATGTGGGACATGAGCGAGAAGCAATGGATGCCGCAGGAACTGCGCCTCGTCGACCCGCGGTTCTTCGACTTCGATCAGGCGACCCGCCGGATACCGCTTCTTAAGGCGGCGGACGGTCTCCGCCCACTCGACCCGTTCAAGTTCATCAGGACCGAGATCAAGGCCAAGTCCGGTCTGCCGATTCGGAGCGGGATCGCCCGCGGCGCGGCCTGGGCGTACCTGTTCAAGAATTTCGATGTCAAGGCGTGGGTCCAGTTCGCGGAGATCTACGGCCAACCGCTGCGCGTCGGCAAGTATGGTCCGGACGCAACCGACGAGGACCGCCGCAAGTTGTTGCGCGCCGTCGCCAACATCGGCACCGACGCGGCCGCGATCATCCCGGAATCGATGCTGCTCGAATTTATCGAGACCAGCCAGAAAGCCTCGGCCGACATGTACGAGAAGCTGGCCAAGTTCATGGAGCAGCAAGTCTCGAAAGCGGTTCTCGGTCAGACCACGACGACCGACGCGATCTCGGGCGGGCACGCGGTCTCGAAAGAACACAACGAGGTCCGTGAGGATATCGAGAAATCCGACGCCAACCAGATCGCGGCCGTCTTCAAGCGTGACCTGATCCGGCCGATCATCGATCTCAACCACGGGCCGCGCCGGGCATATCCCTCGATCCGGATCGGCCGCGCCGAACAGGTCGACCAGAAACAGTTCGCCGAGAATGTGAAGACGCTCTCCGAAGTGGGGCTGCCGCTATCGAAGACGGACATCTACAGCCGCATGAGCATGAAGCGGCCGGTCGATGAGGAGGATACGCTGCACCCGAAATCGGCTGGCAGCCCGCCCGAACCGGAAGACGTCGCACCGGCGACGGCGAAAGCCGGGACGCCGGCGCCGTCGTCGGACGAGATCCAGTATTTCCTCGAGGAGCTGGCGAAGTCGGACGAGTTCGACGACATCATCGCGCCGGCAATCGGCCCGATCGAGGAACTGCTGGCGCGGGCGTCGAGCTATGAGGAATTTACCGAGGGGCTCGCCGCGCTTCTGAAGGACATGGACCCGACGGTTGCGGCCGAGGCGATTGCCAAGGCCCGCTACGCTGCGCGCCTGGCCGGTGAGGTTGGCGCCGACATCGGCAACGACGAGTGACGGCGTGCCAGAGCAACTCCCCAGATCGTTGACGCCAGAGGAAGCCGTCGACTTCTTTCGCAAGAAGGGATACGCGATCGGCTTCAGCTGGCGTGATGTCTGGAAAGAGGAGCATGCCGTCGCCTTCACCGTCGCCAAGGCCATGCGGATCGACATCCTGGAGGATATCCGCGGCGCCGTGGATACGGCGATCGACAAGGGCGTCGCCTTCAGCCAGTTCAAGAAACAGCTGGCACCGGTGCTGCAGGCCAAGGGCTGGTGGGGGCGCAAGAAGATCCGCGACCCGCTCGACGGAAAACTCAAGCCGGCGCAGCTCGGTTCCGACCGTCGCCTCCGGATCATCTATGACACCAACATGCGGATGGCGCATGCCGCCGGCCGGTGGCAGCGCATCGAGCGCTTGCGCGAGCGCCGCCCCTATCTCAGGTATGTCGCGGTCCTGGACGAGCGCACCCGGCAGACGCACCGCGACTGGCACGGCACAGTGCTGCCGATCGACGACCGGTTCTGGAATACGCATTATCCGCCGAACGGCTGGCGATGCCGATGCACGGTGCAGCAGCTCTCCGACCGGGATCTCAAACGCTACGGTTACGATGTTTCCCCTCAGGCACCGGATCTCGGCACCCGCGATATCGTCGATCGGCGCAACGGCGTGGTTCACTCCGTGCCGGTCGGCGTCGACCTCGGCTTCGATTACAACGTCGGCAAGGCACGGCTTCGCGCCCTCACGCCGCCACCACGCGGCGGCCTGCCGCAATCGTTTCCGCAGGGCGTCGGGCTTCCGGATCTGCCGGCGCCCAGGAAAGCGTCGCCGGCGGACATCCTGCCTGGGGATCTCGACGATGGCGAATACATCGACTCGTTCCTCAAGCCGTTCGGGGCCAGGCGCGGCGGCCGCGGTGTCATCTTCACCGACAAGGCCGGCGAGGATCTGGTGATTTCCGAGGATCTGTTCCGGCGCGCGGATGGGTTGCTCAAGATCGGCGCCGGTGATCGCCGCCTCTACATGGCGCTGCTCGCGAGAACGGTCAGAGAGCCGGATGAGATCTGGTGGACTTGGGAAGAAATGCGAGAGCGGCCAGGCGCATGGACATTGCGCCGACGTTATATCGCCAGGTACGAGATCGAAGGCAGCCAGGCGCCCGGTGTCGCCGTCTTCGAGCATGGCGAGGACGGTTGGACCGGCACCACGGCTTTCGCCCCGCAATCCGATCGCAATCCGGAAAGTCAGAACCGGTACATTAACCGCCAGCGCGGCGGCACGCTGGCCTATCGCAGAAAGTGAAAACCCCCCGTAGGACGGCCTCGGGGGGTGTTCGCCTGACGTCTTGGGTACGGTCACGTCCGTTTGCCGCCGGCTACTAAATAAAATATACCCTATCCGGCAGTACATTTCGACCCTTTTGAGAATCGGCCACAGGCGCGCATGACGCGTCCGTGTGCCCCAGTACCCCGGAAAAACCAGAGTCGCGCTTTCTAGACCGTTTAAAGACCGTTTAATGAGCCCGTCGCAGGCCGTTGGATCGGCACCATAGACGACGGCGCGAACCTGCGCTATGAGTCGATCCGTCTTACGACAATTCCTCCCGACAACCTTCACGCGCTTATGGGCCCAGCACTTGGGCCCTTATTTGCGTGTCCGCCAGACATGATGATGCCGCCTGAACTAGCGAGGTTGCTTTCAATCATGCGAGCGGAGACGAGCAATGCATCCCAGGTCCGGTGACAAAAGCCGAACCGCCCCGAGCCCGGCGCCCTGCGGTATCCATCAGGGCGCCGGTGCCTTTATCGTTGCACGCTGCAACGTCCAGGGCGCATCGGAAACCGCGACGTGCGGCGCCATTGAGCTGCCGGCCGAACCGCCGGAGTGGATCCACCTGATGACGCCCGGCCAGCTTCGTACCAACGATGGCCGCAGCTTCCTGCTCGAAGATCCGGCAAAAGTCGTTCGGAACTCCCAGGACCGTCTCCGGACCATGGTCATCGACTACGAACATCAGACCGACCTCGCCGAAAAGAACGGGCAACCGGCCCCGGCCGCCGGCTGGATCAAGGAACTCGCCGTCCGCACCGACGGAATCTGGGGCCGCGTCGAATGGACCGACAAGGCCGCGGGCATGATCCGCAGCCGCGAGTACCGCTACCTCTCACCGACTTTCACCTGCAGCAAGGCTGCGCCTCACCGCGTTGGCGTCATTCTGCGCGCCGCGCTGACCAACGACCCGGCATTGGAGCTCACCGCTCTGGCCACAACCCAAAACGGAGATCCGGAAATGGAATTTCTGAAGGCTCTCGCCAAGGCCCTTGGTCTCGGCGAAGACGCGACCGAGGAGCAAGTCCTCGCCGCGTTGAAATCACAGAACGAGGCGATCGCCGCGCAGACCGCGCTCGCGACCGCCATCAAGACCGCCCTTGGCCTCGACGAGAAAGCCGACGAGACGGCGATCGCCGAAGCGGTCAAGGGACTGAAGGACAGCGTCGCCACCGCGAAGTCGGACAAGACGCCCGACCCGGCCAAATTCGTGCCGGTCGAGCAGGTTGCCGCCCTCAGCGAGGAAATCGCGCAGCTGAAGACGCAGGTCGGCGAGGACAAGGCCGCCGCCGCCGTCGAGGATGCGATGAAGAGCGGCAAGCTGCCGCCGGCGCTGAAGGACTGGGGCCTGGCATACGCCACGTCCGACCTTACCGGTTTCACCAATTACTGCGAGAAGCAGCCGGTGATCGTCAAACCAGGCACCGACATCCCGGCGGACCCCACGCCGGCCGAAGGTCAGCTGACCCAGGCCGACAAGGCCCTCTGCAAACAGATGGGCATCCCGGAGGACGAGTTCCTCAAAACCCGTAAGAAAGAACTGGAGGCCTCGGCATGACCGCGCTCGCCAAAAACCGCGACACCAAGGAGAAGATCGGCGATCTCCGTGTCGACCCCGTTGCTGCATCCGCCGAGATCTTCGCCGGTGCCCTCGTTTGCCTGGACGCATCCGGCAATGCCGTGCCCGGTTCCACCGCCACCAACCTGAAGGCGCGCGGCCGTGCCGAGGAGTACGTCGACAACACCTCCGGTATTGCCGGCGCCAAGACCGTCAAGACGAAGCGCGGGATCTTCCGTTTCGAGAACTCGGCCGGAGGCGACGAAATCACCGCGGCCGACATCGAGAAGGTCTGCTACATCGTCGACGATCAGACGGTCGCCAAGACGGACGGTTCGGGCACGCGCTCGATCGCCGGCAAGATCGTCTCCGTCGAGACCGCCGGCGTCTGGGTCGAGGTCGGCCCGCCGGAAACGCCGGCTGCCCTCGGCACGCCGACGATCACGGTCGGTGCCGAAGCCGGCAACGTCATCAACGTCGCCATTCAGCTGAAGGACGCCGCCGGCGCGGATCTCGCGCAACGTGGCGCGCTGATCGCGTACCTCTCCGACGATGCCAACGGCGACAGCGTCGCCGGGACGGCGCCGGACACCGTTGCCATCGGTGCTGACGGTCTCGCCATTCCGCTGGTCGCCGGCAAGGCCTTCCAGCTGGTCAGCGAAGCCGACGGCGATATCGACATCGATATCACCGAGGCCGGCGCCGACACCTGGTATCTCATCCTCGTGCTTCCGGACGGCCGCCTGGTCGCCAGCGAAGCCATCACCTTCGCCTAAGGGAGTTCCTGACTATGGACATCAACACCACGAACCTTGAGGGCATCCGCACCGGGTTCTCGACGATCTTCAACCAGCATTTTCAGGGGGTCGAGGCCACCTGGAACAAGGTTGCCATGAAGGTCACGTCGACCACGCGCGACATGGACTACCGCTGGATGCGCAAACTGCCGGGCATGAAGGAGTGGCTCGGTCAGCGCCAGGTCGAGAACCTCGCCCAGGAAAGCTATAAGGTCGTCAACAAGTCGTTCGAAAACACCATCGGCGTCGACCGTGACGACATCGAGGACGATCAGCTGGGCGTCTACTCTCCGCTGATCGCGGATCTCGGCCAGACCGTCGCGGAACATCCGGACGAACTGATCTACGGGCTTCTCGCCTCCGCCTTCGATACCAAGTGCTTCGACGGCCAGTACTTCATCGACACGGACCATCCGGTGCTGAACGCTGACGGCGAAGAGACGTCGGTCTCGAACTTCCAGGGCGGCTCCGGCACGCCGTGGTTCCTGCTCGACATGACGAAGGCGATCAAGCCGCTCATCTACCAGGAGCGCCGCATGCCGCAGTTCGTCGCCGCCGACGATCCGAAGGACACGCGCGTGTTCATGAACAAGGAGTTCATGTACGGCGTCGACTACCGGGCCGCAGCCGGGTTCGGCCTCTGGAACCTCGCCTATGCGTCGAAGCAGACGCTGAACGCAGCCAACTACCAGGCGGCGCGCGAAGCCATGATGTCCTTCAAGGGCGATCACGGCCGCAAGCTGCGTATCCGCCCGACGTTGCTGGTTGTGCCGCCGTCGCTCGAAGGCGAGGCACTGGAAGTGCTCAAGAAAGAGCGCGATGCCGCCGGCGCCACCAACGTCTACTACAACACGGCGGAGCTGCACGTCGAGCAGCTGCTCGGCTAGGGGGTGATCGATGTCTAAAACGATCGCAGCGATCGCCATCTGCGCGGCGGGAGGTTCTTTCCGCCGCGCGGGCCGCCGCTTCGGCAAGGAGCCGGAGCATTTTGCCATGGACTACTTCAACGAGGATCAGGCCCGGGCCATTCACGACGCGACGGAACTCAACGTGTCGGTGGTCGAGGTCGATCCTTCCAAGGTGACCGTGATCGGACTTGACCAGGTAGAGGCCTCGGAAACCGAGCCGGGTGCCGGAGAGGAGACGCCCGCCGACGACGACGCCGGCAACGACGGATCCGATGACGGCAACGAGACGATGCTGATCGGCTCCTCGGTGCTTCCCGCCGAGATCGAGATCGCCGAGGGGGCCGTCATCCAGCTCGGCAAGCTCGTCGGCTTCGCCCAGGAGCAATCCGGCTTCGATGTCGAGGGATGGAACGCTCAGCCTGAAGACGAGCGCGAGGGTGCGCTCGCCGCCAGCCTGGCCCTGCTTCGCGCCGTCGCGGGCTCCGCAAAGGATGGCAAGGCGCCGAGCGTCAATGCCGTTGCCAAGGCCATGGACGGCGAGAAGGTCAGCGCCGACCAGCGCGACGCCGCCTGGGAACTGCTGGAGGGCCTGAAAGAGCCCGAAGGCGAAACGTAATACACCAGAGAGGCTTTGATCCGGACGCGCTGACGGGGCGCCAAGGGGAGCCAGCAGAGGAAAGCCCACACGGGCGAAATCGTCCGGTCGAGGGGAGCCGTTCCGAACCTCGGCCGGGCGTTTGATTTAAGGAAGCCGGTGACACCGTGACCGCGTACTGCACGAAACAGGATCTGGAGATGCGCTTCGGCGCCGAAGAGATCCTTGAATTGACCGATCGGGACGCGGATGGCGTTGCCGATGACGGCGTGCTCGATGCGGCGATCGCCGATGCCGGCAACACGATCGACACATACGTTTCCAAACGCTACGACCTGCCGCTCGCCGAGATCCCGCAGCGCCTGGTCAAGATCGCCTGCGACCTGGTCCGCTACGATCTTCACAAGGAAGATCCGCCCGAGCGCGTCACGACGGCATTCAAGGACGCCATGATGGCGCTGCGCGATATCGCCGCCGGGCGCGCCGTCCTCGACGTCGCCGGCGCCGAGCCGACCGGCGCCAAGGACGACGTCATCGTTGAAGGTCCGGACCGCATCTTCAACAGCGATACCATGAAGGGCTTCTGACATGGCCGGCGCGGCACTCGAAATCAGAGCCGGTGTTCATGGCGTCCACGCCATCGAGCGCAAGCTCAACGACATCATCGCCGGCGTCGAGGACGCCGAGCCGCTGTTCGACGAGATCGGCGGCATCATGGTGGCGTCGACCCAGCACAACTTCGAGAGCGGCAGGTCGCCTGACGGCACCGCCTGGATACCGTCGGAGCGCGTCCTCGCCGAGGGCGGCCAGACGCTCGTCGACAAGGGCATCCTGCTGGGCTCGATCACCCACAACGCCGGGCCCGACTTTGTCGAGTGGGGCTCGAACATGGTCTACGCCGGCATTCACCAGTTCGGCGGCGAAGCTGGCCGCGGCGGCGCGACGAAGCTGCCGAAGCGGGAGTACCTCGGCATTAGCGCCGGTGACGAATTCGCCATCGAGGCGGCCGCCCAGGATTACCTCGGAGGGCTGCTCAGATGATCGGCACCATCGAGCAGGGAATGATCGACAAGATCGCGGCCGCGTCGAGCGGCGTCACGCCGGCGCTCGGCTACCGGATCAAGGACGTGAAGTCCTACGGCGGCGAGCTCGAAGGGCCGGTCACCGAAATCGCCAAACGCGCGCCGGCGGTCCTCGTGATGTTCGCCGGCATTCGCGAAGCTGTGGACCTGGGCGGCGGTCGCTGGCAGTACCGCGCCGGCTTCACGGTCATCGTTCTCAACCAGGACCGCCGCAACAACAAGGCCGCCAGGCACGGCGTCGGAGACGACGCCGGCAGCTATCAGATGGTCACCGACATGTTGCAGCTGCTGGTCGGATCTAACCTCGGCCTCGAAATCGGGCCGATCGAACCCGGCCGCGTGGTCGCCTTGATCAACTCGAAAACGGTGTCCGCCTATTCGATCGAGGTCAGCACGATCTTCACGATCGATTACCAGGCCGCCGACGCCGACCTCGACGCCTTCGCCCAACTTCACGTCGATTGGGACGTGCCGACGCTCGGCAATGTCTCGACGGATCTGCCCGCCGGCAACGCCGACGCCGAAGACAACATCGAACCGGAGCAAGAATGATGAAACGCACCCTTAAACCCTCTTCCGCGGATCTCGTCGTTCGCGACCCCGTTACCCTCGAAAAGCTGCCTGCCGACGGCAAGGCGGTCGAGGACAGCGCGTACTGGCGCCGGCGCCTGCGCAGCGGCGACGTCGTCGAGATCAAGGCCGCGGCGAAAAAGAAGTCCGCTCAGACCGAACAGAAGGAATCCTGATCCATGCCTATCAGCTTCAACAACATCCCGATCGACATCCGCACGCCGGGCGCGTTCCTCGAAATCGACAACTCGAATGCGAACCGTGGGCTGCCCGGCATGCCGTCGCGCATCCTTGTCCTCGGCCAGCGCCTGAGCACGGGCACCGTCGCCGAGGCGGTCCCGACCCGCGTCCTCAACGAGGACGAGGCGGAAGTATATTTCGGCCGCGGCTCGATGCTGCATCTCATGTTCCGGACGCTGAAGAAGAACAACAGCTGGACCGAAAGCTGGGCGGTCGCGCTCGATGACGCCTCCGGCGGCGTCGCCGCATCCGGCACCGTCACCTTCGGTGACGGCACAACGGCCGCCGGCACCCTCAACCTTTACATCGCCGGCCAGCGCGTGCGCGTCGCCGTGGCGGCCGACGATGCCGGCAGCGACATCGCCACCAAGGTCGCCGCGGCGATCACCGCCGCGACCGATCTGCCGGTGACGGCCGCGGTCAACGGCTCAACCGCCGAGCAGGTCGACATCACCGCCCGCCACAAGGGCCTTGCCGGCAACGACATCGATCTCCGCGTCAACCATTACCCGGACGAAAAGCTGCCGGCCGGCCTGACAGTCACATTTGGCGCCATGTCGTCGGGCTCCGGCAATCCGGACATCGCCGACGCGATCGCCGTCCTCGGCGATCAATGGTACACGGACTGGATCGTCCCCTGGACGGATTCCTCGAACCTCACTGCGCTCGAAGCCGAGCTCGCCGATCAGTTCGGGCCGATGACCATGCGCGACGGTTTCGCCTATACCGGCGCCCGCGGCACGCATTCGGCGCTGACGACGCTCGGCAACGGCCGCAACTCGCAGCACCTGTCGATCATGGGCGCCGACAAGGCGCCGTCCGGTCCCTGGGCGTGGGCCGGCGCGTACGGCGGCACGGCGGCGTACCACGTCAAGATCGATCCGGCGCGGCCGCTGCAGACGCTGCCGCTGCCTTCCATCGTGCCGCCCAAGGTCGAAGACCGGTTCACGCTGCAGGAGCGCAACCTGCTGCTGCACGACGGCATCGCCACCTTCACCGTCGACGACGGCGGCATCGTCCGGATCGAGCGCGCGATCACGACCTATCAGACCAACGCGCAGAGCGTCGCCGATCCGTCGTTCCTCGATCTCAACACGATGAAGACGCTCGCCTATCTGCGCTACAGCGTCCGGGCGCGCATCCTGCAGAAGTTCCCGCGCCACAAGCTGGCGGATGACGGGACGCGCTTCGGCGCCGGCCAGGCGGTGGTCACGCCGAAGACCATCCGCGCCGAGCTGATCGCGCTGTTCCGGCAGTGGGAGGAAGCCGGTCTGGTCGAGAACATCGACCAGTTCATCGAGGATCTGATCGTCGAGCGCGACAGCAGCGACGTGAACCGCGTCAACGCCCTGATCCCGCCGGACATCATCAACCAGTTCCGCGTCTTCGCGGGCAACGTCCAATTCCGGCTCTAATAAGGAGAGAGTTTTATGAAACCCGTAGGCGGAACAGTTTACGTACAGATCGACGGCCGGCAGGTCGCAGCGAAGGGCAACTGGACCTTCAATATCGGCAACCCCAAGCAGGAACAGCTGGAGCACGGCATCACGTCCATGTGGCAGCCGTCGAAGTTCGAGGGCGTGATCTCCGATGTCGAGGAAGAGGACATGGACGCCCTGACGAAGCTGCAGGGCGTCACGCTGACGCTGGAGCTTCAGAACGGCAAGACGTGGGTCATGCGCGAAGGTTCGTTCACCGGCGACGGTGACGCGACCACCGAGGCCGGCGAGATCGCCGTGACCTTCCAGAGCCGGCACAAGCTGGAGAAGGTCTGATGGAGGTCACACTCAAGGACGGCATCAAGGTCAACGGCGATCTGACGAAGAAGCTCACGTTCCGCGAGCCGCGCGCCGGGGACTTCCGGGGCATCAAGATCACACTCGGTGAAGGCGGGCTGACGTTCCAGACCGACGCCGCGCTGGATCTGGCCGCGAAGCTTGCCGAGGTGCCGCCGTCGAGCATCAACCAGCTCTCGTTCCTGGACATGATCGCCGTGGCGGGCGCCGCCGCCCCTTTCTTGGAAGGGCTGGAGGGGGCCTTGACGCCGCAGTCGCCGACCTCGTCTTCGCTGGCGGATTCAGCCCAGGAGAAGCCGAGCGATTAAGTCCGGACGATGTCGCCTACTGGCATCGGCAGTTAGTGGAGTTCCACAAGCGCAATGAAGCTTAGCGTAGTCCTTCAGATGATCGACCGGTTGTCCGGCCCGATGGAGAAGGCCGGCCAGAAGGTCGGCCGTTTCTATCATAAGGCCGGCCTCGATCGGATCTCTTCGAGTGCCGGCCGCGCCGGCAAGGCGATCGGGGGTGCGACTGATCAGCTCGGACGGCTGGCCGGTAAGGCGGCGTTGCTCGGCGGCGCCGGCGGCTTCCTGTTCAAGACCCAACTGCTCGATGTCGCCGCGGCGTTCGAGAAGTACCAGACCATCCTTGAGACGACGGAGGGAACCCAGGCAAAGGCGCGCGAGGCCATGTCGTGGGTCAGCGACTTTGCAACGTCGACGCCGTATGAGCTCAATGAGCTGGTCGAGTCCTTCGTCAAGCTGCGGAGCTACGGCCTCGATCCGACGAACGGTCTTATGATGACCTTGGGCGACACGGCAGCGGCGATGGGTAAACCGCTCAGCCAGGCGGTCGAGGCGATCGCCGACGCCATCACCGGCGAGAACGAACGCCTGAAAGAGTTCGGGATTACCGCTCGCACCGCCGGCAACAAGATCGTCTACGAATACACCGCCAACGGTCAGACCATGCGCAAGGTCGCACGGCGCGGCAACCGCGCCATGATCCAGGACACGCTGACCGCGATCTGGAACGACAAGTATGCCGGTTCAATGGATAAGCTCTCCAAGACCTGGGGGGGCATGTTGTCGAACCTGAGCGACCAGTGGACCCGGTTCGCGAACAAGGTCATGGGCGCCGGCTTGTTCGAGTGGATGAAAACGCGTCTGAAGTCGACGTTGGACTCAATCAATGTGCTTGCTGAAAATGGTCAGCTCGACAGTATGGCACGAGATTTCGGCGCCAGCTTGATGTCGGCCTTCAAAGAAATCTGGGCGGCGCTGCAGGAAATAATCGCCATCGGGCGTGAGCTCGGCGGCGTCATTGTCGATCTGAAGGAACTCTTCGGTGGCTGGAAGCCGCTGCTGGGTGTTGTCGCCGCACTACTCGCCGGACCGTTCCTGGTCGCCCTCGTTACGGCTGGTGTTGCGGTCGCTGGATTTCTCTCGGCGCTGATGGCGACGCCGGTCGGGTGGTTCATTTTCGCAGTGTCGGCGATCGCCGGCGCGGCGGGGCTTATTTACGAGAACTGGGACAAGATCGCCGATTTCTTCGAGGGCATCTGGTCACGGATCAAGATCGGCGGTCAGCATCTGAAGCTGTTCTTTCTCGACCTCGTTGCCGAGATCGGTGGCATGGTCGCGAAGCTTATCGGCATGGTGCCGGAAAGCCTTCGCTCGACGTTCGGCCTAGACGGATTGTCGGATGCGATTGCCGGGATCGATCAGGCGCGCCGTGAAGCCGGTCTGGACCTCGGCAATTTGCAACGTAGCGCGAATGCGATCGGCAACCGCCAGGGCGAGTTCGCCGGCCTGTCCGTTCGCCGGGCGGAAGTCGGCGGCACCCTGAAGATCTCGATCGACAGTGAGGGGCGCCCGCGCGTCAAGGAACTCAAGAGTGACAATCCCAACGTCGGTATCGACGTTGATACCGGACCGATGATGGCGATGCCGTGATGAGTTATCGACAGTTACGGGATAGGCGCTTGTCGCCGTTGATGTTAACGAGAACTGGCTTCCCCCGGTCGAAACGGTGCTTTTCGACGAGACCGCAAATCGCTGCCGTCAGCCGGCCGGGATCGGTGCCATGCTGCGCGTCGATGTTGATCTCTCCAGGCTTGATGCCCAACCCCGCGACGCCATCCAGCAGGATAGCATCGTCGGCCAGCGCGGTCTGTCCAGCCGCCGTTTTCGGGCAGACAGTCCAGCCCAGTTTCCGTTTGGCATTCGGCCAGACCGCCGCGTCAACGACGGTGACCAGGAAAAACTCGACTGGCGGTATCGGTGTAAGGCCGGTATCGGCGATCACGCCACAAGCATGCTCGGCGAAGCCGTCCTGTCGGCTCCCGTCGTTCGGCATGGCTATGACGACTTCTGCCTCCGACCGCCACTCTGCGGCGGCCACCTTCGGCTCGGCGCGCAGGCGCTCGATGACCGTGTCTCGCGGTGATGCGTCGACCGGTGCGATGAAGCTGAAAACTAAGGCGGAAAAAAGGACGGCTCTGAACATCGTTCCCTCCCGTTCAATCACCGGGAGCATAGCACCATGAGCTGGCGGGACAACCTTCGGCAGGCATCCTTCAGGGGCGTCGAGTTCCACTACGACGATCTCGGCCGCGACTTCGGCCGACGCGTCAAGCGCCACGAGTACCCCGGCCGCGACGAGCCATATCACGAGGATCTCGGCGCCGACACCGACGCCATCCGGATCAGCGCCTACGTCCTGGAGCCGGACCACATGGCCAAGGCCGACCGGCTGCGCGACGCGCTCCTGAAGAAAGGCACCGGCACGCTCGTGCATCCGTATTACGGCGAGATCACGGTCGTGTTCCTGTCTGCCGGCGAACAGATCACGACCCGCGAGGGCGGCATGGTGCGCTTCAACCTGCGCTTCGAACGCGCCGGGCCGAACCGCAACCCGTCGTCGCGCGTCGATACGGCATCCCTCGTCGACACCCGCGCCGCCGAGATCGACACGGCCGCGATCTCCAACTTCTCCACCTCGTTCGACGTCGACGGCGCGCCTGGCTGGATCGCCGACAGCGCCGAAGAGGACCTCGGCGCCGTCCTCGATACGACCGACCTGACCCTTGGCGACGCGGTCAACGCCGCCGGCGACGCCGCCGACTTCGCGTTCCAGGTCGCCGACATCCGCGCCAACGCCGCGACCCTGATCCGCAACCCGGCCGAGCTCGCGACCAGGCTGTCGACGACGCTGGGGAGCATGTCCGGCGTGTCGCCCATGCTGAAGCTCGCCTCGGACGGTTTCGGCCTCGCCACCATCGCGGCGAAGACGCCGACGCGGCTCATCCAGAAGAACAACCGCCAGGCGCTCGTCGACCTGCTCGGCGGGATCTCGCTTTCCGGCGCCATGCGCAGCCTGCCCGAAGTCTCGTTCGAGACGACGGCCGACGCCTATGCCGCCCGCGACGCGATCGCGGCCGAGGTCGACCGGCAATCGCTGACCGCGCCATACAGCCTGGCCCGCACCTTTTCGGCCGGGCTCGCGGCCGTCACCCGCCACGTTTCGGCGACGGCGCCAGCGCTGCCGCGCCTGATCCGCGTCACGCCGGCGATGACCCGGCCGTCGATCGTTCACGCCTACGACCTCTACGGCGACGACGTCGAAGGCGTCATCACCCGCGCCGGACAGATCGCGCGCCGCAACCGGCTTCGTCATCCGGGCTTCGTACCGGCCGGTGATGTGATGGAGGTGCTCGGCAATGTCTGACGTCTCTCCGGAACTCCACATCGACGGCAAGATCTACAGCGGCTGGACCGAGGTCTCGGTGACCCGCGACATCGAGCGCATGGCCGGCGCGTTCGAGCTGAAGCTGACCGACAAGTGGCCCGGCATCGAGAGCGTACGGGCCGTCCTGCCCGGCGAAGCCTGCCGCCTGACCGAGGGCGGCGGTGCGCTGGTGACCGGCTGGCTCGATGACGTGGATCTCGAACTCGGTGCGGCGGATCACACGATCTCGGCCGTCGGCCGCGACAAGACCGGCGACCTGGTCGACTGCGCCGCGATCCACGCCGGCGGCGGTTGGAACGACCAGCCGCTTCATGGCATCGCCAATGATATCTGCAAGCCGTTCGGCATCACCGTGCAGTCGGACGCGTCAGAGGCGCGCGAAAACATCCGGCGCTTCCAGTTGGAGGACAGCGAGACCGCCTTCGCCGCGATCGAGCGCCTGTGCCGGATCAAGGGCGTCCTGCCGACGTCGACGCCGGCGGGCGCGCTCCTGCTCACCAGCGCAGAGCGCGCGACCCGGAGCGGCGCCACGCTGCGCCAGGGCGACGGCGGCAACGTGATGGCGGTCAAGGCGCGCTTCAGCCACTCACAACGTTTCAGCAAGTACATCGTGAAGGGTCAGAACGCCGGCTTCGATGAAGTGTACGGCGACGACGCCTCGGCGCCGAAAGGCGAAGCGACCGATGCCGGCATCGCGAGATACCGGCCGACGATCATCCAGGCCGAGGATTCGGTCGATGCCGGCGCCTGCGAGCGCCGCGCCAGGTGGGAAGCCTCCGTCCGCCGCGGCCGCGGCCGACGCGCGACGGTCACGGTGCAGGGCTGGCGCCACCGCTCGGACCTGTGGCGGCCGCTGACCCTGGTCGACTGCGATATCCCGAAACTCAACCTCTCCGCCGAGATGCTGATTTCCGCCGTGACGTACAGCCTCAGCAAACAGGACGGCACGACGGCCGAGCTGACGCTCGCCGACCCGGCCGCGTTCACCGGCCTCGCCATCGGCGAGAACCCGGACGACGAACCGGTATGGGGATGGACGAAGTGAAAGCGCTCCTAGAGAAACTCCAGAGAGGTATCCGGCTGATGATCGGCCGCGCCGTCATCGCGTCGATCGACGACGGCGGCGGCCTGCAGCGGCTGCAGCTGAAGGCGCTGGCCGACGAGGTCATGGATCTCCGCGAGCGCTTCCAGGAGTACGGCTTCTCGTCGCGGCCGCACCCCGGCGCCGAGGCGGTGCTCGTATCCCTCGGCGGCAACCGCACCAACACCGTCGTGATCGCCGTCGACGATCGTCGCTACCGCCTCAAGTCTCTCGGCAAGGGCGACGTCGCCCTTTACTCGTCCGGTGAGAACTACCTGATCCTGCGCGCGAACGGCGACATCGAGGCGCACGCGCCCGGCAATCTGACCGCAAGCGTGGCCGGGGATGCCAGCGTTGTCGCCGGCGGCGAGGCCCGCGTCGAGGGCGACATCGCCCGCCTTCACGGCAACTCCAAGACGATCGTCGGCTGCGCCGGCCACGGTGAGGTCTGGTATCCGGATCACAAGGACAGCTACACGACCGGCGCCATCGCCGGCACCACGTATCCGATCGCATCGCCGGAGATCCCGTCATGACCGATATCAGGGCAGTATTCATCGGTGAACGGATGGTGTCGGACTTCGCGCTCGATGCCGGCGCGCTGTTGGCGGAGAACGGTCTGGAGACGGCCGTCGTTATTTCGCTGTTCACCGACCGCCGCGCCGAGCCGGACGATCCGCTGCCGGCCGAGGCGACCGACCGCCGCGGCTGGTGGGGTGACGTTGCGCCGCCGATCGTGAATGGCCGCCCGGTCGAAGGTTCGCGGCTCGGCTCGCGTCTCTGGCTGCTCTCACGCGAGAAACAGCTGCAGAGCGTCGTCGAACGCGCCCGTACCTATTGCGCCGAAGCCCTCGCCTGGATGATCGAGGACGGCGTCTGCGAGCGCGTCGACGTCGAGGCCGAGATCGTCCGCACCGGCGTGCTCGGCGTCGGGATCACGATCTACCGTCCGGACGCCGATGCGGTCAGCTTCCGGTTCGATTACGCCTGGCAGGGACAGGAAAGGAGCGCGGCATGAGCGGGCCGAACGTCATCGAGCGCTGCAGGGACGGCAAGCTGATGTTCGACTGCCCCGGCTGCGGCCTTTCGCACGAGGTCAATGTAGACCGCCCGGAGCGTCCGCGCTGGGAGTGGAACGGTGACATGGCCCGCCCGACCTTCAAGCCGTCGATCCTCGTCCGCGGCACCCGGCGCATCACCGACGAGGAAGCCGACAGGATCATGGCGGGAGAGAAACTGGAGCGCGTCAAGCTGGTCTGTCACTCGTTCGTCACGGACGGGCAGATCCGCTTCCTTGACGACTGCACGCATGAACATGCCGGCAAGACGCTGCCGCTGCCGCCGATCGAGAACGAGGACGCCTGATGCCCTACAACCGACCGACCCTGCCGAACCTGATCGACGACGCCGAGACCGACATCGAGGCGCGGCTGCCCGGCGCCGACGCGCGTCTCCGGAACTCCAACCTCAACGTGCTGGCCCGCGTCGAAGCTGGAGGGCTGGACGGCATTTACGATTTCATCGTCTGGGTGTCGAAACAGATTCTCGTCGATACGGCCGAGGCGGAGTTTCTCGACCGGCACGCGTCGACCTGGGGCATCACCCGGACGCCGGCGGCGTTCGCCCAGGGCAACGTCACGATCTCCGGTACCGACGGCACCGTGATCCCGGCCGGCACCCGCCTGCGCCGCGCCGACGAGGTGACGTATACAACGAACGCCGAAGCGACGATCGCATCCGGCACCGCCACCGTCGCCGTGACGGCCGAGACCGCCGCCGCTGCCGGCAACGCATCCGCCGCGGCCGCCGTCAGCCTGGTCTCACCGATCGCCGGCGTCACGACGCTTGCGGCCGTCGCCGCGGGCGGCCTGACCGGCGGCGCCGACGCCGAAACCGATGCCGCGCTCCGCACCCGCGTCATTGCCCGCATCCAGCAACCGCCGCACGGCGGCGCCGACTTCGACTATAAGAAATGGGCGCTGGCGTTCCCCGGCGTCACCCGCGCTTGGGTGTATCCCAAGGAACTCGGCAGCGGTACAGTCAGCCTCCGCTTCATGATGGACGACACGTACTCGGACGGCATTCCGCAGGCGGCGGACGTCGCGGCGCTGCAGGCGTACCTCGATGCGCTGCGGCCGGTGACGGCCGACCTGACCGTCGTCGCCCCGGTCGCCGTGCCGCTCAATATCACGACCCTCACGATCAGCCCGTCGACGAGCACGGTGCAGGCGGCGATCGAGGCCGAGGTCGCGGACCTGATCCGCCGCGAAGCCGAGCCGGGCGCGACGATCCTGATCTCGCATCTCCGTGAGGCGATCTCGATCGCCGCCGGCGAGACCGATCACGCGCTCACCGATCCCAACGCCGACATCGAGCACGACACCGGCGAGATCGCCACCGTCGGCACGTTCCCGTGGAGCTGACGATGCAGGCGGACACGAAACAATATCTCCACCTTCTGCAGCAGCTGCTGCCGCCCGGCGCCGCCTGGCCGCGGGAAGCCGACGCCACGCTGACGAAACTCTTGCAGGGCCTCGCCGACGGTCTCACCAGGGCGCACAACCGGACGGTCAACCTGATCGATGAGAGCGATCCGCGCGTTGCCGTCGAGATGCTGCCGGACTTCGAGCGCGTCGTCGGCCCCGACACCTGCGTCGAGGGCGGTCTGACCACGCTCGCCGAACGCCAGGCGTACGTGCATGCCAAGTGGATCAGCCGCGGCGGACAGTCGCGCGCCTTCTTCACCGAGCTGGCGGCCGCGCTCGGCTACGACATCACCATCACCGAATACCGGCCGTTCACATGCGAGAGCGGCTGTGAAGATCCGCTCTGCGACGCCGATTGGTGGTTCGCCTGGACCGTCAACGCCCCGGAGACGACGATCCGCGAATTCACCTGCAATTCCGGTTGCGACGAGCCGCTGCGCACGTGGGGCAACGAGCTTTTGGAATGTGCAATCGGTCGAGCAAAACCGGCGCACACCGTCTGTCATTTCGCCTATGGAGGATAACGATGCATAGAGTAGACACCGCGACCGCCGTCGCGTCCCTGCCGTCGCCGCAAGCACAGGGTACGCCCGGCTACTTCACCAAGGGCGATCCGGCGACGCCGATCCCGGCAACACAACCGGGGCCCGACTGGTTCAACATGATCCAGGAAGAGCTGGTGTATCTCTGTCTGCAGGCAGGTATCACCCTGGACGTAACGAAGATGAACTATACCCAGGTCTACCAGGCCGTCCTCGCGTTGCGCGCCGCACAGACCCTGGGCGGCCTCAACGACGTCACCATCACCAGCCCGGCCAATGGCCAGGCACTCGTCTACAACGGCTCCGGCTGGGTCAACGGCACACCGACGTCGGCGATCGACCTGATGAACAAGACGCTGATGCTCAACGGTCTGCGGGACGCTATCGCCGAGGGCGCCGGCGCGCAGCTTGTGAATTCGTGGCCCGACCCGTTCGTCGATACGTCCGGGATCGACACCGGCGCCAGCAGCGCGTACCAGCACAACGCCACGCGCGACGTGATCCACAACGGCGGCGACGTGGTGACGCCTTCCGCGGCCGGGGAATGGACCGGCGCCACCGGTAGTTTCACGTTTTCCGGCGACGACATATCCAAGACGACGCCCGACAAGTGGATCAAGACGTCGGACAGCTTCACCGGCGATTTCAAGTTCACGTTCACGGCAACCACGATCCCGGCGAACACGTCGCTCGGCTTCTATCCGATCGCCAGCGACGGCTCGTTCAACGACTCCGCGACGACCGGCGGTGTCGCCGGGCTCGGCTCGCTCTCGGGCATGTTTACGATCTTCACCGGCGGTTCGATCCGGCACGCCAACACCGAGGTCGCGACCACGACCATGAGCGGCGGTGAAGTGTTCGAGTTCGAGCGGAGCGGCACCACGGTGACGTTGAAGCGAGACGGCGTGCTCGTTCACACCTTCGCGGCGTCGTCCTCGGCCGAGGTGCGGATTTTTCTGGGCTCGCACGCGTCGCCGCTTATGGACGTCGACGACATCTCGTGGACCGAGGTCAGCACGCCGACGAATATGGATCTGATCACGGCGCAGCGCACGCCGCTCGCCGTGCCGGCGACGGGCCACCTGCTGGCGATCGTCAACAATCTCGGCTCGCTGACCTACGGCACCGATCTGACCATGAAATTGTCCCGTGACGACGGCGACACATGGGACACGGCGACGATCGAGGAACTGGGGACGACCACCGTGACGATCGACGGCACGCCCACCGCCTGCGACGTCCTTTACATCGAGCCCGCCTTCACCGGCGCGTCGGAGACGAACCTGCGCGCCCGTGTGCAGTCTTTCAACAACAAGAGCTTTGAGCTCGCCGGTCTCATCCCGGCCGCCAGCTGATCGGAGGCATTGAATGTCCGCTTTATCGAAACTCAAAACCGTCCTCGGGCCCGACGCCAGCGTCACCGGCACCGAAGCCGTTAACGAGGCGAAGGAAGCCGTCAACGGCGCGGCTGAGCGCGCCCGATGGGCGTACGTCCCCGCCGGTCACCAGGCGTCGGTCTATCAGGAGAAGGCCCGCCAGGCGGACGCCTGCCAGGCCGTCATCGACGGCGCCGGCACGCCCGATCCGGACGATTACCCGTATCTGAAGGCCGAGATCGGCACGACCATCGATCCGGCCACCGATCAGCCGGCCACCGACGTCGCCGGCGTCGCGGCCGCGGTGATCCAACGGCGGGATCTGTGGGTCGGTGTCATCGATCCGGCGATCGAGGGCACGCGCCTGGCACTCGGCAAGGATCTGGAAGCCCTCGACCCCGAGGACGCCGGAACGCCGGCGGCCGCCCGCCAGATCGCCATGGATGCCAAAAGCACGATCGCGGCCGCCATCGCCGCGGCGCTGGGAGCGTGATAGGACGCAAGAAATGCACGACGTCAGTCTGCCGGCGCTCGTTCAAGGACGACGGTTCGGGATGTATTATCATCTGCGGTCGGTGCATGAAGACTGTCGACGCGGAGATCCGCGCCGAGTGGAAGCGCCGGCGCGCGGTGCATACGGCTTTCATGCGCCGCTGGCGGGCGAAAACGCGCCCATCGCCATACCGGTCCTTTCTTGCAAACAGCCGCGCCGAACTGGCGCTCAGGCTCGATGCCAACGCCGGATTCCGGATGACCGTCCAGGACGCCCGTATCAAGCGGGCGATGGAGACGTTTTAATCGTCTATCAAGGCGGCGCTGTGGATCTGCTCTCCGATGTAAACCAGCGACGACTCGATCCCGCGCAGGGCGTTCGCAATTTCGATCTGAGCCATGATTGCGGCCTCACTCTCGGTCAGAGAGCCGGTCGCGCTATCCTTGGAGCCAACCTGCATGTAGTCGAGCTTCCCCTGATCGTTCATGTAAAAGCCGCGTGCAATCTCACCAGACATCAATTCCTCCGTTCCAGAAGACCGGGGCGGGGGCCGGGGCGTTGGCGCGCCCCAAGCCGAGCGCTCGGGGCGCTCCTGACCAGAACCGGCCGTCAACTGGCCAACCCGCCACCTCCGCGCGGAGGCGGGCCCATTACAGGCAATTTTACTGATGGAGTCACACCCGAATTCCGGCCTCACGGCCGTCACGCCGGTTCTGCCGGTCGCACCCTATATCGGCGGCAAGAAGAACCTCGCCAAGCGTCTCTGCGCGCTGATCGCGGCCACACCGCACCGGCTCTACGCCGAGCCGTTCGTCGGCATGGGCGGAATATTCCTTCGACGGAATATGCGACCGAAGTCAGAGGTCATCAACGACCGTAACCGCGAGGTCGCGAACCTGTTTCGCGTCGTCCAACGCCACTACGTCCCGTTCCTGGAGATGATGCGCTTCCAGATCACCACGCGTGCCGAGTTCGAGCGCCTGGTCAAGACGCCGGCCGACACCCTCACGGATCTCGAACGCGCGGCCCGGTTCCTCTACCTGCAGCGGACCGGATTCGGCGGAAAGGTCGCCGGCACGGCCGTCTTCGGCGTCTCTCCCGACCGGCCGGCCAGGTTCGATGTGACCAAGGTCGGGCCGATGCTGGAAGATCTGCACGCCCGTCTGGTCGACGTGACGATCGAGTGTCTGGACTTCGGCGACTTCCTGACCCGCTACGATCGGGCGCACACGCTCTTCTATCTCGATCCGCCGTACTGGGGCTCTGAGTCCGACTACGGGAAGGAGCTGTTCTCACGGGCCGATTTCGAGCGTCTCAGAGACGTTTTACGGGGCCTTAAAGGGCGGTTTATGATGTCCCTGAACGACGTCCCCGAGGTCCGCGAGCTCTTCGGCGAGTTCGACATCGAGGCCGTCGACACCACGTACTCGATCGCCAAGGCCGGCAATAAGCGAGTCGGCGAGGTGATCATCAGAGGGAGAAAAGGCGATGCCACCGGTTGATCCGAACAATAGCCCGGAACGCAAACGGCAACGGGCTCTGGAGCATAAGGAACACGTGCTGGAGAACACTAAAGGATCTGTGTCCCTGGGGAATACGGCTCTTCGATCTGCGATTCTGCTCAATGGCGCCGCCGCGGCGGCACTTTTGGCCTTCGTGTCTCAGAGATGGGTGCCGGGGGTAAAATTATCCGGGCAGTTGGAGATGATCATTTTCTCACTCAAGGACCTGGTCCTCGGGGCTTTTGCCGGCGTTGTCGCCACCGGGTTCGGGTATCTTCGGATGTATTTTGAGGGTCTGTATTACATCGCCGATATCGACGGTAAGAGCTATGCTCATCGATGGGTGTCGGTCGCGAATGTCATGCTCTGGATAGCCATCATTCTGGTGATTTACTCGTACTGGCGCTTCGGCATCGCGATGTGGCGATCTTTCTCTGCACTGCTTGGCAATTGAGCCCGGCCGACTAGGTGTTTCTGGCGTCGTCGCGAGGTCCAATCCTAAGTGACGTTTCAGCCAAAACCATGTGGCGCGCTACAGATATCCGCTAACCCATTAGAATGTCGGGAGAAGTTCGGAGCCCTTATGCGGACCGGCGGTTCGCAGGAGAAGGAATGGCGGAGAGGGAGGGATTCGAACCCTCGGTACCCGTAAAGGTACAACGGTTTTCGAGACCGCCCCGTTCGACCACTCCGGCACCTCTCCGCACGCGTGGGCGAGGGCTTGAGCCTCGCCGGGGAGCGCGGAATGTAGCTAATCAGCCCCGCCCGGGCAAGCCATCAATGCGGAAAAACCGGGCGCTCGCGGGTGCGCCGCATTAAGCCCGGGAAATCCCTGAAAAATCCCGCGAAAAAGCCGCGTTTCCGCCATTGACAACGCCTCCGGCACGGGTATATTGCCGCCCTTCCGAGCGAGGCCGTGGGCAGGGTGCCCTCTGGCCCCTTCGATATGAGATTTTAGAGGCGGTCATGTTCGCAGTAGTGAAAAGCGGTGGCAAACAGTACAAAGTTGCCAAGGACGACAAGCTGGTCGTCGAAAAACTGGCCGGCGAAGTCGGTGACGTGGTCGAGGTCGGCGACGTGCTGATGCTCGGCGAGGAAGGCAAGGCGCCGACGGTGGGCAACCCCACGGTCGAGAAAGCTGCCGTGTTCGCGGAGATCCTTGACCAGTCCAAGGGCGACAAGGTTATCGTGTTCAAGAAGCAGCGTCGCCAGAACCATCGCCGCAAGAAAGGCCATCGTCAGGAGCAGACGTTCCTGAAGATCGTCGAAGTCAGCCCGACCGGCACCAAGCCGAAGACGGCCGCCAAGAAAGCAGCGCCGAAGGCCGACGACGCGACAGAAACGAAGACCGAGACCAAGGAAGCGGCGAAGGCGCCGGCCAAGAAGGCTGCTGCCAAGAAGACCGCCGCGAAGAAACCTGCCGAGAAGAAAACCGCTGCCAAGAAGACCGCAGCGAAGAAAGCTCCGGCAAAGAAGAAAACCGAGGAGTAAGACCTAATGGCACACAAGAAAGCAGGCGGTAGCTCCCGCAACGGACGTGATTCGGCCGGCCGGCGCCTTGGCGTCAAGAAGTTCGGCGGCCAGACCGTGATCCCCGGCAATATTATCATTCGCCAGCGCGGCACCAAGGTGCACCCGGGCGACGGCGTCGGCATTGGCCGCGACCACACCATTTTTGCGACCGCCGAAGGCAGCGTCGAATTCAAGAAGACGACCGGCGGCAAGACGGTCGTTTCGGTGCTGCCGCCGGCGAGCTGAGCCTCGCTTGCCAGCGTTGAAGGTTTAAGCGAGGGAATGGACCTGCCATTCCCTCGTTTTTTTATGGGCGGAAGTACGGACAGGACCGATGAAATTCCTCGACGAAGCCAAGATCTTTCTCAAAAGCGGTGACGGCGGCAACGGCTGCGTCAGTTTCCGCCGCGAGAAGTATGTCGAGTTCGGCGGCCCCGACGGCGGCGACGGTGGCCGCGGCGGCGATCTGGTGTTCGAATGTGCGCCCGACCTGAACACGCTGATCGATTTCCGCTATCAGCAGCATTTCAAGGCGCCGCGCGGCACCGACGGGATGGGCAAGAACCGCTCCGGCCCATCCGGCAAGCCCCTCGTTGTCAAGGTGCCGCCCGGCACGCAGATATTCGATGAAGACAAGGAAACGCTGCTTGCCGACATCACCAAGGCCGGTGACCGGATCGTGTTTCTCAAGGGCGGCAACGGCGGGTTCGGCAATGCGCACTTTAAATCATCCACCAACCAGGCGCCCCGGCACGCGAACCCGGGGCTGGAGGGCGAGGAACGCTGGGTGTGGCTGCGTCTGAAGCTGATCGCCGACGCGGGGCTTGTCGGGCTTCCCAATGCAGGGAAGTCGACGTTCCTGGCCGCGTGCACAAGGGCGCACCCGAAGATTGCCGACTATCCCTTTACGACGCTGCATCCGAACCTCGGCGTAGTCGCGGTCGAGGACCGGACCTTCGTGCTCGCCGATATTCCCGGTCTGATCGAAGGCGCCAGTGAGGGTGCCGGGCTCGGCACGCGGTTCCTGGGGCACGTCGAACGCTGCCGCGTCCTTTTGCATCTTGTCGATGGTACCCAGGAAGACGTCGCCGGCGCCTATCGGACAGTCCGCCACGAGTTGGAGGAATACGGCGGCGGCCTCGCCGACAAGACCGAGATTCTGGCGCTCAACAAGATTGATGCGTTGGATGAAGAGACGATCGCCGAACGGCGCGCCGAACTCGCTGAAGCCGCCGGCAAGGACGTGCACGTGATTTCCGGCGTTGCCGGGATGGGGGTTCGCGAACTGACGTTCGAACTGGAACGAATCATCCTTGAAGAGCGCGCCCGCGAGGTCGCCGAAGAAAGCGCCGAGGTGGACGAGGGCTTCCAGCCATGAGCGCGCTCGATCACGCGGATCGCATCGTCATCAAGATCGGTTCGCAACTGCTGGTCGATCCCGAAACCGGGCATGTGCACCGGCGCTGGCTGGAAACCCTTGCCGACGATATCGCGACGCTCAGGTCGCAGGGAAAAGAGGTTACGATCGTGTCGTCGGGCGCGATCGCCATCGGGCGTCGGCACTTGGGGCTCGCCTCAGGTAAGCTGATGCTGCCCGAACAGCAGGCCGCCGCCGCGACCGGCATGGTGCGCCTGACGCACGCGTATCAGGAAGTGCTGGGTAAACACGATCTGACCGTGGCGCAGGTGCTGTTGACGCTCGACGATTCCGAAAACCGGCGACGCTACATCAACGCCCGCAACACGCTGACCGAGCTTCTGCGGCTTGGCGCGGTGCCGCTGATCAACGAAAACGACACGGTAGCGACGGACGAGATCCGCTTCGGCGATAACGACCGCCTGGCGGCGCGGGTCGCGGCGATGATCTCGGCGGATTTGTTGATCATGCTCTCCGACATCGACGGGCTCTATACCGCCAACCCGCAGGTCGACCCGGCGGCAGAATTCGTGCCCGAAGTGAAGGGCCAGATCACGCCCGGAATCGAGGCGATGGCCGGTGTGCAGCTTTCGGGTGACAGCAAGGGCGGCATGGTGACCAAGATCGCGGCCGCCAAAATCGCGCTCGGTGCCGGGACCACGGCGATGATCACGCTCGGCAAGCCGGACAACCCGCTTCAGCGTATCCGCGACGGCGGCAAATGTACGGTGTTTATCCCCGACGCCAACCCGCGTACCGCGCGCAAGGAGTGGATCGCAGGTTCGCTAAAACCGGCCGGTAAACTGCACGTGGATGCGGGCGCGCTGAAGGCGCTCAGATCCGGCAAGAGCCTGTTGCCCGCCGGCGTGAAGAAGATCGAAGGCGCGTTCGAGCGAGGCGACTCGGTTGCCGTGATCGACCCGGACGGTCGCGAGATCGCGCGCGGGCTCGTCGCCTATCATATGGATGAGGCAGCCTGCATCGCCGGACACAAGACCGGTGAAATAGAAGAGATTTTGGGCTATCGTGGCCGCGACGAGATGATCCATCGCGATGATCTCGTCTTGATTTGAGGGACGATCATGGACGGACAGGTGAACATCGCATCGATGATGCGCGAACTGGGTGAGAACGCGAAGGCGGCCGCCGCCAAGCTCGCCGTCGCGCCGACCGACGCCAAGAACCGTGCGCTCAAGGAAATGGCCGCGAGCCTGCGCCGCCGCGCCAACCACATCCTTTCCGAAAACGCCAAGGATATCGAGGCGGGGGAAGAGAAGGGCCTGACGGGCGCCATGCTCGACCGCTTGCTGCTGAACGAGGACCGGATCGAGGGCGTCGCGAAAGGTTTAGAAGCCATCGCCGAACTGAACGATCCCGTCGGCACTATCGACAGTGCGTGGGACCGGCCCAACGGCCTCAAGATCGAGCGCGTCCGCGTGCCTTTGGGCGTCATCGGGGTGATCTACGAAAGCCGCCCCAACGTCACGGCGGATGCGGGCGGGTTGTGTCTCAAGGCGGGCAATGCCGCGATCCTGCGCGGGGGCTCGGAAAGTTATCATTCCAGCCACGCGATTATGGAGAGCCTGACCGAGGGACTGAAGGCCGCCGGGCTGCCGGAAAACGCGATCCAGCTGGTGCCGACGACGGACCGCGCCGCGGTCGGCGAAATGCTGCGGATGACCGATTACATCGACGTCATCGTGCCGCGCGGTGGCAAGTCGCTGATCCAGCGTGTCTCGGACGAAAGCAAGGTGCCGCTGTTCAAGCACCTCGAAGGCATCTGCCACACCTATGTTCACGCCGCCGCCGACCCGGTAATGGCTAAGGATATCGTCGTCAACGCCAAGATGCGTCGGACGGGTATCTGCGGCGCAACGGAAAACCTGCTGATTGACTGCGACGCCGCGCCAAAGATGCTTAAATCCATCGTCGACGGCCTGGTGGAAAAGGGGTGCGAGGTCCGGGGCGACGCGGAAAGCCGCAAGCTCGATCCGCGTATCGGCGAAGCGTCTGATGACGACTGGGAAACCGAATACCTCGACAGCATCATATCGGTGAAGCAGGTCGCGGGCGTGGATGACGCCGTCGAGTTCATCCGCGAACACGGCTCCGATCACACCGACGCCATCGTTACGGGCGATGCGGATGTCGCCGAGACCTTTATGAACACCGTCGACAGCGCCATCGTCATGTGGAACGCGTCGACGCAGTTCGCGGATGGGGGAGAGTTCGGTATGGGCGCCGAGATCGGCATTTCGACCGGCAAGCTGCACGCGCGCGGCCCGGTCGGTGTCGAACAGCTCACATCCATCAAATACAAGGTGCGGGGCACCGGGCAGACGAGGCCCTGACGCCGGGGCAGGCGAACCCTATATATAATGAGAAACGTTAAAGCGAGGAGAACACCATGACCGCAACCTGGACCGTATATCTTTCCGGCGAAATCCATTCGGATTGGCGCGAGCGCATCGCCGACGGCGTGAAAGCCGCCGGGCTGCCGGTCGAGCTGGTGTCGCCGGTGACGGTGCACGAAGATTCCGACGATTGCGGTGTCGCGGTGTTCGGCGCCGAGAGCGACAAGTTCTGGCACGACCGCAAGGGAGCGCAGTTGAACGCGATCCGCACGCAGAACCTTTTAAAGAATTCGGATATCGCCATCATCCGTTTCGGCGAGAAGTATAAACAGTGGAACGCCGCGTTTGACGCCGGATATGCCGCCGCGCTCGGCATTCCCTACATCACGCTGCACCCGGCCGAGCACGATCATGCGCTCAAGGAAGTCGACGGCGCCGCCAACGGGGTTGCCCGCGAACCGGAGCAGGTGGTCCAGGCGCTCGCCTACGTGATCCGGGGCGAGATGCCGGCGCAACGCGCCAACGCAGCGGAATAGTCTCTCGGCGTGACGAACGCTCGCCTGCAATCCCCCCTCACCTGTCCTCTCCCCCGTGTGGGGAAGAGGGACCCAGCCGCGACGGTTTCCGAATCGACCCCTCTCCCCCACTCGTGGGGGAGAGGTTGGGTGAAGGGGCTCGTCTGACATGAGCAGCCTCCGCCGCGTCGGTCTGCTCGGGGGCTCGTTCAATCCGGCCCACGCGGGACACTTATATATAAGTGAGCAGGCGCTGAAGCGGCTGGGCCTTGACGAGGTGTGGTGGCTGGTGTCGCCGCAGAACCCGCTGAAGTCCGAACAGGGCATGGCCGATTACGCGAAACGGCTGGAGGCGGCCGAGAACGTCGCTGCTCGCAACCCGCGCATTCATGTCTCGGATGCCGAAGCCCGATTGGGCACGCGTTTCACGGCCGATACTTTGACGCGGCTTTCGGACATCCAGGGACAGCATCGTTTCGTGTGGTTGATGGGCGCCGACAACCTGTTGCAAATACATCGCTGGCGCGACTGGTCACGAATTTTTCGTATTGTCCCCGTTGCAGTATTTGGTCGTCCGGGATACTCTTTGAGGGCTACATCTAGTGTAGCTGCCCGACGTTTCGCTCGGGACCGGTGGCCCCAAGCAGCGGCGAAGCGTCTGGCGGATGCGGATTTGCCGGCTTGGGTGTTTCTGAAAATCCGTGAACACCCGTTATCGGCGACCCGGATCCGGGCCGAGGGCGGTTTTTGACCGCCCGGGCCGATAAAGGGTGCGTTTCGAAGTGGGCTGAAACGCATTTGTGCAACTTGGTGGAAAGGACCGTACCAATACCAAGCAAACGCAAGCTTCGCCCGTCTGGGGATGCTCTCCGGACGCTGGTGGAAACCTCTCTCGATGATGACAAGGCGCTGGACGTTGTTGTCATCGACCTCGCCGGCAAGACCCAGATCGCTGACTACATGGTCATTGCCTCCGGTCAATCTAGCCGACAAGTCGGCGCCATGGCCGATCACCTCAGCCAGAAAATCAAGGAAGCGGGTATCAAGGACGTCGCTGTCGAAGGCGCCGGTCAGGGTGACTGGGTGCTGATCGATGCCGGTGACGTGCTGATCCACCTGTTCCGGCCCGAGGTGCGCGAGTTCTATGGGTTGGAGAAACTCTGGTCGGTGCCCGACGTGGTCGCCGGCTCAGGCGTCAACGCCCAGCAGATGTCGGGAACCGTGGCCTGAGGGACGTTTCCGCCGGTTCTGTCTGACGAACCGGCAGAGCATTTGGGTGGAAATTGAGCGGCGCGGCGGCTGACCCCGCGCAATAAAGGATGTCGACGTGCGGTTGACACTGATCGCGGTCGGGCGCGCTAAACGCGGCCCGGAGCAGGAACTTTTCAACTCATATCTGAAACGGCTGAAGCCGAAGCTCGACCTGATCGAGGTCGAGGAGAAACGTCCGCTCGCGGGGCCTGAATTAATGGCGCGCGAGGCCGAACTGATCTCGGCAAAGATCCCCGAAGGCGCTTACCTGGTCGCTCTCGATGAGCGGGGCAAGTCCTTGAGCAGCCGGAAATTTGCCGCAAAACTCGGGGAACTCCGGGACGGTGGGCGCGATGTCGCCTTTCTCATCGGTGGCGCCGATGGCCTGGACGAAAGCCTGCGCCGACGCGCCGACCTGATTCTCGGCTTCGGGCCGCAGACATGGCCGCACATGCTGGTCCGGGCCATGCTGGCCGAGCAGGTCTACCGCGCGCAGTCGATCCTTGCGGGGCATCCCTATCACCGAGACTGAAATTTAACTCCGTCATCCCGGCCGCAGCGTAGCGAAGAGCCGGGACCCATGGCGCCGATACGTCATATACCGAAAATGGGTTCCGGATCGTAATCCTCGCAGCCGGAAACCCTTGGTTTTCGGGCTCGGCGAACGTCCGGGATGACGAGGGAAGTGGCCACGTTTCGGCCACGTTCACCTTTCCCGATGGGAGGCTCGGTGCTAGTTTGCGCCGCAACGATTTTAGACATTTTGCAGGAGAAGACTTGTGACCGCACTGACCCTCGACACGGCCCGCGATATCGTCGCCGCCGCGCGCGCCGAAGGCCGCAACTTGGGCCTGAAGCCGCTGACCGTCGCCGTGCTCGACGCCGCCGGCAACATCAAGGTGCTGGAGCGCGAGGACGGCGCGTCGAACATGCGGCCCGATATCGCGGTGGGCAAGGCGAACGGCGCGCTGGCCATGGGCCTGGGCTCACGCGCGCTGTTCGAGCGGGCGAAATCGGAACCGTTCTTCATTCAGGCGATGAACGAACTGGCGGGCGGTTCGCTGGTGCCGGTGCCGGGCGGCGTGCTGATCAAGGACCCGGATGGCCAGATCATCGGCGCGGTCGGGATCACCGGCGACAACTCCGATAACGATGAAGCCGCGGCGAAGGTCGGAATTACCGCGGTCGGGCTGACCGCCGATGGCGGCTGAGGCGGGGCCAACCTATGTATAAGTCCCGGACACTTTGAGATATACTGCCGACGAGATCAGGATTCGTAACGGTTATGAACGCTGAAACCACATCCAAACGTCCGAAACCCGTGATGCTCTGCATCCTTGACGGCTGGGGCGAACGCGAAGCGGCCCCGGACAACGCGGTTTCAAACGCGAACACGCCGACGTGGGACCGGCTCTACCGCGATAATCCGCGCTCGACGCTGAACGCATCCGCGCTCGAGGTCGGCCTGCCGGAAGGCCAGATGGGCAATTCCGAGGTCGGCCACATGAACCTGGGCGCGGGCCGGGTGGTGCTGCAGGAACTTCCCAAGATCGACAAGGCGATCCGCGAGGATACCCTCAAGGATGAAGCCGCGCTGACTGATTTCATTGCCAAACTCAAGGACAGCGGCGGCATATGCCATCTGCTGGGGCTGCTGTCGCCGGGCGGCGTGCATTCGCACCAGGATCACATGGTGGCGCTGGCGAAGGTTGTCTCGGCGGCCGGCGTCCCGGTGCGGGTACACGGCTACCTCGACGGCCGCGACACGCCGCCGAAAGCGGCGAAAGGCTACATCGAAAAGTTCGAGGCCGATATCGCCGGGTTTGATGACACCTGCATCGCGACGATTTCCGGACGCTACTTCGCCATGGACCGCGACAACCGGTGGGATCGGGTATCGAAATCCTATCTGACGATGACTGACGCCGAAGGTGAGCGCTTCGAAACCGCCACGGCTGTCGTCGATGCGGCTTACGCTGCCGACACCACAGACGAATTCGTGCTGCCCTCACCGGTCGGCGACTACGACGGCATGACGTCGGGCGACGGCATCCTGATGGCCAACTTCCGTGCCGACCGCGCCCGCGAAATTCTGGCGGCGCTGCTGGACCCGGCGTTCGACGGCTTCGAGCGTCCACGTGTCATCAAATTCGCCGCGGCGCTGGGCATGGTCGAGTATTCCAGCAAACACACCGCTTTTATGAATGCAATCTTCCCGCCGACGCAACTTTCGCACATTCTCGGAGAGGTCGTCGCTGACGCGGGCATGCGCCAGTTGCGCATCGCCGAGACCGAGAAATATGCGCACGTGACGTTTTTTCTGAACGGTGGACGCGAGGACGTCTTCCCGGGTGAGGAACGGATTCTGGTGCCGTCGCCCAAGGTCGCGACCTATGATCTGCAGCCGGAAATGTCGGCCCCCGAAGTCACCGACAAGCTGGTCGATGCGATCACCGGCGGCACCTTCGACCTGATCATCGTCAACTACGCGAACGGCGACATGGTCGGCCATACCGGCGACCTCGCGGCCGCGATCAAGGCGGCGGAAGCCGTCGATACGTCGTTGGCCCGGCTTGAGAGAGCGATTCTCGACGTCGGCGGCGTAATGTTGGTGACGGCCGATCACGGTAACCTTGAACAGATGAGCGACCCGGATACCGGTGGCGAGCATACCCAACACACCTTGAATGTGGTGCCATTCATCATGGTGGGTGCGCCCAGCTATGTGCACGGGCTGCACGCAGGCCGATTGTCGGACGTGGCGCCGACGCTGCTCCGGCTTCTGGAACTGCCGCAGCCCAAGGAAATGTCGGGCCGTTGCCTGATCGAGGAGAATACTGCTGAGAGCGCCGCGGCCGAATAGTCATCCCGCACACCGCTTCCCAGGTCCGGTATGGGTGCTGGGCGCCGTCCTCCTTTGTCTGGCCGTGCCGTCCGTTTCCGCGCAGGAAAACGCCGCCAGCGCGACCAAGAACCTGCAACAGATCGAAGAGCGTATCGGCGAGGAAAAAACCGCCGCCGAGCAGGCCCGCGCCCGCGCCGAAATCATGGCGCGCGATATCGACAACCTTCAGAAAGAGCTGGTGACGACGGCGAGCGCAGTACAGCGTCACGAGACCCAGGTGCAGGCGCTCAAGACACGGCTGCAGGCACTCGAGCGTTTGCTCGACCGCAAGACGAAGGATCTGCGCGAGGGCCGCGCTAAATTCGGGCGTGTGCTGGCCGCCATGCAGCGGATCGCCCAGTTTCCCCCGGAAGCGTTGATTGCGCAGCCGGTGAAACCCGCTGATACCGTCCGGACCGCGATCCTGCTCAGATCCACGGTCAGCGAAATCGACCGCCAGGCGACGGAATTGCGCGAAGAACTCGATTTTCTGGTCAAGGCGCGCGCCGAGATCACGTCGCGCAAGCGGACACTGGAAGAGACGACCGAACTGCTGGACCGCGAACGTCGCCGGCTGGGCGCGCTGATGTCGCGCAAAAAGGTGCTGAAACGCCGCGCCGACAAGCAGGCGCTCGCGGCCGAGCAACGAATCGTCGAATTGGCCGGTAAGGCGAAGACGCTCAGGGAACTCCTCAAGGGGATCGAGCAGGAGCGCGAGCGCGCGAAAAAAGAGACGCCGAAGACGGCCAAGGCCGAGGCGGGCCACGATCAGGTGCCGCCCCTGAAACCCATAAGCAAGGCGCGGGGCTCGCTCTCACTGCCGGTTTCTGGCCGGATTTCGGGCCGCTACGGCGAAAAGACCGAGGGCGGGATGTCGAGAAAGGGACTGACGATCACAACCCCGCCCGGCGCACAGGTCACCGCGACCTACGACGGCACGGTTGTTTATGCAGGGAAGTTTCGTGGCTATGGGCTTCTCTTGATCATCGAACATGGCGAGGGATATCATAGCCTGCTTGCCGGGATGAACCGGATCGATGTCGAGCAGGGACAGAAATTACTGGCCGGAGAGCCCGTCGGGGTCATGGAACCAAGCGAAAGCGGCCAGCCAGTTTTATATGTAGAATTACGACGTGACGGCCAACCGATAAACCCGCAGCCGTGGTTGGCGGCACGCAGGAATGAGGTGAACGGATGACTAAACGGATACTTTCCACACTCGGCGCCGCGACGCTCGCGCTTGGCGTGATCGCATGGTCGGTGCCGGCGCTCGCCGTCGATGCCAAGAAGAACGACGAAGAGACCTACCGACTGCTGGCGCTCTTCGGCGACGTCTTCGAGCGGGTTCGTGCCGAGTACGTGGAACCGCCCAGCGAAGAAGAGATGATCGAAGCGGCGATCACCGGCATGCTGGCGGCGCTCGATCCGCACTCCAGTTATCTGAACGCCAAAAATTACAAGGAGATGCAGGTCAACACCCGCGGCGAATTCGGCGGTCTCGGCATCCAGGTGACGATGGAAGCCGGGTTCGTCAAAGTGATCTCGCCGATCGACGACACCCCGGCGTTCCGCGCCGGGATCGAGTCCGGCGACATCATCACCCATCTCGACGGTGAATCCGTGCAGGGTCTGACGCTCGCGCAGGCCGTCGACAAGATGCGCGGCAAAGTCGGCAGCGACATTCGCATCACCGTGGTGCGCGAGGGCCGCGAACCCTTCGACGTTACCATCACGCGATCCGTCATCAAGATCACGTCGGTGCGCTCGCACGCCGAAGGCAAGGTCGGCTATGTGCGTATCACGTCGTTCAACGAACAAACCGATAAGGGGCTGGAACGGGCCATCAAGAAGCTGAAAGACGAGATCGGTAAGGATATTCAGGGTTACGTGCTGGACCTCCGCAATAACCCCGGCGGTCTGCTGGATCAGGCGATCGCGGTGTCGGACGCGTTTCTCGACCGCGGCGAAATCGTCTCGACCCGGTCCCGCAAGCCCGAAGACACGCAGCGCTTTAATGCCCGTGAAGGGGATCTGGCAGAGGGGCTGCCGGTCGTCGTGCTGATCAACGGCGGTTCGGCGTCCGCGTCCGAAATCGTCGCAGGCGCCCTGCAAGATCACCGCCGCGCGGTGCTACTTGGGACCAAGTCGTTCGGCAAGGGCTCGGTGCAGACGATCATGCCGCTTTCCGGCAGCGGCGCCATGCGGTTGACCACGGCGCGCTATTACACGCCGTCGGGACGTTCGATCCAGGCCAAGGGTGTCGAGCCGGATATCGTGGTGAAACCTGCAAAATACGAAGAGATCAAGGCCGAGCGGCCGCGCCGCAGCGAGGCCGATCTCCGGGGCGCGCTGGATGCGGACAAGAAGGATGACAAGACCGAGCCGGGGAAAACACCGGAGGACGGCGCGGCGAAACCGGGTGAGTCCGCTGAGGCGCAGGATTACCAGCTTGCGCGCGCGCTGGACCTGATCCGGGGTCTCGCCATCATGAACCAGAACGCGTCCGCGAAATGACGTGTCGGCGCTCGAGGCGATCCGAATGATAATGGCGCGGCCGGCGTGTGACGCTGGCCGCAGCCGTTTTTGGAGGACGTTGTGAAGTTCCCGAAAATATTCGGCAAAAAGAAGAACGACGACGAGGACTTCGACGAGGACGACTTCGATGTCGACGAGATCGAGGAAGACTTCGATGACGAACTCGAAGAGGCGTTGGGGTCGTCGCGCGCGCGCGAAGCCGCCGAACTCGAAGCAGAAGCCGAGGACGACGAACACGAACCCGACGAAATGAGCGCTGCCCAGCCGACTGGTCACGGCAATAAGGGCGAAGATGGCGACGAAAAAGATGACGAAAAAGAAGAAATGATCGGCGGCGACGACGAGTTGGAAAACCCGTTCGAAGATGACGATGACGAATATGAAGAAGAAGATGAGTTCGACGATGACGATGAATACGAAGATGAAGCGTCGGACAGAAAAAAGGCGTTGGTGTTTGCGGCCGCGGGCTTCGGCGTTCTCCTGATCAGCATCCTCGGTGGCGTCGGCTGGTGGTTCTTCTCTGACTCCGGTGCCGAGCCGCAAGCCTCAATGCCGCAAAGCTCTCCCAACAGTGTCGCCATGGCGATGCCGGCTGCGCCCGGCAGCCTGAATGCCGGAGATACCGGTCTGAACAGCCTGAACGACGCCGCCCAGCAGGGCAGCCCTCCGCCGGAGAGCGCAGCGCCTGCCGCGGCGCCGTCCGCTTCGCCCGAACCTGCGGCGCCTGCGTCGGAACAGACTACCGGGACGACGTTCGCGCCGACCGCACCGGGCGGGGAGCCCGCGGGCAGCCTGAATTCTCTGAACACACTGAATTCGCTGGGCGGCACCAGTTCGCTCGGCGGCGGTCTCGTGGTCCCTGCCGTCGCCAACTCGGCGATGGCGAAGATCGCGGACCAACCGACGGCGGCGGACCAGAGCCAGGCGCTTTCCGGCGCGCCGGTGCGTGGCATGCTCGAGGAGAAGGACGGCGTCGGCGAGTTGCCGAAAATCAGCAGCAACGGCGCGGTATCGTGGCAAGTTTACGCGCGGCCTTCCGACCCGGGCATCTCGCAGCCGAAGATCGCGTTGATCATCGAGGGAATCGGGCTCAGCCGACAGGCCTCTCTGGGTGCGATCAACAAGTTGCCGCCTGAGATCAGCATGGCGCTGAGCCCGTATGGGCGGGAACTGAACGATTGGGTGTTCCGGTCGCGCCTGGCCGGCCACGAGGTGTTCGTGTCGCTGCCGATGGAGAGCGAGCACTTCCCGCTCGAGGACGCCGGGCCGCTCGCACTCGACACCCGTATTCAGCTTGCCGAAAACGAGCGCCGCCTGGATCAGGTCATGGCCAGCGCCGGCGGTTACGTCGGGCTGGTGACCCTCATGGGCTCGCGCTTCATGAAGGCGGAGACACAGATGCGACAGCTTTTCAAGACGTTCTCGGAGCGCGGCGTGATGTTCGTCGTCGGCGGCAACAAGACGCGCAACGACGCGGTGCCGATCGCCAAAGAGCTGAAGCTCGTGCATATCGAGAGCGAGATGTACATCGATGACACGCCGCGGATTCAGCAGATCCGGACCAACCTGGACCGGCTGGAAAGTCTCGCCCGCGACCGCGGCGGCGTCCTGGCGATGGCACGGCCCTATCCGGTGACAATCAAAAGCATTCTCGACTGGTATGCGACCATCAAGGACAAGGGCATCGCCCTCGTGCCGGCGTCCGCCCTGGCGGTCCAACCGGGCGAAGGATAAGGGGCACCAGCGTTTCATGAGTGTGTATGACGATCTGCCGGAGGGATACCGTCCCTGCGCCGGCGCCGCCGTATTCAACGCGGCCGGGGATGTTTTCGTCGGCTGCCGGGCGGGTCTGGATCCGGAAAGCGATCATGCATGGCAGATGCCGCAGGGGGGACTCGACAACGGCGAGGACCCTGAAGAGGCGGCAAGGCGCGAACTGCGGGAGGAGACCGGCATCCGGTCGGTGACCATGTTGGCGGCGCTCGATGGCTGGCTGGTCTACGATTTTCCGCCCGAGATCCTCGGTAAACGTTTCAAGAAATACAAAGGCCAGGCGCAGCGCTGGTACGCATATGGCTTCACCGGAAGCCCCGAGGAGATCGATCTTTCGCACCATGGTGAGCCTGAGTTTCAGCAATGGGACTGGGTGCCCCTGAATCGGGTGCCGACGCTGATTGTTCCCTTTAAACGCAATGTCTACGAGTCTATTGTAACCGCCTTTCAGCCGGTCGCGGCACGTTGGGGGGGACGGAGGGGGTAGTCCAGATGGTCATGTACCTGCAGGTTGTCGGTGGTTTCGTCATCCTTGTTGTCGCCGCCGAGATCATGGTCCGTGGTGCCGTGATCCTGGCCGAAAAAATCGGCGTGTCGCCGTTGGTGATCGGCATGACCGTCGTCGCGTTCGGCACCTCAGCACCGGAACTCATGGTCAGCCTGCAGGCGGCGCTCAAAGGCTCGACCGGGCTTGCCATCGGTAACATCGTCGGCTCCAACATCGCCAACGTGTGGTTGATTCTCGGCGCTTCCTGCCTGGTGACGCCGATTCTAACAAAGCCGGACGCGATGAAGCGCGACGTCATTCTGTTGATGGGCGGCTCTCTGCTGTTTACCGGCTTCTGCCTGCAGGGCGTCCTCGCAACCGTCGCTGGGATCGCGTTGCTGGCGGTGTTTCTCGCGTTCCTCGCGTTCTCGTACTTCCGTGAAAAATCCGATCCGGAACTGCAGAAAGAGCATCTTGAGGAACTCGAAGAGCTCGAAAAGGGCATGCCCAAGAACGTGCCGCTGGCGATCATCGCGACGGTGCTGGGGATCGTCGGTCTCGCCTTCGGCGCGGATATGCTTGTCCAGGGTGGTTCTGAGATCGCTCGGAACTTTGGGGTGAGCGAGGAAGTCATTGGTCTTACGTTGTTCGCGTTCGGCACGTCCCTGCCCGAACTGGCAGCCTCAGTCGTCGCGGCGTATCGCGGCCATCCGGATGTGGCGATCGGGAACGTCGTCGGCTCGAATATCTTCAACATGATGCTCGTCGGCGGCATCGTCGCCATCGTCAAGCCGATCCCGGTGCCAGACCAGGTGCTGAATTTTGACATCTGGGTAATGCTGGCGGCAACGCTGATGCTGCTGCCGGTGTTGTTGGGCTGGATGAAGTTGGACAGAAAGTATGCGTTCTTGTTCTTCGTCATCTACCTCGGTTACGTTGGCGCGCAGGCCTACGGCGTCGAACGTCTATTGGCGACTATCTGAGACTTTTCATGCGGCAGGTCCTAGTAACGGGCGGTGCGAAGCGGATCGGCAAGGCGATTGTCGAACGGCTGGCGGCCGGCGGCTGGGATATCGCGATCCATTACAACGGTTCGGCCGATGCTGCGGAAGCGCTGGCGGATGAACTGAGGGGGCAGGGGCGCCGCACCATCGCCGTTGGCGCCGACCTCACGGACGAAGCCGCGCTCGACGGCATAATCGAGACGGCCAGTGCCGCTCTCGGCGGGCTGACGGCGCTGGTCAACAATGCATCAGTATTCCAGCGCGACGGGCTGGAAACCGATGGACGGGAAATCTGGGACCTGCACATGGCGATTCACGTCCGCGCACCCTATTTATTGTCACAGAAGCTGTTTCGGCAGCTTGATGGTGACCAGACAGGCGCTGTCGTCAATCTCGTCGATCAACGGGTCCTCAACCCCAGCAGCCATTTTCTCAGCTATACGCTCAGTAAAATGGCACTGTGGGATCAGACGCAGGTGCTGGCGCGCGCGATGGCGCCGCGTGTCCGCGTCAATGCCATAGGCCCGGGACCGGTGCTGCCGAGCACACGGCAAAGCAACGATGATTTCGAGCGGCAGGCGTCGCAGACGCCGCTGGCACACGCCGTCAATCCGGCCGAGATCGCCGACGCCACCGCGTTTCTGCTTGACGCTCCATCGGTGAGCGGGCAGATCATCGCGGTCGACAGCGGTCAGCATATGAACTGGGCGTACGAAACGCCGGAAACGGCGCCGAAGGAATGACAAGCGGGAGCGAAACGTGAGCATTGAACCGAGAGAGGTCCTGGAGCCGCTGAAGATCGCCGATGCGCGCCAGCGGATCCGCCATGTCTTCGTCCGCGATCTGGTCCTGATGGCGCTGATCGGTGTTCACGATCATGAACAGGACCAGCCGCAACGCGTGCGCATCAATCTTGACCTTGCCGTGCGCGAGGGTGAGGGCGGGCTGGAAGACGATCTTGCCAATGTCGTCTGCTACGAACAGCTCGTTGCCGGGGTGCAGGAAATCTTCGATCAGGGCCACGTCGGTCTGGTCGAGACCATCGCTGAACGTATTTCCGAGATGTGCCTGACTGATTTCCGCGTCCGCTCGGCACGGGTACGCGTTGAAAAGCTTGATATCTTCGACAATGCGCAAAGTGTCGGCGTCGAAATCGAACGCTTCAACAGCGAAGTCTAAATAGTTAATAAATAGACGAATACTTGGCTTTTAGGACCTTTCCCGCGTAATCGACCGCGTCTGTTTTGCACAATTTTGGCTATGTTACGCGGCGATGGCAGAGATATTAAAAGCAAATTGTTCGGGCAACCGTATTGCGGAATAATATAATAAATTCAACATCTTAATTGCCTGCCTATTTTTTAGTCACTTTGATTAACCCCCACTGAATCAAAACGATTTTTCCCGGTTGGGGCTTTTTTCAACATGGTTATCCACAGGAATCGTGGATAGGTTCATGGTTAATCCAATAGGGCGCCGCATGATGGGGCATCCGGTTGACGCAAAGCCCCAGATTGCTGAAATAAACGACATGCAGGACCAGCCGGAAGAGATCGATACAGAGAGCCCCGGCAGCCCCGAAAAAGGCGCTGGTGCAATTCGCGCGCGGTTGCCCGGTCTGCCGACGTCGCCCGGTGTGTATCGGATGCTGAACGAGGCCGGCGATGTGCTTTACGTCGGCAAGGCCAAGAACATCCGCAAACGCGTCACCAGCTACGCCAATCCGAACCGTCAGACGATCCGCATCCGCCGCATGATCGCGCAGACCGTCGAGCTTGAGATCGTCAAGACCGAGACCGAGGCCGAGGCGCTGTTACTGGAATCCGACCTGATCAAGCGCTACGCGCCGCGCTACAACATCCTGCTCCGCGACGACAAATCCTTTCCGATGATCCTGGTGACCGGTGACCACGACTATCCGCAGATCGTCAAATACCGCGGTGCCCGGAACCGCGCCGCGGAATACTTCGGGCCGTTCGCCTCGGTCTGGGCGGTCAACGATACGCTGGGCCTGTTGCAGCGCGCATTCCTGCTTCGAACGTGCTCGGATAACGTCTTCGCCAATCGGTCGCGGCCCTGTCTGCTCTATCAGATCAAGCGCTGTTCCGGCCCCTGCGTCGGGCGTATTTCGAAACAGCACTACAACGGTCTCGTCGACGAAGCCCGCGAATTCCTGACAGGCGACAGCCAGCGGATCCAGCGCAAGCTGGCCGAGAACATGCAGGCCGCCTCCGACGCGATGGAATACGAACTCGCCGCGCAGTATCGCGACCGCATCCAGGCGTTGACCCGGGTGCAGTCCCGTCACGAGGCATTCAGCGCCGGGCTCGACGACGCCGACGTGCTGGCCGTGCACCAGGACGGCGGCCAGACCTGCGTCGAGGTATTCTTCTACCGCGGTGCGCGCAGCTACGGGAACCGGGCGTATTTTCCGACGCATGCGCGCGAGGACAGCCCCGAAGAAGTTTTGGAGGCGTTCATCGGCCAGTTCTATGCGCGCACCATGCCGGCCAAGCTGATCCTGACGTCGCAAAAGATTCCAAACCGCGGGCTGGTCGAGGAGGCGCTCCGCGTGCGCGCCGACCGCAAGATCGAAATCCGCGTGCCGACGCGGGGCGAAAAGAAACGCGTCGTCGATAACGCCGTCGCCAACGCCCGCGATGCGCTGGCCCGCCGCATGTCGGAAAGCGCATCGCAGCGAAAGTTGCTGGAGGGCCTTGCCGACGCGCTCAAGCTCGACGGCGCGCCGGATCGGATCGAGGTCTACGACAACTCGCACGTCTCCGGCACCAACGCGATCGGCGCCATGATCGTCGTCGGCTCGGAAGGCTTCATGAAGAACGCGTACCGAAAGTTCAACATCCGGCGCGCCGGCGCGGGCGCAGCGTCCGGCGGCGACGACTACGACATGATGCGCGAAGTGCTGGAACGGCGGTTCTCCCGCGCTCTCAAGGAAGATCCGGACCGTACCAAGGGACAGTGGCCGGACCTAGTGCTGGTCGACGGCGGCAAGGGGCAGCTTTCCGCCGCCGAGGATGTGTTCCAGCAACTCGGTATCGAGGATGTACCGCTCGCAGCCATAGCCAAAGGCCCGGACCGCAACGCCGGGCGCGAGAAGATTTTCCTGCCGGACCGCGCGGACGCGATCCAGCTCGGCCACAAGGACCCGGTGCTCTATTTCCTGCAGCGCATCCGGGACGAAGCGCACCGCTTCGCGATTGGAACCCACCGCGCCAAGCGCGGTAAGCAGATCAGCAGGTCGATCCTCGACGAGGTGCCCGGTATCGGGGCCAAACGCAAGAAAGCGCTGTTGCATCACTTCGGCGCGGCGCAATCCGTCGCCACTGCGGGGGTCAAGGATCTGGAAACCGTCGAGGGTGTCAGCCGCGCCATGGCCAAGAAGATCTACGACTGGTTTCATCCGGAGGACTGAGCATGCTCTACATGGTGATCGAGACGTTTTCCGACGGCGCCGACGTCGTCTATGCGCGGTTTCGCGATGAAGGGCGGATGCTGCCCGAAGGGCTGGAATATATCGACAGTTGGGTCAGCGAAGATCTCGGCACCTGCTATCAGATCATGTCGACCGCGGATCCCGGTCTGCTCGACCAATGGATGTCACATTGGAATGATATCGTTTCGTTCGATGTCGTGCCGATTTTGCGGAGTTCTGACGCGCAGCGGCAAGTTTTCGGCGCCGAGCAGGTTTCAACAAAGCCCGGAACCTGATAGAAGTGAGAAGGAACGGGGGCTTGATGTCCGCGCCACTCACCCGGGGCCTTGGCCATGCTGACAAAGATTCCGAATATGCTGACGATTGGGCGGATCGCCGCGATCCCGCTGTTGGTGATTTCGCTGATCTTTCTCGACGCCCCGCTCGCCAACTGGATCGCGTTCTCGCTCTATACGCTGGCCTGCGTCACCGATTTCTTTGATGGTTATCTTGCGCGTGTGCTGTCACAGCAGTCTGCATTCGGCCGCTTTCTTGATCCCATCGCCGACAAACTGCTGGTGGCCTCCGTGCTGCTGGTGCTGGTTGGTGTCGACCGCATCAGCAGTCTGACGGTGCTGCCGGCCGCCGTGATCCTGTGCCGCGAGATTCTGGTGTCGGGTCTTCGGGAGTTTCTGGCGGAAGTTCGCGTGTCTATGCCGGTGACGGCGCTGGCGAAGTGGAAGACGACGATCCAGATGCTGGCTCTCGGCTTTCTGCTGGTGGGACCGGCCGGGCCCGACTTCGGGCCGCTGACGACGACGGAAATCGGCGTGATCGGGCTTTGGGGGGCCGCATTGCTGACGCTGGTCACCGGCGCCGATTATCTGATTGTGGGCATCCGCCAGATCGCCGCCGTCGACAACCGTACCGAACCGGCTTCGGAAAAGGATAAGGCGGGCACCAAACCCGGCACCGGGAAAATGAGCACCACCGGTTGATCCTGTCGCGCCGGACGACGATATTTCCTCTATAAGTGTATAATTCGGTCCAAAGGGCTGCCGGGAACATCCACAGATGAAGATATTTGGATTCGCAGGCTGGAGCGGGAGCGGCAAGACGACGCTGGTGACGCGTGTCATTCCGGCGCTCAGCGACCGTGGGCTCAAGGTCTCGACCATCAAGCACACCCACCACAATTTCGATATCGACAAGCCCGGCAAGGATACCTACCGCCACCGCGAAGCCGGCGCGCACGAGGTCTTCATCGCCGGCGGACAGCGCTGGGCGCTTTTGCACGAGAACCGTGGCGAGCGCGAGCCGACGATCGAAGAGATGCTGGATCGCATGACCGAGGTCGACCTTGTGCTGATCGAGGGCTTCAAGACCTACCCGCATCCGAAGATGGAGATATACCGCTCGGGCGTCGGCAAGCCGATGCTGTGCGCCGACGATCCGACCATCGTCGCCATCGCCACCACCGACGACCTGGAAGTCGATATTCCGCGTATCGATCTCGACGATGTCGAGGCGGTCGCGGATTTCATCATTGCGTTCTGCGAACTGCCGGCGGAGCGGCGCCATGGCGCAGCTTAAGGACGATTGCTTCGCCTTTGGGGACAGCCTTATCCCCTTTGACGACGCGATGACCGAACTCGCCGCCCGTCTCACGACCGTTGTCGACACTGAAACCGTGCCGCTGGTCGAAGCCGCCGGGCGGGTGCTGGCGGAAGACCTGATTTCCGAGCGCAACGTACCGCCGCACGACAACAGCGCCGTCGACGGCTATGCGGTGTTCTTCAACGATCTCGACCCGGATGCGGAAACCAGCCTTCCTGTCACCGGACGCGTCGCCGCCGGCCATCCACTCGGCCGCGACGCGCGCCCGGGCGAGGCGGTGCAGATTTTTACCGGCGCGCCGATGCCGGACGGTATGGACACGGTTTTCATGGAAGAGGATTGCATCCGCGACGGCGATCAGGTGGTGCTGCCGAAGGGCCTGAAGCAAGGATCGAACCGCCGCTTTGCCGGCGAGGACGTAAAGACGGGCGATGTCGTCGTCAGCAAAGGCACGCGTCTGCGCCCCCAGGAAATCGGTCTCGCCGCTTCGATAGGGCGGCACGATGTCAGCGTTTTTAAACAGCTTCGGGTCGCGGTGTTTTCGACCGGTGACGAAGTGCGCGACCCGTCCGGCGATGCACCGGCAGGCTGTATTTTTGATGCCAATCGTTACGCCGTGATGGCGATGCTTGAGCGGCTTGGGGCGGCGGTCACGGATCTCGGCATCCTGCCCGACGACCAAACTGCGATCGCCTCCGCGCTTCATATGGCGGCGGCCGATCATCACGTTCTGATGACGTCGGGCGGCGTTTCGGCGGGCGAGGAAGACCACGTCAAGGCGGCGGTGGAAACGTTGGGAAGCATTCATTTCTGGCGTCTCGCGATCAAACCCGGACGCCCCATCGCGCTTGGGCAGATCGGTGACACGGCGTTCGTCGGGCTGCCGGGTAATCCGGTGGCGGCGATGGTAACGTTCCTGATGATCGCGCAGCCAATGCTGCGCCGGCTGGCGGGCGAGACGAATTACCGGGCTGCGCGGCTCAAGGTCGCGACCGATTTCGCCTACAAGAAAAAGACCGGGCGGCGCGAATGGGTGCGTGTCGCGCTCGGCAGCGACGGCAACGGTACGCCATTGCTGAGCAAGCACCATTCCAGCGGCGCCGGTATCCTGACGTCCATGGCCGGCGCCGACGGCCTTGCCGAGATCGGCGAGGATATCGAGAGACTGGAAGCGGGCGCACGCGTGACGTACATTCCGTTCAGCGGACTGATATCGGGGTAACGTTTTGAAACTGCTTTATTTTGCCTGGGTGCGCGAACACGTCGGCACGTCGTCGGAGGAATTGTCCCGTCCGGACGATGTCAAGACGGTCGGTGACCTGATTGCCTGGCTGGCCGGGCGCGGCGACGGTTATGCGACGGCGTTCGCCGACACGGCGCTGGTCCGTGCCGCGGTCAACCAGGAACATGTCGATCCGTTGCACCCGATCGCCGATGGCGACGAGGTCGCATTTTTTCCGCCGGTGACGGGGGGCTGAAGACCATGATCCGCGTTCAGGAAGAGGATTTCGATCTGGGCGCCGAGTTGAAGGCGATGAGTGCGGGGAACACCGGCATCGGCGGCCTCTGCTCGTTCGTCGGACTGGTCCGCGACATGGCGGGTAACGCAGAAATCGGCGGCATGACGTTGGAGCATTATCCCGGGATGACCGAACGCGCGCTAGAAGAAATCGAGGCCGAGGCGCAGGCGCGCTGGCCGCTCGAGGCGACGCTGATCATCCATCGTTACGGGCGGCTTGAGCCGGGCGATCAGATTGTCCTGGTCGCCGCCGCATCGGCGCACAGGGAGGCGGCGTTCGAGGCCTGTCACTACCTGATCGATTTCCTGAAGACCCGCGCACCATTCTGGAAATTGGAAGAAACGCCGGACGGGCCGAAATGGGTCGATGCCCGCGCCAGCGACGACGAAGCCGTGGCGCGCTGGGCTGCCAAGAGCCGGGGGAACTGACGCGTGGCCGGGAAAGACGGGGGCGACCGGGACGACGCAGACAGCCGCAAGCCGGTCAAGGCGTACCGGAATCTTGAATTCCTTCATGGTCCCGATGCGCGCACGGTGCGCATTCTATCCGAATATCTGGAACCGGAAGCGCGTTTCGCCGAGTACAATATTGCAGACACCATCGTATTTTTCGGGTCCGCGCGCATCAAAAGCCGTGAAGAAGCGGAAAAACACATGGCTGCCACCAAGCGCCATGGCGGCGACATGGCGGAAGCGGAGCGCATCTTGCGCATGTCGCAATATTACGAAGCCGCGCGCACCCTCGCCAACCGTCTGACCAAATGGTCGAAAACGCTCGAAGGATCGCGCCGGCGTTTCGTCATCTGCACCGGCGGCGGGCCGGGGATCATGGAAGCCGCGAACCGCGGCGCATCGGAAGCGGCAGGCATCAACATCGGCTTGAACATCTCTTTGCCCCACGAACAGCATGAAAACCCCTACGTCACCCGCGAGTTGGGGTTCGAATTCCATTACTTCTTTATGCGCAAGTTCTGGTTCATGTATCTGGCCAAGGCGATGCTCGTCTTTCCGGGCGGTTTCGGCACCCTGGACGAGTTTTTTGAGACGCTGACCTTGATGCAGACAGGCAAACTCAAGAAGCGTGTGCCGACGGTATTGTTTGGTAAAACGTTCTGGGATGAGGCGCTGAACCTGGACACGCTGGTCGCGGCGGGCACCGTCGCGGCGGAGGACCTGGATCTGTTCCTGATAACAGATGACATCGACGAGGCGTTCGATTACGTCACGGCGGAACTGACGAAGCACGCCCTTGGAGTCCCGGGCGGGATGCTGTGACGGGTACTATTGCTCAAATTTGACAACATGCTTACCCTAAGCGGTCGAAAATACCCAGAAAGGGGAGCGGCGCTTGCCTGAGAACATTTATTCACGCTTGTACAATGCGGGCGATACCATCTTCCGTAGAGGCGAGCCTGGGGAACACGCCTATTTCATCGAAAAAGGCGCGGTCGACGTCATCATCGAGAAGGATGGAGAAGACATCGTGCTGGCCAAGCTGGGCCCGGGCGAGATCATCGGTGAAATGTCAATGATCGACGACGCACCCAGGTCCGCCGATGTCATCGCGACCGAAGAAACCGAATTGATCGTCATCCAGCGCTCTCGCGTCATCAAACCGCTGACGTCCGCCGACCCGATGATGAATCTGATTTTGCGCGTCGTCCTGACGCGATTTCGCAATGCTCAAAACCGATATTCCGGTCTGAATGTCGATTCGGACCAAAAGAACGCATCGCTTGAGGAAATCCGCGCGATGGCATTCCAGCGCATTCACGACGAACGCGACCTTATGGGCGCGCTCGAGGCGCAGGAATTCCGGATGCACTATCAGCCGATCATCTCGCTCGACACTGGCAAGGTTGCCGGGTTCGAGGCGCTGATGCGCTGGGAGAAACCGGACGGCTCATTCGTTTCGCCGGGTCATTTTATCCCGCTGGCGGAACACACAGGATTGATCGTTGAACTGGGCCGGTTCGCGCTCGAAACCAGTCTTCGTGACCATGCGGCGTTTGCCGAGGCATTCGCCCGAATGAACCCCGAAGACGCGCTCCCGTTCATGAGCACCAACGTGTCGGGCCTGCAGCTTTCAGACTTGAACGAGATCGATCGGATCGGCGGTATCATCCACGACAGCGGCGTCGAGCTGGAGCAGGTCAAGCTCGAGATCACGGAAACGCTGATGGTCGAAAACCCTGACCACGCCGCGGATGCGTTGAAAAAACTGAAGGCGCTCGGCATATCGCTGGCGATCGACGATTTCGGCACCGGATATTCGAGCCTCAGTTATCTGCATATGTTCCCCCTCGATACACTCAAGATCGACCGTGCTTTCGTCAACAGCATGGACGAAACCGAAAACAGCCGCAGGATCGTGCACAGCATCGTCGGGCTGGCACACGCACTTGGGATGAATATTGTTGCCGAGGGGATCGAGAACGAGGCGCAGCAGGAGAAATTGCAGGAGTTGGGCTGCCACTACGGTCAGGGATATCTTTTTGCCAAGCCGCAATCGGCCGCCGATGCCATGGATCTGATCAACTCCGGCAAGAGCTGGCAAATTTAGACCCTTTCAAGCCTTTCCCCCGAATGCCAAAATCCCTCCAAGTCAATGGAGGCCATCAATGAAATACACACTCGGCGAGCACCGGGTTCAGACCCACGGTGACGATTACTGGATCGCGCCGACCGCATCGGTGATCGGCAAGGTCACCCTGGAAAAGGATGCCAGCGTCTGGTTCGGCGCCGTGCTGCGCGGCGACAACGATCCGATCATCGTCGGCGAAGGTACGAATATTCAAGAGAACAGCGTGCTCCATACCGATCCGGGATACACGCTTAGGCTCGGCAAGGGGGTGACGGTCGGTCACATGGCGATGCTGCACGGCTGCACCGTCGACGACAATTCGCTGATCGGCATCGGCGCGGTGGTGCTCAACGGTGCAAAGATCGGCAAGAATTGCATTATCGGCGCCAAGGCGCTGATTACGGAAGGGACGGAGATTCCGGACAACTCGCTGGTCGTCGGTGCGCCGGGGCGCGTGATCCGTGAATTGAAGGAAGAAGCCATCGCAGACCTCACCCGGATCGCCGTTCACTACGTCGAACGTTGGAAAAGATTTAAGACCGAAATGACTGAGGACGGCGCCTGATATGTTACCCATCGATCATTTCCTGCGCGCCGCGCAACGCTTCCCCGACCGCATCGCCGTCAAGGACGGCGACACCGAAATGACCTACGCCGAGCTGGCGCGCCAGACCAACGCGCTGGCGGCGGCGTTGCAGGATATCGATCCCGCACCGCAGACCCGGGTCGGTATCTGCGGCTACAACACGTTCGAACATCTGCTGGCGTGGCTGGCGACTTTTGCCGCCGGCAAGACATGGATTCCGTTGAACCCGCGTAACGGCAAGCCGGAGCTGGACCGCATTTGCGAGGTCACGCAGCCGGGTATCGTCGTCGTCGACGCCAATTGCCGGGATAAGGTAGACAGCGGCGATGCGGTACGGCTTGTCGGTAAGCCCGGCGACGGCGCGGACGGCACCTCGATCGCGTCTCTGGTCGAAAAATTCGACGGCCAGTTACCGAAGCGCCATGATCTGTCGCTCGACGACCTGCAGGCGATCAAGTTCACCGGCGGTTCCAGCGGTCAGCCCAAGGGCTGCATGCAGACGTATCGCGTCTGGAACACCTGCATCACATCGATGCTGCACGAGTTCGGGTTCGACGGCGACGACCGTAACCTGCTGGCGGCGCCGATGACCCACGGCACCAACACGCTGATCATGCCGACGTTCGCGATGGGTGGCATGCAGGTGTTCATGGGGCCGGCCAAGCCCGACACGATCATCGAGGCGCTGGAGCGGGACCGCATCACCAGCGTTTTCGTGCCGCCGACCGTGATCTACATGATGATGGACGAGCCGGGGGTCGAGGATCGGGATTTCTCCGCCCTCAAGCACCTGATCGTCGGGGGCGCGGCGATCCGCAAGGACGAGGTGCCGCGTGCCATGAAGGTGTTCAACAATGCGCTCGAAACCTGTTTCGGCCAGACGGAAGCCCCGCAAATCGCTATCTGCATGCGTGCCAGCGACTGGACTGAGCCCGAAAACTGGGCCTCGACCGGGCGTGCCACGCTGTTGACCCGGGTCGAGATCATGGACACCAACGGGAACATCCTGCCGACCGGTGAGACCGGCGAGATCGTATTGAAGGGCGATCTGGTGATGAAGGGGTATCTCGATATGCCCGACAAGACCGCTGAAACGATTATTGACGGTTGGCTGCATACGGGTGACGTCGGAATCATCGACGAACGCGGTTTCGTCTATATCAAGGACCGCATCCGCGATGTGGTGATTACCGGCGGCTTCAATGTCTACCCAAGCGATGTCGAAGCCGTGTTGGGCCAGCATCCGCAGGTTTCGGAGTGCGTCGTCTTCGGGGTGCCGGACCGCAAGTGGGGCGAGGCGCTGACGGCGGCGGTCGAGGTCCGCGCCGGCGCGGACGTCACCGGCGAGGATATCGCGGCGTTCGTGAAAGAGAGACTGGACTCCGTGAAGACCCCAAAGGTCGTGCACATCGTCGACGAGCTGCCGCGCTCGCCGGTGGGTAAGGTGCTCCGGCGCGAAGCCAAGGTCATGTTTACACCGAAAGATGGGGAGGATGCGGCATGACCGCGAAGAATGGCCCGACGACGAAACTAGCTACACATACCAACGAAGAGCTTTATTACCGCGACGACGGCCTGGTCGGCGAATTGATGGGGAATGTCACGTTTACAGAAATGATGTTCATGCACATCATGGGCCGCAAGGCGACGCCGGGTGAGATAAAGATCCTGGATGCGGTCCTGGTGACCCTGATGGAGCACGGCCTGACGCCGAGCGCCATCGCCACGCGCCTGACCTATCATTCGGCGCCGGAAGCGCTTCAGGCGGCGGTGGCGGCCGGGCTGCTGAACGTCGGTTCGCAGTTCGTCGGCACCATGGAGAATGCCGCCAAGCTTTTGATGAAGCTGCTGCAGGATGACGACGGGTTCGAGGTTGCGGCGCGCCGGGAGATCGCCGCGCTCCGCGCCGCGAAACGACCGCTGCCGGGGTTCGGCCATCACCTTCACAAACCGGACGACCCGCGGACCGCGCGCCTGTTCGAGATCGCGCTGTCGCAGGAGGGCATCGACGGAATTTATATCGACGCCATGAAGCGTTTGTCGGCGATCATCGACGAGGAACTGGGCCGTCACCTGACCATCAACGCGACGGGTGCGGTCGCCGCGGTGCTGCTCGAGATCGGTGTCGAACCAGAAATCATGCGGGGCTTTTCGGTGATCAGCCGCGCCGCCGGTCTGGTCGCGCACATTCGTGAAGAGCAGACGGAGCCGACGGCCCGTCATATTTGGGATGTCGTCGAGGATACTGTACCGTATGTGGGCGATGCCCCCGTCGACGAGCACTGAGGGAGAAAGTCATGTTCTGGAACACCAAAGAGCCGCACGGCCTGCCCCGCGACCCGTTCAAGAGCTGCGTGATCCCGCGGCCGATCGGCTGGATTTCGACCATCGGTCCCGACGGTGTGCACAACCTGGCGCCGTACTCGTTCTTCAACGGTGTTGCCGGCGACCCGCCGATGGTGATGTTCGGGTCCGGCATGCGATCCGCCGACGCGCCCAAGGACAGCATCTATAACGCCGAGCAGAGCGGCGAGTTCGTCTGTTCGATGGTGTCTTACGACCTCAAGGACATCATGAACGAGTCCAGCGCCGGTTATGAGCCGGACGTGGACGAAGCGGCGCATCTCGGGATCGAAATGGAAGCGTCCGAACTGGTCAAGCCGCTGCGCGTCAAGGCGTCGCCGATCCACCTCGAATGCACCTACTTCGATACCATGGTGTTGCCCGCCGACCGGAACGGGGGCGGCAACGCGATCTGCGTCGGCCGCGTCGTCGGCGTACATATCAACGACGAGTACCTCAAGGACGGCTTCGTCGATGTCGAGAAAATCCGGCCCGTGGCGCGCCTCGGTTACATGGATTACACGTCCGTGCAGGAGGTCTTCACGATCATGCGCCCGGAAGTCAAAAAATCGGCGGCGGAGTAGAAATCAGATAATATTGCCGACAATCCGCGCAATGCGCTGGCGAACCATGCCGGCGATCTCGCTTTGCGAGGTGTTGCGCCCGCCCGCATAAACGGCGACGCCGGTGCGAACGGAGTGCTTGAGGCCGCGTTTGCTGCTGTTCCTGTCTTCTTCTTTTTCTTCGTCGGTCTTTGGGCTGCGGCTGAACGTAATCGTTTTGGCCGGCTTCGTCGTCGTTCTGTCACGGACCGTCGCGACCGTGACATCCGTGACGATGATATAGGTATCATCCGTGACGAAACTTCCCACGATGCTGCCAATCGTCGCGCCCGAGACAACGCCGATGCCGACGTCCGTCGCCGACGTCCCGCGCGATGCTCCTGCCAGCCCGCCCGCCGACGCACCGAGGAAACCATACTCGGTGGCCATATTGGTCTGAATCTGGCCGCTGTAGCGGACGTTCACATCGACGAGGATGCCGAAATCATCCTCGCTGCTGGGCTCGAAGCCGATGCTTTCATAGGCCCGCTCGACCTGGTCTTTGAATCTGTACATATCAAAGGTCGTATCGCCGGACGTATTGCGGATACGCACCTTTATCTTTTTGTTCTTGTGAAACGATGAGTCGGTCACGATCGTTTTCTCGACGGTCGATCCGATCATCAGGCCACTGCTGTCGTCCTTGACCATCCCCATTCTCGTGGTCGGGGCGCCGACGCAGCCGCCGAGGGAAAAGACGGCTGCCAATGCCAAGGCCGCGGCCAGCGATACAAGCGGCACCCTCCGAGAAGTACGGTTTGGGCTTGAGTGATGCATATATCTTCTCCTCAGGAGCCGCCAAGCGACTCGCGCAGGAAGTCCTCCGCGAGCGAATGATGGACGGTGAAGTTCAGGTTTTCCGAGCCGCGATCGACACGTCCCCAGGATACGACCGAAACCACGTAATCTTCGAGAAAGACCGGTCCGCCGGAATTGCCTGGGCTTGTTGCCGCATCAATCTGCACGAACAAGACCTCGCTGCCGCCTGAGAGATTTACGCTTTTGTCTTTCCTGATGGCGCTGACAACGCCGCGCGTGATGGAAAATTCATAACCACGCGGGTGTCCGATAACCTCTATCGTGCTGCCCAGTTCGATCTTGTTCTTGTCGAAGAACCGCGCCGGCTTCCCGCGGGACTGGGTCTTGATCAACGCCAGGTCGGTAACGGCGTCGCGGGCGATGACCTTGCCGAAGGTTTCCTGTTCATCGTGCATCTTCAGTTCAACGAACTCGGATTCCTCCACGACATGGTAGTTCGTCATCACGATGTCCGGGCGGACAAAGAAGCCGGATCCAAGACCGCCTCCCGGCATGTATATGGCGACGACGCTGTCGAATCTTGGGTCGTTCGCGGTGCTTTCTTCGAACGTGTTCTCCTTGTATTCGGCGATGGCGGTGTTTCGGTCATCCAGCATTTGCTTGCGAAGCGCCGTCAGGCTCGGTAGCGGGCGGCTTCGAGATTGATTGGTCAGATAATGGTCAATCAACTGGCTGAGTTTGACTGTCGAGGGTTGCTTTTCCCATTCACCGACATCGGACTCGCTATCGTAGTTGCCTGTGAGTTTCTTGGCGTCGGGGTCCGACGACTGCAACCGATACGCTACGGCAAACCTCTCGTTCTCTGTGACATCGAAAGTGGATTTGAAATATCGCTTCTTTTTCTTGTCGATAACGTAGTAGTGCACCGTCATTGTTTTCGATGCATCTATATCGGCTACCTCATAGCTGTAAGGGCGCTTAATCGGCACCTCTATCATCATCGGGGTGGAGTTCATTCTGGTCATGAGACCTTGCAGATTGGTCTGGGCTTCATCTCGTTTCGCGCCTGCTGCAGCAACGGAAATAGCTTTGCCGAGGCACGCCAGCCCATAGCAGTATTGTGACTGAGCCATGCTCACGTTCATCGACTCGTTTTGAACCTGCATCTGCGCCGCCGTGATCTGGTTCTGCAATTGGGTATATTCAGGGTTCTGTTCCTGCTTGTACCCGACGATCATCTGGGACGATTTCTTGTGCATTCTGCCGATCTTCCGGCGGGACTTGGCCAATGCGACATCGAACACAATCAGATAATCCGAGGACTCGGCTGTCGCCGTGTCGAATGCAGTCTCTAGCTCGGATTTCGCAACCTCGAACGGGAGATCTACCTCGACCGACGCGGGGAACTCGATCTGTCCCTGTTTCAGGAGAGTCCGACTGGTCACCTCCACGAAGCCGATCTTGACGGCGTTGAGGCTGTCGACCTCGAACCCGGCATCCTTGGCCCCTGAGACGATCGATAGGATATCGGAAAGAGACCGCTTGCTGCCCGAAAGTGCAGAGATGCGGGCGTCGACATAGGCCTGACTGACGGTCTTCCATTGTTCGGCATTCAGGTTGTCTTTTCCAATAGACTCGCCGAAACGGCGGATATCCGCCGCTGCCTGACCTTCAATCGTCGATGTGAGTGACGCCGGGTTCTCATTGAAGAACTCTCTGGCGGACTGAGACGACGGGTGGAGTTCGAAAAAGGTCTTGTCGGCAAAATGGTCGAACTGGGCGAAATCGTTTCGAACGCTCGCGTCGACTTTGGCGCGGAGGCCGCCAGTCGCCACCTTGAGTTTATCCAGGTTTGCGGGAAGAAAAGACGGGTTCACGAACACGCCATCCGAAGGCATTTCAGCGATCATCCGTTCCGCTTTTTTAAGTTTCTCCGAGACAGACGGCCACTGGTCGGCGTCGGTCGGCCATCGAATGGCCTCCAACTCATCCAGAGTCGCGGCAATTTTCGGTTCCCGCGAACGGCTGACGTTGTCTACAACGGCTTTGAGCGTCGTATTCAACTCTTTATCCTCGGCAATCTGTTCGTCGAAGAACGCCCGCTGCTCCTCATAAAGGATCGACGCATTCGAATAATCACCCGCGGAGACAAGTTCCTCTATGTGATCCTTCTGATCGAAAAATAGCGTGTAGCTGTCCTTGGCAACCCTGTATTTGCTGGAAGAGCCCGTCGGGCTGCCGTCACCGGTGGTTTGGCAGGCCGCAACAGCGACTGCGATGATTATACATGTAATTAATCTTGTGACTGATTGTCCTCGAATGCCCCACATGAATTCAGCCCCGCCCTGTCGTCATTTTTCATACCTTAGATTGTATCCTTCAAGTGAAAGAATATGAATAGGTGTTACCCTTAATAGTCGCATTTTCTGCCGTGCCGTTTCCACCATTTGCCCTATGCAAGGGCGTGGGCTATTTTTTCGGACCACTTAGGGAGGGAAAAATAATATGCCTGAGTCCGTGAAACTCACGGCGTCGGACGGCCACACGTTCGATGCCTATCGCGCCGACCCGGACGGCACGCCACTGGGCGGCGTCGTCGTCATTCAGGAGGTGTTCGGCGTCAACGTTCACATCCGCGATCTGGTCGAGCGCTGGGCCGCGGTTGGCTACACGGCCATTGCGCCGGCGCTGTATGACCGCTGGGAGCCGGGTTTCGAGACCGGGTACGAGCCGGCCGACATCGAGCGCGGCCGCGCCCACAAGGCGACTGCCAACGAGCACCTGGATCAGGTCATGGCCGACGTCGAAGCGGCCCGTGCCGCGATCGCCGATGCCGGTCGTATCGGGGCCGTCGGGTTCTGTTGGGGCGGGTTCGTCACCTATGCGGCGGCGTGCCGTCTCGATATCGATGCGGCCAGCGGTTATTACGGCGGCGGCATTCACGAGATCGCTTCCGAAAAACCGAAGTGTCCGACGATCCTGCACTTCGGAGAAAGCGACGCCTCGATTCCGATGAGCGACGTCGACACCGTCCGCAAGGCGCAACCGGACGTGGATATCTTCATCTACGACGCCGGACACGGTTTTCACTGCGACATGCGCGGCAGCTATGATCCGCGCGCGGCGGCGATCGCGGGCATGCGCACCATGCGATTGTTCGAAGACGTGCTCCGGCGCGGAGAAGGTGCATGACCGAAGACGTTTCCACGCCGATGATCGGGGTCATCGGCGGTAGCGGCCTTTACGAGATCGACGGTCTTGACGACGCCCGCTGGGAAGCGGTCGCGTCACCGTTCGGCGAACCGTCCGATGAGATTCTGCGCGGCTCGCTGGCAGGAATCGAAATGGCGTTCCTGCCGCGGCACGGCCGCGGCCACCGCATCCCGCCCTCGGATCTGAACTTCCGCGCCAACATCGACGCCCTGAAGCGCCTCGGGTGCACGGAAATCCTGTCGCTTTCGGCGTGCGGGTCGCTGAAGGAAAAATACCCGCCGGGGACCTTCGTCGTCGTCGACCAGTTCATTGACCGGACTTTTGCCCGCACCAAGACGTTCTTCGGCGAAGGGCTGGTGGCGCATGTCGGTTTCGGCCATCCGGTTTGCGGGCGTCTCGGCGATGCGTTGACGGAGAGCCTGGCCGCGCTCGACATTCCGCACGCGCGGGGCGGCACCTATCTGGTGATGGAAGGGCCGCAGTTTTCGACACTGGCGGAATCCAATCTCTATCGTTCGTGGGGTTGCGACGTTATCGGCATGACCAACATGCCCGAAGCTAAGCTCGCCCGGGAAGCCGAGATGTGTTACGCGACGGTCGCCATGGTCACGGACTACGATTGCTGGCATCCCGACCACGACCATGTCACTGTCGAGGCGATTATCGCCGTTCTGGTGGGCAATGCGGACAACGGGCGCTCGCTGGTCAAAGAGGTAGTGCCGAGGCTGTCGACGCGGACCGAGCTCTGTTCGCACGGCTGTCACCGCGCCCTCGACAACGCGGTGATCACGCATCCGGATGCCCGCGACCCTGGCCTCGTCGCGATGCTCGACGCGGTCGCCGGCCGGGTGCTGCACACGGGCTGAGATGGAAATGCGTCCGGCGGTTGCCGCTGATGCGGTGCGTGTCCGCGATATCGCGCGGCGGGCGTACGCGCGTTACGTCGAACGTATCGGCCGCGAACCGGCGCCGATGGTCGCCGATTTCGATACGCATATTGACCGGGGCGAGGTGACGGTTGCGGAACGGCCGGACGGTATTGCCGGGTATATCGTCGCTTATCCTCGCGAGAACGACTATTTCGTCGAGAACGTGGCCGTCGATCCGGTCTTCGCGGGGGCGGGCATCGGCAGGGCCCTGATGGCGCACGCTGAAGTCGCCGCCGTCCAGGCCGGAAGCAAAATTGTCTGGCTCTACACCAATGTCGCGATGATCGAGAACTTTCCCTTCTATGAGGCGCTTGGCTATCGTAAAACCCACGAAGCGACGGAGGCTGGGTTCCATCGCGTCTATTTCGAGAAGTCACTGGAGTAGTTATGAAAGTTGACGGCGTTCCCTACCGCACCATCTGGCTGGCCGACGACGGCTGGGCGGTCGAGATCATCGACCAGACACGATTACCCTTCGATTTCGTGACCGTGCGCCTCGAGACCGTCGACGATGCAGCCGTCGCCATCAAGGATATGCTGGTGCGCGGCGCACCGTTGATCGGCGCCACGGCGGCCTACGGTATGGCGCTGGCGATGCAGGCGGACGCGTCGGACGAGAACCTCGGCGATGCGTACGAGAAGCTCCTGGCGACGCGGCCGACCGCGGTGAACCTGCGCTGGGCGCTGGACGAAATGTCGACGCTGCTGGAGCCGTTGTCGGCGAATGAGCGCTCCGCCGCGGCCTACAAGCGCGCCGCAGAAATCTGCGACGAAGATTCGGACATCTGTTCGTCCATCGGCGATCACGGGCTCACGGTCATCCAGGACCTGCACAAGAAGAAAGGTGCGGGCGAGGTGGTCAATATCCTGACCCACTGCAATGCCGGTTGGCTGGCCACGGTGGACTGGGGCACGGCGCTGGCGCCGATCTATAAGGCGTTCGACGCCGGTATCCCGGTGCATGTCTGGGTCGACGAAACCCGCCCCAGAAATCAAGGCGCCAGCCTGACGGCCTGGGAGCTCGGCAAGCACGGCGTGCCGCTGACGGTTATCGCCGACAACGCGGGCGGCCATCTGATGCAGGAAGGCCGGGTCGATATGTGTATCACCGGCACCGACCGGACGACGGCGGCGGGCGACGTCTGCAACAAGATCGGGACGTACCTGAAGGCGCTGGCTGCGCACGACAACAAGGTACCGTTCTTCGTGGCGCTGCCGTCGCCGACGGTCGACTGGACGATCGAGGACGGCCGCGATATCCCAATCGAAGAACGCGCCGCCGATGAGGTAACGAAAATCCAGGGCAGGACCGACGCCGGCGAGGTGGTGACGGTCGAGATCGTCCCTGAAGGGGCGAAGGGCGGCAACCCGGCGTTCGATGTGACGCCTGCCCGGCTTGTGACGGGCCTGATCACCGAGCGCGGCATCTGCGCGGCGTCGAAAGAGGGGCTCTCGGGACTTTTCCCGGAAAAAGCCTGATTTCACCCGACTTTAATTCCGTGTGCTGCAGCGCTAGAATTATCCCAATTAAAACGCCGTTCTGTGGGAGGAACGCCATGAAGCTGACCGATGCGCAACTCGCCGAATTCCACGACAAAGGCTACCTGTTTCTGCCGGGTCTGTTCTCGAAGGAAGAGGCGCAGGTCCTGAAGGACGCGGCAAAGGATATTTACGCTTCCGATCGCGAAGAAGTGTGGCGCGAGAAATCGGGCGTACCGCGGATTGCCTTTGCGGCGCACGAATACGACGACGCGCACGGGCGCCTGGGCGCGCATCCGCGCCTGATCGAGCCGATCATGCAGATCCTCGAAGAAGAGGTCTACATGCACCAGTACAAGATCAACGCCAAGGCCGCTTTCGACGGCGACATCTGGCAGTGGCATCAGGATTACGGCACCTGGGCCAGGGACGACGGTATGCCGGAACCGCGCGCCATGAACATTTCTGTGTTTCTGGATGAGGTGACGGCCGCGAACGGCCCGCTGCTTTTCATTCCGGGCAGCCACAAGGCCGGCGTGGTCGAGGCTGGGCACGATCTCGAGACCACCAGCTATCCGCTCTGGACGCTGGACCGCGCGACCGTGAAGAAGCTCGCCGACGAAGGCGGCGTGGTGGCGCCCGTGGGCGAGCCTGGCTCGGTGCTGCTGTTCCACGGCAACCTGGTGCACGCGAGCCCGCCCAATATCAGCCCGTGGGACCGGGTTATCGTTTATTTGAGCCTGTGTGCGGTCTCAAACCACATCACCAAGTACACCCGAAAGCCATGGATCGCGCACCGCGACTTCACGCCGATCAAGCCGCTGGCCGACGACTGCCTGCAGGAACTGGTCGAGCAGGCGAAGGCCAAGACGGCGGCGGAATGACATCATGAAAATTGTTATTACGGGCGGCACCGGGTTTCTCGGTCGCCTGATCGCCGAACGCGCGCTGGATCGTGGCGACACTGTCACCCTGTTCGATATCGCCGTGCCGCCGGACGGGCTCGGATCGCTCGAGGGGCGGGCCGAGATGATTGCCGGCGATATTGCGGATACTGAAATGGTCGCCCGCGTGATCGAGAAATCGGACGCAGTGGTGCACCTGGCTTCCATGGTCAGCGCGGGATCCGAGGCCGACTTCGATGCCGCGGTGCGGGTCAACATCGACGGCGGTCGCGCGGTGCTCGATGCGGCGCGCGCCAACGGCCCGCACACGAAGGTGCTGTTTACCTCGAGCCTCGCGATCTTCGGCAGCAAGGCGATGCCGGAACGCGTCGACGGCATGACCCGTCCGGTGCCGCAGAACACATATGGGATGACCAAGGCGGTGATGGAACTGCTGATCAACGATATGAGCCGGAAGGGCTTCATCGATGGCCGCGTCGGTCGCCTGCCGACGGTGATCGTCCGGCCGGGAAAACCCAACACAGCGGCGTCCAGTTTCGCCAGCGGCGTGATCCGCGAGCCGCTGACCGGCGAGGTCTGCCGGCTTCCCGTCGCCCGCGACATGAAACTCTGCGTCGGCGGGTACGGGACCTGCGCCGATGGCCTGATGGCATTGCTCGACGCACCGGCGGAAGAATTCGGCGACGACAGGGTTGTGAATCTGCCGAACATCACGACCTCGGTGGCGGACATGATTGCGGCGACGGAAGCCGTCGCGGCCCGCCACGGGATATCGCTCGGCACTGTCGAGGACGCGCCGGACGAGACCGTCCGCGCCATCGTCGGCAGCTGGCCGATGGCGTTGGAGGCGTCGAAGGCGCGCGCCCTCGGCTGCCCCCAAGACGGCGGCCTCGAGACAATCATCGAAGCCTTCGTCGAGGATTACCTTTAGGCGTCAGCCCTCCGCGACGTCGCGGGCCATGCGCGCGGCGAGGCCGGTATAGGCTTCCGGATCCAGGAGCGCGTCGATCTCGTCCGCGCTGAGCGTATCCGTCACCGTGTCGATCTGCATCAGCGCAGCCTTCATGGTGGTGTCTTCCTTGAAAGCGGTGGCGCAGGCCTTGTGCAGGATTTCGTGCGCGGTCTGGCGGCCGAGTTTCTCACCGAGCTGCATCATCACGGCTTCGGATAATGTCAGGCCCTTGGTGATGTCGAGATTGCGCCGCATATTGCCGGCCCGGACGTCGAGGCCTTCGCAGAGCACGACTGTCTTGGCGAGCGCGGCGTCTGTCTGGCAGACGACGCGGACGATCAGTTCGCGCTCGGTATTCAGCGCGATCTTGTCCCGTTCGTTCTCGTTAACGAGCGTCTCGAACGCCAGCGACACGCCGGACCGGACGGTCCGCGCCAATCCGCAGATGCTCTCGCAGATCGCGGGGTTGCGCTTGTGCGGCATGGTCGACGAGCCGACCTTGCCGGCAGGGTAGGGTTCCTCGATCTCCTGCAATTCGGTCTTGGTCATCAGGAACAGCTCGTTCGCAATCTTGCCGCACGTGCCTGCGATCATCGCAACGTTTGAGACCATCTCCACCAACCTGTCGCGAGACGTGTGCCAAGTGATGGCGGGCTCTTCCAGTTCAAGATTCAGCATTAGCTTTTCGCGGACCGCGAGTCCCTGATCGCCGAGCGCGGCAAGGGTGCCGACGGCGCCGCCGAACTGTCCGGCCAGAAGGCGCGGACGCATTTCGTCCATACGGGTCTGGTGACGGCGCACTTCGTCGAGCCAGATGGCGGCTTTGTATCCGAACGTCACCGGCTGCGCGTGCTGACCGTGGGTGCGGCCGGGCATGGCCGTTTGGGCGTGTGTGACGGACTGATCGGCGAGCGCCGCGGCGAGGGCTTCGAGGCGGCCTTCGATGACGTCCATGGCGTCCCGGATTTGCAGGATCATGCCGGAATCGGTGATGTCTTGCGTCGTTGCGCCCCAGTGCACGTATTCGCCAAGGCCGTCCGGGCATTTGGCGTCGATCATGCGGACCAGCGGTACGATCGGGTGCGCGGTCCGGTCCATCTCGCGCTTCATTTCCGAAAGGTCGTAGTCGTCCGCATCGCCGGCGTCACGGATCGCCTTGGCGGCGGCGTCCGGAATGATGCCGAGTTCTGCCTCGGCGTCGGCGAGTGCGACCTCCACATCAAGCCACGCCTGCACGGTACGGCGGTCCGAAAAGATCTCGCGCATGTCGGCGGTGGAATACTGGTCACGGAAAAGTTCGCTGTCGATGACGTAAGCGGCCATGGATATCTCCCCAAGCGGTGTTATCGGGTGTTGTTTTTGTGGACGGAATTGGAGGGCATCGGCGACGGCGCGTCAACGCCGGACGCACGATAGGGATATGCCTGAAAACGATGGTGTGCGGAATATTAATAGTGACATAACTATATAGGTATGTCACTAATTAGCGATGAAACATGATCGTCCTGTGCTGAGCGTTAACGCGACCGACGCCAATCAACGCTTTTCGCGGTTGCTGGCCGAAAGCGAGCAGGGCCACGACATCGTTATCACCCGCCGCGGCCGGCCGGTGGCGCGACTGCAGTCGATCCATGCCGAAGCCGAGCCGGTGCCGCCGATCGGCACCCCGGCGGCGGGCGATATCCCGGACTTCGACAAGCGCACGGCGATCATCGAGACGTGCCGGAAGATGAATGCCATCGGCCTCAACCAGGGGACCAGCGGCAATGCCTCTGTCCGGGTCGAGGGCGGGATGCTGATCACGCCGTCAGGTCTCGACTACGACACGATGGTGCCGGCGGATATCGTGAAGATCGGTATGACCGGCAGGTTGCTGCGCGGTCATCGGCGGCCGTCGAGCGAATGGCACTTCCACTGCCGGGTGATGGAAGCCCGGCCCCGCGCCGGGGCGATCCTGCACACCCATTCCATCAATGCGACGGCGCTGGCGTGTCTCGGCCGGGGCATTCCGCCGTTTCATTACATGGTCGCGGTAGCCGGGGGTAAAGACATCCGGTGCGCGCCCTATTCCACGTTCGGCACCGAAGAACTGGCCGATGCCGTGGTCGAGGCGCTCGACGGCCGGCTCGCGTGTCTGATGGCGAACCACGGTATGCTTGTGCTCGGCCGTGATATCGAGGACGCCTTCAAACGCGCCGTCGAGGTGGAAACACTGGCGGCGCAATATCTGAAGGCGCTTGCCGTCGGCGAGCCGAACCTGCTGCGAGATGCAGAAATGGACGTGGTGCTGGAGAAGTTCAGGAACTACAGTGGCTGGGCCGAACCCAAGCGCTGAACCCCCACATCGGCTGGAGCATGAGATGAAGATTCCCGAACTGCCGTTCACCCTGACCGACTGGGCGACCGTCGAACCCGTTACCTATCCGGGCGAAACCGGCGAGGCGGTCTGGCGGACGCTCAACATCGGCGACATCCGGGTGCGGGTCGTTGAGTATTCGCCTGGGTATCTCGCTGATCACTGGTGCGACCGGGGGCATGTTCTTTACGTGCTGGAAGGCGAGCTCACCAGCGAACTGAAAGACGGTCGGACGTTCAAACTGAAACCCGGCATGAGTTACCAGGTGTCGGACTTCGGCGACGCATCTCACCGTTCGCAAACCGACGTCGGCGCAAAGCTGTTCATCGTCGACTGACGGTTTAACTATCCGTTACAAAATCTCATTTGTGAGAATCCCAAAACAGGCATATACAGTCCCTCGAAACGCGATAGCCCCCGCGTTTTGGCCGGGTGCCGAAGGTTCGGCATCGCCCTCCAGGTTCTACCAAAATGACCAAAGAATTTTATGCGCTGGCGCCGATGGTGCTTGGCGGTCTTCTGCTGTCCGCTTCCATCAACGCGAGCGTCCGTGACAGCAATGCACTTTCGAACGAACAGTCGTGCATGCAGGCGATCAGCGACGTGAAAGCCCAACGCCAGTCCGAGCCGGATATCGGTCCGAAAGCTGCGATCAAATTCGAGGAAGTCGTCAAAGAAGCCGAAGCGCTTTGCGCGAAGAAGGACTTTGCTGCTGCCGGTGAGATGTTGACGCTCGCCCGTGGCATGATCGCTTCCGAATAACGGCGGCGGCGGTCCCGAAATCAAGAAGCCCCGGTCCTACGACCGGGGCTTTTCGTTTGGACTGGCCGTCGAACAGTTAATGATCGTAGCCCCGGATTTTCCGTGTCAGCGTCGTACAGGCCGAGCGGGAAATCCGGCGGGGCGGCGTCACCGTGCCCGAGCCGAGGTCAACGCCGAGCCAGTCGTTGTCGGCTATGGCTGGTGTTACGGTTCGTTACAAAATCCATATTGCGCTGGAATCAAAACAGGCATATATCGTCGCGCGAAACGCGATAGCCCCCGCGTTTTGGCCGGGTGCCGAATGTTCGGCATCGCCATCCAGGTTCTACCGAAATGTCCAAGAAGCTTTTTGCCCTCGCGCCGTTGGCGTTGAGCGGTGTCGTCATGTTTCATTCCCACGCCGTGTTCGCGCAGGACACCAACGTTCCCAAGAACAAGACAGAGTGTGCGCAGGCCGTGGCGGACGCCAAGACCGCCCGTGAAAACGAGCCGGATATCGGTCCGAAGGCCGGTAAGATTTTCGGTCAGGTGATCGAGCTTGCCGAAAAGCGCTGCAGCCAGGGTGAGTTCGTTTACGCCGCCGACCTTTTGAACCTTGCCCGGGGCATGACCGCTTCCGAGTAATCCCAAGCGTTACGCAGCAAAAAAGCCCCGGTCTTGCGACCGGGGCTTTCGTTTGGGCTGGCCGGCGAACTGTTAGTGAACGTCGGACCAGATTTTCCGTTTCAGCGCATAGAGCATGGCGGTGAGAACGAGCAGGAACAGGATGACCTTGATCCCGAGGTTCTTGCGATGCTCGAGTTCCGGCTCGGCGGCCCAGGACAGGAACATGGTGACATCGGTCGCCATCTGCTCCGGGGTCGCTGCCGTGCCGTCTTCGTACTCGACGATACCTTCACCGAGCGGCGGCGCCATCGAAATGGCGTGGCCCGGGAAGTAGTGGTTGTAGTATTTGCCGGGCGGCAGTTCGAAGCCTTCCGGCGGCGTTTCTTCGTAACCAATCAGCAGCGCGTGGACGTAATCCGCACCGAGCGGAAAGCCGCCCGGATGGAACAGCGAAACGCGAAGCGCGGAATCGCCCCCGGCGCCGCGCGCTTTGGTGATGAGCGAAAGATCCGGCGGGGCCGCACCACCGTTGGCGGCCGCGGCGGCCTTTTCGTTCGGGAACGGCGACGGCCAGTGATCCGCCGGGGTTGCCGGACGGGTGAACATTTCCCCGGTGTCGTCGGGACCGTCCTTGACCTCGTAGCTGGACGCGATCGCCTTTACCTGATCTTCGTTGTAGCCAAGCGCTTCGAGATTGCGGAATGCGATCAGATCAAGCGAATGGCACGCCGCACAGACGTTGCGGAACACCTGAAAGCCCCGCTGCAGGGCGGCGCGGTCGTAGGTGCCGAAGATGCCGTTGAACGACCAGTCGATGGTCGGCGGCTTGGGGCCGCCACCCGCGGCTTGCGCGTTGCCAGCGCCGGCCAGGATCCCGAAGCCAAGTGCAATGGCGGTGAGGGTTTTCTTCATCTTCATAGTCTTACTCCGCCGCCTGGGGTGCACTGGTAACCGATGCAGCAATGCTGTCCGGAAGCGGTTTCGGCCGCTCCAGGATGCCGACCAGCGGCACAACGATGATGATGTGGAAGAAGTACCAGAACGTCGACCACTGGCCGATCGTGACCAGCACGCCCTCCGGCGGCTGGCCGCCGACCCATCCGAGGATGACGCAGTCGATCGCGAACACCCAGAAGAAGAAGCGGTAAAGCGGACGGTACTTCGCCGAGCGGACCCGCGAACGGTCGAGCCACGGCAGCAGCAGCAACACGAGGATCGACGCGAACATCGCGATGACGCCGGCGAGTTTCGCTGACATCAGCCCGCCGCCGAGTGAGATGATCTGGTAGACCCAGTAGTCACTCGTGAAGGCGCGCAGGATCGCGTAGAACGGCAGGAAGTACCATTCCGGCACGATGTGCGGCGGCGTCACCAGCGGATCCGCCATGATGTAGTTGTCGGGGTGGCCGAAGTAGTTCGGTGCGAAGAAAATGAAGAACGCGAAGAAGATCAGCATGATCCCGAGGCCGTACATATCCTTGATGGTGTAGTACGGGTGGAATGGGATCGTATCCTGTTTCTCGTCCTTGATTTCGACGCCGGTCGGGTTATTGGAGTGGTGCATGTGCAGCGCCCAGAGGTGCAGGAACACAAGACCGACGATTACGAATGGCAGCAGATAGTGCAGCGAGAAGAAGCGGTTCAGCGTCGGGTTCCCGACGACGAAGCCGCCCCACAGAAGCTGCACGATCCAGTCGCCGACCAGCGGAATGGCCGAGAACAGGTTCGTGATCACGGTCGCGCCCCAGAAGCTCATCTGGCCCCACGGCAGCACGTAGCCCATGAACGCGGTCGCCATCATCGCCAGCAGGATGAAAATCCCGATCATCCACAGGATTTCGCGCGGCGCCTTGTAGGACCCGTAATAAAGACCACGGAAAATGTGGATGTAGACGACGATGAAGAAAATGCTGGCGCCGTTCATGTGGATGTAACGGATCAACCAGCCGGAATTGACGTCGCGCATGATGCGTTCGACCGACGTGAACGCGAGATCGGTATGCGGCGTGTAGCTCATCGCCAGCGTGATGCCGGAAACGATCATGATCACGAGCACGATCCCGGCGAGCGAACCGAAGTTCCAGAAGTAGTTCAGGTTCTTCGGCGTCGGATACTGGTGCAGTTGCGAGTCGAGGAACGAAAAGATCGGCAGGCGATGCTCGATCCAGTTCACGACCCGGCTGTTGGATTGGAAATTCGAGGTTCCACCACTCATTATTCTGTCCCCCCTCAGCCGATCAGCACGGTGCTGTCGCTGGTGAATTCATAACCGGGCACCGGCAGGTTGTTCGGCGCCGGACCTTTGCGGATACGGCCCGATGTGTCGTAGTGCGAACCGTGGCACGGGCAGAACCAGCCACCGAAGTCGCCCTTCGGATCGCCGGATTTCTGACCGAGCGGGATGCAGCCAAGGTGGGTGCAGACGCCGACCATGATCAGCCATTCCGGCTTCTGGACACGTGCATCGTCAGTCTGCGGATCGGGAAGATCTGCAAGATCGACGGATTCGGCAGCTTGGATTTCTTCAGGCGTGCGGTGACGAATGAACACCGGCTTGCCGCGCCAGATGACCGTGATGCTCTGACCGACTTCGATCTGAGAAATGTCGACCTCGGTCGACGCCAAGGCGAGCGTGTCCGCAGCCGGATTCATCTGATCGATGAACGGCCAGACCGCAAGCGCAGTGCCGACGGCGCCTACGGCAACCGTACTCCAGATAAGGAAATCGCGGCGCGTCTGTTCGTCAATTTCAGCGCCGCCGGTCGCGGTTTCGCTCATGGAAAATCCCCTCGATAAGACCAATTACCCGTCGCCGCCAAAGCGGCATGAATACTTTAACCCCGGCTACACCGCTCACCTACGGCTACAGCCCCGGCTATCGTAATTGCGAGCCGACACCCGTTTCAAGCATGACCGGCAAAGACGATAAAACGATGCTTTCGGGCAGCCCCGAAAACGCTCACTCGTTATACTTGATGACCGAGACGTTGCAAGGGTTTAGATAGGGCGGAATGCGCCTGGAAGCGCGAATATCAGCCATTTAGAGCGAGAACCGATACCTTGACCGATTCCGCCGTTTCGCTGGCTCTTTACCAGCCGGACATTCCTCAGAACGCGGGCAGCCTGTTCCGCACCGCGGCATGTTTCGGGGTGCCCGTACATGTGATCGAGCCCTGTGGATTCGTGCTTTCGGATGCAAAAATGCGCCGAGCTGGCATGGATTACATGGCTCATGTTCAATTGACGAGGCACCAGAGCTGGGATTCGTACCAGCGAGAACGCCCACCCGGACGTCTGGTTTTGCTGACGACGAAGGGCGACGCGACGCTGCCGGGATTTGCGTTCGAACGGAGCGACACGTTGCTGCTCGGGCGCGAAAGCGCCGGCGTGCCCGACGACGTGCACGAGATGGCCGACGCGCGAGTGCAACTGGCGATGCAGGGCGGGTTCAGATCGATGAATGTCGCCGTTTGCGGCGGAATCGCGCTGTTCGAGGCGTTGCGTCAGTTGCGGGCGCTGCCGCGCTGAACCAATATCAATATATAACCGATGTACTGTTCCCTGGAGTTCCCTGAATGACAGATGCTACCGCTGACGACGTACCCTACGGCGAAGTGCACAAGCAACGCGCCGCCGACTGGTTCGCGGAGGTGCAGACGCGGTTGTGCGCCCGGCTCGAGGAACTGGAACAGGCGGTCGAGGTTCATGAACTGAACGAGGCGTTTGAGCCGCAATCGTTCGAGCGGTCGTCGTGGGACCGCGACGGGGGTGGTGGCGGCACAATGGCGGTGCTGCGAAACGGCCGCGTCTTCGAAAAGGCGGGCGTCAATATTTCGGTCGTGCATGGTGAATTTTCCGAAGAATTCCGCGACCGCATTCCCGGTGCCATGGACGATCCCCGGTTCTGGGCGGCGGGCGTTTCCGTGGTTATCCATCCCCGTTCGCCGCTGGTGCCGATTTCACACATGAACACACGGATGATCGTCACCACCGAAGGCTGGTTCGGCGGCGGCGGCGACCTGACGCCGGTCTATCCGGATTCCGAAGAAACCAAGCGCTTCCACGATGCCTTCCGCGACGCCTGCCAGCCCTACGGCGACGATTACTACGACCGGTTCTCCAAATGGTGCGACGAATATTTCTATCTGCCGCACCGGCACGAGACCCGCGGGGTCGGCGGCATTTTCTACGACAATCACGCGACCGGCGACTGGGAAACCGATTTCGCCTTCACCCAGGATGTCGCCAGCGCGTTTGTTTCCGTCTATCCGGACATCGCGCGCGACAAAATGAACTTGAAGTGGACGCCCGAGCAACGCCTCGCTCAGCGGATCAAGCGCGGCCGCTATGTGGAATTCAATCTGCTCTACGACCGGGGCACGATCTTCGGCCTCAAGACGGGCGGGAATACGGATGCGATCCTGATGAGCCTGCCGCCTGACGTGGCGTGGCCCTGATTACTGCCGGTTGTTAATCAGATACGAAAGCCCGACGAACGCCGGGTAGGGATGGGTGATCAGTTGCACCGGCACGCGTGATAAATAATCGCCGAACCGTCCCTTGTCGACGAAGCGCTCCTTGAAGCCCGAAGCCGCCAGTTCCTGGCCGAGCCGGGGCAGAATGCCGCCGGCGAGATAGACGCCGCCGGTTGCGCCGCAGGTGAGCGCGAAGTCGGACGCCGCCGTCCCCAGAAAAGCGAAAAACAGCGCGTAGGTATCCAGCGCCGTGCCGTCGCCGCTTTGCATGCGCCGTGTCACCTCTCCGGCATCGACGGTCTCGCCGCCAAGCGACTGGTGCAGCGCCTCGAGCCCGGGCCCGGAAATCACCCGTTCCCATGACACGTGCCCGAAACGTTTGGCCAACACCTGCACGATTTCCTGTTCCTGCTCGGTCCTCGGCGCCAGGGTGGCGTGCCCGCCCTCGGTCGCGACGGCGATGCGCCCGGCCGCTGACGGGATCAGCACCGACGCTCCGAGCCCGGTGCCCGGCCCCATCACGGCGACCGGCCCTGCCGCGTCCGGCTCACCGTCACGAATGGGCGTGAGGTCGTCGTTGTCGAGATCCGGAATGCCCAGGGCGATGGCCTCGAAGTCGTTGACCATCCGGACACTGGTCATGCCGAGTTCCTGCATCAGTTCGTCCGCATCGAGACGCCAAATGTGATTGGTCATGTTGACGCGGCCCGCGCGCACCGGTCCCGCGACGGAGACCGCCGCAAGGTCGGGCATCACCGCTAGCCCGGCCCGCTCGGCATAGGCACGAACCGCCTTACCGGGCGTCTCGTATTCCTTGCACGGCAGGGTAACGGGATCGCCGTATCCGCCGTCGGCGCCCAAAACTGCGAAGCGTGCGTTGGTGCCGCCGATATCCGCGATCAGGCCGACGGGCGCCGCCATTCCGCCGCTCACCTCTTGCCGCCGGCGTTGGCGAGCGCCGCCAGATACTTGTCGCGCCAGTTATCGAGGTCGTTGTCACGGATGACTTTCATCATCGCTTCGCGCCTGTTCAAACGCTCGTCAAGGGGCATTTCAAGGCCGCGCGCCATCGCTTCGGCGACTTCATCCGTATCATACGGGTTGACGATCAGCGCGCTTTTCAGTTCCCGCGCCGCGCCCGCAAAACGCGACAGGACAAGGACGCCGGGATCCGATGAGTTTTGCGCCGCGACGAATTCCTTGGCGACGAGGTTCATGCCGTCTCTCAATGGCGTGACGAGTCCGACGCGGCTGGCACGAAAGAACAGTGTAAGCCGGTCGCGGGTGTAGCTTTTATTGATGTAATTGATCGGCACCCAGTCGATATCGGCGAAGCGGCCGTTAATGTGACCCGCGCTGGTTTCCAGTTCGTGGCGGATTTCCTTGTATTCCGCGACCTCGCCGCGCGACGGCGGCGTGATCTGGAACATCGATACCTGGTTCCGAAACCCGGGGTAACGTTCCAGCATGCGTTCGAACGCCTGAAAGCGCTCCAGGATACCCTTGGAATAGTCGAGCCTGTCGACGCCGATCATCCAGGCCTTGTCGCCATGTTGCTCGCGCAACTTGCGGGCCCAAGCGAGCTCTTTGGGGGCGATCGGGCGTTCGAACACCGAGGGATTGATCCCAATCGGAAACACGCCGACCTGGAATGTGCGGTCGAACACTTCGACCTGTCCGGACTTCGACACCTTGCCGCCGGCTTCGTGCTCGATGTAGTCGGTAAACGCCCGCATGTCGTTGTCGGTCTGGAAGCCGATCAGGTCATAGGCGGCGAGCGCCTTCATGACGGACCGATGCGCCGGCATGTAGGTCAGGACCTCCATCGCCGGGAAGGGCGTGTGCAGGAAAATACCCATCGTTTGTTTGCTGCCGCGACGGCGAAGGCATTCGCCCAGCGGCAACAGGTGATAATCGTGCACCCAGATGCGGTCGTTCTCCTTGAGCCGCCAGGAAAGTTTCTCTGCGAACAGTTCGTTGACCGCCTGGTAGCGCGAGAAGAACGTTCGCCGGAACGACGTCAGGTCGAGTCGGTAATGAAACAGCGGCCAAAGGGTGCGGTTGGCGAAGCCATTGTAGTACTCATTATAATCCTTGCGGCTCAGATCCATCGTCACGTAGGTGACGGGGCCGACCTCGGTCTCCTTCGGTTCGGAGGGCCTGCCGGTGGCGGTCTTGCCGCTCCAGCCGAACCAAAGACCGCCCTCGTTCTGTAATGCCTCGTCAAGCGCGACGGCGAGGCCGCCGGCCTGCACCCGGCCGTCCTTGACGTCCGGCACCCGGTTGGAGACGACGACAAGACGGGACGGCGCGTCCTTTGCACCGTGCTTGCCTCTCTTCGCCGCTGATATCTCTTTCGCCACGGCTCTAGAACGCATCCTTCCACGGCTTGCTGAGTTCCATTGCCGAATTGATCAGGCCGACGAGAGAATAAGTCTGAGGGAAGTTGCCCCAAAGCTCGCCGGTATCGACGTCGATGTGCTCCGACATCAGCCCGGCAGGGTTGAGCTTCGAGAGCATGTTTTTGAATACCGCGCGGGCGTCGTCGCGGCGGCCAAGCTTCACCAGGGCGTCGATGTACCAGAACGTGCAGACGGCGAAGGCTTTTTCCGGCTCGCCGAAATCGTCCGCTTTCACATATCTGAATACGTACTCGCCGCGTTTCAGATCCTGTTCGATGGCGGCGACGGTGCCGGCAAAGCGTGGATCGTCAGCGGCGACGAAACCGAGCTCCAGCATCAGAAGCAGGCTCGCGTCGACGGCATCGCCACCCCAGGTGTCGGCGAAGCTGTTGCGGTCCGCGTTGAAGGATTGTTCGAGCGTGTGATCTCGGACCCGTTCCGCTTCCGTGCGCCAGTAGGCCGCCCGCGCCTCGAGCCCCAGGTGATCGGCAATCCGCGCCAGACGGTCAACACCGGCCCAACACAGCACACTCGAATAGGTGTGAATGTGGGCGTTGCCGCGCAGTTCCCAAAGCCCAGCGTCGGGCTTGTCGTAAAGTTTCAAACACTGCTCGCCCAGGGGCTCAAGATAGTGAAACAGGTTTTCGTCACCTTGCCGCTTCAGGCGTTTGTCGAAGAATACCTGCGTGACCGAGAGGATGACGCTGCCGTAGACGTCATTCTGGATATGCTCGTACGCCTGGTTGCCACGCCGGACCGGACCGATCCCGCGGTAGCCCTCCAGCGTATCGACGATCTCCTCGATCAATTCGCCGTCGAACGAAAGGCCGTAGACCGGCTGCAGGTGCCCGTTATTGGCGCCGGCGATGATGTTGTTGATATAGGTCAGGTAGCCTTCCATGGTCCGCGTTGCGCCCAGCCGGTTGAGCGCGGCGACGACGAAGTAGCCGTCGCGGAGCCAGCAGTATCGATAATCCCAGTTCCGCTCCGTGCCCGGCGCTTCGGGGATAGATGTGGTCATCGCCGCGACGATAGCGCCGGTCTCTTCGAAGTTACATAGCTTGAGCGTGATCGCAGCGCGGATCACGTGGTCCTGCCATTCGAAGGGTAGCGACAGATAGCGGCACCACTCGCGCCAGTAATCGGTGGTTTTCTCGAAGAACTCGCGGGCGACCGCGCCGGCGCCTTCGGCCAGTGTTTCATCGGGTCCGAAGACGATGCTTCCCGGTCCGTCGAGCAGGAAGTCGGTTTCCTTCAGAATGTGTGAAACTGGCAGGTCGGTGGTGCAGCGCATCGGGCTGCCGGTGGTCAGGTAACGGATATGGTTCGAGCCGCGGGTCGTTTCCACGCCGCTGGCGCCCCAGTCGCGCGCCGGGCGCAGGCGGACGCGGATACGCGGGCGGCCGGATACCGGTCGCATGGTGCGGACGAACATGTTGGGGCGGAACGAGCGGCCGAGCTGCTTGAAGCGGGGCGCGAAGTCGGTGATCTCGACGGCGTTGCCCTGACCGTCGTGCATCTTTGTGACGACAACGGCGGTATTAGGCACATAAAACTGCTCGCTGTGGGTGTGCCCTTCGAGGATTACGTCGAAGAAGCCGGGCGCTTCGCCGGGGTGCTTCCTGAGCAGATCGCAGAACGCCGGGTCGCCGCAGAAATCGGGTAGGCAGGCCCATTTGTATCGGCTGTTGCGGTCCAGCAACGCGGCGACGGTCCCGTTGCCGATCATGATCAGATTCAGATCGCTCATGCCTGCATTTTTTCCCGGCCACCCTCCGGGCTCAAGGGAGGATCGCCCGAGCCGGCCATTTTGCCGAGCCAATCGCGCACCGAGGCGACGTCGGTAAGCGTTGTCTGCGCCCGCGTCGGACGCCGGTTTCCGACGCAGACGGAAACCCCGCCCAGAGCGTTGACGGCGTCGAAGCCGTCTTCGTCCGTCACGTCGTCGCCGATGAAGACCGGCGTGCGGCCCTCGAAAGGCGGTATCGTCATCATCTGCTTCACGGCGTGACCCTTGTCGATCCCGGCCGGTCGCAGTTCGCGGATCATGTGCCCTTTGAGCATTTCAAACGCCGGACCGAGCCGCGCCTGCGACTGGGCGACCGTTTCATCGACGACATCAGCGAGATCAGGCGCCTGCCGAAAGTGGATGGCAATGCATGGGCCCTTGTCCTCGATCAGGATTCCAAGGGTGCCTTCGAAAGCTTGGTGCAGATAGACCTTTTCGCTATTTATCGCGGCGGTCATCGCGTCGAGTTTGGTATGTCCGTTCTCTGCGCCGCGGATCTCGAAGCCGTGCAGCCCGGCGGCCGGCAGGTGGAGGGGAGCGAACAGCCGGTCCAGGTCGGCGATCGTCCGCCCGCTGATGAGTGCGAGCGCACCCGAAAGCCGCGCATGCATATCTTGAAGAACCGAGATCAGCGTATCCGGCACGTCGACATCGGCGGGCGTCTCGGAGAATTCGAGGATCGTGCCGTCCACATCCAGAAAAAGCGCCATCGTTTCGGGGGCGATGGCGTCGGCGTGTTCGCCCAGGGGGATCGGCTCGCTCATGGCGGCACCCTAGCAAATCTCTTGCCACGTACAAGCGTGCACCGACCCGGCTGTGCACCTATATTAGGGTAAGACGCACGACATTCACGATACAAGGAGCCCCGGTATCATGGGAATTGAAGGAATTGGCATCGGCGGTCTGATTGTTCTGATCGCCGACGTGTATGCCATCATCAAGACGCTCGGCAGCACCACGGCTACCACTGGATCCAAGACCTTCTGGATCATCCTGATTCTGCTTCTGCCGCTTTTGGGCGTTATCATCTGGTTCTTCGCGGGGCCGCGGGAATGAGATTATCTGACATCAAGATTAAAGGTCCTATTGCCCGAGCGACAGGCATAATCCGCACGTAACCTGGTTGCCGCTCCTGTAAGGCGGTTCTAAACTCCGCGCATGCCACAGCAAGGATACTCAGCGATTTTCATGCGGGGCGGCACGTCGAAGGGCGTGTTCTTCCGCCACGATTCACTTCCCGAAGAACTGGAGGCTCGCGACCGCATCTTCCTGCATGCGCTCGGCAGCCCGGACGCTTACGGCCGGCAACTGAACGGCATGGGCGGCGGGGTGTCGTCGGTGTCGAAGGCGGTCATCGTCGGGCCGTCCTCCGTCGAGGGCGCGGATGTTGACTACACCTTCGCCCAGGTCGTCATCGACAAGCCGGAAGTGGATTACTCGGCCACCTGCGGGAACCTGTCGTCCGCCGTCGGCCCGTTCGCGGTCGACAGCGGTCTTTTGAAACCCGAAGAGGGGAAACAGGTCGTCCGAGTCTACAACACCAACACCAAGAAGATCTATCATGCCACCTTCGAAGTCGCGGACGGCGTCTTCCAGCCCGCGGGCGGGTTCGAGATTCCCGGTGTCAGCGGCACCGGGTCGCGGATTCGATTGGATTACCTCGATCCCGGCGGGGCGACATCGGGCAAACTGTTGCCGAGCGGCAACGCGATGGATGTCCTCGACGTGCCCGGCGTCGGCAAGGTCGAGGCGAGCCTCGTCGACGCGTCGAACGCCGTCGTTTTCGTCGCCGCCGAACGGTTCGGCAAGACCGCGACGGAGAGCGTTTCCGACCTCGAAGCCGACAAAAAATTCATGGCCGATCTGGATGCGGTGCGGCGCGTCGCCGCCGTCGCCATGGGCCTCGCCGACACGCCGGATACGGCGAAACTCGGCAACCCGAAGATCGGTATCGTTGCGCCCGCTGCCGACAGTGTCACGCTGGCGGGCACGCAGATCGTCGCGGGGGACTGCGATCTTTCGGCGCGCATCGTTTCGATGGGGCAGGTGCATCGCGTGCTGCCGCTGACGGGGGCGATGTGCCTGGGCGTCGCGTGCCGGATTCCGGGGAGCGTGCCGAACCAGTTGGTGCGCCAACAGCCGGATGATCTCAGGCTCGCCAATCCGTCGGGCGTGTTGCCGGTCGACGCCAACGTGACTGCGGGCGCCAACGGCGTTGCAGCCGAAAGTTGCACGGTCTACCGCACTGCACGACCTTTGATGGCAGGACAGGTTTTAGTACCCGCGTAGTGACGTGTGTCACATCTAAAGCCCTAACTTTAAAGCGATAATCAGCTTCCTGGGGTAATGCCATTGGGGGCTGAAATGAAGATATATGCTGGAGATTCCGGCGAACGCCGGCAACACCAGAGGCTCGAACGGCCGCAAATTTACCTGCGGATCGGCGGGAACACGTTCCACACCGTCGAGTGGAGCTACGGCGGCTTCGTCGTCGAGGACCGGGGCAAGATTCTGCCAACCGGTGCCTTGCTGCGGATCGACGGCTTGGCGGACGAGGATACCTACCGGCGCGTTCAGCCGGCGTATCAGGTCGATATCCGCGCCCGCGTGATGCGCCTGATTCCGGAAAAAAAGCAGGCCGTATTGACCTGCCTCAAGCTGGATGATGCCGCCTTCCGGGTGTTGAGTCGCATCGAAAGCTCGGGCGCATACGCGCTGGTGAACCGGGTCACGGCAAGCCCAGCCTGATCACACCCTTGAAGTTGTCGGGGTCGACAGGCTTGCCCTTGCGATAAATCGCAATGCGCCCTTCGCGGGCCAGCTTCTGCGCCGCGCGCCGCACCGGCTTCATTAACGAGCGCCAGTCGTCACCGCGCTCGGCACGGGCGGCTTCCGACGGGCAGATCGTCTTCCCCGCACCACGTTCGTGAACCAAGCGCAAAATGTGTTCGCCGAGGCGCGCGTCGAGATCGCCTTTGACCGTTTCGTCGCCGTCAGCCATCGAACCACTTCCGCCACGCATCCCAGCCGATCACGTGTTCGGCGATGATCGCATAGCCGCCGCCGCGCGGGTGCACGCCGTCGCCCTTGATGTAATGGCTTTCCCATGCCGGATCGGTCGACAGCGGCGTGAAGATATCGAGATACGGTACGCCGAGCTCGTCGGCGGCGGCTTCGAACATATCGGATAGCTGCGCGTTGCGGCTCGAAGACATGTAGCGGTATCGGCCGGGCGCCGACGAAAACGGCATGTCGTCGTCGTTGACCGGCGGCGGGCCGACCCAGAGCGTCGGCAGCCAATCCTTGGCTTCCGAAATCATCCGCTTCGCCGATGCGAGGGCCTCCTCGGGCGGGTTGCGAAGGATGCCGTCTTCCATCGCCATGTCGTTGCAACCGAACGAGAACACGAGCGCGCAGGGGTTTTCCTTCGGCAGGCGCGCTTCCGCTTCGGCGCGCCAGCGGGACTCGACCATCAGCGTGGTGTCGCCGCGGATACCGGTGTTGTAGAGCGTGACGTCGTGACCCGCCTCGCGTTCGCGCTGCATCACGCGGCCGGGCCAGCCGAGGAATTCGTCGTCGCCGGTGCCGAGCACCAGGCTGTCTCCGATGAAGCAAACGCGTAGTACCGTCATGTGTCGTCTTTACCCTTCTTTGGCGATGATGGTCTTGAGTTGTTCGAGGCAGGCGTCGCGGTCGGCTTGGAAGCCGCCCTCCATCCACCAGTCCTCGACCGTGCCCAGCAGCGTGCCGATATGCGGGCCGGTGGGGACGCCCATGGCTTTGACGTCGTCGCCGCCGATCGGCAGTTCGGGCACCCGCCATGCGAACGCAGTTTCCAGTGCTTCACGCCGGGCTGTCGTTTCGGTGGCGGGTAGCTTTCCCCGATCCGCGATGCGTGCCGCCCACGCCAGGATCAGCGCGTCGGCGACCGTCTCGTTGCCGAGTTTCTTGATACGGGGCTGTACGTTGTCGAGGGTTTCGGCGACCGCAAAGATCGGCGCGAACTTTTTCATCGCGATGAGTCGGTCAGCTTCCTTGTTCGACAGCCTGAGCCGTCCCGCGATGCCGATGCCGTCGCATTTTGGGTCGAGGATGGCACCCAGCCGGCGGAGCGGGTCGGCGTGTAGTCCATCGATAATGATGGCGCGGGATTCCAGCCACGCGGCCGCGCGGAGCGTGCCGATTTCGGTGGCTTCGGGGAGGATCGCGTCCAGCACGTGCGCGTTCTTCATCATGATGAAGGCGTCTTCGGGCTCCTTGGCGGAAAGCATGCGCAGCAACTCGTGACGAATGCGCTCCGCGGAAATCTCCTTTAGCTTTTCAGCGAATTTGCGGCACGCGCTGAAGGCGGCTTCGTCGTAGGGCGGGCGGCCGAAATGTGCGTAGAAACGGAAATAACGGAGAATGCGGAGGTAATCTTCCTGTACCCGGTCCTCGGCACGGCCAATGAACCGGATGCGGCCGTGTGCCAGATCGGCAATCCCGTCATGATAATCGTAGACGTCACCGTCGCGGTTTGCCGATAGGGCGTTGATGGTGAAATCGCGCCGGGACGAATCGACGATCCAGTCATCGGTAAACGCGACGACCGCGCGGCGGCCGTCCGTCTCGACATCCTTCCTGAGCGTCGTGATCTCGAAGCTTTTGTGATCGGTGACGGCGGTGACCGTGCCGTGTTCGAGCCCGGTCGGCACCGTCTTGATGCCCGCCGCTTCCAGGCGCTGAACGACCACCTCCGGCGGTTCCGGGCTACCGATATCGATGTCGTGCACGGGACGCTTGGCGATCGCATCGCGCACGCAGCCGCCGACGAAGCGCACATCGGCGCCACCGGCGGACAGCGCCTTCATGACGGCGACAGTGCTCGCCTCGCCGAGCCACGGCTCAGGATTGAGCTTGCCGGTCGGCTCCTGCGTGGCGTTGATCGAGATCACTGCTGAGGGGCTTTCTCGTATCGGGGCGGCTGGATCTTGCCGTCTTCGTACCTGGGTGGAATGTAACGGCCGGATTCCGGCGAAAAGCCGCCGGTAATCGCCAGCGTCACCAGGGATGCCGCCAAGAGCAAGAAGCCGGCGACGATCGACCAGAAAATCGGTCCCTTCTGCAGGCTCGGTTCCTCGCCGCCGTTCTTGCGGGCCTGTGCGCGAGCATACTTGTTCCATGCCAGATACATTAGGAAGGGCAGCACCAAAGGCAGGACATAGGTGAACAGAATACGGGCCATTTACACGTCTCCGCCGCCGATTAGCACGTCGTAGAGATTTCGAATCATCCCCGCGGTCGCGCCCCAGATATAATAGTCGCCGTAAGGCATGGCGTAGAACTCGCGCTTCAGTCCTTTATAGACGCGGGAATCGCGGCGGTGATTGGCGGCGTCCAGCAGAAAGGCGAGAGGGACTTCGAACACCTCTGCGACCTCGAACTCGTCAGGCGCGATGGTGTAGTTGGGATGCACGAAACCGACCACCGGCGTCACCGAAAAGCCGGTCCGGGTGATGTACTGATCCAGCCTGCCGATGATGCGCACGTGCTTGCGATCGAGGCCGACTTCCTCTTCGGCTTCGCGGAGCGCCGCCGCTTCAGGGGTGCCATCTTCGGGTTCGATGTGGCCGCCGGGAAAACTGATTTGGCCCGGGTGATGATCCAGGTGGTCGGTGCGCTGGGTCAGCATCATCGTCAGGCCGTCGTCGCGTTCGACCAGCGGCACCAGAACGGCCGCCTCGCGCAGCTCGGTGCCGGGTGTCATTCCCGGATTGAGGTCGTGGTCGCCCCTGGACGACGAGCGGACGCCGAAATTGTCAAACGACCGGTCAAGGCGTTCTATGATCAGGGTACGGTTCATGTTTCCTCCGACGCCGGTCCCAGCACGAATTCTTCGCCGGCGCTTTCGACAATCAGCATATCGCGTCCGTGGCGCTCTGCCACTACTGCGTTCTCCACCAGTTCGTAAAAGACGGCCCGGTTGATTCTGGCTTCGGTGCCGTCGTCTGCTAAAGTTATATAGGGACGCGGTTCGCCCGTTTCCGGGTCGGTATCGACGCGAATCGGATGCGCCGTATCGGCAGTGAACCACTTGTCCACGTTGGTCCGGAACCGGAGCGCCCTCACGCCATTGTCATTTGTCTCCGACATCTCGACGGCCAAGAATGGGGCGTCATCGACCGTGATCCGGGCCATTTCGGCGGGCGTAATAAGCCAGTAGTCGCCGTCTTCGTCGCGGCGCACCACAGTCGAGAAGAGTTTGACCAGTTTTTGGCGGTTGATGGGCGTCCCGTGATAAAACCAAGTGCCGTCTGCGGCGATCCGCATATCGATATCGCCGCAGACAATCTGGCCCGGACGCGGCGTCATGCCCTTGGGCGGTGCACAAGGTGCGCTCGAAGCTTGCGCAAAAGTAATATTTTCGACCTTTTCCGGCGTATCGATCATCCGTTACGCTTCCTGATAAACCCATAAAGGAGGCTTCGACGTGCCAGCGACGAACACCCCACAGGATAAAGATAGCTCGAACGGCGCCGAGCGCCATAGCGCAGTTGCCGAAGTCGAGGCGCTTGCCGAGCGGATCACCGCGGCCCGCGCCGCCGTCGGGCAGGCGATCTTCGGCCAGGAACAGGTGGTCGAGGAGAGCCTCGTCACGCTTCTCGCCGGCGGGCACATCCTGTTGATCGGTGTGCCGGGCCTCGGCAAGACGCGGCTCGTCGAGACGTTGGGCACCGTGTTCGGTCTTGACGACAAGCGCGTGCAGTTTACGCCCGACCTGATGCCGGCGGATATTCTCGGCTCCGAAGTTCTGGAGGAATCGGAAGGTGGACGCCGCTCGTTCCGCTTTATCCAGGGGCCGGTGTTCACGCAGCTTCTGATGGCCGATGAAATCAACCGCGCCAGCCCCAGGACCCAGTCTGCACTGCTGCAGGCGATGCAGGAGAAGCGCGTTTCCGTTGCTGGTCAGTATCACGATCTGCCGCGTCCGTTCCATGTGCTGGCGACGCAGAACCCGCTCGAGCAGGAAGGCACCTATCCGCTGCCCGAAGCGCAGCTCGACCGCTTCTTCATGCAGGTGAACGTCGAATATCCGGACCTCGACGCCGAGCGCGATATTCTGATCCGCACCACCGGCAACGAGGACGTCAAACCGGGTCAGGTGATGGACCCGGAGAGCCTGATGGCGGCGCAGCGCCTCGTGCGCTCGATTCCGGTTGGCGAGTCGGTGTCGGAGGCGATCCTGAAGCTGGTCCGCGCCGGACGGCCGGAGTCGTCGGATCTGGCGCTCGTGCAGGCGAACGTATCGTGGGGACCGGGGCCGCGCGCATCGCAGGCGCTGATGCTCGCTGTGCGCGCCCGCGCCGTGATCGAGGGCCGAATGTCGCCCAGCATCGACGACGTGCTGGCGCTCGCGAACCCGATCCTGCGCCACAGGATGGCGTTGACGTTTGCCGCCCGCGCCGAGGGCATAACGCTGGAGGAAATCATCGGCGCCCTTTGTGAGAAAATCGCCTGAGGTAGCAAGATTATGGCCGAGCGCGTCAAGCGTTCACACCACAATGCCGAAGCGCTGGCAGCCGGGCTGCCGCCGTTGATGGTCGCCGCCGAGCGGGTGGCGTCGACGGTTTCACAAGGTGTGCACGGCCGTCGCCGGGTCGGGCAGGGCGAGACGTTCTGGCAGTTCCGCCGTTACCAGTCCGGCGACAGCGTGCAACGCATCGACTGGCGTCAGTCGGCTAAGAACGATCCGATCTTCATCCGCGAAACCGAATGGGAGGCGGCGCAGAGCGTGTGGCTGTGGCGCGACGGCTCGCCGTCGATGTCGTTTTCGTCCGATGAGACCGTCACGACCAAACAGGAACGCGCCGAGCTCTTGCTGATGGCATTGGCCTCGCTGCTGGTGCGCGGCGGCGAACACGTCGCGTTGCTGGGAACGGGCGCACCGCCGTCATCGGGTCGGCATGTACTTAGTCGTCTTTGGAACGAGATCGAGGGCGGTTACGCCGCGTCGGGGGGCTTACCGCCCTACGAACTGTTGCCGCGGCATGGGCGTCTTGTGATGATCGGCGATTTTCTGTCCCCGCTCGATCAGATACGCCTCGCCGTCAACGCCTACGCGCACCATGGTATTCGCGGCCACGTTCTGCAGATCGTCGATCCTGCGGAAGAAACCTTTCCCTATGACGGCCGCGTTCAGTTCGAAGGTCCGGAAGGAGAGGGCAACGCGGTGATCGGTAATGTCGAGTCCATTGCCGGCACCTACCAGCATGTCTTCAAGACGCATCTCGAAGGCGTGCAGTCGATCGCCCGTGCCGCCGGCTGGGGCTATACCCGCCACCGCACCGATCAGGCGCCCGAGATCGCCCTAATGTCGATTTATGTGGCGCTCAGCGATCAGGGGAGGACGTAATGTTCTCGCTCGGCCCCCTCGCATTCGCACAGCCCTGGGCGCTTCTGGCGCTGATCGCCTTGCCGGCGATATGGTGGTTGCTGCGGCTGACGCCCCCGATACCGAAGCGCATCGTGTTTCCGCCGATCCGGTTGCTTTTCGGGATCGTCACCGAGCGCGAGACGTCGGCGCGCACGCCTTGGTGGCTTCTGCTGCTGAGGTTGTTGCTGGCGGCGCTGATTATCATCGCCGCATCCCGTCCGCTCTGGAATGCCGAAGCCGAAATCGGCGGCGGTGGTCCGGTACTGCTGGTGGTCGATAACGGCTGGGCGGCCGCGGACAGGTGGGAGACGCGCCGCGACGTCGCCGTCGCCATTGCCGACCGCGCCGTCCGGTCCGGCCGTCAAGTGATCCTGCTGACGACTGCCCCGCCCGCCGACGGCAGCGCCATCACTGTCGTTGCGCTGGCGCCCGGCGATGCGCGCGGCGAGGTGTCGAAGCTGATCCCCGTGTCGTGGCCGACCGACCGCGGCCAGGCGGCGCAGGCCGTTGCCGACTGGGCCGAGGGTTTCAGCGGGATTGCCGATATCCGCTGGTTGTCGGACGGTCTTGACGGGCCGGGTGCAGGTGTTCTGGCGGAACGCTTATCCCCGCTCGGGCCGGTGACGGTCTATGGTGCGGGTGACGCGCCGGTCACGGTGCTCAGGCCGCCAAGCGCGACCCCCGAAGGGTTGACCATGGCACTGGAGCGTTCCGTGCCGCAAGTCGACGCTCAAACCGTCGAGGTCCGCGGCATTGATCGGGATGGCCGTGTTCAGGCGGTTGCCGGGGTCGAATTCGCCGCCGGCGACGTCAATGCCGAGGCGACCCTCGAAGGCCCTGCGGAAATTCTCAACCGGATCGAGCGGGTGCAGATCGGTGGCGGCGAACACGCGGGCAGCGTGGTGCTACTCGATCAGCGCTGGCAGCGGCGTCCGGTGGGGATCGCCGACGTCGATGGTGCAGCGACGGTGCAGCCGTTACTGAGCAATACGTACTATGTTGAGCGCGCGCTTGAGGGTACGACGACGATCCACCGCGGCACGCTTGAGGAACTGTTTCAGCAGCCGATGTCGGTGCTGATTGTGCCGGACGGTCTTGAGTTCACTGCGCCTCAGGTCGCGGTGATCGAAGACTGGGTTGCTAAGGGCGGCGTGCTGGTCCGCTTCGCCGGACCGTCGCTGGCGCGGCGCACGGGCGATTTAGTGCCGGGTGCCGAACCCGAACCGTTGCTGCCGGTGATCCTCAGGGGCGGTGACCGGATCATCGGCGGCGCCATGTCGTGGCGTCAACCGATGGGGCTGATGCCGTTTCCCGAAACCTCCCCGTTCGCGGGCCTGAGCCCGCCGCGCGACGTACTCGTCAACCGCCAGGTGCTGGCGCAGCCGGCGCCGGACCTGGCGCAGAAGACCTGGGCCCGACTCTCCGACGGTACACCGCTGGTGACCGCGGACCAACGCGAACAGGGCTGGATCGTGCTGTTCCATACGGCGCCGAACACGTCGTGGTCGACGTTGCCGATCAGCGGCGTCTTCGTCGAAATGATGCGCCGTCTGACGGCGTTGGGCCGTGGCGTCAAAACCGCGGGCGACACGCCGCCGCTGCCGCCTTACCGCATACTGAATGCCTTCGGGCAACTGAACGAACCCGCCGCCAACGTGCAGCCGATCGATGTGGCGGCGATCGACAGCGATCTGGTTTCCGAACAACATCCGCCGGGGATATACGGCACTGAGGATTTCCGCCGCGCCTTTAACCTCACCCAGTCTTTGCCGCCACTGAAAAGTCTGCCCGTCGGGTCCGACTGGACGAAGGCCAGTTATGAAAAACCGGCGGAGCAGGACATGACCGGCTGGCTGTTCCTGGCGGCGCTGGTGCTGTTCCTGATCGATATGGCGGCGGGGCTCTGGGTGAGGGCCGGCGGCCGCGCCATCCGTCCGGCGGCGGGTGCCGCGGGGGTCGCGTTGTTGCTGCTGTCTGCCGCCCAACCGGCTATAGCGGACGAGAAGTTTGCCCTCGAGAACAGTCTCGAAACCCGTCTCGCCTATCTGGAAACCGGTAATGCGCGGGTCGACGAAACCAGTCTGCGCGGCCTTGTCGGGCTGACGACGATGCTGGCGCGCCGGACCGCCGCCGAGCTTGGTCCGCCGCAGGGGGTCGAGCCCGGGATCGACGACCTGACGTTCTTCCCGATGATCTACTGGCCGGTGACACCCGATTACGAGATCGACAACGTCGCGTCGCTGGCGGTGAAGGAATACCTCAAGAACGGCGGCACTATCCTGTTCGACACCCAAGACCGAGGCGGTGGCGCGCAGGCACAGGCGCTTCGTGAACTGGCGGTTCGCTTGGACCTTCCGCCGCTGGTGCCAGTTGAAGCCGGGCATGTGCTGACACGGTCGTTTTATCTCATGAACGATTTTCCGGGGCGTTACGCGGGTGCGGGAATCTGGGTCGAGCGCGCCGGGGAACGCGTCAACGACGGGGTGTCGCCGGTTGTCGCCGGGTCCAACGACTGGGCGTCGGCCTGGGCGATGGATGAGGCGCAACGTCCGATGTATCCGGTGGTGCCGGGCGGCGAGCGCCAGCGCGAGATGGCCTTCCGCTTCGGGATCAATCTGGTGATGTACGTGCTGACCGGCAACTACAAGGCCGACCAGGTGCACCTGCCGGCGATCATGAAGAGGCTCGGCCAATGACGGCGCAGATTCTCTGGACACCGGCGCTGCCCGCCACAGTGATCGCCGTGTTGGCGTCGCTGGGTCTCGTCCTGTTGCTGGTGCAGATGCTGCGCGCCGGCCACCGCGGCGTGATCGCCAGGGCGTGCCTGCTGGCGGCGCTGGTTTTAGCCTTGCTGGAGCCGCGCATCAGCGTCGAGGAGCGCGCACCTGAAAACGATATCGCCGTGGTGCTGGTCGACGAGACCACAAGCCAGCGGATCGGCGAGCGGCGTCAGCGTAGCGAGGGCGCGGCGTCCAAGATCGCCAATGAACTCGAAGCCATGCCGGGGATGGAGGTCCGTACCGTCACCGTCGGTGATGGCGACGGCCGAGGGGCGCATGACGGCACGCGGCTTATGGGGGCGCTGGTCGACGCGATGGGCGATCTGCCGCGCTCACGCTTTGCGGGCGCGGTGGTGATTACGGATGGGCAGGTGCACGATGCCGATCTTGCCGCGAACGGCGCTGTCGCGGGGCCGGTGCATGTGCTGATCAGCGGTGAGCGGGACGAAAAGGACCGGCGCCTGGTGATCGCCGACGCGCCCGGGTACGGCATCGTCGGCAACGAGATCAGCACGCGCTTCAGGATCGAGGACCGGGTCACCGGTGACGGCAGTTTCGGCTCCGACCTGGTCGATGTGACCGTTCATGTCGACGGCGTGCCGCGCGAAACGCTCAAATTGTCGGCGAACGTCGATCACGAGTTCAAGATGACGCTGGAACATGCCGGGCCGACCTTTATCGAGATCGAGGCCAAGGCGGCGGAGGGCGAGCTGTCGGCGGTCAATAACCGGGCCGTGGTGTCGGTCAACGGGGTGCGCGACCGATTGCGGGTGTTGCTGGTATCGGGCCAGCCGCACGCCGGCGAACGGACGTGGCGCAACCTGTTGAAGTCCGATCCGTCCGTTGATCTGGTGCACTTCACGATTCTACGGCCGCCCGAGAAGAACGATTTTACGCCGCTCAATGAAATCTCGCTGATTGCGTTTCCGGTGCGCGAGCTCTTCGAGGAGAAGATCGACGAGTTCGATCTGATCGTGTTCGACCGCTACGTCGTCCGCGACGTGTTGCCGCCGACGTACTTCCGTAACATCGCCAAGTACGTGCGGGGCGGCGGCGCGGTTTTGCTGTCGGTCGGACCCGAGTTCGGCGGCCTGAGGTCGCTGGCGCGCACGCCCTTGGCCGATATCCTGCCGGGCGAGCCGACGGGCCGGATCTTCGAGAAACGCTTCAAACCGCGCGTTTCTGAACTCGGTCACCGTCACCCGGTGACCAGCGCTTTGCCGGGCGCGGTGGTGCCGGGCCGTGACGATCTGGAACCGAGTTGGGGGCCGTGGTTCCGCCATATCGGTGTGACCAGCAGTGTCGCACCCAATCTGATGGATGGGGTCGACGGCAATCCGCTGTTGCTGATGGAGCGCGTCGACGAGGGCCGTGTCGCGCTGATCGCGAGCGATCATTTGTGGCTCTGGGCGCGTGGCTTCGAAACCGGTGGGCCGCAGGCGGAACTGATGCGGCGCATCGCGCACTGGCTGATGAAAGAACCGGAATTGGACGAGGAAGGGCTGTTCGCAACGGTCGAGGACGGGGAACTCCGGATCGAGCGGCGCAGTCTGCAGGCCGGTGCGGAAGACGTGACGGTCGAGAGCCCGAGCGGCGAGAAGACGACGGTGACGCTGGAGCCGCAGGCCTCAGGCAAGTCGACGGCTCGCGTGCCGGTCGAGGAAGTCGGGCTTTACCGGGTGACCGATGAGGAACACGTGGCGCTGGCACCGGCCGGCGCGCTCAACCCGTTGGAGCTTGCCGATCTCCGCGCCACCGACACGCCCGCCAAGAAAATTGCAGACGCCGCGAACGGCGGCGTCCGCTGGCTGATCGACGGACTGCCGAGCTTGCGCGGCGTGCAGCCGGATCGCCAGACGCACGGCTCGGGCTGGCTGGGGTTCGTTCGCAACGAGGCGTTCACCGTGACCGGCGTGACGACCGTGCCCTTGGCGCCCTGGTGGCTCGTCATCCTTCTCGGGATCGGTTTCGCCGGCCTCGCCTGGTGGCGCGAAGGGCGCTAAACCGAGTCCACGGACATCTCGTCCCAGTAAGGGTTCTCCCCGAACCGGTCGGCAAGGAAGTCGACGAAGGCGCGCACGCGCGGCGACAGATGCCGACGATGCGGGTAGACGGCATAGACCGAAAGCGCATCGTCCTCGAATTCCGACAGCACGACCTCGAGCTCGCCATCCCTGATTTCACCGCAGCAGAAAAATGTCGGCGCGAAGTCGACGCCGAGCCCGCGCTTGGCGGCTTCAAGCAGCACTTCGCCATTGTTCGCGCGCATGCGTCCCGTGACGGTTATATTGATGCGGCCCTCTGGGCCCTTGAATGTCCAGGTGTCCGGATCGGCGAGATAATTGTAGATCAGTGCGTCGTGGTCTTTCAGGTCGTTGGGGTGCGTGGGGTGGCCCTTGCGGTCCCAGTACGCGGGGCTCGCCATGACGACGCGGCGGCAGGGCGCGAGCCTGCGGGCAATAAGACTTGAATCGGGCAATCTCGCGATCCGGATCGCCATGTCGAAGCCTTCCTCGATCACGTCCATCTGCCGGTCATTGAGTTCCAGGTCGATTTCGATTTCGGGATAGGCGGCCATGAAGTCCGCGACCGCAGGGCCGAGGTGCATGATGCCGAACGACATCGGGGCGTTGACGCGCAAGACGCCGCGGGGTTGGGTGCCGAGGCTGTCCAGCGCATCGACCGCGTCGCGCGCTTCATCAAGGATGCGGCGGCAATGATCGTAAAATGCGCGGCCTTCGTCGGTCAGTGACAGCCGCCGCGTGGTGCGGTTCAACAATCTGACGCCGAGTCGGTCCTCGAGCTTTTGAATCTGCTGGCTGACAGCGCCCTTCGACAGACGCAATTGGCGGGCGGCGCCCGTGAAGGTGCCGGCGTCAACGACCGCGGCATATACGCTCATGCCTTCAAGCGGATCGGATGCGGCCATATCCATCTCCGTTGTTTAAAATTATAAACAATATATTCAGTTTTACCCTAATTGTCTCCATAAAAGGCCAGTCCTATGTTCTCTCCAACGCCCGTGGAAAACGCCCGGGCCTTGGATCAAGAGAGGATTTGAAGATGAAGACGCTTCTTGTATTGGATACCAGCCCGCGCCGGGACGCCGTTTCCCGGCAACTGACCAACCACTTTATTGAAAAAGTCAGTGCCAAATACCCGGACGCCCGGATCATTCACCGCGATATAGGCGCCAGCCCGCTGGCGCACATCGATGACGAACTGATCGATGCGCTCAGGAAGGATCCGGATACGTTGACCGACCGTCAGCAGGCGGCGCGTCAGACGTCCGATCAGATGATCGAGGAAATGAATGCGGCCGACGCCATCGTCGTCGGTGCACCGATGCACAACTTCACGGTTTCCGGTGCGCTTCGCACCTGGATCGACCACGTGGCGCGGCCGGGCAAGACCTTCGGCTACGACCCCGACACCGGCCCCAAGGGACTGATCGACGACAAGCCTGTATTCGTGCTGTCGACGCGCGGCGGCAAATATGGTGACGGCGATCCGGAAGATCCGCACCCGGCTGACTTCCAGAGCGCTTATCTTAGACATATCTTTGGCTTCATGGGGATGAAGGACGTTCGCATCATCGCCGCCAACGGCATGGACATGGGCCCCGAGCCCCGCGCCGAGGGTTTGGCCGAGGCCAACAACAAGATCGACGCCGCCGTCGATGCGCTCGCCGCTTGACGCGCGCGCAACCGAATCAGGAGAACGATTATGACCATTCGGATAGTTCCCTTCGATAGTCTCGGTGGCGAAAACCATGGCTGGTTGGATGCCAAGCATCACTTCAGCTTCGCCAACTACTACGATCCGAAACGGATGGGCGTCGGCCCCCTCCGGGTGTGGAACGACGACACGATCCAGCCGGGTACGGGCTTCCCATTCCATCCGCACCGGGACATGGAGATTATCACCTTTGTCCGCGAAGGCGCGATCACCCACGAGGACAGCCTCGGCAATAAGGGCCGCACCGAAGCGGGCGACGTACAGGTGATGAGCGCCGGGACCGGCATCGTCCATTCGGAATACAACCTCGAGGATGAGATCACCCGGATCTTCCAGATCTGGATCATCCCGGATGAACGCGGCCACAAACCGCGCTGGGACTCGCGGCAGTTTCCGAAAGGCAGCCGTACCGGCGAACTCGTTGCGCTGGCGTCGGGGCGCGATGTTCATGCCGGAACCGAGGCGCTCGCGATCCACGCGGACTCCGCCGTGCTCGGCGCGACGATAGAGGCCGGCAAGGACGTGCGCCATCAGCTCGATAAAGGCCGTGCGCTTTATATCGTGCCGGCCAAGGGTGCGGTTACCGTCGGTGATACCTTCGTCGACACCCGTGACGGCGCCGTGATTACGGCGGCGGACGGCGGTGAAGAGGTTGTCATCAAGGCCGATCTCGATGCGGAAATCGTCGTCGTCGACGTGCCGCTCTCATAACAAAAAACCCTCTCCCCCGATGCCGGGGGAGAGGGGCCTCTTTTTAAACCTCACTATATTTATTTTGCCGCTACGACCTCGATTTCGACGGTCCACTCCGGGTCCGCGAGACCCGATACGATCAAAAGCGTCGAGGCGCAGATATGGCCTTCCAGCATCCGGTCTCGGACCTGACGGTATAGACCGACGTCTTCAGGCCTGGTCAGGAACGCCGTTACCTTGACGATGTTGTCCTTGGTCATGCCGGCGTCTTCCAGAATCGCGAAGACTCGCTGCCAACTGACCTCCATCTGCTCCGCACTGCCGCCGGCGAGCGTGCCGTCCGCGTGGACGCCGATCTGACCGGATACGTGCATCCACGTATCGGCGCCGCTGACCTTGACGCCGTGCGAATAGTCCGACGACGGCGGGGCGACGATGTTGGGGCTGTGCCGGGTGATCATTTCGCATCTCCTCATCAAGTCTTGGGTGGACAGGTCCGCAGGTTCGTTGATCATAGTGTCAGAACCGCCCGACGCTGTCATGACCGGGCGGATGGGGAGGATGCGATGGCGAAAATCAGCCTGGCCTGCTGGGATTACGACCGTGCGATGCCGATTCTCGACGGGCGCATTCCCGTCGAAGGTTTCGATATAACGGCGGAAGCCCATCCGCCCGGTAAGTTGTTCCCGCTTGCGGTCGGCGATGCGCCTTATGACGCAACCGAGTTCTCGTTCGCGAGTTTCGTGATCCAGACCGCACGCGGCGAGTGCAAATATGTCGGTATCCCCGTTTATCTGTCGCGCGCGTTCCGGCACGGCGCGATCTACGTCCGCGCTGATTCCGGTATCGAGACGGCGAAGGACCTGGAAGGCCGCGTCGTCGGGGTGCCGGAATATGCGATGACGCTGGCCGTCTGGGTGCGAGGTATCCTCGCCGACGATTTCGGCGTCGATGTCTCGAAGCTCAAGTACCGGACCGCCGGGCTCAACGAGCCGGGACGTGTCGAGCGCTTGAAGTTCGATCTGCCAGCGGACATCGATCTGCAACCGTTGGGGCCGGACACGTCGCTCAACGACGCCATCCTCATGGGTGAGTTGGACGCTATCATTGCGCCCGCGCCGCCGCGCGCCTTTGCCGACGGCGATCCTGTCGTGAAGCGCCTGATTGAGGCGCCCGCCCCGGCGGAACGGGATTATTTCGCCCGCACCGGCATTTTTCCGATCATGCACATCCTGGCGATCCGCAAGGATGTGGCCGCGGCGCATCCGGCGTTGCCGAAGGCGCTGTTCGATGCCTTCGAAGCCGGGCGCGTCCTGGCCATGGCGCGGGTCAAGGCGGTCGCTGAGGGGTCCGCAAACCGGGACATGTCGCCCTGGTACGCGGATGCGTACGAGACTGCGGTTCGGACCATGGGGCCGGATTTCTGGACTTACGGTGTTCATGGAAACGAGACGGCACTTGAAGCGTTCTGCCGCTATATCCACGAGCAGTACCTTTCCGATCGCTTAGTGGCACTCGAAGAGCTTTTCCACCCGGATTGCCTTTAAGACAGCCGGATTCCAACAAAGCGGGCAAATCCTGCCGTTTCATGCCGGGATGGGCCTGGAAATTCGGTAATTTTTGCTGACAAGTCGTCTGTAACTAATTGATATAATTCATTTTATAATTTGGCACGTCCATTGCTTATAAAACCGTGAGATCACCGGCCAGAAGCGCCGGCTCGACACGAAATGCACGGCCAAAAAGGCCGGCAGGTAAAAAGGAACGGGATAATGGACGCACTACGCATCGGCGCCTCCGGTATGATGGCGCAGCAAAGAAACGTCGAGGTCGTCGCCAACAACCTCGCCAACATGAACACCACCGGCTTTCAGCGCCGGCGGACGGAATTCCACGACCTGATCTACAAGAACAGCGCACGTCCCGACGGTTTCGGCTCCCGCGCCGGTGAACAGGTGCCGGGCGGCGTTCAGTCGGGTAAGGGCGTGGACATGATGTCGGTCTATCGGGTCGTCGAGCAAGGCAGCCTGAAGCAGACCGACGGCGCCTTCGACCTTGCGGTTCAGGGGCGTGGCTATTTTCAGGTGCAGCTGCCGAACGGCGAAACCGCCTACACCCGCGACGGCACCTTTCAGGTCGACAGTGGCGGGCAACTGGTGACTCAGGACGGTTTCCAGGTCCTGCCCGGGATTTCGGTCCCCGTAGACGCGGTCGACGTGACCATCAACGGCGCCGGCGAGGTTCTGGTCAAACAGGACGGCACGTCGGTGCCGAGCAATGTCGGTGCCATTCAGCTTGCAGTCTTCCCGAACGAGGGGGGACTTCGCGCCGAGGGCAACAACCTGTTTACCGAAACACCCGCTTCCGGTGCGGCGGCCGCTGTGACGCCGGGCCAGGGCGGTTCCGGTACGGTCCTGCAGGGTTTCATCGAGACGTCGAATGTGAACCCGGTCGAGGAAATCGCCGAAATGATCCGTGCACAGCGGGCTTACGACATGAACTCCAAGGTCATTCAGACGGCCGACCAGATGATGGCCCCGTCGAACGGCCGATAACCGAATTCGGTTTCTCCACGTCCCTCGACTACGGCCGGCGGCTTATCCGCCGGCCTTTTTCTTTATTCAGTATGCGCGGAGCCAGCGGGTCACGAGGCCGGATTCGAAGGCATCCGAGCGGTTGCGCCAGTCCGACGACGCCCGCCGCGAAGCTGTCCCGTAACGTTCCGGGTCGGCTTCCAGTTTCGCGCGGAGGACCGGGTCGTGGACGAACAGCGCGAAGATCAGCTTCCGTCCCGAATGCGCGTCGAGATATCCGGCAAGGCCCTTGATGTAGCGCATGGTCCCGCTTTTCGCCCAGACGCGATAGGCGCTGTCCGGATCGCGAAAGCGCCCGCGCAACGTGTCGCGGGTGCCGCCCGAGGTCAAAAGACTGTCGAAGCGCCAGCCGTCGAAACGTCGGACGAGCGCAAATTTCAGAAGCGCCGTCATCTGCGCCGGGGTGATGCGTGAGACCGTGCTAAGGCCGGAATGGTTTTCGAGCGCCGTGGCGAACCCGGTGAGGCCGTCGACGTTGCGCTCAAGCCAGACGCCGAGGGTGTCGGCGGATGCGCGGAGGGTTTCCGCGCTGCTGCCGAGCCGGCGAGATGACGCCATTCCGACAACTTCGGCGACCATGTTGTTGGAGTATTCGAGCCCGGCGCGCGCGATCTCGATCAGCGGCTGGCTTTTGATCTGCGCCAGCGATACGGCGCTCGGCGGCGGCGTGCCGGACTCGGAGACGGGGAGGATGATGCCCTCCGCCTTGGCGAAGCGATGCATTACCGATGCCGCAAGCTTGCCCGGCGCGCGGACCGGCAGTTCGGTCGAGGACGCGCCCGCATCCAATGCTTCGGGAACCATGGCGGCAGCCTCCGGCGGGGTGGTGTAGGCCGTGCCGTCCGAAGACCGGGTCAGCGGGACGCGGTTGAATTCGATATTGAGGCCACCGAGACCCTGATTGTAGGGCGCCGTCGCGGGCTGTGTTGGTTCGACCTCGGCCAGCACCGGCAATGCGCTGGTATAGATGAATCGACCGTCGACCTTCTTGATCCCGATATCGCGCAGGCGGATCGCCAGAGCCTTCAGGTCGCCGGCCGTCAAAAGTGGATCGCCGTCGCCGGCGAGCACGAGATCGCCCGAGAGCACACCACGTTTGAGGGTGCCCTGCGCCATGACCTGTGTGGTGAAGCGGTATGTCGGGCCGAGCACGCCGAGGGCGGCGATCATCGTCGGCAACTTGGCGGTCGATGCCGGCGGGAAACCATGATCGGCGTTCCGGGATTCCAGAACCTCTCCGCTTTTTGCATCGACGACCAGGTAGCCCCAGTCCGCCCCGGCGATGCCGGCGGCTTCGGCGGCGGCCTTTTCATCCATCCCGGCGAGGATGAGGGCATCCGATATAACGGCTGTGCGTTCGCCCGGCGGCGTTCCGGCGCAGGCGTTTAGGAACACGAGGACAGAGAGTAAGGACAGGGCGGCCCGAAAATTCATGACGACAATATAGACCGGCCCGCGCCCACGGGCTACGTTGGGGAAAACATGAACAACGAACCCACGACACCCGCGATATCCAGCAAACTTGCGTTCTTCACCATCACCGGCGTCACCGCCGTGCAGGTGATCGCGACCATGGCGATGCTGATTCCTGCCGCCATCGCACCCGAGATCGCCCACGCGCTTGATCTGCCGGTGTCGATGATCGGTTTTCAAATCTCCCTCGCCTATGTCGGCGCGACGTTGATGTCGCTGGCGGCAGGGCTGGTGCAGCGCCGCTTGGGTGCGGTCCGCGCCAATCAGCTGGCGGCCTTCGTCATCCTCGTCTCGTTGTCGCTGATCGCGCTGCCGCATCCGGCGGCGCTGGGAACGGGTACGGTGGGGCTCGGCATTGCCTACGGGCTCACCAACCCGGCGGCGGCGCATCTGATGATGAAGATCGCGACCGGTGCCAACCGCAACCTGATATTTTCGATTAAGCAGACAGGACAGCCGCTGGGCGGTGTGATCGCCGGGCTGGTGGCACCGCCAATCGCCGTCGCCTTGGGCTGGCAATGGTCGTTGCTGGCAGGCGCCGGGCTGGCGTTCCTGGTGATGCTGGCGATCCAGCCGTTGCGCGGCCCGATGGACGGCGACCGTGATCCGACGACAAAATTCCGGGGTGCGGTGTTCCGCGACGTCGGCCTTTTGCTGAGCATGAAAAACCTCAGGTATCTGGCGCTGGTGGGGCTGTGCCTCGCCGCCGTGCAACTGGCGCTGATGGGCTTCGCCGTCGCCATGCTGACCGAGGAAATCGGGCTGACGCTGGTGACCGCCGGTGTCGGGCTTGCGGTCATTCAGGTCGCGGGGGTCATCGGACGTATCGGCTGGGGCGCGGTCGCCGACAGGATCGGCAGCGCGCGCCGCACCATGATCGCGACCCAGGTGATCTCGATCGCCGCCGCGGTCGCGACCGCGATGCTGGCGCCGGGGATGCCGATCGTCGTGATCTTCGGCGTACTGTTCCTGTTCGGGATGTCGGCGGTCGGCTGGAACGGCGTCTTCATGGCGGAGGTCGCGCGTCTGGCGCCCGAGGACCGAATCGGCAGCGCCACGGGCGGTGTGCTGGTGCCGGTCTTCATCGGCGTGATGATTGGGCCGATGCTGTTGACCGGCGTTCATGAGTTGCTGGATTCCTACACGCTGGCGCTGTTGGTGATTTCGGGGCTGACGGCGATTGCGATCCTGCCGACCATGGCGATCGGGCGCACTGCGCCGAAAAAGCCCTAAACCTATACAAAATTAAGGAATTGCCCTTTAGTATCGGATCAGGAGACTGATATGCCCTATGCATACCGCGACGAGAACGGGAACATTCTCGCTGTCTATGAAGATCCGGTCGAAGGCTGTGACGAAGTTTCGCCCGACGACCCGGCACTGAAGGAATTTATCCAGAAGAACCTGCCGATGGCGGCGGGGGCCGTCGACGACTGGGTCCAGTCGGACTTGCAGCTGGCGCGTGTTCTCGAAGATTTGATCGAAGTCCTGATCGATAAAAAGGTCATCATGTTCTCCGATTTCCCGACGGGCGCGCAGAAAAAGCTGCTTGAGCGCCGCGGCCTGCGTAAGGAGTTCTCCTACGTCGAGGATCTGTTCGTCGGCGGCGAGGATTTCGACGATTCCGACGGCAATAATTCCGGCGGTCTGCTCTAACGCCCGATCAGGCGTTTTCCACCAACTGCGATGTGCCGTGGCCCTTTTTGCGGCCCGGACCGGTGCGCTGATAAAGATCGGCGATCATGCGGCTGCCGGTCTTTTCGAACATGAACGGCAAAATCGCGTGGATTCCGCAGACAATCGCTGCGGCGAGAAGCGATGAGGCGAACCCGGCGGCCATGCCGAGGTGCTCGAAATAGGTTTCGCCGACGGACTGCGGGTGACGGGTGAACAGCGCGATCATGGGGTGCTCCGTGCGTTTTCGGGTTCAGTGGCGGAGAACATTACCTTTGTTTCGCTGGAAAAAGTTTGCTTTCTTTCTATTTCCATCGGCAAAATGTAGAATAATTTTTTACTATATAGCATATTTACGAAATGGACTCGTTCGACCGCAAGATCCTCACACTGCTGCAGGAAAACGCCGCAATGCCGGTGGCCGAGATCGCCGACGCTGTCGGCCTCTCGACGACGCCGTGCTGGCGGCGCATTCGCAACCTTGAGGACGCGGGCGTCATCCGGCGCAGGGTGGCGGTGCTCGACGCCGCCAAGATCAATGCCGGTGTGACGGTGTTCGTGGGTGTCAAAGCCGGGCGGCACGCCGCCGATTGGCTGGATACCTTCGCCCGCGCCGTGCAGGAGATCGAAGAAGTGACCGAGGTCTATCGGCTGTCCGGCGAGATCGATTATCTGTTGAAGATCGTGGTTCCGGACATCGCGGCCTACGACGACGTCTACAAGCGCCTGATCAAGAAGGCTGATTTCTCGGACGTGAGTTCGTTCTTCGCGATGGAGGAGATCAAGTCGACGACGGCGCTGCCGCTCCGCTACGCGGATTAGGCATCGAACGCCGGTCCTTTTAGCTCGACCATATTGCTTTCCGGATCGTTGAGATAGATCGACGGACCTTCGCCCTCGGCACCGTTGCGGGTTTCGACAGGCCCGGCATCTACACCCGCGTTTTTGAGATAGGCGTGGATCGCATCCGCATCCCAAGGATCGACCCGGATGCACAGATGATCCATGTTGCGCGCGTCCGTCCCCGGTGCGGCGCCGCCCTTGCGGCCGAGCTCGCCGTCGACGTCGACGAGGTCGATTAGTGAGCGTCCGGCGCGCAATTGGAATAGGCCGATGCTCTCGATGCTCCGTTCCATCGTGCAGCCGAGCACCCGCTGATAGAAATCGAGCATCGTGCCGATGTCCTTGGCGCGAATGACAACGTGATCGATCCCGAGGATGGTGAAGGGCACGCTCATCGCTGTTACACACCCATCGCGTCGGCCACGCCTTCGACGCTGTCGACGATGATGTCCCAGTCGCTGGTGGCCTCGAAGTCCTTCTTCTGATCGACGCCGTATTCGGTCGGGCGGTTGATGTAGGCGGTCCTCATGCCCTGCTCGCGGGCTGCTTCGAGGTCGTCGTTGTGCGCCGCGCCCATCATCACTTCTCCGGGCTTCATGCCGAGCAACGCAACGGCGTTCCGGTAAACGTGCGGGTCGCGCTTGTAGGCCTTATGCATGTCGCTCGAAAAGACGAAGTCCCACGGGATGCCGGCACGCTTGGCCATGCCGGCCAGCAGCGTCAGCGAGCCATTGGAAAGCGGCGCGATCAGAAATTTCTTCTTGAGGCGCAGTAGACCCGGCACGCTGTCGGGCCACGGATTAATCCGGTGCCAGGCCCGATTCAGATGATCGCGTTCTTCCTCGTTCAGCATGTCGAGACCGAATTCGGGCAAAATCTCTTCGAGCCGTTCGCGGTGAATCACGTCGATGGGCGTCCATTCGCGCTCGCCGGAGATAACTTTCGCCATGCCGGGCCGGTAACCGGCGCGCCAGGCGCGGGCGAATGGCTCGCCGTCGAAATCCTTGAGGCCTTTTTTACGGGCGACGATTTCGGCCTCGCGGGCGACCGATGAGCGCCAGTCGGTAATGGTACCGAACGTATCGAATACGATTGCCTTGACGTTATTGATGGACATGGCGTTGACTCCTCCCATGGACCACTTTCACCGGTTTGAACCGACCGAACAAGTCAGGGTACAGCCCTTGCCGGCGGGAGGTGTCGTTGTCCGTTTGATGTTCATGATGACCGTGGTTTTTATGTTGGTGTTGGGCGGCCGAACTGCAATAGCGCAGGAAGGCATGGTTGACCTGGAACTGATCATCGCCGTCGATATTTCCGGTTCTGTTGACGACGACGAGGCTTATCTGCAGCGCCAGGGCTACATCAAGGCGTTCCGCGACCCGAAGGTGGTCGAAGCTATCAAAAGCGGCCCGCTGGGCGCCATCGCCGTCACCTATTTCGAATGGGCCGGGTCGCACCACCAACTGACGCTTGTCGACTGGAGTTTCATCAACAGCGCACAGAGCGCAAATGAGTTCGCCGATGCGCTCGCCTTCGAGCCTGTGATGGTCAATGTCTGGACGTCGATCAGCGGTGCCATTCTTGCGGGTCTCGACAATTTCGCCCGCAGCCCCTTCAAAGGGAAGCGCCGCGTCATCGACATATCGGGTGACGGCGCCAACAACGACGGCCCGCCGGTCAATCTGCTGCGTGACCAGGCCTTGAAGACGGGAATCACCATCAACGGCCTGCCGATCGTCAACGACAAACCGAGCCGTTACGGCCGCAAGCAGATTCCCAATCTCGATTACTACTACATCGACTGCGTCATCGGCGGACCGGGCGCGTTCATTATCGTCGCCAACGGATTCGAAGACTATGCCCGCGCCGTCCGGCGCAAATTGATCCTGGAGATCGCCGGAATACAACCCAAGCCGTCGACGCCGCAAACCGGCATCATACCGGCCTACGGCGAGCTCAGGCCGCCGTGCAATGTCGGCGAAAACCTGCGTCAGGATTGGGACGACTTTTAAGTTTTACTCCGCCGCTTCCTGATATTCATCGATCGACGGGCAGGTGCAGACCAGATTTCGGTCGCCGTGTGCGTTGTCGATGCGTCCGACCGAAGGCCAGTACTTATCGTGACGAAGTCCCGCCACCGGGTAAGCCGCGACTTCGCGCGGATAGGCCCGGTTCCAGTCGTCAGCCATGACCACGTCTGCGGTGTGCGGCGCGTGGACCAGTGGATTGTCGTCGGCGGGCCACTCCCCGGCCTCGACTTTATGGGCCTCCGACGCGATGCCTATCATGGCGTTGCAGAAGCGGTCCAGTTCCTCTTTCGGTTCGGATTCGGTCGGCTCCATCATCAGCGTGTGCATCACCGGCCATGACATGGTTGGGCTGTGGAAGCCGTAGTCCATCAACCGCTTGGCGATGTCGTCCACGGTCAGGTGCGCGGCATTCTGGATTGGCCGTGTGTCGATGATGCATTCGTGCGCGACCAGACCGCCCGGACCGGTGTAGAGGATCTTGAAATGATCCTTGAGACGGGCCGCGACATAGTTGGCGTTCAGGATCGCGACCTGCGTCGCTTTCTTCAGGCCCTGGCCGCCCATCATGGCGATGTAGGCCCATGAAATCGGCAGGATCGAGGCGGACCCCCACGGCGCTGCGGCGACAGCGCCGATCCCTTTTTCGGGGCCGCTTTCCGGCACCACCGGGCTGCCCGGCAGGAACGGTGCAAGGTGCTCGCCGACGGCGATCGGGCCGACGCCGGGGCCGCCGCCGCCATGTGGAATACAGAACGTCTTGTGCAGGTTCATGTGCATGACGTCGGGGCCGAAACGGCCGGGCCGGCAGATGCCGACCATGGCCTGCAGGTTGGCGCCGTCCATGTAGACCTGCCCGCCGTTGTCGTGGACGATCTTGCAAATGTCCTTGATCCTGGTTTCGAAGACACCGTGCGTCGACGGGTAAGTCACCATCAGCGCCGCCAGATTGTCGGCGTTTTCCTCGGCCTTTTTCTGGAGATCGTCGACATCGACGTTGCCGTGATCGTCACAGGCGACGACGACGACTTTCATGTTGGCCATCACCGCGCTCGCCGGGTTGGTGCCGTGCGCGCTCGACGGGATCAGGCAGATGTTGCGGTGATCGTCGCCGCGTTCGTGATGATAGGCGCGGATCGTCAATAGGCCGGCGTACTCGCCCTGCGAGCCCGCGTTGGGCTGCAAAGAGACCGCGGCGAAGCCGGTGATCTGGCAGAGCTTGGCTTCCAGATCTTCGATCATCTCGAGGTATCCCTCGACCTGATCGAGGGGCTGGAACGGATGGATCTTGCCGAACCCGGCCCAGGTGATCGGGATCATCTCGGACGCCGCGTTCAGTTTCATGGTGCACGACCCGAGCGGGATCATCGCCCGGTTGAGCGCCAGATCCTTCTCTTCCAGCTGACGCAGGTAGCGCATCATACCGGTTTCGGAATGATGCAGGCTGAATATGGGATGCGTCAGGATGTCGCTGGTGCGGCTCAGGTTCTTTGCGATACCTTCATTGGCCTCGGCGTCGAGCTTTGCGATATCGAGGCCATGATCGTTTCTGCCGCTGATGACCGCGAACAGCGCGCCGATATCGGCGCGGGTCGTCGCTTCATTGACGGAAATACCGACGCTGTTGGCGTCGATCCGGCGCAGGTTGAAGCCGGCGGCGGCAGCGCGGTCATGAATGGCGTCGGCCTCCCCCGCGACATCGAGGGTCAGGGTGTCGAACCAGTTGTCGTTCCTGACTTTGACGCCAAGCTCTTTCAAGCCGGCGGCGAGGATCGAGGTCAGGCGGTGTACGCGTCCGGCGATCCGCTTAAGTCCGTCCGGGCCGTGATAGACACAATACATGCTGGCGACGTTGGCCAGAAGCACCTGCGCGGTGCAGATGTTTGACGTCGCCTTTTCGCGGCGGATGTGTTGTTCGCGGGTCTGCAGCGCCATCCTGAGGGCCTGGCGGCCCTGCGCGTCGACGGAAACGCCGATGATGCGGCCGGGGACCGAGCGGCGGTACTCCTCACGCGTCGCCATGAAGGCGGCATGCGGGCCACCGAAGCCCATCGGCACGCCGAAGCGCTGCGCCGAACCGACGACGATGTCGGCGCCCCATTCGCCGGGAGCTTTCAGCATGACCAGCGCCAGCGGATCGCAGCACACCGTCAGTAGCGCGCCTGCATCGTGAATTTTGTCCGCAAGCGCCGCGTAATCGTGCACGTCGCCATCGACTGCAGGATACTGAAGCACCACACCGAACACGTCCGCGGGATCGAGATCCTTGAAAGGATCACCGCTCACCACGTCGAAGCCCAACGGCTTGGCGCGCGTCTCGATAACGGCGATGGTCTGCGGCAGGCAGCTGTCGGCGACAAAAATTTTGTCGCTCTTGCTCTTGCCAGAGCGTTTCATCAGCGTCATCGCCTCTGCCGCCGCCGTGCCCTCGTCGAGCAACGACGCATTGGCGAGCGGCATGCCGGTCAGGTCGATCATCGCCTGCTGGAAGTTCAGCAGCGCTTCAAGTCGGCCTTGCGAGATTTCCGCCTGGTAAGGGGTGTAGGCAGTATACCAGCCCGGGTTCTCGATCAGATTGCGGAGGATGACGCTCGGCGTGATGGTGTCGTGATAGCCGAGCCCGATCATGTTTTTCATGACCTGGTTCTTCCCCGCCATCCGAGACAGTTCGGCAAGCGTCTCGGCTTCGGTCATCGCCGGTTCGTCGAACGCCTCTTCGGTGCGGATTTCATCCGGCACTGCCTTGTCGACAAGGTCGTCCAGGCTTTTAAGCCCGACGGTCTTGAGCATCTCGGCGATGTCGTCGTCGGACGGACCGATATGCCGTCTGACGAATTCGTCCCTGTGTTCGAGTTCCTCGAGGCTGGCTCGGCTCATTCATCAAGCTCCTTCAGGAATTCCTTGTATTCGGCTTCGTCCATGAATTCGTCGAGTTCGGTCATGTCCGAAATCTTGATCTTGAACAGCCACCCGTCGCCTTCAGCGTGATCGTTGACGGTGGTCGGCGAATCGGCGAGATCTTCGTTTACCTCGACGATCTCGCCCGAGCACGGCGAATAGACCTCGCTCGCCGCCTTGACCGATTCGACGACGCAGGCTTCGTCGCCTTGCTCGACGGTCGCGCCAACTTCAGGCACCTCGACGTAAACCAACTCGCCTAGTTGTTCCTGCGCGTGATCGGTGATTCCGACGGTGCCGATGTCGCCGTCGAGGTCGATCCATTCGTGTTCTTTGGTGTATTTAGTGGCCATGTTCTTTACTCCTCGTGAAGTCTGATCCCTGTATTACGGATGTCATCCCTTGAAATAGCGATGCGGTTGGAACGGCATCTTGACGATGCCGGCCGGCACCATGTTTTTGCGGACCGCCAGTTCGAGCTGCGTGTCTGCTGCCGCGTGCGCGGCATCCACGTATCCCATTGCGATGGGGGCGCCGACGCTGGGGCCAAAGCCGCCGGACGTGATCGTGCCGATCGCCTCGCCGCCCGGAAGGTGGATCGCGGTGCCGTCGCGCGCAGGCGCCCGGCCTTCCGGACGAATGCCGACGCGCTTGCGTTTCGGCCCGTCGGCCAATTCCCCCAAGATGCGCCCGGCCCCCGGAAAGTCACCGGCTTCACGGCGACGCTTGGAAATGGTCCAAGCGAGGCCCGCTTCTATGGGCGAGGATTCTTCGTCGAGATCGTTGCCGTAGAGGCAGAGGCCGGCTTCGAGCCTCAGCGTGTCTCGTGCGCCGAGACCGATCGGCATGACTGCACTGTGATCCGCCAAAGCCTGAGCAATGGCTTCTGCGTCGCCAACCGGAATCGATATCTCGTAGCCGTCCTCGCCGGTGTAACCGGAACGCGTCACGTGACACGCGACGCCGCCGATCTCGGTCCAGGCGGCACTCATGAAGGCCATCGTCGCCACGTCGGGCGCCATGCCGGAGAGTACTTCCGACGCTTTCGGTCCCTGCAGTGCGATCAGCGCTCGGTCTTCGACGCTTTCGAGCTCCGCTAAACCAGATGCAGCTTCGGCGATCATCGGCAGATCGATGTGCTTGCGCGACGCGTTCACGACGATGAACAGCTTATCGCCCCAGTTGGTGACAATCAGGTCGTCGACAATGCCGCCTGCATCGTTGGTGATCATGGTATAGCGCCCCGTGCCGGGCTTCAGCGCCTGCACGTCGCCGGGGACGAGCTTTTCGATGGCCTTGGCGGCCTCGGCGCCATGCAGCCAAGCTTGTCCCATGTGCGAGACATCGAATAAGCCTGCCTGTTCGCGTGTGTGCTTGTGCTCGTCGATGATGCCCGCGCCATATTGCACGGGCATCTCATAGCCCGCGAACGGCACCATCTTGGCGCCCATCCGGCGGTGGAAGTCCGCCAGCGGTACGGTTTTCAACGGTTCGCCGGTATCCTGTCCCACATGGGTCCCCTTCTTGACAGATGGCAACTTCAAGCCGACCTCGGGCAGCATGCCGTTCGATCGCTCAAAGCGCCCCCTCTGTCTCGGAACCTGAAAGTGTCATCCGCCGGAAACAGGCCGGTGGATTTACATCTTCGGTGGGCGTGGCAGTCGCCACATCCGCTTTCCAGAGCCTCAGCCCGTTGCGGTCCTTTTGCCTGAGAGATTCCGGGGCGGTTGCTCCTTCGGCGCCGGCGTCGTGTTGCCAGTCTCTCCCACAACGGTGTGACGAGGGTCTCGTCTCAGTGACGGATCATTGCAGAACCCTCCAAGAGGGTCAACCGAAGCCGGGCGGCCTATTGCAGGCGGTCCTGAATCGCTTTCCGGTTATATTCGACCTGTTCCTTGGTCAATTCGAAGCCGCTGTAGATTCTGTAATAGTCGCTGCGGATTTTCGGCGTAATCGGCAATTCCACAGACGTCGGCGGCGCGATCAGGACAACCTGCGTCTTGTTGCCCTGAAACGATACCGAGACCGTCAGGGGCTCGCGGTAGAGAATCTTCTTATCCGGATCGGTGACGACGATGAAGTAGGGCAGAGTCGCATTGTTTGACGTGTTTGCCGGCCCCATCTCGGCGGCGATGATCGGCGATATGTCGATGACCATCTTGCCAGTATTGGTCTCGTTGTCGACGTCGGTCAGGCAGGCAAGCTGCATCTCGCCGATTCGCGCTTTAACCAGGACATCGGTAATGTCTCGTCCCGGGCCTTCCTGGAACTGCGTCAGGCTCGCTGCGTCCTCGAGAATGAAATAGTTGGGGCAGGGAAGCGTGATTTCTTTTTCCATGAACGGCAAAGTGTCCGCACCGCACGCGCTGAGGAGCAGCGTCGAGCCAAGCAGGAATGCCGACGCGATGCCGCGCAAGGACGGCGCACGAACGTACATCTCGGTTTTTGTGTTGGCCGTTCCGGTCATTGCGTCCCGCTTCCGGTTGGTGGTCACGCGGAATCTACTGGACCCCGGCCAAGGCGACAAGGCGCACGGGCGAGTGATTATGGAATGTTCGGCTGACGGCCGCGGCCTGGGTCGACGAGGCTGATCAAGCTCGCGGCGAGTTTGGCAAGCGTGCGCGACCGGCTCCAGGCGTTATCGATGCGCCGCGCGATGTCGATGCCCCGTTCAAACGACCGCCATGCGGCTTCGCTCTCGCCGGCGATCGCGTGACCCTCGGCGATATCGGCAAACATCCAGACGCGGCTCAGATCACCGGTCACTTCGGCGGTTGCCGCCTGGGCGCGGTCCTCGGTGTCTTTCCATCCCTCGTCGCCGGCGACGCGCTGCCGCGCCGCGATCAGCCAAAGCGTGTGCGCGTGCAGACGGCGGTCGTCAATCATCTCTGCGGCGTCGACGGCGCGTCTGGCGGCGGCTTTGAAGGCGGTCAGGTCGGCTTCGCTCTTGCCGGCGCTGTCGCCGTGCACCTGCGTCAGGACGAGTGCGATCCGGCTGACGGCGAACGATCGCGCATACGGCCGGTCGATGTGGTCGATGGCGGCGAACGCGAGTTCTAGCGTCGTGTCCGCGTCGTCCTTACGGCCCGCCCGGGCCTGCGCCAGCGCGATCCGGCCCAGCAGCACGGCACGATAGCGGACGTTCTCGATCCCCTCAGCTGTCGCCAGCGCCGATGCGGCGTCGCCGGCCCGTGCTTGCGCCTCGGCGGCCGACATCAGGACCGGGATGCGGTCGGACGGGCTGGATATCGATTCCAGCATTTTCAGCGCGCGAGCGGTTTCCGCCATATCGGCCAGCGCCGAAGCGACGTGACGTATGCCGGCGCTTTTTGAACTGTCGCGGGGCAACGCGCGCGCCGCGCTTTCGGCGATTTCCAGTTCCGCCTCGGCAAGATCACGGGCATCCGCCTGCGCATATATGACGGCGGCGCGGGTCCGGATGGCAATCTGTTTGAGGACATCCCCGACCTCATCAAGGCTGTCGAGCAGCCGTTCCAATGTCCTTTGCGCGTCTTCCTTGTCGCCGCGACGGACCTGAATTTCGGCGATCGCGGCAAAGGCGTCGGCCTGTTTCTCACGATCGGGGATAATGGCGGCGGCCGCAGTCGCATCGTCCGGGCGGCCGGTGGCGGCCTGCGCTTCGGCGATGTCCCGTAGTGCGACCATGACGAGACGCGGGTCCTTGATGCGGGCTGCCGTTTCCATCGCCTTATCACCAAGCCCGGCGCGCGCCTCGGCAATCAGGATTTCGCCGAGCGCCCAGTCCCTGAGTTCCGCCTTGGAGATCGCCTTGGCGCTTTCAAGGGCTTCGGCGAGCAGGCAGAGCGTGGTCGGGCTATCGAAACATGCGCTGGCGTCGCGTGTCGGGTCGGCGGCCTCATCGACCTTGTCCGCCTTCATCAGGTCGCGCGTCGCCGGATGGTTCAGAAGCTTGGAACGAGCATCCTTGATGCTCTCCGAGCGCGCGTCTTCGAGTTGGCGCATGAGTTTCCGGACACCAACCGCGTATTCGAGCTTGCCGATCAGATCGGTGGTGATGCGCCCGGTGACGTCCATGCCGTTGGCGCGCTGAAAGATGCGAATCGCGGCGCGAGTCGAGTTGTCGAGGACGCCGCTTTCCGGTCCCAAGTAGAGCCCCAGCTTGGAAAGCGCCTGTTGCGCCCGCAGAACCGCGGGGCTGGGCTGGATACGGACCGCAGCGGCCGGTTGTTCGTCCAGCGGCGGTAGCGCGGCGCGGGCCGTCGGCGTGGATACGAAGACCATCGCCGCGCAAATTGCAGCAGGGCAGAGCCTGGCCCCAAGGGCGCTGTTCCCGGCGGGTTTCATGCGTAACGGTCCAAATCCATCGATGGTTACGATGCTAACCCCATTATAGCCTATTTTCGGGGATCCGGTGCCACGCGGCACATGCGCGCTTGGCGTACGGGTGCCGAGCCCTTAAAACGCCCGAATGGCGGTTTACACGGAAATCGAAGACGATGCACTGATCAACTTCATCGCCGATTACGACATCGGCGAGGTGTTGTCGTGCAAGGGCATTGCCGAAGGAATCGAAAACTCGAACTTCATCGTCACCACGACGAGCGGCCCCTATATTCTGACGCTTTATGAAAAGCGGGTGAAGATCGAGGATCTGCCGTTCTTCCTGGGGCTTATGGACCATGCCGCGGCGCAAGGGATTCCCTGTCCGGTGCCGCTGCGCACCAAATCCGGCGAGACGCTCCGCGAACTGGCCGACCGGCCGGCGGCACTGGTGAGCTTTTTGGCGGGTATGTGGCCCAGAAGGCCGACGGCGGAGCATTGCCGGCAGGTCGGTGAGACCCTGTCGCAGTTCCACCTCGCCGCCGAGGGCTTTCATCTTACGCGGCCGAACGGGCTGGGTGCCGACGCGTGGCGCGATTTGCTGGCGGCGTCGGGCGATGACGCCGACACCGTCAAGCCGGGACTTGCCGAGACGCTGACGGCGGCGCTGGACGGTCTGCTCGAGGATTGGCCGGCGGATCTGCCGCGCGGCGTCATCCACGCCGACCTGTTCCCGGACAATGTGTTTTTCAGATCCGATCATTTGTCGGGGATGATCGATTTCTATTTCGCCTGCAACGATCAGTGGGCCTACGACATCGCCGTTTGCCTGAATGCCTGGTGTTTCGAGCCGGACCTGAGTTTCAACGTGACGAAGGCCCGGCGGCTGCTGAGAGGATACCAAAGCGTCCGGCCGCTCGACGGGGCGGAGATTGCCGCGCTGCCGCGACTGGCCGAGGGCGCGGCGATGCGGTTCCTGCTGACGCGGCTTTATGACTGGCTCAACACGCCGGAAGACGCCTTCGTGACCCCCAAGGATCCGATCGAATACCTCAAAAAGCTCGAATTTCATCAGAATGTTAAAGGTCCGGAGTCCTATGGCATCGACTGACGCGGCAAAGCACGCCATCGAGATTTTCACGGACGGTGCGTGTTCAGGGAACCCGGGTCCGGGCGGCTGGGGGGCTGTCCTACGCTGGAAAGGGCACGAGAAGGAACTTTTCGGCGGGGAGGCGCCGACCACCAACAACCGCATGGAACTGATGGCGGCGATTCGCGCGCTGGAAAGCCTGAAACGACCGTCCCACGTTATCCTGACGACGGACAGCACCTATGTCCGCGACGGCATCACGTCCTGGATACATGGCTGGAAGCGGAACGGATGGAAAACCGCGGCCAAGAAACCGGTCAAGAACGAAGATCTCTGGCGACGTCTGGACGAGGCGATCCAGGCGCACGAGGTCGAATGGCATTGGGTGCGTGGGCACGCGGGGCATCCGGAGAACGAACGCGCCGATGAACTGGCCCGTCAAGGTGCCGCCGAAGCGGCAAATTCCGGATAAAAAAAGGACACGATCGTTTGGGGCAATCGTGTCCTTCTGAGGGTTCCCGCATATAGCAGCGCGAGGGAGGTCGCGAGGCAGACGGGAGATTCGTGCGAGTTAATCAGGCGTGGCCGAGGCTCCAGCGCATCCGTTGGGCGGCGGCGTCGGGCGCGCTCGTACCGGTTTGGAATTCGCGGCCTTTGACTTCACCACCGACCGGATCGCCCCAGCGATCACGGGCGGCGGTTTGGCCGGGGAACCAGTTGGCGATTTTGCTGTTGTTATTAAACATGTGCTTATCCTCATGTCTCGCCCGAGCAATTCGGGCTGCAATTTCCTGAAACCATATGTACTCCTGCCCTTGAATCCGCACAAAGGATAGTTTTTCATTATATGCATGAGGTTTTATTCATGTATAATTCATGCATGAACTGTCTCGGAATCTAAAATGCCGCATCTTCCGCCGATCGCCGCGCTACGCGCGCTTGCCGCCGCTGCCCGTCATCTGAGCTTCACCAAGGCGGCCGAAGAACTAAACGTGACGCAAAGCGCCGTCAGTCATCAAATCCGCCATATCGAGGAGCTTTGGGATATCCAATTGTTCGAACGGCGCCCGCGCCAGTTGCTTCTGACGCCAGCGGGCGAGCAGCTGGCCGGGATCGTGAACGATTTCATCGAAGATCTGTCGAAGGCGCTCGAGGATTTGAAGGCAGACAAGGGGCATACCGCGCTGCGTGTCGAGATGCTGCCGTCGCTGGCGGTCAAATGGCTGGTGCCGCGGTTGCAGGAATTCCGGGTGGAACACCCGGAGGTCGATGTCTGGCTATCGACGCGTCAGGACATCCGTCCGACGGCGAACAGCAATCTCGACGCTGTGATCACGCTTGGCGACGGTCAGTACCCCGGTTTCGCGTCTTGGGAATTGATGCGCGATTACGTGATTCCGGTCGCAAGACCTCGTTTACTTGAGGAATACGGGGCGCCGGAAAGCCCGGCCGATCTGTGCCGGCTGCCCTTGCTGCTGCGTCACGAGGGGGTTCTGTCGCCCGGCTGGGACTATTGGTTCGAGTTCGCCGGTGTGCCGAGCGAGATTTATCAGCCGGCGCTTCGCGAGGGGACACGCTTTCCCGATACCAACATGGCCATCCAGGCGGCATTCGAAGGCCAGGGGGTGGCCTTGGCCAGAAGCGCGCATGTTTGGGAGGATCTGCAGACCGGACGTCTCGTCCGGCTGTTCGATATCCACTGCCCGTCGGATGTGTCGGTTTACTTCGTCTGCCGTCAGGACCAAGTGGAACGGCCGGCGTTGATCGCGTTTCGGGATTGGTTGTTGAAGGAAGCGCGTGAAAGTCAGGAAGCGTTCGATGCGGCGGAGGTGGACCCGCCTAAAAAAGCCGTCAAGGGGGAAGCTGGGATCGGCTAGGGGCGCCGCCAATGGGCAGCGCCCCGCCGGAAGATCAGAGTTCGCTCAGCATCGTTTCGGCACTGGTCTTTTCGAATGTGCCTTCGTCGATATGTATGCTGCTGACGGTGCCGTCATCGACAACCATCGAGAAACGCTGGCAGCGGACACCAAGGCCGCGATCGGTCAGATCCAGTTCGAGGCCGGTCGCCTTGGTGAATTTCGCGGAACCGTCGGCTAGCATGGCGACTTTGTCGCCGACGCCCTGGTCCTTGCCCCAGGCGCCCATCACAAACGGGTCGTTGACAGAAACGCAGGCAATGGCGTCGACACCCTTCGCCTTCAGGGCGTCCGCGTTGGCGACGAAGCCCGGCAGGTGTTTGGCCGAGCAGGTCGGCGTGAATGCGCCTGGCACGCCGAAAATAGCGACTTTCTTGCCGGCGAAGAAATCATCGGTCGAAACGGCGTCGGGGCCGTCTTCGGTCATGACGTTGAGCGTAACGCTCGGAATTTTGTCTCCCACCTTGATGGTCATGTGCTCTCTCCCGGAGATAGAGTTAAAAGAATGCATTAAGCCGGCAAATCCGGCGTCCACATGAGATAGGGACAATCCCCCGGCTTGCAAAGGCTTTTTGGCGCCGGTTCGTCCCCAGAATCACTTGAAATTGTCGGCAAGCCGGTCGGAGGCGGCTTTTTTCAGCCCTTCGAGGACAACGTTGTCGCTGAGCAGTTCCGGCAGCGCCACGCCCTCGGGTGCACCCTTGCCGTAGACCGCATTGAACGGAATGCCGTAACGCCCGAACGAGGCCAGATACCGGGCGATATCCGGGTCCGGGCGTGTCCAGTCGGCCTGCATGGCGATGACGTCGGGGCTGTTGAGCAGTTCGAGGATGCGGCCCTGTTCCAGCACCAGCCGCTTGTTGACCTGGCAGGTGATGCACCAGTCCGCGGTCACATCCACGAACACGATCAGGTCCTTATCGACCAACCGGGGGATCGCGGCGGGGTCGAATTTCTGCCAGCCAATCTTGGTGACGCCCGGCGTCTCGGGATCGAGCGGTCCGTTGATATCGCCAATTTCGGCGGTCGTGATCGCGGCGATGGTGGCGAGCACCAGCACCACGGGCGTCGCTTTCTTGATTTCGGGAACCGTCCTCATCACCGGGCCCAGCCAGAGCGCAGTTGCCGCAAGGAGCACGCCGGTGAGACCGGCGGCGAACGTTCCGGCGGCGCCGGCGAGCACGCTCAGCAGCCACACGGCCGTCGCCGCGAGGGCGAGGCCGAGCACGAACTTGAGCCGGACCATCCACGGCCCCGGTTTCGGCATGAAGGTGACAAGGCGCGGCAGCCCGGCAATCAACAGGTAGGGTGCGGCAAGACCGAGGCCGAGAACGGCAAAGACGGCAAAGATGTCGGCCGGCCCTTGTGATAAAGCGAACCCGACCGCTGTACCCAGAAACGGCGCAGAACATGGTGTCGCCAGTAATGTCGCGAATACGCCCTGTAGGAAATGACCGATGATGCCTTCGTGCGCACCGGCGGCTTGACCGGTATCGACGATCCGACCCGGCAGCCGGAACTCAAAAAATCCCCACATGTTGCAGGCGAACAGTGTCACCAGAAACGCCATCACGATCAGGAACCAGGGTTGCTGGAACTGGATGCCCCAACCGATCCCGGCGCCCACGGATTTGAGCGCGACCAGCGCACCTGCCAGCGACAGGAACGCGAAGACGATGCCGCTCGCCGACGCCAGAAAGCTCAGGCGCACGGTCGCCGGCGCGCTGCCGCCGTGCTTGACGACGCTCAGGAACTTCAGCGATAGCACCGGCAACACGCAGGGCATCAGATTCAAGATCAGACCGCCGAGGAACGCGAACAGTAGGATCATGGGAAGAGATAATGACTGCGAGACGTCGGGGCGGGCGCCCAGCATATCGGCCTGGAGAGGCTTCGGCGGTTCCAATGACACCGGCATTTCCATGGCGCGTTTGCCGTCGCGCAGGGTCAGCGTGAACGTTTCGCCTGTCAGCTTTTCGGCTGCTTCCACCGGCGTGCCGCCGAAACCGGAGACGGGGATGCGCAATACGGCCTCGCGCGATGCATTATCGATTCTGACCGCGGGCGCGCCGTAGCCGAAGCCGACGGGGCCTTCGACGTAAAGATCCGGGTTGCTGAACGGCAACTCGGATGTGGCACGGGCAGCGATATAAAGGCCCTTGGCGGATGCTTCGGTCCACGCCGACGTAATCTTGAGCCGCGCCGCTTCCGCGCTCCGCGGCACGCGGGATTCGAAACGGCCGATATCGTGGGCGAAAGCGGTCGGCTCGCCGTCGCCGGCAGGCAGGGTCATCCGTAACGTGGCGTCGTAGGGGATGCAGATTTCCTTGCAAGTCAGGTAGCGGACCGTCGCGGCGATGTCTGCATCCCGGCCGGGATTGGCGGACGCGATGTCGAATGGGAGAATGACGGCGCCCTCGTAACCCAGCGTTTCGAGACCGATAACGGAGAACCGCTCCGGCACCGGCCACCGCAAGGGGCCGATGTCGGCGTTGGTGCTCGCTCGGAAGTCGGGTTGTGGCGGGAACCCTGCATCGCCCGGTGAGCGCCAGTAGACTTTCCAGCCCGGTTTCATGCGGAATTGAAGGCCGGCGAGAACCTTGCCGTCGCTCCCTAAGCCGTCGCGGGCGGCGATCAGCCGGACGGCGGATTGCTCCTCCTCGGCCCATGCCGATCGCGCAATATCGGCGCGTGCGATGCCGCTCGCTGCCAAAAACAGCGCGAGGCAAAACAGGGATAGGGCGGACAGGCGTTTCAGCATCGTTAAACAGTTTCCGGCTGGCGTGTCTATATCATCCGCCACATCCCGACGGCCAGCACAACCCGGAACCGTACAGTTCACGCGATATTGAGTTTGGGTGAAGTATCGGACCCAGTGGATTTTTGCGCCGGGCGTCCTATGTGTCATAATACGGATGCAATCGCCGTAACCCGACGGAGACACGCGTGAGAGGCTTTTTGCAGGACGGTTCCAAAGAAGACAATTATCTGACGGGCAGGTTCCTCGTGGCCATGCCGGGCATGGAGGACGACCGTTTTCAGCAGACGCTGATTTATATCTGTGCGCATGGCCCCGAAGGCGCGATGGGTCTCGTCGTCAACAAGCCGCTCGACAGCATCAGTTTTCCCGATCTGCTAAGCCAACTCGATATCACGATGCCGCCGGCGGGCGAAGGGATCGAGGTCCTGTTCGGTGGCCCTGTCGAAACGGGGCGCGGCTTCGTTTTGCATTCGCCCGACTACATGCACGACGCGACTATGGTCGTCGACGACGAGGTCGCGCTGACGGCGACCGTCGATGTTCTACGCGCCATCGCCGAAGGCGGCGGCCCCAGGCAGCGGTTGCTTGCGCTCGGCTATGCCGGGTGGGACAGCGGCCAACTGGATGCCGAAATAAAGGCCAACGGCTGGCTCAGCGTGGACGCCGACCCGCAGCTTTTGTTCGATACCAACATCTCCACCAAGTGGGAGCGAGCCATGGCGAAGCTCGGCATCGATCCGCTCATGCTTTCGGACAAGGCCGGACATGCCTAAAGGACGCGGCCCCGGGCGGGGTAAGGGGAAGCCCGCTTCAAAGAAACCCGCCGCCGGCAACGATCCGGATGCCTTCATGCGCGACCTGATCCGCCGCATGGATGCCTGCGATACTGCGGAAAAATTGAACGACGAAGTGTTGATGCCGTTCGCGCTCGCGCTCGAAAAGGTCTGCGGCGCGCGCGGTTACGTCATGAACATTTACGGTGAGACCTCGAATATCGTCTTTTCGGGCAATGCCGAGGACACCGAGGCGATTTATCAGATCGTCGAAGCCTACATGGACGACCGGGCGGACGATGACTGACCGCCGCATTTTTTTCCGATGACCGACACCGACCGAACCCTGACGACCTGGCTTTTCGTAACGTCCATCGACATGGATCAGATCAAGGCGGCGGCCGATGCCAGACCCGAATGCGTGATCGTCGATATGGAAGACTTCACGCCGCCGGCGCTTCGCGACAAGGGGCGCGACATGCTTGCCGAGACGCTTTCAGTGATCGCCGCAGCGGGGTCCAAGCCGTGCGTGCGGATCAATCCTACCGGGACGCGCGACTATCCTCTCGATCTCGCCGCCGCGCTGGATGCCGGCGCTGAAGTCATCTCGCTGCCCAAGACCGCCTCGGCGACCGACCTTTACGATCTTGCCGGCGCGATCGGCCGGCACGGCGGGAAGGGTGATGCGCCGCCATTGCTGTTGCCCTGTATCGAAACGGCCGAGGGGCTCGTGAACACCTATACGATCCTCAAAGAAGCACCGCAGCTGATCGGCTGTCTCATCGCGTCGGAAGACATGACGACCAGTTTAAAGGCGCCGCGCGATCCGGCGGGAACGGCAATTCGCTACGCCCGAGAGCGGTTTTTACTGGAATGCCGGGCCGCCGGCGTCGAACCGGTCGACTGCCCGTATACCTGGGCGGACAAGGAGGGGCTGGTGGCGGAGACCGAATACGCGAAGGCGCTTGGCTACCATGCCAAGTCGGCGGCGCGCGCCGATCAGATCGCCATCATCCGTGAGATTCTCGAACCTGGTGCCGACGAGATCGCGCATGCCGAACGCCTCGTGGCCGCGTTCGAAGCGGCCGAGAACGACGGCCGCGACCGGGTAGAGGTCGACGGTCAGATCGCGGAACGGCCGTCTTATCTGAATGCGCTGGCACTGTTGGCGCGCGTCGGCCGCGGCTGACGGCCTCTATTTAAGCACCCCAAGTCTTTACGAAGTATACGCAAGTGGCGGGCGAAAAAATTTGCACCCCTTGGCGTTGGCTACTTGTAGTAACTAGGCGTTATAAATAATATAAAATAATTCATTTTAAATACTTTTTTAAATAAAATTATATATTTGTTTTTTTGTTATCTCTTTGACCATCCTTGAATTATTATATGTAGTCCATTATTTATTGATGTGACTGCAAAAGATATTTTAAATTAATTCAGATTTCCTGAAGGGAGCTATCAGATCAATGGCCAGCAAGGACCCGAACGCCAACAAGGATCCGAACAAGGGCTACGTCGCCATTTTCGGCTGGAGCCTGAACGCTATCGATGCCATCGACCGCTTCGACCGCCGTTACATCATCGTGGCGCCGTCGTGGGCCAAGGACTACGCGGAGGAAAACAACATTCCGTTCATGTCCTGGGATTTTGAGCGCCTGAACGAGCGCTCGTTCCAACTGGGCGAAAAGCTCAAGGAGATGGGCGTTGATGTGGCGATCCCGCTATTTGAGGAAACCGTCGAATGGGCAGGTGCCGTCAACGCGGTGCTGCTCGAAAATCCGCGCCTGATGAACCAGGCGATGTTGTTCCGTAACAAGGCGATGATGAAACGGCGTGCGCAGCTCGGCGGTATCCGCGTCGGCATTTTCGAGGAAGCGCAGGACAAAGGCGACGTCATCAACTTCCTGCGCCGCGTCAACGAGGCGCTTCTGAAACTCGACGGCGACCCCAACGACCCGATTCACGTAAAAGCCTTCGACAAGGCGGGGTGCCTGGGGCACCGGGTCGTGCGTACCGCCGAGGATGTGGACAACATTCCCGACGACGAGTTCCCGTCGCTGATGGAAAGCCATCTCGACGGCTGGGAGTTCGCGGTCGAAGCCTTCATTAAAGACCGCAAGATCCAGTTCCTGAACATTTCGGAGTACGTGCACCTGGGGTATTCGGTGTTCGTCCCGGCGACGCCGGAACTCGAGAAATGGCGCGACCGCGTGACGGAAGAGATCGAGAAGCTGATTGAAACCTTCAACATCGATTTCGGCTTCATTCATCCGGAATACTTCGTCACCAGCGACGGCAAGATGTACTTCGGCGAGGTCGCTTACAGACCGCCCGGGTTCAACGCCTTCGAACTGATCGAGCGCGCCTACGGCTTCAACTGCTATCAGGGTCTGGTGCTGATGTTCGATCCGAAGACCACGCAGGAAGAGATCGATGCGTTCTTCCCGAAGGAAGTCGTCGATGCCAAGGGCCACGCCGGTTGCTTCGGAGTCTATCCGCGCCGACGCGTAGTGAATGAACTTCAGATCCCCGAAGAGACGGAGAACGACCCGTTCTTCGAGTTCCATGAGCTGATGGCGCCGCAACAGAACAAGGTCACCAAGCGGACCGCGTTTGGCACGCACTGGGGATTGGTGTACTTCTTCGGCGACGATCCGTACCGTATGCGCGAGCTTCTTCTGAAGCAGGAAGACCTGGACTTCTATATCTGACGGGTCAGGTTTGAGCCTTCGTCTGGAGGGGCGAAATGACAGAGACGGCTGGCACCGGCGCCGAAGAGGCGCCGGTCGCATATGATCCCGCCCTTGCGGTAAAGCTGGATGATGCGTGCGCGCGCCTTGCTGAGGCGCGGCCGTTCGGCAAGGCGCGTCATCGCGCCGCCGTGCTCGAGCTCACAAGGCGGATGATGGCGAGCGAAGCGGGCCTCGCTGAGGTGTATGCGCGTATTCAGGTCCTCGAGGACGCCGGGATTTTTATGGGTACCGACTGGGCGCAACCGGACACCCTTCAAGCCGCGCTGGCGGGCCGGACGCTCAAGTACGCCGATACCCAGACCGCGATGCTGGAGGTGCTGAACCACCTCCGAATGCTGGCGGTTGCGAAAAGGCAGTACTTCCATCCGGGCATCGCCTCGGAGCACGCCCACAACTTCCTGTCACAGGTGGTCGGACTCAATCTCGATCTGGTGTTCTCGACCCAGGACGAAGCGGCGCGGATGCGCCCGGGCGGCATGGACCGGGTGTGTCGGCTCCTCTACAATCACCTCGTCCACAACATCGGCCACGATGAAATCCTCGACACCCTGATCGCCGAGATCTGGCGGTTGTTGTCGCAGCGGCCCGTCGTCGTCGACGACATCAAAGCGATGATCGCGCAGATTTCGGTATGGCTGTTCGACAGCGGGGCCGACGCCGGCACCGGCGCCTGGGGCGCCGACCGGCTGATCAGCGCGGTCTTCGGACCGACCCGGCTGAGCCGCGAAGACCCGGGGCTCGAGGCCTACGCCGAACGCATCGAAAAGCTCGACCCCGGCGGTCTCGCGCAGGAAGCCAGCGCGTTTTCGCGGGCGATGCACGACACCGGGCTGGTGTCCGCCTATCATGCCGTCTTCCTGCGCCATGTCGCCACCGAGGCGCCGGAACTGATTCCCGATACGCTCGGTCTTTCGAGTACCGGAACGGATTCGCTCAAATGCTATGGCGAGTTGGTGCGTGCGCTGATTGATCACGCCATTCATCCGGCAACCGCCCAGGCGATTTACGGGCTCGCGCAAATGCTGGAACGCGGAATCGTCTATATGCCGCCGGTGGCGCCGGCGCTCTGGCGGCAGTTGGCACTCAAACTCTCACCGAGCGCAAAAGAGACGATCGCGGCCGGCTTCGGCGCCACGCATCCCCCCGAGGTGTTCGTGTGCGCGGGCGTGCTGAGCGTGCTCGGCATGCCGTTCGGTATCGGTCAGGGCAACAACCCGACCTGTCAGGCGGCGCGTGCGCTTTCGATGTGGTCCTTCACCGACCCGGACTATCTGTTGCAGATTATCACCTGGGCGGCGCGCGACGACGAAGTCGTGATAACGTTCGAGGGCCTGCCCATTTCGTCGCGGGCAGAGGGTGCCGCCGCCAAATTGTTATTCGATGTCGATCCGGTGTCGGCCATCGTGGTGCCGCATCTCGACCGCATCTACGCGCAGATGGGCGCGCTCTGCGCCGGGCGCGGCGACGACATGCATAAATGGGTGAACCGTGAACTGCACGGCTGGTGGGTCGGCCGGGGCATGGAGATCGCCGTCGATGTCGCAACCGGCAAGCTCAAGGACTTCGATACGTTCATCCGGCACTTCTATGCCGCCTACCATCCCGCATATAACGGCGGCCAGCCGGTCATCCACCCGCAGCCCGCGGGCATCGCGATGACCGACGGCGCGGCGCGATATGTCGGCTGGCACGCCATCAGCATCTGTCGCGTCGCCCTCGATCAGGCGGACGACATGCGCGTCTATTTCTATAACCCCAACAACGACAGCGGACAGGACTGGGGCGCGGGCGTCGTCGTCTCGACCGACGGCAACGGCGAGCGGTACGGCGAGAGCTCGCTGCCGATCGCAGATTTCGTATCCAGATTGTATCTGTTCCACTTCGATCCGTTGGAGCAGGGACGCCCCGGTGCGGTCCCCGTTGAGGAAGTCCAGCGCGTCCGCGACATGGCGGTCGAGAGCTGGGCCAAGGATCGGGCGCTTTAGAATTCCGGATCGTCGTTCGGATCGACGACCATCAGTTCGATGATCGCGCCGTCGATGATCAGCTTCCCTTCATTTTCGAAGTTCACCGTGATTTTGTCGCCGACGATTGTCTGGACCCGGCCGAGGCCGAATTCGGGCGCTTGCGGGTGGCGGACGAACGATCCCTGGGTAATCAGAAAATTGCCGGGATGAAGGGCCATCGCGTCAATTGAAGCGCTTGGCCAGATTGTCCGCGGCTTCGAGCCCTTTGACGGGGCCGATGGCGGCGACGCTTGGACGTCCCTGGAAGATGCGCTCGGCCACGTTACGGACGGCGTCGCCGTCTACGGCCTCGATCTTGGCGACGATCTCGTCGGGATCGAGGGGCCGGCCGAACAGCATCAGGTGCCGTGCCATCTGTTCGGTGCGCGCCGAGGTGCTCTCGCGCGCCATCAGGATGCTGGCTTTGAGCTGCGCGCGGGCACGCTCGGTTTCTTCTTCGTTCAGTGTGCCGGTCACCTTGTGTGCCTCGTCGACTAAAAGCGGGATCAGATCGGCAAGGTGTTCTTCCCCAGTTCCCGCATAGATGCCGAAGATACCGCTGTCCTCGTAACAGGACAGGAACGAATAGATCGAATAAGCGAGGCCGCGCTCCTCTCGCACCTCCTGGAACAATCTGGATGACATGCCACCGCCGAACAACGTCGACAACACCGAGGCGGCGTAGAAGTCGTCTTCCTTGTAACCGACGCCTTCGAGACCCAGCACGATGTGGACCTGCTCAAGATCGCGCTCAAGCCGGATGTCGCCGCCTTTGTACGCGGCCACTTCCCGGCCGTTGCCGTTAAGCGTCGGCAGCGTGTCGAAGGTATCGGCGATCATCTCGACGAGTTCGTCGTGATCCACCCGGCCGGCGGCGCAGAACAGGCTGTGCGGGCCGGTGTAGCTCTCTTTACGATAGCTTTCGACATCGTCACGGCTGAGCGTGCGGATGATGTCTTCGGTCCCCAGCACCGGGCGACCGATCGCCTGCTCGGGATAGGCCGCTTCCTGGAACAGATCGAAGACGATGTCGTCCGGCGTGTCATGAGCCTGATGGATTTCCTGGCAGATGACGGACTTTTCACGTTCAAGTTCGGTCGGGTCCATGGTCGCGTGCATGACGATGTCGGACACCAGATCGACGGCGAGGCCGATGTCGTCCTTCAGCACCTTGGCGTAGTAGGCCGTGTTTTCCCGTGACGTATAGGCGTTCAGGTGGCCACCGACGGCTTCGATCTCTTCGGCGATCTGCCGCGCGGTGCGGCGCTCCGTGCCCTTGAAGACCATGTGTTCGAGAAGATGCGAGATGCCGTTGATTTCCGGCGCCTCGTCTCGGGCGCCAATGCCGACCCACGTGCCGAGGGTCACCGTCTCGACGTTCTGCATGCTGTCGGTCGCGACGCGCATGCCGTTATCCAGCGTGGTGACGCGGACTGTCATGAAGCGGCCACTTCCCGGCCGAGGGTGTCGTCGACAAGGCCTTCGATGGCGTCGAGGCTGTTGTCGACCGTCACTGCGCGCTCTTCACGATCGTAAAGATCGCTCATACGTTCCGGCAGCGCCGGACGCACGCCGGTCGCGGCCTCGACCGCATCCGGGAACTTCGCCGGGTGCGCCGTCGCGAGGACCACCATCGGCGTGCCGTCATGGCCATGCTTGGCCTTGGCGGCGGCGAGTCCGACGGCTGTGTGCGGATCGATTAGCATGCCGCTCTCCTCGTAGATCGTGCGGATCGTTTCGGTCGTTTCCTTGTCGTCGTAACGTGCGGCATCGAATTTTTCGCGCACGGTATCCAGCATGCCCTGATCGACCCGGAAGCTGCCCTCTTTCCGGAACGTCGTCAGCGTGCTTTCGACGCGGGCGCCGTCGCGGCCCATCATGTCGAACAGCAGGCGTTCGAAGTTGGACGAGATCTGGATATCCATGCTCGGGCTCAGCGTCGGCACAACCGCGTCGGCGCGCATCTCGCCACTGTCGAAGAACCGCGCCAGGATGTCGTTGGCGTTGGCGGCGACGACGAATTTTTTGACCGGTACGCCCATCTTCATCGCGGCGTAGCCGGCGAACACGTTGCCGAAATTGCCGGTCGGCACGGTGAATGACACCGCGCGTTCGGGTGCGCCCAGATGCAGCGCCGCGTGAACGTAATAGACGATCTGTGCCATGACGCGCGCCCAGTTGATCGAGTTGACCGCCGAAAGATGATGCCGGTCGCGGAACGAGATGTCGTTGAACATCGCCTTCACGAGATCCTGGCAGTCGTCGAAGGTGCCGCGGACGGCGACGTTATAGACGTTGTCGGCCAGTACCGTCGTCATCTGCCGGCGTTGCACTTCCGAAACGCGGCCTTCGGGATGCAACATGAAGATATCGAGGGTGTCCTTGTCGCGGCAGGCTTCAATGGCGGCGGACCCGGTATCGCCCGACGTCGCGCCGACGATGGTGATGTGCTCGCCGCGCGCCTGCAGGACATGATCGAACAGGCCGCCCAGCATCTGCATGGCGACGTCCTTGAAGGCCAGCGTCGGCCCATGGAACAGCTCCATCAGGTGGATGTCGTCGCCGATGTTGACCAGCGGCGCGACCTCGCCGCCCTCGAACGTGGAATAGGCCCGTGCGATGATCGCCTTCAAGGCGTCATCGTCGATGGTGCCGCCGATGAACGGCTGGATCACCCTGAACGCCAGATCGTTGTAGCTTAGCGTCTTCATCTCTGCGAGCTTGGCGGCGCTGAAGCGCGGCCATTCGGCCGGCACGTAAAGGCCGCCGTCACGGGCGAGACCGCTCAGCAGAACGTCGTCGAACGCTAGTTCCGGCGCGCGGCCGCGGGTCGAGATGTAGCGCAAAGAAATCCTCCCTATCGGGACGCAAACCTTGGCGCCCCTGCCATTTCGGTAAAACTATCCATCGAACCTCCGGGAAACAAGGACGACGGCGCGCGCTAACAATGTTGAAGTAAAAATTTGAAACGGGCATGATTTAAAAAATTAATCAGGAGGCAGGGCCGGTGAGAACGTTCGTTGCGAAATTTGCGATCATGTTCGCGATGTTGGGTGTGCCAGCCCTTCATGCCGCGGACAAGATCACCATCGGCACCGGCGGCGAGACTGGGGTGTACTATGCGACCGGCCAGGCGCTTTGCGGGCTTTTGAATGCCCGCGACATACCGTGTCAGGCGCCGCCCAGCGGCGGTTCGGTCGCCAATCTGAAAGCGCTCAACGCGGGCGATCTCGCCTTCGCGATGGCGCAGTCCGACTGGCAATTCCATGCGTATCACGGCTCCAGTGAATGGAAGGACAAGAAGATCGAGAACCTGCGTGCCGTGTTCTCGGTCTACGCCGAGCCGATCCAGGTTGTCGTCACCCGCGACGCCAAGGTCAGGAACTGGTATGCCCTCAAGGGGCACAGCATCAATATCGGCAACCCCGGTGCGGGCCATCGTCAGACCATGGAAGAAATGCTGGATGCGCAACGCTGGAAGCTGAGCACGTTCAGCGCCGTCAGCGAACTGCCGTCGTCCGAGCAGGTCGATGCCTTCTGCGCCGGCAAATTCGAAGCTTTCGTCTATGCCGTCGGCATCCCGAACAACGCCATGCAGCGCGCGGTTGCCGAGTGCAACGGCATGCTGATCGAGCCGCACAACACGATCATCCGCAAGCTGGCGACGGCAGCTCGGCCCTACTATTCGAAGGTCACGATTCCCGCCAAGACATACTGGGACGGCCAGAAGAAGGTCGACACGTTCGGTGTCATGGCGACGCTCGTCACCATGAAGGACACGGACCCGGCGCTGGTAGAAACGCTGGTCCGTGCCGTGTTCGAGGATTTCGACGGCTTCAAGGCCAAGCACCCCGCATATGCCGTCTCGACCCCGGAGAAGATGGTGACGGACGGGCTGAGTGCGCCGCTGCATCCGGCGGCGGAAGCCTATTACAAATCCAGAGGCTGGTTGAAGTAAGCCCTCAGTCCGGCAGGTAACGCGCCTTGAGATGCGCTTTGAACGGCGCCGCTTCGAGCGGGCGTCCGGTGGCGCGGGTCAGAAGTTCCGGTCCGGACAGAAGCCGCCCATTGCCGTGCACGTTTTCGCGAAGCCATGACAGCAGCGTCCCGAACTCGCCTTTGGAGACGTTCTCCGGAATTTCCGGATGCGCCGCGCAGGCCGCCTGATAGACCTGCGCCGCCGTCATCGCGCCCAAGGTGTAGGTCGGGAAGTAGCCGAGCGCGCCGTCGTACCAGTGGATGTCCTGCAGGCAGCCCTGGACGTCGTTCGGCACGTCGACCCCGAGCAGGCCCTTGAACGCCGCGTTCCAGGCGTCCGGCAGGTCTGCGACTTTCAACGTGCCGGCGATGATGTCCTTTTCCAGCCGATAGCGCAAAATCACGTGCAGCGGGTACGTCACCTCGTCCGCGTCGACGCGGATAAAGCTGCGCTCCACCTTGTGATAAAGCTTGAGGATGTTGTCCGCGTCCCACGCCGGGCCCGATCCATCGAACGTCTCGCGGATAATGGGCAGCGCGAACGTCAGGAACTCCGGCGACCGGCAGACCTGCATCTCCATCAAAAGCGACTGGCTTTCGTGGATCGACATCCCGAGCGCGGTGCCGACCGGCTGCAGGCGCCATTTTTTCGGCAGGCCCTGTTCGTAGAGGGCGTGGCCGGTTTCGTGCAGTACGCCCATCAGGGCGGACGTGAAATCGTGCTCGTCATACCGCGTGGTGATCCGGACGTCGTCCGGCACGCCGCCGCAGAACGGGTGGTGGCTGACGTCGAGCCGCCCGCGCTCGAAATCGAAGCCGAGCACTTCCATGAAGCGCATCCCGAGCTTGCGCTGGGTCTCCTCCGGGAACGGGCCGTCGGGCATGACCGCCGGGCCGCCAGCGGCCTGACGCGCGAGGACGTCGTCCAGGAAGTTCGGTAGAAATTCGGCGAGATCGTCCAGGACCGGATCGATGTCGGCGGCGCGGCCGCCGGGTTCGTAGGAGTCCAGCAAGGCGTCATACGGGTCGAGGTCGAACGCCTCGCCGATGCGCTGTGCTTCTTCGCGGACCAACTCGACCAGCAGTTCGAGTGGACCGGCTGCGATGGAAAAGTCGCTCTCGGCGCGGGCTTTCCGCCATGCTTGTTCGGAGGTGCTGGATGCCCGGGACATCTTGGTGACGAACGCTTCGTCGAGCGCGGCGGCGCGGCGGTGGCGGCGTTCGATCTCGATCAGGTTTGCTGCCTGCCAGGGGTCGAGGGCGGCAACGTTGGCGCGCGCGGCGGCAATCAGCTCGGCGGTTTCGCCCGCGACCAACAGGCCGTGTGCGATGGCTTTCAGTTCGGCAAGCTGCTCGGAGCGGGCATCGGCGCCCCCGGACGGCATGACGGCTGCATAGTCCCAGTGCAGCATGGCCTCGGCCTCGCCGAGCAGCGCGATGCGGCGGAAGCGGGATTCCAGTCTGTCGTAGGCGTCGGAGAGCGGCGCGTCTGGCATCGCTTACAGAACCGGGATGAACAGCAGCCGGTCGGCGATCATCGCGAGAAAGATCAGGAACAGGTAGAGGATCGAGAACAGGAACAGCGGCTTGGCCGGTTCCGTGCCCTCGGCTTTCCAAAGACGCCAGGTACGGATCCAGAACATGGCGCCGAGCACGGCGGCAGTGATCAGATACAGCCAGCCGGAAACGCCGAGGAAGCTGGGCGCCAGCGTCGATGCGATCATCAGAACCGTGTAGATCAGCATCTGGCGCTTAGTCTCGCGTTCACCCGCGACGACCGGCATCATCGGCACCCCGGCGGCGGCGTAATCGCCGCGGCGGAACAGGGCCAGCGCCCAGGAATGCGGCGGCGTCCAGAGGAAGATGATCATAAAGAGCGCAATCGCACCCGGATCGATGCTGCCGGTCACGGCGGCCCAGCCGACCAAAGGCGGGAACGCGCCGGCGGCGCCGCCGATGACGATGTTCTGCGGGGTCCGGCGCTTCAGCCAGGCGGTATAGATGAAGACATAGTAGAAGATGGTCAGCGCCAGCAGGCCGCCCGCGACGGTGCCGACCTTGACCGTCATCATGACGATCGAGCCGATTGCCAGGAACACGCCGTAAGAGAGTGCCAGTTTCGGATCCATCCGGCCGGCCGGAATCGGCCGGTCCTGGGTGCGGCGCATGATGCGATCGATATCGCGATCATACCACATGTTGATGGCACCGGCCGCGCCCGCACCGATGGCGATACACAGCACAGCGATCAGGCCGGTCTGCGCGTCCGCGCCGCCCGGCGCCATCAGAATCCCGACAAGCGCCGTGAACACCACGAGCGCCATGATCTTCGGCTTCAGAAGGACGGCAAAATCGTTGACGCGGAAGCGGGGCTCCGTCGGCGCTGATACCGTCGTATCCAGATTTTCGAGTGCCAAGTCGCTGCGACCGCTATCGCTCATTACTTATCCGCCCTGTTGGCGGCCCCGATGGGAATGCCTGCAGGTGAGGGGTTATAGAAGATTGTCCCGCCGGTTTCCAGACATTCCGAAAAATCTAAATCGTGCGGGCCAACGCGCGCCGGCCCGCAATCCAGATGAACATAATTCCGCCGATCACCGCAATCACACCGCCGATCCCGATGCCAACGTGGCCGATCCAGTTGCCGATCACGTCCATGTTTGGTGCGGTGTCCGATACCTTGCGCGGGGCACCGTAGCCCCCGGCGATGAAAAGCCCGAGACTGTGTAGCAACTGGCCCAGCCCATAGAGCCAGAAACCCGCGCGGATTGCCCTCCAGCGCGCGAGGCCGCGTTCCAGAAGCGGCAGCACGAACAGAATCACCAGTCCCATGGCGGCGACGTTTACGCCGCCGATGACGCCGTGATAGTGCGCCGGCGTCCGCGTATCCGTTCCGTCGACGAAAATGCCGAGCACGCCGCCCGCGAAGAACACCGCCAGCGAGAGCAGCAGTGCAAGGCGGGCCGTTCGGCCCGCTTCGCCATCCGGTCTGGCGGTCCGCAAGACGTTTGCGCCGATGATCAGGCCGATGACGATCGGCACCGGCGCGAGGGCGTACTGATAATGGGTGAACAGCACGCGTTCTTCGGCGGAAAATGGAGTCTCGACGAACATTAACGCGAATCCGCCAAGTGCCAGAAGCGCATTGATGCCGAGCGCGGCCATGACGAGACGCGGCGTGACCGGCGGTTCGTCCATGGCGCGTCCGCCAAGGAGGACCCAACCGGCAATCATGACAGTGGTGTTCAGGAACTGCAGGATGTGGCCACCGGCCCAGAACAGATCCTCGTTTTCGGCAGCGATCTGGGGCATCACGCCGAGTCGGTTCCACGCGACGGCGAATGCCGCGACGGCGGCGAGCGCGACGACGGCACACGTCATCCCGGCGGCGCCGATGGGCTCCAGTGGGCCGGTTCTGGAGGCGCCGTTCGCGAGCACGCGGACCGCCGCCAGTACGACGGCGAACGCGACCATTAAAAGGCCGACGTAATAAAGCGGGTCGATGATAGCGGGAACGTAATTGTTCAGCGACGGCTGGCCCCGGTCCATCAGCGCCGGTACCGCCAGCAGAAGGAAAGCGATCGCCATCGCCGCCGACGCCGAGGCGCCGAGGCTGTTCAGTTTCGGTACGCCCTCCGCCATGCGGGCCGCACCGACCATCATCAAGATGACGGCGATTGCCAGATACCAGACCACGAACGAAAACACGACGTGGATGATCAGACTTTTCTCATAAAAGGCGACGGGCCAGGGAAAGAGGGTGTCGGCGCCGGGGATTCTGGAGATTGCCAGCAACAAGGCGTATACGCCGGCTATAGCAAGCGCCACCAGCGCGATGATCAGCCAACGGCGTAGTTCGCGTTGCGCGCCGGTCCCGGCGAGCGCGGGGCGAAATCCCTCGATCGGGTTCCAGCTTTGTTCCTGGGCAGGCTTCAGCACGGCTCAGCCGCCTTGATAGGGATACATATGCACGGCCATGACGTAGACGACGACGCCGGAGATGCCCACGTACATCCAGAGCGGCCAGGTGATGCGGGCCAGTTGCTTGTGCTTGTCGAATCGCTCGCGTAACGCGCGCATCACCGTGATCGGGACCAGCGGCACGATGGCGATGGCGCCCAGAACATGCACGAACAGGATGGTGAAATAGATGTAGCGAATCGCCCCTTCGCCGCCAAATTGAGCGAAGCCGGCATTGAGCTTATAGATGACGTAGGAAACCAGAAACAGCGCCGACGCCGCCAGCGCCGAGATCATCATGGCGCGATGCTTGCGCCAATCTCCGGACTTGATGAAGTAAAAGCCGAGCGAGAGAAACACGACCGAAACGGCGTTGAAAAGCGCGTTCGTATGAACGAGTTGATTGAAATCCATCGTCAGGAAACTCTCAGGCGTCAGTAGCTCAGCGGGTTTTCCGACAGGCGCACGAAAATGCTGGCGTACATGGTCAGTGCGCCGAGCGCGAGGACAATTGCCAGGATCACGTTGCGACGCTTGTTGCCGTGCGAATTTTGCGTGTCGTTTTCCGGGGTGTTCTGTTCGCTCATTTGACTACTCTCGATCGTCGTTGCGAATTGGTTCGCGCCGAACGGGGGTGTGCCCTCATCGACGCTGCGGTGGATTTAGGCGCTCATAGCCGTGATTGCACGGACTTTATTGTTTACGTAGCCCCGGGTCCTCTGGATTTTTCCGTTCTAACCCCTTGTCATTGCAGGTTATGCGGACCAAAATCAACGTGAGAAATATGTAGAAATATCGGCGGGTAATGCGATTGCCGACTTGCCCCGCCGCAGTCACGGCTTTAAAAACACGCTCAGGCGCGATGTGTTCGGCACAGGCGTCTGCAATTACAAATTCAAGGCGGCTCTCTGGTGGGCGGCCGGCAATCAGGTGAGACGAATGCGAAACAAGCTCAAGACTTTCTTGCCCGCGCTGATCGGCGCAATGTTGACCTTCGGCCCCGCGATGGCAGGCCCGGCCGGCGAAGTACGTTCCGCGCCCTGGCAGATGTGGTTGCAGGAACCCGGCTCGCCGACGGCGGACCGGATCGTGGCGTTCAACGCGCAGCTTCTGGTGATCGAGACGTTGATCGTGATCTTCGTGCTCGGGCTGATGGCCTACATCGCCATCCGCTTCAATGCCAAGCGCAACCCGACGCCGTCGAAGACGACCCACAACACGCTTCTGGAAGTCGTCTGGACGGTGGTGCCGATCCTGATCCTGGTCGGGATCGCGGTGCCGTCGCTGAAGCACCTGTATTTCGCCGACCGTATCCCCGAAGCCGACATGACGCTGAAGATCACGGGGAACCAGTGGTACTGGAACTACAATTATCCGGACAACGGCGACTTTTCGTTCGACAGCATCATCGTGGCGGACGCCGACCTTAAAGAAGGTCAGCCGCGCCTGTTGACCGTGGACAACAAGGTCGTGCTGCCGGTCGAAACCAACATCCGCTTGCTGATGACGTCGAACGATGTGATCCACAACTGGGCGTTGCCCTCGCTCTCGATCAAGCTCGATACCGTGCCGGGCCGCATCAATGAGACCTGGACCCGCATCCATGAGAAATATGTCGGAAAGACGATCTACGGCATGTGCTCGGAGCTTTGCGGCGTTAACCACGGCTTCATGCCGATCGCGATCGAAGCGGTCTCGAAGGAAGATTTCGAGAACTGGGTGAAAGAGGCCCAACAGAAATTCGCTTCGGATGACACCAAAACGGACGACAAGGTGCGCCTGGCTGATGCCGGCGCCACCCGTTGATCATCCGGACAGATACCTAAGGAGAGGGACGTATTATGGCGAACGCAGCTGACGCCCATCACGACGATCACGGTCACGACGACCACTATCCCGGCTTTTTCTCGCGCTGGTTCTGCTCGACGAACCACAAGGACATCGGCACGGTCTATCTTTACCTGTCGATGTTCGCGGCAATCGTCGGCGGCGTTATGTCGTGGTACATCCGCCTGGAGCTGGCCGAACCCGGTATTCAGCACATCGAAGACTTCCAGTTCTATAACGTGCTGCTGACGGCGCACGGCTTCCTGATGGTGTTCTTTGTGGTGATGCCGGCGATGATCGGCGGTTTCGGCAACTGGTTCGTGCCGCTGATGATCGGTGCGCCGGACATGGCGTTCCCGCGCATGAACAACATCAGCCTGTGGCTGACCTTCGCCGGTCTGGGCATGCTGCTGATTTCGGCCTTCGTCGGCTCTGGGGTGGGGACCGGCTGGACTGTTTATCCGCCGCTCTCAAGCGGGATATATCATCCAAGCGCGGCCGTCGACTTCGGTATCCTGTCACTGCACCTTGCGGGGGCCGCGTCGATCCTGGGTGCGATCAACTTCATCGTCACCATCTTCAACATGCGCGCACCGGGCATGACCATGCACAAGATGCCGCTGTTCGTCTGGTCGATCCTGGTGACCGCGTTCCTGCTTTTGCTGGCACTGCCGGTGCTGGCGGGCGCGCTGACGATGCTGCTGACCGACCGTAACTTCGGCACCCACTTCTTCGATCCCGCTGGCGGCGGCGATCCGATCCTGTGGCAGCACCTGTTCTGGTTCTTCGGTCACCCGGAAGTTTACATCATCATCCTGCCGGCGTTCGGCATCATCTCGCAGATCGTATCCACGTTCTCCAAGAAACCAGTGTTCGGTTATCTCGGGATGGCTTACGCGATGGCGGCGATCGGTGTCGTCGGCTTCGTCGTCTGGGCGCACCACATGTATACGGTTGGCCTCGACGTCGATACCCGCGCTTACTTTACTGCGGCGACCATGGTCATCGCCGTGCCGACCGGGGTTAAGATCTTCTCATGGCTGGCGACGATGTGGGGCGGTTCTATCGACTTCAAGACGCCCATGCTCTACGCCTTCGGCTTCATCTTCCTGTTCGTCGTCGGCGGCGTCACCGGCGTGACGCTGGCCAACTCGTCGGCGGATCTGGTCTTCCACGACACGTATTTCGTGGTCGCGCACTTCCACTACGTCATGGCGATCGCGGCGATCTTTGCGATGTTCGGCGCCTGGTACTACTGGATCGGCAAAATGTCCGGCAAACAGTACAGCGAAGGCTGGGGCAAGCTCCAGTTTTGGGTCTTCTTTGTCGGGGTTAACCTGTTGTTCTTCCCGCAGCACTTCGCGGGTCTGGCGGGCATGCCGCGCCGTATTCCGGATTATCCGGACGCCTACGCGGGTTGGAACTACGTCAGTTCGGTCGGCGCGCTCATCACGGCCATCGGTACGCTCCTGTTCTTCGTCATCCTGTTCCGCACCTACGCGGCGGGCTCGAAGGCTGAGCAGAATCCGTGGGGTGAAGGCGCAACGACGCTGGAATGGCATGTGCCGAGCCCGGCGCCGTTCCACACCTTCGAAGACCAGCCGGACATGTCCGGCAAGGCACCGGCCGAGTAAGCCGGGTCTTCGGGGTCGGGAACGATGGCGAACGTCAGGGACAAGAACCTGAAGACGGCGGCGGTGCTTTTCACCGTCGTCGCCGGCATGGTCGGTCTGGCGTTTGCATCGGTGCCGCTTTACCGGATCTTCTGTCAGGTAACGGGGCTCGGCGGGACGCCCGGCGTGCAGGCGTCGGCGCCGGAGGAGAAAACCGATACGGATTTCATCGTCCGCTTCGACGCCAACACGAACCCGGATCTGCCGTGGAAGTTCAAGCCGGTTCAGCGCGAGGTTCACCTCAAGCTGGGTGAGGAGAAGCTGGCCTTCTACCAAGCCACGAACATGAGCGACAAGCCGATTACCGGCACCGCGACGTTCAACGTCACGCCGCTCAAGGCCGGGCAGTTTTTCGTCAAGATCGACTGCTTCTGCTTTACCGAACAGACGCTTGAACCGGGACAAACGATCGACATGCCGGTGACGTTTTACGTCGACCCGGAAATCTATGAGAAAGTGAATACCCGCGACGTGAAGACGATTACGCTGTCCTACACCTTCTATCCCAAAGAGGAAGCGAGTAAGGTGTCGGCGTTGCGTCAACCGTCGAAGGCGGGGGAGAAGGGCTGATCGGAATGGTCCGGGGACCGTTCCTGTCATGAGTAATTAAAACCCGAGGGGAAAATACCGATGAGTGGTGCGAAAAGTCATCCCTATCATATTGTCAATCCGAGCCCGTGGCCGTTCGTCGCCAGTTTGCTCGCATTCGCCATGGCGATCTTCGCGATCATGTACATGCACGGTTCGTCAATTGCGCCGATGACGGTGACCTTTGTCGCGTTGGTCGTAACGGCGGCGCTCTGGTGGCGCGATGTCGTCGCTGAAGGACGTAACGGTCACGATCATACCGAAGCGGTCCGGCACGGCCTGCGCATGGGGATGCTGCTGTTCATCGTCTCCGAGGTGATGTTCTTCTTTGCCTTCTTCTGGGCCTATTTCAATGCCTCGATCCCGGCGTTGAGCTTCGTGGCCTCGCCGACTTGGCCGCCGGAAGGTGTTGTGCCGCTTGAAACCTGGACGCTGCCGTTCCTCAATACCCTGATCCTGCTGACGTCCGGTGTCACCGTCACCTATGCGCACCATGCGATCCGTCTCGGCGATAACAAGCGCGGGGCGACGGGTATCCTGCTGACGGTTATCCTCGGTGTTTTGTTCACCGCGTGCCAGGCCTACGAATACGGTCACGCGTCGTTCGGCTTCAAGGACGGTATCTATTCCTCGACGTTCTATCTGGCGACCGGTTTCCACGGGTTCCATGTGATCGTCGGCACGATCTTCCTGGCGGTTTGCTACTTCCGCACCCTCAAGGGGCATTTCACGCCGGAAGGTCATATCGGCTTCGAAGCCGCGGCCTGGTATTGGCACTTCGTCGACGTCGTGTGGCTGTTCCTGTTCACCGCCGTTTACTGGTGGGGCTCGGCCGGTTACGTGCACTGACCGACCGCCAATTCGATGGAAGAAAGGCCGGGGTTCGCCCCGGCCTTTTTTTGCGTTTACGGCAATAGCCCCAACCACGACCACCAGAGGTAATTGATCGGCACCAGAACCGCGAGCGAGATCGCCGCGAGCGCCAGCGTCATCTTGGCCCCGTCCCTGAGGCTGACGCCGCCCAGGTGCATGGCGACAATCAGCGGCGGCACCTGATAGGGCAGGATCACGGTCGAATAGGAAATCACCTGGCTCATCAGGATGGTCGCGATCGGGAAGCCGGTCAGCGCCGATATCTCGCTGGCCAACGGTCCGACGACGGCCGGCGCGCTCGGCGCCGTGGTGCCCATGTTGACGACGGTCCCCAATCCGACGATGGAGAAGAATGACGTAAACGGCGCGTCCGCAGAGAGCGGCACGTGTGCCAACAACCAGCCGCCGAGCCAGTCGCCGGCGCCGGTCTCAACCAGCACCGCGCCCATGCTGAGCACGCCGGCGACGTAGATGGCCGAGGGAAAGTTGACCCGGGTTTTCAGGTCATCACCGTCGACCAGCCCGACGCCAGGGAACAGACAGACGACGGCAGCGCCCATGGCGACCCAGGCCGGTGAGATGTGGTGGATGAAGTCTGTCACCCAGAAACCCAGCGTGACGGCGAGGATGATGGCGAGCCGGCGGCCTTCGGGACTCAACGGTTTGGCTTCCGGTTGGGCGATCGCGACGTCGCCGCGTTTCTCGGCCGGGAACAGCGCCAGCACCAGCACGATAATCAGAACCATTTTCAGAAAGCCGTTCACCGGCATGTGGGTGAGGGCGTATTCGCCGTAATTGAACGTGATGTCGAAGAGGTTTTCGGCGACGCCGATGAGCACCATGTTGGGCACGTTGGACGGCAGGATGGAACTCGACGGCATCCAGCTTGCACAGGCGAGCGTGAGGACGAGCCCCGTCCTCGCCTTCGACCCTTTCTCGTAACCGAGGTTGTCGGCGAGCGCCAGAATGATCGGGATCAGCAGGATGATCCGCCCCATTGTCGACGGCATCAGGAACGCCATCGCCCCGCTGACCAGCGCGACACCGCAGACGACGCGCAGGTAGCTGCCGGCGAACTTCGCCGTGATCGCCGTCGCGAGCCGCGCACCGAGGCCGGACTTCTGCACCGCGACGCCGATGATCAGGCCGCCGAACACCATCCAGAAGGCCGTCGAATGGAACCCGGAAAATACCACGTCGGCTTCGCCGACACCGATCACCATGGCGATGGTGAAGAACGCCAACGCCGTCAGGTATTCGGGGATTGCGACGGTCGCATAAAACCCGACCGCCAAAAGGCAGATCGCGGCGCCGGTCATTGCCAGATGGGTGACACCTTCCGGCGGCGGCATGACGAAGATCACCGCTGCGGTGAGCGTCGTGAGCAACGCGACAAACCGTGACGGATGGCGAGTGAGGCCCTGGATCAACGCAGACATGCACCTCGTTATAACCGGGCGACGGGTTGCCACAATACTTAAATCGTCATGAAATCTGATCTATGATGGCTGAAATCAGAGGGAGGACAGCATGGCCGAAGACGGCAACGACACCAACGCGCTCTTCGACGCGGAGAAAAATGCCCAGATTTACGCCGATTTCGCCGAGCGTTCGCAGCGCATCGTCAATGCTTTCCTGGAACGCCAGAAAGAAGGGAACAATTACGCCGTCGCCGATCCGGTCGAGATCGGCAAGATGTTCATGGATGCCTCTCTCAAGATGATGTCGAACCCGCAGAAGTTCGCCGAACAGCAGACCAAGTTGATGCAGGGCTATGCCGAGCTGTGGCAATCCACGGCCAAGCGTATGCAGGGCGAGGAAGACGTCGCGCCTGTGATTCAGCCGGCCAAGGACGACCGACGCTTCAAGGATGACGCCTGGAGCGAGCAAACGGTCTTCGACTTTATCAAACAATCCTATTTGCTGACGTCCGATTGGCTGCAGGCGCAGGTCAGCGACGTCGAGGATATCGACCCGAAGACCCGCGAGAAGCTGAAGTTCTACACCCGTCAGTACGTCGACGCGATGTCCCCAACCAATTTCGTCGCCACCAATCCGAAGGTGCTGAAGGCGGCGTCGGAAACCAACGGCGAGAATCTGATCAAGGGGATGGATCAGCTTTTGAAGGATCTGGAACGCGGGCAGGGCGAGCTCAGGATTTCCATGACCGACACCGGTGCGTTCGAGCTCGGGAAGAACGTGGCCGTGACGCCCGGCAAGGTCGTCTATCAGAATGATCTGATTCAACTGCTGCAATACGAGCCGACGACCGAAAAGGTCGCCAAGCGGCCACTGCTGATCGTGCCGCCGTGGATCAACAAGTTCTATATCCTCGACCTTCAGCCGAAGAACTCGTTCATCAAATGGGCGACGGATCAGGGGCACACGGTCTTCGTGATCTCATGGGTCAATCCGGACGAACGTTATGCCGATAAGAGGTTCGAGGATTACATGCTCGAGGGCCCGCTGGCGGCAATGAGCGCGATCGCGGAGGCGACCGGGGAAAAAGACCTCAACGTTATCGGATACTGCATCGGCGGAACCCTAACCGCGGCGACGCTCGCCTACATGGCGGCCAAGGATGACGACCGGGTTAAATCCGCAACGTTCTTCACGACGATGGTGGATTTCTCGGAACCGGGTGAACTTGGAGTCTTTATCGACGAAGCGCAGTTACAGCGTCTCGACGAACACATGGAAAAGACCGGCTACCTGGACGGCCAGTACATGAGCCAGGTCTTCAACATGATGCGGGACAACGATCTGATCTGGTCGTTCGTCATCAACAATTATCTTCTCGGCCGTGAGCCGATGGCGTTCGACCTGCTGTACTGGAATTCCGACAACACGCGGATGCCGAAGATGATGCATTCGCTGTATCTGAGGAAAATGTATCTTGAGAACAAGCTGGTCGAGCCCGGCGGCATCACGCTGGATGGCGTTCCGATCGACCTTTCGAAGATCAAGACGCCGGTCTATTGGTTGTCGACCAAGGACGATCATATCGCGCCCTGGAAATCCACCTACGCGGCGACGCAGATTTACAATGGGCCGAAACGGTTTGTGCTGTCGGCGAGCGGTCATATCGCGGGGGTCATCAACCCGCCGGCGGCAAACAAGTATTGTTACTGGACCAACACCAAGAACCCGGCCGATCCTGATGCTTTCTTCCAGACTGCCAAGCAGCACGACGGCTCCTGGTGGCCGGATTGGCAAAAGTGGGTCAAAAAATACGCCGGTGGCGAGGTATCGGCGCGCAATCCCGGGGACGGCAAGCTGAAGGTTATCGAAGACGCGCCGGGGTCTTACGTCAAGGTGCGTATCTGACGGCTCACCTGCCGAACAACAGTTCAAGCTGCGACTTGAGGGCGCGGAATTGCTGGCCCGGGATCGACGGGTCCTGTTTGAGGCCGGCGAGGATAAACGCGCCTTCGCCGACGCAGACGAACATGTCGGCCAATTCACCGGCACTGCAATCCCGTTTCGGCGACGAAGCCTCGATGGCGGCTTCGAAGTAGGGCCGGAGCAGTACGGTTGTCTCCTCAATGCTTTTCGCCGTGATTTCTGTGACCGAATTTGGAAATTCACCGCGCTGTAGCGCGACCGACGCATACAAGCATCCGTCGACGACCTCCGGGTGGTTGTCCAGCGCATCCGCGTAGAGTTCCAGAATGTTCAGAACCCGTTGCGCCGGGTCGTCGCTGAGCCGTTCGGCGCGGCGGCAAATGTCGGTGAACATTGCCGCTTCGATATCGATGAACCGGGCGATGACCGCCTCGGCGAGCGCTGCCTTGTTGGGAAAGTGATGGAAGAACGCGCCCTTGGTGATGTGCGCGCCATTGATGATCCGCTCGATCGACGCGCCGGCGAATCCACGTCGCAGAATAAGGCCCTGGGCGGTGTCGAGAATATTCTGACGCGTGGCCTCGCCGGATCTGGGCATAAAATACCGTTTAGTCTGTAATGTCACTAGGTGTGATGTATATCACACCTAAATAATTATTATAAATACAATTTTCAACATTTACATAACAAACCGGTTGGTATAGTAACCCGCCGTCCTTTGAGGGCGAGCCGCCCCTGGCGGCAAGTGGGAAACCAAATTTCGGAGATTTAATGAATGACTGAATATACGGATTGGATGATCAGCGGTCCCAAGATCGGCGCCTGTAGCTGCGATTACGGCTGCCCGTGCGAATTCAACGGGCGTCCGACGAATGGAGACTGCGAGGGGATGGAAGCGATGCGAGTCGACGAGGGGTACTTTGGGGACGTGCGCCTCGACGGCCTCGTCTTCGCGGTGCGGTTCCGTTGGCCGGGCGCGGTCCACGAAGGACGCGGCACTGCACAGGCATTCGTGGACGAACGCGCGAGCGAAGCGCAGGTCGAGGCGCTGTTCAAGATCCTCGGTGGGGAAGAGCAGGAGCCGACAACCGTATTCAACATCTACGGCTCAACCATCGAAACGGAATTGGATCCGGTATTCACGCGGATCGATTTCGAATGCGATATCGAAAACGCAACGGGCGCCTTCACGGTGCCGCGATTCATGGACCTTGACCTGTCACCGATCAAGAATCCGGTGACGGGCGATGATCACCGCGCGCAGATCCGGCTCGGCACATCGTTCGAATTCAAGGTCGGCGAAATGGCGAGTGCCACCTTCAAAACAGCGGACGATGCTATGTCGATGGCCCGCGAGAAGGTTTATGGCGTGCTGTGCCACGTGGCGTACGGGCCGTACGGCATCATCCGCGACCATCTTCTGGATAGCGCGGCGTAAGGCGGCCGGACGTGCAAAACGACTATCTGTCCAACGTGCTGCGCAAGGACCGTCTGTGGGCGGTTCTTGCGCTCGCCACCGTTAGCGGTGTGGCCTGGATCTATACGGTCTTCGGCGTCGGCATGGACATGTCGGCGCTCGACATGACCGATATGCCGCGTGACATGCCGATGCCGCCGACCGACTGGACCGCCGGTAAGAGCGCGCTGATGTTCGCCATGTGGTGGGTGATGATGGTCGCGATGATGCTGCCGTCCGCCGCGCCGATGCTGCTGCTTTACCAACGCGTTGCCGGCCGCCGGGACGCCGAAACGGCAGGCGGCAATACGTTGATCTTTGCTCTCGGTTACCTGCTGGTGTGGGGCGCTTTCAGCCTCGCCGCGACGGCGCTACATGCCGCCGGGGAACTGAGCGGCTTGCTCGGGGGCATGATGGCGTCCGCGTCGATCGAACTCGATGCGGCGTTGCTGATGCTGGCCGGCGTCTGGCAACTGATGCCGATGAAGGCGCGGTGTCTGGAGGCGTGCCGTACGCCGGTGCCGTTTCTGAGCCGGATATGGCGATCTGGCCCCAGGGGCGCGCTCTGGATGGGCGTGGTGCACGGCGCATTCTGCGTCGGTTGCTGTTGGGCGATGATGCTGCTCCTCTTCGTCGGCGGGGTGATGAATCTCTATTGGATCGGCGGTTTGTCGCTGGTCGTCTTGGCGGAAAAAACCGTGCCCGGCTGGCCTGTCGCGGGCCGGATATCGGGGGTTGTTTTGGTCCTGTCGGGCAGTCTGCTATTCCTGATCGGGTGATCGCCAACGGATTTGCCCAGGCTCTGCTTTCCGGGCATAGTTTCGGCCATGGCGGAAGGGAATGTGAGCGGTCTTGATCTGGCAGGGGGTGCGCAATTGGGCGTCCCGCCGGAGAACGTGCACAGCCATCTGGAACTTCTCGCCGATATGGGCCGGGACTTCGCGACCAGCCTCGATCTCGAGGCGACGCTCAGCCGTGCCGTCGAACGCATCACCGACTATGTCGACGCCGAAGCCGGTGCGCTGTTCATGCTGTCGGAATGCGGCGAACTGCTGAAATGCGATGCCTGCATCGGGCCGGTTGAGATCACCGGGCTCGAGATCGCCGCCGACCAGGGGATCGTCGGATTCTGCGTCAAGAACGACGCAGGGCGCATCGTTCGCGACGTCAGTAAAGACCCGGACTTCAATGCCGCCGTCGACGACGAAACGGGTTTCAAGACGCGCTCGATCCTGTGCGCACCGATGAGCGTCAAGGGCGAGCGCATCGGCGCCATCGAACTGATCAACAAGCGCGGCGGCGACGGCCTGTTCGATGACGACGACCTGCATCTGTTGCAGGCGCTTTCGGTGTCGGCGGGGCTAGCCGTGTTGAATGCGCGAATGGCCGCGGAGCTGGTCGAGCAGGAGCGCGTCAAACGCGAGCTCGAGTTGGCTGCCGAAATCCAACGCTCGCTTCTGCCTGAAGAGAAAGAGAGCGACTTCCCGGTCAAAGGCGTCAACCTGCCGGCGCGCGTGGTATCGGGGGACTTTTACGATTTTTACCCGCTCGATGACGGAAGGGTCGCGTTCACCCTTGGCGATGTTTCGGGTAAGGGCATGAATGCGGCGTTGATGATGGCGAAGACGGCAAGCCTTTTGCGCTGTCTCGGAAAGGCGATCAAGGAACCGGGCCGGCTTCTGACGCTGGTCAACGAGGAAGTCGCCGAAACCGCGACGCGCGGCATGTTCGTGACGCTGGTGCACGGAGTCTATGATCCGGAAACCGGCTACGTCAGGCTCGCCAACGCAGGTCATGAGCCGCCCCTGGTGCTTTCGCGCGCCGGTGAATTCACGGCGATCGAGGCGGAGGCGCCGCCGCTCGGCATCTCGCCGGCGCTGCTGGATGAGGACGGTTTCCCGGAAACCGAATTGAACCTGAACGGCGGCCGGCTGTTCGTGTTCACCGACGGCGTTACCGAGGGATATATCGATGACGGGATAGAGCTCGGCATCGACGGTCTCAAGCACATGATGACGGCGGCGAAAGACGAGGATGTACAGGCTCTGCTGAACTCGGTGCGTGAGAGAATCGGTGGCGAAGGACGGGTGCTGCGCGACGATGTGACGATCATCGCCATCGACGACGGCGCCCAGAGCCACGCCGCCGACATCGCATCCGGCGCCGCGGAGCCCGGCGCGACCGATGCGCCCGGCGAGAAAATCTTCCAGTTGCGCGTTACGGCCAAGGCGAACCGTTTGCGCCTGATCCGCAACGCGGTTCGCGAAACGGCGGTTTTTTGCGGGTTTTCGGAACGCGACACCGGCGATATCGTGCTTGCCGTCGACGAAGCGTGCCAGAACGTCATCCGGCACGCTTACGGCCACGAGGGCGAGGGAGACATCTCCATCGAGTTCCGTCACCGCCCGGACGCCATGATTTTGCTGATCCGGGACTTCGCCGATCCGGTGGATATTTCGAAGATCAAGCCACGCGACCTTGATGATTTGCGGCCCGGCGGGCTCGGAACCCACTTGATCGGCGAAGTCATGGACGAAGTAGACTTCTTGCCGCCGCCGATAGATGGCGGCAATCTATTGAGGTTAGTTAAGAAAATCGGGGATTAGGGAAAATGGAGCACCAGTTATCGGAATCCGGCGGTGCCATCGTCATCGCGTTTTCCGGCGATATCGACCTTCAGACGTCACCGGATGCGCGCAAGGCGTTGTTGGGGCTCGTCGGCAAGGGGCAGCCGATCCTCGTCGATCTGTCGGGAGTCGGGTATATCGATTCATCCGGCGTCGCGTCGCTCGTGGAATGTCTGCAGAGCGTCAAGAAATCAGGCCAGAAGCTGGCGCTGGTGTCGGTCAGTGATGGTGCACTCCGTGTGCTTCAACTGGCTCGGCTCGACAAGGTATTTACGATCTGCGCCACCATCGACGAAGGGGTGGAAAAGGTCGGTTAAGGCAAAGAACCGCACACGGAGTTAACGGGGGCAGGGCGTGGCGGATCACAAGGTTTCCGCAGTAGAGAGAGTAGAAGGCGTTGGCAAGACGGCGGTCGGCTTTGTCGAGGCGGTCGGCAACGGCGGCATTATCGTTGCCGAGAGCTTCTACTGGCTGATCTTCGGCGTCCGGGAGCGCCAGCCCGTGCGTATCGGCGCGGTCGTCCAACAGATGATGGAGATCGGCATCAACGCGATTCCGATCATCCTCATGCTGACCGGCACCATCGGTGTGATGCTGGCAATCCAGGGCATCCATACGCTGCGTATCTTCGGTGCTGAAAGCCGCGTCACGATCGGCATCGCCTTTTCGGTCGTGCGCGAATTCGCGCCGCTAATCACCGGTATCCTCGTCGCCGGCCGTTCCGGCTCGGCGCTGGCGGCGCGGATCGGCACGATGAAGATCAACCAGGAAATCGACGCGCTCAAGGTGATGGGGATCAACCCGACGCGGTTCCTCGTGGTGCCGGCGCTGGTAGCGATGCTGATCATGGTGCCGGCGTTGACGCTTCTCGGCAACTTCATGGGACTGTTCGCCGCCGGGCTGTATGTGAACGCGGATCTCGGTATTTCGCTTGCGGCCTACGCCCACGACACCATTGATATCCTGTCGCTGGACGATCTCGGTCACGGCCTCGGCAAGAGTTGCATCTTCGCCGTGCTGATCGCGGTGATCGGCGTCGTCAACGGCGCCGGGGTTCAGGGCGGCGCGGAAGGCGTCGGCAAGGCGACGACGCGCTCGGTCGTGCAGGCGATATCGGCGATCATCATCACCGACATGCTGTTCGCGTTCGTGGCAACGCGGTGAGGGGCGATTGATGCGCAATCCGGCTTCGATCATCGAGGAACGCAAGACCCGCCACCGCCCCGAGACGGGCCCCAATGCGGTGATCGAGGTAGAGGACCTGGTGACCCACTATGGCGAGCGCATGATCCTCAAGGGTGTCAGCATGAGCGTGCTGGAAAACGAGATCATGGTAATTATGGGCGGTTCCGGCTCCGGCAAGTCGACGCTGCTGCGCCACCTGATGGCGCTTGAGGATAAGACCTCCGGCACCATGCGCATTCTCGGCAACGATATCGACAAGATCACCCGCCAGGAATTCCTCGACGTGCGTAAGAAACTGGGCGTGGCGTTCCAGTCCGGTGCGCTGTTCAGTTCCATGACCGTCGGCGAAAACATCATGCTGCCCCTTTACGAGCACACGGATCTCGATGCGCTGACCATGGAGATCATGGCGCGCATGAAATTGGAAGTGGTCGAGCTTTCGGGCTTCGAGAACCTGATGCCGTCGGAACTGTCGGGGGGCATGATCAAGCGCGCCGCTTTTGCCCGCGCCATCGTCATGGACCCAAAGGTGTTGTTCTGCGACGAGCCATCGGCCGGCCTCGACCCGGTGGTGGCGTCGGCGCTCGACGATCTCATCCTCGACATGCGCGACGCCATGGGCATGAGTATCGTCGTGGTGACGCACGAACTGGACAGCGCTTTCAAGATCGCGGATCGCATCACCATCCTCGATCGCGGCGATATCCTGATGGTCGGGACGGTCGACGAAGTGCTGGCATCCAAGTCCGAGCGCGTGCAGGCGCTTCTGAATCGCATCCCCGAAGAAGACACCATGGATCCGGATGAGTATCTGAACCGACTTGTCGGCGAAAACAGCCCGGGCACGGCCCATTTGTGAGGACGGAAACGTGAGAACCAGCAAGATCAACTATTTCATCGTCGGACTGTTCGTCATCTCCATGATCGTCGCATTGGTGGTCGCCGTCGCACTGCTCACCGGGCGGACCGGGGCGACCGACAGCTATCACGCTTATTATTCCAACGTGACCGGGGTGAAGTTCGGCACGCAGGTCGTTTACGAGGGCTATCCAATCGGTCAGGTGATCGAGGTCACCCCGGAAGAAAAAGACGGCCGCATGCGATTCCGCGTCGATTTCGACATCGTGCAGGGCTGGCGCATCCCGGACAACAGCATCGTCGAGATTGCGGCGCCCGGGCTGCTGGCAGCGGTTACGCTCGCCGTCAACGCGGGCGACAGTTCGACCGCATTGAAACCGGGTGCCGAAGTCAATGCGCAGGAGCGATCCGACATGTTTGCCGCCGTTGCCAACGTCGCGGGCGACTTCGGCGATCTGTCGAACAACTATCTGAAGCCGCTGTTGCGCAATGTCGACAATACGGTGCTGCAGATCGGCGAGTTTCTGCAGGCCGGTGGCGAGGGCCGGATGATCGCCGCTGACGCACGCGATACCATGGCCATGGCGCGCGGTGTGATGGCCGATCTGAAGGACCGCATTCCATCGATTGCTGGAAAGCTCGAAAAAATTCTTACCGACGTCAGTGTTACCAGCCAACGGCTCAACGAAATCCTGACGCCCCAGAATCAGGAAAAGATCCTCGGCATGATCGACAACCTGAATGCGGCGACTCAGAAGTTCGACACCGTGCTGATCACCATGAACTCGATCCTCAAGGATATCGACGATCTGGTTCTGGACTCCGAGGGCGATCTTGCGGTCACGATGAAAGAGAGCCGCTACGTGGTGGAATCGATTTCGCGAAACATCGACGCCATGACCCAGAACATGGACGGCGCGGCGCGCAATCTTTATGAGTTCAGCCGGCAGATCCGGCAGAATCCGGGGCTTTTGCTGGGTGGCTCGTCGCCTGAAGACAAGGGAGCGGTCAAATGACAGCAAGCAACAGGATACCGGTCCGGGAATTGATCCGGCGAGGCGCGGCCATGATCGCCCTGGGCCTGCTGATCGCGGGGTGCGCCGCGCAGCCGCCGGTGCCGAGCGACAAGTTCTACCGACTGCAGGCCGTGTTTGCCGCCGAGGTGTCGCCGTCGCCCAAGTTCGCCGGCAACTTCGAGATCGAGCGTTTTACCGCCGACGGTCTGACCGCGGGACGCCCCATCGTCTATATGGAAGCGAGCGATCCCAACCAGCTTCAGGAGTATCATTATCATTTCTGGACCCAGCCGCCGACGGTGATGCTGCGTGACGAACTGGCCACCTATCTCCGCAAAGCGAAGATCGCCGACAATGTCGTCATTCCGGAAATGCGCCTTGAGCCGCAATACGTGATGACGGGCCGTATCCGCAAGTTGGAGCAAGTGATCGGCCAGCCCAACCGGACGCGCATGGAACTCGAGATCGCCCTGCGCCAGCCATCGAACGGCAAGCTTCTGTTCCTGAAATCATATGAGCATGAAACCACGCAAATTTCGCCGGGTGTCCCCGCGGCGGTGGATAGCTTGAACGAGGCGCTCAACATCATCTATTCGGACCTGCTGGCGGATCTCCGCGCCCTATGAGCGGGGGACGGCGTCGCAAGTCCCCCTCCCGTGGCAGGCCGGCCCCGAAACGCCCTGCCGAAACCGTCGTGATCGAGAAGATCGCCCAGCAAGGCGATGGTGAGGCCGCGCTCGCCGACGGCACGCGGGTGTTCGTGCCGGTGACGCTGCCGGGCGACGAGATACGAGTCCAACCCGGCGCCAAGCGCGGCGACGGGGTCGCCGGAAGTGTTCTCGAATGGGTCGATCAACTGCCCCGCAACGATCCAATCTGCGAGGTGTTCGGCAAGTGCGGCGGCTGCCAACTGCAACACCTGCCGCCTTCGGATTACGACGTCTGGAAAACCGAAGCCGTCCGCACCGCGCTGTCGCGTCACGGCCTCGCGCCGGATATCCGGCCGCTTTCTAAGGTACCCCTCGACGCCCGCCGGCGTGCGACGCTTGGCTTCGTCATGACGGCGGCCGGGCCTGTGCTCGGTTTCAATGAAGCTTATAACGACAGGGTGGTCGGCATGGACGGCTGTCCGTTGCTGGCGCCGCCGCTGGCCAGACTGTGGAGGCCGCTCAGAGATTTCTGCGTCAATGTGTTCAAGGCGCCGGCACGGGCGGACGTGCGCATCACTGCGGCCGACGCGGGTTCGGCCGAGGTTGTCGTTATCAGCGACCGGGAGCTCGACCTCGCGGTGCGCGAAGCCATCGCGGATTTTGCGAACACATATGATATCGCACGATTCTGCTGGCAGCGCGCCGGTGAGCCCCCTGAACCGGTGGTGCAGCGAAGTCCGGTCAAGCTTACCATCGGCAAGGCGGTGATCGAGCTCCCCATGGGGGGCTTCCTGCAGCCGTCGGCGGAAGGTGAGCGCATACTTCAAGAACTCGTTCTTGCCGGCGTCGGCCAAGCAAAGCACGTCGCGGATCTCTACTGCGGTATCGGTACGTTCGCTTTTAAGATGGCGAGCATGAAAAAGCACGTTCTGGCGGTCGATGATAATGCATCGCAGATCGCGGCGTTGGATCAGGCGGCCGGGCGCGCCGGTCTTGGGGGGTATATGGAGACCGAAGTGCGCGACTTGCGCGCGGCGCCGCTCCCGCCGAAGCGTTTCGAGGGGATGGACGCGGTCGTGTTCGACCCGCCGAGGGCCGGTGCCAGATCTCAGGCGGAAATGCTGGCGGACAGTACCGTGCCGCGGATCGTCGCGGTATCGTGCAATCCGGCGACGCTGGCCAGAGATCTGCGCATCCTCGTCGACGGCGGGTACAGGATCGAGAGTCTGACGCCCGTCGACCAGTTCCCGATGAGCTACCACGTCGAGGCGGTCGCGGTGCTGACGCGATCTGGATGACGCTCGTGAGCCGGAGTGCTAACCTTTAAATATGGGCCCCGAGGACAACATAGACGCGCCGCCCGTTATCGGCCACTCAACGGCCGTATCAGGGACCGTCCTTTTCGCCGCGCCAGGCGGTGTGGAAAAACGTCTTCTGACCGGCGGTGCGCTGCGCGCCGGAGACAAGGTGCTGACCAGCGATGACGCGATGGTATCGATCCATTTCAGCGACGGCACCCGCGTGACGCTCGGGAGTGCAAGCACCCTGATCATCGAGCAGTACGCGTTCGAAGCCGATGATGAAGAGGATGCGGCGCTCCTGTCTTTGGAGATGGGGACGTTCGTGATCGAAACCGGCGATCTCGCGCTCCAACCGGACGTGTTCCAGGTTTATGCGGGGGACAGTTCGCTCGCGCTCAGATGCGCACGTATGGCGGCCTGCATCGACCCGCTCGGTTATGACATGGTGACGCTGCTGCCGCCGGTGGCCGGACCGCTCGGCGAGGTGCTGGCGCACAACAAGGTCGGCATGCAGATGCTGAACAGGGCCTGGCAGACGCTCCGGCTTGGCGGCGGCGAAGAGGACGTGCCGGCACCGCTGACGTTGCCGTCTGGCGTGGTCCTTGAAACATATGGAGGGCGGGGACTGGACGCGCTGCTGTCGCCTCCGGTGGATGGGGGTGACGAGCCGGACGGGTTCGAGCCGTTCGAGACGCTGCAGGACAGGTTTCTCGAGCGGCAGTTCACCGGCCGGCAGGTGTTCCCGGGTGACGGGCCCGCGAAGACCGGAGACGGCGATAAAATGCTCGAGGATGCCTTCGAGGGCACCCGGTTCCGGCTTTCCCACCCGGACCCGGACCCCTCGAATTAGTTCATTTCAAGCGCGCGCTTGTAGACGTCGATCAACTCTTCCATCTCGGAGCGGTCGGACGCGTCCATTTTCCTGAGGCGGATGATCTGGCGCAGCACCTTGACGTCGAAGCCGGTGCCCTTGGCTTCTGAATAAATCTCCCGGATATCGCCGGCGAGGGCCGCCTTTTCCTCTTCAAGGCGTTCGATCCGGTCGACAAAGGATTTCAAACGCTCGCTCGCGACGCCACCGACATCGGCCATAATCAGGGTCTCCACTCAAATGATTGACGTTCCGGGCGGCAAGTTAGCGGCGCTTTCCCGACCGGGCAAGGCGCTCTGCCTGGGGAAAACGGGGATTATTCCGCGGGGACCGCTTCAGGGCGCCTGGACGGGATCAGGATGAATGTCGTCACCAGCACGATGGCGGCGCAGGCGGCCATGACCATGAACAGCGAATCGAAGCTGCCGCTCGCTTCGTGCAAACGGCCGGTCATCTGTACCGCGACGGCGCCGACACCAAGTACAAGGACCGATTTGACCGCATAGACGCGCGACCGGTACTCGGTCGAGATGAAATGCGCCACGATCCAGTCGTTGACCGGGATGATCCCGAATGTCACCAGCATCAGCGGCAGAGTCACGACGAGCGAGGTCCATCCCGCCGACGTGACGGCGAGAAGGCACATCGCGAGTTGCACCGCGACCAGAAAGACGTAAATCCGTTTGGTCTGGTAGCGGTCGAGCAGCTCGCCGACCACAAGCTGTGCGAATGCCGCGCATCCGAACACCAGCGCTGTCACCAGCCCGATCTCGGAGGTCTCGGGCAGCATCGACGACAAACGTTCGTCCATGATCTTGGGCAATGAAATCGTCGTCGCCTGGAAGATCAGCCCACCGATCATCGGCGCCACGATCAGGAACAGGAATACGCGCCGCTGGATCGAAACGGGGACTTGCGGTGGGGTTTTCTTCTGTTTGCCGGCGCCGCCCACTTCCGCACCCTTCAAGAGGTGCAGGCCATAAAGAATACCGACGCCGACCGAGCATATACCGGGCAGGATGAACGCCATGCGCCAGCCGTAGAACTCTGCGATTGCGCCGGTGGTCAACGCCGCCAAAGCGACCCCCATGTTGCCCCATACCCCGTTGACGGCGAGGGCGCGGCCGACCCGCTTGGCGTCCTCGACGACCAGCGCCAGGCCGATCGGATGATAAATCGCACCGAAGATACCGACGAGGGCCAGACCGATTTCGATCTGCAGCGGGTCCGAGGCGAAGCCGACGGCGATCGACGACGCACCGATCCCGATGAAGAACACGAACATCATGCCCGTCCTTGACCACTTATCGCCGAGCCAGCCGGCGGGCAGGGACGCGCCGCCGAAGAAGAAGAAGCTCCACGTCGTCAGCAGCAATAGCCGACCGTATGAATCGGCGAACTCGCTCTCCATGGTCAGCACCGCGGTGGTGAAGATCAGCATGAAGAAGTGGTCGAGCAGATGCCCGATGTTGAGAAACAGGAAATTGCGTTTTGCGGTCGTCATAGCGGGAACGTATCAGACGAATAGGCGGCTGTATCACGACGCCTTGACAATAAATGTCTCTAAACGGTCAAACCGATAGATCGACCGGGAAGGTTAATCGCTTAGGACAAGCGAAATGATATCAATGGATCAACCGATTGCCTTTTCAGCGGCACGGGCGTTGGCGTACGCGCGTTCTGCGTATTGCAACATCCGGTAATCCAAGGTGTTGTCGGTGTCGACGGCCAGCGCAAACAGGCGTTCCGCCCAATGCATCTGTTCCCGTGCGTAACCGTTCCAAACGATTTTAACCACGTTACGACTCCCTTTCTGGAACCTCGCGGACCGTATCAAACGATTGTTACAGTATATCGACGTATTTCCGGATTTTGAGTGCGATCGGGATCACCATTGCACCTAGTATGGTTAAACTTCCGAAAAATCCCGGGTTTCTGCGGCTAAATGATTGACGACGGTGGCCAGTGCGGCCTCCTTTTTAGCCCCGTTTTCGATGGATTCCTCGTAAACGCGCACCTGGCGGTGCGCACTGGTGCCCCTTTTGGCGATCTTGCGGAGGTTCTCGATCTCCGCCATGCACCCCATGGCTTCGGCGTCTTCGTTAACCAAATCGATCAGTTCCTCGACGAGATCGCCATAGGGCACGATCTCGCCGCGGCCGAAGTCGACGAGGCCTTCGTCGAGCCCGTAGCGCTGGGCGCGCCAGCGGTTCTCGGCGATCAACATGACGGCGTACTGCCGCCAGCGCTGGTTCTTGGTCTTCAGCCGCCACAGCATGCGGATAATACAGCAGTAAAGCGCCGCCACGGCCGCGGCGTCGTGGATGTAGGTGCAGACGTCGCAAATCCGCATCTCGAGCGTCGGGAAGCGTGCGCTCGGACGGATATCCCACCAAAGTTTTGTGGCATCCTCGATGATGCCGGCGTTGACCAGTGCCGCAACGTGGCGCTCGTATTCGGCATAACTGTCGAAGGCGTTCGGCAGGCCCGTCCGGGGCATTTCATCCCAAACACTGAGCCGGTAGGACTTCAGGCCGGTGTTCTCTCCCTGCCAGAACGGCGAAGAGGTCGTGAGCGCCAGCAGGTGCGGTAGGAAATACCGTATCTGGTTCATCAGATCGATGCGAAGCTCGTCATCCTCGATCCCGACATGCACATGCATGCCGCAGATTAAAAGCCGCCGCACCACCGCCTGCAGGTCGTTGGCGATGGTGGTGTAGCGTTCCATATCCGTGAAGCCCTGCTCCGACCAGTGCGAGAACGGGTGCGTCGACGCGGCGATCGGTTTCATATCGAATTCGGCGGCGATATCGACGATGGTTGAGCGGAGTTCCGCCAGCATCTGCGTCGCCTCGGGAATCGAGCGCGCGACGGCGGTATTGACTTCGATCTGAGATTTCAGGAACTCGTGCGCCACCTGATCGCCCAGCTTGGCGTGGCATTTTTCGAACATTTCCTTGGGCGGATCGGCGGCCAGCTCGCCGGTCTCGGCATCGATCAGCAGATATTCCTCTTCGATGCCGACGGTCAGCGAGGGCGCGCCGCCGACCATCAGAAGCGCTCGACCCTGTGCAGCCCGGGAATGTCGAAGATCGGCAGCACGCACTCCGACAGGATGTCGACCCACCTGAGGACGCCGCTGTTGTCGCGGATCTGGTCCTGATTGATCTCGACGGCGCAGTTGGCGATCCCGGCCGCGGCGCCGTGCATGTCGATGGTATAGGCGAGGTCGTGACCGGAATAGGGTTCGTTGTCGCCGATGGCGAGTTCGAAACGGTCGAGATGCTCCATCAGGGGTACGGCGATACGCGGATCACGATTCCATAAGACGCCGATATCCCATGGGCGCGGTTTGCCCCCGAAGTTTGGGCTGAAACTGTGGATCGACAGGATTGCCGGTGCCGGGCCCCGGTCCCAGAGCCGGGCCAGCGCCCGGTTGACGGCATCGTGGTAGGGCTCGAACACTTGGCGGACCCGTTGGCGCCGGGCCATCGGCGAAAGGTCCCGGTTGGCCGGGATCTCGATCCCGTCGTTTTCGGGCATGATGCTGTCCGGATGGCCGGGCGGGCGGTTGACGTCGATGACCAGTCTGGAATACCCGGCGAGCACGGCCTGCGCATCGAGGCGCTGGGCGAGACCGCGGGTAACCGCCGCCGCACCGATGTCGTAGGCGATGTGCTTCCCGAACGCGTCCTCGGGCAGACCGAGGTGGTCGAGTTGAGATGGAACCGCGTTGCTGGCGTGATCGCATACGAGCAACATGTGCGCACCGCCCTCGCGATTGATGACCTCGAACGGGGGCGGATCGTCGGGGCCCAGAAGGTCTGGCCCGTCGTTTGGAAGCGTCGACATGAAAAAATTATAACGCGGCCGGCGCAGGTGTGCGATACGGAAAAGCCAAGCTTGCATTCCCGTGCTGCGCGGACTAAGTCCGGTCAATATGAGGAAATGCGCATGAACCGGCCCGCGTACGTCGAAAGTCCCTGTATCAGCGTCTGTCAGCTCGACGATGCGACAGGCTTGTGCCTCGGTTGCTGGCGGACTCGTGACGAAATCGCGGTCTGGGGCAGGGCGGATACGGAAACGCGCCTTGCGATCCTCGAGAAACTCCACGAACGGCGGGAACACGCGCGCGGCGTCCGCCGCCGCGAAAATCGGCGGCGCGGCAAGCGCACCTGAAGGAGACGATCATGGGCGATCTTCTGTCCCGGCTGTTGGCCGAGCGCGATTGGCTATTGTGCGACGGCGCTATGGGCACCAGCCTGTTCCAGCGTGGACTGGAAACCGGTGAAGCGCCGGACCTCTGGAATGTCTCCAACCCGGACAAGGTCGCCGACGTGCATCAGGGCTTCGTCGATGCGGGCTCGGATATCATTCTAACGAATTCGTTCGGCGCGAATGCGCTTCGCCTCACATTGCACGGCGATCAGGACCGGGTCCGCGAATTGAATGTCGCGGCTGCCCGGATTGCACGCGCGGTCGCAGACAAAGCCGGCCGGCCTGTCGTCGTCGCGGGATCGATCGGGCCGACCGGTGAACTGATGACCCCGATGGGTGCCCTCACGCCGGAAGAAGCCGAGACGGTGTTCGCCGAGCAGGCGGCGGCGCTCAAAGAGGGTGGCGCCGACGTGATCTGGGTCGAAACAATGTCGGCCAAGGACGAATACGCCGCCGCCGTTGCCGGCGCGTCCCGATGCGGGTTGCCGGTTGCCGCGACCATGAGCTTCGATACCAACGGCCGCACCATGATGGGCGTAACACCTGAAGAGGCAGCCGCGTTTGCGTCGTCACTCGAACCCGCACTGGTGGCTTACGGCTGCAATTGCGGCGTGGGCCCGGCAACCCTGATCGACACGGTTATGGGGTTGAAGAAAGCCGCCGGCGCGAACGATGTGATTACCGCCAAGGGTAATTGCGGCATTCCGGAATACCGCGACGGTGAGATCGCTTATACGGGCTCGCCGGAGATCATGGCGAAATACGCACGGATGGCGCGGGACGCCGGTGCACGTATCGTCGGTGGGTGCTGCGGCACCACAGATATCCACGTAAAGGCGATGTTCGACGCGCTGCAAGGCTATGAACCTCAGGCCGCACCTGCCCGGGAAAAGATCGAGGGCGCGCTCGGTCCGATCGACCAGCCGTTGCCCCAGAATCCGGACGGCGATGACCGAAGCCGCCGCCGTCGTCGGCGCGCATAGGCGCCTAAACTACCAGGTGCCGGTGTTTTCCATGGATGCCCACGGTTCGGCGGGCTCCAGCGGATCGCCTTTCTGAAGCAGTTCGACGGAGATGCCGTCCGGCGAGCGGACAAATGCCATGCGGCCGTCTCGCGGCGGACGGTTGATGGTCACACCACCCTCTTTCAGGCGCTCGCAGAGTTCGTAGATGTTGTCGACGCGGAAGGCGAGGTGGCCGAAGTTCCGGCCGCCCGAATACTCTTCCGGATCGTAATTGTACGTCAATTCGATCTCGGCGTCGGGCGTTTCCTCGGCGGCGACGAAGATCAAGCAGTAGCCGTGCTCGGGGCGGTCGCTGCGTCGGGTCTCCTTGAGCCCCAGCAGATCGCAGTAAAACCTGAGCGATTCGTCGACGTCCGAAATCCGGACCATGGTGTGAAGGTATCTCATGGAGTAATCTCCCCGTTGATTTCTTGTCTAGAAACTTAGGGAGTGTGCAGCGCGGATTCCAGCCCCGATTGTCCCGCGCGGGCCGCCTCGACGCCAAGGATCGCCGCCTTGCGTTCGGGGCGCCAGCGATAACCCGTGATCCCGCCGTTGTCGCGGATGACCCGGTGGCAGGGAATCACATAACCGATCAGGTTCCCGGCGACCGCACCCGCAACGGCGCGAGCAGCCCCTGGCCGGCCAAGCCGCTCAGCGAGATCGCCGTATGATGTGACACTGCCCTCGGGGATGCGCAGTAACCCCTCCCAGACCTTGATCCGAAACGGCGAGCCGCGCAGCAGCAGTTTCAGTTCGCCGGTCGGCTTGCCGGCCGAGAAGGCGCGCGCCGCGTAATCCGCCGTACCGTCGTCGTCACGAATCCATGTTGCCTGCTCCCATCCGTTCTGCTGTTCCGCTAACGCCGCGTCCCGCCCATCGACGATGAATGAGATGCCTGTCAGGCCGCGTTGGTTGGCGACGATCAAGCATTCGCCGAAGGGCGACGGATGAAATCCGTACCTAAATATCATGCCGTCACCGCGCGATTTATACTCGCCGGGTGTAACCGCGTCGGTGCTGACGAATAGATCATGCAGCCGCCCCGGCCCCGAAAGCCCGGCGTCGAACGCGGTATCGAGGACACTGCTCGACGCGCGCAGCCGTAGTTTCGCATCCTCGAGCGTCAGCGCCTTGAGGAACTTTTTCGGGCTGATCCCGGCCCATTCGGTAAAAGTCCGCTGCAGGTGATGCGCGCTCATCCCGACATGCCGGGCGACGTCGTCCAGTTCCGGCTGATCGAGCCGGTGCTCGGCGATATACACGATGGCGTCGGCGATCCGATCATACAGCCGCGCCTGGGTATCCAGTCTCTGCCGATTTGCGGTTTCAGGCATGTGGTCGGTGGTCCGAAGGTTGCTCATAGCGGGGTCCTGACGAAGGTTTGATTTGACCCCAAATTAGTCCTTTCCCGGCGCCGGCCCACCCGAAACGTGCGAAATTGCGTTGGTTCTCAGTCGTCAGGATTGAAATCGGTCACCACCCGCTCCGTCGGGAAAGTGACGATCACGGTCGTCCCTTCTCCGATGCGGCTATCGATCGAAAGTTCGGCCTGGTGCAACTCCGCGAGCCGACGGCTGAGCGGCAAGCCAAGACCCGCGCCTTCGTGCTCGCGGGTCATCGAATTGGCGACTTGTCCGAACGGTTCAAGGGCGATGCGGATGTTTTCGCTCGCCATCCCGGTACCGGTATCGGTGACGCGTAGCGACAACGACCCATGGTCGTCGTGGAACCAGCCCAGCGTAATCTCGCCGCCGCTTTGGGTGAACTTGATGGCGTTCGTCAAGAGATTGAGGATGATCTGCTTGATCCGGGTCTCGTCAGCGTACAGGCGCACCTTGGGCGGACGGTCGTGATTGATAATCCGGGTGCCGGCGCGCCGCGCACGCTCGTTGATCATGCGCAGGCATTCCTCGCTGAGTTCCCGCAGACAGAGCGCTTCCTCGTCGAGCTTCAGCTCGCCGACCTCGATCTTGGAGATGTCGAGGATGTCGGAAATCAACCTGAGCAGATGGCGGCCCGAGCGGTTGATGTCACCCAGGTATTCGTTGACGCTGTTCATGCCGAGGGTCTCGAAATCGGTCGAGATCAGCAGTTCCGAAAAGCCGATGATCGAATTCAGCGGCGTGCGCAGTTCGTGCGACATGTTGGCGAGGAAGTCGGTCTTGGCGCGGTTGGCGAGCTCGGCTTCTTCCTTGGCGTCGATAAGGGCGATCTGCGCGCTTTTGAGCTCGGTGATATCGGTGCTGACCATCACCGTATGGCCGCTTTGCAGAATCACGACCTCGACCTGCCACCATTCGCCGTTGGTCCGCTCAACTTCGATGACGCCGTGTGGGTCGTGCCGTTGCCGGGTCCACTTGTCGAGCCATATCTCTTCGCGCCCCTGGACATTGGCGACAAGACCGTGCTTAAGCATGGCGCGGCCCCAATCGTCATATCCGAAGCTCGGCATGCTGGCGCCACTGACGAACGGACTAGCCGAACGAATCGTGCGGTTGGTCAGCACGAGATTGTCGTCCGGGTCGAAGATTGCGATTCCGGCGCCGCTGCTGTCGAGGGCCTGGATCAAAAGATCACTGTAGGTTTCCGCCTGGTCGCGCTCCGTGATGTCGGTGTAGGTGGAGACGAAGCCGTCGCCGCTTGGCAACGGTTTGCCGACGATCTCGATAATGGTGCCATCGGGTCGTGTGCGGTTGAATGCGTGGGCCATGAACTTGCGGGCAAGTTCCACACGTTTCGCGACCTGTTGTTCGATGTCGCCGGGTCCGTACTCGCCGCGTTCGGCATTGTATCGGATGAAGTCGCTGAATGGCCGCGGCAGGTCTCTGAACTCGGGCGGGAAGTCGAGCAACTCGATGAACTGCCTGTTACAGAGTACAACACGCAGCTCACCGTTCACCATTCTGGCGACGCTTAAGCCCTGACTCATCGAATCAAGGCTCTGCTGCACGAAATCCATGTCGAACATCAAGGATTCCGCAGTGTTATTCTGGTTTGTGTCCACGCTCGGCTAATGCCTTCCATCTCCTTGATGGATAGATTAACGCAAAAGCGTTGATGAATCGACGAATTCCACCCGCCCGAACGAAGGTTGATGTTGGTTGGGATCGCGGGGAATGAAATAATGGAAATGGTGCTGCCGGAGAGATTCGAACTCTCGACCTCCCCCTTACCAAGGGGGTGCTCTACCCCTGAGCCACGGCAGCCCCTGAGGTGCGGCGGAACATGCCACAGGGTTCCCATCGAGGCAAGGCCGGAGAGCGCGTGCAATGACGAAATCTGAAAACCCCGAAAACGCGGCAAATCCGGTGCCGAAACCGTCCAAGAAGGATGATCGTCAGGCCCGTTCCGCCCGCGCGCTCAGGGAGAATCTGAAAAAGCGGAAGCAGCAGCTCAAAGCGCGCGAAGGTCAGAAAAATTAAACAGCATTCGCCATATTCAGGCCACATCGGCAGGTCATACGGTTAGCACTGCGGCCTGACTTGCATCCTGCCGGTCCGTCGCCTAAAAGCCGCACGCACACTGGCGCCATGAAAAGAGGGGATTAATGGATCGAATTCGAATTGCGGGCGGCCGACCGCTGACCGGAGAGATCGCCATCGGTGGCGCCAAGAATGCCGCGCTGCCGTTGATGGCGGCTTCGCTTTTGACGCCGGAAACCCTCACCCTCGTCAATCTGCCGAGCGTCGCGGACATCCATGCGATGGCAAATCTGCTGGCCGAACTCGGCGCCAAAACCGAGAAAGACGCCGAAGCGCGGACCATTTCCATGACCGGCGACAACGTCACCGAAACCACCGCGCCCTACGACATCGTTCGCAAGATGCGAGCGTCCGTCCTCGTGCTGGGGCCGTTGCTTGCGCGGTTCGGGAAGGCCCGGGTCAGTCTGCCGGGCGGTTGCGCCATCGGCACCCGACCGGTTGATCTGCACCTGAAGGCGCTGGAACAGATGGGGGCCGTCATTGAACTCGCCGGCGGTTATATCGATGCGCACGTCGAGGGACGGCTCAAGGGCACGCACATCCTGTTTCCCTCGGTGACCGTCGGCGGCACCGAGAACATTTTGATGGCGGCGGCACTTGCCGACGGTGAAACCGTGATCGCCAACGCCGCGCGCGAGCCGGAAGTCACCGATCTCGCCCGTTGCCTGCAGTCCATGGGCGCCCAGATTACCGGCATCGGCAGCGATACGCTCCACGTGACGGGTGTGGAGACGCTGAAATCCGCGACCCACAATATCGTTCCGGACCGGATCGAAACCGGCACCTACGCCGTCGCCGCGGCGATCACGGGCGGCGACGTGCTTCTGAAGAACGCCGAACTGGCGAGTAACGAGGCCGTGTTCGGCCATTTGATGCGCGCCGGTGTTGATGTTGTGGAGACGGACGGCGGGATCCGTATCGCCCGCAAGAATGGCCGCATCCGTGGCGTCGATGTGATGACCGAACCCTATCCGGGGTTCCCCACCGACATGCAGGCCCAATTCATGGCGCTGCTGACGCTGGCGGAAGGCGCGTCGATGATCACGGAATCGATTTTCGAGAACCGCTTCATGCACGTGCCTGAACTTTTGCGGATGGGCGCCGATATCAACGTGCACGGTGCGTCGGCCATCGTCCGGGGGGTTAAGAAACTCTCCGGCGCGCCGGTGATGGCGACCGACCTTCGCGCATCCGTGTCTTTGGTGCTGGCGGGCCTCGCCGCCGACGGCGTGACCGAGGTCAACCGCGTCTATCATCTGGACCGTGGGTATGAACGCATCGAACAGAAGCTGGCCGCCTGCGGCGCCGAGATCGAGCGCGTGCCGGAATAGGCCGGCCTTCTTGAAAATCCGGCGCCATTCCCGATATTGACCGGGATGGCTCAGATGCGGATTGCCCCTGCCGGATTACCGAAAGATCCTCTAGAGAGCGCCTATGCGGTGTTGAGCGGGGACGATTCCACCGAGCGCGCCTGCAAGGCGATCCCCGACGAGCAGTGTACGTCGGTTCCCCGCAATTTCGTTATAAACGTCGTCAACGGTTCGTGCACCAAACTCGCCGAACAGCTGGCGAGCCCGACGCTCGTGCTGCCGTGGCTGGTGTCGTCGCTGGGCGCGCCGGTCTGGGTCGTGGGATGGTTCGTGCCGGCCAAGCAGGCGGGCTCGATGATCCCTCAGCTCGCCGTGGCGGCGCGCATCCGCGGCCTGGCGCAGCGAAAATGGGCCTGGGCTGGAGCGGGTGCGTTTCAGGGGATAACGCTTCTTGTCATGGCGGCGGCGGTGCTGCTGACACCCCCCGATATTGCGGCGTGGCTGATGCTGGCGCTGTTCGCGCTGTTCAGTGTCGCCAGCGGCGTCGGTTCCGTTGCGTTCCAGGACGTGACCGGCAAGACGGTGCCCAAGGGCGTGCGCGGCCGTATGCTCGCCAATCGGGCCAGCATCGGCGGCGCGCTGACACTGATAGCGGCGGCGGTCTTGAAGTTCGTCATCGGCGACGGCGGGGGCGTCGAGTTTTATGCGGCGCTGGTTGCGGTGGCGGCGCTGCTCTGGATTGCCGGCGCTTTCCTTTTTGCTGTCATCGACGAGCAACCCGGTGCGCAGGAAGGGGGCCGCGACATGCTGGGCGAAGTGCAGGCCGGCCTGAAATTGTTCCGTGAGGATCCGGGATTCAGCCGATACCTTGGCATGCGGATCGCCTTGTTGGTTTCCGTGGAACTGGCGCCGCCCTTCTTTGCGCTGCTGGCACAGCAAAGCCAGGGCGGTTCGTTGGCGTCGCTCGGGATTCTGATTTTCGCGGTCGGCTTCGCCAACATGATCTCAAGCTGGGTCTGGGGGGCGCTTGCCGACAGGTCCGCGCGCAAGGTCTGTATCGTGTCGGGTGTCGTCGGGATTGTCGCCGTCGCGGCAGCCCTGGCGAGCGCTTACCTCGTGCCCGGCGCTTACGCCATCTGGGCATTCGGCGGTGTTTTCGTCATTGCGGGGGTCGCCGAAGCGGGCGTCCGTCTGGGGCGCAAGACCTACCTTGTAGATGCCGCACCAAAGGATGAGCGGCCGCTCTATACGGCGCTATCCAATACGCTGGCGGGGATTGTGGCGCTCGCAGCCGGCGGGCTTGGTCTTCTCGCCCAGTTCACCAGCGTGACGGTCCTCATCGTCGTGCTGGCGTCGGTCGGCGTTATCGGGATCCTTTTCGCGTTTGCCATGCCCGAAGCGGGCGACGACTAAGTTCCGATCCACACTGGCATTCCCGGTCAAAAACCTCTAAGTAAGGCTCGCTTTCGCCCGCCAACGGGCGCGTTCGCGATGAAAAGGCTAAGACCGTGACGGCAAACGAAAAAATCGTACTGGCGCTGCCCAAGGGCCGCATCCTTAAGGAAGTGATGCCGCTCGTGCGCGCCGCCGGGCTCGAACCGGAAAAGGCGTTCGACGACAAGGACGCCCGCCAGCTCCGTTTCACGACCAATCGCCCGGACGTGGATATCATCCGCGTCCGCTCTTTCGATGTGGCGACGTTCGTCGCTTTCGGGGCGGCGCATCTGGGCGTTGCCGGCAACGATGTGCTGATGGAATTCGACTATCCGGAAATCTATGCGCCGCTCGACCTGAACGTCGGCCGCTGCCGTCTTTCGGTCGCAGAGCCGGTCGATCTGGCTGGCGAGGACGACCCCCGCACGTGGTCGTCGGTTCGCGTCGCGACCAAATACCCGACCCTGACCCGCAAACACTTCGCCGCGCGCGGCGTGCAGGCGGAATGCATCAAGCTCAACGGCGCGATGGAACTGGCCCCGTCGTTGGGGCTTTGCCGGCGCATTGTCGATCTGGTGTCGACCGGAGCGACCCTGAAAGCCAATGGACTAGTCGAGGTCGAAACGATCTGCGACATCACGTCCCGGCTGTGCGTGAACCGCGCCGCGTGGAAAACACGCGCAGACGAAATCAGCGGCTGGGTCGAGCGCTTCCGGGAGGCCACCGATGCCGTTGCGGCTTGACCAGCGTGACACCGATTTCGAAAGCCGTTTCCGCGCGTTTCTGACCGAAAAGCGCGAGACTGAAGCCGATGTCGTCGATGCGGTGAAGGCGATCCTTGCCGACGTCCGCGAACGCGGCGACGCGGCGTTGATCGACTACACCACCAAATTCGACCGCTATCCCCTGACGCTGGATACCATGCGTGTCTCAGCCGAAGAGATCGAAACGTGTAAAGAGCAGATCGATTCCAAAACGTTAGCCGCGCTTGAGACCGCTTACGAGCGGATCAAGGTGTTTCACGAGCGCCAGAAACCGGAAGACCTGGACTTCACCGACGAAGATGGCGTCGGTCTCGGCTATCGCTGGACGTCGGTCGGCGCGGCGGGGCTCTACGTGCCGGGCGGCACGGCGGCCTATCCGTCGTCGGTGCTGATGAATGCAGTCCCTGCCAAGGTCGCGGGCGTGCCGCGGCTTGTGATGGTGGTGCCGACGCCGGACGGTGTGATCAACCCGCTGGTGATGACGGCGGCCGATTTGGCGGGCGTCGATGAAGTTTATCGCGTCGGCGGCGCGCAGGCGGTCGGGGCGCTGGCCTATGGGACGGAAACCATCGAAGCCGTCGACAAAATCGTCGGCCCCGGCAACGCGTATGTCGCCGCCGCGAAACGCGAAGTGTTCGGCACCGTCGGCATCGATATGATCGCGGGCCCGTCTGAAATCCTGGTGCTGGCGGATGGCAAGAACGATCCGTCGTGGATCGCCGCCGATCTTCTCAGCCAGGCCGAGCATGACACGGCGGCGCAAGCCATTATGATCACCGATGACGCGGCGTTCGCAGACGACGTCATAAAGGCCGTCGATGCGCACCTGAAGACGTTACCCCGGACCGAGATCGCGCAAAAAAGCTGGGACGACTTCGGCGCCGTGATCCTGACCGACAATCTGAAATCGGCGTTGCCGCTGGTCGACCGGATCGCACCCGAACACCTCGAGATTGCCGCCGATAATGCCGAAGAACTGGCCGACGGTATCCGCAACGCCGGTGCCATGTTCCTGGGCCGTCACGCGCCGGAAGCCATTGGCGATTATGTTGCGGGCCCGAACCACGTGCTGCCGACAGCGCGCTCGGCGCGGTTTTCGAGCGGCCTCGGCGTGCTCGATTTCATGAAACGGACGTCGATGATCCGCTGCGATGCAGACGGGCTCCGGCGTATCGGCCCGGCCGCGAAGACACTGGCGGACGCCGAAGGGCTGGATGCGCACGCCCTTTCCGTATCGATCCGGCTGAACTTGCCTGGCGAGTAGGCGGGCGGCATGAGCGAGACTCAGTGCATCGCCAACATCTATCTGGATGAACGCTCGGTCGTGCGGCTGAGCCCGCAGGTGGATCACGAGCGCAAGGTTGCGATCTTCGATCTGCTGGAGGAAAATCACTTCGATCCGGCGGGGCTCCCCGAGGGGCCCTACAATGTGATCCTGTCGATCGAGGACAACCGGCTCGTCTTCGACGTCCGCAATATCGCCGACAAGAAGCTCGATAAATTCTCGCTGCCGGTGGGCGCGTTCCGGCGGATCGTGAAGGACTACTTCATGATCTGCGACAGTTATTTCGAGGCCATCAAGCGCTCGACGCCGTCGCAGATCGAGGCCATCGACATGGGCCGGCGCGGCCTGCACAACGAAGGCGCGGCGATCCTGAAAGACCGCTTATCGGACAAGGTCGGCATCGATGAGAACACCGCCCGGCGATTGTTCACGCTGGTCTGCGTCCTGCATATCCGGGCTTGAGGCGCCGATGAGCGATCTGCCCTCTGCCGTGCTGTTCGCCTGCACCATGAATTCGGTGCGCTCGCCGATGGCCGAAGCCATCATGAAGTTCCTGCACGGCCATCAGGTATATGTGGATTCTGCGGGCGTGCGCTCGAAGGACATCGACGGCTACGCCATCACCGTCATGGACGAGATCGGCATCGACCTGTCGCGCCACCATGCCAAGACCTTCGACGATCTGGAGGATGATTATTTCGATATCGTCATCACCCTGTCGCCGGAAGCCCAGCACAGCGCCATCGAGCTGACCCGCGTGATGGCCTGCGACGTTGAGTTCTGGAACACCATGGATCCGTCGCTGATCGAGAGCGAGGACCGGGAGGTGGTTCTGGACGCTTACCGCCAAGTGCGCGACCAGTTGATGCAGCGGATCAAGGACCGTTTCCCCGTGCAGACGCCGCTTGATACGTGATCGCCGCTAAATAGGCGAATTTATTGATAACTTGACCAACCGACCCTATATGGGCATGTTCTGCTCGGTTTTGACTTCAGGCTTAGGAAAATATGGCTAAAGAAGACCTTCTCGAGTTCACGGGAACCGTCATGGAACTGCTTCCCAACGCGATGTTCCGCGTGAAACTCGACAACGACCACGAAATTCTCGCCCACACGGCCGGGAAAATGCGCAAGCACCGTATCCGCGTGCTGGCCGGTGACCGCGTCAACGTAGAGATGACGCCTTACGACCTGACCAAGGGTCGGATCACTTTCCGTTTCAAGTAATCGGGGCGTCTGTGATGACGCACCTGCGCCAGCCGGAGGTCTGAATGACGGCCCGGCTCGTTCTCGCGTCCGCATCGCCGCGTCGCCTCGATCTGTTGAAGCAGATCGGGATTGCGCCCGATCTCGTCGAACCGGCCGATATCGACGAAACGCCACTTCATCGCGAACGCCCGCGCAAGCTCGCCGAACGTCTCGCCCGTATGAAGGGAGAGGCGATCGCCGCCGCATATCCGGCTGATTTCGTTCTCGCCGCCGATACCGTCGTCGCTCTGGGCCACCGGGTTCTCGAAAAGCCGGCGGACGACAACGAAGCGCGCAGGTTCCTGGAGAAACTGTCCGGGCGCCGTCATCGGGTGATCGGCGGCTTCTGCGTGATCGCGCCCGGCGGCAAAACGGTCGTCAAAAGCGTCGTCACGCAGGTCCGGTTCAAGCGTCTCGACGACGACGAGGTCGACGCCTACATCGCCCGGGGCGAGTGGCAGGGCAAAGCAGGCGGTTATGCCATCCAGGGCGCGGCGGCGGCATTCATTCCGTGGATCAACGGGTCCTACGCCAACGTCGTCGGCTTGCCCGTCAGCGAGGTCGCGGGCGCGCTCAAGGGCCTCGGATACCCGGGTGCTGCGCCGTGAGCGGGGCGTCCCGTATCGTCATCGAAACCCGCCCGGGCGAAATCCGGGCGGCCGTCCTAGACGGCACAAACAATCCCATCGCTTTCAGGATCGAACGCGAGACATCGCAGAGCCTGGTCGGCGGGATTTATCTCGGCCGCGTGCTGGCCGTGCGGCCCGAGATCGGCGCGGCATTCGTCGACTTAGGCCTCGGTACCGACGGTTTCCTCAATCTCAAGGGGGCGGACACGGATGCCTGCGGGACCAGGATCGAAGAAGGGGCGGCGATCCTCGTTCAACTGACCCGCGATGCGGAACCGGGGAAGGGGCCGGCGCTCGCCGCCAGTATCGATTTCGTCGGTGCGGCGCTGGTGTTGACGCCCGGTAAGCCGGGCCTCGGTCTCTCGGGCCGGATCGAAGATGAAGAGACGCGCGCCCGGCTGAAAAGCCTGTTCACCAACCATGATTTCTCGGACGCCGGGCTCGTCGTCCGCACCGATGCCGCCGATATACCGGATGCCGATATTACGGATGAGTACGTGCGGCTGCAGGCGCGTTGGGGCGAGCTTGGGGATGCGATGGGGACGGCAACCGCGCCCGCTTGCCTGATCGATCCCCCCGGTTTGCCGGAACGGCTGGTCAGCCAGTATGCCGGACCCGGGTTGAGCCGGATCCTTGTCGACGACGCCGATATGCTGACGAGACTAAAGACGTATATCGAAAATACGCTCGGCAACGCCGCGCCCGCCCCGGAAATGACGGCGGGGGGCGAAGCCGCCTTCAAAACGGCCGAGATCGAGGACGCGTTCGCGGGCGCGCTTTCGGATCGTGTTTCCCTCAAAGGCGGCGGCAGCCTCATCATCACCGAAACACCCGCCATGACGACCGTCGACGTGAATTCTGGCCGCGGGGCGGCAGGGAACCCGGAACGCCTCGCCCTCGAGACTAATCTGGAGGCCGCCAATGCGTTGGCGAGAGAGTTGATGCTCAGGGGCATCGGCGGGCTGATCGCCGTCGATTTTTTGAAGATGCGGGACACGCAGAACCAAAAGCGAGTGCTGGGCGCGCTGAACGTGGCTTTTAAAAGCGACCCCGACGGCCCGCGCACGGGCACGTTCAGCCGTTTCGGGATCGTCGATATCGTGCGGCGGCGCAACGGCGCGTCTCTGTCAGAAATGATGCTGGACCGGCGTTCGCGCCAGACGCCGGAAACCGCCGCGCTCGCGGCCCTTGATAAGATCCGCCGCCGGGGTGGGACCGGGGCGGTCCTGAAATGCTCATCTGACGTCCGCGCCCGGATCGAAGGGCCGTTGGCCAATATCCGCAAAAACCTTGAACACAGGCTCGGATTTGTTATTCGTCTTGAAGAGGTGCCGGGTGCGGCGCCCGACCATGCTGAGATCGAGGACGCCTGATGAACGCCGACCCGGACAGTAAGAACAAGGCCAAGGTGGTGCCCCTCAAGGGCTCCAAGTGCCCGATGTGCGGCAAGCCGGCGACGCTGGATATGCGGCCGTTTTGCTCGAAACGCTGTGCCGACCTCGATCTCGGGCGCTGGCTGAACGGCGAATACCGGATGCCGACGAACGAGGCGCCGGGCGATGCCGAAGCCGGTCTGGACGGCGACGAAGAGACCTGAAAAATTTGCGAAAATTCCCCGTCCGGGGCGCTGGACAGGCCCCGGCATATCTTCTATAAGCGCCTGTCTTCGCGTTCGCGCGACACGGTGCCCAGGTAGCTCAGTTGGTAGAGCATCGCACTGAAAATGCGGGTGTCGGTGGTTCGAATCCGCCCCTGGGCACCATTTCTTCCCAAATCAGCAGAAACCGTGACGAGACCGATCAGTCGGTGATCGGGCCTTTTCCGACGCGGGGCACCGGGCGCCCGCCGTCAGCGACGGCCATCAGGATGACCGCTTCATCCGGCAACGGGGCGTCGGCGATCATCACCGTCATGGTGTCGAAGTGGTCGAACGACCAGGCCTCGTCCTTGTGGCCCAGCGGGATATCCATGATCGCGCCCGGTCCGGCGATCTTGACGTTCGACGGGATCACCGACTGCCCGCCGCCGACCGAGGCGCGCATCGGCTTGCCGAGCTTCGGGTGGATGAAGGCGCCGCCGTGTTCCATGTCGCCGTTGACGCCGACTAAAGCCGCTTTCCCATAACTGACCGGCGCGCGGCCGAGCATGCTGACGATTTCCCCCATTAACTGATCGCCCAGCTTCCCGCCGATATCGAACAGGGGCGACAGGTCGTCGGTGAAGTCCGGCCCGGCGGCCGGGTTCTTGACGACGGCGAAGGCGCAGACCCGGACGATGGGATCGCATTTCTTGCCGTGCGCGTCGGTTTCGACGGTTTCGCGGATGATGCCGGTTTTACGAACGTTCATGGGATGGCTCTCTCGTTATCTGGTTCAGGTGGGCGTTTTGCCGCTCATGCGTCACGGATCATGCGGAGCGCGGCCTCGCCCAGCAAGCCGTAGGGGTTGGCGAGGGTTTCCAGCACTTCCAGGTGATTGCACTGCTCGGCGATGACGGATGAGATCAACAGGCCGCGTGCCTTGAGCGCGTCGGCAAATTCCAGGGTCTGGCGCTTGAATTCGGGCGTCTCAAGCGTACCGTGCGCGACAATCATGGGTGTCGTCAGCTTGTCCATATGGCGCATCGGGCTGAGCAGATCGAGCACCTCGTCGGTAAACGAGACGTACTCACTACGTGCCGATAGGCGGACCGGTTCCAGTTCGTACATGCCGCTGCAGAGCAGCGCGCCCCGGATGCTGTCGTCGTTGATCCCATCGAACTTGTCTTTCATGCCGGAGAGTACCGATGCCGCGAGGTGCGAGCCGGACGAGTGCGCGCAGATGAAAATCCGCGCCGGGTCGATCCCAATCTCGGTCGCGTGCGTGCAGATATGGGCGATCGAACGGCCGACCTGATCGGCGAGGGGAAGGAGATCGCCATCGTGATCTTGAACGAAATCGAAATCGGGCAGTAGGCAATGCGCACCTGCGTTGGTAAATATCTCCGACAGAAACGCATACTGCGCCGCCGATCCCGACCGCCACGCGCCGCCGTGAACGACGATCACCGCCGGGCAGGGGGTGTCCGCGTCGGTGCGGAAAAGATCGATCCCCTCCATTTTGCCGTCGCCGTAGGTCAGGCGTTCCGGTTCGCCGATGCGCGACCGCATCCAGTTGCTGGTGACGTGAAAGCGTTCGAGGATCTGCAGGCGGTTGGGGGCGTAGGCGTCCTGGGTGTAGGCCCGGTCCAGCTCTTCCTGCGTCATATCAAGCCAAACCAGCGTCATCGCCTCACCCTTATGTTGTTATCGACCGATTAAAGGTGGTGACACTCGATCCCGTATTCCAGCCCCATTTCGATGAGGCTTTCCCAGAGGGCGACGGCATAGCTCCGGGTCACGAATAACTCGAACCGGTCAGTGCCGGTGCGCGTCAGGTGCACGCCCACATGCCCGCAGAGCGTCGTCACCGACCGCCCGGTTTCGAATTGATCGGGATGCAGGTCGACGGGCACGCCCTTCGCCAGCATGTCGCGGACGCTTTTCCCCTCGATCACGATGCGGACGCGCGCCGCGCTCTGGTCGACGACGTCGGCTTTTCCATTGAGTGCCTTTTCGATGTCCGAGAACTCGGCGACAGTGAGGGGCCTGTCCCGAACCGCGAGTGACTGGCCGGGCCCGGCGTCGCGCACATCAATATCGCGGCGGTCTTTCATAATCTCTGTCGGGTCGCCGGTGCCCGTTGCGAGAAGCATAAGCACGGCGCCTTCCGCGGGCGCGGTCATGGTGAGGGGGGTGTCGCCACCCTTAGTGCCGAAATGCCCAGTGGGCGCCCCTGCGAGCGCGTGGACCGGGGTAAGAACCGAATCAGGCATGCAGCTTCTCCCCCTCAGGATCGACGAACACCGGATCGCAGATTTCGGCTTGGGTGTATTGCTCTTTCAGGGCATCCCAGACGATGACCTGTTCACCGATCCGATCCGGACCGCGTTTGATCAGCGCGAGGCCGATGCGGCTGCCGATCACCGGCGAGAAGCACGCCGACGTCACGTAGCCTTGATCCGCCGCCATAGACGGCGCAACGCCCACGTTCAAGATGTGCGCGCCGACGGAAAAATCGTCCGCCGGATCGACGGGCTTGAGCCCGACGAGCTTGAGCCGGTCCGGGTCGGTGATGCCCTCCCGGTTCAGCATGGCACGGCCGATGAAGTCGGTTTTCTTGGTTGAGACCATGCGTCCCATGCTGAGGTCTGCGGGGACGACGGTGCCGTTGATCTCGGCGTGGGTGACATGGCCCTTCTCGATCCTCATCACGCCCATGGCTTCGGTCCCATAAGGTGTAACGCCGAACGGTTTGCCACGCTCCATCAACAGGTTCGCGACCGCTTCGCCGTAAGATGCCGGGACGGCGATTTCGTACGCGAGCTCGCCCGAGAACGAAATCCGGAACAGGCGCGCCGACAGTTGTCCGCCCAATATTGTCATCGTCCGCGCTGCCAGAAACGGTACCGCCGCGTCGGAAATATCGCCGTCGACGATGAATTGCAGGAGCTCCCGGGATTTCGGCCCGGCGACGGCAATCTGCGCCCATTGATCGCTGACCGACGCGAAGCGGACATCCATATCCGGCCAGATCACTTGTGCGCAGAATTCCATATGCGACATCACGCCCGCGGCGTGCGCGGTCGTGGTGGTGAGGAAATAACGGTTCTCTTCGAGCCGGCTCAACGTGCCGTCGTCATAGACGAAACCGTCCTCCCTCAGCATCAAGCCGTACCGCGCCTTGCCGACCGGCAGCTTGGCCATGCCGTTGCAGTAAATCAGGTCGAGGAATTTTCCGGCGTCCGTGCCCGTGACTTCGATTTTGCCGAGTGTCGATACGTCGCAGACGCCGACCCCTGCGCGGACCGCCATGACTTCCCGGTCGACGCTTTGGCGCCAGTGTGTTTCGCCTTTTCGCGGGAACCATGCGGAGCGATACCAGTGTCCAACCTCGACGAATTCGGCGCCGAGTTTCTTCGCCCACTCGTGCAACGGCGAGCGGCGCACCGGCTGGAAGTGCCTGGCTTTGTGCGCGCCCGTCAGCGCACCGAAGCTGACAGGCGTATAGAATGGGCGGTAGGTCGTGGTACCGACCTCTCCGGGCGTTATGCCTCGGGCTTCCGAAAGGATGCCGATGGCGTTGACGTTGGACAGCTTGCCCTGGTCGGTGGCCATACCCGTCGTCGTGTAGCGCTTGGTGTGCTCGACGTTACCGTACCCTTCGCGGACGGCGAGGCCGAGATCGCCGGCCGTCACGTCGTTCTGAAAATCGACGAAGCTTTTGCCGGTGCTTTCGCGAACGTACCAGAGCGGCTTCGTGGCGTGGTCGGGGTCGTCCTCGACCGTGCCGGCGTCGAACGGTTTGGCGTCGACGCCGATGTTCGAAAGCGCGGCTTTAGCAATTTCGGCGCCGCTTTTCAGGCAACCGGCGAGGGTACTGTTGCCCGCCGCCGCACCAGCCGCGCACAGGCCGTCGTGTGCAGTTGGCGGCAGGAACGCGGCATGCGCGTCCGACCACACCGGCTTGGCGCCGCGCTGACACGCGAGATTGACGACTGGGTTCCAGCCGCCAGAAATGCCGAGTGCATCCACCGGGAGGTGCTCCTCGTCACCGTCACGCGCAATCGTAATACCCGAAAGACCGAGGCGACCTTTTGTCGAAGTAACCTGAGCGTTCGCGATGACGCGCGCCTTGCCGTCGTATTTTGGGGTTTCCGCGCGGGAATCGACGATCGCCGCGACATCAACGCCGTGTGCTTCCAGATCCTGCGCCGTTCGGTACGCTGCCGAGTTGTTGGTGAAGAGGGCAATGCGTTGGCCCGCGGCGACGCCATATCGGTTGACGTAGGTGCGGAGCGCATCGGTCGTCATCACGCCCGGTCGGTCGTTGCCGCCGAACACCAGCGGCCGTTCCTCGGCACCCGAGGCCAGGATCGTCTCCTTCGCCGCGATCCGCCAGAGGCGCTCGGCGGGTTTGTTCGGGTCGGGGTCTTTGATATGTTTCTGGACCCGCTCGACGGTGCCGAACATGCGGTCGTCGTACCAGCCGAAAACGGTGGTCCGTGTCAGGATACGAATGTTCGGCATCGCCGAAAGCTCGGCGGCGATCTTGTCTACGAATACCGGCGCAGGGGTGCCGCCGATCTCGCGGGCCTCGGACAACAGGCTGCCGCCGAGGGACGATTGCTCGTCGCAAATGACCACGCGCGCGCCGGCGCGGCCTGCCGTGATGGCGGCAGCAAGACCGGTGGGCCCGGCGCCGATGATCAGCAGATCGCAGTGCGCCCAGGTTTTCTCGTATCTGTCGGGATCGGCGTCGTAGGTGGCACGGCCGAGGCCTGCGGCGCGGCGGATCAGGGGCTCGTAGAGTTTTTCCCAGAGCGCGGCGGGCCACATGAAGGTCTTGTAGTAGAACCCGGCGCCAATGAACGGCGACAGCAGCGAGTTGAATTCGCCGAAATCGAATTTGAGCGACGGCCAATTGTGCTGGCTGCGCGCGACGAGGCCGTCAAATAGCTCGACGACGGTGGCCCGGCTGTTGGGTTCGGTCCGCCCGCCTTCGCCCACCGTGATCAGCGCATTCGGCTCGGCGGATCCTGCCGTCAACGGTCCGCGCGGGCGATGGTACTTGAAACTCCGGCCCATCAGCCGCTGCCCGTTCGCGAGCAACGCCGAGGCGACGGTGTCTCCCGATAATCCCTGCATCGGCTTGCCGTCGAAGGTGAATTTGACGGGCGATTTCCGGTCGATCAGACCGCCGGTCTTGAGACGATAGGAGGTCATGATTTCGACGCGGCCTCCGCGGCATCGGTGATCGCGAACACCCTGTGATCGGTGTTGTCACGCTCGACGAGCAGCCAGCGACGGCACCCGCCCGTGTGATGCCAGTGCTCGCTAATGCGCCCCATCGGATTATCGCGCAGATAGACGTAGTCGAACCAGCTGTCCGGGTCCGCGTCGGGTGCGGGACGTTGTCTCTCCACGTTGCCGCGGATGGTGAATTCTTCTTTCGGACGCGCCCCGCAATGGGGGCAGTCGATCAGGCTTGCCATCGTTTCCCCCTAGTGCAGGTTTGGTTGCGCGCCGGCGCCGCGCTCGTCGATCAGGTAGCCCCGCCGGAACCGGTCGAGGCGCATGAATTTCGCCACCGGGTGCGGCTCGTCCTTGGCGATAAGGTGGGCGTAACACCAGCCGGATGCGGGGGTCGCCTTGAACCCGCCGTAGCACCAGCCGGCATTGATGTAGAGATTGTCGAGCGGGGCTTTGTCGATGATCGGCGAGCCGTCCATGCTCATATCCATGATGCCGCCCCAGCTTCTGAGCACCTTCAGCCTCGAAAGCGCCGGGATCATGGCGACCCCTGCCTCCATCACGTGCTCGACAGTCGCCAGGTTGCCGCGCCGGGCGTAGGAATTATAGCCGTCGATGTCGCCCCCGAAGACCAGGCCGCCCTTGTCTGATTGAGAGACATAGAAATGCCCGGCCCCATACGTGACGACGGTGTCGATGAACGGTTTCAGGCCCTCGCTGACGAACGCCTGCAGCACGTGGCTTTCGATCGGCAGTTTGATCCCCGTCATTTCGGCGACGTGGCTGGAATGTCCGGCGGCGGAAAGCGCCAGTTTATCGCATTCGATATAGCCCTTCGATGTCTCGACGCCGATGACACGGTCGCCGTCGCGGCGCACGCCGGTCATTTCGCAGTTCTGGATGATGTCGACCCCATAACGGTCGGCACCGCGCGCGAAGCCCCAGGCGACGGCGTCGTGGCGCACGGTGCCGCCGCGGCGCTGGATCAGCCCGCCCATGATCGGAAAGCGGGCGTTCGAATAATCGAAGAACGGCAGCAAGTCGCGGATTGTCTTGAGATCGAGGTATTCGGCGTCGACACCGTGCATGCGCATGGCATTGCCGCGCCGGCGCGCCGCATCGCGCTGGCCGTCGGTATGCACGAGGTTGATGACGCCGCGCTGCGAGACCATGGCGTTGAAGTTGAAATCCTGTTCCAGCCCTTCCCAGAGTTTCAGCGACAGTTCGTAGAACGGGGTGTTGCCTTCGAGCAGATAGTTGGAACGGATAATCGTCGTGTTGCGGCCGATGTTGCCGTTGCCGATGTAGCTTTTCTCGATCACGCCGATATTCCGGACGCCGAACTCATGGGCCAGATAGTACGCGGTGGCCAAACCATGGCCGCCGCCGCCGGCAATGATCACGTCATATTTCTTTTTCGGTTCGGGCTCGCGCCAGACAGGCTGCCAGCCCTTGTTGCCGCCAAGGGCGTTCTTGAAAATCGACAAGGCGGAATAGCGCATGGGGTGCTCCGGGTGCGTTCGTTCTGCTCATGTTTACACAGTCGCGAAGCGTTGGCTTGTTTTAAAAAGACTTTTAATTGATAAAAAAGGACATATTGCCGAAAGGGCGCCGTTCGATGCAAAAAGTCGGCTTTATCCTGCTGCCGGGTTACGCGCTGATGTCTTATGCATCCGCGATGGAACCGCTGCGCGCGGCGAACCTTCTGGCGGGGCAGGAACACTACCGGATCCGTCACTATTCCCCGCAAGGCGGGATTGCGACGTCTTCGTCGGGCGCGATGATCCCGACCGAACCGCTATCCGAGGCGGGGACCGATCTGCAGATCGCGCTGGTATGCTGCGGTGGCGCACCGTCGCAGTGGAGCTATCCCGGTCTGCTCGACCGGATCCGCCTGCTGGCGCGGGCCGGCGTTCGGGTCGGTGGGATTTCCGGCGGACCTTATGTGCTGGCGGCGGCGGGTGTGTTGGCGAATAAGCGCTTCACTGTGCACTGGGAGCATGCGCCGGCGCTGATGGAAGCTTTCCCGGATCTGGTCCCGGAGAAATCCCGCTACGTGATCGATGCGAACCGCATCACCTGCGGTGGCGGGGCGGCACCCCTCGACATGATGCACGCTTTGATCGCCGAGCAGATGGGGGAGGGCTTCGCCAGACGGGTCAGCGACTGGTATCTCCACACCCATGTCAGCGCCGCGACGGAACGTCAGCGCGCATCGCTTGCCGAGACCTATGGCACCAACAACAGGGTTCTGTTGGCCGTTCTCGACAAGATGGAGAACACGCCCGAAACGCCCCTCGACCGCAAGGCGATGGCGCGCTTCGCGGGGGTCAGCGAGCGCCACCTCAACCGGTTGTTTAAAACGCAGCTAAAATCGACCTATCTGAAGACGTATCTCGGGATTCGGATCGAATACGCGGGCAGGCTGCTTCGGCAAAGTGCGATGTCTGTCGCCGAGGTGGCGATGGCGACGGGGTTTTCGAGCGCCAGCCATTTTTCACGGACGTTTCAGGCGATGAAGGGGTATCCGCCGAGCGCCGCCCGGCAATGGCGTTCCGCAAATGGATCGTGACGAGTGCCGGGCGGTCTTGCGTCGTCCGGGTATTTGGTGAACATTGACCGCCGCATTCACATCCACACACAGCAAAACAGGAAGGTCGTTCAATGCCTACCTATCCCGACGTAAAACTATTCATTGCAGGCGAATGGCGCGATGGCCAGGAAGGCAAGACGCTGCCGATCGTCGATCCCGCAACCGAGGAAGAAATCGGCCGTCTGGCTCATGCTACCAAGCCGGATCTCGACGCCGCCCTCGAGTCCGCAGAGCGCGGCTTCAAGGCATGGCGCGACGTGCCCGCGTTCGAACGCTACAAGGTCATGCGCAAGGCCGCCAACCTCCTGCGTGAACGCAAGGACGACATCGGCTGGCTGATGACCCGCGAACAGGGCAAGCCACTTGCGCAGTCCACGCTCGAGGTCGCCGCCGCCGCCGACACTATCGACTGGATCGCCGAAGAGGGACGCCGCACGTACGGGCTGGTCATCCCGGCGCGTGCGCCCGGCGTCACCAACATGACGCTCAAGCTGCCGGTCGGCCCGGTCGCGGCGTTTACGCCGTGGAACTTCCCGATTAACCAGATCGTCCGCAAGCTCTGCTCGGCGCTGGCGACCGGGTGTTCGATCATCGTCAAGGCGCCGGAAGAAACCCCGGCATCGCCCGCCGAATTGATCAAGGCGTTTACGGACGCCGGCGTGCCGGCGGATGTCGTCAACCTAGTTTACGGGGTGCCGGCGGAGATTTCCGAATATCTGATCCCGCATCCGACGATCCGCAAGATCTCGTTCACCGGCTCGACGCCGGTCGGCAAGCATCTGGCGGCGCTAGCCGGTCAGCACATGAAGCGCGCCACCATGGAGCTTGGCGGTCACGCGCCGGTTCTGGTATTCGACGACGCGGACGTGGAGAAAGCGGTCAAGACCATGGCCGTCTTCAAGACCCGTAACGCGGGTCAGGTCTGCATCTCGCCGACCCGCTTCCTGGTGCAGGACAAGATCGCCGATCAGTTCCTGGAAGGCTTTATCGGCGCCATGGAAAAAACCAAGGTCGGCAATGGTCTTGAGAAAGACACGGACATGGGGCCGCTCGCCAACGAGCGCCGCATCCCGGCCATCGAGGACATGATCAACGACGCCACGTCCAAGGGCGGTAATCTCGCCACCGGCGGCGAGAGGGTCGGCAACAAGGGATATTTCTTCCAGCCGACCGTGCTGACCGACGTGCCGACCGACGCCAAGATCATGAACGACGAGCCGTTTGGCCCGGTCGCCGTCATCAACCGCTTCAAGGAATACGACGAGGCGGTGAGCGAAGCAAACCGGCTGCCGTACGGCCTCGCGTCCTATGCGTTCACGGGCTCGGGCGCTGTCGCCGACCGGCTCGGCCGCGATGTGGAAAGCGGGATGGTTACGGTGAACCACCTAGGCCTCGCACTTCCCGAAGTGCCGTTCGGCGGGATCAAGGATTCCGGCTACGGGACCGAGGGTGGCGCCGACGTGCTCGAAGCGTATCTGGAGACACGTTTCTACACCTCGCAGTTCTGATCCCGCGCTTCGGTCTCAATTCGAAAGACGAACGTCTTCAAGTCCGCCCGGGGGCCTATGGTCGCCGGGCGGGCTTTTTATGTGCGCGATCAACCTGCAGGAAGATTGGCAAGTTTTTAAAATTCCTGCAGTTTAAGTGCCATCCGACAATAAACTTCATAATTCTCCGCCTTTCGTTTATCATTTTGCCGTGCTTAAGGGGGGGGTGGCGCGAACGCGCCCCAGCGGCGATGGAAAATGTCCAGCAGATCGACTTCGGCTCGTTGGAGCTGGAAGCCAAGGCGCAGGCACGGCTTTCCGCTTTGACGATGCTGGCCGGGGCGACAGGAACGCAAACCGAGTTCCTGCAGACGGCGCTTCGCGCGCTGACGTTGGGTCTGGATTGTTCGCTGGCGGCGGTCGGCGAGATCGGTCCCGACGGTGAAAGCGTGAATATGATCTGCTTTATCAAAGACGGGGAATTCCTCGACCCCTATGTCTGCAAGCTGGCTGGCACGCCCTGCGCCACGGTTTATGCGTCGAAGTCCGCCGACACGCATGTGTTATGTGACAGCGGTCTGGCCGCGCTTTTCCCCGAAGACAACAATCTCCTCGAGATGGGGGTGGAGAGCTATCGCGCCGAGGCTTTTACCGCCCCAAATGGAACCCGGATCGGCCATGTATTCGTCGCCGACACAGGCCCGATGGATCCCGACGACACGGATACCGCGTTTTTCCGTCTCGTCTCGCAACGGATCGGGGCCGAAATCAATCGCTGGCATGCCGATCAAGCGCATAAGGAAGAGCGCCTGTTGTTGCAGACTGTCGTCGACAATCTGCCGATCCCGATCACACTCAGCGATCAGTCGGGCCGTTACATCCTCGCCAATCAGAAGTTCGAAGAATGGTACGGCACCCCGGTGGGGGACGTGCTCGGCCGGACCGCGCGCCAGGCGCTGCCGATCTCCGAGGAACAGCTCAATGTTCGCGAACAGATGGAAACCGATGTCTTGTCGAGCGGCGAAGTGCGCCGTCGCGAGGAAACGAAAAAGCTCGCCGACGGCCAGGATCACTATGTGATCGTTACCAAGTTTCCTGTCCGCGACAGCGCCGGCAATATCATCGGCTTCGGCTCCACGACGACCGACATTACGGATCGGCGCGAGAATGAAACCGCGCTGCAGAATGCCAAAGAGCGCGCCGAGATGGCGTCGCGCGCCAAGAGCGAGTTTCTCGCCAACATGAGCCATGAACTGCGGACGCCCCTGAATTCCATCATCGGTCTTTCGGAAGTCATGCTCGAAGGGATCTTCGGGACGCTGAATACTAAGTACATCGAGTACGTGAACGACATCAATGTATCCGGCCAGCATCTCCTCGACGTGATCACGGATATCCTCGATATCTCGAAGATCGAGGCCGGGGAGACGGATCTTGAGGAGTCCGTGCTGAACATTTCGGATGTCGTTCGCTCCGCGCTCAGGCTTGCTTATAACCGGACGCAGGACAAGCGCGACTGGACCGCCGTCGACATCCCCGGCGATATCCCGCATCTGAAGGCTGATAAACGCCTGGTGAAGCAGATCCTGGTCAACCTGTTGACGAACGCCATCAAGTTTACGCCCGACGACGGCGATGTCGCCGTGAAGGCCCGGATCAGCGCAGGCGGTGGCATGGAGATCGTCGTTTCCGATACCGGCGTGGGAATTGCCGCAGAAGATATTCCGCGCGCGCTGGAGCCGTTCGGCCAGGTGCGCAATCGGCCGGAACTGACGCACGGCGGCACCGGGCTCGGCCTGCCGCTCTCGAAAAAATTTGCCGAATTGCACGGTGGGGCGCTGCGGATCGAAAGCGCGCCGGGCAAAGGTACACAGGTATTCGTCACCTTCCCACCGGAGCGCTCGATCCGGTTCGGCTAGACGTCAGGGGTTGCGCATTCATCTGTTTTAGCTTGGCATGCGTCTTGGGAGAACCCATATTTTTCGGAGGCCTCTAGCTGAGAGTCCATGCGCCCGCAATGGCGCAGTTACTTTTACCTCGTGCATTTTAATATTTTGGTTGCCTTTATCGGGTGAGCGAACGGGTTGGTCCAAAACGGCCAATACGAGAGAATTGCGCAAGCGTTTCAGACGAAACGCTACGAAGATGTATTGCGGCTAAGCAAACCGCAGTTGAAATCCGCAAAAGCGGGAACCCCTGTATTGGAAATGGCCGGCACGGCAGCCGTAATGCTCGGACGGCTTGAGGCTGCGCGCGATATTTTCCGGCGATTGATCAAGCGCCATCCTGAACGGGCTTCTTACTGGTCGGCTGTTGGATATGTGTCTTTCGGTTTGGGCGATTTCAGCGACGCGGCCAAAGGGTATGCGACTGCGCGGGAGTTGGAGCCGGATGTAATCGAACATCTTTATTTCGAAGGACTCTCGTTGACCAAGTCGGGAGACTTCGAGGCTGGAGCGAACCGGTTTAAGCGGTTGATCGACCGAAAACCCGATCATTCGGGCGCCTTGTGGGGATTGGCGAATATCAGGCGCGAGCAGGGACGTGCACTTGAGGCCATGCCTCTGATCCAGACGGCGTTGGCGAATACGGCAGCGCCGGATACAGCGACATGGATGGACTACGCGGAAACGGCGATAGGCGTGCTCGACCTGCCGGAAGTGACGCGCGCGCTCTCGAACCTGGATATCGACCGCGAGACCGATGCCGATGCCTTGGCCAGAGCGGCGCAGGTCCTGAGCCGGACCGGTGCAACCGAAGATGCCCGCCGCGCCATCAATCGTGCGATGATGCTTGAACCCGAGAACCCGGAACTCCTGAACGACGCTGCAGCCGTTGAGAACGATGCCGGCGAATTCGCGGATGCAAAGAATTATTATTTAAAGATCATCAACTCCCACCCCCGCGTCGCAAAAGCATACTTCGGTTACTCTCAGCTTCATACGTTCAGCGATGGCCGTGACGAGGATTCGGTCATGATCCGCAGGATGGAAGAGGCGCTCCGCAGTGGCGCGGACGATCTGCCGTTTTTGCATTTCGCACTGGGCAAGGTCTTTTCGGATCTAGGCCGGTTTGACGAGGCATTTCGCCACCTGAAAATAGCCAATGAGATGCGGCGGCTCGAGCGGCCATATAGCCGCGAGGCGGATCTGCAAAGAGCGCGGTTCTGCCAGGAGAATTTTTCGTCTGGTTCGAGTTTGTTGCAAGGCGCATTGCGCCCACCCAAGGGGTCCGTGTCGCCGATATTTGTCGTGGGCATGCCGCGGTCCGGGACAACGCTTGTCGAGCAGATGATCGGTGCGCATCCCGACGTCACGCCGCTCGGCGAACTGATGCTGATGCCTTACCTTATCGCGGACATGTACCGCGACGATTATCAACCGCCATCGCCAGACGCCCTTGCGGATATCGGCTCGGTCTATCGTGAACGTGTCCAGTATCTGGCGAATAATAACAGGATGGTGATCGACAAGTTGCCGTACAACATCTTCAACGTCGGCGAAATTGCAGCGGCGATGCCCGATGCGAAGATCATTATCATACGCCGGGATGCCGGCGACGTCGGTTTATCCTGTTTCGCGACGCCCTTTCAAAAGGGATTGGGTTTCGCGAATGATCTGTCCGATATCGGTTTTATGATCGGTTTGACGGATACGCTCTCCAGGCATTGGCGTAACATCTTGCCGGATCGCGTGACAGAGTTCTCGTACGAACGTCTGATCGAAGAATCCGAAAAGCAGATCCGGTCGTTGCTCGATTTCTGCGGCCTGGAATGGGATGAAAACGTTCTGAAATTCAATGAGCATAGGCGACGGGTCGGAACGGCGAGTTTCGTTCAGGTATCCAAGCCTTTGTACCGAACATCCGTCGCCAAGTGGCGCCACTATGTCGGCCATCTGGCGCCGTTGATGAACGCGTTGAATAAATGCTAGGCGGCAAGCCCCAGACTCACGGGAGCGCCGGCCACGACGGCCGGTAGTCCGCCACCATCTCTCTTAGACTTTCCGGCGCCAGCACCTCGACCTTGTCGCCCCACATATAAAGATGCCACGCCATCTCGAGGTCGGACGCGGCGTGGAAACGCACGATCAGCGAGCCGTCGTCAGCCGTTTCCATCTCCTGCGTCGGGTGGAATTCGAATTCGGCGGCGGTCGTGGCGGCTTCGGGAGCGAACTTCCACACCACTTCATATGGATCCTGCTGATAGACGCCGAACGAGCGGGCGGCGAAATCGGCGAGCCGGAAATCCGGATCTCGCACGAAATAGTCGTCGAGAAGCCGGACGCCCTCGATGTTCGTCAGGCTGAACAGGGCCACCTTGTTGGCTTTCGGATGCTCGTGGTAAGCGACCAGGTAATTGCGGTGCCCGAACAGAAACCCGTACGGATGAACGAGCCGGGTATTGAGCTTGCCGTTGCGCCGGTTGCGGTAATCGATCTCGGTTTTGAGGCATGCCTTCACCGCATCTCTGAGTTCGATCATCACGGTGCCCGGGACGCGCGGACGCGGGCCCGGGCGCATCGCGAAACCTTCCGCTTCCAGAAGCGCGTCGATGTCCGGTTCGGTGCGCCTGGCGACGTCGGGTGGGATCAGGGCGCGGAGTTTTCCGCGCATGTTCTCAAGCCTTTCCGCCCGGTCCGGCTGACCGGCGCCCTTCACCATCTGGATCGCGGTTTCGAGATCGGCAAGCTCGTCGGCTGAGAAAGACACCATGCGGTCGAGCACGCCGGACGGGATGCGCCAGCGTTTTGACTTGTCGCCGGTATCGACCTCCAGCGCCTGCGGGAAATTGCGCATGATGGCGTCGCGCATCCGCATCGCGGTCCGGCGCCCGACGCTGAAGCGCTCCTGAATATCCTGCAACGACAGCCCGCGCCTGGCGGCTTGCATCTCGAGCGCCAGTTGGAGAAGGTTGTCCGCTTTTTCGTATCTCAGGCTCATGGCGACCGTTCTAACTTATGCATATGACAAATTTGGTCACCCATTATTGCATGACTTCGCGGGCGAATGAATTATGGTGACGTCGATCCGACCACCAATCGATAGGGAGACAACGGCATGCGCTTGCAACTGATGACCTGGCAGGAAGTCGAGACCTATCTGAAACGCTCGACCGGGGTCATCATGCCGATCGGCTCCGCCGAACAGCACGGCCCGACCGGCTTCATCGGCACCGATGCGCTGTGTCCGGAGATCGTCGCCGACAAGCTGGCCGAAGAAGTCGACGCCATCGTCGCGCCGACCATCAGCGTTGGCATGGCGCAGCACCATTTGGGATTCCCGGGATCGATTACGCTTCGTCCGTCCACGCTGATCTCGGTGATCGGTGATATGGTCACGTCGCTGGCGCGGCACGGCTTCGACCGCTTTTATTTCGTCAATGGACATGGCGGGAATATCGCGACCGTGAAGGCCGCATTCGACGAGATCTATTCGGAAAGCAGCCTTGGCACCGCGCGCCATAACCGGGCAGGGCTTCGCTGTGTGTTGCGAAACTGGTTTCAATGCCCGTCTGTCAACGAGATCGAGACCGCAGAGTTCGGCGAAGCCAACGGCAGCCACGCAACGGCGGGTGAGGTGTCGCTGACGTACTTCGGCTATCCGGAGGATGGAAAGCGGATTTCGAGCGCGGCGAAGCTGTCGCCGGAAATCGCGCCGGAAGGCAGCTTCTACGATTGCGAGGATTACCGCCGCCGCTTCCCGGACGGGCGCATCGGCTCCGACCCGACCCTGGCGACCGCCGAAATCGGCGAACGTTTGCGCGCCGCCGCGGTCAAAGACCTCGCGGCCGACTACAGAAAGTTCCTAGAGGCCGAGTAACGCGTCGGCCAGCGCGTCGGGCGCTGTGACGAACGGCGAATGCCCGGTGTCGAGTTCGACGATCGGATCGCAGCCGGCGCGTTCCGCCATCCAGCGTTCGTGCGCGACCGAGATCGCGCGATCCCGGGTGCAGACGATGGCCGATTTCTTGACCCGCCCGAAGTTTTTATCGGACAACGTGACCGGCGCGCGGAAGGTGCGCGCCGCCTGCAGCTTGATCCGGTCCTCGACCCAGGCGAGCTGATCTGGCGTGGCGTCGTTGTAGAATGCATCCCCCAAATTGCCCTGCTTGATGCTGACGGCGGTGATGCCGTTGACGTCAACCTTGTTCATCTGCGCATACGATGCTGGATCGATTTTCGCGAGGTCGGCGAGGCATTCCCCGTCCGCCGGAATGTAGGCGGCGAGGAAAATGACCTGTTCCAGGGCGTCCGGACATTGTTCGGCGACGCCTGAAACGACGGCGCCGCTCATCGAGTGCCCGACCAGCACCGGCGGGGTCTCCATGCCCTTAACCAGATCGGCGATCGCATTGATGTAACTGGACATTTCCTGTTGGCCGAGCCAGCCGTCCTTGTCCGCGTGACCCGGCAGATCGGGGGCGACGGCTGCGTGGCCGCGCGACTTCAGCCGCTCGATCAGCGGTTCCCAGCACCAGCTCCCGTGATACGCCCCATGGACAAGCACAAACATGTCTGCACCATAGTCGATCAAGGACCGGTTGTCTCCGGTCACGCGATGGGAGGGAAGCTTATGCATACGCACTGGTATTTCGACGTCATTTCGCCGTTCAGCTATCTGCAGTTCCTGAGGTTGGGCGAGGTCGCGGACCGCTGCGATCTGTCCCTCAAGCCGGTGTTGTTCGCCGGGTTGTTGAATGCGAACGGCCAGAAGGGGCCGGCCGAAATCCCGTCGAAACGCCTCTTCACCTACCGCATGGTGACGTGGCTGGCGGCGAAGCGAAGCGTGCCGTTCACGTTCCCCGATGCGCACCCGTTCAATCCGATCCGCGCGCTCCGGCTTTGCGTTGCTTTGGGATCGACGCCGGACGCCGTCGGTAAGATCTTCCATGCGATCTGGGGTGAGGGACACCTTCCCGACAATGAAGCGGGCTGGCAGGCGATCCAGGCCGCGTGCGAGATCGACAACGGCGACGAGCTCATCGGCAATCCGGATGTGAAGAAAGAACTAATCCAAAATGGCGAACAGGCGCTCGCCGAGAACGTCTTTGGCGTGCCGAGCTTCGTCGCAGGCGGCGAGTTGTTCTGGGGTGACGATGCGCTCGGCTTTTTTTCGGACTGGCTCGACGACCAAGGTGTGTTGCAGACGCCCGGGATGAAAATGCTCGACGACCTGCCGTCGAGCGCCAACCGGCGTTAGCCGCACTTCACGCCGGTACCGCCGAGCCCGCAATAACCAGACGGGTTCTTGTGCAGGTATTGCTGATGGTAGTCCTCGGCGTAGTAGAACTCGGGCGCGTCGATGATCTCGGTCGTGATCGCCGGGTATTTATAATGCTTCAGCGCCTTCTGATACGCTTTCTTGGTTTCTTCGGCGATGGCACGCTGATCGTCGTTGTAGACGTAGATGCCTGAACGATATTGGGTGCCGACGTCGTTGCCCTGGCGCATGCCTTGCGTCGGGTCGTGTGACTCCCAGAAGGTCTGGGCCAGAGTCCGGAACGCGATCTTGGACGGGTCGTAAACCACGAACACCACTTCATTGTGGCCGGTGCGCCCGGTGCAGACTTCCTGATAGGTCGGGTTCGGCGTCAGCCCGGCGGCGTAACCGACGGCGGTCACGTAGACACCGGGGAGCTTCCAGAAGATACGCTCCGCGCCCCAGAAACACCCGAGCCCGAACATCGCCGTTTCCATCCCTTCCGGGAACGGCGGCTTCAACGGGTTGCCGTTGACGGCGTGGTGGGTCGACGTCGGGATCGCCTCTGCGCGGCCGGGCAGGGCCTCCGTACGTTTGGGGATCTCGGTCGGTTTCTGCAAAAATCCGAACATGGCGGGGACTCCTTATCCTAGTGCACAGGATATGGCCTTTCCCGGTGCGAGTGCCAGCCCGGAGACGTTCACGAGTTAGTGTGCGTCGAGCTGGATGCCGTTACGCCGGACCACCTGCCTGAGCGCGAAACTGGATTGGATGCGCGCAACGCCCGGCAGGCGCGAGAGGTATTCCTTGTGGATGCGTTCGTAGTCCGCCGCGTCGCGGGCCTGCAGGCGCAGCACGTAGTCCGCGTCACCGGCCATCAGGTAGCACTCCATGACGTCAGGGCAGTCGGCGACGGCCTGCTCGAACTGGCTCAGGTAATCCTCGCTTTGCCGCTCCAACGTGATGGCGACGATGATATGGGTCGACCGCCCGAGCGCCGCAGCATCGATCATCGCGGCGTATCCGGTGATGATGCCCCGGTCTTCGAGAATCTGGACGCGGCGCAGGCAGGCCGATGGCGACAGGCCGACCTTCTCGGCCAGTTGCACGTTCGACATGCGGCCGTCCTCCTGCAGGGCGGAAACAATGGAATGGTCGATCCTATCCAGCATTTGTCGAATATTATTCGAAGAAATTATGAATATGAATAATAAATTTCAAAAATTGCAGTTTATACTCGCATCTTCGCAAGGACTCACGGACGTATCCAGCCGTATAATTCCGCCGAATTCGCAGCTTATACCCGTCGGCCCGCCGGCGGGTTTATCGGGAGGATACAAGGTTGCTCATCGGGGTCCCCAAGGAGATCAAGAACAACGAGTTTCGTGTCGGCCTCACGCCGACCAGCGTGCGTGAGCTGGTCGAGCACGGCCATAGGGTGATTGTCGAAACCGATTGCGGCATCGGCATCGGCCGCAGCGACGAGGATTATGCCGCACAGGGCGCCGAGATCGTCGGCGACGCCAAGGACGTCTTCCAGCGTGCCGACATGATCGTCAAGGTGAAGGAACCGCAGGCCGCCGAGCGCAAGATGCTGCGCGAGGGTCAGATCCTGTTCACCTACCTTCATCTGGCGCCGGATCCCGAACAGACTAAGGATCTCGTCGAGAGCGGGGCGATCTGCATCGCCTATGAAACCGTGACCGACGTCAATGGGCGCTTGCCGCTTCTGGCACCGATGTCGCAGGTGGCGGGCCGAATGTCGATCCAGGCCGGCGCGCATTGTCTTGAAAGGGCGCAGGGCGGCGAGGGCATTCTGATCGGCGGAGTGCCGGGGGTGCAGGCGGCCAAGGTCGTCGTGATCGGCGGCGGTGTGGTCGGCGAGAACGCGATTCAAATGGCCATCGGCATGGGCGCCGACGTGACCGTGCTGGACCGGAATCTTGATGTCCTGAACCATCTTGCGGAGCGGTTTGGCCCGGTTCTCAACACCATCTATTCGACCAAGGCGGCGCTGGAGCAACATGTGCTGTCGGCCGACCTGGTGATCGGCGCGGTATTGGTCAAAGGGGCCGCCGCGCCCAAGCTTGTGACCGCCGAGATGGTCCGCGGCATGAAGCAGGGCTCGGTCCTTGTCGATGTCGCCATCGATCAGGGCGGCTGTTTCGAGACGTCGAAACCGACGACCCACGCCGAGCCAACCTTCATCATCGACGACGTCGTGCATTACTGCGTCGCCAACATGCCGGGCGCCGTGCCGCGCACGTCGACCCATGCGCTCAACAACGCGACGCTCCCCTATACGCTGATGCTTGCGGACCGAGGCTTCAAAGACGCGCTATTGTCGAGCGAGCATTTCCTGAACGGCCTCAACGTCTATGCCGGTAAGGTCACGGAGCAGGCTGTGGCCAACGATCTCGGCTACAATTACATTTCTCCGAAGGATGCACTGGCCGGGTAGCGTTATGGGGCATATATTACGAATCTTCCCTAAGTAAACTCGGGCGTGGTGTTCGCACCACGCCTTTTTTTTGTTCGCGCTCAGGCGGTCGGGAAGATCACTACCTGGTCGCCGTCGTTGAGCGTCGTTTCGGCACGGCTGTCGGGAGGCACCGGCTCGCCGTTGATCATCGTTGTGAACGTAACGTCGGGCGCCATGCCGATCATCTGCAGCGCGTCGGCAAGCGACCCGTCGTCTTTCAGCGGAATTTCACCGATGCCGTCGCGGCCCAATCCTCGAAACGAAGACGGATCGATGGCGACGAGCTGGAATCCGACCGTGATCATCGGTTGGTCAAACGAAAGGGCATTATTGCTGTTTCGGCGGTGCGTTGACCTCGACCGGCGCGTTGGCGACGCGGCGGCGCTGCATGAGCATCAGGTCCATGGTCGAGATGTGTTTGAAAATCGGTCGCGAGCCCTCGCGGTAGAGCCGTACCATGCCATGCTCCATATCGGCGAACGAGCGGCGCAGATCGTCAAAGTTGCGGACCTCAAGCACAATCGTGTCGCGGCGGTCGGCGCTGACCGCTTTCCAGCGGAACGTGGTGTTCGGCATCTGCGGCGCTTCGAGCATGTGCATCCAGCCGACTTCGCGTTCCTGTGGCGGTCCGAAGCGATGCTGCATGAATTTCACGACCTCGGTGAAGTCGGACGCGTTGAAAACCGAATAGACGCGGCTGACGGCGCCGTTCTCGTAGCGGACAACGCCTTCGCCCGGCAGCACGAAGGCGGTGTCGGCATTGAAGCTCGACGCGATCTCGGCCGGCCAGTTGAGGCTTTTGAGGCAGAACACGCTGCCGTGTAGCGCGCGCTCGACGCACGCTTCTTTCTTGAAGGCCGTCTTGTCATAAGGGGCGCCGATGACGCTGTCCCGGCCCATATAAAGATCGATGTCCCTAAGCGGGCCGCTCTCCAGACGTGTCAGTTGCTGGTCCGGCACGCTCGCGTCAGGGGAATTGTAACCGAGGTCGAGTTTTTCTTCGGGCACGATCCGGTCGGATATCTTGTTGGCGAGGGTCTCTTCCGCCTCGACCGGCTCTTCGATCCCGAACAGGCTCTCCAGCACGCGATCGACAATCGATTCGTCCTGCGGATCCGGCGTGACGGATTTGTGCTCGTGCCCGAGCGCCGCAAAATTGCGTCGCAGCGGCCGGTACGGCGGGCGTTCGCGAATGTCCGGTGCTGCCGCCTGTGATGATGTATGGGCGGTTTCGGCGGTCTCCGGAACGGGATCGGCGGCGGCAGGGGCGGGCGCTGGCAGCAGTGGCTGGGCATCCGTATTGAAAAGGCTGCCATTCGGGTCGAACGGGTCGTGCGCCGGTCGCGGTACCCAGGGGCCGATTTCGATCTCGGTCGCCGTGGTCGTTGTGGGTCCGGCGACCTGGAAGGACGCGACCTCTGTTGCCGCCGGTACATTGGAAGCGTCTTTGACCGGTTCGGCCGTCACTTCCGGTCTCGCCACTTCGGTGTCTCTCGATACGGGGGGCGGGGCTTCGGCGACGGCCTTCTCTTCGACATTGCCGGCAGGATTAAACAGGCGCGCGAGATCGCGAAACAGCCAGCTGATCGGGTTTTTCGGGTGTGTGTCCGCCGTGGCGGTTTCGGCCGATGCAGGGGCGGGCTCGGTTGCGGTTTCGGCTGCGAGGTCGGGCGTTGCGAGCTCGGTCGTCTCCGCCGCCGATTGTTCGGGCGCCGGTGCCGGTGCGTCCGGGACGGCCTCGGCCTTCGCGGCCTGTTCGATTTCGAGGTCGGGCTGGAATATCCGGGCAAGGTCGCTGAACAGCCAGGATAGCGGGTTGCGGAAGCCATTCTCTTTTGGCGCCACTGCGGCCTGCCCGGGGGAGCCTTCGACGGCTTCCACAGGTTCCGTATCTTCGGTCGTGGCGACCGGCTTGGGTTCGGCGGCAGGCGTGGACGTGTCTTTGGTGGTTTCCGTTTGATTGGCGGAGGACTGCGACTTTTGGATTGTAGCACCCGACAATAGCTTGCCGATATCGCTCAGCAGCCACTCGATGGGATTACGGAACGCAGGCGCGTCATCCGACTGGGCGGCACGCGCCGCATCCGCGCCTGCAACAGCAAGCGCAACGACCAGCACGATGGCGGTGCCTTGCCGCATCCCTGTCGTTAAACCCCGCACCTTGCCATTCACGACGTTATGCCCGTCGTTTCGATGGCCGACTGTTGAATGGTTGTGCCAATCACTGCCCCCAAAGAAAATGTTGCACGTAGGGGCTGCGGCAGCAACCGGCTACAGCTAAATAATGGTCGATGCATCGCTACCCCGTCCCGTCGCGCCGCCGATGCAGTGGCGCTTTTTCCCCAGGCCGCCGGAATCAGGATGCAAAATGTCCGCGAATCCGACGAAACCCACTATATTTCGTCGAAACCACTTTAACCAAACACATTTTATTGAATCGTTAATGCGTTTGCGGAATTACTTGCTCACGTTTTGCGCGTCGAGAACGGCGACCGCGCTCATGTTGTAGATTCCCCGCGATGTGACCGCCGGCGACAGGATATGCGCGGGTTGCGCCGCACCGACCAGAATCGGTCCGACCGAGAGACCGTCGCCCAGCATCTTCAACAGATTGAACGAGGTGTTCGCGGCGTCGATGTTCGGGAATACGAGCATATTGGCGGCGCCGCTGAGCCGTGCATGCGGGAAAATCCGTTTCCGGAGTTGCTCGTCCAGGGCGGTGTCGCCCTTCATTTCGCCCTCGACCTCGAAATCGAGGTCTTTATCCATCAGCAACGACATGGCGGCTCGCATCTTGTCGGCGGACGGACATTTGCCGCTGCCGAAATTCGAATGCGACAACAGTGCGACCTTGGGTGTCATGCCGAAACGTTTGACCGTTTCCGCGCCGAGTTCCGTCATTTCGGCGATTTCCTCAGGCGACGGGTCTGGGGTCACATGGGTGTCGCATAGGAAATACGTCCCCTTGCTCAGGATCAGGGCACTGAGCGCACTGACATCCTTGGCACCGGGTTTGCGGCCGATAATGTCGAGGACATATTTCAGGTGCCATTCGTACTGGCCATAGGTGCCGCAGATCATCGCGTCCGCCTCGCCGCGTTTCAGCGCCATCGCCGCGATCGCCGTGGTGTTGGTGCGGATAATGGTCTTGGCTTCGTCGATGGTCACGCCCTTGCGGTCGACCAGCTTGTGATACTGGCTCCAGTACTCCTCATAACGCGGGTCGTCGTGCGGGTTGGTGATGCCGAAATGTATTTCCGGCTGAATTCTGAGACCGAGTCTCTCGATCCTGCGCGCGATGACGTCGGGACGGCCAACCAGGTGTGGTCGCGCAAGGCGGTCGTCGATGAGGGCCTGTACGGCGCGCAGCACCCGTTCGTCCTCGCCTTCTGCAAAGATGAGGCGTTTCGGATCGAGCCGCGCGCGCTCCAGGATCGGCTTCATCAGCAGCCCCGACCGGAACACGAACCCCGCGAGCTTCTCGCGGTAGGCGTCGAAATCTTCGATGGGACGCGCCGCAACGCCGGTGTCCATCGCGGCCTTGGCGACGGCTGGCGCAATCTCTGAAATCAGGCGCGGGTCAAACGGTTTCGGTATCAGGTATTCGGGGCCGAACACCAGCCGTTCGCCGGAATAGGCGTCGGCGACGCGTTCCGAGCTTTCGGCCATCGCCAGGTCGGCGATGGCCTTGACGGCGGCCTGTTTCATTTCCTCGTTCACGTCGGTCGCGCCGCAATCGAGCGCGCCCCTGAAGATGAACGGGAAGCACAGCACGTTGTTGACCTGGTTCGGATAATCGGATCGCCCGGTTGCCATGATGACGTTCGGGTTCGCCTTCTTGGCGGTGTCGGGGTCGATCTCCGGGTTCGGATTGGCGAGCGCAAGAATGAACGGATGGTCGTCCATCTTTTTGACCATATCGGGGGTGAGGATGCCGGCGGCGGATAGCCCCAAAAAGACATCGGCGTGCTCGATGGCATCGTCGAGGGTGCGCAGATCGGTTTTCTGCGCGTAGTTTCCTTTGCGCTCGTTCATCTCTTCTTCGCGGCCCTCGTAGACAAGGCCAATATGATCGACGAGCCAGATGTTCTCGCGCTTCACGCCCATCGAGACCAGAAGGTCGAGGCATGCGATACCCGCCGCGCCCCCGCCGGTGGAGACGAGTTTGATGTCTTCGAATTGTTTGTTCTGTAGCCTAAGCCCGTTGAGGATCGCAGCTGCGCAGACGATGGCCGTGCCGTGCTGATCGTCATGGAACACCGGGATATTCATGCGCTTGCGGAGTTCCTGCTCGACGATGAAGCATTCAGGCGCGCGGATGTCTTCGAGGTTGATGGCGCCGAACGTCGGTTCCAGTGGCGCGATGACTTCGACCAGTTTCATCGGGTCGCGCTCGTTCACCTCGATATCGAAGCAATCGATATTGGCGAATTTCTTGAAAAGAACGGCCTTGCCTTCCATCACCGGCTTGGAGGCTTCGGCGCCGATCGGGCCCAGGCCAAGCACGGCGGTGCCGTTGGTGATCACCGCCACCAGGTTGGCGCGGTTGGTCAACTCGTAGGATTCCATCGGATCGTTGACGATCGCGGTGCATGCGGCAGCTACGCCCGGCGAATAGGCGAGCGCCAGATCGCGTTGCGTCGCCAGCGGCTTGGTCGGCTGAATCTGAAGTTTCCCGGCCGGTGCCTGCCGGTGATATTCGAGTGCCCGCTGATCGAGGGTCTTGTCGGACATTACGTTGTCCCTCCCACTTCTTGGTTCCCTGACACACATAGGTTGATCGGTTGCCGCGTCCGGGGCAACCTGAATTAGAGGAATTTTGTGCTGAGGGGCGGGAGCCCACCCAAATGACACGTTCGAAATCGGACGTACCGTTCGTCATCGGCCACCGCGGCGCCGCCGGGTTGGCGCCGGAAAACACGCTTATCAGCCTGCGGCGTGCGCGGCTTGAGGGTGCCTCATGGGTTGAATTCGACGTCAAGCTCAGTCGCGACGGTATGACGATCCTGTTCCACGACGACACGCTGGACAGGACGTCCAGCGGCAAGGGGCCCGTTGCAGCGCTGGAGCTCGCACGTCTCCGCAAGCTGGAAGCCGGCGCCTGGTTCGGTGCGTCGTTCGCCGGCACTCGGATTCCCACCTTTGCCGAAGCGATACAGACATTGGCGACGGAGACGCTCGGCGCCAACGTGGAAATCAAGCCGAACCCGGGCGAAGCGCGCAAAACGGCGGACGCGGTTTGCAGGCTGGTCAGGGACGCCTGGCCCGAGAGCGTACCGGGGCCGGTGATTTCGAGTTTCGATGCCGAAGCCATGGCCGTCGCCCGCGACGCGCTGCCCGGAACCGAGCGTGCGATGCTGTTCGGCCGTCTGCCCGGCGACTGGAAACGGATCGTCGAGGAATTGGACTGCACCTCGGTGCACGCTTCGAATCGGCATGTTACGGAAGCGGTCGTCGACGAGGTCGCAAGCACCGGGATGCCGTTACGCATCTATACGGTCAACGACCCCGAGCGGGCCGAAAAGCTCCGCAGCTGGGGCGTATCCTCGGTTTTCACCGACCGCCCGGACCTCATCAAGGACTGACTGAAATGATCCGGCGTTGCCAGCAGGCATCGTTTGAGCAACGATAAATGCGGGAGCGGACCCACTGTCTTCGGGGTTCGGCGGGATCAAACGACGGAATGTTTTCTTGAACGGCATATTCTTTGCCATCGTCGCCATTGCGTTTGTTGTAGCCGCCTACCGGCAGGTCACTTTCACCACGCCGGAAGGTGCCGATGTCGATGCGCCGATGGCGGCGCTCGGCAAAGCCATGATCGGCACCGCCGGCGACGCGGTCACGCTGGCGATCGGCCTGGTCGGCGTGATGTCGCTGTTCCTCGGGCTGATGAAGGTCGCCGAGCGCGCCGGGCTGTTGATGGTCGTGGCGCGTACGTTGCAGCCGCTGATGGTAAGACTGTTTCCGGCGGTACCCCCCGACCATCCGGCGATGGGGGCGATCATCATGAACCTGTCGGCGAATGTCCTCGGCCTCGGCAATGCGGCGACGCCGTTCGGCATCCGCGCCATGGAGCACCTGGATACGCTCAACGGCGAAAAGGGCAAGGCGACGGATGCCATGATCCTGTTCCTCGCCATCAACACGTCCAGCGTCACACTGTTGCCGACGGGGGTTATCGCGCTTCGCGCCGCAGCCGGGTCGGCCGATCCGGCCGGGATCGTGCCGACGACGCTGTTCGCAACGCTGGTCTCGACCACGGTCGCGATCGTCAGCGCCAAATTCTGCGCCAAGATGTTCGCCTCGAGCGCGCCGCCGGCGGCGAGCGGTGAAGTCGCCACCGCCAGCGAGGGGGAGGAAGAACTGCCGCCCCCGCCATCGAAAGGCTATCCGGTCTGGGTTTCCGGACTCGTTCTGGCGACGGTGCTGGCGCTGGTGCCGTTGACGGTTTTTTATGGCCGGTCGTTCGCGCCCTGGATCATTCCCGGCCTGATGATCGGGTTCCTCGGCCTCGGCGTGTGGCGTCGCGTGCCGGTCTATGAATGTTTCGTCGATGGCGCTAAGGACGGTTTCAACGTCGCGCTGAGGATCATCCCGTATCTCGTGGCGATTCTCGTCGCCGTATCCATGTTCCGGAATTCAGGCGCGCTGGAACTGCTGATCACGCCGCTGGGGGCGGTCACCGAACTGGTTGGTCTGCCGCCGGACGCCTTACCCATGGCCTTGCTTAGGCCGCTCTCGGGTTCCGGTGCATACGGCATATTGGCGTCGATTATCAACGATCCGGCGGTCGGTCCCGACAGTTATACCGGCTATCTTGTGTCGACGTTTCAGGGATCCACCGAAACGACATTCTACGTGATCGCCGTCTATTTCGGTGCGGTGCAGATCAGGCGGCTGCGTTATGCGCTGATCCCGGCGCTGAGCGCCGACTTTGCGGGGATCGCGGCGGCCGTCTTTATCGTTGCGATGCTCTACGGATGAGGAAGAACCCGCTCGCCCACCCCGCCGATCCAACGCCGACCGTCGGCGGCGCGCGCGATACCGACGCGCCTGGTAAAGCGATCCTCCTGGCGCTTGTCGGTGGTGTGATATTTACGCTGAACGACGGGATCGTGAAAACGCTGACGGCCGACTTTCCGCCGGGCCAGGTTTTGGCGCTTAGGGGCGTCTTTATCTACATGATGGTGGCGATGTTCGCCGTCCGCGCCGGCGGCATTCATACGGCCTGGCAGGTTAGAAGCTGGAAAGGGCAGGGGCTGCGCGGTTTTTGCGTTGTCGGCAGTTCGTTCTGCTTCGTTACGGGTTTGATGTATCTACCCCTCGCCGATGCGATCTCGATCGCTTTTGCCGGGCCGATGTTCGTGACGTTGCTGGCGCCGGTGATGCTTTCCGAAGTGATCGGCTGGCGGCGCTGGGCCGCCGTGCTGGCCGGCTTTGCCGGAGTGCTGATTATCGTGCAACCGGGAACGTCCGCCTTCCAATGGTTCGCGGTATTTCCGTTGATCGCATCGTTTCTCGGCAGCATACGCGATATCATCACCCGCAAAATGGCGGCACACGAAACCAGCGTCGCCGTGTTGTTCGTCACCACGACCGCGGTGGTCGGGTCGGGGTTCGTTTCGTGGTTCTTCACCGATTGGGCGCCGGTTGAGTGGCGGCACCTGAAATATCTGGCCGGAAGCGGTCTGCTTGTCGGGCTGGGACACTATCTAATTATCGAGGCCTTCCGTCTCGGCGAGGCGGCGCTGGTCTCGCCGTTCAAATACGCCAACGTGGTTTGGGCTGTGCTGGTCGGGTATCTGTTGTTTGGCGACCTGCCGGGCGCGACGACGCTTTTCGGTGCGGCCATCATCGTCGCAAGCGGGCTCTATATCCTGCACCGCGAACACATCCGGGCGCGCGAAGCGCGCGCCGCCCGGGGCTGAAGCCCCTATTTGATCGAGATATCGAGCGGGTTGCAGAATGTGTCGCCGAACTGAGCGCGAAGTTCGATGCATGCGTCCTCGGCCGCTTCGCGGCTCGGAAACGGGAGCGCGTAAAGATCGACGATTCTGGCCTTCTCGGCGGTCGCAGGTGTTTCCGTGAATTCGGCAGAGATGTTTTCGAAGACATCGGGCAGGGCGTTTCTGATCGCTTCCCAGGCCTTTTGTGCGTCATCCGTCGAATTGAACGATGCCAGCAGGACGCGTGCTTCGAGCTTGCCCGCCGCGCCCTCGCCGATAACGAAGTCTTCGCCGTTGAGAATCGTACCATCCTGCCCGATCTCGACGGTCCGGGGCTCGACGTCCGGCAGGTCGAGACGAGTGAGCTGCGCGGGATCGATCCTCAGCGTATAGGTGCCGGGCCGGATGAACTCGACGAGATAAAAGCCGTCGTACTGCGACTGCACTTCGCGGACGATATTGCCGTCCTTGTCGACCAGTTGCACGATCACATCCTTGACCGGCTTCGACCACTGGCCGTCATTCTGATAGACGATACCGTCGATTTCGCCCGTGGTGACGACGGCGAAGTCCATGTGTCCCGGCACCCCGGGACGGAGCGTTACCTCGACACCCTCCGGCGTGGCGATCCAGTAGGGATCGATCAATGTCGCCTGGTCTATTTCGAAATTGACGGGCGCATACGTATCCAGCGACGTGATAAAGGCGCGCCCCTTTTCGTTGGTTTTCTGCTTTAGACGTGTGCGACCCGACTTGAAGCCGACGTCCTTGAGCGGTTCGTCTACACCCTCGGTGTACTTTCCATCGCCGTCCAGGTCGCGGAACACCATCGCCGTCATGGTGCCGCGTTCGGCGGTCGCCTTGGACGCGACGCGAAGCCCGCCGTCGACGGCGTCCTTGCCCCACGAGTAGGTCAACTTGAGCTTGGCGGAATAATCGCCGGCGTTGTCGTACTGACCTTCGATGCCGGCGGCGACGATGTCGAAGTCTGAGTTCAGGCCCGCCGTATAGCTGGTGAGCTGCGAGCCGCTCAGTTGCTTCGTGATGCCGGCGCGGGCATTGAACTTGGGCGTGACCTTCCAATCGCCGGACAGCGCGACCGTAGATACAGAGAACTCGGGCAGGACGTTGTAGCCGACCTGGCCGCGGGTGCGGACATCGCCGATCGAGCCGCCGAGCTGGAAGGTCCCCGTCGCGCTCTCGGTATCTGCGCTTTCAGCCGGATCGTTGAGGGTCAGGTTGAGGGTGTTGGAAACCGACGCACGCCCGACCGCCGTGGATAGCCGGTTCTGCAATGTCGTCGTCTTGTCGCCCGATTTGCTGTTCTCGTGCGTCACGTTGAAGGCATAGGGAATCTGCGGCAGGAAGTCCGCCCGGATCGCACCATCGAGGCGGATCCGGGATTCGGATTTCAGCGGGTCGGCCTCGTTGTCGTATTCCTCGCTCAGGAAATCGTTGAGGATCGTGTGCTCGCCGAGCACGCTGACGCCGAATAACTGCGTCTGTCCCGACAATGTGCCGGCCCAGCCGCCGGCCACGTCCTTGGTGATGTCGGTGCGCAGGTAAACCGGCCCCAGCGACGTCACAACGTTGCTGCCCAGATAGACGTTGTGCCCGCCTTCGAACGGGATGCTGGCGAGGTTCGCGCCCACCGACAGGTTCTTGTTGACGCCGTACTTGTACTGCGCCGTGTAGCGTGACTTGCCCTGGAAACCGTCGGTGTTGTCGTCGTCGTCATCGCCCGTGAGCGTCAGCCGGTCCTGCTGGTTGAAGGCCACGCCGTAGGTATGTGCGCCCGGCTTGATCTGATCAGGTCCGACGCGGATCTGCTGGACTTCCTCTCGGACCTGTCCCTGGGGCCCGTAGAATTTCAGCTTGATCACATTGACGCCGAACAGCAACGGGACGTCCTCGAACAGGTAACGCCCGTCGTCCTGTGACTGGCGGAAGTCGAGCAGGACTTCATTCCGGTAGAGTTCGACTTCCCAACCGAGTTGCAGGTCGCCCTGTAAGGTGATGCGGTCGAATTCGCGTTCGTCGCCGATGGGGGCGTTGGTGACGGTGAAGCCGCGCCCGACCGTGGTGCGGGTCATATGCGCAATCTGCGGGCCGTAAATGTCGCCGACGGCGAACTTGGTGGCGTCGAGCGCGCCGAGCAGGCCGCCTTCGGCGCGTTGTCGGCCGAGTTTGACGCGGGCCACGTTGATGTGTTCGTCCTGGTTGCCGGAGATGAAGAAATCGGCGTTGAGCTTGGCGATATCGGCGGTCGCAAGCGTCGTATAACTCCGTGACAACGTCGGTCCCTCGTCGCTCGAACTGACGGTGAAGTCGACCGTCGAGTCCGAGACGGGCCAGGTAATCCATTGATAAGGGACGTTGAGCTTCGGGTACTCCTTGCCGCCGCTGCCCCGGCGTTGCGCGAATATCCGCTGACGGCGCTGTTCGCGCTCAAGACGGGTTTGGATCGGCAAAGGCTCCCGGGGTTCGATGTTCAGGATCAGGTTCGGAATATCGTAGTTGAAATCGACCGGGAACCACGTCGCGAGGGTGCGGACGTCGACATAGATGTCGTCCGGCAGTTGTTCGACAAAAGCGGGATCGACGGGGCGGACCTCCCCGGCGATCACCACTTTGCCGGCGGCCAGATCGAGCGAGAACAATCGGCTCTCGCTCAGGAACCAGCCTTGTGCACGACCGTTTTCAGCGTCGACAGTGATGGGAAACTCCAACGCATCCACGACGTCAGTCAACGGCAGGATAAGACTCCCCTGCTTGGGATAGCCGAACACTGCGTCCCTGAGGATGAGCTTTCCGAGCGTCATCTGCAGGATCAGCAGTTCCTCGTCGCTGCGCTTGGCAGCTTTGAAGGGGGTGTCGGCGTCGGGAACCTGGGCGACGTATGAAGTCACGTTCAGATCGGACGTGTACTTCACGGATTTGGCCAGGCCGGGAGCGGGCGCAAGGAGAACTGCCGCGATGACAAGCATTGCGGCCAGCACGACAGGTCCGGAGACGAATCTATCCGGTATAATTTCGGATATTCGCAGACGTCCCGCGTGGTGCGGGGCGTCTACAGCCTCTGACATGGGCCGCCGACGCGGTGTCGCCACCACGCCGCGATGCGGCACGCGCTCTCTCTGCAACCCCAAACGAACTCCCATCATGTTCGTCGACTGGTGCACAACGATCGTCATTCACCGCCGCCGGGAGGTCGACACGGGCCCCGAAGGGCGCGTCTCCCGAACGCAAACGTTTCCGTTGGAAGGGGAACGCCTGCGCCGCCGGAAAAAGACCGGGTCAGATTGCGCCCGGTTTGGTTAAGGGCCGCTTAAGCGTTTTCGCCGACTTGTCAGGTTTCTGTAAGGTTCTGAAAAATAGGCATTTTTTGGATTCTGTCATGTTGATGTCAGCTATCGCTTTTAAAAGGATGTTCGATCATGAGGGAACGTGAATTCGCTCATTCTTTAGGACATTTATTTTCCCGGCTGGGCCGGGTCTGAGCAGAGGAACTGTGAAATGAAGACCAGAAAGATCCTTGTGGCGGCCGCACTGGTTGCTCTCGTCGCCACCCCGGCCTCCGTCAAAGCGGCCAGTGATTCCGCCACTGCATCGGCGACCATCGCCGCAGCCGTGACCGTGACCAAGCAGTCGGACCTTGAGTTCGGCCTGATTTCGCCGACGTCCTCCGCCGGGACGGTGACGATTTCCGACGCCGGTGCACGTACCGGCGATGCCAATGTCGAACTGCTGTCCGGCGCCACGCCGTCGCAGGCCTCATTCCTGGTCGAAGGCGCCGCGAGCCAGTCGATTTCCGTGACGATCCCCACGTCCGCCGCGCTGACCGGTCCGGGCACCGATATGACCGCAACGCTGAGCCAGACCGAAGCCGGTACGCAGACCCTCGACGGGTCCGGTAACTTCACCGTCGATGTCGGCGCGACGCTGGCCGTCGGCGCCAACCAGGCTGCCGGCGCCTATTCGGGCAGCTTCAACGTGACGGTTATCTACAACTGATCGCCTGATCGTCGGGGAAACCCGGATGAACGAATATAAAGGCCGCCGGCGGAATTACGCGCCGGCGGCTTTTTGTTTAGGGGCCGGGCGCGCCGTTAACGCCTTGTTCGGCAATTGCATTTAGCGTTTGGGTGAGCCGGATTTAATTGGCCCGGAAATCGAATTCATGTATTCTCGAAGCGAACGGAACAAAGGTGTTGTGGTGATCAAGTCGCCGGTTCGTATTGTTGGTGTGGCATGTGCGGTTGCTCTTTTCGGGGCTGCCGTCACTTTTGCCGCGGGCAACCTTCAGGCCGGTGTTACCAAGGACAGCGCTACGATCTCCGTGACCGTTCAGTCCAGCGCGGGCGTCGGGCTTGTGACGACGCCGGTGCCCACGACCACGCAGACGACGTCCACGTCCACCTCGATCAAGAGCGTCCCGATCAGCACCACATCGAACGTCGGTTACGATTCTCCGGCGCCGACTGCATCATCCTCAGGCGGTGCGGCGCAGGCAGGTGGCACGGATGGTGGCACTTCGGTGACGCCGAGTCAGGCGGCACGCGCTTTTGCGTCGCGCGGTGCGGCGCCGGTTTCACTGGGCGGGGCGTCCGCCGTTTCCGTGGCGGGCGGGCCGAACCAGACGTTCAACGTCATCCTGCCCGGCAGTACGAGCTATTCCGACGGCGGCCGGGTCGTGAACCTCAGTAATTTCCAGCACAGTGCCGGGACGACGCCGGCGCTCGGCAGCAACGGGTCCGGCACGTTCAGTGTCGGGGCGGCCGTCGGCGCAGGCGGGGAAGGTAGCGGAAGCGGACAGACAGACGCGCAGTCGGCGACCTCATCTGCCTTTACGCAGCGCTCGCCGCTTGTAAATATCGATGTGACCTACAACTAAGGCTTGCCGCGTCGTCGAACGCGTTCATCTATCATGATAAAAAGGGGGGCAGAGCCAATGTTGCGAAAACAGGAGAGTGTCCGCGGCCGGACGCTTCACGGTCGTCCCAGGTTCCTTTCGGGGATTTTTGCGGCGGCACTGGCCGCCGTGGTTTCGTTGACGTCCGCCGTGCCGTCGATGGCGCAAGGCGCGGGCGATCTCGTCGTCTCGCCGACACGTGTCGTGCTTGAAGGGCGGACCCGCTCGGCGCAACTCGGATTGGTCAACAAGGGATCGACGACCGCGACCTACAGGATCACCGTCGTCAACATGCACATGGACGAGAACGGCGCCATGAAAGAGGTCGCGAAACCCGTCGACGGGCAGCAGTTTGCCGACAACCTTTTCCGCTATTCACCGCGTCAGGTGACGCTGGAGCCAGGCGCGTCGCAGGCGATCCGCTTGTTGCTGCGCAAGCCCAAGGACCTTGCGGATGGGGAATATCGCTCGCACATGATGATGCGCGCCGTGCCGGATCTCTCCGGACAAAGCGTCGAGAATACAGGGAATGGCGCCACGGTGAGGTTGATTCCCGTCTTCGGGATCGCCGTGCCGATTATCGTCCGCCACGGCAAGGTCGAATATTCGATGTCGCTGAGCGATCTCGCCTTCGTGCCGGCTACGGAACAGGAACAACTGCCGAAGGTCCGTTTCAAGCTGAATCGCACAGGGAACCGCTCGTCTTACGGCGACTTGACGGCGACGCTGAGCGTCGGCGGCAAGGAATATGTGGTTTCGCAGATCTTCCGTCTCGCGGTTTACACGCCAAACGACAGCCGTGCTGTCGAAATGACGCTTCGCGTGCCGGAAGGGGTCAAGCTGTCCGGCAATACGCTCAGGGTCGAATACAAAGAAATCGCCGACGAGGGCGGAAAGCTGCTCGCCGAAGGCGCGACCGTTCTGCCCTGACCTGGGGCTGAGCCTACAGATATTCCACGACGAACGTAAAACTGTTGTTGGTGTCGTAATCGCCAGCCTGCTGGTTGGTGCCGATCGTCAGGGTCGCGCCGATGTTGATCGTCTTCTGGCCGTTTTTGCCCAGATATACCGGGTTGGATTGGTCCATCGTGAAATTGCTGACGGTCATCGTTTGATTGGACGAACTGTTCTTGATAGTGATCGACGACGGCAACGAGACGATCACGTAGGTTTTCTTTTCGCCCACGATCTTGATGCGGGCGCGCTGCACGTCCTTGCTGCTGAACAGGATGACGGGTCCGGATGCGCTGACGGTGTCACCGTTCGGGCTTAATACGACTGTACCCGGACCATCCACGGAAGCGGCGAACTCACCGAAATTCATTTCGCGCCGGACCTCAAGTGTGATTGCGGCCTGCGTCGTTGCCGGTTGCGGCGTTAAAGTCGAAAAAAGTGCAGCGGCGGTGATGGCCATCAGCCACCGGCGTTTGCCACCCACGAAATTCGTCGTCATTCAGATTGGTGTCCTTCCTGAAGTCATTGGTTGATTTCTTTACCGGGTCGCCGGGTCACTTCGCCGGTTTTGTCCAAACTGTTCTCAGACATCACGACCGGTCCTGTTTCGAAAACAGGTTCTGCGCGATGAGTTTGTTTGAGGCAGTGAAAAAGCCAAACGGTGATAGACGCCGGTGTCCGCTTTGCCCTTTCCGCTAGAGATAATTCACAACGTAGGTGAAACTGTTATCGTCGTTGTAGTTGCCCTTGCGCTGATCTGTCCCGATATGCAGGGTCGCGCCGATATTGATCGTCTTGGTGCCGGATTTGTTCAACCGCACGGGATTGGTCTTGTCCATGGTGAAGTTGTCGACCGTCATATAATGGTTCGACGTTCCCTTGCGAATGGTGATCGATGACGGCAACGTAACAATCACATACTGTTTCGGCTGCCCCTCGATCTTGAACCGGGCACGCCGGACCGTGCCGCCGAAGGGGGTTATCGCCCCAGACCATGTGACGCTGTCGGCATTGGCATTGAGGACGACCGTTCCGCCGCCGTCAATCGAGGCGGCGAATTCACCGAACTTCATATCCCGTTTCGGGATGAGAGTGATTTCCACCTTCGTCGTTGCCGTGGTCGGACCGAGCAGGCATAAAACAACCGCCAGGCACAACGCCCTGGCCCATTTCCGTATCCCGCGTACCGGTAAGTTCCGCATTTTGAAACGCAGCTCCGACGATCGAATCAACGATAAATGATCATAGCAGCCTTGCATGACATTAGCCTGACGATTGCGGCATAGAACGTCGGCTGAGCGGGAGAATCAGAAGCCGTCGGCGATATCGCTGAGGCCTTCTTCGTCAAGAATTTCGATCCGGCGGTCCTTGTCGCCGCCGATCAGTCCGTCCTTGCGGAGCCGGGAAAAGGTCCGGCTGACGGTTTCCGTCGTCAGACCGAGGAAGTCGCCGATATCGTCACGGCTCATCGGCACGTCGACCGGGTTGCCGCGCAGGCCGCGCTCTTCGGCCCGGCGCGACAGCATGGTCAGGAAAGTCGCCACGCGCTCCAGCGCCGTTTTGCGTCCAAGCAAAAGCAGTTGCCCCTGAAGTTCGGCCAACGCTTCCGACGCCATCTCGTGCAGACGCTTGTCCAGGTTCGGAATGGAGGCGGACATCTTCTCGAGCTCGCGCCGTTCCATGCGGCAAAGCGTCGCGCCGGTCACCGCTTCGACGCTGCTGGTGTAGGTGTCGGCTTTTGCAAGGCCGACAAAATCGCCGGGAAACACGAACCCGACCACCTGTCGGCGGCCGTCCGGCAACAACTTGAAACACTTGAGGCAACCCGCGGTGACCGAGAACACGTGCGCTTCGGTTTCGCCCTCGTCAACGAGATGATCCCCGGCCTCAAGGTTGATGTGCTTCATGGCGCCGCCGAACTTCGCCAGTTCCGGCAACGTCAGCGCACCGCAAACCGCGTGATCGCGGACTTCGCAGGCGGCGCAGGGATGAACCCCGGCGTCTGATTTCGGAAGGGCCGGTTTAAGTGAAGAACCTTTTTGCGGTGCACCCGTCATGCGAGTATTCCGTACAGTTTCCAGTTATTTGGAAAGTGTAATTAATCCGGGCGGCATTTTCCAGAAAAGGAATGGGTTTTTTTATTGTATTCAATGTGACAGCAGTAGCGGCACATCCATCGCTGAAAGCACGTCGCGGGTGACGCCGCCGAACATGTACTCGATTGCAGCGCCGGCGCCGTACGCGCCCATGACCAATAGAGCGTGACCGTTGGTCCGCGCGGCGTCCAGCAGCGTTTCGGCGACCCGGTTGTGCGGGGCAACGACGCTGCGGGTTCTGGCCTCGATGCCGTGCAGCGAGAGATACTTGCGGATATCCTCGGGGTCGACGTTGGATTTCTCGTCTTCGATAACATGGACGACTTCAACGTCTTTCGCACTTTGCAGCAGGGGAAGGGCATTGCGGATGCTCTGCGCGGCTTCCCGCGATCCGTCCCACGCGATAGTGATATGCCCGCCGATCACCGGCCTCGGGTAGCGGCAAGTAATCAGTAACGGTCGGGCGGTTTCCAGCATTGCCGCTTCCAGGGCAGCGCTTTCGAGGCCGCCGCTGTCGTCGTCCGGCATACCGATGACAACGAGATCGAACAGCCGCCCGCGCTCTGCGATTTCGCGGTTCTCATGGCCGAACACGGTTAATTTGGCGACCGAAAAATGGTGTGCAGTGATCACGTCACCGGCCTGGATCACCGGCAACCCGGTGTCGATCACGGTTTCCTTGTAGAGATCGTCAAAATTGTCGCGGCGTCGCGCATTGTTCCGCTTGATGTCGTCAATCAGTTCGCTGACGACAGATGTCGGCGCGTCTTCGATCATCGGCAACATAACATTGGTTTCGGGCGGCAGGACCTGCAGGAGGGCCGTGGCGGCATCATACCGGCGGCCGAGTTCCAAGGCCGTGTTGAGCACGTTTCGAGACTCCGCGCCGCCATCGACGACCGCGAGGATCGACCTGAAATCCATTCTCTGCCTCCCGACGCGGCACATGCGGAAAGCATCGCCGCAACATCGGGGGAATTCTTGGCCGCGCAAACGTGGACGGCATTGATTTAGGTCAACTGGACGAGGTTAAAACTGAAAGCGGAGGCCGGCTCGGAACTCGTGTGCGAACAGATCGTCGTATTTTGTCGCCGTTGTCGATCCGCCGCCTGAGAAACTGCCGTCCTGTTCGAATTGACCGAGATTGATGAAACGATAACCGACGTCGGCCGTCACGAAATCGCTGATCTTGGACGACATGCCCGCCATTGCGGCATATGTCAGATTGTAGGCCTGCGTGCCCCGCTCGCTGGTGCCGGCGGTGCTTTGCATGGTGTCGGTATCCAGCATGGAAATCCCGACCCCGGCGCCGATGTAGGGCGTAAAAGTATCACCACCGAGCCATTCGTGCGCCTGGGTGACGTCGTAATAGAGATTGACCATGGCGCTGATGCTCTCAACCTCGCCGGAAAGTGTGTTGCCGGCGCCGTCGGTGCTATCGACCGACATCGGTGAGCGATAGGTCAACATGCCTTCGACGCGAACCTGATCCTCAACCCTTGTGCCGATACCGATTCCCAGCAATCCGGTGTCCTGCACCTCGCTCGACGAATGCGGTCCGTTTGCGCCGGTGCCGTCGGGGTCGGACGTCATGGCGTAACCGCCGTCGATTCGTAGATAGGGCCGGAACAGGGGCTCGCCTTTGCCGGTTTCCGCCATTTTACCCGTGTCTTTGCCGGGATCCGTGGCTGCGGGCGCATCGGGCGCCGGCGCGGTTTCTTGTGCCGCGGCGGCGGGGGCCGTCGCCTTGTCCTCGGTCGCGGCCGGTTCATTTCCGGTTTCGGCGGCGGGGACAGGCTGTGGGGCAGGTTTTTCGACGGTTTTCGGTGCGTCCTGCTTCAGCGGGTCGCGCGAGGTGGCGCTCGGCTGCGCCGGGACCATCTTGGTGCCGCTCTCGCGCAGTTCCTTGTCGGTCGCGACGTCGCTGGCATCGGCGCCCGCGACCTCGATGCTATAGGTGAAGGTGAAATTGTCCCGAATGCGGTCTGCTGCGAGCGAATCGCCGGAAGCGCAAAGACAGGCCGTTCCCAGTGCCAGCGCGGCCAATGGCCCAGTGTTTTTCATAGATACCCCGTGTCCCAGTCTCGGGGGCCCGAACTGACGGGCGTCCCATGACCCCAGAATCGCCTGCAGACGTAAAAACGTGGTTAACGCGGGACCGGTGCATGAGAATTTTTGCGTGTGGAATCAACGAGATTCAGCACGCCCCTTGGACAAACGAGGTTAATTCGCGGGGGCTTTGGGCTTGTCGGTGGCGAACATTTCCGGCATCGTCTGCTTGAAGGCGTCACGCGCCTTGATGGCCTTGGGATAGCCCTGCTCGGCGGCGCGGTTGATCCAGTCGAAAGCGGTCTTTAGGTCTTGGGCCACGCCCTTGCCTTCGTAATACAGAAAACCGAGGTTGTACTGCGCCTGGGTGTGGCCCTTGCTGGCGGCGCGTTCGAACCACTTCGCGGCGTTGGCGAAGTCCTGGCCGCCGGTCTGACCGGTATAGTTCATGATCCCCAGATTATATTGCGCGCCCACGTGGCCGGCTTCGGCGGCCTTCAGAAAATATTGCGCTGCCTTGCCGAAGTTCTGTTCGACGCCGTCGCCGTTGTAATAGCGGAGCCCCTGTTGGTAGTCGGCTTCACCCGGGCGCGCTTCCTCTGCGGCGGGCGGCGGTGGCGGGGCGTCTGCGGCTGGCGGCAACGCCGCCTGTTCGGTCTGAGGTGATGACAGCGGCTGCTCGCTGACGTTAGCGACCGGTTTGGCGTCGGGTGCGCCTTCCTGCGCCGCCTGTCCGTACCCAAGCGAGGACTTCACCTCCTCAACCGGTGGGGCAGGGGGCGCGGTCATCGGTTCTGCGGTGCCTGGCGGCTGGGCCATGGCGGGGGCTGCATTTTCGCCCGTTGTGCCTTCGGGCATGTTGCTTGCCGGCATGTTGCTTTCGGGCATCGTTGCCGCCGGAGTCTCGGGCGCCGGTGTTTCGGTCATGGCCGGGGCTGGCTTGGTTTCCGGGGCGGGTGTGCTCTCCCCGGCGGCACCGGGCGCGCGTTTGATGTCGTCCGGCGGGGGCGGAATGCGCATCACCACACGCGGCGTGCGATCCGTGGGTGAGAAATTTAGTACCTCGTGGATCGTTGTCCGGATCCAGTAGACGAAACTCTCCGATTTCGAGGATACAGTGTCGTAAACACCGTGCTTGATGCCGAGAAGCGTCTCGGCGGCGCCGCCGGTCGTGTTCTCGATGGTCTCGTCGTCAATCACCAGAACGGCAACAAACGTCAGGGCACAAAGCCCCAGGATGCTCAGGATCAAGTACTTGGCGATTTTCTCGATCACGTTGTTTCCGTTCGAAAAAAGTGCGAATCGTTGATTTAGCGTAGCCGCCTTTTTCCGCAGATTCCATAGTCACGGTGGATTGCCGCCGAGGGTGTCCTTGTATCTGTTCCGGCGATGCGCTAGGCACCCCCGATTAACCGTGTAAAATAGGCCCTTTCCGGTACAGGAGATCAACATGTCCGATCAGATTCGCGCTTCGCACATCCTGGTGTCGACCGACACCCGCAGCAAGGAAGATGCGAAAGCGGAAACAGAAGCGCTGCGCGAGAAAATCTCCGAGGGTGCCGACTTCGCCGACGCCGCGCGCGAGGTTTCGGATTGCCCGTCCGGCGCCGGCGGCGGCGATCTTGGTCATTTCGGCCGCGGTATGATGGTGCCGGAATTCGAGCAGGCGGCATTCGACCTCGAGGTGGGTGGTCTCAGCGATATCGTGGAAACCGATTTCGGTTACCACCTCATCCTCAGGACCGAATAAGCGTCAGTAAATGACCGGCGCGTCCGGCTCGTATTGGCCGTGCCGGTCCTCGATTTCCAGAACCCAGATGTCCGGGTCGGATTTGATCCGCCGCTGGATATAGGCCTCGACGTCTGAATCCGGCATCGGCGCGTCGCCGCCCGACTGCAGCCAAGCGGCATTCCCCGATGCGTCCCGGGACTGCGAAAGCAGGACCGAAAATCCGTCAAGGTGGTCGAGGCGGATGAGAATCGAACCGGCGTCCGGGTCGCCACGACGGCGCACCACGGCTGGCAACGCCATCTGCGAGCATCTTCTGATTTGCGCCGAGATCCAGATCGACGCCTTAACGCGCGGCTCCACCACGGCTGTCCCCACTACCAATGGTCGTGCATATTAATGCATGCTACGTGTGACATGCGTAACAGTAATCACTATAATTGTGCGCTAAAGTCGGCTCAATCGGTGCATTGTCAACGTTCGCTAATGGAGTTGAGACGCATTGGCTCTTGAGGACGACAAGAAAACCCTGAACTTACGCAGCGAGGCGGAAGATATTCTGCGGTTCCGCGATTACGCGGACGCGGATGCCGACTGGTTCTGGGAACTCGACCCCAATTATCGCTTCGCAATCGTGTCACTTCGCCACGAAGGGCGCTCTTCGGTCCGCGAGTTTGACCTGCTTGGCAAGACCCCGTGGGAGTTCGCCGATGCCGATCCGGACCGAGACCATGAATGGGCGGCGTTCGTCGACAAGCTGCAACGCCGCGAACCGTTCCGTCATTTCCGAATTTTGCTTCGCCACGACGGCGGCGGCTACGTTCATTGGCGACTCAGCGGTAAGCCGGTACTGGGACACGATGGCCGCTTTCTCGGTTACCGGGGCGTCGCCACCGACGAAACTGTCGAGGCGATACGCCGGCTGCATCAGGAAGCGCTGTCCGCCGACTATCAGGTCGCGCTCGAAAGCATCGCGGAGGGCATCGCCTATTTCGACGAACGGCACCGGTTGTCCTTCACCAATCCGGCGTTCAGAAGCCTGATACCGCTTCCCACGGCCATGTTCCAGGTCGGGACCGGATTTGGCAATCTTATGGACAATATCGCACCGATGATTTCCGACGACCGGCGCCGCTCTTCGCAATTCCGCCGGACGCCGGGTCGCGGTCTCATCGACTGGCAATTCGATGACGGACGCTGCCTCACCGGGGAAATCCGGCCGTTGCCGTCGGGACGGCATATCGTGGTGGTGCGGGAGTCTGTGGGGACGGCAGACCGGTCACGAGAGCGCGGCGGTCTTTACTACGACGAACTGGCGATGTCCGAACAACCGTTCTGGGTCCACGTCGACGGACGCATCGTCTTCATCAACCAGGCGGCTGCGGATATTTTCGGCAGCGAGATCGAACCGATGCTGGGCCGTCTGGTGTGGGATCTGATCGATCCCGGCGAACGCGAGCGGCTGATGACGTTCGACCGCAACCGCCGGCGCGGTGAAAAGGCGCCCGATTCATATCTCACCGTCGGTCTGCGTGAGGACGGCGAAAAGTTGAACCTGGAATTCCACGTCCATGTCGGCGAGTGGGAAGGCCAGCGCGCCGTGCAGGTGTTCGTGCAGGATCGCACCGCAGAGCAAAAGACGCGCGAAGCGCTGGTCGAAAGTGAGCAGCGATACCGCAACCTGATCGGCGGCTCGATCCAGGGCATGTTCGTACACCGTGACTGGCGGATTCTTTACGCAAACAATACAGCCGCCGAAATTTTCGGCTACGCCGTCGAGGACTTTATCGGTTGTAACGTGATCGACCTGGTGTCCCCCGACGAGCGCGCGTTGATCGCCGACATCCGCCGGCGCCGCTTGGCCGGCGACGACGACGTCCCGGAACGTTATGAGTTCGTGGGTCTACGTGCAGACGGCTCGAACGTCGCGATCGAGATATTCTCGCGGTTGGTCGAGTGGGACGGGGGCACGGCAATTCAGGCGACGTTGATGGATATCACCGGGCGAAAAGAGACGGAGCGCAACTTGCTGCGTGCCAAGGAAGCAGCGGAGCACGCCAATCGCACCAAGACCGAATTTCTGGGCAACATGTCGCACGAATTGCGCACGCCGCTCAATGCGATCATCGGATTTTCGCAATTGATCCGCGACAAGATCATGGGCGATATCAATCCGAACTATGTGGATTACGCGAGTTCTATCCACGCGTCCGGGCTGCACCTGCTGGACGTGGTGAACGACCTGCTCGATATCGCGTCCATAGAAAGCGGTAATCTGACGCTTAACGAGGACGATGTCGAAATCAGCGACATCATTCGCTCATGCGAGCGAATGCTGCGGGCGCGGGCGCAAAAGGCGGAACTCCTGATCTCGGTCGATATTACCGAGGACCCTTACAAACTGCGGGGCGACGCCCGTCGGCTGAAGCAGATTCTGATCAACCTGATCAACAACTCGATCAAGTTCACGCGCTCCGGCGGGCATATCGTCGTCAAGGCCTTCCTGAACGAACACGGCGAGCCGGTGCTCTCGGTGAAGGACAGCGGCATCGGAATATCGCCCGAGGACCAGAAAGTGATTTTCGATGCGTTCACGCGGGTCGACTCGTCGTTCGTCACGGAACGCGAAGGCACCGGGCTCGGCCTGCCGCTGGTCAACGCGTTGACGGAGCTTCATGGCGGGCGGGTCGAGCTTGAAAGCGCGCTCGGTGTGGGTACCAAGATATCCGTGATCTTTCCGGCAGCGCGCCTGATCAGCTGCGGAAAACCATAAAATTCAACAGTAACCAGCTGATTCGAAATAATTTTCATAAAATCGATATGGATGTGACCGGTGTCACTGTATTAGACCCGGTCCAATCGTATGGTTAACGCAGATATTCACTTCTTCTCCTTCACCGGGCCGACGGGCCCGGTGTTTTTTTTGTGCGCTTTAAATTGCCGTCCTGCACCGCGGGCGTTCGGTGTTGGTCATGCCCGATGGATGCATTAAGGTTTCGGCACAACGAAACATACAACGGGGAAGGGCTGACGTGAGCGGTTTGCTCGGACGATTTTCTGATCACACGCGGCGTATCTTTGCGCGGCATCGCGGCCGCCAGTTTCTCGAAGGTGCGATGGCGGCCTCGGCGCTAGTCGCGCTCGCGGACGGCGATGCCTCGCTTGAGGAAGGCGCCGAAGTCGGCCGTCTGATGCGCGTTCTGGATATCCTGCGGGACCAGAATCCGGGTGAAGGGGTCGAGACCTATCTGCGCTACATCGACAAGCTGCGCAAGAATCCGTCCGCCACCAATGAGGTCCGTGCCCAGGTCAAGGCGGCCGCCGCCGGCGACGAGGAAGCCGCCGCCCTTCTGATCGTCATCTGCCACGCCGTCAGCGAGGCGGATGGGATCGTTCGCGACAGCGAAACCGAGGAGATCGGCCGTCTCGCCCAACTCCTCGCCATCAATTCCAAGGACGCGGTCGCCATGATCGCGCCTCAACAAACAAACGCATAATCATCTTAGGGAGAAACAAAACGATGAGCGATTACGCAGGACCCTTATCGCGCTTTACTGTGCTTGATCTGACGCGGGTTCGTTCCGGGCCGACCGCTGTCCGCCAGTTCGCCGACTGGGGCGCCAACGTTATCAAGATCGAGGCGCCGGAAGCCGTCGATACCGCCAAGGGTATGGGCGGCGCGCGGAACGGCCCGGACTTTCAGAGCATTCACCGCAACAAGCGGTCTTTGACGCTCAATCTCAAGGAACCCGAGGCGAGGGATATATTTCTCAAGATGGTCGAGACCGCGGACGTGGTCGTCGAGAATTTTCGCCCCGACGTGAAGGACCGCCTCGGCATCGCTTACGAAGACCTGAAAAAGGTCAACAAGGGGATCGTCCTGTTGTCGATCTCCGGCTTCGGTCAGGACGGCCCTTATCAGAAACGCCCGGGCTTCGACCAGATCGCGCAGGGCATGGGTGGGCTGATGTCGATCACCGGCCTGCCCGGTCAGGGCCCGGTGCGCGCCGGGATTCCGATCGCCGACCTGACCGCAGGTATGTACGGCGCAATGGGCGTGATGATCGCGCTTCTCGAGCGTGAAGCGTCAGGAGAGGGCCAGTGGGTGCAGACGTCGCTCCTACAGGCGATGGTGGCGATGCTCGATTTCCAGGCGGCGCGCTATCTGATCAAGGGCGAGGTCGCGGGCCAGGCCGGCAACAACCATCCGACGTCGATCCCGACCGGCGTCTTCAAGACATCCGACGGCTATATTAACATCGCCGCCGCCGGCGACCAGATGTGGGACCGTATTTGTGTGTTGTTCGGCGACGACGAGATCACCAACAACCCGGATTTCGCTACCGGTGAGCTGCGTTCCAAGAACCGGGACGCGGTCAACGCCGCGCTCGAAAAGCACACGGTGACGTACACATCCGAGGGTCTGATCGAAGCGTTGATCGACGCCAGCGTCCCGTGCGGGCCGATCAACACCATCGACAAGATCTTCGACGATCCGCAGGTCAATCATCTGAACCTCCGTCATCCCGTCGAAAGCAAGACGCTCGGTAAGATGGACCTGCTGGCGCAGGCGGTGATGCTGTCGCGGTTCGAACCCAAGTACGGGATGGCGACGCCGGAACAGGGCGAGCACACTGACGAGGTGCTCAAGGAATACGGCTATACGGACGAGCAGATCGCTGCGTTCCGGGACAAGATCGTCGTCTGAGGCTGAAATCATATGAGCGAGCACGGTTTCGACCTGACACGGCGTGAAACGTTCGAACATTTCACGCCGGTCACCATCCGGTTTTCCGATCAGGACAGTATGGGGCACGTCAACAATGTGTCGTTCGCCGCCTATATCGAGGCGGCGCGCACCATGCTGATCCAGGGATTTCTCGACAAGTTCGATCATCCGGGCCTGGATTTCATTCTGGCGCGCGTGGTCATCGATTATAAACGCGAACTCCACTATCCCGGCACGGTCGATGTCGGCGCCCGTCTGACCAGGCTTGGGTCCAAATCGCTGACATCGGGGTACGGCGTCTTCCGGGGCGATGAATGCGTCGCGACCTCGGAAAGCGTCAACGTGTTCTACGATATGAACACACGCAGTTCCGTCGTGCCGCCCGAAGACGTGCAGCAAACGGTGCGGGAACTGATCGGCGGCTAACGAATTCCCGGTCTTGCCCTTGCATAACCCGAAGGAAAATTCACGACGGTCCTTTGTTCCAGCGACCTTCGCGGGTATTCTATACGACAAAGCACGGCAGGCGGTGGACGCATGGCAACGGCGATCGAGAACCTCAATCTGGAAGAGGGCAAGAGCGAGGCGCTCCGCGCCGTTCTTGCGGGTATCGCCGAATCCACCGCTGCTGACGGTGGGGCGCGGTACTCGGAAAAGGTCTGCCGCCAACTCTCCCGCATCGTCGTTTGCCGGGCCTATGCGAAGCCGCTCCTCGAACTCTCGCATCTGATCATCGCCGCAGGCGGCCGGGACGGGCATTACGAAAATATCTTTTGGGGTGTCGACCGCGCCAGCGCCAGCGAATTCCGCAACGCCTTCCAGGCGCTGGACGGTGCCCGGCCGGATATCCGCATCGCGGCGGGGGGCGTCCTTCACGATGACGGCAGCGATGGGTTCCAGATTTCCTACAACCGGATGCCGCTGCTGGCGGCGCTTCTTGAGTTCATGATCATGACGGTCGGTTATCCCGAGGTCGATGCCGTGACCGGTGTGCTGAGACGAGGCGAACCGACGCCGGACGAAGTGCTGGATACGGCGCGCGCCCTGCAGCGCGAGTTGTATGCGTATCTCAAGGATCATCTGCCCCCGGTGCAGCGCCAGCGCCGCGAGCATCATTTTCTGAACTACGTCGACGCTCACGCCGGCAACCGCAACGGCGCCGACGCGATTAACGACGGGGTCGTGCTCGGCTACTGGCAGGCGTACGCCGACGCCGACGAAGTGGATGCGAAGACATTCCGCGCCGTTTACGACACGGCGCGCCGCTTGATCGGCGCGCTCGACGCCGCGTCGGATCGGCTTTCGGGTGCGCATGCCCGGTCGATCGGGACCGACATCGAAGCGGGCGAGGTCGACCCCGCCGACGTGGAGGCGGTGATCGCGGCTCTCGATGCCGACACTGGACCGCTCGAGCGACTGTTGGAAACCTGTGGCGAGCAGGTGAAGTTCGTCAACGTGGGCGAGGCGGAAACGTTGTCGGAACTGCCGCTTGGCGACGGGGCGGCCCGGCGCATCCCGGTTTCGGTGCTTCGGAACGCTGTCTTCGGCGCGGTGCAACTCCGCCTGACGACGGCGCTCCGGCGGGGCGGCGCGCCCGACGTCGACATACCCGGCGGGAGAGACGGATATTACACGGCGAAGCTCGACGCGTATGCGGATATCATCGGCGTGACGGAAAAGCTTGCCCTGGCCGCTATCTGGCCGCTTTTCGAAGCCCGGCGGGTGGAAGCCGTCGATCTCGCTCTCGCCCTCGCGCCTGATATCGACTGGGGACAGTTGGCCAGGAAACCGCCGGATGCCGAAGACGCTGAGAACGTCGTGTCGCTGGGCCGGGCCGGCGCGTTGCAGCAATTCTTTCGGATCGAGCCCGACGCGCGGGGCGATGAAATCCAGGCGCTGCTGGCGGAAGCCAGGCGGTCGTGGCGCGGCGTCAACCGGGCCGGGTTTCGTGACGGCGACAGCGAAGATGCGCTTGATGTCATGGCCGATGCGGTGCCCGATGTGCTGCGTTTGATCGCGTCAGTGCGTCGGACGCTTGACCGCGATTTGCGGTTGCACGACTGGCCGCAGCACGAAGCCGCCGATGCCCGCGACTTTGCGGAGATGTTCGGAAGCCTGTATGACCTGATCGGGGAGGAGAAACGGCATGCCCGCTGACGATCCGGTCAGGAAACTGGCGCTCGCGGCGCTCGACGCCGATGCTCAGGCGCGTGACTTGATGACGCCCAGCGATGCTGCGACGCGGATCTCGTTTTCCGATCTCTATCGTTACGTCATGGATTCCGATTTCGAGCTTCCACCGGCGGCTCTGGCACGCTTGGCAACCGACCCTGCGGCCGCCGCCGACCTCGAACGCCTGATCGCCGCCCGTTCGTTCGCACATATGCCACGCCAGGCCGCCGCTGCGACGTCAGGTCACGTCAGACGCGAAACCGATGCCGCCGTCCTGACGCTGACGCCTTCGCGTGCGACGCCGTCGCAGATTTACCTTGTGATCGAACTCTCCGATCCCGATGCCGCGCCGCCGCAACAGCTGTTTACGCGTGCAGCCGGCGGCGCATGGACCAGAATCCAGCTCCCGAAATTCGTCAATGCGCGGACGCAGGTGTTGCTCGAAGCCGGTGGTGACGCGGCAGTCGCCCTTTCCGACCCGGAGACGGAGGTCTACCTCCTTTGAGCGGAACCGCCGTTTACATCCTGACGACCGAAGGCCCGGTTGCGATTCAGCGGATCAGCGAAGAAGACCCGTCAATCAACTCGGTGATCTGCCTGGACGGGCTGGCTCAGATACTGCCGGTCAGCGCCGCGTATGACGCCTTCGTGCGGCGGCCGGTGGGGGTAATCGAACGAATGACCGGTCACGGCGCGTACCGGATGGATGTCGCGTCGCGCATCGACGAGGGACGGTCGTGGCAACTGGCCGCCTATATCGCACACGCTGCGAGATTGCAGGCTGTTGGCGGCGACGTCACGGTTTATGCGACGGGGGAAGTGGATCGCGAATTGGGCGTCCGGCCGGTCGAGCGTGTCGATCAGAAGCTGGACGCGCTGACGCGTCATCTCGCCAAAGAAGGGGCGCCATCGGGGAATGCCGTCGTTCTGGTGCCGGACGGCACGGATCCACTACCTGACCAGATCGGCGGTATTCGGCTCGTCCGCGTGGCGCAGGCCGCTGACGCTTTGTCGGTTTCCGGCGTTGCTGCGCCGCCGCCGGCCGGTGCGGCGCCGGGCAAGAATCCTTCACCGGGAAAGCGGCGGACCCCGCCGTTGATGGTTCTGCTCGGTGCGGCGTTGATCGCGGCCGCTCTGTTCTGGGTCGGCGGTGACTTCGCGCGCTGGTCGGGATTGACCGAACGGGGCCGTATCCTCGAACTCGAACAGGATATGGCGCAGAGTGACGAAACCGCATTCGGCGGCTGGCGCGCCGCCATGTTCCGAAAATGGTTGTCCTTGAAACAGCCGAAAAGCGGCCCAACGAGTCTTCAGGGCGTGCTGTTCGTCGCCCCAGATGCGGCGGCCTGCGCTGACGTGGCCAGCCGTGAGCGTGTGCCGATGACGCCGGTATACGAAGGCAGCAGCGAGGTCTGCATGGCCAAGATGCGCGCCATCGGTGGTACCGCGAAGGACGTTACGATCGGCAGGCTCGCATACTGGCCGGCAGGTCTCGGCAGCACGGAACGTCCGGCGCGGGTCATGCGCGGCAGCAAGGATGCGTCGGGCCGGACGTGGACGCTCGAATTCGATCAACGTCCGGCACCGGGTGCGGCGCTCAGGCTCGTCGTCATTACCGGGCCGGTCGATATCAACGGCTCGCAGCCCTGGTATCAGGATCTGCTTGCGGCCCCAGTTGATGGTGCGGCATTCGATGCCGCTCGCGCGCGGCTGGAGCGGCTTGGGTTCCGGGTCACGGCGCTCGACTGGCGGCGCGAGTGATCCGGGACCGCGACTGGCCCGTAGACCGGATATGACTTCCAATCACCCAATACCGAAATCGTGGGACGACCTGCCGAAGCGCGCCTGGATTACCGGCGCCGGAAAAGGCATTGGCCGCGCGCTTGCCGAGCGGCTGGCGCGGCACGGCTGGACGGTCTATGCGTCGGCACGCACCGAAGACGACCTGAAGGATCTCGCTGACGCGGCCAAGTCGTCGAGTGGAGAGATCCTGCCGCTGCCGCTCGACATCACCGACCGTGACGCCTGCGCTGCCGCCGTCAGACGAATTGCCGAAGACGGGCAGTCGCTCGGGCTCGTGATATTGAACGCCGGCACTCATACCCCGACGCCGGTGGATGACTTCGATGCGGAAACGGTTGGAGGTCTGATCGAGACGAACCTGACCGGTACCGTCAATTGTCTGGCCCCGGCGATGAAGTTGCTGATATCGCAGGGCTGCGGCCACATTGCTGTCGTCGCATCGCTTGCCGGCTATCGCGGGCTGCCCCGTGCGGCGGCCTATAGCGCGTCGAAGGCCGGTATGATTGCGATGGCGGAGGCGCTTTATCCCGAGCTTTACCGGGAAGGCGTCGGCATTTCGGTCATCAACCCGGGATTCGTGAAGACACCGCTGACGGACAGAAATACGTTTGAGATGCCATGCCTGATCGAGGTTGACGAGGCTGTCGATGCGATCATGAGGGGCTTGGAGCGCGATAAATTCGAGATCGCCTTCCCGACCCGTTTTGTCCTGTTCATGCGTCTGTTGCGGGCGTTGCCATATGCCATCTATTTCCGGCTGACCGGAAAAATACTTGAACGTTAAGCGTCAGGCTTTCTGCAAAACGAACTGACCGACGTCGATTGCCCCGGTGCGAAACCCGGCGCGGCAGTACGCGAGGTAATATTCCCATAAACGGCGGAAGCGTTCATCGAAGCCGATGGCGTTGATCTGCGGCCACGCATCCAGGAACCTGTCTTGCCACTCGGCCAGCGTCTTGGCGTAGCTCTGCCCGAAGAAAAACGCTTCCTTGAGGTCGAGCCCGGCACTCGCGGCGTTATCGCGGAATACGCGCACCGACGGCAGCATGCCGCCCGGAAAAACGTAACGCTGAATGAAGTCGGTTTTCTGGCGGTAATTGTCGAAGCGTTTCTCGTCAATGGTGATCACTTGCAAAGCGGCGCGGCCATGGTCAGTGAGGCGTTCGCGGACCTTCTCGAAAAATCTGGGCCAGTTGTTTTCGCCCACCGCTTCGAACATCTCGATCGAGGCGACGGCGTCGTATGTGCCGGTGACGTCGCGGTAATCCTCGATCCGGATGTCGACACGGTCCGCAAGACCGTTACGGGTGATCTGTTCGCGCGCGTAATCGTGCTGCTCGTCCGAAAGCGTGATGCCGGTGACGCGGCAGCCATGTTTTTCCGCGAGATATGCGGAGAAGCCGCCCCAGCCGCAGCCGATCTCAAGCACGTGCTTGCCCGGGCCGGCGTCGATCATCGCGGCCATGCGTTCGTACTTGCGAAGCTGCGCGCGTTCCAGCGGATCGTTGGGGCAGTCATAGATCCCGGAAGAATACGTCATCGTCGGGTCGAGCCATTTCCGGTAAAACCCGTTGCCGAGATCGTAGTGCGCCTGGATGTTGCGGCGCGAGCCCTTGTGCGTATTGGCGCGGAGCAGGTGGTAGACGCGGTCCGCCAGACGGCGCAACAGCGTGCCCTCCGCCTTGAACTCGACCGCTTCGTCGTTCCTGGCGATCAGTTCGAGCAGCGCCGCGATATCTGACGACGACCAGTCGCCGTGGATATAACCCTCGGCGAAACCGATATCCCCGCCGGTGACGATGCGGCGCACGGCGCGCCAGGAATGAATGTGTATGTCGGCGGTGGGACCGTGCTCCGGACCGGAGAGGGTGCGGCGTTCGCCGTCGGGCAGCGTCAATGTCAGGTTCCCGACGCGCATCCCGGCGAGGAGCTTGAACAGCCATTTGCCGGCAAGCTGGGCGACCGGTCCCGTTGTCTGACGCGGCGCGGCGCAGACGCGCGTGAACTCAGTGCTCATCCTAGTCCCCTTGTCCCTCAAGCCGAGGTCCTACGATACTGACCTCGCCGCGCTGTTGCGGCGTATGAGAAAAGTATGGCACGCCTTTCCGCCACAGGCGAAACGCCTCGTAATGGATGCCGGCGATGACCTTCAGGGTCATCAGCGGATGGCGGACGAGGGCCGCCAGAAGGTTCCCGCTCGTCAGCGGACGGTGCGTCCCGGTGAAACTCGCATTCAGGAGCGGTCCATCCGCGTCGCTTTGGCGGATCGTGACGCCGACATCGTCCCCCGGGGGGACGACGGCGAAGTCGTAACGGCAGTCCATTGGCGTGAACGGCGAGACGTACATCGCCTTGTCGCAGGTCTGTCGGATCGGCGTGTGCGGCTCCGCTACCGGCACAACATAGGTGTGACGTTCACCGAAGGTGTTGTTGACCTGGTAGAGGATGACGCGCGTCGTGCCCGCCGCATCCTCGCAGAAATAGACCGTCAGCGGATTGAACACGTAACCCAGGATACGCGGATAGCAGAGCACGCGGACCCTCAGGAACAGCGGGTTGAACCCGGCGTCGAGCAGCCGGTCGTCGACCCAGCGCCGCAGATTACCGCTGCCGTCGCCGTGATCCCGCTCCAGAAACGAGAGGACGCCGAAACGATTGATCTTGAGGACGGACTGGCGCCCTTCGATATCGTTCAGGCGGTCGAGATCAAGCAACAACGAGAATACCCGGTAGCTCAGCAGATGCGCTTTCGGCCTGAGGCGGCGGTGCACCACCTTGCCGGAATATATGGCGCCGGTATCGATGCTCATGCGGCGGCTTCCCTTGAGGCGGGTCGGACATGGATGCGTCCGGACTCGTCTTTGACCTGCCACGGGCGGCGGACGCCGCCCGCATCTTCGGCGGCCCACAATCCCGCCTGAAGGCCGTCTTCATGGAAACCGGCGCCGAAGTAGCTGCCACAATACCACGTGTTGCGATGCCCCTGCAGGCGCCAGAGCTGCTGTTGCGCCCGGTCGGTGCCGCCATCGAACAGCGGATGCTCGTACTGGAACGTCCGAAGGATCTTTTCCTGAGCCGGCGGTGAGGCGGGGTTGAGCGTCACGAACAAATCATCGGCGTCGCCGAGGTCCTGCAGATTGTTCATCCAATAGGTGACGCAGACGGAATGACTGTCGCCGTCGGCGTTGGGGCGGGCGATGTAGTTCCAGCTCGACCACGCACGGCGCCGCGCCGGCATGAGGGCCGCGTCGGTATGGAGAACCGCGAGGTTCTTCTGATATTGGAACGGAGAGAGGAGTTCGTGCTCGAGATCGTCGACGTCGGCCAGCATGGATAAGGTCTGGTCCGCGTGCGCCGCCATCACGACGCCGTCGAAGCGGTCTTCGTGACCGATATTGTCGATCACGGCAACGCCATCCGCCTGCCGTTTGATGGCGCGCACGCCGCCGAAACGGGTGGGAATGCCGTCGGCGATCCTTTCGACATAGGCGCGGCTGCCGCCGGTTACGGTGCGCCAGGTCGGGCGTCCGACATATTTGAACAAGCCGTGATTGACGAAAAACCGGACGAACGCCGCGGCCGGATAATCGCGCATGCCTTCGACCGTGCCGGACCAGATCGCCGCGGCCATGGGCAGCAGGTGATCGCGCTGAAAGCCGGCCGAATAGCCGTCCCGGTCCAGGAGCGTGCCGAGCGTGATGTCGTCCAGTTCGCCCGTCGCCAGCAGCGCGGGCGTTGTCGAATAGAACCGGTGCAAATCCATCAGCATGCGCCAGAAGCGTGGCCGGACAAGGTTGCCGGGCTGACTGAATACACCGGCGAGCGTGCCGCCCGAGTATTCAAAACCGCCATCGTCCGCGGAGACGGCGAACGACATGTCGGAGGCATGGGTCGCGACATCCAGGTGCTCTAGAAGTGCCGTCAGGTTCGGATAGGTCCAGTCATTAAAGACAATGAAGCCGGTGTCGACGTCGACGTTGCCGCGACGGCCGGCCACGCTGACCGTATTCGCATGCCCGCCCAGCCTGTTTTCACGTTCGTATATGACCACGTCGTGCCGTTGCGACAGCAGCCAAGCCGCGGACAGGCCGGACACCCCGGCGCCGATTACGGCAAAACGTTTAGTGGAACCGTCCGTCATTCAAAGAGACCCTCTGGCCGATCTGTTCGTTTGTTTCCTGACTGATTTACGCAACACCGCCGCACACGGATCACAAGATGCGATGCAAATGATCCGTTGCCGGATACGCGTCGTAATACCTACTATGAGTTATGGCATCGTACCTGCGCCAACATGGCCGTCGCATGAATTACCGGTGTCTGCCGCGCCCAGCGTGCGACCGCTCCGGTCGCATGGAAGAGGCAGGTGGGCGGTGACGGGCATTCCCAAGACAGCCGATACCGCCGAGGACGCAACCGTTCTCATGCACCGCATCGCCGGGCATCAGGACCGGCAGGCGTTCGAGGTGCTATTCGCCCATTTCGCGCCGCGCGTGAAGGCGTACATGCTGAAACTCGGCGCGGCGGACGCGCTTGCCGACGAACTCGCGCAGGAGACGCTCCTCACCGTCTGGCGCAAGGCCGAACAGTTCGATCGGGCGAAGGCGTCTCCGTCGACATGGATTTTCACGATTGCCCGTAATCTGAGGATCGATGCCTTTCGTAAGATATCGCGACCGGAACTGGATCCGAACGATCCGGCGCTGGTTCCGGACCCGGAAGAAGCGCAGGACGACCGCATGAACCGTCTGCAGCGGGCGAGCAGGGTACGTGAGGCGATAAAGACGCTGAACGACGAGCAGGCCGAAGCCGTCAGACTCTCGTTTTTCGAGGATCTCTCGCACAGCGCGATCGCCGAACGGCTGGACCTGCCGCTGGGGACGGTAAAGTCGAGATTGAGACTGGCGTTCGCGCGGATACGCGACGCGATCGGAGAAGATTTGAAATGACTATCCATCATCATATTCCTGAAGAGACGCTGCTTTCGTATGCAGCTGGCGATCTCGATGATGCGACGTCGCTTGTTGTCGCGGTGCATCTAGCACTGTGCCCGGCATGCCGGGACGCAGTCGACATGGCGGCGGATATCGGCGGCGCTATGCTTGACGAGCTTGCGCCCGTGTCGATGTCGGATGATGCTTTGGCGCACGTGCTGGCGCGTGCCGAAATGCCGCTTAAAGGCGAGCAGCCCGTGCCGATGACCGCGTCAACTGCGGCGTCTTACGTTTTTCCTGAGCCGCTCAGAAGCCGGATCGGCGGCGATCTGCGAAGCGTCAAATGGCGCCGTATCGGGCCCGGTGTTCAGCAGTTCGTGCTGCCGTGTGCCGACGGCGCCTCCCAGGCGCGCCTGCTCAGGATCGCGGGCGGACAGGGTGTGCCTGAACATGGCCATACCGGCGAGGAATTCACGCTGGTCCTCTCGGGTGGGTTCTCCGACGGGAGGCTTGCGTTTGCCCGCGGTGACGTCGAATGGGCGGACCCGGACGTCGTGCACCGGCCGATCGCGGAGGAGGGCGAAGGATGCGTCTGCCTTGCCGTGACCTCTGCGCCGTTGCAGTTCTTCGACTTTATCGGAAAAATCGCACAGCGGATCATCGGTATTTGAGGCTTCCCACACCGGCTGAGCGAATATTCGACCCAGTGATTTTTTGCGAGCATTTCACGCCATGTTTCTGTAGCATTGTCGGAATGATTGGTGCGCCATTAGGTCGAAATCAGGGCCAAGGCATTGATTAGAGGGAAGAACCCATTTTGTGCGGTTGCCGCTGCACTCGCAGTCACGCTCTGCGGATGTGAAAGCGCAAAGGTCGTTTCGACGCCTTCGTACTATTCTGACGTGAAATCGTTCTCCGGCCAGCTTTATGTCCAGTATGCTGAGCTTGCGATGCGAAAGCAGGCCGAGGGAAACGACGCCGCAGCAGCGCATTTCAACGATAAGTCGAAACGGGCGGCGGCCGGCGGTTTGGTCTTGCCTGATCGGAGCGGCGATGCGGCGGTTATGGGCGAATACGATCTGGTGCGCAAAGCGATAGGTGACGATGTCGGCGTTGCGCCTGCGGTGCGGGCGCGGGCGCAGGTGATGTTCGATTGCTGGCTGAACGAACGGGCCGAGAACGTCAACCCGGGTGATATTCGGGCGTGCCGCCAGGAACTGGATCGCGCCCTTGCGATACTTGATACCACGCAGGGCAAAGCAGGTGCGGGGGCGGGATGACCCTTAAGCTTTTAATCGTCGACGGGAATCCGGCCGATCGTATGATTGTCCGGCGCATGCTCTTAGCGTCCGATCTGGATGTCGACGTCCACGAAGTCACCTGCGTCAGCGAATTTCTGGCGCTGCCGCTGCAGGATTTCGACTGCGCGTTGATCGATGCTCGCATGCCGGACAAGGACGGAATCGAAGGACTGACGGAAGCATGCCGCGGCACCTCGTATCCGCCGTGCCCGGTAATCGTTATGTCGGGGCAGGGTGACGGACATACGGCGGCGCGAGCATTCAAGGCGGGCGCCAACGATTACCTGATCAAAGACACGCTGACGCCGAACGGCCTGCGCCGGACGCTGGTGAACGCCATTGACAAATGGCACGCCGAAGACGCCATGCGGAACGACTGGGAAACGCAGCAGCACGCATTGAGGAGCGCCGAACGCGCGAGCGTCGCCAAGACCCGCTTCATTTCCAGTCTGTCGCACCAGTTGCGTGTGCCGCTGACGGCGATCATGGGGTTCGCGGAACTGATCGAGGGGAAGGGGCTCGGCGACGATCAGGAGGCTTGGCAACGGTACTCAGAGTACGCCGCCGACATCGGGCGCAGCGCGCGCGACGTTTTGTCGCTGGTCAGCAGCGTTATGGAACTCACGCGTCTCGAAATCGAGGACGGCGTGATGGTCGCTTCCAGCTTTGATCCTCGTGTGACGCTTTGGGAAGTGGTCGACGCCTTTTCGGAAGAGTTGGACAAGGCCCGACTGGATCTCAAGGTCGACGATCGCAAGGCGCCGAAGAGTATCTTTACCGACGGCCGCGCTGTTCAAGTAATTATGACCAACCTGTTGTCACGCGCCATCAAGGCGACGCCGGAGGGCCGGCACGTGCGGGTGCAGCTAAGCCGGGTCGACGATGAACGCTGTCTGTTCTCGGTTTCCGACACGGGCATCGGCATGAAACCGGAAGACCTCGAACAATTGATCCGCCCGTTCGAGCGTCACCGTTCGCAGGCGCTATCCGATGACACGGGTCTTGGGATCGGCCTGCCGCTGGTGAATTCTCTGGTTCACGTGCTGGGTGGTGAATTGAATCTCGACACCGCGCCCGGTGTCGGCACCACGGCGACCGTGGTGTTGCCTAACCGAACCCCCGAGCGTGCTGCACCCCAAAAGCTTTAGGCGTTACCGAAACGTTTCAGGGAATAGGCGGAGACGTCGATGTTCGGCGTTTCGCCGACGGCGACCATCGCCGCGATGCGTCCCGTCATGGGCGCGCCCGTCAGACCGGTATGGCCGTGACCGAAAGCGGCGATAACACCCGGCAGGCCGGGGACCTCTCCGATCGCCGGCAGGGTATCGGGGAACGATGGCCGCTGGCCCATCCAGACCTCGCGTGCTTCAGTATTAAGTTTCGGCAATAGCCGTTTAGCGGGGCCCGCCAGGACATGGGCGCGGCGGTAATCCGGCGGGTGGTCGAGGCCGGCGAATTCCGCCGTCCCGGCGCAGCGAATGCCGCTCGCCATGCTGGAGGCGACGAACTTCGAATCCGTCACCATGATCGAGTTGTTGAGGGTCACACCCGGATCGGTGAAGACGATATGATAGCCGCGCTCAGCTTCGAGCGGTACTTTCAGGCCGTGCGCTTTCAGCAACGTCGCCGACCACGGGCCGGCGGCGAGCACGGCCTTGTCGGCAACTTTCGTTCCCTGGTCGGTCTTCAGTTCGACGCCGCCCTCGACCGGTTTCAACGCCATCACGCGGGCCCGAAGAAGGGTACCGCCCTGCTTCTCGAATTTCTCCGCGAGGGCCTTGCCGATGGCGCCCGGATCGTAGGCCCGGCCCTGCCCTCTGATCAGCACGGCCGCCTTGTAGTCGGCCGAGATGTCTGGTTCGACGTCGGCGAGTGATTTGGCGTCTATCTGTTCCAGCGGCACTCCGCGCTCGCGCCGGAGGCGCCATTCCAGGTTATCGAGATTGAGCTTTGCCGGGTCCCGATAGACGAACACATACATCGAATCTCGCACCAGATCCTCTTGCCCGGTACCGGCGAGGTGCTGACGGTAGATATCTACGGTCGGCCGATGCAGTTGCAGAAGTGCATCCGAGATCGCGGGAATACGGTCCTCACGTCCGGCGGCGAAGAACCGGTACATCCACGGCAGGAACTTCGGTAGATACGACCAGCGGAGCGAAACCGGTCCCTCAGGATCGAGCAGCCACTTGGGTACGTTCTTCCATAGGCCCGGCATCGACTGCGGAACGCAAGACCAGGTGGATATGACCCCGGCGTTTCCATAAGAAGCTTGTTCTGCCGGCGGGTTGGGATCGATCAACGTGACCTTCTGGCCGCGTTCCTGCAACGACAGCGCCGTGCAGATGCCGACGATACCGGCACCGACAACGGCATGACCAAGCCGCTCTTCTTCCGACATCGATGTTGTCCCCTAGGTGGTGGCGTCGCTGGTTTGCGTCGATCTCTCGGCGCGCCAGCCAAGGAACTGCTGTACCGCGACCGGTGTGAACAAGGCAAGTGCCCAGAGATCGCTCTCGATCCCCGGCGCGATCAGGAACAGGCCCGCCAGCGCCGACAAGGCGCGGAACGGTCCCGGTAACGGTGCGACGAAATAGGCTGATACGCACATCGCCATTAACACGACACCGACACCGCACGTCAGTGTCGTCGTCAGGAAGGCGCCCCACGTGAAGTAGTCGGGCAGCACGATCAGCATCGCCGGCGAATAGACGAACACCATCGGCACGATCAGTTTGCCGATCCCCAGTGTGAACGCGGAAACACCTGTCCTGAACGGGTTGGCGTTGGCGATCCCCGCCGCGGCGTAGGCGGAGGCGCAGACGGGGGGCGTAATTTCGGATATGACGCCGTAATACAACACGAACAGATGCGATGCGAGCGGCGGCACGCCCAAGTTGCCGAGCGCCGGCTGAGCGACCGTCGCCAGCATGATGTAGAGCGCGGTCGTCGGCAGACCGGCACCCATCAGGATACAGGTGATGGCGATCAGGACCAGCGACACGAACAGCGTGATGCCTTTGACCTGGAAATCGGAGAACGGGATCATGCCGAGAACCGGATGCAGGCCTTCGGCGATGGTTTGCGCCGAGTTGGTGACCATGAAGCCGAGACGGAAGCCGAGGCCGGTCGAGTTGACGACGCCGACGACGATGCCGATCGCGGCACAGACCGCGCCGACGGCAAGGGCGTATTTCACCCCGAGCGCGCATCCTTCAAGCACGTCGCGGATCGTGATCCGGTGCATCGGGTTCAGGAACCCGATGGCGAGCGCGGAGGTGATGCCCCAGAACGCGGCCATGTTCGGCGAGAACCCGCTGAACAGCACATAGATCAGCACGCCTAGGGGCACGGCGGTCGGCCAACCCTTCTTGAGAACCGCAAGCACCTTGGGGATTTCTTCCGACGGCATGCCTTTAAGGCCCAGACGTTTGGCCTGGAAGTGGACGATGCACAACACGCCGATGTAATGCATCGCGGCGGGTGCGATCGCGGCGACAACGATGGTGGTGTAGGGAACTTCCAGAAACTCCGCCATGACGAACGCGGCGGCGCCCATGATCGGCGGTGTGATTTGGCCGCCGGCGCTGGCGGCTGCCTCGACGCCGCCGGCGAGGTGGCCGGGATAGCCCATACGTTTCATGTTCGGGATCGTCAACGATCCGGTCGACACCGTGTTGGCGATCGAGGAACCGGAGATCGTACCGAAGAATGCCGACGAGACGACGCTCACTTTCGCAAGGCCGCCCGTGTAGCGTCCGGCGATAACGGTCGCGATGTCGACGAAAAACTGTCCCAGGCCCATGCGTTGGGCCAGCACGCCGAACAGCACGAAGTGGAATACGACGGTAGAGACGATCCACAGTGTGACACCGTAAATGCCTTCCGCCGGAAAATACATGTTGTTGATGTACTGGGCCCAGCTGATCCCCGGATGTTTCAGGACCTGGATCGGGATGTACTGCCCGAATACCGCATAGCCGGTGAAGATCAGAATGATGATCGGCACGATGATCCCGAGAGAACGGCGCACGGCTTCGAGCAGGACGATGATCAGAAGCGTCCCGAACACGATGTCGATGTTCATCGGGTTGCCCTGGCGCAGAACCTGATCGGGCATTGTCAGATGATAGCCGAAGAGATTGATGTCGATGGCGTACCAGGTCACACCGATATAGAGGGAACTGGCGACACCGACGACGATGAATATCCAATCCCACAGCGGCACATTCGAATAACGCCACCAGGTGTTCGGTTGCAGGTTCTGCGACAGGTGGTCCTTGATCATCGGAAATCCGATGAACACGAGCAAAATGACACCCGACATGTGGAAGCCCATGTGCCAGTAGTCGATGGGTGTGCCGAAACCGGCGGTCCAGTAATGATAGGCCGCAAAAATTATCGAAAAGAGAAAGGAAAACTTGAGAAGGATCGGGCCGAGCGCCCGTGTGTTCAGACCGGAGTCGTACTTGCGCTCCAGTTCCTCGGCTTTCTTGATGTCGTACTCGGCCATGTCGACCCCACCCGCTGTCTGAAAATGGCTAAAGCGGCGGGTGCGAGACCCGCCTGGAAGTTCCAAAGGAAATCGGCGGGACGAGCTTTCGCGCGTCCCGCCAATTCGTGAGGGCTATTATTTAATCGCCCCGACTTCCTTGTAATACTTCTCGGCGCCCGGGTGATACGGGATCAGGACACCCTTGGTCGCGTTCTCGAGCGTGATGACCTTGCCTTTGGCGTGGCCTTTGTCGAGCAGCTTGCGGGTGTTCTTGTTCCACAGCGCCTTGGTGATCTGGTAGATCAGGTCGTCCGGCTGATCCTTGCCGGTGATCAACTGACCGCTGACGGCGACCGTCGGGACGTCATACGAAATGCTTTCGTACGTACCGGCCGGGATCATCGATTCGATGTAGTAGGGGATGATGCCGTTAATGGTTTTCTGGTCCTCGGCGGAGAACTTGTAGAGTTCGAAGCCCTTGGTCGAACCGAGCTGGATCAGTGCCGCGAACGGCGTGCCGCCGGCATAGAAGAACGCGTCGAGCTGACCATCCGCCAGTCGCTGCGTGCTCTGACCGAGACCAAGCTCGTGCTCTTCTGCTTTGATGCCCCACTTTTTGAGGATCATGCGGACCGAAACCTGCGTGCCGGAACCGGCCGCGGCAACGCCGACTTTCTTACCGTTCAGGTCGTTGAGGCTCGAAAGGGTCACGCCTTTCGGGGTCACCAGGTGCATGTCTTCCGGATACAGGTTGGCGACCATGCGGATGTTCTTCTTCGGGTTGCCTTCGAACTTGCCTTCGCCGTTGTACCCCTGCGCAACGCTCTGCGCACCGGCGAGACCGGCGTCGAGCTGACCCGCGTCGATGGCGTTGACGTTGGCGACGGACGCATTGGTCGAAACCGCAATGGCGACCAGGCCTTCGACGCCGCAGCTGCCGCCCTTGTCGCACGGGCGCGAACCCGGCGGGTTGGAGATGGCGTTGGCGATCAGGCCGCCGATCGGATAGTACGTGCCACCGGCGCCGCCGGTGCCGATCCGCCAGAATTTCATTTCCTGCGCCTGGGCGGCACTGCCCAGTGCAATCGTTGCGACCGCGAGCGCGGCCGTTAGTGTTTTAAAGTGTTTCATGTGCGTCATAACTCCCTGTGTGTTGGTCCGCATAATTTTTTGACACCGCGTGGCTGTCAGGCGTGACAGGTGCGGTCGATTTTAGCGCACTGTTGGATAGGCTTGATTTACCTAGCTTTCTAACCCCCTGCGCCAATCGTCGACACGCGCGATCCCGTCTGACGCCGGTCTGCGCAATGTCTGCCTCCCGACTCTCAAAGGGTCGGTCTATGTTGTCAAATTCATTTTGGCGCAGAGGCTATTCAGTTATGTTATATCTGCGCCTGATCGGGCGTGCACCGCATTAGCGGGGCCTGGCGTAATATGAGAAAGCATCGCAGATGTCGCTTAACCTGAAACAAATCGAGGCGTTCCGCGCCGTCATGGTGACGGGTACGATGGTCAAGGCCGCGGACGCCCTTTACATCTCACAGCCGGCAGTCAGCCGTCTGATCGCCGATTTGGAACGGGATCTCGGTTACCTGCTGTTCAACCGGACCCGGGGCCGCCTGCAGCCGACGGAAGAGGGCAATGCCCTCTATGCCGAGGTGCAGCGTTCGTTCGTGGGACTTGCCCAGGTCGAGACGGCGGCGCGCGCGCTGGCCCGCGATTCGTCGGGGATGCTTCGGATCGTCGCGATGCCGTCACTGACGGGCGAGCCGCTGACCCGAGCCGTCGCCGGATATGCCCGCGAGAATCCGGAAGTGTCGTTCGAAATCGAAGTCCGGCCGCGCCGTCAGGTCGTCGAAAGCATCGCCAATCAGCAGTTTGACATCGGCGTCACGACGCTGCCTGTCGAAACACCGAGTATCGACGTCCGGCAGTTGAGCGAGGGCAATTCGCTATGCGTGTTGCCGCGCGATCACCAATTGGCGAAGAAGAAGGTCATTCACGCTCACGATCTCGAAGGCGAGACCTTCGTTTCGTTCTCGACCGACACCCTTTTCCGGATCCGGGTCGACCGGGTTTTCGACGACCTGGGTGTCAAACGCCGTATGAAGTTCGAAACCCGTACCGCCGAGGTCGCGTGCAACCTAGTCGCCGAAGGAGCGGGGGTTGCCATCGTCGGCACCTGGGATGTGCCGGCATCAAAGCGGCCGGAACTGGTGATGCGTGATTTCGAACCGGCATTGCCGCTCAGGATCGGGGCGCTGGTGCCGGCGCACCGGCCATCGTCCCGGCGCGTCGAGATGTTCGTCGATGCGCTGGCGGCTTCCTATTCAGCCGACCCCGGGGCGGAAACGCGCCGCGCCTCGTAAAGCCGTATACCGCTCACCATATAATATTCGCGCATAGCCTCGGTCGATTTACTGATTTGACTTATCCGGTGCGCGGGCGGTTTTCTTTTATCCGCAACGGGGAGGATAAACGCAAGATGCCGGACCATACGGCACCCGGAAGTTTCGATGTCGCGATTATCGGCGGCGGGATGATCGGCCCGGCCCTGTCGCTGGGGCTTCTCGAACGCGGATTGAAAGTCTGCATCCTCGACGAGGGTGACGACGTGCTACGTGTGGCGCGCGGGAACTTCGGCCTCGTCTGGTTCCAGGGCAAGGGCTTCGGAATGCCGCGCTACGTCGAATGGACGCGGCGATCGGCAACGCTCTACCCCGAGTTCGCGGCGGAGCTGCGCGAGCATACCGGCGTCGATATCGGCCACGCCAACCCCGGCGGTCTTGAGCTTTTATTGGGCGAGGAAGAACTCGCGCACCGTCAGCATTATATCGGTCAGATCTATCAGCAAGGCGGCGGCAAGGAATACGAGGTCGAATTCCTCGACCGCAAGCAGGTTGAGGACATGCTGCCCGGCGTCGGCCTTGGCGAGGATGTTGTCGGCGCCTCTTACAGTCCGATCGACGGGCATGTGAACCCGCTGTTCCTGCTCCGCGCCATGCACACGCGATTCCAACAGGCCGGCGGCACCTATCTGCCGCATCACCGGGTATCGGAAGTCAGAAAGAACGGCGGCGCATACGACGTCTTCACCGAAAAAGGCATCGTCAGCGCACCGAAGGTGGTAATCGCGGCAGGGCATGGACTGCGAGAACTCGGGCCGCCGCTCGGGCTCGACATTCCGATCCGCCCGCAGCGTGGGCACATCCTGGTGACGGAGCGCACCAAACAGATACTCCCGATGCCGATCAGCGCCTTCCGCCAGACTGTCGAAGGCTCAATCATGTTGGGTGTTTCGGCGGAGGAAGCAGGTTACGACGACGTGGTCGATACAAGCACGGTTGCCAAGATTGCCGAGCGTGCCGCGCGGACGATCCCGGCGCTGCGCAATCTGAATATCGTACGGACATGGGCGGCGCTCAGGGTGCTGACGCCGGACAAATGCCCGGTGTACGCGGAATCGGAAACCCATCCGGGGATCTACGCGGTGGCGTCGCACAGCGGCGTGACGCTGGCCGCGGTCAATGCAAAGGTGGCGTCTGGGTGGATCGCGGGCGATCCTGCGCCCGAACAGTTCGAGGCCTTCGGCGTGGAGAGGTTCGATGCTCAGAAGACGGCATAACGACGGTAAGGTCGTGAAGATCACCATCGACGGCGAGGCGGTCGACGCTCGCGCCGGCGAAAGCGTCGCCGCCGCCGTGTTGGCGCACGCCTCAGGTGCGACGCGGACGACCCCGGTCAGCGGCGCGCCGCGCGCGCCCTATTGCTTGATGGGTGTCTGTTTCGAGTGCCTGATGGAGATCGACGGCGAACCGAACCGGCAAGGCTGCATGGTACGTGTCGAGGAAGGGATGTCGGTTAGACGCCAGCAGGGTGCCCGCGATATGGAGCGCGCGTCTTGAGCTCGCCGGAGTACGATATCGCCATCATCGGCGCTGGGCCGGCCGGGATGGCGGCGGCGCACGAGGCGGTCAACGTCGGCCTCAAGGTCGTCATCATCGACGAGCAGGACGCGCCGGGCGGTCAGATCTACCGCGATGTCGAACGCGTCGCGATGGAGCGCCGGCACGATCTCGACGTTTTGGGGGCGGACTACAAATACGGCTACGGCCTGGTTGACGGGCTGCAAGCGTCCCGGGTGACGCACCTCGCCGGGCACACGGTCTGGCAGATCGAACGTAACGGCACGGTCTGGTGTTCCGACGGCAAGAAGGCGAAGCAGATCGACGCCAAGCGCGTGTTGCTCGCAACCGGCGCGATGGAGCGTCCGGTGCCGGTGCCGGGCTGGACTTTGCCCGGCGTCATGACGGCGGGCGCGTCGCAGATCCTGATGAAAAGCGCCGGGATGGTCCCCGACGGGCCGATCGCGATTTGCGGCAGCGGGCCGCTGTTGTTGCTGATCGCCGATCAGTTGGTTCGTGCAGGGGCCGATATTGCCGTCGTTGCAGAAACCACGTCATTCACCGATTACCTGCGCGCTGCGCCCCATCTTTTGCGCGCGCTCAAGGGGGCGGACTATCTGCGAAAAGGGGTCGCCATGCGGCGGCGATTGAAAGAGTCGGGCATTGAGATCGTTTCCGGCATATCGGGTCTTCGCGTCGACGGCAGCGACAAGGCGCAGGGTGTCTCGTTCAAGGCCGGCGGGCGCACTCGCTCGTTCGAGGCCGAAACCGTGCTGCTGCATCAGGGTGTCGTGCCGAACACACAGGCGACGCGGCAACTCCGGCTCGAGCATATCTGGCACGAACGGCAGCATTATTGGTATCCGAAGACCGGTCGGAACGGATCGACCGAATTCGAGGCAATCTACATCGCCGGTGATGGCGCCGGGATCAACGGCGCTCGTGCGGCCGAAGCGGCGGGCCGGCTGACGGCCCTTGAGATTGCCTGCTCGCTGGGCGAGGTCAGCCGGGCCGATTTCGATCTCAAATCGCCGCCGTGGCTATCGGAACTGGATCACCATCAATCGGTCAGACCGCTGCTCGACGCCTTGTTCCCGCCGCCGAATGAGATTTTGAACCCGCCGGACGACGCGACCTTGGTGTGCCGTTGTGAAGAGATCACTGCCGGCGACGTCCGCAAGGCGGCCAAGCTGGGCGCGCCGGGCCCGAACCAGTTGAAGGCGTTCCTGCGCGCGGGAATGGGTCCGTGCCAGGGGCGTATGTGCGGGCTGACGGTGACCGAAGTGCTCGCGGCGGCGCATGGGAAATCGCCGGCGGAGATCGGCGCCTACCGCATCCGACCGCCTTTGAAGCCGCTTTCTCTGGCTGAACTGGCCGATATGGAAACCGGCGACGGCGACGTCACTTTAGCGTCCCCGTCATCCGGTCCTTGAGCTTGTACCAGTTCATCATCACCGGCAGGAACCAGGGGGTGCCGTTGTAGAACGGGATCGCGCGGAACGGCACCTTGTCGAATGCCGAGGCGCCTTCTTCGCGGCCCATGACGACCATCGCCGCCTTCTGGCCCATCCAGCGGGCCCAGACGACGCCGGATCCGCAGAAACCGGTCGCATAGACGACGCCGTCGTGGATCGTAAGTTTGGGGAGTTCGTCCATCGGGAAGGCGACAAAGCCGAACCAGTGATGCGAAAGCCTGGTCTCGGAGAGGTCGGGGAAGATTTCCAGCAATCCGCCGCGCAGACGTTCGCGCGCCTTCGCCGCGTCGTTGTCGTAGCGCCGGCCGCCCAACAGAATGCGGGTTCCGTCCGGTGAGGGACGGTAATAATGACCGAGTTGGCGCGTCTCCCCGTGCATCTGCTTCTTCGGCATTAACGTGGACATCAGGTTCGGGCTCAAAGGTTCGGTCGCGATCATTTCCGAGATCACCGGCACCAGTCGGCGACGCAGCCACGGCAGGCCCTTGTCCGTGTAGCCGTTGGTGCAGACGATGACGTGGTTCGCCTTGATCTTGCCCTTGGGGGTGGTGACCGTGAAGATGCCGCCGACGCGTTCGATATTGGTGACGCCCGTGCCGCTGAAAATTTTCGCGCCCGACGCTTCGGCCACACGGCGCAGTTCGCGGTGCAGTTTGCCGGGGTGAATGCCCCCCATGTCCGAACGCACGGCGCCGCCGTGATAAAGGTCCGAGCCGATCTCGTCGTGCTGATCCGCGCGTTCGATGATTTTCACATCGATGCCGAGATGGCGGTGCATCATGTCGGCTTCGCGCTTCATGCTCTCAAGGATTTCCGGGCGCATCGCGCCGGTGAACCGGCCGGTCAGCTGGAAGTCGCAGTCGAGTTTCTCTGACTCGATGAAATCGAAAAGATCCTGGCGCGCCGTCTTGCCTTCTTCGTAGAAGGCCTTGGCGTGCTCGAGGCCGAACTTGTTGACCAGCTTCGAAAACGAATGTCGGATGTTGCCGCTGGTCAGGCCGCCGTTGCGGCTCGACGCCCCGTCGCCCGGGCGATCCCTTTCCAGCACCACGACATCGCGGCCGGCACGGCAAAGCGGGATCGCGGCGCCCATGCCGGCGTATCCGCCACCGACCACGACAATGTCCGCGGTCTCGGGCGGGGTGCCTTCATCGGCGGGTTGGGGTTCGGCTTCTTCCCACCAATAGGGGCGGTCCTTGACGATACTCATGGGGCTGATCTCTTTGAAAGTGGAATGACGTGATCTGTAAAGTTAGACACGATGGCACGGTGTTGCCAATGCCAGGCAGCAACTGGACACAAAAAAAGCGCGCCGTTGGCGCGCTTTTCCGTTCGGCGTGCCGCCGCCGGCTTTGCCGGCGGCGATGCCGGATAAATCAGTCTTCGACCGTAAGGTTTTCGGCGGACGACTTGCCGTTCTTGCCGGCTTGCAGTTCGTACGAAACCTTCTGACCTTCACGAAGGCCGCTCAGCCCGGCGCGTTCGACGGCCGAGATGTGAACGAAGGCGTCCTTGCCGCCATCCGACGGTTCGATGAAGCCGTAACCCTTGGTCGGGTTGAACCATTTAACAGTACCAGTAGCCATGTCTCATTCCTCTAACAGTTGGCATGGACGGCGGGCCGCACTGTGCGGAGCCGTCCTGTAACGCTCACATTGTCAGGGGATCTCGTAGCTTACCGGCGAGCCGGGGTCTCATAGACTCTAAACAAATGTAATACGCGGGCGGACTATGAGGCCAAAACGCGCTCGAAGTCAATGAGATCGCGATATCGCGAAAAATTTTGGTAATCGCTACTTTCCCGAGAGAAAGGCGGTCAACTCAGTGAAATCGGTCATTTTTTCGAGGTCCATCAGCGCTTCGAAGGACGCTTCGGCATCGGCGGCCGGGATCACTTTCGACGCGCAGTCGGCGTATTTGGCGTAAAGTTCGTCTCGGCTCATGGCGTTGTCGCCGCTGCGCCCGACCATGTTGTCGATGCGCTTGGTACGGGTCGAGCCGTCGGTGAGTTTCACCGAAACTTCCGCGTCCCAGGTCCCACCCTCCGGCGCGCCCGGCTCGCCGAACGGCACCACGGTGGCTTTCTCCAAAAGGCGGACGATTTCCGGTTGGAAGAAGGCGGCGTCTTCGAAATCTTTCAGTCGCACGGCCCCGTCCAAGAGCGCGCGGGCGACCGCGTACTGCTGCGAGAATTTGGCCTGCAGGACGCTCTGCGGAAATGCCGTGTTGGTGTGGCGGAACCGGCGTTGGTGGACGTGGATAGTAATGGTGTCCACGTTTTCGGCGGTGACACCGTCGTTGGTACGCAGATCGAGCATCGCCGCGATGGCGTGGTGCGTCGAGCCGCAGCACGGAAACTGCTTGATGCCGATGCTCGGCAACTCGATGGTCAGCGGCAGCGTCCAAGCCGACAGCAGCGGCGTTGCGTCGAAGGTGCCTTCGCCGTTGAAGACATTGAAAAAGCCCTGATGGTGTTCCATCGCTTGGCTGTTGGCCTCGAAACCGCGCTCTGCGATCAGCACCGCCATCAAACCCGATCGGCCCGAATGCCCGACATGCAGGGGTTTGGTCATGGTGCCGAAGTTCGCCTTGATGCCGGCCGCCAGTGAGGCGGCGATCGCCAGCGCCCGGGTTGTCTGCGTCGCATTAAGACCGAGCGCGTAAGCCGCCGATGCGACGGTCCCGAAGATGCCGAGCGTCGCCGTCGGATGCCAGCCCTTGTCATAGTGATGCGGATGCAGGGCCATCGCGAACCTGTGTTCGACCTCGAAGCCGACCACGTAGGCGTCAATCAGTTGGCGGCCGGTCAGGCCGTGTTCCTCGGCGAGCGCGAACAATACCGGCACCAGCGGCACCGACTGGTGACCGCCGAGCACGTCGGAGAAATCGTCGAAGTCGAGCGCGTGAGAGGCGATCCCGTTGACGAGGGTGGCGTCGAGCGCGCTGGTTTTCTGTTTCGCGCCAAGGATGGAGCAGGGACCGGGCGCATCGGCGACGCCCGGTGTCGACAGCAGGATTTGGGTACAGGGTTCAGGGAGTCCTGCGAGGGTAACGCCGATGGTGTCCGCGATACCTGCCTTTGCGACCTCGATGGCTTTCGGGGAGATGGCGGCCGGATCGAACCCGGTGATTCGCTCGGAGAGCGCGGCCAGAACGTTGGTGGCCTCGGTCGTGTTCAGTCCGTCCATCATGATGCTTCCCCTGTCCGGTCAGGCGACGGCTTTGGCGCGCCCGGCGTAAACGGCGGCGCTTTCGCCCGCCAGCTTGCCGAACACCGCGCCGGCCATCAAGCCGCTGCCGCCCGGATAGTTCTCGTAAAACAGCCCGCCGACCAGTTCACCTGCCGCATAGAGGCCCGGGATCGAACGGTCGGTGGTGTCCTGAACCTCTCCGTCATTGTTGATCTTGAGGCCGCCGAAGGTGAAGGTGACGCCGGTCGTGGTCACGAAGGCCTCGAACGGCGGCTCGTCGATCGGCAAGGCCCAGTTGGTCTTGTTGACGGCAAGACCCTTGGTGGTGACGCCGTCGAGGATCGACGGGTTGAAGTCGCCCGGCTGACACGCAGCATTGAACTCGTCGACCGTCTTGGTGAGCGCGTCCGGGTCGATTTCGAGTTGTGCCGCCAGTTCCGCCATGCTGTCCGCGGTGTACTTGGTGACCTGCTTGATCCGATATTCGTCGCGCAGCAACGGGATCGTTTTCTGGTCGAATATCTGGATCGCGGTCCGGAACGGCTGCTTCATGATCTCGCGGCCGAACTTGACGTAGGTGTGATTGCGCAGGTCCTCGCCCTCGTCGACGAAGCGTTCGCCCTTGAGGTTGACCATGATGCCCCACGGGTACGAATGCTTCTGGAAGTTATCCAGAACTTCGTAATCGCCGTAGGGCGGCGCGGAAATATCCCAGCCGACCGAGTGGCAGCCGGACCAGTTACCGAACGGGCGCGCGCCGATTTCGATCGCCATACGGATGCCGTCGCCCATGTTGTGACGCGTGCCGCGCACGCGGGCTAGGTCCCAGCCGGCACCCAGATACTGCGCGCGCATGGCCGGGTTGGATTCGAACCCGCCGCACGCCAGCACGACCGCGTCGCAGTCGATGTCTTCGTAACCGCGCGGGGTTCGGACGTTGAGCCCGATGATGCAGCGGTTGTCATCTTGATAGAGCTCGGTCGCGCCGCAGGAATAACGGATTTCGCAGCCCATCTTGAGGGCATGGGCGAGTTCCATCTCGACCAGACCGGCGCCGCCGCCGACGGCTTCGATGTTCACGCCGCCATAGAAATGATGTTTGCCATCGACAAGAAAAGACTGGCGCCCGAACATCGGGATGAAACGCACCCCGTGTTCGCGCAGCCAGACCATAGTCGGGCGCGACCCGTCGATGAGGATCCGCGCCATTTCTTCGTCCGCCTGATGATGCGTAACCTTCATCAAGGCGTCGTAGAACACGCCTCTGTCGTGTACCGGAAGCACGATCTGCTCGCGCTCCGCATCCGATAGATCGGTGAGTACGTCGGTCGCCGCATCGTCGATACCGGTGTGGCAAAAGCGGAAGCCGCCGGCGGTGAAGTATGAGTTCCCGCCTTTTTCTTCTTCTGCCGCTTTTTCGAGGATGAGGACTGACGCCCCGTTTTCTCTCGCCGCCATGGCCGCACAAAGTGCCGCATTGCCGGCGCCGACCACGACGACGTCGTACTTCTTATTACTCATCGGATGCTTCCCTAAGTAACCCGGGCGTTTTTTGTGTTCTTGTCCGCGAATTCTGCGCTGTCTTGATTGTGAAGTAAAATTCAAATATCTTCATATTTATTAAGGAAATCTTATAAATGAACATTCCCTACGGCATCCGCGATATCGAGGTTTTCATCCGCGTCATTGACGCTGGCAGCTTCAAGGAGGCGGCCGCGCATCTGAACGTCACGCAGTCGGCGTTGACACAGCGGCTGCAGAAGCTGGAGGACGCCGTCGGCGCCAAGCTGATCGACCGGACTACAAGATCCATCGCGCTCACTGCCGTGGGCCGCGCCTTTCTGCCCGCCGCCAGACGGATGCTGAACCAGTTCGAGCAGGCCTATAACGACATTCGCGACGTGATCGACGTCGCGGGCGGGCGGGTGACGATCTCCAGCCTCATTTCCGTCGCGACGTATGTTTTGCCCGACGTGATCGGGCGTTTCGCGGATGCGCATCCGAGTGTCGGGATTCGCGTCATCGACGTTTCCGAACAAGAGATCATGTCCTACGTCCGGCGCGGCGAGGCGGAGTTCGCCATCGACATGCGGACCGACGACATCGAGGAGGGACTGGTCACGACGCCCCTGATGGAGGACGGGTTCGTGCTCGCGTGCCGTGACGATCATCCGCATGCCGCGGGTGGTCCCGTCGATGCCGCCGAGTTGAGCGGCATGCCGCTGATGATCCTGGGAGCGCGCAGTGGGACCAGCCGCGTGCTGCAGGCGCATCTGACCAACCGCGCAACCTCGGCCAAGTGGCTTTACGAAGTGCAGCATCTTTCGACCATGGTCGGGTTTCTCGAAGCGGGGATGGGCGTAGGGATCATTCCGCGAATGGTCATGCGGGGTGTCGCGTCGAGACGGCTCGTCTCGCGTCCGTTGCACGGTCCCGGACTGTCACGGACGCTTGAGCTGGTCGAGCGACGGGGCGCGACGTTGTCGCCTGCCGCCGATCAGCTCAAGCAGATGATCCTCGTCGAATTCGCCGGACTGGCGAAAGCCGCCTAGAGATACCGCGACCCAACGGGGATGCAGGATTTCGGCACCGTGACGTCGACCTCTCCCAGCAACATGAACGACAGGGTCTTGCCGTGCAGGTCCTGCGACAGTGAACTGTTGACGCCGCCTTCCAGCGCGTTATCGATGACGAAGTTCATGGCCGGCAGGTTCGGGAGCTCGTAGCGCGTGACGTCGGTCGCGCCCTTGTGGCGGAACAAGTCCATCACCCGTTCCGGCGTCACCTGCTCGAGAAGATAAGGGAATGCTTCGGGCAGATATGGAACCAGCGAGATGTTGGAGCGGTTGCCCTTGTCGCCGGTCCGCCCGTGCGCGACAGCGTGCAGCGGTAACGTGATCATCTCTTCGCTCATATCATTGTTCATGGCTTCACCTCCTCGGCGCGGGCCTGCGCCTCGACCGGGCCTCTTGGGACGAGAACAGACGCCGTGTTGACCTGACCCGTGATGTTGCAGCGGTAACCGCCGCCGCCGGCAGGGCCGGAGCAGAACAAGCTGAGGACTTCGTCGTTCACATACTGCGCTGTTGCCTTATCGAGGGTGCGGATCGCGGCGCGGAGCCGGTATTCGCCGTCCATCGGCATGTTCTTCTGACGTTCGCGATCGGACGCGTCGTTATCGTAGACAGCCCCGGTGCCGACGATCTCGATCCGGACAGGTTCCGTCACGCCGTGTTTTTTGACGCGCGAGCGCACGACATCGGCGGCGAGCCGCGCGCGGGCGAGGGCGTTGGGGCCGGCGTAGATCATTTCCGACTCGCCAAGCCAGCCGCCGTCGGCCGAAACCGTGACCTTGAGCGTATCGGGAGGCGGAGATCCCTTGGCCCCGGTGACGCGGATCCGGTCTTTGCCATCCTCGGAAAGCGTGACGTTGGTAATGTCGAGTTGCACGTCCGGCGTCAGGTAAGCGGACGGGTCGTGCACTTCGTAGAGCATCTGTTCGATCACCGTTGCGCGGGTGACCATGCCGCCGGTGTCGTCGGCCTTGGTAATCGTCAGCGACCCGTCGGCCTCGATCTCACCGATGGGGAAGCCGAGTTCATCCATACCCGGCACGTCCTTGAACCCCGGATCGCAGAAATAACCGCCGGTGACCTGCCCGCCGCATTCGAGCAAATGCCCGGCGAGCGTGCCCTGGGCCAGCAGATCCCAGTCTTCCGGCCCCCAGCCGTATTCATGGATCAGCGGTCCGAGCACCAGCGCCGCGTCCGTCGTCCGGCCGACCAGCACGACGTCGACATTGAGCTTGAGCGCTTCCGCCACCGGCCGCGCCCCGAGATAAGCGTTGGCGGCGACGATCTCCTTGCCGTCGATGCTGACACCTTCGATGGTCGGCAGACTGGCGACCTCGTCGGCACCCATGTACGCCAGCAGATCGTCACCCAATACAACGGCCACACGGAGTCCTTCGACGCCGAGTTCCCTCGCCAGTTCGTACGTGCGTTTGGCGCCGCCCATCGGGTTGGCGTTCCCCAGGTTGGCGACGATGGTGACGCCGGCTTCCTTGGCGTCTTTGAGGACGTTTCTCAGATAGGGTTCGAGATAGGGTGAATACCCCATTTCGGGTTTGCGCATCTTGATCCGTTGCGCGATCGCCAGCGTGCGCTCGCCCATCACTTCGAAGATGAGGTACTTCGGCCCGTCCTTCTTTTTCAACGTCGCGACGACGGGGATGCCGGCGTCCAACCTGTCGCCCGCGAACCCTGCGCCGCTGCCGATATAGACGGTCACGTCACGCGCCCCGGACGTCGTCGGCGACGGCCTTGGCGCCGGCCAGCATGAAGGCGTGCTCGGAACCGATGAAATACATGGTGACGCCGAGCGCCTTCAAATCCGGTACCCAGGACGTGTTGGGGGCGAACGTAACCATGCACTTTCCGTGCTTCTTCGCCGCTTCGCCGACACGCTTGATCGCGTCGCGCACCTTGGGTGCGGCGGGGTCGGTGAGGCCGTAACAGACCGCGAGGTCGGCCGGGCCGACGAACAGCGCATCGATTCCGTCGACGGCAGCAATCTCGTCGATAGCGTCGACCGCCTCCGGTTCCTCGATCTGTGCGAGGATCACGGTTTCGTCTTCGCTTTGCTTAAGGATGTCCGGCATCTTGCGGGTCGCGTACCCGGCCCAGCGGGTCGAGCCTGCAAAGCCGCGCCCGCCGTGACCGAACCGCGCGGCACGGGCGACTTCCTCGGCTTTCTCGACCGTGTTGACGTGCGGTACCACGAGGCCGGTCGCTCCCGAGTCCAGCATGGTCAGGATCTGCGCAGGCGAACCGTCGGGGATACGGACGAGGGCTGGAATGTTCAGCGCCCGCGCCATGCCGAGACAGGCGTCCACGGTGCCGCGGTCGAACGGCGAATGCTCGGCGTCGAGGGCGACGAAGTCCATTCCCGACATGGCGAGGATTTCGATCAGTTGGAAAGCCGGCGTCTTGAGAAATGTCCCCGACAGCATGTCGCCCCGGAGCATTTTGGATTTGAGCGTCGTGTCGGTCATATTGGTTCCTCCGTTTATAATTATCGTTTGGTCGCCGTTTCGGTCATGCCGTTCCGGTCGAGTCCCAGTTTTTCACCCGCATCGAGAATGCTGTTCCAGGCGCCGGCTGCGATATCGAAGCCGTTGGCCTGACGTTCGGCGCGGGCTTTTCGTTCGGGATCGCCCGGGATCATCACCGGTTGATCCGGATCGCGCGGCCGGGCCGACCGCACGAAATCGATATACTCCGCGACCGCACCGGCGAAGCCGTGACCGTCGTCCAGCAGTTCCGGTTTCAGGAACACCGAGAACATCCCGTTGTGGGTTTTCTTGCCGGGGCCGGTCGTGCCGGATCCGGTCAAGGCGCCGGCCAGAAGTTCGCACGCCAGCGCAAGACCCGAGCCCTTGTGGTCGCCGAACGTGGTCAGCGCACCGGCGCCGGCGCGAGGATCCGCCTCCTTGCCGGGAACCTGCTCGCCGTAAAGCGCGATCGGATCCGTGGTCGGCTGGCCGCTGCCGTCGATCAGCGCGCCTTCCGGGACAGGTTTACCCCCCCGGAGCGCGACCATGACCTTGCCTTCGGCGACCTTGGACGTGGCGAAATCGAGGATGAAATCGTCGCCCGACGGATTGACCACGCCGATCGTGACGGGCGCGGTCGATACGCGCCGGTCGGCCGCCCCAAACGGGGCCACCAGCATGCTTTGCGCGACGTTGACGAAACTGACGGAGACGAGGCCCGCGTCGCAGGCGCGTTCAGCCCAGAAGCCGATGCGTCCGAGATGCCCGGCGTTCCTGAGCGCCATCACCGAGACGCCGTCCGCTCTCGCCTTTTCGATGCCGATATCGACGGCCTGGCGGCCGACGACCTGGCCGAAACCGCGATTGCCGTCGATCAACGCGAAATTCCCGCCGTCGGCGATCACGCTCGCCGACTGGCCGAAGGAGAGATTGCCGGTGTTCTCCCACATCAGATAACGGGGGATGCGGACGACGCCGTGACTGTCGTGACCGGAGAGGTTCGAGTTCACGAGATTGGCACTGATCGCGGCGGCTTCATCTCGGGACGCGCCGGCGCGCTCGAAAATATCGGCACCGAGTTGCGTCATGCCGTCGGCGGTCACGCGCGTGCTTTGATCCGCCGTCATCGATTTTGACCGAGCGAAGAAAGATTGAAGGTCATCTCGTCCTTCAGCTTGCCGTCGAAACAATCGAGAATGTTCTCGGCGGCCATGCGTGCCATGGCGATGGACGAAGACACCGATGCGGCGCCGTTGTGCGGCGTCACGATAACGTCGTCGCGCTTCAGGATCGGATGATCCGGTTCGGGCGGTTCACGGTCGAGGACATCGATGCCTGCCGCGAAGACCTTGCCGCTGTCCAACGCCGCCAGCATGGCGTCGTCATCGACGATGCCGCCGCGCGCGCAGTTGATCAGGATGACGCCGTCCTTCATCGTCGCGAACTCGCTTTCGGAGACGAGATGCCGGGTCGCGGTGTCGAGCGGTACGTGCAGCGTTATGAAATCGGCTTCCGGCAGCGCCTCGCGGAAATCCGTGATCAGTTTGATGCCCATGGCTTCGGCGAGCGCATAGTCCGGCGCGATGTCTGCGGCGATGACGTTCATCCCGAACGCCTTGCAGAGCGGCGCCACCAAACGTCCGATCCGCCCGAAGCCGACGATCAGGACCGTCGCGCCCATCAGATCGCGAAGACGGAAGTCGTTCCGGTTCTTCCAGTTGCCTTCCTTGGCCATGGCATCCTGAGCCGGCAGCTCGCGTGCGGTCGCCAGCATCAGTGAAAGCGTGTGTTCGGCGACGGACCGGGAATTGGCGCCCGACGCGATGGCCACGGGAATGCCCCGGCCAGATAGGTAATCGACATCGATCAGGTCGCAGCCGACGCCGTGGCGCGACACGATCTCGAGATCGTTGGCGTGGCTCAGCACGTCCGCCGTCAGCTGCGCGGACCGGACGGCGATGGCGTGTACACCCGGCATGTTTTTAATCAGCGTTTCCGGGCGGATATCGCCCTGCAGGTTGATGACTTCGATATCGTTCCGCGCGCCGAGTATGTCAAAGGCGCACGCGTGCATGGTCTCGGTGACGAGGACGCGTTTCATGGTGTCTCCCCAGGTTGTTTTTATTCGGCGGCGGGTTTGGAGCCGAAATACTTGTTTTTGACGAGTGTCTGGCTCTCGTAGATCGAGCCTTTCTTAAGCGGTTCAGGGTAGGGCAGGCGGATCGGCGTGACGACGACGCGCGGCTCGTTCGTGGGCTCGCCCGCGATCATGGTCTTCTTGTACTGGTCCCACGATCCGATGCGGTCCATGCCGCGGATATCCCACGCATCGGCGGCGGCGACCTGGAACAGCAGAAGCCGGCGGTCCTTGCCCGACGTGTTCTGCCCGGACCCATGCATCATGCGGACGTGATGGAAGCTACACGACCCGGCCTTGCCGGTGATATTCTCGGCGGTATCGAAATCAATCCCGGACGTCACCGGATCGATCGCGCCAACGAAATGACCGTCCTGGTGATGGTCGTAGGTCGGCCCGGTATGCGAGCCCGGAATGCAGAGCAGCGGCCCGTTGTCGTCGGTCATGTCGTCGAGCATCACCCCGACGGCGAGCACGTCGTCGTTGGTGTGCGGATAGAATGCCCAATCCTGATGCCATTCCACAGGTGAGCCGTACTCGGCGGACTTCAGATTGATCTTGGAGCCGTGCATGCGCAGGTTCGGGCCGATCAGCGCCGTCAGCGCGGCGACCAGCTTCGGCCGCTTGGCCATCTCGTTGAAAACGGGGTGGTTCAGGAACGGCTCCTTGATGCGTCGGACGCGCGGATTTTCTGGCGTGTGGCTGGGCTCCAGATCGATGACGTTGGTGTGTTCGGTCAGATCGCGCGCGTCGGCGATCAGGCCGTTCAGCGCATCGTGCATCTGTTTCAGGTCGTCGGCGGAGAAAATATCCTCGACGACGATGAACCCTTTCTCGCGGTACTCGGCGACCTGTGCCTCTGAGACGACCGAAGCGGGGTTAAGCGTATCCATTCTTGTTGTTTCCTCATTTGGGCAGTGCGTTTGTTCTTGTCCGGCTTTTTATTCGGTTTGAGCGAAATACTCCGGAAAATGAGCGCGAAGCTCGTCGGATGTAAATACAGTTCCCTTCAAGTGTTGGCGAACCGCGGCTTCAGCGGCGTCGGGGTTGCCGCCGGCGATCGCCTTAACGATGGCCTTGTGATCGCGCAGGATAGACTTGGCCTTGCCCTTGGTCGGCAGATGCAAGCGGCGCAACCTATCGAGATGCGCGCGCTGTGTGTCGACGATGTTCCATAGGCCGCCGACGCCGGCGTACAGGTACATCAGCTCATGGAAGCGATTGTCGTGGTACGTGAAGGCCGAAAAATCGCTGATCGAATCGGCGGTTTCCTGATGCGCGATGGCTGCGCGCAGTTCCGCGATCTGCTGTTTGGTTATACCGGCAGCAAGAATCCGAGCGATCTCGACTTCGACGCTTCGCCGCAAGAAATGAGCCTCGCGCGCATTTTGAACGTCGATGCATGAGACCTCGGTCCGGGACTGCGGGAAAATATCGACCAGCCCTTCTTCCTCGAGCAGGATCAGTGCCTCGCGCACCGGTGTCTGGCTCACGCCGTACCTAGCCGCGATTTCCTTTTTAGAGATGATCGTCCCAGGCGGCAGCGACATGTCGACGATAAGATTTCTGAGGTCGCCGTATATATGCTGGACGACTGTCATGCGGCCGTTTCGGTCCTGCGCCGATGGCAGCGAATTTATGGCTGAGATTTCGTCGGGCATGTGCGTTTACCGTACTTCCGAAGCCATAAATTTCAACTGGCAACGGAGGCAATTAACCTTGACTCATCAACTAATATATTAGTATTTCAGTTTTTGACGAGTCAATCTCGTCCAAACAAATTTTTGAATTGGGAGATTCCAATATGTTGAAAAAATCACTGATAGCCCTCTCGCTGGGGGCTCTCGTTCTGGCGATGGCGCCTGACGGCGCTGTGGCCAAGACCCTGAAGGTTCAGGCGAGTTCCAAAGCGGGCGACTGGGCGCACCGCTTCATGACCGATGACTGGGCGCCGAAGCTCGAAGCCATGACCGGCGGAAAAGTTAAGATCGAAGTGCTGCCGACGAAGGCCGTCGTGCCGCACCGTGAAACCATCGATGCGGTTGCCAACGGTATTCTCGACGGCGACCTCAACGCGGTTTCATATTTCTCCGGGCGCGACCCGGTGTTTGCGGTAATCGGCGACCTGATCGCAGGTTACGATACCGTCGACCAGGTTCGGACCTTCTGCCAATACGGCGGTGGTAAGGAAATCCTGCAGAAAGCCTACGACAAGTACGAAAACGGCAAGGTGCACGTTGTCGGTTGCGGCCCGTACGCCAAGGAAGCTTTCGTGTCGACGGTCGCGATCAAAAGTGTCGCTGACTTCAAGGGCGTGAAAGTCCGTTCGCCGGAAGGTCTGGCTGCTGAAGTGTTCAAACGCGCCGGCGCTGCGCCGGTGTCGTTGCCGTTCTCGGAAGTCTATTCCGCGCTTGAGAAAAAGGTCATCGACGCGGCGGACGCCTCCGCGCACGTCAACAACAACGCACAGGGCCTCTACAAGGTTGCCAAGTTCCCGATCTATCCGGGGATCCACTCCATGGCCGTTCTCCAGTTCATCGTGAACAAGAATGTCTGGGACAAACTGGGTAAAGAGGGTCAGACCGCGCTGGAAGTATGGTATCAGGCATCTTACGACGCGATGCGCCGTGAAGCCGACCTGCAGGACCAGGCCATCGCTGCCGAGCAGCGCGCCGGTGGCGACATCACCGTCATCGACTGGTCGACTGAAGAACGCGCCAAGTTCCGCGAGATCGCGGTCGGCGCCTGGCACGACTTCGCTGCCAAGTCGCCTTTGGCGCAAGAAGCGCTGGACGCTCATCTGAAGTACATGAAGTCCATCGGCTTGCTGAAGTCGGGATCGTAAAAGCCCGCATCGGAACGCCGCCGTGCTCCATGGGCACGGCGGCGGTTCCGCTATCCATAAATTAAATAATTAAATCCCTTAACAGGGGGACGCCATGTCTGAGATGACCGAGAGATTTTTCGGGGCACCTGCATTCAAGGGGCTGGGTAGCTGTGTGGACCACGTCAGCCGGTTTACCGGTCTGGCGGTCGGCAACCTGTACCTGATGGCGGCATTCTGCACGATGTGGGAAGTGGTCGCCCGCTACGTATTCCATTCGCCGACGCAATGGGTCTTTGAAGTCGTCATGGTGCTTTGCGCCTGCGCCTGGATGCTGTCCGCCGGCTTCGTGACACTGCAGAAACGCCATATCGGGATTACCGTCCTTTATCTGATGGCCTCGAAGCGGACGCGCTGGTGGCTCGATCTGTTCGCCATGGTGGTGGGCGTCTTCGCGCTTTACATGCTGGTATCCGATACCCTGATCCGCGCCGTCGACAGTATCGACATGGTCGAGCGCGGCGGCACCGCTTGGAACTCGCCGCTGCCGATGATCCTCAAGACGGTGCTGGTCGCCGGGCTTTTCATGTATCTCGTCCAGTTGCTGGTTAACCTCAGCCGACATTTCCGCACGCACATGCTGCAGGTCGGCGTTTACGCCGTGCTGGCGCTGGTGTGTCTGCGGTTGCTGGTTCAGATCTTCGCTCATTACAGCGGCATGGATAGCGTCTGGTCAGGTATCGAAGAAGGCATCGCCGAATCGGCGGGCGCGGCATTCGACCTGATCCACGTCGATCGCGATGAAATCGGCATTGCGACGATCTCGCTGTTGATCGTCGCGGCGCTGCTGGTGCTGATGATGACCGGCATGCCGCTCGGTATCGTGACGCTGATCATCTCCGTCATGTGCGCGATCGCGTTCTACGGTATGCAAGGGATGTACCTCGTTTCGACGAACGCGATGGATCTGCTGGAAAAGTATCCGTTGATCGCCGTGCCGTTCTTCGTGCTGATGGCCTCGATCCTCGAGCGCGCGGGCATTGCACAGGACCTATTCGATGCGATGTCGATATTCGCCGGCGGATTTCGCGGTGGGGTCGCGCTTCAGACGACTATTGTCGCCGTGATCCTGGCGGCCATGTCGGGTGTCATGGGCGGTGAAATCGTGATGCTCGGCCTCGTTGCGCTGCCGCAGATGCTGCGGCTCGGTTACGACCGGAAACTCACAATTGGATTGATCTGTGCGGCCGGCGCGCTGGCGACATTGATCCCGCCGTCGATTGTCATGATCGTCTACGGCCTGAGCGCCAACGTCGGGATCGGCGATCTGTTTTCGGCCGGTTTCATTCCAGGCCTGATGCTCGCGACTTTCTATGTTTCATTCGTGCTGCTCCGGTGCAACCTCAATCCATCGCTGGCGCCGACCGCTGCCGAAATCGCGCTCAAGACCGGTACCGAGGTCAAGCTCGGCCGCCACCAGGTGATTGCTGTCGGCCTCTGCATTGCACTGATCTTCTGCGTCATGGGCTCCATCTATGGCGGGATCACCAGCGTCACCGAGGCCGCCGCCGTCGGCGTCTTCGGCGCAATCGCCGTCGCCGCGGTCCGTTTCAGGTTCAATTATGCGCTGCTGCGCGATTGCCTCGCCAATACCATGGCCGTGGTCGGCACGATTATCTGGCTGATCCTGGGTGCGGTCGCGTTCGTCGGTCTCTACAACCTGATAGGCGGCGCCGATTTCATGCGCAGTTTGATCAAAGGCGCTGGTCTTGGCCCGCTTGGCACCATTTTCGTGATGATGGCGATCCTTGTGATCCTCGGCACATTTATGGAGTGGATTGCGATCATATTCATCACGGTCCCGGTGTTCGCGCCGGTGGTCCGCGACCTGGCGCCCGAACTGGGGATGCAGCCGGAATGGGCGGCGGTCTGGTTCGGTATTCTGTTCGTCATGAATATCCAGATCTACTTCCTGTCGCCACCATTCGGCCCGGCATGTTTCTGGCTCAAGTCGGTCGCGCCGAAGGATGTGACGCTTCAGGAAATCTTCGTCAGCGTGCTGCCGTTCATTGCATTGCAGATACTCGGCATGCTGCTGGTGATGTTCATACCTGAAATCGCGCTCTGGATGCCGAAGGCGCTAGGTTGAGGGGCGGCCGGGACATGATTGTAAAAATACAGGAGATGTAAGATGTCGATGCCCGAGGATCTCCACGACGATATCGAGGAAGAAGGTGTGCACGACAGCAACCATTACGGTATCGCCACCGGGATTGCCGGTGTTGCGTTCGGTGTCGCGATGATCATCTTCATGTTCGCGCTCGCGGACGGGTTTTCGTGATCGACGCCGATGACCAAGAAGAAAAAGACGTACGAGGAGCTACGTTCCGCACGCTGGTACGCGCCTGACGATCTGCGGTCGTTCGGGCACCGCTCAAGGACGCTGCAGATGGGCTACGATCCGAGCGACTGGGTCGGCAAGCCATCGATCGCCATCATCAACACCTGGTCGGACATCAATCCGTGTCACGCCCACTTCAAACAGCGCGTCGACGATGTGAAGCGCGGCATCCTGCAGGCGGGCGGCTTCCCGATTGAACTGCCCGCGTTGTCGCTGTCCGAGAACTATGTCAAGCCGACGACGATGCTTTATCGCAATATGCTGGCGATGGATGTCGAGGAACTGCTGCGCTGCCATCCGGTCGACGGTGCCGTCTTGATGGGTGGGTGCGACAAGACCACGCCGGGGCTCGTACTGGGGGCGGTCAGTGCCGGCCTGCCGATGATCTTTCTGCCCGCCGGGCCGATGCTGCGCGGCAACTACAAGGGCCAGCCGTTGGGAAGCGGGTCGGACGGCTGGAAATACTGGGACGAACGCCGCGCCGGTAACCTGACGGCGGAGGAGTGGGGCGACGTCGAAGCCGGGATCGCACGGTCCTACGGTCACTGCATGACCATGGGCACGGCGTCGACCATGACGGCGATTGCGGAAGCCATGGGGCTGACGTTGCCGGGCGCGAGTTCGATCCCTGCCGCCGACGCCAACCACATCCGTATGGCCGCCGCGTGTGGACGGCGCATTGTCGAGATGGTGTGGGAAGACCTGACTCCCGACCAGATCATCGACCGCCGGTCCATCGATAACGCCGTGACCGTCGCCATGTCGATGGGCTGTTCGACCAACGCCGTCGTGCACCTGATCGCGATGGCCAGGCGCGCGGGCGTGCCGCTGACGCTCGACGATCTCGACGCGACCTCCCGGCATGTGCCGGTGATCGCCAACGTGCGGCCGAGCGGCTCGACGTATCTGATGGAGGATTTCTTCTACGCGGGCGGGCTTCGGGGGCTCATGTCTCGGCTTACCGAGAAGCTTAATCTCGACGCCATGACGGTGTCCGGCAGGACGATGGGCGAGACGCTGGAGGGCGCCGAAGTTCACAACGAAGACGTGATCCGGCCGATGGACAATCCGATCTATCCGCACGGCTCGCTCGCCTTGCTGCGCGGCAACCTGGCGCCGAACGGTTGCGTCATCAAGCCTTCGGCGTGCGATCCGCGTTTCGACCATCACGAAGGCCCGGCGCTGGTATTCGACAGTTACCCGGAAATGAAAGCGGCCGTCGATGACGAGAACCTCGACGTCACCAAGGACCATGTGCTGGTGCTCAGAAACGCCGGCCCGCAGGGCGGGCCGGGCATGCCGGAATGGGGCATGCTGCCGATCCCGAAGAAGCTTCTGAAAGAGGGCGTGCGCGACATGCTGCGGATTTCGGATGCGCGGATGAGCGGCACCAGCTACGGCGCCTGCATCCTGCACGTCTCGCCCGAGAGCCATGTCGGCGGGCCTTTAGCGCTTCTCAAGACCGGCGACATCGTCAGGATCGACATTCCGAACCGGACCATCGACATGCTGGTGAGCGAGCAAGAACTGGAAGCGCGCCGCAAGGCGTGGACCCCGCCCGCACCCAAGTTCGAACGCGGCTACGGATGGATGTTCACCAAGCACATCAAGCAGGCCGACGAGGGCTGCGACTTCGACTTTCTGGAAACGTCGTTCGGCGGGCCCACGCCCGAGCCGGACATCTTCTGAGCAACGGAGAGAGACATGAGCAAGAATAAGCTCAGCGCGGCGACGCGCGAAAAACTGATGCGTGTATCGACGGCGACGCTGTGCACGGCGCTGTTCAAAGTCGGCCTCAAGAACCAGTTCATCCAGGACGTCCACCCGCTCAAGCACAAGGGCGAGAATATGGTCGGCCAAGCCTACACCATGCGCTATATCCCGGCGCGCGAAGATTTGAATCCGATATCGGTGTTCCAGGATCCCAACCATCCGCAGCGCGTCGGGGTCGAGGAATGCCCCGAGGGTTATGTGATGGTGATCGACAGCCGCAAGGATCCGCGCGCCGCCTCGGCGGGCTCGATCCTGGTCACCCGCATGATGAAACGCGGCTGTGCCGGTGTCGTCACCGACGGCGGTTTTCGCGATGCGCCAGAAATCGCCGAGCTCGATATCCCGACCTATCACAATCGCCCCTCGGCGCCGACCAACCTGACACGCCATCAGGCGATTGAACTGAACGGTCCCATCGGCTGCGGCGATGTCGCGGTGTTCCCGGGAGACGTCATTGTCGGCGATGGGGAAGGGGTCGCCGTGATCCCGCTGCACATGGCCGACGATATCGCCGGGGAAGCTCATGAAATGACCGCGTTCGAGGATTTCGTGACGGAACGCGTCAATGCCGGCGACACCATCATCGGCCTCTATCCGCCGACCAAGGAAAAGAACAAGAAGGCCTTCGAGGCCTGGCGCAAGAAGAACGGCCGCTAATCAAAACAAATAAAGGGGAAGAGACATGACCGACATTACTGCCGACGATCTGAAGAAGCTGACCCAGTGGGACACGCCGACGATCTGTAATGCGCTCGAAGAAATCATGCCCGAACGCCGTGGCCACGGCTATACGACGGAGCAACTGGTGCCGCTGGACCCGGACCTGCCGCCGGTCTGCGGTTTTGCGCGGACAGCCATGATCCGCGCCGCCGAGCCGTCGTCGGACACCATCGCCGAGGCGGCGGCCAAGCGTCTTCCGTACTACGAATACGTCGGCCAGCAGCCGCATCCGAGCATCGTCGTCATTCAGGACCTGGACCCGCGCCCGGGGCATGGCGCGTTCTGGGGCGAGGTGCACACCCACGTTCACAAGGGCCTGGGCGCTGCGGGGGCCGTCACCAACGGCTCGATCCGTGACATCCCGGACAGCGTCCGCGGCTTCAACCTGCTGGGTGGCAAGATCGGGCCGAGCCACGCCTATGTGCATGTCGTCGATTTCGACTGCCAGGTGACGGTTTACGGTTTGACGGTTTCGACCAACGACATCGTCCACGCCGACCGCCACGGCGCGGTGATGATCCCGGCGGAAGCGGTGAGGAAAATCCCCGACGTCGTCGCGCTGCAGCAGCGCAAGGAAGCGAAGATCCTCGATGCGGCGAAAAGCCCGGATTTCAATTTCGAGAAACTCAAGGCGGCCATCGGCGCGGCCAAGGAAATCCACTGACGGTATCAGACGGACGGTAACCTGACGGTAAAGGTTGTCCCCTCGCCGGGCGCAGACTCGACACTTATCGCCCCGCCATAACTCTCGACGATGCGTTGGCATTCCGTGAGGCCGAGGCCGTAGCCCGGCACAGGCGTCGTGTCATCGGCGCGCCGGAAGGGTTTGAAGATATTCGCCAGCTCCCCCTTGGCGATGCCGAGACCGTTGTCCGCGACGGCCACGTCGACCCAGCCGCCGGCCGATCTGGATGAGATTTGGATCCGCAGTGGGTGTTCGTCTGAGCGGTACTTGATGGCGTTGTCGAGAATATTCTGAAAGACGCGTGTCAGCTGAAAGGCGTTCGCCATGACGTCATGCGTCGCGCCCAGTTGGATATCCGCACTTGCTGCGATGATTTTCGGTTCCAACGGCTGAAGCGCATCTGCGATACATTTCTGCACGTCTACCGGCGTCGGTTCCGGCGCACCGTGACCGGCCCGGGACTCTTCCAGAAGATGATGGATGAAACGGTTCATTCTGGACGCGGCCTCTTCGGCAGTGGTAACGAACGCCGCCCGATGTTCGTGCGCATCGTCGGGCAGGTGCTTGATGGCACCCAGATAGCCGATGACGGCGTTGAGCGGTGTATTGAGATCGTGCGCAACGGCGCCGGAGAACCGGTCGAGCTTCTCGTTCGCCGCGCGGAGCCGGTGCTCGGCGACGCTGTAGGATGTCCAGACGAAGGCGAGACTCCATCCGATCGAAACGGCGATCGCGAAGAAAACGTAGACGAGATCGAGCGACATGGCCTCCAGCGTCGTCGGACGAGGCGTTTCAGCGTACAAGCGCACCACGGCGCGAATGATGCTGGCAAGCGCGAATGCACCGAAGATGGCGCCCAGCACCCGGCATCCGGTCTTAAGGTCGCGCCGTTTTTCCTGAAACAGGTGCCACGCTGTGATTGAGCAGACGACGGTGTATGCTGTCGAATTCAGCGCTAGCGCGCCCGCGAACTTGTCGGCGACAAAAAAGAAATAGGCGTCACCTATCACGCACACGAAGACGACGGCGGACTCCAGGCCGACCAGCGGCGCAAAGTTCTGAAGCCGGCGCATGGAGCGCGCGGCCAACAGGACGCCGACGACAAACCCCTGAATACCCACGAACGCCAGCGTGATATTGGCGGTCGAGGTACCGACCGCGGCCAGCAGCGCGCCGACACTGCTGATTGCCATGGCCAGGGCCATCTCCAATAGACCGTTGGCATTGAGGCGCATGCGCCAGAACGCCAGCAGCACGACCGCCATGACCACCTGAACGACGCAGAGGGAGAGGAGAACAGAGCCGATGTAGAACATCGCCCGATTTTATCGGACGCTCGGAACCGGTGAAACACGATAGTGCGGCGGTTCACTATTAAATGACCGAGGCCGTGGATTTACCGGGCCCGGCATGCTAAACGGCGGTTCCCGTGTCACTAAACGCGAACGGAGACGGTAAGCGCCGTGACGGAATTCGAGCTTTCCCGCATGTTTCTGGCGCTGTTCTGCCTGCTCGGCATGGCGCACGGCTTCGGCTATGCTTGTCAGTGGTTCAAGATGCCGCGCGTGATCGGCGAGATCGGCGGCGGTCTGCTGCTCGGGCCGACGGTACTGGGATTTTTCCTGCCCGAGGTCTACACGTTCATCTTTGCCGCCTTCCCGACCGAGGGGCAGGTACTCTCGGCATTTTACTGGATCGGCCTCACGGCGCTGATGTTCGTGTCGGGGTTTCGCGTGCAGCGCAAGCTCGATCGTGACGACACCAGTCTGATCGCCATTATCGTTGTGGCGGCGACGGGCCTGCCGTTCCTGGCCGGCTGGTTCGCGCCGCAGTTGTTCGATTTTGCACCTTATGCCGGGCCCAATGGCGGCGTGCTTGCATTGACCCTGGTCATCGCCATCGCATTTTCGGTGACGTCGATTCCTGTCATTTCGAAGATATTCCTGGATCTCGACATCATTCAGACGCGATTTGCGCGGATCGTGCTGGGCGCCGCGACGATACAGGACTTGTTCTTGTGGATCGGCCTGTCGCTGGCGACCAGCCTGGCGCAGGGTGGCGAGGGCGATGCGGGTGATCTCGCCCTTACCATAACCAAAACACTGGCCTTCGTCGGTGTCGCGCTGGCGTTCGGGCCGCGGTTGCTGAACTGGGTGTCGCGCCTTCGCATCAATCTTGTCTGGAAAGCGTCACCCATCGGCTATTTGTTTTCCATCTGCTTCCTGCTGGTCGCAGTCGCCAGCCTTCTCTCGGTCAATCTGGTGTTCGGCGCTTTGGTCGCGGGCATGGTCGTCGGTGCCTGTTCGAACGGCGCTTTCGAGCCGGTGAAGGAACGCATCGGCGATATATCTGCCGGTCTGTTCGTGCCGATCTATTTCGCCATCGTCGGGTTGAAGATCGACCTGCCGAACGACCTCGATCTCGGCTTCACGCTCGGCTTCATTGTCTTGTCCTCGGCGATTGAGATCGCCTGCGTTTTCGTGGCGGCGAAGCTGACCGGCCGCGACATGCTGACCAGCCTCAACTTCGGCCTGGCGATGAATACACGCGGCGGCCCGGGCATCGTGCTGGCGAGCATTGCGCTCGGCGCCGGCATCATCAACGAGACATTCTACGTCACGTTGGTTGTCGCGGCGCTGGTGACGTCGCTAATTTCCGGGATGTGGTTCCGCTGGCTGCTGGCGCGCGGCAAACCGTTGATGCGGGACCTCGGCAAAAAATAGAAAGACCCGCTCAGGGTTGCCCTTCGTTCGTCACCCATTTACTGTCACGCTGTGGTTCCGACGGCGCAAAAGCAAAGTCGGATAAAAAGGGAATACGGTGAGGTGTACCCATCAGGGACCGAAACCGTAGCTGCCCCCGCAACTGTGAACGCTTAGCCTGACCGTTCATGGCCACTGGATTATTTCCGGGAAGGCCGGTGTAGGCGACGAAGCGTAAGCCAGGATACCTGCCACGTGCCTTTAACCTCTATCGTCCGTCGGGTGAGACGGACAGGGAGATCCAAAATGAAACGCTTCTTCTATGTCACTGCTGCCGTGCTCGGCCTCTCCATGCCGTCGGCGGCTTTCGCACATCATGCCATGGGCGGTGCGCCGATGCAGACATTCGCGGACGGTTTGCTGTCCGGGATCGGTCATCCTTTGCTCGGCTTCGACCATATGTTGTTCGTGGCGCTGGTCGGGATCGCAGCGATCTTTACCGGCAAGCGATTTACCGCGCCTGCGGCCTACATTGCCGCAATGCTGGCGGGCTGTCTCGCCATGTCCGCTGGTGTCGGCCTGCCGGCTAAGGAAATCGTTATCGGCCTGTCCTTGCTGGTGCTGGGTGTCATCGTGCTTTCCGGTACCACGCTCAGGCTTGTCCCGGCATTGGCCGCATTTGCCACGTTCGGTCTGTTCCATGGTTCTGCATTCGGCGACACCATGGCGGGCCAGGAAGCCGCTGCCGGCAGCCAGGTCCTCGTCGGCTATCTGATCGGCCTCGGCGTCGTTCAGTACGCGATCGCCCTCGCCAGCGGCTGGTTCGCAGCCAATGTTCTGCGAGTGGCGAACGCCGCTTCAGTCGAGGCGCGTCTTGCCGGCGCCGTCGTTGCCGGCGCGGGCTTGCTGCTGACCCTCGAAAACGCGGAAGACATAGTATTCAGCCTGCTCGGTTGGGCCACCTGACCTTTCCCTGTTCTGCAAAGGACGGCGTGTTACCGCCCGCCGTCCCGGATTTTCGCTTTGTTGAAAGGAGAATGAATATGCGTGCATTCTTGTGTTCGATATTGGCCATCGTCTTCGCTCTGACGGCGAGCCAGGCCATCGCCGACGGGATGAAACACGACGGCATCAAGGTGGAGCAGCCGTGGGCGAGGGCCACCGCCGGGCCCGTCAAAGCGGGGGCCGCGTATATGACGCTCGTCAATCACGGTGGCGAGACGGACCGTCTGCTCGGCGCCAAATCCGATCTCGCGGCGCGGACCGAAATTCACACCCACCTGATGGAAAACGGCGTTATGAAGATGCGTCAGGTCGAGGGGATCGAAGTTGCCCCGGGTACGCCGACGGTGCTGCAGCCGGGCGGCCTTCATGTCATGTTCATGGGTCTCAAGGCGCCGTTCAAGGAAGGCCAGAAGCTGCCGCTGACGCTTGTCTTCGAAAAAGCGGGCGAGGTGCCTGTGACATTCACCGTGCAGGGGGTCGGCGCTAGCCAGCCGATGCACAATCACGACCATTCAACGCAGGGTCATTCACACGGCAGTTGAACCGCCGCTGGGAATACCTGACACTGCAACCGATGCGACCGAAACCCGGGCATCATGTCGACCAAAAGAGGGACAGAAAAACATGCTTAAACGACTTTTCTTCGCGGTGGCGATCCTGCTGCCGTTCGCCACGCCTGCGCACGCCCACCTTCTGCCGAGTGAACATGGTTCGTTTGCGGCCGGACTCTCGCACCCGCTGTTCGGGATCGATCATATCCTGGTGATGGTGGCCGTCGGTCTTTGGGCGTTTCGCGCCGGTGGCCGCGCCGTATTCACCGTACCGTCGGCTTTCGTCGCCATGATGGGTGCGGGTTACCTGTTCGCGCTTGCGGGGGGCAGCTTGCTGTTCGTGGAGCCGGCGATCCTCGCCTCCGTAGTGGCACTCGGCCTGTTGATCGCCTTTGCCGTGCGCCTGCCAGTAGCGGTGTCGGCCTCGGTGGTCGGTGTGTTTGCCGTTTTCCATGGCTTCGCGCACGGGGCCGAAATCGGCGCCGCCGGCGCGTTCACCTATGGGACGGGATTCGCCGTCGCGACGGCGCTCCTTCACGCGGCCGGGATCGGCCTGGGGCTGGGCCTCGCGCGTCTCAACGTGACCGGCGACAAGCTGGTACGGGCGCTCGGTGCAGGAACGGCGGTTGCGGGCGTCGCGCTGTTCGCTCTCTGACGTTTAGCTTTCGTAACGCATCTTAAGGTCTGCAGGCATAAGGCCATATCAACCTCGTGCCTGCAGGCTGCGTGCCGCCGCCCTCGATCATGACCGGGACGCGGACCCATTTGTCCGCCTCGGGTAACGCCTTCATGCTTTCGGAATCGAAGGGGGGTTTCAGGCGATAGATCGCGGTCGGGTCCATCCACCAGCCGTCCTTGGGAATGACGTTGCCTTGCGGGTCGATGGCGTATTCAGGCTTGTCGCTGAACCAGATCGCGAAATGGATCGCCGGGCGGCGCATTGCGCCGGCCTTCGAATTCATCGGCATCGAACCGGAATTTCCCGTCGGGCCTATGACGTCGCCCATTTTCACACGCTCGCCCGGTTTCAGCTTGGACAGCTCGTCCAGGTGCGCGTATTGGGAATAGATATAAAGCGGGATTCCTGTGTCTTCGGGGGTGTGGCGGACGATCACTTCCTTCCCGCGCGCGCTCTGCTTCGGGTCGACATTGGTCAGCACCATGCCGTCGGCCATGGCCAGCATGGGCGTGCCGTAATTCGCCGGCATGTCGATGCCGCCGTGATACGCTTCGCGTCCGCGCGTGGCGGAATAGTCCTTGGCAAACGGCTCGTCGATCCCATGGCAGACCAACCCGTCCGGGAAGATGGGGCGAAGGCCGGTCGGAAAAAGGCCACGGTCGACGGCAAGTTTGCCGTCACAGTTCCGGTAGCGGGCAATCGCGCAGATCAGATCCCGGCCGACTTGCTTGGCAGCCACCTGTCCTTCGAGACGCGGACCGCGCATATCGCCACCGGTATTGGCCCCGCCCTTGGCGCGGCCACCGAAAACGGTTTCGATTTCTTCACGGGTCGCAACGCCGTCACCGTTAGCGTCGAAATCGCTGAACGGTCGCCGCTTGCCGCCGAACTCGTCCTTTGAGACCTGCCCGTCGCCGTTCGTATCCCAGCGTTGCAGGAAGCGGTCGGGGGTCATCTGCGCCTCGGCGCCGCCACACCCAAGAATCCCCGCGGCGAGCAATGCGCACCGAACAAATTGTTTTACGATTGGTAACTGCATGACGCCCCCGGATGACGTGACGCCTGTTTCTGAGCTGAAATTATTACGCCTGAGAACGTTTCGGCGCCAGCGAATTCAGCGAAGGTCGAGCGGTTCGAACCGGCTCCGATCTTCGCGCGGTTTGAAGGCGTTCAGTTCAGTTGCGCCGGTTTCCGTGACGCTGCAGATCAGCCACACGAACTCGGTCTCGTAGGCCATCGAAAGATCGGTGTCGGATGGGGCCGCCGGATGATCCGGGTGGGAATGATAATGGCCAACGATGTCCGCGCCGTCGTTTGCAGCCTCAAGCGCGCGCATCAGATCGAAGCGCAGCTTGGGATCGATCTCGAAACCGGTTCTCGGGTCGGCTTCGGTGACGTTCTCGCTCTCATGCACATCCGTGATGTCGATTGTCTCGCCGTCGCAGCGGCCGGTCAGCAGGCCGCAGGCTTCGTTCGGGTAGCAAGCTTCCGCGTGGCGGCGGATGCGGCGTTTGAGATCTTCCGGCAGACGCACCGCCATCAGGGATTGAAGCGGCCGAGAACGCGGCCGTCCCCGGTATCGACGACGATCACGCCGTCGCATCGGCCAATAGGGCCGATCAGCAGATAGGCGCGACGTCCATCCGGTTGCACGCCAATAACATGGCATCCGCCCTCAAGCCCAAGGTCGATGTTGCCGAAGGCGTTCGGCGCGGCGGCGGGGGCAGAGGTGGTGGGGGCGTCCGGTTGCGGACCGAACAGTTTCCAGCCTGGATCGACGGATTTCTTGTAAAGGCCGTAGCCGATCAGCCCGACCGCGAGGACGATCAGGATTCCCATGCCGATGACGATAAACTTCAGCGCTTGCATTGCTGCTCTCCGCTGGAATGCACCGGTCTTCATCGGCGGCACGGCAGGGCTTGTCAAGGGATTGGGCTTTCTTCAAGCGATAGGGCATAAAGGCGGGTATGGAGGACGATCAGGAAATCGAACTGACGGTCGGCGCCGGCGACGCCGGCGCCCGTCTCGACAAGTGGCTGGCCGAGAACGCCGGCAAGCTGTCTCGGACACGCGTCCAGGCGTTGATCGAAGCGGGTAATGTGCTGGGGCCGGACGGTGTTGCCGACAGTATCTCACGGAAGGTCCGGGCAGGGGACACCTATGTCGTCACGGTGCCGCCGCCGGCCCCGGCCAAGCCGAAGCCCGAGGACATCCCGCTCGACGTGCTGTATGAGGACGACGATCTGATCGTCATCAACAAGCCGGCCGGGCTGGTCGTGCACCCGGCCCCCGGGCACGCGTCGGGGACGCTGGTGAATGCGCTTCTGTATCATTGCAGGGGCTCGCTTTCCGGCATCGGCGGCGTGACGCGGCCGGGAATCGTGCATCGGCTCGACAAGGATACGTCCGGCGTCATGGTCTGCGCCAAGAGCGATGCCGCGCACCGGGGTCTCGTCGAGCAATTCCAGGTGCACAGTATCGACCGCGCGTACATGGCGGTGGTGTGGGGGATGCCGCACCCGCGTCAGGGCCGCATCAAAGGCAACATCGGGCGTGACCCGAAAAACCGCAAGCGCATGGCCACCGTCGCTTCAGGGGGCAAACATGCAGTCACGGATTACCGCGTAATACGCCCTATTGGTGCTCATGCGGCACTAATGGATTGCCATTTATTCACAGGACGGACCCATCAAATCCGTGTTCAAATGTCGGATATGGGGCATCCGCTGGTGGGTGATCCGCTTTACCACACCAGAGGAAGCCATCGAAAAGACCGGGAGCTTGTGATCCAAGGGCACGACGGGCCGTACAATCATCAGGCGCTACATGCATACAAGCTAGGGTTCGAACACCCAGTTTCGCAGGAAAAGTTGAACCTTGAGATGGAACTATCTAGTGAAATCAATAGGTTGATCTGTAGTTTAGAAAAATTATAAAAATACTATACCTGAGCGCAAAACTCGGGTAAATTAGCGGAAACATCGTCATTGATCATCGAGCGTCAGGCCCGGCTTGGCGGGGTCTGACCGGCGGTGCAGCTAAGGGAAGACAGGGACAATGGGCTCGATTGCCAAAGACTTTAATCCGACTCCCGAAGAAAATCTTTCGCGTTACCTTCAGGTCATTCGTCAGTACCCGATGCTGACCCAGGAAGAAGAAATCGCGCTCGCCGAACGCTGGCGCGATCATGGTGATGACGATGCGGCGCATCAGCTCGTCAACAGTCACCTGCGTCTTGTTGCCAAGATCGCCATGGGCTATCGCGGCTACGGGCTTCCGGTCGGCGAACTGATCTCCGAGGGCAACGTCGGCATGATGCAAGCGGTGAAGCGATTCGACCCAGACAAGGGGTTCCGGCTCGCGACCTATGCCATGTGGTGGATCCGCGCCTCGATGCAGGAATACATCCTGCATTCCTGGTCGCTGGTGAAGATGGGCACCACGGCGGCGCAGAAGAAGCTGTTCTTCAACCTGCGCCGGATCAAGAGCGAACTGCAGGCGATTCACGACGGCGACCTGACACCGGAACAGACGGAACTGGTTGCCAAGCGGCTCAAGGTTTCCGAGCAGGAAGTCACCAACATGAACCGCCGCCTCGCCGGACCGGATCACTCGCTGAACGCGCCGCTTCGCGAGGACAGTGAAGGCGAATGGATCGACTGGCTGGAAGACAACGGCACCGATCAGGAAACCATCGTCGCCGAACGCCAGGAATCGAAACAGCGCCAGAAAATGCTGGCCGGCGCCATGATGTGCCTGACCGACCGCGAGCGCCACATTCTGACCGAGCGACGCCTCAAGGACGAGCCGATGACGCTTCAGGACCTGAGCGACGTTTACGGGATCAGCCGCGAACGGGTGCGTCAGATTGAGGTGCGGGCGTTCGAGAAGGTTCGGAAATCCGTACGCAACGCGGCGATCAAGGAACACATGGTCAACTGAGCGGGCTTGAGCGCGGCGTGTCGAAGTCGCCTTCGACCGGGGACGCGCCGCGGCGCAGCTTGCGTAACCGTTTGAGTGCATTCCCCGTCAGGTTTCTCTCGACCCTCTCGAGTAGCTCATGTGCGGTCGCCGGCGCATGACGCTTGAGCACATGTACGAAATCCCTCACATCGGTAAACCCCTGCTTGCCGCCTTCGCGGACGGTTTCGGCGATAATCAGTTCGAGCCCCGGCAGTTGTCCGCCGCCGGCAAGGGCTTCTGCCAGCCGCCGGTTGGCGCGAAACGTATCCGCGCTGATCGAGGGGAGCAGCGCGCGCCGCTCCGGCGCACCGTCCATTAGAGTATCGTCGGGACCGGACAGCCGGCGGCGGGCGCGCTTCATGCCGCCGTCGATGACATTTCGCGCGCCCTTGGGGGCGCTGCTTTGTTGAATGGCCCGATGGGAGAGCGGCAGCCGGCCAGTCGCGAGCGCGCGGCGTACGGCTCGCTCCGTATCGTCGCCGGGCGAAATGGTGTCTCCGTCGGCCGCACTGTTCAGCGTGCGCTTGACGTGCCGGATGGCGGCGAAGACCGCCTGATAGGTGAGCGCCGGTGGCGCGTTTTCGTCCAGCAATCCGGCGTCGGCGAGCGTCCGGGCGATAATCTGAAGGTCTTCGGGCGCATTTCGGGCGTTCGGTCCGACAGTGCCGCGGAGCACGGAGCGCGGCGCACGGTCACGGAACGTGGGCGCGCCATAGGCATCGAAGTTTCCCATGCAAGTTCTCCTTCCCAGGTGGAGTGTTTCCGACACACGTGCCAGTCGCGGACCCTCATCGCGAGTATTGGCTTATGTAAATCTACTTGAAGAGGCTGCATCTGAAAAGCTGCATTTAACAACTTATGCGATTATTTTAGTCAGATTTCGAATCCGTTGCGGCGCACGAACGCGTGGAAGTCCGGGCGTTCATCGTTCGCCGTCTGCCGCGCCTTGTCATCGGACCACCCGTAGTTGTCCTTAATGCCGAAGCGGTCCGGCTCGCGCTGCTTGCGTATGGGATTGGCTTCGGCGCGGCGCCGGTCGTAACTCTCGATTTCGCGGGCAAGATCACTGTCGTCGTAGGTGTTTTTGTGGACGGTCAGACGCATCGGCAAACGGACGCTGATCCATGGATCGTCGTCCGGGTGCCCGACGCAGAGCCCGGCGAAGGGGAAAACGCCTGCCGGCAGGCCAGCCAGCGCAGCGATCTCGTCGTTCCTTTCACGCACGGCGCTGATCGGGCAGCAGCCGAGCCCCTCCGCCTCGGCGGCGACGATGAAGTTCATCATCACCAGTGCGGTATCCGCGGCGGCGTTCATGAACGCGTCCAACGGTTCGTGCGCGAATGTCGTGCCGCGGAGCTTGCAAACCTCCCGGATGCGGCGTCCGTCGGCGCAGAAAAGCAGAAATACCGGCGCCTGCTTGATCCATGGCATCGACGGGATCAGGTCGGTGACGCGCTCGCGCAACTCCGGATCGTCGAACTGGATGATCGCGACCTGTTGCAGATCCGACTTGGCCGGCGCCGATAAGGCGCACGCATATAGGACGTCGAGGGTTTCCTGGGGAACCGGCGTGTCCTTATAGCGCCGGCGCGAACGGTGGCGGAGTTGCTGCGCGTGGGTGCCTTCGGCGGGGCGCCCTTTACCGATGCCGGTATCTTCCGCGAAACGGCGGTCGATCAGATCCTGAAGTGTCTCAGTCATCAATACTCTCCTGGTGTGCGGTTTCCTTCTTCGAGGGGCGTGCGTTGATCGCGGCGGCGCCGGTCATCACCATGATAACGATGGAAAAGGCGATTCCCGGCACATCCGGGAACGCCGCAACGACGGCGCTGGCGGCGCCGCCGGCCGACATCTGTAACGCGCCCAACAGAGCCGTTGCGGTGCCGGCCGAGGTCTTGAACGGGCTTAATGCGCCGGCGACGCCGAGCGGCAGGATGGCGCCCAGCGAGAACCCGAAACTGACCATGAAGATCATGATGGTAACGACCGTGGCGTAACCGGTCAGGCTGAGCGCCAGCATGGCTGCGCCAGAGCCGAACATCACGAGCGCATTCGCGACGATCACCCTGGACGGATCGGTGATCCGTGCGCTGAACGCGGAAACCGCCGCCGCGCCGACCATGTAGGCGCTGGAATGGAGGAAGGCGAGAAATCCGAACGACGACGGGCTCAGGCCCATGTGCTTGATCATCAGTTCGGGTCCGCCCGAATGAAACGCGTAGAGCGATCCCAGCGCCAGCGCGTTCGTGACGGCGAAGCGGCGGAACGTCCGGTCGCGAAAGATCGAAACGTAGTTGTAGGCGACGCCGGCCGGCGAGATGCGCTGCGTGCTGGGCGTGCCGGTTTCCGGCATCGCGATGAAGCACAGCACGAACATTACCGCGCCCATCACCATGGTTACCGCCATATTGGCTTCCCAGCCGACGTAGTCCTGCAAGAAGCCGCCGACGATGGGTGCGACGCCCGGTGTGATGCCCATGGTCAGTGTTAAAAGGCCGAAGACCTTCACCAGTTCGGCGCCGTGGAACGTATCCCTGGCGATCGCACGGGCGATAACGAAACCTGCGGCAGCACCCAAGCCCTGAAAAAGCCTGGCCGCCAAAAGCCACTCGATCGATGCGGTCAGCGCCGCTGCGCCGCCCAGGACGGCGTAGAGCGCCAGACCGGGAATCAGGATGCGGCGCCGGCCGTACCGGTCCGACAGCGGCCCGACCAGCAACTGGCCGCTCGCGAACCCGATCAGGAACACCGACAGCACCAGCCGTTCACCGCCGGGGGCTACATTGAGCTCGGTGCCGATGGCGGGCAGCGACGGCAGAACGACGTTGAGCGCGAGCTGGCCCAGCGTGCCGAGCGCCATCAACAGGACGACGGCAAGCCTGCTCAGCGGCCGGACCGGCTGTTCATCGGCCCGGGCGGCAGGTTCCCGCTGCGTTTCGGGGGTGGCGGACAACGGTTGCTCCAATCGGGGGCAGGAGGTTCTATGATGTCCCCCGCGCCGGGTTTGGCAAGGGCTCAATCGCAGTTTTCATGGGCATCCAAAGGCGGACTTAGCGTGGTTGACGCCGGGTAACCGAGCCCGTACATTCCCGCCGTCTTTTCCGGTCCATCTCCGCTATCCGTGGGGGCGTCCGGGCCCGCGTGGAGGGGTGGCCGAGTGGCTGAAGGCGCTGGTTTGCTAAACCAGTATACGGGAAACTGTATCGAGGGTTCGAATCCCTTCCCCTCCGCCATCACTGCCTTTTCATTATCCTCGCGATGGCCCTAATAGGACCACTTTTCAAATAGTTATCGTTATTTGAAAGCCGTCACGCGTCGCTTGAATTCGCTGAAATTCACGAATAATATGTGGGTAGTAATGTGGGTTATGAGATTCAAGTGCTACAATGCCACGCGAGATCAACAGGCTTTCGGCGCGTAAAGTCGCGGCAATTTCCAAGAAGGGCCGTTATGCAGACGGCGGCGGTCTTTATCTGCAGGTCAGTGCTGAGGGCACGAAAGCTTGGCTGTTCAGATTCACGCTTAATGGAAACGCGAGACAGATGGGATTGGGCGCGCTCCACACGGTATCGCTTGCTGATGCCAGACAACGCGCGTTGGAATGTCGGCAGTTGCTTTTGGACGGCATTGATCCGATCGAGGATCGGAAGCGTCGTAAGTTGTCGACGCAATTGGCTGCTGTAAAATCGAAGACTTTCGAATGGTGTGCCCGTCAGTACATAAACGCTCATGAAGCCGGTTGGCGAAACGATAAGCATGCGGCCCAATGGACTTCGACGCTTGAGCGGTACGCTTATCCTGTGTTCGGCAAGATTGCGGTCTCTGACATTGACACTAACCTAGTGGTTCAAGCCATCGAGCCAATCTGGACAATGAAGACTGAAACGGCCAGCCGAGTCAGGGGTCGGATAGAATCTATCTTGGACTGGGCTGCAACCCGGGGCTACCGGCAGGGTGAAAATCCAGCACGCTGGCGCGGTCACCTTGATAAGGTTCTGCCCGCACGTTCAAAGGTGCAGAAAACCCGGCATCACGCTGCGCTTCCCTACACTGAAGCTGCAAACTTCATGGCTGAATTGCGGTCGATTGATGCCGTAGCGGCGCGTGGATTGGAATTCCTGATCCTGACTGCCGCGCGATCAGGAGAGGTGCGCGAGGCGACTTGGCGAGAAATCGACTTTGACGCTGCGGAATGGACAATCCCAGACGAACGCATGAAAGGTGGGCGGGAACATGTCGTCCCGTTGTCAGAGGATGCCCTGGATGTGTTGCGAAGAGTGCACGCCGCACGTCGATCCAAGTATGTATTTCCTGGCTTGCGAAAAAAATCCCCGCTCTCGAACATGGCGTTCCTGCAGTTATTGAAGCGCATGAAGCGCTCCGATCTTACCGCTCACGGGTTTAGGTCTACATTCCGGGATTGGGTCGCGGAGCAAACGGCCTATCCGAACGAGGTTGCTGAGATGGCCCTCGCGCACGCTGTTTCAAGCAAGGTGGAGGCTGCGTACCGTCGAGGAGACCTGCGGGACAAACGTCGACGGTTGATGCGGGACTGGGCCGCATTTCTGTCGGAGACACGTGAGAGACGGTCAGCCGGCGTGCGACTTCGTCAAAAGAGTGATTGAGGCAACCGTGGCGAAAAAATCCGAAATTGATACCCCAGCTTGGCGTCGGTCGCCGGCTGTCGAGGAAATTGCAAAACGAAGCCAGGTCGAGAGAGATGCGGAAATTCTTCGTCTGATCGCGTCCACGATTGAAGATCCCGGAGCAGCCGGCGAAACGCTTTCGAACTTACATCAGGCCGTTGAGGCGATGCGTGGGTGGAGAGAGAAGTCTCTCGACGCCATAAGCGCTAACGCTGAACGATTCGACGCTGACGCAGCCGATTTTCGACAGGCAATCGAACGTGCAGTCGGCAAGGGATTTATTCGGCACCCAATCGTGCGTGCGTGGTTGGCGAATATGAGAGCTTTCGGTGAGTGGGATGATCTCCGCCGCCGTCGCAATCAACGACACGAAGTGGGAGTTAGGCGTCCGAGAAGTCCAGAAATCCTGTGGCTAGCACTTGCTGTGGAACCGATGGTGAAACAGGGGATGAAGCCCTCGAGAATTCGGCTGGAACTGATGCGGACGCTGAGATACGGCAAGGTTCCGGAGCACCTCGACTTCAGCCGTCCAGCACAGATGGCATTCCGCCAAAAACTGAAAAAAATGAGCCGTCAGGCTTTCCACGCCTTCCTTCGTAGGCATGGCGTGACTAAGCCTTCCAAATAAAACGTCAACACAATCTGTCATTTTTTCGGATCCAAGGTAGCGGGTCCCTGATGGTCGTGGAGGCCCGTTATTTGACGCGGGTCGACTTTCTGATGCGCCACGAAGGTCGTGGCGTCGTAAACAGCAAGGAGATCATCATGGAAGACGCAGTTAAATCACCGTCACTCGAACGTCCTCGCGATGCTTTTGCGCGGCTCGGCATCAGCTCAACGACCGGCTGGAAGCTCGTTCGACTCGGTTTTCTGAAAACGGTGAAGATTGGTCGCGCGACGCGCATCACAGCTGAAAGCATTGATCAGGTAATCGAGAGCGGTGTTCGCTTCAGCAGGGAGGACTGCTCTGATGAATAAAACAATTCATACGATCCCGAACAGCGAGGCTGAGGAAATCCGGATTGTTGCCAGCGAGCACCACGGTGTGCCGTTGGTTCACGTGCGGAAATATTGGTTCAACGGCGATAAGTGGATTGCCACCAAGCGAGGGATTGCGTTGCGCGCTGGGCAGATTGAGCAATGCATTTCGGGACTTCAAGACGCGATATCTTATGTCCGTGACAATCGGCTAGGCCAGGTTAACCCCGATGAGTGACGCCGTTTATGCCCGTCGCGGTTGGCGCCCTCTTTCAATACGGAAGGGGGGCGGGTGCCCGCGCCATTCCTATCGGAACAGTTCTACTTGCAGCTTGATCTGCTGTCATGCTCGACCGGGAGCATTTGAGGGGCTGGATGAGAAAGAACGCAAAAACCAATTTCAGTCCTTTGCGCTGACGCTGTCTGGGGTTGTCTGATGGCTAGTTCAGGCAAACCGAATGCGACGGGTCGGAGTTCGGGTAGGCTGTCAGGTAGACAGGCTCGGACAGCTGGGCCGCCGCGTGACGAATTCTGGCGGTGGCATATACAAAGCATGCTGGAGAGCCCGGCGTGGCGTGCACTTGGTATCAACGCCAGGCGGGCGCTCGATCGAATTGAATGCGAGCACATGAACCATGCTCTTCAAGAGAACGGGAATCTCGCGGTTACGCACATCGATTTTCTATCTTTCGGAATTCACGCGAGCGAAATCGCGCCCGCGCTGGCGGAGCTGGAACGCTTTGGGTTTATCGAAGTTGTGCAGGTGGGCGGGCGTTATGGCAGTTCTGGGCCGTATCCGTCGAGATTCCGACTAACGTGGATACCAGACAAGTATGGAAAACCTGCTTCCAACGAATGGAAGGCCGTTACGCAAGAAAATGTCGACGGCTGGAAGGCGCGAAGAGCAGCGTATAACAAATCTAAGAAGCTGCGGAAAAAGAAGCGCAAAAAATAAACTACCTCGGAAACCCGTGGTGTAGTGCCACGAGAACTCGTGGCAGAGGACAGCTTTTTTGCATGGGGCTTCGGCTGCAATGCCTTTGGTGTGGCAAAAATCAGCCACGGTTTTCCGTGGGCCTATATATATCTCCAGCGGGGGCCCCATTCCCGGACGAAGCAGGAATCTGACGCACCGCTTACGCGAGGCGCTTCAATTTCGGGCAGAAAGAAGGGGAGTTCGCGATATTTTCTAAAGAAATTACTATCTTGAATTGTTTCTGCGCTTTTTTCCACTATTGTTTCAAAAAAAGGCAATGCGGTGGAAAAGTCGCCATTTTTGCGATGCCACCCATATTTCCACTATGGAGATATGCCCAATATCTTGTATGTACATGAAATATTCCCTTGCATTTGGAGTTTTTCCACTTTAAAAATTTTTATCAGATTAAAAGTGGAAAAAGAACCATGAAGGATTTCGACGAACTAGAGCACAGTATATCCGAGCTTTCGAACGAGCAGACGCGCCAGCTGATCGATACACAGCAGGTGTTCGAAGTTCTAGAAGGAACGCGGAGTACGTTCTCGCGCAGTTTCAGAGGGTCGATGCGTTGGGGGGAGCGCAGCGGCAAGCGGTACCTGTTGCGAAAACAGGGTGACCAAGAGCGGAGCCTTGGTCCGGAAAACGACGAAACGCGCGAGCGCTTTGATCAGTTTACGAAAGGCCGAGATCGTTTGCAGGAAAACATGCGGCGAGCACGAGAGCGTTTGGAAGGGTTCGCGCGGGTGAATCGGGCTCTGCGGCTGAATAGGGTGCCGAAGACGGCCTCGAAGGTGCTGCGGCGGCTCGCAGATGCGGGACTGCTCGGTTCGAATGTTATCGTTGCCGGGACGAATTGCTTATTCCTCTACGAATCTATGTCCGGCGTCCAGCTGTCGCAGGACTTGTTGGCGACGGGTGATGTGGATTTGCTGCTCGATGGTCGCCAGAGGTTGCGCCTTAGTATTTGGAATACACGCCCAGAAAACATTCTGAAACTGCTTCAGGGTGCCGACCGGTCGTTCGACCTGGTAACGGAGGGTGGGTATCGTGCGGCGAACAAGGAAGGTTATCTTGTCGACCTTATCTACGCTGATGGGAACTCTCCGCATAAGATGATTCAGGAGCGTGGTTCGCGTTCGGTCGGTGACGGATCGGAACCAGATCTCGTTGGTGTTGCTATCGAAGGTCTACAGTGGCTGATGTATGCGCCAAAATCGGAGGGCGTGGTAATTGGTGAAGACGGTCGGCCGCTTCGAATGTGGGCGCCAGATCCAAGGGCATTTGCTCTTCACAAATTGTGGCTGTCTGAACGTGAAGATCGTCGGCCATTAAGCCGGCGCCGTGATCGCGAGCAGGCGCGGGTGGTTGCGCATCTCGCTTCTCATTACATGGGAATGAGATTTGACGACGAAGTTCTGTCGGCTTTGCCTGCGGCGCTTCGGGACCGGGCGGCGGAGTTCGTGGCTGCCTAACTGATAGATCGGGGGCGAGGGGCTGGAACGATGGCTATTGAGATCAGGCGTGCCGTTAGCGTCGTCAGGGACGACGATAACGGGGAAGTTATCCCAGCAGCGTCGCTCGTGGGATTGAAACTGGGGCAGTGGCTGGTGGTCGAGGCATATGTAGGTCAATCAATCGACCCGTCCGGTGGTCTGAATTCGTTTGGATACCTGGTTGAGAATGAAGACGGTCAGAAGGCATTTCTTAAGGCGCTGGACTATCGGCAGGCAATGCGAAGTGACGACAGTCTGGAGCGACTGCATCAAATGACATCGCGGGCGCTTTTCGAGCGGCAAATTGTCGATCTTGCCTGCGCCGGGCGTAAAATTTCGCGGATCGTGCGAGTGTATGAACAGGGTAGCGTCGAGCTTGAATTCGATGAGCAGGTAAAGTGGCCGAAGGTTGAATACCTTGTTATGGAGCGCGCCGATGCCGACCTTCGCGACCTGCTGTCGGATCGCAGCTTCGAGGCTGATCTGACATGGCGCTTGTGGTGCCTTAAGGACGTGGCGGCAGCGTTGGCGCAGATTCATCCGAATATCGCACATCAGGACCTGAAGCCATCAAATACGATGGTGTTTAAGAACGAGAACAGGACGAAAATCGGCGATTTCGGCTCGGCAACGGGGCTTCAATTAGAACACCCTGATCTTGTCGAAGAAGCCGATTTGATGATGAATGATCCGGCGTACAGTCCACCCGAGTTGCAGTACGGGTTCCGGCCGGCAAATTGGACGGAACGTCATTTGGCCCTCGATTTGTATCTTTTTGCGAATTTGACGGTGTTTTTGCTCGATGGCGGAAACAATCTTACGGTGGCCGTAATCGATAAGCTCCCTCGGGGAATGCGGCCGGCATGCGACGGCGGGAACTGGCACGGTTCTTTTGAAACGGTGTTGCCGCACCTTGACGAAGCGTTTGCAGAATTTCTTGAAGAGTTTCGGGTGCGATTAATCGGAACTACTGGGTCAGAAGAAATTGCGTCACGCGTTGTGGATGTGGTTCGGCAGCTTGGATGTCCGGATCCGCTCATGCGGGGCCGACGCAGGCGTTCTTTAGGGCCGTGCGCTGTGGACGGTCCGTTTGGGCTTGAGCAGGTCATATCGACCTTTAGCCAGCTTTATCAGTTGTCGAAGGTGCGGAACCCACGGCGGGCATAAATGTCAGCCGGAGCTTAAGTTCCAGTCAGAGCTAAGAGAATGAGTATTTTTGACGGATTACAGGATCGGAATATCGTTCCCCGGTGGCGGACGGTAGCGCGTTCAGTTGCCTTGAACGAAGCTGCGCCCGTAAGCGCCCGTGCAGATCGTGAGGTCGCGGTTCAAAATTACCGATTTTGCGCGGTTTCGGCGCTAGAGAGAGCTGAGAAGCTGTTTGCCGAGAATCAGAGCTTCCCTTACGCAGCAGAAGTAGTTGCTGAAGCCATCCTTGCCGGAGAGCCCAAGCGGGGATTCCGTGCTGCGAAATTTATGGAAGCAGAAGGTAGCGGGAACCTTCCCATCGTTCGAAATCTACTTGATGAGGGACTTCTCGGACGAGCGCGGCATATGGTTGGCACGGTTGCGAGTGTTGCTCTGAACGACGGTTCGACGGCTAAGGAAGGACCGCGATCGATAATCAACCGATTTAGAACAGGGAACCAATACCGTCGGGGAAGTGGCGTTGCTTGGCTGGACCTCGCGCTAGCACATACATCGCTCGGCAATATTGAGCGTGCAGAGCGAGCGCTCATGGTTGCTCGCCGCCTTATGGGGCCAGAAAATCGACTGCTACTCAGGGCCGAAGCCCGGTTTTTTCATCATATTGGAAAATTGGATCAGGCACTGTGGTATTTACGGAATTCAGGAGTCCTCGATGTCGATCCGTGGATAATGTCCGTTGAGGTCGGCTTATCGACGTTGGCCGAGGACAAATCACGCATTATCAGCAAAGCACGTCGACAGGTTACGGACCGGGTTTTCGGAAGGTTCGCTGGGTCGGAATTAACAGCTGCTATCGGGACGCTGGAGTTAATCTATGGTGCGCATAAGAAGTCGCGTAAGTATTTTAAGCAAGCAAACGTCGACCCCGCTGAACAAGCATTAGCACAAACGTTGTGGGCGCGGACTGTTGACAACCAAATCGACACGCCAGCTGAGAATTTGTTGAAGCGATCCCCAGAGGCACGGGCGAGGCGCCACATGGAGCAAAGTCAGTGGCGGTCAGCATTGAATGCTGTTGACGACTGGCAGGAGGACGAACCGTTCGCATCTGGTCCCGCACTATACGCCGCTGGCTTGCTCTTGAACGTGTATGACCAGCCGCAGAAAGCATTGGAACGAATTGAGCCCGCTGTTCGAGCAAACGCGAACAACAATAAATTGCTCAATACTGGCGCATACGCAGCTATCCTCTCTGGGGATATTGGACGCGGGAAAGTTTGGCTGAAGCAAGTTGATTTAAAACGAAGCACATCTCCGAATATTGATGCCGTTTACGCGACAGCGACACAGGGATTGCTGAAATATGCTGAAGGCGACTTAAGTGGTGGGCGAGCCTGCTATCATGAATCCAGGTTGCATGCGCGAAAGCATAATTTGAACGAGCTACTTGTTACGAACGCTCTGTTTCACCTGCACTCAGCATTGATTTATGGGGATGCTGACACGATCGAAGACAAAGAAGTCATTGATCTGGCTTTTAAGCCGACGCGTTCAAATGAGTTGGCGCCATTCAGAGATAGGCTTGGCATCAGGCTCGCAAAAGAGGCGCAGCGTGCTCCAAAACTCGAACGAATACTGAAAGGCGTGGTTCGTCGCATTAAAAACCGTCGAACACTTCATGACCAGAAACCACCAGCTTTAGCGCCGACCACTTATGAGATTGACCTGTCCGAGTTGGAGCAGCCGACAGTTCGCGGTGACAAAGTCCAGATAAGTAATGACAAACGTCCTGTGGTGCGAATTATCCAGCGACAAATTCCAGATAGTCATGGGGCTGACGAGTAAGACGAATAGTTCGCGGTTGCGAGAAGTCTTACGTGCGCGCGCAGTTTAAAATTTATTAAGTTGCCACGAGCGAAGCCAGTAACGCGGTAGGCGTGGGTGAAAGTGTGGGCAGAAAAAAAGTGGCAGTTGTGATCCCCGGTTTCCTTGCCTTATTAGCGGACTTCCCCTCCGCCATTCAGTCCGCTGCGAACCTGATCCTCCCCCACTGAGTGCTACTGACACTCCTCTGTGTAAAATTGCTTGCCAGCTGCTGCGCCGATCGCTGCGAAATCGCCGCTGATTTAGCCGTTTTGGCCAAGGCTCTCGTCGCCGCTGTCGTCGGATAGCTCACTTCGCTCTCAGTTGCCGAGCACCTGGCTTACGAGTTCGGCGGCGTTCTTAGCGCCCAGCTTGCGCATCACATTGGCCCTGTGGAACTCAACGGTGCGTGGGCTAATGCCGAGCACGCGTGCCGCCTCCTTATTGGAGGCGCCGCGCACGATCTGTGCCAGGGTGACGCGCTCGCGCGGCGTCAGAAGTTCATGACCCGAGAACGGCTTGGACAGAACGTCGAGCGCGCCGTGCAGCCGTTCGATTTCCAGCTTGGCCTGCCGCAGTTCCGGCGTCGCCATGAACTCCCAATCGCCGTTGCGGCGTGCGGTGCAGCAATTGTGCGCACGCGCCACGTCCAGTAGATCGACCGCCCGGCTGACCTGCAGTGAGTAGGTGCAAAGCACCACCATCCGCTGTCCGGCAAGAGAACGGTCGAGTTCGCATTCGTACTCGCAAAACGCCTCCCAGTGATTGGACTCGATCCAGAATGCGTTGCCGCTGACCCGCATGCCATCGAAGTCCCGGGCCAGCGCGCCGCGCAGCTTCTCGCTCCAGCCGCCGGTGATTCGTTGCAGATCAAACTCGTTGCCGCGTAAATACCAGTCCGTACCCTGAATGATTTCGATCCGTCCAGCTGCGAGTTGCTTCTTCAGGTTGGGGATAGCAGTGCGAAGCGCGGCCTTGGCGTCGGCCTCGGTAATCGGATCCGAGATCGCCCATACACAGAATTCGTTGCTCGCTAGGCCGGCCTTGAAATAGGCAGCTGCGGTATCGAGCAGGTCTTCCTTGGTCTCGTAGAAGATACAGATATGAGAGCCCCAGGGCACCTCGCCCATCACGCGGATACCGCTCTGCCGCAATGGCTGATCGTCCTCTGAAGGCGCACCGAAATTGGCCGCGGCCGGCGGTCGTTCAATGGTTTTGCCGTTTTGATGCTTAGTCGGCGCGGCACGGGACATCTTGCCCTCCCGGCAACAGTGTCTGCCGCCTCTGGCGGCAGCAACCGTCAATGTTTTCCGACGCGTATAGCGATTGTATGGCCTTCTTTCGGCATAAGCAAATCGGAGCCCCTGTATTACTACCACAATCAGCGTTTCCCCGTATTCTTCCGAGGTTGTTTCACGGCGCCGCTATGCCAATTCCTTGGGCATTGGCGGAGGTTAACGATGCAACGCTATTTCTTTCATATCCATGGCGAACACATCATGGACAAGGACCCTGACGGCGTCGTCTTGTCCGGCGGCAGCGCTGCGATGTTGTATGCCGTGACAATGTGCGCCGAGATCGGATGCGGCAGCGGTTTCTATCGCAACATTGCCGTCTCCGTCCGGGACGAAAATGGCGCTGTGATCGGCCTAGTGTCAGCTGTTGTCGCTATTGCCGCGCTGGAGAATCGCAATGTCTAGGTCGACACTTGTGATGATCGCATTGGCTACGGTCGCCACAGTCCTTGTTGCGCTGACAACCATACTGATCGATTTGGATGGCAGCTTGCAGGCATCGGCGATACATCGGCTGATTGCTGCTGTATCAATGATCATGGCGGTAACCTCGGCCTTTGCCGTTGGATTTGCGGTCGGGCGGGTTCCGTCCGGTGGCATCAAGCCGTCCGTATCCGCAACGACCGAGGTGCCGCCGGTCAAACCGGTCACAGCCCAAGTCCGAGTGGAAGACATGACCCGGGCCGAGACCGAGTTCCTGGCCAACATGAGCCACGAGCTGCGCACGCCGCTCAATGCCGTGATCGGTTTCGCCGATTTGATCCTGTGCGAGGCACATGGCCCGTTGGGCGACCGGCGCTACTGCGACTATGTCAGCCACATCCGCACCGGCGGTGAACAACTGCTGGCGATCATCGATGCAACCCTTGATCTGTCCCAGCTTGCCGCCTGCAACCTCGATCTGCAGTTGTGCCACGTTGAACCGAAGGCCATCGTCAAGGAATGCGCCCGGGCGTTCGCTGCCGTGGCCGAGGCTGCCAAGGTTGAACTGGTGGTGCGGCCTTCGACTGACCGTACTGTCGTGGCGGACCCGGCCAGACTCAAGCAGGCACTAACCCATCTGTTGTCGAACGCCATCAAGTTTACCGGACAGGGCGGCCGGGTCAGCATCGGTGCAACCAGCGAAGACGATGCCGTCGTCTTTAACGTGACAGATACCGGCATCGGTATGACGCCTGATCAGGTTGTCATCGCAATGCAGCCGTTTCGAATGATTGATGGCTCGTTGACGCGACGGCATGGGGGCATCGGTCTGGGGCTGCCGCTGGCAATGCGCCTAGTGCAGTTGCACGGCGGTGAACTGCGTATCGACAGCCATGCCGAATCCGGGACCGTGGTAACCGCAATCTTGCCGGTGGGTGCGTCCGGCCAGGGCGAGGAGAAGTAGTGACATGGCCGCAATGCGCGCCAGTTTGGAAAAGATCGTGAGCATATTCCTCACGCCGACTGCCGCCCCGCTACCCGTAGGTAGTCCGAACGCCAATCCGTCCCATCCGTTCGGCGGTGCATCTCGGTTGGTACCAACTCGCGCTGATCATGCCCATCGGCATGCGCGACTGAAAGCATCGGCCGAGATCGGCACTTGTCGGCAATATGCACGTCAACAACCGATTCGACTAAAGGACAAAAAATGTCAACCGTTTCCGTGAAAACGAGGCAACAACTTCACGAGGTGGTTTCGGCATTCGAGGCGCCGCTGGTTATTGTCGACAAATCGGGAACGATTGAGGTTGCCAACCAGAAATTATGCGACCTCCTCGGCAGTGCCGCCGGTTCCGTAGAAGGCGGAAAGTTCTCCGACATTTTCCGTGCCAGCATGCCGGAAGATCAGCTGACAGGAAAACTCCGAAAAGCAATCGAGACGGCTGCCAAGCCTTGGCGCGCATGTCTACACGTTCAGGATGCTGAAGGCCGGGATATTCATTTCAACGCGAAGTTTTCAGTTATGCAACCGTCTGCCGGGTACGTCAGTGTTCTCGTGTTGCTGTCGCAGATCGAGAAGGGAGAAGCGGCGACGAGAACGCCAGAGCAATCGACCATGGCGGAAATCCGCTCAATGGTCTCCAGCGCGGGAGGCAAGTTCACCGCTGGGCAACTGGAGATGATCGGTCTCGAAGAGGTCCGGATGTCGCTCGGTGACCGATGGGAGAGGCTTGCGTCAAGAGTTTACAGCATCGCCGACTCGATCCTGAAATCGCGCCTATCCGAAGATGATGTGTTTCGCCGTGACGCCGAGGGCAACTACATTATCTGCTTCGCCAGGCTAAGCAACGAACCGGCTTGGTTCAAGGCCAAGGCGCTCGGCCAGGAAATCCGCGAAGCTCTGCTTGGCGAGGACGCGACCGACCAACTGGCAGAATTCAAGCTCGATGCTGACACCCGAGAGCGCATGTCCGGCGTCAGGTCGGCAACGTACGAGATTGAAATTCTGGCCGAGGAGGTCGACGGGATTCCCGATGTTGTCGGTCTGATCAAGGGAAAGATCGAGACTGCGTCAGCCCTCCTCAAAAAGAAGGCGGCGTCATTGCTGAGGTCGCTGGCTGAGAATCGTGCCGTCCAGTTCATCGGCGTGAAATCAATCGACGGCAAAAACGTGCCCATTCAACTCGCAACGTTTGACGCGAACACCGAGGCGGGCGCCCAATGGCTTCGGCAAGTTCACGACAACGCGCCAAAGCTGGTGGAACAACTCGACACAATGCTGCTGGGAGCGGTTCTCGAGCGTATGTATCAGGTAACCCCAGTGACGTTCCCGGTAACGTTCGTCGACGTGAACTTCAAGACGCTGCACAGCCCTCACTCAGCGCGCTCCTACTACGACATCTTCGGCAGCGCGACCGGTCAACCGGCCCAGTCACTGATCATCAACGTGGGGGATATTCCGGTGAACCTGCATCACGGGCGTATCTCAGAAGTATTTCGGTTTCTGCGCAACTATTGCCGATATACGGCGATCCGACTGACAAAACCGATCCTTGGAAATATCAACCTGGCCGAATCTCGGATATCGCTCGTGACGATTGACTTTCCGGATCTCCAGTTGATGCTGAAGCGCGACACAAATGCGGTCATCGTGCTTTTCAAGCAATTGCGGCATTTCAATGTACGCGTCGCCGTCAACCACATACCTAGCGCCCTTTGTCTGCAAGCGCTGCAAGAATTAAGACCCGATTTTTACACGATGAGTCCGTACGCCGATGCAAGCTAAGGAGCCTGCCCCGACCACATCGACACGCTAAAACGATGGAGAGTGGGTATTCTCACGATATGGTTAAGTTGACGGCAATGTGACTGAGCAGCCGTTGTTCGAGTTCTGAGGAAGCGTTCCGGTGGATTTCCGACTGTCCGCAAAGGGTCATAACTGGAAAAGTTAGCAGAACCTGAGAATCGGGTAGTTTTTGTGAGAAAGAGGACATTTCCCAAGAATCCTGAGACGCGTTCTCAATCGTCTGCCAACACCGCCATTTCACGAAAGCCCCTTCGGGGGCTTTCTTGTTTGTTGGACCGGCGTGACAATGCCGCGCCCGGTCACTAACCTAATTCGGTCGAATAAGTTTCTTCTTGAAAGCCCGTCGTACCGGACGTGCACATCCTGAGCACGGTCCCCGGTGAAGGGGCTGCGCATCGCGAGGGCAGGTACCCGATGAACTCTATCGCAACGGCCGACGCCGAGACCGCGACGATCTGGCTGAGCCGCTTCGAGGCGGCGCTCGGAGCGTGCGATCGCGGGGCGCTGGAGGCGGTTTTTCAGCCGGCCTGCTACTGGCGCGATATGCTCGCTTTTACATGGGCGATTTCGCCCCATGAGGGGCGGGACGATGTCGTCGACGGTTTATTACGGGCACAGCCGAAGGTCCATGCGCGGAATTTCGAGATCGCCGAGGGACGCAAACCGCCCCGTCGCGTGCGGCGGCTCGGGACCGACGTGACTGAAGCGATCTTCGCATTCGAAACCGACGCGGGCCGCTGCCATGGCGTCCTGCGCCTCCCCGTTGAGGCCCCGGGGAAAGCGTGGGTGTTCTCAAGCGCGTTGAGCGAAATCAAGGGCCACGAAGAACCGATCGGCGACCGGCGTCCGGCCGGTGCCGCGTATTCGCGCAACTTCGGCGGCGACAACTGGGCCGACCTGCGGGCCCGGGAACAGGCCTTCGACGACAGAGAGCCCGCCGTCGTTATTATGGGCGGAAGCCAGTTCGGCGTGACACTTGCAGCACGGCTCCGACTGCTCGGTGTCGATACGCTGGTCGTCGAGCGAACCCCGCGCGTCGGCGATGTCTGGCGCAACCGATATCACTCGCTTGCGCTGCACAATCAGGTCGACAAGAACCACTTTCCCTACATTCCGTTTCCGACGAACTGGCCGCGTTACATCTCCAAGGACATGCTCGCCAATTTCATCGAGTTCTATGCGACGGCGATGGAATGCAACGTCTGGACCGGTTCGGAATTGACGCGCGGCCGGTTCGACGACGATGCCGGAGTCTGGAATCTGACGGTGCGGCGCGCCGATGGGACTGAGAGGGTTTTGCATCCGCGCCATCTCGTCTTGGCCAACGGGGTGTCCGGCAACAAGGTCGCGCCGAAGGTGCCGGGGCTCGATGATTTTAGGGGGGAGGTCCTGCATACCGCGGACTATCGGTCGGGCACGCCATATCGCGGAAAGCGGGCGCTCGTGCTCGGCACAGGCACCAGCGGGCATGACTGCGCGCAGGACCTTCATCTCAGCGGCGCCGACGTGCAGATGATCCAGCGGGGTTCGACCACCGTTATCGGGCTCGAGGCGTCGTCGCAGGGCGACGCACCTTATCTGAGCGGCGATCTCTCGACCGAGGACGCCGATCTGATGGCGATGTCGCCGACGTTCACGCTTTTGAAGCAGGGTTTGCGGGAGAATACCGCGCGCGCCGCCAAACACGACCGCGAACTGCTCGACGGGCTCGTCCGTCAGGGCTTCAAAATCAATTTCGGCCCCGAAGACTGCGGTCATCAGATGCAGCTACGGACCCGCCATGGCGGTTACTACCTGAACTGCGGTTGCTCCGACCTGATCGCGGAGGGGAAGATCGGCGTTCTGCAATGGGACGATGCCGAGCGGTTTGTCGAAAACGGTTTGTTGATGCGCGATGGCCGGATCGAGCAGGCGGACCTGGTGGTGACCGCAACGGGCTTTCAAAAACAGGAAGAACTCGTCAAGCAGTTGCTCGGGGAAGAGATCGCCGAACGCGTCGGCCCGATCTGGGGTTTGGACGAGCATGGCGAACTTCGCAACATGTTCAAACCGACGCCGCAGCAGGGGCTGTGGTTCCTGGGCGGTGGCCTGTCGCAGAACCGCGCCTACTCCAAATATGTGGCGCTGCAGATCAAGGCCCGGGAACTCGGCCTGGGATAACGGCGAAGCGGGCTAGACCGAGACGTCGTAACCCAGGTCTTGTTCGTCACCGATCCGCCCCATCAGGCCCCAGCGGGTCTTGGGGACCTCCTGGATGATGATGTCGATCATATCGCGTGGTATGTCCGTTGCCGCCGGGACGCGCTCGTAAAGCATGTTGATCAGGTTTTTGACGGTCTCGGTCGTACGACCTTCGAAAAATGCGATCTCGATGACGGTGTACTTGCTCGTCCGTCCTTCGCCGTAACGGAAATCCTTGTCATCGAGAAGGATGAAGCGTTGCAGGCGCTTTTCCTTGGGGAAGCTGAGCGCTTCCGACACGCAGTCGTGGATGGCGTCGGACATCGCATCCTGGATCGGCTCGATTTCGGTTCTGAGGCCGTAGATTTTGGCGGTAGGCATTGTCTGGACCTTCGATCGTTCGTGACGGGGCTGCTCGATCCGCCCGAGGCTCCTGGGTGTGTGCGCCGGACAGAACCCACAATAGTCGATCCGTCACGATATGTGGAGCGCACGACGTCAACCGTGAACGGGGGACGCGGGGCGTATCGCGAGATCGCCTCAACGCATCGTTTTCCGGGCGGACCGGGCGTCTTGCCCGGCATGTACGGAGCAGATAAGCTGTTACTTTGATTGAAATATTCGGCGTCGACGTAAAACATGGCTAAATTCCTTGTCACCGGCGGGGCCGGCTTTATCGGCTCGGCTTTTGTCGCGCATCTGTTGAACCAAGGCCGGGATCTGGTGGTGCTGGATGCGCTGACCTATTCCGGACGCCGCGATAATCTCGAAAATCTGGGCGTTGTGGATTGCGTTACGTTCGTCGAGGGGGCGCCCTATGGCCGGCATATCCGCCAGGTGGGGCAGGGCCGCAGATGAAGGCGACACCGACGGCCCTTGCCGATGTGTGGTTGATCGAGTCGCCTGTCTTCGGTGACGATCGCGGCGGCTTCGCCAATATCTATCTTGAGGACAAATTCCGGGGCGAGCTCGGGATCGATGCCGATTTCGTGCAGCACAGCTATTCGCGCTCGCGGACCGGGACGCTCCGCGGGATGCATTTCCAGCAACCGCATGCGCAAGGCAAACTGGTCACCGTGATGCGCGGCGCGATTTGGGACGTGGTGCTGGACATCCGCCGTACCTCGGCGACGTTCGGCCAATGGGTCGGCGTCGAATTGACGGAGACCAGCGGCACGTCGCTCTGGATTCCGCCGGGCCATGCGCACGGGTTCCAGGTGACCTCCGACGACGACGCGGTCGTTCACTACCTGCTGTCGGACTACTGGCACAAGGAAGCGGAAGGAATCGTCCGTTGGGATGATCCGGCGATCGGTATCGATTGGCCTATCGCGCCCCCCATCCTGTCCGAGCGTGACGCCGCCGCGCCGTGCCTTGCCGATGTCGCGAATCTCCCCGATGACTGAACCGGGTGCCGAGACCGCGCTCGCGCAGCCACAATGCGCCAACGACATCACAGCCGTCGTGGTCAGCTATAATTCGTCGGAGATCCTGGGCCGATGTCTCGACAGGCTCGTGTATCTGCCGCACCGGATTGTCGTCGACAACGCGAGCGCGGACGACAGCGTGGGGCTCGTCCGGGATGGATATCCCGCCGTTCGGCTGATCGTGAACGAGCGTAATCTCGGTTTTGGCGCCGGTGTGAATAGTGCGCTGCCGCATGTTGAGACGACGTATCTTTTGACGGTGTCGCCGGATGCGGAACTGGACGCGGCAACGCTCAAGGCAATGTATGACGAACTGGAGTCCAATCCCGGCGCCGGCGTAGTCGTGCCCGCCCTTGATGTGCCGAACCGGGGCCGTGAGATGTGGGTTATGGGTCCCGGCGAAATCCGTCATTACCGCGCCGATCGCATGCCCGACGCGGCGTTCTGTACCTGGTTCGCGTCCGCCGCGGTGGCGCTCTACCGCACTGACGCGCTGCGCCGTATCGACGGTTTTGACGAAAACATCTTCCTCTACAACGAAGACTTGGACCTGTCGCTTCGCCTGACCGGCGCGGGGTATGCGCTTGTCGCCCGGCCGGATCTGACGGCGCGCCATATAAACAGCGGTTCGGCGCCGCCGTCGGCGAAACTGCACTGGCGCAAGGACTGGAATTTCGCATGGGGGGATCTATACCTGCAGGCCAAACACCGGGACCGCAAGGCGGCCGTCGAAGCGGCCAAAGGAATCCTTGCTAAACGGCTGCCGAAGGCGCTTTTCTACGCCTTCACGCTTGACCGCAAGCGTCTCATCCGGGATGGTGCGACGGCGATGGGGGCCCTGGCATTCCTAAGAGGAAGAATCCCGCGTCCCCGGGATTAAAGCGGCCCTGACGCCGGGACGGGCGATGGTGCAGTTCGAAAGATAAAAACGTGATGCCACAACCTAAACCGGCGTGTCGTATCTGCCAGACGGCGTTGACGCCGTTTATCGATTTCGGCGACATGCCGATCGGCAACGCCTTTCGTGACCCCGGCGATACGTCGCAAGAATATGTCTATCGCATGCGGGTCGCCGTCTGCGACGACTGCCATACGCTGCAACTGGTTGATATTCCCGACCCCGATCAGATGTTCCACGATCACTACGCGTACTTCGCCAGCACGTCGGTTTACATGTCGGCGCATTTCAAGGCGATGGCCGAAGATCTGATGCGGCGTTATGTCTCCGACGATGCGCCGTTCGTGGTCGAGATCGGCTGCAACGACGGCATCACGCTCAAGAACTTCGCCGATGCCGGGGTGCCGCATCTGGGTGTCGATCCTTCGTCGAATGTCGCCGACGCGGCGCGCGCCAAAGGGGTCAACGTCCTCACCGACTTCTTCAACGCCGAGACGGCGCGGCGCATTCGTGAAGAGCACGGCGCGGCCGATCTATTCATCGCCACCAACACCATGCATCACATCGAGGATATAAATTCCGTCGCCGAAGGGGTGGCCGCATTGCTGAAACCCGGCGGCGTCATGGTGCAGGAAGATCCCTATCTCGGCGATATGCTGGAGCAGACGGCTTACGACCAGCTTTATGCGGAGCATATGTACATCTGGTCGCTGACGTCGCTGGGCGCTGCGTTCGGCCGGCACGGACTGGAAATCTTCGACGTCGAGAGGAACCAACATCACGGCGGCTGCATGCGCTACTTCCTGTGTCTGAAGGGCGCGCACGCGCGGACCGAGCGATGCGAGGCGCAACTGGCGAAGGAACGCGAACTGGGTCTCATGCACGCCGATACATATGACTCCTTTCGTCAACGTATCGAACTGTCGCGGGACAGACTTCGCGACGTCATCGCCGAGACGAAGAAGAACGGCCAGCGCCTCGCTGGGTACGGGGCGACGGCAAAGAGCGCGACCATCATCAATTACGGCGGACTGGGCCCGGACGACATCGCCTATATTTCGGACACCACGGCTGCGAAGCAGGGTAAGCTGTCGCCGGGTGCCCATATTCCCGTCGTGCCGCCGACCCGGTTCGCGGACGATCCCCCCGATATCGCAGTGCTGTTCGCATGGAATCACTACGACGAGATTCGCGCCAAGGAGCAGGCGTTTGTTGCCAACGGGGGCCGATGGCTTATACCAGTACGTATGGTTGAACTTATCTGACAATACGGAGCGACTGCAGCAATCATGACCACCGCCAACGTTCCCGATAACCGGCGCGTTTTATACGCCGAGGCCGTTTACGGCGAAGAAGAGATCTCCGCCGTCATCGATGTGCTGCGCAACGACTCGCTCGCGCTCATGAACGGCAAGCGGGTCAAGGAATTCGAGGGCCGGGTCGCCGGCCTGTTCGGCAAGACTCACGGCCACATGGTCAATTCCGGCTCGTCGGCCAACCTGCTGGCGATTGCGATGCTGGGTCTCGAGCCCGGTTCGGAAGTGATCACACCGGCGCTGACGTTTTCGACGACTGTTGCGCCGCTGTTGCAGTACGGCTTGATCCCAGTGTTCATCGATGTCGAGGAGGGGACCTACAACATCGATGCAGCGGCCATTGAAGAGATGATCACGCCCAAAACCAAAGCGATGATGATCCCGAATTTGATCGGCAACATTTCCGATTGGAAGTGCCTGCGCCAGTTGGCGGACAAATACGATCTGATCCTGATCGAGGATTCCGCCGATACCATCGGTTACACAGTGGATGGCGAGACCACGGGTAAATTTTCCGATATCACCACCACCAGTTTCTATGCATCGCATGTCGTTACGGCGGGGGGCTTCGGCGGCATGGTGATGAGCAACGACGACAAACTTGCAGAGCGCGCCAGCCTGCTTCGCGGCTGGGGACGGCTATCCAGCCTGATGGAGGAGAGCGAAAGGACGGAAGACCGGTTCGATGCGGAAGTCGACGGGATCGCTTACGACAACAAGTTCGTGTTCCAGGATCTTGGTTACAATTTCCTGCCGTCGGAACTGGGCGCGGCGTTCGGTCTGGTTCAGTTGGACAGGCTGCCGGAATACGCAAAGATTCGTAAGGAGAATTTCAGGGCGCTGACCGAGTTTTTCGCGGGATACGGCGAATGGTTCATTCTGCCGCGCCAGTCGAACAGCGTGGATACGCCGTGGCTGGCGGTGCCGCTCGTGATCAAGGACGATGCGCCGTTCACCCGCCGCGATTTGCAGGAGCATTTTGAGGCGGCTGGGATTCAGACGCGGACGGTCTTCACCGGCAACATTCTCCGTCAGCCCGGTTTTCGCGATATCGAGCGGCGCGAGGCGCCGGGTGGATTTCCCAACGCCGATCGGGTGATGCGCGGCGGATTTCTGATTGGCTGCCACCAGGGGATGGGCGAAGAAGACACCGATTACATCCAGGCGACGTTCGAAGGGTTCGCCGCCCCGCACCGGTAACGCCGGGTCGATGTCGCGTATTCTCATCACCGGCGCGAGCAGCTATCTCGGCGCGGTCTTGGCGCGACAACTGATCGACCGCGGCGACGAGGTGCATGTGACCGTCCGTTCGGGCACCGGCCCGGATCGTCTGGATGCGAGAATACCGGATGCGCATCGCCATCTCGTCGACGGCACCACGGAACAGGTCTTTGCCGCTGTCGATGCCGCCCGGCCCGATTGCGTTTATCACCTGGTCAGTCTCTACCTGCGCAGCGCCGACGTCACGCAGGTGCGCCCAATGCTCGACGCCAACATCGATTTCGGTGTGCAGTTGTGCGAGGCGCTGGCGAAACGTGGCGCACCCGTCCGGTTCGTCACGTTCGGGACGTATTCGCAGTTCTACCGGACCGATCCACCACGGCCGCTCGACCTCTATAGCGCATTGAAGACGGCCTTCGCCGAAGTTCTCGCCTATTACGCCGATGCGCACGCCTTCGAAGTGGTGTCGCTGACGATTTACGATAGTTACGGTCCGGGCGACTGGCGGACCAAGATCGTCAAGGTGTTGGCCGACGCGGCTCGATCTGGGAACGCCGTGCCGTTGTCGGATCCGGAGATCGAAATCGATCTCACCCATATTGACGATGTCGCCCGCGCCGCGTTGACTGCGGCAGACGTGGCCATAAGCCCCGGAGACGTCGCTGCCTATGCGGTGTCCGGCGAGCGGATGACGTTGCGGGAATTGGTGAGGATGGTCGAGCAAGTGTCAGGTCGCTCGCTCGATGCGAAGTGGGGCAGCTACCCGTTGCCGGAACGGCGGATCATGCAGCCGGTCAAGGGGACGCCGTTGCCCGGTTGGCGGCCCCGGATCGCCCTGGCAGACGGTCTAGCGGCTTATTTCGGCTCAACTTCCGAAACCTGACTGGTGTTTGTTGGACCATCCGGTAGCCACAGGTGCACCGTGGTGCCCCGGCCTGGGCGGCTTTCGAGCCTGAGTGTGCCGCCGTTCAGTTCCATGAGCTGTTTGCTGAGCGCAAGGCCGAGCCCGGTTCCTTCGTGCGTCTGATCGCTGTTGCGGCGTGACTGACCGAACGGCTGCAAGACCAGTTCCAGATCCTGCTCCGGGATGCCGATGCCGCGGTCGACAACCTTGATTTCCACGCCGCCGCCGTCCGCGCGGGCGGCGATCACGTCGATCGGCTCCGGCGCCGGCGAATACTTATAGGCATTCGACAACAGGTTGATCAGGACCTGACGCAAACTGCGCGGGTCGGCATAGACCCGAGAGAGGCCGTCGGCGATGTCGATCAAGATACGCGAGTGCGCCCTGTCTTCGCTGAGATCGACAATCTTCGCCGCGTCGGCAATCGTCGAAGCGAGGTCGACGTCTTCCGGCGTCACCTTGAATTGTCCGGCCTCGATCTTTGACAGGTCGAGAATATCGTTGATCAGGTTCAGAAGATGGTTGCCGGAAAGATTGATGTCGGCCGCATATTCCTTGTAGCGCTCGTCGCCGATGCCGCCGAAAACCTCGTTCTTCAACAGGTCCGAAAAGCCGATGATGGCGTTCAACGGCGTGCGGAGCTCGTGGCTGATCGAGGCCAGGAACTCCGACTTTGCGCGGTCGGCCCTGGTCAACTGGACGGTTAAGGATTCAAGCTCGGCATTCTGCCGCTGAAGATGCGACTGGCTACGCCACAGCAGAAAGGCGAACAGCGCGCCCGCCATGACCAGACCCAGCGCCGACAGGATCAGCGACCAGGTCGACCCGATGATGTCGGCGCGCCGCGTTACCCGGTATGTCCGCATCTGCTCGAGAATCCGGCCGGTCAGCAGGTTCACCTCGTCGACCTTGCGGTTCAACCGGCTCCATACGCCTTCCAGCTTTTCGGCGCCGTACGTCGCCGCCGCATCGAATGCGGGGGAAACGGCATCGATCTCGGACGTGATGCGCGCGAGTTGTTCCCGGTCCATCGCCGTCAGTGTTCTATCGTACGGCGGCCTGGACGGCAGGCTATGCAGCCGCTGATACACGATATCGTATTGCAGCACAGCCTTTTTCGTATTGGCTTCCGGTTCGCTGAGTTCCAACAGCCTGAGCTCGGAAAGCAGGAGGTCGTAATGCAGCCGCAACTGCACCGCGGCAATCCCGCTGCTGTCGTAATTGGCATCCTCAAGTTGGCGCAGCGCCGAAAGCGCCGCGACGCCCGACGCGATACTGAGCAGCAGAAAGGCAGCCGTCAGGAGGCTGAAGATAACCGGAAGCCGTCGTTTGATCTTGTTGCGCGCCAACTGAGTGCCTGGAAGAAAACGTATCTTTGGATTATTCGACGATCAGACGTTCCAACTGCCAGATGCTGCGGCTGCTGTACTTTTCGTCCTTGAGTTCTGGGTATTTGTCGATCGGATAGACCACCCAGATCGGCCCCTTGTTGCGGACGGTCATGACTTTCCCGTTCGACACCATGGCCAGCATGACCGGGTATTTGACCGTATCGGCGACCGGGATTTCGACCGCATATCCATCGAGGGCATAGGCCACCAGCATGTCGCCGTCGGCACCCACCTTCTTGAGCAGGTCGCTGATCCGGATGCCTTCGTACGTATGGATGCCGGTATCGAACGGGTTGCTGGTCTTGAGGGTGTGCATGCCGAGCGCTTCCAGCATCTTGCGGTCGAAACGCGCTTCCTTGCCGGCATTGGTTTTGGCGATCTTGCCCTCGACCGTCAGGATCACCGGTCCCGTGGGCTTCTCCAGCTTATCGGACGCCGATCCGGGCAGGGCCTGAAGCATGGTGACGATAGCCGCAATAGCGACCGTTTTGACGACTCGTTCGATCCGTTTTCCCATAGGTAAGCTCACGTCATCCTCTCCGGGCGCTGTCGCCATCGGAACGACAAAAGGTACGATTTATGCTCGGAGTCGTAAACAAGACGTTCGCGTGGTTCGACGCCCAGCCATCGACCTTGATTTTCGGCGCGCGGTTGGCGCACCATCCCTGAAACCGGGGGAGTAGGCCAGTGGCGCGTGGCAATAAAAAGGCACAAGGCAAATCGGGGCGCAATACGGAGAATCCCGCAAAGGCGAATAAGCCCGTAAAGCTCGACGGCAAGGTGTACGACAAGAATCTGCGCCGCATGCAGGTCGAACTGATCAAGTTGCAGGAATGGGTCAGGGTCGAAGGCCTCAAGGTCGCGGTCCTGTTCGAGGGGCGCGACGGCGCCGGCAAGGGCGGCGCCATCAAGCGGATCACCGAACACACCAATCCCCGTGTGGTGCGGATCGAAGCGCTCGGCAAGCCGACCGAGCGCGAACGCTCGGAATGGTATTTTCAACGATACGTTGCGCGGCTGCCGGCGGCGGGCGAGATGGTGCTGTTCGACCGCTCCTGGTACAATCGCGCCGGCGTCGAGCGCGTGATGGGATTCTGTAGTGACGAGGAATACTGGGAATTCCTGCGCGAAGCGCCGCAATTCGAAAGCATGCTGTTGCGGTCGGGAATCCGGTTGATCAAGTACTGGTTCTCGGTCTCCGCCGAGGAACAGGAGAGACGCTTTCAGGCACGCCTGACGGATCCGACAAAACACTGGAAGCTGAGCCCGATGGACCTCAAGGCGCGAACGCTATGGAACGAGTATTCCGCCGCCAAGGACATCATGTTCGAACATACCGATACCGACGAAAGCCCCTGGTGGGTGGTGCCGTCCGACCACAAGAAGAGCGCCCGGCTCAATTGTATCAGCCATCTGCTGTCACTGTTCGATTACAGGGATGTGGTCCCCAAACCCGAACCGCTCGGGCCCCGGCCGGAACCGAGCGACCTCAGCCGGCCGCCCCTGGAAAATCAGCGAATCGTGCCGATCATGTACGAGAGCGGTGGTTAGGCGGGCGCTTTGAGCTTTACGATGATACCCTTGAGCTGGTCGCTCTTGAGGGGTTTGCTGAGCGCGTAATCGGCGCCGATCCGTTCCGCCATTTTCAGATAGTTGACGTCGCGATTGGCCTCATCTGCGGAGATCGCGACGATGCAGACGTCGTTACGGGCGCGGCGGATCTTGCGGATCGTCTCGAAGCCGTCCTGGTTGGGCATGAAGATGTCGGTGACGACGAGATCGAAATCCCGGCCCTCCATCTTCGACGACGCAATGGCGCCGTCCTCCGCTTCGGTGACGTCGCAGGCGAGGCCCTCCAGCATGGTGCGAAGCACGCTGCGCGACAGCGCGTCGTCGTCGATCAGCAGGACATTCGGCATGAACATGTGTCGCATTCGCCAGTTGTACGGTTGCCTGCCGGTTGGGACAGGCAATCGGAGAGAGTATCCATCTTCGGAAAATTAGGTCGGTTCATCGCCCGACCTATTAACCACGTTATAGATGGTTTCCCTGGAATGCGGCTGTGACCCAAGTCACAAGCTGAAAATTAAACACATAATTTCGCGCGGGAACGGCACCGGCGGCTGATTATTCGTCCACCGGGGCCGGAAATGGCGTTTTGTGGCGTGCGGGCGGAAAGCGGCTTCAGACGGCGCCGGTGTATTCGCCGCGGGCCGGGTAGTTCCGCTCTATCACGATATCGAGGGCCGCGACGAGTTCCGAGAAATGCGGACGCACGAACGGCATGGTCTGAACAGAACCGTAGTAGAGGGTGCCGTCGGGGCGCACCATGAACAGGCCCGGTTCGGAGAACAGTGCCGGCTCCTCGATGCCGATCGAGGTCTTGCCGATTCCGGCGGAGATATAAAGGCCCCATTCCTTGGCTTTGGCGAGGGTGAGCCCGTGCGCGAACCGCAATACGTCCGAGCCGACCTTGGCCTGCATGGCGCGGGTGCGTTCTTCGGTATCGGAGCTGGCGGCGATCGTTTTGACGCCGCGCTCGGCGAACTCGGGCGTACGTTTCGCCAGTTCGCCCAGGTAATTGGCGCAGATCGGGCAGTGCAGCCCGCGATAGAAGCAGATCACGGTGCCGCGCTCGGCGCCGTCGGCGCTAAGGTCGAATTTTCCGTGATCGAGGGTGTCGAGCGTGAGCGCGGGTACTTTCTGGCGCGGTATAAGCATCTGGGTCTCCGGTTTGAAAAGGGACGATGAGAATTGCCGGGAAGGGTAGTCGGTGATATGATCTTAAAATTACAAAATATCTGATCGGAACACCCAAAATGCGCTACGACCGACTTTCCGCGTTGATTCAACGGTTTATGCTGCGCGTCGCCGTATGCGCGCCCGGCGAGGGCAACATGCGGGTGTTGGGGTCCGAAACCGACGGCTCGCCGACCCGGGTCGTGTTCTCACCGACCGGCCGCGCCGTCGTGCAGCCGGTCGGCGAGAGGGTGCTGGTCGAGGCCAATGTCGACTGGGGCGGCAACGACAATCCGCTGCTGGCGGCGTTGCCGTCGACGCTGGCGCTGCCGGTCGGCGACGACGACACGGCGCAACTGGTGCACGTGTTCCTCGCCGAGGCGAAATCGGAACGCTGCGGCTGCGGCTCGGCGATGAGCCGTCTGGCCGAGGTGCTGGTGATCCGCATCCTGCGCGCCCAGATGGTCCGTGGCGCGACCGAGCCGGGCCTGATCGCCGGTCTGGCCAACCCCAAGATCAGCCGCGCCATCGTTGCCATGCACGATGATCCAGGCCGCTCGTGGCGGAACGAGGATCTGGCACAGGTCGCCGGGATGTCCCTGAGCCGGTTCTGCGACGTGTTCCGCGACCTCGTCGACCGCACGCCGCAGTCGTATCTGCGGCATTGGCGGATGACGCTGGCGCGCCAGGATCTGGGCCGTGGCGGCCGGGTGCAGTCGGTTGCGCGGCGTTATGGCTATACCAGCCCCGAAGCGCTGACCCGCGCCTTTCAGCGGCAGTACGGCATGAGCCCGTCGGACCTGAAGCGCGAAACGCGGCCGCACTGATCCGGCCCAAGTGCGCTCAGGCGCGCCGTTCCGACATGATGTTGATGAAGATCGCGCCGAAGATGACGGCGGCGCCGGCCAGGACCCATGGGTCCAACGGCTCCGCGTAGAACATCAGGCCGATCATCGCCACCAGCGGCAGCCGCAGGAAATCCATCGGCACCACGACCATGGCGTCAGCATGCGCGAACGCGCGCGCCATGCAGTAATGCGCGCTGAGCGCGGTCGCGCCGACGATGGCAAGCCACGGCAGCATTGCGGCGCTGGGGGTGGTCCAGTCCAGGAACGACGGCACCGCACCCATCGGCAGCTGTATCAGCGTCATGTAGAAAATGACGGCGAGCGGCGTGTCGGTCCGGGTGATCTTTTTGGTCAGCGTGTGCGACAACGCATAGCCGACGGCGGCCATCAGCGCACTGGCGGCGCCGAGTTCGAGCGGCACCATGCCCGGCCTGAGAATGATCAGGATGCCGCTAAAGCCGATTCCGATCACCAGCGCGCGCACCGGCGTCAGCCGTTCGGCGAGCAGGAACGGCGCCAGCACGGCGGTCCAGATCGGCACCGTGAACTCGATCGCGAACACCTGCGCCAGCGGGATCACGGAAATGGCGAAGAACCAGCCGAACTGGCCGACATAGTGCGCGCAATTGCGGACCAGATGAAGCGTCCAGTTCGCGGTTTTCGCCTTGTCCCAACCGGCGCGGCTCAGGACCAGGGCAATGATCATCAGGCCGACGACGCTGCGGAAGAACAGAATCTGGAAGGTATTGAGCTCGGCCGAGAGCTCGCGCCCGGCGATCGCCATCGACAGGAACGAGAACAGCGCGCCGACCATCCACAACGCTGCTATGACGATGCCGCTCATGAGGGGTGTCCTGCGCCCGGTCGAAGCCGGGCGGCAGGTCCTAGAAGTTCAGCGAGAGATCGCGGTGCACGGAGCGGCACGCAGCCACTTCGAGAGCCACGTCCCGGGGCATCTTGTCGAGCATCCGCAACCCGATCGTGTGCTGGATCGCATTGACGTAAGCGTCGATCCCGGGTTTCAGTTTCTCGGTCGCGGTCTTGCGCCACTCAAGCGAGCTCCGATAGGCGTCGTCGGCCTGCTGGAAGGCGGCCACCGCGTCTTCGATCTTCACCGGTTCGCGTTTCAGCGCGCGCTGCACTTCCACCACAGCACGGTCGAGGTCGTAACTGCCCGGGAGATCGCGAATCTTCGGCAGGATCGCGTCGACGCTCTCCAACGCCTTCGCCGCGTCACCCGAGGACAGATGCTGGCCGATCTGCTTGAAATCGTCATCGAGCGCGGCGTATGCCTCGGTCGTCGACAGCATCACCGAAAGGTCGCGCACCGGTTCGAACGCTTGATCGACATTGCGGCGATAGAGATTTCGAGCCAGCGAGTGCTTCTTCTCAAGAGCGGAGAACTCCTTGTACTTTTGCTTCCACTCTTCCGGGATCTGCGTTTTCAGCTCTTCAATCTCGGCCTTGTCGTGTTCGATCTTCTTCTGCCACTTCTCGCGCTGAACGTTGTACTCGTCGCCCTTGGGCAGGCGGCGGAGCTCGGTTTCGAGCGCCTTGATCTCCTTGCCGTCGTCGCGGATCGTCGCCTGCAGGGCTCGGACTTCGGTGTGCAGGTCCTTATAGCCCTTGGCGTATGCTTGCTCAGCCTTCTCCGTCTCCCGGATAGTCTCGACCATTTCGAAGGTCTTTTCCGCCTTGTCGAAGCTGGCGGTCAGGTTCTTTTGCATGGCCTCCGGCAGCATCGATAGATCGAGCTTGCGGGCATCGGCGATCGCCGATTTGATCTTGTCGCCCTTGGTGTCGTACTGCTCGAACAGATAATCCTCTAAGCAGAACTGGAGCGCCGGGTTGCGTGGCGGCGGCGCGGTCTCACTGGTCAGCGACAGCCGCGTCGGCAGGTAATTCACCAGTTGCGGGGTGAAGCCGACAATGACGAGGGCCGAAAGCTGCAGGCAGATGAACGGTATTACGCCCTTGTACATGGAGATCGTCTTGACCGCCGCTGGCGCGACGCCGCGCAGATAGAACAGCGCGAAGCCGAACGGCGGCGTCAGGAACGACGTCTGGATATTGAGGCCGATCATCACGCCGAGCCACACGGCGGTGACGTTGGCGGCCGGATCCATGAGCAGGATCGGCGCCACGATCGGCACGACGACGACCGCGATTTCGATGAAGTCCAGGAAGAACCCGAGCACGAAGATCACCGCCATGACGATGATGAACTGGGCCCAGAACCCGCCCGGCATGCCGTGCAGGAAGTCCTTCACCAACTCTTCGCCGCCGAATGCGCGGAACGCGGCGGTCAGCATCGCCGCGCCGAGCAGAATGATGAACACCAGCGACGTGGTCTTGGCGGTGTCGAGCATCACGCTGCGGAGCGTGTCTTCGACCATATAGGCGCGGTAACCGCTCCAGATCAGGCCGGCGACGAGGCCTGCGGCCGCCAGCAGGCCGAGCGTGATGCCGATGGCGTCGCTGGTCGAATTGATGAGCTTGATGTTCATATCGTAGTTGGCGAGCACGGCGAAGATCACGACCACGGAAACGACACCGAGGATTGCCGGCCAGTAAGCGTCCTTGCGGCCGTCGTAGAGGCGGTAACCGGCCATGAACAGCGCGCCGGCGGCGCCGATGGCGCCGGCCTGGTTAACGGTCGCGATCCCCATGATGATCGAGCCCAGCACCAGGAAGATCAGGGTCAGGGGCGGCACCAGCGTCAGCAGCACTTTCTTGAAGAATTCCAGGTCGTACTTGCCGTCGTAAGGCACGGTCGGCACCGCGCTTGGGCGGATCAGCGCGATGAACAGGATGTACGCCATGTAGAGGCCGACCAGCACGAGGCCCGGCACGAACGCGCCCAGGAACATTTCGCCGGCGCTGGTGGACGTGATGTCGAACGCGGAGGGCATCAGAAGATCGCCGGTGGATTCCTTGAACAACTCCTTGCGGCCGGTCGACGCCTGATCGACGGCGCTGGCGAGCTGGTCGGCGAGAATGATCAGCACGATCGACGGCGGGATGATCTGGCCCAGGGTGCCCGACGCCGCGATGGTGCCGGTCGAGACCGCATCGGAATACTTGTTGCGCATCATCGCCGGCAGCGAGATCAGGCCCATGGCGACGACGGTGGCGCCGACGATACCGGTGGTCGCGGCGAGCAGCGCGCCGACGAAGATCACCGAGATGCCGAGGCCGCCCGGCACCGGACCGAACATCTGCGCCATGGTGACGAGCAGGTCTTCGGCCAGCTTCGAGCGCTGCAGCATGATGCCCATAAAAATGAACAGAGGAATGGCTATGAGTGTATCCCGTTCAACCTCCCAATAGACGCCGCGGAAGTTGGTCACCCCCGCCGTCAGCCATTCGACCGGCCCGCCATGCACGAAATACGCGTCCACATTGCCGGCGAACAGCCAGCCGCAGAGTGCCGCGATGGCGATGGTGAGGATGGCCGAGCCCGGTAGCGCGAAAGCGACCGGATACCCGGAGCCGAGCGCGAAAGCCATGATGAGAACGAGTAGCGCGACGAAAAAGAGTTCCATGGGGCGTTAGCTCACAGTCTTGTCTATTGCACCGCGTGCACGTCGTGATCGCGTCCGCCCGGCTCGCCGCGCCAGTCGGCGACGGCGTCCATCATATAGCTGACGAACTGGATGATCATCGAGATCGCGAAAATGCCGAGGAAGCCGGCCATGATGTACTTCACGTACATGCCGAAGCCGGTCTGCGTGGTTTCGAAAGCGAGGATGGCGCTGTTGATGATGCCGGTCTTGCCGTACATGCCGATCGACAGCACCACCCAGCAGAGCGAGATGCCGAGCAGTACCGAGCCGAAGGCGTTGACCCGGCCCTTGGCCTTGGCGCTGAAGCCGGAATAAAGCACGTCGACCCGGACGTGGCCTTCCTCCAGAAGCGTGTGCGCGCTGGCGAACAGGAACAGCGCCGCGTACCAGAACCGCACCAGGTCGGCCATGAAGGCCTGCTCATAAGAAAACACGAAACGCGTGATGACGATTAGCAACTCTGCCGCCACCGCCAGCAACGCCAGCCAGTGGAAGCCGAGCGTGCGGCCGAACGCGCCGGTGACGATGGCGAGCGCGATCAACGGCATATGTACGTATGTGCCGCGGATCGAGGAAATACCAAGATCGGTCGCCATCTTCTCGCCGACCACGGCCGGCAACAGGCCTTCGACGCGGAGGAATGAAATGGCGGCGTCGGCCAGGCCCACGTAGAGGACCATAAAAAACGCCATCCGGATGAGGACGACGTTGATGTTGGAAATAAAAACACTGTCTTCGCGAAGGCCACGCATGGACGAACGGATGACGTACATGGCGGCGATGACGCAGGCGACGGGGAATGCGATCACCTGTGCCCAGGCGAGCCCGCCGGCGTTGCCGGTAAGCGCCGACCACGGACCCGGCCAGCCGAGCCAGTTGGTCAGGTAGTTGTTGATCAGAAATACAACCAGACACGCCAGGGTGAACCACCCGAACATCCTGACGCCGGCCGCAATCCCGTCCTGCGGGGTTGCCTGCGATTGGCCCTGGGTTTCGATCCCGTCCGCCACCATCGACTAATATCCTTTAACCAATAGGCAACGGGATGGGGCAGTGCCCCATCCCATTCCCTTTTATTCGGGTCGGTTGATCAGACCTTGATGCCGAGCACGCGGTTGCGGCGGTTGATGTAACCGGCGTCCGCGAGGAGCATCCAGCGGCCGACATCGTCGCGCGAAGCGGCGAAGCTCTCGTGCACACGCTTGGCGAGGTCGCTGTGAGCCTTGGTTTCTTCGAAGACCTCGGCAGCTGCTTTACCGAAGCTGTCATAGATCTCGTCGTTGAAGCCGCGCAGCACGACGCCGTGGTCGTTGATCAGCTTGGAGAGGTACGTACCGTTGTTGGCGTTGGTTTCCGCCATCTGGCGTGCGTTCTCTTCGTTGCAGCAAGCTTCAAGGATGGCTTTCTCGGTGCCGCTCAGGCCTTCCCAGAACTTCTTGTTGAAGCCCATGGTCAGCTGCGAGCCCGGCTCGTGGAAGCCCGGATAGTAGTAGTACTTGGCGGCTTCATAGAACTTCATGAAGTAGTCGTTCCAAGGACCGACCCACTCGGTCGCGTCGACCGCGCCGGACACCAGGTTTTCGTAGATCTGACCGCCCGGCAGCGAGACCGGCGACGCACCCAGCTTGGCCATGACGTCGCCGCCGAGGCCCGGGATACGCATTTTCAGACCCTTGAGGTCGTTGGCCGAGTTGATTTCCTTGTTGAACCAACCGCCCATCTGGCAGCCCGTGTTACCGCAAGGGATACCCTTGATGCCGAACTGACCGCCGACTTCGTCCATCAGTTCCTGGCCGCCGCCGAACTTCATCCAGGCGTCCATCTCGGCGTAGGAGAGGCCGAACGGAACCGAGGTGAAGTATGCCAGCGCCGGGTGTTTGCCTTTCCAGTAATAGTCGGCGCCGATATAGGCCTGAGCGTTCCCCGATGCCACCTCGTCGAACGAGTCGAATGCCCCGACGCGCTCGCCGGCGGCGAAGTACTGGGTGGTGATGGCGCCTTCGGTCGCTTCGGTGATGCGCGCGGCAAGACGCTGGGCGCTGGTGCCGAGGCCGGGGAAGTCGCGCGGCCAGGTGGAAACGATCACCAGGTCCTTACGCGCCTGCGCAATCGCCGGAGCCGACAGCGTCGAGGCTGCGGTGGCGACGCCCACGCCCGCGACGGCGGACTTTTTCAGAAAATCACGTCTTTTCATTTGGAATCTCCCTGTAATCATTATGAAAGACTGTAGCTTCGATCATATGACTCTAGCATTTGCGGCTACAGTCATTTCCGAAGCCATAGGATGCTGTCTTTCTCTTTGAGATCAAGGAAAATCCTGCTTTTTGCTCACAACTTTAATGACGAATCCGCATCAAAGCGCGGCGTCAAAATCGGGCAAATTCGGGCATTTTCACAGAACCATTACCGCACATCCGCGCGCCACCGGGCGTCGTCGCCGTCAATGGAACTTGGTGCGGAGTTCGTTCCAGTATTCGCCGTGGAACCGATTGAACCGTTGGCCGGGACCGGTGCTGGCGGTGCTGGCGGCGGGGGCGTCGGTTTCCTTGACCCGGCCGAGAACGGAGTCGCACGTATCGAAGATCGCCGACGTCAGCAAGGACGGCATGATAGCGATCTTGTATCCGAGGTCGCGCGCTTCACCGAGGGTCACGTCCGGCGTCAGGCCGCCCGACACGATATTCAAAAGGCAGGGTCCTTTCACCAGCTTCGGCACGTCGGCCATCTCCTCCATGGTGCGGACCGCTTCGACGAAGGCGACGTCGGCGCCGTTCGCGAGCGCCGCGTTGGCGCGCTCGATGGCGTCGTCGAAATCGCTCACCGCGCGCGCGTCGGTGCGGGCGATGATGACAAAATCCGGATCCTTGCGGGCCGCGGCGGCGGCGCGGATCTTGGCGACGTACTCATCCAGCGGCACGATCTCTTTCCCCTCGAGATGCCCGCAACGTTTCGGCATGACCTGATCTTCGATGTGGATCGCGGCGACGCCGGCGCGTTCGTATTCGTTGACGGTGCGGGTTACGTTGAGCTCGTTGCCGTAACCGGTATCCGCATCCGAAATGACGGGGATGCCGACGGTGCGGGCGATGACGGTGGCGTTCGCGACCATCTCGGTCTGGGTGACCAGACCGAAATCCGGATACCCCAGCGACATGGACGTTCCAGCGCCGGTCATGTAGACGGCCGGGAAGCCGGCCTGCTCGACGAGGCGGGACGTGATGCCGTCATAGACGCCGGGTGCGCGGATGATGTCGTTCTGAGAAAGAAGCCGGCGGAATTCCTTGGTGGTGCTCATGTGCGTTCCCGTTTCAAGCGCTTTGCCGTTCGTCCCAGGGTTGCGCGATGGTCATCCCGTGCGCCTTGGCCTGACGGCGTTCGAATGCGCGACACGCTTCGTCGTGATGGTGGCCGCGGATACCCCCACGTACCGTACCCGGTTCGATGGCCCGGAAAAAGTGCCCCCAGCTGACCGGCAGGCGGACAGAGTCCTTCGGCGCCATCCACAGCCGGCTCAACAGGCGTTTCTTCTCCGGCTCGTCGTAATCGACGTAGTCGGTGCGCGAATGCAGCATGACATGATTGTTGAGGATCTGTAGATCGCCCGGCTGCAGGTACATGGTGTACATATATTCCGGCCGGTTGAGGATTTCATCGAGCAGTTCCATCGCGTCGCGTTGCTCGTCCGTCAGTTTTGGCACGCCGTCGAGGTTCTGCGCGGATTGCACACGATTGCGGTTCCATTTGCCGAACAGGCGGCCGTCGGCGAAATCGATCAACGGTTGCGCATAGAACGGCGCTTCGTCCTCGGCCGCTTCCTGCTGGCGCGAGAAGCAGTAATTTGTGAAGTGCGCGACCTCGGCGAGGTCGGGGCGTTCCTCCAACATCACCTGGAAGGCCTTGACGCTCGACGAGATCATGCTCTGGCCGCCGGACTTCGCCTTGTTGTAACAGGCGAGAGTGACGAAGTCGCAGCCGTCGGTGTGAAAATCCAGCTTGGCGTTCGATGAATAGCCGCGCCCGTTGGACGCCCGATAGTCGGTACCGACGTCGCGCACCGGGGAAATATACTGCGACATCTTGCCCTGCGGCCGGGCGACGCCGGAATGCAGGCCGATGGCCCAGTTCATCAGCTCGAATTCCTGCTCGCTGATGCCGTCGCGCGGCAGCCCGTGCACCAGCGCGATTCCGCGCCCGTGGTAGGCTTCCCGGATCGCGGCCGCGATCGTGTCCCACGCCGGGCCCAGGTCGAAATCGTCCATGGTGTAGTCGAACAGTGGGCGGGCGGGATCGAAGGCCTTGTTAATGGCCCGCGTCATTTGTTCGCGCGCCTTGTCGTCAACGTGGAATTCCCAGCTGCGGTCCGCCTGCAGGTCGCCGGCCCGCCAGGCGGCGCGTGTATCGAAGTCTTTTATGGTCATTGGTTTCCTCCCGCACTCGGACCGTGAGAGGGACTTTATGTGAACGGGTATTGAAATAAAAATATTATTATTTTATCAATTAATAGATGAATATGATCAATATATCGCCCGCCGATTTGGACGCCTTTCTGTCCGTCGCCGAAACCAGCAGTTTTCGTCAGGCGGCGCAGCACCTCGGCATCTCGCAACCCAGCGTGTCCGCCCGCATCCAGCATCTCGAAGCGGTGCTGGGCGTCAAGCTGTTCGACCGCACGACCCGCCGCGTGGCCATCACAGATGCGGGACAGCGGCTGCGCGGCCGGGTCGAGCGGATGGTCGTCGACATGCGCAATCTGGTGCGCGAGTTTCGCGACGAGGCGCATCTCGGCCGCGGGCGTGTCGTGGTCGGCGCGTCGCCGTCGGTGGCGGCGGCTTTCCTGCCCACTGTGATCGCCGAGTTTCAGCGCCGCCGACCCGGAATCGAGGTGGTGCTGGTCGACGACTTCTTCGGGCAGGTGCTCGACCGCGTCACGCGGGGCGAAGTCGATCTTGCGGTCACGCCGGTCGTCAGCCGCGACGAGACGCTGCTGTACGATGAACTGCTGCGCGACGTTTACCGGCTCGCCGTGCCGGAAGACCATCCGCTGGCGGATCGCGACAGCGTTTCCGTCGCCGAGATTCCGAACGCCAATCTGATGTCGATGCCGCCGGAATCGGCGGCGTGGGCCCTGGTGCGCCGCGCCTTCGCCCAGGCGGGCGTCGAATACGCGCCCAGTTTCCAGACCCGCGATGCGGTGACGTTGATCTCGCTGGTCAAGCAAGGGGTCGGGGTCGGGCTGATGACGGAGATGCTGTCACCCGTTCTTGACATGAGCGGCGTCAAAATGCTGTCGGTGCACGATGCCGACCTCACGCGCAGCATCGGCATTGTCCGCGCGCGCGACCGGACGCCGACCCCGGCGGCGGAGGCCATTTGCTCGCTGCTGATCGAAACCGCCAGACGTCACCCATTGGGTAAAGGCATCGCGGCCTGATCCGGCACTATAACAAAAGTTGAATCCGTGCTATCGTTTCACAGGGTCAAAATCAGGGAAGTCGACGCACGATGATCATCAAGAATCGTGGTCCGTGGGCCTACCGTGCTTTTCCGTCGGAAACGCCGGCCGGCGACTTTGGGCCGCTGGCGGCATTCGTCGATCTTTGGCGATCGAAATGGCCGGCCTACGACCGGTTTCCGCGCTGGGCCGATTTCAAGCTTCTCGAGTTACAGGATTGGTGGGGCCAGATTTCTCTGGCCGAGATGCACCGCAACCCGACCAATCTGCGCTGGGTTTTGTGGGGTTCCAAGGTCGCCGAATGGTGGGGCGTCGATTACACGGGGCGTTACATCACCGATATACCCGAAGTCAGGGACGTCTGGACCAAGCACGAACGCAGTTACATGGACCGGCTGATTGACGAACGCCTGATCGGTTATGTCAGCGGTACGCTGGCGCCCCAGGATCGCAGCTACAACTACATCAACGGGGTTGATCTGCCGCTCGAGCAGGACGGGACGATCACCCATTTCGTCAGCGTCTACAGGCTCTGCGAGCCGATGCATATGTTCACCCCGCCGCGGGCGCCACTGTTCATCGTTTAGACCCTAAATCGGTTCATCTCCGGTCCCGTTTTGCGTAGTGCGAACATGTTCGTTGACGCTAACCTTTACCATGGAGGGTGCGTGAATGGCCGTTTTCAGACCGCACGGCGTCGAGGTCATGAGTTTGCCGCTCGATGCCATGAAATCGGACCCGCTGAAGCGGGCCTTGCAGATTTGGAAGGGCTGGTGCCGGGATCGTCCGGCGCCGACCTGGCGCGAGGTGGATCTGATCGCCTTCCCACCCACGTTGTTGCCGTTGATGACCGTCGTAGACGTGCTGGAGAGCGGTCGCGATTACCGCTATCGTTTCTGGGGATCGCAACTGACCGGCCTTTTCGGCCGTGACGAAACCGGTTCGCTTTTGTCGGAAAATACCATCACCGAGTCCGGCGAGCTCAGGATGCGTCAGTTCATGGAAGTGGTGCAGGAAGTTCGCCCGGCTTTGTTCGTCACCGCGTTCATGAAAACGCAGCAGGTTGCGGCGGAAAAAATGAACCTGCGGTTGCCGGTCTGCGACGCGCCGGGCATGGTCAGCAAGATCATCACGCTCAGCACCATCATGCCCAACCAGATCGCTAATACCGCGAAGCTGACGGAGCATCTGTCTTTACTCTGGAACGGTGAAGCGGCGTCGTCGGACTAGCCGGCGTCCTTCTGGAATGTTTTCGATCTTTTAAAGGCGGGACGAAACGGCGCCACGCCCTCGTTCGGTTCGGCCACGGTGTACGAGATCACACCGTCGGTGATGCGCGCCAGATCGTCGAATGAAATACCGAACACGCAGTGCGGGTGGCCCGCCGCCGCGTAAATCCTGTCGAACCGCTTGAGCGAGCCGTCGATCACCAGCGGCAGCGGGTGCGAAAGCCCGACCGGCGCGACGCCGCCGATGGTAAAGCCGGTGATCCCCTTGACCTCGGACGCCTGCGGCCGGCGCACCTTGCCGGTCAGCTTCAACGACATCGCCAGGCGATCTTCGGCGAGACGATGATCGCCCGCGACCAGCGCCATGACGAAGCGATTGCCCACGGTATAGCAGAGCGATTTGACGATGGCGCCCAGCTCGCAGCCGACGGCGGCGGCGGCATCCTCGGCGGTGCGCGCCGTTTCGGCGAGTTCAATCACCGTATCCTCAAGCCCGGCGGCGACGAGCGCATCGCGGACCCGTTTGACGGCTGGGCGGTCGAGGTTGCTCATGTTAAGGCTCGTACGTTTTCGATCAGTTGAGGAACGGTACCGCCATGCCGCGCTCTACCGCCGGGCGCGCGCCGACCTTCTCGAACCAGCGCTTCACGTTCGGAAACTCGTCGAGGTCGACCTGGTGGCGTTCGTAGCGGGAAATCCAAGGATAGCAGGCGATGTCGGCGATCGAATATTCGTCGCCCGCCAGGTATTCGTTGTCGGCGAGCTGTTTGTCCATGACGCCGTAAAGCCGCTTGGTTTCGTCGTGATAGCGCTTTTGGCCGTAGGGGACGACCTCTTTCGGATTGAACAGAAAGTGGTGCGCTTGGCCGACCATCGGGCCGAGCCCGCCCATTTGCCACATCAGCCATTGCATGACCTTGGCGCGCTTGGCGGGATCTGTCGGCAAAAGCTCGGAACCGGTCTTTTCCGCCAGGTAAACCAGGATCGCGCCGCTTTCAAACAGGCTCAAAGGTTCGCCGCCGGGGCCATCCTCGTCGACGATCGCCGGGATGCGGTTGTTGGGCGCAATCGCCAGAAACGCGGGGTCGAACTGTTCGCCCTTGGAAATATCGATCTGATGGGTCTGGTACTCGAGCCCGAGTTCCTCGAGCATCAGCGAGACTTTGCGGCCGTTCGGCGTTCCCCACGTGTAAAGCTGTATCATCGTCTGCCCTGCCTCCCTTTGAATTAACTTCTTTAAGCGGACGAAGCATAGGTCATTCGTTAAGGCGTGCAAGTCCCGTAAGCTTGTCACACACTGGTCAGGATGAATAAATACAAGCTACATTGTGAAAAATACTGATATTACGTCGGCCGTTGTTGATGGCAGTTTGAATATATGAGCGAATACAATATCGAGCGTCTGAATGTTCTGATCGTCGACGACAACCGGCATATGCGTTTTCTTGTCCGTATGATCCTGAAATCGCTCGGGGTCAGGGACATCATGGAAGCTGAGGAAGGGGCGTCGGCGCTCAAGACCCTGAACAACTTCGATGCCGATATCGTCATCTGCGACTGGAACATGCAGCCGATGGACGGGATCGAGTTCACCAAGATCATTCGCACCAGCGACGACAGCCCCAACGCCTATGTGCCGATCATCATGCTCACCGGGCACACCGAAGTAAGCCGGGTCGTGACGGCGCGCGACGCCGGGGTCAACGAATTCCTCGCCAAACCCGTGTCGGCGAAAAAAATCTACCAGCGGATCAAGACCATTCTCGACCACCCGCGCCAATATGTGCGCACGCCGAGCTATTTCGGGCCTGACCGCCGCCGCCGGCAGGACCCGGAATACGATGGTCCCGAACGTCGCAAGGCGGGCACGCCCGCAGCCAAGAAGGCGGACGCGGAACCAGAGGGCGCGAACAGCTAATTCAGGATTGCCAGGCGCCCCGGGTGTTCACCACATCCTTGCCCGAAAGATCTTCGAGCGTGATATTTGCGAACGCCTTGTGGTCCGTCAGCAATACGACCGCGCCGGCCCGGGCGAGGGCATCTGCCAGCGTCACCAGCGTCACGTCCGCAAGCGCCGCGAGCGGGCTCGGCAATTCGTCGACGTGCGGCTCGACGACCAGGAGCGCATTCGGGATGCGCTTCCTGATTTCTTCCACCACGTGGATCGACGGGCTTTCGCGCAGGTCGTCGATGTCCGCCTTGTAGCTGAGGCCGAGGCACGCGACGGCGGCGCCGTCCTTAACCTGCGCGAGATTGGCGACGCCCTCCGCGATGGTCGCGGGACGGGCGTCGTTGACTCGCCTCGCGGTCTGGATCAGCGGCGTGCGCTCCGGCGCCGAGGCGGCGATGAACCACGGATCTACGGCAATACAATGGCCGCCGACGCCGGGGCCCGGATTCAGTATGTTGACGCGCGGGTGGTAGTTGGCGAGCCGCACCACGTCGCGAACGTCGATGCCGAGCGGCTCGGCGACGTTGGCGAGTTCGTTGGCGAAGGCGATGTTGACGTCGCGGAACGCATTCTCCGAGAGTTTCACGAGTTCCGCCGTGGAAGCCGTGGTCAGGTGCATGTCACCCTCGACCACGGTGGCGTAAAGCGCTTTGGTGCAGGCAGCGCAGTCGTCGCCGAGACCGCCGATGACCCGGTCGTTGCGCACCAGTTCCAATAGCACGCGACCGGGTAGCACGCGCTCGGGGCTGTGCGCGATGCAGACATCGTGGGCCGCCGAAGGGTTTTCGGGATCAGCGAAAACAAGGTCGCTTCTCATTTCCCGGAGCCAACCGCCGACCTGACGGGTGGCGCCGACGGGGACCGTGCTTTCCACCACCACCAGATCGCTTTTCTTGAGGACCGGCGCGACGGCCCGGGTCGCGGCTTCGAGATAGCTCAAGTCGGGTTCGTGGTTTTCGCCCTTGAACGGCGTCGGCACGGCGATGATGAAGGCATCGGCTTCGACCGGCTCGGTGCGTGCGGTCAGCTGGCCTTTGGCGACGGCGCCATGCACGACCATGTCGAGGTCGGGCTCGATGATGTGCGGCTTGCCGGCGTTGATGCTGTCGACGGTCTTCGGATTGATGTCGACGCCGGTGACGCGGATGCCGCGGCTCGCCAACACGGCGGCGGTCGGCAGACCGACGTAACCGAGTCCGACCACGCAGACGTGCCCCATCTTCCGTTCACCCGGCATATTTCATGACCTCCGCCGCGATGCGCGCCGCGGCCTTGCCGTCGCCGTAAGGATTGTGCGCGCGGCTCATCGTCTCATAGGCGGCGCGGTTGTCCAGCAGTTCCGTGGCCTCGCCGACGATGCGCGCTTTGTCGGTGCCGACAAGTTTCACGGTGCCGGCGTCGACGGCCTCGGGGCGCTCTGTGACGTCGCGCATGACCAGCACCGGCTTGCCGAGGGACGGCGCCTCTTCCTGGATGCCGCCGGAATCGGTGATGACGATGTGGGCGTTCGACATGAGATGGACGAACGACGGATAGTCGACGGGGGCCAACAGATGAACGCTCTCGGTCCCGCCGAGGATCTGGTTGACCGGGCCCTGAACGTTCGGGTTCAGGTGCACGGGATAGACGATATCCACGTCGCCGCGCGCGGCGAGTGTCGCCAGCGCCTCGCAGATGTTTCTGAAGCCGTCGCCGAAATTCTCGCGCCGGTGTCCCGTGACCAGAACCATACGCCGACCGCTGCGCGGATAGGGGAGAGCGTCCTCTATCGAGCGCCGTAACGCCTCGTCGGCGGCGAGCTTGTCACGGGTCATGAATAGCGCGTCGATGACAGTGTTGCCGGTGACAAAAATGCCGGTGCCGTCGCGGCCCTCCTTTAAAAGATTGTCCCGCGTGCCGTCGGTCGGTGCAAAATGCAACGTCGAGATGCCGTCGCTGAGGCGGCGGTTCACTTCTTCGGGGAAGGGTGCGTAGATGTCGCCGGTTCGGAGCCCCGCTTCGACGTGGCCGACGGGGATTCTTTTATAGAACGCGGCTAGCGCCGCGGCGAAGGTCGTGGTGGTGTCGCCATGCACCAGCACCATGTCGGGCTTCATATCCGCGAGAACGCCGGCGACCCCCTCGATGACCGCCGCGGTCAACCCTTCGAGCGTCTGGTTCGGACGCATCAGATCGAGATCGACGTCGGGATGGATGTCGAACAGATCGAGCACTTGGTCCAGCATGCCGCGATGCTGCGCCGTGACGCAGACGCGGCTTTCAGCGCCGGCGTCGGTCAGTGCGTGCAGCACCGGCGCCATCTTGATGGCTTCGGGCCGGGTGCCGAATATGGAAAGAACCTGCACGCTTCGCCTTTCAGTCCGATGCGCCCGGCAAATCGCCGGGCGCCGCTTTAAGCGCCTCTGGATATCGCTTGGCTCGATTTAAGGCAAGTTTGGCTTTCACAGGCTCGGCGCTTTTCATAAGCTCGGATCAAGGAGACCTCATGATAAAAACCCTCGTGCTTCGCTTTCCCCGCCTGCAGACCGTCATTGCCGTTTCGGCGGCGGCGCTGATTTTTGCTGCCGCACCCGCTGCGGTGCGCGCCGAGATGGTGCCGCATCAGGCGATCTATAATATGAAGCTGTCGTCGAAGAGTCCGGCGTCGCGCTTTAACGGCCTGAGCGGCGCTGCGGTGTCGCAGGTCGAACGCACCTGTCAGGGATGGATCATTACCGAGCAGATCGTCATGTCCATGCTGACCGTCGCCGGCGGCGCGATCGACCGGGAGATGAATTTCAAGGCCAAGGAAAGTTTCGACGGAAGGTCGTATTCTTTCGAGAGCGTCAGCGTCACCAACGGCGAGACCAAGAAATACTCGGGCAGCGCGCGGCGCAAGGCCGATGGTTCGGCGGAAGCGGAGTTCGTGACGCCTCAACCGTTCGAAATGCCGCTGCCGAAGGGAACCAAATTCTATATCTCGACGACCAACTGGTTGCTCGACCTCGCCAAGTCCGGCAAGCGCACCGGTCAAGTGATCTCGTTCGACGGCACCGACGACGAAGGGCCGCAGAAAGTCACCGCCTTTATCCTGCCCGACGGCATCGGCGGCGGCGGGATATCCGGTGACAAGAAGCTTCTCGACCGCCAAGCGTGGCAGGTGCGGATGGCGTTCTTCAAGCTGGAAGGTCAGGCGTCACAGCCGGAATTCGAGATATCGCTTCGCCTGCTCGACAACGGGATCATCACGCACTTCGAATTGATCTTCGACGATCTAGTCGTCGATCAGGTGCTGCAGGACGTGCTGCCGGCCAAGAACGAACGCTGCGGCTGATCCGGGCGGTTAACCATACGGGCACATGATTGTTGTGCCAAATCATTGGAATCGTTAGTTTCTAACAGGTATTCCACGCCGAGGGAGGCGTCGTCCATGTTCGTTCGTTCAGCACGCTGCCGCTTCTATCGCGTACTCTGGATGCTGACGTTGACGGTGCTGGCGCTCGTCGCCGAGCGCGCGCACGCGGACGAGCGCGGATTCCTCGGCATGCAGGTACAGGGAAACTCGCCGAAGATCGCCGCCGCGATGGGGACCGATATCGCGACCGGCGTCCTGGTCCGCGATATCAGCGTCGACGGCCCGGCGTCCAACGCCGGCATCGCGCGCGGCGACATCATCCTGTCGCTGCACGGCGTCGCCCTCGACACCTTCGAGCGTCTGGTGCAGGTCGCTGGCGAATTGAAACCCGGCGACGAGATCGATGTCGTGGTGTTGCGGCTCGGCAAGAAGATAGAGCTCAAGATGGCGGTGTCGGAATGGCCGGATGGCTGGCAGGTCAGCAAATCCGCGTTCGCGGCGCAGCCGGACCTGGGGCTGACGTTTGCCGCGCTGACCCCGAAGCTGCGCGGCCATCTGGGCATTCGCTGGGGCTCGGTCGGGATCGTGGTGTCGGTCTTCAACGAGATGTTCGCCGGCGTCACGCCGCTCAGGCGCGGCGACGTCGTCACCCAGATCAACCAGAAGCGCGTTTGGGAGCCGCAGCAGTTCCTCGATGCCTATGCCAAGGCCAAATCGGAAGGGCGTCCGTCGCTGCTGCTGCTTGTCGAACGCACGGACGGCTTCAAGTACATCCTGCAGCCGATCGTCCACGAGCCGATCGGTCAGCCCGTGATGCCGACCTTCAAGCTGCCCGGTCAGAAAGGCGGTTAACGCCCGCGCGGGTCAACTGCCGCGCGCGTCCTTGATCAGATTTTCCAGTGAATCGCGGTCGATCGCCCCCGGCACCAGCGTGTTGTTGATGACGAATGCCGGCGTGCCCCGGATTCCCAGTGTCTCGGCGAGCGCCATGTTGTGGCGCAGTTCCGTGTCGATGCGGGGGTCTTCCATGTGTTTCTTGACCGCCGCCTTGTCGAGTCCGACCGAGGCCGCGATATCTAGCACCCGCTCCTCGTTCAGGCCGCCCTTGGCCTGCATCAGCGCATTGTGGAAAGAGAGATATTTTTCCTTGATGTTGAAATGGACGCCGAGCGCGGCGCGCGCCGCGACCAGCGAGTCCGGGCCGAGGATCGGGAATTCCTTGTAGACCAGTTTGACGTTGCCGTCGTCCTTGACGGTGCCCGTCACGGTTTCGTGGACGCGCTTGCAGTACCCGCAGCGGTAATCGAAGAACTCGACCAGCGTCACGTTGCCGTCCGGGTTGCCGGCGACCGGGGAGTATTTCCCGTTTTCCAGCTGGTCGCGCATTTCGACCAGGCGCTGCTGCTGCGCCGCCTCCTCGGCCCGTGCCTCCGCTTCCTGGTGTTTGCGGACCGCATCGAGGATCACCTGCGGGTTGTCCATGATGTAGTCATGGATCATCCTGTTGATCTCTGACTTCTCGGCGTCGGAAAGCTTGCCGTCCGCGGCGCGGGCCTGGGGTGCGGCGGCCGTCAGCGCGAGCATGAGCGCTGTGCACGAAAGGGCAAGAACAAGGCGTCGGAACATAATGTCATCCATTCACGGTTTAGACGGGCAATTCGCCGCAGATGATGGGCGAGCGGCGGCGGCAGGGCAAGGGAATGCGTCGCCACGCGAGGCGGCTCACGCGGTTGTGACGTTTTAACGCATCAGCCGGATCGCCGCCACGTTCATGGTCGCGGGCTTTTTCGCCGCATGCACGGCGATGCCGATGAAGCGGATGTCCATGTTCGCGGGATTGTCCTTCGGCCACACCTGGCGATGGATCAGAGACAGATCGACGGCATCGACCCACCAGCGGTTGGCCTGTTCGCCGCCGCCGCGCGCCACGTACCTGGCGCTTTCCGGATGGTTACCGTCCGCTCTTGGGCCGATCACGCTGCCGCGGCCGAGCGCGGTTTCGTTCCATGCCATTTCGATCACTCGGGTCACCTTGCCGGCATCGCTGTTGCCGACCCGCCACCAATGGCGGGACGGCTTGCCCACCCGGTCGGCCAGGCCGACGATGATGCGGACCGGATGTGCGCCGCTGTTGGGCGGTTGGGTGTGCCACGCCCAGCTGAGAAACGGTGTCGCCAGCAGCGACGCCTGGGTGCGGCGGATCAGCGCGAACGGCCGACCGTCGGCGCGAACGCTGAGGGCGCGGAACTTCTCGACCTGATGAATGGATAGCGCGTCCGCCGGCATATCGCCGGACACTTCCCATCCCGGCGGCAAAGCGCCCTGGCTAACGGCTTCGATGAACTCCTGATCGGGGCCGAGGACGCTGAGCGAGCCGCCGAGCGGTTGGGCGTCGCGAACCTGCGCGCAGCCTGAAAGTGCGAGCGCCGCGATGACGAAAAGCCAGGCGGCAGCCGGTCCACTGGCCGGCATGACCGAGCCGCGGCGGCCCATTATTCCTTCCGGTTCTTGAGGGCCAGCAGCATGTCTTCCGCCTGCAACCACTCGGGTGAACCGCGCGGGAACATTTCCGCGGCCCGGCCGGCATGGAAGCGGACCTCCTTCTCGTTGCCGCGGAGCAGGGCTTCTTCGGCCAGCGCCAAGGAACTGCGCCCGACCTCGCCGAGCTTGCCGTAGGCGATGCCGAGCTGGCGCCATGCCATCGCCGATGAATTGTCCCGGGAAAGCCCGAACTTAAGATGCTCGACGGCCTCCTCGAGGTTTTCTTTGTTCTGCGTCTCGATCAGGATGCGCGCAAGTTCGGTCCTGAGTAATGGTTCCTCGGGCAATTTCTCGACGGCGCGCCGGAACGGCGGGATGGCTTCCTGGACGTTGCCGCTTTCGAACAGCACCTGCGCCTTGAGCTCGAGAAAATAAGGATCGTCCGGCTGGTCCTGCAACAGCGCGTCCAGTTCCATCAAAGCCTTTTTCGGCTCCGGCACCTGCGAATAGGCGAAGGCGCGTGCGTAACGCGCCGGGACGGAGGTGTCTTCGGGCGGGTATTTGCGGAGCGTGACCGAGGGCTGCTCGAAGTAGCCGACCAGTTTTGCGCGGGCGCGCTGGAAGGCGCGCTCCAGTTCCGGGTCGGGGTCGTTGCCTGTATACGGCGAGCGCTTGTTGTGCGCGCGGATCGCCTCGATCCGGTCCTGGGAGAGCGGGTGGGTCCGCACATATGGGTCCTGGCTGGCGCCGGTCAGCAGCTCCTGGCCTTCGAGCACTTCCATGAATTGCAGCAGACCGCTTGCCGATTGCTTGGTTTCGTCGAGGAACGTGAGGGCTGCCTGGTCGGCCGAGTTCTCCTGGGTGCGGGAAAATGATAAAAAGCTTCTGACGGCGCTCGTCTGCCCGCCGGCGATCAGTGCCCCGGCGACGTCGCCGCGCCCGGAAGCGAGCCCTGCCGCTGCGCCGAGCACGGTCGCGATCAATGCCGTCGCCGTGGTCGCCTGCTGCGCCTTGCCGAGGCGGCTCAGGTGGCCGCCCGCGATGTGGCCGGTTTCGTGCGCGATCACGCCGATCACCTGCGACGCGTTGTCCGCCGTCATCAGAAGGCCGGTGTTCATGAACAGCCGCTGGCCGTCGGCGACGAAGGCGTTCAGGGTTTTGTCGTTGACCAGATGGATACTGACCGACGAGGGTGTCAGTCCCGCAGCCTGGAAAAGTGGCGTTGCCATCCTGCGGATGGTATCTTCGATTTCCGCATCCCTGATGAGCGACAGACCCTGGGCCCGCGCTGGCATGACAACCGACGCAGAAAGTAAGACGACAATGAAAATTCGAATTAAGAAGCCTGTATTCCGCACGCGCTTCACCTTCAGGAACATCATTGAACGTAGTCAGGCGGTGGCGCAGCGTCAAATGACGGTTCTGTCATTGCCGCTTTTATGCGCGGTGCTGTTGCTGGCGTCCTGCAGTATGCTGGAAGAGGATCTCACCAAGACCAGAAAAGGCACAATCGGTTATGTGGTCGGCGCGCTCGGCGTGATTTCGGTGGAGGAGCCTCAGGCCGCGCTGGTCGCACGCGATGTTCTCTCCGCCGGCGGCACCGCGATGGATGCGGCGACCGCGGTCGGATTCACGCTCACGGTTACGATGCCGTCCGCGGCGTCGCTGGGCGGTGGCGGGGTCTGCATCGCCCGCGACGCGCGCGGCGAAAAGCCGGTCGTGATCGACTTTCTGCCGCGCGCCCCTAAGATGGCCTCCATGAATGTCGAGCGGCCGAGCGCCGTGCCGGGTTTGCCGCGCGGTCTGTTCGTCCTGCATTCCAGGTTCGGCGAATTGAAATGGGAACAGGTGTTGTCGCCGGCGGAGAACCTGGCACGGTTCGGCTATAACGTCCCGCGCGCCTTCGCGAGCGAACTTTCCAAAGTATCCGATATTCTGGTGCGCGATCCCGATATGGCGCGGCTATTCCGGCGCAAGGACGGCAGGGTATTGTCGGAAGGGGATTTCTTTATCCAACCCGACCTCGCGGCGGTACTCGGTCGTATGCGCGCCAAAGGGGTGGGCGAGTTTTATCAAGGTAACGACGCGCACCAGTTCGTCGAAGCGGTGAAGCAGGCCGGCGGTTCGCTGAGCGACGAAGACATGCGCGACTTTCGTCCGATCGTGCGCCAGCCCCTGACGTTCCCATGGGAAAGCAATACCGACTGGTTCTTTGCCGGACCGCCTGCTGCAGGCGGCGCCGTCGCCGCCGAGATGATGGGGATTCTGATGCACGACGGGCGCTTCGAAGACGCGGTCGGCGCGGAACGCGAGCATCTGCTTGCGGAAGCAGCCAAAAGGGCTTTCGCCCAGCGCATGCAGAACCTGCAGGCCGATGGCTCCTACCGCGACGACCCGCAATCGATGCTGAGCGAAGCCAAGCTGAACGAGTTGGAAGGATCGATCGGTGATGAAGCGACGCCGCTCTCGTCCCTGGTGAACTCGCCAACGGACTGGCCGGAAACCCCCGCGGCGGTGAGCTACGCGATCATGGACCCAAAGGGGGGCGCCGTCGCGTGCACGCTGACCATGAACAATCTGTTCGGCACCGGGCGGCTGGCGCCGGGTTATGGGATCGTCCTCGCTGCCGCGCCGGATTCTCGAGGGCGGACCTTTACGCCGCTCGGGCCCGCGCTTCTGACCAGCGAGCTCAATAACCGCGCATACATGGCCGCGGCCGCATCCGGCGGGGTGACCGCCCCGACGGCGCTGATCAACGTATTGGCGCGTGCAGCGGCCGGACCGCAGTCCCTTCAGGAGGCGATGCGGGCGCCGAGAACCCACTACCAGGGCGTGCCGGACAAGGTGTTCTTGGAATCCGACATGCCGCAGGATATGGTGGACGGCATGAAGAAAAGAGGTCACGACATCGCGTTGACCAAGTCGATTGGTCGCGTGACCGCGGTTTATTGTACAACCGGCATACCGAACCCGAAAGACATCGAATGCCGCAGCGCCGCTGACCCGCGGGGTTCCGGCATCGCGCTGGGCGGTCTCTGACTGAATGGCATTAAAGGTTTCCAAACGCGGGCAGGTCGCGCCGTTCATCGTTATGGACGTGCTGCTTGCCGCGCACGACCTTGAGGCCGAGGGCGCGAGCATCATGCATATGGAGATCGGCCAGCCCGGGACCGGCGCGCCAAAGGGCGTTATTGAAGCCGCCAAGAAGGCGCTGGATACGCGGCAACTGGGCTACACGGAATCGTTCGGCATCCCCGAGCTCAGAAGCGCGATCCGCGATCATTACATCAGAACGTACGGCGTCTACGTGCCGTTGGAGCGCATCGCCGTCACGACCGGGTCGAGCGGCGCGTTCATCCTCAGCTTCATCGCCGCATTCGAGGCCGGCGATAAGGTGGCGATGGCGTCGCCGGGCTACCCGGCTTACCGCAACATTCTGACGGCGCTCGATATCGAGGTCGTGGAAATCCCGGTCGGACCGGACACGAATTTCCAGCCGTCGCCGGCGCTTCTCGCTGAATGCGGCGAAACGCTCGACGGCCTGATCGTCGCCAGCCCGTCCAATCCGGCCGGCACCATGATCGATCCGGCCGGGCTCAAGGATCTGTACGACTATTGCGCGGAACACGGCATCCGGCTGATTTCGGACGAGATCTACCACGGGATCACGTATGTCGACCCGGCTGAGACGATGCTGCGGTTCGGCGATGACGCGGTGATCATCAACAGTTTTTCGAAGTATTTCTCGATGACCGGCTGGCGGCTCGGCTGGATGGTCCTGCCGCCGGATCTGGTCGACGCCTGCGAGCGTCTGGCGCCGAACCTGTTCATTTCGGCGCCCGCGGTGTCGCAACATGCCGCCGTCGCCGTTTTCGACTGCGAGGACGAACTGCAGGAAAACCTGAAAAGGTACAGAGAGAACCGGGAACTGTTGTTGCGCGAACTGCCGAAAGCCGGGTTCGACAAGCTGGCATCGGTGGACGGCGGGTTTTACATCTACGCCGATGTCTCGGCGCTGACCAACGACAGTGCGGCGTTCTGCGAAGCGATGCTGAAGGAGGCCGGCGTCGCCGCGACGCCGGGCACCGATTTCGACCCGACGCGCGGCCACCTGTTCGTGCGGTTCTCGTTCGCCCGCGATCCCGCCGACATGGCGGAAGCGGCCGAGCGCCTGATCAAGTGGCGAAACGGCAGCACCTGAAAAAACAAGGGCGGCCCGCGGGCCGCCCAAGTTTCCTCCCAGACATGGCCGCGGCCGGAGCCGCGGCGCATCCATCAAAATCTTACGTGTCGCGGCGCCACCAGCCACGGCGGGCCGGTTTTTCCTCATCGCGAAGCTGCGCGACGTCGATGATCGTCGTTTTCGCTGTTTCCGGCGGTGTCGGATCGGCCTTTTCCTCGGCGGCGACTTCGATCACGGCCGTGGTCTTCGCCTCGGCTGCATGGGGTTTTTCCTCCGCGTCGGCGCCGTTGCCGTTGGCGGGCTTGCTCTCAGGCGCCGCTTCGGCGGCAGCCGGCGTCGCGTCGGATTGATCACCGGAGGGCTTTTCAGATTTGGCATCTTTTGGCTTGGCGTCGGCTTCGACGTCCGCCGTGTCATCCGCCTTGTCGTCAGACTTCTTGGACCGGCGCGACCGCGAGCGTCGCTTCGGCTTCTCGTCTTTCCCGTCCTTGGCCTCGGCGTCCGCCTTGGCGTCGTCCGGAGCCGCATCGTCCGCTTTCCCGGCGTCCTTGGTATCGTCCTGGGTATCGCCCTGGACGTCGTCCGTGCCGCCGTCCTTGTCATCGCCCTTGGCGTCGGCCTCGGTCGCGTTGTCGGCATCGGCGGACGGTTGGCCCTGAGCGTCGTCGCTCTTGGCGTCGGCGTCCTGGCGTTCGTTGCCGTTTTCGTCATGACCCCGGTTGCGGCGTCGGCCGGCACGGCGGCCGCGGCGGCGGCGGCGCGAGCGTTTCGGCTGTTCCTCGCCGTCGCCCTCGGAGTCGGATGCCTGGCGGTTGTCCTCGGCATCGTCCTCGTCATCGTCGTCGTCATGGTCGCTGTCTTCGTGGGACTGGGCGGCCTGATCGTGCTGGTCCTCGTCCTTGCGGCCGCGGCGGCCACGGCGGCGGCGGCGGCGCTTGCGGCCGCCCTCCTCGTTGTCGCTGTCGTCGTCGCCGGCATGTTCCTGCGGCTGGGCCTCGACCGTCTTGCCGTCGGAACGGACCCGCTCCATGCGGTAATCCGGCGGGATCAGGCTGTCGTCGCTCTCGAGGTAGATCTTGATCTCGTAGTCTTCCTCGATCCTCGCCAGCATGTCGCGTTTGTAATTGAGAATGTAGAGCGCGACGCTGGTCGGCATCCAGACCGTGATTTCGGTCGAACGCTTGCGCATCGCCTCTTCCTCGATGATCCGCAGCATCTGCAGTGCCGTCGTGTCGGTGGATCGCCGGATGCCGGTGCCGCCGCAGTGCGGGCACGGCTCGGTCTGGATTTCCTGAAGGCTCGGGCGCAACCGCTGACGCGACATTTCCAGAAGCCCGAACGGCGAGATGCGGCCGATCTGGATGCGTGCCCGGTCGGAGCGCATCGCGTCCTTGAGGGCGCGTTCCACCTTGTTCTGATTGCGGTGGTTCTCCATGTCGATGAAGTCGATCACGATCAGGCCCGCGAGGTCGCGGAGCCGGAGCTGACGGGCGACTTCCTCGGCGGCTTCGATGTTGGTCTTGAACGCGGTCTCTTCGATGTTGCGCTCGCGCGTCGAACGGCCCGAGTTGACGTCAATGGCGACCAGCGCTTCGGTCGAGTTGATGACGATGTAGCCGCCCGATTTCAGTTGCACTTCCGGCTGGTGCATGCTGTCGATCTGGCTCTCGACGCCGAAGCGCTGCAGCAGGGGAACGGCCGAATCCTTGTACGGCTGCACGCGCTTGGCGTGCGACGGCATCATGAGTTTCATGAAGTCCTTGGCCGTCCGGTAGCCTTCCTCGCCGTTGACGATCACTTCGTCGATATCTTTTGAATAGATATCGCGGATCGAGCGTTTGATCAGGTTGCCTTCCTCGTGGATTAGGCACGGCGCGATACTCTCCAGCGTCTTCTGGCGTATCTGTTCCCAGAGCCGGATCAGGTATTCGTAGTCGCGTTTGATCTCGGCCTTGGTCCGCTTGTCGCCCGCGGTCCGCACGATGACGGCCATCCCGTCGGGGATGCCGAGGTCGGACAGGATCGACTTCAGGCGTTTGCGGTCCTGGCCGGACGCGATCTTGCGGGAAATCCCGCCGCCGCGCGCGGTGTTCGGCATCAGCACGCAATAGCGCCCGGCGAGCGACAGGTACGTGGTCAGCGCCGCGCCCTTGTTGCCGCGCTCTTCCTTGACGACCTGGATCAACAGGATTTGGCGGCGCTTGATGACTTCCTGGATCTTGTAACGGCGCCGGTCGACGACGGGGCGGCGGATTTTCTCGGCCTCGTCGATTTCGTCCTCGCCGCCGCCGACTTCCTCGACGGTGGCGTCGGGTTCCTCGTTTTCGAGGGCTTCCTGCGCGGCGCGCTGGGCGTCCTCTTCTTCGGCGATGAGGGCTTCACGGTCGGCGACCGGAATTTGGTAGTAGTCGGGATGAATTTCGCTGAAAGCGAGAAAACCGTGCCTGTTGCCGCCGTATTCGACGAATGCCGCCTGTAGGGACGGCTCAACACGGGTCACTTTTGCGAGATAGATATTCCCTTTTAGTTGTCTGCGGGATTCGACTTCGACATCAAAGTCTTCGACCCGGTTTCCTGACAGCACAACCACCCTGGTCTCTTCCGGGTGGGAGGCGTCGATTAGCATGCGTTTGGTAGCCATTGAAACAGAAACTCCGAGGCACGCATGTGCTTGACGTTTCGCGTGTACGCTGGACGGACAAGGGGGTTACGTGCCGATAGGTGTGGTGAAAACCGGCGGCGCCTCGGGGAACAACAGCGACGGCACACCGGGCACCGTAAGGCATCCGGGTGAATTTCGTGTCGTTCTTGCGGGCGGCTTGCACCGGCATGTGAAAAAGGCCTTTATTTTACGGGGTGCCGGTCGGATTACCGGCACACAAAAAATCCGGACTCGTTCGGGTGCGCTGCGCGGGGCGTAAGCGCCGCGTCTGCGGACCGGGAACGTGACCGCCATATGCGATCAACGTTAACATAACCGTAGGATTTCAATTCCACAATGTCATAATAACGAAGGTGCTGCCCGTCGAGAATGCTTGAGAGCGGGCGCATCGGACGTTTATAACGGCCATATATGGTAAAGTTTTAGGACCGGCGGACGCAAAATATGGGCAGTAGCGGCTTTCGCCCGATTCTCTTCGCGGTGTTTCTGACGGTTTTCGGATCGTCGGGCGCTTTGGCTGCGGACGCCGAAGTGACCGATATCCGCGTCGGCAAGCACGGCCTCTCGACACGCATCGTCGTCGACCTCGACCGCCCGGTCACGGCGCAGGTGTTCACGCTCGCCGGCCCGGCCCGGCTGGTGATCGATCTGCCCGAAGTGGGCTGGCGCCTGCCGCAGCGGCCATTGCCGTCCGACATTGGGCTGTTGTCGAAATTGCGCTATGGCCTGTTTCAGCCCGGCAACTCGCGAATCGTCGTCGATCTGAACGAACCGTCGCGTGTGCACGAAGCGATGTCGCTACCCGGCGCCGGCGGGCAGCCGGACCGCCTCGTCATCGATCTGGCCCGCGCATCCGGCAAAGCGTTCTTGGAGAGCGTCGCCAGGCCGCCGATGCGGATCGAGGGCCGGGAATCGCAAATCGTCAACGCGAGCTTCGTCAACACGCCGGAACCGCGCCATGAAGCGGCGCCGGTTGCGCAGCCGGCCCGACCGGAAACAGCCGCCGCAACGGTCGACGTGCCCGAAAAGCCGCTGCCGCCGTCGATCAGCAATGCCATCGATCAGGCCAAGGTGAAGTACGACGCCGCGGAAACGCGCCTCGCGTCCCTCCGCGTGCCGATGAAGCCGCCGGTGCCCGGTCACGTACAGAAACGCATCATCGTCATTGATCCGGGCCACGGGGGTGTCGATCCGGGCGCCATCGGCGTTTCCGGGATATACGAGAAACACATCACGCTCGCCGCGGCGCGCGACCTGAAGCGCCATCTGGAGGCGACGGGGCGCTTCGACGTCAAGCTTACTCGCGACCGCGATATCTTCATCCGGTTGCGCGAGCGCATCGAACGGGCCAGGGAAATGAAGGCGGACCTGTTCATCTCGCTGCACGCCGACACGATCCGGAACAGGGGCGTGCGCGGTCTGTCGCTCTATACGCTCTCCGAGCGCGCATCGGACAAGGAAGCGGCGCAGTTGGCCGAACGTGAGAACAAGGCCGATCTGATCGCGGGCATCGATCTCACCCACGAAAGCGCCGAGGTGACCAACATCCTCATCGATCTGGCGCAGCGCGAAACCATGAACCAGTCGGCCAAGCTGGCGGCGCTTCTGGTCGATGAACTGGACGGCCGGGTCAACATCCTCAGGAACCCGCATCGTTTCGCCGGCTTCGCGGTCCTGAAAGCGCCGGACATTCCGTCCGTGCTGATCGAACTCGGCTTTCTCTCGAACAAGGAAGACGAACGCCAGCTTCGCTCGAAATCGCACCGACGCAAACTGGCCCAGTCCATCGCCGGTGCCGTCGACCGGTACTTCGCCAAGGTCGAAAGCGCCAGCCGGCCCTAATCTCCGGAGTGTGACGGACGTCGTATCTTGTTTGCCACGGATCGGACACATTCTTGCTCTACGTGCTGTTACGGACTCCGCGAACGGGGACCGGCGTGTTAGTAACAAGCAGCACGGTTAACGGGAATTTGCAGCCGGTATGAAATTTATCCTCCGTTTCACCCTGATTACGCTGTCGCTTCTGGTGCTGGCGGCGGCCGCGGTCGGTGGCGGCACGCTTTACGTGCTGCACACCTACGGCCGGGATTTGCCGGATTATCGCCAACTCGCGACCTACGACCCCCAGGTGATGACCCGCGTCCACGCCGGCGACGGTCGGTTGCTGGCCGAGTTCGCCATCGAAAAAAGGGCGTTCGTGCCGATCGAGGCGATGCCGAGACGAATCATCGACGCGTTTCTCTCCGCCGAGGACAAATCGTTCTACAGCCATTCCGGAATCGATTTCACCGGTGTCGCGCGCGCCGTGGTGACCAACCTACAGAACATCGCGACCGGCCGCAGGCTGGTCGGCGCGTCGACGATCACGCAGCAGGTCGCCAAGAACTTCCTGCTCACCAACGAGGTGTCGTTCGACCGCAAGATCAAGGAAGCGATCCTGGCGATCCGGATCGAACGCGCCTTCACCAAGAACAAGATCCTCGAACTGTATCTCAACGAGATCTATCTGGGGTACGGGTCGTACGGGGTTGCGGCGGCGGCGCTAAACTACTTCAACAAATCCCTGAACGAGCTCACGATCGCCGAAGCGGCGTATTTGGCGGCGCTCCCGAAAGCGCCCAACAACTACAACCCGGTCACCAAGCGGGACGCCGCGAAGGGGCGGCGTAACTGGGTCGTCAGCCGGATGGCGGAAGACGGCCGCATCACTCCCGAGCAGGCCGAGGAAGCGATCAACGCGCCGTTACTGGTCGCCAGCCGCCAGGAAACCGAGTTCGTCCAGGCCGACTACTTCACCGAAGAGGTGCGCCGCGAACTGGTCGAACGCTTTGGTGAGGATCAGCTCTATCAGGGCGGGCTCTCGGTGCGCACGACGCTGGATCCGAAGCTGCAGGAGATCGCGCGCCGCGTGCTGCGGCGCGGGCTCGAGGCCTATGACCGGCGTCATGGCTATCGCGGCCCGGTGACCACGGCGCCGGCCGGCCAGCGCCTCGATACGCCGCTCGACTGGAAGGTTTATCTCGGTTCCGTTCCGCACCCGAAAGGCATGGGCGACAAACAACTCGCGGTCGTGATCGGCGTCGACGACCAAAAGGGATACGCCGAGATCGGCGTCGAGGACGGCACCGCCGGCACGATCCCGCTGGACGAATTGAAGTGGGCGCGCGAAGAGATCGAGCATCTCAAACGTGGCGGCCCGGTCAAGAAGCCGTCCGACGTGCTGACGGCCGGCGATGTGATCATCGTCGAGCCGGTGAAGGGCGCCGAGGACAAGGCCGACAATACCTACAGCCTGCAGCAGATTCCGGAAATTAACGGCGGTATCATCGCCATCGATCCGCACACCGGCCGCGTGCTGGCGATGGTCGGCGGTTATTCCTTCGAACGCAGCCAGTTCAACCGCGCGACCCAGGCGATGCGCCAGCCGGGCTCGGCGTTCAAGCCCTTCGTCTATCTGGCCGGCCTCGACATGGGCTTCACGCCGTCGACCCGTATACTGGATGCGCCGTTCGTCATCGATCAGGGGCCGGGCCTCCCCAAATGGCGACCGGCCAACTACGGTAAGAAATTCTACGGCGCATCGACCATGCGCCTCGGCATCGAAAAGTCGCGCAACCTGATGACCGTGCGTCTGGCGCAGACCATCGGCATGGACCGGGTTGCCGAATACGCCGAGCGTTTCGGCATCGTCGACAATCTGCCGCCGACGCTGGCGATGGCGCTCGGCGCCGGCGAAACCACGCTGCTTCGCCTGACCACGGCGTACGCGATGCTGGTCAACGGCGGCAAGAAGATCACCCCGGCGCTGATCGACCGGGTGCAGGACCGGCTCGGGCGCTCGGTGTACCGTCACGACGACCGCAAGTGCCCCGACTGCCGGGCCGATGCCTGGCACGACCAGCGCGTCCCGGAAATTCCCGACACCCGTCCGCAGATCACCGACCCGGCGAGCGCCTATCAGGTCGTCAGTATGCTGCGCGGAGTGGTCGAGCGCGGCACCGGCCGGCGCATTTCCGAGATCGACAAGCCGCTCGCCGGCAAGACCGGCACCACCAACGAAGAACGCGACACTTGGTTCATCGGCTTCTCGCCGGACCTCGCGGTCGGCGTGTTCGTCGGCTACGACGACCCGGTGCCGCTGGGCCGCCACGAGACCGGCTCCTCGGTTTCAGCGCCGGTGTTCCGCGACTTCATGGCCGACGCCCTCGAAGGGCAGCCGGCGATCCCGTTCCGGACCCCGCCCGGCATCCGCCTCGTGCGCGTCAACGCGCGCACCGGCCTGCCGATCCAGCCGGGCGAAACCAACGTGATCCTGGAAGCGTTCAAGGAAGGCACCGTGCCCGACAGTTCGACCAACGTGATCGAGGGGCAGAGCTGGAGCGAGCCGGGTTCGACGGAAAACTTCTCGAGCGCGCCGCTGTCCGGGACCGGCGGGCTTTACTGAGCGCTGCTCACCCGCGTCTATCCAGCGCTTGATTTAGCCGCGTCCGTCCAGCGCTTGATTTAGCCGCGCTTGTCCAGCGCTTGATTTAGCCGCGCTTGTCCAGCGCGAGAAACGCCGCCAGCCCCAATAAAGACGACCCGGTGATCCACTTTTGCGCCCGCATCGCGCCGGGGTGACGCTTGACCCAGTTGCCGGCCGAGCCGAATACCCAAGCGACGCCGAGAATCCACAGTAGCCCGCCGGACGCGAACACGCCGCCGTAGAACAGCATCTGTAAAGTCACGTCGCCGTGCGCGGCGTCGGTGAACTGCGGCAGGAAGGCGAGGAAGAACAGCGCGATCTTGGGGTTAAGGATGTTGCAGACGAAGCCTTGTCTGTAGAGCCGCCAGTTGTTGCGTTTCGTCGTTGCGGGTTTGAGCGTGTCATCGTCGCCGTGGCCGATCAGAGCGCGGATGCCAAGATAGACGAGATAGACGATCCCGGCCCACTTGATGATGGCGAACGCCGCCGGAAAAACCTTCAAGACGGCGGCCAGGCCGAACGAGGCCGCGAACATGTGCACCAGAATGCCGGTCGAAATCCCGAGTGCCGACAAAGCGCCGGCGCGGCGCCCCTGGCCCATGGCGCGGGTCGCGACGTAGATCATGTCCGGACCCGGTGAGATATAAAGGGCGAGCGAGGCGGCGATGAAAACGCCGAGCGTGGCGGGATCGATATCCATGGCCGGACTGTATGCCCGTGTGCGGTTCCGTAAAACCCGATTCTTGATTTACCGGATACCCCCTCACCTAACCTCTCCCCCTGAAAGGGGAGAGGAATGAGTTGGCGGGATTATTGGGCCTGGGTCCCTCTCCCCCACGCCGGTGGGGGAGAGGACATGTGAGGGGGCGCTGAATGACCGCGCTTGAGCCGACCGTATATGACCGCTAAATAGACGGTGAGATCACAGGAGAGGAAGACCTTCGCATGCGCGCAGAGTTTCAATCGATGGCAGACGAGATCGAGCAGTCCGCAGGACTGCTGAGGAGGCATCTTTGACTACGATCAGGCCAAACTCCGTCTCGAGGAACTGAACGCGCTCGCGGAAAGCCCGGACCTCTGGAACGACCCGGACAAGGCGCAGGCGCTGATGCGCGAGCGCACCAAGGTCGAGGCCGGGATCAAGGAAGTCGACGGCCTGTTCGGGGACCTGCGCGATACGCTTGATCTGATCGAACTGGCCGAGGCCGAGGATGATGCCGACGTCCTTTCGGAAGCCGAAGCCGCGCTCAGGGACCTTCACGCCCGCGCCGAGAAGGCGCAGCTCAAGACCCTTCTGTCCGGCGAAGCCGACGAAAACGACTGCTTCCTGCAGGTGCAGGCCGGCGCCGGCGGTACCGAGGCCCAGGACTGGGCGGAAATGCTTCTACGCATGTACACCCGCTGGGCCGACCAGCACGGCTACAACGTCGAATGGCTCGAAGAGAGCCCGGGAGAAGAAGCAGGCATCAAGTCCGCGACGTTGAAAATCTCCGGCGAGAACGCCTACGGCTGGCTCAAGAGCGAGAGCGGCGTGCACCGGCTGGTGCGGATTTCGCCCTACGATTCGTCGGCGCGCCGACACACCAGTTTCTCGTCGGCGTGGGTGTCGCCGGTCATCGACGACAACATCGAGGTTGAGATTGACGAGAAGGATCTGCGCGTCGATACCTACCGCGCGTCCGGCGCCGGCGGTCAGCACGTCAACAAGACGGAAAGCGCGATCCGCATCACGCACCAGCCGTCCGGCATCGTCGTGCAATGTCAGAACGACCGCTCGCAGCATAAAAACCGCGCCCAGGCGATGGCGATGCTGCGCGCCCGGCTCTACGAGATGGAGTTGAAAAAGCGCGAAGACGCGGCGCAGGCGCAGGCCGACAGCAAGACCGATATCGGCTGGGGCCACCAGATCCGCTCGTACGTGCTGCAACCCTATCAGATGGTCAAGGATTTGCGCACCGACGTCGAGACGTCGAACACCGGTGCGGTGCTCGACGGCGACATCGACATGTTCCTGGAAGCAGCGCTCGCAGCCAAGATCAAGGGCGAAGAGGAAAGCGCGGCTTAACACCCGCGCCAATCAGTGGATATGCAGCCCGCCGTTGACGTCGAGCACGGCGCCGGTGATGAACGATGACATGTCGCTGGCGAGAAACAGGCACGCGTTGGCGATGTCGTCCGACGTGCCGAGGCGGCCAAGCGGCACCTTGGTCGCGAGGTCGGCCTTGATTTCGGGCGTCATGCGGCCGCCGGTGAAATTGTTGTCGACGGGGCCGGCGGCGACCGCGTTGGCGCGGATGCCGAGCGGCGCCAGCTCGCGGCCGAGTGCCTTGGCCAGCCCCATGATGCCGGCTTTCGCGGCGGCGTAGTGCGAGCGCCCGAAGACGCCGCCACCGTTCTGTCCGGCGATCGAGGCGATGCAGACGATGGCGCCGCCGCCGTCGCGCATCGCCGGCAGGCAGGCCTGGGACATCAGGAAGTTGCCCTTAAGGTTGACGCCGAGCACGCTGTCGAACTCATCCTCCGTGATGTCGGCGAACGGTGTCCCCATCACGATGCCGGCGTTGTTGACCAGGATGTCGATCCGCCCGAGGTCGGCGGTGACGGCCCCGATCGTGTCCCTGACGGCGGAAGCACTGGCGACATCGCAGACGTAGCTGCGATGCGGCGGCCCCATTTCCGCGACCACTTCCTTCAGGCCCGCCGCGTCGATGTCAGTGAGCGCGCAGACCGCGCCTTCGGCTGCGAACAATTTCGCCGTGGCGCGCCCGATGCCGCCCGGCGATCCCGCGCCAGTTATCACCGCCGTCTTTCCGGAAAGCAAACCCGTCATTGTACGACCAACTCCTTGAACAGCACCGTGTGCACCTTGGCCGGGCGGATGATGTTCTGAATGATCTGCACCAGTTCGAAGCGCAGCCGTTCCGAGCCTTCCTTGCCGACGAGGTTCTGGCGTTCCTGACCGCGCAGGTGCGTCAGGATCGCGTCCATCACCTGCATTTCGGTCTCCTGCAGGCGGGGCACGTCATCCGGCATCAACTGCACATGGATCACCGCCCGCATGAACGGGGCGCGGCATTCGCCGGATTTCAGATCGGTGCGGATTTCAGGAAGGGCATGGAACACCGGTTTGCCGATTTCCAGTTCGGCGCGATGCTGCGGTTTTTCCCAGCCCATCACGGCATGAATCCAGCCCATGTACCAGGCCAGCCCGCCGCCGCCGCCGAAGAAGATCAGGATGCCGAGGATCAGGCCGATCAGCAGCTTGGCGCCGCTTTTCTTCTTGCCTCTTTTGCCCTTCTTCTTTTTGCCGTTGCCGTCGTCTTCCTCGGCCATGGTCTGGCCCTCCCGTTCTGCCGGAAAATGTACCCCGATGGCGAGAGGTTAGCCGTTCGCGCGCGGCGGGGGAAGGCCGGGAGAGATTGGCGGACGCCGAAACCGGCCCGCTCTCAGCCGACCGTGACGCGGTCGCGGCCCTCGGACTTCGACTTGTAGAGGTTTTCGTCCGCGGCGCTGATCAGATCGCCGATTTCCTTGGACTGGTCGAGTTGCACCCAGGCGCCGCCGACGCTGATCGTGACATGATCGCAGACGCTAGACGACTTGTGCGGAATCTTCAGAAAGTTGACGGCTTCTCTGAGCGTGCTGCCGATCAGTTCGGCGCCTTCCAGATTGGTCGACGGCAGGACGCAGACGAATTCCTCGCCGCCGTAGCGCGCAACCTGGTCGCCCGGCCGGTGCACCGACGATGACAGCGCCTTGGCGACAAGGGTCAGGCACGCATCGCCCGCCTGATGGCCGTAGGTGTCGTTGTATTGTTTGAAATGATCGATATCGATCAGCAGCAGCGACAGCTCGCCGTTGGTCCGGGTTCCGCGCTGCCATTCAGAGCGGATGTGCTGGTCGAAGCTGCGGCGGTTGGGGATGCCCGTCAAGCCGTCGACGAAGGCGATGGTTTCGAGATAATCCCGATATTGCTTGAGCTGGAGATGGTTGCGGACCCGGGCAACGATGATCGGATGTACGATGGGCTTGCTGACGTAATCGACGGCGCCCAACTCGAAGCCCTTGGCCTCGTCCTCGTGATCGGTCATCGCGGTGGCGAAGATGACCGGGATGTTCTCGGTCTCCGGGTTGTTCTTGAGACGCTGGCACGTTTCGTAGCCGTCCATGCCGGGCATCATGATGTCGAGGATGATGATGTCCGGCTTTTCGTTGAGCGCGAGCTGAATGGCTTCCTCGCCGTTGGTCGCGAACATGATGTCGCCCAGCTCTTCAAGTGCACCGCTCATGACTTCGATATTCAGCGGTTCGTCGTCGACGATCAGGATCTTGGATGCCGTTTCGGGAATATTCACGCCGTGCCGCCTTCGTTTCCGCCCAGTTCTGCCGCAAGTTTATGAAGTATATTGCGCGCTTTATCAAAATCGAGCTTGTTGGCGGCGCGGCGGAGTTCGCCGAAAGTGATGTCTGCGGCGCCGTTCAGCCTCCCTTCGAGTTCATCAAGCCTGTGCCGCGCCGAGATCCGTTTCGACGCGAAAGCGGCGTCGATCTCGCCGATCAGGCGACCGAGATCCTGATCGCCGGCCGTGGTGCCAGACGGTTTGGCCAGCTTGGGTGGGCTCGCCTGTTTCTGGTCGTCGGCGATCCGGTCGAGCACATCCCTGACGCGTTGATGCGCGGCAATGACCGGCGCCGGGTCGGGGATGACGGTTGGGTCGTCACGCATGGCGTTCTCGAGGGCGCGGCATTCGACCTGCAACTCTTCGGCACCGATGGTGCCGGCCAGTCCGCCGACGGTGTGCACCAGCCGGGACGCCAATTCGGTGTCACCGGCATCGATGGCGGCCGTTATTTCGTTCTCGAAATTGGCGTACTTTGCGTTGAAGTCGCCGAGCAGTTTGACGAAGAAGGCGTCGTCGAGTCCGAGGCGCTTCTTCGCTTCGACAAAGTCGAACCCTTCCACTTCCGCCAGCAAGCCGTCCAAGGCGCTGTCCGCAGTTTCCGAGGGCGCAGCTGTTGCCGGTCCGACGGTGGGTTGAGGTGCCGCTTCGGGCGCGGCCTCGGGTGCAGCACTTTCCGCGCCACTATCCGACGTGCGCTGCGGGGCCCACTTGGCAAGTGTCGCGAACAGCTTTTCCGCGTCGATCGGTTTCGATACATGATCGTTCATGCCGACCTGAAGGCATGCATCTCGTTCCTCAGCCATGGCATGCGCCGTCATGGCGATGATCGGGATGTCTTGCAGGCTGGGCAGCGCCCTGATCTGCCGCGTCGCCTCGTAGCCGTCCATTTCCGGCATCTGCAGGTCCATCAGGATGACGTCGACACCGGCCGGCGCATCGCGCATGCGCTCGAATGCGATCCGGCCATTGTCGGCAATGTCGGCGTTCACGCCCGCCTCGTCGAGGATGCCCGTCGCGACCTGCTGGTTGATCGCGTTGTCTTCGACCAGAAGCACCTTCAACCCCTTGATGACCTCGCGCACGCCCGTGTCCCCATGCAGGCCGCTCCGCCGGGTACCGGCCTGGGTGTCGCCGCCGGAGAAGTGTTCGACGATGGCGTCGATCAGCAGCGAGGTATTGATCGGTTTCGCCAGGAAGCCGGCGAGCCCGAGATTGTCGGACTGGCGTATCGCTTCCGGACTGCCGTGCGCGGTCACCAGGAAGATCGCGGGGCTCGGATCGGCCTCGGCGGAGAGACGCTTGATAAACTCGACGCCATCCATTTCCGGCATGCGCCAGTCGGTGATGACGATATTGAAGGCCTGTTCCGTGCCGGCCCGGTTCTTGAATATCTCGAGCGCTTTCAGCGGCGACGAACAACACTCGACGTCGGCGAAGTCGAGGCTGCTCAGTGTATCGCCGAGAATCTCCAACGCGGTTTCGTTATCGTCGACGACGAGAGCACGCAACGTGATTGCTTTAATTTCAGGCGGCATGGTCTTGGCCTCGCCGTCCTCCTGCAACTCGAACGGCAGTTCGACGGTGAACGTGCTGCCCTTGCCGGGTTCGCTGTCCAGCGAGATGGAGCCGCCCATCATCTCCGCGAGCTCCTTGGAGATGGTGAGCCCCAGTCCGGTGCCGCCGTATTGCCGGGTCGTCGAAATGTCGGCCTGGGTGAACGGACGGAACAACTGGCTCTGCTGCTCGGGCGTCATGCCGATGCCGGTGTCCGAAACCGCAAACCGGAAGCGCCCCTCATTGCCATTCCGTTCGACCATTTCGACGCGGACCACGACTTCGCCTTCACCGGTGAACTTGACGGCGTTACTCGCAAGATTGGTGACGATCTGGCCGAGCCGGAGGGGATCGCCCTTGAGGGCGCGAGGGATATCCGGATCGGTCCAGAACAGAACCTCCACGTTTTTATCGCTGGCCGCTTCACCGATCACGGTCGCCAGGTTCTGCAGCACGTCGTCGAGGCGGAACGGAACGGATTCAAGCTCGATCCGGCCGGCCTCGAGTTTCGAAAAATCCAGAATGTCGTTGATGATTCCGAGCAGCGCCTGGGACGCGTTCGATATTTTCTGTAGGTAATCTTCGGCGCGCGGGGGCAGATCGGTCTTTAGCGCGAGACGACTGAGGCCGATGATCGCGTTCATCGGCGTGCGGATTTCGTGGCTCATGTTGGCGAGGAACGAAGACTTTGCCACGTTCGCCGCTTCCGCGGCCTCCTGGGCTTCCTTCAGTTGCGTGATGTCGACGCGGATGCCGATCGAGCCGCCGTCCGGGGTTCGCCGGTCCGTGACCTTGAGCCACCGGCCCGACGACATCTTGCGTTCGAACGAGCGGTCGTTGATGCGGTGTTCGCCGGAACGCCGCTTGACCCAGCTTTCGATATCCTCGCCACCGAGTTCGTACTCGCCGCGCTTGGCGCCCTCGCGGATGATGTGCTCGAATGTGTTGCCGGGGACGAACAGGTCGGCGGACTTCGGGTAGTATTCCCGGTAGCGGTCGTTGCAGATGACGAGCTTGTCCTCGGCATCGAAGATGACGAAGGCCTCGTCCATCACCTCCAGCGCCTCCAACAGCTGCGTGCGGGCGTCGCGCGCTTCTTTTTCCGCCGAAACGCGACGTGTCACATCCTGATAGGTGGTGACGAAGCCGCCGCCCGGGATCGGCGTGCCGCGGATATCGAGCACGGTCCCGTCGGGCCGCGTGCGGCTGAACTCATGCGGCTGGAATGCGCGCGCGAGCTCCATCCGTTCCTTGATCTGCGCCTCGATATCACCTGGCCCGTATTCACCCCGTTCGGCGTTGATGCGAAACGCCTCTTCGAGCGACACGCCCACCGGCAGGCGCTCCTTCGGGAAATCCAGGAGCTCGTAGAACCGGTCATTGGCGACCACGATGTCGAGATTTTCATCGATCATCGTGATGCCTTCGTCCACCGCTTCGAGGGTGACCGTCAGCAGCTCTTTCTGCTCTTCCATCTCGGTGCGCAGAACGTTGATGCGGTAAATGTATCGAATGATCACGAAGGCGCCGATCATGATGATCGGCAACACCACGAGCCCGCCGAACAGGAATTTCAGCGTGTTCTCGATAGCCAGATCGGTGCCCGCCAACGCCGCTTCGCTCTGCCGGATGGCAACCGCCTGCAGCTCCGTCAAGGCCTTGGATGCGGTCGTGTCGTCGATGCGGACGATTTGATCGACTTCCGGGGTCGGCAGACCGTTTTCGAATGCCAGCGCGGCATCGCCCAGCCGGTCACGGTAGTTGATGACGACGTTGCGAACGGTGGCGAGGGCTTTTGTCTCTTCGGGCGTCGGGTTGAGTTCGAGAAGCTGCTGAACGGCATCCAGCGCCAGCGCCGCGTTGACCTCCGCCTTTTGTCGGTAGGAATCGTTGCGCCGCAGTACGTAGTTCTTGAAGTTGTGAATCAGCCCGGCATAGCCCATGTGGCGGTACAATTCCGCCAACGACGTCGATTTGAGCGTTTCCTGTTCCTGTTGCGTCTGCCAGGCGCTGTTGATGCGGCTGACGCGGTCGTAGGCCGTGTAAATATACGCCGAGAACGCGATCGCCAACATCAGGGCGACACCGATCACCAGCCGCGAGTCGGTCGATAGGGCTTCTACCTTTCGCTTCATGGGCCTCGGTTTCCGAAGTCCCGTGCGCAATTATCGTATCGCATGCCGTCGCATGCAGGGCCAATCACGGGTTCAATACCGAACATAACCGTGAGTGCAGCACGATTGTCCGGTGCTGTCGATGTTTCAAACATCCGTTGACCGCGCAAGTAACTGATAAGCCTCTACAAATAATATGTTTTACAGGCTTTTCACGACTTCCAGGACGTCGTCGGCGTGGCCTTTCACCTTCACTTTCGGCCACACGTGCCGGATCACGCCCTTGGCGTCGATGACGAACGTGGCGCGTTGAATGCCCATGTATTTGCGGCCGTACATGTTCTTTTCGACCCAGACCCCGAAATCCTCGCACAGCGACCCGTCTTCGTCGGAAATCAGTTTGAACGGGAGATTCTGTTTCTCGACGAAGTTGTCGTGGCGCTTGACGCTGTCCTTTGAAACGCCGACGACGACGGCGCCCGCCTTGTCGAAATCCTTGATGCGGTCGCGGAAATTCTGCGCTTCGGTGGTGCAGCCGGGGGTCATGTCCTTCGGATAGAAATACATCACCACGATCTTGCCCTTGAGGTCCTTGAGCGCAAGATTGCCGCCGCCGTTGACGGGCAGATTAAAGTCGGGGGCCTTGTCGCCGGTGTCGAGCATGTGTCTCTCCTGTTCGGTCATTTGCCGGAAGTCGTGTCGTCCTTACTGGATTTAGGATCGCCGAGCACCCGAATGAAGATGTCACGTACATTTTCCTCGGTTTCGCGAAGCAGTTCATCCAGTGCGTCGAACGAGGCGCATCCGGTGATCTCGACGAGATCCTCGCGAAGCGGCGCGGAAAATCCGGCGACCTTGGCGTCCGTCATCTCGCCCTCGATGGTCAGCGCCAGGAACGTCTGCAGGTCGCGGTAAAGCTGCTTGGCACCCGCCAGCTTTTTGGCGTCGGCCTCGTCCAGACGGCCGAGCTTTCCCGCGGTCGTGAAGATATCCGCGGCGTCGGCGGAGACGATCTCGGGCGTCGCCGCCGCGTGCGCCAGCACCAGATACTGGGCGATGAAGTCGACGTCGACCTGGCCGCCCTTGACCTGCTTGATCGCCCAGATGCAATCCGTGCCGTGCTGTTTCTCGATGCGGCCGCGCATGTTGGCGACCTCGGCGGCGGTCGTCGCGGCGTCGCGTTTTCGCTCGAGCGCATCGGTGATCACATTTCGCACTTGATCGCCAATGCCGGTGTCGAAGATCACGCGGGCGCGGACCAGCGCCATGAATTCCCATGTCCACGCGGTTTCCTCGTAATAGCGGCGGAACCCGTCGAGCGCCGTCGCCACCGGGCCCTTGTTGCCGCTGGGCCGGAGCCGCATGTCGACCTCGTAAAGCGTGCCTTCGGCGGTCATAGACATGACGGCGTTGATGATGCGCTGGCCCAGTCGGCCGTAATACTGCGACACCGCCAACGGCCGGTCGCCGTCGGAGCGCAGATCGTCGGCGTCGGCGGTGTAGATGAAGATCAGGTCGAGATCGCTCGACGGCGTCAGTTCGCGGGACCCGAGCTTGCCGAGCGCCAGCATGCAGAACGCACCGCCCGCGATCCGGCCGTGGGCGCGTTCGAATTCGGCGATGACTTCCGGGGTCAGGGTCTGCAGCACGGCATCGGCGACGTCCGAGAAGTGCCGGGCGGCCGCGCCGGGCGATATCACGCCCCTCAGTAACTGCACGCCGATCTGGAACCGCCGGTCGTTGTTCCAGCGCCGTGTCGCGTCAAGGACGTCCTCGAAGAACACCGTATCCGTCAGCGCCTCGGCGCAATCGGCACGGAGATCGTCGACGTCGGGCAGGGGGTCGTAGAAATCGGCGCTGAGAACGCTGTCCAGAAGGTTCGGGCGGCGGCTCAGGTGCGCCGCCAGGCGGGGCGCCTCGCCCATAATCTCGGCCAACAGGTTCAGCAGTTCCGGATAGGCCTGGAACATCGTGAAAAGCTGCACCCCCGCGGGCAGCCCCGAGACGAATGCATCGAAGCGGATGAAGGTGGCGTCCGGATCCGGCTGTTTGGCGATGGCGCCGAGAAGTGTCGGGGTCAGTTCGGTCAGCAGCTCGCGCGCCCGGGTCGAGCGCGTCGCGCGGACGCGGCCGTGATGCCAGGCGCGGATCGACTTGTCGACCAGCGCCGGGTCCTGAAACCCGAACCCGGACAGCGTCTTCAGGGTTTCCGGATCGCTTTCGGCGCCGGTGAACGCGAGGTTCCCCTGCTGGCCGTTCTCGGCGGCGAGCGAGGGGGCGTCGTCGAACAGCGCACCGTAATGCCCCTGCACGGTTTCGAGGTGGTGAAGCAGCTCCTTACGGAAATCATCCGCCGCCTCGTATCCGCAGAACGCCGCCAGTTGACGGATGCCCTCGTCGTCGTCGGGCAGGACCTGGGTCTGTTCGTCGCGCTGCATCTGCAGCCGGTGTTCGACCCGGCGCAGAAATTCATAGGCAGCGTCGAGTTCGTCCGCAGCGCTCTCGTCGACGAGGCCCATGCCGACCAGGTGGCGGATCGCCTCGATGGTGCGGCTGGAGCGTGCGGTCGGCTCGCGCCCGCCCCAGATCAATTGCTGGGTCTGCGCGAAGAACTCGATCTCGCGGATGCCGCCGCGCCCGGTTTTGATGTCGTGGCCGTTGATCGCGACTTCGCCGCCGCCCTTGTGGGCGTGGATCTGGCGCTTGATCGAATGAATGTCCTGGATCGCCGCGAAGTCGAGGCTCTTGCGCCAGACGAACGGGCGCAGGTGCTGCAGGAATGCCGCGCCCGCATCAATGTCGCCGGCGATCGGTCGCGCCTTGATCATCGCCGCGCGTTCCCAGTTCTGGCCGAGGCTTTCGTAGTAGGTCTCCGCCGCCAGCACCGACAGTGCCAGCGGCGTCGAGCCGGGATCAGGCCGGAGCCTGAGGTCGACCCGGAACACGTAGCCGTCCGCCGTCCGTTCATCGAGTATCTTGGCGAGCGTCCGGGTCATCCGGATCATATGTTTCTGCAGCCCGTCCGCGTCATCGGTGTCGATGACGTCTGTGTCGTAGAGACAAATCAGGTCGATGTCGGAGGAATAGTTGAGCTCGCGCGCGCCCAATTTGCCCATGCCGATGATGATGAAACCCGACCCCTTTTGCGGCGTATCCTCGTTTTGGAGCCGGAACGCGCCCCGGCCGGCGGCGCGGCGGATCACGAACGCGGCGGCGGCGTCGGCGGCGGCGTCGGCGAACGCGGAAAGCGTCTCGGTCACCTGGTAGAGCGACCACGCGCCCGCGATATCGGCCAGCGCCGCGGTCAGCGCGAGCCGCCGTTTGGCGACGCGGAGCGCCTTCATCAAATTCGCCTCGTCGGTGATTTCCGCGGTCGGCCCACGGGTCTCCGCAATAATGCCGCGGGCGAGGGCATCCGGGCCTTCGGTGACCAAGCGCCCCAGCCATTCGGGTTCACGCAGCAGCGACTGGGTGAGGAACGGGCTGCACCCGAGCACACCTTCCAACAGGCGCTTGCCGTCGCCGGCGGCGGCGAAATCGAGCGCGGCGGCAACCTCATCCGGGACGGATTCCCGGGCCTTTTCACAGGCGTCGATGTAATCCACGAGGCCCCGTTCGGCCGCCGCCTGATCGGCGGGAACGGCAAGCATGCCGGTGTCGATCTTGAATGCGTCTCCCATAACGAATGCAATACGGCATCGGCGCGGCGGACGCAAAGCCGGTGCGCCCTAAAAACCGGGACACCATTGGACTTATTACGCGGTTTACTCGGCGTTAAGCGCCGTTTATGCATACTTATGATACGGATTCTCCCGGATTTTCCGGGGGTTTTGGCGTGTCGGACGGAAATGCGCATACGGTGATTTTCAAGCGGACATTCATCGGCCTGGTTCAGTTGATCGGCGGCCTCGGCGCGGGGCTCGCGATCATTACGCTGTTGATCGCGTGGCAACTCCACAAAGGGCCCGTCTCGCTGTCGTTCCTGACGCCCTACGTCGAGCGCGCGCTGAACGACGGCCACCGCAGTTTCCGCCTCGCGATCGACGACACCACGCTGACATGGGCCGGCTGGGACCGGGCTATCGAACTCCGCGTCAAGAACGTCCGCGCGATCGACGACAGCGGTGCCGCGCAGGCGCGCATTCCCGAGCTATCCTTGTCGCTAAGCGGACGTGCGCTGTTGCAGGGGCGTCTCGCACCCAAGTTCATCGAACTGCTGGGCCCCGAAATCCGCGTCCGCCGCGAAACGGACGGCGGGCTCGGGATCGCCGTCGCCGCCGGCGACGCCAATAACGGCGACCGCTTTGCGACCGGGCTATTGAGCTGGCTGATAAAAAAGCCGGAGCGCGGCTCGCCGATGAGCTATCTCGAGACGGTGCGCATCAGCGGAGCGACGATGTCCTTCGACGATCGTATGACGGGCAAGAACTGGCAGGCGCCTGTCGGCTACCTGAAGCTGGTGCGCGCGCCGCACGGTCTGCTCGCGGAGGGCTCGGTGCAGATCGAGACCGACGACCGCATCGCCGATATCTCGCTGCATGGTTCGTTCCACAACGAGGGGCGCAGGCTCGATCTGACCGCGTCGTTCGCCGATATCTCGCCGGCCGCGTTCGCGACGCTGGACCCGGCGTTCACCGCGCTGCAGGTCGCCGACATGCCGCTATCCGGCAAGCTGATCATCGGCACGTCGCTGGAGGACGGAATCAACACCATCGGGTTCCAGGTCGCCGGCGCCGACGGTAAGCTGCATTTGCCCGGGCCCTTCGCGCAGACCGTCAAGGTGGTGTCCCTTGCGCTTGAGGGAATCTACAACGGCCGCAAGGGCAAGATCACCATCGACAGCGGCGAGGCGACCCTGGTAGAGGGCTCGTCGCTCCGGATCCCGGTACCCATCGATCATGCGTTCCCATTGGTCAGTATGGCCGGCGCCGGATCGTTCGACCTGGGCACGGGAGCCGCCGACATCCAGCGCCTGAGCCTCAACCTGGGCGGGCCGGTGTTCGATCTCAAAGGCAAGACCGAGAACATCGGCGGCGCCGATATGCGGTTGACGGCGGAAGCCACGCTCGCCGATGTCGCCGTCGACAACATCAAGACCTACTGGCCGAAGACCCTCGGTCGCGACGCCTACAACTGGATCACGACGCATCTCGCGGGCGGGCGGATGGTGCAGGCAGACGCCGCGCTCAAGGTTGCCATCCGGGGCGACGGCACGTTCAAGGTCGAGGAACTTGGCGGCACCATGAGCGCCGAGGCCGTCGACGTGACGTATCTGGAGGGCATGCCGCCGGTGACCGGCGTCAGCGCGACCATGCAGTTCGACGCCGACACCTTCGATATCGTCGTCGAGGAGGGCAAGAGCGGCAAGATCGAACTCGCGGGCGCCGACATCCGCATCACCGGTCTGCAAAAGGTCGATCAATACATCGACGTCAATCTGCAGGCGGAAGCGCCGCTGCCGAACGCGCTGGCGCTGATCGAACGCGACCCGTTCAACTTTGCGAGCGCCATGAAGATTGATCCGAAAAGCACCCTCGGCGACAGCAAGGTCGATCTGCATCTCTATTTCATGCTCGCCAAAGATCTCGCGGTCGAGGATGTCGAGGTGAAAGCGACCGCGGAGCTGACCGGCGTCGCGATGAACGACGTCGTGCTCGGCCGCGATATCCGCGACGGGACGCTCAAGCTCACCGTCGACAACAAGAAGATGCAGGTCGACGGCAACGTGCTGATGGGCAAGGTGCCGGTGGCGCTGATCTGGGACGAGAACTTCCTGGATAAGGCGCCGTTCCGCTCCCAATACCTGCTGGCGGCCAAGATCGACGACCTGTCCAACGTGCGTGACCTCGGCGTCGATCCGGGACCGGCGGGTGACTTCGTGTCCGGCGGTGTCGATGCGACCGTCCGCTACACCGTGTTCGATGGCCGCAGCGGGCGGGTCGACGTGAACGCCAACCTCGAGCGCGCGGAACTGCGTGTCCCGGTGATGGAGTGGCGCAAGGCCGCGGGTGACCCGGGCTGGGTCGACGTCACGATTCTGATCGAAAATGGTCTCGTCAAAAGCGTCCCTAGCTTCGATGTCGTCGCCGGCGATCTGACCTTGAAGGGCGACGTGAAGTATGCGCCGGCCGGGCTGGGGCTCGAACGGGTCAATCTTAAGAAAGTCCTGTTCGGCCGCACCGACGTTTCCGGCGCCGTCATTTCCAGGCCCGACGGCGGCTGGGAAATCGGCCTTCAGGGGCCTGAGCTCGAGTTCTCGCCGCTGTGGGAGCGGCTGATCGGCGACCGTCCGGGGCAGGACGAATTCGACATCCCCGACCTCACGATCGCTGTCGAGCTCAAGAAGATGTGGGTCGAGAAACAGAAGTTCCTGTCCGACGTTTCGGGCACGTTCGTGCATAAGCGCGGCATCTGGCGGACGGCGCTTCTGGACAGCCAGCTCAACGGCGGTCCGCTGTTCAACGTCAACATGGCACCGGACCAGCAGGGCAACCGCATCCTGACCGTCAAGGCCGACAATGCCGGCGAAACGCTCCGTTTCTTCGATCTGTTCGACAACATGCACGGTGGCAAGCTCGAACTGCGCGGACGATATGACGACGCCGCCGCCGCACGTCCGCTGCGCGGCAAGCTGCGCGTCATCAACTACCGGGTTCGCAAGGCGCCCCTGTTGACGCGGGTCTTGTCGATCATGGCGCTGACCGGGATCGTCGATGCGCTGACCGGCGAGGGGCTCAATTTCTCTGAGCTCGACGTGCCGTTCACCTACACCGACGGTGAGGTTCAGATCGCCGACGCCAAGGCGACGGGCACGTCGATCGGCTTCACCGCGAGCGGCACCGTCTACACCCACGCCGATGTGCTCAACATCCAGGGGACGGTCGTGCCAGCTTATGCAATTAATTCGATGCTCGGCAAGATTCCGCTGTTAGGCAATATCTTCGCCGGGACCGAGGACGGCGGCGGCGTGTTCGCAGCGAACTTCTCGGTGACGGGGCCGGTTGAAGATCCGGAAACAAAGGTCAATCCGCTCTCGGCATTGACGCCGGGGATCCTCAGGAATCTTTTCGGCGCGTTCGCACCGGAACAGCAGCCGCATCCGCTGCTAGCGCCCGAAAACCCGCCGTTGACGGTTCGGTAAATCTTCCCCTGCATGCCGGCGTCACCCCGGCGCAGGCCGGGGGCCAGAGATAATCCGTCTCTAATTGATGCTGGAACTCTGCCCGACACCCTGGATTTCGGCCATAGCCTGTCCGGGGCGTAGGCCCGGGGCCGGAATGACGGACTCTGGCTGCGGCGAAGCGTTTGCCGCGCCTATTCGGGCGCAGGCTTTATGGCTTTAGATATGTTCAGACCGGCCGGATCAGCGCGTGGCGCTTCTTGCCCGCCGACAGCTTGATCACGCCGTCGGTGTTAACCGCGTCAAGGCCGACCGTCGCCCGTTCGTCGGTGACCTGGGCGTCGTTGATCCTGGCGCCGCCGCCCTTGATCAGCCGGCGGGCGTCGCCGTTCGATGACGCGAGGCCCGCCTGCGTGAACAGGGTGAGCACGCCGATCCCGGCCTCGATCTCTCCCCGCGCGATCTCGACCGTCGGCAGGCTTTCGCCCATGCCGCCCTGTTCGAACGTGGTCTCCGCCGTCTTGCGGGCTTCCGCCGCCGCATCGGCGCCGCGGCAGAGCTTGGTCGCCTCGTCGGCGAGCACCTTCTTGGCGTCGTTGATCTCGGCCCCTTTGAGCGCTTCAAGCCGGGCGATCTCGTCCAGCGGAAGCTCGGTGAACAGCTTCAGGAAGCGGCCCACGTCGGCGTCTTCGGTGTTGCGCCAGTACTGCCAGTAATCGTAGTGGCTGAGCGCATCGTCGTTGAGCCACACCGCACCGTCGGCGGTCTTGCCCATCTTGGCGCCCGACGCGGTGGTCAACAGCGGCGTCGTCAGGCCGCAGAGCTGCTTGTCGGCGACCCGGCGGCCGAGTTCGACACCGTTGACGATATTGCCCCACTGATCCGAGCCGCCCATTTGCAGCGTGCATCCGCGCGACTTGGCCAGTTCGACGAAGTCGTAGGCCTGCAGGATCATGTAGTTGAATTCGAGGAACGTCAGCGGCTGCTCGCGATCCAGCCGCAGCTTGACGCTGTCGAACGTCAGCATCCGGTTGACCGTGAAGTGCGGGCCGATGTCGCGCAACAGTTCGATGTACTTCAGATTATCCAGCCAGTCGGCGTTGTTGACCATGACGGCATCGGTCGCACCCTCGCCGAAGGTCAGGTACTTCTGAAACACCTGCTTGATGCCGTTCATATTGTTCGCGATGTCGGCGTCGGTCAGCAACTTGCGGCTTTCGTCCTTGCCCGACGGATCGCCGATCCGCGTCGTGCCGCCGCCCATGAGCACGATCGGCTTGTGACCCGTCTGTTGGAACAGCCGCAAAAGCATGATCGACACCAAAGAGCCCACGTGCAGGCTGGGCGCGGTGCAGTCGAAGCCGATATAGGCGGTGACCGGTCCCTCGGCGCATTTCTGATCGAGCGCATCCAGATCCGTGCACTGGTGCATGAACCCGCGCTGGATGAGTTGGTTGACGAAATCGGACTTGTATTGGGCCATGAACGGTCTTGCTGTTTTTGTTGAGGGCGCGGATGATTAGCACATGCAGACCCTGAGAGACAACGACGTAAAGGGCGGGAAACAGCCACAGAAAGGCCAGGTGCTGACGGCGGTCGGGTTGATGAGCGGCACCTCGATGGACGGCATCGACGTCGCGGTCATCGACACCGACGGCGAGACGGTGAAACGCCGGGGGGCGTTCGCGTCCTATCCCTACGCGCCCGATCTTAGAAAAAAAGTCCAGGCGCTTGCAGGCCGCAAACCGGAAACGGGCGAGCCGACGGCCTCTGTCGCCCGCGATATCACCGACGCGCATGCCGAAGCGGTCGAGGATTTCCTGGGCCGCGCCGGGCTCAGCCCGCACGACGTCGATGTCGTCGGCTTTCACGGCCAGACGGTGTTTCACGATCCGGCAAACGGCGTGACGTGCCAGTTGGGGGATGGGGCGCGTTTGGCCGATCGTCTCCGGATCGCGGTCGTCAACGATTTCCGCGCAGCAGACGTCGCCGCAGGGGGCGAGGGGGCGCCGTTCGCGCCGTTGTATCACGCCGCGCTCGCCAAGCCGCTGGAGCCGCCGGTGTGCGTTCTCAATTTGGGCGGCGTCGGCAACCTGACGTGGATCAGTCCCGACGGCGGCATCGTCGCCTTCGACACCGGGCCGGCGAACGCGTTGCTGGATGACTGGGTTCTGGAAAAGACCGGCCAGTCGATGGATGCTGACGGCGCCATCGCCAGAAAGGGCCGGGTCGACGAGGACGTGCTCGCGGAACTGCTGGAGAACGATTATTTCGACCAGCCGTACCCGAAATCTCTCGACCGCGATCACTTCGACCCGTCGCCGGTGATGGGGCTATCGCTCGAGGACGGCGCGGCAACGCTGGTCGCGTTCTCGGCGGAAGCGGTGAAGCGCGGACAGGACATGCTGCCCGCACTCCCCGAACGCTGGCTGGTCACGGGCGGCGGGCGGCACAATCCGGTCATGATGGCGGCGCTCAGACGGGCGTTGGACCGGCCGGTCGAGCCGGTCGAAGCCGCGGGTTGGTCCGGTGATGCGATGGAGGCGCAAGCCTTCGCGTATCTCGCCGTGCGCTCGCTCTACGGCCTGCCGCTCAGCCTTCCCTCGACGACCGGCGTCACCGAACCGATGCCGGGTGGCGTGCTGTTCAGGCCCGAGTAATCGTGCACAGACTCAGATATTTTTTCTTATGATCGGAAATCTGCAACAAGCTGGAACCGCCGCTGCATTGGTTGAAGGACGAGCGGCATGACCGATATTGATAAATACATGCCGAAGCGACGATTTCGGCACTTTTGGGGACGACAACAGTGACGGATCAAAAAGCCGCACCGATGGGGGTGTTCGAAAGTTGGCTTAGCCTTTGGGTGGCTGCCGCCATGTTGACCGGCGTCGGGTTGGGGCGCGTTGCGCCCGATGTAATCGCTTCGCTCGCCGCATTCGAATACGCAAGCGTGAATCTGATTATCGCCGTTCTGATCTGGGCCATGATCTATCCGATGATGGTCGGTGTCGACTTTTCAGCGCTGTCGAGGGTCGGCGAAAAGCCGAAAGGGTTGATCGTGACGCTCGTCGTCAACTGGCTGGTGAAGCCGTTTACGATGGCTGCGCTCGGCGTCTTCTTTTTTGAGCATGTATTTTCATCTTACATTCCCGCAGCCGACGCTCAGGCTTACCTGGCCGGCGTGATCTTGCTCGGTGCGGCGCCTTGCACGGCTATGGTGTTCGTCTGGTCGCAACTTACCAAGGGCGATCCGACATACACGTTGGTGCAGGTCAGCGTGAATGACATCGTGATGATTTTTGCCTTCGCGCCTATCGTCGCGTTTCTCCTGGGCGTGACCGAAATATCCGTGCCCTGGGAAACGCTGCTTCTGTCCGTCATCCTTTATGTCGCAACACCGCTGGTCGCGGGTTATCTGACGCGGCGGCAACTGATGGCATCCGGCGGCAAGGTGAAGGTGCAGTCATTCATATCGAGATCCAAACCCTGGTCTGTCATCGGCCTGCTCGCCACCGTCGTTCTGCTGTTCGGGTTTCAGGGACAAGTCATCCTTGATCGGCCATTCGTGATCGCGATGATCGCAGTGCCGTTGATGGTCCAGACTTATGGTATCTTTGCGATCGCCTATGGTGCGGCATTCGCCTGGCGCATCCCGTTTAACATCGCGGCGCCGTGCGCGTTGATCGGCACCTCGAACTTCTTCGAGTTGGCCGTCGCTGTAGCGGTTAGCCTTTTCGGACTTCACTCGGGTGCCGCGCTCGCCACCGTCGTTGGGGTGCTCGTGGAAGTCCCGGTCATGCTGACGCTCGTTGCCGTCGCGAACCGAACCAGGCGCTTTTTTCCGGTCTGAGACATCTGATTCGATCACGCCCCATGACGACGCCCCTCGACATCTCCGCTTCTCAGGCACGCCGACGGGTCCTTGATCTGCAGGGACTGGCGGAAAGCCCGCGCCGGCGGTTGGGCCGCACGGCCTGTTGGAACTGATCCGCAAGCTCGGATTCGTTCAGGTTGATTCGATCCAGTGGGTCGAGCGCGCGCATCACATGATCCTGGCCAGCCGCTGGGACGGCTACCGGCCAAAGGACCTGCATCGACTGATAGAAAAGGACCGGATGCTGTTCGAGAACTGGACCCATGACGCGGCTGGAAGGCGCGCTTAAGCGGGTACGCAAGCTGGTCGGATTGTCGGATGTCCGGATTCGCGACGGCTGGCTGCAGTCGCCTGAAGCCTGAGCGTCGATCGCGGAGCGGCGACGTGCTGCACCGGCCCTGATCAGCGAACCACTTTCGTCGGGGCGCGATAATCCCTACATGACGGGAAGAGAAAGGAGGCAGGTTTTGAGCACGCCCCAATCGAAGCTTTCCGCCCTGGACCCATCGCGCGTCGCCGTTATCGAAGAATTCGGCGGCAGGATCACGCCGCTCGATCCCATCGGGGCCCAGGTCGAAGGGATCGACCTCTCCGCCGAAAACCCACCCCCCGACGGCGTCGTCGCCGCGCTGGAACGCGAGATGGCCGAGCGCGGCTTTCTTGTGTTCAAAAGCGAGACGCAGTTGACGCCGGACGACTTCCTTCGCGCCAGTTGCTGGTGGGGCGGCAAGGAGTTGCACAGCACGCACGGCGTCCATCCGGCGACACCTGACGCCAACCGGCATATCTTCCGGCTGTCCAACGACCGGCAACACGGCATCCCGGGCGTCGGGCCGCAGTGGCACAACGACGGCAGCTTCAACACCGACACGTTCTCCCACGCCGGCTATCACATCATCCGGCCCGCCGAAAAAGGCGGCGGCACGTATTTCGCCCACCAGGGCGCGGCGTATGATGCGCTCTCGCCCGCGCGGCAGGAATTCTGGGGGCGGTTATCGTCCGTGAATGCGACGTCGGGTGCGGTGCACCCGATGGTGCACACGCATCCGCTGTCCGGGCGCAAGTGCATTTGGTTGCACCTGGGTATGACCGGCGCGGTGATCGAAAAGCTGCCGGACACCGACGACTTCCGCCTGCTGGAAGCGCAGGAACTGACGGACCTTTGTCATCAGTATAACGACATCCTCAACGCCGGCCTGGAGAACGGATACGCCATCAACTTCGAATATCAGCAGAATGATTGCGTGTTCATCGACAACCTGGCGGTCGCGCACCGCGCCGCGCCAGAGGCGCATCTGCCCGCCGATCAGCAAGGATTGCGGATCATGCACCGGAGTACCGTGCGCGGCGTTCAGGATCTGAAACCGGATTTCGGGCTGCCGCCGGTCGTCAATATCGGCGGGCCCAATCCGCTTGGACAGGGCGTCTGGCATTGCGGCGGCATCGGCTTCAGGTGGGATGACGGCATCCCCATGCAGAATTAGAGTAAAACCGTATCGACGGGCCTGGCGCGAGGTGAGGCCGTAATAGATCGACGGAGAGGGGCGTTCCATGTTCAAGGTATTATGGTCGGTATGGGCGCTTCTTCTCGGCATCGTGCTGATCATGCTGGGGAACGGCATGCACTTCACGCTGATCGGGTTGCGCGGCGGGATTGAGGGATTCTCATCCGCCGAACTGGCGATCGTGACGTCCGGCTACTTCGTGGGCTTTTTGTCCGGCGCCCGCCTGAGCCCTGTCCTGATCGGCCGGGTCGGGCATGTGCGGGTTTTCGCGGCACTCGGCAGTTTCATGTCGGCGGGCCTGATCTCCTTCCCGTTGTTGACGGAGCCGTGGGCGTGGACGCTCTTGCGGGTGCTCGTCGGGTTCTGCATGTCGGGTATATACGTGACCGCTGAAAGCTGGCTCAACGACGCCGCCACCAACCAGACCCGGGGAAAAGTGCTGTCGGCCTACATGATCGCGCAGACGCTCGGGATCATCGGCGCGCAGGGGCTGTTGACGCTGGGCGATGCGGCCACGTCGGTGCTGTTTATCGGGGCGTCGATCCTGGTGTCGATCTCGTTCGCGCCGATCCTGCTGTCGGCGACACGGGTGCCGGTGGCCGAGGCGGTGCGGCCGATGCCGCTGCGCAAGCTCTTTGAAGGCTCGCCGCTTGGCACCGTCGGGATTTTTCTGCTCGGCAGCGTTTATGCCACCCAGTCGGGCATGGGTGCGGTGTTCGGCACCCAGATCGACCTGAGCGCGGCGCAGATCGCGATGTTTGTGGCGATGCTGTTCGCCGGTGCGCTGCTGCTGCAATACCCCATCGGCTGGATGTCGGACCGTCTCGATCGCCGCAAGCTGATCTTCGGCGCGGCGTCGCTGGGGGCGGTGTCCTGCGGGCTTGGGTGGCTGGCAGGAGATAATTTATGGCTGCTGATGGCGGCGGCGTTTTTCGCGGGCGGGGTGACGACGCCGCTCTACGCCCTGTTTCTCGCCTATACCAACGATTTTCTGTCGCTCGAGGACATGCCGGCCGCGTCCGGCGGGCTCGTGCTGACGTTCGGGGTGGGGGCGATCCTCGGGCCGCTCGCTTCGGGTTGGGCGATGCAGCATCTCGGTCCGTTCGCGTTCTGGATCGTTCTCGGCGTCACCTTCGCGGCGATCGCGCTTTATGCGCTCTATCGCATGACCAAGCGCGAGGCGACGCCGGTCGAAGAGACCGAGAGCTATTTGAGCGTGCTGCCGACCACATCTGCCGTCGCCGTCGAAGCGGCGGGGGCCTGGGCCGCCGAGCAGGCGGAGGGCGCGGCTGAGGCTGAGGCGAAAAGCGATGCTTCGGGTTGACCGGTATTATTCCGCATTGCGTGCATTAGTATGAATCTCGAAATGATCGTCATTCCGGCCCCGGGCCTGCGCCCGGGACAGGCTATGGCCGGAATCCAGAATGTTCGATAGGGACACGCGACGAGAAGCTGCGCCGTCTTCTCTGGACCCCGGCCTGCGCCGGGGTGACGACGGCATTTAAAGCAACTACCGTTACCCCGAACTTGATCCGGGACGACGGGTTCCCGGTCTTACTCGACCGTTTCGAGATTGCTGTCGAGATACTTCTCGACGTGCTTTTCCATCGTGTCGAGGTGGTCGCGGAAGAAATGGTCGCAGCCCTTCACCACCTTGTAGTCGATGGTGATGTTCTTCTGCTTGCCGAGCTTGTCGGCGAGTTTGGCGACCGAATCCTCGGGGATAATGTCGTCGCTGTCGCCGTGCACCATCAGTCCCGACGCCGGACAGGGCGCCAGGAACGAGAAATCGTGGATCGAGGCCGGCGGCGCGATGGCGATGAAGCCGTTGATTTCCGGGCGGCGCATCATCAGCTGCATGGCGATCCAGGCACCAAATGAGAACCCGGCAATCCAGCAGCCGGTGGCGTTCGGGTTGTGACCCTGCATCCAGTCGAGCGCCGCGGCGGCGTCGGAAAGCTCGCCGAGACCGCTGTCGAATTCGCCCTGTGAGCGGCCGACGCCCCGGAAATTGAAGCGCAGCGTCGAGAACCCGCGCTTGGAAAACGCGTGATAAAGCGAGTACACCACCTTGTTGTTCATGGTGCCGCCGTGCTGCGGATGCGGATGCAGGATCAGCGCCACCGGCGCGTCGTCGCGCTTGGCGTGCTGATACCGGCCCTCGAGGCGGCCTTCCGGTCCGTTGAAAATCACATCGGGCATGGGTGGAACCTCTACTTTAGAACGACGTCAAAAAATTCGAGTAACTTTGTCGGGTAATCCGACGGGGTGTTGGCTTTTGCCGCTCGGGCACAACTTATTTTTGCCTCGATAAACTTGACCACTTTACTCGGTTTTCCTATATACCCCTTAAGAAAGTGCGCTTTTTATTCGATGACATGGGCGCAGCCGGGAATTAGCGCAACCCCGGGGCGCAGTGAACATAAAGAAGATGCCATGGTTTTCAAGAGATTAAAGGCCGATTTGGACGCCTTTCTGGAGCGCGACCCGGCCGCGCGGTCCCGTTGGGAAGTCGTCATTCTGTATCAGGGCTTCCACGCGGTCGTGTTCTACCGTTTCGCGCACTGGCTGTGGCAGGCCAATCTGCGCTTTCTGGGGCGGTTCGTGTCCCAGTTGGGGCGCCTGTTCACGGGGATCGAGATTCATCCGGGCGCGACCATCGGCTGCTGCTTCGTGATCGACCACGGCTCCGGCGTCGTTATCGGCGAAACCGCCGAGATCGGCGATAACGTGACGCTTTATCACGACGTCACGCTGGGCGGTGTCGCGCCGAGCGTCGACAGCCACACGCAGGTCGGCGTCAAGCGCCACCCGACGCTCGGCAACGGCGTGATCGTCGGTTCCGGGGCGCAGATCTTGGGCCCGATCACGGTCGGCGACGATGCCCGCGTCGGCGCCAACGCGGTGGTCACCAACGACGTGCCCGCGGGCGTCACGGCGGTCGGGATCCCGGCCAAGATCGTGATGCCGAAGGACAAGACCAAGACCGGCGAATTCCGCGCCTACGCGACGACGCCGGAAGGCGTGCCCGATCCGGTGCAGCAGGTTCTGGATCAGATGCGCCAGTCCCTTTCCGAATTGAAAGGGCGCGTCGACGAGCTTGAGAAGGAGCGCGACGAACTTCGCGAACAGCTCGATGCCCGTGACGACGATGATGAAGACGGCAAAAGCAGCCGTAAGACTTCAGTGGCCTGAGGCCAAAGGAGAAGTAACGTGAAACTCAGCACCAAAGGACGCTACGCGGTGATGGCGATGGTCGATCTGGCGACACAGAACGACGGTAAGCCGATTGCACTCGCCGATGTCGCGGAACGTCAGGAAATTTCGCTTTCGTATCTGGAGCAGTTGTTCGGGCGCTTGCGCCGCGGGCAGTTGGTCAAAAGCGTTCGCGGCCCCGGCGGCGGTTACCTGCTGGCGCGCGACGCCGCGGAAATCCGCGTCGCCGACGTCATCATGGCGGTCGACGAGCCGATCAAGGCGACCCGCTGTACGCCGGGCAGCCCGTCCGGCTGCCAGGGCCGCCAGCAGCGCTGCCTGACGCACGACCTGTGGGAAGAGCTCGGCAATCAGATTTATCTGTTCCTGAGCTCGGTCTCGCTGGCCGACGTGGCCGACCGCCGCGTGCTCGGTTCCAGCGGCATCCTGTACTCGCAGACCCGCGACCAGCAAATGGCCGCCGGCGAATAACCGGACGCCAGGGACCTTCACCGATGACGGCTTGTTACCTCGATCATAACGCGACGACGCCGCTGGGCCTGCCCGCCCGCGAAGCGATGGCGCGTGCCATGGCGGTGACCGGCAACGCGTCCTCGGTGCATGGGTTCGGCCGGGATGCGCGGAAGATCGTCGAGGATGCCCGCGCGAAAGTGGCTGAACTGGCCGGGGTCGCGCCCGCCAATGTGATCTTCACGTCCGGTGGATCGGAAGCCAATAACACCATCCTGCGCGGTGTCGCCGCCGATACGGTCATCACCAGTTCAATCGAGCATGCCTCCGTCCTGGACGCGTGTGCTGATGCCTTGCGTATCCCCGTCGACGCCGTCGGCGTCGTGGATGTGGACGCGCTTGCAGAGATGCTGTCGAAGGCCGGGGACCGGGCGCTCGTGTCCGTCATGGCGGCGAACAACGAAACCGGTACGGTGCAGCCGGTCGCAGCGATTTCCAAACGCTGCAAGGACGCGGGCGCGTTGCTGCACGTCGACGCCATCCAGTGGGCCGGGAAAAGGCCGCTGTTCGAGATCGCGGCCTATGCCGATGCGCTCACTTTGTCGGCGCACAAATTCAACGGTCCCGCGGGCGTGGGCGCGATCATCGTCAAGGACGGGGTCGCGTTCGAACCCCTGATCAAGGGCGGCGGGCAGGAACGCCGCCGCCGCGCGGGGACGGAAAACGTCATTGGCATCGCCGGGTTCGGTGCGGCGGCCGAAGCAGCGCTCAACAGGGTCCGCGACTTTGCCGAGATCGCCGAGTTGCGCGACCGCATCGAAAGCGAACTTGCGGACGACGCCAAATTCTACGGCGCCGAGGCCGACCGGCTGGCGAACACGACCTGTATCGGCATGCCGGGCGTGTCCGCTGAAACCCAGGTGATGGCGTTCGATCTGGCGGGCATCGCCGTCAGCGCCGGTTCCGCGTGCTCTTCGGGCAAGGTCGAGCCGAGCCACGTGCTGATCGCGATGGGGATTGCGAAACAAGAGGCGGCGGAGGCTGTCCGCGTCTCGCTCGGAATGTCGACGACCGCCGGCGAGGTCGAAAAATTCATCAAGGCGTGGCGCGATCTCCGCGCCCGCACGCGGAAAGACGCGGAGGCGGCCGCATGAGTGCTGAAACCCGCCCGGTCTATCTGGACTACCAGGCGACGACGCCGGTCGACCAACGTGTGATGGATACAATGACGCCGTTCTTCACCGAAGCCTTCGGCAACCCGCATTCGACATCGCACAGTTACGGTTGGGAAGCCCGCGACGCGGTCGAAGCGGCGCGCCAACAGATCGCGAAGATGATCAACGCCGATCCGCGCGAGGTGGTCTTCACGTCGGGGGCGACGGAATCGAACAACATGGCGATCAAGGGCGTGGCGCGGTTCTTCGAAGGCCGGAAAGCGCACATGATCGCACCGGTGACCGAACACAAATGTGTACTGGAATCGATGAAGTATGCCGCCAAGCTGGGCTACGAGATCACGTGGTTGCCCGTCGCCGCAGACGGCCTGCTCGATCCGGCGCAGGTGAAGGACGCGATCCGCGACGACACGGCGCTGGTTTCCGTCATGCACGTGAATAACGAGATCGGCACCATCCAGCCGGTCAAAGACATCGGCGCGATCTGCCGCGAAAAGGGCGTCTATTTCCACACCGACGCGGCGCAGGCCGCCGGCAAGACGGCCATCGACGTGCAGGACATGAATGTCGATCTGATGAGTTTGAGCGCGCATAAAATGTACGGCCCCATGGGGATCGGCGCTTTGTACGTGCGACGAAAGCCGCGCGTCCGGCTCGAGCCGCTGATGGACGGCGGCGGTCAGGAGCGCACCATGCGCTCCGGCACGCTGCCCGCGCCACTCGTCGTCGGGTTTGGCAAGGCCGCCGAGATCGTGAGCGCCGAACGTGACACGGAATCGACACGTATCCACGATCTTAGGGACAGGCTCCTCAAGGGGTTGCAACAGCGCGTCCCCGATCTCTACGTGAACGGGAGCATGGAACATCGCATTGCCGGCAACCTCAACGTGGGCTTCAAGGGCATCGATTCCGAGGCGCTGATGGACTCGATGAAACAGCGCGTCGCGATCTCAAGCGGGTCGGCGTGTACGTCGGCGGCGGTCGAGCCGAGCTACGTGCTTCGCGCGCTCGGATTGTCGGACGAGGACGCCCACGCATCGGTCCGGCTCTGCGTCGGCCGCATGACGGCGCCGGAAGATATCGAAGTCGCCATTGACGCCATCTCGGAGGCCGTTAGAACGCTTCGCGCGAACGGTGCCCGGGCATCGGTGGCATGAGAATGACAAGGCTCTAGAGGAACAGAAATGTCAGCAACAGCCGAAACCGTCGAACAGGTCAAATCGATATCGGGCGAGAAGTACAAGTACGGCTTCGTCACCGACATCGCCGCCGACAAGGCGCCCAAGGGCCTGAGCGAGGATATCGTCCGCTTCATCTCGGCGAAAAAGGGCGAGCCTGAGTGGCTGCTCGAATGGCGCCTGAAGGCGTACCGCCGCTGGCTGGAAATGCCGGAACCCAAGTGGTCGAAGGTGCAGTTCCCGCCGATCGACTATCAGCAGTATCACTATTATTCGGCGCCCAAGAGCGACGACGACCGCCCGAAGAGCCTGGACGAGGTCGACCCAGAACTGCTGGCGACCTATGAAAAGCTCGGCATCCCGATTAAAGAGCAGGAAGTCCTCGCCGGCGTCGCCGTCGATTACGTGTTCGACAGCGTGTCCGTCGCGACCACGTTCAAGAAGAAGCTCGAAGAAGTCGGCGTCATCTTCTGTCCGATCTCCGAAGCCCTCGAACGCTGCCCCGACCTTGTCAGGAAGTACCTGGGGACCGTCGTCCCGGTCGCGGATAACAAGCACGCCTGCCTCAACTCGGCGGTCTTCACCGACGGCTCGTTCGTCTATATCCCGCCGGGCGTCAAATGCCCGATGGAACTGTCGACGTACTTCCGCATCAACGAGATGAACACCGGCCAGTTCGAGCGCACGCTGATCGTCGCCGACAAGGGCTCTTACGTCAGCTATCTGGAAGGCTGCACCGCGCCGATGCGTGACGAGAACCAGCTTCACGCCGCCGTCGTCGAACTGGTGGCGCTGGACGACGCCGAGATCAAGTACTCGACGGTGCAGAACTGGTATCCGGGCGACGAAGACGGGAAGGGCGGCATCTACAACTTCGTCACCAAGCGTGGCGCCTGCCGGGGCAAGAACTCGAAGATTTCCTGGACCCAGGTCGAAACCGGCTCGGCGATCACGTGGAAGTACCCGAGTTGCATCCTTCAGGGCGATAACTCGGTGGGCGAATTCTATTCCATCGCCATCACCAACAACGCTCAGCAGGCCGACACCGGCACCAAGATGATCCATCTGGGGAAGAACACCACGTCCCGGATCATCTCCAAGGGGATTTCGGCGGGTAAGTCGGATCAGACCTATCGCGGGCTCGTGAAGATCTCGCCGAAGGCCGAAGGCGCGCGCAACTACACCCAGTGCGACTCGCTTCTGATCGGCGACAAGTGCGGCGCGCACACGGTGCCGTATATCGAGAGCAAGAATAAGAACGCGATCGTCGAGCACGAGGCGACCACGTCGACCATTTCGGAAGACCAGCTTTTCTATCTGCGTCAGCGCGGCATCCCCGAGGAAGCCGCCGTGGCGCTGGTGGTCAACGGCTTCTGCCGCGAGGTGTTGCAGCAACTGCCGATGGAATTCGCCGTCGAGGCGCAGAAGCTGGTCGGCATCTCGCTCGAGGGCAGTGTCGGCTGAGGAATTAGATTAACCCGTCATCCTGAGCTTGATTCAGGATGACGAGATTAAAAGAACGTAAGAGGAAGAAGTCAGAATGCTGGAAATCAAGGACCTGCACGCCACCGTTCAGGGCAAGGAAATCCTCAAGGGTGTGAACCTCACCGTCGAACCGGGCGAGGTGCATGCCATCATGGGGCCGAACGGCTCGGGCAAGTCGACGCTCAGCTACGTGCTGGCCGGCCGTGACGGCTACGAGGTCACCGGCGGGCGCATCATCTATGAAGGTGAGGACCTGACCGAGCTCGACCCGGAAGAGCGCGCCGCCAAGGGCATCTTCCTGGCGTTCCAGTATCCGGTCGAAATCCCGGGCGTGCCGAACTCGACGTTTCTCAACGAAGCGGTCAACGCGGTCCGCCGCTATCGCGGCGAGGACGAGCTCGACAAGATTCAGTTCGTCAAGATGCTGCGCGCCAAAACCAAGGAACTGAACATGTCCGACGAGATGCTGAAGCGCGCCGTCAACGTCGGCTTCTCGGGCGGCGAGAAGAAGCGGAACGAAGTGCTGCAGATGGCGGTGCTGGAACCTAAACTCTCGATCCTCGACGAAACCGACAGTGGCCTGGACATCGACGCGCTTAAGATCGTCGCCGACGGGGTGAACGCGATGCGCTCGCCGGAACGCTCGTCGCTGGTGATCACGCACTACCAGCGCCTGCTGGACTATATCGTGCCGGACAAGGTGCATGTGCTGGCGCAGGGCCGGATTCAAAAGACCGGCGGCAAGGAACTGGCGCTTGAACTCGAAAAGAACGGCTACGCCGACTTTATCGGCGAGGAGGCCGCCTGATGACGGCTGTTTCATTTCTTGAAGGGGGCCTCGAAGGCGGTCTGGACGCGCAACGGGCGCTGCCCGGCGACGGCCTCGACTGGCTGAGAAAACGGCGTGACAAGGGTGCCGAAAAGTTCGGCGCGCTCGGTCTGCCGACGCAGAAGCTGGAAAGCTGGAAATACACGCGTCTGCGCCCCCTCGACGACACCCGCTATACGCCGGTTCAGGATGGCGCGGGCGATACGGTGGTCAAGGACCTGCCGAGCGTCGGCGACGTCGCCGGGCGGCTGGTGTTCGTGAACGGCCGGCTGCGCGACGATCTGAGCGACGTTTCGGATCTGCCCGACGGCGTGCGTTTCGGGCCGCTCGACGAGATTCTGAAAGACGATCCGGCGTGGGCGGAAGCGCACCTGGGCACGGTCGCCGGAGATCCCGATCAAGCGATGCTGGCGCTCAACGACGCGATGATGGATTCCGGTTTCGTGCTGCACGTAAAGAAGGGCGTCGCCCTCACTAAGCCGCTCGAGGTCGTCATGGTCGGCGGGATGACCGATCAGCCTGTGGCGTATTTCCCGCGCAACCTGATCGTGATCGAGGCGAACGCCCAGGCGACGCTGGTGAAACATCACGTCGGCCGCGGCGTCGGCGCCTATTTTGCCAACGCGGCGACCGAGATCGACGTCGCCAACGGCGCGATCTTCAAGAACTACAAGGTGCAGGCCGAAAGCATGCAGGCGACGCACGTCTCCACCATGCATGCGCGGGTCGGCCGCGACGCGACGTTCGAGAACTTCAACCTGTCGATCGGCGGCTTGCTTTCGCGCACCGAAGCGATGGTCACGCTGGCGGGCGAGGGCGCGCACTGCGGCTTCAACGGCGCCTACATGATGCGCGGCAACGAGCACTGCGACAACACGTCCTACATCGACATGGCGGTGCCGAACACGACCTGCAAACAGGTCTACAAGGGTGTGCTCGACGATGCGGCGCGGGCCGTGTTCCAGGGCAAGATTCACGTCGCCCGCGATGCGCAGAAAGCCGATGGGCGGATGCTCAACAAGACGCTCCTGTTGTCCGACAACGCCGAGATCGACACCAAGCCGGAGCTCGAGATTTACGCCGACGACGTGCAGTGCGCGCACGGCGCGACGAGCGGTCAGTTGGACCAGACGGCGCTCTTTTATCTCCGCTCCCGCGGGATTCCCGAAGCGCTGGCACGCAACATGCTGGTGCAGTCGTTTTTAGGCGATGCGCTCGACGAAATCACCGACGCGCACGTTCGGGACGTCTTTATGGATAGGGTCGTGCATTGGCTGCCGGCGCATTGCTATCTGGCCGGCGAATGGAAGGAAAGCGCGTGATGAACGAACTGGCCGCCAAGGCTGCCGGCGCGGGCACGGACTCCGCACCCGCAAAAGCGGGTGACAACTCGATGCAGGCCTACGACGTGGAGCGCATCCGCGAAGACTTTCCGATCCTGAAAGAGAAAGTCTACGACAAGCCGCTCGTCTATCTCGACAACGGCGCCAGCGCCCAGAAGCCGCGCCAGGTGATCGAGGCGATGGACGACTGCATGCAGCGTTATTATTCCAACGTGCATCGCGGCAACCACCGCATGAGCCAGTTGTCGACGGAGGCCTATGAGCAGGCCCGTCACAAGATCGCGAACTTCCTGAATGCGCCCGACCACCACGAGGTCGTGTTCACCAAGGGCGGCACGGAAGCGATCAACCTGGTCGCCGCCAGCTACGGCCGCAAGTACCTGAACGAGGGTGACGAGATCATCCTGACGGTGATGGAGCACCACGCCAACATCGTGCCGTGGCAGCTTTTAAGGGCCGAGAAGGGGATCGTCATCAAGGTCGTCGACTGCGACGATGACGGCAACTTCAATATGCAGCAGTTCGACGAACTGCTGTCCCCGGACACGAAGATCGTCGCCTGCCCGCATATTTCGAATGTGCTCGGTACCGTGCTGCCGGTCGACGAGATCATCCGGAAAGCCCACGCCGTCGGCGCCAAGGTGTTGCTGGACGGCTGCCAGGCCGTGCCGCATACGAAAATCGACGTGCAGACGCTGGGCGCGGATTTCTATGTGTTCTCGAGCCACAAGCTCTATGGTCCGACAGGTTCGGGTGTGTTGTGGGCGCCGAAGGACCTGCTGAATTCGATGCCCCCCTATCAGGGCGGTGGCGACATGATCGACCGCGTCACGTTCGAGGAAACCACGTTCCAGGATACCCCGCACCGCTTCGAGGCCGGCACGCCGGCCATCGTTGAGGTGATCGGCTTCGGCGCCGCCGTGGACTACGTCGAAAACGTCGGCCTCGACAACATACACGCCCACGAAATGGGCTTGCTGCACTATTGCACGGAACGCCTGAACGGGATCGAGGGGCTGAAGATCATCGGCAACGCCGACGAAAAAGCCTCCATTGTTTCGTTCGTGATGGACGACGCGCATATCTCGGATATCGGGACCATCATTGATCGTGCGGGTGTCGCAGTCAGGGTCGGGCACCACTGCGCCCAGCCGCTGATGGACCGTTTCAAGATTCCGGGGACGGCGCGCGCGTCGTTCGGGCTCTACAACACCAAGGGCGAGATCGACGCCCTTCATGACTCACTGATGCTCGTGAAAGAGATGTTTAGCTGATGTTCGGACTGTTCAAAAAGAAAGACACGGCGAAGGAAGAAAACGTGACTGACCAAACCGATCAGACCGCCGACAATGTGAAGGCTGCCGAAGACAAGGTGCGCGACACGCTGCGCGTCCAGGAGGAACAGACGCGCCCGGCCGCCGATACCAGCGGCCAGCGCGTCGAGATGGACGAGTTCGTGCCGCCGCCGGGTATGACGGGCGGCACGCCCTCCGGGATTCCGGGCTACGAGTATTCGCCCGTCGACCCGAACGAGGACTTCAAGGCGAGCGGTGGCGAACCGCTTGAAGCCGGCATCCCGGTCGCCACCGAAGACGCGATCGTCGCCGCACTACAGACGGTGTACGATCCGGAAATCCCGGTGAATATCTACGATCTCGGCCTGATCTATGGTGTCGAGATCGCCGAGAACGGCAACATCAAGATCGACATGACTCTGACCGCGCCGGGCTGTCCGGTGGCCGGCGAAATGCCGGGCATGGTGGTGCGCGCGGTCGAGCCGGTCGAGGGCACGGGTGAGATCGAAGTCTCGCTGGTGTGGGAGCCGCAATGGACGCCGGAACGGATGTCGGAAGACGCCAAGCTGGCGCTGGGGTTCTGACGCTTCGCGGCGGCGGGGCATATTTCAGGCACGGGTTGATCCGGAAAACGAACCGGATTACCTAATGAGGAAGATGACGGAGTAATTCGATGACGGAACAGACGAAACCGACCCTGATCACGCTGACCGACGCCGCCGCGGCGCACGTCCGCGACCTGATGAGCAAGAGCGACCAGCCGGTCGCCGGGCTCCGGGTGAGCGTTTCGACCAAGGGCTGCTCGGGTCTGTCCTACGTCTTCGAGTACGCCGACGAAAAGCGTCCGTTCGAGGAAGAAGTCGATCACGACGGCGCGCGTATCTTCATCGATCCGATGGCGACCATGTTCCTGGTCGGTGCGGAAATGGATTACGAAGAGGGCGCGCTGCGCTCTGGTTTCACCTTCAACAACCCGAACGAAAAAAGCCGCTGCGGTTGCGGCGAGAGCTTCTCGGTCTGAGCCCCGTGGCGATCTACAAGATGACCTTCGTCCATCCGGACGGACGCGAACAGGTTTGCGATGCGCCGGAGGGACTGTCGGTTCTCGAAGTCGCGCACCGCAACATGATCGATCTCGAAGGGGCCTGCGAGGGCTCGATGGCGTGTTCGACGTGCCACGTGATCGTCAGCCCCGAATGGTTCGACAAACTCGAACCCGCGGTCGAGGAAGAGGAAGACATGCTGGATTTGACCTTCGGCCTCAAACGCACGTCGCGCCTCGGCTGCCAGATCCGCATGAGCGAGGACCTCGACGGTCTTGTCGTGTCGCTCCCCAAGGAACATCGTAACTTAATGTGATAACACCCCCTCACCTAACCTCTCTCCCTTGATAAGGGAGAGAGGGATTGGCGGGGCGGTGTTTGCGTCAGGGTCCCTCTCCACCACGCATGTGGGGGAGAGGACAGGTGAGGGGGCTAACCCGTGCGCACGCTCTCGTAATAGACCGCCAATCCGACGACCAGCAGCATCGAGACCGCCATCGCGATGTTGACGATGCGGTGGCCCCGGGGCCCGAGCGGCAGGTGCTTCAGCGACGCGCCCATGCCGTTCCATAAAATGTGGATCGGTACCGACATCGACGTGAAGATCGCGAATTTCATTCCAAGCTCGATCAGCGCGTTATCGGGATAGAAGTTGAAGCCGCCGACGATGGTCGTGAACACCGCATAGCCCTTGGGATTGATCAGCGACAACATGAAGCCATTGAAGAAGTTGAGCGGCTTGTCGGTTTCGATGATGGCGATGCCGCTGCCGCTTGAGGCGATCCGCCACGCCAGATAGAGAAGATAACAGAGCGACGCGCCCAGCAGGACTTCGCGCACATAGGGGATCGAAAACACCAACGCCGCGAGGCCGCTCGCGACCAACCCCATCACCACCAACGACCCGCTGACGACGCCGAGGGCATAGGGGATGCCGCGCGCAAAGCCGTAGCCCGCCGCGTTGCCGGCGACGGTGAGAACGCCGGGCCCCGGCGTGATGATCAGAAAGAAGACGGCGGCGATGAAGGTCAGCACGCGATCAGGCCAGCTTGACCAATTGCTTGCCGACGTTCTTGCCCTCAAGCATGCCGATGAAGGCTTCTGGGGCGTTCTCGATCCCTTCCGCGATCGTTTCCTTGAAAGCGAGCTTGCCGCTGGCGATCAGACCCTCGATCTCGGCCCGGGCGTCCGGCCAGACCTCCTTGTGTGCCGATAATACGAAGCCTTCCATCGTCAGGGATTTATCGAAGAACAGATGCAGGTTTTTGACCCCGTAGTGCTCGCCGGCCTCGTTATAAGCCGACAAGACCCCGCACACCGGAATACGTCCGAACCGGTTCATGTTCGATAATGCTGCTTCCAGCACCGCACCGCCGACGTTGTCGAAATAAATGTCGACGCCGTCGGGTGCGGCTTTTTTTATCTGGCCTGAAAGATCCGGGGCCTTGTAATCCACGCAGGCGTCGAAGCCGAACTGGTCGGTGACCAGCTTGCATTTCTCCGGCCCCCCGGCGATGCCCACCGCCTTGCAGCCCCAGGCCTTGGCCAACTGCCCGACGGTGCTGCCGACGGAACCGGCGGCGGCGGAAACGAGGACCGTTTCGCCCGGTTTCGGCTTGCCGGTGATCTTGAGGCCGACCCATGCAGTGGTGCCGGTCGAGCCGCAGGCCCCCAGATACGCGCTCAACGGCACGCCCTCTTTCGGTTCGACGACGAAATCCAGGTTCGAGCCGTCGGAGACCACGTGCGTCTGCCAGCCGAGCCGGCCGACCACGTGCGTACCGACGGGGTAGTCCGGGTTATTCGTTTCGATCACTTCGCCGATGACGCGCCCGACCATCAGGTCGCCGGGCTTGAGGACATTGGGGGAATACGTCCACCCGCCCCCCATCAGCATCCGCTGATAGGGATCGAGCGAGAGATACAGGTTACTTAACAGAAACTCGCCGTCGCCGGGCACCGGCATCGGCGCCGAGACGACTTCGAAATTCTCGGGCGCCGGCATTTCTTTCGGCGCGCTTTTGAACAGAACCTGCGTGTTGGACAATTTCCCCTCCCGGTGTCGTAATTCAGTCCCAGATTTCTTATCTTGGGATGAACGGGTGCTCAAGCAACCCGGCATATACGTGGGGAGACATAAACATGGACGCGGAACTGCGCCAAAAGCTCGAAAGCGTCGCCGTCGCGACCCTGACGACGGTGATGTTCAAGAAGGGCATCGCGACGACCTGGATCAAGGGCTCGATGCCTTACTGTTACACTGAAAAACGCATCGTCGGGCCGGCGTTCACCATGCGCTACGCGCCGGCGCGCGAGGATCTGGCGTCCCCCGAAGCGTGGAAATCGCCGACATCGACCCGCGCCGCGATCGAGGACATGCCCGAAGGCTGCTTCTGCGTGATCGATTCACGTGGCGAGGAAGCGGCCGGCGTGATGGGCGATATCCTGGCCGCGCGGATGAAGAAACGCGGCGTCGTCGGAATGGTGACGGACGGCAAGATGCGCGACGCGGCGGGCGTCAAGGCGGTCGGCCTGCCGATCTGGTGCAACGGTACGGCGGCACCGGCGGCGATCCACCAGATGGCGTTCGTCGGCTGGCAGGAACCCATCGGCTGCGGCGGCACGACGATCTTCCCGGACGACATCATCGTCGCCGACGACGACGGCGCGGTGGTGATCCCGAGAGCGATGGTCGAGGAGGTCGCAGACGCCGCCGTGGCGCAGGATCACCTGGAGGCGTGGATCGTCACGCAGGTGGAGGCGGGATATCCGCTGCCGGGTCTTTATCCGCCGAACGACGAGACCCTGGCGCGCTACGAAGAGTTCAAGAAGAAGGGTGAGTAACAATGGACGAAGCCAGAGAAATTAAGAGCAAACCGCAAATCCCCGATCCCTATACCGGGCCCAACGTCACCGACGGCATCGACGAGATTTTTATTCAGGACGCGTTCGCGAACGACGACGAACGGCTCTGGGTGCCGCTGGCGCCAGACCGCTGGTCGCGGCCGCTGTGCCTCAACGTGTCGCAGGGCTACTGGGTGCATTTGACGAAAGTTGTCGGCGGCGGGTTCCTGTCGCGCCACCGCCACCCCGCCCCCGTGCACGGCTTCGTGATCAAGGGCCAGTGGCGCTACCTGGAGAAAGACTGGGTGGCGACGCCGGGCTCGTATCTGTTCGAGCCGCCGGGCGAAATCCACACCCTTGTAGTGGATGAAAATTCCGACGAGATGATCACGCTGTTCCATAACACCGGCGCGATCATCTATTGCGACGAAAACGGCAAGGTGACCGGCTCGACCGACGTGTTCGACAGGGTCGAGGCGTGCCGCAAGCACTTCATTGAGGTCGGCCTGGGCGCCGACTACGTCGAGAATTTCATCCGCTGAGGACATCCACCAATGGCGCTTTTTGGCCGCACGCCGATCCCGCTTTATGCCGCTGCGCTTCTGCTCGGGACGCTGCTGGTCTATGAGCTTTACGCGCCCAAGGGGGAGCGCACGGACATCGTGCTCTATCCCGACGATCTGCAGATGGTCGACGACGGCAAGAAGCTCTATGCCGAGCACTGCGCCAGCTGCCACGGCCCCAATCTGGCGGGTGAGAACAACTGGCGCGAGCGCAAGGCCAACGGGCGCCTGCCCGCACCCCCTCACGACGAGACCGGACACACATGGCACCACGACAGCCGGGCGCTGTTCAACATGACCAAACACGGCCCGCAGTATGTCGCCGGTGCCGACTATCAAAGCGACATGCCGGCGTTTGAGGGCGTGCTGACCGACCGTGAGATCGTGCAGATTCTCTCCTACATCAAATCCACCTGGCCGGAAAACGTCCGCGCCACCCACGACGAGATCGAACGGCGGGCGAAGGTGAAATAAATATAGCGACGATTACCCCCTCACCCCCGCGGAGGCGGGGGTGAGGGGGCAAGCAATGAAGATTGAAGAAACCCCGGTTCCGTCGTAAAGCATCCGGGGACTTGGAGAGGAACGTTTCAAATGACCATCAAGATCGCCGCGCGCATGTCGCGCTTCCAGCAATCCGCCAGCTCCGTCGCGTCACAGAAAGCGCGCGAGATGAAAGCGGCCGGCAAGGACGTCATCGCGCTCTCGGCGGGCGAGCCGGATTTCCCGACCCCGGCCCACGTGGTCGAGGCCGCCTATGAGGCCGCAAAGCGTGGCGAGACCCGCTATACCAACGCCGCCGGGGTGCCGGCCCTCAAGCAGGCCGTGGTCGACAAGTTCAAACGCGAGAACGGGCTGAGCTATACCCTCGACGAAGTCATGGTCGGCTCGGGCGGCAAGCAGCTCCTGTTCGATGCGCTGGTCTCGACCGTCGAAGCCGGCGACGAGGTCATCATCCCGGCGCCTTACTGGGTGTCGTACGTCGATCACGTGAAGTTCGCGGGCGGCACGCCGGTGATCGTGCAGGCGACGCCCGAAAACGACTTCAAGCTGACGCCGGAACAGCTGGACGCGGCAATCACCGACAAAACCCGCTGGCTGATCCTGAATTCGCCGTCGAACCCGTCGGGCGCGGTTTACGACAAGAAGGATCTGCGCGGCCTCGCGGATGTGCTGTTGAAGCACCCGGGCGTCGCGATCTTCGCCGACGATATTTATGAGCACATCATTTTCGACGGGCTCGAGTTCGCGACCATCGCCCAGGTCGAACCGGCGCTGAAAGAGCGCACCGTCACCATGAACGGCGCGTCGAAGGTCTACTCGATGACCGGCTGGCGGATCGGCTACTGCGGCGGCCCGGCGCCGCTGATCAAGGAAATGACCAAGCTGCAGCAGCAGATCACGGGCTCCAACTCATCGGTGTCGCAGGCGGCGGCGCTGGCCGCGCTCACCGGGCCGCAGGATTTCGTACCGAAAAATTGCCAGAGCTTCCAGGATCGCCGCGATCTGGTGGTGTCGATGCTGAACCAGGCCAAAGGCGTCAAATGCCCGGTCCCGAAGGGCGCGTTCTACGTGTTTCCGGATTGCTCGGAACTGATCGGCAAGAAGACGCCGGACGGGAAAGTGATCGAGAACGACACCGATCTCGTTCTCTATTTCCTCGAAAGTCACGGGGTTGCCTGCGTGCAGGGTGCGGCGTACGGGATGTCGCCGTTCTTCCGCGTCTCGTACGCGGCATCGGAAGACGAGCTTCGTGATGCCTGCGAGCGCATCCAGCGCGCCTGCGCCGAGCTCAGATGAATTCACCCGTCTGGATGTAGAGGCTGAGGCCCGCCCTGAAGGTGGTGCGCTGTTCCTCGGTCGCGAAGACGACCCGAACGTCCTTGGTGGTGAGGTCGTCCGACATCCCCTCGATGGTGAGACGGTGCTGCCCCGGCATGTAACGGTCGAGCCATTCTTCGATCGGTGTGACGGCGCGCTTGGTCTTGAATTTCAGCCCGTAACTGAGGCCGCGCCGGTCGGCGCCGATACGCCGTTCCGGTCCGGTGTAATGCGCATCGCTGCCGGCCCTGCGCCGGTCGCCGGAGCGCGGGGTTTTGTCGTCCGGCGATTTGCCGAACAGGTCAAAAAGCTTCATGTCCGTTTCCGCCCAGTTTGCCGGCGATCCGGTTTCTCCGAATCGCCGTCGCAAACCATACATCGTTTAACCGGGCGGAGCCGTGATCCAGCGCACGCCGGATGGTTAATATTCAGGCGGCGTCGGGCCGGGTCAGCTCGACCGACGGGCGGGAAGAGAGGCTCTCCATCCAATCCGCCAGATCGGGGCGTATCGACTGCCAATCCAGGTCCGGGAGCCGGAAATTGAGATAACCGAGCGCGGTGACGAGGGTGATATCGCCGAAATCGAACCCGCCCGAGGGCGTAGCCGCCTTGACTGTGCGCTCGATGACGCGGGTTTGGCGCTGGATCAGTTCGTCCCATTTCTTCTCGTCCGGGCGGCGGCCTTCGATCACCAGGGCGTAGCTGGAATCGATGATCCCCTGGTGGATGCCGGCGCGTCTCAACGCGTCCATACTTCCGAGTGCCGGGCCGTCCCCGATGCTGTCGAAGTACTGCATGATGACGAGGCTTTCCGCCATCGGCGCCCCGTCGTCCAGGCTCAGCGTCGGCAGGCGGCCGATCGGGTTTTCGGCGTGCAGGGCGGCGGGGTCTTCCCAGGGATTGACGGAAATCAACTCGAGCCGGTCGAAAACGTTCTTTTCATGCGCCGTAATCAGGGCGCGGCGGACGTAGGGGGAGGGTTTGGCGACGTACATCTTCATGAGGGCATGTCCTTCAATTGCGGTTTCTTCTCGGGTGTCAGGAGCTCGATGGCGAGCGCCAGCGCAACCATCGCCGCGCTCGCCTGAAACAGGATGTCGTAGCGTCCGGTCTGCTCGAACGCGTAGGAAAAGGCATAGGCGGCAGCCGCCTGTCCGACGGAGAACGCGACGGTGGCGTAGCTCCACGCGGTGCGCTGAAGGGCGGAATCCGTGCCGCTGAGTTCGTGGGCGCGCCCGGCCACCAGCGGCACGATTCCGGGCACTGTGGCGCCGACGAGGAAACTGGAAACGCCAAGTGCAATGACGCCCGTCGACAGAAACGCCAATGCGACGCCGATGGTCTGCAAGACGAGGCCGAGGCGCAGCGTGTTTCTGAAGCCTAACCTGTCGGCAAGCCGTCCGGCGGCAAGCGGCCCGACGGCCGCGCCGATGCCGAACACGAACCAATACCAGCCGCCGGCGGCAATGCCCTGGCCGAGGCCACGGGCCACATAGTCGACCAGAAACACCATATGCGCGACGAGACCGGCGGCGAAAAGGGCGTAAACGGCATACAGGCTTGCGAACGGCCAGGCGAATGCGGAAGCGGGATTGTCCGTATCGGCGGGGGCCGTCGGCGGCGCGGCGGACCACCAGCGCCAAGTGGCGAGCGCCAGAATGAAAGAGAGGGCGGCCAGCGCCGACCAGGTTTCCTTTAGGCCGACGCCGATCAGCGCCGGCACCATCGTGCCCGAGAGGGCGATCCCGATTCCGACGCCGGTGAAGATCAAGCCGGCGGCGACGCCGCGTTTCTCTTTTGGGACCCTCGGCAGCACGGCCGAGGCGGCGAGCACCATCAACGCGCCGCCCGCGTACCCGGCGGCGAAACGCCAGACGAAATACCAAAGGAACGACAGCGGCCAGATGCAGGAGACGAACGACAGCGCCGCCAGCAGCATCATCGCCCGGATCACCTGATGCGCAGGGATACGGGCCGCCATCGACTTGCCGCCGAGCGCACCCGCGAGATACCCGGCAAGGTTCGCCGCGCCCAGATAGACGGCATCCGATTCGGTGAACCAGTGCGCCTCGATCAGCGCCGGCAACAGCGGTGTATAGGCGAATCGGCCCAGTCCGATCCCGACCAGCGTCGCGGCAAGTCCGGCAAATGCGAAGGGAAGCCAACTCCGGGGGAGGTCGGCGGCGGGCGTGTCTGCGTTCATGGCGGCACCCTAGTGCGTTCCGGTATTCACCGGAAATGGTTTGTTTTAATAGCTGCAATCAGTTGAGGTGATGACTATTCCGCTGCTTGCCGGGCGCCGTCCCGGCGCACCATGTCCAGAAACGCCTCGGCGGCGCTGGATTGGCGGGCATCGCGGCGGCGGATATAGAGGGTTTCCACGGCGGCTTCGGCGCGGGGCAGGGTGTGGACGGCGACGGCCTCGGCTCTCCAGGTGTGACCGATCAGCGTTTTCGGCAGCATGGTGATACCGAGTCCGGCGGCGACGGTGCTGACGATCACTTCGAGGGTCCCGAACTCGAGAATCCGCGGCGTGACGATACCGCGGCGGGTCAGGACTTCCTCCATCCGCTGCCGGTAGGAACAGCCGCGGCGGAGCACGATCATGCGGACATCCGGCCTCTCGAAGATGTCATCCAGGTGTTTGCAGCCGGGCGCCGACAGGATCACCAGTTCTTCGTTGAACACCGGGTCGGTTACCAGATCCGGGTGGTCGATCGGGCCGCAGCCGAACGCGCCCTCGACCTCGCGGTTCAGGACCATGTCGATCAGTTCCTGCGTGGTGCCGGTGCGGAGCGTGAAGTCGACGTCGGGCCACGCCGACACGAAGGCGGTGAAATGCTGGTTCAGGCGCAGCGCCGCCGTGGTTTCCAGCGAACCCAGCACCAGCGGACCCGCCGGTGTGCCGTCGTCGGCGACGGCGCGGCGTGCGTCCTCGAGAATATTCCGGATATCCCGCGCATAGGGCATCAGCCGTTTACCGGCGGCGGTCAGGCTGACGCCGCGGCTGTGACGGTCGAACAGCGGTACGCCGAGTTCGTCCTCGAGCCGTTTGATCCGCTGCGTCACGTTGGACTGCACGGTATTCAACTCTTCGGCGGCGCGATTCATGCCGCCCAGCCGGGCCACAGCCTCGAACATTTTAAGATCGGAAGCGTCCATAGCTATCTGTTTACACGATAACCTGAGAAAAAGCGAGCCTACGAAATAGGCATGCCGATCACTGGTGTAACGAAACTTCACAATTTGGCCCTGTTCAATCGCAGCGTGGCGTGTATCTTCGGGCCAACACGTTTCCATTATGCACTTTTAATAATACGTCAGTCTTTATCTGCGAGTTAAAATTGATCTGGTTTTCGAAAAAGCCGCAAGTGGCCAAACCCCTCCTTGCCGGTTTTGAGGTGGTTTTGATCGGCCGCAAGGACGATCGCGAAAAAATTCTGGCCAGCGTTCAGGGCAAGCTGCCGGCGCTGTCGGAGAAGGTGACGGCTGGGGCCAATCCGTACCTGATCGCCGCCGACGCATCGCGGGACTACATCTTGGCGGAGCTCAAGAAATGCAGCCAGGAAGAGCGCGTGGCGCTGCTCGACCGCATCGCCAACCGCAAGCACAAGGACATGCCACACATCTTCGAACTGATCGCGCATGTGAATTACTGCCTGACCATCCTCGAGGACCCCTCGAAGCCGCTGATCCCGCCGGGCTCGGCGTTGAACTTCCTGACGCCGGTCGCCGAGTGGTTCGCCAGTTCGGACAAGCTGCTGCGCCGGGTGCTGATCTATTTCGATGAGGCGACGCAATTGCATCGTCAGCATTTGCATGAAACCAGGCGCCGAAACGAGCGCCGGTTCCGCTGAAACGTAATCGCTGGGAAAATTAGCGATGGCGCGGCCCGGGCCCGGGCGGATATTCTGCGGCCATGTTCAGCCTTCATCCGACCCTTGAAAAAGATTCTCTACCCATAGCGGATACGGGACGTCTGCTGATCCGCCTGATCAATGACGCGCGTTTTCCATGGCTGTTGATCGTGCCCAAGGTCGACGGCGTGACGGAACTGCACGAACTTTCCGAAAACGTATACGACGACGCGATGTCGATGGCCCGGCGGCTCGGGCAAATCCTCAAGACCGCGTTCGAAGCCGACAAGGTCAACACCGCCGCTATCGGCAACATGGTGCCGCAACTGCACATTCACCTGGTCGCCAGGTACGTGGGCGACGACGCATGGCCCGGTCCGGTCTGGGGCGCGGGCGCGATGATACCGATGACGGAAGACGAGGCGGCGCGGCGCATAAGCCTTGTCCGCGCGCAGCTCTAATACGGCGGGCCGTCAATCGGTTTCGGTGAACGCCGGCAGGTGGTAATCGATCGCCGCTTCGACTTCCTCGATGCCACAGTCCCCGGGCTCCGCAGGCGGTTCCCCTGCCAGCACCCTGAGCACCGCGTGGACCGAGTTCGAAAGGCTTTCCGTGTGGTAGCCGCCCTCCAGCACCATCGCCAGGCGGCCGTCGCAATGCTTGTCTGCGATGCCCTGCAGGATGCCGGTGAACGCGGAAAAGCCGTCGTAACTTGCGTTCAGGGCGAGGTCGAGCCGATGCGCGTCGAACCCGGCCGAGACCAGCACCAGGTCGGGTCGAAACCAGTCGGCGGCCGGCACCACGATTTCCCGCAGCGCCTTGATCATCACCAGATCGCCTGTGCCGGGCGCCAGCGGAATGTTGATGGTCGTACCTTCCCCGAAACCGGCGCCGATCTCCTCGAGTGCGCCTGAGCCGGGATAGAACGGCGCTGCCCGGTGCATGTCGATGAACAGCGTATCGGGATCGGCCCAGAAAATGTCCTGTGTGCCGTTGCCGTGGTGCGCGTCCCAGTCGAGGATCATGACGCGCGACATGCCCAGCGCCGACTGCGCATGCGCGGCGGCGACGGCGACGTTGTTGAACAGGCAGAAGCCGCGCGCCCGCACCGGCTCGGCATGGTGGCCCGGCGGGCGGACGACGGCAAAGGTGTGGTCGGCCTCGCCGGCGACAACCATTTCGACGGCTTTGACGGCGGTGCCGGCGGCGACTTCGGCCGCTTCCACGCTGCCCTTCGATACGGCGGTCGTGTCGGTGTCGAGCCAGGCGTTCTGGCCCCGAAGGGCATAGATGTCGTCGAGATAAGACGTGGTGTGAACGCGCGAAAGCTGCGCGTGCGTGGCGGCCTGGCCGGTTTCGACCCGGACGCCGGGGATGGGCTGATCGGCCAGCAGGTCCATGATCGCCGTCAGCCGTCCGGGATGCTCGGGATAGCTCCATTTCACGTCGAGGCCCCGAAGGATTTCGCGAACGCGCCGTTCGAGCCGGCCCGGCAGAAAAGGTTCCTCGACCTCGGGATTGTGCGCCTGAACGCGCTCGTCATAGAGAACCGCGACGTTCCGTTTCTTGGTCATTTGTCATCCTGCTTCCTGCGCCGCCGGGCGAGACGGGCGCGGACGTCGTTGACCGACGCCGCGGCGCGAACACCCGTGGTGCGAAAGCCGAGGCGCGTCCACGTCGCCTGCGCTTCGGCATTGGTGATGGCGTATTCCAGGACCAGATCGTCGACGCCGTTATCGGCGGCGAAATCGACCAGATTCGAGACGATCAGTCGTCCGATTCCCGACTGCCGGGCGTCCGGCTCGACCCATAAGTCGTCGATCAAGGCGTACGACATGCCCTTGCGTTCGACATTGTCCCAGATTTCCGCGTGGTGCCAGATCTGCGCGTGCCCCATCGCGACGAGCGCGCCGGTGCCGCGAACTTCGGCGACGAGCAGTCGGGTAAAGCCGTTTTCGACGAGGCCTTCGAGCCGCTCGGCCAGCTGCCGTTCACCCTTTTTGTTGAGGCTCAGCACTTCCGGTGCAACACCCGCGACGTGGGCGTCGAGCTTTACCAGAAAGCCGACCATCTGTTCGATGTCGGCGGTCGTTGCTTCGCGAATGGCGTAGGATGGGTCGATATGGCGTCTCCCGATCTCATCTACAGCTATATACTGCCGGATGGCGAACTTCAAACTGGCGGGGAGGCGGCGCGTCAGATCGATGTCATACGCGCGGCGCTTGTATAAGTAGAACTACCGAATTTACTTGTGGTTTAGAAACAGCGCATATAAATGGCGTCACGAAATCGCAACATTCGGAACGCTGAGCGCCATGACGCCCGATGAGCCTCAAAAACCGCATCTGTTCCCGCTGATCCGCCATTTGTCGGTGCGGGTTACGCCGGCGCTGCTGCGCCTGCCGGTCAGCGCCAATCTGGTGACCACCGCATCGCTGCTTTCCGGGCTGACGGCGTGCTGGTACTTCACGCTGGGCACCTGGGTCGACAGCCTGATCGGCGCCGGACTGTTCGTGATCTGCTACATCCTCGACAACTGCGACGGTGAAGTTGCGCGGGCCAGGAACCAGTGCTCCCGGTTCGGCGAGAAATACGACACCTTCGTCGACTGGATCGTGCATTCCGCGTTTTTTGCCAGCCTGGGCTACGGCGTGACGGCGCAGACGGGTGATCAGGTATGGCTATGGCTCGGCCTGTTCGGCGCGCTCGGCGGCACCATCAATTATTGCATTGGCGTTTATATGGATGCCAAGAAAGCCACCGGCGCGCCCGGGGAAAAGGACGATATTCCGCATTTCCCCCAGTCGCCGCTTGAATGGGCCGCTTTCATATTGAGGGAGCTGTCGCGTGCCGATTTCTGTGCGATCGTTGTCGGCCTAGCGCTGTTCGACGTCACATGGATCCTGTTGCCGACGGCGGCGCTCGGCGCGCATGCGTACTGGATGGCGGCCTTCGTCAAAGGCGCGCGTAACTTCCACACCTGAGCGCATCCGGCGTTCCTTTATATCTCGCGTGAATGAGACCGGCCCCGCCGTAGGGCGGAGCCGGCGTTCGCGCGGGTGGGACGCGAAGAGGGGATCACATCATCCCTTCGAGCGACGTCAGACCCAGTGAGTCCCAGTCGTGCATCCCGCCCCGGTAATAGTAGATGTTCCTGGCGGGGAAGCCTTCGCGGATCATCGCCTTCATCGCCATCGGGCTTTGCGGGCAGACCGGACCGTTGCAGAACCCAACGACCTTCTTCGGGTTGTCGCATTTGAATTTCTTGCCGTCCTTGGTGCAGCCTAGTTCATCGAGCCGCGTCGCGACTTCGGTATAGGGGATATGGATGCTCCCCGGGATCGTCCCCTTTACGCGCCATTCGATGGTACGCATGTCGACGACCACATAAGACGGGTCGCGCAACGCGTCGAGCACTTCGATCTCCGTCACCGGGTTGATGCCGGCGGCCGGCACCAGCGGTTGCAGCCAGCCCTTGTTCTTGGCGCAGCCGGTCATGACACGGGTGATGGTGACGGGTCCGTCCTCGGTCTGCACGACGATCTCGGTTTCGTCGCCGACGATCTTGAGCTTTTCCTGTTCCGCCGAGGCCGGCAGAGCCGCCAGCAACAAGCAGACAGCGGCAAGGTATACGGTACGCATGGATGGGTTTCCCTCCTGAATATTTACACAGTTTTTTCGTCAAATATGGAGAGAGATTAGCGAACACTTTATAAAAAGTGAATATATAAAATATGAATGTGTTTGCGGAAATGAGACAGCGGCGATGACCGTTTCGCCGCTGCACCATTATTTGTTCGGACGGGTCACATTTTCTTGAAATGCGGCATCTTGCCTGGGTGTGATATCGTCCCGATATCTTCCGGAAAGGTGTCAGCGGAGCGAAAGACCCGATGTTGAACGGTCTCCGGCTTTTGACGTTCATTTGCGTGCTGTTCGCGGGAATCGCCCCCGCGGGCGCGGACGTCGTGACGTCGAAGGAACTGACAGCGCGCCTCGTCTCCGAGAACAGCCAGGTCGCGCCGGGCGAGACGGTGAGCGTGGCGCTGCATCAGAAAATGGCGCCGGGCTGGCACACGTACTGGCAGAACCCGGGCGATTCCGGTCAGTCGCCGATGCTGAAGTGGCAACTGCCCGACGGCATCTCGGTCAAGCAAGCGGCGTGGCCCACACCGCACCGGCTGCCGGTCGGCCCGCTGGTCAATTACGGCTACTCAGACGAAATCTCGCTTCTGTATGACGTGACCGTCCCCGAAACCTGGCAAGTCGGCCGGCCTTTGCCGCTCCGCGCCGACGCCGAAATTCTCGTCTGCGAGGAAATCTGCATTCCGGTCACCGGCACACTCGCCCTCAATATCCCGACAGGCGGGGAGACCGTCAGGAATGCCGCCGTCGCGTCGATGTTCGCGGGCGCGCGGGCCGAACAGCCCTTGCCCGCGCCGTGGCCGGTCATGGCCTATGCCGTCGACGGGCGCGTTGGCGTCATATTGTCGGGGCCCGCCACCGACTTCGCTTCGGTCAGTGACGCGTATGTCTTTCCTGAAAAATGGGGCGTGGTGAACCATGCCGCCAAGCAGACTTTCGGGCTCGGCGCCGACGGGCTGGTGATCACCGCACCGCCGGGCGAGGGCAGCGCCGGCGAGACCTTTTCGGGTGTCGTCACCTTGAAACAGGACGGCGCCCCCGACCGGTCGTTCCGGATCGACAACGTTCCCGTCGTCACCACGGCCCCGCCCGCGATGACCGAGGGCGGCGGGGCGTCGAATGTCTGGCTGTTGATCGTGCTCGCGCTCGCCGGCGGGATTCTGTTGAACCTGATGCCCTGCGTGTTCCCGGTACTGGCGGTGAAGGCGTTGTCGCTGACGAAGCACGCCGATGCCAGCGCCCGGGCGCGTCTGGCGCACGGCGGGGCCTATACGGCGGGCGTGATCGCAAGCTTCTTGGCGCTCGCCGCCGCGCTTTTGGCGCTCAGGGCCGGGGGCGAGGCCATCGGTTGGGGATTCCAGTTGCAGGAGCCTCTGGTGGTCGGCGCGCTGGCCTATGTTGCGGCACTGGTCGGGCTCAATCTTTCCGGCGTGTTCGAAATCTCGGGCCGCTTCGCGGGCGCGGGGAGCGCGTGGACGCACGGCCCCGGGATCGGCGCGTCGTTCGCGACCGGGGTGCTCGCCGCGGTGGTGGCAGCACCATGTACCGCGCCGTTCATGGCGACGGCGACGGGCGGCGCGTTGTTGTTGGCGTGGCCCGGCGCTCTGAGCGTGTTCGCCGCGCTCGGCTTCGGGCTGGCGCTGCCCTATCTTCTGTTAACGGCGATGCCGGGACTGTCGCGGCTGCTGCCGAAGCCGGGGCCGTGGATGATGCGCTTCAAGCAGGTCCTGGCGTTCCCGATGTATGCGACGGCGGCGTGGCTGATCTGGGTGCTGAGCTTGCAGGCCGGCCCCGACGCGGCGTTCCTGGCGACACTCGGCCTGATCTCGATCGCGTTCGCGTGCTGGGCCTGGCCGTCGACGCCGGTATCCGGGAGCGCGCTTTATCAAGGCGCCCGAATGGCGCTGGTGCTCGTCCCTCTGATCGGTGCCGGCGCGCTGTTGGGCTGGGTCGGCGTCAACGCAAAGGATATGCCCGCCGAGCGGCAGACCGCGACTGATTTGGCCGAACCGTATTCGGAGGCGAGATTGCGCGCGCTTCAGGCCGCCGGACGGACGGTGTTCGTCAACATGACGGCGGCGTGGTGTATCACGTGCAAGGTCAACGAACGCGTGGCGCTCTCCGGTCCTGGATTCGAGAAACTGCTGGACGAGCGCGATATCGCCTATCTGCAGGGCGACTGGACCAACCGAGATCCCGAGATCACGCGCTTTCTGGAGCGCTTCGGCCGGGCCGGTGTACCGCTTTACGTGATTTTTCCCAAGGACGGCGGTCAGCCGCAGGTGCTGCCGCAAATTCTGAAACCCGGCGCCCTTCGGGACGCCCTGACGATAACCGCTTCGGGCAGTGCCTGAAGCCGATACAACCGAACGAACAGGAAAGGCCATGACCATGCTTAACACGTCGAAATTGAAGACTCTCGCGCTTGCGGCCGCCGTCTCGATTTTGCCGCTGAGCCTCCACGCGTCCCCCAAGGTGAGCGCGCCTGCGCCCGCGTTCACCGGCAAGACCGCCGCCGGTGAAACGGTCGATCTGTCGCAGCTTAAGGGCAAGAAGGTGGTGCTTGAATGGACCAACAAGGACTGCCCCTACGTCCGTAAGCACTACGGCACCGACAACATGCAATCCCTTCAGGGCGAATCCAAAGCCGACCACGACGTGGTGTGGATCTCGGTGATCTCGTCGGCGCCGGGCACGCAGGGCTATCTCGAACCGAACGAGGCGCTCGCCAACGTCACCGAAACCAAGGCCAAACCGGATCACGTGATCCTCGACCCGTCGGGGACCATCGGCCGCGCCTACGGGGCCGTCACGACGCCGCACATGTACATTATCGACGAGCAGGGCACGCTGCGCTTCATGGGCGGCATCGACGACAAGCCGTCTTCGAACTGGGAGACGGTCAAGGGCGCCAAGAACTACGTTCGCGCCGCGCTCGACGATCTCGCCGCCGGCGGCGAGGTGAAGGAAGCCGTGACCCGGCCTTATGGATGCTCAGTGAAGTACGGCTCCTGATCGAAGCTGAAAATATCGGCTTTAGAGGGCGTCCCGGCCGGGGCGCCCTTTCTTTTTTGATCCAGATCAATGTCGCGGAAACCAGCCCCGTTAGAATTGCTCCCAAGTAACGAAGGAGCAGACGTTGACGGTTCACGCATTCCCGAAACCTGACAATGAAGCGGTTCTCGCCGTCCGCTACGGCGGCGCGGTGCCGCGCTACACCAGTTATCCGACGGCGCCGCATTTCACAGGTCTCGTCAATGCCGCGATCTATGCGGACTGGCTCGGCCGCATCGGCGCCGGCGACAAGGTGTCGCTGTATCTGCATATCCCGTTCTGTAACGAGCTTTGCTGGTATTGCGGCTGCTACACCAAGATCGTGCGCCGTTACAGGCCGGTCGCGGCGTACCTGGAAACGCTTCTGGCGGAGATCGACATGGTGGCGTCGAAACTCGGCGGCCGCCCGGAAGCGACCTGCATTCACTTCGGCGGCGGCAGCCCGACGATCCTGTCGCCCGACGACTGGCGGCGTGTGCTGGACCGGTTGCGCGCGCGCTTCGACGTCGCCCCGGACGCAGAGATCGCGGTCGAGATCGATCCGCGCACCATGACGCCCCCATATATCGCCGCGTTGGCGGAGGCCGGGGTCAACCGCGCCTCCATCGGGGTGCAGGAATTCGATCCCGACATCCAGCGCCGCATCAACCGCATTCAGTCTTATGAAGTGACGGCGCAGGTGATCGACTGGCTGAGGGACGCCGGGATCGAGAGTATCAACCTCGACCTGATGTACGGCCTTCCCAAGCAGACGCTGCGTCACGTCGAGGACATGACCACGCGCTCGCTGGCGTTCAAGGCGTCGCGGATCGCGCTGTTCGGTTATGCCCACGTGCCATGGATGAAGACGCACCAGAAACTGATCCGGGACGCCGACCTGCCCGGTCTGGAAGAGCGCTGGCATCAGGCGCAGCGGGCCGCGGCAATACTGCTCGACGCCGGATATGTGCGTGTCGGCTTCGACCATTTCGCGCTTCCGGACGACCCGATCGCGGCCGTCGAGCCGGGCAGCGTCGGGCGCAATTTTCAGGGCTACACGGCAGACACCGCGGAAACGCTGATCGGGTTCGGGGCCTCCGCCATCAGTTCGTTGAGGGAGGGCTACGTTCAGAACGCGGCATCGCTGCCGACCTATGCCGAATCCGTCAACGAGGGGCAACTGCCGGTGCGGCGCGGATTCGAACTCAGCGCCGACGACAAGCTGCGGCGCCACGTGATCGAACGGATTATGTGCGATCTCGCCGTCGACATCGGTGAAGCGTGCGCCGCGTTCGGCATGGAGGAAAGTTATCTGGACGATGCGTTCGGCAGGCTGCGGGCTCTGGAACATGACGGGTTGATCACGATTTCCGACCGGGAAATCCGCGTCACGGAGACCGGCCGGCCGCTGGTCCGAAACGTCGCCGCCGTCTTCGACGCCTATCTGGATAACGGTCACGGGCGGCATTCGTCGGCGATTTAGGCGTAAAGAAGGTAAAACGCCCACATTGCAACCCATTGACTTGTACAGGTTAAAGCGACTTAAATTGGAACGGTTCTATTGTAGGATGCCTTGAGGAGGAAAGCGCAGCGGCCACGCCGCACACTCAGGCCGCAGCATTTGCGGGGAAATGCTATTCGCACGTTTGCTTAAGCACATCGTGAATACCGGGCGATTGACCGTGATCGACGCCGGCGGGAAAGAGCATACCTTTGCCGGAACCACCGGCCCTTCCGTAACGATCCGCCTGCATGACAAGGCGCTGCACTGGAAGCTCTTCTTCAATCCCGAGCTTTATCTCGGCGAAGCGTACATGGACGGCACGCTGACGGTCGAGGACGGCGAGATATACGACTTCCTTCAGTTTGCGGCATCCAATATGGAAAACGTCCCCACCCATCCGGTCATGGAATGGATGGGACGGCTCGACAGCCTGTTCAGGCGCTTCCAGCAATTCAATCCCATTTCCCGCGCGCGCAGAAACGTCGCGCACCACTACGATCTGTCCGGCGAACTCTACGACCTGTTCCTCGACCGCGACCGGCAGTATTCATGCGGCTATTTCACCGACCTCGCCGCCGATCTGGAAACCGCGCAACTCGACAAGAAACGCCACATCGCCGCCAAGCTGATGCTCAAGCCGGATATGGAGGTCCTCGACATCGGCTGCGGATGGGGCGGGCTTGCGCTCTATCTGGCAGAAGCCGCAGGCGTCAAGGTGACGGGCCTGACACTTTCGGAGGAGCAGTTGGCCGTCGCCCGGGAGAGAGCGCGCCGCCGCGGGCTCGAGGACCGGGTCAGTTTCCATTTGTGCGACTACCGGGAACAGACCGGCACCTTCGACCGGATTGTGTCGGTCGGCATGTTCGAGCACGTCGGCGTCTCGCATTACGGCACCTATTTCGGCGCGGTGAAGGGATTGTTGAATGAAAACGGGGTCGCGTTGATCCATACCATCGGGCGGACCGGCGTGCCGCGCGCCACCAACCGGTGGATCCGCAAGTACATCTTCCCGGGCGGTTATATTCCGGCACTTTCGGAGATGATGACGAACATCGAGGGCACCGGTCTCGTCACTTCCGATGTCGAGGTGCTACGCCTGCATTACGCCGAGACCCTCAAGCACTGGCGCGCGCGTTTCGCCGCCAACCGCGACAAGGCCGGGGAAATTTACGACGAGCGGTTTTGCCGCATGTGGGAGTTCTATCTTGCCGCCAGCGAAGTCTCGTTCCGTCACATGGACAACGTGGTGTTCCAGGTGCAGTTGACGCGAAAACGCGACACCCTTCCGTTGACGCGCGATTACATAACCGAATGGGAAGAACGCCTGCGCCACGAAGACAAGAACGCCACCGGCGGGGGCGCGGCGGCGTAGATTACTTCTCGTCCAGCACGGTCACGCCGTTCCAGTCGTTGCCCGGCGGATTTTCGTGAAGAGCGCGACACTTGTTCCTGAGCGTTGCCACCACCGCATCGCCCGGTGACGACTTCGCCAGTTCATCCAGAATGGCGAGCGCGTCGTCGAAGTCGCGGTGCAGGTAGAAATCGAACGCCTGCTCGTACTTCGACGCCAGTTTGATCGCATCCTCGCCGACGAAAAACGCGGCGTCCTCGCCGCGTTGGCCCATCAGTTCGTAGATGGTGAGCGGTACGCTGGTTCCTTTGGCGGCGACGATGTCGACGCGGCGGAACAGGAACTCGGGCGACGCACGTCGGCGCACCGTGTCGCTGGCCAGCACCTGGGTGCCGTAAAACTTGTTCAACCCCTCGAGCCGCGCTGCCAGGTTCACACCGGAGCCGAGGCAGGTGTACTGCATCCGGTCGGGCGCGCCGACGTTGCCGACCAGCATGTCGCAGGTATGAAGGCCGAAGCGGGTCCGCATCGGTGGCTCGCCCCGTTCCTTGAATTCCTTGTTCAGGTCTTCGGAGATATGGAACGCGGTCAACGCGCCGCGGCACGCGTTATCGACGTGGAACACGTCCTCCGTTGGCGCATTCCACATCGCCATAATGGCGTCACCGATGAACTTGTCGATGGTCCCCAGGTTGGACTGGATGCCGAGCGACATCAGCTCGAAGTACTCGGACGTCTGCGACATGATCTGCTCCGGGGTCATCTTTTCGGACATCGACGTGAAGCCCTCGATATCCGTGAACAGCAGGGTGACTTCGCGCCGGGTACCGCCGACGGCGGCCGCCTGGTTGTCACGAATCAGCTGCCGGACGACGTCGCGCGGCACGAAGCGCAGAAAGGTGTCGAGTGCGGTCCGCATCCGTTCCATCGATTCCTGCAGGCGTTTGATCTCGATAAACGGCGACTCGAACGATTCCATTTTGCCGAAATTGAGATCGGTGACCTGATCCGCCATACGGCGGATGCGGAGCACCGGGACGGTGATCCAGCCCGCCATCGCGGCAACCCCGGCGATGGCGACGACGAGCACCGAGCCGGCGATGATCAGCGAGCGGCGCAGCGCTTCCTTAAGTCCGTCCGTGAAATCACTGACGGCGGCGACGCTGACGATCCGCCAGTTGTCGAGACTCTCATGCGCCGCGCGGCGGACGAACCCGATGTATTCCTCGCCGTTCGCCTTGAAGGCATGGTGTTCGTGCAGCTTCACATCGTCGCCGGAGATCGCGATCTGAATCCGCTTGTCGTCGATATCCTTGGCGGTCATCAGGTCGACCCCGGGCGCGGTTCCGGTGGTTTTCATGATCTTCACCGGGTCAGGATAGGCGACGACGTTGCCGCGCTCGTTGAGGATTGCGACCACGCCGTTCTTGCCGGGCTTGAGGCGGTCGGTGACGCCGGCCAGGTCGTGCAGCGACAGGTCGACCCCGACGGTGGCGCCGGGGACGTTTTTCAGGGGTTCGGCGACCGTAATGCCGGGTTTCTTCAGGCTGGCGAAGACATAAGCGTCGGACACGACGACGTCGTTCGCCTTTTGGGCGTTGATGAACCATGGACGTTTTCTGGGATCGTATGCCGACGTGCCGCTATGTCCCGCACTGGCGTCCTGGATTAGATCGTTCGCCGCATCGAAATGCCACCAGCTTTCGGGTCGGTCCTGTCCCTCGACGGCGGGACCGATGACGCGCCATGCGGTGACGGCATCTTCCGGCATTCCCTCGACCTGCCGTTTCTCGCCGTCGGCGCCGACGAGGTTAAGGGCCTGGATGAATGCCCCGTCCGGCAGCCCGACGAATACGCCGTAAATCTCCGGGCTGCTCTTGAGGCTGACCGTCAGGATCCCGAGCAGGGACTCATGCTCGCTCAGCTTGAAGATATCTGCCGGCAGGATCGAGATCGTATCCGCCGCCAGGAAGGCGCGCCCCAGCAGCCGTTCGATGCCATTTTCCGCAGCGTCGGCGGATTTAACGATGCCCGCCTTGGCGGTGTCGATGATGGCGTCGCGGCTGCCGATGTAGTTGAGCGTCGCGACCAGCGTAATGGTGATCGCAGTGAAGACGGCGAACGCGGTGGTGACGGTGATCCTGAGCGGCAACTTCATGGTGTCTTGACCTGATACGTCCGCAACCGGGGATTGGATTAACAATATCGTTCGACGCCAACCGGATAGTGATGGTCACAAATCCCGCAGCGTCAAGTGAGCGAACAAGCAATGACAACTTATATTAGAAAAAGCTGTCGCCAAAATGACAAGAACGATTTGGGGTTTTTGCGCCGAATTAGGTCACGCGTTGATCCTCTATATACCCGTTCACCCAATGAAAATCGGCGTTCAACCGCTTATCGGCGGCAGCGTAACCGTCACTCTGAGGCCACCTTCCTCCCTGTTCTCGAGGCGGATGTCGCCGCCGTGCCGCTTGACGATGTCGCGGGCGATGGACATGCCGAGGCCGATGCCGCCGGTGTCCTGGCTGCGCGACGTCTCGAGCCGGACGAACGGCTCGAAGATTCGTTCGATCTGGTCCGGCGGAATGCCCGGGCCGTCGTCCTCGATGGCGATCTCCGGGGCGCCGTCCTTCTCCGACAGACGCAGCCGCGCCGATTTTCCATAGGTCGCGGCGTTGAGGGCGAGGTTGGTGACGGCGCGGCGCATCGCGAGCGGACGGCACGGATAGATCAGCGGTGCGTCGGCGTTGGTGTCCACCGGGTGTCCAAGATCCTTCAGATCGTCGGCGACCGCGTTGATCAACGCCGCCAGATCGGTCGGCCGCGTCGGTTCGGCGGCGGCTTCCTCGCGGGCGAAGGCCAGGGTCGCCTCGACCATGTCCTGCATGTCGGCGAGGGTCTGGATCATTTTTTCCCGCGCCTCCGCGTCGTCGAGCATTTCGGCGCGCAACCGGAGCGAGGTAATCGGGGTTCTCAGGTCGTGACTGATCGCCGCCAGCATCTTGGTGCGCTCCGTGACGAAGGTCCTGAGCCGGTCCTGCATCTCGTTGAAGGCGCGGATGGTCTCGCGAACGTCGGCGGGGCCCTCTTCTTTCAGCGGTTCGATCTCCTCGCCGCGGCCGAGCTTGCCGGCCGCTTTCGAAAGCGCGTCCATCGGCCGGGTGATCCGCCTGAGCGCGATCACCACGATGATGCTGATGACGGCTGCGGTGACGAAGAAGGTGATCCAGGTGTCCGGACGGATCAGTTGCCGGGGCGGACGGGCGCTGAGCGCGGCGTTCATCCACTGCGCCTCGCCGAGCCGGATCGACATCACCGTCGCATCGTCACGGGCGCGCGCCGGGATGCCGGCGCGTTCCAGCGCGTCCGGGGCCAGACGCATCATGCCGTGGTGACCGCCGCCGTGTTCGTCATCGTCTTCGTGGCGGTGGCGGTAGACGCGGACGTGGCCGTCGTGGTGTTCGCCCATTTCGGCGGCGATGCGCGCTGCAAGGTCGCGCATCCGCGCGCGGTCGTCGTCATCGTCGCGGTCGGTCACGGCGCCGTCGTTGATTGCGGCATCGTCGCTGAGCCAGACCTTGAAGCGCCGGTTGGTGAGCGCGTCGGCAAGTTTCATGCGGAATTCGGGCTGCGTGCTCTTCATCAGCGCCGCCAAGGGTGCGACGCGGTCGGCGAGGAAGCGGACCTCGGCGCCGCGATAGAAATCCCGCGCTTCGGAACGGAGGATCAGCGCCGAGATGATCTGCGCCGAAAACAGCGCGATCAGTACCAGCAGCACCGTCTGCCCCATCAGCCCCTTCGGCCAGAGTCGGGCCAGGAATTTTTTGAGACCGGTCATGCCGGCGTGACCTCGGCCGTGAACTTGTAGCCGCCGCCCCACACGGTCTGGATAAGGACCGGTTTCTTGGGGTCGGCCTCGATCTTTTTTCTGAGCCGGCTGACCTGATTGTCGATGGCGCGGTCGAAGGGTTGCGCCTCGCGTCCGGCGGCGAGGTCGAGCAATTGATCGCGGCTCAACACCATCCCGGGACGTTTCAGGAACACGTTCAGCAATCTGTATTCGGCCGTCGACAGCGCCACCGATACGCCGTCTTCGCCGGTCAACTCGCGGCGCTTCACGTCGAGCGTCCATTTGTCGAAGCGGAGCCTGTCGCCGGCGGGGGCCGGGTCGGTCCGCGGCATCGCGTTGGCGCGCCTGAGGACGGCTTTGATCCGCGCCAGAAGTTCGCGCGGGTTGAACGGCTTGGTGACGTAATCGTCGGCGCCGACCTCGAGGCCGACGATGCGGTCGGTGTCCTCGGCCATCGCCGTCAGAAGGATCACGGGAAGATCGGTGTTGTCGCGCAGGTGGCGGCACAGCGACAAGCCGTCTTCGCCCGGCATCATGACGTCGAGCACGACCAGATCCGGCGCCGCCGCCTTCAGTTTTTCGCGCATCTCGGCACCGCCCGACGCCGTCGTCGCGCGCATGCCATTTTTTGTCAGGTAACGCGCGAGTTGGGTGCGGATCTCTTCGTGGTCGTCGACGACAAGGATGTGCGGCGTTGTTTCCATAACTTCATCTTATATCCCGCCGCCCCGGCGCGTCTTCACCGGAATTTTGTAACCAATTGTCGCAACAGGTCTTTTCGCAACCGATTGCGACAATTTCAGGGGCCGGGCGGCATACTTCTGCGACACACCGGGCCTAGTTTCAGGGTATCCGAATTCCAATGAAAGGGACTTGAAAATGAAACACAGAACCAAATTGCTGGCGACGCTGGGCGTGGTCGGGGTGCTCGGTGCCGCCGGGATCGCGGCGGCGTCCGGGATGCATGAAGGTTATCACGAACGCTTCGGTGGGCATCATGCGCGCGGCGACCATGAAGGCGGGTCGAAACACGGTATGCGCGGCATGCGCATGATGGAGGCCTACGACACCGACGGCGACGGCGCGCTGACGCTGGGCGAGATCACCGCCGAGCGCGGCAAGAAGTTCAAGCAGTTCGATGCCGACGGCGACGGCATGCTGACCCTCGACGAATATCAGGGTCTGTGGATGGACGCGATGCGCGAGCGCATGGTCGACCGCTTCCAGAAGCACGATGACGACGGCGATGGCAAGATCAGCGTCGACGACTTCAACAAACGTATCAAGCGCATGATGACGTGGATGGACCGTAACGGCGACGGCAAGGTCGACCGCGACGACCGCGGCGGCCGGCACCACGACCGCGACTGACGCCGGCGGCGCCAAGCCTGGACGGATTGCCGGCCGGACCTCGTTACCGGGGTCTGGCCGGTCCGCTTTCGGGAAGGAAGATGCGCGTCACATAGCGCCTGGGGCCGTCCTCGAGGCTTTCCAGCTTGCCGCCGTGCGCCTGCACGATGGCGCGGATCAGCGACAGGCTTTGCATGACGCCGTGCGGGTCGGGGGTGCCGATGGTCGCCGGCTGTGATGGCGGCGGCGGCGGCTTGGCCGGCGAAATGACGCTGACGGTGACGCCCGAACCCGGCGTGAATGCGGTCTCAACGTCGATGGTGTGGCCGCGCCCGGTGGTGGCGACGCCGGCTTCGATGAGTCGGCGCACGCATTGGGTAAGCCGTTCCTGATCGCCGGTGACGCGGCCTTTCGCGGAGCCCCACTTGCGCCGGAGCGAGACGCCCCGCCGGTCGGCGGCCGGCGCCGCGGCTCGGCACGACGCATCGACGATTTCCTCGATGTCGATCTGCATCAGGGGCCCGAGCGGGATGTTGACCCCGTATTCGGCGAGCGTGGTGTCGACCAGGTTGTTCATCGCCTCCAGAAGGTGTGATGCGGCATGGCGGATATCGCGCGCATATTCCACGTAGCCGACCGGCTGGATCGCGCCGAGCGTCTGGTCGGCGATCATTTCCGAAAACCCGACGATCGCCGTCAGCGGCGTCCGAAGCTGATGGCTCAACTGGTTCAGAAGTTCGATCAGTGGTTCCTGTCCGGTCGGTGGCGCGCTCGCGCCGGCGGGCGGTCCGAACGGCGCCTCGTAGGGATGGCCCAGGCGCTCGCCGCACTCGGCGACGAAAACCTCCAGCACGCCGGCGACGCTGTCCGAGATGTCGATGCGGCGGCGGCGCGCGTCTTCGCGGTCCTGCACCTTGCTGATCGCGCCGCGGCGCTCCAGTTCGGCGAGCCCGGTGATCGCGGTGCCCTTGGAAAGCCCGGTCGCGAGATAGATGTCGGTGACGTTGGGGGTTTCGCCCTGCAGCCGGCTCTGCATGAGGAAGTAGAGGATGTCCCAGGTCGAGCGGTTGAACGCATCCGGGTGCTGATCGACGCCGAGAAGCTCGCTGAGACGTTCGGTGATGTCGCGGTGGCGGTACAGCTCATAGCGCAGAACGTGCTCCACGACCCGTTTCTGCTCCGGCAAGCTATTGATTAAGCTGCTATTCTCCGGCCGATCCGCCATGACAGCACGTTCCCATATTGAAATCGGGTTAAGTGTAACGCCTGTCATATCCCCGGTATATAGGTGTAATCCACAGTCCTATTTGCCGGCTATTCTTACTGGGATTCGTCGCCCCTGAGCCCCAGATGCAGCATAAGCCCGATAATCATACCTTTCAGGCGCGGCAGGAACCAGAACGTCAACAGCAGGGTCAGCGGCAGCCACATCATCAGGTGCAGCATGATCGACGGCTGAAACTCGCGTTCGGTCATCAGGATCAGCGGCACGACGATATGCCCGACCACGACCATTGTCAGGTAGGGCGGAAAGTCGTCGGCGCGGATGTGGCCGAGTTCCTGGCGGCACGCGGTGCAGTGATCGGCCGTCTTGAGGTACTTGCCGAACAGTTTCGCGCCGCCGCAGCGCGGACAGGTCTGACGGAAGCCGCGCCACAACAAGGTGCCGAGGCCGGGGACCGGAAGGTGCGGGTCGATGGTCGTGTTCATGGCGGCTATAGAGCACGGCTTGCCCGTCTCGGCAAGCCATACTGGAAACCGGCGCCGGGCGTCCTTATGATCGACGGGCGGCAACCCGCCGCACCGGCCGTTCGAGGACGCATGTCAGATTTCTACGTACCCGTTTACGACCTCACCGCCCTTTTGATCTATGTCGCCGGCTGGGTCGGTTATTCGCTCTATGCCGACCGCCTTGCGCTTTCCCGCCGCCCGGTCGCGGTGGTCATGAACGATTACCGGCTCAGGTGGATGGAGCGCATGCTCGAGCGCGAGAACCGCATGCCCGACGTCAACATCACGGTGTCTTTCGTGCGCTCGTCGATGATGTTCGCCTCGACGACGATTCTCTTGATGGCGGGCGCGCTGGCGATGCTGGGGCAGATCGAGAATGTCCGCGAGATCATCGCCGGCCTGCCGTTCGGCCGCCCGGCGTCGCGTGGACTGATGGAAATCCAGCTGATCTTTCTCGCCGCCATCTTCGTCTTCGCGTTCTTCAAGTTCGTGTGGGCGGTGCGGCTGTTCAACAACATGCTGATCTTGCTGGGCGCGGCGCCGCAGTCGAAGGACTGCGACCCCAACATCATTCACGAATACCCGGCGCATATGGCCAGGTTCCTGCAGCGCGCGCAGCACAACCTTAATCTCGGGACGCGCGCCTATGCCTTCGGGCTCGGCCTGTTGCCCTGGTTTTTGCACCCGATGCTGCTGATCGCCTCGACCGTCGTCGTCATCTACATGCTGTACCGGCGCGATTTCCGCTCGCTGTCTTTGAAGGCGCTCGAGGACCTGCGCGAGCATCATTGAAAATATGGAAGCGTGTTTCCCGGAACCGAGCGTCGCGAGGTATCCGGGACCCATTTCAAGACGTGGTGTCGGTGGCGGGGAGAAATAGGTCCCGGGTCGCGGCGCCTTGCGCCTTGCCCGGGAAACAATGCCATGGGCATATGACCGCCGCCCTTGAGATCACGCCCGGAAAGCGTATATTCCCGGCAAATGAGCACCGATTTTTCAACCCTGATCGACGCATCCAAGGCGCCCGCCGACACGCGCGTCGTCGTCGCCATGTCCGGCGGCGTCGACAGCTCCGTCACCGCGGCGCTGATGGCGGAGGCCGGCTACGACGTGGTCGGCGTCACGCTGCAACTCTACGACCACGGCGAAGCGGTGCAGAAAAAGGGGGCCTGTTGCGCCGGACAGGATATCTACGATGCGAAACGGGTCGCCGATACGCTCGGCATTCCGCATTACGTGCTCGACTACGAAAGCCGTTTCAAGGAACAGGTGATGGAGGATTTCGCCGACACGTACCTGCGTGGCGAAACGCCGATCCCGTGCGTCCGCTGCAACCAGACGGTCAAATTCAAGGATCTGCTGACGACGGCCAGGGACCTCGGCGCCGAAGCCATGGTCACCGGCCATTACGTGCGCCGGCTCGCGGGGGAGGGTGGTTCCGAACTGCATCGCGCTGTCGACAAGTCGAAGGACCAGAGCTACTTCCTGTTCGCGACGACCGGCCCGCAGTTGGATTTCCTGCGGTTTCCGCTTGGGGGGATGGATAAATCCGAAACCCGTGCACACGCGCAGCGATTCAATCTGCCGGTCGCCGAAAAGCCGGAAAGCATGGATATCTGCTTCGTCCCGAACGGGTCCTACGCACGCGTCGTCGAGCGTTTGAGGCCGGGCGCGCTCGACCCCGGTCACATCGTCGATATGAACGGCAACGTGCTCGGCGATCACGACGGCATCATCAACTTCACCGTCGGCCAGCGGAAAGGCCTGGGGGTCGCGACCGGCGAGCCGCTTTATGTCATTCGCATCGACCCGGAGACGAAGAGCGTCACCGTCGGCCCGAAGGAAGCGCTCGACTGTCCCGAGATCGGGGTCTCGGAGATCAACTGGCTGGACAGCCGGCCGTTGGATAGCGATCCGCGTCATGTCGAGGTCAAGGTACGCTCGACCACCGATCCGGTGGGGGCGTCGATCTTCACCGACGGCGACGGCGTCCGCGTCCGCTTCGATACGCCCCAGCCCGGCGTCGCCCCGGGCCAGGCCTGCGTCGTCTATGACGGCGACCGGGTGCTCGGCGGCGGCTGGATCGTTCGCTGAAGTCTCTTAAAGCAAACCGTCACCCTGAACTCGATTCAGGGTCCATCATGTCATTTGCGCTGCCCGCTACTCATGGGTCGTGAATCAAGTTCAGGACGACGACGGTTTTTGTATCCGCTGTCTCTGCAAATGCATCAGTCATCCTCGCGAAAGCGGGGGCCCAGGTCCGACCGATGGACTGGATTCCGGCTTGCGCCGGAATGACGGCTCATAATACTGCAATTTCATCGTCACCGCGGCGAAGGCTGGGGATCCAGGTCGGCGTGCCCAGCAGGGGCTTCACGTTCATGGGACTGAAGGCGATATTTCTTAAAGCTGCTGCGTAAGACCGATCATCAGCGAGTGGCTCGAGAAATCTGCGTCGAATTCCAGCCCGGAAAATTCCATCTCCGTGTCCATCGTGCCGAAGTAGCGATATCCGACATCCAGCGAGGTACGATCACTGATTGGTATCATGACACCGGTCCCGAACTGGTAGGCCATGGTAAGGGCGGAGTCGTCGATCGACGCGGTGCCGCCGGAACCTTTGACACTGTTGATGAAGTGGATCGCTGGGCCGATACCGCCGATAACGTATGGTGCGACATTATTGCCCAATGGCATTTCGAACTTTGCATTCGCGAGCAGGGCCGCGACGGCGCTCGTGCCGTCGACGCTGTCATTAGAGATGGAAAATCCCGTTCCGGTCGCCGTGGCCGTGATTTCGTCGTAGGTCGCGAGATGATATGCCCCGGCGAGTTCGAGGCTCAGGCCATTGCCGAGCTTGTAACCGAGAGCACTGCTCACATTGAACGACAGCATGGATGCCTCTGCGTCGACCTCGGCCGGCCCGAAATCGTAGGTCGAGCTGCCGACGAAAGGCCAGCCCAGATTCACGGAAACGTAATAGCCCGTCCCGCCGCCGAAACCGGGCGAGCTGTTTTTGTATTCCTTGTCGATTTTTTCGAGCGCATTCGGCGGTGTCTGGTAGGTGTTCTGCTGGTTCGAATACTGCGGGATCTGACCGCCCGGCTGCGCCTGATAGGGTTGTTGCTGGGCCGGTTGCTGCCATTGCTGCGGCTGTTGGTACTGCGGCGGCTGGTCCGGCGAGAGCGGCTGCGGCTGGACCGGCTGCTGCGGCGCGGCCTGAGGGGCGCCGGTCTGCGCCTGTTCCGGATAATACGGCTGTTGATACGTCGGCTGCGGCGGCTGGTATTGCCGCGGCCGGTACTGGGGCTGGACCGGATGACGTTGCGGGGTCGCGGTGCCGTAACGCGCGCGCTCGTATTCCTCTCGGGCGCGCTGCATGTTGGCGTTGTTCCGTTCCGCCTGCAGCCATTCATTGATCGACATGGGGTGTGACTGGGGTCGCGGCTGGGGCCGTTGCTGCGCATCCGCGCCGGTGCCCAGCACGGTAGCGGCAACCATGGCGGCGCACGCGAGGGAAAGTCGTTGGGTGGTCATGCCCGAAACTCCATAAAACATTCTGTCAGGCGCGGCATTCTTGCCGTTCTCGGTCGCCGTTCCACCGCGCGCGATACGCGAATCGGACCCGGTGATCCATCCTAAAAATAGCGGTCAGGCGGTTAACGAATGCTGAAAGGGGACCTTGGGATGATCTCGCTGCCTCCCCTCACCCGGCGCTTCGCGCCGCCCTCTCCCTGGGGAGAGGGACGATCAGGCGGCGTTCCTTCTCCCTCGGGAGAAGAACAGGATGAGGGACGCGCTACCCGGCGCGCGGTCCGAGCAGGATGACCAACGCGCCGATGACGCAGAGCATGACGCCGAAGCCGTCCCAGCGGTCGGGCTTCGCACCCTCGATCAGCCACATCCAGCCCATGCTGGCGAGGATATAGATTCCCCCGTAAGCCGCGTACGCCCGGCCCGCGAACGCCGCGTCGATGCGGGTCAGAAGCCATGCGAAAAGGATCAGCGAGAGAATGCCGGGGACGATCCAGTAAACCGGCTTGCCCAGCCTCAGCCACGCCCAGAACGCGAAGCACCCCGCGATCTCGGCGATCGCGGCGGCGATGTAGTAGGGAAGGGCGATCAGGTGCATGGATGGAGAATAGCACACCCCCTCACCCCCGCCTACGCGGGGGCAGGCTAACCTCTCCCCCTTAAAAGGGGGAGAGGGATGAGATATGAGAATGCCGCAACAGGGTCCCTCTCCCCCATCTATGGAGGAGAGGACAGGTGAGGAGGTTATTCCTCCAACGCACTCAGCTTCGCCGCCGCTTCTTTCGCCTCCTGCTGGCGTTCCCACATGTCGGCGTAGGTGCCGCCCGTCAAGAGCAGTTCCTGATGCGTGCCGCGCTCGACGATCTTGCCGTCCAGCAACACCAGGATCTCGTCGGCGTCGATGACGGTCGACAGCCGGTGCGCGATCGTGATCGTCGTGCGGTCGGCGGAGACGTCCTTGAACGAGGCGAGGATTTCCTGCTCGGTCCGGCTATCCAGCGCCGACGTCGCCTCGTCGAACACCAGAACGCGCGGGTCCTTCAGGATCGTCCGGGCGATGGCGACGCGCTGCTTCTCGCCGCCCGATAGTTTGAGCCCGCGCTCGCCGACCATCGACTGATAGCCGTCCGGCAAGCTCATGATGAAGTCGTGGATGCGCGCCTGGCGGGCCGCCTGCTCGACTTCGGCGGGCGACGCGCCGGGCCGCCCGTAGGCGATGTTGTAATAGATGGTGTCGTTAAACAGCACGGTGTCCTGCGGGACAATGCCGATGGCGGCGCGGAGCGATTTCTGCATCACGTCGGCGACGTCGTCGCCGTCGATCGTCACCGTGCCGCTTCCCACGTCGTAGAAGCGATAGAGGATGCGCGAGATCGTCGACTTGCCCGACCCGGACGGGCCGACGATGGCGAGCTTCTTGCCGGCGGGCACGGTGAACGAAATGTCCTTCAGGATCGGCCGGCGGTCGTCGTACGCGAACCGGACGTTCCTGAATTCGACCCGGCCCGGCCCGTCTTTCAACGGGTGCGCGTCCGGCTTGTCGGCGATCTCGGCGGGCTCGCCCAGCAGTTCGAACATCTCCTCCAGATCCGTCAGCGAGCGTTTGATCTCGCGGTAGACAAAGCCCAGGAAATTGAGCGGCATGAAGATCTGGATGAGATAAGAGTTCACCAGAACGAAGTCGCCGACGGTCATCGATCCGTCCCGGACCCCATAGCCCGCCATGACCATGGCGGCGACGACGCCGACCGAGATGATCGCGCCCTGGCCGATATTCAGCAGCGCCAGCGACGAGCCGCTTTTGACCGCGGCGGCTTCGTAACGTTTAAGCGCGCTGTCGAAGCGGTCGGCTTCGTGGTCCTCGTTGCCGAAGTATTTGACGGTCTCGAAGTTCAACAGGCTGTCGATGGCGCGAGTGTTCGCCTCACTATCGGTTTCATTCATGGCGCGGCGGAACTTCAGCCGCCATTCGGTGACCAGAAGCGTCCAGGCGATGTAGACCGCGAGCACGCCGAACGTCAGCGCCGCATAGGCGACCCCGTAGAGATGCCAGAGGATGCCGCACACCAGTAAAACTTCGAGCAATGTCGGCAGGACATTGAACAGCATGAACCGGAGCAGGAATTCGATCCCGGCCGTGCCGCGCTCGACGGCGCGAGCGACGCCGCCGGTCTTGCGTTCCAGATGAAACCTGAGCGATAGATGATGCAGATGGCGGAACGTTTGCAGACCCGCGCGTCGGATCGCCCGCTGAGCGACGCGCGTGAAGACGGCGTCACGCAGTTCACCGAACGCCAGCGCGCCGACGCGGCAGAGGCCGTAGGCGACGATCAGCGCCACCGGGACGCCGATCATGGCGTCGACATTCCCCTTTGCTGTCAGGATATCGACAGCTTGTTTGTAAAAAATGGGGACAGAGACGTTGGTCGCCTTGGCGGCGACGAGCAATGCCATGGCGACGACCACACGGATGCGCAGGCCGGTTTCTCCGGCCGGCCACAAATACGGCAGCAGTGTCTTGACGGTCGTCCATTCGCCGGCCGGGTTCATCGCACCCGGGCCGGGAAGCCTGTTTCGCATGGCGGTCTCGCGTTGCAGTTCGTGCGCCCTTTATATAGTGTGCGCGCGCTTCGACGCCACTAGTGCGTTGGATTGGTGTGGGATTTCGGGAAGGTTGGGGTTATCCTGACGCCCGGGTGAGGAAATTGGGACGCCGATGTCCGGTTACGACTTCGAGACGATGAAAGTGCTGGTGGCCGACGACAGCCGGCCCATGCGCTCGCTCATCAAGAGCTTCCTGCTCGGGTTCGGGGTCAAGGAGATGTTCGAGGCCGGCGACGCCAACGAAGCGTATGAGCTGGTGACGCAACTGGAGCCGGACATCGTCATCACCGACTGGCGCATGCCGCCGACCGACGGCCTCGACCTCGTTCGGAAAATCCGTATGGATTTGGAAAGCCCGAACCCGTACCTTCCCATCATCATGCTGACCGGGTTCACCGAGTTGCACCGGGTCAAGCAGGCGCGCGATGCGGGCGTCACCGCGTTTCTCGCCAAACCGATTTCGGCCGCCGCGCTGTACAGGCGACTTTGCACGGTGATCGACGACCAGCGGCCGTTTGTCCGCGTCGGCAAATTCTTCGGGCCCGACCGCCGCGCCAAGCGACGGTCCGAACCCTACATGGGCGTCGAACGGCGACGTGATTCACAATAGGATGTATCCCGAACATGGCCGATAGAGCGCAAAAGTTTCAGCCGCCCAACCCGCTGGGGCGCAAGATCCGCAAGACCGGGGGACCTTCGCCGGAGCAGGCGATCCTGCGCGCGCTCAACGCCGCCGAGGATTTGATCGACAACTATCAGGGCTGGGCGGTCGACGACCTGACCGCGCTCTGGAAAGCGTACGAGGAGTCGCGGGGCGGTGGCAGCCCGCGGCAGATCCAGAAGATGTTCGAGATCGCCCATTCGATCCGCGGCGAGGGCGGCAGCTTCGGGTTTCAGCTGATCTCGACGATCGGCGACTCGCTCTGCAAGTTCCTCGAAGACCGCAAGAAACTCACGGGCGCGGAATCCGAAGTGGTGAAGGTGCACATCCTCGCCATGCGCGCGGTCTTCAAGCAGGAGCTCAAGGGGCCGCAGCCGGCGATGGAACGGGAATTGCGCCAACTCCTCGCGCTGCTTCGCGAACGCATGAGCTGAGCGGGCCTGCGTCTAACCGTCGCGGCTGTCCATGACGATGGTGAAGGGGCCGTCGTTGATCAGATCGACTTTCATCTCGGCGGCGAAGATACCCGTTTCGACGGGCACGCCGTCCTCACGCAATGTCTTGCAGAAAAGATCGTAGAGATTTTTCGCCCGGTCCGGGGCTTCGGCGCGGGAAAATCCGGGCCGGTTGCCCTTGGTCCATTGCGCGGCGAGGGTGAACTGGCTAATGGCGAGTATTTCGCCGCAAATTTGGTTAATATCCAGGTTGGTCTTGCCGTCCGCGTCGGAAAATATGCGCATTTTTGCAACTTTATGCGCAAAGCGGCGCGCCTCGTCGTCGCTGTCGCCGGCCTCGGCGCAGAACAGGACGACGATCCCCTGTCCGATCTCGCCGACGACCTCCAAATCCACGGTGACACTGGCTTTGAGGACTCGCTGCAGGACCGCTTTCACTGGATGCTCACGCCGAAAAGGAACTCGTGGAAATGTGCGATGGCGCCCGCTGCCGCCAGACCGGCGACGACAGCGATCAGATCACGCCAGATCGGGCGCTTCTCGACGCTGGGCGCTGCGCCGCGCCGGTTGGTTGAGATCATTGTCAGCAACGAATACGCTAGGAATCCGCCAAACAGCAGAAGCGACTCGACATCGCCGTTATTCAGCAGGTGCACAGATGCCCAAAGCACGACGCCCCAGAGCATCGGATGCGCGGTCAGGCGTTTGATGTTCGATCCAACTTCAGCGGCGACCATCAAGCAGAGGGCAACGGGCACAATCATGTAGGCGAGGTGGCGGGCGCCCTCGGCGGGCGTCCAAAGATACGTCCTTTCGGCTGTCCCATATCCGAAGATGATCAGTCCGAGACCGATTGCGGACAGCAGCGCGAACAGGCCCCGATACCGCTGTCTGCCGAGCATCGCAAGCGTGGCATCGCGGCGCGCGGGGAACCAGGGGAAGACATGAACCCCAAAGAAAACGATGAGGCCCGCAACAAGTAAGGTCATCCTTTGTCCCCGCTCAGATTTCCTAATAACCCTTTTTAATCTTAACTTTAGCCGAAGATCAACGTATGCAGCGTCCGTCCCGGCAGCAACGCAAGCGATCCCGCAATCAGCAAGCCGCCGGTGAATACCCCGATCATCGCCGACGCGTGGGCGCGCCGATATCGATCAAGTCTCGTTCTCTTGAAACGCCGAATACTCCAGATCGCCAGGGCAAGCGACCCGAGCGTAACCGGGATCAGAAGGTGGAGAGGAGAGAAGCCGCCGGGATTGATCGTCCGGATGAAGAACGCCGTCACGGACACGATCACCAAGAAAACGGTCCAGCACCAGCCGAGCACCTTGTGCATCGGCGTCCCTTTGCGGGCCATGATGATGCCGGCGCCGATCCCTGTCGCAAGAAATGCGGCGCCCGCATGGGCGAGCATGTTGGGCGTGATGTCCGGCATGTGGGGTTCCTTCAGTGTTATCTAAACAGTGTCTAGTTGACAATAGCGTATATTTTAATACTGTCAAGATTCAATTTTTGGCGGAGGACCGATGCCGAAAAAAGCCGGTGCCAAAGACCGATACCATCATGGCGCACTGCGTGAGGCGCTGATCAAGGCGACCGACGAAATCCTGGCGGAGGGAGGTCTCGAAACATTCAGTCTGCGCGAAGCGGCACGCCGGGCGGGTGTGTCACCGGCTGCTCCTGCGCATCATTTCGGCAGCGTACAGGGGTTGCTGACAGAGGTGGCCGTTCATGGATTTCGGGAATTCGTCCGCTTCCTCCGCGAGGGTGCGGAGGCCGGCGGCAACACGCCACAAGAGCGGCTCAGAGGGCTGGGTGAAGGGTATGTACGATTTGCAATCGCCTATCCCGGCCGATTCCACCTGATGTTCCGAAAGGAGCGTCTGTTTTCGGAAGACCCCCGCCTTGTCGAAGCTGGCGTTCAGGCGCGGCACGCACTTGAGGCTGGCGTCCGGGCAAGCTTGGGAGATCGGGCCGACAAGGAAGAGGTTGAAAAAGCGGTCGCTGGTGCCTGGTCGATGGTTCACGGCTTCGCTCACCTGACCCTGGACGGCGCGTTCGGTCCGCCGGACAGAAAAGTGCTGAAATATATCTTAGCCGAATTGTTGCCGGGTGCACTGGCATGTTTTGATCCGACAGGCGCGCTAAACGGACCCGGGGATTACTAGGCCGCGTCTATTCCCATTCGATGGTGCCGGGCGGTTTCGACGTCACGTCGTAGACGACCCGGTTGATACCCTTCACCTCATTGACGATGCGGCTCGAGACGCGACCTAGAAATTCGTGATCGAACGGGAAATAGTCCGCCGTCATGCCGTCGGTCGAGGTCACGGCGCGCAGCGCGCAGACGAAGTCGTAGGTACGCGCATCGCCCATCACGCCGACGGTCTGTACGGGGAGCAGCACCGCGAATGCCTGCCAGATGGTGTCGTAGAGCCCGGCGTTTCGGATTTCTTCGAGATAGATCTTGTCGGCGGCGCGCAGGATATCGAGGCGGTCCTTGGTGATCACGCCGGGCACCCGGATGGCGAGGCCGGGCCCAGGGAACGGATGGCGGCCGACGAAGCTATCGGGCAGGCCCAATTCGCGGCCGAGCGCCCTTACCTCGTCCTTGAACAACTCACGAAGCGGTTCCACTAGCTTCATGTTCATGCGTTCCGGCAAGCCGCCAACGTTGTGGTGCGATTTGATGGTGACGCTGGGTCCGCCAGTGAAGGACACGGACTCGATTACGTCGGGGTAGAGGGTGCCCTGCGCGAGGAAATCGGCGCCGCCAACCTTCTTCGCTTCCTCCTCGAAGACGTCGATGAACAGCTTGCCGATGGTCTTGCGCTTCACTTCCGGGTCGGAAACGCCGTCGAGCTCGCCCAGAAACAGGTCTTCCGCGTTCTTGTGAACGAGGGGGATGTTGTAGTGGTCGCGGAAAAGCGACACGACCTCGTCGGCCTCGTTCGCACGCATCAGGCCGTGATCGACGAATACGCACGTCAACTGATCGCCGAGGGCCTCGTGCAGCAGCACCGCGACAACCGAACTGTCGACGCCCCCGGAAAGGCCGCAGATCACGCGGCCGGAACCCACCTGTTCGCGGACTTTTGCTATCGCTTCGTCCTTGAACGACGCCATGGTCCAGTCGCCGTTCGCGCCGCAGATGTTGTGCGTGAAATTCCTGAGCAGCTTGTGCCCGTCGGGAGTGTGCATCACTTCCGGATGGAATTGCACTCCAAAGAGCTGGCGCGCCTCATCGGCGATGATGGCGAACGGCGAGCCGTCCGAAATGCCGACCACGTTAAAGCCTTCCGGGATCGCATCGATCCGGTCCCCGTGGCTCATCCAGACCTGATGCTTTTCACCCGGCTTCCACACACCCTCGAACAGACAGCTTTCCGCGGTGATCTCGACGAAGGCGCGGCCGAATTCGCGGTGCGTGGAAGGCTGCACCTGGCCACCCATCTGCTGCACCATGGTTTGTTCGCCGTAGCAGATGCCGAACACCGGTACGCCCAGCTGGAAGACGGCGTCGGGGGCGCGTGGCGTCGTCGCCTCGTGCACGCTGGCCGGCCCGCCTGAAAGGATGATGCCCCTCGGCGCGAATTCCTTCAGCGTCGCTTCCGTGACCGCGTTGAACGGATGGATTTCGCAGTAAACGCCGGATTCCCGGACCCGGCGTGCGATGAGTTGCGTCACCTGCGAGCCGAAATCGACGATCAGAATGCGGTCGTGATGCTGGGTGATGTCAGACATGAGGTCTGATACTTGATTGTGCGCGGATTGAAAAGAGGGAAGCGGCCATAGAAAACGTCATGGCTCGGTGTGCGCGCCGGGAGAAGCCGGATTCGCTGGAATAATGACGTGGAACGTGGACCCCTTGCCGGATTCGCTCTCCACCTTGAGCGAGCCACCGTGCAGTTCGATCATTTCCAGGCATAACTGCAAGCCAAGCCCGGTGCCGGTTTCACCGGCCGTCCCCTTACGTGTTGTGCTGGCCCCGAGATCCAGCAGTTTCTCAAGGATTTCCGGGGACATGCCGATACCCTGGTCCCTGACGCTAATCCGCGCAGTGTCGGCGTCCCGGGTGAGCGATAGCGTGATACGGCTCCCGGCGTTCGAAAATTTCACCGCATTTCCGATAAGGTTTCGAACGACGGTTTCGATCATGTGCGGGTCGACAGTCGCGTCGAATTCATCGGGTAGATCGAGGTCGAGATCGATCGATTTCTGTTCCGTCATCGGGCGCAGGATACTCGCCGTTTCCGAGAGCAAGGCAGGCAAATCGGTATCGACCGGTGCGAATCGGAGATCGCCCCGCTGCAGCCGGCTCCAGGCCAGCAAGTTTTCGAGCAGTTGATGAAGGTTGTTCGCAGCCTCGTTGAGGTCGCCGCTGAACTCGACGATTTTCTCTCGGGGAAGTTGGTCGGCGCGGCTTTTCAGGTATTCGGAAACGCCGATCAGCGAACTGAAAGGTCCGATCAGATCGTGCGCGATGATAGAGAAGAACTTGTCCTTTTGCTGGTTGAGCGTCAGTAGCTCATCGTGCTTTCGTTGCAACTCGCGGGTCCGCGCCGCGACCTCGTCCGACAATGCCGTTGTGTGCGCCGCGACCGCAGCCGCCATTTCGTTGAAGTCCAGCCGAAGTCTCCCGATTTGATCGGGCACATCGTCGGCGGGCTCGTCGAGGCTCGGTGTTTTTCCGTCTTTAAACGCGCTGACGGCCTGGTCGAGACGGTCGATGCGTTTTAATACGGTTTTGTCGAGGGCAATGCCGAGCGCCGTCAGGCTAACCAGCACGGCCAGCCCGACCAATACCGCCAACGGAATGAAGTAATGCCCGAGGACGAACGTCCGGAGTTCGATCACGGATATACTGAACCAGTTGGTTTCGGGCATGAACGCCGCACCCACGAGCACCTCGCGGCCATCACTCGATACGGCAACCGTTGCCGCCTTGTCCGGGGCGGCCATTGCGTCATTCAAAGCTTGTCCCAGAAGGTCGCGATCCTGGTCGGTGTCGAGAATATTGAAAATGGTATTCTTGAGATTATCCGGTTTGGTCAGCGCGTCGTGCTCGATCAGGGCTACATTCGGATGCGCCTGGATCGCGCCGTCGCGGTCGACATAGATCGTCGTCACGCCGTCAGGCTGGCTCTTCTGCAGATTGTCGATGAATGCCGTCAGATCGATACCGGTTCCGACAACGCCCAGCACCTTGTCGGTAGCCGGATTGCGGATGGTGCAGTTGAACCAGACCTTCGTTTCGCGAATGGCGCGATCAAAATCGATGTTGAGATGGCAGACGCCGGGGAGGGCGATGGTGCTGAAGTACCAGGCATCATCAGGGTTCGTTTTTTCAAGGGTGTATTTCACGAGTGCGTCCGGGTCGCTTCCCGGTTTCTCACTGTAATAGAATTCCTTTGTGGTGTCCGGCACGAAAAAATAGTTGCCGTCACGAAACATCGACCGAAACCGTTCCAGTGTTTCGAGCCCACGCATTCGGGCAGCTTGGTCGTTCGGATTTCGAGCGAACTCGGCAACGGCCGGGTCCTGTGCGAGCGCCATGGCCAATGTGTATTCGCGGTTGAGCGGCAGGGCCGCGCGAGCCCGGTCGAGCAGAACCTGATCCGTCGATATCCGTGCGCCGAGTTCACCGACAATGTTGTGTGCCAGGAACCAGAAGACAAACAGCAGCGAGGCACTGATCGCGAGCGCGATCGGAACGGCGAGTGTAATGAACCTGTAACGGAGATTGGTTTCGATACGCGGCGGCAGGAGATGTCGCATTGCGCCCTTTCTCGGCGGTTGAGCACCTGATCAGGCGCGTTGGTGACTTCTTGACGCTTCGTTAACCATTTTATCACCGAATCGCGGGACAATGGAAATGGCGATAGGATCGAATTTTCAACGACACCCAGGGGTGACTGTCGATGTTGAGTCCAAGGCATGACAAGCAGACCGGGTGGGCCGCTTTACTTGTGGCGGTTGCCGTATTCGGCGCAGGTGCCGAAATGCCTGCCCTCGCGCAGGGAGCGGACCCGGTCGCCGCCGAACCGCCGAAGGTGCGAATCACCAAGAAGGACTGCAAGCGTATCATCCGCCACCAGCCATCGGCGGATGTCGCCTACAAACCGGGCATTGACGTACGCGGCAACCCGGTTGCCGCGGCGGACGTGGGCGGCGGTTTCACCATCCCGATACCGGATGTTTTCGAATTCAATATCACCAAGGATCTGACGGCCTATCTGGACGGTCCCGAAGAACAACTTGCCGCAGAAAAAGCGGCAGCGATCGCGGCTGAGCGTTCGGTGACCGCCACCAATGCCGCGGTGTCTTCGGCGGAGACGGCGGTGACGGAAGCGCAGGCAGTCTACGATGATGCCGTCGCTGCTGCGGAAGCCACCGCCGCAGCTTCCGAAGCGGCCCCCAACGACACCGATCTTGCAGCAGCGGCGACTTCGGCGCAGGCCAAAGCCGATGCGGCGGCGACCGGGCTCGCGACGACGCAGACGGCGTACAGCGCCACACAGACGGCAGCGACGTCCGATGACGTGACAGGCGCGCTTGCGGGGGCGCAGTCGGCGCTGGCGGCCGCCGAAGCGACGGCGACGGCGGCGGGGCTGGATGCGGATGCCGTTTCGGCGGCAACGGCGGATACCTCTGCGGCTGTGACCGAAGCGACGCAAGCTGCGTCGGAATCAGCGGCCGCCGACACGGCGGCGTTACAGGCCATGGAGACGGTATCGAAGAGCAGCGGAATGACGCTGAACGTCGGCACCGTTCGCTACAACATCAACACCGGTGCGATGACTTTTAACGGAAAGCCGTTGAACGACGCCTCGGAAGCCGAACTGGCCGAGAAGTGCCGCGCCATGATGGGCGCGAAATAGCGCGCTAGAAGCACTGGGTGCGCTGCTTGCGACACGTGGACTTGCAGTTGTTATCGGATCCGCAGCTTTGTAGGCACTGTTTGTAAATCGCGCCGCAATCGCGCCCTTGTCCGCCGCCGGTATTGCCCGACCCATATCCGCACTGAAGCGCACAGGCCTGTTTCTTGTCGGAGCCGTAGGTTTCGATGCATGTCTTGAGGCAGACAGCCGGATCGCCAGCGGCTTCGACGCTGTTTGACGGCCCGACGAAACCGAGAGCCAAGGCGAACACGGCCAGATACAGGAAAGCACGCATCTGCAGTCTCCTCGAATGTTGATATCGAAGGCTAGCATGGACCTGCCGCATTGAGAATTCCCGTGGGTGCGTTAAGCTCGCGGGCATAAACAAGGCGGCTCACGCCGAAACGAGCTTAGGGAGCTGAAAACGATGGATGGAAACGTGCACCCGCACGATGACGATAACGTGCACCCGCACGATGCATGGTCGCGGGCACTCTTCAAACAATTCAAGGACGCGGGCGTTAAGCTGTTCAGTTATATTCCCGACGCGGGAAACGCGCGTCTGGTGGAACTGGCCGACGAAGATAACGAAACGCGAACCGTGCTGCTGACGACCGAAGAAGAGGGCGTGTCGCTCGCCGCCGGCGCCGATCTGGTCGGCGAGCGCGCGGTGCTGATGATGCAGTCGTCGGGGGTCGGCAATTGCCCGAACTTCCTGTCGTTTGTGAAGGGCGGAAACTTCCCGATCCTGATGATGGTCTCCATGCGCGGCGATTACGGCGAACAGAACCCCTGGCAATACCCAATGGGCGAGGCGGTCGAGCCGATCCTCGAAGCGATGGGCGTCTTGATCTTCAAGGTCGAGCGCGCAGACGAGCTGGAAGGTGCCGCGACGGCGGCGCTGAATACGGCGTTCAAGGCGGGGAAGTCGGCGGCACTCGTACTAAGCCAGAAATTCCTCGGCGCAAAAGGCTTCTGAGGGGGAGGAAACGAGAATGACCGAGATTACATTGAACCGCGTCGGCGCACTGCCGCAGATCTTTCCGAACCCGGACGACTACTTGTTCGTCACCGGCCTCGCCGGACCGGCCCGCGACGCGGCCGCGCTGACCAATGACGGTGCCAACATGTTCACGATGGCCGGATGCATGGGCGCTGCCATGACGATGGGGCTCGGGATGGCGCTGAGCGCACCCGAACGCGACGTGGTCGTCATTGCTGGCGACGGCGAGATGATGATGAACATCGGGTCGATGGCCACGATTGCCAGCCAGGCGCCGAAGAATCTGACGCTGGTCTGCGTCGACAACGGCGGCCACGGCGAAACCGGCGGCCAGGATGGCCACACGTCGGTGCGCACCAACCTGGCCAAGGTCGCCGAAGGGTTTGGTATCCAGAGCGTGCTGACGGTATCGACCGAGGCCGGCCTGAAGGATGCCGCCGAATTCGTGAAGTCGGGCAACGGGCCGCGCTTTCTCTGGCTCCGCGTCATGCCGGGCGAGCCGACCGCATTCAAACGCAACATGAACCCGGCGGAATGCCGGGTGCGGTTCAAGACCGCGTTCGCCAACGCCTGATATGAGTCCCGCACCCGGCTCGCTTTGCTCGCCGCCCTCTCCCTCGGGAGAGGGGTAGGGCCGGCAGCGTTCCCTCTCCCTCGGGAGAGGGACAGGGTGAGGGGAACTCAATATTTGGGATTGATCTCCATCAATGCCCGCCTTTCTCGTGCGTGGAATTATTTTCAATCGAAAGTATCAGCAGCTCGGAGAGGAGGGCGTCATGCTTTTCGGAAATCCGTCGTTACTCACGCGTATTGCCATCGGTAAGGGTGTGGGTTTCGTGCTCGGGGTCATCGGTTTCTTCATGTTGCCGTGGTTATGGCCCGACGTGCCGATGGAACTCCGGGTCGGGTTTTTGTTCTGGTACGCCACCGTCGGCGCGATGATCGCGGTGTTCGGCGTCGTCACCTGGCATCCGGTCCTGCATTTGCCGATGCCGTGGTGGTTCCGCGCGCCCCTGGTCGGGGCGTGGATGAACCTGTTGCTTGTGCTGATTGCGCACACCGATCTTTCGACGATGATGACGGCGTCGTTCGGCACCGAAAGCGTGTGGAGCTCGGTCTACTGGCTGGTGCTCGAAGGCGCGCTGGTCGGTCTGCTGATCGGGTATCTGTGCACCAAATTCGGCGGGGAGGGCAAAGCGACGGTTGATGCGATGTCGCGGCCGTCCTGAGGTTTGCCCCTCACCCGGCGTGCATTAGCACGCCACCCTCTCCCGTGGGAGAGGGCGGGGAATGCGTGAGTTCCCTCTCCCTTGGGAGAGGGATAGGGTGAGGGGTTTCCCCCTGTATCAATCGTCTTCGCCGGCTGCCGGAACCTTCTTGGACTCGTCGAGATACTCTTCCTTGTAGAGTTCCCCGCCTTCTTCCTGGAAGCGTTCGGCCATCTGCTTCATGCCGTCGTTGGAGTAGCTGCGCACCAGGTTGGTGATTTCCATGGCGCAGAACTTCGGCCCGCACATGGAGCAGAAGTGCGCCGTTTTATGCGCTTCCTTCGGCATGGTCTGATCGTGGAAGTCGCGCGCCCGGTCGGGGTCGAGGCCTAAGTTGAACTGGTCCTCCCAGCGGAACTCGAACCGTGCACGGCTGAGCGCGTCGTCGCGGGCTGCCGCACCCGGGTGGCCCTTGGCCAGATCGGCGGCGTGTGCCGCGATCTTGTAGGTGACGACGCCTTCCTTCACGTCGTTGCGGTCGGGCAGGCCCAGGTGCTCTTTCGGCGTCACGTAACAAAGCATCGCGGTGCCGTACCAGCCGATCATGGCCGCACCGATCCCGGACGTGATGTGGTCGTAGCCCGGCGCGATATCGGTGACGAGCGGGCCCAGGGTATAGAACGGCGCTTCGCCGCAGACCTCGAGCTGCTTTTCCATGTTGTGCTTGATCTTGTGCATCGGCACGTGGCCGGGGCCTTCGATCATCACCTGGCAGCCCTTGTCCCAGGCGACCTTGGTCAGTTCGCCCAGCGTCTCAAGCTCTGCGAACTGGGCCGCGTCATTGGCGTCCGCGCCCGAGCCCGGACGGAACCCGTCACCGAGCGAGAAGGCGACGTCATAGGCGGCGCAGATATCGCAGATGTCTTCGAAGCGCTCGTAAAGGAAGCTTTCCTTGTGGTGCGCGAGACACCATTGCGAGATGATCGAGCCGCCGCGGCTGACGATCCCGGTCACCCGGTCCGCCGTCAGGTGGATGTGCTTCAAGCGGATACCGGCGTGAATGGTGAAGTAATCGACGCCTTGTTCGGCCTGTTCGATCAGCGTGTCGCGGTAGATCTCCCACGTCAGGTCCTCGGCACGATCGACTTTTTCCAATGCCTGATAGATCGGCACGGTGCCGATGGGCACCGGCGAGTTGCGGATGATCCATTCACGGATGTTGTGGATGTTGCGGCCCGTCGACAGGTCCATGACCGTATCGGCGCCCCAGCGGATCGCCCACACCATCTTGTCGACCTCGTCGGCGACCGACGATGTCACGGCGGAGTTGCCGATGTTGGCGTTGATCTTGACCAGGAAGTTCCGGCCGATGGCCATCGGCTCGGTTTCCGGGTGGTTGACGTTGTTGGGGATAATGGCACGACCGCGCGCGACCTCGTCACGCACGAATTCGGGCGTCACGATATCGGGGATCTCGGCGCCCCAGCGTTCCGCTTCCGCTTTCAGCTTCGCAAGCTCTTCCGGTGCGATGTCGCGCAGCATGTTCTCGCGGATCGCCACGTATTCCATCTCCGGCGTGATGATGCCCTGACGGGCGTAGGCCAACTGCGACACCGATTTGACGCCCTTCTTGGCGCGGCGCGGCTGGTTCCTGACGGCGAACTGCGGCACCAGCTTGTCGTCACCGACATTGCCATTGTCTTCGGGTTTGACGTCGCGGCCTTCGTATAGCTCGGTATCGCCACGTGCGTCGATCCAGCGTTCGCGGATGCGCGGCAGGCCGGCGTCGATGTCGATCTCGGCCGCTGGGTCGGTATAGATGCCCGACGTATCATAGACGGTCAGCGGGTCTTCGTTCGCGCTCTCGTGGACGTGAATGCGGCGCATCGGCACCTTGATGCCGTCCAGGCGTTCGCCGTCGACATAAAATTTCTCGGACGCCGGCAACGGCCCGTGCGTCACGTCGGCATTCGCAGGTTTGCGTATCTGGTTCATCCTGGGGTCCTCTCCAAAAATGATTTCAAAGAGACCCGGGACGGTTTCAGGAAGGAAGAACGGGATTAAACGTTCTGGTTCCGATCCCTACGCCGGTGTCACCCGGATCAGGTTCAACGGGTCACCACGGCCTCGAACCAAGACGTTCGATAAGGTGGAATCTCAGCCCCTCTACCGGGGCCCCCCGCGGAACGGTTAACTGCCGGATGTTGGGTTTTTTCCGGCGGTGGGTCAAGGGGGACTGGGGATAACCCTGTAAGTTCAAGTGCTCTCGGTGCGGGGAGAATTCTTTTTATCCCGATGTGATCTACGGCGCGTGTCGCCCCGTATACTTATCAGATCGAGAGACAGCCGGCCCCTTGACGTCATCTCCCCCCTGAGGCTGTCTGACGGTCATAACCACTTGAGCCGCCGGGAACTGTCCCGGCGGCTCAATTATTCCCCGGTTATCGCCGCATCCACCCTGTGCATATCGATCGCAAAATCGACGTCGTATCCCACGTGCGCGAAAACCGCCTATTCAGCGGGTGCCGGGACGCGGGCGGCGGCATCGCCAGGTTGCGGGGGCATCAGCCCGTCACCGCCGAGATCGGCATCGGTAATCACCTCGTCACCCCATTCGTCGAGGATTTGGCGTTGCGTCTTGCGGAGTTGCTGCAGGCGTCGTTCCGACATCACCTGAATGAACGACGCGATGACTGGCGGCAGCGACAGATACAGCATCCAGCCCATACACGCGCCGCCGTACATGACCGCCAGAACGAAAACGTCGGTGAGCTGACCGATTGCCTGGTCCAGGCTGTGGTCGCCGAACCACAGGTCCATCAGGTACGGGAAGACTCCGCAAAAGTTCAGGCCGCCGACACAGAATGTCGCGGAGCGCTCTTCGGTTCTGTCGATGATCATGGCGACGAGGCCGGGTAGCATGCCGAAGCCGAGAAGCATCACCGTCGGAAGTGCGACGATCAGCAACAGCATGAAGATCAGCAGGCCCCAGACTAAAATTCTCATGTCCGACTCACCCTCATAAAATTTCCGAGAAGAACATGATCGTCACCGCAATCATGGTGGTAATGATGGAAATGGTCGCAGCCGTTTTCTGGCCTGTCTTTTCCGCCTTTTCCTGAAGTTCGTTTCCGTTGCCTTCAATCTCGGAAATTTCGCTCGCGCAAGCGCTGTATTCCTCGACGGCGTCGGCGTATCCGTCCTGATCCTCGCGGCGCTTCTCGGCGTTGTCGATCAGATCGAACAGGTCGGGCAGGCTGCCACGCCGGACCAGCTTGGGAATTTCCTTTTCCAGTTCGCGGCGTGTGGTTCGGCTATGATAGGCGTTGATCGCGGGGCCCAACAGGCCGCCGATCCAGCTTGCCAGACCGAAAACAGGCTCCGCCTTGAGTTTCCATTGCAGGAAGGCGAGCAGGCTCAACATGCCGATCACGGCGGTGCTTTCTTTGGCAGCGGCCAGGGCGCGCAAATGCGGGTGGATATCCTCAGAAAAGCGTGCGGCAACAAAGGCGGTGACGTGGCGGTCCATCGGTTTGTTGTGAGAGTCGGCGTGGTTTGCGGCGCGGTCCAGCGCCGGCAGGAGCTGCTCGACTTCGATAATGCCGTCTTCGATGATATGCGGGCTTTGGCAGGATAGACCGGGGTTTAATTCATACAGACAGCGTTCGAGACCGAAGCCCGGCTCGGTGTTGGCCAGCCACGCTTTGAGTTGCGCGAACATCTGCGAGATTTCGATGCTGTCGAGGAAGTTCACGCGGTCGCTAACCCAGAACTGATAGATTTCGCGCGTGATGATTTCGGTCAGCACCTGATAGTTGCCGTTGCGGATAACCTCCATCGCCAGCATCGGCCCGAAGCCGTCCAGGTAAACCGAAACGCCCTTGTACCGGATCGGCCCAAAGGGGTCCATGGCCGCACAACAGCGGGCCACCAGGTATTCTTCGGTGCCCTGGAAATCGTCCTTGTGAAAGTTGGCCGTATCCACGAAGCCTTTGAGTGTCTCCGACAGATTGCCTTCGTTCAGCGAGCGTTTCATCCAGGCGTGGAAGGTCTCATCTTTTAAAAGGCGAACCGCTTCCGGAATCTGGCGATTGAACGCGTGGGCCAGCGTGCGCACGTTGGTGTGGTCACGGCCGCCGAAGCGAAGCGGCGTGTCGCCCTTGCGTGCCGGTTTCTTCTGTTGTGGTGTCTGCTTGAGCCCGTTCAGCCAGTTTGAGATCTCGTCGAGACCCCATCGGTCGGTCGGTGTGTCCGAAAGCAACCCGCGCAACGGTTCGAGCAGTGACAGCGGGATGCGGGCGTTGCCGCAGATGGCTGCATAGCTGCCGAGGTTGGTGCGGCGGAACAGCAGGTCCTCGCCCTTCATGCGCTCAATCGGATTGCCGCCGAGCGTCAGGACGACGAGTGATGCGCCAAGTGCGTACATGTCGTCGACCGTAGACCCCGTGCCCCGGCCGGCGGGGTTGGCGAGCGCACGCTCCAGCGGTTCATACATCAACGGCTGGTCGAACCCCTCGGGCGCGGTCACGCAATCGCCAAGAACGATTTCCTGCAGATCTTCATCGACGAAGAAAATATTGTCCGGCCGAACCGCCCGGTGGGCAAGGTTTAACGAGCGAATGTGGCGAAGCCCGTCGACCATCGGCTGGATCACCTTGCGGGGAATATCGTACTCCGTGATTCGCGCCTGATTGTTCTTGATCTGCGTGAGCACCCGGCCACCCATCGGGCGCTCGTAGATGATGACCATGGTGCGTTGACCGATGATCGGCCAGAACACGGATTCATACTCGACCAGTTCCAGCAAGCCGGGGCCCGGGTTCGATTTGAACTGGCGAATGGCTTTGGTTCTGAGCGGAATGCCCGGCGTGCAGACGAGGGCGAAGAGATGGCGTGACAGATCGTGCCGATCTTCCGCCATGAACGCTTTTGCGTTCGGCGAGTCGAGATCGGGCAACGGCTTGTCGCCGTTCACCAAAAAGCGCTCACGAATAACGACCGACCCGCCGCGAACGGGTGCAGGTTCGATTACTTCGTCCGCGTCTATAGGCTCTTCTGCCATCACACGCGTCCTAACAAGCGTTACGCCTAGTGCACAATCGCACACCCGGCCCCTTGACCGAAAGAGTTTCTCTCCGGTTGACCCGGCTATTGAATCGTCAAATGTGCATATTCGCAAGCTTTTCCTCCGTTTTTGAGGGATCATGGTTAACGTTGACGGGGACGAGCCGGGCCGGGAAGAGGATTGGAATGAGCGCGTCGGCACATATCAAAAATATCCGCATGACTCCCGTTCAGGTCCCCTTAGGACGGCCCATGCGGACGGCATCGGGCAGCCTTCCTGGGGCATCGCTTTGTCTCGTCGATGTCGAGACGGACACAGACGTGACCGGTACGTCGTACATATTCACCTACACCCCGAAAATGCTGCGGGCGGTGTGCAGCCTCCACGAGGAGGTGGCGGACATGTTTCAGGGAGCGCCACTGAACCCCGGTGCGGCGTTCGAGCGGTTCCAGTCGACGTTCAGGTTGTTGGGAATACAGGGTTTACTGGGCATGTATTTCGCCGGGGTCGAACAGGCGATGTGGGATGCATGCGGCAAGATTGCCGGCCAGTCGGTGGCGGCGTTGCTCGGCGGCCGGGACGAGCCCATTCCCGCCTATGACAGTTTCGGATTTATTGATCCGCGGGACGACCTGCCGATGGTCGAGGCCAGCGTCAAAGCGGGATTTACCGGCATAAAGATCAAACTCGGCGTTGGCGATTTCGACGCCGATCTGGCGAGCGTCGCCGCGGTTCGGGATGTCATCGGCCCCGATGTCGCCTTGATGCTCGATTACAACCAGTCTCTCGATGTCGCGCGCGCGATCGATTATTCAGAGCGGCTCGCCGCCTATGACATCCACTGGATCGAGGAGCCGGTGCCCGCAGAAGATCTGGCGGGTCACGCCGAGGTGCGCGCCGTATCGCCCATCAAGGTGCAGACCGGTGAAAACTGGTGGCACCCGGCCGGCGCGGCGAATGCGATCAACGCGGGGGCCAGCGACTATGTGATGCCGGATATGATGAAAATCGGTGGGTTCACCGGCTGGATGGCCACGGCCAAACTGGCGGAAGCGGCCGGATTGCCTGTCTCAAGTCATGCATTTGTCGAGGTCAGTGCGCACGCGCTCGCAGCGACCCCTAACGCACACTGGCTGGAATACCTGGATAAGGCGCGCCCGCTCTTAAAAGAACCTTATGACGCCGTAGACGGCCACGTGACGCCACGCGGTCCCGGCCTCGGCATCACGTGGGATCCGGCGAAAGTCACCGAATTCGCGATTTGACCTAATCTTCGAACGGGTCGTGGACGAGTATCGTGTCGTCGCGTTCCGGGCTGGTCGACAGCAGCGCGACCGGTGCGTCGATCAGTTCCTCGATCCGGCGGATATATTTGATTGCCGTCGCCGGCAGGTCGGCCCACGAGCGCGCACCCTGCGTGCTCTCGTCCCAACCCTCGAGGGTTTGGTAGATCGGCTTCACGCGGCCCTGACGCACGGTCGAGGCGGGGAGGTGATCGATCCGCTCCCCGTCGATCTCGTAACCGACGCACACGTTCAGTTCCTTGAGGCCGTCCAGTACGTCGAGCTTCGTGAGCGCAATGCCCGTGATCCCGTTGACCTTGACCGCCTGTCTTACCAGGACGGCGTCGAACCAGCCGCAACGGCGCTTGCGTCCCGTGACGACACCGAATTCACGGCCGCGCTCGCCGAGACGCTGGCCGATTTCTTCGGTGAGTTCCGTCGGGAACGGCCCGGAGCCGACGCGTGTCGTATAGGCTTTGGTGATGCCGAGCACGTAATCGATGGCGCCCGGTCCCTGGCCTGAGCCGATCGCCGCCTGACCGGCGACCGTGTTGGATGAGGTCACGAACGGATAGGTGCCGTGATCGATATCGAGCATCGTGCCCTGCGCGCCCTCGAACAGGATGCGGTGACCCTTACGGCGCATCTCATCGAGGTCCTGCCAGACGGTTGTTGCGTAGGGCAGGAGCAAGGGCGCCATCTCGTTGAGCTCGTTCAGCAGCGCCTGTCCATCGACTTCCGGCATGCCGAGCCCGCGCAGCAGGGCGTTGTGGTGGAACAGCAGGGCGTCGACCTTGTCGGCCAGCACGTCGGTGTCGGCAAGGTCTCCGACACGGATCGCGCGGCGGGCGGTCTTGTCCTCGTAAGCGGGACCGATGCCGCGGCCGGTTGTGCCGATCTTGGCGCTGCCGGCAGCCTGCTCGCGTGCCAAATCGAGGTTTTTGTGCAGCGGCAAAATCAGTGGCGCATTCTCGGCGATGCGCAGGTTCTCCGGCGTGACGACGACGCCAAGTTCCTTGATCTTTTCGATCTCGCTCATCAGCGCCCATGGGTCGACGACGACGCCGTTGCCGATGATCGAGAGCTTGCCCTCGCGGACGATGCCCGACGGCAGCAGGCTCAGCTTGTAGGTAACCCCGTCGATCACCAGCGTATGACCGGCATTGTGACCGCCCTGGAATCTCACGACGACATTGGCGCGTTCCGACAGCCAGTCGACGATCTTGCCTTTACCTTCGTCACCCCATTGCGAGCCGATCACGACGACATTGGCCATGCGAACTTTCTCCTTTGGATTTAAAGATCGCCGAGCGGCTTGGGCGCGCCGTCCAGCAAGATGTGAGTGCATTCGAGGCGCGCCGCCTCGTTCAGGGCCTCGTCACCCGAGGCGTATCCCTCGACGGTGCGGTAACCCTCGGCGCGAAGCGCCTCGCCGATGCTGCGTTGACTGCCTTCGGGCAGGTACACCTTTTCCGGCGATGCCGGCAATTCCAGCGCCCGGATGATACTGTCCAGAAAAAGCGTAAAGCCGGTCGCCGGTTCGCCGTCGCTGCTGTCCGCAACGTCATTAAGCCCGGCGATATACCGGCCGCCGGTCCCAAGCTCGCCGCGGACGCCCGGTGCGAACAGCGTAAAGGTGGCACCGGTGTGGTATTCAAACCCGCGGTTTTCAACGGCATCGAGCGTCAGATCAAGCGACGGGTCGGCGCGTTCTACCAATGTGACGATGTCGAGCAGCATATCGCGCGCTTCGGCAGCGGCACCGCTGAGCGGCAGTTGCGCGATTCTCGGCGCGACGGCTTCCGCTGGTCCGGACGCCGCCAGCAACTTGACGAAGAGCCCGCGGGCGTCGTCGCCGAGCGCATTTGCGAGCATTTTGACCTCGGCCGCATCCTTGGCGTCGAGCGCGGCGCGCATCGCCATTGCGGCATCGTTATCCATCGACATCCCGGCCATGACGTGCGGCACCAGGGTCGGCTGACAAAGATCGACCTTGATGTTCTCTATCCCCAGCATTCGGAGGGTTTCAGCGGCCATCAGGACCATCTCCGCGTCGGCCCGCGGGTCGGTGCTGCCGATCAGTTCCGCGCCCGCCTGACTGAATTGGCGTTCCGGTCGCAGCTGCGATCCACGGATACGCAGGACTTCGCCACCATAGCAAAGCCGGAGCGGACGGGGCTCGTGGGCGAGGCGGGTCGTGGCGATCCGGGCGGCCTGCGGAGTGATGTCGGCGCGAAGGCCCATCATGCGCTGGGAAATCGGATCCATGAGACGGAACGTCTGCGCGGCCATCGCAGCGCCGGTGCCGGCGAGCAGGTTATCTTCGAATTCCACGAGCGGCGGCGCGATGCGATCGAAGCCCCTGGCGACGAACGACGCCACGAGGCGTTCGCGAACGTCGATCTCGAAAGCCGCGTTCGGAGGCAGTCCGTCCGTCAATCCGGCGGGCAGAAGTGCTTTTTCCGTCGCTTTGGTCATAAACTGAGATCCAAATGAAATTCCCCGAGAACGCGCGGACAGCATGCCACAAGCGCGCCCGTTTCGTAACGGTTTTGCACGCGAAGGGCAAGCTCGTGCGATGGGAAATGAGGCGCTTCTGCGACCGGTTCAGTCTTCGTTTCTGACCGTCTTCCCGATGCTTTCGACAATCGGGTTCACCATAGAGCGGTGAACGGCCTGATCTTCGCCGGCCGGGTACTCTTCGGTGACGCTCCAGCCCTGCCAGAGCCGTTTGCCGTCGGTGCGGTCCTCGATGGTGGCGTCGATCCGGAATTGGCTCGGTGCGACCTGCGTGATCCCTTTGTCTCGTTTGGGATTCAAGAGGCCGCCGCGCTGCGAGTCGAAGATATTGACGCGCACGTCTGGCGCATCCTTGCCCGTATGATTATCGCTGTTCTTGATCTCGATCAGCCTGTTCGGTCCGCCGCCGGTCCACTTACCTTCCGTGTCGCGGGCCTCAAAGCTGAGGATCAGGCGGGCATTTTCCGTGATCGTATATCCGGCAAGGCGTAATTCTTCTTCAAAGAGCTTCTTTAGTTTGATGACCTTTTCCGAGTCGTCGAACGTCTCGACCGTGATCTCCTTGGTCGGTGGCAATTCGGCGAAGGATACGGCATTGAGGTCCACGCCCTGCGCGTCGACAGGCGAGACGAGCAGGAAAGCACTCAAGAAAACACTACTGAAGGCCGGGTAGCCGAATCGCATCAGTTAATCCCCAGAAATTGAGACCCAGATCCGAATTCAGGGAATCACCTTCCCCCCGAGGAGTCAACTAAGTCCGCACGGCGGTTACGTGTCAGATAATGGCATGGCGCACCTTCGCCGAAACCCACTCGCTGACGATCACGGTCGCGAGGATGACCAGCAAAATCAGCGAGACCTGCGTCCACGCCACGTTATTGATCGACGCATTGAGCTGCAGGCCGATCCCACCGGCGCCAACGAGGCCGAGCACCGTGGACTCCCGGATGTTGATGTCCCAGCGGAATACGGAAATACCGGCGAAGGCGGGCAGAATTTGCGGCACGATCCCATAATGGAGGATCTGCGGCCCGCTTGCGCCGGTCGCCGTCACGGCCTCGACCTGGGTGGTGTCGATTTCTTCGATCGCCTCATAGAGAAGCTTGGCGCAGAAACCGATGGACCGGAACCCGATGGCGAGCACGCCCGCCATGACGCCGGGACCGATGATTGTGACCAGCATCAGCGCCCACAAAAGCGAATTGATCGATCTGGACGCGACGATGATGAACAGTGCCACGGGCCGCACAAATACGACGGATGGCGTGGTGTTTCTTGCTGCCAGGAACGCGATGGGGAACGCCATGACGACGGCCATAAGCGTGCCCAACGTCGCGATGTTGATCGTATCCCAGATGGCGAGCCACAGCTTGTCCATGTAATCCCAGGCCGGCGGCACCATGCGCGATGCCATGTCGCTCGCCTGGCGGGGCGCATCGTATACGAACTCCCAGATCGTCTTTTCCGATACCAGCGACCAGCAGTACGCGAAGATCATCAGGCAAACGAGTTGGATGGCCCAGATCGTAAGCTGGGACTTCCGGTCGCGGCGTTGCCAGAGCTTGTCCGAGGCGGTTTCGGTGACGGGCATGGTTACTGCACCCACTTGCGGATATAGCTCGACGAGTACTCGACGGCCATGACGATACCGATGATGATCAGGAGGATCGCTGCGGCGGAATCGAATTCGTAGCGGTCGAACGACGTCAGGAGTGTCGCCCCGATGCCGCCGCCGCCGACGATTCCGACGACGGCGGATTCACGGAAGTTGATGTCGAGCCTGTACATCCCAAGCCCAATCATCCGCGGCATCACCTGCGGCTGGACGGCGTAGTTGAGCCACTGGAACCAGCCGGCGCCGGTCGCCCGGACGGCTTCGGCCTGCGAGGGGTCCATGTCCTCGATATCTTCGGCCAATAGTTTGCCGTAGAACCCGATCGTGCCGACGGAAAGCGCGATAAACCCGGCGAAAGGACCGAAGCCAAAGAGTTTGACGGCGAACAGCGCAATAATGATCTCGGGAAACGTCCTCGAGACCGCGAGAATAGCGCGCGATACGAGATAAACCGGACGCGGCGATAGGTTTCGCGCGGCTCCGAGCCCGACCGGGATGGAAACGGCGATGCCGGCGACCGTGGAAATGATCGTGATCCAGAGACTTTCCAGAATGCCGTCTAGAATATCACCTGCGCGGGAAACGAAATCCGGCGGGAAAAACGCCGAAACGAAACGCTGGCCACGCGGAATCCCGTCGGCAACCCGGCTCCAGTTTACGTCCATTGTGCCGAAGGCGAGCGCCAGATAAACGGCACCCCCGACGACGAGCCCCCAACGCAGCAGGGGGCTTTGGATGAATGGCGGCTTCTTCCAGGTGCGCGGTGTCATGCTGGCTGTGCTCATGGCGGGTCCCGCCTTCAGTCGTTGCCGGCGGCGCGATTCGGCGCCGCGTCAGGAACTTCTTCCTCGTCCTCGTCGACCTTCTCGATGGTCGCTTCCCAATCTTCCTCGCCGTAAATTTGGGTCAGCACGTCCGGCGTCAGACCGTCTGGCGGTCCGTCGTAAACGATTTCGCCCAGCTGCAGGCCGACGATCCGCTCCGCGAACATCTGCGCCAAAAGCACGTCGTGGATGTTGATTATGGCGGATAGCCTGCGCTCCTCGCAGAGTTCCCGGATCAGGCGCATGATTTGGCGCGAGGTTTTCGGGTCGAGCGAAGCGGTCGGTTCATCCACCAGCAACAGTTCAGGTTGCTGGATCAGTGCGCGGCAAATGCCGACCCGCTGCCGCTGGCCGCCCGACAGTTCGTCGGCGCGCTTGTCGACCATATGGTCCAGCCCGACACGTTCGAGCAGGCGAAAAGCCTCATCGATGTCGGACTGCGGAAATTTGCGAAAATAGCTGCGCCAGAAAGGCACATAGCCGAGGCGGCCGGAGAGCACGTTCTCCATCACCGTCAGGCGCTCGACCAGGGCATATTCCTGAAAAATCATACCCATCCGCCGGCGGGCCCGGCGGAGCTGCCCCTGGCTGAGGGACGTCAATTCCATGTCGTTAAGGAATATCTTGCCTGACGTCGGTTCGACGAGGCGGTTGACGCAACGGATCAGCGTTGACTTGCCCGCGCCGGACGGACCGATCAAAGCCATCACCTGGCCGTCCGGCACCTCGAGGTTCACGCCCTTAAGGGCCGTATCGCCTGTCTTGTATCGTTTGACCAGATCGACAAGTCGCAACATCACCCGTATCCCCCTTCAAGGCGGCGGGGCGCCGGCAACTTTACCAGCACCCCGCGCCTCGCGTAATGCGACCGATTACTTACAGTCGTACTTGACGCCGTTCGCGGAATCAATTTTGCGGATGATCTCCCAATCCTTCTTGTGTGTGATCGGGATGAACTTATCCTCCTTCTTGAACTCTTTCTTGAGCTCGGAACCTTCCCACGGGAATGAGAAGAAGGCGTCCTTGATCTTGGCGACGAGCGCCGGGTCAAGGTTGTGCGCATGACCGTATCCGGTGGTCGGGAATGTCTGAGACTTATAGATCGATCGGATCTGGTCTTTCTTGACGACGTCCCGCTGGAACATCCTGTTCATGACCGAGTTGGCGACGGCGGCGGCTTCATAGTCTTTGTTGGCGACGCCCAGTACGGAGTTGTCGTGCTTGCCGGAGAAGGTGGTCTTGAAGTCCTTGTCGGCGACAAGCCCGAACTCGCCCTTGAGCAGCGCCGAGGGCGCCTTGAATCCGGAGTTGGACGTCGGCGACGTAAAGGCGAGGGTGTGCCCTTTCAGATCGGCCGGAGACTTGATCGGGCTATCGGCGGGGACGATCAGTTCCATTTCATAGCCGTAAGAACCGTCGGCAGCCGCCATCATGGCAAACGGCACGAAGCCGGCGCATGCAACCGCGATCGGGTTGGATCCGGTGTTGAAGCCCGCGACGTGAAGGCGGCCCGAACGCATGGCCTCGATCTGCGCAGCGTTCGATTGAACCGGGAAGAAGACGACTTTCTTGCCGGTCTTTTCCGACATGTGGTTGATGAATCCATCCCACACTTTCGCGTAAACCGCCGGGTCTTCGACCGGCGTATAGGCGAAGATAATGGTGCCCGGATCGACGATCTTGCTCTTGTCCGTCGGCAGGTCGGCGGTCAGGTCGCCGTCCCTGTCACAGTACTGTTTGTCGAGAAAACTGCGCGGGCAGTCTTCGGCGCTTGCGGCGCCACTGAATATGAGCAGGGCCGCGGCCAGCGCGGCACCGAGAAACTTTTTCATTGTAACCTCCCAATCTCCGATGCGTCCGCTATATTGCAGTTTTATGACAGCGGACAAATCGATCATGCAGTCATTTTCAGGCGAAATCCAGCGAGGATTGCAGGGCGGTGCGAGGGGCCGGTATCTATGTGCGGCGACCTTTAATCCTACGCCAGACGATGACTTTGGGGCGCCTTGATGACCAATCAAATCGATGCCGCCTGGGCGTTCCGACGCTATCGCGAAATCCAGGACCGGCTGCCGTCTGCAACTTTCTCCAAACGGTCCGTGACCTGTTCGGGAAGTGCCGACCTGATCGACAGCTACGATGTGTTCGCACTCGACTCATTTGGTGTCTTGAATGTCGGCGAGGCCGCTGTGCATGGTGCCACGGCGGCAGTTGAAGAACTTCGCCGTGCCGGAAAAAAGGTATTCGTTCTGACCAACGCGGCAAGTACGCCGCTGGCGGGCATGCGTAGCAAGTATGCGGCGATGGGATTCGATTTTGCCGACGAAGACATCATATCGTCGCGCGGACTACTGGCGTCGGCGCTGGCTGAGTTTGACAAGGGCATGACGTGGGCCGTAGCGGCATTGCCGGATGCGCTCATCGAAGAACTTCCCTGTCACGCAATTCCGCTTGATGAACGTTCCGTGCGGGATGCCGACGGTATCGTGCTGCTCGGGATGCGTGCGTGGACACCGCGTGACCAGCACATACTGGAAGAGGCGCTCGTCCAACGCCTGCGGCCGGTACTTATCGGCAACCCGGACCTCGTGGCGCCGCGCGAGACCGGATTTACGCTGCAGCCGGGTGCTTTCGCGCATGCATTGATCGATGCAACCGGGATCGAGCCGATGTTCTTTGGCAAGCCATACCGAAACGCGTTCGATGAATTGTTAAAACGGGCAGGCCCGGGGATTGAGCCCGGCCGGATATTGGTGATCGGTGACACGTTACATACCGATATACTTGGCGGGGCGGCAGCCGGCCTGGCGACGGCGTTGGCGACGGATGACGGTATTCTGCGGGGACTGGACGTCGACGCATGTATCGACGATTCCGGAATTCGGCCTGATTTCGTGATCCCGGGAATCTGACCCTCGTCACGCTCGCAGTGATATGTAAAATCCCCCGATGACGACGGAGAGGGAATTCAAAGCGGGTGTCGCCGCCGGACACGCCGCCACGGCCGAAGCGGCGGTTTCGATCCTGCGCGAAGGCGGTAATGCATACGATGCCGCAATAGCGGGGTTTCTCGCGGCATGTGTCGCCGAGCCGGTGCTTGCGTCGCTTGGCGGTGGCGGTTTCCTGGTGGCGCATTCGCCCGGAAGCACGCCTGAAGTTTTCGATTTTTTCACGGAGACGCCGCTTGCGCGGCCCGATCCGGGCAACGTCGATTTCCGCCCCATCGATGTCGATTTCGGTACAACCGTTCAGGAATTTCATATCGGTATGGGCGCCGTTGCGACGCCGGGCGCTGTCGCCGGAATTTTCGATGTGCACCGGGCGCTCGGCCGCATGCCGATGACGGCCCTCGTTGAGCCGGCGATCGCCCTTTCCAAATCAGGGATCGTGATGAACGAATTCCAGGCCTATCTGCTTGGCTTGGTCGGCCCGATCTATGTGGCGAGCGCTTCTGCGCGGGCGCAGTTCTGCAAGGATGGGGGCGACATGCTGCTCGCTGCCGGAGACCGCTATCATCCGGCCGCGTTCGCGGATTTTTTGGATTCGCTGGCAAATGAGGGACCGGCGCTTTTCTATCGCGGCGATGTGGCGGCGCGGATTGCCGATATGGACGGCGTCACCATCGGCCGCAACGATCTTTCCCGTTACAACGTCGAACATCGGACGCCGCATCGAAGCCGGATCGCAGGGCACGACGTGTACCTGAATCCGCCGCCGGCGATCGGCGGTGCGCTTATCGACTACAAGCTACGAGAATTGGACCGATCCGAACTTGTCCCGGCGGACGCTTTAGGGGGACGGCACACGGCGGCACTGACGAGCGTTATGGACGCCTGCAATCGCATTCGTGCGGAAAGCGGTATAGATCGCAACCCACTGGCGGGGGCCGCCGCGATTGCCGAGGCTGCCCGTCACCCCGCTGCATATCGGGGTACGACGCACATCAGCGTTGCGGATAGGGATGGCAACATGGCGGCGTTAACGGTTTCCAATGGCGAAGGGTGCGGTCATGTGGTCCCCGGAACGGGCATCATGCTCAACAACATGTTGGGGGAAGATGACCTTAACGCCGTCGGATTCTTTAACTGGCCTGAGGGTGTAAGGCTTTCTTCGATGATGACGCCGGGCGTACTCGCCGCCCCGGACGGGGCCTCGACGGCTTTCGGGTCAGGCGGGTCGAACCGTATCCGGACAGCGTTGACGCAAGTGATCCTGAATTTGTGCCTATACGGGATGTCGGCAGGCGAGGCGGTCAAGGCGCCGCGCTTGCATCTGGAGGGCGCAAGACTGTCGGTCGAACCGGGTCTCGATACCGATCAAATCGATTGGCCGGGAGACGTTCAGGTCTGGCCAGCACAAAACATGTTCTTCGGTGGCGCGCACATCGTCAAACGCAATGCCGCGGGCAGCATTGCCGGGGCGGGTGACCCGCGACGCGACGGTGTGTTTCTCGGGCTTTAGACATCGTCAGGATCGTCCTGGTGGATCGGCTTTGCCGGTTGGCGTCGGGTGTCGTGGCCAATGAACGCGAGTAATAACTGAACGCCGACGATGATCGGCATTGCCGACAGGATGGCCGTGCCGGCCGTTGCGGGGATGCCTGTTGCGATGCTGCGCCACCAGTGGAACGCACCGTAAAGACCACCGGCAGGCAGCAGTATTGCGCCGAGGATAAGTTCAAACGAGGCAATGCCGACTTCACGAACGAAATAGGTATCAACGATCCGACGCCATGTATTGCGGAGATGCCCGACCAGAAAGGTCCAAAACACGCGGTGCACGACCAGATGGCTGACTTCTTCGCCGTATCTGGCGCGCATGGGCACGTCGCGCACGACGGCGTTGAGGCCGGCGAGCCGGAAAAGCATGTCGGACTCAAAAAAGAACCCCTTGGCGATGTCGTCGAGCGGCAATTGCCGGGCAACGTTGGCATGGATTGCCGTAAATCCGTTGGTCGGATCCATAATGTCCCAGTAACCGCTCGACAATTTGGACATGAGTGTCAGGCCCATGTTCCCCATCAGGCGTACAAACGGCATACCGCTTACCGCGCCGCGGCGGTGCAGGCGGTTGCCTTTGGTGTAATCCGCCTCATGCCGCCTAATCGGCATGACAAGATTTGGAATTAGCGAGGGGTCCATCTGACCGTCGCCGTCGAGTTTGACGATCACGTCACAGCCGTCATCGAGAGCGGCCTTGTAGCCGGTCAGCGTTGCGCCGCCGACGCCCTGGTTCTTTTCATGCCTGCAGATCTTGACCCGCGGATCCTTGTTAATCGCGTCGACGTAATCCCCAGTGCCGTCGGGACACTTGTCATCGATGACGTAGATCGATGACACCTCCGGTCCGATCCCCGACAGCACATCCAGTATGTGTGCCTTCTCGCGGTAGCACGGCACCACGACGGCGATCTCAAGGTCGTCGGCGTCCAGGCGTTTCGGTTCGCGTTTTGTCATGAATCAACCCCCAGCGTCAGGCGCACAATAAAGCACGGGTGAATCTGTGGGCAAGCGCATCTACGCCGGCTTTCGCGCCATTTATACGGCACCCTCATTTCTCGGGTTCGCAAAGTTCGGGAATTAGGTCTAAGATACGACCCATTAATCCGGTGGGAAGTCCGGAAACGGGTGAGGTTGTGCTTTCGGGGGACGTGATGTCAGACAGCGAGGCATCGTCATTAAGCGGAATCCGCATACTGGAAGGTCTTGATTCAGCGGCGTTGGCCGAACTGGAAAAGGCCTGCAAGTGGCGCCGCTATGTCGATCACGAGCAGATCATCGACCGCCAAAGTGACTCCACGGACGTGTTCTTCGTCGTCGAAGGACGGGTTCGCATCGTCAACTATTCGCTTTCGGGCAAGGAAATTACCCTCGAGGATCTGACGGCTGGAAGCCATTTCGGTGAATTGTCGGCCCTCGACGGGCAACCTCGATCAGCGAGTGTGATGTCGCTCGACAACTGCCTGATTGCAGCGTTGTCGCAGGACCGGTTCGTCACGCTGCTGCAGGGAAACTCGGAAATTGCATTCAGGGTACTGCGGTCACTTGCCGGTATTATCCGAAATTCGACCGACAGGATCATGGATCTGAGCACCTTGGCGGCGAACAACCGTGTTCAGGCAGATTTGCTGCGCCAGGCGCGCAGCGGTCTGATCGGCGAAAATCAGGCGGAGATCCGTCCCATCCCGGTGCACGGCGATATCGCCAGCCGGGTGTCGACGACCCGCGAAACCGTGGCGCGGGTGCTAAGCGATCTGGCGCGTCAGAACATTGTCGAACGGAAGAAAAACGCGCTCTTGATCAAGGATCTCGCACAACTCCGCGAGATGGTCGAGGAAGTCCGCGGCGAATAACACCAGTCCGATTCACCCCCGTTGATATGTGGTATGCGGCGTGAGCGTGGTCACAGACCGTTAACCATATTTTTGCCAAACTCCCTCGATAAATTGAGCGTGCCTGGTTTCAGGACCGGAGGATAAAATGGTGACTTGGAAGGCTTTCAGCCTCGCCCTGACGCTAATGATTTTGACGGTCGTGCTGGCTTCTGAATTGAACGGAGGCGTGGTGCCGTTCTGACGTGTGCAACGCCCGAAAGGGCGTCCGAATAGGTCGGCGACCGGACTTACCATCAATTGACTTGCTACCAGGAATATACCATGCTCGACGTGACTTGCGTGGGATAAAAGCCCCGGAAATCCGCATAATAGCCTTCAGGGAAATTGTTGATGGCGAGTAAAATTCTTATCGTTGAAGACAACGATCTCAACATGAAGTTGTTCAACGATCTGCTTCAGGCACATGGCTATGAAACGGTTCAGACCGTCGACGGTCGTGACGCGTTGAAACTGGCCCGTGAGCATTCGCCGGACCTGATCCTGATGGACATCCAGTTGCCGGAGATCTCGGGACTTGAGGTCACCAAGATGCTTAAGGCGGATGATGATCTCAAGGGGATTCCGGTCATCGCCGTGACTGCGTTCGCCATGAAGGGGGACGAGGAGAAAATCCGCGAAGGCGGATGCGAAGGGTATATCGCGAAGCCGATTTCGGTCCCGCACTTCTTGGATACGGTCAAAAAGTTCCTGAACTGATCGGCCAAAAGCCGTCCCTACACAAAAAACGCGCCGCTGTTTGAGCGGCGCGTGGCGTTTTTGGTGGGCTGTAAGGCCTTCTTATTTGATCTTCGCTTCCTTGAACAGGACATGCTTGCGGATTACGGGATCGTACTTCCGCATCTGCATCTTTTCGGTCGAATTCCGCGGGTTCTTCTTGGTGATATAGAAGAATCCGGTGTCCGCCGTGCTGACGAGACGAATTTGAATGGTCGCCGGTTTCGCCATGACTTTCGTGTCCTGTCCAAAATCAGTGAACGCCACGCGTTCGAAGAGGCGGCAAGATAGCGGCAAAGACGCCCAAGTCAAGGGGGTTCGGAAAAAATCCGGCTCTGGGCTTTAATTGGTCGCCTGCGCCGTCGCAGTGGTCATCCGGAGTGCCCGGGCGTGCATGCGATGATTGAGGATCAGCCGTTTGGCGACCTCCAGATCGAATGAGCCGACGCGGGTTTCTGCCGGGCAGTTGTCTCTGAGGGATTGCCGTTCCGTATCGCCCAGCATCGCGCGTCGACGCCAGGATACAGTTTTTGCCGCTTGCTCGCCTTCGAGGGCGCGTTCCAGCAGTCTAGCGACGTGAGAGACGTCGGTTTCGCCACTGGTGCATACGGTTGGCACAACCCCCAGCCCATGCAGGATATACCCTGATGGTGCCACGAACTTCGACCACGTCAACGTGATTTCACCGTCGTTCGGCAGCCGGATTACGGTTTGTACGCTGCCTTTCCCGTAGGACGCCGTTCCGATAACGACAGCCCGGTCGCGGTCCTGCAGGGCCGCCGCGACGATTTCCGCAGCCGATGCCGACTTTCCATCGATAATTACCACCAACGGCCGGCCTTGCGCGATATCCCTTCCGCTGGCGCGATAGTGATGCAGGCTGTCCGGATGGCGTCCGGACGTGCGTAGAATATCGCCTTGGGTCAAAACCATGTTGGCGACATCTATTGACTGGCGCAGCAGGCCGCCGGGATTGCCCCGTAGATCGAGGATGAGTCCCGACAGATACGGTGCATCCGGGGCCAGGGCGCGTTTGATGACCCGTTCCAGAGAATTGGCGGTTTCTTGATTGAAACTCGATATCTTGATGATACCGATTCCGTTCTCCGAACGCCAATGCACGGTTTCGGGCACTATATGGGCGCGGCCGACGGCGATGGTGAAGGGTTGGACCGCCTCGGCCCTGGCCAGCGTGAGCGTCACCTGGGTGTGGACGGGGCCGCGTATCAGACGTGTGATGTCGGAACTGTCGAGGCCTTTGACCTCGCGCCCTTCGACCTTCACGATCTTGTCGCCGGGCCGCATGCCGCTGGTGGCGGCGGGCGTATCGGCGAGCACCTGGGTGACGACGGCGATATCGTTCTCAATCCGGAACCGGATGCCGATGCCACCGAAGCCGTCCCGGCGTGCGCGGTTTCGGGTCGCTTCTTTTACGCCGGCATATCGCGAGAAGATGTCGAGGTCGGAAAGCGCCCCGTCAAATATCGCTTCGTAAATCTTCTCGGAGGATGCGGCGCGGATTTCCGTCGAATTTTCCCGGGCTTTTTCCGTCAGGGCGACGACCGCCGCACCCCAGGCGCGGGCGTCGCTTTGGGGCGGTAGCTGCATGCGGCCGATTTCCTCGCCGTATTCGAACATTACGAGATCGCCGTGTTGCTCGGAAAGCGTAATGCCGGCATCTATGGCGCCGAGACCGCGGAGGCCTTCGACGCCGATCCGGCGCAGTTCGACCGGTTCGATGTACTTGTCCGTGATGTTGTCGAAACCTACGGATATCACCTCGGCGGCGGCGGGTTGCGCGAACGACGAAGGCTCGGCCGCTTTTTCGGGGCCCTGCAAGGCCGCGCACGACGATAGCGCGAGCATCGCAAGGAGCCCGCCCAATTGCCGTAACGCTTTGATTTGCCCAGTCATGAGCTGCATTTAAGACCATCTTCGAGGGCGTGTATATGCCCTGCGTCACATCGGGCCGGTCCCGTTTAGCGCGAACGTCTGTCTTTACCCTTGCCGTGTTGGCGCTTTCCGCCGCTGGCGTCCTGTGTGGCACGCTTTTGGCGGCGGGAAGCGCGGCTCTTTCCCTTGACCTTTTTGGGCTTCTGTTTGCGCGCGGTTGGTTTGCCGGTACGGCGACCCGGCCCCTTCCCGGAACCGCCCGATTCGTTGCCGCCCATAACTTCGAACAACATGCCGCCGGTGACGGGGGTGACTTCGCGAAGGGTGACTTCGACACGGTCGCCGAGCCGGTAAACGAGACCGTTCGACCGCCCGGTCAACTGATGGCGCTCCTCGTCGTGGACGTAGTAGTCGTTGGGCAGCGTCTTGATCGGAACCAGTCCGTCCGCACCGACGTCATCGACAGTGATGAAGATGCCGAAGCGCGTTACGCCGGATATGCGCGCCATGAAGGTCGCGCCGACCCTGTCTTTCAGGTAATACGCGCCATACCGGTCCATCGCATCGCGCTCGGCGGCCTGCGCGCGACGCTCCGTCACCGACAGATGCTCGCCGATTTTCGAGAAATCCCCCGGATCTTCCCCGAGCGCGCCGTCGTTCGGTTTCATGCCGCGGATCAGGGCGCGATGCACCAAAAGGTCGGCATACCGCCGGATCGGCGAGGTGAAGTGGCAATAACGTTTCAGCGCCAAACCGAAGTGGCCGATGTTCTCCGGGTCGTACATCGCCTGAGCCTGGCTGCGCAGAACCACGTCGTTGATCATCTGCTGGTGCGGTGTGCCGTGCGCCTTCTTCAGGATCTGGTTGAACCGGTGCGGTGTCAGGGTCTGGCCCTTGTCGAAGCGGATGTGCACACTGTCCAACACCTCGGAAAGCGCCTCGATCTTGGAGAGCGCGGGCTCGTCGTGCACCCGGTACATGCACGGTCGTTTCTTCTCTTCCAAGAACTCGGCGGCGGCGACGTTGGCGAGCACCATGAATTCCTCGATCAGCTTATGGCTATCCAGCCGCTGGCGCGGTTCGATCCCAGTGATCTCGCCATGATCGTCGAGGATCACTCGCCGTTCGCTGCTCTCGATCTCGAGGGCACCCCGGGCTTCGCGGGCCTTTAAAAGAATGTCGAAGGCGCCGTAGAGGGGCGCGATCACGTCTTCCATAAGCGGCGCGGTCGTCTCGTCCGGATTGCCGTCCCGCGCCATCTGGACCTGTTCGTAAGTCAGTCGCGCGTGGGAGCGCATCATCGCGCGCTTGAATTTCTTGGCGAGAAGTTTGCCCTCGGTATCGATTTTCAGATGCGCAACCAGGCACGGCCGGTCCTCATGCGGCCGCAGCGAACACCAACCGTTGGAGAGTTGTTCGGGCAGCATGGGGACGACCCGGTCCGGGAAATAAACCGAGTTACCGCGCTCGAACGCCGCCTTGTCCAGAGCGTCGCCCGGCCTGACGTACCAGGCGACGTCGGCAATGGCGACGATCAGCTTGTAACCACCGGGGTTCTTCGGGTCGTCGTCGGGTTCGGCATGCACCGCGTCGTCGAAGTCACGCGCGTCGGCGCCGTCTATGGTCACCAGGGGAATGGATCTAAGATCGTCGCGTGCACCCAAAGGTGCAGCTTTGGATTTTTCGGCCTGCCGCATGGCCGGGTCCGAAAAAGCTTCGGGGATGCCGTGCTGGTGCACGCAGATCAAACTGATGGCCGAGGCACCCTCAGCTTCGGATATCCGTTCCAGCACCCGCGCGCGTTTTAGTCCCAGGCGCGGCCGGGGGCCATGTACGCCTTGCGCGCGCACCAGTTCGCCGGGTTGCGCGCCCTTGTCCTGGCCTTTGTCGATGACGAATTCATAGCGTTCGCGCTTGTCGACCGGGCGTATTCGCAGTTCGCCCTCAACTTCGGTAACGATCCCAAGGATATCGGATGGGGCCGCGCCGATACGGCGGATGATCTTGGCTTCATAGCCGTCTTCAATTTTCTTGAGGCGGCCCAAAATCCGTTCGCCGGTCCCAGGCGCTGGTCCCGGTGCACCATCCGGGTTGATGTAGATCGTGGGCGGCGTCGCTGCGCTTTCCCATTTGACGGGCTTGGCCAGCACCTCGCCGTCAAGATCGGTGCCCGTGACTTCGATCAGGCAGACGTTCGGCAGTTGCGCGGGATCATGCACGTTATGTCCACGCCCGGGCATGAGGCTGCCGTCGTCCTTCATTTCCTTAAGGACTTTTTTCAGGGTGCGTTTCTGGTCGGCGTCCAGCTTGAAGGCGCGAGCGATCTCGCGCTTACCCACGCGGCCTTCCTGCGCGCGCACGAAATCGGCGATCTCCTGCTTGGACGGAAATGGGGCGTCATTCATTGCTCGAAGGTAAGCGTGCGCCCGTCGGGCGGCAAGGGGGCGGGCAAATTACTCCGCCGCGTCGGAATCGGATTCCGTCTTCTTTTTGGACGCCGCCTTCTTCTTGCTCGCCGACTTCTTCTTCGTGGCGGCCTTCTTTTTCGCCGGCGCCTTTTTGGTGGTGGCGTTCTTGCCGCCGCCCGCCTTGGCGTCGATCATCTCAATCGCTTTTTCGAGGGTTACGTCTTCTTTCGCCATGTCCTTCGGCAGGCGCGCCATGGTGCGGCCCATCTGCACGAACGGTCCCCAGCGCCCATCCTTGACCATCAGCGGTTTCTTGCTTTTCGGATGCTTGCCCAGCTCGATCGGCGGATCCTTGCGCGGTTTGTCGCCCAGAAGATCAACGGCGCGGTTGAGGCCGATGGTCAGCACGTCATCGTCATCCTTGAGCGATACATATGTCCCGCCCACCTGCAGGAAGGGACCGAAACGACCGATCCCGGCGCGAATTTCCATACCCGATACCGGATCGATGCCGACAAAGCGGGGCAGGGACAGGAGGCCGATGGCTTTCTCCAGGTCCATGTCGTCCGGGTTGGCGCCCGCTGGAAGCGATGCGCGCTTTGGCTTGATCTTCTTCTTGCCGTCGAGCTCTTCTTCGCCGAGCTGAATGTAGGTCCCGTAAGGCCCCTGGCGCAGCGTGACGAGCTTGCCGGTTTCCGTATCGGTGCCGAGTTCCTTCGGCCCGTCGCCGAGGGAATTCTCAGCCGGGTCGGCGCCCAGCGGCGTCGTGAAGTTGCAATCCGGGTAGCGGGAGCAGCCGAGGAAGGCCCCGTGGCGCCCGAGCTTGATCGAAAGCTCGCCCTCCTTGCACTTCGGGCAGCTTCGGGGATCGGAGCCGTCGGCGCGTTCCGGGAAGAAGTGCGGCTTAAGTTCCTCGTTCAAGACATCGAGGACATCGCGGACGCGGAGTTCCTGGGTCTCGTCGACTTTTTGCTTAAACGCCTTCCAGAAATCGATCAGCACCTGTTTCCAGTCGACGCGGCCGCCGGAAATGTCGTCGAGCTTTTCTTCGAGTTCCGCGGTGAAGTCGTACTCCACATAACGCTCGAAGAAGCTGGCAAGGAATGTGGTGACCAACCGGCCCCGGTCCTCCGGGATGAAGCGCCGCTTATCGATATGAACGTAATTGCGGTCCTGCAGCACCGAGATGATCGATGCATAGGTCGAGGGACGGCCAATGCCGAGTTCTTCCAGTTTCTTGACCAACGACGCTTCGCTGTAGCGCGGCGGCGGCTGGGTGAAGTGCTGTTCGGGCAGCGTGTCGGTGCGGTCCTGGCGCTCGTTCTCTTCCAACTTCGGCAGGATGCGGCTGTTGTCGTCGTCGTCCGAACCGTCGTCGCGACCTTCGCGGTAAACCTTGATGAAACCATCGAACGCGATCACCGAACCGGTGGCGCGGAACGCGATCTTTTTGTCCGAAGACGAGATATCGACACCGACCTGATCGAGCACGGCGGCTTCCATCTGGCTGGCGATGGTGCGCTTCCAGATCAGGGTATATAGCTTAAGTTGATCGGGGTTCAGGTGCCGTTCCAACGAGTCCGGCGTGCGGCGGACGTCCGTCGGGCGGATCGCTTCGTGGGCCTCCTGTGCGTTCTTGGCCTTCGACTTATATATGCGCGGGCTTTCAGGCAGATATTTGGAGCCGTAATTCTCCTGAATGACATTGCGGCTGGCGGCGACGGCCTCGCGTGCCATCTGCACGCCGTCCGTCCGCATGTAGGTGATCAGGCCCACGTTCTCGCCGCCGATCCGCACACCTTCATAAAGGCTCTGCGCGACCTGCATCGTTTTTCGGGCGCCGAAATATAATTTTCGTGACGCTTCCTGCTGCATCGTCGAGGTGGTGAAGGGTGGTGACGGGTACCGGCGTGTCTGCTTTCGCTCGATCTCGCCGGTGGTGAAGGTTTCCGCTTCGATGGCGGCGACGGCTTGTTCGGCTAACGCTTCGGTGTTGATCGTGAACTTGTCTAGCTTTTCCCCGTTCATGCGGGTGAGGGAGGCTTTGAACGCATCGCCGCGCGGGGTTTGGAATGTCGCGTCGACGGTCCAGTACTCCTCCGGCTTGAACATCTCGATTTCGAGCTCGCGCTCGCAGATCAGGCGAAGCGCCACCGACTGAACACGGCCGGCGGAACGCGAGCCCGGAAGTTTGCGCCAAAGAACCGGCGACAAGGTGAAGCCGACCAGATAATCGAGCGCCCGGCGCGCCATGTAGGCGTCGACGAGTTCGTGATCCAGGTCACGCGGATGCGCGAAAGCGTCCTGGACGGCGTCCTTGGTGATTTCGTTGAAGACGACCCGTTTGACCGGCTTCCCGTCCAGAAGTTTCTTGCCGTCGAGGACTTCTTTTATGTGCCACGAGATGGCTTCGCCTTCGCGGTCGGGATCCGTCGCGAGGAAAACGGCGTCGGCGTTCTTTACCGCCTTGGCAATTTCATCGACGTGTTTTTTGGAGCGGCTGTCGATTTCCCACTTCATCGCGAAATCGTCGTCCGGCTCGACGGAGCCGTTCTTCGACGGAAGATCGCGGATATGGCCATAGCTCGCCAGAACGGTGTAATCGTCCCCGAGATACTTGTTAATCGTTTTGGCCTTTGCGGGCGATTCGACAACGACGACGCTAGACATAATCACCTGTGAAACTGCGAATTTCATGCTCCCTGGCCCGATGCCGGACCTTGGGGCCGGGGAGAATTGGCGATATTTAACCCTCCCGTCAACAGGGGAAATTTTAAATGCCCCCTGAGCGGAGTTATTGGCGATCAAAATATATATTTATAATCAACGGGTTAGGTTGGATAAAAATTTTTGTTAGGGCGAAAGTCTGAAAAATACGGGTCAGTTGGCGACCAGCGACACAGAATTCCCGGCGAGACGCGTCAGCCTGCCAGCGATTTCGAGCTCCAACAAAACCACCTGGACGACCGCCGCCGGGCAGCCTGTCTCACGGATAATGTCATCGATATCCGTGGGCCCAAAATCCAGCGCCTGCATAACGTGCGCGCGCGCCTGGTCGACGGTATTGTTATCCACAACCTCGGTGGCGGGGCCGTTGAATCGCCTCGAACGCGGTTCGCCGAACGAGTTTCCGGACATCTCCGCCAAGACCCTGATAACATCGTCGGCGCTTTCCGTCAGCAGGGCGCCATCGCGGATCAGCGCGTTCGACCCTTTGACACGCGGATCCTGCGGTGCGCCCGGCACGGCGAAGACCTCCCGCCCCTGTTCGAGCGCCATGCGCGCTGTGATCAGAGACCCGGATTTTGCGCCGGCCTCCAGCACGACGATGGCGCGTGCCATGCCTGAGATGATTCGGTTGCGGCGTGGAAAGTGGCGTGCCTGAGGCGAGATGCCGGTGCGCACCTCTGTACATATCGCGCCTTGACGGACGAGATCGTCGTAAAGTGGCTTGTTCTCGCGCGGATAGCAGACATCGACGCCGCCACCGAGGACGGCGACGGTGCCACTGCCGAGCGCACCGATATGCGCCGCCGTATCGATCCCGCGCGCCATTCCCGACACGACGAGGTACCCGGCCTCGCCGAGCCTTTGCGCCATATCGCGTGCAAAACGCCGGCCGTTAACGGATGCGTTCCGCGATCCGACGAGGGCGACGGCACGCTTTTTCATCAAGGCGACGTGACCGCGCGCGAAGAGCACCGGCGGTGCATCGTCGATATGCGCCAGAAGGGTCGGATATGCCGCTTCACCCTGAAACAATATGTGCGCACCCAGCGCATTCAATTCCGCGATCTCGGCCTCAGCATCGGATCGGCTGCAGAGACCAAGCGGTTTCGACCGTCCGCCGCGATTGGCGAGCGCCGGCAATGCCTCGAGCGCGGATTGCGCATTTCCGTACCTATCGAGTAACCGGTGAAACGTTATCGGTCCTACATTCTCCGACCGGATCAATCGCAAGCGTGCAAGCTTCTCTGCATCGGTGAGTGGCAGAGATTTGGTGTCCGGCCCGTTCGGCTGGGCGAGCGGCAGCCCCATGGCGCGTCCTTTCATGTCCTGACAGAGCTATGAAAGGATCAGTGGGAAAATTTACAGAGCTCAGGTAGGCTTGCGCGTTGAGCGGGCGAGAATCATTGCCGGAATGATGGCGATGATGAAGGCGACCGAAATGATCATGAATGTATCCTGGAAGCCGAAGGTCCGGGCCTGCGCATAGATCGTCCGGCCAAGATAATCGTATGCCCCCCATTGTAACGCATCGTGGGTCAGTCCGCCCTCCATCAGCAATCGTCGCACCTGCTCCAGCATTTCCCGGGTGAAATCGTTCCCGGATGTCTGCGTTGCGGTCAGCCAGTCTGCGTGCTGCGCGCTTCTATACTCGATGAGCGCGGCGGTAATGTTGACGCCGAAGGCACCGCCCGACTGGCGAATGAAGTTATAGGCGCCGGCCGCGGCGTTGAGCTTCTCGGCCGAAATCGAGCGCATTGCCGCGCCGCCCAGATTCGGCATCACGAGCCCAAGCGCCAGGCGGCTCATCACCGTCAGGCCCGCGATCGTCCAGAACGCCGTGTTCACATCCGCCGATGAAATCATCCAGGTGGCGGATGCAAAGATGATGCAGCCGGCTGTGATGGGGATGTGCGGCGGGACGTTGTCGGCCAGCTTTCCGGATAGCGGGATGAGGGTGAACAGAAACAGGCCGGCCGGTACCAGCACCATTCCGGATTGGGTCGGCGAGAAATACTGGACGGTCTGCACGAAAACCGGAATGGCATAATTGGTCGCGAAATTCCCGGCACCGAACGCGAAACCGATCGCCATCGCGGCGGCAAACTTCGGGTCTAAGAACAAAGTCGGATCGAGGAGTGGAGATTTCGATTTGCGTTGCGAATAAAGAAATAATGCAAACGACAGAATGCCGATAGCTGCCGTCGTAAGGGTTAGATCCGACGTCCAGCCCCAGCGGTGACCGTTGCCGATGGCGCGCATCACCATAACCAGTGCAAGGCAGACGAGAATGAACCCGGTCCAGTCGAACGGCGGCAGACGCCGCTCGAATTTCTTGGCAGGCATGAAGATAAGGCCGCCGGCGAAGGCAATGACGACAAGGGGAAGCGGCATCAAAAAGGCGTGCCGCCATGTCAGGATGTCGATGGTGACGCCGCCGACCAGCGGACCGAAGCTGGGTGCGAGCGTCACGCCCAAGCCGTACATGCCGACGGCGAAGCCGCGCCGTTCACGGGGAAACACGGACACCATCGTCGCCAGCACGAGGGGTTGGATAATCCCGGCCGAAAACCCCTGCATGATACGACCCAGGATCAGGATATCGATATTCGGGCTGAACGCGCAGATGAACGCGCCGACAACGAAAATAATGAGTGTGGTGGCGTATGCCAGACGCTGGCCGAGCGCGCGCACCATCCAACTGTTCAGCAACTGGCTCGCGACCATCGTCGACAGGAACGCGGTCGCCGCCCACTGGGCGACATCCTGGCCAATCCCATAGGCGCCCATGATGCTTGGCACGGCGACGTTGACGATGGTCGCCGATAGCACCATCGAAATCGCGCCGGTCAGGCCGCTGATGGTGATCAGCCAGCGGTACGCCGGACCGTAGCGGTCGAATTGCCTCTGGATTGCCGGATCGTCGTGAGTCGCTGCCACCGGCGGGACTACTCTTGAATGGCGATCTTGACGACGACCATCATGCCCGGCCGCAGCCTCGGGTCGGGATTGTCGATGGCGATGCGGATCGGCAGACGTTGCGTGATTTTAGTGAAGTTGCCGCTCGGGTTCGGTGTTGGCAGCAATGCGAACTGGCTGGTTGCGGCCGATCCGATATTGGCCACTTTCCCGGAATAAGGTTCATCGGGATAGGCGTCGATGTGAATGTCGACAGGCTGCCCCGCTTTCAGCTTGCGGATAACCGTTTCCTTGACGTTGGCTTCCACCCAGACCTTGTCCTGGTTATGCGTCAGCAGGAGGCGTTGGCCGGGTGTGACGTATTCGCCGACATCGACGAACGTTTTGTCGATGATGCCGTTGAGCGGACTCTTAATGGTGCGGTCGGAAATGTCCAAGCGCTGGCGTTCGATCCGGGCGCGGATTTCCGCTTCACGTTGTTCGAGCACCTGGACGTCGCCATCCAAAACGTCCAGACGCGCGCGGTCGGCTTCGACTTCGGCGATACGCGATTTGGCGGACTGAAGTTCGGCGACGGCGATCCGGTATTCACGATCGATCTGCTGATGCTGCTGCTCGGCCTGATCGAGTTGGCGGCGCGAGGCAACCTTGTCTTCGAAAAGCTTTTTGGCGCGGTTCAGTTCGCGCTCGGCGAGTTCGAGTTGTGGGCGTAGCGACGACACCACGACCTCGGCGGCGGCGACGCGGGCCCGTTCCGATTGCAGGCGACTGTCGATCTGGCTGGCGACGAGGTTACGCTCCGCGGCAAGACGGGCCCGCTCGGCCCGCGCGGCGGACGCCTGGGCTTCGAGCTCGCTTAAGAGAATGCGGGACTCGCGGTCATCGATTTGTACGAGCACCGTGCCTTCGTCGACGTGTTCTCCCTCGGCGGCCGGCATCTCCGTGATCCAGCCGGCGACACGAGACGACACGGTCACCAGATCGGCATGAATGCGGGCGTCTTCTTCGAAGACGAATGAAAGCCGCTTATGAACTTCATAAACCGCGAAGTAGGCCCCGCCGATCAGAACGAGAATGGCAATAATGAATATCGGGCGTATACGGCGCTTGGGCTTTGTTGCGCCCGGAGCGGTGGTTTCGAAGGCCTGACCGTCGGGCGCGACGCGGTCTTCAGATTTGGTTTCATCCGGCATGTTATTCTTCCCAAGTGCCCTGAATTGGGTTTCTGGCGACCCAGGCACGTCAGCAAGTTTGCATCCATAAATTCCTTTTGGAAAGACCCCGACCGTATTTTCTTTAAATTCAGGGCCTTGCGCGAAATGTTGTTTATTTCTTGAGATTCCAGTTACTAGAACCCTTATGGTTAGGGCATGTCTACTCAGATAAAGGATAAAGTCGTGCAAGCGCCTGTAACTGATGTTGAGGAGGGTCGTGTCGCTTTCGGTATTTCCGGCATGAATTGCGCCGGGTGTGCGAGCCGGGCGGAGAAGGCGTTGAAGGCGCTACCCGGCCTGGAGGATGCCCGCGTCGATTTTGCGACCGAACGGGCCATCGTAATGTCGGACCGCGTGCCCGCGAATGATATTAAGACGGCGATCGACAATGCCGGGTTCCACGCCGAACAGTCGGAACTCGAACTCGATGTCGGCGGTATGACCTGTGCCGGTTGCGCATCGAATGTCGAGAAGGCATTGAACGCGGTGCCGGGCGTAATCTCGGCCGACGTCAACCTCGCCTTGGAGCGTGCGCATGTCGTTTGGCTCGGACACGACGTATCGACCAAAGCGCTCGTAGAAGCTGTCGAGGATGCCGGCTACAGGGCGGAACCGCGGGCCACGGATGCGGAGCGCCGCCGTCAGCAAACGGCGCAGCAGGCGGAAGAAGAGGCCAAGCGGCTAAAACACGAGACTGCAATGGTCGTGATATCGGTCCTGCTGTCTGCGCCGCTTCTGGCGATGATGGTGTTGCCGCCGCTGGGTTTACAGTATCACGTGCCGGCTTGGCTGCAGCTGGCGTTGGCCGCGCCCGTGCAGTTCTGGATCGGCGGCCGTTTTTATGTCGGTGCCTACAGGTCATTGAAGGCGGGCAGCGGCAATATGGATGTGCTAGTCGCTCTCGGCACGACGGCGGCATTTGCGCTAAGCACGTGGATCGTCTTCCGCGAGGGTATTGGAACGACATCGCACCTTTATTACGAAGCTTCCGCCGTCGTGGTGACACTCGTCGTCGTCGGCAAGCTGATCGAGAGCCGTGCCAAGCGCGGCACGACCGAAGCGATCCGAAAACTGATGGCGCTGCGCCCCGAGCGGGCGCGCGTGGAACGGAACGGTGCGCTGACGGATGTCTCTGTCGATGAGGTTGTCGTGGATGACATCGTTGTCGTCAGGCCCGGCGAGCGTATTCCCGTCGACGGCGAAATTGAGGCGGGCACTTCGGAGGCGGACGAGTCCCTGATCACGGGCGAAAGTGCGCCTGTCGCAAAACAAGTTGGCGATCGTGTCACAGGCGGTTCCATTAACGGCACCGGTGAACTGCGGATCCGGGTCAACCGCGTCGGTGAGGACACGACCCTCTCGAAGATCGTCAAACTGGTCGAAAATGCGCAAACGGGTAAGGCGCCGGTGCAGCGCCTCGTCGACCGGGTCAGCGCCATATTCGTGCCCGTCGTCGTCGGGATTGCTCTCGTCGCGTTCGCCGGTTGGATGATCGCGGGCGCCGGACTGGAAGTCGCCGTCATAAACGCGGTTTCAGTGTTGGTCATCGCATGTCCCTGCGCGCTCGGGTTGGCGACGCCAACGGCGATCGTCGCCGGCACCGGCGCCGCTGCCCGCGCCGGCATCCTGATCAAGGACGTCGCCGTGCTGGAGCAGGCCTACAAGATCGACACGGTCGCTTTCGACAAAACAGGCACGCTTACGCGCGGCGAGCCGGAGGTGACGGATGTCGTCGCACTGGTCGGCGACGAAACTTATGTGCTGGCTCAGGCGGCCGCCGTTCAGGCGGGCTCGGAGCACCCGCTGGCGCGTGCCGTTCTTGGCGCTGCGGACGAACGCGGAATTGAATTCTCACCTGCCGGTGAAACGAGGGCACATGTCGGTCGCGGTGTCGAGGGGCGGGTAGACGGCGCCCGCGTGCGGATCGGAAATCGCGTTCTGATGGAGGAGGCCAGCATCGACACGACAAAGGCGGAAGACACACTGGCGCGGTTCGAATCCGAAGGCAAGACGGCCGTTCTCGTGGCTCGTGATCAGACGCTTGTAGGTGTCCTGGCGATCCGTGACGAACTGCGTCCGGAATCACGGGCAGCGATCGGTTTGCTCAAACGATTGGGTATCGCGTCTATGATGCTAAGTGGCGATGCCCCGCGTGTCGCTGCGGAGATTGGCGACGATGCCGGCATCGACGACGTCAAGGCCGGGCTTTCGCCGGCGGCAAAGGTCGATGCACTGGAGGGCTTGCGCGGGGACGGACGTCATACGGCGATGGTCGGCGACGGCATCAATGACGCGCCGGCGCTGGCGGCCGCGGATGTCGGTATCGCGATGGGATCCGGAACCGATGCCGCGATGGAGACTGCGGGCATAACGCTGATGCGGCCCGATCCACGTCTGGTGGCGGGGGCGGTCCTGATTGCGCGCGCGACTTGGCACAGAATCCGTTGGAATCTTTTCTGGGCGTTCATCTTCAATATCATCGGATTGCCGTTGGCGGCGCTCGGATATCTCTCGCCGGCCATTGCGGGCGCGGCGATGGCGATGAGTTCGATCACCGTGGTGACAAGTTCGCTGTTGCTTCGCGGTTGGCGGCCGACCGGACTTGAAACCGAGGCAGGAGAAAATAGATGAATGTCCGTGAAGCCGCAGTGAAGAGCGGACTGCCGCCGAAAACCATCCGCTATTATGATGATATCGGTCTTGTCGTGCCTGGCCGTCGCGGTAACGGTTACCGGGATTACGACAACCGCGCCGTCCAGAAACTGGCTTTTCTGAAGCGCGCCCGGCAACTCGGATTTTCAATCGACGACTGCCGTCAGTTGCTCTCACTCTATGAGGACAAGGGTCGCGCTAGTGCCGATGTCAAAGCTTTGGCGGAGTCGCACCTGGATGAAATCGACAAGCGCCTGGGAGAATTGCAACACCTGCGCGACACCCTTAAGCATCTGGTCCATGCCTGCAGAGGCGACGATCGTCCCGATTGCCCGATCCTTGCAGATTTGTCGGGAGACACTTGATCTCAACAACTTAGAGGCGAAGTGCGGTAATCCCTTATTTCCGGTTTCCGAGCTTTATGCATCCTATCGGCGGAGCAACAGGGCGACGCAGCAGCGTCCAGGAACTCAAAAAGGGCAGCCGAAATTAAATGGCAACCGCTTTAGACGCCGATTGTGTTTCCATCGATGGTTCGGTGCCCATGTTTATGCAGGCGCCTCACGTGCGGGCGTTCTGGCAGTATCTCAGAACGTTGCCGTGTCCAACCGGAATCGTTCGCCTGACTGACTTCGACCTGATGGACATTCACCGCCTGGCACCGGAAATGATCATTTGCGACGTCGATATCGAATCGTGCCGGAACCGAATTCGTTTCGTTGGAACACGCGTCGTCGAATTGTTCGACGAGGAGTCCACCGGCCGGTATCTGGATGAGATCAACATCGGCCCGTACCGTTCGCAGCAGCTGGCAGCTTTCAACATGGCGGTGGCATCCGGCTGTCCGCAATGGACCAGTGTATGCGTCACCCGCCCGGCAAATGAGGCCATTTATGCCATGCGGCAGCCGAGTGTTACTTACGAAAGATTGGTCGTGCCTTTGGCGGGCGATGGCGGTGTCATTGCGCAACTCGCGGCGATCGTGGTTCTTGGCGAAGGCGATTGTGTGCGGGACGGATTTCAGCACATGGATGTGCCGATTGGCCGACACTAAGCGCGAAGGACGAAAAATCAGGCTTTCTGCGCGACCAGTGTTGTCAGCATGTTGCCGAAATCGCTCAGCAACGCCCGCAACTCGGGCTCCTCAACGGCGTTGGCGGCGCTTTGAAAGTCCATCCAGATGCGGTCGCGTTCGGCTTTTTCCGGCCAGTCGTCGGAGACGTCTGAAACCGACATCGGGTAAACTCTGACCCGATAAGCGTTGCCGTCGGACTGATCGAACTTGGAGTACGAGTATGTGCCGATTTTGGAACCGGCAATTTCACCCCGGATGCCGGCTTCTTCGTAAGCTTCCATCAACGCCGCCTGCTTCGCCGTCTGGCCTTCTTCGATCCGGCCTTTCGGTAGAACCCAGCGCCCGCGTCCGCGCGACGTGATCAGAAGTACTTTAGGCGTGCTGCCCTCGAAGGTGTATGCGAGAACCGCAGATTGAGGAACGGGATTTCTGCTTGTCATGGATGTTGCCCAGATCACCATTGCAACCGTATTTTCCCAGGATCGGTTACTTTTCCCATAGATATAGTAGTATATGCCCGAAAATTACCGAAACAGACTTTTTATTTGGTTAATCGTATGACATTTTTATGACCAACCGAGAGCGATGCCAATATTCACTTTGCGCCGGGTAATGCCCGCCGTCTGAACTAGGACCCGCTTGGCGGTATGAATTTCTTCGACAATCAGCCTAAAGAACCCAACGACTTAAAAGCGCGACCGCTCGACAAGGATCTCAAGCGGATCGGTCAACTCGAACATGCGGCCAAGGAAGCCTCGACCAATGCCTACAGCCTTGGTATGGGCGTCCTGTTCCTAGTCGGGGTCTGGGTCTTCACTTACATATATTCGGGTGGCGAGGCGTCTGGCGTCCTGATCGCTGCGGCCGTCATCGGCGGTTATATGGCAATGAACATCGGCGCCAACGACGTTGCCAACAATGTCGGGCCGGCGGTCGGTTCCAAGGCTCTCAGCATGGCCGGGGCATTGGCGATAGCCGCCATATTTGAAGCTGCCGGCGCGCTGATAGCGGGCGGGGAGGTCGTGTCGACGATTTCCAAGGGCATTATCTCGACCGATACGATCGCCGACGTAGACACCTTCATATGGGCGATGATGGCGGCACTGTTGTCGGCGGCGCTTTGGGTCAACCTTGCCACCGCGCTGAATGCGCCGGTTTCGACCACGCATTCGATCGTCGGTGGCGTCATGGGGGCTGGCATTGCAGCCGCCGGGATGGGGGCTGTGAAATGGCCGGTCATGGCCGCGATCGCTGCAAGCTGGGTGGTGTCGCCCGTGCTGGGCGGGGGTATCGCTGCTGCGTTCCTGATCTTCATCAAGTGGGCGATCCTGTTTCGTCAGGACAAAGTTGCCGCGGCCTGCCGCTGGGTGCCGGTGCTGGTCGCCATCATGGCGTCCGTGTTTTCGGTTTACCTGATGATCAAAGGGTTTAAACGCATCTGGAAGCCGGATGGGGTAACAATCGCCATTGTCGCCACGGCTGTGCTGGCGGTGTCCTACGGCTGGTCGCGCCATGTCGTCGGCCGTGCGGCCGAAGGTATGGAGAACAAGCGAAAATCGGTCGCCAAGCTTTTTACACTGCCGCTGATTTGTTCCGCGGCACTGCTGTCGTTTGCGCACGGCTCGAATGACGTGGCGAACGCGGTCGGGCCGCTGGCGGCAATAGTCAGCGCCATCGATCTCGGCACGATCTCGACCAAAGCGACATTGCCCTTCTGGGTGCTATTGATCGGCGCCGTCGGGATTTCGGTCGGTTTGGCATTGTTCGGTCCCCGCATCATCAAGCTGGTCGGCGAGAAGATCACCAAATTGAATCAGGTGCGCGCCTTTTGCGTGGCGTTGTCGGCGGCGATCACGGTGATCATCGCGTCGGGACTCGGCCTGCCGGTAAGCTCCACGCACATCGCGATCGGTGCCGTATTCGGGGTCGGTTTCGTGCGCGAGGCCATCACCAACCGGGGTGGTGGCGGTGTCGCCGAAACGGGCCTGTTGGACCCATCGGCATTGAGCGAGATCGACGAAGGCAAGCTGTTCAAATCCTGGCGCAAGTACCGCAAGCGCCGCCTGGTGCGGCGTCAGCACATGTTCTCCATCGCCGCTGCCTGGGTTGTAACGGTGCCGGCTTCGGCGTTTATGGCGGCCGTGCTTTATTTCATCATCTCGCAGTTGAACTGAACGCATATCCTTTCAAATCGGGGGTCAGGGCCGTAAGCTACACGGCAATGATAAGTCGACGGGCGCAAAGTCCGAGGGAGGAAGCGTGAAGCCCGGTTCGGTACGGAAACCACGGGCAGGGCACCATGGTCGCAATCTGAAGTTTGTCGATCAGCGCGATGCCTATGCCGCGATTGATCTCGGCACAAACAGTTGCCGGATGCTGATCGCCGTGCCCGACGAGTCCGGTTTTAACGTTGTCGATGGGTATTCTCGGGTGGTCAGACTGGGCGAACGGGTTTCCGAAACAGGCAAGTTCCAACGCGCCGCCGTAGGGCGCACGATCTCCGCGCTCAAGCATTGTGCGGAGCGAATGGAATCGCGGAACGTGATCAAGGTAAGGGCGGTCGCAACGGAAGCTTGCCGGCGCGCCAGCGACGCCGACGAGTTCATCTCAAAGGTCCGGGACGAGACTGGGCTCGCGCTGGAAATCATCGGCGCGAACGAAGAAGCTGCGCTTACTGTCGCCGGCTGCGGCGATCTTCTTACATCCGGCTACGGAAATGCCCTCGTCTTCGACATCGGCGGCGGATCGACAGAAATTATCTGGGTCGAGACGCCCCGCGGCGGCTCCGCGCGTCTCCTGGATATGATTTCACTGCCGTTCGGCGTCGTCACGTTGCGCGATGAATACGGACCCGAGGCACTGCCCACCGACGTTTTCCATGCCTTGTTGAGGCGCATCGACGACGAACTCGCCCCGTTCGACAGCCGAAATCGCATTTCCGATGCCATTGCGGCCAATAACGTGCGCATGGTGGGGACGTCGGGCACGGTGACCACGTTAGGCGCAATGTATCTCGAACTACCGCGCTACAAGAGGAACCGAGTCGATGGTTTGGAAATCCGTTTCGACAGCATTCGGCATATCGGCGGCAGGCTCGCGGCGATGTCATGTGACGAACGCGTTGCGCACCCCTGCCTCGGGCATGGGCGCGGAGACCTGATGCTGATGGGGCTCGCGTTGCTGCGGGCGATCTGTGAGCGCTGGCCGGTCGGGAAGCTTGGCGTGGCCGACCGCGGGATTCGTGAAGGTATTCTTGCCGAACTGATGCTCGCCGACGGTCACGACCGGTTCGGGCCGGCGCTGGACCGAGGGGCGTTTTATGAGACACCGCTTCTGAAGGAAGGCCGAAATGGCGGGTAAGCGGAGTGGCAAGGGCACGGGGAACCGTGGTCTGCATACCCGGGTTAAGACCGCCAAGGGACGCCGGCCGTCGTCGACGCGATGGCTGCAGCGGCAGTTGAATGATCCTTATGTTCAGGAAGCGAAGCGGCAAGGCTATCGCTCGCGCGCCGCATTCAAGCTGATCGAGCTCGACGACAAGTTCAAGTTTCTGAAAAAGGGTGCCAAGGTGATCGACCTGGGGGCCGCGCCTGGGGGCTGGACCCAGGTCGCGATGGAGAGAATCGGTGACAACGGACACGTCATCGGTATCGACCTGCAGGAGATGGAGGCGATTCCGGGTGCAGACCTGATACAGGGGGATTTTCTGGATGACTATGCGCCCGATCGCCTCAAGGCACTGCTGGGGGGGCAGGCGGATATCGTTTTGAGCGACATGGCTGCGGCCTCGACCGGTCATCCGCAGACGGATCACCTGCGGATCATGGGCTTGCTCGAGGTTGCCGCCGATTTCGCCGCCGATGTCCTTGCCCCGGGTGGGACATTTGTCGGCAAGGTCCTGCAGGGGGGCACGGAGAACGAGTTGCTGGCGGCGCTGAAGCGGGATTTCAAGACGGTCAAGCATGCAAAACCCCCGGCAAGCCGAAGCGATTCGGCGGAAATCTACGTCGTTGCGACGGGGTTTCGGGGCGGCGAATAGGCCCCGCAGCCGCAGGGCCGGACGGTAAACCGCCAATACAGCCTGAGAATTGGAGAATCCGCGTCTACCGGCGCTTTGGGTGCTTGTTTAAGATTTGGTCCTGTGTATGATGGCGCGCCATCGCCACAGCGGTAATCGGAGGCGCAATGGCACCGCCCAAGATCGACGAAGCTCTCACATTTGACGACGTTTTGCTGGTTCCCCAGGCATCCAGCGTTTTGCCCGCGCACACGGATACGAAAACGCGGCTTACCAAATCCATTCCCTTGAACATCCCCTTGATCTCGTCCGCTATGGACACGGTCACGGAACACGAACTCGCCATCGCCATGGCGCAGGCCGGTGGCATCGGGGTTTTGCACAAGAACATGACCGTCGAGGAGCAGGCCGCCGAGGTCCGCCGCGTCAAGAAGTTCGAAAGCGGCATGGTCTCGGATCCTCTGACCATCTTCCCCGACCAGACGCTCTCCGATGCACTCCGTTTGAAAGCCGAAACGGGATTCTCCGGGATGCCCGTGGTCGAGCGGGACTCCGGCAAGCTCGTCGGTATCCTGACCAATCGCGATATCCGTTTCGCCGACAAGCCGGATCAGCCGGTCAGCGAATTGATGACGCGGAATTCGCCGGAGATGCCTCTTATCACGGTGAAGGAAGGTGTCGACGGCAACGAGGCGCGCCGCCTGTTGCATCAATACCGGATCGAACGCCTGCTTGTTGTCGATGATGACTACCGTTGTGTCGGCCTGATCACCGTTAAGGACATGGAGAAGGAAGAGCGCTTCCCCAATGCCTGCAAGGATGAGCAAGGCCGGCTTCGTGTCGCCGCCGCGACGGGTGTCGGCGACGCCGGACGCGACCGCGCCGAGGCCTTGCTGGAGGCTGGTTGCGACGTCATCGTCGTCGATACCGCCCACGGTCACTCGGCCGGTGTGTTGGGTTCGGTTGCGGCGATCAAGAAGCTCTCGAATTACGCCCAGGTGGTGGCCGGCAACGTGGCGACGCCGGATGGTGCCAAGGCGCTCATTGATGCGGGCGCGGATTGCGTCAAGGTGGGTATTGGGCCTGGCACGATCTGCACGACGCGGATGGTGGCTGGCGTCGGCATGCCGCAATTCTCCGCCGTCATGGAAGCATCGGCGGTGTGCCACAAGGCCGGCATTCCGTGCATCGCGGACGGTGGCATCAAATATTCGGGCGATATCGCCAAGGCGATTGCAGCCGGCGCGGACTCGGTCATGATCGGCTCGTTGTTTGCGGGTACGGACGAAAGCCCGGGCGAGGTGCTTCTGTTCCAGGGGCGGTCTTACAAGGCCTATCGTGGGATGGGCTCACTCGGCGCGATGGCGCGCGGCTCAGCGGACCGGTATTTCCAGGAAGAGGTTTCCGACAATCTCAAACTGGTCCCGGAAGGGGTCGAGGGCCGGGTGCCTTACAAGGGACCCATCGGCACCGTGATTCACCAGCTCGTCGGCGGTCTGCGCTCGGCGATGGGGTACACGGGCGCGGCCACGATCGATGAACTGCGTACGAATGCGACATTCCGGCGCATCACCAACGCCGGTCTTCGGGAGAGCCATGTCCACGACATCACGATCACCCGCGAGGCTCCGAACTACCGTTCCGACGGGTAGGAACGGGCAGCGCACGGCATGACTCCCGGCGCCCGCGTTCAGGCAACCATCGATCTACTCGAAGCGATCGCCGCCGAGAACCAACCGCCGGACCAGGTCATCGACGGGTACTTCAGGACCCGGCGTTATGCCGGGTCCGGTGACCGGCGTGACATTTCCGCGCGCGTCTATGACATCCTGCGCCGGTCGGCAAAGCTCGACTGGTGGATCGAACGCACCGGGCTCGGCATGGAGCCGGCGCCCCGTTCGAGAGCGATCGCGCATCTCACCCTCCAAGAACGGTCTCAACCGGACGACTTCTCGATGATGTTCTCCGGTTCCAAACATTGCCCGGAGCCACTAACCGAGAAAGAGGCGGCGCTCGTCGAGGCATTGTACGGGCGTCCAATGCTGAACCGGGATATGCCGGATCATGTCAGGCTGGAATATCCGGAATGGATGGACCGGTCCTTCCGTGCGCTTTGGGGAGACGATTTGGCGCGAGAGATGTCGGCGCTTAATCAGCCGGCGCCACTCGATCTGCGGGTCAACACGATCAAGACCACGCCCGAGGAAGCATTGGCACGACTGCGGGAAGATTATGTCACCTGTGAGCCGACGCCGTTATCTCCCATCGGGATTCGGGTCGAGGGTAAGGTGCGGCTCGGCGGCACCCGCGCCTTCAAAGACGGGCTTGTCGATGTTCAGGACGAAGGCTCGCAATTGGTTGCGCTTTTGGCGGGCGCGCATCCCGGGCATCGGGTCGTCGACTTTTGTGCGGGTGCTGGCGGCAAGACATTGGCTCTCGCGGCGCAGATGTCGGATGCGGGCAAAATCGCGGGACAGCTTTTTGCCCTGGATATCTCGAAGTTCCGCATGGATCGGATGGTGCCGCGTCTCAAACGTGCCGGCGCCATGGCGGTCAAGCGCCGGGTCATTGCGGCTGTCGATGAGCCGTGGATAAATGAGATTGCAGGTACGGCTGACCGTGTGCTGTGCGACGTGCCTTGCACCGGTACCGGCAGTTGGCGGCGAAATCCGGATGCCCGATGGCGGTTTACACCGGAAAACCTTGCCGAGATCCGCCTGACCCAACAGCGTATCCTGAAAGATGCCGCAAAACTGGTGAAGCCCGGGGGACGCCTGATTTACGTGACGTGCTCGCTGCTTCAGGAAGAGAACGAGCAACAACTCGCCTGGTTCATCGAGAACGATCTGCGGTTCCAGGCGCTAGCGATCGAGGATGTCTGGAGCAAGACGGTCGGCGGTCCGCCGCCGCCACCGGGGCCGTCGCTTCGGCTTTCACCGGCATCCACCGGCACCGATGGTTTCTTCTGCGCAGTTCTCGAACGGCAAAATTAGTGTCGCTCGTAACAAAATCTCAACATTTCCCCGAGAGCATTATTTTATCGTCACTGTCTGGGGAACTGACATGCATACGATCATGAAGCCGGGTACTGAAGAAGAACATCCGCTTCAAGGCCCACACCCGACCGACCTCCGCTAAGGTCGGTCCGGCGGCACGCCGCCGTCAGCGAAGTCGTTCGTGACGTTCGAACTCGTTCTCGAGTTCCTCGAACTTGCGGCGCGCCTCCGGGTCATGCGCAAGTTTGGACAGGTTTTCCGCCTCGCAATGAAGACAGACACGGTCGCGCGTAGATTTGGCGTCGCGGCTCCATTCGCCCGCTTCAGGCGCGAGCTTCGGCGCCTGAGGATATCGGGAGCGCATGAAATAATAGAAACCTGCCCGCTGCTTATCGATCGCCTTGCAGAGATCCGTTGCACGCCGGACCGCTCTGACACCCGGGTCGACGTTGTCGTCGGCATCGGCCGGTATCGTCGGAAACTGGGGTTGGTCGTCTTCGGACTGGTCTTCCAGCCGTTCGGCGACAGCCGCGAGTGCTTCGGCCGCCTGTCCCATCTGGTTGGCGTAGGCATCCAGATCCGCGCCGTCGAGATTGCTGCCGCCGCTGCCGGGTCCCCAACCGCCGTCATTTCCCATGCCAGAATAATCGGACTCGAACGGCTTCGGCGTCGGTGCAGCGCTCATCTCGGCTTCACCGGTAACCGCGATCGAGGGTTGACCCGGTGTCAACGGGTCTCCTGGCGTGGTCGCGGCGTTTGATGCGGTCGGGAGCGGCGACGCGCCGTGACCGGACCCGTCGGGGACCGGATGTGCATCGGCGGCGGACCGGTCGGGTCCAGGTCTGACGACGCGGCGCGTTACATTTTCCAGCGTTGCGCGGCGGCGGCTCGTGCTGTGCTCTGCTGAGTCGTCTTTCACAACGGGTAGTCGCCGTTGAACTTTGGCGCGCGGTTTGTGCGTGGTGCCGAGGGATTCGACGTCGCCCTCTCCGTCATAGATGGCAATTTCCATTTCCAGGAGCTGGCCGTTCTTGGCCCCGACGTCCAGACCCTTGAAGGGATGCTCGTCCCCGTCATCGGGCAGTTTAAACGTCACCGTCCGCCCGGACGAACTGCTGTCGCCCCAGCGGACCAGACGCACCCTGTACTTATTCTTTTCGCTCACCGGACAACTCCCATGCGATAGTGTATCCTGCCAAGGCTGCGGTTCGTCAATGCACCGCGGGCAGGAGGACAGAGAGCAATGGGTGGTGTCATCTCGACCCTCACTGAAAAGTTCCAGGAACATCTGGAACGCCAACGTAACCGTCCCTTTCTTGAGGGGGTGATGGCGGCGTGCGCGCTCGTCGCGACGACGGATGGTGAAGTCAGTTTTGCTGAGCAGGTTCGCGTCGATCAGATTCTTCAAACGCTCGATCAGCTAACGGCCTTCGATCCTCACGAAGGGGTCGATCTGTTCCGGGACTATTCGGAAAGTATCCTCCAGAAACCCCATGAAGGGCACGAGCGCGCGCTCGAGGCGGTGGCAAAGGTTTCAGAAGATCGCGATGCCGGGGCGCTTCTGCTTCGAGTGTGTCTCGCGGTCAGCGAGGCGGACGGCAACATTACGCTCGCCGATCAGATCGAAATCGTATCGCTGTGCTCGCGCTTCGGGATCGATCCGGCCGATTGCGGCCTTTATATTGATATGCCCGTCGACGAGTTCCTCTCCGGGCGCGTCGACAAAGACACCGGTTGAAGTTTCAGAGAAAACGGTCCTCAGCCGTTTCGTCGTCGTCAGCGGACAGCGGCAAGGCAGGCGTCGAGGTCGGTTGCGCCGCCATCATTTCGATCCCGGCAGCGTCCAACTCCCGCAGCGCGGCTTCGTTGACCGTATAACGCAACTCGAAATACCGGCTCGACGGCACCCAAAACCGGATCCCGAGTACAACGCCGCCGTATGCGAAGTCGTGCACGCCGATCTCCGGTGATGGCCCGCCGGCAATATCGCCGACACTTTCGACCGCTTTCTGGAGGGCTGCTTTCGCCACAGTGATATCCTGTCCGCCCTTGATGGCGATTTTGGTCTGCACCACGCGCCGGGTTTCGGAGTTGACGATGATCTGACCGACGATCTCCTTGTTCGGGACCGTGATCTTTTCCCCGTCCTCGCCGATTAGGGTGGTGTGGGCGAGGGTGATCTCCTCGACGACGCCGCTGGCACCCTTGTTGACCGTGATCGTGTTCCCGACCACGAACGGCCGCGCCAGAATGATCGACACCCCGGCACCGTAGTTAGATAACGGCCCTTGTATTGCCACGGTGGCGCCGAAGGCTCCGGCGCCGGCCAAGGCGATCAGGGGGGCGATGGAAACGCCGAAGTTGCCGAGCGTGATGATGACCAGGAAAACGATGCAGACGATCTTGACCACGTTGCCGATGAACCGCGCCAAAGTGATGTCGACGTTCCGGCCTTCCAGCATCCTGGTGACCCGGCCGCCGATCCACGATGCGACCTTGAGGCCGATAAGCAGAAAGACCAGCGCGCCTAAAATCTGGAAGCCGTAATCGATCCCGAATTCGACAAGCATATCGACGTATTTGGAGACCGTATCCAGATGCTCCCCGACGCTGCCTTGGAGATTTGTGTCCATGTGCGCTTACTTTGCTTCGACGGTAACGGCGGTGCCGCTGGCAACCAGGAACAACATGCTTTTCCCATCGCCGGAAATCTCGTTGTAGGCCATGTCGATGCCGACGACGGCGTTGGCCCCAACCATCAGGGCTTCGCGTCGCAATTCCGCAAGGCAGGTCATCCGGGCGTCGCGCAAAACCTTCTGCGACGACTTCGAACGGCCGCCGAAGATATCGGTGATCGAGGCGAATAAGTCCTTGAAGATGTTCATGCCGAACACGCACTCGGCCGTGATGATCTCTATCCGCTCCGTGATCCTGTACTCGTCCATCCCATGCTCGGTCGTCAGGATAATGTCGTTGGCGAGCCGTTCGATGACTTCTGCAGGCAGTTCATCGTACTGCTTGCTGTCGATCAGTTCCTGAATCTGTTCTTCACTTTTCCCGAATAGTCCGAACATCTTGGCTCCTTTGCGGCGATTTTCGGAAAGTATGCCACGGAATCGCCGCCGGAAAAGATAATCCCGCGAAGTGATGTCCGCGGGGCTTGTCCATTTCCGCGGGATCGGACATCTTTTCGGTCCCGCCACAGGAGTTCCCGCTGATGAAAGACGTTCAAGCCAGTCCCAAAGCCTATGTCGATGCCCTGATTTCCAAAGCGGAAATCGTGAAAACGCCGACAGGCGAGGGCGATATGGTCTGGCAGGTCTGGGGCGAACGGACGGACAAGACGCCGCTTTTGCTGCTGCATGGCGGTTTCGGTTCCTGGACGCACTGGATCGCCAATGTGAAAACGTTGTCGAAAACGCGACGGGTCGTGACCTGCGACATGCCGGGGCTTGGCGATAGTGCGTCCGCGCCTGGTGAACTGACGCCGGATAATCTGGCCGCGCCGATTGTCGCAGGACTGGATACGCTGTTCGGCAAGGGCGCGGCGTTCGATCTGGCGGGGTTTAGCTTCGGCGGCTTGATCGGCTCGCAGGTCGCGAAGGCCGTGGGTGAGCGCATGAGAACCTATGTCGCCGTTGGCGCTAGCGGTTTCGAGGACCTGCATGTCCGGGTCCTCGGTATCGAGGTGCCGGAAAAGGACATGAGCGACCAGGAAAAGGATGATATCCACCGCAACAACCTGCGACTTTTGATGATTCATGACGAGGCCAAGATCGACGATCTGGCGATCTATACGCACCGCAGGAACGTGGCCCGGTCACGTGTGCGTTCCCGGCCCATGTCGCTCGGCAATCATCTCGTCGAGGCCTTGCCGCATATCAAGGCGCGTCTCGCGGGAATCTGGGGCGTCCACGACGCGACCGGCGGTGGGCGCGAACAGATACTCAAGCGCCGCGACATCTTTTTGGAGTATCAGGCAGATGTGCCGTTCGTCGTTATTGACGACGTGGGTCACTGGGTGATGTACGAGGCGCCGGACGACTTCGATGCGGCGCTTGTCGATATCCTAGACGCTTAGCCCTCTGCCAGCACCCGTTCCAGACGCGCCCACGCCGATTCGGCGCCGGGCAGCCCGAACCGCAGCCAAGCCGGCTCATAATCGAATTTTCGGATCATAATCCCAGCACGGCCGAGTTTGTCGTAAATTGCCGGTGCGTTATCCGCGCGGACAAGGCGATATAGCGGCGTGCCGCCGACGAGGTTCATCCCGGCTTCCCCGAGAATCCGGTCGAGCCGTGCCGCATCGGCCATCAGGCGGGCGCGGGTATCTGCCTGCCAGGCACGGTCTGCGGCGGCCAGGGCGCCGATGTGTAGCGCAGGGCCGGCGACCGCCCAGGGACCGATTGCGCGTCTCAATCTGTCGATTTCGAACGCTGTGCCAATGGCGAAACCGAGCCGTAATCCCGCCAAGCCGAAAAACTTGCCGAACGAACGCAACACCAGCAATCCGGGCTGCCCCGTCCTGGGCGTGACCGAGATTTCCGGAACCACGTCGGCGAACGCTTCATCGACGATCAGAATACCGCGTCCGGACAGCCGTTTCGCTGTCCGCGACAACGTGTCGGGGTCGATCGTTCTGCCGTCCGGGTTGTTGGGATTGACCACGATCACCACGTCCGCGTCGGCGTGCTCAATATCGTCAATCATCTCAACGGCATGGCTGCGTAAGCGCCAACTCGCGGCGTGTTCTTCATAGGTCGGCCCCAAAATTTGCACGCGGCCCTTGGTGCGAACGACAGGAAGCCATTGGATGATCGTTTGCGTGCCCGGCGCCGCAATCAGGTCGGCCTGGCCTGGGACGCCGTAATAAGCGCGCGCAGCGTCGATAAGCGCCGCCTCATCGGATGCCGTCGGGAGACGTTGCCATGCCGCCGGCTCAATCTCTCCGATCGGGTAGGGGACAGGATTGATCCCGGTCGACAGATCCACCCATCCCTCACTGGGTGTCCCGAATGCCCGGGTCGCTGCGTCGATATCGCCGCCGTGCCGTAATTTGCCCGTCATGTCGCTCACAGGCTGAAATAGATCATTGCCATGCCGGAGAACAATAAAACGACATATACGACCCGGTCGAATCCCCGGTCGCCGAGGCGCTCATAGAGCCTTCGGCCTATCCAGACGCCGATCAATGTCCCGGGCAACGCCAGCAAGGTCATGCGCCATACCTCGCCGGTCATCAGCCCACCCGCCCACTGGCTGAAAAATGCGATAGTCAGGATCGTCAGATTGAAGGCCTGGAAGATACTGCGCTTCTCGTCCTTGCCCCAGCCGCGAAGGATCGCCCAGATCGTCGTCGGGGCCCCCGAAAGGCCTGCGATACCGCCAAGGACGCCGCCTACAAGACCGATGAAGCTATCCGCGATACGACCGCCGAATGCGATATTGAACGTACGTCCGCTGATCAGCATGAAGCCGCAAAAACAGAGCAGAAACGTGCCGATAAATATCTTGAAGACCTGAACCGGGACGATAGGCAGTAACCATGCGCCGACAGGCACACCCAGCAATCCGCCCAGAATGAACGGCATGACGCGCTTCCAGTTGATCGCGTGCCAGATCTTGGGAAGGGTCTGGACCTGCCCGACGATGGAGCAGATCACCACCATGGGTGATGCGACGACCGGCGGCACCACATAGAGCCAGAAGGTGAGCGCGGTCAGGCCGGTGCCGAATCCGGTCAGTCCGTTGACGAGACCGCCGGCGAGACCGCCGGCGAGCACAATGAGCTCATATTGTTCCAAGGACGCCAGCTCCCGACGACGTCGAGCGGGTCATTTCCCCAGCCGTTTCGCAAGGGCGTCCGCGAAAGCGTTGACGCTGGTTTCCATGGTGCGTGTCGTGTCCATGTTCTGGCGGGTTTCGGCCGCATAAGGCGTTTCGCTGAGCAGTTTGAAAATCCAGGCCGCCCCGTCATGAAAGCCGCTGGTGACGCCGGCTTCGCTGAAAGTCTTGGCGATTTCCTCCATTTCGCCGACCCAGCGTTCACTGTCGGCGGGCAGGCTGGAAATCTTTCCGCGCATGTTCTTGATCAAGGGCTGTTGAGAGTAATCGAATTCAGAAACCAGATCGTCCAACAAGCCGTTGCGCGCGGCGGTCAGCAGGACCGCGGTCCAGAGTGTCCAACTTCCCTTGGTGGCCGCGGCGTAGACCATCTTCATCGCCGACGCGCGACCGACCTCATCACCCAATGAAATGACTTCGAAGCCCATGCCATTGAGTGCAGTCATCGGCGTGACGTCGGGTCCGGAAACGTAAAATCGGGTTTCCTTGCTCTTGTTCGGGGCGAGGCCGATGATCCCGGCGTCGACAAATGTCGCGCCGGCGCCCGTGATTTCCGCGCGGACCTCGGTGGCGGTGCCGGGCGAAATCGCGTTGCAGTCCACATATACCGGCGTCTTGCCGGTGCGCCCCATCGCGGCGGCGACGTCCTTCGCGAGACCGAGAGCGGCCGTCGGCGGCAGAATGGAGAGGACCAGGTCCGCTTCGGTGATCGTCGCATCCAGATCGCCCGCATCCCTGACGCGACCGGCTTCTGCGAGTGCACGGGAGCGCTCAGAACGGCCGGTAAGCGACGTGATCGTCTCGTAGCCGTGTTCTCTCAGCACGAGGCCGACACCGTGCCCCATGTCGCCCGGCATCAGGATGGCGATGGTCTTAATGCTCATGTCGGTTTTCCTTTCGGGCTCAGGCGGGATGCCGGTCGGTACTTCGTCGATATTGCCGGGATGTTTGCACCAGATTAGACGCCTACAAGATTAATGATGCCGGGCAGACAGGTCACGCGCTATCGGACGATGTGTCTCCTCGCGTGCCGACGCCGATAAACCGGCACCGGCCACGCGGGAAAATTTGCTCTTGCAGGCTGCTACTTGAGGAACTCGATCTCGACGAAAGCGCACTCGAAATCGTTGCCGTTGATGACGTCGTGCTCGACGCCCGCTTCGCGGAAATAGGGGACGCCGTTTTGCAATGGGGCGATGGTGCGCTCATCCGCACCGGTATCGATCTCTAGATGGCCGTCGAACAGCGGGACGATGACGTAATCGTACTCATGCCGGTGCCAGCCGGTACTGTCGCCCTTGTTCTTGAAGCGCCATTCGGTCACGCGGGTGCGATCGTTCTCGATGAATACCGTCGGGACGGCGTTGTCGGCTTTTCCTGAGCACATGGGCGTAACCTATTTCTTGTCCGAATGGCCGAGGTCTTTGCCCGGTGCGATGACATCGCGGATCAGCTGTTTCAGTTCCTTGCTTTCCGGGAACCGGCCTTCGGTCTTTCTGTCGAAGATCACTTTTCCATCCGGCGTCTGTATCCGGAACGTGCCGCCCTCGTCCGGAACGAGTGACAGTGCACCCAGGTCGTCGGCAAACGTGAACAAGAGCTCCTGCGCCATCCAGGTCGCGCGCAGCACGAACCGGCAGGTGCGGCAGTAATGAATTTCGATGATGGGTTTGGCCATGAGGGGCTCCTCGAACGGAGAATCGTTTAATCAAGCTTCGCCGCCGGGCGGGCTTTGCGTCAATGCCGTTTTGATCAAGCCGAAGAAGACGGGTGGCATGGCACCCCCTGCGAAGCGCCAGCCAAGGTGTTCGCCGCACCCTCGGCACAGGGCGAAATTCCATTCGTAACCGGGGAACCAGGTGTGCTCGTCGGTCGGTTCGCCGACATCCTCGGCCCCGGGCGCTTCCTTGAAGCAAGCCACCCTGAACACACGCCCGGCCGGGTTGATGAACACGCGCTCATGTCCGCCGATGTCGACTGCCCAGCGCATGCGCGTCAACAGGTGCCCGCACTTTGCGCAGAAAATCGCGTCATCCGTGCCGGCGTCGGTCTCTGTCTTTTTCTCTTCCTTGGGCGATTTCTGGAGCATGCGCCATTATGGCACATCAGGTCGGCGATCAGCTTTGTTTGATCCTGTCCCGGAGCCAGTAACGATACCCTGCCGGGAAGGCGAGAAACACAAGGCAGGCTGCAATCGTCAACACCAGAATTGCCAGGCACACAACGACCCAAGCGATGAGTGCTTCCTCCGGGACCGGCGATTCCAATTTCGTCAGGTAGTTTTCGATCGAATCGCCTGGTAATACAAACGGTGCCGTGATCACCCATTGAAGTAACAGCATAACGACATACATTGCCGGCCCACCCTCCCTTAGCCATTGCTTGGATGCCTGCCACGCCTGTGGGTGACGATTCGCAAAGGTCGTGGCTGGAAGGATGAAGAGAATGGATAGCATCGTCAGGATCGGCGTGCTGACGAATAGAGAATACCAAGTGCTTTCGGCTACCTCGCGGCCAAGCCACCAGTATCCCAAATAGACGAAGCCGCTTGTCAGCAGTACATACGCGTGCAGCAAAATGACGGAGATCAAGTCATGGCGTGTAATTCGAAAATCGCGCAGAAACCTCGGGCGAAGCTCGTCGGACGCCGCAAAATTGATGAACCGAACGATAGGGAAGTGCAGGGGGAAAGCCAGCGCCACGGCGACGGCAGAATACAGTGCGACTAGCCGCTCATATTCGGCGGTAGAGCCATCACCGACAGTCAGTGACGCGGCAATGATAATGCCGACAAAGAACAGAATCAGGGCGACGGCGTAAATCGCGCCAAGTACCGTACCCGCCCAAAACACCCGGCGTGTACGAAACAGTTCAAGGGTCGCCCGCAGTATCCCGAGGGCATCAATTGTAAGATTGAGCATGGCCAAAACCTCCCGAAAATTCAGTCTAGTCTGAACTATGGAAGGATCGGGCGGTTTTTCTTGAAACCTGCCCTCGCCGAGGTGCGGCGGCCCTGCTATCTGTGCGTTGTCATTTCGGCGCAGGCCCGAATCCGGGAATCCAAACTAGGATGACGGCGGCGGTGTGTCGGAAGAAGCGCTTTCTTTCTCTTCCGTCTTTTCCGCCTTCTTCTGGCCGATCTTGCTTTCTTCGCCCTTGATCAGGCGGCGAATGTTGTCTTTGTGACGAATAACGGACAGCACCGCCAGGCCGGCGGCGAAATAGGCGATGTGCTCGTTCGACGATATCTTCCAGGCGATCACCGGCGATGCGATGATCGAGGTGATGGATGCGAGCGACGAATACTTGAATGTGCTCGCCATGATCAACCAGACGCAGCAGGTCAGGACGCCGACCGGCCACGACACCATCAGTAATGCGCCAAGCGTCGTGGCGACGCCCTTGCCGCCTTTGAACTTGAGCCAGACCGGGAAATTGTGACCCATGACGGCAGCAAACGCGGCGACGATGCCGGCAAGCTCGCTCATCTGCATGAAGATAAGCGCCGCCACGGCGCCCTTCGATGCATCGAGGATAAGCGTGAGTAAGGCCAGGAACTTGTTCCCGGTCCGGAGCACATTGGTCGCGCCGATGTTACCCGACCCGATCTGGCGAATATCGCCCAGGCCCGCCATCCGCGTCAGCACCAGTCCCCATGGGACCGAGCCCAGCAGATAGCCGCAGACCGCCGCAATCGCGACGGTGATATCAGGATCGAGATTGTCCATATGCTCAGTCGGCCACGAAAACCGTGCGCCCGTCAATGACTGTGCGGGCGACCGCGCCCTGAACCAGACGGCCGTCGAAGGGCGTGTTCTTGGATTTTGAAAGCAGCTTGTCGGCGTCGACCTTCCATCCTTTGTCGGGGTCGAAAAGCATCAGGTCCGCCGGGCGGCCCTGTGCCAGCTTGCCGGCGCGCAGTTTCAACAGATCGGCTGGTGCCGCCGTGATGAATTTCAGTGCGTCGAGGAGCGAGATATGACTGTTGTGATAAAGCTCCAGCGTGACCGCGAGCAGTGTTTCCAGTCCGACGCCGCCGCTGGCAGCGGCACCGAAGGGAAGGCGTTTGGATTCTTCGTCCTGCGGCGTGTGGTCGGAAGCGATGCAGTCGATGGTGCCGTCCTTAATGCCGTCGACGACGGCACGGCGGTCTGTCTCATCGCGGAGCGGCGGCGACAGCTTGGCGAACGTCCGGTAATCGCCGATGGCGACTTCGTTAAGCGCAAAATAGGGCGGTGACGTGTCGCATGTGACCGGCAGGCCCCGGGCTTTTGCTTTGCGGACGGCATCGACGGCTTCGGCGGTGGACACATGGGCGATGTGGAGCCGGCCACCGGTCAATTCGACCAGACGAATATCCCGTTCGATCATGATGATCTCGGCCTGGCGCGGGATGCCGACCAAACCTAGACGCGTCGCGGTCTCGCCCGCGTTCATCATGCCGCCCGCGGACAGCGACGGTTCTTCCGGGTGCTGGCAGATCAACAGGTCGAATGTGCGTGCATACATCATCGCGCGGCGCATGACCTGGGCGTTGGCAACGGCGTTGAATCCGTCCGTAAAGGCGACCGCGCCGGATTCGGCCAGCAAGCCCAGTTCGGCGATTTCCTTGCCCTGCAAGCCCTTGGTCACCGCACCATACGGGTAAACCTTTGAGAGGCCCTGCAGACGGGCGCGCCGCGCGACGAATTCGACCACCGACATGTCGTCGATGACCGGGGCGGTGTTGGGCAGGCAGACCATCGACGTTATGCCGCCCTTGGTGGCGGCGCGCCCGGCGCTGGCCATGGTCTCCTTGTAGTCTTCGCCGGGCTCGCCAAGGTGGACGCGCATGTCGATGAGCCCGGGGGCGAGGCAAAGGCCCTCGCAGTCGATCACGGTGACGCCTTCGAGCGCCAGATCGGCGTTCACCTGCGGCCCCACCTGCTTGATCAATTCACCCTCGGTCAGCACCCCGCCGACCTCGTCCATGCCCGTCGCCGGGTCCAGCAGCCGGGCGCCGACGTAGGCAACCCGGCCCGGGGTGCGGTCTTTCTTGAGCGCCATTACAGATTCCTCTGCAACGTGTCTTCGAGATTCGCGGTCAGGATCTCGAGCGCGGCCATGCGCACGGCGACACCCATTTCGACCTGTTCGTGGATGGCGCTGCGGCCGAAGTCGTCGGCCACTTCGCTGTCGATCTCGACGCCGCGGTTCATCGGGCCTGGGTGCATGATCAGCGCATTCGGCTTGGCGCCCTCCAGCTTCTCATAGTCGAGACCAAAGAAATGGAAGTACTCGCGGACCGACGGCAGGTAGTTGCCGTCCATGCGCTCTTTCTGCAGGCGGAGCATCATGACGATGTCGCAATCCTCCAGCCCCTCGCGCATGTCATTGAAGACTTCGACACCCATATGCTCGATCCCGGTCGGGATCAGGGTGCGCGGTGCGATCAGCCGGACGCGCGCGCCCATGGTCGTCAGGAGGTGGATGTTGGAGCGCGCGACGCGGGAATGCAGGATATCACCGCAGATCGCGATTCTCAGGCCCTGTATCTTGCCGACCCGGCGGCGGATCGTCAGCGCATCCAACAGCGCCTGCGTCGGGTGCTCGTGCTGGCCGTCGCCGGCATTGATGACGGCGCAGTTCACTTTCTCGCTCAGGAGTTTCACCGAGCCTGAGTCCGGGTGGCGCACCACCAGCACATCCGGGTGCATGGCGTTCAGCGTCATCGCGGTGTCGATCAGCGTTTCGCCCTTTTTGACCGAGCTCGTGGCGACCGACATGTTGATCACGTCGCCGCCGAGACGCTTTCCCGCCAGTTCGAATGACGTGCGCGTCCGCGTCGAGTCCTCGAAAAAGAGATTGATGATGGTGCGCCCGCTCAGGACCGCTTTTTTCTTGTCTGCTTGGCGGTTCTGCTCGACATAGCTTTCGGCACGGTCGAGAAGCGCGGTAATTTCAATGGGATTGAGGCCCTCGATACCGAGGAGATGCTTGTGTGGAAAGCCGAATGCACCGGGACCATCGTTCATAGGCGCGCACTATATGTCCGAGGGGGGCAAAACCGCAAGCGTCATGATCAATGCATTGCTGAGCGTGACGGCATGGCTTGAGCGCGCCGGATCGCGTAGTATGTTTTCGTTTCGCCGATTCGTCGTACATACACCCGGGACCGCGGGTTTCGGCCGCAGGAAAGGTTGATGGAAGAGTATCTGAAGGCCCACGACAGACTGGGCCGGCTCTTGAAAAAGGACTTTGTGTTCGTCGTCGGCGCGACGCGCTGGGGCACGTCCTGGGTCCAGCAATGCCTGGATACGCATCCCAAAATTCTCTGCAAGGGCGAAGGGCACTTCACGGATAGCCTGTTCCCCGGCCTCGCCAAGCTGGTCGATCAGTACAACCAGGATGCGGAGCGCATCGGCAATCGGATGCAGCTTGCCGGCCTGCCGGGCAATGCCGCCGGGTTCACGTTCGATGACGTCGAATATCTGATGCGGACGGCCGTGATGCTGATGTTCCAGCGTTGGGTACCCGACGACAAGGAGGAAGAGATCACCTGCATCGGCGAGAAAACGCCGGAGCACGTATTATCGCTGGAACTGCTGGACCGGCTGTTTCCCGACATGCGTATCGTCCACGTGGTGCGCGACGGCCGCGACGAGGCGGCGAGCGCGTGGGATTTCAACATGGGGATTTCCAAGGGCGAGTTTCCGCGCCGCTATCCGTCGTTTGCGGATTTTGCCGAGACGTTCGCGCGCAACTGGTCGCGTTCGGTCGGGGCGGCACGGCGTTTCGGGCGCCTGAACCGGCGGCGGTACTATCAGATCAGGGCGGAGGATCTTGTCGAAGAGCCCGCGCCCATCGTCCGGCGGCTGTTCCGATTCTGCGATGTCGAGGACAAGGAAGATATCGTCCAGGCGGGGATCAGGCACGCGTACCAGATCGCGCCGCTGGACCTAGATCCGGGGGTCTGGAAGCGGCGGTTCGACGACGATGCGACGCGGCGGTTCCATCGCCAGTCGGGCGAATTGCTTAAACTGCTGAATTACGACGTCGCCGCCTGATCAGTTCATCAACAGCAATAGTACCGGCAACGTCACGATGGCGGCGAGGTGTGTCGCCGTCACGATGGCGGCCGCCAGCGGCGCGTCGCTGCCCATCTGACGTGAGACCACGTAGCTGGTCGAAGACGTCGGTAGCGCGGCGAAAACCACCGGCACCATCAGGGCATAGCCGCTGAGCCCCATCCAGACGCAGAGCCCGTATGTCAGGGCAGGTTGCAGCACCAGTTTCAGGAAGGTGGCGAGGAACACGGGCATACGTGCGTCACGAACGGCATGGAGCGAGAGGCCGGCACCGACCGCCATCAGGCCCATCGGCAGGGCGGCGCGGCTAAGGAGCTCTAGAGTCGGACCGATAATCGGCGGCAGACCCCATCCGGTGATGTTGAACAGACCGCCGATCAAGCTCGCCTGGATCAGCGGGTTCTTGAGACTGTCGATGGCGACGGCCTTCCAGCCCTTTGAGCTGCCGGGCCGGTCAATCCATTTCAGGTGCCCCCAGACGCCCAGAAAGTTGATGGTAACAGCGACCATGAACACGCTGACGACCATGGGTCCTGTGGCAGAATCACCGAAAACGCCGAGTACGATGGCAAAGCCGACATACGTGTTCGACCGAAAACCGCCTTGAAACACCGAGACGAAGCGTTCCGGGCTTAACTTCATCGCACCGCGAAACAGCACGGCCGCCGCAGCCGTCAGGTGGATGCCGAAAACGATGGCGGCGGCGATGGGGAGTGCGTAGCCCCAGTCGATATGCGCGCTTGCTATTTTCACGAACAGCAGGGCCGGGAACAGCCCGTTGAACGTCAACTTTTCGGCAAAGCGCCAGAATTCCTCGGGGAAACCGGCCTTCGCCTTCATCAGGATCCCGAGCGCAATGATCAGGAAAATAGGCGCAACGGCTGAAAAGACGAGCCCCATCAGATACGCCCGCCGACGCTGTCGAGCGCACCCTGCAGGATGTAGCTTGCGGCCATCTTGTCGACGACGTCCTTCCTGCGCTTTCGGGTCATGTCCGCCTCGTTGACGAGAAACCGCTCGATCGCGGATGTAGACAGCCGTTCATCCCAAAAGGCATAGGGCAGCGCGAGACGGTCGGAGAATTCCCGCGTCAGATCACGGGTCGCCTGCGCGCGCGGCCCTTCGGTACCGTCCATGCTTACGGGTAATCCTGCCAGAAGGCCGCCGACTTCTTCGGTTTTGACGAGTGTTTTTAACTCTTCGATGACCGGCGCCAGTTTTTTGCTGCGGTTGATGGTTTTGACCGGGCTCGCAACCATGAACAACGGGTCGGAAATGGCGACGCCAACCGTTTTGTCGCCGATATCCAGGCCAAGCAGGCGCGAGCCTTTGGGCATGCAGTCGATCAGCGACTGGAGGGTCGAATGCATCATTTTCGTGGTGTTCCCGCTCACGGTCCTGTGGCTGGCAAGTATCGAACGACTTGGATATCATAGACTTAGACCGATGACATCGCATTTTCGGATCGTCCGGGTTCGCGGTGGGGATGCGGTGCGGGGGCAGTGCATGGGTATCATCCGTTCGCGGGTGGAAAGTTTCAGGATAAGACGGTTGAGGGTCGGCGGCGTTTTCCTGGCCATGCTGCTGGTGGCCTGCTCCGCCGTACATGCCGCTGATATGGATTTCATGGGGACGACGATCACACCGGCCCCGGGCAAGTACCTTGTCGAAAAAGACGCAAATGTCCGGGCCGAGCCCAAGACCGAGGGCAAACGGCTGGGCGGGGTGAAGGCCGGGGATGTGGTGGATGTCATCGGCCGCGCCGGTCAAACGGCGTGGCTCGCGGTCGTCGAGGACGGTAAGCCGCTGGGGTTCGTTTACGGCACCGTCCTGTCGCCGGTCATCGACGGCGCCATCAACGAGGACGTGACCGGTGAAATCCGATTAGATACGCACCACCGTTGCGGCTTTCGCGTGCATTTCGTCGGCAAGGTCGGCGGCGACACCGAAGCGACCAACGACACCTTTCGGGCGTCGGATTATGAAGTCAGCGTGGTCTGCGAGCGGCGCGGCAAGCGGATCAGGTTCCCGGCGCAAATGTTCATCACCGAAGTGCCGTTCGACGGCTCGAACAAGCGTCAGGTTTTTCAAATCAACGTTGATCTATTGGATGGGGTGCACGCGTTGCCCGATGTGTTTTCGACCATCATGCTGTTCGATCTGGACAAGGGCCAGGTGACGTTCGATGGGGTGTCCGCCGACGAATATGCGCGCCCGGAAGGCGGGCTTGCCTCGCTGCCTGCGACCGGCGTGCGCCGGGCGCTGGCGTCGGCGCTCGAAATCGCCATGACTCGCTGGTCCGACAAGCTCTGGGACGACATTTTTGCACAGGCGAGTTGAACCGCTAGCGTCTTTACGATGTCATGAACGGGTGGTAGTTTCCGCGCCTATTTCGGCACCTTCCATGTCTAACGGAGACCCAGATGTCGTTATCGAAAGACGATGTCCGCAAGATCGCGTTTCTGGCGCGTATCCGCGTTCCTGACGAGCGTCTGGAACCGCTTGCCGGCGAGCTCAACAATATTGTCGGCTGGGTCGAACAATTGGGTGAAGTGAATACCGACGGCGTCGAACCGATGACAAGTGTCGTCGAAACCGAGACGCCCATGCGTAAGGATGAGGTGACGGACGGCGGGATTACGGCGAAGGTGCTCTCCAACGCCCCGGATGGCGAAGGCCCGTTTTATGGCGTGCCGAAGGTGGTGGAATGATGAGCGATCTTCGTGACTGGACCATCGCATCGGCATCCGATGCGCTTGAAAAAGGCGAGGTGTCGTCCGTCGAACTGACCGACGCTTTTATCGAGGCGATGGAATCAGGCCGGACGCTCAACGCCTTCATTACCGAAACGCCGGAACTTGCGCGCGAACGCGCCGCCGCCTCCGATGCGCGGCGCAAGAAAGGTGAAGCGCGTGGTCCCATGGACGGTGTGCCGATCGGCATGAAGGACTTATTCTGCACCGAAGGTGTCCGGACCACGGCCGCATCGCACATTCTGGATAATTTCGTGCCAACGTACGAAAGCACGGTCAGTGGCAATCTGCGTGATGCCGGCGCGGTCATGCTGGGCAAGACCAACCTGGACGAGTTCGCAATGGGCTCCGCCAACATCACTTCTTATTTCGGTTCGGTGAAAAACCCGTGGACGCCGGAAGGCGCCAACGCAAATCTGGTGCCGGGTGGATCTTCCGGAGGCTCCGTTGCTGCGGTATCCGGCGGTCTGGCTATTGCCGCGACCGGGACCGATACGGGCGGCTCAATCCGCCAGCCGGCGTCTTTCACGGGTCTAGTCGGGATGAAACCGACCTACGGCCGCTGTTCGCGTTGGGGCGTGGTGGCGTTTGCTTCCAGCCTCGATCAAGCTGGGCCTCTGACGCGCACCGTCGAGGATGCGGCGATCATGCTGCAGGCGATGGCCGGGCACGATCCCAAGGATTCCACTTCGCTGCCGCTGGAAATGCCCGATTGCCGAGCGGCTTGCACCCGCGACGCCAAGGGATTACGGGTCGGCATCCCGAAGGAATACACGCTCGATGGCATGCCGCCTGAGATCCAGAAGCTCTGGGATCAGGGCGCGCAGTGGTTCAAGGACATGGGTGCGGAGGTCGTCGAAGTGTCGCTGCCGCACACGAAGTATGCCCTGCCGACGTACTATATCGTCGCGCCGGCGGAGGCATCGTCCAACCTCGCCCGATATGACGGCGTCAGGTACGGCTTTAGAAAAGACGGTGCGAGCCTGGATGAAATGTATGAACTGACGCGGGGCGAGGGCTTCGGCGCCGAGGTGCAGCGCCGCGTGCTGATCGGCACCTATGTTTTATCTGCGGGGTATTACGACGCCTACTACGTCAAGGCGCAGCAGGTCCGTACGCTGATCTCCGAGGACTTCAAGGAAGTATTCACCGATGTCGACGTTTTGCTGACGCCGACGGCGCCCAGCGCCGCCTTCTATGAGGGCGAGAAGATGGACGATCCTATTGCCATGTACCTGAACGACGTCTTTACCGTGCCTGCATCGTTGGCAGGCCTGCCGGCGATTTCTGTGCCGGGTGGGCTCGATACATCTGGCTTGCCGCTCGGTCTGCAGTTGATCAGCGGTGTTTGTCAGGAAGAGACCCTGTTCCGCGCCGCAAGCGCGCTGGAGATGGCAGCAGAATTTGAGGCACGGCCATGAACGAGTGTTTCAGTTTCGCCGTTCGCCGGGCCGTTCAGGGCGATTTGGCTACCGTGCAGTTATTGTTCGAGCGTTTTTACACGGAAGAGGGGTTCGCCGATTCCGTTGAACGTGTTTCGGTAAATCTGCCTCAATTGATGCACCGTGAAGATACGGTGGTATTCGTTGCCGAAGACTCCGATGGCATTGTGATCGGGGTCGCCGCCATGAGCACGGCGTTCGGGCTTGAAGTCGGTCCCTACGCAGAGGTCGAAGACATGTATGTGTTGCCGAAATGCCGCCGTCGCGGCGTTGGCGATGCGATGGTGGAGCACTGTGTGTCTTGGGCCACAGAGCGCGGTTGCGCACATGTTGAAATCGTGGTGACACCTGAATCGCCGAGTCGTACGGGTTTGATAAACTGGTATGCAAAGCGCGGCTTCCGGAATACGGGGCGAGTTATACTGGAGCGCTACACCGGTGCCGGCAGCAGGGAATTGTGCGCATGACGTATCTTATTCAAGGCGAGACCGGAGATTGGGAAGTCGTCGTCGGCCTTGAGGTCCACGCCCAGGCGATCACCAATTCAAAACTGTTTTCCGGCGCGCCGGCGACGTTCGGCGCCGGACCGAACGAAAACGTATCGCTGGTCGATGCGGCGATGCCGGGGATGCTGCCCGTCATCAACGAAATGGCGATCGAACAGGCGGTGCGGACCGGGCTTGGTTTGCGCGCGGCGATCAACAAGTATTCGGTTTTCGAACGGAAGAACTATTTCTACGCTGACCTGCCGCCCGGCTACCAGATCAGCCAGTATTTGCATCCCATCGTGGGGGAAGGGGTGGTGACGTTGGACCTCGCCGACGGCTCGACCCGCGATGTCGGGATTGAAAGACTGCATCTGGAGCAGGACGCCGGCAAGTCGATCCACGATCAGGACCCGAAGCGTTCGATGATCGATCTCAACCGCGCGGGCGTGGTGTTGATGGAGATCGTCTCGAAACCCGATATCCGCTCACCAGAAGAAGCGGGTGCTTATCTTAGAAAATTGCGCGCCATCCTGCGCTATCTCGGCACCTGCGACGGCAATATGGAAGAGGGCTCAATGCGTGCCGACGTCAACGTGTCGGTGCGTCCCAAGGGCGCGGATGAACTTCGCACGCGCGTCGAGGTGAAGAACGTCAACTCCGTCAGGTTCGTGATGCAGGCTATCGAAGTCGAGGCCGAGCGTCAGGTGGAGGTTTGGGAAGACGGTGGCGAAGTGGTCCAGGAGACGCGCCTGTTCGATCCGAACAAGGGCGAAACGCGCGCCATGCGAACCAAGGAGTTTGCGCACGACTACCGTTATTTCCCCGATCCGGATCTGCTGCCGGTGCGTTTCGACGATGACTTCATCGAACGCATCAAGTCGACGCTGCCGGAACTGCCGGATGATAAGAAAAACCGCTTCATCAACGATATGGGCCTTTCCGCCTATGACGCGGGCGTGCTCGTGGCCGATCGCGAAACCGCTGCCTATTTCGAAGAAGCCGCCAAGGGGCGGGACGCCAAAACGGTCGCCAACTGGCTGACCACCAACCTATTCGGCGCGCTCAACAAGCTCGATAAGAGCATCGGGGAGAGCCCGGTGTCGGCGGCGCATCTTGGTGAACTCGTTGGATTGATCGAAGACAAGACGATCTCGACCAAGATCGCCAAGGACGTGTTCGAGGAAATGCTGAAAACTTCGAAGGCGCCCGGCGACATTGTCGAGGAAAAGGGTCTCAAACAGATCACCGACACCGGCGCCATCGAGGCCATCGTCGATCAGGTCATCGCCGATAATCCGGATCAGGCCGATGATGTCCGTGGCGGTAACGAAAAGGCCATCGGCTGGTTTGTTGGGCAGGTCATGAAGGCGTCTCAGGGCAAAGCCAACCCCGGTCAGGTCAACGGCTTGCTACGGTCCAAGCTGCTGGGGTGATTGGCAGGCCGGAGACCCGGGGATACGGTCACCCTATGCCTGATGTGCATTTACCCGACCCGCAAATATCGATAACGGATGACGGCACGCCGACCTCAGGCGTGTCGGGTGATGTTTACTTCTCAAAGTCGGGTGGTATTGCTGAGACGCGTCATGTTTTTCTGAAGGGAATTGATGCACCGACAATCTGGCAAACAGGATCTTATCTGCGGGTCGGGGAATTAGGCTTCGGCACCGGACTGAATTTCCTGGTGACGTGGCATGACTGGAATGCAACGGCGCCCAAAGGCGCTGAACTCGATTATCTGGCGGTTGAGGGATATCCGATACCGGTTGCTCAACTTCGCGACATTCTGTCACGGGTCCCGGAACTGGCGTCGGAAGCGGAGGCTTTATTGGCCGAGTGGCCGATCCGCGTTGGCGGCGTGCACCGGCTATCGTTCGACGCTGGCCGTGTCCGGCTGACATTACTGTTCGGTGACGCCGGGGAGATGCTGGCGCAAGCCGCTGGCGCCGTCGATGCCTGGTATTTGGACGGCTTCGCGCCCTCGAAAAATCCCGATATGTGGACCGATGACGTGCTTTCCCAGGTTCGTCGGCTTTCGGCACCGGGGGCGCGGCTCGCGACCTTTTCGGCGGCAGGCGCGGTGCGCCGAGCATTGGCGGAACTTGGTTTCGCGGTCGAAAAGCGTCCGGGGTTCGGCCGAAAACGGGATTGTGTGGCGGCGGTGTTGCCGGGGACGCGCGAGCAAGCAGTTCCAGAAACGATAGCCGTTGTAGGTGCCGGGATTGCCGGTTGTACGCTGGCGAGAACTTTGTTGGCGCGGGGGATGAACGTCACCCTGATCGATAAGGCCGACGCTCCCGGCTCGGCGGCGTCCGGGAATCCGGCGGCGCTGTTGGCCCCGCGGCTGCCAAGGGAGCGGACGGTACTCGGCCGGATCATGGCGGCAAGCTACCTGCACGCGGTGCGTTTTTACGACGTCCTCGCGTCCGAAGGCGCAACAGTTTGGTTCGGGGAGCGGGGCGGTTTGGCGTTGGCCCGAAATGCCGACGAGGCGGAGCGACAATCGCGTGCAATATCCGCATTCGGTTGGCCGGAAGAGGTGATGCGTCAGGTCGATGCGCAGGAAGCAGCAGCCCTTAGCGGTATCGAGACCGAGGCCGGCGGTCTCTGGTTTTCGGCGGCGGGCACACTCAACCCTCTGGCGATCGCGAAGCATCTCGCCCGCGATATCAGATACGTGCAGGCCGATGTGGGCGGGTTTGAGAAGACGCCGGGCGGCTGGGTGCTGACTGCTCACGATGGCACGAATATTGGCGCATACGGGGCAATCGTGCTGGCCGCTGGTGTGGGGCTGATGGACATGCCCGGCGCAAGCCATTGGCCGTTGCGGGCCAACCGCGGGCAGCTTGCATACCTGTCCGAGTTGCGGGGAGGGCCGAGGGTGCCCATCACCTACGGCGGTTATCTGTCGCCGAAAATTCCATTGCCGAACGGCCAAATGGGGCACGTTCTGGGCGCCACGTATGCGCGCCGGGACGAGGTGCCGGATGCGGACTGGCACACGCTTCGCAAGGAAGACGAAGCGCAGATGTTGAGTATTCTGGCAGATCATCTCCCGTCGATCGACGGGGCGGAACCCATGGGCGGACGCGTTTCGCTTCGCGCCACGATTCGCGATTATGTGCCGTTGGCTGGTCGGGTTGATCAAGGTCTATACGTTTTGGGCGGGCTAGGATCGCGCGGGTTCCTGACGGCGCCTTTGTTATCGGAACTGATCGCCGACCAGTTGACCGGGGCGCCGTTGCCGCTCGAGGCAGATTTGGTTCAAGCCCTCGACCCGGGGCGGTTTGCTTAGGCGGCGTGCGCCTTGGCGTGACCGAACATCGTTTGAACCATGGCATGGAGGCCGTTGGAGCGGCTTGGGCTCAGATGGTCGTTCAGGCCAATCCCTTCGATGAATTCCGGCGGTGTATCGAGGATCTCCTGCGGCGTTCGGTTCGAATAAATTTTCAGCAAGATTGCGATCAGCCCGGAGACGATTGCTGCGTCCGAGATCGCATGGAAAACCAGCCGGCCGCCCTTGTATTCGGGAACGAGCCAAACCTGCGACTGGCAGCCACGCACCTTGAATTCGTCGGTCATCCAGTCTTCGGGGAAGGGTGGCAACTGTTGGCCGAGGTCGATGATGTGCTTGTAACGGTCCATCCAGTCATCGAGAAATTCGAACTCCTCGATTAGTTCGTTCTGCACCTCCGCGATGCTTGGTTGTCCGTTTTCCTGACCGTCCGCCATGTTAAGTCCCCGATTCCGATGTTCGGATTGGCTGTAAGTTGTTGCACCTGCTAAATAACCCGTCAGACCCGGCATTTCCACCCCGATCAGGGTTGCAAGTGTTCTGTCTGGCGTTATTTTATGCGTAAGAGGCCGCAGATCGCGATGGTTACCACAGGCACAGAGATTTAGTCCGTGAAACATCTTAAAAACAGCGCAAAGTTCACCATCGGCGAACAGGTTCGGCACCGCATCTATGGGTTCCGGGGCGTGGTGTTTGACGTCGACCCCGAATTCTCCAACACAGATGAGTGGTATCAGTCGATCCCGCCGGAATCCCGTCCGCGTAAGGATCAGCCGTTCTATCACCTGTTCGCTGAATCGACCGAGCAGTCGCCCTACGTGGCTTATGTTTCGGAACAGAATCTCGTGCTGGATGAAGACGACGATCCGATCAGCCATCCCGAGATGGTGGAATACTTCGATGGCCTCGAAGACGGGCGCTACGTACCCCGTATGCTGCTCAATTAAAATCGAAGCTTAAAGCTGCTTTTCCAGATAGTCGCGGACTTCGAAAACGAGGTCCGGCTGCGGCTTCGTGAACTGGACAGCCAATTGGTCGTCCCACTGGCGCACGACCTTGGCATGGCCGCGTAGTTCCATGTCCTCGCCGTTCGGCTTGAGGATCAGGTGGAACTCGAAATACTGGTTGGCCTGAAGCATGTCGTTGTACTCGGTAACGCGCATGCCGCCCTCCGACAGATCGCCCAGCGGATAGGTCTCGCCATAGATGCGGACCTCTTCACCTTTGGTGGCGATGCGGTCGTGCTCGCGCTTGTTGTCGCCGTCTTTCTTTTTACCGAATCCGAACATGCGGATATATTCTCACGACTTGCAGACCCTGTCCATTAGGCGATCAAGAAACGCTTCGCCCTTGTCGACCTGCTCCAAAGCTATGAATTCGTTGGGTTTGTGGGCCTGATCGATGCTGCCCGGACCGCAAACGACGCAAGGGATGCCGCCCCGGTTCTGGAACAGTCCGGCCTCCGTCCCGAAAGCGACTTTGGCGTGGTCGTTCCGCCCCGCGAGTTGTTTCACGAACGTGACGACCTCATGATCGACGTGCATGTCCAGTCCGGGCATGTCGTTGATGCACGTGATATCGATGCCGGTGGACGAGTCGATGGCTTTCATCTCGGGCTCGAGAGTGTCCTTCGCTTCGCCGATGATTTCAGCTTCGAGCGCATCCGGGTCGTCGCTGCCGATGTAACGAAATTCGAACGTCACCTTGCAGTCCTTGGGTACGATGTTGAGCGCGGTGCCACCCTGAATGACGCCCGTATGCACGGTGGTGTGGGCGACGTCGTAAAGCTCGTCGAACGGGCCTTCGTCCCGCAGCCTTTTGGCCATGGACTGCATGTGAGCGATCAGGCGTGCGGCGTATTCGATGGCGTTGACGCCTTGCGGCGCCAGGCTCGAATGGGCCTCCAGGCCGTGTACGTGCGCTTCGTAACTGCGCTTACCCTTGTGTCCCGTAATCACCTGCATGCTTGTCGGCTCGCCGATGATCGCCATGCGTGGCTTGATCGGCAGGCCATTGATCATGTCAATCATGGGGCGGACGCCAAGGCAGCCGACTTCTTCGTCATAGGAGAATGCGAGGTGGATGGGGGTATCCAGGCCACGTTCGATGAATGTCGGCAGCTTTACCAGCACCAGGGCGATGAAGCTTTTCATATCCGAGGTGCCGCGACCGTAGAGTTTCTTGTCCTTTTCGACGACATTAAAAGGGTCGCTGACCCAGTTTTGGCCGTCCACCGGAACCACATCTGTATGGCCGGAAAGCATGACCCCGGGCTTGTCCGACGGGCCAACCGTTGCGTACAGATTTGCCTTGCTGCGATCTTCGTTCGGCACCAGTGTGCTCTCGACGCCGAGGTCTGAGAGATAGCCCTGAACGTATTTGATCAGCTTCATGTTGGAATCACGGCTGGTGGTATCGAAGGATATCAGCTTGGAAATCATTTCCAGGCTCTCCGGCATCGGCATAAAATTGGTCTCCTCGGTGCGAAGTAGCGGATGGTTGTATCCAAATTGACGTTTTGTGCGGGGTTTGCAAGGGTTTCATCGAAAGCAGGTCATGGATGAACGCCACACTTCAACAAACCGTCGCCGAAGTCATGGTCAAGCAGCGGGCCGGGCAGTTCTCGCTGCTTAAGAAGCTCGTGCAGACCGGCACCGAAACCCGCAGCGGCCAACTGATGAAAGCATCCGAGAAGGTGGCGGGGCTCCTTGAGGTATTGGAGTTCGAGGTCGAGCGGCACGCGCCGGATGCGGCGCGGATCGAAGCGCAAGGTGCGCAGCCGATGCAAAATCTGGTTGCCCGTAAGCAGTTTGGCGAGGGGCCGGTGCTGGCTTTCGTCTGCCACATCGATACGGTCGAGGCTCACCCCAGCTGGACGTTTGAACCTCTCGCCGCCGATATTGTCGATGGACGGATGTACGGCCTTGGCGCGGTTTCGGGAAAAGGCGATCTGGCGGCCCAGGTCTACGCCGTTCTGTCACTGATGCAGATTGGCGCGCCTTTGAAAGGCACGATCGAGCTGCACATTAGTTTCGACGGTGAGAGCGGCGGCTCATTGGGGGCCAAATGGCTGCTTGCTGACGAGATCGTTAAGCCCGACATGGTCATCGCTGGCGGCCCGGCCAGAGCAGTTGCTACCCATTCGACGGGGACGATGATTCTGGATGTAGACGTCCGCGGCAAGACGGCGCCTGCGCATGCGCCTGAGCGGGGTAACGATGCGCTCGAGGCGGCGACCCACGCGTTGGCGCGCCTGTATCAGTTCCGGGGCGGGCTCAAGGCGCACGCTTCCGAAATACCGGGACTTGGTGCGCCGACGATGGTCATCGAGCACATTTCCGGTGGCGAAGACACCGGTGTGCCGGAATACGTCAACTTTCGATTGGACCGGCGCATATTGCCCGATGAAGACCCGATGCAGGTTGAAAAGCAGCTCACCAACCTCATCGGAAGCACCATCGCCAAGATGCCCGGGACACGTTGCCGGATCCGGCGCGCCGCTTTGATCCCGGCGATGGGAAATAACGAGAATACGAAATCGCTGGTATCCGCATTGAGTGGGCGCCTTGAGGCGAAGTTGGGTGAACGGCCGGAGCCGCGCGGTTTAGGCTATGACCACGAAGGCCGGCACTATGCGGCGGCGGGAATTCCAACCGCCATGTATGGCGCAGCGCCACTGGACGTTGCCGCTGCCGGGTTACATGGTCCCGACGAGCATCTCGTTCTGGATGACCTGCGTCTCTCGACCGAGGTGCTGGCGCTGTCGGCGATGGATCTGTTGAGTTAACTTCGCAGACATTTAGCGCGTGATTGAAGTGCCCGTGTCGAGGCGAAATTTCCGAAAACGAACGCCATCATATTCCAGATTGCTTACGTAGGTCGCACCCAGGCGGCGCAGACTTTTCATGCCGATACGTGACAAGGGTAATAGGAATGTGACAAACGGGATACGTTCGTCGGCGCGCGCAAATGCGATGGCATCTTCGATGATAGTCCGGCCGATGCCGAAAAACTCGGGCTTCAGGACGAGGCCGAAATCCCACTCCCCGTCTTCTTTCTGAAACCCGCCCCAACCTGCATACGCGCCGCCGTAGAGGATGGCATGGTGACCGAGGCCATCCCGTTCCCAGTATTTCTCCTTGGCCGAAACGAAGTCTGCTGTGCGGTTTTGATCCCACCCCCCAATTAGAAGCGGCAAGTGCCTGACGATACGCGGATCTCTCATATGCCGCTCAATCACGTCCAAGGGGACGTCGGTTAAACGGACATAAGAGATTGCGTCGGGAAAATGCCGCATTGTTGCTATGCCGAAAAGCGCCGGCAGGCGCAGTTGGGAAACTCAGTCCAATTCGAACGCGTTCTTATAATCGAGCTTTAGCGCCGGATCCTGGTCTTCCTTTTTCAGGAAGCAGTTACCGCAGACCAGCACCTCGATCTCAGACCCCATGAAGCAGCGGAATGCATCTTCCGGCGTGCAGACGATGGGCTCGCCGCGGACGTTGAAGCTGGTGTTGACGACGACCGGGCAGCCGGTGCGCTCCTTGAACGCCGAAATCAGCGCGTGATAACGCGGATTGGTTTCCTTGTGGACCGTCTGGATGCGCGCCGAGTAGTCAACATGGGTGACGGCGGGAATGTCGGAGCGCGGCACGTTCAATTTCTCGATACCGAACAGGGCCTGCTGCGCCTCGGTCATCTCCACACGGCGTTTCTCCACCACCGGCGCCACCATCAGCATGTATGGGCTGTCGCTGTCGATATCGAACCAATCCGCGACGTCTTCACGCAGTACCGAGGGCGCAAACGGACGGAAGCTCTCACGATATTTGACCCGAAGGTTGAGTGTCTTTTGCATCTCCGGCGAACGCGGGTCGGCGATGATCGATCGACCACCAAGGGCGCGCGGGCCAAATTCCATGCGGCCCTGGAACCAGCCGACCGCTTTGCCGTCGGCCATCGCGTCAGCGGTTGCGCCGATGACCTCGTCGTCACCGAGCACAGTGAACTTGGCCCCCGCGGCAGCTAGACGTTCTTCGATCTCGGTTTGCGGCAATTCCGGGCCCAGGTATGAGCCTTTCATGCCGTCCATGGCGCCGTTCAGCTTGCGCGGCTGCTGCTGGAACAGGTGATACGCGTTCAGCGCCGCGCCCAGCGCGCCGCCTGCGTCGCCGGCCGCCGGTTGAACCCAGACATTCTCGAACGCCTTGTCGCGCAGCACCTTGCCATTGGCGACGCAGTTGAGCGCGACACCGCCGGCGAGGCAGAGGTTCTTTATCCCGAATTCCTTGGAAAGAGATCGTGTCAGCCGCAGCACGACGTCTTCGGTGACGGCCTGCACCGAAGCGGCAAGGTCCATATGCTTTTGCGTCAGCATTTCCTCCGCTTTGCGGGGCGGGCCGCCGAAAAGTTCGTCGAACTTCCTGTTGGTCATGGTGAGACCGGTGCAGTAGTTGAAGTACTGCTGATCGAGGCGGAACGAGCCGTCCTCTTTCACGTCCATGAGCTTTTCCAGGATCAGGTCCTTGTAGACCGGCTCGCCATAGGGCGCGAGGCCCATGACCTTGTATTCGCCGGAATTGACCTTGAAGCCGGTATAGTACGTGAATGCCGAATACAGAAGGCCCAACGAGTGGGGGAAGTGAATTTCCCGCACCATATTGAGTTCGCGGCCTTTGCCGATCGCAACGGAGGTCGTAGCCCATTCACCGACACCATCCATGGTTAGAACGATCGCCTCTTCGAATGGTGAGGGGAAGAAGGCGGAGGCCGCATGGCTCTGGTGGTGCTCGGAGAACAATAGTTTGTTCTGCCAGTCGAAATCGTCGTCGAATGCCTTGAATTTTCTCCGCAGCAAATCCTTCTGGAACAGCTTTTCCTTGAGCCACACCGGAATCGCCATCTTGAACGAACGAAAGCCGCTCGGTGCGAACGCAAGATACGTTTCGAGAAGGCGCTCGAATTTCAGGAATGGCTTGTCGTAGAAAGCGACAAAATCGACATCGCGCAACTTGATGCCGGCTTCGTCGAGGCAATACTGGATCGCGTTTTCCGGAAACCGGTCGTCGTGCTTCTTTCGTGTGAATCGCTCTTCCTGGGCGGCGGCGGCGACAACGCCGTCTTCGATCAGCGCCGCGGCGCTGTCATGGTAAAACGCGGATACGCCGAGAATACGCAATGGACTTCCTTAGAAGATCGTGTAGATGAACGGTGCGACAGCGGAGCCATGGCTCAGCACGACGAGGCCGCCGAATATCGCCATCATGACGAGCACCGGTATCAGCCAGAATTTTTTCCGGACTTTCAGAAATTTCCAAAATTCTGCAATAAACGCCATTTCTCTTCCTAGAACTGGTTTTTCATGGATTCGGGCTCCGGACCCGGCGGAACCCGTTCGATCCAGTAAGTATTCGCCGTCCGGTCAAAGCAGCGGTTCAGGGGATCCTTCCCGCACAACCTCATGGCCAGACCCGTCGGTACGATCGTCGAATAGTACAAAAGCCCCATCACGACCGGATTGACGACTTTATACAGCAGCAAACCGAACTTAAACCAAAGCAAATTCAAGGGTTTGAGAAGTGATTGCGCGACATAGGCCGCGGCTAGAAATAACGCGGCAACGATCAATGCCCACCAACGAACCGGCAGGCCGTGGATAAGTGGCCAAAGCGAGACAACGGCAAATACGATTGCAAAGACGATGCCGAAACTCTTTTCAGAGCCGACCTGAACTTCTTCCTTATCTTTCAGGCTTTCGTGCATCAACGAACCTCATGAACGAGTGGATGAATGCGAGTAAACGAAGAGCCAATAAAATGCCAGCCTTTTCAAGATTTGAAACCGGGAACGGGGAACCGGCCGGCAACGACCTTTCCGAGCCAGCGGACGGGGTCCGGCGGCAGCGCCCTTTCCGGCATCATAGCGACGGCTAATGGCGTCAATGGGCCGGATCTGCTGAAGGTCAGGGTTGCGACGGTCTCGGAAACACCGTAGCCGGCCGAATATGGGGTTTCTCCGATATTTGCTACCCAGTCGTCGGGGGCAGACACCACGAGAGAGAAGTGTTGACCCGATTTACTCATGTGCCACAGCCCCGGTGCGACATTGGCTAGCGCCGTATCCGGTGCGAAGGTATACGGAACTTGGACGTCATGCTCGCCTTCGCCCTCGAAACCATCGGCAACGAAAAGCCTGTTTGTGCTTCGTTCAAGCATATAGCCGCGGACCGGAGTTACCGGCGTGCTCAGGCGCTGATAGCCGGAGTGGGAGGCAACAAGCAGATCGATATCGTCGGATGTGCTCCAGTGCCTGATTGTCGGCACCGCGTCGTTGCTGAGCCGCCAAAGAAGCTTGGGGTTGAAACGGTTGATTTCGGCACCGTCCACGGCGGGGGTGTTATGCGCCCCGGTTGATCGGAACCAGTTTCGGGCGTCGTAGTCGGCCGTGTAAATGTAACAGCCGGGGTCGACGACCAGGGTGCAGCCGTCGATAGCTGCCGTAAAAGACAGACAGTCATTGTGTCCGTGTCCGCCGCGGCCCCCCATTCCGACCGGGCCGGCGTCGATAAAAACATGGGCTGCCGGGCCACGCATGATGTAAACACCGGCGTCTTTAAATTCTGCGCTGGCGGGCCGTGGGGCATCTTCGGCGCGTGCGTTTCCAACACCGAGCCACCACAGTGTCTCATCGTGTTTCGGCGATGCGCCCGGGTTGCCGATCATGTCGATCGTTTCGACCAAATAGCGGTGGTCGTTCAAGTCTTGTGTGCCGAGAGGCAAGGCACGACCGTCGTCGGCATCGCCCCATAGAGGGATGTTGCCGTCAGGTTGCGTCGCTGTATCTGTGAAACGGGCCATCTTGCGAAGACGGGCGATGTATTGATCATCTACCGGGAGTCCGACATTGCGTCTCGCAAGTGCAGGTAACAGAAAGAGTTCTGCTACCAGCCTGTGATAAGGGGTAGAGGCTTCTCGGCACACGCCGTCGGCGGGTACCTGTTTGGGGAACTCGTCACACAACAGCCGCCAGGACTTTTCAATCCATTTGCCCGCAATGCCCCGACCACCTAGGGCGATACCAATTATCGTCATGCCGGCGAGGTCCGCGGTTAGGTGATTGCCGTTGATATCTGCGTATTCCAGATTTCCATCGATAAACCTGCCGTGCAGAACCAACGACTTTATCAGCCGCTCCTGAAAAGCGGTGTCCTGCCAGACTTTACTGCCCTTGCAGGCCTGCGCCAGCCAAATCATCGAGATCGCCCTGAGCGCGACATCCATGGCGCACATCCAATTGGGACCGGCGCACACAGGATTGGATACGATCCATTCTTCGACGATGATCCGGGCGAACTCTGCTCGGGTCTCGTTACCGTCCAGCACATAAGCCTGTCCGACGGGCAGAAGCCATTGAAGTCGCGACAGTTCCCAGATGATCTTGATATCGGACGGATTGCCCGGGTCGTTAACAGGCAGCCGGTGGGAGGCGCGCATCGCCCAGCGAATGTTCGATTTGAAATCAAGGCGCCAGTCAACCGGCGTCGACAGCACGTAGGGTCCGGATCCGAGGAATTCGACTTCGCGCCGCATCGCACGGTCGGCGCGTGCGGTGATCTCGTCCCGTAAAGCATTGTCGACCGAATTGGCAATGACGATCGGTTCGGATAGTCCCGGAAAGGGGTTCGCCGCACGAAACGTGCGGATTACGTGATCGAAATCGTCTTGATCGAGTGCTGCTGCCAGTGAGCCGGGCCCGAGCCACCGTTCCCAGCCCGGCAGCGTCTTCGCCGTTCGCCGCGCTTTCAGACGCCGCAACATCCAACGCCAAACCGCGCGCGGTGGGGGGACACGGGTGGGCATGCTGATTGTCATGATGATATCAAGCGCCACTGATCCAGTGATCGTACCACGCCGTCAGGTTGAGAAGAACCCACAGGTGAAGCGCATTGTCCTGACGGCCGTTCCGGTGATCGTCGAATGCGCGCCGGATCGCATCCCCGTTCAGGGGGCCAGACGCGGAAGCAAGCGGCGAACTTGTGACCATACCTTCCGCTTCTACGCCAAAATCTTCGCGCAGCCATTCGGCAGCTGGGGCAGCGAACCCCATTTTCTTGCGGTCGATAATTTCATCCGGAATAACGCCCCGAAGCGCGTTCTTGAGCAGATGTTTGGTTTTGTATCCGTCGATCTTGATGTCGCGCGGAATATCCATCGTCAAATCCACCAGCTCGTGATCCAGGAACGGGACCCGGGCTTCGATAGAAGTCGACATCGTGATTTTGTCGACTCGCATCAATAGCAGTTCGGGTAAACGTAACCGGAACTCCGCATGGATCATTTTCGCAAGCTCATCGGCGTCAGCGCCGCTGTTTCCGATCGCGCGTGCGAAAGCATCCATGATATCGCCGCTGTCCGATGATCCGGCGCCGTCCAGTTCCAACCCTTCGACCCCTGTCTCCACATCTTTTGGATCAGGGGAGATACCGGAAGCGTTCATGTATTTCTCGACATGGATGGCCCAGAATGCGTTGGAGCCGCCGTAAAACAGTTCGTGCCCTTGATTGACGCGGCGACTGACCTCGTAGGCCTGCTCGAAAATCGAACGCCGGCCCGGCATTGCGCGAGCAAGGGCGCCCAGCACGGGTGATGCAGCCCCAACCAGCGACTTGAGGGCGCCTGCGCCCATACGGTCCTGCAGCTTGAGGTATTTCATGTAGCTGTCATAGCCAGCGAACTGCTCGTCCGAGCCTTCGCCAACCTGCACCACGGTCACTCCGGAATCTTTTGCGAGCTTAGAGACGAAATAGAGCGGCACGCAAACCCAGTCCGATATCGGCTCATCTTGGCTGACGATCAGGTCAGAGAGATAGCCGCGCATATCTGCGCCGTTGACCCGGATTTCGTGATGGTCGGTATTGAATTCTTTTGCCACCCGGTCTGCGTATTCCAGTTCGTTTAGATGCGTATGATCGGAAAACCCAATGGTGAATGTTTTTACAGGGCGGTTCGAAATGCGGCTCATCAACGCCACGTTTGCGGAAGAATCGATGCCGCCCGAGAGAAACACGCCGAACGGAACGTCGGACATCATGCGACGGTCGATGGCGGTTTCCAGACGTTTCAAAATCTCTTTGGCGAAGAACTCGCTTTTTGCGGCGGGCGACAGGTTCTTTGTTTCGTCCATGACGCCGGACTTGCCGGGTAACGCCTCCCAGTATCGTCTCGCCCTTGCTCTGCCATCGGCTTCGACTTCGAGGATATGACCGGCCGGAAGTTTGAATACGCCGCGGAACATGGTCAGCGGCGCTGGCGACACCATGAAACTCAGATAGTGCGCTATGGCGGTGCCGTTAACTTCGCGCGGAACGTCGCCGACGGTCATCAGTGCCTTGATTTCGGATCCGAAGATGAAACGTCCGCCGGCGCGCGTGAAATAGACCGGTTTGATGCCGACCCTGTCGCGAACCACCGTCAGGCGTTCTTCGCGCACATCCCAGATTGCAAATGCGAACATCCCAATTATGCGCTGGACCAACCCGTCCACGCCCCATTCCTTGTAGCCGTGAACAAGAACTTCCGTGTCGGAGTGGTCGGTGCGGAACGAGTAGCCGGCGACCTCTAGTTCGTGTCGTAGCTCTACATGGTTGTAGATTTCGCCGTTGTACGTCAGAAAAACCGAACCTTCGGTATCGCGCATCGGCTGGCGTGCGTCATCACTGAGATCGATGATGGCGAGGCGCAGGTGAGAGAGACCGACTTTACGGTCGTCGGCGAGCCATATGCCGCTGCCGTCCGGTCCACGATGCGGCATGGCATCGTTCAGGCGGGTGAGTTCATCTTCCCCGACGCTCGCGGAAGATGAGAAGGCCAATATTCCGGCGATGCCACACACGAGATCAGCTGCCCTTCGTTCCGTTGAGGATTCTCGGATTTGATGAGGAATACTTTATTGGACGGCCATCGGAAAGGGGGAAGGACCGACCCGCCAATTTTATTTTTCCAATAATTATAATGTGTTCTGTCGTTGGTCAGACGAGTACGCAGGTAGTCGTTGGGGTAGCTTATCGGATAAAGCAAGGCTTAACGGCGTTAATGTGTTGTCTCTGCAGGCATAACTTTTATTTTCAGTGGTTTGAGGTGCCCCGTGCGCAAAAATACCAATGATTTGGTTTGTTCTATAACCCCGTAGGACGGGCTGATTTCGGTGTCACGTATTTCGGAAGACCAATCGTCACTGTTATCGGCCTGAAACAGGAATGTTCGGTCCTTACCTCGGATCGACCATACGCCCTTCGCATGGTGAAGCACATGCACGTCTGGTGCGAAAGTGTAGGTCACTTGAACCTGATGTTTGCCAATGCCCTCAAACTGGTCACTGACTTCAATGCATTGGGAATGCTTGATCAGTTTTATCGTCCGAACTGGGGTGACCGGGTCGTCGAGTTCTGAATAGCCGGCGTGGGACGCCGTTAACACATCCTCGCGGTCACCAAATTCCAGCCGTCGGATATCTGGTATGGCATTGTTTTCCAAATACCAGAGCCAACGCTCCTCGGGCATCTTGTTGATTTCCACGTTATCAATAAATGGCGTGTTGTGAACTGCAGTCCCGCGGAATTTATTTCGGGACTTCCAATCCGCGCTATAGACGAAAGAACCCGGATCAATGATAAGTCGGGTGCCAGCAATGACGGCTTCGAAAGCGAGGCAATCGTTGTGGCCATGGCCGCCTCGTCCTGCCATGCCCACCGGGCCCGCATCAATAAACACATGATCCTGATCGCTTCGCATGACGACCACGCCGGAGACATCAAAGTGCCGTGACATTGCGGGCGAAGCTTCTGCCGGGGCGCCTGTCCCGCAGCCGAGCCACCAAAAGGTCTCATCGAATGCCGGCCTTTTTGGTGGGGCTTTAGCCGCCCTGAGGGACTCGGATAGATAGCGATGGTCGTTTAAGCCCTGCGAGCCTAAGGGAAGTGCCCGGCCGTCGTCAGCATCACCCCATATCGGAACGCTGCCGCCGGGCTGAACGTATGCGTCGATGAAATCGGCCATTGATGCCAATCTGGACCAGTATGTATTGGGAACATCGAGGCCAACCGATTTACGGGCCAAGGCCGGCAGCAGAAACAGTTCCCCGACAAGGCGATGATAAGGGACCGATGCTTCACGACAGACACCATCGTCGGGTACTTGCATCGGGAATTCATGCAACAGCATAGCCCAACCTTTTTCGACCCAGGTTTTCGCCTGTCCCTCGTTCCCAAGAAAAATACCCAGCACGACAAGACCGGCTAGATCAGTCGTCAAATGGTTGCCGGCGACATCGGACCACTCCAGAAAACGTTCCGTGTATGCCGCATGCTGATAAATCTGGACAACCAGGCGCTCAAGAAAGGCCTCGTCCTGCCATGCCTCGCTGTCTCGGCAGGCGAGAAAAATCCAGCAAATCGACACCGCGCGCAGGGCGACGTCCATTGCGCATATCCAATTTGGACCGCGGCATATGGGGTTGGCCGCGACCCACTCTTCAATGATGGATCGGGCGAATGCGGCCTGATTCTCGTTCCGGTCGATCATGTAGGCCTGTGCGACTGGAAGGAGCCATTGCAGGCGCGACAGTTCCCACGGAACTTTGATGTCGCTGGGACGACCGAGGTCTAACAGCGCCGCGTTGGATATCCGGCTCAGCGGCCAGGAAACGCCGGATTTAAAGTCTGTATGCCAATCGATTGGAGTTCCGAGTTTGACTAAACCTGACCCCAGCATTTCCACTTCGCGGCGCATTGCCTGCGTTGCGCGCGATCTGATAGCCGCTTTGGAACTGTTTTCCAGTTGGTCGGTTAGCGCGGTGCGTGGCATGTCGAAAATTGGGAACGGCGAGTGCGCAGCCGCTTTGTCGAGCACTGCTTTTACAGATGGGGCACCGAGCCGTTTGGCAACTTTTGCCCCATTTAATTTCCCGACCGTTAGCGGAAAACGATGATCGGACCATTTGTCAGTGCACAACCGCCATGCACGCGAAGCAATATAACTGGGTGGTTTTCGGGAAACCCGCCGCGCCAATTGGAAAGCGGAACGCACGAACTGTCCCAACTTAACCTGCATTTTGTGTTTGGAAATTATACCGGAGCCATGAATGGAACCTCGCCCAACAGCAGTAGATGCCCATTTGCAGATTTGTTTGGCGGGACTTCGATGAATGCATACGGGTGTGACAATCACTCATGCCGATTTTGAATAATGGGGCAGATAACGATTTCGCCACTTAGACGATCCACATGTTTCGGCCGCCCGATGGCGGCATCTAACTACCCGAGACCATGTGAGCGTTTATATAGATATTGCTAGATTATTTGAAGAGCTGGATCGTCATATACGCTTAGACTTTCCGCTCCGAGTAAGTTAGGTCATGGCGTGCAACAAATTGGTCCCGTAGCCTCAAAATGCGCAATATACTCGTTACATCCGGAGCAAGTGCGCAGACGCGCGGCAAAGATGGCTTTGCCTGGGTCGGTAGGCCGGACGAAACCATAAACTTGAGCGAACTGCGTGCGACGGGCGTTCTCTGCAGCGTTCGGCATCTTTCCAAATACTCAAAAGATATAATCCACGTGCTTGATAGCGACATGCAGCAGCCTGGCTCGCGGCATGCTGTGATGCTCGCGGCACTGCTCACCAAGAGCCGCGATGTGAAGTGCATTGGGCCAGATTCTCAATTGCGTTCGGTACGTAGACGCGAACTGGTACGAAACGCCGTTGAAGTGGTTTGCGCTAGCGCGAAGAACATGGTCTCGGCTCTCACTGCTCTTCTCGTTCTTTGCTGGTTAAACATCTGCCCCAAGGTCTCGACGACGGCCAAACAGAGTGGAGACGTTTTGTATCTGTACCCCGGTGTATGGGGCGGCTTCAAAGTTGGGGGAGCGATCGCGCATATCACAGGTATCGTGAATGCATTTATTCGTTCCGGTCAGAACTTGATCTATTCTTCTACTTGGCGTCCGGACGGTTTGAGTGACGCTGCCAGATTCCAACAAATCCCACAGTTATCGGATTGGGGATTCCCGGCGGAAGCAAATCTTTATCGCTTGGAGAGCAAGGTATTTTTCTCAGCCGGACGTGCCTTCGAAGGCCAGGCAATACGTTTTGTTTATTCAAGGTTGACGCTCGGAAGTTTCGGGGCGGTCGGTCTAGCGCGTCGGCTCAAGGTGCCGTTGGTGATTGAATTCAACGGCTCAGAGGCCTGGATCGCTCAAAATTGGGGACGCGGTCTGCGCTTTCGGTGGCTCGCCGAAATGAGCGAACGGGTCACCCTTCGTCATGCGGACCTGATTGTGTCCGTATCCAGGCCTCTTTTGATGCAATTGAAAGAGCGGGGCATTGAGCCGGAGAAGCTACGCTTCCACCCAAATGGTGTGGATACGACAGTTTTCGATCCCGAGCGGTTCTCCAGAACCGAGATAAGCGAGTTTAGAGCGAAATTCGGTATTCCTGCGGACGCGCTCGTATTCGGGTTTGTAGGCACCTTTGGGCGCTGGCATGGCACGGACGTGTTGGCCGCATCGATTGTCGAGATCTTGCGATCACAAGGCGATTGGCTTGAGAAGAATAACGTCAGGTTTCTGATCGCCGGCGACGGTGATAGGCGACCGAGGTTTGTTGAATTGGTCTCTCCTTTCGACAAGGACGAACTTGTTTACATGCCCGGATTTTTCCCGCAAGAGCAAGGCCCGTTGATTATGGCCAGTTGCGATGTTTTGATTGCACCGCATGTCTCGAATGAAGATGGCACACCGTTTTTCGGCTCGCCCATAAAAATATTCGAGTACCTCGCGAGCGGGCGGCCGATTATTGCCAGTGACTTGGATCAAATTGGAGAAATCCTCTCGCGCGAGGGCAACTCGGCAAGCGTGTCGAATTCGAGAGAAGAGAGCGTGCCCGTAGATCCCTCGGCGTCACCAGCTATGCTAATTCGTCCCGGCAATGAAGCCGATTTGACGAACGCAATTTTGTACGCAGGCAGCAATTCCGATTGGCGCGCGACCGCCGGACGGGCGGCAAGGGCACAGGCGGTTCAGCGGCATAGTTGGGATCAAAATGTTAAGCAGGTTCTGGATTTTTTAAGCCCCTAGAGCGCGTAAGATGGCCTTGGTCACTCCATATACACGGTCTATACATGAAAAGTGGTAGCGCTCTTGGGGGCTCTCTTTGCTGATACTTAGAACCGATTACGAGATTGTTCGTAAAGCCGCCGACTGGATTTATTGATGCGACAAATTTTGCTTAATGCGAATGGGGCAGTAATTGCACGCATGCCAAAGCCGGTTGTTGAGCAAGGATGCGTCCTCGTTGAGACATCTTATTCTCTCGTAAGCGTGGGAACGGAAACATCACCGCTTGTTACGACAGGTGCCGGTGGTAAGCGTACGCCCCTGGGAAGGGCGCGGGCCTTGAGCCAAGTTTCCATGCAGTATTTGGGAAAAGCAGTTCGTGACCCAAGGAAAGCTGCGGAACGCGTTGCCCAGATATCAAAACGAACGATCCGGCGGCTTCAGCCGAAAGTCGCGCGTCCCAACAGTCAGCCTCAGCCGTTGAATGGTCTGGAATGGCGACGCGCGAAAGCGGTGGAATTTCACGCCGAAAATTCACAGCTTCGTTATTCCGCAGATAAATCGGCGTATGCGTACCAATGCATTACTCAGGATTTTCCTGTTTCTGCAGGCCATGCGGTTGTCGTTACGGTTACCGGAAAAATCGAAGGCAGCCCAGTGTGCTTGGGTGTGCTTGCTGGTGGTGACGGCGGATGGATCGGATCGGTAGATATACTGCCCGGTGACGTGGATGACAGTTTCCTGTTCTGCCACGCAGAAGGGGGCGTTGCAGCTATCGTATTTGCGAATGCCGGGGCGGACGAGCCAGCAAAAATCGACGTGAACGTATCCGCACAAGTGGAGGCGCCGTCATTGGACGGGCTACCCGTCAGTGAAGCGGACCAGCAGGGATGGGCGGTAGGTTATTCGCTGGCAGGTACGGTTTTGGCCGTAGGCGCGGGCGTCGATGATTTGCGGCCCGGAGACAGAGTGGCTTGTGCCGGCGCCGGGGCGGCCTGTCATGCTGACTTTGTTTCGGTGCGTCGTAATTTGGTGTGCAGAGTCCCGGATGATTGCGATCTTAAGTGGGCGGCGACAGCGACGGTCGGCGCTATTGCAATGCAAGGCGTACGCCGTGCTGAGGTTCGGGTTGGCGAGCGAGTTTGCGTGATCGGTCTTGGCCTGATTGGGCAACTGACGTGCCAGATTCTGCGTGCAAGCGGCTGCAAGGTGGTCGGTTACGATTTGGACGCAGCACGGGTCGAACGTGCGCTTCAGCATTCAGCAGATGTCGCGACCAGCGATCACGAGACGCTAAGTAAGATAATTCGGGACATGTCGCATGGTCATGGTGTGGATGCCGTTATTTTGACGGCGGCCACCAAATCGTCGGACCCCGTAAATTTTGCATTTGATATCTGCCGCCGGCGTGGCCGGGTCGTGCTTGTGGGCGACATGGGTTTAAATTTAGAGCGCAGTGTCTTCTATAAAAAAGAAATCGACGTACTGATGAGCACGTCGTACGGCCCCGGACGCTATGATCCTGCTTATGAAGATCAGGGTCATGATTATCCGATTTCATATGTTCGCTGGACGCTGAACAGAAACCTGGAAAGCTACATGGAATTGATCGCCGGTGGCAAAATAAGGCCGGAACTTGTGGTAGACCTTGTTGCGCCGGTCGAAGATAGCCCCGAGGTATACAGAAATTTGATAGCCGGCGGTAAAGATAAGCCGATGGGCGTGCTTTTCGATTATACGGAAAAGCCTGTAGATCCGGAGCCTAGTAGCGCTATTCATCTGCGGGGCGGTCGCGCACCGAGAACGGGGCCCGCCAACAGCTTGTTGGTTGGTGTCGGAGCCTTCGGTGTATCGATGTTGTTGCCGATTATGGCAAAGTTGCCGAAGTATTTTAATCTGGCTGGCGTTGTGAGCCGTGACGCGGTGAGGGGCGGGAACTTTGCCCGTTCGAACGCGCTCTCTCTTTTGGCGTCCGATTTAGGCGCAGCACTTGAAGAGCCGAATGTCGATCTGGTCGTCATTTGCACACGTCACGACCGCCACGCAGACCAAGTGATCGAGGCGCTTAAACACGGTAAGCATGTATTTGTCGAGAAACCACTGGCGCTGAGTTGGGAGGATCTGGACCGCGTTCAGGCGGCTTACATTGCGGCTCCGGGGCAACCTGTATTGATGGTTGGCTTTAACCGCCGCTTCTCGCCGGCAATCCAGCGCCTGGCAGCAGAATTAAAGAAGCGCCGGGGTCCCTTGATGGTCAACTATCGTTTGAATGGTGGATACATTCCACTCGACCATTGGATTCAGACATCCGAGGGGGGTGGGCGCAATATTGGCGAAGCATGTCATATGTACGATGTCTTTCGTATGTTGACGGGTAGCCCGGTCACCTCGATTGATGCAACGCCAATAGATGTATCGCGCAGTCATCATTTGCCGACAGATAATTTTTCAACAAGTCTGAGATATGAAGATGGTAGCGTTTGTACATTGATGTATACGGCGCTTGGGCCGAAAAAAGGAATCTCGAAGGAATACATTGAGGTGTTTTCCGGTGAAGAAGCCTGGGTCATTGACGACTACAAGTCGCTCAGACGCGTATCGACCGGCGAAGTTTTATGGCAGAGCTCGGACGCTGACAAAGGACATTCGGAGGAATTCCAGCGGTTAGGCTTGGCGATATCCGGCGAGGGGCCAGTTCCTATCCCGCTGGATGAGATCTTCGAAGTCAGCGCGACGGCATTAGCCATTAACGATATTTTGACAGGGCATGCATGAGTAATGCCCGAGGCACCGAACTACCTATACGTAAATCATGACGTCAACGCCTGCGGGCTGCTCACCGACGTTGATTTATCATACGCTACCGAACGACATCAGTGTGCAATCAAGCCGCCGCACTTGTATTTTTCCGATGACTTTATAGCTGAGAGCCGTCATCAAAATTGCGATGGAATCGTTTTCGAGTGTATGCGGGGATGGATAAGCCGCAGGAGCGCAAAGGTTATCCGCCGGGCATTAAAGGCTGATCAAACGGTTTTCGTTTATTATGCCAAAGAAAAAATGATCGAGTGCGTTGATGCAGCGTACTTTCAGACACTTTACAGAATCTATTTATTTACATCCGCATACCGGATTCTTAGGGGTGAGATCTTTCATCAAGACATATCGTGTCCACGTTCTTGGAGCGATCTACTCCGAGAAAGGAACGACGATTTCCGTCTTCGGATAAAAGACCGGTTAACGATTGCCGCAGCTCAAGTGAAAGAAATCCGACCGCCCGCCATGCGCATTGAAGAGGGCAAAGCGACGATAGCGGGCACCGGTATATATTTGCGTCTCGATTTTTGGAACAAGCCCTGTCCCGGCGGCAGTTACGGACATACCTGTTACGTGGTGAAAGAACTGGACGGAGTTGCGGACCAACTCGTTTGTTTCACTGCCGGTCATTATGAGCTGTTGGATAAGTTCGACATTCATCAAGTGGTTGTCCCGCTTGATATGCCTGGCGCCGACCGCGCGGTGCTCGAGGCGAGTACACACTATTATTGGCGCTTGAAGGCAGCGATCGAAGCGCTGAACCCGACGTTTATTTATGAAAGATTGGTTCCCGGCAGTTGTGCCGGCGCGATGATCGCCCAAGATTTGAACATTCCCTACTTCCTAGAATTCAATGGTTCGGAGACGGAGATGTCGCGGACCTTTGGTGGGCGAACATTCGAAGATGAAAACCTGTTTCTTTTTGCCGAACGGATTGCTTTGAACCAGGCCACGCTGGTTTCGGTCGTGTCGGAACCGCTTGTCGAAACGGTTGTAAAGATGGGGGTGCCGAGGGAGCGTATCCTCGTCAATCCGAACGGCGCCGACCCTGATGCCTATATTGCTCAGGAGACGGCGGAAAAGACGGCGACACGGTCCAGATTCGGCTGGAGCGAAGATGATGTCGTTGTCGGCTTTATCGGCTCGTTCGGCGGGTGGCACGGGATTGAAGTGATCGCCGAAGCGTTGCCGATCTTGTGCGAAGAAAACCCAGATATACGGTTTCTGCTGATCGGTGGTGGGAATTATGAACACTTAATCCGCGATGCAGTTCGGACGCACAATCTGGAGGGACGGGTGGAGATGACCGGCCCGGTACCCCAGAGTGATGCTATCCCCTTGCTTCAATGTTGCGATATTTTTATCGCGCCTCATCATCGGCATATGAAAAACGGCGAGTTTTTCGGGTCGCCGACGAAGATATTCGAGTATATGGCGCTATCCGGCGCAATCGTGGCCAGCGCAATCGGGCAGCAGGCTGCGGTCCTGTCCCCTGCTTTGTCCGTGAAGGCGTTACAAGAGCCGAATAGCAGTGCGGGCGATGCGCGCGCCGTCTTGGTGGAGCCGGGCAATGTGGAAGAATTCGTTCAGGCAGTGGGTGGTTTGGCGACGCGCCGCGACCTGTGGCCTGTTTTGGGCGGAAACGCAAGAACGGCGCTGATCGAGCAATACTCTTGGCGGCAGCATGTTCAGCGCCTACTAAGCTTTGCCGACAAGTTGTCCAAAAAGACGGAAAGCCCACTATCAGGGCCAATCGTCGCAGATGTAAATCTCGACAAAAGCGAAATTCAGAACCAATGGAATAACGATCCATGCGGTTCGCATTATGTCGCTTCGGATGAGGAGTTCGAAGAAAAAAGCCTGGACTGGTATCAGGCCGTCGAGCGGTATCGCTACGATGATTATGCGCCGTGGATGCCAGAGGTCATGGAATTCCGCGAGCACAAAGATGAGAAAGTTCTGGAAATCGGTGGCGGGCTCGGCACGGACCTCGCTCAATTCGCCAAAAATGGAGCCCACGTCACGGACGTCGATTTCTCTGTCGGACATTTAAGACATGCGCAGCAGAATTTCACATGCCGAGGATTATCTGGGGACTTTTATGTGGGCGATGCGGAGGCGTTACCGTTTCCGGATAACTCGTTCGACCTGGTCTATACGAACGGTGTAATCCACCATACGCCGCAAACCCAGACGGTTATCGATGAAATATTTAGAGTCCTAAAACCCGGCGGCAAGGTTATCTGCATGGTTTATGCACAGAACTCGATGAACTTCTGGCTCAATATCTTTTTTTGGTATGGAATTCGCCGCGGTGAAATACTTAATCACTCCGTGAATGAGATCATGTCTCGTGAAGTGGAGGTTTCGAGCACAGGCGCAACGCCGCTCGTGAAAGTGTATACCGGCGCGCGGCTAAGAAAGATGTTTTCCAGATTTGAGACAATAAAGGTTTCAAAACATCAATTGGTTCAGAGCGAGGTTCCCAAAATTATCCGCTTTATTCCATTGAGGTTGCTTGAGAGGTTTTTAGGATGGAATCTTGTCGTGAAGGCGACCAAACCTAGATAACCACCTGACGTAACAACTGGATACGCGATGCGTGCAAAGTTACGCACTCTAATTAAGAAAACACTTGGATATCTCGGCCGGTTGATACCGGCCCTGCGGGTAGAGAGGCTATTGGGGCTCGATCCCACACCCAGCGGTCCTCCCTTGGATTTCGAAATAGACCAGGTCTCTCTCCGGGTGCATGCATCGACGCCGGGCCATCTGGATGTTTTCATCCGTGACAAATACAAAGCACTGGAACCTGTTTACGATACCAGGACCCATTTAGCCGCTGCCCTTAAGTGGCTGTTGGAAGCTCAGCGTACGACAAAGACGCCAGGGTTCTCGGCGGGATATTGTTTTCGGAACGGCTGGCTGCCTCCCTACCCGGAAACGACGGGCTACATCATTTGCACGATGTGGAAGGCTGCTGACCTTCTTAAAGATAAGGCCTTCGAGGACGCCGCGCTACAGGCTGCAGAGTGGGAGATCGATGTCCAGTTGGACTGCGGCGCTATCCAGGCCGGCTATTATGGTGAGGATCCAGACGGATTCTGGCGACAGGACGTTGTTCCCGCTGCATTCAATACCGGGCAGGTAATGCTGGGGTGGAACCAAACATATTTGAAAACCGAGCGGCAAGAGTTTTTAGACGCGTCGGTAAGGGCGGGGTCCTATCTGTCCGAATGTATCGATACGGTAGGCATTTTTCGGAATGGGCTTTCCCCGGGGCCGACCAATCCCGTCCGGTCATATTATACAAGAGTGGCGCATGCGCTGATCTGGACGGGAGAATTGGCGTCCGAGCCGAGTTTCGTTGAAGTCGGATCGCGGCATTTGAACTGGGTGTTAACCCAGCAGCGCGATGACGGTTGGATTGCGAACGCAATGTTTGACCTTAACGATGCGCCTTTGACGCATAATCTTGCTTATGCGGCTGAAGGCCTGTTGGATGCGGGGCTCGATCAGGGAAATGATACCTGGGTAGAGGCGTCGAGGCTATTGTCTGAAGGTGCCATGCTTGCCTGTGAACGTAGAGGGTTTTTCCTGCCTGCAAGACTGTCTGAGGGCTGGAAGAGTAACGATAAATTCTCGTGTTTGACCGGTAATGCGCAGTTTGCCGGTCTTTGGTTGCGCCACGGCATGCGCACCGGCGATCTGCGTTTCCTGAACGCGGGGCTTAAGATGGTCGACTGGCTTAAGGGGCTGCAAAGTTTAAATAACCCTAACCCGGGTATACGCGGTGGCATCGCAGGTGCTTGGCCGATTGACGGAGGATACTCTGAATTCCGCTATTTAAATTGGGCGACGAAGTTTTATGCGGATGCGTTGATTCTTTCAGAGCCGGCGTTGGAGGGGCTGAAAGACTTTGGCTAAGATTTTTATTGTCGGAACGTACGACTGCACGCTCGAAAGCCTGCTTCAAGTTGATTTGATGCAATACTTCGAACGTCTGAGTCTTTCGGTATCCGGTGTTTTGTATAAGACCTCTAATGGGGTTGCACCGCGACGGGGACCAAGCCCGCAAAAAATAGAATGGAAAAACTGCACGACGATTTGGACCGAGGATTTCAATGATCCGAACACGGTCAAAGAGCTTGCAGCATGTCAGCCGGATTTGCTGATTTATGCCGGTGGCAGAGATATCCTGCGGCAACCGCTTTTAGATGCCGCGAGGCTCGGCTGCCTGGGGGGGCATTACGGCGAATTGCCCACGATACGCGGAATGGGAACGGTCGAATGGAGTGTTCTGTCGGGCATTGAACCCGCCGTTGCGATCCAAAGGATCGATGCGGGGATCGATACGGGGGATATCGTGATGCAAGCGAAAGTCCCACTTGTTAAGGACGATACATTTACCGATATCCGCGATCGTAGCTACGCGATGACGAAGATGATGCTGGCACTGGCAGCAGAGCAGCTTTTATCGGGGAAGGCACGTCCGGTGATGCAAGACAAAGAACAAGGTCGGCAATATTTTAGAATGCACCCGGCAATCTTGGACGTGGCAGTTGAGAAGTTGTCGAAACGGCTAAGTCAAGCTTATGGATAGGCGTTCCGTTGAACATATTAAGGCCTTCATAAAAGATCGAAAATCGATCTCGTGGTTGGTGAGTGTTGCATCACGATCCGTCGATTCTGCCCGGGCTGTATGTGATCGTTATGACGTGGTTCTTGAAGCGTTGTGGGAATGGCGGGTGTTTTTATTCCGGGCGGGTCCGTCGGACGGGGAGATGTCGGCGCTTCTTCGGCGGAATCGAATTAGCGGTTTTCATGAATATGTGATTGCGCGGTGGCTTGGGTATTTCGGTCGAATTTCTTTCGTTCCTGCCGCTGGCTCTGAAGCCGTGGAGCGTCTCAAGGCGAAGCATCCGCGTGAGATTGAGAATGCTATCTTAGTCGCAGACAATGCGCACCGGGGCCTCTACAACGTTTTGGAAAGTGGGTTTGTTGACTGTCGCCGTCATCGCCGAGGTGCAGGGCATAGAATCGATTGGCAATTGGATCCAACAACGGGCGAACGCTTTGCCCGTGTGTTCAGCCATTGGCGATGGGACCCCATAAAATATAAAAGTGGCGACGCCGATATGAAGGGGCCGTGGGAATTAACCCGTTGCCAACATTTCGTGCCACTCGGTGTCGCTTGGTGGGCGACAGGTGATCGCAAATATTCGAAGCTATATGCGAAGACGATCACTGATTTTATAGACAAAAACCCCCCGGGTGTCGGCGTGCAGTGGTCCTGCACAATGGACGTCGGGCTGAGAGCGGTCGGTTGGCTTGCCGGTCTTTCGTTTTTTCAGAATGCACCGGACCTCAACTATTTTTGGTGGCGTCGGTTTTTGAAAAGCATGGTGCAGCATGCGCGCTTTATCGTTGAGAATCTTGAGTACGGGACGATCGATAATCAGCTTAAGACGTCCAATCATATTGTCGCGAATTTACTTGGACTGTATTGGATATCGACTGTGTTTCGCCAACTGGATGCCGGTTGCGTATGGCGTGGAATCGCGGAAACCGGCTTAGAGCGCGAGATTCAATTGCAGATTCTGCCGGACGGCGGCAGTTTTGAATCCTCGGTTCCGTATCATCGCCTTGTTGTTGAGATGTTTCTGTCTGCCTATGCGCTGTCGCTTCAATATGATTGCGAGCTTTCCGAGGCGTATAAGGAGCGTCTTTTGGCAGCCTTGCGATGGATCCGGGTTTTACGCCAGCCAAACGGACGGCTTCCACAAGTAGGAGATGCAGACAGCGGGCGAGCGCATATATTCACGAATTACGGCAATTGGGATCAGGAAAACATGGACCACTTGCTTGTCGCCGGCGCGAAAGTTTTGAATTGCCCTGAATTGGCTGACGGGATTGAAGAAGACGCGCAAGCCGAAGGGCTATTCTTCGATATCAAGGCCCCCCGCGCAGGAAACGTCACCAACGATTTGGGCGTGCAGGTGCTGCCTGAGTCCGGTCTCGCAGTTCTGCGTGGTGGTCCGTCGTATTTGTTGATGACGAATTCCATCGTCGGCACCGGCGGTTTCGGCAATCATAAACATAACGATCAATTGGCTATTGAATGGGTTCTTGACGGTCAGCCTTTGTTGGTCGATGGCGGTAGTTACATATATACGCGTGATCCGGAAATGAGGAACCACTTCCGGGGCACCGCTAACCATAACACTGTTATGGTTGACGATACCGAGCAGAATACATTGGTTCCCGAGCATCTGTTCCGGCTGTATCAGGAAGGCAGTTGTGGGTTCAATCAACCTGTAGAGACAGGCCAGAATGTGTCGATTACGGGTTGGCATGACGCCTATGCGCGTCTTGATGACCCAGTCGTACATGAGCGGGACGTTTCAGTGAACAAAACCGATGGATCTGTTCGCGTGCTGGACTTGCTGCAAGGCGGCGAGAAGCATCGTGCTCGCTTTCAGTTTCTTCTTCACCCTGAGATCGCCGCTGTTACCGAAGGCGGTGAGGTTCGATTGATGCAGGGCGAAACTGTGAGGGCGTGCATCATTTCGCGCGAAGGGGGACTTGTCTGGCGTGCTGAAGATGCCTGGTATTCGCCGTGCTATGGGAAGAAGGTGAAGGCGACCGCTGTCGTTGCTGAAGTTACCGGTGTCTCACGCGTTGTGATCGATTTGGTGCCGGAAACAAACTGTTGAATATATTTGCTACGGAATTTCGGAGAAGCGATCGGTGATAGTGAAACTCGTCAAACTCGTGCGGTTCATTTGGGCGTATAGGCGGTTGCTTATTTCCAGCGCACAAATTGAGGTCCAAAAGCGCTATGCCGGCTCCGTGTTAGGGATCTATTGGGCCGTGTTGAGTCCGTTAATGTTTCTTTGTTTATATATGTTCTTGTATATGGTGATTTTTAAGGTTCGTTTTCCGGGGTATTCGGAGTTCGATTTTGTCGCTTATGTGATAGCCGGACTGGTTCCATTCCTTGCCGTCATGGATGTTGCTAACGCGAGTTGCCAATCTATTAAAACAAACATTCAACTTGCCCGTAACATAATCATGCCTATTGAGATTATACCGGTACGTACTGTGCTGGTCGCATTAGTCGCGGAGGTGTCCGGACTAATGATTTTAATCTTTTTATTCTTAGTATCGGGCAAACTACCTTTAGCGGTATTCGCTCTTCCGTTTGTATTTATTATTCAATTGATTTTCCTGGTTGGCATTGCATGGATTTTGTCCGCTTTAGGGGCTCTTATTCCCGACATCACCTATATCGTAAATATACTCATGCTCTTTATGCTATTTGTCTCTCCGATCGGTTTTCAGCCTGAGATGGTTCCCGAGGAAATGCGAATGATAATACATTTGAACCCATTTTATTACATGTTGGATAGCTTCCGTTGGGTGCTTCTGGAGCGCGGGGCCTTAAGTATTAATTTGCTCATTTTTCCCGTAATCGCATTGGTGACATGGGGCGCGGGTGCGTGGGTGTTTTTTGGTTTGAAAGATGTAATAACTGATAATGAATGATGAAATCGTCATCCGTGCTCTGGGACTGCGAAAGTCTTATCGCCTTTATACACGGTCTCGTTACCGTGTGCTTGATGCCCTCGGCCTCCTGTCGAAAAACAAAGGCCGATATAAGGAGCATTTGGCTATAGATGGCATCGACCTCGATATTTATCGCGGAGAGAAAGTCGGAATCATTGGTCGAAACGGTGCCGGCAAGAGCACTTTGCTTAAATTGATAACTGGTGTCTCCAAGCCCACGGCCGGCGAACTTCATGTGAATGGAAGGATCCACGCGTTACTCGAGTTAGGAAGTGGATTTCATCCGGATTTCACGGGGCGAGAAAACGTCTATGGGTTTCTTTCGCATATGGGGCTTTCCCCAGAGGAAATCGCCGCGTGTCTCGACGAGGCGGTAGAGTTTGCGGAGGTACAAGATTTTATTGATCAACCTATAAGGAATTTCTCTACGGGCATGGTAAGCCGTTTAATGTTTGCCGCATCTACTGTGATTGAGCCCGAACTTTTAGTTATCGATGAGATCCTGAGTGTCGGGGATGCTTATTTTGCAAATAAAAGCTTCCGCAGAATTCGGCAACTTTGTAACGAGCAGGGGGCTACACTTTTGCTTGTCACTCATGACATCCAGAAGGCGGCTACGCTCTGTGATCGATTTATATGGATTAATGACGGGGTCATCCGGATGGACGATAAACCCGACATCGTCGCTAACCATTATAGCCTTGCAATACGCGATCAAGAAGAAAAGCGTTTGCGCCAATTGACGGTAAACCGATTTGCCATGGCTGATAATGCGGATACGAGAAACCGCCAGGAGAAACTAAACACCGTATTTGGGAGATTGCGTCGAAAAGATGGGATGCCGGTGAACAAGACCCTCTCTGTTTCCAACATCCAGTTTTATAATAAAGATCAGTTACTCGTATCTATCTCTACATCAGAAAACTCGGACAAAAGTGCGGTCATCCTAGATCCGACATTCGGAAACTGGAGTGATGTTCGCTCCATTGATGATCGTAAATCTCGAGGTTTGTTAAGGTACGGTTCAATCTACCACCAAGCCCCTTTTGTCATAAATGATAAGAGATTAAAGGACGCGTTAAGCGACCCCGAAGCTGATATTTTGTGTCGAATTGAATTTTTCGACAATCATCAAGAGGCATTTGACGTGGATTTGTTTGTTAATCCCCGGTCTGATCGCCGCTTTCGCGCCTCTTTCCAGTCGATGGGAGCGGGGGGGTGGAGTTCGGATAAGGCTCGGATGATCTTAACCTCCAAGATTGATGCAGTTGATGGATCGATTAGGTTCGGTTCGCAATTGCTATCGATTCAAAACGTCGAATTTTTCGATGAGACGGGCTCCGAAACTAACATTTTTAACGTTGGTGGGAAGTTGGAAGTGCGGATGAAGTATACGATCGCTAAGGCAGTCGCCGATATCTCGCCGGTTATTCAATTAGGCTTCCAAAAAAATGGTGTTCATGTCGTAAGAATGATTCTGTCCGGGGTTAAATTCAATGCAGCAGATCGCCGAGAGGGCGAAATTCGAGCGTCTTTTGATCCCTTGCGGTTGGGGCCCGGTGAATATGTTATTAATGTTGTGGCTATGGGAGAAGGCGGTTACGACGATGCAAATAGAGCGCACTATTTTACTGTGAACCCCTTGCTCCTCGATCATCACTTGAGAGGGTATCATATATCCGTCTCAGAAACGGGAAATATGCTGATAGACGGGCTTTCGTTTATTCATCCTGCGCGATGGACCGTAGACTCTGTGGATATTCACAGTGAAGAGGGTATTAAATAAACAAATATTATATTTAATAAAGATTGAATATGAACATACTCTCTTTTTTTAGAATATTATTCCTCACTTCATTTAAGTTTCGCAATAAGGATCCGCGAGATATCTCGCTGTGGCGTGCTGAAGGAGGCGTAAGCGTCGAAATCAACCCTACACGCTACGCCATCGATTTTTCAGTACCTGAAATTGAAAACGGTTATCTGCTTCGAAGTCCCCCATTCGTTCTGCGACCTGGCGTACATGAAATTTCACTCAATGTGGCGACAACTAAAGGCGCATGTTCTCTGGGCGTGCTTGATGTCAGGCAAGATAACTGGATCGCTTCCCGGGCTATCGATGCTTCGGATAGGCAATTTCATGTAGTTGTTCCAGTCACGCGAAAGACTCTCGTAGAGTTGATCGTCAGTGCCGGCAATGTTGCAGGTGCTGGGCCCATTTCCGCGACGCTCTCAAGCGTGGAACTCGAGACGCATGGGGATAGAGCGGCCGCGGAAACAATAATATTGCAAAGATCGGAGCGCGCAGAACTCGCGCGCTGGCGCCGTGAGGTGCAGCCACGAATATTGCTAGAAAATCTGGAAGCTGAAATTGCCCGTCAGGTTGCGGAACCCAGCAATGGTTATGGCATAGTCGGGGCAGTCGAAATTGGATACGCGGCAAGGTCTATTACGACGCTAACGCGAGGCGACAGGTTATACGTTTTCGTTGCCAATGCTGGTGACGATTCAGTGACCGTATTAGAGCGCGCGCATCCCGGCGCTTCATTAGTTTGGAAATGCGATCTTTTATTTCCTGAATTTAGTACGCCGATAGATGTTCAGGCTATTCAAACCAAGACGGAGACAGTCCTAGGGGTAAGTTTTTTTCACATGCAGGATGTCGCATCCCATTTCGGCATGACAGGCTTTGGGACTATTCCGCTTGACCTTATACTGGATAGATCGAAATCGAATTCGGCGATAAGAATAGACAAAGCCGAAATTCGTATTCTCTTCAGCCGCAGTGGGATTCAGGGGGCACGAAATTCAGCCTTCCTGGATGGTGGGAAGTTAGGCAGGTGGATCGCCGTTGCCGACCGGGATGCGTCACTGATTGCCCTGTTGTATCAGTCCAGCGATGACGTCGAATGGCGTTTGCCGGCGGTATTAATTCCCCTAGAAGACGGATTTGAGCCAGTTGGGATATCTGGTCATATCCAGGGAAATAATGCTGTTTTCTATTCGGCGTCTAGGTTGTCCCCTAAGTTAGCTCAAGTCGTATGTGGTGCTGATAATCAGACTCACGCCGTTTCGATGACGGATATCGGGGGATTGAGCCGGTCGTCAATCGCCATTGGTACATTCGGTAAAAACAAGGAGATGGGATTGGCCGTCGGTTTATGGGGCGGAGACCCGAGAAATGTTACGACACCTTATCAAGGGGCCGTGTTCTATGCCGATATTAATGAAAATGGCGATTTAGTGAACCATGCCTGGTTCGATGCGGGAATTAATACGACAGATGTCGTCGCTGGTGATCTAGACGGTGATGGTATTGATGAACTGGCGGTACTGAATTATGGAAACGGCCTGAATCTGGATGAGCGAAGTCATCTTGGCGATCTGCAGCTGTTCAAAAAAATATCTGGCGAATTTCAGCATATTGCGACACTCGATTTGCCGACACCGCGCATCGGATTGGTCACAGATTATGACGGCGATGGAAAACTAGAACTCGGCATTACGTTGTTTCATGAGAAGCGTTTAATCATTGCTCGGCATTTTAAGTGAATGTGTTTTCAGTGTGAAAACTGTCCTGTCCTAGACTAGTACTTATTCTTCATCGGAGAATGTAATTTGAAACTTGATCATTTGTTGCTGGTCAGTACGTCGAGCAGGCCGGTGGACTATTCTCGTTGTAGCTATGACGCTTTAAAATCAAGGTATTCGGATGAAAGCCGATTGGAGAGCATTCCGCGACTGTCCGACCTTTCCGCATTGCTTGACGGAAACGCCTCTTACGATGGATATCTCAGCGTATATCACCTATCTGGCAGCGAACATCACATCCGACTGCGCTTCATAAAGAAAGTAGTTGGGAACGGTAAAATTCAACACGGCATCATTTCTGGCAATACGCTTGTGATTTGTTACGAGGACCGTGTCGAGTTTATGCACGGCTGGGACAGGAATGACGCAAGCACAGATGTCGTCGATGACAATTGGTTTGCCGGCCTGCATACGATTTTCGAGGATAAACATGGGGACTTCGTCGTTTCGTCCTCCGCTGCGGACGCAGTTTTGGTGCTCGACGGGCAAAGGAGAACCGTTAAGAGGCGAATGAGGCTTCCAAAAAGTATTTATGGCGAGAATTACGAATTAACCGAAACAGATAATTTAAAAGATCATTACATTCACAATGATTTGCAGTTAGGTCATTTAAACGCTGCGTTCCCGGATGAGTTTGGAAATATCTGGGTGACGACTCTTATCCAGGGGGATGTCGGTTGTTTCGGCGAAGACGGTTCCTATGATAGAATCCTGACTGGGTATATCGGGGCGCACGGGGCTCGGCGGGTCGCCGGTGCGGATACAATATACTTTTCGGATAGCTGCCACGGGCGTTTGGTTTTGGCCGATCTAAACGGGTCCATTAGGGGAGGGTATGAAACCGCGTCGTCTTGGATGCACGATGCCCAACACTTGTATGGTTCATTGTATCTCTTAGGTGCGCCTGATCTTGGGAGCCTATTAGCGGTCAATGTCGAGACAAGAGATATTCAGGAATTCAAGCTGCCCGTAGAAGACAATATTGTGCAGTTTCTCAGCTTAAAGCCCTTGAGCTAGGCGGGGGAATAGGGTTTCCGGTAATGGATAATAATGAAAATATTTTTCAAAGAGTCGTTAGTTATTATTCTAACTCAAGCAATGAACTTGCCCAGAGGTACATAGATAAAAGCCTCAAAGTCGGCACCGTTGAATACTACGAAACGGCGCTTCGTCAGCGCTACGAGATGTACCCTGAGATTCCCAGAATTGCCGAGTTTGACCAGTTTTCAGGACGCGACGTACTTGAGATTGGCGTCGGGCAGGGCTCGGATCATTTTATGTTTGCGAAGAACGGTGCAGCGATCAAGGGGATCGACTTGACCGAAAAACATTGTCAGATGACACGAGATTTCTTGCGGACATTTGACCTAGATTCATGCATTGCCAACGGGAGCGCAACAAACCTGCCCTTTGAGAGTGAAAGCTTTGATCACGTCTATTCCTGTGGTGTGCTACTTTTGGTGCCGGAATTAGAAGTGGCGATGGCCGAAATTTTGCGCGTTCTTCGCCCGGGCGGGTCAGTCACGATCATGCTTTATAATAAGCAAAGCATCCACTATTGGATTAAGACCCGATTGTACTACGGTTGGACGTTGAACGAAGATGCCGTTCTTGGAAAAGAGACGGTCAATGATTGGTACACAGATGGCCCCGGTTATGTGCGTGTATATCATTACGGACCGGAGGATCTGCGATGGATTTTTTCAGGTTTTAGTGAAATCAGCTTTCAAACGAGTTGCTTGAGCAATGAACAAATGCCCTTGGTAGGTGTGCCTGATGATAAACGAACGCGTCGATGGCTTGAATCCCGGTGGGGATTTTTTCTTTGGGGTAAGGCGATTAAATGAAGTTAGCAGATCGACTTCCCAAGCCTTGCTTTTTTGAAGATGTGAGAGATTTATGCAATTCGGGCTATGGCCTGAGGATAGGCTTGGTGTGCGATGGCTTTGTTGGTGATGCAGAAAAGGCTATACAAGCATGGTGCAGTATAGCTTCTGAATCGACTGTTGTGATGTTTGCACAACCTGCGTTTCAAGAGGTGCTGAACAATTTAAAAAACGAGAACACAGGCGAGCTAGAGTATCACCGAATAGTAAATTACAAGGATATTAAGAAGTCCTTGGCATCAAGGGATATTCAATTATGGGCGACTTTAAGTACCTATGATGCCTTCGGTATTTTGGTGAAGGTGGAAATAGAGGCCGTCATTAGTGGTATCCTCAAGAAAAATCCCGGCGTGTTTATGGCTCATAATTCAGAATTCGGTATTGTAAGATGTTTTGATTATAGCATGTTGGAAGATCGCTTAAAAAAACGCCCCTTACGTATCCGTGTTTATAAGTCGATATGTTATTCGATAAAAATATTTTCAAGTATAGGCGCACGTCTTTTTCCTGTAAAAAAATCTTGGAGAATTGTTCGCTAATACCCTTCTCCCGAATTTCAGATTTTTATTTGTCCTGGAGATGTTTTCACAAACAATATAGCTGGCAATAGAATTATCCGAATTTTATCCGTTGCATACTCATGAAGATAAATCTAAGTGTATGATTATACAGCATTTGCGCGATATTCACGGATGTGCCGAGGTGTTATTGCCACGTGATTTTCGGCTGTCCTTGCAGCGTATTCGTCAATTGCCGGATCGTACCGGATATTCTCTAAAGTTTAGCACTGACGTGGACCCTTTTCTGTCTGACGAGCAGGTCTTTCAGATCGTGGCTCTGGAAGGAACTGTGACAAATATTGAGACGTCGCTAAGAAATGACTGCATTGAAATAACAGGACATGCAATTAGGCGGCGTCAAATGCTGTCTGCGGCTATCACATGGTCGCCATTTGAAGATCAACGTTATTTTTCCGTTCTAAAAAACACACCGGTACCAGTGCGCAGAGCCTTTCATCTAATTGAATTTTCAGGAGAAGAAGGGATAGATGAACTTACGGCATTTATCGAGAAATTGGTCCTAGTGACTGGGCCGGGTATCGAGGTTGGATTTAGAATCCAAATAGATATTCTAAAAAATGGCTCTAATATTTTAAATGTTGTCAGAAAATTGAGAAGGCGTTTTGGAGATGAATTAAATATTCGTACGTTACTGGTGGATGGGGTGTTCAATACAGCGCATTGGCAGATTGTCGAGCGCTTCGCGTCTGAAGGCGATTTTGAATTTGATCTCAGTATCCTAGCGTCACCGAAAATGGATAAGAGGTGGCAAGCCGTTCGTGCGCTAACATGGCGATTCGGTTATAGGTCAATTGAAATTGACCCCAGATGCCCCAGTAATGGGCCCGATACTCGGGGGCTCGTTAGAATTCCAAGAACTCCATACAGTTTTCAAATGCTGGATAAGCTTCGTCGAGTAGTAACCAGAGTCGTTGCTTGTATCATTATTACGCGGGTGCATATTGCCGACAGGCTTATGCTTAGATTGTGTAAAAAATGGGAAGCGTTTATTAAAAGGCGGAATCCTGTTTATGTTCCGTTCCTCCGGCTTTTTGATCCACGGCCGGATACGCAGAAGAGATTCTTTAACGGGGTGCGAGAGAATGCGTCCTTGGAGGAAACTCTTCCGATTGACTGGCCATATATTGCCCTAGTTGCGAGAATTGGGCGCGTGCTAGACACAGAGCTTCAGGATTACTATCGAAGTTCGGTTAGTCAGTGCCCGAGTCTCAGCAAATTCTGGCAGACGTATGTAGTGCATAACTGGTCTTCGCTGGGACGAGCGCAGGGATTGTTATTGGATGTTGGCGCCAATTCATTGAGGGGCCTTACGAAGTCCATGACTTCTTTGGAAAAAACGGACCGGTTTCGTCTTGTCGATGCAGATTGCTACTTGAGAGAGGTTCAAGACACTTTATCAACGGAGAACTTAAGCGTTCTGCGAAACCTCCAGCTTGATTCGCATGCGTACCAATTCAATGGCGAACGTGCAGAGATCTCAGCAGATGGTCTTGCCTTTATTGATTGGATAGATGGGAACCTGGGAAAAGTGTTGGAGATTGGGGCGGGCTTTGGATTAACAGTTGAGCAGTTAAAGTCCCGCTCATCGCTCTATGTTGCGCTCGATTTAACGTTAGCGCAGACAAGGTCATGCCAGAGCAAGGGCGCCGTTTCGATCGTTAGCGATATGCACGACCTGCCCATCGCGGATGGGGTTTTTGACACGGTTGTAGCCGATAATGCCCTTGAACATTCTTATGATCCTAAAAAATTGCTTCTAGAGATTAGGCGAGTTCTGCGCGTCGGCGGCAAACTATTTGCTTTATTGCCTCCTGATGGGATGTCGCGTTGGTATGCCATGCCTGCTCACTATTGGAAATTAGACGAACTCTCGTTGCGGCATGGCGCTTCAATTGCTGGTTTCAAAGTGGAGCGACTTGAATACCTCCGTTACGAGGATATCGGTATGTATGGTGGGTATAATGCGAGCGGCGGATCGACGATCTTAGTTGAAATGGTAGCGCTGTAATTCATGTGCGGTTTCGTCGGCGCTTTTCACCCCGGAAGAATGACGGTTCCACCGTCAGTAATCGCTCGTATGCGCGATACCTTGATCCATCGGGGGCCGGATAGTGCCGACACATGGCAGTCTGCAACGAACGACTGCATTTTTGGACATCGTCGGCTGACGATTATCGATATTTCATCTGCTGCGGATCAGCCCATGACGAACCGCGATGAAACGATGTCGATCGTTTTCAATGGCGAGATTTACAATCATGTAGAAATCCGTGAGGAACTTGCACGGCTGGGTGTTCATGATTGGAAGACCGACCACTCCGATACCGAGGTGCTGCTGCGTGCTTGGGAAGTGTGGGGGGCCGATTGTTTGGAGCGCCTGCGCGGCATGTTCGCTTTTGCCATCTTTGACGGGCGGAACAAAGGGAAACCGTTAGTTCACCTCGTTAGGGACCGGATGGGTAAAAAGCCTTTATACGTCACGAAGACGAACTCAGGCGAGTGGGTGTTCGCTTCGGAAATAAAGGCCCTACTAAAGCATCCGGATGTTTCGCCGGAAATGGAATTGAATGCTTTTTGGCACTATCTGACATTCGTGGTGTCGCCCGCGCCACTGACGATGTTCAAGGGCATCTTCAAACTTCCCGCTGCGCATTTGGTAACAATAGAGAACGATGGCGCAGCGCATGCGCATCGTTATTTCGATCTTGTCCCTGATAAAAATGCGACGCTCGCCGAAGATGACCTGTCTTTCGAAGAAGCCGCGGATGAAGTCCTGGGGCTGATGCGTCAAGCGGTCACGCGTCGCATGGTGTCGGACGTCCCGGTCGGTGTGCTGTTGTCGGGTGGCGTCGATTCAAGTTTGATTACCGGATTGATAGCTGAGCAGATCGATCGCCCCATATCGACATACAGTGTCGGTTATGACGGGTTTGAGGAGTTTAACGAGTTTTCGTCCGCGGAACGTATCGCCAAGCGGTATGGCACAAGTCACCACAACGTCAGCATGTCCCCTGAAGATGTCACCGATGTATTAGATGACATTGTTTATCACCAGGACGAACCGATTGCGGACAACGTATGCATACCGTTATGGCGCATATCAAAAGCCGTCCACGATAGTGGAACGAAAGTCGTCCAAGTCGGTGAAGGCGCTGACGAACATTTTCTGGGGTATTGGTGGTGCGAGCACTATCGGAAAAAGTTCATCGAGGTCTATGAGCCGGCCCGCCGGTCCACTGGAAGTGTTCGGCTACGACGACTGCTCGATAAAATGCCATTAGTTGGCCATGTGCTGGCAGGGGAAGATGCTGAGATAGCCGGCCGTGCCAAACGCGGCGAGGAATTGTTCTGGGGAGGCGCCGTCGCCTTCTGGGGGCGGCTAAGGGATCAAATTACACCATCTCCAGGTTTGTTCGCGCAGGATATCGATTGTCCCATTCGCGGCCTGCTAAGCGATGCATTCTCTACTCTTAACAGTAACGATATCGTGGCCGCGCACATGCAATCCTTGGGGGACTTGGCGCAACCGGAAGTTTTGCAGCACATTCCTTATTTGGAAAGCCGGATGCGACTGCCCGAGCATTTGTTGATGCGGGTCGACAAAATGACGATGGCTCACTCTGTTGAGGCGCGTGCGCCTTTTCTGGATGACGATGTTGTGCGTTTCGCCAACCGCCTACCGCTTTCTTACAAGCTGAATGGCGGCCTCGGTAAGCGTGTCGTTAAGCGGGTGGCCGAAGGTTACATGGACAAGGATCTGATTTATCAGACGAAGCGTGGATTTGGTGCGCCGATGGAGCAGTGGTTCGCTGATGCGGCGTTCGGAGGGAGATGCCGGGAACTGGTTCACGAATCCGTTCTCTACAAGAGCCACTTGATCAATAATGAAACGGTTGATCGGATGTTGAACCAGCAGTTGGCTGGCTCAGGGGGGCATAGCTTTCATTTATGGACCGTTTTGAACGCCGTGCTGTGGCATCGTACGCATATCGAGGGCCTGAAAGGCGCTTTTGTGTAACCCGTTAATTGCCAACCTGATGCCGGTTGGCTCGTTAAATTTAATTCATTCCAAGGGGCGATGAAGTGCGTTCGATCATTCATAATTTCATGAAATGTTCGCTGCTGGTCTTAGTATCCGTCTTTATCTCTTTGATTACCGGAGAACTGCTGATCAGATACATTGACGATTTCGAACTCACTTCGTTTCATCTCGTAAAAACATCCACGTTTCAGGTGCCGAATGCCGAGGCCGTGGCGAGTGGACGGGAATCCAGTGAAGAAATCCTGACGGCGGCACGTGATCGGCTGACTAGCCCGGGCGTGGATAGAGATTGGTTTTGGCTCTCACCGCCACTACCTCCCCCGGCACGGGCCTCAGAAGAAACGTTGCGAAGGCTGAAAGAATATCCAACCGATCCGTATGGCGCTTTTTATTCGTGGAACAAAAACTATCTCAAAGAGTCTCTATGTAAGGGGAGAACGCTAGGTTCCCTTGGGATTCTGGATTCGTTTTTCACCTTTGATCCACGGGATGATTCGATTTATCCGCTGTTTCGTCATATTCCGAATATGACATACAGTGTTTGGTTCAAGTCGAATGCGTTCGGGTTTCGTGGTCCGGCGCTTCAATTAAACAAGCCTGATAACGTGGTGCGGATCGCTTTTGTCGGGGCATCGACAACGGTGAATGCATTCGGAGTTAAATTTTCATACCCCGAGTATGTCGTCCATTGGCTAAATATCTGGGCGAGAGAAAATTCCCTGCAACTGAAATTCGAGGTCATCAATGCCGGGCGTGCAGGCGTTGCGTCGCCTTCTATAGCCGCCGCTTTCGTGAATGAAGTGTCGCCGCTCGAGCCGGATTTCACCGTATACTATGAGGGGTCCAATCAGTTTTATCCGATTTCATATTTGGATTTCGATAGCCAATTGATCACGAATAAAATTGTGAGGTACCTGAAACTGCGACCGTTTGAGAATTATTCTGCGACGCTGAGGCGGCTGTATATTGTGTGGGACCGCTTTAACAGTAAAGACGGTGCTGAACCCTATAAGGGGAGCTATACGGTCAATTGGCCTCAAGGTCTGAATGAGTTCGAACCGGATATCGATACCGATGAATTGCCGGTGCAACTGAATACGATTTTATCGGACCTCGATCGTATTCGTGCGGAGGTTAAACGGCGCGGTTCGACATTTGTCTTATCGTCGTTTATCTGGATGGTCGAAGATGGAATGGTCCTGGATCCCAAAAAGAACATTGCGATCTGGCGGCAACTGAATGAAACGTATTGGCCGATCCCTTACGCCCATTTTCGACGCATGGCGGATTTTCAGAACAGGGTCTTCCAAGCGTATGCGCAATCACGGGATATTGCGTTCATAGATGTCGCGACAGGGTTCCCGATGGACCCGCGATTGTTTAACGATGCGATACATATGAACGAAGACGGTTTGAGGCTGCGCGCTTGGGTGACTTTCCAGAAACTTTTGCCCATCGTCCGGAGCCGTATAAATTCAGGGGAACTGCCGAGGCCGGATCAAGAGCATCTGGGCGAACACCCCAGCATTCCCGAGTCGCCCCCGGCGCTTGTCTCACGCCAGAAAATTATGTCGCAATGCGGAGCCTGAGAATTTTGAACGAAGCGCAGGGGGGCGAATAAATTCTTGAATGCAGTTATCGCAGGGAGTTTATACATTTGCTGGCCTGCTATAACTGGTTAAGCGTGATGGGCGTGTGAAGCGTCATTAGTTTGTACGCGGCACTGATTGTAAGCGGCGACGATTGACCGAAGCCAACGTTGAGACTCGGTCGAAAGCGTCAGGGATTTTTGAATGCCCGGAAGTGGAAGTAACTTTGGAAAACAAAGAGTGTCCAAGAAATATTATCTGACTCGCCCCACGCTACCATCGCGTCGCGACCTTGACGCGCTTATGGATGAAATCTGGGATAACAAGTGGCTGACTAACTTCGGGCCGATTCACAATCGGTTTGAGGCGGCTCTGGGAGATTATTTGGGAGTCGGCAACATTGCTCTGGTCAATAACTGCACGACCGGGTTGATGCTGGCATTGAAGGCGTTGGGTGCCCACGGTGAGGTTATAACGACTCCTTACACGTTCATCGCAACGGTGAACGCTATTTTATGGGCTGGCTTGACGCCTGTTTTCGTGGATGTCGATCCAGAGACTCTGAACATAAATCCGGACGCAATCGAGAGCGCGATTACGCAGCATACTGTTGCTATATTACCTGTACACCTTTTCGGTCGGCCGTGCGAGGTCGATAAAATCTCCACCATCGCGGAGCGGCACAATCTGAAGGTTATTTATGACGCAGCCCACACCATGGGGGCACGATACAATGGTCGCTCAATCGTTTCGCACGGAAATATGTCGGTTCTCAGCTTTCACGCGACCAAGGGGTTCAGCACCTTCGAAGGCGGAGCCGTGTATTGCGAGGATGTCGACTTGAAGCGGAATGTGGATAGCCTGGCGAATTTTGGGCTGGGTAACGATGACCTGGCCGGCGTAGGGCTAAACGGAAAGATGAACGAAATTTGCGCCGCGATGGGGCTGGCCCAGCTCCCTAAGTTGGAAGAGACGATCAAGGCCAGAAAAGCAGTGGCGAGGCGTTACGATAATTTACTGGAAACGATCAACGGTGTTTCAGCGGTCATCGACGGTGACACGGATGGGCATAATTTCCTTTATTATCCCGTGCGCGTTTCGCCCGAAGGCAGCACAACGGCTTATGAAACGGTCTTGCGGTTGAAGGGTCATGGCATCGACTGCCGAAGGTATTTTAATCCTTTGGCGTGCGACTACGATTTCATCAGGAAAAATGCGACAGAGCAGGATTTTTCATTACAGCATGCCCGCGCGGCGGCCGATTCGATCGTCTGTTTGCCGTTGTATCCGGAGTTAACGGAATCGGATACGGATCATATTATCCAAATTGCGTTCAGATGAATTTGTCCCGTTTACCGGAATGTCGAATAAGGACGGACGACCTGGCCATTCATCGTATGCATGTCGAGCCATAAGTCTTGGTTGTTAGTTGGGGAGGCGGCAGACACCCCCACGACGCAACCACGAAACTCGTCGGGCATTGCTAAACGCAGTCCCTGTGTTTTCTTCGTGTTGAAAACTTGAACATAATAGGTGCCATCTATCGGATCGTTTTCTCCGGAAAGTGACGATAAAGGCCTATCGAGCTGCCAACTCGGATCTGTGGTATTATACGCGATTTCGATACCTTTGCCCGACGACTGGCATTTTGTGCGATCGATGCTGATCCTTAGTAAAGAAACGACCTCAGGAATCTGAGAGTTGAATGCCTCGGACTCTGGATCAACGTCAATCCAGTCGTAGCTATCATATTTTTGGACAAGTTCATTGAGTTTGACCGATTGATAATGTCGTGACGCAAAGATTGCGGCGCTCGTTGGTAATAATAAGAGCACAATGAACAGAATCGAGCGGCGCCGGTATTTTCTGGACTTCGACCACCTTTGAATATCAACGATCAGGTCGGAAACCGCCGCCACCGGGCTTCGCTTGTCATAAAGCTTGTCTAACGTGAACCTGAAACCGGCGATCAACACGATCAAGCCCATGAGAAGCGGAATGAAAGTGATATGAAAGTAGTGTCTAGGGTGGAATTGGATTGCTGGGTAGCCAAGCAGGAAAACCACGCAAGAGGCAACGGCGATGGCACGCCGGGGGCTTCGCAGAAACAGAACGTATAAGAATGCCAGCATGAGAGTTAAAATCGTATACCTGCCGATGTCGATGTACGGAACGTGTTTGGCCGTAACGATTTCACGCATCGAAGATAGTGCGCGGGTTAGAAATTCTGCGGGCAATGTCGTAACTAAGCGTTGAAATAGGTCGCCGCTGACGAGGTCGTACTCGGGTCCGCAATATCTGATGGCGTCTTGTGCCAAAACACGGCTTCCATGCGCTTGTACGACGCCATACACGAGTTGGTCGTTGAATTGGTAAAGCATCCCGAAGCTGCCTTGCTCAATGCCCAGCGGGCCGGAGAAAGGATTGCCTGACCCGAGTAATGCCCAGTGGTATCGGCAGCTCCCGCTTTCCTCGGCATCTTGGCGTATCGGAGCCGATACTTGCCAGAAAATGACTGCCATAAGTGCGCAGCACAGAAGTTTTTGCGTGAGGAGTTTCGGACTCCAACCGTCGGGAAAAGCGAATATCACAAATGCAGCGAGTGGTAGTGCAATCATTGCATCCGGCCGAAAGCCGACGCCGATGCCGACAATAAGCCCTATGGCACAAGCCAGTACGTAAATGGGAACCCGCCATGTTTTCTGTTTTGCGATCAAAGTCATGCACAGCAGCGACAATAGGATAAACGGTGCTTTGCTGAGGTCTCTAAAGTAGGGCGCGAACTCGACGAAGTGATGCGCCTTGATGACGGCGAGGACTCCTATTGCGGCGACCGGGAGCGGGAGGAATATCTGGAAAATGCCGTACAATGCCGCGGCGGAAAGGGCTACGAACGCGCCTGCGAGTTTATCGATCGCCGTCCAATCGACCCCCAGCACGGTCCAAGTGGCAGCCGCGGCATGCATCATGTAAATCCATTGCCTAAGGAACTGTGGTTGCGAGATTTGAGGGGTTTCGGGTAGGTCCGCGCAATCGAAAGTCGATTTTTTTAATTTGAGGAATTGGTCAAGGGAGGCGGGGCGTTGGGAGGAAAGCGTGCCGAATTCATGCCCGCATGCGACGAGTACTGCCGGCTCATAATATGATTGATAAAAGAACGGTTGCACCCCTTGCGCACGTTGGCGGTCGATATAATCAACGGCCGCCGTGTAGGCATACAGGCAAAGCAGAAACAGAAAGGCTGTATTGATGACCTTTCTAATTGCCAGCTCCTTATCAAGAATTTCACGCAACGCCTTCATCAACAGACGTTGTCAAAGCGAGAAAATAAAAAAGCGCAGGGATTTATTCACGGCTCACCCTAAGGGAGTGCATTCAATACTGCATGCCTTTTCCGATACCAAGAGCTGCTACGCACTTGTTCACGCATCGCCTTGTTCACAAAGAAGAAAAATGCTGGAACACAAGTCCGGGTATTGTTGGCCCAATGCGTAACATCCTTCTAGGTACTCTTTTGAAATAATGTCGGTTTGTAACAATCGGTCCCATTGGAAGTTCGCAAGGGCTTTGAAAAATATGCCTGAGCGATGAATAACCTTCCATCCAGCCGCAGTCACATCTCTTTCGAGAGTATCTAATGAGTAGGTGCAATAATGGCCATGGGCTGCTTCGCCATCGGTCACAGCTGAATTGTGAGATATAAGACCCATTTTAACCGCGATCTGACGAGAAGGGGCATTTGCGTTTGGACAGACAACGAATAACCGCCCGCCTTCAGCAAGCCAGTTCGTTCTTATTTTCGTCAAGACGTCGACCGGGTATTCAATGTGCTCGAGAACATGGGTCAGGATGATGTTGTCGAACTTTCGGTCAAGAACAACTTCTTCAAACGATGCGTTGACGATTTGAACCTGTTCGGCGACATCTTTGTCAACTTGTTCGATTGCGCTATCTGCACCTTCGACGCACGTTATGTCATTAGATAGCTCAAGTAATCTTTTTGTGAATTGGCCCGTATAGCTGCCAAGCTCAAGCATGCTGCCGTCAATTATATGGGGCTTAAAAGACTTGATCATGAACGGGTGCATGACGTCATAATCAAAACCGTAAAAATAACTTCTTTCTTCGTTGTCTATTATTTTTTTGTTGAAGTTTTTGTTCATATTAACACCATTATTTCAGAATATTACTTCGGCAATGCCGAACCCATACATTCCAAAGTCATTCCCATTGTAAAGAAGGAAGTATGTATCATCAATTTTAAAGGCATTTGGATAGCACATCATCTGTGAATCCCAGCCTGATTCGCTGACGGTCAAGCCTTCAACGTCATCGTCGCGATGCCAAACCTTTAAATCATCAGAGAATGCGTATCCTAGACGGTAAGAATGTTCCGGATCATCGCGGAATCCATAGGCATTTCTGTAACAAAAAAACATATGAAAAACGCCATCCCGTTTGATGACCGTCGGCAAGGCCTGGCATTCGTCGGCTTGTCTTGACGGAATGATGTATTTGCTGTCGCGGTGCCATTCGATGCCGTCTTTTGATGCCGCATAGGCAATTCTATAAAACCTTTCAGGTGCCTCCTCAGGTCGCCGGCGCATCCATTTGCTGCCGTAGATGTACCACATGTGATGAAACCCGTTATCGACCATAACAAATGGGTCGCCAACCAGGCAGGGTTCGTCGACGTTTGCGGAAAGTAGCGGTCCGCCATCGCCGACTTTTACAAAGTGAACGCCATCATCGCTATGTGCCAATCCAATGGCCATATCGATCGATACTGCCTTTCGCCGGCTCCACCCGGATGTATAAGCGCGAAACTCATTGTGATGGGGAACGACATTAAACGGAAAAATGCCGTGCTCGTCGAAATGCCCCAAGCTGCCAAGGCAGATCGCGGGTTCATCGGCAACACGCAATACCTTGGAAAATTTTTTGTTAAAATCTGCGAAAATTGGAACGCTGAGCCACTTGTCCTGAGAGTCTATTCGTTGTGATGAAAAATAGACCCGGACAAAATCGTCAAAGACGACGGCTTGAGGGGATTTGGCATAAAGACTCAATCCTGCTGGCAAAGAATACTCTCTGGGATCAAATACCTTGCCACGTTTCAAGATTTTCATCGGAGAACCTGCCCCTCCAGGGTTGCAAGTCCAAAGCCAGTCTTGCCGTTTCCGTTCCCTCCATAAATCATATGAATATTGCCATCGAGTTCAAAGACTGTCGGATATGCAACCATCTCAGAGTCCCAACCGCTCTCACTGACATCAAGAGTCAAAAGGTCGTCATTTCTCGACCAGTTCATAAGATCTGTTGAGTGGGCATACCCCAGTCTATAGCTTCTTGATTTGTCGTCGCGAAACCCGGTGGCATCGCGATGACAAAAAAACATGTGATAATCGCCTTGATGATAAAAAATGTCGGGACAGGCTTGGGCTTCGTCGGAACCACGCACGTCTGAGATGATGTCGTTTCCGAACCTCTGCCAATTCTTGAGGTCAGGTGAAGATGCCAATCTGATTTTGTAAATTATTTCCGCACGTCCATCGTCGTCAATGAACCACTTCTTGCCTGCGGTGTACGCTAAATACCATGTGTCACCGTAATATCGCAGTTTAGGTGATGTGACGACGAATGGTTCATCTGCTGTATGAGATAGTGTTGGGCCCGGCCCAACCTTCTTAAAAGTTTGTCCGCCGTCAAAGCTCTCGCCTAATCCAAGGGATATATTGAACGGTACCGACTCGCAGCGTGTCCAGCCACCATAGACCGATATTATCCTCTCACGGTTTCGGCAAACGCTTACTGGATAGGTGCCAAACTCGTCAAACATGCCCAAGTCACCCAATGGCAATATGGGCTCATCGCAAATATTCACGATTTCAAATAAATTGCTTCGATTGACGTCGATGTAAGCTGCTCTGCTTACATAGTTCATGTTCTCATCGGGTTGAGGGCGCGTGCAAAAATAGATGCGGACCAATTCGTCCAAAATCAGCACGTTTGGTGCTTGCGCAAAACCGAACATCCAACTTGGTCTTTTTGGAAAGTCGACAGGATCGAAAATCTTTCCTTTCTTTATCCAATTCATGTGTTCGAAATTCAATGTTGTTTAGAGAGCATAATATCGTGGCAAAGAATTTTTATTGCGGAAACCAGCAAGGCATTTTCCTCTTTGAAAACTCTTCCCCCAAGATCCCAGGCTGTTTCACCGTCTTTCACGGGAATGACCTTTTGGCAGAGTATATCGCCGCCATCGACGATCTCGTTGACGAAGTGAACCGTGCACCCGGTTACCGAGTCGCCAGAATCTATGACTGATTGTTGCACTCTCTCGCCAACCATTCCAATGCCGCCATGTTTCGGCAAAAGAGAGGGGTGTGTGTTTATGATAGGCCCTTTCCACAGTTTGAAGAACTCTTGGGGAATGATTGACAGAAACCCGGCCAAGACGACGAGGTCAGCGTCTGTTGATATGGCCCCGGCAAGCTCGGTGGCAAAATGTTCTGCGTTGCTCTTCGCACTGGACTGCAAACGTATGACTTCGATCCCGTACTTATCTGCACGATCAATCGCGCCACAGTTGCGGTCTACTATTAGTCTGTTAACGGTAATAGCCAAACTCGGCTGGGCATCCAATATAGCCTGAAAATTACCGCCGCCGCCGGAAGCACATACATTAACGACTGTCTTAGGAAGGGTATTCATGGCTTTGCCCGTTGGAGTCTTGAAAGCCGTTATAAAAATTCATCCCTGACAACATAGTTTGGGCGTTTCCGTACTTCATCATTAATACGCCATACATATTCGCCGATGATTCCGAGCATCAGCATGATCGCTCCTCCGATCACTAACAACAAAATCACAATCGGCGCCCAACCCTCAAAAGGTGTCCCCCCTTGTAACCAGACATAAACGACGCTCAGCCCATAAAGGATGCCCAAAAGCGTGGTTACGATGCCAAAGAATGACATGAACCGGATCGGCAAGAAGGATGAATCGAGAAAAGCATCCAGGAAGTTCTTGAGCTTCTTCGTAAAGTTATACTGCGAAACGCCAAATTCCCGACGAAGACGCTCGTAGGGAATAAAACTCATCCTATAGCCTGCCCACAACAGGTCCCCTTGAAAAAATCTGTTCCGGTATTCGACCGAGTTGAATATATCTAGCGGCTTCCTATCGATAAGTACGAAATCAAACCCCCCTTTCGGCAATTGGGGAACCGACAATCGAAGCGCGCCGTATGCCAGTCGGGAGAATACACGTGACAAAAACGGGTCAGACCGTTTTTGTCTGTACGCAATTACAATTTCAGAGCCACCTTCCCATTGTTTAACCATATCACGTGCGAGTTCGATCGGGTCTTGAAGATCCGCAGAGATATTGATTACGGCATCGCCGTTGGCTTTTTTTAAGCCTGCGGTGATCGCTGCCATTTGTCCAAAATTTCGGGTGAACGAAATGACTTTTACGGATGGGTCTTGTTCGCGGGCGGCAAGAGCTTCGTTAAGCGAGCCATCATCCGATCCATCGTCGACGAAAATAATCTCGTACTCATAGTTTTTCAGATCAGATGAGAAAAGATTCTTGATTCTGTTTGCGGTCTCTTTGATAGATTCTTCATTACGATAAACAGCGATAACAAAAGAAATCTTCATGTCTGGCCTTGTTTAAAATGAACGGTAAACGTGTAAGGTTATTTGCTAACGCTTGATCTCATCGCTCGTTCGTTCCCACGCCAACCCTAACATTTTCAACGCGAGCCGCGTACAAAATTTTGGGTGATGTCCGGTCAATCTGCCCCGGGTTCAGGCGGATTCAGGAGCGAAACTTCACCCATAAGGCTTTCGTGCAACGGCTATCAATGTGCCGCCGAAAGGCAGTGACACGCGTTTCTTGATAAGCCACTCATCCAACCGCATTGCCCAGTTCAAGAGCGTATTCGAGAGTTGGCCAAATAGAACAAATTTGCTGATGTCTTCGGATGCGGCGGGCTGGCTATTTTTTGTCGGGGCATGTTTAACGAAAAAATCAACGGCCTTCCGGTGTGCGACCATCACCGGAAACAGAAGCACAACGAGTGAGGTCATGTAATCGACTTCGAAACCGGCATGGGTCAGCTTTTGCCGAAGCTCTTTACGGCTATACCTGCGTTTATGTTTGATCTTGATATCAAGCTCACTCCACATGAACTGGTGCTGCGGAACGGAGATGAAAAACAATCCTCCAGGGCGAAGGGCGCGATAAACTTTTTCGATCACGGCCCCGTCGTCCGAAATGTGTTCAAGAATGTCGAAGGCGCCGATGCTTGAAAGGTCTGTCTTTTCATCGATTTTTTTGGCATCGAGGTAATGGATATCCAGTTGTGGATTAATCTTTCGCGCAAGGGCCACAGCCTCATCCATATTGTCGGAGCCAGAAACCTGAAGGGCCGGGTAATTCTCAGTTAGGTATTGCAAGAAACTGCCGGTCGCACATCCTATCTCAAAGAATGCCGAGAGTGATTGGCGGGCGCACTCAGTGTTGATGAGTTCGCCGAAAACGCGATTACGGGATTTGACCCAGAAGCTGACTTCCGCAACCTCGGGCGTGATTTCCATTGCGCTGAGAGTATATTCCAACTCCGCGTCCGCACTCATTTCATGCGGAGAGGCCGTGGCATCAGTCGTTTGTTGGCTTTTCATTTTAATCTATCGATCCAAGACTTTCTGGCGGCTGCCGGAGTACGCTTTTAAAATAAAAAGACGGTTGATGTGTAACGTAATTTTCATCCGGATTTCAGCTAGCGAGTAAAATTCTTCTTGAAATCCACATACTTGCTGAAGACGTTACGTGGTTCTGAGCCCAATTGCCATTAGCTGAACACCGAAGAGGTTGTTCTCCATGACAAAACGCGTCGCGATCATGCAGCCGTATTTCTTTCCGTATATCGGGTATTTTCAGCTTATCGCCTGCGTCGATCAGTTCGTCATTTATGACAATATTAAATATACCAAGAAAGGTTGGATCAATCGCAATCGCATGCTTGGTGCCAAGGGGCCTGTTACTTTCTCATTGCCGTTGAAGCAGGCATCCGATCACTTGAATATCGTAGAGCGTACTGTTGCGGCTGATTTCGACGCCAATAAGTTTCTTCGCCGTCTCAGAGCAGCGTATGCCGGTGCCCCATATTACGCCGAGACGATAAAATTGATTGAGAGGATCGTGCGGTATGACGACCGGAACTTGTTTAATTTTATTGCTAACTCTCTCAGTGAGACCAGTTCTTTCCTGGGATTGACGACGCCATTTATTACCTCGTCGACAATCAAACATTGCTCGTCGTTAAAAGGGCAAGATCGCGTTGTCGCCATTTGCAATGCTCTTGATGCGGACATTTACATAAATCCCCAAAATGGTGTTGCGCTTTATGATGAGGAGGCGTTTGCCAAACGCTCAATTGACTTGCAGTTCATATTTCCCGAGGCGAGTGCTTATGAGCAAGGCAGGAGGCCGTTTGTCGAGAACTTGTCCATTATCGATGTGATGATGTTCAACTCGGTAAAGCATATCCGAGAAATCATGATTTCTCAGTTCAGACTTGTGGGTGCAACCGAACTCTCTCAAAAAAAGTCTGCGAATAACCGAGCGGATTGATTTCCAGCGGCGGGAATCTTTTGCAGAGGTCACGTTCCGGTTGTTTGACTTGTCGCGTGTCGAGGATTTGCGTAGTAGACTACCGTCTTCTTTCGTTTGCGAGATCGTTTGCAGCAGAAGAGTTTGAATCTTGTGCGAGGATAAGTTGGTTTTTTTTGAACGCTTGGGGCGGTGAGAATGTCTCAAAGCCTGATTATTTCTCAGTATTCCTTGCCCGAAGCCGAGTTCGAAAACGTTTGCCGGCAATTTGATGAGAAGCCGAAACCTCTTGTAATTTCAAACATGATCCATAGTGGTTACATGGATCTCATTCGCCAGTTTCGCAGCAGAAGCTGGAAAACCTTGATCATTTACGTGAACCCCACAGCATCCGGAAACATGCTGCCGATCCTGCGTCTAATGTCTTTCATGATCCCGGCGTCACGGCGGTTTTTTCTAGATGCTGAAAATCAACCAAGGTCATTTGGACTTGGCCGGGGGATCGTCGACATCGGGGCAGTCGTTTGGGCACTGTTCCATGGGGTGTTCGCACTCGTGGTCATTACTCTGATGATGATGGTCCTCAACCGTCTTGGACGGAACGTGCCTGACTACGATGCCGCGATGACTTCCAAGCGCTTTGTCTATTTACGGCCTAGCCTTTGGCACGGTCTGCGTACTGGCGGGGCGAATGCGCATATGGTCGGCGTAATCGGCGGATTGTTGGAACACGGGTTCCAGGTCGACTGCGTGACGGATGACCGGATTGATATCGTTAATGCGGGCTTCGAAAACCAAACCGTTGATTCAAGCCATGCCTTTACGATTCCGCGGGAACTGAACAATTTTAATTTTCAGTTTGATATCGTAAGGCATATCAAAAACAGGCTCAGTTCCAGCTTCAAAGGCGTGTTTTATCAACGTTTGTCCGTGGGAAGCACGGCCGGTGTTGTCGTTTCGCGATGGTGCGGGATGCCACTCGTTACTGAGTACAACGGAAGCGAGACGTGGCTGGCAAGTCATTGGAGCCGAGTATACTGGCTATCTAGTATTATCGATTATCTCGAAGTGTCGATTCTGCGACATTCCCATTTGATAGTGGCGGTTTCCAACACCCTCAAAGCCGAATTGATATCGAGAGGTCTTCCCGAGGATAGGATTCTAGTGAACCCGAACGGCGTCGATTTCCGTCGCTTTGCCTCGTCGAACTTCGATAATGATTACCGGCAATCACTGCGGGCGAATTTCGGCTTTTTACCAGAAGATCAGGTATTCACTTTCGTCGGCTCTTTCGGCGCTTGGCATGGGGCCTCGCTCCTGGCAGATGCAATAGCCGGCCTGTTGTCATCGAAGAACCAGGCTGCCAAGCATATTAAATTTCTGCTTGTTGGAAATGGTAGGGAATATCCACAGGTATCGGACGAGTTGGCGTCTTTTATCGATAGAGGCCAGGTCGTTATGACCGGCGCCGTCGACTTTAAAGCAATACCTGAATTGATCATGATTTCCGACGTTTGTGTCGCGCCGACGATCGAGAATTCGGATGGCTCTGAGTTTTTTGGTTCGCCAACCAAGCTATTCGAGTATATGGCGTCCGGTAAGCCGACGATTGCCAGTTGCATCGGACAGGTTAAGGATATCATGGCTGGCAGCCATGATGTTGAAGATATTGAGCGGGCCTCAAAACAAGATGGAGCCGGCGTAGGCGTCCTATTTAGGGCTAACGATAAAGAAGAACTGAAAAAGGCGATACTATACCTCGCTGCAAACCCCGAACTCGGCAGGCGGATGGGGATGAATGCGGCCCGTGTCGCTGAGGAATCGCATACCTGGGGCAATCGGGTTTCGCTTCTTATTGCGAGGCTTCAGGAACTTCGATCGCAGGCGAAAAGCCGCACGCTCCGTGTTCTCGTAAACGCTATCCACTCACGTAGCGGCGGCGGCGTAACCTATCTTAGAAACATTTTGCCATTGCTTGCCCGAGACGTGAGAATTGAGATTCACGTTTTGATGCACGAAGAGCAGCACGATACGTATTCGGATTATCTGTCCGGATGTAAAGTTCATTATCTTCATTATCCCGATACCCGTCTGCGCACGCTGTTTTATGAACAAATATTTCTTCCGGTACTTGCCAGGCGGCTCAACATGGATGTTGTTTTTTCGCCGGCCAACTACGGTCCGATTTTTGCTGGAAGGTCGGTGATATTGCTAAGGAACGCGCTCGGCGTTGCATTCGAGGAGAAGCGTCCCTCAAAAATCATTTACTGGCTTCTTCTTTATTCCGCGACGTTTATGTCTATCGTTGCCGCGCGGCGCATCATTTCAGTTTCCAATTACGCGTCTCGGTCTTGTCCCGCTGTATTGGTTTCTTTATTGCGCCATCGTCTTGATATCGTTCCGCATGGCGTTGGCGCGGCGTTTGTGCCGCAGAAAATCGCTAGGCGCCGGGAGTCGGAAATGCTGGCCGTCTCGGACTTGTATGTGCAGAAAAACCTACACCGGCTTATTGAGGCTTTTAGCCTAATTGTCGACCGCTTCCCCGACGTGAAGTTGCTGATTGCCGGGAAGCCAATCGACCAGGATTACGCAGATATTTTGCACAAGAGTATCATTGAACTGGAGTTGGAAGGCCGGGTCGAGTTTCTTGGTTCGGTAGAAACCGACAAGCTGGTTGAGCTTTACCAGCGCTGCACATTATTTGTTTTCCCATCAACGGTAGAAACATTCGGCAATCCAATCGTTGAAGCGATGGCTTGTGGCGCTCCTGTGGCTTCGTCCAATGCGGCGGCGATGCCGGAGGTGGCGGGTGACGCCGCCGTATACTTTGATCCACGGAATATAGGGCATATGGCGTCGGTATTAAGTGACCTCTTGAGTGATCCAGCGAAGCGCGCCGAGTTAAGTGTAAAATCGTTAGAACATTCACGGTTATTCTCGTGGGAGATCACGGCAAAAAAATTGACTGAAAATTTACTCAAAGCGGGCAACTACAAATGTTGAATTGGAATTGGGTGTTGCCGCTGGATATGGATATTGACCTTTTATAGTGCCCCTTTAGATGCATTGCGCCTCTTGCGGTTGTTGGCGGGGGTGTTGACGTTTTCGGTAATCGTTGCCCCAAAGAGTGCCGTAGTGGCGACGACCTTACTGGCGCTTTTAGGTTCCGTTTGGATGGTCAGATATGGAAATTGGCGGAAACTGTTCCGTCCGCATTGGGTGATCCTAGCGGTATTATTGATCTGGTCATTAATTAGTTGCGCGTGGTCGCTGATCCAGGCGGAGTCGCTGGGGCACGCCATCAAAGCGGCCATGGTTTGTTTTGCAGGTGTGGTTTTGTACGAGTCGAGTTCAGGGCTCCGCAACCAGTTTAGCGAGAGCGCGAGTGCCATTGTGATTGGTGCAGTCGCAGGGCTGTTCGTTTTGTCGGGAGTCTCCGCTTACACGTACATTCAGAATGATGCCGTCTGGGGAAGTTTCAGCAACGACCCTTTTACGACCCTGAATAACAACGCAATCGTATTTAGTCTGATTCTTTGGCCGGTCACATATGCATTATATCGCAAGCGGCCCGCCGCCGGTTTCGTATTTCTTTTGGCCGGATTTGGGCTGTTGTCGTATTTGTCGAGTGGTGCAGCGTTGACAGGAGCCGTTCTTGGAGGGGCAGCGCTGACACTTTCGCATTTCGTCGGCAGGCGGTTCCTCTCTGTGGTTGCCGTCCTCGCCTTTGGTGCAATGGTGTTCGCACCGTTGGTTGTGAGCCATTCCGGTATAGACCGATTTGCGACACCTGAAGGGTTCGCTGCAGAATCGAGTGTGCCGTCATCTATTCGGCACCGATTGGCGATCTGGTCATTTGTAAGCGACAAAATATCGGAAAAGCCGATCCTAGGTTGGGGGCAAAGCGCGTCGCGTCAGATTGACGACGAACCATACCGGCTGGATGAAGACACTGAGATATTACCATTGCATCCGCACAACATTTCGCTTCAAACCAGATTGGAACTGGGCTTGCCGGGGATAATCCTGTTGGGATTGTTTTTTCTTGTATTGTTTTTCAAGTTTTTGAGTTTCCGCTTCGCGAGCGATCAGATGGGATTGGCACTCGCCGTAGTCGTGAATTGGCTGTTAGTGGCTCATGTTTCGGTCGGGATGTGGCAGAGCTGGTGGATAGGCATTTCATTTTTGCTTGCTGTGCTGTTACGATTTTCACTGGTTGCCTACCCGGATAAGTTGGCGTGAAGTGCCAAGAGCGCATAACAAAACATGTTTTTCACCAAGGGGGTTTGAGTTTCCTGACCCAAAAGTGTAGCCTTTAAATGCGAGGGGACAGACACCCGGTTCGCGACTGCAACATAAGGACGCTCATTAAAGTCCAGAAAAGGTCGCATACCGGACACCGCTGCGGGCAGGCTTGAAAACATAATCCGCCCGTGATGGACTTAAACGATAATGATCGCACGCAAACGTGCGGCACATCGTGTAACAGGGATGGCGCAGGGTGGTATGACGGAAAACAATGATCCGCTCGTTCGATTCGAAAATGTTCAAAAAAGCTATGATGGCGAAATACTCGTCGTAAAGGACCTAAATCTGGATGTCGCTCGTGGTGAGTTTCTCACCATGCTCGGCCCGTCCGGGTCAGGTAAGACGACCTGCCTCATGATGCTTGCGGGCTTCGAACCGGCGACGCATGGCGAAATTTACCTCGACAATTCACCGATCAATAACGTGCCGCCGCACAAACGCGGCATCGGTATGGTCTTTCAGAACTACGCACTTTTTCCGCATATGTCCGTAGCGGAAAATCTGGCATTCCCGTTGGAAGTCAGAAAAACACCTAAAAGCGAGATCGAGGAGCGCGTCAAAAAAGCACTTGATATGGTCCAGTTAGGAACGTTCGGGAATCGCCGGCCGGCCCAACTGTCCGGGGGGCAGCAGCAGCGTGTCGCCGTTGCCCGCGCGTTGGTGTTCGACCCGGTGCTGGTTCTGATGGACGAACCGCTGGGCGCGCTCGACAAGCAACTGCGCGAGCAGATGCAGTACGAGATCAAACATATTCATGAAAACCTCGGGGTGACGGTCGTATACGTGACGCACGATCAGTCCGAGGCGTTGACCATGTCAAACCGGGTTGCTGTGTTCAATGACGGCGTCATCCAGCAATTGGCACCGCCGGACGAGTTGTACGAGCGTCCGCAGAATGCCTTCGTCGCGCAGTTTATCGGCGAGAACAACACGCTGGTTGGCGACATCAAGGAAGTGAACGGAGACAGTGTGACCGTCGACGTCAACGGCTCGATCATCACGGCGCTCAACGTAAACACGGAAGGCGTGGGTTCGAAGACAACACTTTCGATCCGCCCCGAACGTGTTGCGGTCAATCCCTCCAACGAGGGCGATTACCAGAACGTGTTCAAGGCCACGGTCGAAGAACTGATTTATCTCGGTGACCATATCCGTACCCGCGCATCCGTGTGCGGCGACGACGAGTTCGTGGTCAAAATCGCCAATGCCTCCGCCCTCGCGGCGATCAAGGAAGGCACCGAGGTGACATTTGGCTGGAAAGCAGAGGATTGCCGGGCGCTCGATGCATAATGAGCACCGCAAGACGGCACGTTTTCGCGTGGCGTGCCGGACCCGTTTTAGGGGCAGACCGATCGGTCTCGGCCGATCGACAACGTTTAATCGTTAAAAAAACCAGGGAGTTGATTACTCATGATTAACAAACTCAAATTCACGACAGTCGTCGCTGCGGGTGCTATCGCCCTTGGCGCTATGGCGGCGGTGCCGGCCAACGCGGCCGACAGCCTGACCGTCGTTTCCTGGGGGGGTGCTTATACCAAATCCCAGGTCGAAGCCTATCACAAGCCGTTCACCAAAAAGACCGGCGTCGAGATCCTGTCCGAAAACTATTCGGGCGGTCTGGCTGAAATCAAGGCGCAGGTGGAAGCCGGCTCCGTGAAGTGGGATATCGTCGACGTCGAACTTTCCGACGCCGTTCGCGGTTGCGACGAGGGCCTGCTTGAGCCGATCGATCCCTCGATTCTTCCGCCGGCACCGGATGGCACGCCGGCGACCAAGGACTTCATCGATGGCGCGATCACCGACTGCGCTGTGGCCTCGATTGTATGGTCGACCATCTATGCCTACGACAAATCCAAGTTTTCCGGCGACATGCCGAAAACGATCGGTGATTTCTTCGACCTGAAGAAGTTTCCGGGTAAGCGCGGCATGCGTAAAACCCCGAAGGCGAACCTGGAAATGGCACTTGCGGCCGACGGTGTGCCGACCAGCGAAATCTACGATGTGTTGTCGACCGACGCCGGTGTTGACCGTGCATTCAAGAAACTCGATACCATCAAGGACTCTGTTGTCTGGTGGGAAGCCGGTGCCCAGCCGCCGCAACTTCTGGCTGACGGCGAGGTTCTGATGACGACCGCCTATAACGGCCGTATTTTCAATGCCATCGCAGCTGAGGATAAGCCGTTTGCGATCGTCTGGGACGCCCAGGTGTTCGACACGGACCTGTTCGTTGTCGTGAAGGGCGCGCCGAACAAGAAAACGGCGATGGACTTCATCGCATTTGCGACCGACACCCAGCGTCTTGCCGACCAGGCGAAGTGGATTTCCTACGGCCCGGCCCGTAAGTCGTCTGCACCGCTGATTGGTAAGCACGCCGAAGCCGGCATTGAAATGGGTCCGCACATGCCGACCGCGCCGCAAAACTTCAAGACCGCGATCCAGAACGATTTCGAGTTCTGGGCCGACCGTCAGGACGAGTTGAACAACCGTTTCAACTCGTGGCTGGCTAACTAAAAGAACCGCTGGATCCGGGGGCGGCACTTGGCCGCCTCCGGTTTCCTCGGCAATTAAAAAAATCTCGCCGAAGCGGTGAAAATAAGCCGCGGCAGAGGGAAAACGGGGTGGCGAAATGAGCGAACAGCTTACGACAGTCGACGGGCGACCGCTTAAGGCAGCACTGGCAAGCGCGGAGAGAACCAAGCGCATTCGGGCCGTGTTGTTGGTCATGCCGCTTTTCATTTTTATCTTTTTCTCATTTCTTTATCCGATCGCGTTGATGCTCTACCGCTCGGTGGAAAATCCGCTGATCGCCAAACACATGCCCGAGACGGTTGCCGTTCTTGAAGATTGGGACGGTAAAGATATCCCAGGCGAAGAGGCTTTCGCGGCGCTGGCCAAGGATCTCGTCGCCGCGCGGGAGTCCCGGGAAATCGGCAAGGTCGCGACCCGTCTGAATTTTGAGACACCGGGCTTGCGCAGTGTCATCACTGGGTCGGCCCGTAGCGCCGGCAAATGGGATCCTCCGTACAAGGAAAAATTCCTCGATCGCCGCAAGGAATGGGGCGAACTCGCCACATGGGCGACGATCAAGCGTTTGTCGCCGACCATTACAACCGTGAACTATCTGGCGGCCGTCGACCGGCAATATAATGTCGACGGTGAAGTCGTTATGGTGGGCGAGGATTACAGGATCTATGTCGATCTGTTCATGCGGACGCTATGGATGAGCGTGGTCGTGACGGTATCATGTTTGATACTTGGATTCCCAATCGCTTACATGCTGGCCAGCCTTCCGCTCAGGCATTCGAACCTGTTAATGATTCTTGTCCTGTTGCCGTTCTGGACGTCACTGCTGGTGCGGACCACGTCCTGGATCGTGTTGCTGCAGACCCAGGGCGTTTTGAACGACCTGATGGTGTGGAGCGGGATTATCGACAACGCACAGCGAATACAATTGATATTCAATGCGCAGGGGACCGTGATCGCGATGACGCAGATTCTGCTGCCGTTCATGGTCTTGCCGCTCTACAGTGTGATGAAGACGATTCCACCAAGCTACTTGAGGGCAGCCGAGTCTCTCGGCGCGCACAGGTTCCTGGCGTTCTGGCGCATATACGTGCCGAACACATTGCCGGGTGTGGGCGCGGGGTGTCTGCTCGTGTTCATTCTCGCCATCGGGTATTACATCACGCCCGCGTTGGTCGGTGGTCAGGATGGTCAGATGATTTCGAACATGATTGCCTTCCACATGCAGAAATCGCTCAACTGGGGGCTTGCCGCCGCGCTTGGGGGCATCCTGCTGGTTGGCGTTATCATCCTTTACTGGCTGTACAACAAACTGGTCGGCATCGACCGTCTGAAGCTGGGGTAAGAAGACATGAGCCAAATTTCACTTCCAGATCATGCCGGCCCCGTAGAGACCGTTTGGCACTATCTCTATATCTTCATTTGCTGCCTGGTCTTCCTTTTCCTGATCGCACCGATTCTCGTGATCATTCCGCTCAGCTTCAATGCGGAGCCGTATTTCACGTTCACCAAGGAAATGCTGTCGTTTAAGCCCGAAGCGTTCTCGATGCGCTGGTATCAGGACTTCATGAACAAGGACATCTGGCAGGCGTCGATCGGCAACTCTTTCTTTATCGCGTTCTGTGCGACCATTCTGGCGACGACGCTGGGAACGATTGCCGCACTCGGACTATCCCGCTCCGAAATGCCCATGAAGGGGCTTTTCATGGGGCTGTTGATCTCGCCGATGATCGTGCCGCTGGTGATCACGGCTGCCGGAATCTTCTTCTTTTACGCGACCGTGAACGACTACGTTCCGCTGACAGGGACTTATCTGGGTGTTATCCTCGCGCACACCGTGCTCGGCACACCCTTCGTGGTGATTACCGTGACGGCGACACTCAGTGGCTTCGATCACTCGCTCACTCGCGCCGGTGCTATGCTGGGCGCGGATCCGACGACGGTCTTCTTCAAGATCATCATGCCGCTGATTCTGCCGGGGGTGATCTCTGGCGCTTTGTTTGCGTTCGTGACGTCGTTCGACGAAGTCGTCGTGGTGTTGTTCGTGGCATCTGTGGAACAGCAGACAATTCCGCGGCAGATGTGGGCGGGGATACGTGAATCCATCAGTCCGACAATTCTTGCCGTCGCGACGATCCTGATTTGTATCTCGATCGTGCTGCTGGCGACGGTCGAACTGCTGCGCCGCAGGTCCGAACGCCTGCGCGGCATGAGCCCGGGTTGATCGTCACAAAAAACCAACGCTAAAGCGTCTTGTTTTTATGCGATCCCGCATTAGCTTGTGGGCATGAACAATCTTGCCATGTCCGACCTGGTGATCTGCGGGGTCGAAGAACTGCCGGAACACGGTCGCCGCGGTTTCACCCATGTCGTAACCCTGATCGACCCGGATTGGCCCGAAATCTCGGCGTTCGATTCATTCGATGCGCATGAGCGGCGGATCTTCCCTTGCCATGACATTATCGATAACCTGCCTGGAAGAACGCTGCCCAGCCGCGAACTTGTTGGAGACGTTGTCGAGTTCGGCAGGTCTTTGACCGAAGGTGTGGCGCGCGGCGAAAGCGTCCGCCTGCTGATCCACTGCCATAAAGGTGTGTCGCGCTCCTCAGCGGCGATGCTTTCATTCCTGGCGCAAGTGTATCGGGACGAACCTGTCGACGCGTTGTTCAACCGCCTCCGCGCCATCCGGCCGCAGGCGTGGCCGAATTCGGTCATGGTCGGGCATATCGACGATTTTCTCGACTACAATGGTGCTTTGGTCGAGGGGTTGCGCTTCCACTACGGCCTTCGGCTGCGGGTTAACCCCCGCACGGGCGAATGGATGTCCGCCAACGGGCGCGCCCGTGAAGTCGAAATGGCCATATTGCCGGAATAAACGGTCAGTCCTTAACGACCAGCCCTTGCGGGAAGCTGCAAAGTCTCTCGGCGCCGGTATCCGTGACCAGCACGCCTTCGCTGATCTCAATACCCCAGTTATCCAGCCAAATCCCCGGCATAACGTGAATGGTCATGCCGGCCAGCAGCGCTGTCGTGTCGCCCGGGCGAATCGATAACGTGTGCTCGCCCCAGTCCGGTGGGTAGTTGAGGCCGATGGAGTAACCCATCCGTGAATCCTTGACGATGCCGTGGCGGCTGACGACCCGGTTCCAGGCCGCGTGAACTTCTTCGCAGGTAACGCCCGGCCGCATGCTCTCGACCGCGACGTTGAGTGCCTCGACCGCGACCTCGGCGATCTCCGCCATACGGGTAGGCGGCGGTCCCAAATGAACCGTGCGCGACATCGGGCAGTGATAACGCATGCGGCACCCGGCCAATTCCAGGATTGTCGCTTCGCCATGTTGAAACGGCTCGGAGTTCCACGTTAGGTGCGGTGTCGTCGTGCCGACACCGGTCGGCAGCATCGGCACGATCGATGTATACTCCCCGCCGAAATCATCGGTGCCGCGGATTTGCGCATTATAGATGTCGGCGACGGCGTCGCACTGCCTCGTCCCCGGTTCGATCGCGTCGATTCCCGCCTGCATCGCCAGTTCCACAAGCTGGGCGGCTTCGCGCATATAGGCGATTTCCTTGGGGCTTTTGACGACCCGAACCCAGTTTACCAGGTTGGCAGCGTCGACGAACGTTGCATCCGGCATCGCCGCTTCCAGTGCCGCATGTGCGCGCGCCGAATAGTAATAGGCGTCCATGTCCACCGCGACCCTGCCTTTGCCGAGGCCACGCTCCACCAGCAGGCCGCCGATCCAGTCCATGGGGTGGATGTCCTCGGCCTGAACGTAGTGGTCCGGGTAGCCGAGCATATTCTCTTCGCTGAGGTGCGTCGTCACGAAACCGCCAGCACGGTCTATACCCCGGACGATGCATATGGGCTCGTCTTCCTGCTGCGAAACCGCGACGATCTGCGGCGTATAGAATGACCAGCCGTCATAGCCGGTCAGGTAGTTCATATTGGCCGGGTTGCAGGTGATCAGAAGATCGAACCCCTGTTGCGCCATTCTTGCGCGAACGCGGTCCACCCGCACGTCGTACTCGGCCTTGTCGAAGCTATGCATTCACGCGAAGACCCTTAAACTATTGATCAGTAATGCCTACCTCGGTTATTGCGCTATGTCACGTGAATGTCATTTGTGTATTTTCTCTTTTTTCAACGTGCATTAATCTCGTTCGCCAAGTCGCAATTGATAGGTGGCGCAACAAAGGATTTCCGCCATGTTCGGTGGTTCAGACGGGGTTAAACCGCACAAAATCGGCTTCGTGCTGCTGCCTGAATTTACGATGATCGGGTTCAGCGCGGGCGTGGAACCGTTCCGCATCGCAAACCGGCTGGCAGAGAAATCTCTCTATGCCTGCGATGTCTATTCGGAAGATGGAAACCCGGTCAAGGCCAGTAATGGTCTGTCGGTGAACGTCGACGGGTCGATCGCGGAAGCGGAGGGCCTTGAGACGATTTTCGTGTGTTCTGGCCTCAACGTGAAAAATTATCTCTCCAAGGGGCTGATCCAGAAGTTGAGGCGACTGGCGTCTCATGGCACCGGTATCGGCGCGATCTGTACCGGGACGGAAGTTCTGGCCAAGGCCGGCCTTCTGGATGGTTACAGTTGCACGATCCATTGGGAAAACATGCCGTCGTTTATTGAGGATTACCCCGACCTCGATGTCGTTACCGAGTTGTTCGAGATCGACCGCAACCGGTATACCTGCGCGGGCGGAACGGCGGCGCTCGACCTTTCGCTACGTCTGATCGCGCTGCACTACGATGCCGCGACGGCGGCGGCGGTCGCGGATCAACTTATCCATCATCGTATCCGCGAAGGCGACGAAGGCCAGCGAATGGAACTAAGAACCCGCCTCGGCGTCTCGCATCCGAAATTGCTGGCGGTGATCCAGCAGATGGAAGAAAGCCTCGAGGAGCCGGTCAACTGCGCGCAACTGGCGGCGGGCGTCGGCCTTTCCACCCGGCAGTTGGAGCGTCTGTTCCGAAAATACCTAGGGACCGCACCGACCAAATACTATCTGTCATTGCGATTAAGCCGGGCGCGTTTTCTGTTGCGTCAGACCAGCCTTCCGATTCTATCTATCGCGCTCGCATGCGGATTCGTCTCGGCGTCGCATTTCTCGAAGTGTTACCGCGAGCACTTTAACCGCACCCCCAGCCTCGAGCGGCGGACGGCCTAGATTTCCCGTTGCAGTTTCGGCAGCAAGACACCGAGCGTCATCGCGCGCGCTGCCATCAGAATCATAAAGGCGCACCAAAGCCCGTGATTGCCGAACGCCGGAATGAGTAAAGGGAGCGCCGCCAGATAAATCAGCAGGGACAGGATCATCGCATTCCGCATCTCGCGCGACCAGGTGCAGCCGATAAAGATTCCGTCGAGTTGGAAGCTCCACACAGAAATGACGGGAAGAAAAATGCTCCAGATCAGGTAAGCGCGCGCTGAGGTGCGCACGTCTTCGTCAACCGTCAGCGCGTCGATCATTAGAGGGCCGAATAACGCCGTAAGACCGCTAAAGATGACGGCCAAAAAACACGCCCATGTCGCGGTGGTGCGGATCGCCGCGTTGAAATTTCGGCGGTTGCGCGCGCCCTTGGCTTCGCCGGCCAATGCCTCGGCAGCCGTCGAGAAGCCGTCGAGGCCATAAGCCGTGAGAATCTGGATATGCAGAAGGATAGCGTTTGCGGCGAGGGCGGTGTCGCCCATGCGGGCGCCGATGGCCGTCAGGATGACGAAAACGGCCTGAAGGCACATGGACCGGACGAAAATGTCGCCATTGACACTCAGCATCCGTTTGATCGGCGCGGCCTGCATGATCCGGATGAAATCGAACCGTCCGCCCATCGTATTCAGGCGCTTCCTCGCAAGATAGAGCCCGAGAATGACGGCTGTCGTTTCACCCGTAACCGTAGCCCAGGCCACGCCGGCGACCCCCCAACCGAACCCCATGACGAACCAGAAATCCAGCAGCGCATTGATCCCGTTCATGTAGATCTGCGTGATCAGGGCGGCCCGCGTATTCTGGGTGCCGAAGAACCAGCCCAGTAGCGCGTAGTTTGCGAGGGCCGCAGGTGCCGACCAGATGCGGATCGAGAAGTACTCTTCCGTCAGCGGGCGAACGCTGTCGCTCGGGCCGACGATCAGGCTTGCGATCTCGAATATGGGCCATTGAAGAATAACCATGAGAGCCCCGAGAACGCCTCCCAGCATCAGGGCGCGGGCCAGCCACGTGCGGACTTCACGGCCGTCACGGGCACCGAACGACTGTGCCGTCAGCCCGGTCGTGCCCATACGGAGAAAGTTGCAGCCGTGATAGAGGAGGTTAAAAATCAGCGCACCGACGGCCACCGCACCGACATATTCCGGCCCCGGTAGCCGGCCGACAACGGCCGTATCGACAATCCCCAGGACCGGCACGGAAACGTTGGTGACAATGACCGGCAATGCGATCCGCCAGGTGCGGCGGTGCCAGTATCTGGATTCCTCTGCGCCCATATCGTTTGGTATGCGGAAACGGCGGGGAAAACAATGTTCCCGGCGCAAAGTTGCCGTCAGGCGCGGGCGCGCCGGCGGCGGCGACGGCCTTCGTCTTTATTGTCGAGCACCGGAGCCAGCATGCGCACCTTGGTCAGTTCCGGGACTTCCGCTTCAAGCTGGGGATAGGCGGCATCGGCGTGCGGCAGGGCCATCGCCCTGACGAAGTGTTCCTGAAACCGCGGTTCGACCGCCGTTTCGACCTTGGTGATCGTCTTGACGATGCGCTGAATGTCGTCGCGGCTCTGCTGGTTCAAGAGCGCGATCCGAGCCCCGGTACCGGCGGCATTGCCGGCGGCATAAACACGGTCGAGCCCGCAGTCCGGGATCATGCCCAGTATCATCGCGTATTTGGGGTCGATATGCGTGCCGAAAGCGCCAGCGAGAACGATTCGATCCACGTGGTCGACCTCCATTTTGTCCATCAACAGCGCCGCGCCGGCATATAAGGCTGCCTTGGCGAGCTGGATCGCGCGGACATCGTTCTGCGTGACCGATATGCGGTTTTCGCCGTCGTGAACGAGGTACGAGAACGTACGACCGTCCGATTGAACGCGGGGCGAGCGCGCCGCGAGTGCCCCGTCGATCGTGCCGTCGGTCCTGAGGATTCCGGCGAGCAGCATTTCGCCCAACACTTCGATGATACCGGAGCCGCATATCCCGGTAATCCCGACCTTTTCAACCTCGGCATCAAAGCCGGCTTCACTTGACCAGGCATCGCAGCCGATGACTTTGAAACGCGGTTCAAGCGTTTGCGGATCGATACGCATTCGTTCGATGGCGCCGGGCGCTGCGCGTTGCCCGCACGAGATCTGCGCGCCCTCGAACGCCGGGCCTGTCGGGGATGAAGCAGCGAGAAGTTCATACCGGTTTCCGAGCACGATCTCGGCGTTCGTGCCGACGTCGACGATCAATGTCATCTCGTCGCGGAGGTGCGGCTCTTCAGAGAGGATGACGCCTGCAGTGTCCGATCCCACATGCCCGGCGATGCAGGGGAGCATATAGACGCGCGCGTCCTCGTTCACGGTATCGAGTCCGACCTCAGTCGCCCACATCGTCATCCCGGAACTGGTAGCAAGAGCGAACGGTGCGCCGCCGAGTTCGATAGGGTTAATGCCGAGGAACAAATGATGCATAATTGGGTTGCCGACGATGGTCATGTTCAGGACGGCGTCCGATGTAATCCCCGCGGCATCGATCACGTCTTTTGCAAGGTCGCTGACGGCGCGGCGGACGCTCTCGATCAGTTGCTCTTCGCCGCCTGGGTTCATCATGATGTAGGAAACCCGGCTCATCAGGTCTTCGCCGAAGCGGATCTGCGGGTTCATGGTGCCGTCGGACTCCAGGACTTCCCCGGTGGCGAGGTCACACAGGTGTGCGGCGATGGTCGTCGATCCGATGTCGAGCGCGATTCCGTAAGCCTTGTCCTTGAACCCCGGCCAGACAGCGGTGATACGTAAACCCCGGTGAACCGCGACGGTGACTTTCCAGTCGCCTTCTCTGAGAGCGCTCTGCAGGTTCCGCAGCACCCGCATGTCAATTTCTTCAAGGCCTTTGACGTCCCATTGCTCGTCCAGCGCTTTTAAAAGGCGCTCGAAATCGCCGAGCGGGTTGTGCATATCCGGTTCGTTGACGACGCAGTAATGCAGACGGATCGCCGGATCCATGACAATGTCGCGGACTTCAGCACGCTTTCGAACGACTTGTTTGTGGACCTGACTGGATGCCGGGACATCGATGACGACGTCACCCCACAGAAGTGCATGGCAACTCAGGCGCCGTTCCGGGGCAAGCCCCTTGCGTGCATCGAACAGATTTTCGGGTTCGCCGCGCGGGCTGACGTTTGCCGCGGTGCTCTGTATCCCGTGCTTGGAAAACTCGCCCTCTGCTACGACGACCTGACAGCGCCCGCAAATGCCGCGCCCGCCGCACACGCTGTCGATATCGACGCCTAGTTGGCGCGCGCAATCGAGGATCGGTGTCCCGACGGGAAAGCGGCCTCGGCGGCCGGACGGCATGAAAGCCACGAACGCACTGTTTTCCTTAAGTGGCACGGCCGTCCTCTTCCTTCAGTCCGTCATCCGCGCCGCCGTCGGCGTCCTTCGCGGCGCCCGGCGCCCTCAGCGCCCTCTGCGGCGGGTTCACGGAACTTGCGGATCCATCGTCCGCAGTTCGCGTCGTGCCCCATCACGACATTGGCGCCCATGATACCCTGCATTTCGGGGTCGTGAAGCGGATTTGTGATGGCCGACGTCATGCCGGCACCGATCGCCATGGCGAGAAAGCTGGAGTTCAGACCGTGACGGTTCGGCAGGCCGAACGAGAAGTTGGACGCCCCGCACGTGGTGTTGACCTTGAGCTCTTCGCGAAGGCGGCGAATCAGATGCAACACATTTCGTCCGGCGTCGTTAAGGGCGCCCACCGGCATCACCAGCGGGTCGACGACGATGTCGTCTTTGGGGATTCCATAATCGGCGGCGCGCTCGACGATCTTCTTGGCGACGTCGAAACGGACGTCCGGGTCTTCCGAGATACCGGTCTCGTCATTGGAGATGGCGACGACGGCAGCCCCGTATTTCTTGATCAGCGGCAGCACGACCTCAAGGCGTTCTTCCTCGCCGGTGACCGAGTTGACCAAAGCCTTGCCCTGATAGACGGAAAGGCCGGATTCCAGAGCGGCGACGATCGAGCTGTCGATGGAAAGCGGCACATCGGTCAGTGACTGTACCAGCTGCACGCATTCGGCGAGGATTTTGGGTTCGTCGGCGAGCGGAATACCGGCATTGACGTCGAGCATGTGTGCGCCCGCCTCGACCTGGGCGAGGGCGTCGGCCTCGACACGTGAATAATCGCCTTCGGCCATTTCAGCGGCGAGGAGCTTGCGGCCCGTGGGGTTGATGCGTTCGCCGATGATGACGAACGGCTGGTCGAAGCCGATCACGACTTCCTTGGAGGCGGAGCTGACTACGGTTCTGGTCAATGCGGTAACTCCTGAAAGAGGACGGTACAGGCTATCCCTGATTGGACCTGTAAATAACGATTCTGCGGTCCGTTAACTGTTCAAAACACGACCTATCACGTATCGGCGGCGGCGAGTTTCTCGGCCTCGCGTTCGGCAAATTCGATCGCGGCGGCGTCACCCGGATTGAGTTCGCCCTTCCAAGGCCTCCGATCCTTGAGAACGCCGGATTCGTGGACGATATCAGCCACGAATTCCTCCTGGCGGTAGGCCATGACGTGGATGCCGGAAACGCCCTCGATGTCCCGGATTTCCTGCATCAGATCGATACAGAGCCGCTTACCTTCCTGCTTCTGGTTCTCCGCACCTTCCAAACGTTTGATAATATCGTCCGGGATATGGACGCCCGGCACGTTGGAGCGGATCCAGCGTGCCGTCTTGGCGGATGCCAACGGGCCAACACCGATCAGGATGTAGCACTTTTCGTGCAGACCCATGTCGCACACGCGCTTCATGTATTCGCGCAGCATCGGTATGTCGTAGCAGTACTGGCTCTGAACGAACTGCGCGCCGGCCTCGATTTTTTTCTTCAGGCGGAGCGGGCGGAAGTCGTAGGGCGGCGCGAAAGGATTGATCGCTGCACCCAGAAAAACCCTGGGCGGATCGGTGATCTTGCGCCCGGACAGGAAGCGGCCTTCGTCACGCATGGTGCGGATGGTTTCGAGAAGTGACATGCAGTCGAAGTCGAAGACCGGTTTAGCGCCCGGCTGGTCCCCTGCCTGCACGCCATCGCCGGTCAAGCACAGGATATTCGACACACCCATCGCCGCCGCGCCGAGGACATCGCCTTGAATGGCGATCCGGTTGCGGTCGCGACACGAAATCTGCATGATCGGCGCATAGCCGACGCGGGTCAGAAGCGCACAGATGCCGACACTCGACATATGGCAATTGGCGCCGGAGCCGTCGGTGGCGTTGATGCCGTCAACCCATCCGTCGAACACGCCGCCGCGGTCGTAAACCTCGTTCGGGTCTGCGCTGTCCGGCGGGTTCAATTCGGCGGTGATCGCGAATTCGCCCCGTCGGAGAATGCGTTCCAGGCGGCCGCGGGACGAATGACCGTCGGGCACGACGGAATAATCCTCGTACTGATCGGCATTCATTGCGCCTGCTCCGACACGGCTTCGCGTTCGGCGGCTTTCTGTGCGGTGACGCGAAGCCACGCGGAACTGTTGCGCAGGCTTTGGTCGACCGGCTTTTGGACCTTCATGATGTTATCGGATGCTTTCATGCGTTGGCTGCCTTGCCAGGCCTGGACCCAGACACACGGCATGTCAGGCTCGACCTCGCAGTTACCGTTGGCGCGGACGCCGCCACAGGGACCGTTGCGGAGCTGTTTCGGGCAGTTCATTGGGCAAGACATGCCGGTGTCGGAAAGCGCGCACTGACCGCACATACGGCAATCGAACAGGAAGCTTTTGACCGATTTTTCGACCAGCATTACCGGGTACTCGACACGCTTGTAGCCGATCGCATTCCAAAGCGGATGAAGCATCAGAAACACATCTGCGAGCGCGTTATAAACCGCCTCGAACAGGCGTGCACGACGCACCGACCAGAGCCGGATCGAGTAACGCGCCCGTTGCCGCCGGACGTGACTGGTGTCGCTGGGCTTGTAGGCGGTGGCGGGGGACGTCGGCTTTTTCATGTCGACGCCTTTTCGTCATAGCCCTTGCCCGCAACGAGTTCTTTGATCCGCGCGTCATCGTATTCGGATTCGAGGCGCGCCTGCCATGCGGATGCTTCGGCCTCGATATCCTCGCTGCATTCGTAACCGCTTACGCGACGCCAATCGGCGAGATAGGCGTCGGTGCCAATGGCGTTTGCACGCATCGCCGCCAGATCGATGGCTTCCTGAAAACGTGGGGAGAGCTCGCGTTTAGCGGTTTGCCGTCCCTGTTTCACAATGACCTGTGCCGGAATATCACGCCAGTACACGATGGTCGCCTGAGCCATCGGTTGCTCCTTTCTTTGCCTGCTCGGTGATGAAATCGCCGAGCCCGCCGTATCCGGTAAAATGGTATTCATATGCGAGGCCAAGCCGCTTGGCTGCGCCCTCGGCTTGTCGTTGCAACCCCGCATCATCGGTCTGTGCCAGATATACGAGGCGCTTGTAGTTGCCGAAGTAAACATCCTGCAATTCCGGATGCCGGTCGATCCCCAAGCCTTCGATGATAAGCCGGTCAAAGAACCGGACCAGATAATCCGTCAGATAAAACGTGCCGACTTCGTCTTCATGCATTTTTCCAAAAGTCTGCTCGCCGGCATAAAACGCATAGCAGTGTGCGCCGCCGATACGCTCGACCCCTTTTTCAGACAAAAGTTCGTCGAGCATCCCCCCCGTGCCGCAATCGGCGTAAAGCGCGACGATCCGCTCGTATTTGTCTTCATTGGCGTCGATCTTGCGCCGCATCTCCGCCGGAATACGATCGGGACGGTTATGCAGATCGGCGGGGAGGCAAGTCAGGTCGATGTCCTTCAGGCCACCGGCCTCGATGACCCAGCCGATCTCCCGGGCGAGGGCGCCGCAGGCGATGATCAGAAGGGGGCGCATCGGTTGACGGCCCGGGCCTTCGTCAGCTCGACGCCAAGGCCGAGCCCTGGCGGCGCGACATCCATTCTTTCGCCGTGTCGACGGCCACGGCCGCGTCGCGGCAGTACGCATCGGCGCCGATATTGTCGGCGAACGCCTCGTTCAGCGGCGCGCCACCGACGAGGACGATGTAGTCACCCCGGATGCCTTTTTCGACCATGGTGTCGATGACGACTTTCATGTATGGCATCGTCGTGGTCAGGAGCGCCGACATACCCAGAATATCTGGCTGATGCTCATCGAGCGCTTTGAGATACGTATCCACGTCAATGTTAATGCCAAGATCGACGACCTCGAAGCCGGCGCCTTCCATCATCATGCCGACCAGGTTCTTGCCGATGTCGTGGATGTCGCCCTTGACGGTGCCGATGACCATCTTACCCATCTTGGGGGCGCCGGTTTCAGCCAGGAGGGGGCGGAGCACGCCCATCCCGGCCTTCATGGAGTTGGCCGCCATCAGCACTTCGGGAACGAACAGGATCCCGTCGCGGAAGTCGATGCCGACGATACGCATGCCCTCGACCAAGGCCTTGGTCAGCACGTCGTACGGGGTCCAGCCACGCTCCAGCAGAATCTCCGTGCCTTCGACGATTTCGTCGGCGAGCCCGTCATAAAGGTCGTCGTGCATCTGCTGCACGAGTTCTTCGTCATTCAGTTCGGAAAGGACGATATCGTCATCTTCGTCGGCCACAAGTATTCTCCCAGCCAAAATCGGCCTGTCCAGGAGGCCGCAATTTCACTCAATAAGACCTTAGCATACTTTGTGGCTGTTCATTTGCAGACACGAATTAGAACTGTTGCGACATCCATGACCGCCGACGAGTAAAAACGCCCGGAATCGTGGCTCGCCGGACGTTTGCGCCAAAAAAAGAAGCCGGGGCAGATGCCCCGGCTTCCGTGATTATTAGGAATGGATGCTGATAACGACTTTAATCAGCACCTTCCTGGCCAGGTTCGACGGCCGGCGTGGCGGTCGGGAACCGGCGTTCGTGTTCCAGGCCCATGTAGAGGCAGACACACATCACGATCAGCACCACCGTAAACGGCAGGCCCACCGTGATGGCGGCCGCTTGCAGGGCGCCGAGAGCATCGGCCCCGCCGCCAAACAGCAGCGCGGCGGCGATCACGCCCTCGATGAGCACCCAGAACACCCGCTGCGGTACCGGTGCGTCGACCTTGCCGCCAGCGGTAATGCTGTCGATCACCAGTGATCCGGAGTCGGATGACGTGATGAAGAACACCAGAACCAGAATAATGGCGATAAACGACGTAATGCCCGTCATCGGCAGGTTTTCCAGCATGTGGAACATGGCCAGTGGTACTTCGCCAACACCTTCGGCGAGTGCGCCGACACCGTTGATCGACTGTTCCAGACCGGTGCCACCAAATGTCGACATCCATACAAGCGTCACCAGTGTCGGGATCAGCAATACTGCGGTGACGAACTCGCGAACCGTGCGTCCGAGCGACACGCGCGCAATGAACATGCCGACGAACGGCGACCAGGAAATCCACCATGCCCAGTAGAACACCGTCCAGCCGTGGTAGAATTTGTCGTCCTCACGGCCGATCCAGTTGGAGAGCGAGAAGATGTTCTCGGCATAAGCGCCGGCGGTCGAGAAGATACCGGTCAGGATCGCCAATGTCGGGCCGAAAATAATGACGAACAGCATCAGCAAGCCGGCAAGGGACATGTTGATGTTGCTCAGCACTTTCACGCCGCCGTCGAGGCCGCGGAGCACTGAAATCAACGCGATGAACGTGACACCTAGGATGACCGCGGTCTCCGTTCCGATACCCTTCGGGACATCGAAGAGGAAATTGAGACCGCTGGCGGCCTGTTGCGCGCCGAAGCCAAGCGACGTCGCGAGGCCGAAAAGTGTCGCGACGACGGCGACGGTATCCACCACATGGCCGATGAAGCCCCAGGACTTGTCGCCGATCAGCGGGTAAAACGCCGAGCGGAGCGTCAGCGGGAGACCTTTGTTGTAGGTAAAAAAGGCGAGGGAGAGAGCGACGACCGCGTAAATCGCCCATGGGTGCAGACCCCAGTGGAACATGGTCGCCCCCATGGCAGCTCTGGCGCCTTCGGGCGTTTTCGGCTCAGCGTTCAGTGGCGTGCCCCACCAGTCGGTGTAATAAGCGACAGGTTCGGCAACGCTCCAGAACATCAGGCCAATGCCCATCCCGGCCGCGAACAGCATGCTGAACCAGGAAATGGTCGAAAATTCTGGTTTGGCGTCATAGCCGCCGAGTCGGATTTTGCCGACGGGCAAGAAGATCAGAGCCAGGCAGAAAATCACGAAGATGTTGCCGCCGACCATGAACAGCCAGTCGAAGTTATCAATGGACCAGCCCTTGGCACCTTCGAAGGCACCCTTCGCCTGTTCAGGCGAAATGAGGCTGATCATCACGAACAAGATCACGAGGATCGCGGCAACCCAGAACACGGGATGATGCACATCCATCCCGAATTTCGTCAGGTTATCCTGTCCTATCTCGTAATCTGTATCGAATTTTTCCGGATCTGAGAGCATATAGTTCCTCCTCCTGTGCCTATCTCTCCCAATCCCGTCCGACGGTTCTGTCGCCGCAGAACGCAACGACCCAGCTCAAGCCAAATGCAAGGCTTGGTGAGAGGGGCCGATCAACCGTCAAACAGGTAACGCTTCTCGTCTGAAACGCATGTCATCTCCCCATGACTGCCTAAGCGTAGATGAGGGACTCTAGCCGACCTTGTACAAATCAGCCTGAATTTATTCATTCAGCGACATTGTTTTGTCGATTTTAGGATATTTAACGACGGAATCGAAGCATTAACGCCCGATTTTGCGGGCGTGTGAATGATGTAGGCAACAGGGTGATTCGGCGACTTACGACTTCGGCCGCGCGTTTTCGGGATCATATAGAGGCTTGTAGCCGACCGCCGCGACCTCGACCGGGAACTTCTGATTGAAGTACTCGATCTCGAGAGCAAGGCCCTCTTCACAGTAGTCATGCGGCAGATATCCCAGCGCAACGTTCTTGCCGATGGATGGCCCGAACGCGATGGATGTGGTGTACGACCGCCGTCCTTTACCGTCGATCAGGACCTCGTTGGTCTTGGGGTCGACGATCGGGCAATTGCCGAGCATGAAACGCGCGACACCGTCCTTGTCTGTGTTGTCGGTGACGACGAGGGTGCAGAGTGTCGCCGCCTGATGTTTCAGATCGCGTTGCGCGAGATTGGCGGATTTGCCACGGAAATCGGCGGCCTTCACCTTCGGCCGGGCGAGGCCGGCTTCGAGCAGGTTGTACTCGGTCAGCAGGTCGGCATTCTGCAGACGCAGGCTCTTTTCCATCCTGCGCGTATTGGCATACGTCTCGATCCCGACCGGCGTGATGCCGATTTCCGAGAACATGTCCCAAAGCGCCAGGCCGTAGCTGAGTGGGAAGTGCAGTTCCCAGCCCTGTTCGCCGACATAGGAAATACGGAAGGCCTTCACCGGGACGCCGCGCAACGTGATGTCGCGAATCGCCGCGAACGAGAAGTTCTCCGGATCGAGCCCCGCCGGATCGTCGGCGAGTTTCTTGAGGTTCTCGCGGGCGTTCGGACCCCAGACGCCGATACAACCAAAGTGGTCAGTGCGGTCTTCGACGAATGCCGTCCATTCTTTGTCCTGAACCATGCGGCGAAGGTAGGTCATGTCGCGGTGTCCGGCGTCGGCCCCGTCGATGACACGGAATCGGTCGTCGTCAAGGCGCAGGATCGTCAGATCCGCCATGACGCCGCCGGTATCGTCCAGGAAGTTGGTGTAGACACCCTTCCCGACGGGCGTGTCGCCGGCAACTTTCGACGACGACACGTATTCGACAAGCTGCTCAGCGTCTTTGCCCGAGACGTCATAAATCGCGAAGTGCGACAGATTGATCATGCCGACGTTCTCGGAGAGTTCCAGATGCTCGGCGTTTGAAACCCGCCAGAAATGACGATTGTCCCATTCGTGCTCGCGGACCGGCACGCGGTCGGCGTATTTTTCGAGAAGCTTTTCCTCGTTCGACGCATAGCCGTGCGCGCGTTCCCAGCCGGCGAGTTCCATGAAGTACCCGCCCAGTTCCTTCTCGCGAAGATAGGACGGCGCGCACCGCAGGTTGCGGCCTTTCGTATAGGGCTCGCGATTGTGAACCGGTGGATTGTAGATCTTGAACGCCGTTTCGTAGCAGCGGTCATGGATGTACTTCTCCGATTTCTGGATCGGATAGTAACGCGCGTAATCGATGGAATGGTGGTCGTATTCGGTGCGGCTGTCGGTCATCCAGTCGGCGATCACCTTGCCGGTACCGGGGCCGTCCTTGACCCAGACCGAGACGCCATACCAAAGCCCCCGCACATCCGGGGATTCCCCGATCGACGGGCCGCCGTCGGCGGTCACCTGCAACAGGCCGTTGAACGAATGTTTCTCGTTATAGCCGAGTTCCCCCAGGATCGGTGTCAGTTCCATGGCGCGTTCCAACGGCTCGATGATCTGTTCCATTTCCAGATCGCGCTGCGACGGTGACAGCCGCGCCTGTTCTTTTTCAAGAATGTCGCGCGGATGGCAGAGCCGGGGTTCGTTTTCTTCGTAATATCCCCACTCGATCTGCCCGCCTTCGGCGGTCTTCGGATCGCCGGTGTCTCGCAGGTATGCCGAGTTGCCTTGATCGCGGAGCAGCGGATAGCCAATTTCCTTACCCGTACCCTCGAATTCGTTATACGGCCCGAAGAACGTCAAAGGGTGGTCGACCGGCATGACCGGGAGGTCCTCGCCGGCCATCTCCGAAATTAGACGGCCCCAAAGACCGGCGCAGACCACGACATAGGGTGTTTCTATATAACCGCGGCTGGTGTGCACGCCCTTGATGCGGCCGTTTTCGATGTCGAGGCCCGTGCACGGCGTGTTGGCGATGGCTTCCAGCTTGCCAGTCGCTTCGGCTTCCTGGATCATCTCACCCGAGACGACTTGGGAGCGCGGAATGACGAGACCTGCATCCGGGTCCCAGAGCGCGCCCTGGATGACGTCTTCTTCGATCAGCGGCATAAGCTCCTTTGCCTTTTTCGCCGTGATCATTTCGACCCTGTTGCCGAAGGCGCGGCCTGAACTGACCCGGCGTTGAAGCTCCAGCATCCGCTCGTCGTCGCCTTTGCGCGCGACCTCGATGCCGCCGATCCGCGAATAGCGCCCGCGCTTCTCGAAGAAGTCGATCGAGTATTTCGTCGTGAAGATGGTCATTTGGTCGTGCATCGTGTTGAAGCAGAAATCCGATGCGTGACCGGTCGAGCCGATATCGGTCGGGATGCCCGATTTGTCGATGCCGATGATATTTTTCCAGCCGCGTTCGATCAGATGATGGGCAACCGACGCGCCGACAATTCCGCCGAGCCCGATAATTACGACATCGGCTTTCTTGTTAAAATCCGCCATGGTTGCCACCTCCCGTATGGGACCGCCGTTTACACGGCACAAACGTCCTGAACGCCAGAAAATATCAACATGCTAGGTACGGAATTGGCAACCCGCGCGCTAAGATGCGCGCGACTTCGGATGTTCTGAAATCGTCGCAGGGTGTGGGCCCTCAGTAAGCGCATTGCCGAGGCGTCGAGGCGGGATTACCCTACACGGCAGGGAAGTCAAAACGACAAATTGGGAGTTAACACCAAGTCATGTTAAGCGATTGGGAACCGCCGAAGTCTTTTTCGGAATACAAACACATCAAGGTCAAACGGATTGCGGGCACGATCGGCGCCGAAATCTCGGGCGTCGATATCGCCGAAGACCTGCCCGACGAAGTGATCGATGAGATCACCGGGGCGCTGAATGAGCATCACGTGATCTTCTTTCGGGATCAGGACCTGCCGCCAAAGCGTCAGGCCGCATTCGCGTCCCGGTTCGGCCCGCTAATCCCGTACCCGATGGTGAAGGGATTGGATGGAACGGATGAGGTCGTCCCGGTCGTAAAATTGCCTGAGGAGAGGGTCAATTTCGGCGGCATCTGGCATGCGGATACGACTTATCTGGAAGAGCCGCCCATGGGGGCGTTGCTCTATGCGGTCGAACTGCCGCCCTACGGTGGCGACACTCTGTTCGCCAATATGCACCTGGCATACGAGACCCTCTCGCCAAGCCTGCAGAGATACCTGGAGACGCTTACCGTTATACAGAACTCGGCCAAGGCCGAGGTCACGCGCACACGTGAGGATCGCATCAAGGGTGAGGGCGGGAAGCGTATGCAACTGGTCGCCGAGCACCCGGCGGTGATCACGCACCCACGGACCGGCCGCAAGTCGCTTTACGTCAATTCGGGCCATACCGAGCGTTTTAAGGAACTTACGCTCGAGGAAAGCGAACCGATCCTGAAGTTTCTGTTCAATCACCTATCGCGGCCCGAGTTTACCTGCCGCTTCGTCTGGACGCCGGGCTCGCTCGCGTTTTGGGACAACTATGCGACCCAGCATAACCCGATCAACGACTACCACGGCTTCAAGCGGGTCATGCACCGGGTCACGGTCGGCGGCGGACGCCCGCAACTACAGTTGGCGGCGGAATAATGGGGATCACCGTTCTTCCCGACCAGCGCGAGCAGAGTTTCCTCGGGTATCCGGTTGCTCATGATCTGGACAAACTGGACGCCCACGTCGCGGTTCTGGGCATCCCGTTCGGTAAACCTTATCGCCCGGAAGGCATGGCGAACCCGCAGAGCGAGGGGCCGGCGGCGGTCCGCGCCGCGTCCAGGCGCATCCTGCTGGCACACGATCACTATGATTTCGACCTTGGCGGGCCCGTGCTCGACGGGCGAGACGTCAAGATAGTCGACTGCGGCAACGCCGCCGCGGACATGGCCGATCACGATGCACACTACCGGAACGCCGAAGCCGCTGTTCGCAAGATCGTCGCGGCCGGCGCCATGCCGATCGTCATCGGCGGCGATCATGGCGTGCCGATCCCGGTATTTCGTGGGATAGAGGACCTCGGACCGATAACCCTCGTCCATGTGGACGCGCACCTGGATTGGCGCGATGACGTAAACGGGGAGCCGGAAGGGTATTCGAGCCCGATCCGCCGGGCGTCGGAAATGGACCATATCGGCGAGATTTTTCAGATCGGCATGCGCTCGGTCGGCAGTGCGCGGATCGAAGAGGTTGAGGCGGCGCAGGCGTATGGCGCGCATATCTATACGTCGTACGACGTACATGATAACGGGATCGAGAGTGTGTTGGCCGACATTCCGGACGGGCAGAACTATTATCTGACCATCGACGCCGACGGCGTCGATCCGTCGGTGATGCCGGGGACGCTGGCCCTAGCGCCGGGTGGGTTAACGTATCACCAGATGCGAAAGCTGATCCACGGACTGGTCGCCAAGGGCAGGGTGGTCGGAATGGACATCGTCGAGATCGCGCCCGTCAACGACGTCAATCAGATTACCTGCATCGCCGCCGGGCGGATGATCTGTAATCTGATCGGTGCGGGTGCACGGGCGGGTTATTTCGACTGAATTTCGTTTTCCTGCCGCTTACTTGGTCGCGCGGTGTTTCAGGTTAAGCCGCGCGATATAGCCGATGTGGTCGGACGCCAACCAGTGGCTTTCGTCGACGAGGCCCGCGTTGACCACCTCGAACGCCCGTGTCTCGGCGAAGATGTAATCGATCCGCTTCTTCGATGGGTAAAACGTGCCGCGCTTGATCGCTTTCGCCGCTGCTGCTGACGATACGGCGGTCGCGGTGTCGGTAAATTTTTTCAATACACCGGCCAGCCGTTTGTCTTCGGGGCGGATGTTGAAATCGCCTATCAACAGGACGGGATCGGTCTCGGAGTTTGCCGCTGCCAGAATATTCGCGACAGACAGGCCATCCTTGAGATCCTTGTCTTTGTGAATGCTGAACACCGAAATGCTGCCCTGATGGGTGCCGATCCTCGCGATCACGATCGACCGGGTGTTCCCCCGGCCTGAGCTGATCTGTACGCCCCGGGCATCAAGGATTGGAAATACTGAAAGAATGCCGACACCCCACCAGGGTTTGCTTTTGCTCCCTGTTTGGTGCCATTCGAACGCGAAGTTCATATTGAGGGCTTCGGCAATGGACCTGATTTGCGAGACGCCGGCGAGCTCTTGAAGGGCAACGATATCGGCACCGGATGCGCGGATTGCAGCGATCACCGCGGGCAGATTTCGGCCCCAAGGCATTTTGGAAATCTTCCCGTCCGGATCATCCTGGCCAAGGGCGAGCCGTATGTTAAATGACATTGCAGTAATGGGCGCCGCCAAGTCTTTGTCGCGTGCTGGCGCGCTTCGGATGTTCTCAAATGGTGTGCATGCGGCAAGCCATCCGCACAGCAATAGCGTGAACAAGCGCGCAGCCTTGCATCGTGTGAAGGTGAGGGGCACCAGATCCGCCATGCTTGTCAGAGGTCGATGATATTTAGACCTTCGTGTGAAAACGGCATAGCAAATTCACGCATGACGGCCTTGCGCCGGTTTCGTTGCGCGATATCGCTGACCGACGAGGTGATGAATGCCTCGAGGTGCAGGTCCGGGGCCGCCAGCGCTTGAACTTCGGCCTGGATATCAGCCTGGCGTAACGCTCTCCACTGCCGGTTCTCCGCCGGAATTTCGAGAAGCGGCACCGGTGCGCCGTTCGGCGTGAAGGCACCGGCGTTCGAGCAGTAGAAAAATACTTTATCCATCTCCAGCCCGAACTCGGTCACGATCCGAATACCGTCGAGTGATGCGTAGCAGTAATTTTCGTTGCCGAGCTCGGTTTCATGCATGCGCGCCATGTGATCTTCATGCAGCCAGTTGACGAAAAGCGTTACCCGGGTGCCCGGCGCAGGGTGGAGGCACGACGCAATCGACCCATACCCTGTCACGTGCGCGGAATATACGCTGTCGAAATCATGGACCTCGCAACGTTCGCAGGGGATCGGCGGGCAGTCCAGGTGGGAGAACTTTCGTACGATCTGCTCCGGTGATTGATTCGAACCGACCGCCAGCACTGGCGTTCGGCCACGACGTAAACCGTGCGCTTCATCGGCGCTCATGTCGCGGACATCACGTCCGTCGACGACATAAGAGCATTCGGGGAGCTGGTAGGGATAGCCGAGTGCGAGATCGAGTATCTCTTTTGTCATACGTCGATCTCGCCTCCCGGCAGGCGTTGATTATTCGCTCTGCAGGCCGCGGCCGATGAAATGACCGGTCAGGGCGCCGAGAAGCAGCCAGAACACGCCGGCGGTCACCAACGACGTGGCGACGAACTGCGCCGCCAGTTCTGCCGGCACGCCACCAACCGCATATTCGTCGGGGTGTGGTGCTCCGACGATGTGCGGAATGCTTAGCAGGGCCGCGCCCAGGAACCTCAGCGCCCAGTTTTTGCCGAAAGCGATCAACGCCAATCCAGCCGCCGACGCTGCAACGGTCATGATCCACCAGAGCTGCCGCCCCGTCAGATCGGCTGCAGCCATGCCCGGCAACTCCGGCGGTAGTCCCATGGCCGGCAACAGTGAAAAAGCTAGGAATCCGGACGCGCCCCAGATCAGTCCCTGCCTCCAATCGGTGGCGCGGCCGCGCAATGTCATGCCTGCAGCGATTAATAAGGCAAAGCCGGCGCCGAGCACGATGTTGGTGAGTGCGGTGAAGGTGATCCGCTCGAACCCGTCCTCCGGTGCCCACGCGGCTCCATTGTGCTCGTGACCGCCGGATGACGTATCGTCATGGGTGTGGCTGTGCGCCTCAGGAGCGGGGGGTGCTTCATAGGCTTCCGCAGCATAGATCAACGGCACGACCTTGAGCATTTGCGCGCCGGAAACGAAGGCACCAGCAATCACCCCGGCTGCGACCGCAGCCAGTAAAACCCTTCCAATCATGGGATATCTCCTGTCCGGGGATCAGTGACAGGGGAAGGCGAAAGCGTGCCTGCCGTCGTGGGCCGCGTTATGCATGGTGTCGGAATTCGCAAGCCCGACGCCATAAACGAGAAAGCTGCCAAGCAGGGCTGCTGCGATTGTCGCGACGATGCGCTGCTGAAAGGTCAGCGGCAGAGAAATTTGAGTTTGTTTCGTCTGTTCCATCAGACTCCCTCCGAGTGTGATTGCAGTTACCGTCGGGCATTACCCGTCGAAGCAAAGGCAGGTCTCCTGGCTCGCGGTTTGTCGCCGGAAAATCACCTTCCCAACCCGTAGGTCAGTGGCTTTCGATTTTCGGCTCGCCGCTCACAGTTGCGGGGGCAGCCCGGGTAAGAATCCCCTGATGGGTAAATCCTCCCCGTGTTCCCTATTAGTCCCCGAGACTTTGTCGTCTCTCGGCGGGGAACCCTTGCTGCAGTGATGATGCGTCCAACCCGGGGTCGTTGTCAAACCGGAGTAAGCAGGATGGTCCGGAAGCGTCCTCATCTTTATTGATTTTAAGGAGAATCTTAAGTGCCAATGCTGATTCGTGAGTTTTGAGTTGTATGTTGCAGTGCAAAATTAGTTATGGAATGCTGACCTAAACCAGGCTGGGAAACGGGACGGTCAGTGAATTCGCTCTCTACCGTGGACATCGTATGGGTCCTGACGAGCGCGGCGCTTGTGTTCATGATGCAGGCGGGGTTTTGCTGCCTGGAGAGTGGCTATGTCCGCTCGAAGAACAGCGTCAACGTCGCTGCTAAGAACTTCGCCGACTTCTGCATTTCCGCAGGAATCTTCTGGGCCGTCGGATTCGGGCTAATGTTCGATGCCAGCGAGAACGGGGTCATCGGTGGCACGAATTTCATCTTCTCTGTTAGCGACGACCCGAGTCACATCGCGTTCTTCGTGTTCCAACTGATGTTCTGCGGGACTGCAACGACGATCGTGTCGGGGGCGGTTGCGGAGCGAACCAGTTATGTTGCCTATCTGATGATCGCCGTTGTGATCTCGCTGATCATCTATCCGGTATTCGGCCATTGGGCATGGGGTGGCGCCGATGGCGGACGCCCCGGCTGGCTTGCGGAGCGCGGTTTCGTAGACTTCGCGGGCTCCACGGTCGTGCACTCGGTGGCCGGTTGGGTCGGTCTCGCGGCAGTCGTCATTATCGGTCCCCGGGAAGGGCGTTTCGACGGCACCGGCGGTAATTTCCGCTCTCACAGCCTGCCGCTTTCGGCGCTTGGTGTCTTCACGATCTGGGTTGGTTGGATCGGGTTCAATGGCGGCAGCACGCTGGCGGCCAACGACGCGGTGCCGTTGATCGTTTTCAATACCCTGATTGCGGGCGCATTCGGTGGCCTGGCGTCGATCATCATCGCGCCGCTGGTGTTCGGTCGTTCTGATGTGCCGAGCATGCTCAACGGCGCGCTCGCGGGGTTGGTTGCGATTACCGCGCCAGCGCACGCGGTCGTGCCGTGGTCGGCGGTCATTATCGGATTGGTCGGCGGTATTCTCTGCATGGCCGGCACATATGCGTTGGAGCGGCTTCGCATCGATGATGTGTTGTCGGCCTTTCCGGTTCATGCGGTCGCAGGGATCTGGGGGACACTCTCGGTGGCATTTTTCGGGCGACCCGAAGTGCTCGGCACAAGCCTCGATCGTTTTGATCAGTTTTTGGTGCAGGGGACCGGCGTCCTGGTGGCGATGGTATGGGCGTTCGGGCTCGGTTTCGTATTGATCAAACTGGTCGATCGGGTATATCCGCTGCGCGTCAGGCTCAACGCCGAGCGTATCGGCCTGAACATCAGCGAGCACGATCAGTCGACCGAGCAGCTCGACCTGCTGCGGGCGATGGAGTTCCAACGCGTTACGGGTGATTACTCAAAGCCGATCCCGGTCGAGCCGAATTCCGAAACCGGTGACATCGCCGCACAGTACAACCGGGTTTTGCAGAACCTTTATAACGCAAAGCTGGATGCGGATACCGCCAACAATGCAAAGTCGGATTTTCTGGCGTCCATGAGCCATGAATTGCGCACGCCGCTGAATGCGATCATGGGATTCTCGGAAGTCATTTCGAACCAGTATTTCGGGCCGATCGGGTCGGCGAAGTACAAGGACTACGCCAACGATATCATGTCGAGCGGCAGGCACCTGCTGAGCCTCGTCAATGACATCCTCGATCTATCCAAGATCGAAGCCGGACGAAACACGCTCGTGAAGAAAAAAATTCCGCCGCGAGACGCGTTCGATGACGCGTTGAAAATCGCCAAGAACGCCATCGACTGTAGCCAGATCTATTTCGAGACCCGCGTCGCCGACAGTGTGCCGCCGCTCTTTGTCGACGAGCGTGCGATCAAGCAGGTGATCCTAAACCTGTTGTTCAACGCAGTGAAGTTCACGCCGGGCGGCGGGCATGTGACCCTCAAGGCGACCCATACCAATGGCGTCCATGTGCTGGAGGTCGCCGATACCGGTGACGGCATCAAACCCGAGGATCTCAAGAAGATTACGGAACCGTTTGCGCAGCTTCAGGCAAATCCGCATATCGCCAAGATGGGGACCGGGCTCGGGCTTGCCATCGCCAAGGCGCTTGTGGAAGCCCACGGCGGGGCGCTCCGAATTTCGAGCGTCGTCGGAAAAGGAACGACGGTGCGTGTTATTCTGCCCGGCGAGCAGAACGCGGCCGCTTAAACGTTGTCTCATCGCGGCGACGCCTGTAGATGAAGGGTTTGTTACGAGGCTCCGCTGATCGCGGGGTTACGGGGCCCGGCGTTTCAAATGGCGCGGGCGCGGTTCCGTCTCTTCGGTCCTGCTTTTTCCCCCGTTTCGATGCGTCAGCTCCAGTCCGACTTCGGCAATTGCATCAATAGCCGGGATCAGTCGCTGACCCAGTTTGTTCAGGTTGTACTCGACCGAGGGCGGCGACGTCGGCAGGACGCGCCGTTCCAGGATGCCGCATTCCTCCATGTCCCGGAGTCGCGTCGTCAGAACCTTCGGCGAAACCTGCGGGATATCCTTTCTCAGTTCACTGAAGCGACGCGGCCCGGCGCGCAGGTGCCAGATAATGTTAGGCGTCCATGCACCGCCGATCAGTTTCATGCACTCCAGTAAGGGGCAGCACGCCGGCGGCGCCGGGCTCTTGTTCTTCCGCACCTGCAATACCATCCACGGCTCCTCGTCAGTTCGACGGTTGTCTTCGCGGTAACCTGGTTACCCGATGGTAACTACATAAAGAGGTTACTTTTAGAAATCAACTTTACTTTGGTAATTCGAAAATCAATTCTGCCGGCGGATGACAACTTCAACACTCCACGGAGAAAACAAATGAAACTCTATTACATGCCCGGTGTCTGTTCGCAGGCCGTGCACATCGCTCTCAACGAGATCGGCGCCGATTTTGAGCTCGAGCGAGTCGACGGTGCCAGCAAGAAGACCGCCAGCGGCGGCAATTTCCTCGAGGTTAACCCGTTAGGTTATGTCCCCGCCCTTGAACTCGACGATGGCACACTGCTGCTGGAGGCGCCTGCAATCCTGCAATATCTGGCCGACCTGCATCCCGACAGCGGCCTCGCCCCTGCTGCGGGGACGCTGGAACGTGTCCGGCTGCAGGCGGACCTGAACTTTGTCGCTTCCGAACTGCACAAGTCATTTGGCCCGTTTTTCGCCCCGGTTAAGCCCGAAGGCACACTCAAGGATCAGGCACTCGACAAGCTGAAAAAGCGTTTCGACGCGCTCGATGCGCGGCTTGCCGACGGCCGTGCCTTCCTGACCGGCGATGTCTTTACGGTTGCCGATGCGTATGCCTTCGTCGTGGTTTCCTGGGCTGCGATCATCGAACTCGACCTGTCCCCCTGGCCGCACGTCGTTGCCTATGCGGACCGTGTTCGCCAACGCCCGAATGTGCAAGCGACGCTATCCCGCGAAGCTGCCTGACCAGCACCCCCATGGTAGCAGCAGCCCGGCGCCGGTTCCCCTTGCCGGCGCCGGGGCACGCCAAGGAGAAACTCATGACCGACTACCATGATATCGAACGCCGCATGCAGGTTTATTTCGATGGTCTTTATTTCGGCGACACTGACCGGCTTGCCGACGTGCTGCATCCCGACGCGCGTTATATTTGTGCGAGCGAAGCCAAACTGATCAATCTGTCGATGAACGAATACCTGCCGATTGTCGCCAAGCGCCCGTCACCGGCGAGCCGGGGCGAACCGCGCCGTGACAGCATTGTTTCGATTGCCTTCGCTGGGCCGAAGACGGCAGTTGTCCGTGCTCACTGTGCGGTGGGTGAACGGTATTTCACCGACCTTCTGACTTTCATCCTCGACGGCAACACATGGCGTATCATCGCCAAGGTATTTCATTTCGACCTGGTCTCTGAAACGCCTGCGGGTGGGGTATGATGCGAAGAAAGACGGAGCCGCGGACATGAAACTCAACGCCGATTTTTCGAAGCGTGTCTCGATGCACGCCGCACAAATGGACTGGGTGCCGTCGCCGAGCGCTGGTGTCGAGCGCAAGATGCTCGACCGCATTGGTGACGAGGTTGCCCGTGCGACCTCGATCGTCCGCTATGCACCGGGCAGTATGTTTCCGGCGCATGTGCACGGCGGTGGTGAGGAATATATCGTGCTTTCCGGTGTGTTTCAGGACGAAGAGGGCGATCATCCGGCTGGTACTTACGTGCGTAATCCGCCGAGTTCCCGCCATACGCCGGCATCCGCGCCGGGCTGTACCATATTCGTCAAGCTGTGGCAGTTTGATCCCGCCGATCGCCAAAATGTACGGAAAGATCTTCTCGCGGCGGCGGAAGCCGGCGGCGCCGCGGCTGAGTTGTTTGCCGACACGCGTGAAATTGTCCGTGTACGGACGATGTTGCCGGGCGAAGAGGTCTCGCTCGTACCTGTTGGCGGTTTCGAGGTGTTTGTCCTTTCTGGTGGTTTCCGCGAGGCGGGCGAGGATTTCGGTCCGTGGTCCTGGCTCAGGCTGCCGGAGGGGGCGCGGTTCGAGGCCGTGGCCGGCCCCGAGGGCTGCCGTTTGTGGGCCAAGGAAGGCCATATGCGGTTTGCTGGCGAGAACGTTCCCGGTTGAGAACCAAGCCGGATCAGGAGACGTCCACGTTCTCCAGCCGTCTCGCAACTTTCTCCAGATGATTCGCGATGCTGCGCATGTCGTTGAGCGCATCTAGTGCAAGTCCGGTTTGCGCCACGGTGAGCTCGCCGGCGCTTGCGGCACGAAGCGTCTCTGTCTTGACGTTCTGGTACGCGGCTTCGAAATCCGAGTGGCCCGGCGCCCGACCTTGGGGCGGTGGACCGGCCCTGACCCCGGCTGCGCTGATTTCCGAGGCCAGTACGCCAGCCGCAGCATGGAACTGTCGCACGTAATCCGGCGGCAGGTGGTCGAGGCGGTGCCGTCTGGATGCGAGGTCGAGGCCGTTGCGGGCGATCTCAAGATAATGCCAGATCGCACGGACAATGTTGGAGAGCGATATAGAAATGTCTTCGGTATTGCGTCCTGCATTCAGACGGCTGATGTATGCGTATACGGCGTTGCTGAGCGCGTCGGCGACTTCAAGTCGGTGCTTCAACCGGCTGACGGACACTTCACGTTCGACGAGTGACGATTTGGCAATTCCAAAAGCGACGTTGGCGATCCGCTTCGTTTCCAAAACGATCGCGTTCAAGGCGATCGATGGGACGGCGACGCTGAATTCGTCGAGATACTGAGGTTTTGCCTCGGCTTCCTCGCGCGTGGTCAGATGAGAGACGAGCCATGTTTCAAGCCGCCTGCTGAGCGGCCAGATCAAAAGAACGCCCAGGATATTGAACGCTGTATGGAATAGCGCCAGCGTCGTCGCCGGCGCTCGTGATCCGGTTATTTTCGCTTCGACGAACTCCACGATGAACAGCATGACCGGGAGCAGTGCCAACGCCGACAATCCGGTGAGAATATTGAACAGCACGTGTGACAGCGCGACCCGTTTGGCGGCCGCCGTTGCGCCGAATACGGTGACAAGCGCGGTGCTCGTGGTGCCGATGTTGGCGCCGATGACCAGTGCCGCGCCGGATTCGATGTTCAGAAGTCCGCCCACCGCCGCGGTGATGGCAATGGCGATCACCGCGCTTGAGGATTGCATCAATGTCGTCAACACGACGCCTGCGCCGACAAAAGCGGCTGTGTTCAGCATGCCCTGCGATTGCAGGGACGTGACGTCGATTGCCGTGGCAATCCCTTCGAACGTCAGCTTCAACGTTGCGATACCGAGGAAAAATGCGCCGAATCCGGTCAACGCTTCACCCAGCGCCCCACGCCGTGTCTCTGAGCCGGTGAGAAACAAGACCATGCCGATACCAAGCAGCGGCAGTGCGAACGCCTCGATCTTGAAGTTGATGCCGATCAGGGCGACCAGCCACCCGGTGAGCGTGGTGCCGACATTGCTGCCGAATACGACCCACATGGCTTGGGGCAATGTCAGCAGCCCGGCGTTGACGAAACCGATCGCCGCGACTGTGACGGCACTCGAAGACTGAACCAGTCCGGTGATCAGGATGCCGGACAGCAGGCCGCGTGCACGGGAGTTGGTCCAGTGTCCCAGCACGTCGCGGAGTGCGTCGCCGGCGGCGACCTTAAGGCCTGCCGTCATCAGATGAATACCCAGAAGAAACAGGCCGATTCCGCCCAATGCGCTCCCGGCCAGTGTCCAGCTCATCATATCGGTTCCGTCGTCCGCGAGAAGGTCAAT